>NZ_QULM01000001.1:0-1226712 GCF_003482105.1 Coprococcus sp. OM04-5BH
AAAGCCCTCTAGTCCACTTAAACTAGGACTTTACGCGACAGTAAGCAGACCATTTCTGTATGCTCGGTCATCGGGAATAAATCCACCGGAGTCATTTTTATCACCTTGTAGCCATGAGTTGTGAGATACTTGAGATCTTTGGCAAGGCTCTCCGGACCGCAGGACACATATACAACCTTTCTTGGAGAAAGGGTAACGAGGGATGAAAGGAACACCTCATTACTGCCTGACCTTGGTGGATCCATGCACACAACATCTATGGTTTCACCAGCTTCAGCCAGCTCCTCCATGAACACTCCGGCGTCATTATTATAAAAGTCAATATTGTCTATTTTATTTATCTGGGCATTTTTATTTGCGTCCCTGATGGCTGCCGTTGACAACTCAACGCCAATGACCTTCTTAGCCCTTGACGCCATGGATATTCCGATAGTTCCTATGCCGCAGTAAGCATCCAGCACCGTTTCCTTCTTCTTGAGATCCGCATACTTGATGGCTTTATTGTAGAGCACCTCCGTCTGGATCGGATTTATCTGATAGAAGCTTCCCGGAGATATGCGAAATCTGTTGCCACACAATATATCCTCAATGAAGCCCTTTCCATATATAGTCTGGTTCCTGTCTCCCAGAACCATCGTTGTCTTCTTTGGGTTAATGTTCTGGACTATAGTGGTTATCTCCGGACATTTCTCCACAAACACCTTCGAGAAGTTTTTCTTTGATGGGAATTCCGGTCTTGAGGTGACGATTATCACCAAAATCTGTCCCGTGGCAAATCCTGTTCTTATCTGCATATGTCTGATAAGCCCTGTTCCTGTGTCTTCATTATATAATTGCAGTTTGAAGGATTTTATCAGTGCCGCCGCTGTCTGTATTATATTTGCAGCCCGCTTGTCCTGGATCATGCAGGTGTCGGTACGCAGTACGTTGTGGGTACCCTCCTCGTAAATTCCGGCTATTATCTCCCCGTTCTTTAAACGCCTAAAAGAGACATTTATCTTATTCCTGTAGAAATACGGCTGTTCCATGCCTATGATTTGATCCACATAGCCAAATGAAGACAGCAGCTTCTCCATATTCTTCTGCTTCATTTCCAGCTGCTTCTCGTATGGAATATCAAGGTACTGACAACCGCCACATTTGCCGAAGACCGGACATTTGTCGCTTTTTTGTGCCTTGGTTTTTGCCGGTCTGCTGCCCTGCTGTTTATGGTCATTATTTCCGGAAATTTTATTGCCCTTAACTTGTTTTTTTTCAGTATTGAATTTATTTTTTGAACCGGTCTTGTCTTTACTTGAAGTAATTCTGTTTTTATTTTCACCCATTGCAAATTCTCTCTTTATGTTTATTTCGGTCACGCCGCAAGAAAGCCACGAAATATCAGTGGTTTTCTCTGTCATCTATGAAAACTATAACACAGATCAGGTCTTTTAAACAGGATTTTATTGATGTCATAGACATCGTTACATGAAAAGCGTCATGCTAAGGTTAGGTATCTCCTTTGCATGACGCTGTCTTGTTTAAATTATAATTCAATTAAATTATTACATTTGCCGCACTTGCTATCTGCCTAAAATCTCTTGTGGCGGATCCACCATCTGCGGACTTTCCTTATAAATCTGTCGTATCTGACAGTAAGTGATATTGCCAATTCTTTCACGAACTGGAAGAAATGTCGCAGCCACAGCCAGGCAGCTCTAAGGGGATATATCCTGCACCAGAGTTTTGAATACCGCTGGTAGGCTTTGTCTGTCACATCTATGTACTCGTCATCATTATAGAACCCCTTCATGACGCCTATCGCCCAGTCAAATGGTATCTTCTCCCGCTTCCACCTATTGTCACCGCAGGTAACGTAATAATTTCCATAGGTATTAAGTATCCTGTGAAGTACATACTGCCCATCCGGACGCTTGTACAGCACCACATCATTTGGAGAAAGTACTCCCCTGACGCTGTCAACTATCGCCACGTCACGATTCTCCCTGAGAATAGGTCTCATGCTGTCACCGGTTATAAGGGCACGATACATGTCATTTGCAGTGAGCTCAAGCTCGACATTTGCAAGTTTTTTATATGCAGCACGGTTACGTTCCTTTGTGTGTCCGCCCTCAAAAATCACTCTTAAATCCATATTATTCCAATAGGCTTATGCCTCTCCTGTTAATTTCACCTTTATCATGTCATGTCCCACTGCCTTCAGGTATGGTCCAAACACATCGGCGGTCTTTATTTTAAGGCTCGAAGTACTTACGCAAGGGTGACATCCCAGGTACTCCTCCTTCATCACATCTTCATCCACCAGAAGCTGCACAACATTGTCCTTGTCATTCATAAGTCCCATGATACTCACGGCCCCCGGCTTAATATCCAGATACTTCTCCATGTCCTCAGGTGACGCAAATGAAAGTCTTGCACTGCCGATCTGTGATGTGATCTCCTTTGTCTTAAAAGGCTTGTCCCCGGGCATCATCAAAAGATAGAACTGGGTCTTCTGCCTGTTGCATAAAAACAGGTTTTTGCAAATGGTGGCATTGAGCACCGAATCGATCTCGTAGCAAACCTCCATGGTGTCCGCCGGCGCATGGTCTGTTCTCATATATTCAATCCCATGTTCGTCAAGGAAGTCATAGACCCTGACCTCTCTGGGCAGTCTGCCCTCGGTGTTCTCAGGTCTTCCTAAAAACAATTCCATATACTACTACCTCCACTATGTCAGATCATAAAAAATGCCGTTGGCAGAACCTGGTGCCACATGCCTGATTCTCATAGAAAACTTGGCATATCCTGTGGAACCTCAACCCATACTAAAATAAGCACTATCAAATATGACCCTATCTGTTGGATTTTTCTATGCACAGCCTTTATATACCATGCATTTCTGTGACAGTATACTATATTTTTTTAATTATTTCAACTTTAGAGAAAATTCCATATATTCATATTATTTGCAATTTTTAATCTTATCGGTCATAACTTGTATTCTATTTGCTTTTTATCACCTGATAGAATGCCTCCGCCATGAGGGCATATCCATCCTTATTGGGATGTATGTCCATATTGGTGCCTGTGGCATCATTTTTGGCATTGAGCACGGTTTTATTTGTCAGTTCAAATGCCGTGTAGCTGTCGGCCACTTCTATCCCCTTATCTGCCGCAACCTCCTTCATGACATTATTGAGCCTTGTGACCACCGTGTCGGTGTATTCGCTTAACGACACCTCTCCGTCCGGCACCTGTATTGTCATGTCAAGATTTTTGTAGGGATTATATATTGTGGTGCAAATGATCCTGGCATCTGGATTTTCCCTTTTAATATTATCTATAAGTGTCTCGAAATTGCTCCGGTACTGGTCCAGGCTGTTATCCAACTCAGTCTGTATGCTCTCGTACTCGTCCTCCGGTGCCGCCATATCATACAGGGCGTATGCCGCCAGCATGGCCGCCGTGTGAAGAACATCATTTGCCCCGATATCAATGGTAATGAGATCAGCCCTGCTGGTCATGGAGCACTGCCCCGCATTCAACATCTCAAGAAGCCCATCACTGGTCAGCCCATCCACACCGTAGTTGAACTCCGAACACATATAGCCATCCGTCCTGAGCTTGTGGGCTATAACCGCCGAAAATCTGTCCTTCTGCTTGTCCGCCAACCCATACCCGTGAGTCAGTGAATCCCCCAATGCCACATAGATCATCGTTTCTTCCGTATCACCTTTCTCTTTATCTGTAGTATCCTGCTGCGAATTGTCTGCCTCTTCTGACCAGTTGCCGGTCGATTGTTCAGCACCGGAATTATTGTCTGTGTCAGCAGCGTTTTCGTTATCCCTTAAGTCACCGTTGCTTTTATCATTCCCGGTTTCGCTGTCTTCTATCTGGCTCACTGCTGTTTTGTCTCTGTCGATGCTTTCCTTGCTGCCACACCCCACCGGGAATACGCAGATTGCGAATGCTGCCAGAAGCAATATTATCTTCAACTGCATTTTCTTGTTCTTTATGCCACCTTTCGATTATTTGTTTAACAAATTGAGTTTTTTCTATCTTATATTTTCCAGATTATGTTCTCTGACTTATGTTTTTGCATCTTACATTTTACTTGCACTTTTATTTGGCTTTTTACGCTCTATTGCTGGTGTAAGACTTTCTTTTTACATGTGAGCATTTTGATCTCAGGCTTTACTCAATACCAAGATGTCGCAACAAGCCCTCACAACCTTCAACAATATCCTGATATGTTGTTCGGAAATCTCCGGTATACCAAGGATCTGCTATGCTCTGCCCAGGTCTTCCGGCATAGTCCAGCAAGAGCTTTATTTTACCTGCCCGGTCAGGACCTGTTATTCTGATGGTGCTTCTTATATTATCTGCATCTGCGCACAAAATATAATCGTAATATTCATAATCTGCAGCAGTCACCTGCCTTGCCCTCTTCCCTGAGAAGTCTGTATAGCTTGTCTTACCAATGCCATGCCGCCTTAATTCTTCCTTCGCCGGCGGATATATAGGATTGCCCTTACCGCCCCAGATTTCCTCCGTTGACGTGGCCGCCGAGGCGATCTCGAATTGAGATATGAGATTACGCTTCTCGATCATGTCCTTTAATATGTATTCCGCCATAGGGGAACGACAGATGTTGCCATAGCAGATGAATAGGATTTTTATCATTGTTCTATTTCTCCTTGTTTTGCCCAGAATGCCATTTATTGGTCTCACCTATCCCCTCTTATACTGCCTGCCTATCCTTTCCTCCGGGTGCAGATCCACCAAGTATAAGAATATAAGAAACGCCCATTCAAGGGGCTTCATCAATATGTAAACAATATCCGCTTTAACCGGGCTGGTGATATGTCTTGAAACAGGATATCCATATGTATCATAAAAATAGCGAATACTTTTATGGAATCTTGGGAATTTTTCCTGAATAACCTCTTCAAATGCATTTGCAATGCAGAGCTGCCGGTTCACGATGATCGTCTTTCCCCGGCGAGTGCCCAGACGCAAAGGTCTGACTACTTTCCTGTGGCCACCTGCTGCAACTGTACAAAGATAATGACCCTCGTAATCTACCGGTGGTGGCGGCACTTGCTTTGAAAATGTCCAATCAGCTGTATCTGTAAATGCCTTTATGGGTGCGTCAATGCCCTGTCCAACCAATACAAATATGATTTCAAACACAGCAACAATAAAAAACATGCAAATAAAGACCAGCATTGAATACTTAGAAAAACTGGTCATCCTGGAATACATCCATTGAAATATCCTATGCTCATTTCCATCCAGTTTTTTATTTGCAGCGATATCAACCTGCTGAATTATCTGCTTTCGTATCACAGAAGCCGATAATATAAGAATATTTGCATAGTAAACATACAAATACAAGTCCAATCCGCTGACATTTCTGGCAATTTGTATGGCATACACGATCTGGAAAATATTGAGCAGCGCCAACATTGCAACCGACATTACGGAAATTAGTGGCGGTATTTTTGACGCTTCTATGAATAAGAGTATAAAATACCCCACAAAACTTAACAGGATAAGCGCCCCAACAGCCCAGGCATATTCGGATGAGATACTATAGTGGTTCTCCATGGTATTTACCTGTTCATACCAGTCTCCCGCTGTATTAAACTGTATCGCATATAGAAAAAAATATAATATTCCACCCATAAAAATTGTCAGACACGATACCGTCTTTTCCTTTTTGGGCTTTGAAGAACAGCAATTATAAATATTCCATATGGTCAAGATCACCGGCATTACAAATGCAACGAAATACAATAGTATCTCTGTAATAGTGCCATTCATATGTATATAAAACATTAATGCCTCTTTCCCTACTTTCTACTTCCTGTACCTATGTTCAGATTCTGCTACCATTGACAGCATTTCTTGACTATTTAATCCATACTTAACCTTGTCTCGCCGTCCGCTATCTCCATGACTTCTTCCAGTGCTTTCGGTAATTTTCCTTTCTATATGCCCCCGGCGTACTTCCAAATTTCTCCCGGAAACATTTTATAAAGTAACTGTTGGAGGCAAATGCAAGATACTGGGATATCTCCATACAGGAAAAGTCCGAACACAATAACATGTTCTTTGCCGCCTGAAGCTTTTTGTCCATAACATAATCAGAAAGAGTCTGTCCCACTTCCTTGCGAAATAATCTGCTCAGATATGATCTTTCCACACCCACATATTCTGCTATTTCAGAAATTTCTATTTTTTCATGGAGATGATCATACACATAATCCATCGTCCTTACACAATGAAGTGATATAACCTTCTTATTTTTTACATGTCTCATACGTTTAGCATAATCCATAATCACCTGATTATGTACATCTGTTATCTGCTGTTGGGTTTGTGCTTTGTCAAGTCTGTTAATGTAGAAATCACTGAGATTGTAGCTTTCCATCTCCTCCATACCCTCTTCTATACAGAATCTGGATATCATTGCTACAAGGACTATCTCATGATATCTTCTGTTGCGAACTTTGTCCTCCGACAATATCCCCCGCGATTTAAGAGTTACATCATCTTCTTCACCCGCAAGCAGCATACCGGTCAGAGTTTTCACATCACCACTGCATACAAGCCGGTAAAAATCAAGTTCTCTGTCATAGGTAGGATGCGCCAGACCGTATTCTCTCTGAATAAACTGTTTTTTTGCTATCTCGTCCGATATATTCATGATCTGCCACCTTTTCCTGTAATACCTTTGTTTCTTCGTTGCATATGCTACCTCATTTAACACTTCTGATATTTATTTTTTTCTATTTATTTTTTCATACATTGCACCGATTATATTAGTATATCACAATTATTATATAAATGACACATTAGAGATATTAATATTTTGGCATAAATGCTATCATATAATCACTGAAAATGTTACCGTCAATTACTAACAAACATGCAAATAAGTATAATATATTAATCAGGAGGTTATTAATTATGAAAACATTATACGGATTTAAAAAAGGTATAAACCTGGGCGGCTGGCTGTCACAGGGTTCGCTCGAAAAGGAACATCTTGACACATTTATCACAGAAAAAGATATCATCAAGATAGCATCCTGGGGTCTTGATCACGTTCGTCTTCCAATTGATTATGATAATTTTGAAAACGAAGATGGAAGTGACAAAGAAAATGGATACTTCTACATTGATTCATGCATCAAATGGTGCAGAAAGCATGGTCTCAATGTGGTTCTTGACCTGCATAAGACATACGGCTACGTATTTGACAAGCCTGCAGAATCTATTAATTTCTTCTATGACGAAGCTCTCCAGAAAAGATTCTATAAAATATGGGAAAAGTTAATAACCCGATATGCAAAAGACTCCGACATCATCATGTTTGAGCCATTAAATGAAGTTGTAAGCCCTGATGTTATAAACGAATGGAATGATATCTCTTCCAACTGTATAAATATTATCCGGTCAAAAGCCCCGAACGCAAAAATACTTCTGGGCGGAGTGTGCTACAATGCTGTCACCACGATAAAGCACCTCCCTCATACAGATGACGAGAACATTGTATACAATTTTCACTGCTACGAGCCAATGCTGTTCACCCATCAATCTGCTTACTGGGTAGATGGAATGCCGGAAGATTTTCACATTGAATATCCCGGTGACTGGAACAAATATGTTACAGAATCCAAAAAAATACCAGGATGTATTAACGGAGCATTTGCTGATGAAAGCCTTGGGCTTCACACTCTCGGTCCGGAATTTTTTGAAGCAATGTTTCTTGATGGAATCAAGGCAGTTGAAGAAAGAAACGGCTTTATGTACTGTGGCGAGTATGGAGTCATCGACAGAGCTCCTCTTAACGGCACTCTTAACTGGTACAAGGATATCCACTCTGTATTCGAGAAGTACGGTATCGGTCGTGCCGCATGGAATTATAAAGAAAAAGACTATGGTCTCCAGGGTGAGCACTACGCACCGATCATCAATGAGCTCGTGAGATATTTATAGAACAATATCAGATAGATATCAAACAATAATAACATTCCACCTGTTTCGCCTCCCTCTGCTTGTGGTATAATACAGGCAAGCTCTTTTAGATCGGGGTACCGCATAATCATGTGTGTTATGCCGTACCTCGTCCATGGGCTGATTTCAAGTTATAGGAGGTATAGCATATGTTTAGATCTTTAGAGTCAAAGCATCCGAAGTTTTATCAGTTTTTCCGCCTTTTTATAGTAATATTTGCATCTATCCTGTATGCATGGAACCTGCGGTGTTTCACGAAAAATGCAGGATTATTTCCAAGCGGTTTCTCAGGTGCCTCCCTGCTGTTACAGAATATCGGCACAGAGTTTCTTCATGTGAGCATACCATTTGCAGTGTTCAACATAGGTTTGAACCTGTTCCCAACATACATTGCCTACAAATACATCGGCAAGCGTTTCACCATTTATTCCATAATAGTCATATTGCTGTCAAGTATATTTGTTGATGTGCTGCCTGGATATGTATTTACAAATGACATCATGCTCATAAGTCTGTTCGGCGGGCTTATCAACGGAATTGCCATCAGCCTGTGCTTAAATGTGGGGACCAGCACCGGCGGTACGGATTTCATCAGCATATATTTAGCCCATCAAAAGGGGATTGACGCCTGGAACTACATTCTCATGGGAAATGTTGTAATGCTTGTGATCGCAGGAGCCCTGTTTGGATGGTCCAGTGCCCTGTACTCCATCATTTACCAGTTCTGCAGCACTCAGGTAATACAGCTCATGTACAAACGGTACAAGAAGGAGACCTTGTTCATTATTTCGGACAAGTCAAATGAGATCTACCATGCCATCAGGGATCTGACCAACCACGACGCCACCCTGTTCAAGGGCACCGGCTGCTACGAGAAAAAGGAAAAGACCCTTATTTATTCAGTTATAAATTCTGACGCCAAGAGGGAACTGGTGCCTATAATCAGACAGATAGACGAGCACGCATTTATAAATATAGTGAAAACTGAAGAGCTCGACGGACGTTTTCATGATATTCCCCATGATTAAATCTGAGTTTTTATTTGTATTGCAAAGACAACATTGTCCTGTCAACATAAACAAATAAAAAAAATTATTAAATTGCATAAATATGCGCATTATGCTTGATTATCGAACATGCGTTTGACATAATATGTGTGGTGCTACCCTACGCGGTAGGCGATTAGTCCTTCTCCGCAAGAGTCTTAGCTTGCGTTTACATAGAAATCCATTTATGGAAATCTAAAGAGGAGGTCGTGCTTATGCTCACAACGGAACTTTTTATAGCCATTATCAGCTTGTGCATTGCTTGCTTTGCTCTTGGTTATACCATTGGTTCTCGGAGCAATGATAAGGCAAAAAAATAATCGCCCACTGTCCTGACCGACTGAGCGATTACTTTACTTGATATATCAGGGCTAACCGCCTATCGGTAGCACCTCTTTTGATATATACTAACATCTTATTATACTTATGTCAAATTTCTCTATAGAACTCCAAATCGAAATTGACCTAATACCCTCCCGAACAAAAACTTTCAAAAAAATCCCGAAAATTTTTGTTCAACCCCAACATTTTCTTTTTCTGCTTCGTCTGTATAATATAAGAGTATTAGTGTCGAACGACACATGAAAAATGAAAACACGCCATCACTTCGTGAGCCGTGTCAATAACAGGAGGACGAATATGAAGAAAAACTTACTAAAAACTACAGCACTTGGACTTACTCTTGCCATGGCTCTCATGTCAGCGGCAGGCTGCGGATCATCAAAGGATGAGGGAAGCAAATCTTCCGGAGATGACAACACCACAACAAAGAATAACAGTTCTGACGATGCCGGTTCGGGAAGTGATGAAAGCTCCGACAACTCAGATGACAATGATACTGCAAATATTGATTTCAAGGACTGTCCATGGATCATAGCCCACGAACTGTCAGACGCAGAATATCTGGAGCTCCCAGAGGGTGCTACACTTTACGGAGAGGCACTTCCATTTACCACAGACACTTTAAACAATATCCCATATCATGCTTCGGGAAACATTCCCCTTGCTGACTGTTTAAACGATAACGCCTACGCATATTCTTTCTTTACTGACAGCCTTGATTATCCAAGCCTGGAGATAGACGCTGATGACGGAACCGTAAGCGAGGCTCTTGATAATATGAAATGGTACCTGGCAGATAGTTACCTCAGCAATACCACTTTCAGAATATCTGATGATGATTTTGCAGCTCTGGAAAAAGATCACAGTGACATATGTGAAGAATACTTACTGTTAGATATGTTGGCTGCGGAATTTGGTTCTCCAAATTATGTGACTTATTTCTCCGAAACACTTGATGCTCACACTCTGGTAAATGACTTTATCCACCCGGAAAGCACCGATTATGGCATTTCACTTGAACTGGTATACATAGGCTGGCAGTTTGAAGATTTCGGTATAGCGGCAGGTTTCTGCGATACATCGAATGTTGACAGCAGCTCTCCTTCCGGAATAAGCTCTGAGATTTCAGGTTATGTAAATTTAGTGTATGTTCCAATAGAAAACGGAACACTTGCCGAATACTACCATAATAATGATTACAACAGCAAAAACATTGTGAAGGATGTAATCGCAGAGAAGCAGAAGGTATTCGGAGATGTGGAATTTATAAAGCCTGACCCAAGCTTATTACAGTAACCACCAAGCTGCATTTGCACATTTAACACTAATATCAAAAAGCATGAGCCTATGGACCTCCCTCCATACTCTCATGCTTTTTTCATTTCCATTCCATACAGCGATCCTTCTATTGCAGGCTTTCCTCCGGCTCCACAGTTTTTTTGTTATATCCTTTTCCTTAGCGTCGGCTATGCAAATATAAACACAACCTTTTCTGCATTCTTGTCTCCGGAATTTAAAAGGGCAAATGCTTCCTTGCACTCCTCCGGCAAAAACTCATTGGTGATGACTGTTTCAAAATTATAGGCACTGTCTGATAAAAGCTCTGCTGCCTCCTCCATATCACTTCTGTGGTAGACATTTGCACCTATAATGTTAAGCTGTCTGTTTACGATCTCACTGCAATCAATCCTTAAGCCATACACCGCCCCGTTGTATGTATGCTCCGTTGTATGTATGCTCCTTTGTAAGTCTCGGTGAGAATTTATACAACGCATTATCACGCCACTCAAGAAATGGTCTGTCGCAGGCAATTCCCCTAATAATCATGGTGTTGAAAAAACGTCTAAAAGTTTTATATTGATACATTGCCTTAATATAAGGTTGCAGATCAGCTCATTAAACATTATCTGATGACAGCAATTAAAACATTGAATGTCATATACTGTATATGATAGAATTAAGGCATATTCAGGTTTTAGTGACTATCTATCCGGAATATAGACGCTTTGGCAAATGTTCATCCGTCATTTAAATATTTTAGTAACTATTTATCCGACATTTGAGCAAAGGTAAAAAGTAACCGAAGGATTGTATAGCAGTACAAAACCAAAATAAAAGGGGGATTTATTTTATGACATTAAGAGATGAAATTGGTGTAAATGAAACCATTGTATGGCAGGGAAAGAAAGATAAAAGAGTCTCTGTATTTGAGGCGATATTTAATCCATTGTTGATTTTTGCGTTAATTTGGTTTGCCTTCGACATGCAATTTATTTCATCATTTTTAAGCTATGGCGGTTCATTTGGAACAGGAGCAAAATCCATACTGGTATTTTTCATTATCCATCTGGCTCCTGTATGGATCTACATTGCCGGCGTATTAACTGCCGGACTCAAGGCAAAGCATACCGAATACCTTATTACAGACAGAGGTATATACATAAAGTCAGGAATATTTACCACAACAACTGAGATGAAGCCTTTTACAGATCTGTCACATGTTTCTGTAAGGCAGGGAATATTTGACAAGCTGTTCCGCACCGGCGACGTAATTACAACCTGCAGCCATATTTCAACTACATCATCTCACTCAGAAAACGGTCATTTCCATGGAATGAATATTGAGAATATTGCCGATTACGAAAAGATCTTCCGCCTGGTAAAGGAATATCAGGAAGCAATCTATTCTGATACTATGTATCCAAATGACCTTCGTCCAAGTGAAAATCATGGCTACAGAACAACATATATGAGATAAGGCCAATGCATGAACCGGAATATTGATAATTTATTTTCTTTGTTAATAAATAGCTTGAAATTTTTATTAAAAAATCATATACTATCAAGGTGTGGTTACGGCGCGTGGCTCAGTTTGGTAGAGCGCCACGTTCGGGACGTGGAGGTCGCAAGTTCGAATCCTGTCGCGCCGACTAAATAAAATCCATATCTGAATTTTTTAGCTTAATTCCATGTAGGAATTTATGTAGAAAAAAGAAAAGGTGAGTAGAAATTCTACTCACCTTTTTCCTTTTTAATTTTCCAGGGCACAGCCAGCTTCCGGCTCTCGTACCCCGCCTGCCTATTTATTATTCCTATATTTATTCTTATCCTTCTGCTTCTGCCGTTCCTCCGTCTGCCTCCATGTTCTTTGGAAGTACAAGGTTTAATATGATAGCAACTATGAATACCACTGCCACGCAATTTTCAGCGAATACTGTCTGAATGATCTTAGGGAATATTGCGAATATCTCCGGCACCTGAGTAAACCCAAGACCTATACTAAGCGAAAGCGCTGTAATAGTAATATTTCTCTGGGTATATCCACATCTTCCAAGCATTTGTATTCCGCTCACCACGATAGTACCGAACATCATGATGGTACATCCACCAAGAACCGCATCCGGAAGAGTAGCAAGAACCGCACCAAATACAGGGAATATTCCGGCAAGAATCATAATGATTGCCCCGGTAGCGATAGTAAATCTGTTTACAACCTTGGTCATAGCAACAAGACCTACATTCTGGCTGAAGGATGTTATAGGAAGACATCCGAACACCGATGACAATGCACTGACAAATCCATCACAGGCAATAGAACCCGATGTCTCCTTTTCCGTAACATCCCTGCCAAGACCTGACACCGCCAACGCTGATGTGTCACCGATGGTCTCCGTTGCAGAAACCAGGAATATCAAGGTAACTGAGAGGATTGCATTTGCATTAAATTCCGGCTTAAACGGCATGATCTGCGGAAGTGCAATGATGGAGGTATCCTTTAACGCAGAGAAATCAACAATTCCCATGCACACCGCAACTATGTAACCGACAATCAGTCCAAACAAAACCGATAACTGCTTCCAGTATGACTTCGCAAATATATGGAACACCAGACAACACATAAGTGTCACAACACCAAGTATCCAGTTCTCTACTGAACCGAAATTATCACTGCCGCTGCCACCGCCAAAGGAAGCCGCACCAACTGACAACAGTGAAAATCCTATTGCGGTAACAACACTTGCCGCAACAACCGGGGTAATAAGCTTAACCCAATATTTTGCCAGCAGACCCAGTACACCCTCTATGATACCACCCACAAGGACAGCACCCATTATGACATTATATCCGTAAACCGGTCCCAGATAACAGAACACCGACACAAATGTAAAGCTTATACCCATTACAATAGGAAGTCCCGATCCTACTCTCCATAATGGGAACATCTGTATAAGAGAACCAATTCCCGCAATGATCATGGCACTCTGTATAAGCCTGGCACTTTCCTGGGCACTCATGCCGCAGGCACCTGCCACAATGATGATCGGTGCGATATTGGCAACGAACATGGCAAGTATATGCTGCAAGCCAAAAGGTATGGCTTTTCCCACAGGGACTCTTCCGTCTAATCTGTAAATATTATCCATGGAGGCCTGTTTTTTATTTGTATTATCTTTACTCATAATATTTCTCCTCATTATTTATTAACACAGATCACGAAGTGACGGCGTGCTTTCCTGCCTTTATATGTCCTTTGACACTTTTATTTATACTACGTTAAAACAATCCGGCTATCATATACACAGCAAATGCCGCTACCCAGGCTATCAGGCATTGCCATACAACCATACCGGCTGCCAATCTGCCGCCCAGCTCACGCTTTACTGATGCCACGGCAGCAACGCAAGGTGTGTATAACAGACAGAATACCAGCAGAGATGCTGCACCTACAGGAGTCAGCACTGCAAGCAATTTTTCTGTTGAACCAAACAGGACGTTAAGTGTGGACACAACGCTTTCCTTAGCCATAAATCCTGTTATAAGCGAAGTTGATATTCTCCAGTCTCCAAATCCAAGGGGTTTGAATATTGGAGCAATAAAACCGGCAACCATTGCAAGTATACTGTCCTGTGAATCAGTAACAAGATCCAGTCTGATGCTGAAACTCTGTAAGAACCATATTACAATAGTTGCAACAAATATCACCGTAAATGCTCTCTGAAGAAAGTCTTTTGCTTTTTCCCAAAGCAGCTGTGCCACATTCTTCGCTCCCGGCATACGATAATTAGGAAGTTCCATTACAAATGGCACAGGTTCACCCTTGAACATAGTTCCTTTCATAAGTAAAGCCATCAAAATCCCCATTATAATTCCGAAGAAATACAACGCAATCATAACTATTGCTCCTCTACCCGGAAAAAAGGCAGATGCAAAAAAGGCATATATCGGAAGTTTTGCCGAGCAGCTCATAAATGGTGTAAGAAGTATGGTCATCTTTCTGTCACGTTCAGAAGATAATGTACGGGATGCCATAACTCCCGGAACAGTACAGCCAAACCCGATCAACATAGGGACTATACTTCTTCCGGACAAACCAATCTTTCTGAGAAGCTTGTCCATAATAAATGCCACTCTTGCCATATATCCACTATCTTCAAGCATGGACAGAAAGAAAAACAAGGTAACTATAATAGGCAGAAAGCTCAGTACACTGCCCACACCTGTGAATATTCCATCTATAATAAGGGAATGAAGCACACTGTTTACCTTTATAGCTGTCAGACCTTTATCTGTAAGCTCTGTAAGTGCATCTATCCCCTGCTCCAGCAAAGATTGTAAAAAAGCTCCTATGACATTAAATGTAAGCCAGAATACCAGCCCCATTATAGCGATAAACGTCGGTATTCCAGTATATTTTCCCGTTAAGATCTTATCTATTCTGCGGCTTCTGGCACGTTCTCTACTCTCATGTGGTCTTATAACCGTCTGCTGGCATGCTCTTTTTATATATGAGAATCTCATACTTGCAATGGCCGCTGCCCGGTCCATCCCACTTTCTTCTTCCATCTGGAGGTTAATATGTTCAAGAGTCTCCTTCTCATTCTGACTAAGAGAAAGCTTGTCCAGAACAAGTTTATCATTCTCGGCAAGTTTACCCGCCGCAAATCGAACCGGTATCCCAGCCTCGTTGGCATGATCTTCTATAAGATGCATTATCGCATGAATACATCTGTGTACCGCACTCTCCTGCTTCGTTCCATTCGCAGAACAGAAATCCACAACCTGAGGGCCTTCCTGGTACTTGGCAACATGGATGGCGTGACTCACCAGCTCCTCAATTCCTTCTCCTTTTGCTGCAGAAATCGGAATAACAGGAACCCCAAGAAAAGCTTCCAATTCGTTTACCAATACGGAGCCGCCGTTCACCCTCATTTCATCCATCATGTTAAGTGCAACTACCATAGGAATATTAAGTTCCATAAGCTGCATAGTCAGATAGAGGTTACGCTCTATATTAGTAGCGTCCACTATGTTAATAATTCCCTTGGGCTTATCCTGCAGGAGAAACTCCCTGGTCACAATCTCCTCACTGCTGTAAGGCGACATTGAGTATATTCCCGGCAGATCCGTAATACATGTATTGCTGTATCCCTTTATCTCTCCATCTTTACGATCCACTGTCACGCCCGGGAAATTTCCCACATGTTGATTAGAACCTGTTAATTGGTTAAATAACGTTGTCTTGCCACAATTCTGATTTCCCACCAGTGCAAATGTCAGCGTCACATCATCGGGAAGCGGATTCTCATCATCCTTAGAATGATACTTGCCGCCCTCACCAAGACCCGGATGAGGAATGTCTGCCTTATCTATTGCAGGTCTTGGTGATAAAACTGTCTGGTGAACAGCTCCCACCTGTATCTTTCCTGCATCCTCTAATCTGATCGTTAGCTCATACCCATGAATTCTTAATTCAACGGGATCTCCCATAGGAGCATATTTTACTACAGTCACTTCCGTCCCCTGAATCAGTCCCATGTCCAGAAAGTGCTGGCGTAGTGCTCCATTGCCACCGACCTCTATGATCGTGGCTGTCTCACCTATTTTTAAATCCTTGATCGTCATAATTTTATCCTCGCTGCATGTACATCGCCCATTAAAATTTGCCTTCGGCAAATGGCTGATGCTATGTGTCAAGGTTTCATATAAATCTTGACACACTCTTGTAATTATCTACTGTGGACGGAACTCTATCTCGCCTGTTTCAGAATTCATACTGTCAACAATTGCAAGTGATTCAAGATGATATCCAAGATTACGGATTATCTGACCGCCGGTCTGGAAGCCTTTTTCTATGACAATTCCAATTCCCTCAACGCTGGCACCTGCGGACTTTACGATAGAGATAAGTCCCTGAAGGGCACAGCCATTTGCAAGGAAATCATCTATTATAAGAACCTTATCCCCGGGATTTAAGAATTTCTTGGATACTATAACCTGATTCTTGCACTTATGGGTAAATGACTCAACCTCTGCCACATACACATCGCCCTCTATGTTTATACTCTTTGATTTCTTGGCAAATATAACCGGCACGTCAAAATGTCTCGCTGCAACGCAGGCAATACCTATTCCTGATGCCTCTATTGTAAGGATCTTATTTATCTCGGTTCCTTCAAATCTCTTCTTAAATTCTTCTCCGATCCGGTCAAAAAGGCGAATGTCCATCTGATGATTAAGAAAACTGTCAACCTTAAGTACATTTCCCTCTTTAACAATTCCGTCCTTCAAAATTCTCTCTTCCAGAAAGTTCATTTTTATCCTCCATTTTCCTTGAACATCAGCCATCAAAAATTTTTCCATCTGGTGATAGCTGACACAGCTCATAGCGCGGCTCACAAAATGTCAGCGTGCTTACTCTTAACTAAGATAGAATACAACATAATTCCCCAAAGTTCTACATTTTTATTTGAGTTTATAGTCTCAGTTCTTTACTCCACTGATTTCAACGACTCAGCCATATTTATATTTTCAAGCTTTGCCGACATAATGAGATTTACCAGGAAGTTAAATACAAATGTCAGCACGATGCTATATACATAGCTAAGTGGTGCCACATACACATCAAAGGAAACCATGTCAACCTTTATCTGGGACATAACAAATCTGTGGAGAAACACTCCAAGTATAAGTCCGAAGACAATTCCAAATGCCGTAAGGACACGATTTTCCCGGAATACATATGCAGAGGTTTCATTTTTGAAAAAGCCCAGCACCTTAATGGTCGCGATCTCTCTGATCCTTTCGGTAATGTTGATATTTGTAAGGTTATAGAGAACGATAAATGCCAGGGCACCAGCCGAAAGAATGACCACAATGACGATATAATTCATACTCTTCATCATATTTGAAATTCTTTCCTTCATGTCATTATTTACAGTTACAGACAGGATACTGCTGTCCTCCATAAGGTCTGCTGCCGCCTGATGGGCATCAATGCCGTCCTTTAGATTGAAATACACCGTCTTATATTCCGGAGCACCTCCCATCTGCTCCTCGTAGGTATCCGGAGAAATGAACACATAGTTGTATACGTGATTGTTAAATATCCCCGATACCTTGACCCTTATCTCCTTCATGTCACTGTTTCTCACAGTTATCTCATCACCGGTCTTGATACCATACTGTTCTGCCAGGGCATTGTTTATGACTGCCTCGCCTTTTCCCGGGTAATCTATCTCTCTCCCCTTATGATCCTTAAACTTCACATATCTTGATATATGTGCCGGATCCTCCATGATTATCATATTCACGGATTTTATTCCTGAATCCTCAACAAGATCCCAGCTCATTTCACTGACTATATCATATTCTTCAACATAATCGCCAAGCAATTCATCCAGTCTCGCAGTATCTGCACCTCCGGTCATATTGCCTGTATTAAAGCTTATGGTACCGTCTGCCACCTGTATCTCCCCAAACTGGGTATCGGCAAATCCCGTTATGGAGTCCTTAAGACCAAAGCCCGTAAGGAGCAGTGCCGTACAGCCGCTTATACCTATTATCATCATGAAGAAACGCTTCTTGTATCTGAAGATATTTCTCACAGAAACCTTCTTAAGGAACTTCATACGCTTCCATATAAATGGAATACGCTCCAACAAAACTCTCTTCCCCGGCTTCGGAGCCTTTGGTCTCATAAGTCCTGCTGCCGTTTCGGCAAGCTCATACCGGCAGGACAGCCAGGTGGTTCCGATGGTACAGAGAAGTGACGCCGCCAGCACAATACAGATCAGCTTCCAGTCAACAACTCTTATGAGCGGAATATTTATATACATAAGGTGGTAGGCATACCAGATAACCTCAGGGAACACATAGGTACCTATGAGGTATCCACCAACACAGCCGATCACCGCAGCAGTTCCTGAATAAATCATGTATTTGCCCATGATAGTTGCCTCACCATAACCCAGAGCCTTGAACATTCCTATCATGGATCGCTGCTCCTCCACCATTCTGTTCATGGTGGTCATGCACACAAGAACCGCAACAAGTATGAAAAACACCGGAAATACTCTTGATACACCATCCACAATACCTGAGTCACTCTCGAAGCACACATAGCCCACATTGGTATTCCTGTCAAGAACATAATAGTCCACATCGTTAACGTCATCTATGGTCACGTCCCCGACCGCATCCGCCGGCATACCGGCAGCAACCATGAGCTCCCTGTACCTCTTAGTCACCTGATCCTTGCATATCTCATCCCATGCGTCATTCTTCTCATCCATGTAATCCTTGTACTCATCAGAGTACAGGTCATAATCCTCATTAAACCTCACATATACATCTGTGTAATAGTCGCTCTCTATGTTGTCCGCCATAACATAAACGAAGCCTAAGAGCTTACCGCTTCCGATAGATGTGGTTCCCCTCTCGAAGTTAATATATAACGGAGTATTGACGGTTCCAACTACTTTAAGCTCCTTCTCCTTCATGGCGTCGTAGTATGTGTCACTGTTCTCCTTAGACACTTTGATTGTGTCCCCTATGGACACGTCCGATATCTTGGCGTCCATAACACACTCGTCATTACTCTCCGGCATACGACCGTCAACCAGCTGAAGCTTGTTCACATCCTCCGGCAGGGACATGGTCTTTAAGACCTTCTCGTTTTCGTCAAAGCCCGAGTACAACAGGTCAAATGAATACACACCCTCGGCAGCTTTCACATCATCCTCCCCTGCAAATACTTCCACATCATCATCAGTAAATCCCAGTGTGGACATAAGGTGCAGATCGTAAAAATCCGATGTGCTGAGGAAATCCGATACAGTATTTACCATGTCCGGCTTGGTCATCTTAAGTCCCGAGAAGAAACCCACGCCCAGAGCAATAATAGCCATTATAGCCGCAAATCTTCCAAATGTATTTTTTATCTCACGAAATGTCGTGCGTCTCATCATTGATTTCATAAAACACCTACCATTCAAGATCTTCAACATTCATAATATTTTCGTTTTTTATGACCTTCTCAACAGTACCACTCTTCACAGTTATAACCCTGTCCGCCATGGCAGTAAGAGCCTGATTATGTGTTATGACTATAACTGTAGTGCCGGTGTTACGGCAGGTATCCTGAAGTAGTTTGAGTACTGCCTTACCTGTATTGTAGTCAAGAGCTCCTGTTGGCTCATCACATAAGAGAAGCTTCGGATTCTTCGCCAGAGCCCTTGCTATGGCAACTCTCTGCTGCTCTCCGCCCGACAGTTGGGCAGGGAAATTTGCCATACGATCCTCTAGCCCCACCTGCTTAAGTACAGTAGCCGCATCGAGAGGCTCTCTACAGATTTGTCCCGCAAGCTCCACATTCTCAAGGGCTGTAAGGTTCTGCACCAGATTATAAAACTGGAATACAAAGCCCACATCATAACGTCTGTAGGCTGTAAGCTGTCTCTTGTTAAGCCTGGATATCTCCTCACCTGCAAGCTTTACGCTTCCGCTGGTCAAGGTATCCATTCCGCCAAGGATATTCAGTATAGTGGTCTTTCCGGCACCGGAAGCACCGACGATCACACAGAACTCCCCCTTTTCAATCTCAAAATTCACGTCACGAAGAGCATGTATCTCCACCTCACCGGTTTTGTACACCTTCTTTACATCCTTAAATTCAACATACGCACACATAATATCTCCTTTCTGAAACCAAAAACACAACTGGAAAAGCCCGACTGAACGTCAGGCTTTTTTCTTTATCTTCGCGAGACCTGCAGTCAGCTCTGCCATATCAATAGGCTTTGACATATGCCCGTTCATTCTCGCCTCAAGCCACTTGTCAACGTCGTCCTTAAAGGCATTTGCCGACAACGCAATTATTGGTATGCAAGCAGCTCAGTATCTCTGTTCACCCGCGACTCACTTTCAATCAACATATTTGCACAATTATAGCAAATATTTATACATCCCACAACTTATATCGACATCCACCGATTATCGCCATCCATTTAACTGAATATATTATTCCAATGTTTTTTAGCTGATTTCCCCGGTATATATCCCTCCGGCTTTATTTTTTCAGAAAATGCTCCCTGTTTGGATATTCCTGTCGGAATGCAATAAGGGCAGCTTTCTGTAACAACGCAAATTCTTTATCCATATGAAGCATATGAGGTGCCGTAAAAGCAATGGCACTTATCTGTTCTGCAATTTTTTTTGTGACACTCTCATCCGACAACTGTCCCATTCCAAATACTATAGAGGTAAAGCCTCTGCCATTTCTGCTTACATCTATAAACTTGAGAAAAGCATTTTTTATCTCATTTACCAAAATATCCTGCTCTTCCACGCTTCTCTTGTCCGCTTCGAAAAGACACAGTTCCGTAATAACATTTATTGCCTGTTTTTTTCTGGCCCCGCCTATGTCTATGGCACCACCCTCGGCAACATATTTCATCTCCATAAGGCACTTGACAAATGCATCATTTTTAGGCTTCCTCTTCCCATATCTGGCAACCCAGAGTCTGTCCCTGAACAAATCTGTTCCAGTCTTTTGGTCAGGCGTATTTTTCTTTAATATCTCAAGCCTTTTTTCAGGATTTATCTCATTATAAAACTCTTCTGTCCAATCATCTTGCATATTTTTCTCTCTTCACCTTCCTATATGTTATGTACCAAATATTTCTTACCGGAAGAATACTACTGTCGTGGTTTAAGAAATTTCTCCACAGAAGATTCATCAACCTTCTGGTATGGTGATACATAGTATCTTCCCAGACTTAAATCATGAGATTCAATGTCAGTTTCCTTGAATATATCCACTGCCAGCTTTGCCATCTCCCTTGCCTGGTCCTCCTTGTCGTTATATACAGTTCCCTGCATAGTTCCGGCTTCCACTGCTTCAAGAGCATCTTTAAGCCCATCTATACCAAATATCACAGGCCATTCCTCTTCAGGGTATCCTGCCTTCTTATATGCTTCCACAGCTCCCAGCGCCATCTCGTCATTGTTTGATATGACCATTTCTATGCTGTTTCCATACTGGCTTATAAGCTGTGTCATCCTGTTCTCTGCCTGACCCCTGTTCCAATCAGCAAACTGATAGCTGAGCTTTTCAAGAGTGATATCTTTACTGATAAGTGTCTTGACAGAGCTGTCTGTTCTGCTTATGGCATCCTGGTGTCCCGCCTCACCCTCAAGGAGAATATACTGTATCTTTCCATCCCTATTACGATCTACCTCCGGATGTTCATTTATATAATCTGCGGCAATCTCTCCCTGCATCTCTCCTGATTGTTTCGCATCGCATCCCACATAATACAGCTTATCCCACTGCATAAGATCATCCATAACAGGTTCCCTGTTAAAAAAAATAACAGGAATATCATTATCTCTGGCATTTCTTATTATCTTTGAAGGAGCAGTTCTGTCCACCAGATTAACACACAGAATATCGCATCCTGCATCTATCATTTCCGCTGCCACCTCATCCTGGTCTTCCTGATCGTCATCTGCACTCCTTATAGAGACTATGATCTTCATATGGGCAGTCTCCATGGATTTGAGTTCAGTTTTGAGACAATCAGTGAGTGCGTTGATAAATGCATCATTCTGCGTATAAGTTATAACCCCTACCCTCAGGGTTGTGTAACTCTTGTGTTTCCTGCTTCCACAGCCCGCCAGACTCACCATCATACCCCAAATCAGTACAAAGGCTGTTATTTTTTTTAATATAAGTCTATTCATATGAGTATAAAAACCTTTCTACATCGTCAGAGAAAATATCCTCTCTGTAAATAACCTTAGCATCTGCCTCATGGCTTTCAAGGGAATAAAATGAATTGTCAAGCTTCTTCGCAAGTTCCATAATACTTTCATACCCTATATCATATCCATCCGGCACCACCAGACACCTTATCTGCCCATAATCAAGAAGCGTCACTGACTTCATACTGCTTCCAATACCATATATCTCTGCGCCATCATACTTTCCGTCAACCGCTTCCTCCCCAAGGATATCAAGTACATCTGTGTCCATTGCACATATATAATCAACTCTTTGGGAATTATCAACAAGACTGCACACATTCTGATTTTCAAGATAATAATACTCCCATATTATCTCACATCCCGTACCTGAGAGGGCATCTATGACACCCTTTACCTGACTTACGGTTGCCTCTGTTTTCTCTCTGCCCGCATATATTCCAATCTTCTTCCCATCAAGGGCGCCTCCGTTATTTTTCACAAGCTCCTCACCAAGCTTATATCCCATCTGGTAATTATCAGGCTTTATAACAGGGAATCCACTTGCTGTATACTCTGCGTCATTCCCGGAGTCTTTCCCTTCGCCTGCGATATACACGTCCTCAGTAATAAGCACAAATGGCACCTCATTGTTTAGCTCCTGAAGCATCTGCAGAGTATTGCTTCCCGGTGCAGGACATATGATAAATGCATCCACATTATTGTCAAGCTGCTCATATATAAGGGTCTTTTCATCATCGGCATTTTTTATATCATCTGTATTGCAGATAATAAGATGAAGATTATTCAAATCTGCTGAGTGCTTCAGTCCTTGGAAAAGAGCATCCCATCTCTTATCACCGGATCTCTCAACTATAACCGCAACCCTCTTCTGGGGAACATCCTCTTCGAATATTTTTCTTACAAAAAATACGGCAAGAGCCAAAAGAATCAATTCTGCCACAATAATGGTAATCTTACTTTTCTTCATCTGTCACCTTCGCCTTTCCGTATTTCTGTTTCTCAAGCTCCACACGATTCTGATCATTATAAGGTATCGCAGGAATATGGATAACTATTCTGGTTCCCTCATCAGGCTCGCTATACACCTGAAGTCCGTACTGACTGCCGAACATGAGCTGTATCCTGTTGTGAACATTGATAAGCCCCACTCCGGAGCCATGCTTTGGTACCTTCTCATTATCTGAAAGGATGTTGTCAACAACCTCCTCTGACATTCCCATTCCATTGTCCTCAACAGTGATATAAATATCATCATCCTTCTTCTCACCGCGAACCGTGATCTTGCCGCCATCATCCTCATCCATATTGCCAACGCCGTAATAAATAGCATTTTCAAGTATAGGCTGAACCACTAGCTTTACAATACAGTAATCATTTACCTCTTCATCTATGATAAACTCAGTCTTAAAACGTTCTTTGTATCTTACCTTCTGTATGTTCATGTAGCTTCTGCTGTGCTGAATCTCATCTGATATCTTTATTATGGTTCTGCCCTTTGAAAGACTGATTCTTAAGAGCTTGGCAAGCTCAGATATCATAAATACCGCATCAGTATTCTTGTGAGCCTCAACCATCCAGGTAATCGATTCAAGCGTATTGTACAGAAAGTGAGGATTTATCTGGCTCTGAAGCGCATCCATCTCGCTCTTCCTACGCTGATTCTGCTGCCTTATTATCTCCTCCATCAGTTCCTCGATCTGCTCATAGGACTTCTGGACGGAATAACCCAGGTGTCTTATCTCCGAAGATCCGCCCACGTATATATCCGGTTTCTCTCCTGCCTCATATGCCTTAACTGACTCATTAAGCTTAAGTATAGGTCTTGAGATTTTTTTTGTGATTATCCTGTTTACCTCAAGGATCATCATGAGAAGAACTATGGCTGTTGTGATTATATAATATCTGAATTTCTTAATATTTATAGTCTGAACCGTATCCGGGACCACACCAATTATCTTCCAACCGGTATATGCAATACTTCCAACAACCACATTTCCGCTTTTTCCGTTTAATTTCAGTTCATAGGTTCCGTCCTCCAGCATGGCAACCTTTCCTACATCCTCTGATATAAGACCTCTGTCTATCTCTGTCCTCCTAGGATGATAGATTATCTTGCCTTCTCTGTTGCACAAGTAGTAGTATACTTCGTTGGAATCCTCATTTATAGCTTTCATGGTATCGGATATAACTGAACTCTTCATATCCACAAGGAGCACACCACTTACGGGCGTCTTTCCGTTGTTGATATCCACCGATCGGCTTAAAGATATTACCCAGTAATACTTATACGACTCATCTGCGAATAAATTCTGTATGTGCGGTGTAGAAAAATGTATATTCTCAATGTCCCTTAATGCATCTGTATACCATTTCTGGGATTTCACATTCACGTTATCCTTCTGCTCCATGACAGGCTCTGCCGCCACCAGTTTCCCCTCATTATCAAATAACGCAAGGCTCTGGACTTTGTCATTATTTACCTCATAAAGCAGACTGAACTGTCTGGCAAATTCCTGATCATTTACATCGCCTTCCTGGATTATGTTATAATTCAAGGCATTGGAAATCTGTCTCACATTAAGAAGATCTGAATCTATCTTTTCAACAGTGCTGTTTATAAGGCTCTCTGCATTAGATATAGCAGTCTGCTTTATAGCCCGCGTAAATCTGTTATAGATAAGCAGCCCCATAACGACGGTTGTAACTATCGTGAGTGTAGTAAGTACTGCCATGATTATGGATTGTATATCAAATCCTATAAATCTTCCTCTGTGAAACCAGCCCCTTATTCTCATCTTAAGAGAATGTTTATCCTTCTGCTGTCCATATCCCTTTTTTTTACCCATAATAAGTGTTCTTCCATTTCTGTTTGATCATCAGCCGTTCAGATGCTCTGTTCTGTACTTTGAGGGTGATACCCCAAAGCTCTTCTTAAACACATAGCTGAAATAGTTTGCATCAAGATACCCCACCTTTTCTGCAATCTTATAGCTCTTCTCATTTGTCTCGAGTATGAGTGACGCCGCATGTTCCATTCTGTAATCCGTAAGATAGGAAACAAATGACTTTCCTGTCTCCTTCTTAAATACCGAAGAAAAGTATGAGTTAGATACTCCCAGATCTGAACACACCGTATCCAACGACAGATTAGGCTCCATATATCTATCCCTTACTATATTCTGTGCATCTGTAACCAGTCTTCTTGAAGTGCTGTTTCGGGCATTCTTAAGTTCCTCGGCAATGGCTGTGGCTGTTTCTGTTATCCACGAGGTCAAGGTACTCTCATCCATCTCCGGTACCTTTTCATATGGATTTTCCACACCACAGCAGAACTCGTTAAAGTCAATAAAATTATTTGCACAAAATCTATAGAAAGCTCCCACCATCTCCATGGTGGCGAGGTTGTACTGACTTACAGTCTTGGCATTCCTGTGAAGCTTTTCGATCTCCTTTGCTGCCGATTTCTTTATTGCATCAACGGAGCCGAGATGTATATTCTTAAACAGATCATGCATTTTTGTATCCTCTGACTGGATGGCGATCTCCTGCTCTTTTGGTGCTATCTCACCGATATTTATAGCCCGCCCGGTTCCGTAGAGGACTCTGTAGGACAAAGCCTCTCTGGCGCCATCATAGGAATTATTTATATTAAAAAGGTTATCCAGGCATCTTCCGATACCTGCTGTAACCACGGCTCCCATAACTCTGTATGCCCATCTGCAGAACCTGTCGCAGGTATCCGTAAGCTGAGCTACAGTATCCTCTGAGGCAAGCTCTACTATCAATACCGTGTTGCCGAGATAAGTAAATATCTGACTGTTCCACTCTGAAAGTATCCTGTCCTTAATTTCTCTTTCCACTGACATGGACAACAGCAGGGGGTTCATGCCCTCCGGCACATGATGTTCTGATGTGTGGAATATGGCACAGCAATAATATGGTCCCCTCATATTTATCTGGTATGCGGAAAGGAATTTCTCATAGTCCGACTCCTTCACACGTCCTTCAATAAGAGATATGAACAAGTTCATCTGAAGCATAGGAAGGGAATCATTGAAATAGTTCTCTAGCTTCTTCACGTTAAGCTTCTCTTCTCTCTCAATGTCCAGTGTATTCTTAAGTCTCTTGAGACAGTCTGACAGCTCCAGTGCATTGATAGGCTTAAGCATGTATTCTTCTATCTCGAGATGTACTGCCTCCTTGGCATATTCAAACTCATCAAAGCCTGTAAATATTATTATGTGTATATTGGGATATTCGTTATTCAGCCTTCTGGACAATTCAAGTCCGTCCATGTAAGGCATTTTTATATCTGTGATAACCACATCCGGCTGAAGCCTCTCTGAAAGCTCCAAGGCTTTTACTCCGTTGTTGGCACTGCCCACCACTTCGAAGCCCAGCATATCCCAGTGTATCTTATGTTCTATTACGTCAATTACCTCTTCTTCATCATCCACAAGAAGTACTTTATATTTATCCATCAGTTTTTCCTCCGATACTAAACATTATCCCATGTAACCCCATAGGTCTCAGAGAGTTGATATTTCCTGCCGATTTCTTTTACAAAGCACGGCAAATCTGCTTTCACATTTTCTTTCACACTATTTTCATTATATCAGATATTGTCGATTACATAAATCATTTTACTGAAACTTCATATATGCACATCTTTAAATTTTTCACATTTCTAAATACGTATATATTGGGAGTGATCATCCACATTCACATATAGTATAATGCCAGTCACGCTTGTTTTTCTATTCGGTTCGACCAGCTTATTAACCGCCAGTCGCCCAAACTCGTCGGAGCCATGAAAATCACGCACGTTGTTTGTGATTTTCATTACTCCTCCTCAAACATGGGCTTTGTGCCGGTAGCAAGGTCAAACCTCATTACGAAAACCTGCGCTATGGTCTGGACATTTATACTATATGTGAATTGTGGATATATGCATCCGACTCTGTAAAATAAACATATGACCTATAAGATTATATCTTGATATACACATAAAGCCGCCCGATCATCCTTTAGATAACCAAGGCGGCTTTACGTCTACGACACTGTCGTTTTATTAAATTTATCTGTGATATTGCAAGTCACACAACATTTATCTGTCTGTGATTACTTCTTCTGTACATACTTGAGACAGTCAAGTGTTACGGCTGCAAGAATGATGATACCTTCGAAGATGAACTGAAGGTTTGTATCAATACCAAGTATTGTAAGAGAGTATGTAAGTGATGTGAAGATAAGTACACCTGTTACAACACCTGAGATCTTACCGATACCACCTGTGAATGATACACCACCAACTACGCAGGCTGCGATTGCGTCCATATCCCAGCCCTGTCCATAAGCTGCCGATCCTGAACCAACCATTCTGTTACACTCAAGCCATGAACCAAATCCGTAAAGGATACCTGCAAGGATGAATGCTCCAAGAGTTACTTTAAATACTGAGATACCTGAAACTGCTGCTGCCTCAGGATTACCACCTACAGCGTAGAGATTCTTACCAAATGTAGTCTTGTTCCAGATGAACCATACTACGATGATTGCTACAACTGCCCAAATAATAATTGTTGGGAAGTTACCAAGTCTAGGGATGAACATATTTGGAATTGCTGAATCAATAGCACCAAATGATACACCCTTTGTTGCGTATGTTACGAGACCGAAGATAATAAGCATGTTAGCCATTGTTGAAATGAATGGATGCATCTTAAACTTCGCCATGAAGAAACCTGCTATCATTGCAAATACTGTTGTAAGAATGATACATGCAACAAGAGCGAAGATAGCTCTGCCTGCTACAGGAATATTTGTAAAGTCAAATATATGTCCGAATACACCACCTGTATTAATACCATTGTGCATAATGATTGTGGCAGTAACCATACCCATACCTACCATACGTCCTACGGAAAGATCGGTACCTGTTAAGAGGATCAATCCGGCAACACCAAGTGCAAGGAACATTCGAGGTGAAGCCTGCTGTAAGATATTAAGTATGTTTGTAAGTGTAAGCAGCTGTGTATTCTTAACGATAGGTGTAATAATACAAAGTGCTATGAAGATAAGGATGATTACAATATACAGACCATTCTTGTAAAGGAACTGTGATGTATTGAAGTTGTATTTGTAATTCTCAAAGCCCTGTGCTCTCTTCTGTCCGAATGTGTACTTTGACATACGGAGAAGATCGATTAAGTGATACTGATGTAAGAATGCGTCATGCTTTCTGTCCTTGATCTCCTGGAGTTTTGAGTCGTGAGCCATCTGGATATCGAAGAGTCTGTTCTTATATACATACTTCTCATCCTTGATCTCGCCTGAGTCTGTAATCTGCTTAAGTGCCTGCTCATGCTCAACCTTTAATGTTGCTTTCTTCTTGTCGTAAGCTTCATTCTCTGCTGCCTTTTCTAATTCGCAGCTTGCTTCTACCTTCTGGTAATACTCTGTCTTGTAATGCTTCTTAAGGTATCCTTCAGCGTCTGCGATGAGAGCTGAAACCTTTGACTTATTTGCTGCCTCAACAGCCTTAGCCTTCTCTAAATCCACCTTATCCTTAGCAACAATCCTCTGGATCTCGTCCTTTGATAAGTTCTTGTCCTCCTTTGTGAGGGCTATATGGTTCTTTAAGCTCTGAACCTTGTCAGCTCCGTCAACACGAAGTGCGTCGATCTGACTCTGTATTTTTCCAACATATTCATCAATCGGCTTTAAGAGTTTTGCCTCGTCCTCAGCCGAAAGTATCTTACTATTGTCTGCCATATCCAATACTCCTCTCTTTTACAAATATTTAGCACTGAGTCTTAATAATTCTTCCTGGTTTGTTTCCTTTGTGTTTACGATACCTGCAAGATGTCCGTTAGACATAACGCCTATACGGTTTGTGATACCAAGTATCTCAGGCATCTCTGAGGAAACAACTATAATTGTCTTGCCCTGCTTTGCCATGTTGATGATCAATTCGTAGATCTCATACTTGGCACCTACATCGATACCTCTTGTAGGATCGTCCATCATGAATACGTTAGGTGAACGCTCAAGCCATCTGCCGAAGATGACCTTCTGCTGATTACCACCTGACAGGCTTGAGATCATATCATCAGGTCCCATACACTTTGTATGCATGACCTTGATCTCCTCTGCTGTTGCACGTACCATGTCGTCATTTGATAATGCAAGACCTCTCTTGTAGTGGTTCATATTTGCAATGGTTGTGTTAAATGTAAGATCTCCTTTAAGGAAGAGACCGTTTGCCTTTCTTTCCTCTGTTATAAGGGCAAATCCATGATCCATAGCATCCCTTGGTGAGGAGAAGTTCATCATTTTTCCATTGTATACTACATTTCCTGCTGCTCTTGTTCGAATACCAAATATGGTTTCAAGAAGCTCTGTACGGCCGGCACCAACCAAACCATAAAGTCCGAAGATCTCACCCTTCTTTACATCGAAGGTGATGTTCTGTAACTTCGGAGCATATTTTGTAGAAAGTCCCTGTATTGAGAGAACGGTTTCACCCGGCTTATTGTCAACCGGTGGGAATCTGTTGTCCAGAGAACGGCCAACCATCGCTGATATAAGCTCATTCATATCTGTATCCTTGCTGTCCTTTGTCATAACAAGACTACCGTCTCGAAGTACTGAAACCTGGTCACAGATCTCGAAGATCTCATCCATCTTATGTGAAATATAGATAAGGGAAATACCCTGCTCCTTTAACTGTCTCATCATCTTGAACAACTTGGCAACCTCAGGTGCTGTAAGTGATGATGTAGGCTCATCAAGTACGATAACCTTTGAGTTGTATGATATAGCCTTGGCAATCTCGCACATCTGTCTCTGTGATACGGACATTCTCTTCATAGGCTGTGTGAGGTTAACAGTTATTCCAAGCTTTCTGAACAGATCAGAAGCTTCCTTTCTCATTCTGCCTTCATCAATTATACCCATTGAGTTCCTAGGGTATCGTCCAAGGAAGAGGTTATCTACAACGCTTCTCTCAAGACACTGGTTAAGCTCCTGATGAACCATTGCGACACCATTTTCAAGTGCATCCTTGGGACCTGTAAAGTTTACTTCTTTACCATCTAATATTATAGTTCCTTCGTCCTTCTGATAGGTTCCGAAGAGACATTTCATCATTGTCGATTTTCCGGCACCATTCTCACCCATAAGACCCATTATTGATCCAGGCTTAACATTCAAATTGATATGATTAAGAACCTTGTTTCTACCGAATGATTTGCTCATGCCGTTAATCGATAAGATGTATTTATTCTTATCATCTGCCATAGTTCTACTTCCTTTTCTTAGTAAAAGAAGGGTATCAATTTTTTTCTGACACCCTTCTGAGTTAAATCATTTTGCCTTTAGATCAATATCTTACTGATTAAGAATTGATGTGTATGAAGCAGCATTGTCTGTCTTAACCATGTTAATTGCGAATGCGTCATACTCGCTTGGATTTCCAAGACGGTTTGTGATATTTGACTCTGTCTGACCATCACCACCGATGTAATCTACGTCAAGGTTAAGAAGATCATCGTAGTTCTGAAGAAGTGGCTGGTATGTTGAGCTTAAGAAGTTATCTGAAGCATTGTAGATATCAAGCCATACCTTCTTCTTAGGGCTCTTGCTTGAGTCAAGCTGCTTTGAAACCTTGTCATAAACCTTTGTTGAATCTGTGAAATCCTGGTAATTATCAGCTGTTACAGCTACATTTAATGCGTAGTATGATCTCTCTTCCTCGCTGTATCTGTAATCTTCACCCTCTGTTAAGCAGTTACCTGCTTCATCAGGTGTACCGATACCTGTATCAACATCTACACCGTCAAGTGCGTTACGAAGTACTCTGAGTGTAAGATATGCCTGTACGTCTGCATGCTGTGAAATTGTTCCGCCGTAGCCTTCTGCTATAGCTGCAACTGCATCACTGTTTGCATCGTATCCGAATGTAGGAACCTTAGCGTCCTTTGCCCAAGCATTGAACATTGACATTCCCATACCATCATTATTTGAAACAACTACATCGATCTGATCACCGAATGAAGCTGTCCATGTTCCAATAGCGTTACCGGCTGTAGCTGCATCCCATGTAGCTCCTGCCGAATTCTTCATCTCCTGTGAAGCAAGCTCACGGATTGTGTAAGTCTTACCACCAACCTCGATTGTTGAGTCCTGAACAACCTTTGATGCACCATCAACATTTGTTCCTGCTGGTGATGAATCTACATTTCCATCTGTCTCAACGCCTGTGCCCAGTGCTGAACGAACACCTCTTGTACGAGCGATTGAATCGTTGTGTCCGATATCACCGATTGCAAGTACATAACCGATTACGCCATCACCGTTACGATCCATTGTTGCTGCATTTGCCTTGATGTAATCAAGAACCATCTCGCCCTGGAGCTCAGCACCCTGATTAGCATCGAAACCTACATAATAGGTATCCTTGTTGTAGTTAAGAGCGTCCTTATCAAGCTCTCCTGTTGAACTGTTTGATGGCTGACGGTTGAACCAGCAAAGTGGCTTCTCACTGTTCTTTGAACTGCTGCTGCTTCCGCTTCCGCTTCCACCATTACCGGTTGATCCACATCCTACCATTGACATTGCAAGTGTTGCTGCTGCTATAACAGCTAATGCTCTCTTTTTTCTCATTTGACATTTCCTCCTGTTTCTAAAAAATTGTCGGTTTTGTTTTTTTTGTGAGTTTCGGGATTCTTTCGACCGTTCCCGTTTTGTTTAGGTTTTTTTGTTTTGCCTCAACGACTAAATTCATTATAGTTTCTAAGGGGGCGAAAAAAAATAGAATATTTTTGGATAGATTATCGAAATTTTACTATTTATTAAGAATTTTATATGTATTTTTTCAATGTTTTTTCAAGATTTTTACACTACAATAGTTATTATATGTGCAAAAATGTCCAATATATGGGCTTTTTTGCCTATATATTGGACATTTCATACATACACTGTATTTCAGCAGGATCTACTCTGCTATCTTCTGCACACAGTATATTGAATATTTTTATACATGCTTACATCATTATAAGGCTTCTGATATCAGAAGTGCTCCAGTATTTCCTCAGGGGAATGTATCACAAACGGTGCTCCAAGGCTCATGATGTACTCTTCCTTACGGAAGCCCCAGCCTACCATGATCACATCCATCTCTGAATTTCTCGCGGTCTGGAGGTCCACCTCTGAGTCTCCTATATATACTGCGTCCTTTTTGTCTGTTCCAAATCTGTCAAGGACCGCTATAACACTGTCAGGATACGGCTTTCTCCTCTGTCCTTCCTTATCTCCCACTGAGAACTCAAAAAGTCCCGGGAAATAATCGTCGCACAGCTCCTTCACTGCGTAGTCGGCTTTATTGGAAACTACGGCAGTATGCACTCCCATGTCCTTAAGCTTTAATATTACTTCTTTTATTCCATCATAAGGTCTGGTCTTGATGGCACAGTGATCCTTGTAATAACCATGGAAGGTCTTGAACACTTCATCCACAACCTCTACAGGGGTTCCCTTAGGAACCGCACGCTCTATAAGCTTTCTGATACCGTTTCCCACAAAGTGTCTCACCTCATCTATAGTACGCTCAGGCATGTCATACTGTCCCAGTGCGTAATTAGTGCTGTCTGTAAGATCCTCCAGAGTGTTAAGTATGGTTCCGTCCATGTCAAATACTGCAAGTTTATATTTCATAATCTTCATCTCCTTACGTCACTGGTATATTACCTCACATTTTTATTTTTTACAATATTTACATTTGCATATGCAGTAACTATAATTTCATATGTTGACGTGGTGTTTTTAACTTTAAATGTACAAATGCCACGCTATGACTATTTTTAAAATTCATTAGGAAGTGAAAGAGAAATGAACAAAGATCTGACTGTGGGAAATCCCCAGAAGGTATTATGGCGTTTTTGCCTTCCGTTATTCGGAAGCATTATATTTCAACAGCTATACAATATTGCCGACTCGTGGGTGGCAGGAAAATACATAGGAGAAAATGCCCTGGCGGCGGTGGGCAACAGCTACGAGATAACCCTTATATTCATTGCATTTGCCTTTGGCTGCAACATAGGCTGTTCCGTCATCACCTCAAGATATTTCGGAGCAAAGAATTACACGGATATGAAGTCATCCATATCCACAGCCATGATAGCCAGTGCCGTAACCTGCATGGTCCTTATGCTCTTCGGGCTTCTGGCAGGAGGTGCCCTGTTAAATATGATAAATACTCCGGCAAAGCTTTTCTCAGATTCCAAGCTGTATCTGGATATCTACATACTGGGACTTCCGTTTGTTTTCTTCTATAATATTACAACCGGAATATTCTCGGCACTGGGAGACTCCAAGACACCCTTCAACTTCCTGGTGGCTTCGTCCCTCTCCAACATAGCCGTAGATATATTCTTCGTACATTCACTTAACATGGGTGTTGCGGGCGTTGCCTGGGCAACCTTTATATGTCAGGGCGTAAGCTGCATACTAAGCCTTATAGTAGTAACAGTAAGACTTAGGAAGATAAAACTCACGGAAAGACCTAAGCTGTTCTCCGGCAAGATCTTTAAGCAGTTCGTGGTGATCGCTGTCCCAAGTATCCTGCAGCAGAGCTTCATCTCTGTGGGAAATATCATAATCCAGAGTATCATCAACAGCTTCGGTGAAGGTGTCATGGCAGGCTATTCTGCTGCCATCAAGCTTAACAACCTTGTAGTCACCTCATTTACAACCCTTGGAAACGGAATATCAAACTTCGCCTCACAGAACCTTGGGGCAAAAGCTTTAGATCGTATAAAGGCAGGCTTCAAGGCAGGAATAAAGATGGTGTGGTGCCTGTCACTGCCTCTCTTTCTCCTGTACGTTATATTCCCTGAGCCTCTGCTCCGCTTCTTTATCGACGCTCCGTCAGCAGACGCTCTTAACTCAGGAAGACTGTTCATGCGTATCGTATCACCATTCTACTTTATTGTGTCAATGAAGCTGGTGGCTGACGGAATACTTCGTGGTATGGGACAAATGAAGCAGTTCATGGTATCGACCTTCACTGACCTGATCCTCAGAGTTGTGCTGGCAGCATTGTTGTCTGCCACATTCCTTGGCTACACGGGAATATGGTGTGCATGGCCTGTGGGCTGGTGTGTATCCACCTGTATCTCCGTGTTCTTCACGGCAAGGCTTTTGAACAGGGAAATTTTTGAACAGGGATATTGACTTATCTTATATGTTCCACCAACATCTTCTTTAATGTTTCGCGGTTAAACGGCTTCGCCATATGCAAGTGTGTGATATTCTTCTAACGGTTCTTCATATAGAAGTAAAGACATGCCACCACCACGATGACATGTCTTCCTCATTTTATATATTTTTATATACAATTAATAAATATATTGTCTACCATTACATACCCACCTGGTTGATCACATTACAAGCACTACCTCATTCTCCTCGACCATTACACTCTCAGGAATGTAATTATCTTCCATCTTCCTGCCATTTACTGTAAGCTCAGCACATCCACTCTCTTTGTGATCAGGATTTTTCACTACAATGTGAAGCCTCTTTCCACGGAATACCTTATGGATCTCAAGGCCATCCCATTCTGCAGGAATTGAAGGAGCAACCTTAAGCCCATATAAGTCAGGTCTCATACCAAGTATTCCCTCAACACATCCAACCATCACTGTTGAAGCTGTACCTGTAAGCCAATGCACATGGGAACGCCCAAAATGCGGGCTTGCCTTTCCCTCGGTGAACTGTCCATAACAGTATGGCTCGAGCTCACGGATCTCTGCTCTGTCATTCTGTGCTGCAGGAGCATTCTCCTTGAAATATGTAAATGCTCTTTCTCCATGTCCGCGAAGTGCCTCGGCAAGGATTATCCAGCCCTGTGACTGGGAGAATATACCTGCATTTTCTTTAACACCCTGATTGTAGATAACTGCAAGAGCTCCGTCAAATGCATGTTCATGATATGGAGGATCCATAAGTATCGCGCCATACTCAGTGTTAAGCTGCTTATATACATTATCAAGTGCCAGATCAGCCTGCTCATCTGAGGCATAGCCCGAAATAACAGCCCAACTCTGTGGGTTTAACCACATATTTGCCTCCGGGTCGTCTCTGTGTCCGATCACTTCCCCCTTCTCAGTGAAGCCACGGATAAATCTGTCTTCATTCCAGCAAAGTTTCTCTATCGTTTCGCCAAGTTCCTTCTGCTTCTCATCAAGATACTTGATATACTCTTTATCCTTTTTGTACTCAGCAAATTTTCTTAATATTGTCATAGCATAGTAGAACTGAAGAGCAACGAATGATGACTCACCCTGTGCTCCAAGTCTAAGGCAGTCATTCCAGTCAGCATAAAGACCGGCAGGCATGTTATGGATTCCAAGATGATTCATTGAAAAATCAATAGCCCTCTTTAAATGCTCATATACAGTTCCCTCTGCATGATTATTTGCAAATGGGATCACTTCATCTATAAATGCAAGATTTCCCGATTCTGAAATATATTTATATACTGTTGGGAACAGCCACAAGGCGTCGTCTGCCCTGTATGCAGGATGTCCTGTTTCCTTAACCCACTCAGGATCATCAGGTGTGCCTGAATCCCCCGGTACAAAATCAAATAATACCAGTGGAAGTCCGCCACCGTTATCCACCTGGGCTGAAAGCATGAACCTTATCTTCTCTACAGCCATTTCCGGTGCCAGGTGGATCACACCCTGAATATCCTGAACCGTATCTCTGTATCCGTATCCGTTCCTCAGTCCGCAATAGATAAATGACGCTGCCCTCGACCAGATAAATGTCATGAAACAGTTATATGCATTCCATGTATTGATCATGGTATTGAACTCCTCTGACGGTGTCTTAACCTGGAAGTTCTCAAATCTTCCATGCCAGTCGGCAACAACCTCTTCATACTCAGCCTTACATACACTTGTAACATCTGCGTAGGACGCAAGTATTGCCTTTGATTCATCCTTTTCCTTCATACCAAGGATAAAAGCGATTTCCTTTGTCTCTCCGGGAGTAAGTGTTATGATCGTTGAAAGAGCACCACATGAATTCTCATTGTAACTGTCTACATTTCCCAGATTACCTTCTGACACGCCCTTAGGATTATTGTATGTATTAAAAGCCCCAAGGAATTCCTTCTTATCACCACAGTATGATGAAACGGAAGCTCCCGCAAGTCCAAAAAATCTTTCTGTTGCTCGCTTGTGGTCTACATACTCTCCTTCAGGAAGAGTATCAAGATTTCCGTGAACAATATGGCGTATCTTATTATCTTCAAATTTTGTTCTTCCGATGAACAATGAATACTGGAGATTTACCTGATCCTGCTCATAATTGCTGTTATTTGTAAATTCTGCATATCCCGTAACTGTAAGATTTCTTGTCACCAGATCATTGTTTGTAACCTTAAAATTCCATACCTCATATGCCTTATTAATGGGTACATAGTAAAGTGCCTCTGAATGGATATTACTGTAATCAGCAACAATTCTTGTATATCCTGTTCCGTGATGGCATTCATTCTTATAAACATCAAGTGGCTTTGCCACCGGCTGCCATGACGCTGACCAGAAATCCTTACTGTCATTATCTCTTAAGTATATATACCTTCCCGGTTGATCAAAATTATTGAACACATATCTTAAAATTCTTCCGTTTGCACCTGACTGGGCGAAGCTGTATCCCCCTGCATTATTTGAAATAACTGCGCCATACTCAGGGGAGCCAAGATAGTTGGCCCACGGTGCCGGTGTACATGGGTTTGTAATTACATATTCTCTGTTTGTATCATCAAAATAACCATATTTCATATCTATTCACCTCATATTATTTAAATCTGCCCATTGAACATTTACCTATTTGGTATTGTTCATCGCTGACACTACACATTCTGTCATCTAACTCCAATATATTTACCTGCCAAGGATAACCTTTACAGTGTGCTTCCTATTGTTAAAAGTCTCTATGTCACTTCTCCTGAGCATTGCGGCTCCATCGGTAATATCAAGCGGTCTGCCATCACACTCCGCACCCACTATCCTGTACTGACCATAGTCAAGCATTTCAGGATTACTTACAACGACCTTGAACTCCTTACCTGCGAATTTAAGGGTCATTGTTGAATTGCCTGACTCATCAAACTGTTCAACCACAAGCTTAGGTGACACTGCAAGATCACCATATACACCCTTTACACCAAACACCTCTGTAATAAATGTAAGCATATACCAGCTGGCTGCACCTGTAAGATAATGGTATAGTCCTCTTCCGTCAGCGTCAAAATACTCGGGAATACCAGGATATATCTTGCTTGTGTTAAAATCCATGGCATGTTCGCTTAATGTACTTAATGCCTTGTAGCCCTCTCTTACGAATCCCCTCTGATACAGTGCATTTGCATACATCACCGTCATATGTGAGAATACCGCACCATTTTCCTTTTCTCCATATGCAAATCCAAACATTCTGCCAAGATTTAACTTAACCTCATTGAAGTCTGTATTAAGACGATACCCTCCTGCCTCTCTCTTGTAAAGGTATTTATCCGCGCTTTCACAGATTGCCTTCACCTGCTCATCTGTGGCAGTGTTACTCATGATCGTAAACACCTGACCTGTAAGCATCATTCTGACTCCTGCCGGGAAGTAACCTTCAACTCTGTCACAGTTGTCATCATAGTAGCTGTTGTACCATCCCTTATTATCATCAGCACCTTCGCTGTCAATCCACTCTGTGCTTCTGATATGGTTCTTTATCCAGTCAGCCTTATGCTTAAGATTGTCTGCAAGCTCACGGATATCGACTCTTACCATGTTACCACTTACCACATGTCCACACTTTGAAAGGTATCCTGCCAGTACCGCCTTCTTCTCATCAATACTATCATACATCCGGCTATCGGAATTTAAGAGATCATTTATCTCCTCAAGAAGTTCGATATCCTCCCAGCCATACTTGTCAGCCAGTGTTATGAGAAGCCTCGAAATTTCCTCAAGATTTCCTGCATATGCTGCTGTAAATGCTACACTCTCACCATTTTCCGCTGCCATATCAAGGGCATCATTCCAGTCAGCACCGCGAAGTCTCATATGGTTATGGGCACCAACCTCATAAAAAGAGCAAAGCTGTTCAAGAAGAATATGTTCAAGTATTGTGCCTTCGTATATCTCCCCATCTGCCTTTCTGAGCCTTACTCCATATTCAGGAGTCCATTCCCGGTCAAGAGCTGTTCCACGTTCCTTCTGTTCATCCTTGAAATATGTTGCCTTTTCCTTTAACACATCTACATCACCGGTCTGGTTTATATACAACTTTGTGGTGAGAAACGGCCACATGCCGTGATCCATCCATACTCTGGCAATACCATTTCTGTCCGCAACAAATTCTCCCTGTTTCTCTCCGATTATCGTAGCATTTGTTCCATCAATACGAACACCACAGTAATTATCAAGTATCATCTGTCTCACACCGCTCGGATCCATGATAAGCAGAGAAAGGCAATCCTGCCACAGATCTCTCCAACCTCTTCCGCCTCTGCCATAATCATGGTGAGGGAGGAATGAACAGCCGAATATCCTTCTTAAGAATGGCTGGAAGCTTACCCATTTCATAAAGCCGTCAAACTCATCATTTCCTGTTTTGTAGCTTACATTCACCTGGCTCTTCCAGAAATCCTTTGTCTTCTGAAGATGAGCCATAACCTTATCCCCACTGTCAAAGAGAGCTACTGTCTGTGGAAGCTTTGTATCATCTTCCAACACACCCATAATTATGGTATATCCCATAGACTCACCGGGTACAAGAATCTTAGATGAAAAGTGAAGCCCACCCATTGCCTCCTTACCTGCGAATGATGTTCCGGAAGGAACCCCCGGTGTATTATCTATTATTGTTCTTGGTGATGTAAGACTTCCGCCCTCACCCATAAAAGTATCAAGCACGGGATAGAAGTCCTCAGGTGCATTTCCATCTTCGTCTACGCCACATACAAAATATGTAAGCTTATTCTTTCTGTGACCACGCTCATCAAATGACAATGTAGGCTTGACGCACACGCCAAAATCATTTGTTTTAATTCTGTGAAGAAGTGATGTGACATGTCTGTGATCTCTGATATTATCAGCACTTCTTCCATATATAGGGATTGCCGCTGTTGGAATTATTTCCTTTGCAACATCTGATCTATTTGTGATGGTAACATACATTATCTCTACAGGACAATCTACCGGGGCAAATGATATAACCTCAGACATGATCTCATGCTCTGTGGATGTTCTTGTCATCTTGTGCCACATAAAACCTGCTTCAATATTGCTGTCATCCTGCTTAGATGTGAATTTTACTGATTCCTGTAATGCTGACGCACCGACTGCTGACCATACTCCTGCATTATCTATCTTACACCAGAAATTTCTGACCCCACGATTGTTGTTAAGATTTTCAATACTTACCGGCTCAAGAAGGAATGTATTCTGATCCACCTTTGCGTCTCCTCCGAGATTAGGAGTTACCGCGCTCTTTATTCCCATATTCTGTGCTACGGGAAAATAAAGTCCACTGTAGTTTTCCGGTCTATGCAATGTAAATGTTCCGTCTTCGTCTAAAAAATTGATCATACCCATAATTATCTGCCTCCTCATGAATTTCTTATGATCCATTTATATCAGATTACTGATAATATTTATGTTGGGGTTTTTACATTTTTATGGTAATTTATACTTGCCTGTCATTTATGCTTTTATTCTTTGATATTTCCGTTTTTAATATTTTCTCTGATTATATTATCAGTCACTTCATATAATTTCTCAGAGCCTGCCTTCGTGCCAATCTGTCTACCGTATACCTGATCAGCTGATACTTCATGGCTCCTCCAGTCGCCTCCGCCATTGCTGTTGTTAAGCAATAAGGGCTGGAGGTTGTCCATGGCTCTGGCAAATTTCGCTTCCGGTGTCTCCCCCGCCTCGAACTCCTCGAATATTGCCATAAGCTCTTCCTTCTGATCATCGGGCAGCATGGAATACAATCGCTCCTTTGCCGCCTCCTCACGGGCTTTCTGGGTTTTCTTCCCCTCCGTATCGTAAGCGTATGTATCGCCTGCATCTATCTCTACCACATCGTGGACCAGACACATAAGCATTACCCTGGTTATATCAATGTGTTCGTTGGAATATTCTCTGAGAAGATATGCCATTATAGCCATATGCCAGGCATGCTCCGCGTCATTTTCATTCCTTCCGTGGCCGCTTATGTGGGTCTGTCTGAATATATTCTTTTCCTTGTCTATCTCAAGAACAAATTCTAACTGCTTCTTTAATCTGTCGTCCATGTCACGCTCTCCCTTATACTGTAATATATATCATATCACACATGACTGGGTCACTCCAATTCTAATCTAACTTCTCATAGCTCCAGAGATTGCTTATCTGGTCATGTATCTCATCATAGGTCCAGGTTCTGGCACTCTTCTCCGGGCTGTTAGGGTCATTTACCACAAATCCACCATCCTTGTAACCGGTAAGGACAATGAAATGTCCTGAAGTGGTGAATATACCCTTGTCCATTATGCAGATGATTGGTCTTCCCTGCTCAAGCTCAGACTTCATCACATCCTCATTGAGGCTGATTTCCCTGCCTTTTATACCAAAGTTCTCACAGCCCTGGGTCATAAAGGACCAGGCGGTTCCCTTTCCGTCTACATAGTACCCGCTATTCTCAGCATATGCGGCCACCACGTCGGGAGTGTTTTCAGTATTACCGGTATAGTATACGGAAACCATTGATATACATGTAGGTCCACAGGCAGTGTAGCCTATAAGGCCTGAGCCATAAGGTATGTAACCCCATCTCTTGTCCCACTGAAGAAACAGCGGCACCTGTCCTTCCTTAACCTCACCGGATACATCTATGGCATGAGTCTTGCCGTACTCCTCGGGATAATTGTACACATAGTCAACCAATTCCTCATTTGTCTTTATCTTCTCTATAAGGTCATCATTGTATTTGCTCTTATTAAGAAGCACATATCTGACCTTCTCCTTATCCTCCGCTGTATAGTTCTTCCAGAGGTCATAGTCCTCCAGAGTCTCATAAACAGTCTCATCCACAGCCTCATAGTCTGCTTCCGTAGGAACATTGGTTGCCTCGGCTCCTGCCGGTGTACCTGCAAATGTTCCATAAGTACCATCTGTCCCTGCGGCATTATCTTTATTCTTATAGAATATTCCTATGCTGCAGCCGATGATAATACATGTAAGTACTACTATGGCAATAATCACCCCGGAATTTATCCCAAGCCTTCTCATATAATATGCAGCCCTGCCGCTTACTTCCGGTCTTCCTGCCCTGTCCTGCTCTGTATGTCTGCCTGCGCCGCCATATCTGTTATCCTGCCTGTTTCTGTCCACATTTGCTTTTCTGCCTGAGTCTGTGCCTCTATTCATATTGGGATTTCTTTTTACACTTTTATCTGCATTTACTCTTCTGTTCATGTTCGAAGCTCTCTTTTCATTTGCAATCCTTTTTACGTTTGAAACTCTTTTTTCATTCCCACTTCTGCTTGTATATGAAGTTCTTCTGTCATTTGCACTTCTTATATCCGGAACCCTAAGCACCCCCATCTCTGTGTTTCTTTGTATGTATGTGCCTGTGTTGGTATTTCTCTGTTGGTAATCCATATTTCTTCACTCCTCGTCTTTGAACATCAGCCATTAAAAATGCGTCTCCGCCACTTGCTGCTTCCTCGGTCAAGGTGCTGACATCCTTTCTGTATTTTCCTATACAGATGATATCAGTATGAAGTAAACTACTTGTTTTCCAGATGTGTCTAAGTTGCAAATTCCGTTACATTCTTCAGATTATACCTTCTTTAAATATCAATATTTCATATATCGGCATCTATGGGTATCAATGTCTTTTTATATTAATACCTCTCCGTCAACCGGAAGGCGAAGCTATAGCTTCCATCCCCCGGGCCTTCTATCTGCCCCATTAACATAAATACACCATCTGTGCTTATTGCCTTAAATGAATAAAATTCTTTGCTGTCATATCCGGCTGAGGTCATTCCGCCTACATTGCCATAATATCCTCCGGAGTCATTCCCCTTATATCCTATAAAACCGTCATCATATCCTGCTGCCGTGTAATCCGTAACATCCGTCCAGTCTATCCCCATGGTATCCCGGTATGCGGAAAGCACCGCTTTCCACAGTTCTGCAAGATCCATATACTGGGTAAAAAATATTGTACATGTAATAGGTAATCCGGAATCCACATCAGAGGCAATGTACATGTCGGAGGCAGCATACATGCCATCATATATGCTGACATCATCTCCACGCTCATCACTGCCTCCGTACATATCGATCTCCATCTCATAAATATCCCTATTGTCAGCCTTGATCACAGTAACAAATTCTATATTGTCCTCATTGAAGCTCACCCCGTCTATCTTATCAAAGAACCTGGACAGCTTTTCTATGCCATTCTGATAAAGTGCCGTCCCATCTATTCCATTGCTTTTGTAGTTCCTGTCCACACACACAACATCAATGTCATGACTGTCCCTCTCATTCTGAAAACGAATCACCGACAGCAGCCTGTTCTTGGTGCTGTTATAGGCTTCTCCAAAGGGTTCAATGTCACCGGCTGCAACCGCCTCCTGATTGTTATACAGCATTGCCCTTTTCACCGACAGCAGCCTGTCCGGAATGATCATACCTGCTGCCACGATAGCTGCTGTCACAAGCATACATCCGGCAAACCGCAGCCAGTGTCCCCAGTGTCTTGTTGTATCTGACCTGTCTGGCTTTAAGACATTTACAGAGTTATCTTTCCTGCCATGCCCAGTTTTATCTTTGCCTTTTTTTTCTTTACCGGTCTTCTCTGTTATTGATTTTTTTTCAATCTTACTTTTCTTTAAATTTTTCTTCAAATCATTCATAGCTTGTATACTCTAATTCAAATGATACTTCGGTTCCAAGTCCCATCGTAGAGGCAAATGTCAATTCGGTTCCGTGAAGCTTGGCGATCTTGTCGCACAATGCCAGGCCAAGACCTGCTCCGTGTTCCTTTCTGGATCTGGACTTGTCTACCATGTAAAAGGCTTCGGTTATCCTGTCAAGCTCATTTTCAGGTATTCCTCTTCCATTATCCCTCACACTGATCCTCAGTTTTCCCGAGACTTCATTAACTTCGTCATTTTCATGATCTCTGTCAGTTCCATAGGCTCTGTCTTTTCCTCTGCTTTCATCACTATCTGAAACTTCCTCTGCCTGGATGGTGACTTTATCTCCCCCGGACTTAACTGCATTATCCACGAGATTTAACATAAGGGTCTTAAAGAGGTCATTTTCAACTCTCACATAGACGCCACATGCTGCATTCTCCAGCGTAAGCCCAATCCCCCTGTCTTCAGCTTTCTTACAGCTTGTCTTATATACATCATCCAGAAGTTCTGAAATATCAGTCTCCTCAAGTATAAAATCGTTCTTGTTCAGGGTGATAAGCTCCATAAGCTTAAAGGAAAGAGCCTCAAGTCTTAAGCCCTCGTTAAGTATATATCCTGCCGCCTCGTGCACCTGTTCTGTAGGCATATCCTTCTGATACAGCATATCCGCATAGCCTATTATACTGGTCATTGGAGTCTTAAGCTCATGGGCGAAGCTGGCATTGAAATCTTCTCTCTGGGTTACGGCAAGCTCGAGCTCATATATCTTATTCTTGATAGAGTCTGCCATATCATTATAATTAGCTGTAAGCTCACCAATCTCATCCTTCGTGCCGGGTTCAAGCCTTGCATCGTAATCTCCGTCAGCAAATCTAATACTGGTCTCGTTAAGCTTCTTTATAGGTCGTGTTATGCCAAAGGCAAGCACCAGACTGAATACCGCTCCAAAAACCAGCACAATGACAAATATATTCCTACTGGTCTTCTGGAGATCGTCCACCTCGCCAAACACCTGGCTAACATCATATCTGGTGGTCATGACCCAGGTGTAATCCCCTGTAGTAAAGTTACTCCACACTCTCACGATACTTTTACCACTATCATTTTTTTCGATGACATACTGGATATCTCTGGTGTCAACAGCCTGCTCAGCCTCCTTAATATCTATGTCCACATTAAGGCTGCTGCCGGTCTTTCTGGCTACATTTTCAATGTCCCGTGGAGTGAGGCTGGCGTCCTCGCCGGATGAGATAATGTTGGACTGCACCGCATACTTAACAGTCTGGTGGTTCTTTAGGGACTCATCTATCTGCCTCTTTATGCTGTTGTCAAATGTCCTTGATACTGTGTAATACTGTGCTGCCGAAAGGGAAATCGTCAAAATCAGCACGATCCACAGAAACAATTTGGTGAAAAATCTCATCTTTTTTATCCTTCAATTGAACATCAGCCCATTTAAAATTTGCCTTTATGGGTAACGCCCCCTCCCATTATGGGTAACGCCCCCTCGTTTACACTCGGCGGCAAGTCGATTGTGCCATTCAAATATGCGTTTTCAACGCATGGGCACAATCTCTGGCAAAGGGCTGACGCTGCATGTCAAGTTTTCATATAAAACTTGACACAATCAATATTGATCTCAATACATTCCACATTCAAAAATGTTTTGTCTTATTTTAGCCTGTATCCGATTCTGAATACTGTCTGTATGTTGTCGTTCAGATCCAGTTTCCTCCTAAGTCTCTGAATGTGATTGTCCAAGGTTCTGGTCTCGCCGGTGTACTCCTCCTCCCATACGGACTCATACAGATAACACCGGGAAAGAGCCACATTCTTATGCTGCAGCAGCACCACCAGAAGATCAAATTCCTTCATGGTCAGTTCCACCGGCACGCCCTTAAGAAGAACTGTCCTTGATGAAGTATTTACTACGATATCCTTATATGTGTACTCGTCAGTCTGTCTTCCGGCACGTCTCAACACACTCTCCACTCTGGCAAGAAGCTCACCGATCTGGAAGGGCTTTGCCAGGTAATCGTCGGCTCCCATACGAAGTCCCTTTATTCTGTCCTGCACCTGCCCCATGGCAGAGATAATAATGACCGGCGTATCCGTAGGCTTGATAAATTCCAGAAGCTCATATCCGTTTATCTCCGGAAGCATAAGATCAAGAAGCACCAGATCATACTGTCTCTGCTCGAACATGTCCGCTCCTTCCTTGCCGGTGGAGGCAGAGTAACAGTCATACATTTCCTGCCTTAAGGTATTTGCAATTAAATTATTAATAGCCTCATCATCCTCAACTATCAATATCTTTTTCATAAAATTCTCCTTACAATCTCAGAACATCAGCCCATTTGAAATCCGATGGCACCATCCCTTTATCTGATGGCATAGCACTCCAATTTGAGGTTTATTATATCACAGTTTTGTGTCAAAGTTGTAAAATCCTCACCTCTGTAATATACTGACCCCATCTAAATAGCAAATGTACAATGACGCATAGACTCCCATGGGATCGGTGCGTTTTTTATTGTTATTGCAACAGAACAAATGCAATATGTTTACATTGGGCGACTGCTGGTTAATAAGCGATCAAAACGAATAGAAAAATAAGCGTAATCGGACTATATATGTTATGTGAATGTGGCAATCTCAAAAAAAGAAAACTATATAAAAATCCCCAGCGAAGACAAAATCAAATGTCCAGGTCGGGGATTTCTATTTATCTATTTCGTCAGCCGGAGCAAAAGTCCAACCAAATCTTTTACCTTATACCGCCGTTGCTGCGTACTTCTTCTTCTCCACAACCCTGTTGAATACAAGAATTGCCACAACTACTGCAATTCCTATTACATCAGTGAGAAGTGCAGGATGAATAAGCATAAGTCCGCCTGCCGCAATAACAATACGGGTAATCATGTGCATTCTTGCGAAGCAGTAGCCCTCAAGAGCTGATGCTACAGCAAATACACCTATGAAAGCTGTTATGGCAATCTGCACAACCCGAAGCGGTGTTGTATCTATCAGCAGCATTGCCGGTGTGTAGCAGAACATATAAGGAACTATAAATACAGCAATAGCAAGCTTAGATGCATTGAATGCTGTCTTCATAGGCTTACTCTTGGCAATAGCAGAGCCTGCATAAGCTGCAAGGGCAACCGGTGGAGTAATATCTGCCACAATACCAAAGTAAAATACGAAGAAATGTGCTGCCATTGTAGGAACACCCATTCTGATAAGGATAGGAGCTGTTGTAGCAGCCATGATACAGTAATTTGCGGTTGTAGGAACACCCATACCAAGAACTATGCAGCAAAGCATTGTAAGAATAAGGGCAATTATAAGCTTGTCACCTGCAATTCCCACAATGGCATTGATAAGATCATTCGCAAGACCTGTCATGGTGATGGTTCCGGCGATTATACCGGCAACACCGCAGGCAGCACCTACAGTAATGGTACTCTTACCACCTGCAACCAGTGCATCCAATACCTTGTGTGGTGTGATCCTGTTCTCCTTGTCGAATAAACTCACCACGATAGACAATACAATGGCATAGCTGGCAGCCTTCTGCATTGTCATATAATTTCCTGATACCCATACGACCAGCATAACAAGCGGCAGAAGAAGATATATCTTCTTAAGAAGGTGACTCATCTTAGGCAGCTTCTCCTTTGGAATACCACTTAAGTTAAGTCTCTTGGCCTCAAGATGTACCGATATAAAAATTCCTGTGAAATAAAGTATGGCAGGAAGTATCGCCCTTCCGATTATGCTTGAATAGGGCACACCCACAAAGTCTGCCATAAGGAATGCTGCTGCACCCATGATAGGCGGCATTATCTGTCCACCGGTTGATGAGGCGGCCTCAACTGCTCCGGCAAATTCAGGATCGTAGCCGGTCTTCTTCATCATTGGGATAGTAACAGATCCTGTTGTAACCGTATTTCCAACAGATGAGCCTGAAACCATACCGCAGAGAGCTGATGATATTACGGCAACCTTGGCAGGTCCGCCTGCAAATCTTCCTGCAACGCAGTTGGCAAGTTCTATGAAGAAGTTTGATATTCCTGTTCTCTCAAGGAACGCACCGAATATTATGAACACCACTATATACTTGGAGCACACGTTTACCGGTGTGGAGAATATACCCTCCTTGGTATAGAACAGGTTACGGATAAAGTATCTGAGCCTTAAGAAAAAGTCCGGATTGGTAAGTCCGTATATCATTGCGTAAAGTATGAAGAAGCCTGCCACAATAAGGATAGGCATACCAACGCAACGTCTTGTAACCTCTATAAGAGCAAGTATTCCCACAACACCTATGGCGATCTGATACCACTCAAATCTTGTACCCTGATTTACGATTGTTTCTGCGTTAAATGTGAAGTAAAAGAATGCCGCTGATCCAACCACCATCATAACTATGTCGTACCATGGCATATAATTTACCTTCTGAGTTCCCTTCTTCGCCGGGTAGATAAGAAATCCCATAAGGATTATCATTCCCATAAAAGATGTAAGTCTTATCTCCTCAAGAAAGGTTGCAAATAATGTTACATATATACACCACAGAGAAAATGCTGCAAGTATAACAGATATAACCGTCTTAGGCTTGCCCACCCATACTCTGGTGTTGGACTCTCTGTCGTACTTTCTCATGACTGTGTCGATATTCTCATGGATGGAATTGTCCTTCTCATCCACAAATGCATCGTAGTCATTTAATTTACTTTCTTCTTCAAGATCAAACTGGAGCTCCTGATTTTGAAGGTCTTTTTCTAATTCTTTTCTTGTCTTGCCGCCCACAGCTTCACCTCCTAATTATTCTCTGAGCTGTCAGAAGCTTCACTAAAAGTATTTCCCGGCTCTGTTTTGGCAGAACTCTCATCAGTATTCACAGTTATACCATGCTCTGCATAGTATCTTGCTGCCCCCTTATGGAATGGCAATGTCTGTACGCTGGTGGCATTCTCCACAGAAAGCTCTGAGCCCTTGGCATTTTCCTGGGTAATCTCGTCTGCGTGATCAAATAAAGCAGCTGTAAGCCTGTATACTGTATCCTCATCTGCATCTGCCGACACGATAAGCACAGCTTTTACGGTGATAGTCTCTACATCCTCATCCTGTCCCGGATAGGTTCCCGCAGGTATAGTAAGAGGTTCATAGTATGAACACTCCTCCATTATCCTGTCTCTGACCTCGCCGTTTATATTTACCAGATATACTCCGTTTGTAGTTGCAAGCTCTGTTATGGCAGAGGTAGGTGCTCCGGCAACTATGAATGCCGCATCTATCCTTCCATCCTTAAGAGCTTCCTTTGAATCTTCAAATGACTGGTACTGTGGATTGATATCATTTATACCAAGCCCCGCTCCCTCTAAAACATCAAGAGCATTAAAATATACACCGGAGCCACTGGCACCGATAGATACATCCTTACCCTTAAGATCACTTACCGTCTTGATATCGGGATCCATTGTGAATAGCTGCACTGTCTCATTGTACAGAGAACCAAGCACCCTGAAATCATGAGTGGCACCATCTTCCTCAAAGGATCTTGTTCCGTTCCATGCATATGTCATTACGTCAGATTGGGCAAACCCAAGCTGGTAATCTCCATCCTGCACACTCTGTATATTAACCTTGGAACCACCTGTAGATACAGCGGTTACGCGAACACCGGCGTAATTCCTCATATATTGAGCAAGTACGCCGCCGTAAGCATAGTAAGTTCCTGCTGTTCCACCGGTTCCAAACATCATTCTTTTCTTTCCACCGCCACAACCTGACAGACAGGTTACAACCATGGTCATCACTGCAACAAATACAGTGATCTTCTTAAGAACCGATTTCTTCATCTATTCCTCCTATAAGCTTCCAAACCATACATTTGCAAATGTATGTTGTCCGCCATACTACTTTAAGCTGGCAGGATTGATCTTCTTGGTAGCAATGTCATTCTTTAACATCTCAACAAACTCTTCCTTGGAAACTGTTGTTGACTTCTGCTCACCGTGAAGTCTGTATGAAACTGTTCCGTCTGCCGCCTCGTTCTTACCAAGAACAACAAGGTAAGGAACCTTCTCCATCTGAGCCTCTCTTATACGATAGCCAAGCTTCTCTGCACGCTCGTCGATCTCAACTCTGATGCCATTGTCATCAAGGTAATCATAGAGACCGTGTGCGTATGCATTTAACTCCTCGTCCTCGTTCTTGACAGGTAATATCTTAGCCTGTACAGGTGAAAGCCAAAGAGGAAGATTTCCCTTTGTCTCTTCAAGGATGTATGCCATAAATCTGTCTAATGAACCAAGGATAGCTCTGTGAAGAACTACAGGTGTCTTCTTTGTTCCGTCCTTATCAATGTAAGTAAGGTTGAATTTGGCAGGGAGACAGAAGTCAAGCTGGCATGTTGAAAGTGTATATTCATTTCCGATAGCCGGCTTAACATTTACATCAAGCTTAGGTCCGTAGAATGCGGCCTCACCGATTTCCTCTGTGTACTCGATTCCGATATCGTTAAGAACCTTTCTTAAAGCGTCCTCTGCTTTGTTCCACATCTCATCATCCTGGTGATACTTAACCTTGTCCTCAGGATCTCTAAGTGACAGTACGCAACGGTAATCTGTAATATTGAAGTCCTTGTAGGTGTCAAATATAAGTGATACAACCTTTGCAAATTCATCCTCGATCTGCTCAGGTGTTACGAATATGTGGGCGTCGTTCTGGCAGAAATGTCTGCCTCGCTCTATTCCCTTAAGTGTACCACTTGCCTCAAATCTGAAGTCGTGGGCGATCTCACCTATACGGATAGGAAGATCCTTATATGAATGCATTCTGTTAGCATATATCATCATGTGGTGTGGGCAGTTCATAGGGCGAAGTACGAATGACTCACCCTCAACATCCATTGCAGGGAACATGTTATCCTTGTAGTGATCCCAGTGACCTGATGTCTTGTAGAGATTAACTGTGCCTACGCAAGGTGTCATTACATGGAGGTAGCCAAGTTTTCTCTCCTTTGCCTTAATATAGTTCTCAAGCTCCTGCCAGATTGTATATCCCTTTGGAAGGAACATAGGAAGTCCACGTCCTACAAGATCATCTGACATGAAGAGCTTCATCTCCTTGCCGATCTTTCTGTGGTCACGCTCCTTAGCCTCCTCAAGAAGCTTAAGGTGCTCTTCAAGCTCCTCTGCTGTTGGGAAGCACACACCATATATTCTCTGCATTATATGGTTATTTGCATCGCCCTTCCAATAAACGCCTGAATACTTAACAAGCTTGAAATTCTTACAGAGCTTTGTATTGTCTACATGTGGTCCACGACAGAGATCTGTGAAATCACCCTGATCGTAAACTGTTATATTTCCATCCTCAAGACCGCTTATAAGGTCAAGCTTATATTCATCATCAGCAAATAATTCAAGAGCCTCGGCCTTTGAGATCTCTCTTCTGTATATCTTCTTGCCTTCCTTGCAGACCTTCTTCATTTCCTTCTCGATGGCTGCAATAGCGTCATCATTTATAACCGCATCACCGAGGTCAATGTCATAGTAAAAGCCTTCCTTTACTACAGGGCCTACCCAGAACTTAGCATTTGGATATAAATGCTTTACTGCCTGTGCCATAACATGGGCACATGAATGATTAAGAGTATTCAGTCTCTCATCTGCTTTAAAATCTACCATTTCTTTATCTCCTTTTTTATGTTTTATCTACTGAAAAAAATACGGGAACAGCAGCTATTAAAAGTTACCTTTGGCAAGGCTGCTGCTATGTAACGATATCAATGACATCCTTACAATAAAAAATCCCCTATACATACAACAAAGTATGTATAAGGGACGAATATACTTAACTATCCGCGGTTCCACCCTTTTTCTTCCAAATGGAAACACTTTCTTTACGATTATAACGGTATCACCGGGTCTGATTGGGACCGCTCGGAGATGGTCTTCCCTTGCCTTGCTTCTGGGGCACTTCCAGCATATGTGTCCCTCTCTGGAGAAGCCTGTGACAGGTACTTTTCTCTTCAACGCATTGTCTAAAGTTTATTTCAAAAAACTTACTGTGTCAAGAAGAAAATTTTGTAAAAAATCCGTCTATTTTGAGCACCTGTGCCATAACATAATAGGGAGAGCATGTGCAAGCCACACGCTCCCCCCTATTTGTTGTCTTGCCCGTAAAATGCATTTCAATACGCTTTCAAACTCAGGAAAATATTCATCCAAAACAGCAATAATCGTATTCTTTATATCTGATTTTGTTTGACTGTTAATGTCCGGTTGGTTCCATTCCTATAACAACATTTGTAAAATCATCCACGTGCAAAAGAAAAGCACCTAATATGGTGCTAATCTTCATAGTGAAATTTACAAGAATATATTATGAGATTTTGGTTACTATCAAAGTTATATGTAAGTCTGTGTTCGTCCGTTATCCGTCTACTACATACTTTCCTATGCTTTAACGGTTCAGGCTTACCAATTCCCTCTAATAGTCCATCACGGTCTATGCTCTTTATAAGCTCGTTGATCCGCTTTACAATCTTTTTATCTTCCTTCTGCCAGTCCGTGTACTGCTGCCATGCAGTCGGAGTAAATACTACATTCATTATTCGTATTCTCCTAATTCATCTATCGTCTTTGTGATAAATCCACCGGCTTCAGCTTCAGCCATAGATTTATCCAGCATAGCAAGATATTCGGCATTTCTCTTAGCTTTCATAATCTCATTGTATTCAGCTTCCGACATCATCACTATGTTTTCATTCTTTGGTCTTGAAACAATCAATGTTTCCCCTCTGAAAACCTTATCACATAACGCTTTAAAATTTTCTCTTACATCCATGCTCTTTACTACTAACATATTTAACACCTCATTTCCGTGCAAAAAATCGTATGTTTTTTCGTACTTTTATTATATGTCATTATTATTTCCTTGTCAACTGATCTTATACTGGAAAATATTAAAAGTGTATTTTTAACAATTATAAACAGGTTTAATTATATTTACTGTTTGAGAAATTTTCTATAAAAGAGAAAAAGAGTGACCACCGAAGTGATCACTCTTTAGATTAAGTATATAAAATGCATTTGCGTGTTTAAAGAGCTGCCTTTATCTGCTCATATATTCCGTCAGCGTCAAGCTTATACTTCTTGAGAAGCTCCTTTGCAGGACCTGACTCGCCGAAGGTATCTCTTACGCCGATCTTTGTCATCCTGGTAGGGCATTTTTCTGCAAGGACTTCTGCTACTGCACTGCCGAGGCCTCCGATAATGGAATGTTCCTCAACGGTGAATACTCTTCCTGTAGCTGATGCTGCCTTGATGACCAGCTCCTCATCTATTGGCTTAATGGTATGAATGTTGATGAGCTTCGCATCTATTCCATCTGCTGCTTTCTGTTCTCCGCCCCATTTTTATGATTGTTCAGTAATCACCGATCACTCACCGAATACTGCCTTGTAATCCCTCTGGAACTTCTCAATACCCTGATCAGTTAAAGGATGTTTTGTCATCTGTTCAATAACTGAGTATGGAACTGTTGCAATGTCTGCACCTGCAAGAGCACAATCTGTAACATGAATAGGGTTACGAACTGACGCACAGATGATCTCTGTATCAAGTGCATAATTTTTAAATATTGTTACGATATCCCGGATAAGGTTCACACCTGTTGTGCTGATATCGTCAAGTCTTCCAAGGAATGGTGAAACATATGTTGCACCTGCTCTTGCTGCAAGAAGAGCCTGGTTAGCTGTGAAGATAAGAGTTACATTTGTCTTGATACCCTCTGATGAAAGTACCTTGACAGCCTTAAGTCCTTCAACTGTCATAGGGATCTTAACTACCATGTTAGGATGGATCGCTGCGATCTCTCTTCCTTCCCTGATCATGCCCTCTGCGTCAACAGTTGTAGCCTTAACCTCGCCGCTTATAGGTCCGTCAACGATAGTTGTTATCTCCTTGATAACCTCGTTGAAATCTCTTCCTTCCTTGGCAATAAGGGATGGATTTGTGGTCACTCCACATATAACTCCCATGTCATTTGCCTTTCTGATATCCTCTACATTAGCTGTATCAATAAAAAACTTCATAGTACTTCCCTTCCTTTCTACTGTATTTGTATTTTTGTATCTATATTTGAATGGCCTTGTATAAGGCTCATATCTGACCATAATTATTATTTGCTTCTATTCATTTACCTTTGATCGGTTATCTATGATCTCTTGTCCCTATCTTATTGTCTTTGATCATTTGTCTTTTATGCGAGGGCTTCCTCAACTTCTTTTCTGTATGGAATAGATGGAACTGCACCCTCTCTTGTTACTGCAATGGACGAAGCCTTGGCACTCATCCTTAAGATGTCTGGAATTTTCATTCCGTCTATGATACCTGCAAGGAAATAACCTGTAAATGTATCTCCCGCTGCGGTTGTATCTACTGCCTTAACCTTGAAGATCGGCTGATGATATCTCTCATCCTTGTCTGCATATATAGCACCGTCACCGCCCAGGGTAAGCACGATCTTAGCTTCCGGATAAATCTCAACCACCTTATCTATTATTTGCCCCGGATCTGTGTAGCCTGTTATCTGCTCGCCTTCAACCTCATTCATCAGGAAATAGCTGATCTTGCTCATGTCCACTGCGTCAAGCTTCTCGTTAAAAGGTGATGGATTTAATGCTATCTGCATACCCTTCTCATAAGCCTTGTCCACAATGTAAGGAATCATATTCACCTCATTCTGGAGAAGCAGGATATCTCCGGCTTCAAAATTTTCAAGCACCTCGTCAACATACGCCTCCGTAAGCTTGTCATTTGCCCCTGCAAATAAAAGTATGCAGTTCTGGGCGTTCTTGTCGATCTGTATTATGGTGTGTCCTGTCTTACCTTCTACCTTCTTTATATGGTCGTAGTTTACGCCATACTCCTTACAAGCCTCAATAAATGGCTGTCCGTCCTTGCCGATCATACCACCGTGATAAACTTCTGCACCTGCCTTGGCAAGAGCTATTGACTGGTTCATGCCCTTTCCTCCGAGGAATATGTTCATTCCTGTGGTTGCCTGGGTCTCACCGGGTTTTATGATATGATCTACATTGTATACATAGTCTAAATTCATAGAACCTATATTTAAAACCTTCATACCTTTGCTTACCTCCTTCGGGTCCATAAGCCGGTCTCCCGGCCTATGCCCTATTTCACTATACCCTTTTTATTCAGCGTTGTCGATTGTTATAAGTGTTACGTTCATTGACGCCAACATTGAAAGTGCTGATTTCCTGAATAAGGATCGTGCAACTTCATTTGGTGTGAAACCCATTTCATTTATGTATTCATTATAACATTTAACTAATATATGTTAATTTCTTTTTCGTTGCTTTTCGGTTTTTTTGATACTTTTTCAGCATAAACTATAAGTTTCTTTAGGCATTATACACAAAACCACCCGTAGATTTATGTTCCACAGACGGTTTTTCCTATCCTCCTATTGACATTTCAGACAGTATTGGTATAATGTCGAAAGTCGGACGGTATACCAATATTTGTATACCTTGCAAGGTGTTCTGAGGGATCTCAGGATTCCCGGATGGACGTGAATATTCATGAGCCAGATAAGATGTTTCTTATCCGGCTCTTTTTTATTTTAAAGGAGACATACTTATGGATTTACTAAAAGACAACCTGAAAAAACTATATTTCCGTTTTCTTATTCCATCATTGGGAAGCGCTATGGTCATGTCTATATATACACTGACGGACGCCATAGTCATAGGAAAAGGCGTAGGATCTGACGCACTGGCGGCACTCAGCATAACAACGCCGCTGCTGTGTATCCTCATGTCAACAGGTATCCTGTTTGGCGTGGGCGGATCGGTGCAGATGAGTGTCCACAGGGGAAGTGGCAACAACGTTAGGGCAAATCAGAGCTTCACCCTGTCCCTGATACTCATCTCCTGCATTACATTGATATTGTGGCTTCTGTACGGAACCGGTATGTCAGGACTGTTACATTTAATGGGTGCAAATGAAACCCTGTTCCCATATGCCATGTCCTACATGCACTACATCAATATATTCCTTCCGGTGGCTGTATTCTCCAACTTCATAGCCATCTTCATCAGGGCAGACGGCGATCCGAATCGTGCCATGGCAGGGGTTCTTGCCGGTGGAGTTGTTAATATCGTTCTGGATATAGTCATGGTATTCCCTCTTCAGATGGGTATAGGTGGTGCAGCTCTCGCTTCGGTTATCGGTATGGCCATACAGGTTATTGTGGGCGGAACTCATTTCCTCTCAAAGAAGAACGGCCTTAAGCCTGCCAGACCGGAAAAGTGGCTTACCGGCATTAAGAATATTATGATAAGCGGTATCCCAAGCTTCTTTAATGAATTTGCAAATGGATTTATAGTCATGCTCTTTAACATACAGCTACTTAAGTACTGTGGAGAAAATGCCCTGTCCATATACAGTGTCATTTCCAACTGTGTAATACTGTTCAACTCTCTGTTCACTGGTGTAGGGCAGTCGGTGCAGCCTATAATCTCCACTAACTACGGGGCAGGAAATACAGAACGAATAAAAGCCATCAAAAGGATGGCTTATATCACGGTGATCATAATGGGAGCTGTATTCTCCTTAAGCGGTATACTCTTCCCGGTTACTGTATGTAGGATATTCATAAAGATGGATCCAACCCTTTCAGCCATTGCCGGATATGGCGTAAGAGGATATTTCTTCACGTTCCTGCCATTTGGCATTAACCTGCTTACCTCCTACTATCTCCAGGCAATATTAAGCTCAGGAAAGAGCCTTTGCATATCACTGCTCAGGAATATCATATTAAGCAGTGTGTGTATCCTGATATTTCCGTTATTTGCAGGGGCGAACAGCCTGTGGTTCGTAATGCCGGTGGTCGAGGTCATTGTATTATGCCTTTGCCTGTACTTCCTCCGCACGCCGCTTGAAGATCCTCGGAAATGATGTAAATATCACTATGGTGGTAATGACTCCCGCCACAAGATCCGCAATGCCCTCTGAGAGATACACGCCCTTAAAGCCCAGGAAATGGGTGAGGGCGAAGCACAGAGGGATGAGGATTATAACCTTTCTTGTAACAGCCAGTATCAGAGCTGATCTTGCCTGCCCCAGGGCAACATTTATATTCTGCAGAGTCATCTGCACGAAGAACATAATAGACCCCATAAGGAACATAGGGCAGTAATGCTTCACAATAGCGGTCACGCTTTCACTGGCGGAGAACAGATGGGCATACATCTCCGGCACTGCCAATGATAAGGACCACACAGACAATGCGAATATGAACGCGATTATAGTCACATATCTTATACCCTTTGTAAGTCTCTCGGCATTTCCCCTTCCATAATTATAACTGACAAATGGCTGCATACCGTTTCCCAGTCCGTTTAAGGGCAGTGAGATAAGCTGCAGGGCACTGAGCATAACCGTGAGAGCCGCCGTGTAATCTTTATTTCCCCCTGTGGCACGATTAAGGTTGATGTTGAACACTATCTGTATGGCACATTCGGTGATGGTCATTACAAAGGGTGTAAATCCAAGGGACACTATGTCAATTATTCTTTCGATCTTCAATCTCATGTCCTCCACCCGGAAGTGGAACAGACTCTTTTCCGTGAAGAAGAACAATATTATACATACACAGGAACAGAACTGTGAGATAACTGTTGCAAGGCTTGAACCGCTTACTCCCATATTAAGGGTGAATATGAATATTGGGTCAAGAACTATATTTATCACTGCTCCAAGAAGCACCGAACCCATGGCTATAAAGGAATATCCCTGGGTCTGGATAAATGGGTTAAGTCCCTGTGCCAGCATAACGAATATGGTGCCTGCCCTTTCTGTGGGTTATATATAATTTACAGTCTCCTGAAGTATCTTCTTAAGCTTCTGGGCTGCCACGCTCATAGGTCTTCTTGCGTCATATATCATGCACACATACCGCTCCGGTATCTCATCTGCAAGGTGTATCTGAACTATCTCCTGCTGCCTTAGTGCCGCCTCTGCCATCTCCCCGGGGACAAATGCCAGTCCCAGCTCGCTCTTCACCAGTGAAAGGATCTGCCCTGTGGTGGCAACCTCCATATCCGGTCTCATGGTAACACCCTGAGCTGAAAATAGCTGATGATAGAACTTATACGTGGTGGTCTGCTCTCCAAGACTTATAAACGGATATTTCTCCAGATCCTCAAGGCTCTTCCTGCCATTTGCAAGTCCGTCAAAGGTCCTTCCCCCTACCAGTATGTCCCTAAAAGGCTTAAGCCGCACTTCCTTTAAAGGCTCCTCAAGCTTCACCGGGGTCGTTGCCAGAGCAAAATCCACCTCACCGCTTCTCACAGATCTGATGGCGTCGGGAGTTGAATGACTTGATATCTTAAGCCTTACTCCAGGATAATCCATATGAAATTTCTTAAGCTTGTCAAGAAGGAATATGTTCAATGCCGTCTCGCTTGCCCCGATGGATACATTTCCATGTTCAAGCCCAAGACTGTCGGAAAGCTCTTCCTCCGCAAGCTGCAACTGCTTCACAGCGGCGGAAACTCTCACATACAAACGCTCACCCTCAGGAGTCAGATACACTCCACGGTTTGTCCGCACAAACAGGGTACAGTTGATCTCATGCTCAAGACAGTTTATGGCTCTAGTGATATTAGGCTGGCTGTTGTTAAGGGCACGGGCTGCCTTGGTGAAGTTACCATATCTCGCCACATAGTAAAATATTCTGTAGTATTCAAAATTGACGTTCATTATATCCTCTGTTATATCAAAAAACTATAATAATCATATCAATGATATCTTTTACTTATCTTCAATATAAAATTATAATCATTATGTTGTGAGAATACAACTTAAAGGTAACTTTTAATGGTCTGATTTTTAAGGAGATGATTTTATGTCTTTGGTATTACCAAGAGAAGAAGAGGTTGAAAATATATTTTCAAGAATACTTTCATCTGACAGAAGCTGTGAACGACTTGTAGAAACCTTCTATAATCATCTGTGTGATGATGAACGATATATCGATCCCGACCCGCGTCATTTCGCTGAGGTCATTTTAAATGCCTATAAAAACGGTGATGTAAGTGCCCTGCTCCTTGAGATATGCGGCCGCAGCATGTTTGATCTGTTAAAGGAGGCGTACCTTATCCCAAGGCGTTTCCATGGCAAATCAGGAATAAATCCGGTCCTGCTCACCGACCCGGAGGGCAATCTTTTGGAGGACAAAAAGAGCCTTGCCACCAAGCATGAATTTAAGAAATTCCGGGAAATATATGACTCACATACATCTGTTCCCCGGTCAAATCTCTATCTTGCCGACGGCTACACCCTTGTGCGTTATTACACCACCGGCATGGACATCTGTGAGAAAAAGGAGGACAGGGAACGGGGTATACTTGTGCTCTACGCCCTTCCCGACACCAAGAAGCTCAATCTTACGGAGGCTCAGGCATATGATGTTATATGGTCTACCTTCCATGAGATACAGAAGGAAGCATTTTCAGCCATTGTCTACTACGGACAGGAAACTGGAACAGGCAATGACAAATCCTTTGATGAATTGGGCGTGCTGCTTCCTATACACCAGTTTGAGTCCAAAATGCGTGAACATATCGGTGTGATCGACGGTCTGGTACTGGCATGTCGTGAAAATATGCTGAAAAAAGCCGGTGCAGACAGCTTTGATCTTTAATAGCTTTGAGGTGTTTAATATGAAAGCTGCAAATAACAATAAAACGGATATTAAAAAAAATCATATGGATGTCCTGTGGCATGAATATGCTGACAGATCCGACACCACCCCTATAAGCCGGGCAAGTCTTTCGGCAAAGTCCTCTGTCGTAGGCAGGGTTGGCATAATGATGTTGTCCTGCGGTACAGGAGCCTGGCGAGTCCGAAGCTCCATGAATACCCTGTCAGAGCTTATGGGTATGACGTGTACTGTAGATATCGGTCTTATGTCCATTAACTACACCTGTTTTGACGGCAACGACAGCTTCAGCCAGTCCCTTTGCCTTACCAATACCGGTGTAAATACCTCACAGCTTAACCGTCTCGAGAAATTTGTGGGCAAATTCTCCACAAAGGAGATCAGCCAGAGCTGTGAAGCCATACACTCTGCCCTGGATGATATAGAAAAGATACACGGACTTTATACTCCTGTTACCCTTGCCGTTGCCGCCGCCCTGGCGTGTGGTGCATTCACTTTCCTTTTGGGAGGAGGCATTGTGGAGATGTTTTGTGCATTTGCAGGAGCAGGAATAGGTAATTACATACGGTGCAAATTATCCAAGCACCATTTTACACTGTTTCTCTGTATAATCGCATCGGTTTCAGCTGCCTGCCTTACATACACGGCACTGTTAAAGCTGTTGGAGCTGGCCTTCTCGGTGAATTTCCAGCACGAGGCCGGATACATCTGTTCAATGCTGTTTGTGATCCCTGGATTTCCTTTCATCACCAGCGGCATTGACCTTGCCAAGCTGGATATGCGTTCGGGAACAGAGCGTCTTGCCTATTCATTTATAATAGTTACCGTTGCTACCATGACTGCTTGGATACTTGCCATGTTACTGGGATTAAAGCCTATTCCTTTTCTCCCCCTTGACCTTGCCCTGTGGCAGTGGATACTGTTGCGTTTACTGGCAAGCTTCTGTGGCGTGTTCGGATTTTCCATCATGTTTAACAGTCCCGTAAAGCTTGCAACAGCCGCAGGTATCATTGGTGCCGTATCCAATACCCTCCGTCTGGAGCTTATTGATATATCTGCCCTGCCACCGGCTGCCGCCGCATTTATCGGTGCATTTGTTGCAGGAATATCAGCCTCTACCCTTAAGGGCGTGGCAGGTTATCCGAGGATATCCATAACCGTGCCGTCCATTGTAATAATGGTGCCCGGCTTATACCTGTACAAGGGCTTCTATAATCTTGGAATAATGAACCTTACCTCAGCAGCCTCATGGCTTGCGTCGGCACTGCTGATAATACTTGCATTGCCCCTGGGACTTATATTTGCAAGGATAGCAACAGACAAAACCTTCAGATATTGTACATGATATGGCTGGCTTCCCGGGAAAAATCGTGTATAATGTCTATCAGTAGATCAAAAGATGTTTAATTATTGGAGGAAATATGAGTTTTTCACGTTTTCATTATCACCCAACCAGACAAATGTCAGAATCCCTGCTGACTGCTGCCATACTTTCGGTATCCGGCGGTCTGCAGGATGTGTATACATATGTTTCGAGAGGGCATGTATTCGCAAATGCCCAGACCGGAAATATCGTTCTTATGAGCCAGGATCTGTTCAGCGGAGATTTCGGAAAAGTTATCCACTATTTTGTCCCTGTGCTGTTCTTTTCACTGGGAGTTGCTGCTGCCACATTTATAAGACAGAAATTACAGGACTTTGACAAGCTTCACTGGAGACAGATTGTAGTTATACTTGAGATTGTCCTGCTCTTCTCTGTGGGCTTCATGCCTGAGAAGCTGAACCTTATCGCTAACGCCATGGTTTCATTTTCATGCGCCATGCAGGTTCAGTCCTTTAGAAAAGTAAACAATTATGCATTTGCCAGTACCATGTGTATCGGAAATATCCGAAGCGGCATGGAGGCACTGTGCTCATACCACCAGACCCACAACATACAGACACTGTACAAGTCATTCCATTACTTTGGAATAATACTCCTGTTCGCCTTAGGTGCAGGATTTGGAAGTATCTGTATACCGGTTCTGGGTATGCACACCATATGGATCTCATGCCTCCTCCTGTCCGTCAGCTTCCTTATGATGTTCATACAGGAAGAAGAACAGGATAAAGACCAGTAAGCTCTGCTTATGAGACTAATGCTCGTAACACAGATTGATCAGATATAATTTTATCATTTGTCCATAACACATATCTTATTGGAAATATTCTTCACAGCAGGGATATTTCCAATAATTTTATATATAGGTATCATAACCTTCATGCCCTCAACAAGGCTCACATCTTCTATATTTCTAAAGCCTGCGATCACATCCTGAAGAGCCTTTCCGTTTTTTACCCCCCAGGTGAACTTGGCACTGCTGCCCTCTATGGATTTCTCCTTGATATGCTTCGCCATGAATGGTGACATGGTTTCCACAAGAACATGAGCAGTAGCGAAATTCTCATGTATGATATCAAACATCTGCTTCACGTCATCCTCGTTAAGGTACATTGTAAGCCCTTCTATTATAACTAACACAGGCTCACCATTATACTCTATATCCTCCACATAAGAGCTGTCCATTGCGGACTTGGCGATCTGATATACTGGTCCGTTTTCCTCCATGAACATTCCTCTTACATGCATGGTCTCAGGCAGATCTATGTTATACCATCTGCTATATTTTCCCTTCATGCGATAACATCTGGTGTCAAGGCCGCAGGCAATATTAACCACTATAGCGTTCTTGTTCTTATTTAAGAACTCGCCTACCAGCTTATCAAGGATTATGGTCCTTGCAACAACTCCGTTGCTCATTGCAGTGTCTGTATCTGCCTTGGAAAAATCATAGTCAAGGCTTGCCACTATATCTACTGCTTTCTCATCATAGATATGATGATCCTTTTTCTGTGACTCCTTTGCCCTTGCATATAATGTCTGGAGCATAGTCTCCGGAACTCCCTGTACACTTGCCTTTGTCTTCTTGTCCATTTTCATCAAACCTCTCTTACCTTTATGATTTTATAATTTTTTCTAACATCGACTACACATATCTTTGTATATCCTCCACTGAATATAAAAAACTTTGTCATGCAGATATAACTGCTTTATCTGGCAGATATTAAAAACTTTTTATCTGCAGAGGATAACATCTGATATGTTTTGTTATGTTGCAAAAAAAGAGTCCCACAGCTTTTAACCGTGGAACTCATTAAGCTCTTTTATTAACTTTTCTGTTCCGCCTGTGGCATACACCCCAAGCTTCTTCGTCAGATACAAACTATATTCCATGTCATAATTTCCTTTCAGGATCTCCAGACAGCCATCAAGTCTTGTTCTCGCCAGTATCCTGATGAGCTCCTTATCCGGCTCCTCAATCACCCGGCTTCTGTAGAAGGTCATCACTGCCTGCCCCATCATTGCCTCAATCCTTTTGTGCCAGCCCTCGTAGCAGCTTCCCTGTGCCTTTTCCATTATTATTATGGCTTCCTTCCTGTGTTCCAGGATGAAGCTCATCATAAGCACATCAATGTCGGCTCCCTTCTCAGGAGCTTCAAGCTCCATGCCCATGTACTCCGCCATGAGGCTTTCATACCGGGCGATCAGTGGTTCAAGGATTGCCTTTAGAAGTGCTTCCTTGTTCTCGTAATGAAAATACAGGGCTCCGGTGGTAACTCCGGCATTTCTGCAGATGGTCCTGAGACTTGCCTTTCCATACCCCTTCTCGTAAAACTCTTCCAGAGCGGCTTTCTTTATTTTTTCTACTGTCTTTTTCTCTTCATCTATCATAACATGTGTTATGTTAGTTTAATCTAACTCTTTTGTCAAGTCTGCAAATGATCTTTTATCCCCAGACTTCCTCTGCGATCTTCTTAACCTTGCTATGCTATAATGTACACGCATCACTGAAATCACTGGCAGTCATTTCCGATTGTATATTCTGTCTTACTCCTCGTAAGGAAGAACTGCTCCGTCATAGGTGTCGTTGATGTACTTCTTCACGTCATCTGACTTAAGAACATCTACAAGAGCCTTTATTGCCTCGTTGTTCTCATTGCCTTCCTTAACTGCGATAACATTTACATATGTCTTTGCTGCCTCAGAATCACTTGTCTCGTATGCAAGTGCGTCCTTGCTTACTGAGAATCCTGCCTGTAATGCGTAGTTACCATTTAATACTACGAATGATGTCTCATCAACTACTCTTGCAACCTGCGCTGCTTCAAGCTCAACGATCTCTATGTTGTGTGGGTTCTCTTCAATATCATTTACAGTAGCGTTGATACCTGCACCATCCTTAAGCTTAATGATGCCGTTGTCCTGTAACAGAAGGAGTGCTCTTGCCTCGTTTGTTGTATCATTCGGAACTGCGATCGTATCACCATCTGCTATATCATCAAGGCTCTTCTTTGTGCCCGGATATATACCGAATGGCTCATAATGGATCTTGCCTGCAATCACAAGGTGTGTTCCCTTTTCCTCATTAAAGCTGTTAAGGTATGGCTCATGCTGAAAGTAGTTTGCGTCAAACTCTCCGCTTTCAACAACCTCATTTGGCTTTACATAGTCATCAAATATTGTAACCTCAAGATCATATCCCTTCTCCTTGAGAGCGGTCTTAGCGTACTCAAGAATTTCTGCGTGTGGTGTTGCAGAAGCTGCTACCTTGATAGTCTTGTTCTCTGCTGAATCCTTCTTGCTGTCACCATTTGATGAACCGCAGCCTGCAAGCATGCTCACTGATAACGCTCCTACAAGTGCTGCTGCAAATAACTTTCTTAATGTTTTCTTCATTGTTAATACCTCTCTTTCTTCCTCTTAAATTTCTTTTAAATGACCACCGTGTGTGTGATATTATTTGTGGTCATTTATAATTTTTATATTCAGATGTCCGCTGTATGAATGGCATCCATCAAAATATTCTGTATCACCTTATCTTCTTCTGTCTAACTTATTTGCGATCAACATTCCTACCGACTGGAATATCTGTACTATAACTATCAGAAGTATGACTGTAACTATCATAATGTCTGTCTGGTATCTGTAATATCCGTATCTGACGGCGATATCTCCAAGACCTCCTCCACCTACAGCTCCTGCCATAGCTGAGTATCCGAGGATCGTACCTATTGCAATAGTAGCCCCGGTGATCAGTGATGTTCTTGCTTCAACAAGAAGCACCTTGAATATGATCCTCATATTTCCGGCTCCCATGGCTGTTGCAGCTTCAATAACTCCGCTGTCAACCTCCTTAAGTGATGACTCCACCATTCTTGCTATAAAAGGAATAGCCGCTACAGTAAGCGGAACTATTGTTGCTGTTGATCCGTAGCTCTTACCAAGGATAAATCTTGTAAATGGTATGAGCAGGATAAGCAGGATCAGGAATGGGATACTTCTCACGATATTGGCAATTATATCCAGGATCTTGTAAAGCACTGCATTTGGCTTAAGTCCATCCTTGTCACTGACACACAGCAGTACACCCATAGGCAGTCCGAATATATATCCGCATACTGTTGAGACCACTGTCATATATAAGGTTTCAAGTATTCCGTTTAATATCATCTCTCTGACCTGTTCAGTCCACATGACTACCACCTCCCGCTTCTGTATCACTTATTTCTTCAAGCTCAAGTCCCTTGTCCTTCATGTATGCCTTCATTTCCTCTATATGCTCTGAGCCCTTTGAGAACTCCAGTATCATCTCGCCCTTGGCAACTCCGCCCACATTCTTGGTGGAAGCCTTTAAGATATTTACCGGTTCCCTGAAGGTCAGTATCATATTGGCAATTACAGGTTCAAATGCTGAATTTTCGCTGTAAACTATACGGACTCTTGTGCCGTTCTGTATGCGGTCCGCCACTGCCGGCTGCGCCTGGGAGTCAGAACCGTCATCCTTGCTGAACAGCTCCCTTGCCACCTCTGACTTAGGATGATTGAATATATCTATTGTATTTCCTGACTCTACTACATGTCCGTCTTTCATGATGGCAACTCTGTTACAGATTTCACGGACCACCGCCATCTGATGAGTTATCACCACTATTGTTATTCCAAACCTATTATTAATATCCTTAAGCAGTTCAAGGATCGATGATGTGGTCTGAGGATCAAGTGCACTTGTGGCCTCATCACATAACAGTATCTGTGGATCCGATGCCAGTGCCCTTGCTATGGCTACTCTCTGCTTCTGGCCACCTGAAAGCTGTGATGGATATGCCTTCGCCCTGTCCTTAAGTCCTACTATATCTAAAAGCTCATATGCTTTTTTCTTCGCCTCGGATTTTGATTTTCCCTGGATAAATAACGGAAAGCATACATTATCAAGTACTGACTTCTGCATGAGAAGGTTGAAATGCTGGAATATCATTCCGATATGCTCTCTCTGCTTTCTAAGCTCCTTCTGTGTCAGCTTGCTTAAGTCCTTATCCTGAACTATTACCTTTCCTTCTGTCGGAACTTCAATATGGTTGATACATCTTACCAGTGTACTCTTACCTGCTCCCGACATTCCTATAATGCCGTATATATCTCCGGCTTCTATGTCAAGAGTCACATTCTTAAGTGCTTCTATGACACCACCATCTGTCTGAAATGTTTTTGAAACATTTTCCAACTGAATGATTCCCATGTTTCCTCACCTCTTCTATAATAGATCAGCCAATTGATGCCGCCCGTTTTCCGGGTGCAAATGGCTGACATTCTTCGCGTTTTTATTGCCTACTATTTTGATATGTTTAACATATTGTTGCATTATAAGCACTTTTATATCACCCGTCAATAAGTTTTTAACTTTAACAGGTTATATACTGAGCCTATAACGTCAAAAAAACAGGCAATCTATCATTATCCTGCCTGTTTTTCTGTTAAAATTTACTATTATATTCACACTTCAACGCAATCATTCACGCCGTCACTCCTCCTCAAATATCTCCTCCATTTCCTGAACAGCCTCATAATATCTGTTCATCCACTCAGTCATCTTATCTATATGTTCGCTGTCAGCCTCCGCCTTTTCTATGTCGTGAGGCCACTCGTCCCCCACATCAATTCCCTGTTTTAGGAGCCAGTTGTCTGCACACTCAAAGCGGCACACTCTGCCATCATCACATTCGATAGTTATCAGTACAAGCAGCGGTTCACCGGGCATACGTTCCTCACAGCCATAATCTGCCTCATCTATCCTTGTCACTGTCCACATAGTCTTCCTCCTGAATATCTTGCAATATATACTTGGAACGATCACTTCCTTCTATAATTATACCTGAATATGATGCTTAATCAATGTATTTTGACACCCTGTTTTTTGAGGAAATTGATTGGCACTTTTGCACAAGTTTTTAATACATGTGTCCTTGAGTTATTGTGCTGTTTAGTATATAATGAGCATGTGTTTGATGAACTGTCAAAAGGTACACCTTTTGACAGTTTTTTTCGTTTAATACCTGACACCAAAAGACTCTCATCTCCATAAAAAAGAGACTTTATCCATCATCGAATGAAGTCTCCTTAACTATATTTGTGCAAATATGTTTACTGTATATCTACTTCCGCGAGTTGTTTTATCTGATCTCTCCTGCTATAAATCACCGCTATAATCTGAACCCGACTATTTTTATCATCTACCCAATAGTAAATAAAAAAATTCTTAACTATTATCTTCCGAACACCTTCACTTCTCCATGGTTCTTCTTCAATAAGTGAATGGCTTTTAGGTAAAAAAGCCAATTTCATTATAGCTTCTTTCAAATCACTTAATAAATGATCCGCTGCACCGGGAGCCACGAGATCGTGTGAAATATAATGCACGATTGAACGCATTTGTTCCAATGCCTGCCTGGTCACTTTTACTTCGTATTCATCATTACCCATACATTATATCTCCATTTTCAGTTGGGCAAATGCCTCATCAATAGATACCGTATCTTCTTCCTTAGCCTGCGTCAGACCTTCCTGCATTATTGCATTGAATTTTTCCTTGGTCAACGTATCTCTTGTAGTAAGTTTATCAGGAATATCCACCGAGAACGGAACTCCGTCTCGCATAATAACCTGTCTGTAAGTCATATCAATAAATACGGATACCGGAATGCCAAGCCTTTCCAGAATTGCTTCTGCCTGTTCTTTTATATTTGGTTGAATACGTGCTGTAACATTTGCTGTTTTTGCTGCCATAATATACACCTCCTCGCTCATAGTGTACCACTATGTGTTGCGTTTTGCAATACATTTTCTAATGTAATACTTTGCAGACTGTGGTATTCCCAGCAGGAGTAACAAAGAGGATCAGATAACTGTCAAGCTTCACCTTCCCAAAATTAAAACAAAGGAGAGTATGTGTTTTATCACATACCCTCCCCTTATTTTACTTAATTCCCTATTGTCGTGTCTTACTTTACCTTCTTCTGCATTACACCCTTAACTACATAGTATTTTGAGCCATTGTAATTAACATAGCCGGTGTATGTCCTATCCATCTTGCCATTGTTCACAAAGTACCATACATTGTTGTATTTACAAAGAGTTCTGGATTTATCCATCACACTATTCTTGACATAATACCATGTTCCATTGTACTTAACGAGAGTTGTTGTCTTCATATCCACAACACCGTTCTTTACATAGTATGGTGTTGTGAAGTTCAATCAACTTTCAGCATCCGATACCCCACGCCAATGTGTGTTTGGATATATTGTGGAGAGTTTGGTTCTTTCTCGATTTTTTTACGAAGTGTTACCATAAACACACGAAGGGAAGCAATATCATTATCCCAACTACTTCCCCAAATGCTTTGCGTAAGGAAAGTATGGGTCAGAACTTTTCCTATATTTCTTGTCAACAGGCAAAGCAACTTATATTCAATAGGTGTTAAATGCAACTCTTCTTCATTCAAATAAGCACAACCTGCAGCATAATCTACACGAAGTTTTCCGTTTACAAAAACAACCGCTTCGGCAGGGGATACTTTTTGCATCATCAATAACCTTCTTTGCGTAACTCGTAGTCTGGCAAGCAGTTCCTCAACAGAAAATGGCTTTGTTAAATAATCATCTGCGCCAGCATCCAACGCATCAATTTTATCGGTATCTTCACTGCGAGCACTGATTACGATAATTGGCACATTTGACCAAGTACGGATTTTTTTAATAATCTCAACACCGTCTATATCAGGAAGTCCTAAATCTAGTAAAACAATGTCAGGATTGTGTGAAGAAGTTTCTAAAATTGCCGATTGACCATCGGGTGCCGTCAGATATCGGTATTCGTGCGTTTTTAAGGTTGTTGTAATTAAATTTCTGACAGATGTGTCATCTTCTACAACTAATATTAGTGACTTATTCATATATTTTGACCTCCCCTGCCGGTAATGTAAATGTAAATACTGTTCCGTGCGGCAGATTATCTGAAACAGTAAGTTCTCCGCCGTGGGCGTTAATAATGGACTTGCACAAAGATAATCCGAGTCCTAAACTTCGGCGGCTGTCTGCAATTTGATTTGCACCGCTATAGAACATGTCGAATATCCGTGGCTTTATTTCGTCAGCAATTCCGTTTCCGTCATCCGATATAGATACGATTGCTTGTTTTCCCCGCTTTTCTGTCCGAATAACAATATGAGAGTTTTTAGGTGTATATTTGATAGCATTATCAACAATATTGATGATTACCTGAACAATAAGCTTTGCATCCATTTTTGCAAGAAGAAATTCTTCTTTGCTTTCAACGGAAATATGATGTTCTTCACTCTTTCGGTTAATATGATGTAACGCTTCTGTGATCACGTCATCCATCAAATCTTCCGTTATACGGAGATTCAACCGTCCTTCTTCAATCCGGGTTACAGCCAGCAAGTTTTCTACAAGATTAATCAGCCACATGGAATCATCATAAATATCCATGTACAGCTGCTTTTTTGTATCATTATCAAAGTAATCGCCGTTGGACAAAAGATTGCTGGCATTACCGGAAATGGATGTCAGCGGTGTCCTCAAATCATGTGAAATAGCACGCAGCAGGTTCGCTCGCAACTGTTCATTTTTTGCAAGAATGGCCGCCTCCTGTTTCTCACGGGCATTTTTCTCATTTTCCAAAGCCAGGGCACATTCTCCGAGAATGGATAGTAGAATACTGTTTTCAAATGGATCAAGAGGTATTTCCCCCATCACGATTCCAATAACTCCATATACCATACTGCTGCTGTGAACAGCAAGGTACAGGCATTTTGCATTGGAAAGCGTTCCTGTTGTAGCTCCGGCACGTTTATTGTTTTTCAATACCCAGCCGGCAACGGCCTTTTCATTTTCGGAAATACACGATTCCAAATTTTCTTCAGTTACAGAAAAAATATGCGGCGTATCCAACACTTCTCCATCAGCTAAATAAAAAACGATATCTCTTCTCAAGAGTTTAATGAGCTGATTTGAAGTTGCAGATACAATTTCATTTTTATCTTTTGCCTGTTGCAATAGCTGGTTTGTATCAAATAACACTTTGGTACGGTAAGCAGATTGTGCCGCCTGTTTTGCTTGATTTTTAATCCGTATAGCAAGAGAACTGGTTAAAAATGCCGCCAACAACATGATAATAAAGGTAACAGGATAACCCTGATCATACGCCTGCAAGGTAAATTGAGGTTCCGTAAACAGGAAACTAAAGACCAAAACACTTACAATCGAGGAAATTAGGCTGTATATCTGATGTTTCGTGATGACAGCGGTGACAAGAACACCTAAAACAAAAACAGTAATGATATTTGCTTCGTCAAATCCAAATTTCTGGAAAATCATTCCGACTAAACTGGATAAAATCAGAATCGCAGTAGATTTTAATGTATCAGTGACAGAGAATACGATATGAGTCTTTTTCCTGCCCCCTCTTAACTGATACACTGCCGCATTAGAAACCGCATCCGGAATAATATGCACATCCAGGTTAGGGGCATAATCAATCAATTTTTCTGTCAGGGTCGGTTTGCTGAGCAAATGCCGTTTTGTAGCAGAACTACGTCCGATCACAATCTTTGACACACCGGACAAACGAGTAAATTCCGCAATCTGAAACGGAACATCTTCTCCGTAAACTGTTTCTATTTTTGCCCCAAGCTGCTCAGCAAGACAAATATTTGAACGCAGGCGTTTTACATTTTCCTCGCTCATCACCGAAAAATCCGGGGTTTCTACAAATAGAGCCGTAAACTCCCCTTTAAAAGCAGAAGCCATTTTTGCGGCGGTACGGATAATTTTCGCATTGGATGGAGAAGAAGATAGACATACAAGAATATGTTCGCCTGTGTGATAATCTCCATGATTTTTTATACGGGTATTTTCTGTGAGGATATTCACCCGGTCCGCACATCGCCGCAGTGAAATCTCCCGGAGAGCCGTCAAATTTTCTATTGTAAAAAAATTTTCTACTGCCTGTTTTTCCTGTGTCTGTCTGTATACATTTCCTGTATTCAAACGGTTGATCAAATGCTGTGGTTCAATATCTATTAATTCAACCTGATCTGCATTATCAAAAATAGAATCCGGGATGCGTTCCCGTACAACAATTTCCGTAATGGATGCAACTGTATCACAAAGGCTTTCAATATGCTGAACATTGACAGTCGTATAGACATCAATCCCTGCATTCAAAAGTTCCTCAATGTCCTGATAACGTTTTGCATGACGGCATCCTTCGGCATTCGTATGCGCAAGTTCATCTACAAGGATAAGCTGTGGTTTTCTTTTCAACGCCATGCCAATGTCGAATTCGTCCAGTATCATACCATTATAAAAAACTTCTCTTGTAGGAAGAACTTCTAAGCCATTCAAAAGAGCTGCTGTTTCGGGACATGCGTGGGGTTCTACATAACCGACTACCACGTCAATTCCCTGCTGTTTTTCCATATGAGCTGCTTCTAACATGGCGTAGGTTTTACCCACACCAGCTGCATATCCGAAAAAGATTTTCAAATGTCCTTTATTACGTTTTTCTTCATCAGCTTGGATTTCCTTTAATAACTGATCCGGATTGTGTCTGCTTTCACTCATACGGTCATCTCCTTGTACAAAAACATTATATAGAATAATGCGTAAATTCCAGAAAAGCATTCTAGCACTGACATTAAAATCGCATAAAGATTATACCACCTTTTCTTCTTTTTTTCCATTCGGGCGTGTAGCCGAAAGCAGAAAACGCTACGAAAAATCACGCAATTTTTCGACAAATAGACCCTTCATACAATTAATGTCATTTTGCCATATCACTCTCGCTGGTTTCTCAATCGTGTTGATGGGATGTACCGCAATGTCTATAGAGCCTGGAGTAATGACACTTTGCTTTATTTGAAAGGATAAGGAACAACACTCATCTTTCAAAATATCGTTGGAATTTTCTATGATAAAGCCAAAATCAAGTTTATTATTTTCCAGCCCATTTATTATTTCACTTACAGAACCGTAGAACAGGTTCAGCTCATAGTTTGAGTATTCGCTTGAAAATTGTTCCAATAGATCTGCAATAGAATCTATGATTGCAGGTGTTTCAAATCCAATCCTGAGCTTAGAATCTGAAATAAGTTTTTGGGATTGATTTTCCTTGAGAAATTTATCCAGCTTTTCCATAAGAAAATAACCACAAATAAATGCTACCAATACCACTATAAGTAAAACAAAGTCTTTCATATCACCAACTTCTTTCAAAAATTAAATATGAAAACATTTTTGAATATGTTTCGTCTCCCCAAGAACAAACATGGTACTGTCCTTTAACAACTGCGTATCGGGACTTATTTTCAAATTCATAATATCATTTGTTTTCAGTGCCATAATATTGATGTTATATTTTTTTCGTATATCCAACTGACCGATTGTTTTTCCTATCCATTCTTCCGGTATAGATATTTCAAAGATTGCATGTTCTTCATCTAGTTCTATGTAATCGAAAATATGATCAGCACTATAACGGATCGCAACCCAATCGGCAAGCTGCCTTTCGGGATAAACAATTTCATCTGCGCCGTTTCGTAAAAGAAATTTTGCATGAACATCACGAGCGGCACGAGACACCACCATTCTTGCACCGAGTTCCTTCAAAAGGGACGTTACTTCCAATGAATTCTGAAAGTTATCTCCGATAGCCACAATACAAACATCAAAATTTTCAACACCAAGCGAACTTAAAAAATCCTCATTAGTCGCATCCCCAATCTGAGCGTTAGTTACAAATGGAAGTACAGCATTAACTCGAGTATCTTCTTTATCTACCGCCATCACTTGATGATGCAATTCATCTAATTTTATAGCAATGTGCCGTCCGAATCTTCCCAGACCGATAAGTAATATTGATTTCATTTTTTTATTCTCCTTAACCTACTGTAATTTTTTCCTGAGGATATTTTGAACCGTTAGGCTTTTTTTCAGAAATGGTAGCAAAAATCAAGGTCAATCCTCCCACTCTGCCCATAAACATCAGGCAAATCAAGATTATATGGGAAACAAGCCCCAGGTCAGGAGTTATTCCCAACGATAAGCCTACCGTTCCGATTGCCGACGCCGTCTCAAACAAAGCGGTCATAAGTGGAATATCTTCTGTTCTGCTAATTACCATTCCTCCGACAAGGAATAAAACGATATACATCAAAAAAATCGTAGCTGCATTTCTGATAGTGCCATCCGGAATTTGTCTGCGGAAAAAATTGGTGTGCTCCTTTTTTCTAAATACAGATAATGCCGATGAAACGAGAACTGCAAGAGTTGTCGTTTTCATACCACCTGCAGTGGAACCAGGCGAGCCACCGATGAGCATCAGCATAATGATAAGCATTTGCCCAACTTCACTGAGTAAAGTCAAATCTGCCGTATTGAATCCTGCTGTTCTCGGCGTAACGGATTGAAACAAAGAAACCCATACTCTTTCTGTAAGAGGCAAATTTGAAAACTCAAAACAGAAAAAATAAAGAGCCGGTAAGAATATCAATATTCCCGTTACCATAAAAATCACCTTGCTTTGCATCCGGTATTTTTTAAAATGCCATTTATGATTCTTTATATCCTCCCAGGTAAGGAATCCAATACCTCCTGTAATAATCAGCATCATAATTACAAGATTTACAATCGGCTGTACAGAATAAGAGGTCAACGAGGAAAAATGGCTTCTTATACCGAATAGATCAAATCCTGCATTGCAAAAAGCAGAAATAGAATGGAACAGTGAATACCATATTCCTTTCCAAAACCCAAAGTCTCTGCAAAAAACAGGGGCTAAAAGAACCGCACCAATGATTTCGATAAGAATAGTAGTCCGAATAATAAATTGCGTTCTCCGCACAATACCACCCACCGTTGGAGCCGAAATTGCCTCTTGCATGGTACTTCGCTGCATCAACCCGATTTTGCGTCCGGAAACAACAGCAATCGCAATAGCAATCGTAATAATTCCCATACCTCCGATTTGAATCAGCAGTAAAATAACTCCTTGGCCAAATAAAGACCAGTAGGTTGCCGTATCATTAACAACCAGTCCCGTCACACAAACCGAAGAAGTTGCGGTAAACAAAGCATCCAAAAAGGAGGTACACCGACCGCTTTTTGTAGCAATCGGCAACATCAAAAGCAGACTGCCTAAGAGAATCACGGATAAAAACCCTAGACTAATCACTTGAAATGATGTTATATGTCGATGTCTTGATCTGTTTGTCTGTTGCATAACTATATCCTCATAATCTTAATTTCTTTTTTATATTTCCTTTATTTTATCTTTATTTGTATTAAATGGGCGTAAGTAAGTTTGTTTTGAAATTAAGATTGTGTAAAGATGAGCATAAGTCTGAAATGCAATACTACTGACACTTCGATGCCGTTCATAATATGCTTTTTCTTGCCCTGTTTGCCTGTGGGTGTGAAACTCATATACCTCGCAAAGTGCCTAAATCTGAGAATTTCTATGAAATTCTCAGATCGCGTACATTCGTCAAATTCCGCATAAACACTGGCTTTACAGCCAGTTGTTTCTTCGGAACACTCCTCATTGTCTTCGCGGAAATTAAGGACTTCTACGAATTCACCCGATGTAGACAACACACGACTTCCACATGTGTCGAGACAATACCGTGGATGTCGGGAGTACATGGGAATAAATCATACCCCTGTGTATGAGGGAATAAGTCCACTGCTTTCTAAGGAATCATATTCATAAAACAGATTAACTTTTTTCTTGCTATTCTTTCAGATATAATATCCATTTCCCGATTTTGGGAATTCTGTCAAGCCAATAAGCAATCACGAATGCACCAAAGTTGGATATAAAAAAAACTGCCATTACTTTAACAGGCAAAAGTACTGCCCATTTTCTAACATAACTAATAAGAAAAAACCTAATCAAATAATGAATAAAATATACGCCAAAAGAGTATTTCGCGAACCATTTAACTATGGGATACAAGTAAATATGTTGAATTCTCGAACCCAGTTCAAAAATCGTTACCGTCGCTATAAATATGAATAGATTATTATACCAAACATTATACGCATATCCCATATGATAGGAATATAACATAAGAGAAATTATAGCTAAAAAGGATACAATACTGACCATTGTCAGAAATAATGATTTGAAATTCTTTAATATACCTCTTTTGATTACATAGCCCATAATCAAATATATTCCATATGTCCCACCGCTGAAGCCTAAGGACATTTGTAATTGCAGCGGAGAGCCTCCGGTCAACACGTTGTAGAGTAAAACTGCAAATGGGTAGCCAAAAGAATACACTATGAAAAAGCTGAGTGGGAATCGTAGCATTTGTAAATCAATCCCTTTTAGTGCTCTAGCCACAAAAGGTATCAGAAGATAAAAACCTAATATCATCGGCATGTACCATACATGCCCCATATTTACCTTATGAACAAAAAGTAAATCCTGGATAAATCCAATAGCGGTAAGTTCCTGCTTTGCATAAAACTTCAAGAATAAATTATATCCCGCAATCCATATCTCGGTACAAACCAACAAGCGCAGCCAATTATTTTTCCAAAATCTAACTATCTTTTCCGGATCATACTCACGATCCAGCAACAAATACCCCGTTATCATCAAAAAAATAGGTACGCCTAGCCGTCCTGCAGCCAAAGCAGTTATAGCAAAAACTTTTGATTGCATGCTGATCGTTTCCATAAATTCTACATTAAATCCATAAATAGTTTCCGTCGCATGAACCAATACCACTGCAAAGATTGCTATCACTCGAAGTAAGTCAATCCATTCGACTCGTAAACCTGATTTACTCATAAATGCTTTCCTCCATTTCTTTTCAGGTGTTACTATTCACGGTTAATTTACATTTGAGCCATTTCTTATATTTATAAGCCGTGAAAGTAACGAGCGCGCCCACATAAAAGTCGCCTTCGGCGAGGTGGGCGCACTTTGACTTAATATACATGTTCTCTGCCGACTCATCAGCGGAGTGATGAGTCGGCTGTGAATAGTAATTTTCAGGTAACAATTTTACCTATCCGCTCTTGACAGCAGTATAACCGTCTCCACATGGCTGGAATGGCAGAACTGGTCGACTGCCGCCACTTTTTCCAAATCATACCCGTTTTCTCTCAGGTACTTTACGTCCCTTGCAAGGGTGGCAGGGTCACAGCTTACATACACGATCCGCTTTGGTGCCATGGCGACCAAAGTGTCCAATAATACAGCATCGCAGCCCTTTCTTGGTGGGTCCACAACTACCACATCCGCCTTTGCAGCGTCTCCGCCCTGCCTGTACATTTTCGGAACCACTTCTTCTGCCTTGCCAACATAAAATTCCACATTATCAAAACCATTCAGTTTTGCATTATTCTTGGCGTCCTCAATGGCCTGAGGTACTATCTCAACGCCGTACACCTTTCTTGCCTTCTGTGCCAGGAACAGTGAAATAGTGCCGATTCCGCAATACATGTCCCAGACGATCTCATCTCCGGACAGGTCTGCATATTCAAGAGCCTTGTCATAGAGCACCTTTGTCTGGACAGGATTTACCTGATAGAAGGACAACGGCGAGATATGATACTTAACATTTCCTATATAATCTGTGATATATGACTGCCCCCACAGGGTCACACACTTGTCCCCCAGTATGCGGTTGGTCTTCTCACGATTTATATTTATGCATATGGATGTCATTCCCTCAATTCCTGCCAGTCTCTCTACCAGCTCATCAACATGGGGAATGTCATTTTTATTTCCATTTATTATAAGGCACACCATTATCTCTCCGGTGGTGAAGCCTATCCTTGTAAGGATGTGTCTCACAAGCCCCTTGCCTGTTACCTCGTCGTAGGTTGACACGTTATATTTCTCTGCAAATGCTCGTACAATCCTGATGATCTCCTTATTTACAGGCACGCCAATGGCACAATCATCTGTATCAATGATCTGGTGGGTTCTTCCGGCATAAAATCCGATCACTACCTTGCCATCCTTGTCTCTGCCCACAGGAAACTGGGCCTTGTTTCTGTAATGATAAGGATCCTCCATGCCATATACCGGCTCCATAATAGTCTCCGGAGCCTCCACTCCGCCTATCCTCTGAAGACAATTCCTTACCTTATCCCATTTGTACTGCTTCTGTCTCTCATAGGAAACATGCTGCATGACACAGCCACCGCAGCTCCTTGCCTTCGGGCACATGGGTTCCACACGAAATTCCGATGGGCGGATAAGATTCACCAGCCTTCCGTAGGCTATGCTTTTCTTCACTTTTATAATTTTAATTAAGGCCACATCGCCAATGACAGTATCCTTAACGAATACTGTCATTCCATCGATATGACCTATACCTTCACCATCATTTCCCATATCCTCTATGGTGATCTCATAGTCCCGGTTCTTCACCAGTTCATTTTCTTTTACCGGTTTATTTTCTTTCTTGAAACTCATCTTCAAATTCCCGCTTCCTACTTCGTAGTCCTTCTTATATTGGACTCAAGCATTTTGTTGTATCCAAGCCAGCCACTCTCGTCCTTGGCGTCAAGGGCTTCCATGAAGGTCTGGATCTTGGCGTCCGTATTATCTGCAAATGACAATGCCAGTGCCTCTAAAAGTGCCGGCTTCTTCGGTGAGCCATACTCAAGCTCTCCGTGGTGGGCAAGTATGCAGTGCTCCAGCTCATTTGCAGCCTTGGCAGGGAAATCAGGGATATCCTTGATCCTGTCTCTTATCATCATTGTACCCATGACGATATGTCCCAGAAGCTGTCCTGCGTCTGTGTAGTCATTCTCAGGGAAGCCTGAAAGCTCATATATCTTGCCTATGTCATGGAGAAGTGCTGCGGTAATGAGCAGATCTCTGTTAAGTCTCTTGTAATATGTAGTATAGTAATCGCACATCTTGGCAACTGCCAGTGAGTGCTCAAGAAGTCCGCCGATATATCCGTGATGTATTGTCTTGGCTGCGGAATGTCTCTTAAACTCCGCCGCGGTCTCCTTGTCATCCACAAAGAAGGACTTAAGAAGAGTCTTGTAATATGAGTGCTCAAGGGAATCCACCAGCTTAAGAAGATCAGCGAACATCTCGTCAACATCCTTCTTGGTGCATGGCATGTAGTCATCCTGGACGTACTCGCCCTCGTCAGCAATCCTTATCTTCTTGACATTTAACTGAAGTGCATTGTTAAATGTTGTGATCTGTCCGTCCACTCTCACATAATTCATGCTGTCAAAATGTCCTATGCCGTTGTTCAGTTCCCATATCTTGGCGTCTATGCTGCCTGTTTTATCCTGAAGCAGAAGTGAATAATATGACTTTCCACTCTTTGTCTTTCCTACTATCTTGTTCTTGCAGAGGTACACCTCTGATACATTTTCACCATCCTGAAGCTGTTCTATATATCTCATGATACTGCCTTTCCTGTCTGTTCATTGGACATTGATTTTCTTTCTCCATTTTATACGAAGTAACTTAATCTTACAACCTGAAACTTAATCTTACAACCTGAAAATAATCTTTTATTAATTGCAGAATTGAGCTATAATTAAGTAGATTATGCATATATGTAGAAGAAACAGAAAAGTATTATGAATTATATATGTAGAAGGAACAGAGAAGCATTATGAATTTAAGAACATTGAGGATCATTGAATACAATAAAATAGTTGAAATGCTGACGGAATACGCCGCCTCTCCAATGGCGAAGCGGAAGTGCCAGCGTATAAAGCCGAGAAAAGACATTGTGATGATAGAGGAACTTCAGCAGGAAACCAGGGACGCCCTCATGCGTCTCAACAAAAAGGGCAACCTGTCATTTGCAGGGTTGAAAGACATCGGAGCGTCCCTTATGCGTCTTGAGATGAAGGGCGGCTTAAGCTCAAAGGAGCTTCTTGACATAGCAAGCGTCCTTGACACCACATTGGCAGCAAGACAGTATGACGATTCCGATCCATCATCCACCAGCCAGGGAAATGCCGAGGAGATCAATGCCGACTGTCTTCACACAAGATTCGCAGAGCTGGTGCCCCTTGAGCACATAAGCCGTGAGATACACAGGTGTATCGTCTCTGAAAATGAAATCGCCGACGACGCCTCCACTACCCTTAAGAACATAAGGCGTAACAAGAAGCTTACAAATGACAGACTTCACAACCAGTTGTCCAAGATGATCTCGGACCAGAACAACCAAACCATGTTCCAGGATAACCTTATCACCATGAGGAACGGACGTTACTGTATCCCTGTCAAGAACGAATACAAGAACAAGTTTCCGGGCATGATACATGACCAATCCTCCAGTGGTTCCACAGTCTTCATTGAACCAATGGCCATAGTGAACATGAACAATGAGCTTAAGGAGCTGGACAATCAGGAGATCCTTGAAATAGAAAAGATACTTGAAAATCTCTCAGCCATGGCGGCAAGGGATATCGAGTATATCAAATACAACTTTAACACACTGGCGGAGCTGGATTTTATATTTGCCAGGGCGAAATTCGCCAGATCCTATAAGGGCTCCGAGCCAATCTTCAACACCGATGGTATCGTGGATATCAGGCAGGGACGCCATCCGCTCCTTGACAGGCACACTGTTGTGCCGGTTGATATCAGGCTTGGAGAGGATTACAACCTTCTTATCATAACCGGTCCGAATACCGGCGGTAAGACCGTATCCTTAAAGACTCTGGGACTCTTCCAGCTAATGGGGCAGTCGGGACTTCACATACCTGCCCTTGACGGCTCAAGGCTTACGGTGTTCGACGATGTATTTGCCGATATTGGTGATGAGCAGAGCATTGAACAAAATCTGTCAACCTTCTCATCCCACATGAGCAATATCGTGTATATACTTAACCATGTAAATGAGCACTGTCTCTGCCTCTTCGATGAGCTGGGTGGTGGAACGGATCCGGTGGAGGGGGCTGCCCTTGCTATTTCCATATTAAGCCACCTGAACAGCATGGGTGTCCGCTGCATGGCAACAACCCACTACAGCGAGCTTAAGACATTTGCCATGTCAACTCCGGGTGTGGAGAATGCAAGCTGCGAATTTGACGTAGCGACTCTTATGCCAACCTACAGACTTATGATCGGTGTTCCGGGCAAATCAAATGCATTTGCCATAGCCAAGAAGCTGGGGATTTCCGAGGACATAATAAACAACGCCAGGGAAAATATCGACAGCGACACAGTAGACTTTGAATCACTTATTGCTGACCTTGAGCGAAGCAAGGCACAGATTGATAAGGATAAAGAGGAGATTGAGCGGTTCAAAGAGGAAGCCAGACAACTGACGGAGCGTGCCATGGCCAAGGATTCCGAATTAAGCGAGAAGAAATCCGAGATACTGGCAGCCGCCAGAGCCGAGGCCGCAGACATCCTTGCAGAGGCCAAGGATATGGCTGACGCTTCCATCAAGAAGTACAATAAATGGGTGAATAACCCTGTTAAGGCCGACGCCTCCACCATGGAGAAGGAAAGACAGAAGCTCCGTACCAAGATGGACGAGTACAGCCAGATGTCTAACCAGAAGCGAAAATCACTTAAATCAAATCATATTGCTTCTGATTTTAAGATTGGAGATACAGTTCATGTAATAAGCATGGACACAACCGGTGAGATCACTGCACTGGCAGACTCCAAGGGGAATCTCAAGGTACAGATCGGTATCCTGTCCGCTTCCCTTCCGGTATCGGATCTGGTTATTTTAGATACACCAAAACCTAAGCAAACCAAGGCAACCATCAATAATAAACGTGGCATGAACCGGGCACTTAACATTAAACCGGAGATAAATGTTCTGGGAATGACAGTAGCAGAAGCTACATTTGTAGTTGACAAATATCTTGATGACGCCATGATGGCACATCTCCACAGCGTAAGGATCGTACACGGCAAGGGAACCGGAGCCTTGAGAAAGGGTATACACGACTTCCTCAAGAAGCAGTCCTATGTGAAATCCTTCAGGCTTGGAGAATTTGGCGAGGGTGACGCCGGTGTTACCATCGTAGAGCTTTAAAAGACACCGGCATATTGTATATGAAGATAGTGTCCGGATATAACTAATAAAGGAGGCCTTGTATGGACAGAAAACGAATACTCATCGTTGACGATGATGAAAATATAGCAGAGCTTATCTCCCTCTATCTTAATAAGGAGTGCTATGACACAGATATTGCAGGTGACGGAGAAACTGCACTGAAGCTGTTTAACGAATTTAAACCGAACCTCATTCTCTTAGATGTAATGCTTCCGGGAATGGACGGTTATCAGATATGCACCGAGATCAGAAAGAATTCAAATGTACCCATAATCATGCTGTCTGCCAAGGGTGAGGTATTTGACAAAGTGCTGGGGCTTAAGATAGGCGCCGACGACTACATCGTGAAGCCATTTGACTCCAATGAACTGGTGGCAAGGGTTGGAGCACTGCTCCGCCGCTGCTCTACCCTGGAGGAGACATCTCCTAAACCTGAGAAAGTTCAAGCCGACCATGTGGGAACCTATGTTGAGTACGACAACCTTATTGTAAATATTTCAAACTACACGGTAACCTTTGAGGGCAGAAACCTTGAAATGCCGCCGAAGGAGCTGGAACTGCTGTATTTCCTTGCCAGCAGGCCAAATCAGGTATTTACAAGGGAGCAGATCTTGGACAAATTATGGCAGTATGAATATGTAGGCGATACCCGTACCGTTGACGTGCACATAAAGCGTCTCCGCGAGAAGCTCACAGACAAATACAACTGGTCCATCTTCACCGTATGGGGAATCGGATACAAATTCGAAGTTAAATAATTATAATTACAAGGTGATGAATGTAAATGAAGAAATCATTATTTGACAAGATCATTGTGGGATTTGTTTTCCTGGTATTACTTATCTTCTCCGCACTGATATTTGTCACCATCAATACCACAAAAAGACAGATAATGACCGAAACCTCAACAAGGCTTGAATATGAGTGTTCACTCATGGCAGAGCATTCTGTGGCACCTTATGTTACAGGGAGTATAGATTCTACCCAGTTCTACAGCCAGCTGAACAATGCCGCAGCCTTCATAGGTGCATCAATCTGGTATATAGATCAGGATAACCACATACTTACCACCCAGGGACCCCTTGAATGTAAGCTGAACTCCCAGGATATCTCAAGCTATCTGGACAACAAATACCTGAGACAGAAATTCACTCTTAATGGTGATTTCTCAGGCTGCTTTAACACCACTGTACTTTCAGTGGGAGTTCCGGTGTACATTGACGATGTGTATTCGGGAATGCTGATCATCCACTCCCCTATTTCATATGTGGACGAGATAAGCAGCCACATCTTAAGCTCATCCTACATGCCATTTGTAGTTCTGGTTTTCCTGGCATTGGTTGCCCTTATGATCATAAGCAACAGTGTACTTAAGCCTATGAACGAGATCATTGCCACCTCCAAGCAATATGCAAACGGTAATTTCAATGCCCGCGTAAATGTCAATACCAACAACGAATTTGGCGAGTTAGCAAGATATATGGAGGAAATGGCTGACGAGCTTAGTCGTTCAAATGAGTACAGGAAATCATTTATCTCTAATATATCCCACGATTTCAGATCACCTCTGACTTCCATAAAGGGATATATCCAGGCAATGCTTGACGGCACTATACCTCTTGAGAAGCACGAAAAGTATCTCACCATAGTTTTAAACGAATCCCAGAGACTTACCAAGCTGACTCAGGGACTCCTTGAGCTTAATAATTTCGATTCATTTGACCTGCAGCTTGATAAATCGAACTTTGATATCAAGAGCATAATTACGCCGACTATTAACACCTTTGAAGGCAGATGTCAGGATAAGGGCATATACCTCCACAGTATCTTCCTTACAGACAATACCATGGTGTATGCTGACAGAACAAAGATCCAGCAGGTTATATACAATCTGGTGGACAATGCCATTAAATTCACCCCGGAGGGACGTTCCATCACGGTTCAGGTCACGGAGAAAAATGATAAGATATACACAAGTGTAAAGGATGAGGGTGTGGGAATACCTAAGGAGTCTTTAAAGAAGGTCTTCGACAGATTTTACAAGACCGATCCAAGCCGTGGCAAGGATAAGACCGGTACAGGTCTCGGTCTTGCCATAACAAAGGAGATCATCAAGGCTCACGGCGAGCACATTACCCTTACCTCTGAGATGGGGGAAGGAAGTGAATTTATCTTCTCATTGCCTAAGCAGAAGGATATGGTCGTGCCGATAAAGCCTGTCCACATAAAAAAGGAGCACCAGGAACCATCCACTGCGGATACCCAGAGCTCCGAAAATCACAGCAAATTTAAGATAAAGCAGAATTAATGAATCAATGTAAATTACCACTCATACCTATGTAGCTGTCCCTGTGTTTCAAGTCCTTTGAAATCATGCTGCCTTAATGCCTCGTACAGGACAATGGCAACGGAATTTGACAGGTTTAAGGAACGTATCTCAGGGTACATAGGTATTCTTACTGCTGTGTCCTTGTAATCAAGTAATATTTCCTCAGGTATCCCGGCACTTTCCTTGCCGAACATTATGAAGCAGTCCTCTTCATAATTCACATCCGTGTACTTCTGCTTAGATTTTGTTGTTGCCATATATATCCTGGCACCTGGATTTTTAGCAAGGAAATCATTGAAGTCGTCGTAAACTGTCACATCAAGCTTATCCCAATAATCCATTCCGGCACGTTTCAGGTGCTTCTCATCTATCTGAAAGCCCAGCGGCTCTATCAAGTGGAGCTTCACTCCTGTTGCCACACAGGTTCTTCCGATATTTCCTGTATTTCCGGGAATCTCCGGTTCATGTAATACAATGTTTATCATATGTCCGTCCTTTCTTTATTGGCACGGCTCACAAAGTAATGTCGTGCTATTTCTTGTAATGATGTCTGCGACATCTCTTTCATATGCTATTTGACACTATCCCGAACATCAGCCTTGTTTCAAGGCTGCGTTATTTATAATATTGAAATTCTTTAACCTCTCGGAGTAAGGAATCGTCTCTCTCCGTCATGGGATACGGTACGGTCATGTCCGTCTGTCACCTTTCCGATCACCGCTGCCTCATAGCCTGCTTCATACAGTCTGTCGGAAAGTATCTGCCCATTATTTGTTATGAATAACGCGGCACCGGTTCCGTCTATCAGATATGGATTTACCCCTGCAAATTCACATACCTCTATGGTCTCCTGCACGATTGGTATGTGGTCGTGGCTTATATCTATGCCTATATTTAAGGAGTCCGCCATGTCCCACAGAGCACAGTATACTCCACCGGAGCCTACATTATAGCCATATACCGCACCACATTCATATGCGATATCCGGTTCTGTCTTAAGTGCAAACATATCCTCAAGCTTAAATATATTGTCTATGTAGCTTCTGCTGTATCTTTCATATAATCCGGCTCTATGTTCATAGGCAAGCTGCACGGAGCCAAGACATCCGGCATTTCCCGACATGACAATATCCATACCGGCAGCAACCTTATTTCCATTGTTTGTCTTCCCATTCAAGGCCATAAAAGACTTACCATCAAAGATCCCATACATGGTAAATGTCATCACCGGCTCAGTCACGGCACTTACGATCTGGGTGTGTCCCGAGATCACATCGACACTGTATGCCTCTCCCATGTCAGACAGTTCCATTATCATATGCTTAAGGGTCTGCTCATCCCTTTCCGGCATGAGGATGGTATCACTTACCGCCACTGGAACAGCACCGCTTATCCTTACGTTGTTGTATGCCTTTATGAAGCCCGTGCGGACAAGCCCCATACCGTCATTCACCCCTGCCGCCTCAGACACCACCAGGGAATTTTTATCCTGAAAAAACCGGGCATAGTTTCTACCTATCCCGGCTTTCCCGCAACCGCTGAATCTGGTGTTCCTTATATTCTTCATTACGGAACGCTTTATCTGAACCTCGCCAAATCTATCCATATCCATCAACTGTCACCTTTAAATTAGAATGCAGTAACTACGATGGTAATAACCATTGCAAATACCAGCACTCCAACAATTATTCTTGACGCAAACTTCTTTCCCTTTGCACTACTTAAATCTATCATTTTCATTCTCCTTCCATATAAAACCTAATCCTGCTTACTTCTGCTTTCCAAGCAGATAGTATATAAACTGCTGGGCTGTTCTTCCGGATATACCGCCATGGGAAAGCTCCCATTTATTTGCCTCGGCAGTAAGCTCCTTCTCGTCCATGTCTATACCTGAACGTCTTGCCAGCTTAACAACTATGTCGAAATACTCCTTCTGTGAAGGTCTTGAGTAGTTTATTGTAACACCAAACCTGTTCACCAGTGACAGCTTCTCCTGAATGGTATCGCTGGTGTGCATACCGTTTCTGTTCTCAACATCACTTCTGTCATTCCAGCTCTCCTTAATGAGATGACGTCTGTTTGATGTGGCATATATAAGTACGTTGTCAGGCTTTATCTCAAGACCGCCCTCGATGACCGCTTTCAGGTACTTGTACTCGATCTCAAAATCCTCAAATGAAAGGTCGTCCATATATATAACGAACTTGTAATTCCTGTTCTTCACCAGTGAGATAACCTCTGACAGATCCTTAAACTGGTGCTTGTATATCTCAATGGTTCGAAGGCCTCTGTCGTAGTACTCATTTACAATAGCCTTGATGGTAGTGGACTTTCCTGTACCACTGTCACCGAACAGCAATGCATTGTTGGCTTTCTTGCCATCTACAAATGCCTCTGTGTTGTCAACTATCTTCTGCTTCTGGATCTCATAGCCTATAAGATCATCAAGCCTTACATCCTCAGTGTTGTTTATAGGAATGAACTTAAGCTTGTTGTTCTCATCCCTTGCAATTCTGAATGCCTTGTTAAGACCGAACATTCCGACGCCGTATGCCTTGTAGAACTCAGTTACGATGTTGAAGATATCATCTTCATCTGCGGCTTCCTCAATGGCACGGCTGATCTTCTGTACCTTGTCGCTGACATTCTTGTTGTACATCTGCTCCTTCTTGCCTATAGCCTTATAATTTGTAATTACCGAGAAACAATCTATGCCCAGCTCCTTCTCAATTGTGCTGAAATCATAATCAAATAAATTCTTGAACACCTTGAAGTCGCTCTTGGCAAAGGTATTTACTGTTCCATCGTTTGCGCCTACCTTCTCACAGGTCATGCTGAAGGAATTTTCATTTGTGATAAGTACAAATGCCAGATAATTGTGCCAGAGATTGGTGTCAAAACCATAGCTTGTAGCAAGATCCAGCAGTCTCTTGATCTGATCGTAGATCCTTCTCACCAGCTCCTCCTTGGCATAATCGCCATGATCGAAATCCTCAAAGATCTTTGATAACTTAAGGAGTATGCTGTCCTCCCCAAGATCCCGGTACAATACCAGCTTTGCTATGTCCTTATACATTTAAAATCACCTTTTTTCTTTATATTTTGTCATTTGGTATTTATATGACTTATTATCAATTTTGTTATTTACTCCGGTATGTTTTATTTATACCCGGTTTTATCCGTATATCCTTATTTTCCGGATTTCTCTTTATTCTTGTCACTTTTCTTCTTATCTGCACTTCGTCCCCGCCGGAACCGTTCAGGGACCACACAACTTCCGATATACTTTGCCCTTGGTATCCCCTTTTCCTTAAGTCTCACAATGACAAATTCCTGGGCAAGAGCATACACCACAGAGCTTAATGGGACAAATACCAACATTCCCACTATACCGAAGAGATCTCCGCCTACCATTACGGACACCAGCACCCATATGGAGGGAAGTCCCACGGAGCCACCTACCACATGAGGATATATGAAGTTGCCCTCTATCTGCTGCACACAGATGAAGAGGATTATATACAATATAAGCTTTGACGGTGTATCCACAAGTACCAGGAATCCGCCCACCACACAGCCTATAAATGCACCAACTATAGGCACAAGAGCTGTTATGGCAATAACTATGCTTATAGTCAGGGCATATGGTATTCCGAATATTGTAATGACTATAAAAAACAACAACCCCAGTATACATGCCTCAAGGCACTGACCTGAGATAAAGTTACTGAAGGTCTGGTCTGCCATGGCACACACCTTGATGAACCTGTCTGCGTGGCTTTCCTTCATGATAACATACACAAGTCCCTTACACTGCTTCTTCAGAGTCTCCTTCTGTGCAAGCACATAAAACGCAAAGAACAGTCCTACAAATATATTTACAAATACACCTATAACTGATGACGCCATTCCCACAGTCTTGGTAATAAGAAGTGTACCACCATTCTTTACAAAGTCCAGTGCACTTCCCATTATAGTGTTCCAGTCAATACTCTTGAAGTCCAGCTTCTCAGCCATTGCCGGGAATTTTCTGGTCAGTGAGTCAACCCACTTTTTGGCATTATCTATAAAAGCAGGGAACTTCTCACCAATGGAATCTATGGTCTTGGCAATATCAGGTATAACCATTGTAACAGCAAACGCTATAATCAATATTATCACTGCAAATGCTATGACCATGCTCACCGGTCTCTTAAGCTTATAAAATCTGCTGTCCTTATTTCTGAAAATAAGATTTTCTATTGCCTTCATAGGGACATTTACAACAAAGGCAATACAAAAACCTATTATAAACGGAAGCATAACACTAATAAGCTTGTCAAATGCCGCCGCCAGTATCTTAAAATTAAATAATGCAAATATAAAAAGCACTATAGAACAGCCTATAAATATGATCTTTTTTATGTTGTTTTTGTTTAATTCCATACTATTTCCTTTTAACGTGGATGTGATTTTATTCCTCAATATTAATATTCTTGAATATATCTCCAAGTGAGTAGGTCATGGTCTGCTTAGGCTTATACACCTCCATTATAGGTGCCATAACCTTCTCGAACTTCTCCTTGTCCTTGGACAAAACGAATACCTCAGCAGTGTTCCTGGCATCCCACAAAGCGTCATGCTCCTTCCCCTGGAAGTCCTCACCAAGGTAGAATACTGCATCAGAAAGTGCCAATCTTCTTCTGGTTCCAAGCAGCTTGGCAAATTCCTTCTGAAAATCCTTCCATCTTGATACGATCACATTTACTCTGTCATGGGTATAGTTCTTTATACGTCTCTCTTTGTTGAACTGTCTCAGGTCATTCTCGCTCCATGCATAGATAACATCTGCATCGCCGCACCAATCAATAAAGCTGTCTATGGCACTGTCAAAATCCGGTGCATCCTCAACCATCTCAGTGGTAATGCCAGTAAGCCTTACTATCCTGCTATTTAGCGGTAACACCACCGGTCTTACATATGTTTTAAAATAGTTAATTTCCTTATATGTATCATCCAGCTTCACTGCACCTATCTCTATTATCTCATTTTTGCAGATTTTAAATTCATTCTGTGCTGCATTATCTATCTGATTCATCTCAAAATCAATAAAAACGTATTCCATACCCTGTGACCCGACCTCACTACTCTATTGTAATCCTTGACTTTAAGAATAACATTGTATACTGTAATTGTCCACAACTAACCAGAATAAGCTTTATAAAATTTTTAAAAAAAACTGTGGAGAAAAGCTCCACAGTTCTATTACTTATGTATCATAAATATTAATACAGATTTTCGTGATCCACGATATACCATCTGCTGCCGACCTTGACAGCTGTATATTTTATTATGCCGTCGTCCATGTCGTCGTCTTCACCCTCAACTTCTACTTCTATACGAACATCTACCATCTCATCAATCTTAAGATCCACATCACATTCATCCTTGAATGATTCATTCGCATCTTTTACATCTGACTTCGAATAAGTATCCTTATCAACATCAGTAACTGTGATCTTCTTTATGTCTCCAAGATCGTCTTTAAGATCGTCCATATCATCCTCGAAGGCATCCTTAAACTCGTCCTTAAGTTCCTTTTCTGTGTAATCGAACTCATCCTTCATAGCGTCAAGGTACTTATCATAATACAGATCATATACGGCTTCCCAGTCATCATCTTCATAAGCTGCCACCATCTTGTCTGTAATGTCATCCATGTTCCTTACGCCTGAACCACCAAGAGTAAGTATCAATATAAGTGCAATGATGACCACTGCGGCTGCTCCACCGATTATTGCAAGCATTTTCTTGCTTATCTTCTTGCCCGGCTTGATATCTGAAGGTGTCTGTCCGCCGAACTGATTATTTCCACCAAACTGGTTCTGTCCGTAGCCATTTGCCTGCTGTCCGCCGAACTGATTATTTCCACCAAACTGGTTCTGTCCGTAGCCGTTTGCCTGCTGGCCACCGAACTGATAGTTTCCGCCATACTGGTTCTGTCCGTAGCCGTTTGCCTGCTGGCCACCGAACTGATTGTTTCCGCCATACTGGTTCTGTCCGTAGCCGTTTGCCTGCTGGCCACCGAACTGATTATTTCCACCGAACTGGTTCTGTCCGTAGCCGTTTACCTGCTGGCCGCCGAACTGGTTCTGTCCGTAGCCGTTTGCCTGCTGGCCGCCAAACTGATTATTTCCACCAAACTGGTTATTGCCATAACCATTGCTCTGTGAAGACTGTGCGGCTCCCCAGTTACCGTCTGCCTTTGCTTCCGGCTTAGGCGGCTGTGCAGCTCCTACTCCCGGAGCTACAAGCACTGTAGTAGCCTCATCTTCTTCATCAACGCCGTTGTTAAGATTGTTCATGTTATTCTCGTCCATACTGCCTCTCCTTTATACCTCATGATATTTTATCGTATCTCATAGTAGTAATAATACCACTCGCCTTCATATTTGTATATATACACAACCATCTGCTGGTTCAATGTCTTCTTGCTTCCGGTGACTGTTACATCCATCAGAACCTCGCCACATTTATCAAAGCTGTATCCCATTTCCTTTTCAAATGTCTGCCGGCTCTCTCTAAGCTGCTCATCATCATACATCCTTACACCTCTCACAGAATGTGAAATGCTCTTGATCTTTCCTGCCGACTTCCACTTGCTGTAGATGGTGTCTATCACCAGCTCCTTGTAGAAGCCCTTTATGTTATCATCACTGTAATCGTTAAGCTGCTTTGTGTAGCTTATAACCTCAGGGTCATACACATCTATAAGTGCATTGACATCCTTATCCTCGATAGCTGTCATAAACCTGTCTGCCACCTTCTGGGCATTGGCATCTACATGCTTCACATTTAACCATACAAACACGCCTATAGCTATCACTGCCACAAGCACCACCAGGATTACCACCGTTGGGATTATGGATTTTTTCTTTCTGCCCTCTTTTTCTGTTTCACCCATATAATATTCTCCAATCTATATATTTTTGTATCAGTAATCCAGATGATCCAGATACCACTGTTCATCCACCTTCATGACATATATCTCCACAGGTATCACCTTAGAACCCTTATCGCCTGTGACTGTCCACTCAGCCTCTATCATTCTGTAAGTATTCAGATTGTCAATGCCGTACTTGGACATTTCCTTTCTGATATCATCAATGTTGCTCATAGTGACGATACTTCCGTAGGCTGCTTCTATACTGTCAATCTTCCCTACATCTGGTTCCAGCTTATGTGCAAATTCATCAAGATAATTCTTATATGTTGATTCTAGATCTGAAAATGAATAATTTTCTCTGAAATAATCCTTGTGTCCCGGTGGTATCAGATCAAGGAACTCCTGCACATCCCCTGATGTATAAGCACTTGCCACCTTATCTGCTATAGCCTTGCTGTTTTTTACATATGAAAAATACATTCCCACAACAAAAATCACCACCAACACCAACAGGATGCTTAGTATAGTAAGAAGCTTCACCGGGGAGATCTTATCTTTACCCCTTTTGTTCTTTTTATCCTTTTTTGCTGCTTCCGATGTTTTTATTGTGTCTTTTATCTTAATATCCTTGGACTTTTTTTCTTTTTTATCATCCAATTCCTGATTTTCTTTTTTTTGATTCTTTTCCAGCATTTCCCCCGACCTTTGCTATGCTACCAATTATTCATTCCACTCATTGTATTCATTTTTTGTTGGATAATATTTACCACCATATCCCTTATCTCGCTTGTACTTAATGATTCATAATCCTCATATGGTATCGGTTCAAGAAATGCCAGTTGTGTAACCACAGACCTCAATGATCTGCCTTCAAACGGCTTATAAGAATCATACAGTACAACAGGCACGATAGGGCAGCCTGCCTTTTTGGCTATCTTAAAGCTGCCCGGCATAAACTCATTAAGAGTATTATGATTATGGTCATAGCCTCCTTCAGGAAACAGAATATATCTTCTTCCCGCTTCTATTTCGGTGGCGACCTCATTTATTATCTCTACCTGCTGTCTTATATTACCCTTCTCCAATCTCTTGGCACGAAGTAATGAACAGAACTGGTCTGCTATGAACAGCTTTGACCGCTTTGCGTCCATAACAAATGTACATGGCTTCTGATGCTCTCCTATTATTCCTAACGCATCATATTTTCCTTGATGGTTGGCATACATTATGTATCCACCCTCCTGGGGCAGATTCTCCGTTCCTGTTGATACGGTGCTGATACGCCCCCGTTTCTTAAAACGTTGAACAACCTTTCTGGCCAGTCGATAGCATTTCTCTTCATCATGGTCTTCAGGATGCCTTGCGTAATATGACATTTTAGGTACATAGTATAATATCAGGAAAAAACATGAAATTATTACTACTATGAATCTAACCATTTCTCTTCATCCTCGTGTGTATTCGGAACATGCATACACCTTCCCGCTTTATATCTTCTCCGTTACTTTTAGTCTTGTAAGAGCTCTGGCAAGGCTGGCCTCTGTCTGCTTGTATTCCTTAAGACTCTCCTTTTGTCTCAGACGCTCTTCTGCCCTCTCCTTTGCCTGTTTTGCACGGACTCTGTCTATATCCTCCGGCTTTTCGGCAGAATCGACGATCATAACTACTCTGTTGTTGACAATCTGGGTAAATCCTTCACCAACTACACCTGTAACTGTCCTGCCATCTGCTGTGGTGATCCTTATCTCACCTATGCTGGTGGCAATAACCATATTCTCATGGTGCGCCAGAATGCCCATCTCTCCATCTTCAAGGGGCAGTACAAAACGTGTTACCTTATCTTCAAAAAACACCTTATCACTTGATACTACTCTTAAATAGAATGTGTTCATCTGTACTCCCTTCTTAAACAATCTTACTAAACTTAATCAAGGTTTTCAACACTGTTTTTGTGTTTTATTGTCCCTTCTTTGCCTTTTCTATAACATCATCGATGGTTCCAACATTGAAGAATGCCCATTCCGGATATTCGTCCATGTCACCGTCAACGATAGCCTTAAAGCCTGCTATTGTATCCTTAAGTCTTACATATTTGCCTGGAACGCCTGTGAAGTTCTCAGCCACATGGAATGGCTGTGACAAGAATCTCTGTACTTTCCTGGCTCTTGTAACTGTAAGCTTATCTGCCTCTGAAAGCTCCTCCATACCAAGGATTGCAATGATATCCTGTAATTCCTTGTACTTCTGAAGGATCTCCTGGACTCTTCTTGCTATATTGTAGTGTTCCTCGCCTACTATGTCTGCCTCAAGTATTCTTGAGTTAGACTCCAATGGATCTACAGCAGGATATATACCCTGTTCTACGATCTTTCTTGAAAGAACCGTTGTTGCGTCCAGATGTGCAAATGTTGTTGCCGGCGCAGGATCTGTAAGGTCATCGGCAGGCACATATACTGCCTGTACTGATGTAACTGATCCCTGTTTTGTTGAAGCGATTCTCTCCTGAAGCTCACCCATTTCATTTGCAAGGGTAGGCTGGTAACCAACTGCAGAAGGCATACGTCCCAGAAGTGATGAAACCTCTGAACCTGCCTGTACAAAACGGAAGATATTGTCAATGAAGAGAAGTACATCCTGGTGCTCCACATCTCTGAAATATTCTGCCATTGTAAGACCTGTCTCTGCAACTCTCATTCTTGCTCCAGGCGGTTCGTTCATCTGTCCGAACACAAGGGCTGTCTTCTCTATAACACCTGATGCTTTCATCTCGGTCCACAGATCGTTACCCTCTCTTGAACGTTCTCCAACACCTGTAAATATTGAGTAACCGCCGTGTGCTGTGGCTATATTCTGGATAAGCTCCTGGATAAGCACAGTCTTACCTACACCGGCACCTCCGAACAGACCGATCTTACCACCCTTTGAATATGGTGCTAAGAGGTCGATAACCTTAATTCCTGTCTCAAGTATCTCTATAACAGGACTCTGATCTTCAAATGTAGGTGGCTCTCTATGGATGACCCAGTGTTCCTCACTCTCCGGGATCTCCTTGCCATCATCAATAGTATCTCCAAGCACATTAAACAAACGTCCCAATGTGTTCTTACCTACAGGAACCTTTATTCCCGCACCTGTGGCAACAACCTCCATATCTCTGCTTAAGCCCTCGCTGGCTGCCAGCATGATACATCTGACTGTATTGTTTCCTATGTGCTGTGCAACTTCCATTATTGCTTTTTTTCCGTGATTATCTACCTGTAAGGCGTCCTTAATAGCAGGCAGGTCATTATCCGGAAACTCTACGTCAACTACAGGTCCCATTACCTGAACTATCTTACCATTATTCAAGACTCAAGACCTCCTTCCTACTTTCTGTTCTGCTGAGCTCTGGCACCGCCTACAACCTCGGTTATCTCCTGGGTTATGGCTGCCTGTCTGGCTCTGTTGTATTTAATATTCAAATCCTGAAGCATTTCCTTGGCACTGTTGGTGGCTGTATCCATGGCCATCATTCTGGAGTTCTGCTCGCTACAGAAGGATTCGACCAGTGCGCCGTATATAAATCCTGTTATATAGTTAGGTACTATACGGTCAAGTACCACCTCCGGTGAAGGCTCCATCTTTATATCTTCATTATATACACCGCCTGTAGAGAAGGAGAAATCTTCTCTCTTAAACGGAAGTAACTGTATCATGTCTGTTTCTGCAGTTACGCTGTTCACCATCTTAGTGTATATAATGTATACCTCATCCAGCTTACCGTTCTCATATGCCTCAAGCATGGTGTCTGCAATTACCCTGGCTCTGTGCATACTAGGATTTTGTGCTGTATATTGAAAATGCTTGTCAATGTGTACATTTTTCCTTGCGAAATAATGTCTTCCTACCTGACCTACCACATAAAGTCTGGTATGGTCATGCTTCGCCAGTTCTTCCTCTGCAATCTTGATAACATTATGATTGTATGCACCTGCCATACCCTTATCCGCTGTTATTACTATGTAGCCACGTCTCTTTTCATTTTCAGGAATCTCGCTCCTGCTGTCGAAATAGAGGTGCTGTATGTCAGGCAGATGTCTCAGTACTCTTGCAAGCGCAACCTGAAGAGTATAGAAATATGGTTCTGTATTCTCAAGATCCATCTTGGCTTTTTTTAATTTGGAAGAGGAAATCATGTACATGGCATTGGTTATCTTCATGGTATCCTTAATGCTCTTTATTCTGTTCTGGATCTCTTTGGTATTTGCCAATTAAACCACCCTCTTCATAAACTCTTTCGCTGCTTCAAGTATCTTCTCCTTAAGCTCATCACTTAAGTTCTTTGTCTCTTCAAGCTCTCTTATAAGCTCCGGTTTGGCGTTCTTGAAGTACTCAAGCATATCAAGCTGTGTCTGCTTAACCTTCTCTACAGGAACCGGTATGAAGAGCTTTCCTGTGGCTGCCACAAGGGTGATGACCTCCTCTGCCATTGTAAGAGGATTGCATAACGGCTGCTTAAGAAGCTCCATAAGTCCCTTACCATAAGCAAGCTGCTCCTTTGTGCCCTCATCAAGGTCTGATGAGAACTGGGTAAATACTTCCATCTCCCTGAACTGTGCCAGATCGATACGGACACTTCCTGCTGCCTTCTTCATTGCCTTTGTCTGGGCAGCGCCACCAACTCGTGATACTGAAAGACCTACATTTACCGCCGGTCTCATACCCGAGAAGAACAGATCACTCTCAAGGAATATCTGTCCGTCGGTGATGGAGATTACATTCGTAGGAATGTATGCCGATACATCTCCTGCCTGGGTCTCTATGATAGGAAGGGCTGTTATTGAACCGCCTCCCAGTTCATCACTTAATCTGCTGGAACGCTCAAGCAGTCTTGAATGGAGATAGAATACATCTCCGGGATATGCCTCACGTCCAGGTGAACGTCCCAGTAACAGTGACAGTGTTCTGTACGCTACTGCGTGCTTTGAAAGATCATCATATACTATAAGTACATCCTTGCCGCTGTGCATGAAATGCTCTGCAATAGATGTTCCCGAATATGGTGCTATGTACTGAAGTGGTGCCGGATCACTGGCTGTTGAAGCAACAATTATAGTGTAATCCATGGCATCATTCTTCTCTAATATGGATACGATCTTGGCTACTGTTGAAGCCTTCTGTCCGATGGCAACATATACGCAGATAACATCCTTACCCTTCTGGTTGATGATAGTATCTGTTGCTATGGATGTCTTACCGGTCTGTCTGTCACCGATAATAAGCTCTCTCTGGCCTCTTCCTATAGGGAACATGGAGTCTATTGACAGTATACCTGTCTCCATAGGCTCACTTACAGACTTACGGTCTATGATGCCCGGAGCCTCCTGCTCTATAGGTCTGTAATCAGTTGTCTCGATCTTGCCTTTTCCGTCTATTGGTGCTCCGAGAGCATCAACAATCCTGCCCAGATACTTGTCACCTACAGGTATTCCGGCTCTCTTACCGGTTCTGGTAACCTTAGTTCCCTCTTTTATACCTGTCTCTCTTCCGAACAGGATACACCCGATCTCTGTCTTTCGGATATCCTGAACCATACCCTTTACGCCATTTTCAAATACTACTATCTCACCGTACATGGCATTGTCTATACCATATATTGTAACGATACCATCACCTACCCAGATAACTGTACCGACCTCTTTGTCTCTGGCGTCAAAGTCATAGTTCTCTATTTCGCTCTTCAGAATTGAAATTATTTCTCCTGAACTAATTGAACTCAAATCTTATCACCTCATCACTAATTTCTGTGTCATCATTCTGTGTCTGCCTGCCAGACTCCAATCGTACTCCCTATCCATAGTCTTTATGACGAAGCCTCCAAGGAGACTTTCATCCTTCACCATATCAAGTCTGACCGAAGTTCTGTTATACTTTTTACATAGAAAATCTTCTATCTTTTTCTTCTGTTCTGCATCCGGCGGCGTTACATATACAAGTGTTGCACACAGAACATTATCTGCCTCAAGCTTCATCTTCTCATAGCAGTCCAGTATTTCAAACAGCTCATCTATACCATCATTTTCACATAATACCTTGAGAAAATTCTTTATCTCTCCTTCAAACAGCCTGTCCACCACCTGAAGCTTCTCCTTCTTGGACACTACAGGACATATAAGTGCGTCAACCAGCAACGGATTATCTGCAAATATCTGTCTTACCTCCTGCAGCTTACTGCCGTCCATTCCAAGCTCCAGCAGAACTCTGGCAAAATTAATGGTTTTCTGAGTCATGGGCATCACCTGCTTTTTCTAAAAACTCATCATATAATGATTTATTTCTACTATCATCTGTATTGTCACTGAGAATCTTAGCTGCTGCATCCATAGCAAGTCCTGCTATCTGTGACTCCATATTGCTCAATGCCTTTTCCTGCTCAAGGGAAATGGTATTCTCTGCGTCCTTTATCATCTTGGTTGCCTTCTCATTTGCAAGATCAACAACCTTGGTGTACTCACGCTGGGCTTCCTTACGGGAATTTTCACGCATGGTCTCGCATTCAGCCTGGGTTTTTGCCAGGGACGCCTCATACTGGGCTTTAAGCTTTTCTGCATCAGATTTTGTCTGATTGGCACCGGCTATGGTTGAGCTTATCATTTTCTCACGCTCCGCTATAACCTTGTTTATAGGGCCAATCAAAAACTTCTTCAGCAGAAGAAATAAAATGATCAGATTAAGGATTGTAAAGATTATAGATGATAATTGTATATTTATTAATGTACTTTCCAATACCATTTAATCTTTCTCCTGCCTTTCTTAATTTAATGTATGACCTGTGTTTCAGGTCCTCCTTCTCTCAGGGTTATATTACTTAAGTAAAACGATAATAAGAAGACCGATAACGAAACCGTAGATGGCTGTTGCCTCCGCAAGAGCACAACCGATGATAAGAAGCTTTGTTATCTTGCCGTCTGCCTCAGGCTGTCTTGCTACTGACTCTACTGCCTTTGATGTTGCAAGTCCGATACCGATACCTGCTCCGATACCTGTTAATACTGCTATAGCTGCTCCGATTGCAATTAATGAACTCATGATTATTTTCTCCTTTTTAATGTATTCCCCTACACTGTAGGGCTGATTCTAAACATTTTTTCATAAAATTTACTCAATGGCCTCCTGCATATAAAGTGCAGTAAGGAATGTAAACACAAATGCCTGCAAAAATCCGTCAAAGAAATCAAAATACAGGCTCAGAGGGATCGGTACCACAGCAGGTACAACTACCTCTATAAGCTTCATAACGACAAAGGCTCCAAGAACATTACCAAAAAGTCGCATACACAATGACAACGGCTTGATGGCCAGCTCCATAACATTAAGCGGCGCCACTATGGCAACAGGCTCAGCGAAGCTCTTGGCCCATCCCTTAGTACCCTTTGCACGAATAGCTGATATCTGTACCAACACAATACTCATGATTGCCAGAGTTGCTGTTACGTTCAGATCCTTTGTAGGCGGTTTTACACCAAATATACCCATAATATTAGATAAGCCTATATAAAGTATAACGGTTATAAGATAAGGTATATAGTCCTTTCCCTTCTCGCCCAGTACATCGCCGAATAATTTGTTGAAGGTGGTTATTATAGTCTCCAGTGCAAGCTGCACCTTTCCGGGGTTCTCAACCCTTAAGTTTCTTACAAATATCACCGACAACAGAACCAGTATCGCCATTACGATCCAGGTCACTACTATAGATTCCGTGATGTCTATGGTAAGACCGCCAATGTGAATTGAAAATATTGTGTTACAGTTGAGTGCTTCTCCCAGTTCTTCTGCAAGATCACCCGTACGTCATCACATCCTTTCCGTGTATCTCTTTACCTGCCCAATATTTCTATGGCCCGCTTCACATCATCCTCTGACAGTCCCTTAACTGAATTTTCTGTATTTATCCAGTAATTCTCAAGACCTATCCTGTCCCAGCCCATGTCCATATCGTCAAGTATTACAAAGTTGTCAATACCTTCGATATTGATGTACTCACGGATACCGTAATTCTTGCCATAATCCTCGTACTTACCCGCAATGTCTGTATCTGCAGGTATCACACCGTACAGGGATATTCCGGCTGCTTCAAACTTATCAAGCATTTCCTTAACCTCAGGATCTGTCACCGGTTCCTTAACCGCTGCTGCCCTATTGTCACTGGTCAGTATAAGCTTCGCATCTGTAGCCTTGACAATAGCCTTGAGGTTTTCAACATTCTGTGGATTGATGCTTGCCCCCTTACTGTTACAAAGGAACTTGTTTGAGTTAAGCACACCATCAATATCAAAAAATATTGCCTTCATTATTTTTCCTCTTCCTCTCTCAACGTATGTAGTGCATTACCATGTTAGAGTCAACTCACTCTCATGATTACGATGAAAAAGCATCCATCATTTCCTTTAAAATGCACTATTTTTCCGTCTGTCACCCGGATATCAGTCTTTATTATATCATACCTTGATTTCTTTTCAATAATAAAGAATGTTCAGAAATTCTCACAGATCTGCCCTTGAATTGTGCAAAATATCTTCCATATAGAATATCAAGAATAAGGTTTCATAAAAAAATGCCTAATATGGCATGTCATATCTTTGAAAATTTGCAAAAAAAGTCAAGAATACCGCCCTTGCCGTGGCTTTTAAATGCTCATAAAACAGCGAAAAGGACCATCATAAACGATGGTCCTGATTCCCTCTGCCGAATAATCTCATCCCCAATATGAGATTTTCTGAAAACCCCCTTGTTTTCTTAAACAGATGTTATATTTATTATAGCACCTGTTTCTGACTTTTTAAGTGACCAGACTACACTTTCGATTTTTTTTGAGTCAAAAAAAGTGTACTATGCTACACTTTTCGTATGGACTTAACCGAATTTTTGTATTAGAATAATATTATGCACTTTTTACAGATGGTATTTTAACAGGAGATATTTTATGGAATACATGCAAATGAATGAGATCAACGAACGTAATATAGGTGAATGCCTTAAAAACATAATGGCAGCTAAGAAATACACCATATCTATGTTGTCTGATGCTACCTCCATATCAGAGGACACCATTAAATCCATCAGAAGCGGCAAGACCCAGAACCCCGGCATATATACAATATTAAATATCTGTAATGCTTTGGGCTGCAGCATTGACGAGTTTCTGGGAAATCCCAGCATATCTGATGATGAAGCGGAACTGTTAAAGGGCTACAACCGTCTTTACCCTCACGGAAAACGGTATATCCAGACTATCATCCAATCAGAGCTTATACAGCAGCCTGCAGATGAGCATTCATCAAAGAGGTATATCCCTGTGGTCTCTCCTATTCAGATATCCGGCTCAGATGTGGACTTCTCCATGCATAACACCGATGTTATAGAAATACCCTGGGATTATTATCCCACCGCAGACTTCGCAGTCCGTATATGTACCAGAAAGCTTCACCCTATATACGGTCCCGGTGATATCCTTGCCATCGAAACAGGCTTTCCCTCCATTGGAAATGTTGCCATGTTCGTTGACAAAAGCGGTACCCAGTTGATCAGGCGCTATGAGGAAAGCAACAGCACAGGCTATCTCACCTCAATAAACGGTCATCACCTCTCCACCAGGTTGAGTGACGACATAATATGCATCGGCACTATTCTCGGCATAATCCGTTATAAAGAAATAACGGCGCATAAATCCATATCAGACACCGCCCATACTGAAGGCTTATCCTGACGGATCACTCACGCCGTTGCTTTCTTATATATACTCTTTTTTCTTATGTATTCCAGTTTTCTTCGACCGGCAGCTATTTATCGGTCACCGGTTCTGCACTTTGCCATTTTGCTTGTCTATCTTCTAATCTGCTTTAACAGCCCTTCAATCAATCCTCTCTTGAGCCTGTTATGAGCCATGGAGACGGCTGGGTCACGAAGATATGTTCCTTATTTGTCTTTGACACTGTGATCTGTGTAGCTTCAAAATTCTTAATTCCAAGCTTGTCGAATATCAGCTTGCAATTCGCAAGGATACTGAGATCAAGGGTGTATATTACAAACTGCATTGAAGGATTGAGCTTCAACAGTCTCTCCATATCCGACTCAAGGTAGTGATTCGCAACTATAAATGCAAGTCTTGGAACAGGAACCTTGCTTAAAGACTCCTCTGTCATGTCAGGGATTATCTTTACATTGTGGACACCGAATTTATCTACGTTCTCTTCCATGGATCTTCTTGATCCTGCATCCGGCTCAACTGCGATTATTGTTCCTTCACTGGCTGTGATAGCCGCCTCAATAACAATACTCTCTGCCATAAGGGCAAGGATCTTGTCATGGGTGTCAACTCCCAGCATACTCATTATGACTGCTCTTATTTCATTTCCAACATATCTTACACTTCCCGACGAGAACATGTCATTCTTCATTCCGTATCTTACGGACTCCCTTGTCTTCTCATTCTCAATATAGACAACTGTCGATGCTTTTATCTTCTGATTAAGAACCTGCTTTATCTGCACATGCTTAACCTCGCCGCCCGGTGCACAGCCCTCGGCATACCACATTTCGTAATCACCGAAGCCCTTCTCCCAAAGCTCATAGAACAGATCCTCATGACTGTCATCAGTAAATATAAGAACTCTCTTATGTGTATCAATAGTTGGCACAACATTCTTATCCTTATTGCAGATATTAAGAAGCTTGATCTTCTCAGGGCTTACGCACATTCTGTCCGCGAAATAGCCAAGCCAGTCAAGCATATTTTTATTATTATACATACCTTACTCCTCCAATCCTTTTATTTCATTTATAACATTTAAGACCTTTTTCTCACAAATTGTTCAGGCAGATACATCTCCATCTTATTAATTTATAATAACATTTTATTTTAGTCTTATAATCCGTATGTAATCTATCTGCTGAATTTCTTCACAAGAATACTTGCGTTGTGTCCTCCAAATCCAAGTGAATTGCTCAGTGCATAGTTCACACCCTTATGTACGCCCTCGCCCATTGTGTAGTTAAGGTCTATTTCACCCTCTGTCTCCCTGAGACCTACTGTTGGGTGGATGTATGAATCTTCTATTGACTTGACACAGGTAATAAACTCAACAGCACCTGCCGCGCCGAATAAATGTCCGATCATTGACTTGGTGGAGTTTATATTAACATTGTAAGCCTCATCTCCAAATGCTTTCTTTATGGCTCTTGTTTCATAAAGATCATTGTGATGGGTGCTTGTTCCATGGGCATTAATGTAATCAACGTCTGCCGGTGTAATTCCCGCTTCATTTATGGCAAGGGTCATGGCTCTTGCTGCTCCCTCTCCATCCTCTGCAGGGGATGTGATGTGGAATGCGTCACAGGTTGAACCATAGCCAACTATCTCAGCAAGAATCTTAGCTCCACGAGCCTCTGCATGTTCAAGGGACTCAAGGATGACAACTCCGGCACCTTCACCGATAACAAATCCACATCTGTCCTTGTCAAATGGTATTGAAGCCCTTGCAGGATCAGTTGCACTTGACAATGCTGTCATTGATGTGAAGCCTGCTACATTTGTAGCACATATAGGTGACTCTGCTCCTCCGGCTGCCATAACGTCTGCTTCGCCGTACTGAATATATCTGTATGCCTCACCGATGGAATTGGTTCCTGTGGCACAAGCTGTAACTACATCTGTACATTTTCCCTTAAGTCCGTAAGCTATAGCCACATTGCCTGCAGCCATGTTTGATATCATGGTAGGAACCATCATAACACTTACCTTTGTTCTCCCCTCAAGGATCTTCTTGTGTTCTCTCTCGATAGGCTGCACTCCACCAAGGCCGTTTCCTATACAGGTTCCAAATCTTGTAAGATCTTCCTTCTCAAGATCAATACCTGCGTCCTTAATAGCTTCCCCTGTTGCCGCAACCGCATACTGACAGAAAGGCTCCATTCTTCTTGCCGCCTTTGGATCCATGTATCTGCCCGGATCGAAGTTCTTGACCTCCGCCCCCATTCTGCACTTGAACCCGCTTACGTCAAACTGTGTTATCTCACCTATTCCGACTGTATTCTTCTTTATATTCTCCCAGAATTCTTCTACGCTGTTTCCTATTGGAGTTACTGCTCCCATTCCTGTTACTACTACTCTTCTCATTTTGTACCTCGTATCATTTATTTGTAGAGGTCCTCTGCGACCCCCGGATGAATAAATTCTACCACAATGTAATATATATAACAAGAATAAATAGTTTTCATTACTATGTGCCGGGTGCAGGAATCGCCGAGTTTAAATTACTTGTCCTTAAGTATATCCATCATTTCGTCGATCATTTCCTCATCCTGTAGTCTGAAGAGTATCTCAACACGTCTCGATGCGTCAAGATCTACAGTTCCGTCCTCCTTGTAGATAGGATTGCTGTAGGATTTACCATTTGCAGTGAGGACACTTCGGAGCATTTCAACCTCACTCTGGCTGATGATACCGTTGCTCTCTGTGAGACAGTACCGGGCAACGGAAAACGCTCTCTGCTGGGAAAGCTCAAGGTTATACAGGTATGAACCGTCTGTATCAGTATGTCCCTCTATGATGATCTCTGAAACATATTCTCTGTAATCGTCGCTTAACAGGACGCTGCAGTACCTTGGAAGAAATTCCTTTATAAAGTCCTTGCCCTCTGTCTTGAGATCGCTCTCATCAACATCAAAAAGTACGCTGGCGTCAAAGGTTATAGCTCCGGTCTTCTCGTCTATCTTAATGTTCAGGTTGCTGTCTGAGAACTCATCTCTCAGGGCTTCAACCAGATCACTTCTTATTCCTGCTATCCTGTCCAGCTCCTTCTGCTGTTCATTTAACAGTTGTTCCTGTTCTTTTATTATCTGTTTCTGCTGTTCAAGCTCTTCCTGCTTACTTTCATACTGGCTCTTTGACTGCATGAGTGTGAATGATATTATCAGGATAAATATAAGCAGCAGGGCAGCCATCATATCTGAGTAGGATAACCAGTAGCTGGTCTCCTCCCCTTCCGGTCTTCTCTTTTTCTTACTCATAATCTTCTCCGTTCCGCCATTTCCCGGCGTTTTATCAATGAAAGTTCCTACTGTCCGGACTTACCCGACTGTGATATAGCCCTCGGTCTGTTTATCCTTCCATTGAATATATCATTCTGTTCCCTGGTAAGCAGCCTTATGTCCTCAATGTTCTCACCCATTGCCTTAAGATATGGCAGAAGCTTCTCTTCTATGGCTTTCTGGGATGCCAGCACTGCCTCAAGCTGTTTCTTCTGGATGTCCAGTGCCAGATTGCCGTTGTCGTAAGTGGCGTCAGGACGGACATAACGCTTGAATTCATCTACAAATTCATCCAGCTTGTGATATGCCTGTTCAAGAACTGTCTTAAATATCAGGTTGAATGTAAGGGAGAATATCATACCGTAGATGGATGTATGAAAAGCAACCTTGATGCCATCCATCAGCGGTCCGATGCTGTTGGTGATCTCCTCTGCCGAGCCTGTGTTAAATGCCTGAAGTCCGATGGACAGACCTATGAAGGTTCCAAGGATACCAAGACCTGTCATGGCTCCCGGCACAAGGCTTAAACGCCCCTTCTCCACAGCGTCATCAATAAGCTGATAGTTTATGAAATCCTCAATGTCACAGGCGTATTTTTCTTCATCATCCTGCTCCAGTCTCTTCATTTCCTCAACGTAATCAACGTAGGAATTTCTCAGGTGCTCCTCGTTGAATATCCCATATCTGCTCTCAGTTCTGTACATGTCCCATAAGAGCTTCTTCTCCTTGGCATAATCGCCCTTTATGTAGCTTATGGCTATCCTGAAATCCTCCCCCATCTGATCTATGTGCTTAAGATGCTTATATGCATATACAAATATAGCTCCCACTATACCAAACATGCACACGCTGATAAGTACATTTGCAGGGTCAATACTGTCATTTGTCACGTTTAATATTATGCAGATGCCAAGCATCACTACATAAACCACCGGCAGCCACTTCTTGTTAAGCTCCACCTTCATGTTCTGCTTCTTTCTGAAAGCCCTTGCAGCCCTCTCATTCTGCGGTCTGACGGTCTTTAGTCTGTTGTTTTTGTTCATCGCTCTTTCTCCCCGGAATAAAATTTCCTGCTTCCTTCCGGACAGCAGGTACACTGTCTCAAATTATACCATTCATCCGTCATTTTTACCAACAAAAATTGCATTTTTTATGTTTTTTAGTCAAATTACACAATTATCGGGCTATTGAAAATTCCTCCCCACCGCTTTTCCTATGGACCACCATATAAAATTTTCTGCACAAAGGCTTATTGCACAAAAGGACGCCCAAACTTATACGTACAAAATGAAGACTCAGTAAAATTCACATATAATATATAAGCAAAGACAGTAGTGATATTTTTCGTTATACGGTTTTACCTAATTACCGGCACCAAGCCCATGTTTGAGCATAAATACAATTTATTTTATTTATGCGAGTTTGGGCGACTGCCGGTTAATAAATGGTAGAACCGGATAGAAAAATGAACGTGTCTTGCTATATATTTATATGTGAATACTCGTCAGTCTCATCCACACACTAAGTTTGGGCGTCTTTTTTCGTTTATGTAGTTTGCTTATCCCTTACAGGCTCATGCCACCGTCAACCTTGATGACCTGGCCTGTAATATAGCTTGCCTTATCTGACGCAAGGAATGCTGCTGTTTCTGCAATATCGGAAACCTCACCAAGTCTCTTAACTGCAATATGATCAAGCATTGCTTCCTTCTGCTTGTCTGAAAGGGCGTCTGTCATATCTGTCTGGATAAATCCAGGAGCGATGGCATTGGCTGTTACTCCTCTGCTTCCAAGCTCCTTGGCTATGGACTTTGTAAGACCTACAACGCCGGCCTTTGACGCTGCATAGTTTACCTGTCCAGCATTTCCCTCAATTCCTACAACTGATGACATATTGATGATCCTGCCATACTTCTGCTTCATCATCACTCTGTACACATGCTTAATGCAGTTGAAGGTTCCCTTAAGATTTGTATTGATAACATCATCAAAATCCTCTTCCTTCATGCCAAGTACCAGCTTATCTCTTGTTATACCTGCATTATTTACAAGGATATCAACTCTTCCGTACTGCTCTGTGGCGAACTTTATAAGTGCCTCTGCCTGAGCAAAATCTGATACATTTGCCTTGAAAGCAACTGCGTCACCGCCTGCTGCCTTGATCTCCTCAACCAGGCTGTTGGCTCTTTCCTCTGAACCATTATAATTAACTACGACCTTTGCGCCATATCCTGCGAATGTCTTTGCTATCTCTCTGCCTATACCTCTGGCAGCTCCGGTAACAACTGCAACCTTATCCTTTAACATACCTTACCTCCTTTTGATCCTTTTCGCCCCTGATATTCATCAGGCGGCATTTCGTAGGTACTATTATCTTCCAAGCATCTCTGCAACCTTCTGAAGATCCTCCACTGTAGCAACATTGAAGCTTGTAACCTCTCTGTTTATCTTCTTCATGAAACCTGTAAGGGTCTTGCCCGGACCGACCTCGATAAATGTATCAACGCCGTCAGCTATCATGTTCTCGATAGTCTGCTGCCATCTTACTGATGAATATACCTGCTTCTTAAGTAATTCCTTAACCTCTGATGGATCTGTTACGTATCTTGCCTCTACATTACATGCGTATGGCTTGAAACTGTCTGCAACATCAACATCCTTAAGGACCTCGAATAATTCCTCACCTGCAGGAACGAGCATTTTTGAATGGAACGGTCCGCTTACATTAAGCTTGATAACTCTCTTCGCTCCCGCTTCCTTAAGTGCCTCTATTGCTGCGTCTATGGCTGCGTTCTCACCTGAGATAACTATCTGTCCCGGGCAGTTGTAATTTGCAATCTGGACATTTCCCGGTGTCTCCTCACAGATCTGTGCTATCTTGTCAGCGTCCATTGCTATAACCGCTGCCATTGCCCCCTGTCCGAGAGGTACAGTATTCTGCATAAGGATACCTCTCTGTCTTACAGTCTTGATAGCGTCTGTAAGTCTCATTGCGCCACAGGCATAGAGTGCTGCATACTCTCCAAGTGAAAGACCTGCGAATACATCGGCCTCAAGTCCCATATTCTTTAAATGCTCATATATGGCAACCTCTGCTGCCACCATGGCAGGCTGTGTGAACTCTGTCTTATTGATATCGTCGTTCTCCTCGAAGCAGAGCTTTAAGAGATCCACATCAAGGACACCTGCTGCCTCGTCAAATACCGCCTTACTGTCTTCAAAACTGTCATAAAAATCCTTTGCCATGCCCACATACTGAGCTCCCTGTCCGGGGAAAATAACTGCTGTCTTACCCATTTTTCTTACACCATCCTTTAAAATAAAAAAAGCAGCCATCCTCCATCACATTGTGCACCACCATCGCGGCACACCTTATGACTTCCACGTCTGCTGCCAATCTTTTATATATTTTGTACCGTTACGTAATAATGTCAATATGGACACCACAACCGGAGCCATATGCTCCGGTCATGGGTTATGATCCATATGTGAATAACACAAACCTGTGTATATATACCATATCCTCAAGCTAATGATTATTCCTCTACACCCTTGCTCTTTAAGTAGTTAAGAACATCCTCAAATGTAGCAACATTATCAAGCTCTTCTGCAGGAATCTCAACATCAAATTCCTCTTCCATCTTCATAACGATCTCATATAAATCTAATGAATCCACTCCTAAATCATCCTTGAAGTTTGTATCAAGGTTCATCTCATCCTGTGATACTCCTAACTGCTCTTCGAAAATAGCCTTTACCTTATCGAACATAATTAAATTCCTCCTGAAATTAAAGTAAGTATATTACTCATTGGGGGTGTCGCATGCCCATGAGCCTAAATATCCTATCCAAATTTACTATAATGGATATCCTTCACGAGAATTAATATAACTCATACCATTACATAAGTCAACAACATATATTTCATCTTTTTATATATTGCTTTACCCAGTATTTATAGCAGAGAAATTTACTTATCCATCTCTACTGCACCTGTCTCAAAGATGAATTTTACCTTTCCTGAAGTTCCATCAAGTATTCCTGAGTAGTTTGTGTAGCTTGTTCCCTGATCAAAGAGTGCCTCGATAAAGTCAAGCTCCTTTGAGTAATCTCCGCTGAACATCTCAGCGATCTTCTTGATACCTTCCTCATTGAACTTAGCCATACCTTCATTTAAGGTAGTTGCACCGTCTACCACCTGATCAGCACCATCTGTAAGATCGCCTGTTCCGGAATAAAGTGTTCCGACACCATTATCAAGAGTAACAACACCGTTATAGATAGCTGCCGCACCGCTGTTAAGTGTTCCTGCTGCTGTAAGAAGATCCTTACCGCCTGCTGCAAGCTTATTACTTCCGCTGTAGAGAACATCTAATTTATTTGAAAGTGTACTTGCGCCGGCTGATACCTTTGAAGCACCATCCTTAAGGCTTGAAGTACCTGTTATTACATCATCTATACCACTCTGAAGGCTCTTAGTACCATTGTCAAGCTGTACCAGACCGTTCTTAAGGCTTGTAGTTCCATTCTTAAGAGTTGTAGTTCCTGATACAAGTGCATCAACACCATCTGATGCCTGCTTAACTCCATCGTCTAACTTTGTAAGACCGGCAGTCAGATTATTTGCTCCAGTTGCAAGATCATCTGCTCCCTTCTTAAGGGCCTCAACATCCTCTGCAGCTCCGGCCAACTCGTTATCGATCTCACTGGCTGCTGACTCAAGGGCTGTGCCACTGTAGTAAGCATTGCTCAGTGCTTTGTATGTGCCAAGCTCGTCTGCATCTATAACTCCATCTGCCTCAAGGCTTGACATCATAGCCTGAACTTCAGCTGCACTGGACGCACCTGCCTGACCATATATTCCTGCTGCCTTGGTTCTGAGCTTACCTGAAAGTCCGGTTACTGAACCTAAGAGTTCATTAATTCCCGCCTTAAGTGATTCTGCTCCGGCTGCAACCTTCTTTGAACCTGCTATAGCTCCTTTGTTAGCATCTTCGAAGCCAGAGATTACTGTATTAAGACCTGTCTTTAAGCTATTCTCACCTGTTATGAGCTGTGATGCACCGGCTGTAAGGGCATCTGTTCCTGCAAGGGCTCCGTCCTTGCCTTCATAGCCTGCTACAAGCTGTGATACACCTGCCTTTAAAATACCCTCGCCATCGTATAACTTATCAACTCCGGCATTAAGATCCTTAGCTCCGCTTGCCAGTGTTGCTGCACCATCATTTAATGCACCTGCACCACTCTGTACCTGACCGATGGCGTCTGTAAGCTGTGTGATGCCTGCTGACATCTGTGATGTACCATTTGCAAGCTGTGATGTATATGTCTTAAGGGAAGATGTACCATCCTTAACTGACTTGGCACCATCTCTTAATGAGTATGTTCCTTCCTTAAGTGTCTGGAGTCCGTCAAGGAGATCGCCTGTTCCGTCTGTAAGCTGATCTGCTGATGATGTAAGTGTATCTATCTTGTCTGTGACATCTGAAAGGTCAATGCTGTCTGAGTCAAGATTTACTGCCTCTGAAAGTACATCCGATGCTGCAACTGTCATTGTCATGTCAAGCTCGAACTCTGTAACATCTGCTGTTATCTCTACATACTCAGGGACGTCGATATCATCCAATACATCCTTAATCTTTGTATCGTCAATTCCTGAGTCAAGGCAATCCTTAAGTCCAGGGACTGCATATCCTACAACAATATTTCTTGATCCCTCTGAGATAACTTTACCGTTCTCAACCTGTACATTTGAGAACTTGTCGGCGTCAAGAATAGCACCTGAAAGCATTACGAATGGTGTTACTACTTCCTTGGAAGTTCCGTTTACATCCATAGCCTTCTTTGTGTTGTTTGTATAGTCAAATCTGATGGTTACCTTACCGCTCTTACCTGCTAACTCTGCCGGTGAGATATCCTTGCCGTCAAGCTTGTAGCTTACCTTTACATCAACAGGAAGCTTATCATTTGAAGTTCCCTGATAGTAAACGTCCTTGCCGTTTGCCTGCCAGGTGATGGTTCCGTCTTCATTTTCAACGTAGGTGTCATTTGTCTTTACGTTCTGGATATCGGTAAGATTTGTCTTATCGTTGATAGTTGCTGTTCCTTCATTGTTCTTGAGCCAGTTGCTTACGACTACGTTATCTACATTTCCTTCGGCGTCTGCCATTACATATACTGTCTCTTCCTTATCGGCGTCTGAGTTGTCACCTTCTGCCACCTGCTTCTCTATCTCTTCCTGAAGTGCTGCAGCATTTTCTGTGTTTTCCTCTACACTTACCTTGGATTCTGTACTTGCTTCTGTTGTACTGTCCTTCTTATCTCCACATCCTGCAGCCATTGTTGTCATCATTGCAGCAGACATCATAATACATAAATACTTTTTCCACTTAACCATATCGATTACATCCTTTCTACACTTTATACAACTTCTGTGTCATCTGTCTTTTAATAAAGCTTCGTCAACTGTTTCTAAATATTTATCAATAATTTGCCAGTTCTTTTCTGTGCTTGAACATTAAGATCTTGTCAAACAGCATGAACATTGCCGGCAGAACAAATATAACTGCACACATACTTATAAGTGCACCTCTTGACATGAGTACGCAGAGGGAACTTATCATATCTATATCTGAATACATACCTACACCGAATGTAGCTGCGAAGAAGCTCAACGCACTTACTATGATAGACTGTGCCGAACCCTGACAGGCCTCTGAAACAGCCTCGAACTTTGTAAGTCCTGCGAGACGTCCACGCTTATATTTATTTGTCATAAGGATCGCATAGTCAACTGTTGCACCAAGCTGGATAGTACCTATTACGATGGAGGCTATGAAAGGAAGCTCCGTTCCTGTGTAACATGGGATACCCATGTTGATGAAGATAGCGAACTCGATTACTGCAACCAGTACAACCGGCAGGGAGATTGAACCAAATACACATAATATAATGATAAATATTGCACCGATTGAAACTGAGCTTACTCTTGCGAAGTCCTTATCTGTTATCTCTATAAGATCCTTTGTACATGGGGCTTCACCAACCAGCATGTTGTCTGTATCGTATTTGTTAAGTATGTTCTTGATCTCTGTACACTGGTTATTTACCTCATCTGTAGCAACCTTGTACTCTGAGCCTACCAGTACAAGCTGCCAGTCATCGCTCTTTAATGAGCTTACCAGTGAATCAGGAATGAACTTTGCAGGTATTCCTGCTCCCAGTACCGAATCAATACCCAGGCACCACTTTACACCATCTACCTTCTCTATATCCTGAAGCATAAGTCTTACATCCTTATCCTCCATGTCATTACTTATAAGAAGCATGTGGGTTGAGTTCATTTCAAAATCTTCCTGAAGAACATTATTGGCCTTGACTGAATCAAGGGTATCCGGAAGTGATGAATCAAGATTGTAATAAACCTTTGTGTGATTGTATCCGTATATTGCAGGGACAAGTATTATTACAAAGAGTATTATGAATACCCAGTAATGCTTTGCCACGAAAGCTCCCAGTCCATTAAACTTAGGAAGGAGAACCTTGTGGGTTGTCTTCTTTAATGCCTTGTCGAATACAAGTATCATGGCAGGAAGTATTGTTACACAGGCAATAACACCGAATACAACACCCTTTGCCATTACGATACCAAGGTCAAGACCTAACTTAAAGCTCATGAAGCAAAGTGCCACGAAACCGGCAACAGTTGTTATTGAGCTTCCCACAACTGAGCTTATGGTCTCTGCTATGGCATGACTCATTGCCTCGTTATTATCTGAATAGGTATTCTGTTTATCCTTGTAGCTGTGCCACAGGAATATTGAGTAGTCCATGGTAACGCCAAGCTGCAGAACCGCTGACAGCGCCTTTGTTATGTAGGATATCTCTCCTAAGAAAATATTGCTTCCCAGGTTATACACGATAGCCATTCCTATACTTAACAGGAAGAATACCGGAACCATGAAGGAATCCATTGTAAGTCCAAGAACTATACAGGAAAGGATTACTGCTATACATACATATATAGGAGTCTCTTTTTCTGAAAGTGCCTTTGTATCTGTAACTATTGCTGACATACCACTTAAGAAGCACTGTTTATTACATATACTTCTTATTTCGTTAATGGCATCCATTGTTGAGTCTGCCGATGTGGTCTGGTCGAATATGATAGCCATCATAGTGGCATCCTTGTCGTCATTGTTGAATGCATTGTATAACTTCTCGGGAAGTATCTCCTTAGGTACTGACAGATCGGCGATACTGTCATACCAGATAACCTTCTCCACATGGTCAACAGCTTCGATCTTCTCTTTAAGTGCTGCCACATCCTTATCAGGCATTCCTTCAACAACAAACATTGAAAATGCGCCCGTTCCGAATTCATCAACTAAGATATCCTGGCCTTCCATTGTTTCAATATCTTTAGGAAGATATGAGAGAATGTCGTAGTTTACTCTGGTCTTGATATAACCATACGCACTAGGAATAAGCAGGATTACCGCAATGATCAGTATAAGCGTTTTGTGCTTAGAAATCACTTCACCAAACTTAAGCATTTTGTTCATCTCCTTTTAAAATATATACTCCATTTCTATTTCAGTTATGGATTATACTACACGGTGTCTATTTTATCTCTATACATTTTTTTATTAATGTTGAAAAGTGATTACATTCATGTTAATATGTATTTTATAAATTACATTTTTAAATAATTGTAATGCTGAATGTTTATATATAGATAGTAGTTTATTAAGAAACACATAGCTAAATAAGAGGAAGCACCCATGCATCGCAGATGCATATTAAAACGGTGCTGACGAAGGTATTGTTTGTCGGAGGGAATTTTTATGAAGAGAGAAGAAAAAAGAGAAAATCTCGATCTTATACTTATAGAAAGCTTTAAAGAATTAATGACGGAATATCCTTTTGAAAAGATAACCGTCACCCTTATATCAGAAAAGGCCGGAATACTCCGACCTGTGTTCTACTCTTATTTCAGAGATAAATATGAACTTGTGGATTACATGTTTTACAATGATATAACCAAGGAATTAAAGGTACTGCTGTCCCACGGAATGGTAATCGAGGCCATCAAGCTTTTATTTACCCATGTTGCAAATGAGCGCAGCATGTATCGTAAGCTCTTTGACACCGAGGGTCAGAACAACTTCCAGACCATAGTCATGGACCAGCTAAGTGCCCTTTTTGATGTATATGTGAACGCCTTCGACTCCCACAGCCTGCCGGATAATCCTCTGATCACTCCATCAAGCATATGCAGATACTATGCCATGGGACTTACCATCTCCATCAAGAACTTCCTTGCAAGTCCGGCAAATGCTACCATAGACCAGTGTGTAAATGCATACTACTATATAGTTACACATTCCATATTTGATTTCCTGTCCAAGGAAACCACTGATGAATTTCCAAAAGTATGACTTATCTGCCCATAACGTATCCGATTATAAACAGTACAAGGGCTGCCACAAGACATATCATGGCGCACTTGAATTTTTTCATAAGCTCAGGTCGTATGTCTGCCAGAGTTTTGTCTCCGTGACGTTTCACCAGCTTCTTAAAGGATATCCAGAAGGTTATCCCTGCTACGGCGAATACGAAACCCGCCAACACTAAAATATTCTTTAACATTATCTATACTCTACTTTCTTACAAGCACCATGGCGGACATCTTCGGAGCCTTAATGGTAAGAAGGTTATGCTCCACCATGTAGTCAACGGTCTCAAGGGTGTAGCCCTGCTCATTTGTCAGCATTACTCTTGTCATTATGGAATGATTGAATACTCCCACTCTTCTTACGTGAAGCCTCAGATCCACATCTTCATAGTTGGTATTAAGTATGACGATAACCTGCTTATTATCTGTAAATCTTCCATAACATATTATCTTATGTGCTCCGTGAAGAAACAGTACCGAGCCCTTCATCAGTGCTTCATAGGTCTTATGTATCTTTATCATATCCTTGTGGAAGCGTATGAGATCCACATCTTCTCTGCCCCACGGATAGGTTCTTCTGTTATCAGGATCAGTCCAGCCACATAAGCCTGCCTCATCTCCGTAATACACTGTAGGTGCTCCCGGCCACGTCATCTGGAATACTACTGCCTGTCTGAATATGCCCTTATCTATATCATAATTTGCTGCGTCAGGGCCAAGGGTATGTGTTCTTCCTACCTTTCTGTTGGTTCTGGTAAGGAATCTTGAATGATCATGGTTTGAAAGTTCATTCATGGCAACTCCCAGGGATGGTCTCTGAAATCTTGACATATGATAGTTCATGGCACCGATAAAGGCATCAGGATTACCTAATAGATCTCCACGGAACTCGTCACTGTGCTTCTCTACACCGCACAAAAACCAGGTTATAGGCTCCATGAATGCGTCATAGTTCATTACCGTATCCCACTGGTCACCTCGGAGCCACTGCTTAGGATCACCGTAATGCTCTGCCAGGATAATAGCCTCAGGATTTGCCTCTTTTACAGCCTTCCTGAACTCCCTCCAGAATCTGTGGTTATACTCTGCGGAATGTCCCAGATCTGCTGCCACGTCGAGTCTCCAGCCGTCCACATTATATGGAGGGGATACCCACTTCTTCGCAATGTTCATTATATATTCTGTAAGCTTATCTGACTCCTCATAATTGAGCTTCGGCAGGGTATCATGTCCCCACCATCCGTCGTAGCTTCCGTTATAAGGCCACTCATATTCATTATGGAATTTGAAGAACGAACGATATGGGCTGTCTGCTGAGATATACGCACCATTTTCGTAGCCCTCTTCTCCCTCGTATATACGCTCCCTATCCAGCCATTTATTGAAGGAACCGCAATGGTTAAATACTCCATCGAGAATAACCTTCATTCCTCTCTTATGGATTTCCTCCACAAGCTCTATGAAGAATTGATTTGACGCCTCAAGGTTAGCTTTATTTGTCACTCTGTTTATATATCTTGCAGATTGCTTGTTCTCTCGACATCCGTCAGGAAGCACGCTTCCCTCATCAACGACGATCTTACCGAAATGTGGATCTATATAATCATAATCCTGTATATCATACTTATGATTAGATGGTGATACAAATACCGGGTTAAGATAGATTACGTCTATGCCCAGGTCCTGAAGATAATCCAGTTTGTTCATTACTCCCTGGAGGTCTCCGCCGTAGAAACAGCCTACATCCATATTCTCAGGGTATTTGAACCAGTCCTTTACTTGTTTTGTTCCCGAATTGATATAGAAATATTCATTATCAAGTACATCATTGTCCGGATCTCCGTTACAGAACCTGTCTACGAATATCTGGTAGAACACGGCTCCCTCTGCCCACTTAGGCACTGAGAAGCCCGGATATATCTCAAAGTTAAAGTCGTTGTTATTTTCCTTTTCCACACCATACTTGTTATAGAAGCAGGTGACTCTGCCTGAGTGGATCTCAAAATAATAATTTATCATGTTCTCTCCGGCAGTGATGGTAGCAGCATAGAAGTCGAAAAGCTTGTTTCCGTCTTCAACGTCCATAGGTATCTTCTCACCGTTGCACACAAGGTACACCCGGTCAACATTATCTGCTGAAGCTCGAAATCTTATCTTCACCTGTTCTCCCGCCTTGGGTGTCTGAGGGCTTACATAGTATTCTGTTCCGTCAGAGAACAATCCACCCACATTGAGCACCGGCTTCGTCCCCGTCACATAAGAAAATAATCTTTCTGCTGCTGTTTTACTATACGACATCTTCCACATTCCTCTCCTCATGCTTTTATAGCTCATATACAATCCATTTTAATACTTTTCTGATGAATAAACAACACAAAAAAGTAATAACAACGTATCGATGCCAAGGACATCGTTACAAGAAATAGAGCAGCAACCATATAAAATTGCCTACGGCAAGGGTTGCTGCAACGTATCGATGTCGAAGACATCGTTACAAGAAATAGAGCAGCAACCATCTGAAATTGCCTACGGCAAGGGTTGCTGCAACGTAACGATGTCAAGGACATCGTTACAAGAAATAGAGCAGCAACCATCTGAAATTGCCTACGGCAAGGGTTGCTGCAACGTAACGATGTCAAGGACATCGTTACAAGAAATAAAAAAGGAATCAGCCGTCGTTCTGCCGATTCCTTTTGGAGAAGGTATTTTGGTTATGGGGTGTAGCCAAAAAACTATATAAAGTATTGGGGGGGTTACAAGTATTATTATAATCAAGAGCGTTAAAAAGTGTGCCCAAACATTTATTTTTTTTCACAATTCTTTTGTGTAAAATAACTAACAGTAAAATACAAAAAAGGCTCCGAAAAGCCTTTTTTGTTTATTTTTTATATTTTGATATATCCATTTAGTAAAAAATATCCATACTACAGTGGAAGGTCATCAGGATTGATCTCCGATGGATCTGTTGCTTCCGCCTCAGCCATAGCTTCTCCTTCATTTTCATCTGCCTGTGACACGTTGCCGTATACGATATCAGACTTATTCTGGTCATCATTCGTATCGCTGCCGGCTTCTTCATCAAACAATGCCTCGAACTCAGCCCTGTTTATTCTTTCCTTCTCAAGAAGAAGCTCTGCACACTTATGGAGCACATCCATATGTGCCATGATCATGGCCCTTGCTTCCTCGTAGCACTCATCAACAATACGCTTAACTTCCTTATCTATCACACCTGCTGTCTTCTCACTGTAAGACTTGGCATGACCAAGATCTCTTCCAAGGAACACTTCCTCGCTATCCTGGGTCTCATAGTTGATAAGACCAAGCTTGTCTGACATACCATACTTCATCACCATTGCTCTGGCATACTGGCTTGCCTGCTTGATATCCTGGGAAGCACCTGTGGTGATATCGTCAAGGATAAGCTCCTCTGCAATACGTCCTCCGAGACTTACTTTAATATCATCAATCATCTTACCCTTTGTCATGAATACATTGTCATTCTCAGGAAGCGGCATTGTGTATCCGCCTGCACCTGTACCTGTAGGTATGATGGAAACTGTATATACAGGTCCCACATGTGGAAGCAGGTGGAACAGTATTGCATGTCCTGACTCGTGGTATGCCGTGATCCTTCTTTCACTTTCCGGAACAAGACGGCTCTTCTTCTCGCCACCTATTCCTACCTTAATGAATGACTTATCAACATCTTCCTTTACTATGAAAGCTCTATCTGACTTAGCTGCACTGATGGCTGCTTCGTTCATAAGATTCTCAAGATCTGCCCCTGCAAATCCTGCGGTGGTTCTTGCTATCTCATGAAGATCCACATCCTCAGCCAGCGGCTTGTTTCTTGTGTGGACCTTAAGTATCTCTTCTCTTCCCTTTACATCAGGTCTGTTGACAGGTATCTTTCTGTCGAAACGTCCCGGACGAAGGATAGCATTATCAAGTATATCTACACGGTTAGTTGCGGCAAGGACTATTATTCCTTCATTCACACCGAAACCATCCATCTCCACAAGGAGCTGGTTAAGAGTCTGCTCTCTCTCATCGTGTCCGCCACCGAGACCTGTACCTCTCTGTCTTGCAACAGCATCAATCTCATCAATGAAAACTATACAAGGGGCGTTCTTCTTGGCATCCTCAAAAAGGTCTCTTACTCGCGAAGCACCTACACCCACGAACATCTCAACGAAATCCGAACCTGAAATACTGAAGAACGGAACTCCTGCTTCACCGGCAACGGCTTTCGCCATAAGAGTCTTACCTGTTCCCGGAGGACCCTCAAGAAGTACTCCTTTAGGAATTCTTGCACCTACCTTGATGAATTTACCCGGGTTTTTAAGGAACTCAACTATCTCCTCAAGATCCTCCTTCTCCTCGTCAAGACCTGCAACATCCTTGAAGGTCACCCTGTTCTTGCCTGTATTCTCATCTTTTCTTGCGCGGCTCTTACCGAAGTTCATCATCTGTCCGCCCGAACCGGCTCCCTGTACCCTGCTTACAAGCATTGTCATTATGATAATGACGATCACCATTACAATCAGGTATGGCAGCCAGGTACCTATCATACTCTGTCTTTCAACATCATGAAGGTTGTACTTGGCAATGGCAACCTTCTCATCCTCTGAGGCTGTTTTATTTGCCGAGTCTGTGGCTGTTACATAGTCATTATAGATATCTATGACCTTATTCACATCTGCCACATAAAATTCAACCCCTGTTCCGTTCTTGAACACAACACTTACGGAACCTGTAGGTATCTCACTGTTCTGATAAATATCCAGCGACATTACGTTGTTCTCACTCAGATCTGTCTGAAGATCAACGTAGCTATAGCTGGTTGTAAGATTGCTGCCATCCTGCATCCATCTGTATATGAGCAATACACCCACAATAAATATAATTGCGTAGATGACCGCAAAATTTCTTGCACGTCTTTTATCCATTTGCTGCTCCTTATTTCTCAGTATTTTTGTTTATAATATTGGATTTTAACCCTCTATCACACCTATATACGGAAGGTTTCTGTACTTCTGTGCACAGTCAAGACCATATCCCACTACAAATCTGTCAGGGACCTGAAAACCTGTCATGTAAAGATCTACAGGGATAACTCTCCTCTCAGGCTTGTCAAGCAATGTTATTATCTTAAGACTTTCTGGCTTTCTTGCCGAAAGAGCTTCAACAAGATATGAAAGTGTTCTTCCTGAATCGAGGATATCCTCAACAATGATAACATCTCTTCCTTCTATATTCTCATCCAGATCCTTGGACAGCTTGACAACGCCTGATGAAACCGTCTTATCACCATAGCTGCTCACTGACATGAAATCCATTGTTACAGGTATTGTGATTCTTTTGGCGAGCTCGCAAAGAAAGAATACGCTTCCCTTAAGGATACCCACAAGATGTACTGTCTTACCTGCGTAAGCCTTATCTATCTCTTCAGCCATCTGGGCTATTCTTTCCTCTACCTCGTCCTTGCTTATCAATACGCTGATCTGCTCCTTCATCTGTTCTTTTCCTCCTTGTACTCAAGACAGATAATCCGTGATGTGTTATCTGTAACCTTGTAATTCTCTCCGATTCTTATACCGACTGCCCATACGATCTCTGGGCCGCAGGCTATGACCGGAACTTTGTTTCTCTCGGTTCTCTCTATCTTACGGTCTGATAGGATCCTGTTAAGCTTCTTTACTGCTCCGTCTGATCTTATTACCATGCGGTCTCCGGGCTCCGGGGTCCGCAAGATTAAACTATCCTGTATTCTATCATAATCCAAAAACTTAATATACTCTTTTTTTGTTAAATCTATATTAACTTCGGGATTTTTTACATTTATTATGCTCACTTTCACGGAAAAATTCCCATCCGGGGAAAAATATTCGCCGGGATTGCTTATATCTACCCGGGAAATCCCACAAGTAAAACTTCCACCCTCAGTGACATTCAGGTAATCCTCCTTGCTAATGCCCCTGTGATTTTCCTTTTTTATGTTCCGGCTGTCTTTATTTCTGACCTCCGCTTTTTCTTCTCCCTTAAATATAAGCTTTCCGTAGCTCACATATGCCTTACAGCCCTTTGGCAGTGAGATGGCTGCCCCACTATCTGCGCTGTAGAGCTTCATAACCTCTTTTACATGATTATTGCCTATATCCTTAAGTCCACCGCACACCCTTCCGATAAGCTCCCTTATTACAAGGGTCTGTATCAGCTCCTTCTGGGCTTTAAGGTCTTCAAGGCTTATGAAATACCGGTTTTCTGTAGGATCTCCTACTACATTTGCAGTGATAAGATCATCCACATAGCCCTTTACGAAATCTGTGTACATTCCTGCCATATCCGCAAGCTTCACTATGTGTTCCATGGCTCTGGCATTCACCTCTTCGAGCTCCGGAAGCACCTTGTGCCTGATCTTGTTTCTGGCATATATGGTTTCAAGATTCGTAGAGTCTGTCACAAAGGCAATGCCTTTCTCTGCCAGATATTCCTCTATCTCATGCCTGGTGGTATCTATAAGGGGTCTGACCACCCTGTCCCTTACGGCAGGTATGCCGCTCACTCCTGCAAGTCCTGTTCCCCTTGCCATGTTAAGCAGCACTGTCTCACAGAGATCGTTACAGTTATGGGCTACAGCTATGCGGTAGTCCTGTCCTGTCTCATCTCCCACCCGGGCAAATGCCTTGTAGCGTTCCATTCTTCCGGCTTCTTCCACCGTAAGGTGCTGTTCCTCCGCAATCTTCTCCACAGGAATATTAAAGACCCTAAGAGGTATCCCAAGCTTCCCGCAATATGTCTCAACAAAGCTCTGGTCAGAATCCGCTTCAGCCCCTCTTATCATATGATTTACATGGACGCAGATCATATTCAGGTCAAGCACATCCTTAAGACCTGCAAGCATTGTAAGGAGGCACACGGAATCTGCTCCGCCTGATATACCCACAACACAGGTATCACCCTTTTTTAACATATTATATTGTTTTATGGTATTTAATACTTTCTCTTCCGCAGGGTTCATAAACACGTATTCCTTATTAACAGTAAAACTATATTTCTTTCAAATTTTATTTCTTCCGGATTACATTTCTTTAAATCAATGTCACCTTATAAATAATATATCATTGCAATATTCTATAAATATGACGTTACAGAAGATATAATAGCACAGGAAAGTACGATTTTCCACTCCCGGGGTATTACATATCAATATATGACATTGTAAAAGCACACAGGCAGGTCTGTTTTGCATCACCATAGTATTGCCTTTTCAAATATCACGAGTTGGCAACCACCACCATTACCGTGGCATCGTCATAGAACACTCCCTGATTTCTCGAAAGCAGTTCTCCCGATATATCGTCCATGATCTTCTTCACCGCACTCTCCCTGTTGTCGGTGTTATAGCTTCTGTGACTTAAGAACCTTGCAAATTCCTTCTCATCATAATCCTCCGTATGGGAAAATATGCCGTCACTTGCCATTATCACAATATCTCCGTCAGACAACTGCTCACTGCTGCTGTCGCACTCCACTTCAGGAAGTACTCCTATAGGAAGAGTTGTACCCTGGACTATGTGACAGCTTCCGTCCCTGACAACAAAGGTGGCAGAAGCTCCCTGCTTGTACATCTTAAGCTCTCCGCTGTAGAGATCTATCATGCCCATGTCAAATGTAGTGAAATTACTTCCCCGGTTCTTCTCCGAAAGGCATTTATTAGCAAAGGCAATAGCATAGAGGGGATCGAAGCCTGCATCGAGCATTTCCTCCATGGTATTTATAAGTATCTCACTTTCTGAGGCGGCTATACTCCCACTGCCCATTCCGTCTGCCAGCATAAGAACCAGCTTACCGTCATCATTTTCCCGGACGGAGAAGCTGTCACCGGATATCACGGAGCCCTGCTTCTTAACCCGTCTAACCTGAAATGCACACTGGAATACGGCGATATCCTCAAAGACTATCATATGATCGTCCACCGGAATGTATTCCGGAGCATCCGCCGCCGGGCGTATACGCCTGTCCATTACATGCTCAAGCACCGCCGCCACCTGTCTGGTTCTGACCCTCTTTCTGGTGTGTGCTCTAAGGGTCAGATAATAACGGCTGTGATCCGCCTCGTTCATTGCCATGGTAAGTTGCTCTAACACAACATTCATGGCAAGCAGCTCCTGACGAAGTTTCTCTTCCCTTGAGTTGCTTGCAGGCTCCAGTCTTTCAATATCCTCAGAAAACTTCTCGATCAATTCTCCAACCTCCGACAATCCTATACGGCTCACGTCGCCACCACATCCTGCAAGGGTATACTCTATCCTCTTAAATATCCCCGACAAATCAGCTATCTTTCTGGCAGTAAGTCTGTTTATCTCCACCGCCGCACACCGGTCATGCTCAGCCCGGATATTCTCTCCGTAATAGCACATCCAGTATGCCGGAGTCACTGCAAATAACAGCGCAGGCACCAGAAGCACCTGTATTCCAGAGAATGTAAACAGGTAGCCGAAGAAGGTGACGCCTGTAAGCATACCGCCAAGGACATATAATCCCACAGTGCCGTATTTTATGCCGCCAAAAACACTTCTGCCGAGAAGTGCCATTATTATCATGGTTATCACCGCGGCAATATAGGTTGTCTCTCCTGTCCTGACTGACCAGATGGCACTTATGGCAAATGCTATCCCAAGTCCATAGGCTCCCCCATACTTCTGCAGGGTACAAAGAGCAATGTACATACCGAATATCTCGCCTATATGTATAAGTCCTGCTATGGTATATGGCATGCCCCATGCCATGACTGCCATTATTACCATCACCGCTAACATCTGCTCATTAAGGTTGTCCTCCCTGCCCTTTTCATTTACCAGGACATTGAGACCGATCTTCACAACAGGTATAAGTGTCACGGCAATGATCCCCGACAAAAGCAGCATGATCCACTGTCTGTAGTCCCCGCCGGCATAGATGTTGTACGCCATTCCTACTATATAATATATAAACAGTATCATGAGATTATTTGCAGATTTCAAGTGCAGTACCCAGGAGACCCCTGCCATAATGAGAACATAGCTTATAAACAACACAGTCTTCTCTCCGGCATCGGGAAGGAAAAGGTACTGTCCGTTCGTAACCACCGCCTCAGGAACAAAGAACAGAGAAGCCATTCCCGCCATTATGCTGAGTACATACCCGGGGGTGCTGAGCTTTATGTAATACGCTCCTGTCAAAAGGGCAACTGCAAATGGGTTCGTACCCAGAAAAAAAGCTCTCCCTCCAAAAAAACCTACCGCATACAATAATAGTCGTCTAACCTTCTCTTCCATCCTACAATGCTCCCTTCAATTTCTGTAGACTTCCACTAAATGGTACAAGCATTATATGGTGACAGGACATCAAAAAAAGACGAAAACTGAAATTGGTTTTCGTCTTTTCTCTTCCTGTTTTGCTGTAACGATATCCGTAAGATGTTCTAATCCCCCGCCCTGATAACTGTCTCGTCAGGATACACAAGTCCAAGCTGATTTCTTGCTACTTCCTCCACATACTTCTTGGTCTGCATATACACTTCCTTCTTCTCCAGTTCAGTATATTCATCCTTTGCCTCGTCAATATCAGCCTGTATGGAAGCCTTCTGGCCCTCAAGATAAGTCCTGCGTTCCTTAAGTGCTGTTGACCTATAATAAAGAATGCCTGCGAATAAAACGCAGGACACAATAATAACTAGCGTTGCGAGTTTAGAATACCTACGAGATACGGCATTTCTACTCCTCATCAATCAAATCCCCTTTGTACATTTTTATTAACATAATTTTACAGTTTATGACAATTTATGTCAACAAGCTTTTTTACCACTTTGACCACTTTTCCCAAATCCTGACTTATTCGGCACAATATATAGTTGAAAATTGCCGAGGCAGTGCAACTTATTGTGGTGAAATAGAGCAAATTTCCCAAAAAAAATCCAAAAATATGGTAAAAATACAAATTTCCCTGAGAGTATACATAAATCAGTCCTATTGTAATCACACATATTGCTAATCCATATGCAATATCCAATAGAATGTTAATTATGTTGTACATATGAAGGCATTTCTGCAATGCCCTTAAGACATCCAATGTAATTCCGGAAGCAGAACCAAAAAGTATAAAAATTAAGAATGTTACTGTCTGGCTTCTGATAAGCTCTGTCATTATTTAAACAACCGCTTAAACTTTGATGCGGTATTTGCAGCGTAATTAAGTCCGCATATCTCGCCGGTTATGCTCATACTGCATTTCTCACTGTCCAGGTTCTTCACCATCAGCTCCCGGCCTCTTACACACAGCCTCCCCATGCTGGTGTCACATATTATCTCCTCCGGCTCTGCTGATATAACTTTCTCTATACCTGTAAATTCTCCGTTCTCCCTGTCAGAAAGCATGACTTTATGACTCTGGCTGTTCTGAGTTTCCGTAGACATATAAAAAAACCACCCCTGAACTATGTATTGCGACATCCTGGGACGTCAAATATAACATAGTATATGTGTGGTTTCTTTCTTTTATGTTTAATACCTTAAACGTACTTGAACATATCCTTTGCATCTTCCTTTTTGGTGGTATCAAGGATCATGGTCACCTCTACTTTGACGTTCTTGTTGCCAAAGCCGATCTCTATAACGTCTCCGACCTTAACGTCATAGGATGCCTTAACTACTTTGCCGTTTACCAGAACCCTGCCTGCGTCACAGGCTTCATTTGCAATGGTCCTTCTCTTGATAAGTCTTGATACCTTTAAATATTTGTCAAGTCTCATTTCATTTCCTTTCCGGTGCTGATCCGTCTGTTTAATCATGCCCCTTATCTGCAAAAAAAAGCCGGCTACAATGCACCTTATGGTACACGAACCAGCTTTCTCATTAACCAATCTATATCTGATAAATTAGTTGATAGCGTCCTTTAAAGCCTTACCAGCCTTGAACTTAGGAGCCTTTGAAGCAGCGATCTTCATTGTCTCGCCTGTCTGAGGATTTCTACCCTCTCTTGCTGCTCTCTCTGAAACCTCGAATGTACCGAATCCAACTAACTGGATCTTCTCACCCTTCTTTAATTCCTCTGCTACTACATCTGTGAAAGCCTTTAATGCGCTCTCAGCGTCTTTCTTTGTTAATTCTGTCTTCTCAGCGATAGCTGCTACTAATTCAGTCTTGTTCATTGAAATAATACCTCCATTCATACTTTTTAATGTCTGCCGAGCTAATCCAGACATCTTCCCTGTGCCCCCGGGCACACTAACATGTATAGTTATACCCAATATGTCTATATTTGTCAAGGAAAATGTCCCTTTTAACAGCCAAAAAGCCTTATTTTTACAATGTTTCCGGGAATCACCCCTCCATCTGCCTGCCTAAAAATCTGGCAGCAAGATCCACTGCTTTTTTCTCTGTATCTCCGATAGCTTTTCCTGCGTCTCTGTTAAGCAGCACCACAGCCCCGATGGCGTCTCCCTGACATATTATGGTCTGGATCACCTGTCCCTCAAAGGAAATATCATCATCGGTTATGTTTATACAATTTCCGGTCTTAACCTCTCCGGACACAGACTTCCTGAGGTCTATGAGCTCCGACAGTTTTCTGCTGATGGCTCTTCCCTGCAGCTCCTTCTTCCCCTTTCCTGCCACTGCAACAATGTGCTCCCTGTCTGTGATACACACGGAGCAGCCGAGGGTTGCCGCCATGATCTCTGCATACTGCCCTGCAAATTCCTTAAGCTCCAGCATTGGTGAGAACTTCTTAAGCACCACCTCACCATCTGCTGCCGTATATATCTCCAGCGGGTCCCCCTCTCTTATCCTCAGATTTTTTCTTATCTCCTTGGGAACAACTATCCTGCCAAGTTCATCTATTCGTCTGACTATTCCCGTTGCTTTCATATAGAAAATTCCTCCTGCGGTTCCATAATTTAATGGTAGTATGTGGAAGCAGAAGGAATTTATTCATTTGCACCAAACGCAAATGCTTATAAGCCGTCACCTGCAACAGGCTTAAGTCATGAAATGACAGTTTTTGACCATTTTCCCGATCAACTGAGAAGCGGTGGATGCACTTACAGCAAGGAGATGTAAAAAAAGCGAATCACCCGGCAATTATTTAGCAACCATTTGAAAATCATATAAAATTTTTTTAAAAAAGGTGTTGACATTTTCAATCTATAGGAGTAGTTTAGTTGTCGAACAAAGAGCAAATGCAAAGAACAGAATACGGTTGCCAGAGATCCAGTACTTCAGAGAGCCGTTGGCTGGTGTGAAACGGTGTATGTCTATGGTGATTATCCTCTGCGAGCAGTGCACTGAATTTCTTCACGATAAGTGATGAACACTAGGTGTCACCGGTCTTCCACCGTTAAAAGGAAACTTATTTCAAGAGCTGTGTTGGCACAGTTTCAGAGATGAGGCATGAGAGGTCATTTATTTTCAAATGGCAAATAAAGTGGTATCGCGGAAGTTACAGGCTTTCGTCTTTATGTTGAGTAAAGACGAGAGCCTTTTTTAATTTCTTTTTTGTTTACTCTTTGCATATATATATTATTAAGAAAGGAGCCGTCAGTAGACGGAAAAAGAAATGAATGGATTAGTAATAGTATTGATCGGAATCGTAGTTTTAGGTGCCGGCTATCTTTTCTATGGAAGATGGCTTGCAAAGAAATGGGGGCTTGATCCAAAGGCCAAGACTCCTGCTTACACACATGAGGATGGACAGGATTATGTTCCATCGTCCAAATTCACTGTATTTTCACACCAGTTTTCATCCATAGCCGGTGCTGGTCCTGTAACCGGACCAATACTCGCGTCGGTATTCGGATGGGTGCCTGTTCTTCTGTGGTTACTGGTTGGCGGATTGTTCTTCGGTGCCGTACAGGATTTCGGTTCACTGTATGCATCAGTTAAGAACGAAGGAAAGTCAATGGGTATGATCATTGAGAAGTACATAGGAAGGTTCGGCAGGAAGCTGTTCATGTTATTCTGCTGGCTCTTCACATTGCTGGTTATCGCAGCATTCACAGATATGGTTGCCGGAACCTTCATGAGTACCGGTGCCGGAACCGAAGCATTTTCAGTAGCAACCAAAAATGCAAATGCTTCCGCCGCCTCAATATCAATGCTCTTCATAGTAGTAGCGATCGTCTTTGGTATCATACAGAAGCATGTGAAAATGAATGAGGGTGTCCGTGCAGTTGTTGCAATAGCTCTTCTTGTTGGAATGTTTGCCCTTGGTATGGTTCTTCCAATGACTGCTTCAAAGACAGCATGGATCTACATTGTTATGGCTTACCTGTTCCTTGCGTCAGTAATGCCAATGTGGCTTCTTATGCAGCCTAGAGATTACATGACAACCTTCATGCTCCTTGGTATGATAATCGGTGCCGTTGTGGGTGTATTTGTAGCTCATCCTTCAATGGAGCTTAACGCGTTCAATGGCTTCAATGTAAATGGAAGCTACCTCTTCCCTACATTATTTGTAACTATAGCCTGTGGTGCTGTATCAGGTTTCCACAGCCTTGTATCATCAGGTACTTCATCAAAGACCATAAGCAATGAAAAGGATATGCCGATGGTTGGTTATGGTGCCATGATCGTTGAGTCTCTTCTTGGTATTGTTGCATTAGTTGTTGTGGGTGCTGTTGCTGTAAACGGCACAAAGCCTGACGGAACACCATTTTCAATATTCTCATCAGGTGTGGCAGGATTCCTTGAGAAGCTCGGACTTCCTGTACATGTTGCAACTGTATTCATGACAATGTGTGTATCTGCTCTTGCTCTTACATCCCTTGACTCAGTAGCAAGAATAGGCCGTATGTCATTCCAGGAATTATTCTATGGAGACACAACTGATACTTCAAAAATGCCTGTATGGCAGAAGATCCTTACAAATAAGTATTTCGCAACAGTTATAACATTGTTCTTCGGTTACTTACTTACACTTGGCGGATACAACAACGTATGGCCTTTGTTCGGTTCAGCAAACCAGCTCCTTGCAGCTCTGGTTCTCATTGCTCTTGCTGTATTCCTTAAGACAACAGGAAGAACCGGCTGGACTCTTTACGCACCAATGTTCATCATGTTAGCTGTTACATTCACAGCTCTTATCCAGAAGACTGTTGCTCTTGTAAGAAACATAATGGCAGGTCAGGCAACATTTCTTGTAGACGGACTTCAGTTCATAGTTGCCATCCTTCTTATGGTTCTTGGTGTACTTGTTGCATTCAGCTGCTTAAAGAAGCTCTTCACAGCTAAGAAAGAGGAAGCTTAAAGTATTTAGGGCTTAATATGAATTTTAATAAGTGCTTTAATTAAGAAGATAAATATATAGATTAGTATTTTGTTTCCTACAAGTGGGGCACAGTGACAGGATTTCCTGGACTGTGCCCCGCTTGTTTTGTCTTATAACTACTTCAGCTTACCATACTCCTCATCAGTTACCGGCTCGCACCACTCATTTGAAGCTTCCTCTCCCGGAACCTCAACGGCAAGATGGCTGAACCAACTGTCAGGGGCAGCACCATGCCAATGCTTTACTTCCGCAGGGATGTTGATGCAGTCGCCCGGCTTAAGCTCAATAGCTTCCTTGCCCTCTTCCTGATAATATCCACGTCCTGCAACACATACAAGGATCTGTCCGCCGCCACTCTTTGCGTGGTGGATATGCCAATTGTTACGGCAGCCCGGCTCAAATGTTACATTGAATATTCCGACCTGACTTGTTGATACCGGAGCAAGGTAGCTCTTTCCTATGAAATACTTGGCAAATGCGTCATTTGGCTCGCCTATAGGAAATACCATTTCCTTGGCGTGTGCTCTCATCGCCTCGTCTTCATATGGAAGATCGCCCTCGCCGTCCTGCCATACTTCCTTGGCAAGATTAAATACTGCCCAGCCCTTAGGCCATCCTGCATAGAACGCCACATGAGTGATAACTGCTGCGATCTCCTTCTGAGTTACACCATGTGCCTTTGCATTCTGCAAATGGAATTTAAGTGATGAGTCTGTAACTCCTGACGCCATAAGTGCAACTACTGTGATTATGCTTCTTGTCTTAACGTCAATGTCCTGGTTATTCCAGTTCTCTCCAAATAATACGTCATCATTATAATGTGCAAATTCAGGGGCAAATCCTGAAAGTGCGTTACGACCTGCTGTCTGTACTATCTTCTTCATTTTTCCTGATATATTGTGATTGACTGATCCGTCATCTTTTTTACAATATATATCCTTTCCGTCAATTTTTAATACATACTTCTTAAAGAGTTTCAACCCACTTGCTTACTGACTGCTTATTTGCACCGTTAAGAAGCTTGCCCTCAACGATCTGTGCATTTGGAGCAGATGGCTGAAGCTCACGAACTGTATTGCCAAATCCGCTTCCGCCTGATGTTGCGAAAAGCACGATCTTCTTTCCTGAGAAGTCATATGACTCAAGGAAAGTGTTGATTATAGTTGGTGCCACATACCACCAGATTGGGAAACCGATAAGGATCTCATCATATGGAGCCACGTCAATGTCACCTGTGATGATCTCCGGTCTTATCTTCTTGTCACTCATCTCAACACTGCTTCTTGACTTTTTGTCCATCCAGTTGAGGTCGGCGTCTGTATAACGAACCTTAGGTGTGATCTCATATAAATCTGCACCTACTGCCTCTGCAACCATTTCCGCTGCCCTCTTTGTTACGCCGCTGGCACTGAAATATGCAACTAATCTTTTACTCATAATATCTACCTCCTGTACAAAATATAAGATTGTTTAAAAATATGACTACAGCATCGCTGTCTTAAAAAATAAACCCATAGAGAACTTTCACTCTATGGGTTCATTTTAATATTCCTTATATAATTATGTCTAATACTTATATATTATCGTTTTCTATGCCCCAAAGGCATTAATCTCCTTTATGAATTTATTTACAGCCTGGGAATATGGGATATTGCGTCTCCAGGCAATCACAGTATTTGAGGTTATCTCCGGATACAGTCTCCTCTGCACCAACACATCATCACGCCAATATTTGGCTGCACCTTCTATTGATACCGGATAGCCGAGACCGTAGGCTGCCATGACACCTGCATTTGTCCCAAGATTACTGGTAAATGCCACATTTAACTTACTGAAATCCTTGCCGAACCAGTTGGCGATCTCACTCTGGACATTCTGCCGCTCCGGAAGTATCACCGGCTTGTCAAGAAGGTCCGCCTTGGTTATGTATTCATTTGCAGCTAAGGGATCGTCAGGCCTCATGCCCACAACCCAGTGGTCGCTTCCGGACAACCTTATATAGTCCATGCCCTCCGTGTCCACCGGCTCCATGAACAACCCGATATCCACAACACCCTTATTTATCATCTCATAAACCGTGTCCGCAGTGGCAGTATGTATGACGATCTGGACCATTGGATATTTCTCCTTGAAGCCCTTGCATATCTCAGCCAGGGTCTCCACCGCTGCAAATTCCCCACATCCCACAGTCACAGTTCCATCAACCAGCTCGCAGTCGCCCTTAAACTCCTCAAATATCTTATCCTCAAGATCGGTTATCTCAAGTGCCCGACGCTTGAGCAAAATCCCATCATCTGTGAGAGTGATGTTGTGTCCGCCACGCCTGAACAATGTGGTTTCAAGCTCTTCCTCCAATGCCGCAAGCTGCCTTGAAAGAGTTGGCTGTGTTATATGTAATTGTTCCGCAGCCTTAGTAAAGCTCTGCTCTCTTGCCACTGTCAGAAAATATCTTAAAACCCTTAACTCCATACGCTTCTCCTTATCATTTGAACAACAACATCTTCGTTATAACGAACAGGTACTCTCCGCCGTTCTTCCTTCGTAGTCGAACTTTCCGTCGTTCTTCTCCTCCAGTGCCTTTATCATATGGTAGGTGTACTCATTGTAAGGCGTTGGTATCCCAAGCTCCCTGCCCATTCGGATTAATGCCCCTGAGAACATATCTATCTCGGTCTTTCGTCCGGCGTCAATATCCTGCAGGGTAGAATATCTTGCAGACGGCGGAACAGGACTCCCGTGTACTGATGGTCCCGAAGCCTTGGTCATGTCTATCCCCTTCGCCTTGGCGATTGCTTCAAGCTCGCCCCGAAGTCCGTCGCTTATGGCCTTCATGTGTATACTGTCATTGTAGCAGCCAACTCCCGCCCCCAGTATTGCCTGGGGAAGGTTGTTACACACATTTAGCCTGAATTTGCTCCACACCTCTTCTATTATGTGTTCGGATGAGTTGTAATGTAATCCTGTATCTGCAAATAACTCTTCAATCCCACGAACTCTCTCACTGTCATAAGGAGCATTTTTCTCTCCAAATATAATTCCTATGGTCGTCTCCGGATCGAAGCAGAAATTATCGTCCTCTCTGTGGGACGCCACCTTAATAAGGGAGTACAACACATGTTCCTCTCCAACCTGTGCGGAAATGATTTCCTCACTGTCAACGCCATTCATGAGACTCATGACTGTGGTGTCATTTCCCACGATTTTCTTTATGCTGTCCATTGCTGCAGGCAAGGCACCATATTTCAGGCATACGATCAAAAGATCTACATTGTATGCCTCCTTGGGAGTCCACACCTCAGGATGGTAAACTGTGCCATTTATGGTAATTCCTTTATCCTTAAGTCTCTTATTTCTATCATTCTCTGCAACAACTCCAAGACTTATGCCCGACTTATCTGAAAGTCCCCATATCATATAGGCACCTACGGCACCTGCCCCAAGTATCGCTACATGTTTCATCTTCATTTGATTATCTCCTTCTATTCTTCAGAAAGCTCTGCCTTAACGTCCTTATACATTTCCTCATTCATGTCATATCCCAGATAAAATATTCCCCGGTAAAATGACTCTGACAACTGAGTCATACTGCCATCAATATATTTTTCTGCAATGTTTCCAAGCATTTCTATGATATCAAGCTTCCAGCCTTTTTCCTCATCACTGCAATCCCAGAAACCCGTCATGTCACGGTCTGAGGTATTCCCACAAGGAACTGAACAGGAAGAGCAGCCCGGGGAGATACGATACTTCTCATCGTGTATCTTCCTGATCACTTCATTTATTTCATCCTTACTTTTTTTATCATCAAATTTTGCAACAGCAAGCACTGCCTCTGCGACGATCCTGTCGGTGTCGGCTGTCTTGCCCGAATTACCTGTAGCACCCACAAGACCTATCAGTGCCCCAAGAATATCATCTCTTTCCATCTATATCTCCCATAATCTGTAAATTATTTTCTATGACCTTTCATACCTGACATTATATATTCTTACTCACCATATTTCTTGCAGTCAACAAACCCTACACCAGTTCATTAAAAATTTTTCTACTTTATTCTCCCATGGTATTCCTTAGGGGTGCAGCCCATTATCTCATGAAAATGTTTTGTAAAATAGCTGGGTGAGGAAAATGCCACAGACATTATAATTTTAAATCTTATTTTTGACAATCTTATTTTCTCTCAATAACCTCACCCTGATCCCTGCTGGACAGGTGTAATGCCGAGTTGATTATTTAACACTCTTCAGGAAATTCTCTATCATGATCCTGCCGTCATCTGTCATTACGGATTCCGGGTGGAACTGGAGTCCGAATACAGGATACTCTGTGTGCTCCACAGCCATTACCTCTCCGTCTTCGCTTACAGCTGTGACCTTAAGTTCCTTTGGAAGGGTCGCAGGGTCAACTGCAAGGGAATGATATCTTGCTGCGTAGAAACGCTCCGGCAACCCAGCAAATACAGTGCTTTCGCAGGTTTTGATCATTTCCTTCCTCTTTCCGTGCATAAGCTCCTTAGCATAGGTTACTGTAGCGCCAAAAGCCTGGCATATTGCCTGGTGTCCCAGGCATATTCCAAGTATAGGAACCTTGCCGGCAAAATACTTTATCACGTCTATACATACTCCGGCGTCCTCAGGTCTTCCCGGTCCCGGAGATATGATTATGGCTTCGGGAGCCATTTTCTCGATCTCCTCCACTGTGCAGTCATCATTTCTTATGACCTTCACATCACTGTTGACGCTGCCCACAAGCTGGTACACATTGTATGAGAAGCTGTCATAATTATCTATCAGTAATATCATTATTCCAGTCCTCCCTCCGCAAGCTTCACAGCGTCTACCACTGCCCTTGCCTTATTTACACATTCCTCAGCTTCCTTTGCAGGATTTGAGTCGCTGACGATACCTGCTCCGGATCTTATGCAGATACTGCCGTTCTTCTTATATACAAGTCTTATGGCGATACACACGTCAAGATTTCCCGCAAAATCAATGTAGCCTATGGCTCCACCGTATATGCCTCGCTTGCTCTGCTCAAGTTCCTCTATTATCTCGCAGGCACGGAACTTAGGTGCACCTGACAGAGTGCCGGCAGGAAGTATTGCGTCAACTGCGTCAATGCAATCCATATCATCACGGATCTCCCCCACAACTGTTGAACCTATGTGCATTACATGGGAGTATCTCTCTATCTCCATATACTTCTCCACATGGACCGAACCGATCTTGCTTATCTTTCCTATATCATTTCTTCCCAGATCCACCAGCATGTTGTGCTCAGCCAGCTCCTTCTCATCTGCAAGAAGCTCCTTTTCTGTGGCAATGTCAGCCTCAGGGGTCTTGCCTCTTGGTCTGGTTCCCGCCAGCGGAAATGTACTTATGCTGCCCTTGTCAAGCTTCGCAAGGGTCTCCGGCGAAGCTCCGGCGATCTCAATGTCATCACTGGAGAAATAAAACATGTATGGGGATGGATTTGTAGTCCTTAAAACCCTGTATGTGTCGAACAGACTACCCTCAGCCTCGGCTCTCATGGGATTGGACAGTACCACCTGGAATATGTCTCCCTCATGGATATAGTCCTTCGCCTTTTCCACCATGCCCATATACTGTTCCCTGGAGAACTGCGGCTTGATCTCCGTCTTAAGCTTAAGGGGCTGAAACTCCTTCTTCTTACCATTTTTTATAAGCTCCGCAAGTCTCTTTAATCTGTCCTCTGCCTTCACATATGAGTTGTCAATGTCCTCTGCCTTCACCCCTGTGATCAGGTATATCTTCTGTTTAAAATTGTCAAACGCAATGACGTCGTTAAACAGCATAAGATCCATGTCCTTAAAGTCGCCCTCGCCATGGTCGGCAAGCTTTAACTTCGGCTCGCTGTACTTTATGTAATCGTATGAGAAATATCCCACAAGACCACCTGTAAATGTAGGCATTCCCGGAACCACCGCTGTCTTGTGCCCGACGATTATCTTTCTTAATACATTTCCCGGATGGGAGGTCCTCTCACTGCTTATGACCTTGCTGCTTCCGTCAACTGTCTCCTTCACGGTTACGATTCCGTTGTTGCAGGTCACCTCAAGGATCGGGTCATATCCAAGGAATGTATAGCGTCCCCAGTTCTCACTCTGTCCCGCACTCTCAAGAAGATAGCACTGGCGGCTTACCTCCCTGAGTCTTCTGGTGACTTCTATGGGAGTGTATCTGTCGGACAACATTTCTATACATACCGGTATTCTTCTGTAGTCCCCATTTTCTGCAATTTCCTTTACTGTCTTAAGTTCAGGATACATGACATGCCTCCTTCATACTCTTCACATACTCACCCACATACTTTGATGCTTCCTTGCCGTATTTCTCAAGGAGCTTGACTATGGCTGATCCAACGATAACGCCGTCTGCCTCTGCTGCCATAACCTTTGCCTGCTCAGGTGTTGAGATACCGAAGCCTATGGCACATGGCACGTCGGTATTTGCCCTGATTATATCAACAATTGAATTTATATCTGTCTTTATCTCACTTCTCACACCTGTAACACCAAGACTTGACACAATGTAGATAAATCCCTTCGCCTCTGCCGCGATCATGGCGATCCTGTCTCCTGATGTAGGGGCTACCATTGAGATAAGATCTACGCCATATTTCTCACAGACGTCGAGGAACTCTCCCTTCTCCTCATAAGGGATGTCCGGAAGGATAAGTCCGTCTATGCCGATCTCCTTACAGATTGAGATGAATTTCTCTGCACCGTAGGAGAATATTACATTTGCATAGGTCATGAATACCATGGGTATGGTTACTTCTTTTCTTAAGTCCTTAACCATTGCAAATACATCATCGGTTGTAACTCCGTTACTCAACGCTCTGATATTTGCCTCCTGGATAACAGGGCCTTCTGCCGTAGGATCTGAAAATGGTATTCCAAGCTCGATAAGGTCGGCACCATTTGCAGCCATCTCCTTTACAACAAGCTTGGTGGTGTCAAGATCCGGATCACCACAGGTAATAAAAGGTATAAATGCTTTTCCGTTCTTAAATGCTTCTGCTATCTTACTCATAAATGTTCTCTCCTCTGTATCTGGCGATAGCTGCACAATCCTTATCGCCTCTGCCTGATATTGTAACTACTATTATCTGATCCTTGTCCATGGTCGGTGCCAGCTTTCTGGCGTATGCAACGGCGTGGGCAGACTCTATTGCAGGGATTATTCCCTCAGTCTTTGCAAGGTACTCAAATGCCTCAACTGCCTCGTCGTCTGTGATCGGCACATATTCTGCACGGCCTATGTCGTGAAGGTATGCATGCTCCGGTCCCACACCCGGATAGTCAAGTCCGGCTGAGATTGAATATACTGGTGCGATCTGCCCGTATTTATCCTGACAGAAGTAAGACTTCATGCCGTGGAATATTCCCAGGCTTCCTGTATTTACTGTAGCCGCTGTTTCAAATGTATCTATTCCTCTTCCGGCAGCCTCACAGCCTATGAGCTTGACGCCCTCGTCCTCAATGAAATTGTAGAAAGAACCAATGGCATTTGAACCGCCTCCCACACATGCGATAACTGCATCAGGAAGTCTTCCCTCCTTCTCCATGATCTGCTCCTTGATCTCCTTTGAGATAACTGCCTGGAAATCACGGACGATGGTTGGGAAAGGATGTGGTCCCATTACTGAGCCCAGGCAATAGTGAGTATCACTGATCCTTGAGGTCCACTCCCTCATTGCCTCTGATACGGCATCCTTAAGAGTTGCGGTTCCGCTCTTAACAGGGACTACATCTGCTCCGAGAAGCTTCATACGGTACACGTTAAGTGCCTGTCTCTTGGTATCCTCTTCGCCCATATATACTACACATTCCATTCCCATAAGGGCGGCTGCTGTAGCTGTGGCAACTCCGTGCTGTCCTGCACCGGTCTCGGCGATAAGCCTTGTCTTGCCCATCTTCTTGGCAAGCAGTGCCTGTCCAAGTACGTTATTTATCTTGTGGGCTCCCGTGTGGTTCAGGTCTTCTCTCTTTAAGTAGACCTTTGCTCCACCCAGATCCTTTGTCATCTTTTCTGCGTAATATAATCTTGAAGGTCTTCCTGCATATTCATTTAAAAGCTCTGTAAGCTCTCTGTTAAATTCCGGATCATTTTTGTAATGATCATATGCCTCCTCCAGCTCTATAACTGCATTCATAAGTGTTTCCGGAATGTACTGTCCACCATGAATACCAAATCTTCCTTTTGTATTTGTCATCTTTATGTCTCCTTCCTATTGAGATTGATTTTTTTTTTGCTTTTTTATTACTCATATATACATATAATCAGTCCTGCTTATTTTTCTATTCGGTTCGACCTGCTTATTAACCGGCAGTCGCCCAAACTCGTCCTTACGGACTTCAAACATGGGCTTTGTGCCGGTAGCAAGGTCAAACCTCATTACGAAAAATTTCGCCATGGACTGTTTTATATGTATATATGAGCTTCCACTAAAGCGCCCTTGTGCTTTTTACGAAAGCTGACATCTTATCCGGGTCTTTGTGTCCATCTGTTTCGATTCCTGAGCTTACGTCCACTGCAAATGGCTGAACTGTCTCAACCGCTTTTTCTATATTCTCCGGAGTCAGTCCTCCTGCCAGAAAGAATTCTCTCTTAATACCTTTTATGAGCTGCCAGTTAAAGGTTGCTCCCTCGCCCTTTCCCGGATCGAACATTATATAATCTGCAGAGCTTTTTACTGCTTCTGTAATTACATCATCTGTTGATTTTTCAGATGTCTCAGTGATCGCATTGCCTGTAGGCTTTTCAGGCGTCTCAATGTTCGCATTGCCTGCCAGGTTTATGTTCTCGCCGGTCTTCTTCATCTTAAATGCCTTTATTACTGTGAGCCCTGCATCGTGAAGCTTCTTTATATATTCCTCATTTTCATTTCCATGAAGCTGTGCTATGTCTATGATGCCCACATTATAATAGCTTATTACCTGTTCAGCCGGAGCATTGACAAATACTCCTACAGTCTTTATCTCCGAATCTAGTTTTCCCTTTAGCCTTGCTGCCTGTATTGCACTGACATTCCTGCTGCTTCTGTCCCAGAAAATGAAGCCTATGTATTCCGGCTTTAGTTTATTTGCAATTTCTATATCCTGAATCCTTGTCAGGCCACATAGCTTTATTCTCGTCATGAAACCTCCTGTATCTTTAGCTTTGCGCCAGGCTTTCTCGTCAATGCCCGGAAGCAATGTCTCTAATTTTTATGTTTTTCTGTCAGACTTTCAATTCATCAAGCTTTTGTTTCTTGTCGTCAGCTCTCATAAGTGTTTCACCTATCAATACAGCATTTACCCCGGCGGCTCTCAACGCTCTTATATCCTCTGCCGTCTTCACTCCGCTCTCTGCCACAAATATCACATTCCCCGGCACCAGTGCCCGAAGCCTTCTGCTGTTTCCGGTGTCAACCGAGAAGTCCTTGAGATTACGGTTATTTACCCCGATGATCCTTGCACCTGCATTTACCGCCATGGCGATCTCTGCCTCGTCGTGAGCCTCCACCAAGGCACTTATGCCAAGCCCGTCACATATGCCTATGTATTTCTTTATCTGCGCCTCTGTAAGTATGGAACAAATTAGCAGCACCGCCGAGGCACCAAGAAGCTTCGCCTCATATATCATGTACTCGTTTACTGTGAAATCCTTTCTGATACATGGGATACTTACCCTTTCGGTGATCTCCTTCAGATACTCATTCTTTCCAAGGAACCACTTAGGCTCCGTGAGGACTGATATGCAGTCGGCACCTGCCTTTTCGTACTCCTCCGCAATCTCTGCATAAGGGAAATCCTCTGCGATGACCCCCTTTGAAGGTGACGCCTTTTTACATTCGCAAATGAACGAAAGCTCCTTTCCGGAAAGTGCATTTTCAAATTCAAATTTTCCCTTAGGCATATCCTCTGCCATTTTTTTGATGTCAGAAAGACTTATCTGCTTTTCTGCCTGCTCTACTCTGTATGTGGCATATGCTGCCAGTTCTGCAAGAATTGACATTTATATCTCCTTCTCGTAAATCTATATATCTGCAAATATTATCTGTTGCTTACTTCGATGAATTTATCAAGGGTCTCGGTAGCCTTGCCTGAGTCGATGATCTCTGCCGCAAGCTCTATACCTGCCTTGAAGCTGTCTGCCTTTCCCCCGATATAGAGGGCTGCTCCGGCATTCATGAGAACTGCATTTCTCTTTGGACCCTTCTCACCCTTAAGGATATTTCTTGTGATCTCTGCATTTTCTTCAGGAGTGCCACCCTTAAGCTCGTCCTTTGTACACTTCTCAAATCCAAAGTCCTCAGGATTGATGATGTATGTCTTGAACCATCCGTCCTTGAACTCGCAGATCTTGGTTGGTGCACTCATGGAGATCTCATCCAGCTTGTCCATTCCATATACCACCATTCCACGCTCAACGCCGAGATTTATAAGAACCTGTGCCAACGGCTCTACAAGGTACTCGTCATATACGCCAAGTAACTGCATTTTAGGGTTTCCCGGATTGGTAAGAGGTCCAAGGATGTTAAATACTGTTCTGAAACCAAGCTCTTTTCTTATTGCTCCCACATACTTCATTGATGTGTGATATTTCTGTGCGAAGAAGAAGCACATGCCTGCTTCCTTGAGAAGCTCTACACACTTTTCAGGCTCCTGATTTATATTTACCCCAAGTGCTTCAAGACAATCCGCTGTACCACAGAGGGATGAAGCTGCTCTGTTTCCGTGCTTTGCAACCTTCATTCCGCCGGCTGCTGCAACAAGAGCTGCTGTTGTGGAAATGTTAAAGCTCTGGGCATTGTCTCCGCCTGTTCCTACGATTTCAAATATATCCATTCCTGTGTCAACCTTTGTGGCGTGATCTCTCATGGCTGCCGCACAGCCTGCGATCTCGTCTGTTGTCTCTGCCTTTGCACTCTTGGTTGAAAGTGCTGCAAGGAATGCTGCATTCTGGGTTGGTGTTGTCTCACCACTCATTATTTCGTTCATTACTTCATACGCTTCCCGGTATGAGAGGTCCTCTTTGTTTACAATTTTTACGATAGCTTCTTTGATCATGGTTTTTCTCCTTTCATTGAATACCTGTCCATCTGCACTTCTATATGGTATTAGCTGATTGTCTGTCAGGAGGTGTTTTCATGACTATTTTAATTATTTGCATTAAAAAAGTCCCTGACAGATATTAAATATCTATCAAGGACGAATATACTTTATTATCCGCGGTGCCACCCTGAATTCATGGAAACGACCCATGCTCTTAGCTGAATACCTTCATATTCACGACAACTTACGTATGCCACACGTCACAGAATACTCTGCATAGCTCAAATGCATTTGACTGTGCCCTCAGGAGTCCATTCCCATCCTACTATTCTACTGCATCTCACCACCGCAGCTCTCTGGAAGACATCGTAAAGAGGTACTCCTCTCCTTCATCGGTTTATAGCTTTATTAAATTTTCTTTTTTGTTACATTATAAAACATAAACTGTGAATGTCAATACCTTATCATTGTACTATTTTCAACAAATAACCATGCGATCAATGCAAATGCTCCACCCCTCCGTCAATCGTCATTTGTCTATTTCAGTGGACTTCCATTAATCATTAAAACTTTCATTTTTCACCGCTTTTCATGAATATTAATCCATTTAAAGTTTACATTTTATACAACGCCTCTTGTGTTCCGAACATATGTTTGATATAATGAATATGGTGCTACCCTATTCGGTAGGCGGTTAGTTCTTCTCCACAGGAGTTATAGCCTGTGTTTACATAGAAATCCTTCCAGGAAATCTATATGAGGAGGTTCGTGCTTATGCTTACAGCGGAGCTTTTTATAGCCATTATCAGCTTATGTATTACCTGCTTTGCTCTTGGTTATACCGTTGGTTCTAAGAGCAATGATAAGACGAAAAAATAACCGCCCTAGTCCTGGTAAACTGTAGGCGGTCATTTTGATCAAATATTTCAGGGCTAACCGTCTATCGGTAGCACCTTCTTTTAAATTATAGTATCATTTAACAACCTTTATGTCAAACATGCATTCAATTTTCATCGCTCGAAATCCTGTGACAATAACTCTAAAGCAATATCTTCACATTCATATCCCACAATTTTTATTCTATTGATACCTTTTTTCAAGGATACCGTTTTTACAACATAATCATCCACACAATTATCCGAAGTACATTCCATCATTGTGGTAACATGTTCTTTCACGATCAGCCCCTGAACGTCAAAGTTTATATTGCATGAAGTTATCATTATGTACAAATCCAAAATCCATATACAATTTAACCCCCATATCGGACGCTGTAATCTGTATTGTTCCACATCCATAGTCTCTGGCGTCATTTACAACACGGGATAGCAGTTCCTTCGCAATGCCCTTTCTTCTGTATTTTGGATTCGTAAACATACTGGATAACAATCCTATCTTTCCACTTGGACATCCAAAATAAGGAGGCTTCTCCACAAATGACATTCCGCTTGTTCCTATAATATCTTCCCCATCAAGAGCAAGCCAGGATACAAATGTTCCATCAGCCATATGTCTAGTATAGTATCCCTTCAATGCAGGGACCAGATCTATCTCTTCTTTAGCCCCTTCTTCTCTAAGCTGGTTTATCCTCATGTCAATAAAAGTATCAAGTTCTTTTTCTGTAAGTCTTTTATATTCAATGGTCATTTATATGGTCTCCTTATATAAACCTAAATCGTATTTACAGTATAACATAAATACAGGCACTTGGCTCTTACTCCGTCCTTCCGAATATCTCATACAATATAAGGTCTCTCATCCGTTCCATGGTTTCCTCATACACAGCTTCATGAAGCATCTCTCTTCCCTCCGCAGCAAGCACATAGACCTTTATGAGATTTGCCACAAGGGTCATATTTACGTCCGGTCGGACACCCTCCATAAGGGTCATGAATTTATTTGCAATCTGCAGTTCTTTCTGCATATTGGGTGCCGCCTGCTCCGGAAGCATTTGCACCAGACGCTTCTCATCCTCCGGGGAAAGACTTGGAAATATGCTGTAATTGTCATCAATCATGAATTTCAGGTAGGTTCTCGTCTCGGCAGGTCCAGCCTTTTCCTTCCCGTTCAATGCCATCCGCAGCAATTCAGGGATTATGCTCCTCCTGTACTGCACCACTTCATACACATAAGCCTCTTTTGATGGGAAGAAATTGTAGAAGGTGCTAACACCTATGCCTGCTGCCTCTGTGATCTTGGCGACGGACATATGTGTCATTCCATACTGCTTCAGCAGATCAAAGCCTGCCGCCAGCATTTTTTCCTTATATTCTGCTCTCTCCGCTTCTGTAAATACCCTCTTAGCCATGTGCTTCCTCCAAATAACAGTATTTGCAAATAATACTATTCGTTCCTACTATTTTCCTTCAAAGCCTCCACCATGTCAATCCTTGATATTTTTCTCTTCTGGAGCAACAGTGACAGTTCGTATGTAACCCAGGTAAGCAGGAAGCTGATCACTATAGCCTTAGCAGTAATAACAGGTGAGAACAGCATTCCGTAATTATCTATTGTGTCGGAATATCCTACCTTGACAAATGAATATGCGGCAGGTATTCCCAACAGATATCCTATACATACCAGGATGTGATTTACATTGAGCACTCTGTTGGAGATCTCTTTTTTGCTGAAACCAAGTACCTTCATAACCGAGATATTTGTTGAGGTTTCAGCCACAATCATGTTGATGATAAGGTACAGCACAAATACACCAAGTACTATTCCCACGATCTCGATTATGAAAATGATGGCTTTCATAGGTCCCATGAGATTATCCATTGTTTCTGCTGTGACAGTCATCTTGGTCTCACTTGCCACAAGCTCCTTGTCAAGTGAAAGTTTATCCTTGCTTATGATACAGTTGTAGGTTCCCTTGTCTACCCCTGCAAGCCTTGTTGCGTTATCCATCCCTGTGTACAGGTAGCAGTGGGTATTATCCGTTACAATTCCACTGATCCTTACCTTATGTTCTTCAAGATCGGCAATGTTGAAAAATGTCATCTCGTCGCCAACCTCTACCCCGTATGTTTCTGCCGCTGCACTTGTAAGGTAATATTTATCAAGGTCAAGCTTATCTCCGCCATCTGTCTTATCCGGGAAATATTTGGAATTGTCCACTATTCCCTGTGCAGAAAGCTGCACTGTACTGCCGTCAACTTCATAATAATTCTGGAACAGAGCCTCTCCCTCATCCGGTGTGCCCTGCAAAAGAGTGTTTAATCTATACAGATATTCGTATTTAATTGAGCTTTTAAGTCCGCCATCAAGCAGTGTATCCATGCTGTCGCTCATGACCAGTCCTGCAATTATACAGAAGGCTGCGATTGCCACACCTATAATGGTGACGATGCTTCTTCCCGGATGTCCGATGACGCTTCTCACTCTCATTTTTATCTGGGTCTTTGCATGGCTGTCCTTCATTATTCCGATGGTCTTTGTTTCTTTTCCTGTATTTCTCAGGAGATCCACAGGTGCCTTCTTAAGGAGTCTTCCCGCCTGTATTGCAATAGCTGCACAGTAAAGAAGTGTAGGAAGCACCAGGGCGATTATAATAGAAGGAATGTTATATGTCGGTTTGTAAATAAGTGTCTCAAAATCATATTCAATGTAGAATGTGCATAGTAATCCGGTAAGCGGTATGGAGGTCAGTACTCCGATCACACTTCCGATGACGCCCGGTATCAGGCCATATCTTACATAATGACCTACAATCTGCTTTCTTGAAAATCCCAGTGAGATAAATGTTCCAAGAAGATACTGCTCACTCTTTATATTTCTTCCAAGCACCATGACAATAAGTGTAAGGACAATTATGAACATAACAGGTGCGAACATGGTAGCCATATTTGAAACGGCGTCACCTTCATTTACAGGCATTGATATCCTGGTGTTGGTTGTGGCTGCCATATAGCTTGCGATCACGTAATCCTTGTTTAATCTCTTGCGGACTTCCTTTGAGTTGTCCTTGTTGTACTTTATGGAATAGTACGCTGTCTCCTCAGCGTCGATCTTGTCATATTCCTGACGATCTACAATCATCACTGCAAATTTCTCATTGTCGATAAATCCTGTAAATGTCTGGAGCATATAAATGTAATCAGCCTTTGTTGTATATGCTGATACCTTATAGGAATGATCTCCAAGGGAAATCTCATCCCCAACCTTTATATTGTGGGTATCTGCGAAGTCCTGGGTAAGGAGTGTCTCTCCGGCTCCCGGTTCATGACCGTCTCTCACATCATACAGGTTCAGCTTCTCCGGCTTGGCAAATACTCTGATGGTGGCTCCGTCCAGATCTCCGCTTTCTACTTTCACATCCTTATAGCCACTATACTCAAGGATCACATCATATTCATTTTCAAGTTTCTCTATATCATCGTCTGTCAGAGGCTTATATGTAACAAATTCTGCGTCCTCTGCCTTATATTCATCCACGAAGTCTCTCACAACCTTGGTAAGGGTACGGCCTGTTGACACAGCAGCCACTATAATCATGGATGTAATTGCAGTGAGGATGATACTTATAATATAAAAGGATATATTTTTCTTTACGCTACGTCCTGCTCTCTTGTTGATAGTCATATTACAATTCCATCTCCTCTACTCTTTTCTTGTCTGTGTTCTTTGTATTTGACACTACCTTACCATCTGTGATCTTGATGATACGATCTGCCATACCGGCAATGTTCAGGTTATGGGTGATGATAACAACTGTTGTTTTGTATGTATCATTCATGCTCTGGATTCTCTTTAAAACATCCTTTGATGACTTGGTATCCAATGCACCCGTAAGCTCATCACAGAGAAGTATGTCAGGCTTCTTCACCATGGCTCTGGCAATGGCACACCTCTGCTGCTGTCCACCTGAAAGTTCTTTAGGGAAATGCTTCTCATACCTGGTAAGTCCGAGGCTTTCCATAAGTGTGTCTACGCTGAGGGGATCATTTACAAGCTCTGCAGTCATTTCAATGTTCTCTCTTACAGTAAGATCCGGTGTAAGATTGTATGACTGGAATACAAATCCAAGCTTATTTCTTCTGTATGCTTCAAGCTCTCTGGCAGACATTTTCTCAAGATCAACTCCGTCCACTATCATGCTTCCCTCTGTCAGCTTGTCAAGACCGCCAAGTATATTTAAGAGTGTACTCTTACCACTTCCGCTGGGACCAAGGATTACAACAACCTCTCCCTTCTCCATACCGAAATCTGTATGGTCTAAGGCATATACCGTTGCTTCTCCTTTTCCATATTTCTTTACTAAACCTTTTCCTTCGATGAACATTCTGCGTCCTCCCTGTTATATGCGAATATTTTATTTATTTCATTCGCATATATGTTAGTTCTAACTAACTGATATGTCAAGTGCTTTTGCGAATATTTTTTATATTTTATTCGCATATTTACAAAAAAACCAAAGCAGCCAATCTAATTTCTTAGACTGACTGCTTTTTAGAAGATATATTCTATTTACTAATTTTTTGCCGCAAGGATCTTGTCTGACTTTATCTTTACTAAGTCTTCATTATCCGGCTCTTTGTGAAGAAACGATACGAAAGTCATCTTTTTGTCAATGAGCTTTCCTGCAATGGCAACACCTTTACCCATTGTAAATGCAGCCACAATGGTACCTATTCCAAGTCCCAGTATCTTTCCAAGAGCAAAGTATGTAAGGCAGGCTGTAACAAGCAGGCAGGTCACATCAAAGGTGATCTTCACTCTTGAATACGGCTTGTTGATGATCTCTGCCAGATCTCTTGGGAACAGATCTGTTGGTATTATCGGCAGCTTACATCTATTTGACAATGCTATGCCGAAGCAAAGAACCACATAGCTCACTACGAAATAGGTTATTCTGAGTGGAATTGACATTGGTAATTTTGTTATCCACAATTCATTTACGTCCATTAATTTGCCAAACATAAAACCTGCCACAAAACTGAACAGATATGATGGAACAAATCTTTTCTTGAGAACCATAAGTGTGATCACAAGAAGCCCCTGGAAGATATATGTCCATGTCCCAAGGGTCAACTTAGGAAATACCTCACTGAATGCATAAGGCACACTTGATATTGCAGATATTCCCGAACCGGACTGGAGCATAAGTAAAACTCCTATGCTGTTTATGATGATCGCAAGTAAGAGTGCCGCCTCTCCTCTAAGTATAAGTCTACTGTCTTTCATGCTTTACTCCTCTTTCTTGTTTAGAATTTTACCGCATGAAATTATAGTCCTATTTTTTCGGGATAGCAAGACCGGGATTTTCCTATCCCAGCTTATCGATCATTTCCACAAATAATTCCGGTCTCAGGAGCACCAGCCCCGCATGTCCCAGTTTAGGCAAAACTTCAAATTTTGTCTGAGGGAATTTATTTCTTATATATGCTATATCCTGCTTTCGCTCCTTTTCCTCACCGTCTGAATACCAGTAATGAAGCTCAGTGTCAAGCTTTGGAATATTTGCAGGAACTTTATAGTTGTTGCACGACTCAAATGTACGCCACAAGGTCTTGCTGCTACAATGTCTCAAGACATCCGCCACATACTGCAGGTCTTCCTTGGTGTATTCATCAGTTGCAAATGCCTTTTCCAGCAGTCCCACTCCGCCTGTCCTTCCAATCATCATCATAAGATAATCCTTAAGGGCGATAAAACGTGTCACGATCCATGGCAGCTGATAAGGCGTAATTCCGCCATCCATAATGCAATGTCTTATTGGAATTTTCTGTCCCAATGCCACCAGAAGTGAAATAGAGCCGCCCATTGAGCAGCCATACACCGCATACAATTCGGTGTAACCTTCTGCCTTGAGCCAGTCATTTAATTCCGAAGCGATCTGCTCCACGCTGGTGAAATCGCTGTTATTCTCAAAGTCATATCCTGGAAGAGCCGGCACAAGCAAATGGTATTTCTTCTGTAGCAGCGGAATTACATTTTCAAAATAATCCCACTTCACAACTGATGGATGTATCAGCAAAATTGTCTCTTTATTTTCTTTTCCAAATTCATGGATGTTCATTGTCACATTTACCTCCGCAAATATCAATTATGTATTTTTATGCAAATCCACTGACCAACCTGCATACATACTGCATCACTCCATATGATCTGCCGACCAAAACAACATGCCTGCACGCATAATCCAACAGCACACATGATCAATCACCTACATACTCCGCTATCCTTAAAACAGTGTGCATACCCATGCAACCACAAGGCAGATCGGGATGTAGATAATGAAATGCATTATATGAGTTTTCTTGTTGTAGCCAAACATATGTGGTCCCACCACGCCCTTAAGCTCAGGGTAGAAGTGCGGGAAGAAGTTGGAGTGGCACAGAAGAACCCAGTCGAAAAAGCATATATCGTAGATTTCCATGCAATAAAGCATTGCTATAAATCTTGCGAAGAACAGCCCGAAGCCAAAATTATTCTTGACTCCATCCCAGGCTGCAAGGATCACTGCCCCTGCAAATAATGCAAGTGCGATCACTTCTATGATCCAACCGACTATGCTTGCACCAGGAAATCTCTGCTTTTTATCTGGGATAGCCTCAAGATTTTCTTTTGGTGCCGAGGAGAAAAATCTCTTATCCTGGATAAATGCAACCACTCCGTACAAAATAAGGAAATATCCTAACATGATCATTAAAATCGCAACTATTGTTACCGCCATTTGAATTTCATCCTCCCTCTTATCTAAAAATGTTTTCAGGTTAGTTTTGTCTAACTCCAATACATTATAGCATATCGTCACCTGATTACAAGAAAAAAAAGACCCTGATCCGGGGCAATTCCCGAACCAGGGTCTTCTCTGTAAAGCAAATGCCTTACTCTCTGTTCTTAAGCACTTCCACCGGTGTCATCTTCTTGATACGTCCCACCAGCAGGTGATTTATGATGAAGTACAGCACAACAACTATTGCAAATATTCCAATATAGAACCATGCAGGGAAGGATTTGTCTACGCCGCAGGCAACATTAGGTGTAAATGCCGGCTCATAGGCCAGATCCATTATTAGCTTTGACAGCGGCACGGATATTACCGCACCTAACATTACCACGTAGAAGTTGCCGTCCAGGTACATCCTCTTAAGCTCCTTGTTCCTGTAACCGAATATCTTTATAAGTGCTATGCTGAAGGATGATCTGTCTATCATTACCTTCATCATGAGGTAGAGCACTATTGCAAATATAACCGCAGACACTCCGCCTAAAGTAACTATCATCCCTCTCATCTGATCGGAGAAGATACCTGCCGCCTTCTCCACATCGGCCTTTGTGGTAGTTGAATACAGTCTTCCCTTCTCTATGTCAAGCTCGTGATCGGAGAATACCACATTGTAGAAATCATCCTGCTCACCAAAAAGCTCCAATGCCCTGTCGTATGGCATAAACACCATGAAGCTTGGAGAATACTGGGTTATGGCCTTTATTTCAAATGCATATAATCTGTTATTTTCCTCGTCCTTAAGTGTGAGTACATCTCCCACCTTCAAGCCGAATTTGTAGGATATTGATGAGCTTATGGTAACACTCTCTGCTGTATCCTCAAGATCCACATCAAAGAATGGGTTGTCGTCGGTAATTCCCATTACAGTAACATCAAAGCTGTAGCCATATATGGACTTCTTCATGGTCTTGGCATACGCCTCATAGCCACCCTTAGGGACGTTCTCTGTAGGATATTTGTAAGTGTACATGTATTCATACTTGGTGTCCTCTGGGTACTGGCTTCTGACATGTGCACAATACACATATATCTCAACTGCCATGATGCCGATAAGCATACTTACAAACATTCCAAATACTACTGTAAATGCTGTTCTGCTCTCTCTTATTATCTGTCTTAAACGGAACAGTTTCATAAACTTCATGTCCTTGAGCTTGACATTTTTGCTCCTGCCTGCCTTCTGCTCATTCCTTATGAGCGTAAGCACAGGTCTTGACAATCTCTTGTTGATGACAAGTCTTGTAACGATATAGCAGATAACCGGCGGAACGATAACTCCGTACACAATAAGGTATGGCATTATCATTACATCAAGCTCCGGAAGAGAATAATAGCTGTAGCAGTCCTGCATTTGCACCCTTACACCCAGACTGCTGTAGCCGATCAGGGTTCCGACGATGCCGGATATGGTGGCAACAACTGTAGGAAGCATTATGTAATGGTTCATCAGATCCTTCTTCCTGACACCAAGGGCATACAGTGCACCGATCACCGCACCCTCTTCATCTATTGAATGTACTACAAATACTGACAGCACATAGGATATAAGCACAAGGATTATACAACCGGCTATAACACCTACACTTCTGTACAGCTCCTGGTCACCTGAGGCTGCCTGTATCCTTGGGTTATCTCCCGCCTTGACAAATGAAAGGAGATTTCCTGCGTCAGCATTGAATATCTCATCTATAATGTCATCTGTCTCTGTCTTTAACTCATCTATACCATCATATAATTCTCCTGCACCTTCTTCGGCAGTTTTCACACCGTCGGTATATTCCCTCACACCATCAGCATAGGTTTTAAGCTCCTTGAGATCAGAAAGGAGATTCTGAAGTGTGAGCTTCATTATTGCGTTACTTTCGTTATCTATATGGTTCTTAAGGACATCTTCAAAGTTATCTGTTGTGAGCGTTTCAAAACCGTATGAGGAAAGACTCTCATTTGCCTCGGAGATATAGGACTCAAGCACTGTCCGGGCACCAAGCTTCATACCGGCATTGTTGTCCGTAAGCTCCTTAAGACCGTCCTTTAATTCCTTTGAGCCATCAAGGAGCTCATGTATACCATTTTCAAGATCATCCTTTGCCCCGATGGTCCTGTCCCAATAGTCACGGAAGAACTCATCATCCACATCATCTGCGGAGAACTCAAGGTTCTTAAGTTCATCCTTAAGCTCCTCATCTGTCATGCTGTCATTTAAAATGTACGCATAATAGTATTCCTCAGACTTTGAATTCTTACCTTCCGCCTTCATTGACTCATATGTATCCTCAGTGACAAATGCAAGCCCAAAGTTCTTACTGTCACAGCCTGTGTCTCCAATACCCTTTAAGGTACAGTCATAATCAGGAACCGTTCCTATTCCGGATACGGTAAATTCTCTGCCGCCGATCTCCACCTTATCCCCAACATTGATATGGTTGACCTCCGCATACCTTCTCTCTATGACCGCCTCTGTGTCATTCTCGGCCAATCTGCCGTCTTTTATAGTTATCTTGTCAATATTTTCCCTGTTCTTGAATAAACGTATTACCTTCTCGTCCTTGTCTGTGTAATCAAGATAGAACATTTTCTCAAGGGTAACCCCCTTATCCTTAAGCCTGTTCCACTCACTCTTCTTCATAGGGACAAATAGCGAGAACTCGCCATCCTCTACGCATGCCTTTTCGTCAGCCGCTTCACTTCCCCTAATTATTGTCTCCGCAGCACCTAACATGCTTACTACAAGATACATGCTAAGTACTATAAGAAATCCAATGGCGATATATCTGGGAGCATTTTTCTTAAGATCCCTAAGTATCCTTTTTCTCAAAACCTTCTGCATGTTATAAGTCCTCCAATTCTGCTGCCGGTATCTTAACCTCGTTCTTGTAATCCTTCTTGATAAGTCCATCCTTAAGGATTATTACCTGATCAACCATGTCCTTAATGGCATTGTTGTGAGTTACGATCACCATTGTGGTTCCGTACTGGGCATTTACCTTCTCAAGAAGCACCAGGATATCTCTTGAGGTCTTGGAATCAAGAGCACCTGTAGGCTCGTCACACAAGAGAAGCTTTGGATTTTTTATAAGTGCTCTGGCAATGGCACATCTCTGCTGCTGTCCGCCCGATAACTGGGACGGGAATTTGTTCTGGTGCTCCACAAGTCCAAGAACATCCAACAGCTCATCTATATCCAGTGGATTGTCTGTAAGGTATTCACATACCTGTATGTTCTCCCTCACTGTAAGGTTCGGCACCAGATTGTAGAACTGGAAGATAAATCCCAGATAATCCCTTCTGTAGTCCGACAGCTCATCAGGCTTTAAGCCTACCATTTCCCTGCCGTCCACCTGGATAGAACCTGAGTCGACTATATCAAGTCCTCCGATACAGTTAAGCAATGTGGACTTACCGGAACCACTGGTTCCCTGTATTACACACATGCTTCCCTTCTCGATCCCCACAGTCACGCCCTTCAATACCTGAATGTAGCTTCCGCCTTCTCCATAGCTTTTCTTCACATCTGATACCTGTACATACATGTGTCTTATTCCTCCCATAGACATTTTAATATTTGATCTATTTGTTAAACTTTTTCATCAAATTGTCATCATTATGTGCAAATCAACATAACAGTGTTATGTTGATGTTTAAATATTAGCTATGCCTAACTTAAGGCATAGCCTATTTTAAAATTATTTAATTAGCATTTTTGCTCTTGCAACTAATTTCATTCAGACGCATTTTGTTCAACTTGATACAAATTGATTTTATTAAAATCATTTTTAATTAAATCATCTTACTCGGATTTCTTTCTGAATAGTGCCATCCATCCGGACAACAGATAAGTTAATACGTTATCCATGTGGCTGAGTGCCTTCTGTTCATCTGGTTCATGTAGCAGGACATGTACATATGCGTCAAGCTGGATATGTATGACCCAGTGCAGCGTGTAATCATCCGGAACCGGAACTCCAAGCTGCTTAGCCTGCTCCACTGCCAGAGCCTTCTGCCCTGTCTCGAATATATCTACAAATGTATCAAGGCAATTCTCATACTTTGATCCCTGACTCTTGGTCAACAGAAGCTGACATATGTCATAGTCACTATACAGAACATGAAGTATCTGCTCCGTTGCATTCCTGTCGTCATGCATGTCATCTTCCTCTGCTCCCGGAACATTTTGCAATGCCATAAGCTCCTGATTTACGTGCTGCATAGACATGGCCTTCACCTTTTCAAGTGTGGGCTCCACAATAGCATCAAACAGATCTTCCTTATCTTTGAAGAAAAAATACAATGCACCGGTAGTAACTCCTGCTTTTTTACATATACTTCTCAGGGAAGCCCCCTGATAACCCTTTTCCAAAAATTCCGCTCTGGCACATTCAAGCAGACGCTCCTTGGTTTCATGTTCATTGTTCATGATTTGTCTCCTAAAACTTACCCTACTAACGGGTATCGCCCCACTATTACGGGTATCGCCCCCTCGCCTAATGGTAACGCCCCCTCGCTTACACTCGGCGGCAAGTCGATTGTGCCATTCCAATATGCGTTTTCAACGCATGGGCACAATCTCTCGGCGGCATTTCGTCAGCACCATTCCAATATGTATCTTCGATGCATGGGTGCTTCCTCATAACACTGTTATGTTACATCAGCGTACCCCTGCTGTCAACAATATTTTCAAAAAATCTATTGTTCCTTTCCGGCGAAATATTCCTTCACCATCTTCACCACAACTCCGGACAGCATGAATACCGCAATAAGGTTCGGGATTATCATAAGTCCGTTAAAAGTCTCCGCAACGCTCCACAGGAGGTCAAGATTTAATGTAGCACCGACTATTGCCACAAGGGAATACACCAGCATAAACGGCTTATTTACACGGGAATTAAATAAAAACTCTATACAACGGGTACCGTAAAGTCCCCAACCGATGATGGTGGAGAATGCGAAACAACACATTGCCACAGCAGTGAATATTGATACCCAGCCTCCGTAGGTTGAAGTAAATCCGCTGATGGTAAGCTCCGCACCTGCCGCCTGTCCGTATCCTACAGGAACTCCGCTGCAGAGAATTACAAGAGCTGTAAGGGTACAGATAACAATAGTATCCACAAATACTTCAAATATTCCGAAGAATCCCTGCTTTACAGGCTTTCTTGTATCCGCACAAGCATGGGCTATGGATCCTGTTCCAAGACCTGCCTCATTGGAGAATATTCCTCTGGATACACCCTTCTTCATACTCATAAAGAAGCTTCCCACAACACCGCCCGTTACGGACGCAGGATTAAATGCTCCCTTGAATATGTCTGAAAATACTTCCGGTACATGATTTATATTTATCACTACTACACCAATTGCCAAAATAATATAGAACACAGCCATGAATGGAACCAGCTTCTCTGCCACCTGGCCAATTCTCTTGACACCTCCTAAAAGGATAAGCCCGATAAGAACAGCAAGTACTATACCTATGATAAGGTTTAAGGTAGGAGCTGTGTCTTCTGAAATAATATTGTAGTTAAATAAAGCTGAGTCTATGGCTGTAGTTATTGTGTTTACCTGAGTGGCATTTCCTGTTCCGAATACTGTAAGAACACCAAAGGCGGAAAACAGATATGCCAGCCAGAGCCAGTGCTTCTTAAGACCGTTCTTAATGTAGTACATAGGACCGCCCACATAATCCCCGTCCTTGTTCTTTTCACGGAAATGAACTGCAAGAGTAACCTCGGAGAACTTGGTACACATACCAAGAAGAGCTGACATCCACATCCAGAATACCGCTCCCGGTCCTCCAATGGCTATGGCTCCGGCCACACCTGCAACATTTCCGGTTCCTACTGTTGCCGCCAGTGCCGTACACACAGCCTGAAATGGCGTGAGGGCACCATCTGACGCCTCTCTTTTCTTGAACATACGTCCAAATGTCACCTTCATGGCATATGGGAACTTTCTTATCTGAATAAACTTTGTCCTGAAGCTTAAGAACAAGCCTACACCCACGATACATATCATGGCAGGCACTCCCCAGATAAAGTTATTAATGACTCCGTTTATTGCTTCTATTTTATCCAACATGCTGATTTTCTCTCCGTCTTATTTTTATATCGATTAGTTTTTCATGACACCAACCTTCTGTCCAAGCTTCACCACTGTCTCAATTCCACAGGCAGTACTTTCGGTGTATACCTTGTCAGGAACAACCTTGTCCTTCTGGGTCATAACGATTATTGTAGATCCCCCGAACTCGAAGTGACCCTTCTCTCCGCCTCTTGACACTCTGGCAGCACAGATCTCATCATTTGCAATCCTGCCCACAAGCAGTGCCCCCACTTCCATCATGAGCACAGTGCCGGCGTCCTTTGTCTTAATAAGACAGTATTCTCTTGTATTCTCCTTATAGATAGGATAGTAGTCATTTGCAATAGGCTGAACAGTGTGATACACACCATTTATCCTGCGATTTCCTGACTTAATGCCGTTTACCGGGTAAATATACCTGTGATAATCGTCCACACACAGTCTGTACAGCCACAGATGTCCACCCTTATATCTCTCCGCAAGCTTCTTATCCTTAAGAAGGTCATGGAGATCATACTCCGTATTCTTAATGTTGAACACCGAGTCCTCCCCTATCTCATAAACTGACAATCTGGCATCACAAGGGCTGATGAAATCATCCCTGTTCATATCGATATCCAGATATCCCTTTCTGTATCTTCTGTGGAAGAAATCGTTATATGAATTAAAGCCGAACTTCTCGCAGCCCGACAGGTCGATATTATTTGCCCTGATAAATGGATTTATGAACACGCAGGACAGCCTTGTATTAAGAAATACTCTGCCAATATTCGATACAGCCGGGTGTACCAACACCTTTAAAACCTTTCTTCCACTTTCCGTTCTGTAAAGAAAATCCAGCACTTTATTATTGCTGGATTTCTTAGGAACGTTGCCTTTACATTTTCTCAAACAACGCATATATTCTCCTTTTCTGCCAAACAAACATTCTGAAACAAAAGTCCCCACAACTAAATGCAACAATCTCTCATCCGAGATCGTTCCATATCAGAAGTCATTTTCCTGTCAGAAAAACAGGAAGCCTCCCTCCTTAAGATTTCTGAACTTATGCATGAAGAAATCCTTTATATTCCAGTTAAAGTATTCCTTCCAGCTAAATTCATACAGAAGATAAACTATAATGACAGCAACTATTATGATAAGAATCATAAGGTGCTTTGTATCAGGCTTCTTCAACTTGAAGTTGCTTATAAACAATACGCCCATAAGCAACATGAAGAAAGTCATCACATAAATGAAATAATTTTCAAATAATGGCGATATAAGGAATATTATAGGAAGTACGACTGCCACAGAAGTTATAGGAAGTCCTGTGTAGTACTTCTTGCCATCCTTCACGAACTGCTTGCCATTTATCTCCATAACATTATAATATGCTAATCTAATAAGTCCTGCAAGACAATAAAACAATAATATTACAAATGACAGTGCTGTATTCATACCTGCATTCCAGCATATTATAACCGGAAATACACCGAAGCATACCATATCACATAGAGAATCAATCTGTATTCCAAAGCTCTTCTCATCCTCTGTCCTGTCCTTTTTGGTTCTTGCTACCCTGCCGTCAAATGCATCGAACAATCCGGATATTGCCAGACAACACACTGCCCACTTAAGCATACCACAGATAGCACATGCCATACCGATAACCGATGATGCCAGACTCAGATAAGTAAGTATCACTGTATAATTATAAAATCCTATCATTCTATTCCTGCCCCTCCAGATTTATCCTTTAACACTAAAAACGCCACAACAGTCAGCAATGCTGAGAATATAAGTTCAACGTAATATCCTATGCCTCTGCTTAATATAAGTCCCGGAAGTAAAAGTGCCGCTCCAAATATGTTTTCAAACATTATCTTAAACAGTGACTCTGATATTCCCATTCCTCCCGGAAGAGGAAGCATATCTACACATATGGCAACCACCGCCTGAAGCAGGATTATCCTGTACCATGGCGTGCCTGAAAGCGCAAAGGCTTTATATACGAAATACGTTACCGCAAACATAGCATATCTCTGTATTATGGTTATTATAAATACATTTACCATGAGTCCCAGATGGGTCTTCATAAACGCCGCAGACTCCCTGTACTGTCTCATGGACTTTATTACTTTCTTGACCATATCAGGCTTCTTTTTTATTATCCTGAGCTTCTCAAGAAATTTGTTAAATCCCACTGTAAGTCTTAATGCAAATGTCTGATGTAACATTACAAACAACAGCAATACAATAAAACCTACATTAAGGAATATTCCCAGATAGAATATCCACATGGCTTCACCAAGGTACGAAACAATAAAGCCATGTCCGAATATCAACAGCAGCAGACCGGTAATGACCAGAACCATCTTATATGCAATGGTTACTACCATAAGGACCACCGATGCCACCGGTATGGGAATATTTTTTCTTTTCATAAAATATACCTGCATAGGCTGTCCGCCACTGGCTGACGGTGTTACACAGCTGAAGAAAAATCCAACCGATGAAAACAGAATGCAGTATTTCATAGGTGTCTTTATTCCATATGTCTTCATGAGATGCCATATGATAACGGCCTCTCCGCATATAAATATCACAACACACAGTATGGCAGGTGAAAGCCACGCCTTATTGCAACGCCCCAGACCATCTGCAATAGCTCCAAGGTCCTCGCCGAAGAACACACTGTAAAGAGTGAGTAAGAATATACCTATGAAAAACAATGTTTCAAAAATCACCTTTTTATGTTTTTTCATATTTTTCCTGATTTCTTTTTTTTGACACTTTTCTATAACTACTTAAGCAATCCGCTTATAAGGTCTACAACAGATGTACTGCCGATGATGGTTATATTGTTTATGATAATAAGATCATCAGCCTGCTTTTCCTTAACAAAATCAAGGACATTTACTGTAGTATAACGATAGTCAAGGACATAAACTGTCTGATAGTGGTCTACCAGGAACGGAACAAAACAGTTACCGTATGATTCCTTTAATACCACACAGGAGCTTCCGTCCTTTATCTGTGGATTTTCTATTACCTCCATAGGTCTGTCACCACCGATAAAGGTCATGTACTTGGAGCTGCTTGCCCAGCTATCCACATCATAGATGACATTCCAGTTCCATTCCTTTCCGTCCGTATCCCAGAAGGTCATATCGTTGGTTCCCTTTGGAACATAGGCATCAACAGTGTCAGGATTTGCCTCCATGTTGCTGTTGCCAAGAGTACTGTAGAAGGTTCCAAGGAAGTTCTTGAACTCCTTCTTGTCATAATATGACAGATCATGAGCCTCTATTCCCTTAACTTTACAGAAATTCTGATATACATAGTAGGCTGCAAGCTGTGTCCAGTGGTGATCTGTACGGAAGTACAGATACTCGTCATTATGCTCTCTTAAGGTCTTTATAGTGTCAACGGTCTTAACATCGTCTGACTCTATACTGTAGTAATAATCTATAGCCTGTTCCTGGTCGGAGCCTGCAAGCTTGCTAAGCTCATCCTCTGAAAGCATTACACCTGAGTTGTTAGGCACAAGAATGTTATACACTGTTGTCTGTCCCTTAAGTTCTGCTGCCACATTGTTAAGTGCCGCAACATAGTTGGTACAGTTTTCCTTTCCAAAATAATACACGCTGTAGGCTGCATCTCCCTTAACATACAGATTCTGCTGGATCTGGTTCTGTATCTCCTCGTCCATACCCTTTGAGTCAGGTGGATCGACTTCTCTTACCTTTTCTGTAGTAGCTTCTGTTGTAGCTCCTGCCTCTGTGTCCTCGGTAGCCGCTTCTGTTGTGGCTGCTGTGGTTGTCTCGGTAACAGCTTCTGTATTATCATTTATATCCGGTATCTCATCTGCCTGTTTCTCTTCACCTACCATCATGGTCTTACTCTCTATTCCATAGAGGCCTTTAAGCTTTTGATCCGCTGAAACAAGAGCGTCCCTGAACGGGTATGTGTCAGAGTACCATGTGGACACATCGGAGAAGTACTCTCCGTTTAGGAAGGTCTTCATGGTAAATGACGGATACTTGGCAAGACTACGCTTCTCCTTCTCCGAGGTCTTTGGTCTTGCGAAGAAGAGAAGACCTAAAAATGCTCCCAAGAGCATTACTCCGGCGAAAAGTATTATTCCTAAATTATGATATTTTTTTATTATCTGTCTTTGTTTTTTGGTATATTTTCTCTTCATACGCTAAATCCCTTTTTTATGTACATGGTGTCGCCCCTCGTTTTACGGGTAACGCCCCCCCCGTATTACGGGTAACGCCCCCTCGTTTTATAGGTAACGCCCCCTCGTTTACACTCGGCGGCAAGTCGATTGTGTCATTTCAATATGCGTTTTCAACGCATGGACACAATCTCTCGGCGGCAAGTCGATTGTGCCATTTCAATATGCGTTTTCAACGCATGGGCACAATCTCAAAACTGGAAATACAGGAATGGGTTGTAGCTGGCGCCGACAAGTGCCAGTGTTGACAATATCAGCATGAGTGCCGGTGTTATCATATCGAGCACATTTGCAACCATAAACACTGTATCGTTTTCTCTTCCTACATCAAACAGCTTCTTTCTCACATTATTGTAGAGCGGTGTACATGCCACAATGGCAAATATAAGGAAGAATATGTACTTTAAGAATACTGTATGGACATTCATGCTGGTGAAGCCATTCGCACCTATTCCGAACATTCCTCCGAATACTACCCCAAGCTCCTTAAGACTCTCGAATTTGAATATTACCCATCCGAACAATACAACCATAAGTGTATATACATGTCCCACTGCCTTAGGCATTTTATCCTTTATCACGAACTTCTCAAGTAGCAGGAAGAACAGATACCACAATCCCCAGAATATATAATTCCAGCTTGCTCCGTGCCACAATCCAGTGAGGAACCATACTACCGCCATGTTCCTTACCCATTTGCCTGTGCTCACCCTGTTTCCTCCCAGAGGTATATATACATAATCTCTGAAAAAGGTGCTCAATGATATATGCCATCTTCTCCAGAAGTCCTGAACCGATCCTGCAATGTAAGGATAATTGAAGTTCTTATCGTAATGGAAGCCAATCATCCTTCCCATTCCTATAGCCATATCCGAATATGCTGAGAAATCCAGATATATCTGGAGCATATAAAATATCATTCCAAGCCACATTCCACAGGTTGCCTGCATTTTAAGATTCTCGACACCTGCAGGAAGAAGGCTGTCTGCTGCTGCCGCACAGGAATTTGCAAGGATAGCTTTCTTGGCAAGCCCCAGCGAGAACATGCGGACGCCGGTATATACATCGCTCATCTTGATCTTTCTGTGATCTATCTCATCAGCTATAGTCTGGTATCTTACAATAGGACCTGCTATACATTGATGGAACAGACTTGAGTAAAGAAGAAGTTTCCAGAACACAGGCTGTGCTTTTGTCTTCCCCCAGTACACATCCACAACATATGAAATAAGCTGGAATGTATAAAAGGATATTCCTATAGGAAGCACTATCTGTGGTACAGACTTGGGAAAGCCCGTAAGTGCATGTACATTTCCAAGGATAAAACCAAGATACTTGAATATACACAGAAGTCCAAGAAGTACAACGCACTCAATCACAAGATATTTTTTTACCGGTGCATCACTTCCGTACTGCTCTCTGTCCTCTGCCATCTTCTTGGCTGTGAACCAGCTGACAAACGTCTCGCCTACAAGAAGCACAAGATACTTCGGTCCGCCCCAGGCATAGAAAACCAGAGAGAATATAAGCATCACCTTATTCTGATTTTTCTCTCCGCATTTAAAGTAAACTATTAGATTAGCCGTTAAAAATAAAAATACAAATAACAGACTTGAAAATACCATTTATCTACTCTCTCTTCTTAAGTAATTCTTTAGTAATTCTTTTTATCGTCCATTCACATTCGTTCGGTGACATTTCGTCGTCACTATTTAATATGTGCCTACGTTACATGAATGTCTCATTCCCTCTAACTATCTACATCATCATCCGACACTATATCATATCATGTATTTTAATGCAATTTATAAAATTTTAATATTTCATTAAAGGTACACTGGAGCAGGATTACAGCAAGATTGGAAAACACACTGCCACATCCCGATCAAAGCTCTGCGGCATTTATCTGCCTCTTGATCTCCGTATCATTCACAATGAATTGCGCACGTCCGTTGAGGATATGTATATCCTCTTCCCTTGCTCCCACATCCATGCCGGTGTTATTTACCACATCCACCTTAAGATCTGAGTTGGAGCTCTGTATGTACGCAGTCTTTATTGCATTTCCAAGACCGAAGCAGCTCTTGCCCTCGGCCATTACCGTTACCGAAGCATACTCTATAAGAACCTGGGTATCGGCTCTCATTCCGCCGATGGCACAGCCCTCTGTGGATCTCATATCTATGGAAGCACTCATGTTTCTCATGCTCACATATGCTCTGGAGCCTGAACACGTTCCTATTCCCGTCATGGACACACCACCTGTAACTATCCTTACGGAGTCGTTCTCCATACGGATATGGGCGTCATTTGCAATGGAACCTATTACTGTACCTCCCGCAACGCCAAAGAATATATCCAGATCACAGTACTCTATCCTGAGATCGGACTCGCCCTCTATGGCTCCTATGGCAACGCCGTCCTGACCTCTCATTTCTATATCGTAGCTTCCCCGGTTGATCCTGATGTTGCCACCGAGACCGGAGCCAATACATACGCCCTTCATACCATTTGCAGAGCACTTTATGGCTCCGTCCTGGTTGAAGATTATATCTCCGTGGTGCTTGTCAATACTGTTTCCTATGCCGTAGTACTTTCCTGCGTCAATGTTTATGCTTAAGCTGCCGTCTCCCTCTATGGTAAGCCTCGAGGATTCAGGAACACATATGCCACCTGAACGGAGCTCGTTGTCTCCCACAAGCAGAAGTCTTACATCGGAGTTCTCGCCTATGTCAATACACGCCTGTCCCTTCTCACCTGCCAGGCTGGCATTGTTGAGCACCAGCGTAAGGCAGGAGCCTTCCTTCAGCTTCACAACAATATTCGACTTGAAGCCTGAGGACCCAAGTATCTCTATCTTTCTGCTGTCACAGTCTGCACCACCGCACACTATGTCGGAGTATTTGTTTATGGCAAGCTTGATAAGCGAAAATACATTTTCGTCGGAGACATCATATATCTTCTTCTTAAACTTACCGATAGTTCCCTGCCCAAACTGGATTATTTCCTTTGTTATCCTGCTGTCTATAGCTTTTACTATGGTAGCTGACGGCTTACACGTATAGTACCCCTGGATCAGATCTGCTCCCAGATGTATAACTTCCTTAAGCTCATCTACAGTTTCAACGCCCTCTGCCAGGGCAAGTATGTCATTATCATGGGCAAATTCTATTATATCCTTAACAAAATGACGCTTCTGAAGCTCATCCTGTATATCTGCCATAAGCATTCGGTCTATCTTCACATATTTAGGCATATAACGTAGCAGATTGTTTATATTTGAATATCCCGCGCCATAATCATCTATGGCTGTATCAATGTTCATTCTCTTGTAGCGTTCCTTGAGGCTGTCAAGCTCTGCGTCATTTATCTCTGTCTCCTCAGTAAGCTCCACAACTATTCTTCCTTCATACTTCGAAAGTCTCTGTTCGAGTTTCTCTCTGTCTTCACCCTCCAGCTGGCAGCCTGATATACTGTTGACAAATATCTTGGCATCGCCGAACTGTTCAAGATTCTCATCAAGATAATCAAGAATATTAAAGAAAGTAAGCCGCTCAACATCATAAAGCCTTCCCAGTCTGTCTGCACTCTCAAGAATGGCAAGTGGCGGAAGCTTTACCTCGCCCTTAACATACATAAGGGCTTCGTAAGCATATATATCCCCTGTTTCTGCAGAAACAATAGGCTGAAACCTATATGCCATATTGTTATTGTCAAGGATCTCTGCCACAAGCCTGTCATTCCTTATAGCCTCATCTGTAAGTCCCGCCTCTGCCTTAAGTCTGTCAGCCAGCTTCTGTTTCTGGTTGTTCTTCTCATTTACAGTATCATTTACAAGGTGGTCAAAGCCCGCCTTCTCAGTCACCATGGCTGTTTTGGTGTACATGAATACCGAAAGCTCATAATCCTTACCGCTATGCTTGTTTAAGAAATCCATTCCCTTGCTTATGGATTTTTCTATATTGTGATCGTATTCCTTGTCGCTGTCTATGGCTGAACATACCAGGAACTCATCATTACACATTCTTGTACACAAGGCTCTTGCACCTACGGCATCATTTATGACCCTGGACACCGTAACTATGGCCTCGTCGCCTTCTTTTCTGCCATATATGGCATTAACCTTCTTAAGTCCGCTTATATCCACGGCTGTTATGGCAATGCTTTTTCTCTCATATACAGCCCTCTTGACCACATGGACTCCCTGATTAAGGAAGCCTCTGTAGTTATAGAGACCTGTAAGAGCATCTCTTATCTGCTCTGCCTCATATCTGCCAAGCCTCTGTATATAACTCGCCTGTCTGTAGAATGCTTCCATGCACATCATGACATTCTTCATCCACACCCTGTAGGAACTTCCATATACCCTTGCTTTATTGCCATAGCTTATGACAGAATATCCAAAGGTTCTGTCATTAAAATATAATGGGGTAAATATGAATGCTGCCGGCTTATCCCTCTCCTTGTCAAGCTCAGGTATCATACTGGCAGTACCGAACTTCTCGTCAAAAGAGATGCTGTTTCCGACAAACCTGTCGGCACCACACTTTATTATTCTGTTCATGTATTTGGTATATCCGTATCTGAGGGCCTTGTCCCCGGTTACGGTCTCAAAATCTGTCCAATAACTGTTAAGACACATACTAAAGCTGTCGAAATCTCTTATCTGATATACATACTGAAAGATCACATTAAAAAAATCTCTGTAATCATCCCGGCTGATAAGCTCTTCAGTCATGTGATTAAAGCATGAGTTAACACCTGCTGACGATATATCCGTATCCCACGCCTTTCTCCTCACATCTACCATAAAGTCCCGGTTGATCTCACAGCCACAGCTCCTGCTTATAAATGGCTTGGCGCAGACATGAAATTCAGGCTCCGGATCACCATTTATTATGGCATCAATCAGTTCCGCCGTATATTCTCCGCACTCGTAAGCCGGTATAACCGCAGATGTCAATGGAACCGGACTCTTTCTTCCATCCTCCGTAGAATCATAGCCTACTACAGCAATATCTTCAGGTATCCTTATACCATTTGCAGACAGAAGTGAAGCAATACCTATAGCCATGCAGTCATTTGCACAGACTATGGCATCAGGAAGATTTTCTCTGTTCTTTAACAGCTCATGCACCATATCATCACCGCTGTTATACCAGTAGGTTCCGTCATATATTCTGTTTTCGTCAACTGTAAGCCCATGATCTGTCATACTGTCCACATAGCCTGCCAGTCTCTGTCTTGAATGAATATGATTTTTTCTGCCATTCAGAAATGCAATATCTTTGTACCCATGTTCTTTAATAAGGTGTTCTACCATTCTGTATATAGGTGTGTAGTGATCCATCATTATGCTTCTGAAATATTTGCTTTCAGCATCTATGACAACAACAGGACCCTTAAAGCTTTCTTTAATGTGTTCTTCTATACATTCAGCCACTCCCGGTGTCTGTATGGTATCCTTCATGACTACAACTGCGTCAAACCTGTCGTACTGTATAAGGTTATATATATTAGACTCCCCCACTTCTCTCATGGTGGATTCCTGATACTTAAGGAACATGGAGAATATGCACACATCATAATTTCTTGCAAATGCTTCTCTCAAAAATCCTTCTGTATATCTTCTCTGCGTATTCTCGTCTGCCTGAGCGAGAAGTAATGCGATTTTTTTTCTTTTCATCTAGCCCTGTCCCCCCTGGTCTTGATCATCGCGATATATCCCGTATGTATTCTACCATAAAAAACAGGTCCTGCCACCAATTATTTGACCACAGGACCTGTTCGGGGAACTATTTAGTTATATTTCATATATTGCTTTGTGTATATTTTAGGCAATTTAGTCTTCGTATCCGTTAGGATTCATTGTCTGCCATCTCCATGAATCCTCACACATCTCGTCTATATCGTATTTGGCCTCCCAGCCAAGCTCCTTCTTTGCAAGAGAAGCGTCTGAATAGCATGTTGATATATCGCCGGCACGTCTTGGCTTGATCTCGTATGGTACATCATGTCCACATGCCTTGCTGAATGCCTTGACAACATCGAGAACGCTGTAACCCTTTCCTGTACCAAGATTGTAGATCTTAACACCCGGATTTTCTTTGATCTTGTTAATAGCCTTAACATGTCCTGCTGCCAGATCCACAACATGAATGTAGTCTCTTACACCTGTTCCGTCCGGTGTATCGTAGTCATCGCCGAATACACCAAGACACTTAAGCTTGCCGATGGCAACCTGAGCCACATATGGAAGAAGGTTGTTAGGGATACCCTTTGGATCCTCACCCATAAGTCCGCTCTTATGTGCTCCGATAGGATTGAAGTAACGGAGAAGAATTACATTCCACTCAGGATCTGCTGTGTGAAGGTCTGTAAGGATCTGTTCAATCATCCACTTTGTCCAGCCGTATGGATTTGTAGGTGTTCCCTTTGGACACTCCTCTGTGATCGGGATAAATGCCGGATTTCCGTATACTGTAGCCGATGATGAAAAGATGATATTCTTACATCCGTTCTTTCTCATTGCCTCACACAGTACCAAAGTACCGTTAATGTTGTTTTTGTAGTACTCAAGCGGCTTAACTACCGACTCACCTACAGCCTTAAGACCTGCGAAATGTATAACGCAATCAACCTGCTCCTTCTTGAATATCTCGTCCATCTTTGGAGCATCAAGAACGTCTGCCTCGTAGAATGTAAGATCCTTTCCTGTGATCTCTCTTACTCTGTCCAGAGCCTTTGCACTGGCATTATAAAGGTTATCAACAACTACTACATCATAGCCTGCATTTAAAAGCTCAACGCATGTATGACTACCGATATAACCCGCACCACCTGTAACTAAAATCTTCATGATATTTATCCTCCTTTTTAGGCTTTCATATAAAACTTAATACAATCTTTATAACATATAAATCCAGGCATTACCTTTCATTTACATATTCCACAAATCTTAAGAACGCTGCCTTGCCGGCTTCGTCTCTCTTATATACACCTGCACACTCAAGTATCTTTGCAAATACATCTCCGATCTCATCTCTTAAGATCTGGTGTACATTTGTCTCATCTATTCTATCATATCTGTCCTTGAATGTATCTACCCATTCCTTGTGCTTTGCTATATTCTCATTTGCAGAGATATCCTTGCCGGAAACCAGAGCGTCCGCCAGCTCTGCCATCTCGCCCTTAAGTCTTGCAGGAAGCACTGCCAGCCCCATTACCTCGATAAGTCCGATATTTTCTTTCTTGATGTTGTGGTACTGCTCCCATGGATGGTAGAGTCCCATTGGGTGTTCCGGTGTTGTGATGTTATTTCTAAGGACCAGATCCATCTCATATCTGCCGTCTCTCATTCTTGCAATAGGTGTGATGGTGTTGTGTGGCTCACCATCTGTCTCGGCATATATGTATGCTGCCTCGTCGGTGTAGCCTCTCCACGCCTTGAGTATCTTGTCTGACAGATCAATGATCCTATTCTTGTCTGTGCCGTCAAGTCTTATTACTGACATAGGCCATTTTACTATTCCTGCTTCCACATCCTCGTAACCCTTGAAGCTTATCTTAGTCTCCACCGGTGCCTTTGTCATGGCAAATGTATAATTGCCGCCCTGGAAGTGGTCATGGGAAAGGATTGAGCCGCCCACTATAGGCAGATCAGCGTTTGATCCCAGGAAGTAGTGCGGGAACTGGCTTACAAATGAGAACAGCTTCTCAAAGGTTGCCCTCTCTATCTTCATAGGTACATGTTCGCCATTAAACACAATACAGTGCTCATTGTAATATACATATGGTGAATACTGGAAGCCCCACTTATTTCCGTTTATCTCTATAGGGATTATCCTGTGGTTTTGTCTTGCAGGATGATTTATCCTTCCGGCATAGCCCTCGTTCTCTATACAGAGCTGGCACTTAGGATATGATGAGCCTCCCATAGTCTTGGCAAGAGCGATCATCTTAGGATCCTTCTCAGGCTTTGAAAGGTTGATGGTTATATCAATGTCACCGTACTCAGTGTTCTTGACCCACTTGATATCCTTCTTCACCCTGTAGGTTCTTATATAATCTGTTGCCCTGCTGAAAGCGTAGTAGAAGTCTGTAGCTTCCTTTGGTGATACTGCGTACTTCTCACGGAATTTCTTCACAACATCTCCCGGCATAGGAACCATTGTGCTCATTACCTTAGTGTCAAACAAATCCCTTAAGACTACTGAGTCCTCCTCAATAAGCCCCTTCTCCACTGCGTAATCAAGTATTCCCTTAAGGACTTCCTCAAGCTCCTCGGGAGTCTCTATCTTTTCTACCTCTCCGGGCTCTGTGTAGTCGTCCTTCTTTAATATCTCAAGTATCCTGTTTGTCACATATATCCTGTCGTATTCTGTAATAAGCTCATGGGCAATACCATACTCCACAAGCTGCTTTATATTCTTATCTATCATAGCTGTCACCACCTGATCAATTTTTGGCACGACTTGCGTGCTTTTCTTTTTCATATGTCATTTGACACTTTTTACATTACCTTTATTCCACCATAAGGTCTTACCTTTAATACATGGCAGCTACCCTCACCGAAGATCTTCTCAATGCTGCTCTTGTAATCTGCAACGGCTGCGTTCTTCACAAATGCCTGTATTGTTCCTGCAAATCCACCGCCGTGCACTCTGCACACACCATTTTCCCCGAGGAAATACTCTGAAAATCCAAGGGCAACTGTTACATTCTGTGTGTGGACATCCTTTGTACTGTAGATGTTCTGGAGAAGCTTGCTTGATGAGTCTCCACTTCTCTTTATCACATCAAGGAAATGATCAAATTCGCCTGCTTCAAGAGCTGTGACGCCCTCTGCCACTCTGGCCTGCTCTGTGTAGTAGTGAAGAGCTCTCAATACTGCCCTGTCGCTTAACTTCTCTCTTAAGGCAGGCACTGCTGCAATAAACTCTTCCGGGGTAACTCTGCTTAAAAGCTCCTTGCCGAAGTACTCTGCAACCTGTTTCATCTCAACCGGAATTGCAGCATAATCGTCTGTAAGGTCTGCATGGCTACCCTTTGTATCTACGATACATAAGCTGTACTGGTGTGCCTCGAAGTCACATGGCACCTGCCTGATAACAGGATTTTCCTTTTCATAGAAATTGATGTATATAAGTCCGCCTACTGCACAAGCCATCTGATCCATAAGTCCACATGGCTTGCCGAAGTAGTAATTCTCCGCATACTGTCCGATCTTGGCAATGTCTACTGACGAAACCTTCATGTCGTTATAGAGACCTGAAAGGATTGTTCCTATAAGGCTTTCAAAGGCTGCTGATGACGACATTCCTGCTCCCATCAGTACGTCGCTTGTGATAAATGCTGTAAATCCGCCTATCTCATGGCCGTCTCTCTTAATTCCCGCAGCCACACCCTTGATAAGAGCTGTTGTTGTTCCTTCTTCTTCAGGCTTCTTGTCGATATCTGTTACGTCGATCACTTCTTCCGGCATATTGTCTGATACAAGTCTGATGGTATTATCTGTTTCAGGTGATACTACCGCGATGGCATCAAGGTTTATTGATGTGGCAAGCACCTGACCGTTCTGGTGGTCTGTATGGTTTCCGCACACCTCGCTTCTTCCCGGTGCACTGAATATGACTACCGGCTTATCTCCGTACAATTCTTTAAATCTGTCTAATGCCTTGATGTATCTCTCTCTGTTGTACGGTACTCTTTTCTCATCCACGTAGATTTCTTTAAGTCTCTGGTCATGTAAACCCTCTGCAAATTCTTTCTTTAATTCTTCAATACTTTTCATAAAACCTTCTCCTGTCTGTTATTTTATTTCCCGGTTGCTTCAATGTCCTTTTTTTGTTGCCTGCATTTGCGCCTTTCTATCGTTGCGCAGTTTGCATTCCCTGTAATATATAAGATATTTTACACTATAATATTGATTATTGAAATGATATGTCGTAGTATATGTATGTCCATTTGTTAGATTTGTCAGTGATGTTATATATAAAGATGTTGATAAGGATACACATATAATATAACGCCGGCCTTGTTCGTTTTCCTATTCGGTTCGACCAGCTTATTAACCGGCAGCCGCCCAAACTCGTCGGAGTGATATGTAATATTATTATTTTATTGATTATGTCTCCGACTCAAACATGGGCTTTGTGCCGGTAGCAAGGTCAAACCTCATAACGAAAAACTTCACTATGGCTCGGACTTTTATATTATATGTGTATCCAATGAACAACTTCTAAATAAAAAAGATAAATTTTCCACAGATTATGTCTGTGGTCTGTGTTTAAAGCCAACTACTTTTAAAATATCGGGAGGTGCCTATGGAGAAGAAAATTGTTATGGAGTTTCCTACGGAGAGCAGCACGGATCTGTATCTGAATGTGTTCGGTCATTCGGTGACGGAGCCGTTACACAAGGCGGGGCCTTCTGTGAAGTCCTTCTATCTGGTACATTTTGTCGTGGATGGGGAAGGTGATTTCTACACCAATAACCTTAATTTTCATCTTAAGAAGGGGCAAGGGTTCCTTATTGAGCCTGATATTCCTGCCACATATATATCGGATAAGGACAAGCCCTGGTCTTATGTGTGGGTAGGCTTCTCCGGAAGAAAAGCCGGGAAGATACTCCACGATATCGGGTTATCCTCGGACGAACCGATATTTACCTGTAACGAGGGAGAGCGTCTGAAGAAATATGTATTTGACATGTTAAATCATAATACATCAGATAAAGGAGACAGCTACAGGCTTATGGCAATGCTGTATCTGTTCCTGTCCACCCTGGCAACAGCCCAGAAGGACAAGATCGAGCCGCCATCTGGAAATATGTATGTGAACCACGCTATCTCATACATACAAAACCACTACAGCATGCCCCTTAAGGTAGAGGAAATATCGGACTATGTAGGAATCAACCGAAGTTATTTTTCCGACCTGTTTAAGCAGTACACAGGAATGAGCCCTATAAGCTACATTCAGAATTTCAGGATAACCAAGGCTGAACATCTGCTGACCATTACGGATTTTTCCGTTGAAAGTATTGCCCTGTCCTGCGGCTATCAGTCTGCAGAGGCTTTCCACAAGATATTCAGGAAGGAAACCGGCATGTCCCCAAAAACCTACAGGGAAAGCAAGCGTAAGCGTACCCTTTCAAGCCAACAGGCAATGAAGGATACCCCGCCGGAATATATACTTCCCGATGATGAGTTATAAGATAGTAGCAGCAATAATAATGATAACAGCGATAAAGCCCCTTGCAGCTCACCGGGCGTGCTCATAATGAGCACCTCCGATCTCCGCAAGGGGCTTTTATATTTTTACGTTAATCCATCTATCAGACCTCGTGTACAGATTTTATCAGTTTTGTACCGAAGTTTACTACTATGTCATTTTTAAGCCTGATAGTTTGTTTTAGTTTTATTATGACTTCTGTTTTAATTTTACCTTACCTTTGAAAGGAACTCTTTAAGTCTCTCGTTCTTAGGATTTTCGAAGAACTCCTCCGGAGCACTGTCTTCACGGATATTTCCCTGATCTATGAAGATTACTCTGCTGGCAACATCCCTTGCAAATCCCATCTCGTGAGTTACAACTATCATGGTCATTCCGTCTCTTGCCAGTTCCCTCATTATCTCAAGAACTTCTCCAACCATCTCCGGATCCAGAGCTGACGTAGGTTCATCAAAAAGTATAACATCCGGGTTCATTGCCATAGTTCTTGCTATGGCGATACGCTGCTTCTGTCCACCTGAAAGGCTGTCCGGATATGCCTCTGCCTTTTCAAGAAGTCCGACTCTCTTAAGAAGCTCCATTGCTCTGTTCTTGCTGTCCTCGGCACTTACACCCTTAAGCTTCATAGGTGCCAGCATAATATTCTGGAGCACCGTCTTGTTAGGGAACAGGTTGAACTGCTGGAATACCATACCGATCTTCTGTCTGACTTTATTTACATTTGTCTTCTTATCAAGGATATCTGTACCCTCAAATACAATCTCGCCTGCCTCAGGTCTCTCAAGCTTGTTCAGAGAGCGGAGGAAGGTTGATTTTCCACATCCTGACGGTCCTACAATGGCGATAACCTCACCCTTTTTAATAGTTGTGTTAATTCCGTCAAGGACAACATGGTCACCATAGGATTTCTTAAGATTTTTTATCTCTATTAAAACTTCACCATTATTTTGCACCTCTCTTCAGCCTCCTTTCAAGACGTCCTACAAGATAGGTAAGGATTGTTACTATAATAAGGTAAATGAGAGCTATTGACACAAGCGGAACCATAGCCTCCCATGTAGTACTTCTTATGATATCGCCTGCCTTTGTAAGATCCACCAGTCCGATGTAACCTACGATGGAGCTTTCCTTAAGAAGTGCTATGAACTCGTTACACATTGCAGGAAGGGCATTTTTGATAGCCTGTCCCATTATTATATATTTCATTGTCTGTCCGTAGGTGAATCCAAGGCTTCGTCCTGCCTCAAACTGTCCTATCGGGATTGACATCATACCGGCTCTGATGGCCTCGGCAACATATGCACCTGAATTCAATCCAAATGCAATAACCGCAACTATGACCGGCTTGATATTTACACTGGCAAATATTACATAGTATGTGATGAGGAGCTGAACCATCATAGGTGTTCCTCTGAATATGGTAATATAAAGCTTGATTATAGCATTTACCACCTTAAGTAATGGCGAACGCTCATCGCTTCTGTCATATGCCACACGAGTCATGGCAATAAGGAAGCCAAGCACGATGCCTATGATACCTGCAAATATTGTGATTATCAGTGTATTTAAAAGACCCTGTGGAATGTATTTCCATCTTCCGTCCTCTACAAACGACTGCTTGATCCTGCTCATAAGGGTATTTCCCTGAGCGTCATTACCGGAATTAACAATGATAACCTGCTTTGAGGTGGTATATGATTCTGTAAAATCAATATTCTTCTTTCTTTCCTCGGTTACTGTCATACCTGCCATACCGAAGTCTGCCTTACCTGTCTGAACGGACACGATAACCGAGTCGAACTCTACGTCAAGGACCTCAAGCTCAAGTCCCATTCTGTCTGCTATAGCTGTGGCAATGTCTATGTCGATACCTGTAGGGACACCGTTTTCATAGTACTCATATGGTGGGAAACCGGCATTTGTAACCATGGTTATCTTACCTGTATAGTTAATGTCATCCGGGGACTTATATGTATCTCCGGTTCCGTTTATATAGTGATTTATAACCTGGTCTATGGTTCCATCCTGCTGTAATGCTTCAATGCTGTCATTTATCTGGTTAAGAAGCTCTGTGTTGCCCTTCTGCACACAGATGGCGTAATCTTCTATGGTGAACTCTTCATCCAGAATATACAGTTCAGGGTTCTTTGCCACGAATGCTTTTGCCGGCTGTTCATCAATGAGCACGCAGTCGATTTTGTTCTGCTTAAGTGCCTGAACTGCGTCAGCACCCTTGTTATATCTGATTATCTCGGTTCCTGCATCGTCGCCTTCATAATCTGACGCATAAGTGTCACCTGTAGTTCCAAGCTGGACACCTATCTTATGTCCCGGCAGATCATCTACGCTATAGATCTCTGCCACATTTTGTTTTCCTGAGTCTGAGTTATCCTCATCTTCCTTTGCCCATGACACCATCATTGTTCCAAAGGCCATTGAGAATATGAGTACCAGTGTGAAAAACAGGTATCTTTTTCTGTGATTTGCCATGGATGACAGTGATGGGATAAATTTTTTCTTCCCTCTCATTCGTTTTCTCCTTTTCTTTATTTTTTAGACGCCCAGCATATCCCGTATTCTGGCGAGGCGGCCATAGAATTGCTGGTAGAAGTCTTTGCTTTCTTCGTATCTTGTTATGTACAGGGTGTTAAGAACCAACATACTGATATTTCTGGCGGTTTCTTCCGCAATGGCTATATCTTCTTCTGACATACCGGCAGTTGCCGCAGCACCGGAAGTGCTTTGGTCATCAAGATGGTCTGTTCCAAACAGTGCACCGATAACCTTTATCTGAATGTCCTTCTGGAATTTGTGCCAGTCTACGACATATCTGTCATATCTGGCAGGCTCCGGAGTGTCGATCCATTTATTGACCTTGACCTTTGCATGACCTGCTCTGTCGCACTCGTGTACCTGGAGGAAATATCTGAAACCTCCATCCTCTTCGTAGTATCTTCCCAGCGGGAATAAACGGCAGAATCCCGGTCTGCTGCCATGGATACCGCACCTTCCTTCATCATTTAAAAATGGACAATGGCCGTCCACCATTTTGATATTTGGAAGTATCATTCCATCAACAACATTCAGCTCAACCTCATTTGCCAGGAGCTGCTCGAAGCTTTTGCCTGTGGCTTCTGTAAGTCTCTTTATGTCATAGGGATCAAGCTTTATGGTGTCTCCCATTCCCCGGCAGCATTTACTGCAGCCCTTGCAGTCGTTACACTCTGCCTTTACCATATCATTTAATTCATACAATCGTCCATCAGAAATTTCCGATAAATCTACATTTCTAAGCAATTTCTTACCTCATTTGCTGTTAATTTGTGTGGGACACATTTAATATTCCATATTTTGTCCTTATCCTGTCAAGCTTCTCCAGGAATGGTCTTGCAGCAAACCAAAGGAATAATACCGTTCCCGTACCATGAACCACGTCAAATGGGAAACCGGTTATATAGGCCGCCGCAATCATATGCAGGCTGACATCGCTGTAATACATCAGCACAGATGCCGGATTCATGATACCACCATAGACTACTATACACGATATCCCGCCAAAAATACATAAGGAAAGTTTAGAAAATATTTTTTCCCGCACAGCTCTCCTTCTGTAGATAACACCTGCCAGATATCCAAGTACCCCCATGGCGAACATCTGCCAGGGTGTCCATGGGCCCTGCCCGAATATGAAGTTGGAGGTAAGCATGGTGACAGCCCCAACTATAAATCCTGTCTCCGCACCAAATGCCACGCCGCTTATAATGACCATTGCTGTTGCTGCGTTGAAGTTTGGCAGCATGAAGAATGCCGCCCTGCCCGCCACCGCCAGAGCACACATTGTTGCTACGGTCACCAGTTCCCTTGCTTTCGGTTTCCTTTTCTCATACAGAAAGAAAAACGGGATTATTGCCTCAAGGAGTATCAGCATGGATATGAAATAATACTTTCTGTCATTTAACTTTGTTATGCCCACCCATATAGTGATGGGAATAAGTATGCAGATAACTACAAATGCTGCCAGTGCACAGGCTTTATTATGGTTTCTTGCTGACGTAAGCTCAATATCCTCATTCTTTCTTGAGGATATCGGTGCCAGACATATCAGCAGCAGTATAACTGCCAGGATAAATATGCCGTACATTATGGCATATCTGATGCCCTCCGCCGTCACCCTCATATTATCTATAAGGTAATTAAGCCCCTCCTGCTTCATCGTAAAATAAAAGCATACGCCACACAACATAGTAAGCAGGATAATACAGGTAAGCCTTATGGGGCTGATCTTCTCACGGCTTTTGTGTTTCTTCTCCAGCAGTTTTTTCAGACTTTCAAGGGCTTTATCTTCTTCACCGGACTGGGCTGCATCATGAAGTTTAATGTCATTATCAATTTTGACAGTATCATCTAATTGGGAAATCTTATTTACTTTTATGCCTTCATCAGTTCTTGTTATATCACCGCCATCATAGGATTTACCATCTTTTTTTTGACCACCTTTGAAATTTCTGCTATTTTTGTGTTTTTCCTCGTAAATATCCGGCTCACATCCAAGAGCCTTGAATATATCCTCAACAGTTATCGCATTTTCTATCATTCCCCCTGCGATCCTTGCGGCTGCCGTGGTGTAGAAATGATTTCCTGAGAAGAAGTCTTTCACAGGTTCTATGGCTGCTATGCTGCCATCAAACATGAGGGCACATCTGTCCGAGATACTTGCCTCCCACTCTATGTCGTGGCTTACTATTATAATGGTCTTGCCTCTGGTTTTAAGCTGCTTAAGAATATCTCCGTATTCCAGCTTGAACTCCGGGTCTATTCCCTTGGTTGGTTCATCCAGCAGGAAGATATCCGGATCAATGAGCATAAGCTTCGCCAGTGCCAGCCTCTGCTGTTCACCACCTGACAGATCATAGGGATGTCGAAGGAGCAGATCTTCCATCATACATGTTCTCACCACATCAGCCACTGCTTCATATGAAATCTCATTTTCCACGCTGTCCTGAGTGCAGACCAGCTCATCCCTCACTGTATTTCTGGTAAACAGGTCTGTAGGATTCTGTGGAAGCAATGCAGTTCTTCTTCCGGCAGCCACTCTGATCCTTCCGTTGTCAGGCTCCATTATGCCTGCTATAAGCTTAAGAAATGTGGTCTTACCACTGCCATTTCCTCCACTTATGGATAATATCTCCCCCTCACGAACCGAAAGGGTAAGCTTGTTCACTATGTCATCCCCTGCCTTGTCGTAGGCATAGCAGAGGCTCTTGCAAACGAGGATATCATTGCCAGTCGAAACATGTTTATCCGAAACTATCTTTTCATCGACAGTCATTTTATTTTTATCAATATTTATAAATGTTTTTTCTTCTTCAATGGTCTTATCACATAGTTCACTCTCATGGGAACTTCCCCCGGTCAATGTAGCGTTTTTCAACAGCTCTGCCAGATAACTTCTGCCTTCCCCCACAGAAACCGGCAAAGAATATATATTATCCACTGCCACACTTTCATTTGCATGAATTTCATCTTCATTATGAGTCATATCTGCATGATATTTCTTCTTATCCTTAGAAACACCCGCATACACCCTGGTGGCGGCGGTCATGAAACCCATATAGCGTCCGTCGGTGCACAGCTCCGCCATACACTCCCTTAAAGGGCCGAAAGCAGTAACCTGTCCGTCCTCCATAGCCATAACCTTTGTACACACCGGAAGCACCTCCTCCAGCCTGTGTTCTGTCATGATTATTGTGGTGCCAAGCTCTCTGTTGATACGGGTAAGGCAGGCTACAAATTCCTCCGCAGCTATTGGGTCAAGCTGGCTTGTAGGCTCATCAAGAATAAGGAGCTTAGGATTCATTGCCATAACTGATGCCAGATTAACCATCTGCTTCTGACCTCCGGACAGCTCCCGCACCTTCTTGTGGAATATACCGGATAGTCCGAAGAAAGAAGTCATCTCGGCAACACGTCTCTTTATCATAGAATTGCTGCAGCCAAGACTTTCCAGTCCAAATGCCAGCTCATGCCACACCTCATCCGTTACAAGCTGTGCATTTACATCCTGCATTACAAAGCCTATGTCGGAAGCCAGCTCTTCATAAGACAATGACTCTATGTCAGCTCCATTAAAGAATATGCTTCCGGACTTCTTTCCATGGGGAGCAAGCACAGGCTTTAAGAGCTTCAACAATGTGGTCTTTCCACAACCCGAAGAGCCGAGGATCACCAGAAAGTCACCCTGTGCCACGCAAAAGGAAGCCTCCTTAAGGGCAGGCTCAAGATAGACGCCACCATATTCTGCTGTGGTGTCCGGATATGCGAATGTAAGCTTTTGAACGTCTAAAATATCCATTTCTTTCCTTTCTTTACTATAAGTGGGCAGACCACCATCAGAGCATACATAATATATGCCGACAGGCGGTAAGGGGTGAGCTTTATTCCTGTAACTGCCGGATAATACCAGAACCTGAAGGTACCATTTGCGGCTGCGACTAACACATATATTCCTGTTATCAGAAGGTATATCAGGGATACCGTGTCCCTGCCATCCCAGACAAACAGTGAATACGCAGTTCTCTTCTTAAGTCCGTAGCCCCTGCTTAACATGCTGTCTGCCGTGACAACCGCCCTTTCCAGTGCCCAGGTTACTACCACGGAGCTTACCTTTATGCCGGTCTTAAGTCTCTTAAAATGTTTTCCGGAGCCGGCGTAACCGGACGCCTTTATAACCCCATACACTTCCCTATATCTATCTGCACATTCAGGGATAAATCTCAGAACCATGGAAATAAGAAGGGACAATACGGGGGCAAGGCTTCCAAACAGATATATCATCTTGTTGGAGGTTATGACCTCGTTAAAACAGGAAAACCAGCCTATGGTGCTAACTATCATGAAGGCTATTCCTATTCCATAGAGGATACTCTCAAGAGTCAGGGGATTTCCAGAAGGAAGATAACACAGTATGGTAACACCCTGATGGGAAAATGCCATATTTATCCCGGCGGTTATCACCACCAGAAACAGCATATATATTAAATTCTTCTTTACACCGCTGCCTCCCTTAAGCATAACAAGATAAATAAACATACCTATAAAAGATATGCCAAGGCATACTGGATCAGTAAATGCCATGGCATATCCTATTACACATATGAAATAAATCAGATTAACAATGGGATGACAGGTTGAAAATGTATCTTTTTTCTTTACCTTTTCCTTCATCTGATATCCTTATTTGAAAAATCCTTTTAGTAAGGATTACCTACGTCTCCGCCCAGATCACAGGTGTACAGCCACCGGATGACCTCGCCGCCGTTAAGCACATATTTCGAACACCCAAAGCCCGGAAACACTCCGTTTACGGAGTACATCCAGCCCGACAGGTTTCCACAGTCAAATTCGTACAGATTGCCTATTCCCTCAATGTACATGGAACCGTACATCGGCGTATAAGAATATTCCATCTGTATTCCCTTTTCCTTGGTGATCCTTCTTAACACATCAAAAACAGTATCCCCATGTCTGATAGGAACTTCTGTTTTCTTCAGTATCACTCCGTCTGCCGGAACATAGGCCTTCTTGTTCTCGTCCACAAGATCCATGTTATTAAGGATATTCTTACAGCTTATACTTATGCTGCAATATCCTATTATCTCATCCTCGGTTGGTTCCTCTGTAGGGGTCTCCGTTGTAGGGGCTTCTGTTGTAGGTTCATCCTTCTTGCCCGGATCTGCCGTATTGTCACCCTTGCCTGGTCCGTTACCGGAACCATCGCCACTGCCATTACCCGATCCATTGCCGGAATCGCTGCCATCATCTGAACCTTTTCCCTTGTCGGAGCCATCACCAATATCTCCGCTGCCGGAACCATTACCGTTTCCGTTACTTCCGCCACCGACCTCTACAGCTTCACCTGTACCGGTACCTGCGAAGTTCTCTGTGGCATCATCTGCTTCGTCGGAGCTTTTCTTCTTCCTTACCGGATTTCCATCCTCATCCACATATTGTTCATCATAATACCCGCCATCTACGGCTTCTGCTTCGTCGCTTCCGGTATCTGATGTTTCCGAAGTGTTTTGTTTTACTGAAAATCCTCTGGAGCCCGGCGCATTACCGCCATACCAGAATGCAAATACCAGTATGGCAGCAACTGCCGTAAGCCCAAGAATTTTTTTCAAATTCTTTTTTATAAAATTCATATTATCTTCTGATCTTTATTGTCTTTGCAGTACTCCATGCACCGTAGCTTATAGTATTTCCTGACTTCTTATAACCACGTATCCTTACATAATATGTAGTACCCTTCTTAAGACCTGAAACATTTCTTACAACTGTCTGTGTTGTTCCGTTTGATACACCTAATGTCTTAGCGTCACTGAAGTTCGACTTTGTTGCGTACTGGAGCTGATATCCTGAGAATGCCTTAACAACTGATACTGTAACCTTTGCTGTTCCGGCAACAACATTTTCAACCTTTGCAATATTAGCTCTGCTTACTCTGTTAATTGAAAGACCTGATGTATATGTGCTGAGTGTGCTTCCTGATACGGCTCTTACTGTATATACATAGTTTACGCCATCTGATACCTTTGTATCAGCATAGTTTAACTTGCCTGCCTTAACAGTTGCAACTCTTGTCCAGCTCTTGGCACCATTTGCCTTTCTATATACATAATAAGACTCTGCACCGTCAATCTTGTTCCATGTAACATTGATTCCTGAAATCTTGTTCTCTGCCTTTACTACAGGCTGTGCAAGGTATAATACGCTTACACCTGTCTGATCATACTTGCCCTGCTCTGAACCCTTTATACCTCTTACTGTGTATGTGTACTTAACACCACTTACAACTGTCTTATCTACTGCACTTAAAGCTGTTGTTGTACCGAAGAGCTTCCATGATGTCTCGCCCTCAGCCTTTCTGTAGATCTTATATCTCTCTGCTCCGTCAACTGCACTGTAACTGATCTTTACACCCTTTGAAGCGTTTGCAACTTCTACCTTGGCAGGAGCCTTCATACCAAGCTTCCAATCTGCGTCTGACATGTCATAAAGTGCAGGCATGCCATGCTTATATCTGTAGTAAGCAACCAATGCATATGTTCCCTGCTGTGTTGCCATAGCATTTTCACCATACACATTACCATTTTGATCTTTCTTAATATGACGGAATCCGCCTGTCGCCTCATCCTTGAAGCTGATGAGATTATCTAATACTGATATGCCGTTCTTCACAAATCTTGGGTCTGTATCTGCATCAATTCCAAGAGCTGAAAGGGCAGTTACAACCTGAGCAGCGCTCTCTGAGTTTACTGAACCCCAGCTTGCAAATCCACCATCGTCTCTCTGCTTATTTGAAAGTACATCAAGACCTCTGTCTACTGCTTCCTTAACGTCTGTATTTGTATTGTAATATGGAGCAAGTGCCTGGATAGCCATACCTGTCATATCAGGATCTGCCGCTCCAAAGAATGTCCAACCACCTGTAGAAAGCTCTGCTGTAAGTATCTCCTGGATCAACTGCTCCCTAATGCTTGCTCCGCCTTCTTCAAGGCTGTCAGGTGCTTTTGCTGCGTCCAGTGCAAGAAGTCCGAATACGCTGCCATTTAAGCCCTGTTTCTTTACATAGCTTACATCATATAACGGCTCAATGATATTGTAGCCTGCAACATCTGTACAGTCCACACCGAGTGCTGTAAGAGCAAGGATTGTTCTCTCATTCTCAGTTGCCTTATACTTATGTATAATAGCACCTGTTTCCTTAACCTTCTCCTCTACTGAAGCATAGTAGGTTTCATACATAGGAACATTTGTATAACCGTATCTGGCAAGATCAATGATCTCCCATTCATTTTCAAATGTAGGATTTGTTTCCTCACATCTTGATGAAACTAACTTCTCTGCTCCTGCAAGTACATCCTCATATACATTTGAAGCCTCTGCGTCTACATCTGAAAGTACAACATTCACATGGTAGTATGACTTGTATTTACCACCTAATGATGATACTGAGAAATCAATACCGCCTGTGAAGTCGTTCATGTTCTCAAGTCCGTCTACTATTGCGTAATGACTGTTAAGACTTGTAACATAATCTGTCTCTACTGTTGTTATATCTGTATCTTCCGGAAGTATATATGTAAGCTCGAATGGGTCATCTGCTGTACCCTTGTCTTCTGTAACTTCTCCGTCTATCTTATATACCGCACCGGTAGAATATGAATATTCCTTGGTCATTTCATGGGTCTTTCCACCCACTGAGATTTCTTTGAAATATGGATTTCCATACCAGCCGTTACCTATGTCGTCTGTCATTGTATCCACATTAACTGAATAGTCAAATGATAATGTGTCACCGTCTGATAAAGTGATTGCTGACACCCCACCATTGGCATAATCGTCGTTGTTATAGCTTAAGCACCATCCTGAATATCCACCGGCGTCTTCTGCTGAAAGATTGTTGATCTCTGACACATAGCCGCTTTCTGTCATATCATACTGGATATCATTATCTTCAAAGGCTTTTTCTATAACATCCTTTGTTGAAGTACCCTTTGGCACCTCTACTTTTGTCTCAAGAATCTTTCCGTCCTTGGAAGCGTCCTTAATCCCTGCGTCTACGGCTGTGTAATCATGTACACCGACCTTTACTGTGATGCTGGCATCTCCCGGAGTTGCCTCACTGGCATATACTGATGATACGCCGAAATTCACACCTGATATAGGTGCCACTGTTGTTGCCACCATGCACATCGCCATACATGTTGCAATAAATCTCTTCTTCATGGTCATTTCCCCTTTCGTATTTTATATGAGAGAGCAGAGCAAGCGATCTGACTTGTGGCTGCAACGCTTGCGGATGTCTATGACACCTGCATTTTTACGTTTAACCAGATACAGTAATGGCTGTTGCGACGGATTCTCACCGCACTTCTCTTTTTCTGGGCATAAACCCCCAGGACTCTGCAACAGTAATACTAACAAATAGGGGAAAACATGTCAATCTGGCAAATCAGCATGTCCATTTATTTTGTTTTCTCAGTGCTTATTTTCTTCTGTTTTATTTAGTTCCCTTGTTTCTCTGAATATTTCTAGTTGTTGTTTCTTGAACACTTCTCCGCGTCAATTGCAAGAACAAACATAAGTACAATAAGGGCGTCCTGCGGATTGTATACATCCATCACATACTGATCCGTCATATGAAATAGCGCCTTGGATATGGAAGCAATCTCGGTTCCGTTTGCATTTGTTATCCTGTAATCCCATTCCCAAAAGTTTCCGTCAATATTCCAGCCATTGTAATCAATGTTATACCGAGGTCTGAAAAATGCAAATTCCTTTTGTATACATCCCAGGTACCGTCCATCCAGATATACCTCGAATTTTGGAAGTAATGTCAGCACTCTTTCTTTTACGGTTCCTACCTCATTTCCCCATGGGTCAAATATCTTAAGGCAGTGTCCCCAGGACAACTGTCCCTTTACTACATAGATTGTATTTCCCTGTTCATCATAGATGTCGTAACTGTCAAACCATGAAAACAGCCTCTGTTTAAAGTACATCCTCATAATGTTTTCTCCTTATTAAACAATCTTTATCTTAGGGGCATAAACCTCAAGTCCCCTAAAGATCAAAACCTTAACTCCTTCATAAAAAAATAATCTATTTCAATAATAACATTTTTTTCTGCTCACTAACATTCTTTTTGTTAATTGTCAATTTTTTATGTTAGTAACATGTTTTTGATTTTCAATGCACATATTTGCAAAGCGGTGCTATAATACCTCTGGCTGATACGTGAAGCCGGTATACCTCAAAAAGTGTACCTCCAAAAAAATATACAACTCAAAAAAATGTACTACGTGAAAGAAGATATATGCAAATGAAAAATTCCGACCATTTATACAGTAACTTAGATCTTAAGAAGCTTCTGGTTCCCATAATCGTGGAACAGCTTCTCTCCTGCCTCATGGGTACGGTAGATACCATGATGGTAAGTAACGTAGGCTCTGCTGCCATATCCGCAGTATCCCTTGTGGACTCCATAAATGTCCTTGTAATACAGGCTCTGTCAGCCCTGGCTGCCGGAGGTGCCATCCTCTGCTCCCACTACCTGGGAAGCCACAATGAAAAAAGTGCCAATCACTCCGCAAGACAGGTTTTACTGGTAATGACTGTACTCTCCGTTGCCTTAACCCTTATCTGCCTTGTATTCAGGGTGCCGTTACTCAAGCTTATATTCGGCAAGGTGGAAGCCGATGTCATGGCTAATTCACAGGTTTATTTCCTGTTCACCCTGTTATCATTCCCATTTATCGGTTTGTATGACGCAGGTGCTTCCATTATGAGAGCCCAGAACGACAGCAGAAGACCTATGGTGATCTCGGTTATTTCCAATTTTTTAAACATCGGGGGAAATGCACTGCTCATCTTCGTCCTTAACATGGGCGTTGCGGGAGCCGCCATATCAACCCTGTTCTCACGTATTTTCTGTGCGGTTGTAGTAATATGGAAATTAAGAAATGAAAAAGAACCTATTGCCGTGCGTAACTACCTGTCCATACGCCCGGACTCCTCTACAATAAGAAGGATATTATATATAGGTATACCTTCGGGTATCGAGAATAGCATGTTCCAGTTCGGCAAGCTGGCTATCCAGTCCACCGTGTCTACCCTTGGTACCGTAGCCATCGCTGCCCAGGCAATGACAAATATCCTTGAGATGTTAAATGGTGTTGCCGCCATGGGAATAGGTATCGGACTTATGACAGTTGTAGGTCAGTGCCTTGGAGCCGGAAGAAAAGACGAGGCTGTATACTATGTTAAGAAGCTTTCATGGCTGGCAGAAGCTGCCATAATCTTTAGCTGTCTCCTTGTTCTTGCCCTTACAAAACCAATAACAAGGATAGGCGGTATGGAAGCCGAAAGTGCTCAGCTCTGCTTTAATATGGTAGTATTTATCACCATTACCAAACCAATTTCCTGGGTACTTTCATTTATCCCTGCCTACGGCATGAGAGCCGCCGGAGACGTTAAATTCTCCATGATCACCTCATGTCTGACCATGTGGCTCTGCCGTGTTATCCTGTGTATATACCTGTGCCGTGTATGGGGCTTCGGTCCTATTGCAGTGTGGATCGGAATGTTCGCTGACTGGACCCTCAGAGCGATAATCTTCACAATCCGTTTCCATTCAAGAAAATGGCTTAACCATCATATAATCAGTTAAGCCATTACATCAGATCCGGGTGCAACGAACCGTTGCACCCGGATTATTTTCACTATAAAATATACTCCATCTGTCTTTCCTTTGTCTTCATTCCCATTTTCTCATAGAAATGCTCTGCTGATGTATTACCTGTCCACACATTAAGCGTGACCTCGTAACAGCCAAGCCTCTTCGCCTCGCTCTTCACAAATTCAAACAAATGCTCTCCCACATGCTGTCCTCTGATATCTGAGTCAACGCAGAGATCATCAATGAAAAGAGATTTAAACGGCACCATATTATTTGAAAATGGCTGTTCTCTCAACTGGCAGAAGGCATAACCTACACATCTGTCATCCTCATCTACCGCAACATATATGGGCTTTTCATCATCTAATGTCATCTTAAGCAGCTCGTCATGGGTATACTTGGTTGTTCCGGAGATAAAGATATCCGGTCTGATACCTGCATGTATCTCAAGGACCTGTTGTAATAATTCAATAAGTCTCGGTATGTCCTTATCATTTGCCCTTCTGATGTTCATCTTTGTTCCTTCTTTCTATTAAATAAAAAATCCCAATGACCGGATATATTGTATCATCCATTACATATCCAGTCATCGGGACTTTTACTGTACAGGCTTATCTTAATGACCTTTTATAATCTTTTATGATCTTTAATGCTCTGCATGCCCGCACTGTTTATTTTCCGACTATAACCGTATTATTTTTTCTTCTCGTGCTTTTCCTTATATTCCTTTAAGAGTGCCTTGAACAGCTTATCCTCCTCAGGGTACTGCTTCTTCATGAACAGGATCTTGTTGTCACTGTCCAAGAGGCAGTGGGATGATGTACCGAGACATCTCAGTTCACCGGTTTCCTTGTCGCATATTTCATAGAAAAATCCTACTCTTACGCCGGTGTACTCTGACAGATAGGTGTGGATCTCTATTGTATCTCCGTATCTGCTCATGGTCTTGTACTGGGTTGACACTCCAAGTACAGGAATGATTATTCCCTCATCCTCAATGTGTTTGTAATTCCAGCCAATCTTATCCATCCAGTCCATACGGGCTTCTTCCATCCATCTTATATAGTTGGAGTGGTGTACTATACCCATTCTATCTGTTTCATAGTAAAATACCGGTCTTACATACGGCTCTATCTTATCAATGTCCTCTATTGCTATCATAATATTATTTCCAATCCTTTTCCTTGATCTCGACTCTTCTTACCTTACCACTGATGGTCTTAGGCATTTCCTTAACAAACTCAATAACCCTAGGTCTCTTGTAGCTTGCAATGTTCTCCTTGAAGTAACGCTTCATGTCACGCTTTAACGCTTCATCTCCTACTGTTCCCTCGGTAAGTACAACTGTAGCCTTGATCGCCTGACCTCTTGTGCTGTCAGGAACCGATGTAACTGCACACTCAAGTACATATGGAATCCTCATGATCTCATTTTCAATCTCGAAAGGTCCTACTCTGTATCCGGCAACCTTGATGATATCATCAACACGGCCTACGAACCAGAAGTATCCATCCTCATCCTTGTATGCTGTATCACCTGTGTGATAGTATCCGTCTCTCTTTATCTCGGCAGTTCTCTCAAGATCGTTCTCGTATCTGATGAAGAGTCCGTCCGGCTCACCATTTTCAATGTTGATAACAATCTCACCTGTCTCACCTGCCTCTGCAAATGTTCCGTCAGGTCTCATTATCCTTACATCGTAAAGTGGACTTGCCTTACCCATTGAACCCGGTCTTGGAGTTGTGTTCTCAAGGTTTCCTATTGTAAGTGTTGTCTCTGTCTGTCCAAATCCTTCGTAAATTGTAAATCCCGTTAATTCCTTAAACTTGTAGAATACCTCAGGGTTAAGTGCCTCACCTGCTGTTGTGCAGTATCTGAGAGAAGACAGATTGTATTTGCTCATGTCCATCTTAACCAGGATTCTGTAGAGTGTCGGTGGTGCACAGAATGTGTTGATGTGGTACTCCTCAATAAGCTTGAAGATGTTATCGGCACTGAACACGTCGAAATCATATACAAATATTGTTGTCTCGCAAAGCCACTGTCCATATAACTTGCCCCAGAGTGCCTTACCCCAGCCTGTATCCGAAACTGTAAGATGAACCTCGCCTGCTCTGTTTGTGTGCCAGTACTTTGCTGTTATGTAGTGACCCAGTGGGTACAGATGGTTGTGTGACACAAGCTTTGGATGTTCTGTTGTTCCTGATGTGAACATCATGAGAAGCACGTCATGAGCCATAACCTTATCCTCACCGGTAGGTCTCTCGAATACTGTGCTCTCTTCCATTATTCCCTGGTCAAATGAAAGGAAGCCCTCTCTCTCACCGTTTACGATCATCTTAATAAGCTTGTTATCAGGGTCTATTGAAGCCATGGCGTCAGGAATCTTGTCATCTGATGTACAGATAACTGCCTTGATATTGGCTGCTTCAATTCTGTATGCATAATCAGAAGCTTTAAGAATATTTGTTGCAGGGATTGCAATAGCTCCTAACTTATGAAGTGCGATCATTGTGATCCAGTACTGATAATGACGCTTAAGGACCAGCATTACCTTATCGCCCTTCTTAATTCCGTGCTTCACGAAGTAATTTGCAGCTCTGTTGGAGTACTCCTTCATCTCCTTAAAGGTGAATATTCTTTCTTCCTTATTCTTTGAAACGTAAATAAGTGCTCTGTCGTCCGGTTTCTTCTCTGCAAGTGCGTCCATAACGTCAAATCCAAAGTTGAAGTCATCCTTATTCGTGAACTCGATCTTCTCTAATACATTGTTGTCATCAAGGGAAGCACTTATGAACTTTCCTGCTATTCCTTCTTCCGGTCTCATACCTGTTGACATATAAAATCCTCCAGTAATTCTTCTCTCTATATTTTAAAGTATTGTTGTCTGTTTTTTGAGTTTTTAATAAACTCCACATGTGGTTTTCAATACCACATGCATTATAATAGCATATAAATCTTTCCTGTCAAGAATTTTTACAAAAATGTTAAAACATGTAAAATCTTTATCTGCGGATCAACAGTTGAAAAATGCTCACATATAATAATGTTCAACTTTTTCGTTGCCATAACAAAAAGTCCCGGAAAAATGACCCATCTTCTGCGGATCAATCTTCCGGGATTTTGATATTTCTATATAATTACTGCAAATGCTTTTTTCTCTGCACATCTACCACATCATATCTTGGTATCTTCAATACTTTAATCCAATCTGATGTGGATATTACGCCGTCCTTACGCTCTTACCATGAAAGTTTCTCCCGCCTCATGGGTACTTAAGCTGTCAGAGATATTCTTCTCTTCAGCCTTATCAAGGACTGCGTTCCTGTCTCTCTTGGTCTCCTGCTCTGACCTGTGTCTTGACGGTCCGCCTACACAGCCGCCCTCACAGATCATACCTTCCATGAAGTTCTGTGGAAGTCTTCCAAACTTCATAAGAGTGAGCATCTTCTTACACTCCTCAACGCCGTTACACTTGCATACATCCACGTCAGCCTCGTATCCAAGCTCCTTCATACTCTCCACAACTGCTGCGGTAACACCACCTGCATTTGCAAATTTCTTACCGAATACTGACGCCTGTGCCTCTGTATCCTCCTCCGGCTCAAGCTTCACACTCTTTGCACGGAGCATGGCTCTTATCTCACCATAGGTAAGGGCATAGTCTGCTGAATTTGACTCTTTTCTTGTAGTCTCCTCCTTCTTGGCGATACATGGACCTACAAATACTGTAACTGCCTCAGGGTCTTTATCTTTTATCCATCTTGACACTGCACACATTGGTGACACTGTCTCGGATATAATGTCTGAAAGCTCTGAGTAATGCTTCTTTATAAGATTGACAAATGCCGGACAGCATGAGGTTGACTTTCTCTGTCCATGCTCTATTGCCTCGATCCATTCCTTTGCCTCTGCCATTGCCGTCATATCACCGCCAAGGCTGACGTCCACTACATCGTGGAAGCCTATCTTCTTAAGGGCTGTTCTCCAACTTGCAAGGGTTATATCTGCACCAAACTGTCCGATGGTAGCCGGTGCGAACATGGCATACACACGCTTTCCTGCCTGCATTGCCTTGATGATATCTACGATAAATGTCTTGGAGCCTATGGCACCGAACGGGCATTTATGGATACATGCTCCACATCTGATACATTTTTCTTCATTTATAACCGCAATACCAACACCGCTGTCTGATACTGATATGGCATTTACAGGACAGCTATTCATACATGGTCTCATAAGTTCTGCTATGGCATTGTAAGGACATGCCTTTGCACACTGTCCACACTCCTTACACTTTGAAGGGTCTATATAGGACTTGTCTCTTCCCATGCTTATGGCACCGAAACGACAGGCTCTCTGACACGCTCTTCCCATACACTTCTGACAGTTATCTGTTACTACATATCTTGAGATAGGACAGCCTTCACATGCTGAGTTGATGACCTGGACTATATTTCCGTCGTCCTCCGGTCCCGGAGCCTTGCCTTCTGCAAGACGTATCCTCTGTCTTATATTTTCTCTTTCTCTGTATATACAACACCTGAACAGCGGCTGTGGTCCGGGGATCATCTTATAAGGAAGATTGTCTCTCTCCTCCTCAAGCTTCCCCTCGTATGCAAGCTTCGCTACTTCATACAAAACCTCATGCTTTACTGTAAGTATTGTTGCGTCATTAGTAATCATAAAAAACTCCTATTCCATGTATCCCCTGTACACCCTAAAGATACTTTTTCTCATCATCTCTATGTATAACACATTTTCGTGATGAAATCTATATAATATACCTTAATAAATATTGGTAATTCTCCTGTATCAGCTGTTATTTTGCTATGGTAGTGGCTGCCCAGGGTTAAAAAGATAAAATTTATCATTAAACGCTTGTCTGGGAAGTATGTACGCACGGCTTCATATATAATGTAACGCCATACTTGTTCATTTTTCTACTCGGCTCGACCAGCTTATTAACCAGCAGTCGCCCAAACTCGTCGGAGCCATACATAATCACTCTCTTCGCTCGTGAAGGCTCCTCCTCAAATAGTAGGTCATAGCCAACTCTCCCACTTCGTGGGTCCCTCTCTATGACATATCGTCGGAGCCATGCATAATCACTCTCTTCGTTCGTGAAGGCTCCTCCTCAAATAGTAGGTCATAGCCAACTCTCCCATTTCGTGGGTCCCTCTCTATGACATATCGTCGGAGCCATGCATAATCACTCTCTTCGTTCGTGAAGGCTCCTCCTCAAATAGTAGGTCATAGCCAACTCTCCCATTTCGTGGGTCCCTCTCTATGACATATCGTCGGAGCCATGCATAATCACTCTCTTCGTTCGTGAAGGCTCCTCCTCAAATAGTAGGTCATAGCCAACTCTCCCATTTCGTGGGTCCCTCTCTATGACATATCGTCGGAGCCATGCATAATCACTCTCTTCGTTCGTGAAGGCTCCTCCTCAAATAGTAGGTCATAGCCAACTCTCCCATTTCGTGGGTCCCTCTCTATGACATATCGTCGGAGCCATGCATAATCACTCTCTTCGTTCGTGAAGGCTCCTCCTCAAATAGTAGGTCATAGCCAACTCTCCCATTTCGTGGGTCCCTCTCTATGACATATCGTCGGAGCCATGCATAATCACTCTCTTCGTTCGTGAAGGCTCCTCCTCAAATAGTAGGTCATAGCCAACTCTCCCATTTCGTGGGTCCCTCTCTATGACATATCGTCGGAGCCATGCATAATCACTCTCTTCGTTCGTGAAGGCTCCTCCTCAAATAGTAGGTCATAGCCAACTCTCCCACTTCGTGGGTCCCTCTCTATGACATATCGTCGGAGCCATGCATAATCACTCTCTTCGTTCGTGAAGGCTCCTCCTCAAACATGGGCTTTGTGCCGGTAGCAAGGTCAAGCCTCATAACGAAAAATTCACTATGTATGTGCTTATACATTATATATGAACCGTGCCACCACATACCGGTAAAAATGTTCAAAAAAATCAATATTTTATTCTTAAATGGCTGCCAATCAAATACAAAATCATGTATCCTGATTAGTGGATTTGATCCAAACATTTTTTTAACTTTAATCAAAAACCTTCTTAAGCACTTCGTCATTATAAAGGACTTCTTTTGCCTTATCCCTGTACTGCTGCTCATGGAGATAAGTGTGTCTGTGCGGCTTGATGGATGGTGCCATATCTATAGCCGCAGCGAAATCCTCTCTCTTAAGATCAAGGGTACTTACATAATCCCAGAAGCCGGTCTTCTCAAATATCGCATTTACCCTGACATATCTGTGATCCTGAACCACTGCCATAATGTATGTGGCAATGCCCACCTGGATGCCGTGAAGCTGCGGTTTCTCAAGCATTTTATCCAGTGCATGGGATATGAGATGTTCACTGCCCGAGGTAGGTGTACTGCCGCCGGCGATCTCATTTGCAACTCCACTCATGGCAAGGGAGTCTAACAGCTCCTTGAGGAACAGATCATCATGTATAGTTTCAAATGGTGTACGGACAAAGCTGTTCACAGCCTTCTTGGCGATCATAACAGCGAAGTCGTTCATCTCGCTGTAGCCGTTGCTGGACTCAAATAACCAGTCATAGAGGGCTGTGATCTTTGACACCATGTCACCTATGCCTGAATATATGAACCTGTCCGGTGCACTCTTTATTATCTCCGTATCTGCAATGATACCGTATGCCATTCTTGCAGGCACTGAAGTTCTCCTGCCATTGACAATAAGGGAAGCACTGGCAGAGGAAAACCCATCAGATGATGAAGATGTAGGAATACTTATAAACGGAAGCTTTCTTAAATATGACGCATATTTCGCCGCGTCTATAACCTTTCCCCCACCGATACCTACGATAGCCTGTGCCTTTGCATCTATGTTAAATGCCAGCTCAATAATGTCATTTATATTGACCGTATCCAACTCCCTGTATTCCAGAACCTTTATATCCTTCTCCTTAAGAGAGCCCATAACTCCCGCTCCGAACATGTCAATAAGTCCGTTTCCAAAATAAATAACTGCATTGTGCATACCTGCATTTGCAAGGTATGTGCCAAGATCATTAAGAGCCCCCTTTCCTATCTTAAGAATTGTTGGTATAGCAATATGACTTCCTGCCATAATAATTTCCTCCCTTCCATATTACCCTGATACAGACACCATTATATCAGATATTACAGGTGCGTGGTGTCGATTTACACAAATTTATATATACAAAAATTCCGGTGCACAAAACACCGGAATTTTTATTGCAGGGATACAGACAGCCACCAATGATGGTCTTTTCCCTTTTATATCAGAAAAGCAATCATAAACATTATGCTCTGCTTACCTTTCTGCCATTTTTAACGTAATATCTGTGTCCATTTGTATATGTAACATAGCCTGTGTAACTGAAATCAACCTTACCGTTCTTCACATAGTACCATACATTGTTGTACTTGATCAGTGTCTCTGCTGCGAAATTGACCTTGCCATTCTCTACGAACCACCAGCTGTTATTATACTTTATATTCTGATAAATTTTATTCACTTCTGAGTGCTATGACCGGATCCTTCTTGGCTGCCATCTTTGATGGTATAAGTCCACCGATCAATGTCAGGATCACACTGATGATAACCAGTGCAAGTCCACCCTTCCAAGGAAGTGATGAAACTCCCGGCACATTAATATACTTCTCAATAACCATACTTATAGGAATATTGATCAGCATGGTCACACCAATACCTATTATTCCGGAGAACAGACCAATAATAAATGTCTCCGCATTAAATACTCGTGAGATATCCTTCTTTGAAGCACCGATACTTCGTAAGATACCGATCTCCTTTGTACGCTCTAACACTGATATATAGGTGATAATTCCTATCATGATAGATGAAACTATAAGGGAAATAGCCACAAATGCTATAAGTACATAGGTTATAGCATCGATGATCTTGGTCACAGATGACAGCATAATACCGATATAATCTGTGTAGGTTATCTCCTTATCCGGATACTCGTCATTGTACTTGTCGATGAGCTCTGTAAGCTTATCCTTATCGGCAAATTCCGTACAGTACAGGCTGATGGACGCAGGCTTTGCCAGCTCACTGTAGCCAAGCATGGACATATTGTCATCATAGGTTGAGGTTGACTGGCTGAAATATCCGTATTGCTTTAACATGTCGAATATCTGGTCTTCTGTCATATCTGCAAACATCTGCTGCATTTCATCTGTCATCTGACCTGATGAAGCAAGCTCAGACATTATCTGATCCATATCCACATCGTCAATGGTGATCTCCTCACCATTCGCAAATGGAAGACCTGTGATCACATCCTTGTCAGGATCTGCAAGCTGATCCTGAATGATCTCAGCCTTCTCGTTTTCTGTAACAATATACTCTGCAAGCTCTGAGGTGTATCCGATGTAGCCCGGCTGGATAGGTGCTGATGAAGCCTTCTCTGACTGTCTGATAACAGCGGAAACCTTGACCTCCATGCCATTATGAACAACATCATTCAGGAAATCCTCATCTGTGCTCATATCTGTGTATGTTCCGTCTTCATTCTTCTGGAAGAACTGTGTAGGAAGTACAATCTTGAACTTAAGTTTAAGAAGATCATCATAGGTAAATGTCATCTCCTCCATATCAGGAACCTTACCGCCTGCCAGAACGTCTGCCACTATGTCACCGAGCTCCCTTGAGTCTCTGTAACCAAGGTTGTACAGGGCATAATCACTGATATCATTATTCTTATCTACAACAAGGACTACCTCGTTCTTGTTCTCAGGCCAATGTCCTGCCAGCACATCGTACTGCTGTGACAACAGCTCCTGATTGTCCATCATCTGGGTCCACATATCTGAAGAGTTCGAGCCATAGGTAAATGCTGACATAAGCCCTGAAACCGATTCCTGGGTGTCCATCATTCCACCAAAGCCCATATCATTCATAAGGGTACTTGGATTTACCTGCTTGATACCGCCCACTGCACTTTCATTGTATGCATATATTGGGGTGTCATAGGTATAGCTGATGTCACTGGTGAGATCCTTGAAGCCATTTGCCTCGTCCTCGATATATTCTTTAAAGGTCTCAAGATCGTTATCCTTGACCTCTGCCACCATGGAGATGAGCATATCTCCCATGATATCTCCGGAGTGTACCAGATCATCGTCGTGTTTTCTGGCTTCCTCGCCGCCGTTATTTCCGGTCATTTCCTTTATCATGTCGCCGTAATCCACGGCCTTCTTGGTTATCTGTATAGGATAAGACGCCAGCGTCTCCTCCTGAACATCATTTATATATCTCTGGAAACCTGATGACAGAGACAGGATCAGAGCTATTCCTATTATTCCTATACTTCCTGCAAATGCTGTCAGAAAAGTTCTTCCCTTCTTGGTCATAAGGTTGTTAAGACTCAATGAAAATGCTGTAAATACAGACATGGAAGTCTTTCTCGGCTTGTAATCTCCTTCTGCCTCCCTTGCCTCATCCTCATCTGAAAATGGATTTGAGTCATCTATTATATTACCGTCAAGAAGCTTTACTATTCTTGTGGAGTATGTCTCCGCAAGCTCCGGATTATGAGTTACCATTATGACAAGCTTGTCCTTGGCAATCTCCTTTAAAAGCTCCATAATCTGAATACTGGTTTCTGAGTCCAGGGCTCCTGTAGGCTCATCTGCCAGAAGTATATCCGGATTATTTATAAGGGCTCTGGCTATTGCAACACGCTGCATCTGTCCACCTGACATCTGGTTAGGCTTCTTATGCATTTGATCTCCAAGACCTACCTTCTCCAGAACCTCCCTTGCTCTCTTTCTGCGTTCTGCCTTTGATACACCTGAAAGTGTAAGTGCCAGCTCAACATTTGAGAGAACTGACTGGTGTGGTATAAGATTGTAACTCTGGAATACAAAACCGATGGAATTGTTTCTGTAAGAATCCCAGTCCCTTGCCTTGAAGGACTTTGTTGATTTGCCATTGATCACCAGGTCTCCGCTGGTGTATTGATCCAGACCACCTACTATATTAAGAAGGGTAGTCTTACCACATCCCGACTGTCCCAGGATGGACACGAACTCATTTTTCCTGAAGTTTATGGATATGCACTTAAGAGCCTTCACAACTTCATCGCCGGTCCGGTAGTCTTTAACAATTTCTTTTAGCTGAAGCATTCGCTGTCTCCTTTTTCTTAAATAAATACAAAACTATTATCCGCATATACCTGTCATTCATAAATCCACGTAGTTATAATTTTCAAATGACAATCTATCATGCAAATGATACCACTTATATTTTTTCATTTCAATGTAAGCGACTTTTAATTTATAAATGTTTAATATAATGCACATTTGCAGATTTTGTTTTATATCAAGGCGGCAGCCGTTCTTGATAATTCTTTTTGTTACCGGGGAAATCTTTTTAGTAAAAGCACTTTTATTTTATAGGTTTATAAGGTATAATTGTGGCAGAATGTGGTGAGGTGGGCAGCAAAATAATGTCTGCAATATCCCCTCATCTCAGAAAATTTAATAACAAATGGAGGACATTTACAATGTTAGTTTCAGCAACAGAAATGTTAAAGAAAGCCAAAGCTGGTCATTATGCAGTAGGTCAGTTCAACATCAACAACCTTGAGTGGACAAAGTCAATCCTCTTAACAGCGCAGGAGCTTCAGTCACCTGTTATCTTAGGTGTATCAGAGGGTGCCGGCAAGTACATGACAGGATTCGGTACAGTAGCAGCTATGGTTAAGGCTATGGATGAGGAATTAGGAATTACAGTTCCTGTTGCTCTTCACTTAGATCACGGAACATACGAAGGATGTTACAAGTGTATCAAGGCTGGTTTCACATCAATCATGTTCGATGGTTCACACTATCCATTCGAGGAGAATCTTGCTAAGTCAACAGAGCTTGTTAATGTAGCTCATCAGCTTGGTCTCTCAATCGAGTGTGAAGTTGGTTCTATCGGTGGTGAAGAAGATGGTGTTATTGGTATGGGCGAGTGCGCAGATCCTGAAGAGTGCAAGACCATTGCAGATCTCGGTGTAGATATGCTTGCTGCAGGTATCGGTAACATCCATGGTAAGTATCCAGCAAACTGGAAGGGTCTTTCATTCGAGACACTTGACGCTATCCAGCAGAAGACAGGCATCATGCCATTAGTTCTTCACGGTGGTACAGGTATCCCTGCTGACATGATCAAGAAGGCTATTGAACTTGGCGTTTCAAAGATCAATGTAAACACAGAGTGCCAGTTATCATTCCAGGAAGCTACAAGAAAGTACATCGAGGCTGGTAAGGATCTTGAAGGTAAGGGATTCGATCCTAGAAAGCTTCTTGCTCCAGGTGCTGAGGCAATTAAGGCTACAGTTAAGGAGAAGATGGAATTATTCGGATCAGTTGGTAAGGCTAACGACTAATTAAATTTATCTGATCAAACATTCCGGCATCGGCATTCCATATATGTGGACGCGCCCTGATGTCAGATAAAAACAGGAGTCTGATATTCACAGATTTATTCCGTGATATCAGGCTCCTGTTTTTATAGATCAACTTTCATTTTTTAACCGGACATTTGTATCCGGGAAGATTTGTTCATTTTTAGTTATATGCACATTCTTCTTAACTTATCTGTATATTCTTCTTAACTGCTCTGTGTCCCGGTTAATATCACTGGTCATCGCTGATATGTGTGATAAGCATCCAGATGATTCCCGACAGAACCAGTATTACCGATGCTGCAAGATTTATATAGCCTCCGTACATAAGAATCATGCCCTCACTTCCTATCATGCCCTTGGCTATATCCATGGCTATCCACCAGCCTCCAAGGAATATAGAGACAACAAGTTCAATGATCTCAAATACTAAATTGTTGACAAATGACGCCACCAGAACAACCACTGCCGCCGCGAGAAATGCATACAACGCTGTATCCGTAAGCTTTTCCAGGCCTTTGCTGTATGGCAGGAACAATGACACTGCAAATGCTATGCTGCCTATAATTCCAAAGAAATTCGGCATGTACGAAGCCACCGGCTTGTCTTCCTCTCTGTCTAAGACAATAGTCCTGCTCTCTCCGTCATAGTCATCCTCCGGCTGTCCCACCACAGGACAATCCTCAAGCCTTAAGGTCTGTGTGTCGTTTATGTCTTCTGGTATTTCCTCTTTGATCTTTCCCTTCTTCAACTGCTTATTGTAAGCTGCCATCTGCTTGTTATATTCCTCAAGCTGCTGCTCTCTTTCAAGCATTTTTCTCTTCATAACAGGAGTAAACAGCATGCCACAATACTCACAGGCTGTGGATTTATTATCTATCTCCTTGCCGCATTTTATACATTTCATTATTTATCATGTCCTCCGTTTATTGAACATCAGGCAATTTGTAATTTACCTCTTCCGGTAGTTCCCTTAAAGATACATTATAACATTATTCATGCTATTTATCTGCAATTTTTTAATTTTGACATATTGTTTAAGTTTCTACTCTTAAGATATCCCCCTTATTTCCAGACTTCCCTTATGTTTCTGCTTTTTAAGTACTCTTCAATTTTTTACTTTTAAAGCACACCTTCAGCTTCTACTTTTTAAGATATTTCTTAAGGTACTGACCTGTGTAGGACTTCTTACACTTGGCAACTTCCTCCGGAGTTCCCTGGACGATAACTGTTCCACCCTTGGCTCCACCTTCCGGCCCCATATCAATAATATAGTCCGCAGTCTTTATGACATCAAGGTTATGCTCAATAACCACAACCGTATTTCCACCTTCACTTAATCTTCTGAGGATATCAACCAGTCTGTCCACGTCAGCAAAATGAAGTCCTGTGGTAGGTTCATCCAGTATATATATGGTCTTTCCTGTGCCGCGTCTTGACAGCTCCGTTGCCAGCTTGATACGCTGTGCCTCACCACCTGACAGAGTTGTGGAGGGCTGACCAAGCTTTATATATCCAAGTCCCACATCCTTTAAGGTTGATATCTTCCTGAGGATCGAAGGTACATTTTCAAAGAACTCACAAGCCTCATCCACAGTCATATCAAGAACATCAAATATGCTCTTGCCCTTATACTTAACCTCCAGAGTCTCACGATTGTATCTCTTGCCCTTACATACCTCGCAAGGGACATACACATCGGGGAGGAAATGCATTTCTATCTTGATGATACCATCGCCTTTACATGCCTCACATCTTCCGCCGGACACATTAAATGAAAACCTGCCCTTCTTGTAGCCCCTTGCCTTTGCGTCCTTTGTCCCGGCAAATAAATCTCTTATGAGATCAAAGGTTCCTGTATATGTGGCAGGGTTTGATCTTGGACTTCTTCCTATAGGTGACTGGTCAATATTTATAACCTTATCAAGCTGGTCGTATCCTATTATATGGTCATGCTTTCCCGCCTTGACCCTGCTTCGGTTCAACCTCCTTGAAAGCTTCTTGTACAATATTTCATTTACCAATGAGCTCTTTCCTGAACCTGACACTCCTGTAACACAAGTCATGACTCCCAGTGGGAAATCAACATCTATATGCTTAAGGTTATTCTCATATGCGTTCTTAACTGTGAGCCATCCTGTAGGCTTCCTGCGTTCCGCCGGAACCTCTATCTTCTTTCTTCCGCTTAAGTATGCACCGGTGATGGAATTCTCACATTTCATTATCTCCTCGGCAGTTCCCTCGGCAATGACATATCCACCATTTTCCCCGGCTTCAGGTCCTATATCGATTATGTGGTCTGCCGCACGCATGGTATCCTCATCATGCTCAACAACGATAAGGGTATTTCCAAGATCTCTCAACTCACAAAGAGCTGCGATCAGCTTGTCATTGTCCCTCTGATGAAGTCCGATACTCGGCTCATCCAGTATATAGGCAACGCCCACCAGTCCTGAACCTATCTGGGTTGCAAGCCTTATTCTCTGGGCTTCACCGCCTGAAAGGGTTCCTGTTGCCCGGTACAATGCCAGATAATCAAGTCCCACATTTATAAGGAAGTGAAGTCTTGATCTGATCTCCTTTAAAATGGCACTTCCTATAAGCTTCTGACGTTCATCCAGCTCCAGTCCATCCATGAATCTGCTAAGATCCTCTATGGACATCTCCGTAAGCTCTGAAATATTCTTGCCACCTACCGTAACCGCCAGAGCTGTAGGCTTAAGTCTCTTGCCATGACACTCCTCACATGGAGTGATGGTCATGAAAGTTTCGTATTCAGCCTTCATGGTCTCGCCGCCGGTTTCTCTGTATCTTCTCTCAACATTCTTCACAAGTCCCTCAAAGGTAATGTCGTAGACTCCTTCTCCACGCTGTCCCTTATAATGGACCTTCACCGGTCTTGAACCCTCGCCGTATATAAGCAGGTTCTTTATCTCATCGCTGTACTGGCAGAACGGAGTATCCAGCGAAAATCCATACTCTGCCGCCAGAGCACGAAGTATTGCATTTGAGAAGCTCTTGCCATCATTACAGGACTGCCATCCCATCACGACAATGGCACCCTCATTTATGGATAATTTGTCATCCGGTATCATAAGATCCGGGTCGAATCTCATCTTAAATCCCAGTCCCGCACAGCACGGACATGCGCCAAACGGATTGTTGAATGAGAAGCTTCTCGGCTCTATCTCATCAATGCTTATTCCACAGTCAGGACATGAGAAACTGTCAGAGAAATTGATGACCCTGTTGTTGCCGTCTGTCTCCATGATCTCGATCTTCATAAGTCCCTCTGCCATCTTAAGGGCTGTCTCCACGGAATCTACAAGTCTGCGTTCAATGTCCGGTCTTATAACAAGACGGTCTATTACCACATCTATGTTGTGCTTCTTGTTTTTGTCAAGCTTGATCTCCTCCGACAGCTCATACTGGCTGTCATCTATAACAACTCTCACGAAACCGCTTTTCTTGATCTGCTCCAGGAGCTTGACATGCTCTCCCTTTCTGCCCCTTACCACAGGTGCAAGTACCATAAATTTTGTCCTCTCAGGGAGCTTGACTATCTCATCTACCATCTGATCTACGGACTGACGGCTTATTACCTTGCCACACTTCGGGCAGTGAGGTATTCCAACCCTTGCAAATAATAATCGGAAATAATCATATATCTCTGTAACTGTTCCCACTGTGGATCTCGGGTTCTTATTTGTAGATTTCTGATCTATGGATATGGCAGGTGACAGACCTTCTATCTTGTCCACATCAGGCTTCTCTGCCTGTCCTAAGAACTGTCTTGCGTAAGAAGACAGTGATTCCATGTATCTTCTCTGTCCCTCGGCATATATGGTGTCAAACGCCAGCGAAGATTTTCCCGAGCCTGAGAGTCCTGTGACAACTACAAATTTGTCCCTTGGTATCTTAAGGCTTATATTCTTAAGGTTGTGCTCCCTCGCTCCTTCTATTGTAATGTACTTTCTTTCGCTCATTTTCCTATCCTTCTTTAACATTAATCCTTATCATAGTCCCTAAGGGCAACCTTCAGCTCTCTTATTCTGTCACGAAGCTCTGCTGCCGCCTCAAAGTTCAGGTCGGCTGCGGCAATGTTCATGTTCTTGGTAAGCTTCTTTATCTCTGTCTCCAGTTCCTTTCTGGTCATGGATTCGATATCCTTCTTGTCGTTACGTGGAACATCCTCTGCCACCTCATTGCTTATGAGATCCCTGATCTCCTTGACAATGGTCTTTGGAGTTATGCCGTGCTCCTTGTTGTAAGCGTCCTGGATCTCACGTCTTCTTGCTGTCTCATCCAATGCATATTTCATGGACTTGGTAATACTGTCCGCATACATTATAACGTGGCCCTCGCTGTTTCTGGCAGCTCGTCCTATGGTCTGTACCAGTGAGGTCTCAGATCTTAAGAAGCCCTCCTTGTCTGCGTCAAGAATAGCCACAAGGGTTATCTCCGGAATATCAAGTCCCTCTCTCAAGAGGTTTATGCCCACCAGAACGTCAAATACACCCATTCGCAGATCTCTCACTATCTCAACTCGTTCCATGGTATCTATGTCAGAGTGGAGATATTTGACCTTAACGCCATTTTCCCTCATATAATCTGTAAGATCCTCTGCCATCCTCTTGGTAAGGGTAGTTACCAGTACCTTATTTCCCTTCTCGGTTTCCTTGAATACCTCTGTAAGAAGATCATCTATCTGTCCCTCTACAGGTCTTACCTCCACCGGTGGATCTAAAAGTCCTGTAGGACGGATTATCTGCTCTACCCTTTTCATTTCATGTTCTTCTTCGTATTTTGAAGGTGTTGCAGACACGAACATAACCTGATCCAGCTTGCTCTCAAATTCCTGGAAATTGAGCGGTCTGTTATCCAGGGCAGACGGAAGCCTGAAGCCGTAATCCACCAGATTCATTTTCCTGGATCTGTCTCCTGCATACATACCTCCTACCTGGGGTATGGTTATATGAGATTCGTCCACAATAAGCAGAAAATCATCACCGAAGAAATCCAACAGCGTGCTTGGTGTCTCCCCGGTCTCTCTGCCTGACAAAGGGCCTGAATAGTTCTCGATTCCCGAGCAAAATCCTGTCTCCCTCATCATCTCTATATCAAAATTGGTTCTTTCTTCTATTCTCTGTGCCTCGATAAGCTTATCCTGTGACTTGAAATATCTGACCCGCTCTGCAAGCTCTGCCTCAATACGGGTAAGGGCTTTGTTAAGCTTCTCCTGACCTACTACATAATGGGACGCCGGGAATATACAGGTGAAATTCAGACTTCTCCTGACCTCCCCTGTAAGAGGGTCAAATTCGCATATCCTGTCAATCTCATCCCCGAAGAACTCTATCCTTATTCCGTCTTCAAATGTAGATACCGGCATGATCTCCAGCACGTCCCCCCTTACTCTGAAGGTTCCTCGCTGAAAATCCATATCGTTTCTTGAATACTGGATATCCGTAAGCTCGTCTATCACCATGTCCCTGTCTTTTATCATGCCCACACGGAATGACAACATCTGATTTCTGTACTCATCAGGATCACCGATACCGTATATACATGAAACCGAGGAAACAACTATTACGTCCTTCCTGTCTATAAGGGCGGCTGTGGCACTGTGTCTCATCTTATCTATGTCGTCATTTATGGATGAGTCCTTGGCTATATAGGTATCCGTTGACGCCACATACGCCTCCGGCTGGTAGTAATCGTAGTAAGAAACGAAATATTCTACCGCGTTATGAGGAAAGAACTCTTTAAATTCCGAATACAACTGTGCCGCCAGAGTCTTATTATGGGCAAGCACCAGTGTTGGCTTATTAAGCTGTTTAATAACATTCGCCATGGTAAATGTCTTACCTGATCCGGTAACACCTAACAGTGTCTGGAACTGATTGCCTTCCTTAAATCCCTGCACCAGCTCTTCGATTGCCTGGGGCTGGTCACCGGTTGGCTCATATGGCGATACCAATTCAAAATGATCCATATATCTCAACCTCTAATTTATTATTAGTATTGTTGCTGATTTAGTATATCATTCATAATAAAAAAAGTACAGAGCAAATCGAATGTTTGTTCTGTACTTTTAAGTTTCTTATTTTATTCAATCAATATTTTTCCCTCTTCCCCTGCAGCACATTCATCAGTCCGGCATACACATCCGGATTTCCTTTCACAACGATAGCCAGGATCTCCTTTGCCTGGTTAAGATAGTGGAACAGGCTTCTTACATTAAAGACATTTGCCTTGTCTTTCGCTTCCAGGCTCCTGAGATATCCCTCCTCGTCATAGTAATAATGGTCATCCATAACCACCACCAGACTGTCCACTCCACCGGAAGGCTCCACATTTCTGCTGCCATAGGAATTTCCACCATCAGCCTTATACCAGTACCCTCGTCCTCTATAGTCTTCAAGAAGATTGGCAGCCTCACCATCATCATTTGCATAGACGACCTCTATATGAGGATATTCCTTAAGCCGTCTTCCGGCAGGAATATGCATAATATTCTGAATAAATGATGACAGCTCTGCATTTGTGCGGATACGGTTAGTCAGACGGAATATCTGAATCCCCGGAAGTCCCTCGATCACATGAAGATTGCCCCGGTCAAGCTCATAAGGCGAGATCATGTCCTCAGAATCACTGGAGAATATCACCGGCCGGTCACCGGCACACCTTAAGATAAATCTCAGCTTCTCCACAGACAGCAAATGTGCCTCATCCACCAACACGGCACTATACTCGGCAAATATGTCTTTCCCATCATGTATCACTTCTATCCCGTCATCCCCATCATCCAAAAGCCTACTATCCGAAAGAAAATCTATCCTATGTAATCGCTCATGTAATATCTCCCATTTCTTTCCCGCCTCGCTGCAGTGTATCATACACACCTTACGCCTGTCGGAAAGCCCCATTGCGATATCGTATAAAAGCAGGGTTTTTCCTGTTCCCGGAAGTCCCGTAAACAGAAAATATCCCGAATGTTCTGCTCTTATTTTCCTCAGTATCTGCCGCCTTATATCCCTCTGCTGTGAGGTAAGAAAATATTCTTTATTCAGGAATTTCACCGGATCTGTAAGGGGCGATATAAGATAATATTCCGCCTTGAACAGCTCTTCAATATCACCTTGATAATCCCTGCTGTCCCTGCCCAGGATATCGCACAGGCTTTCCCAGTCCGCCTCCACAATATGGTCATGATTTGTAAGGCGTACCAATCTGTTTTCACTGCTTATGTAAGTGTAGGAATATATGGGTCTGGTGAGAACTGACAGATAATACCTGTTCTGTATCAACTGCTTTTTTATCATTTCGTCGGACACCGCACCGCTCTTAAGCTCGATATTTACAATGTGCTCGTCCTTGATCTGGATCAGGTCAAATTCCTTTCCCAGTCTCGGTATCTGGAATGAATAGAAGAACCTGAGGGCAGACACCTTCTGCATGTGTAACTCAAGCTGTTTAACCAGTGCCCTCATACTGTCAAGCTCCCATTCCCGAAGCCTCAGAAAATGTTCTCTGCCTGACAACTGCCGCTCCAGCTTCTGTAGCTGTTCCATATTCTGTTGTCTAGTGATCGCATAAACTGATACAGATTTCATTTCCTAACCTTATTATCCAAAATTCTGAACGTAGTAATATGTGTAGTAGTTTGGATCGTCATCCCTGATAAATACTGAAATTCCTATGATTTTCCAATCGGAATCAAGCATGTTGGAATTATGTCCCGGAGAATTCTTCCAGCCTTCCATTACTGCGTCCGCACCTCTGTAACCGGCGGCAATATTCTCGCCGCCCATCTTACCGCTGGCGGTTAAACACATCTCACCGTTTGGTCTTGTGTGGCTGAAGGAATACGATATCTCGGCACTTCTCACATCTGCACACGCCATAAGATCCTCGTCAATGCTTAAAGCTGACAGTCCGTTCTGCCTTCTGTATGCATTAAGCATATCCACCAGCTCGTATGCCATTTCGTAATCATAATGTCCGTTTACTGTGGTGCTCCTGCCATTTCCAAGGTCGATCTTTATGCCTGTTTCTGTCTTGGTAACTACACCTGACGCGTTACAGTATATCCTTCTTCCGTCATTTGTGGTGTACCAGCCTGCCTTGTTTCCTCTCACGCCATTTGACATGAAGTAGTACACACGACTCATGATCTCAACAGTGTCATTCTTCACCTGCTTCATTGAAGTTCCGTCCCCGGTGTAGCAGGTTCTGCTGGAACCATAATATGCAACGGTTGACTTGCCAGCACTGTTTATGTTGAATATATTTCCTGATATTGTCTTCCAGCCTGAGCTTCCCTTGCCCCATTTGCCGTTGTTCCAACTGGTAAATGACCACACGCTGCCGCTCTTCGCCATCCTTGATGTTACATGGCTGCTGCTGCACACATACACATATTCTTTTGCACTGAGCTGCTTCCAGCCTGCTGTGGTAACTCTCGTGCCCGAAGCATCAAAATAATAGTATTTGTTGTTGTAAAGGGTACAGATGGAATTCTTGCGTCTCACCCATCTGCCCGCTGAATAGTCGTAGCACTTTCTGCCTGATGGATAGTATATTCTTGTGTTCTCACCGGCACTGTTGAAGAAATAATAGTTCTCCTTTATCTGTCTCCAGCGGCTGGTGACAATCTTGTAATCGCCGTTAAAAACAGCATTGTTGAACTCCTTGTATACCCATCTTGCCCCAGACTTCTCTGCAAATGCATTTATACCACCATCTGCTCCTCTGTACGCCATCTTTGAACCATTTACGGTATACCAGCCGGACTGCTTTTCCAGCTTGCCATTTCCATCAAATCTATAATACCTGTTATCCACCAGTCTAACCAGAGCATTCTTTCTCTGATCAAACTTTCCTGTTTTAGCATTATAATCAGAGCAGGTTCCCGCTGAAGGGTCATATATCCTTATTACCGCATACTTATTGCTTTCCTGCAGATAATATTCAACGCCGTCAAGCTCTACCCAGCCATCAAGATCCATCTTGCCATACTCGTCATAAAGGTAGTAATATGAGCCCTCTTTCACAAGCCCGGAGTATGATACGCTGCTCCTTGCCGCGTCGCCTGAAGTTGCTGTTACCTGAGTTTCAACTGCCACCGGCTGTCCGCTGCCCTCCTTGGCAAATGTTACTCCTGAGAACAATGTAGAACTCATTATGGTAGCCGCTGTTGCCGCATAAACAACGCCCTTTTTGGTCATTTGTATTATATTCTTTCTCATCAGATCCGCTCCTTTCGTCTTCGTAATATGTACGTTTTCTCTGATATAGTTTCACCTGTCATAAAAATCAATTTCACCAGGCAGCCACTATGTAAATTATACCTTATACGCAAATGAAAAGGAATGCGAAATTTTCTCATATTTTTTTCAAAACAGCATAATTGTATGTAAATCCGTCATTATTTGTGATAGAATTACCTTGTTGTGTATTTTTTCGGATCTTCACAACTTTTAAATTTCCACATAAGGAAAGGTTATGACGAAATGAGTGCAATAGTAACATTAAAAAAAGGTGAAGGCCGCACCATAAAAGCAGGCGGAGCCTTTATTTACGACAACGAAATTGCTTCCATAATGGGAAGCTTCGAAAATGGGGACATTGTCATCATAAAAGACTTTGACGGATATCCCATGGGAAAGGGATTTATAAATACCAATTCCAGGATCACCGTCAGAATGTTGACCCGCAACGAGGATCAGGAGATCGACGAAGAATTTTTCGCAAAACGTCTACAGGCCGCATGGGACTACCGCAAGAAAACTGTGGATACCAGCAGCTGTCGAATAGTCTTTGGCGAGGCTGATTTCCTGCCGGGAATAGTCATCGACAAATTTTCGGATGTACTGGTAGTTGAATCATTATCTCTCGGTATGGATCGTGTTAAAACTTTGTTAATAAATCGTTTAAAAACTATCCTTAAGAATGATGGTATAATTATCAAGGGTGTATATGAGCGAAGTGATGCAAAGGTACGTCTCAATGAGGGAATGGAAAGATATAAGGGCTTCATCGGTGATGAATTCGACACCAATGTAGAGATCGTCGAGAATGGAGTCCGTTACATGGTTGATGTGAAGGATGGTCAGAAGACCGGCTTCTTCCTTGACCAGAAATATAACAGGCTGGCCATACAGAGATTATGTAAGGGAGCCAAGGTTCTTGACTGTTTTACACATACAGGATCATTTGCATTAAATGCCGGGATCGCGGGAGCAGCAAGCGTACTGGGAGTAGACGCTTCACAGCTTGCAGTTGATCAGGCAATTAAAAATGCTGAACTAAATAACCTCAGTGATACAGTTTCATTTAAGTGTGCTGACGTATTTGATCTTCTCCCGGAGCTGGAGAAGCAAGGCGAGAAGTTTGACGTGGTCATTCTCGATCCGCCGGCATTCACCAAGTCAAGAAACTCTATTAAAAACGCCATAAAGGGATATCGTGAGATAAATCTTCGTGCAATGAAGCTTGTAAAGGAAGGTGGATTTCTTGCAACCTGTTCATGTTCACATTTTATGGATTATGAGCTGTTCACCAAAACCATCGGACAGGCAGCGGCAAATGTACGAAAGAGACTTCGTCAGGTCGAGTTCCGTACTCAGGCACCTGATCACCCTATATTATGGGCTGCAGACGAATCTTACTACTTGAAATTCTACATATTCCAGGTAGTGTCTGAACATTAAATAAAGATTTATAATTTAATATCAGTTGATACGGTATATTAAGTGCAAATATTTCACCTGCACTTTGGGGAGATATACTGAAAACCGGAGGGATTACAACAATGGATTTAATTCAACGCAACAAGGACGCATCTTATTTAAAATTCGATAAGTACGTGAATTATGATGACCCTGCTGTGAAAGCTAAGGCTTTTGAATTAACAAAGGGGTTAACTGAACCAATCGACAAAATTGAAAAGATTTATTATTTTGTGAGAGACGAGATTTATCACACATGGGACACAAAGGATGATATCATAACCATCTCAGCCTCAGATGTCCTTGAAAAGAAAACAGGAATGAGCTACGCAAAGGCAAATCTTCTTGCTGCACTTATGCGTGCAAATGGAATTTATACAGGCTTCTGCTATCAGCGTATCAAGCATTTTTCTTCGTCAAACAAGCTGGCACTTCATGCTCTTAATGCAGTATATGAGCCAAACCTTAAAAGATGGGTCCGCCTTGATGCAAGAGGCAACAATTATGAATTTAACGCAGACTTCTCTTTAAATGAGAGAAACCTGGGATATAAGATCAGACCGGAGCTTGGAGAATTTGAGTTCAACGATCTCATTGCAGTTCCACTGCCTTCAACAATGGCAGCACTGGAGCGTAACACCAATGCAATGTACATGTTCTTCAACGATCTGCCGGATTATGATTCATAAAGTAGAAACCAAAAAATCAGCAGTCCGATATGAACTGCTGATTTTTTTATCTCTGCAAATGTAAAACCACGAATATTCTTCTGTCTTTTATTTAAGCCACTTCTTATCAGTATCCTCAACTATATAGCTTCTCACTATGGTCTTGCAGTCTTTGCACATATCGCAATGTATCTGTACTACCATCTTGCGCTTTATGCTTTAATCTGAAATCTTACTACTTACTATCACATCGTTAAAAAATTTTATAAATTGACTTACTTGTTTCCCAGATACATTTTCCTTAAGTATCTCTAACCCACATTCCAATAGTAAGTCGTCCATCATTTGCACATAATATGAAATCTTATGAACATCTTCATTTTCCATTTCAGCACAAGTACTGAATATGCTGCCAGTCACAAGCTTATATTCATAAACATCCACTTTTCCGTATAGTCTTTTCCATGATGTCATAACATTGTCCCGGCTCATATCACAATCAAGCTCCGGTGCAATTCCCCAATATATACATGCAAGTACGTCACCATCATCTGCTACATATTTGTATAATTGATAAATCTCTGCACTTCCACCATCTTGAAAATCTACCCACTTATCGTCCCATCGCGAGTTAATAACGATTTTCTTTTCATCCAATAACGAGATTGTTCTTTTGTCCTTTACCTTATAGGCTTTTTTACTCCCATAATAACTCTCAGACGCTGCAAACACATCAATGACAGATTTCCCTATCTCTTCTGTATCTGTGTCCATAGGCAGAACAACTTCCTTAATAATTTCATCATATGTTCCCTGATGTTTTTCTGATCTCTTCATTGAATAAACAATACACTGGTTACTTTCGGTTATGTTTATTCGCACATAATGGTTATTTTTCCAAAACGCAGTTTTGCTTTTATATCTGCTGTTTTTCTTCCACGCCGCATTAGCTTCTCTTTCCTTAGGATTTGCAGAAGATAATGGACTATTTCCGATATACTCCACTGCACGAAGCACACATTCTCCAATTTCTCTTGCATTAGCAGTATCCGGAATATTTTCGTACCAATCTGCCTAAACAGAATATCCTGCAACATGGTCAATTATCGGGACAATTAATATACGCCCCTCTCCTTTATACAATGACACCAACAATGGATATGAATGAACTGACATGTAAATATCTCCTTCTCATTTCGAAGTCTCACACCGGGCTACCGCCATTCCTTCTATCCAAGCTTCTCCACATCACAAGGTCTTGCCACAATATGTGTTGCCCCGGCGCCACGGAACTCTTCTTCGCTGCCGTACCCATAGAGAACCCCCACCGTGTCAATTCCACAGGCTTTTCCGCCCTCTATGTCATAAAATCTGTCGCCAACCATTACCGCTGCCGACTTGTCGAAGCCATCAAGCTTCTGAAGCTTTTCCACCACGGCACTTATTATGAGCTTCTTCTCAGAGCCTGTACCGTCAGGATTACTGCCGACTACCACATCAAAATACGTTGAAAGGCCAAACTTATCAAGTATCCTTAAGGTCGGTTCCGTAGGCTTGCTGGTAGCCACCGCAAGGGTACAGCCCTTAGCCTTAAGGCTTTCAAGCATGTCGTATACTCCGTCATAGACTTCATTTTCAAAAAGTCCCGTGACATTGTAACGCTCCCTGTACTTGGCTACCATCTTAAGTGCCATGTCGTTGTCCATGTTGAATTTATCTGTAAATGAATCATAAAGTGAAGGTCCGATAAAGCTTCTGAATACCGCCTCATCTGGATATGGAATACCTGCCCAGTCCAAAGCATATTTTATACAATTAAATATTCCCTTTTCTGACTTCGTCAAAGTTCCATCCAGGTCAAATAAGAAATATCTGTACATTATCCTGCCCTCGTTCATTATATTTATTAACTACATAATATCCACATCTGCTGAGTAGTCCACACCGTCGATCTTGAAACCGAACATGTTGTAGAAGTCCTCCCAGTAGCCGTCTATATCAGCGATCTCCTTAACATTGTCATTTGAAACTGTATCCCAACGCTCGGCAACAACACTCTGAACATCGTCTCTCATCTCCCAGTCATCCATGCGGACAAATCCATTCTCATCAACCTGGCTGTCATCAAGGATCTTGTCCATGAAGAGTCTCTGCATTTGCTCAATACAGCCCTCATGAAGTCCCTTGTCCTTCATTACCTTGTAGAGAAGTGTAATGTAAAGAGGTACAATAGGAATGGCTGCACTTGACTGTGTTACCAGTGCCTTATTTATAGCAACCTTAGCCTTTATCTGTGGCCATCTCTCATTTATAATGTCGCAGGACTTGTAGAGATCCTTCTTGGCCTGTCCGATAGAGCCCTCTGCATAGATAGGGAATGTGATCTTTGGACCTATGTATGAATAAGCAACTGTGATAACCTTGTCAGCAAGAACTCCTGCGTCGTTAAGCGCCTTCATCCAGTCTATCCAGTCCTCACCACCCATAACCTTTATTGTGGCATTTATCTCTTCCTCTGTAGCTGATGAAATATGTGCTTCTGTGATGGTATTGTCCTTTAACACAAGAGTCTTATTTGAATATTCCTCACCTACAGTCTTAAGAACTGATGTGTATCTTGTGCCGTCAGGCATTGTCCTTCTTGGTGCTGCAAGACTGTACACGATCATATCTACCTTGCCCAGGTCTTCCTTGATGGTGTTGATAACCTGCTCCTTAATCTCCACTGAGAATGCATCGCCGTTTATTGACTTGGCATAGAGACCATCCTTATGTGCCTGCTCCTCAAATGCTCTCGTATTGTAGAAGCCTGCTGACGCTGTACGACGTCCGTTTGACTCCTTCTCAAACATAACTCCGAGAGTATCTGCACCGTAACCATATGCCACAGAAATTCTTGAAGCAAGACCATAACCTGTGGAAGCACCGATAACAAGTACCTTCTTAGGTCCCTCTGCCTTGCCCTTGCTCTTGACATATTCAATCTGGTTCTTAACATTTGCGGCACATCCTACGGGATGAGCTGTTGTACATATAAAATCTTTCACTCTTGGTTCTACTACCATTTTTGTTCTCCTTCTTACTTCATGTTCTATGTATGAGCCGTTTAGTGCTCTTTATTTGCAAATTTCGTGTAATCCTGAAGCCATACCAGTTCCACGGAACCTACGGAACCCTTTCTCTGTTTAGCTATGATTATATCCGCGATTCCCTTCTTCTCGGTGTCCGGATTGTAGTAATCATCTCTGTAAATGAACATTACCACGTCGGCGTCCTGCTCTATGGCACCGGACTCTCGGAGATCCGCCAGCACAGGCTTGTGATCCGGTCTTGAGTCAACGGCTCGGTTAAGCTGTGACAGTGCGATAACAGGAACATCCAGCTCCCTTGCCAGAACCTTCAGGGATCTCGACATGTCTGAGATAAACTGCTGTCTCGACTCCACATGCTTTGTGGTACTCATCAACTGCAGGTAATCGATTATAATAAGGCTGAGATCATTGTTCTGCTTCAGCTTACGACACTTTGAACGAAGATCCGCAATGGTGATGGCTGAATTGTCATCTATGAAAAGCGGTGCCTCTGCAATAGTCTCCGTACTGTCTGCGATCTTGTCCCACTCGTCCTCAGCAAGCTGTCCTGTCATGATCTTCTGGGAATTGACCAGCGAATCCATGGCTATCATTCTTGTTACAAGCTGTTCCTTTGACATCTCAAGACTGAATATTGCCGTGGTCTTCTTCTTCTTGACCGCAACCTCATGGGCGATATTAAGGACAAATGCTGTCTTACCCATGGCAGGTCTCGCTGCCACAAGAATAAGCTCTGAGCCATGAAGACCTGTAAGCATGTTATCCAGATCAATAAATCCTGTAGGGATACCGGTAACTCTGGTGTTCATCTTGGAAGCCGCCTCTATCTGGTCGATAACATCAATTATGATCTTGTCGATCTGGGTGAAATCACTTCCGCCGTTCCTCTCCTTTATAAGCTGGAACACTCCCTGTTCAGCCTTCTCAAGAAGTCCGTCCACATCATCTGTATCCAGATAACAATCCTTCTCTATATCTTCATTAAGTTTTATCATCTTACGAAGCAGTGACTTATCAGCTACGATCTGAGCATAATATTTCGCATTTGCCGAGGTAGGAACAGAATCAAGTATATCGCCGATATATTTCATTCCGGCGATCTCCTCTGACACGTTATTCTCCTTAAGTCTGTTGGACAGGGTTACTATATCAACAGGCTTGCCCTCTTTGAACAGTGCAGACATATGCTCAAACAGCAGTCCGTACTGGGCATTATAGAAATCATCCTTGGTCAGCATATCATTCACAGTTGCTATGGCATCTCTGTCCATAAGCATTGAACCTATAACTGACTGCTCAGCCTCCATGTTATAAGGCTGCTTTTTTCTTATATAAGCGTCTTCCATCAGGCTTTTCCTTCAACTACATTTACTCTCAGCTCGCCCTGCACCTCAGGATGGAGCTTTATCTTTACTGAAAATGATCCAAGAGACTTGAATGGCTCCTTCAACACGATCTTCTTCTTGTCAATATCATGGTGGAGCTGTGTCTTGATAGCCTCAGCTATTTCCTTTGAGGAAACTGAACCGAAGGCTCTTCCGCCCTCGCCTACCTTAATGGCAACCTCAACCTTCTCCTCCTCAAGCTGCTTTGCAAGAGCCTTTGCTGCCGCAAGGTTCTCTGCTGCCACCTTAGCCTCATGAGCCTTTTTTAACTTGTAATCATTTAAGTTGGCTGGTGTTGCCTCCATTCCAAGCTTTCTTGGGATTATATAATTTCTTGCATGTCCGTCACTGACATTTACCATATCACCCTTCTTACCAAGGGCTTTAACATCCTGAAGTAATATTACTTTCATCTTAAAGATCTCCTTCCTTGTACATCTCTTCCAATATCTGAATCAGCTTCAGCTTGACTGTTGCTGTTGTGGAATTCTTAAATACTGCCGCAGCGATATTTGCATGACCGCCACCGCCCATTTTCTCCATTATTATCTGGACATTTACATCATCTATGGACCTTGCACTGACCTTAACGTCATTTCCCATCTGTGCAACTACAAATGAAGCACGCACACCGGCGATGTTAAGCAGCTCATTTGCAATCTTGGCAACCATTACGACAGGTGACTCAGGTCCATCCTTAGGCTCATACACCGAGACTGCGAATGCTCCAAGGATCATCTCTGCGTTTCTTACACCGTCAGCCCTCTGTCTGTAGGTCTCGATATCACTTCTGAACATCTTCCTTACACGCATAACATCGGCACCGCTTCGCCTTAAGTATGCTGCTGCCTCGAAGGTTCTTACACCGGTCTTTGTAAGGAAATTGTCTGTGTCTATAAGTATTCCTGCATACATTGCGTCTGCCTCTGACGGACGGAGCTTGATCTTCTCGTCCATGTACTGAAGCATTTCCGCCAGCATCTCGCAGGCGGATGAAGCATAAGGCTCCACGTAGGAAAGTGTTGCCTTTGCTATGACGTTCTTGCCCTGTCTGTGATGGTCGAATACAACCACCGTCTTGGCAATGCCTATAAGCTCCTCACACTCGGTGATAGCCGGATTGTTTACATCAACTACAACAAGCATTGTCTCCGGTCGGATAAGCTCCAGAGCCTGGCTGCTGTCTATTATCATATCCGACGGGTAAACACCGTTTCCTGTGAAATTACCAAATATAGGACTTATGGCTGAGGATACTTCATTTATAACGATATGAGCCGGCTTGTTCATGGCTGTTACCATTCTGTACACGCCTATGGCCGAGCCAAATGCATCCATATCCGGATCCTGATGTGCCATTATTATTACATCTTCCTTTGTTTCAAGAAGCTCACGGAACGCCAGAGTCTTAACTCTCGCCTTTACCCTTGTGGACTTCTCTGTTCCCTGGCTCTTGCCACCGTAATATGTTATCCTGTCTGCTGACTTAAGTACAGCCTGGTCACCTCCACGACCAAGGGCAAGCTCCATTGCAGACCTGGCAGCCTCGAAGTTTTCTATGAAGCTGTTGTAATCTGTTCCAAGACTTATACTTAGGGTAAGAGGAAGGTCATTTCCGATATTGATGGCCTTAACCTCATCAAGCAGTGCGAATTTATTCTCCTTAAGCTGCGGAAGATACTTCTGAGGCATTACAAACATGTATTTGTCCTTCTCAAGGGCCTTAACGATGGCGTCAACATTCGCCATGTACTTGTTTATCTTTCTGTCCACCAGAGCGATAAGAAGTGAATGTCTTACTTCCTCAAGATCATCAAATATCTCATCATAGTTGTCAATATAGATGAGACCTGCCACCAGCTTCTGCTCTGTGTTCTCCTTCTTAATCGCATTTATCTCAGTCATGTCAAACATATAGAAAGCAATATACTCATCACTGGTATCCTGTTTCTTGGCTTCGCCCTCCTGAGATGCCCTGTTGTCTCCGATCTCCTCAAGACTCTCATTGTTGGTATTGATCTTTACTGTCTTTATCTCTGCACGATATTCCTTGTCATCATACTCGATATCAAGGTCATTCACGGTGTCTCCCTGAGGAAGCATGTCAAGCTCTATCCCCTCAAACACCTGCATTATATTACTCCTTAGAAGCTTTCTCTTACTGGTTCCGGTTATGCGTGAGAAATCATCATTTACCCACATGAACTTGCCCTTTTTATTAAGAAGAGCATATGGTATAGGGAACTCTTTTAACAGCTCCTTCTGAACCTTTCCATGTTCCATGGCAAATTCAAAGAATGCCTCATCTATGGTGGATCTGTACCGGAAATATGCCATTCCTATAACCGCGATGTAGATAAGGGTACATGCACCTGCGATCACCCCCGGGAATACATCTATAGCAAGAATACATCCTGTCATGATCAAAAATACCGGTATAAGCACCAGAGGTATCTTCAAATATGTCTCATATCTGCTGTCTATCTGTTGTCTTGTATTCATATCTGTGAAATCTCCTTCTCACTATGTATACGCATAGATATTGATATTATAACATTTGGCAAGAGAAAATACTATTATTAAACAATAAAAATTCCTCACATGTACATCATTATGCTCACGGAGAAAACTCCCTTCTCCGCCGTCACATCCATGACCCCCGAGTGAGACCTTACTATCCTTCCCACACTCTTAAGTCCCAGTCCATGCCGGGCTCCTGCTCTGCTCTCCTTGGTGGTGACAAACCCATTATCTCCCCTTATCACGTCACCCAGATAGCTGTTTTTAACAAGGATATAGAGAGCCCCCTTGTGATAAAATATCTTGACCTCTATCCAGGGCCGTTTACCTGCAACATCATCTGGCAGGTCTACATTCTGCCACCCTGCAGCATCATCTGGCAGGGCTGCATTTTTCTCTCCCACCATGTCCTTCACTGCCCTCAGTGCATTTTCAAAAAGATTTCCTATAACGGTGTTGAATTCCTGTCTCCCATAATCCCAGTCCTTTGGAAGCTGTATATCACAGACAACCGCCGCCCCTAGCCTCCTGGCTCTGGCTATAAAGATATCCACCACACTGCTTATGCCTGCGTACTCTGTTACATTTCTCTTTCTGGTATCCTCCACCATTTCCCTGACGCCCTCCAGATAATGAAGCACCTGATTTCTGGAACCACAGTATGCCAGTCTTTCGATCTCATTTATATGATGGATGAAGTCATGCCTTACTATACTCATCTCCGCCTGAAGCTCCACATTATCCTTAAGCTCCCGGCGGTAATCCTCCACATTATCCTTAAGGTCATGATTACTCTGCCTCAATTCCCGGTTCTTCATCTTCATCCGTAATATATGCATGATGAAACAGCAATCAAGAAGCATATTGGCATATAATATCATCCACCAGCCGCACCCCATTGCTATCATCGTACCTCCCTTCCGGAAGGCAGTATTTCTGTATTTCCCGGTTCGTCCAGTCCGGTAGTCAGTCTGCCTGCACTTCTCAGTTCGTCTGCCATAAGCTGCCGCTTAAAGGCACTGCGTCTGGAACGGCTCACCGGCAGAGTGATCTCATTTGTCATTGTAACCTGCCCCGCCCTATTAAATTTTATGTGTTCTCTGTTGATTATATAGGATTTGTGGATATGGCTGAATGAACCGGGAAGCCTCACAAGGGAGTCCTCCAGTCTGCCATAATACCTGTAGATCAGTTTGTCCACAGTATAGACTTTGACGATCTTCCGATCACTTTCAAAATAGATAATATCTCCGAAACGTATATTAAAGCTGCCCTCCCTGTTCCGGACGGGAAAGCACTGCCTGTCCTCAAGATAGTAATTGTATGAATCACATATAGTACTCACCAATTCCATCCGTCCCAGTGGCTTCACAAGAAACCTCATGGGTCTTACAGCAAATAACTCCATGGTCCTGCCAACATCCGATGAAATATATGCTATCTGTAATGTCCTGCACTTCATCATCCTTATGATGCTTCCGATCTCCACTCCGTCAATATCCGGCAGCATTATATCTAAAAAAAGCAGATCCATTAAATGGCCCTGCTGCAAATACTTTATTAAATCTCTCCCCGAATAAAAGACCTCTATATCAACCCTGTTACCGAACTGGCAGCATATGCTTGCTATCTCTGTCTCAAGCATACTGCAGGTTGACAGCTCATCATCACAAATCCCAATAAAAAACACTTTTTCTCCCCCTAATAGTATCCGGGATCGTGATGTCTTACATATCAGTACAGACTATTGTTCCTCCCTGCTATTCAGCATATGCATTTCTAACAACCTTGTTTCCTCTACTCCAAGAGCATCTGATATATTAAACAACACGTCCATGGACATTCCTCTTACAATATTCGGAGCCTCGATGGCTGCAAGATGCTCTCTGCTTATATTCAGCTGCTCTGCAAGATCGCTCTGGGTCATACCTCTCATCTTTCTGTAATAAGCAATATTCAATCCAAGGATCCTGTATTTTTGTTTTACTCTGTAATTTTCTGAATTAGTGCTATCCATACGTTTCTCCTCCATAGATGAAATTCTACAAAGATTGTTACCCGACATAAACAGGTTTACAGATAACTTTTGTAATTCTCCAGATAACGCACAAGAGAGCCGCAGTAATCGGCTGCAGCTCTCTTGTGTTAAAGACAATTCATGGAATAATACACCATATCCATATCCTCAGATACCGTGATGTGTCCCTGTCCTCATCTATATATATTATATTTTCATGCAAATAATCTTCATACGTCATTCAGGTTATACTGAATTACTTCTCTCCAATAAGCTCAAGGTAATCAGCATACTCACCCTTGTTATAGAAATAGCTCTCCGGCTTTCCCTTTATACCAAGGCTTTCAAACCACTCATCCACCAGCTTCTCCCTTAACATTGTATGGGTCGGCTCTGCCAGTGTCCTCAGGTTCCACAATGAGAAGTGCAGGGCATAATTGATATAATCCTGCTCCAGCTCCCAGTATATGTTCTCAGCCACAAGCCTGTCCCTCAAGGCTGTCAGTGCGTCGTAGAAGCAATGCCATGACTTCTCCCTCGTAACAGACAATGACTCCTTGCCACCACGTCTCTGGTGGGCAAGCACCTTATCATTTACAGTGATCTTCTTGGCAAGAACCAATGCGGAGAATACAAACAACAGGTCATTTGTAGTACGCTGCTCCTGGAAGTACAGATCATGTGCCTTGACAAATTCTGTCCTGTATAACTTGTCCCATGCCCAACCTACAAATACCTTGAATACATTGTCTGTAAGCTCTCTGTGGGTAAATGGCATATACGGTGGCACATGCTTTTTATTAAGCACCCACGGATTTCTGATGAACTCATCCTTGTCCATGTAATAGGTATCAGATCCAAATACCACAAAGTCTGCATTTACTTCCTCAATGCTCTTCAATGCTTCCTCCACCATGTCCGGCTCGAAGAAATCATCGGAATCAAGGAACAGGAGATACTCTCCCTTTGCAGCACGGAGTCCTGTATTTCTCGCAGCACCGGCTCCGGCATTTTTTTGTTCAATAAGGACTATCCTGTCGTCTTTCTCTGCCCAACGTCTGCATACATCTATGGATCCATCATTCGACTCGTCATCCACAAGTATTATCTCTATATTCTTTTCTGTCTGTGCACATACGCTCTCAATACATTTATCAAGGTACTTCACCACGTTGTACACAGGAATTATTATTGACACTTTCTTAGAATACATACTACCTGCCCTTTCTCAAAGACATAACCTTCAATATGCCACGTTTAACAGGCTTCGGAATATAAGGAACGATCTTTCTGAAGAACTTCGCCGAACGAAGGGTATCATAGTAGCTGTTCACATTCTTTATCAGGCTGTTGATCTTGTTCCATTCCAGCTCGCTGAACACATCCTTGCTCAGCTCGCCCTTATCCCTTGCACGCTTAAATTCCAACTGCATACGGGTCAGGTATTCCTTCTTGTACTCATCCCCGATTCTCTGGAAGGTGAACATATAGTTCATATATTTCTTGTACCAGTAAACATATTTGAACTTCTCCCATACCTCTCTGTCACGCATGAGAAGTGCCCTGATATAGTCATGCTCAATGTTCATGCAGTATACCTTGGTCTTACTCATAACAGAGGAATTAGGATTATCTCTTCTGTTTCTGTAATATGGCTTGTCAACGATCATGGCTCTTCTTGCATATGCAAATGTCTGGAAGAAGAAACCATTGTCCTGAAATGAGGCTCCCGGTGTCTCATTGTGTCTTATATGAAACTCCTCTATGAAAGCTCTCTTATATATTCCGGTCCAGGTATTCAATGTGAACTTCACACACATAGGATCATCACATGGATGAAGAATTATGTTGTACTTATTGAAGTTCTTGCCTATCTTCTCAAGGGTAAGATTTTCCTCACCATTTTCATTCCTGGTAAATCTGTAGAAATCCGCCTTAACGAAATCCAGATCATTCTTCACAGCTATATCATAAAGTTCACCGTACATCTCAGGTACTACATAATCATCAGGCTCAAGTATACCGATATACTCGCCTGTAGCTGCGTCAAGTCCCTTGTTCATAGCCTTGCCGTAACCGCCGTTAGGGCCTGTGATCACCACTATCCTGTTATCACGGGCTTCATATTCTCTTATAATGTCAAGAGAAGAATCTGTAGAGCCGTCATTTACACATATGATCTCTATATCAGAAAGGGTCTGTCCGCATACGCTGTCCAGAGCTTCTCTTAAATAATTTTCCACATTAAATATTGGAAGGATTACAGAAACCTTAGCCATATAAAATACTCCTTAACAAAACGTCAGCCCGGTTTATTACTTAATAGCCTCTGCTGCCTTAAGTGCTGATTCTATTACCTTATCCATATCGTAATACTTGTACTCTGCAAGACGTCCGCCGAATACTACATCTGCCTCTTTCTCGCCAAGCTCCTGATACTTCTTATAAAGAGCAGCATTCTTCTCATCATTTACAGGGTAGTAAGGCTCCATGCCCTCTGTCCACTCTGTTGAGTATTCCTTTGAAATTACAGTCTTAGGCTGTGTTCCAAATTCAAAATGCTTGTGCTCGATAATTCTTGTATATGGTGTCTCTCTGTCCGTATAGTTCATAACAGCAACACCCTGATAGTTCTCCTTGTCAAGAACCTCTGTCTCAAATCTTACGGTTCTGTACTCAAGCTTGCCGAGGCTGTAGCCGAAGTACTCATCTATAGGACCTGTATAAACAATGGTCTCTCCAAGCTCGTCGTAGTGTGCCTTGTTCTCAAGATAATCAACGCCTGTCTCAATGTCACAGCCCTCAAAGAGCTTGTCAATGATAACATTATAGCCTCCGATAGGGATACCCTGATACAGATCGTTAAAGTAGTTGTTGTCATATATAAATCTTACAGGAAGTCTCTTGATTATGAACGCAGGAAGATCCTTGCAGTCTCTTCCCCACTGCTTCTCTGTGTAGCCCTTAACAAGCTTCTCGTATATATCAGTTCCCACAAGGCTGATGGCCTGCTCCTCAAGGTTCTTAGGCTCACCTGTTATAACCTTCTTCTGCTCATCGATTATAGCCTTTGCCTCTTCAGGTGTGGATATTCCCCACATCTTGCTGAAGGTGTTCATGTTGAACGGAAGGTTGTATGTTTCACCCTTGTAATTTGCAACAGGGCTGTTTGTATATCTGTTAAACTCACAGAGACTGTTTACATAGTCCCATATCTTTCTATTGCTGGTATGGAAGATATGGGCGCCATACTTGTGGACATGTATTCCTTCCACGTCCTCACAGTACACATTTCCACCTATGTGGTCTCTCTTCTCCACAACCAGTACTGACTTTCCTTTTTTTCTTGCCTCATAGGCATATACACCGGAAAATAATCCGCTTCCTACCATTACATAATCGTATTTCTTCATGTGTTTGTACTCCTTCTTCTTACATCAGCAATCTATAGTCTGCTTCAGCTCTTAAGCATTAAACATCAAATGTCTTATTTATTTCTTTTAACTCTTCTCTTAATGGCACATGGAACCTTCATGATGGCACGTCCAACCTTGTAGGTTGTAGAGCCCTTAATGTCATTAAGCTCTCTTTTTGCTGATGAAAGCTCCTTCTGAAGCTTCTTCGCGTCTCCATTACCGCTGTTTAAAACATAGAGAGTATAATAATCGTCAGGATTATCCATGATTATTGTGAGTCTGCTCCACTCAAGAGGACTGAAGGTCTCCTGGCTGAACTCACCCTGTGAATATGCACGCTTGAACTCCTTGCTCATTCTGTGCACATACTCTCTCTTAAACTCATCACCAATTCTGTTTATTGTGAATATGCAGTTCTGGTATTTCTTCCAGCTATACATATCCTTAAATGTCTCCCATATTTCCTTATCCTTCATAAGGTAATCCTTGATGAAGTCGTACTCAACATTTACACAGTAAACCTTCTCCCTGTTCTTTACGGAAGAATTTGGGTTATCCCTTCTGTTTCTGTAGTAAGGCTTGTTGATTATCATGGCTCTCTCTGCACGGACTGTTGTCTGGAAGAAGAAGCCGTTATCCTGGAATGAAGCTCCGGGAGTCTCATTGTGTCTGATGTGGTACTTCTCCAACATGGCCCTCTTATATATACCGCTCCAGGTGTTCATAACAAACTTTATGAGACTTGGATCCTGGTTTGGATGAAGCAACTCGCCATATCTCTCCTTCTTAGAATCAAGAGGAACATAAGTCATGCTCATGTCACCCTTCTCATTTCTTCCAAATCTGTAGAAGTCAGCCTTTACAATGTCAAGATCCTTCTCCTTTGCAATATTATAGAGATCCTCAAACATTGTAAGAGCCACATAATCGTCAGGCTCAACTATACCAACATACTCTCCTGTAGCAGCATCAAGACCCTTGTTCATAGCCTTGCCATAACCGCCGTTAGGACCTGTGATGACTACAATCCTGTCATCCTTTGCTGCATATTCATTTATAATATCAAGTGAATCATCTGTAGAACCATCATTTACACAGATTATCTCTATATCCTTTAATGTCTGTCTGACAACACTGTCAAGACACTCGTGCAGATACTCAGACACGTTATATATAGGTAAAATAATCGAAACCTTACTCATTCCCCATTGCTCCTTTGTACATATTCTAATTCCTTATAATTTCATCAATGCCGCATACTGTTCATATTCCTTCTTATTGTAGAAATATGACGCCGGCTTACCCTTTATACCTAATTCTTCAAACCACTCTTCCTTGAGCTTCTTCTCAAGCATTGTATGAGTAGGTTCAGCCAGGGAATTAAGATTCCACAGCGAAAAATGCAGCGCATAATTCACATAGTCCTTCTCAAGCTCCCAGTAAATATCTTCCTTTACAAGTCTTGCCTTAAGTGCCTTTAATGCCTCATAGAAGCACTGCCATGACTTCTCTCTGGTCACTGAGAGTGAAGCACCGCCGCCTCGTCTCTGATGAGCCAGAACTCTGTCATTTATGGCTATCCTCTTGGCCACCACCAGTGCAGAGAATACAAACAGCATATCATTTGATGTTCTCTGTTCCTGGAACCACAGGTCATGCTCAAGCACAAACTGTCTGTTGTAGAGCTTGTCCCATGCCCAGCCTACAAATGTCTTAAATACATTGTCTGTAAGCTGTCTGTATGAAAATGGCATATATGGTGGAATATCCTTCTTTCTGAGTACCCATGGGACCTCCACAAATTTCTGGGTGTCCATATGATACTGGTCTGAATTAAATACCACGAAATCTGCCTTGTACTTCTCAGCCTTATTGTATGCCTCCTCCAGCATATCCGGCTCAAAGAAATCATCAGAATCAAGGAATGAAAGGTAATCTCCCGTAGCATTCCTTAATCCGTTGTTTCTTGCAGCACCGGCACCGCCATTTGCCTGCTTTATGATCTTTATTCTATTGTCCTGTGCCGCATATTCCTCAAGGATGGACAGAGAGCTGTCGGTGGAACCATCGTCCACACAGATTATCTCTATATCCTTAAGTGTCTGCTTTAACACACTTTCTATACACTGTCTCAGATAATCTTCCACATTATAAACCGGAATAACTACTGATACCTTAGCCATGGTAACCTCCTGCCGTGAAACCTGAACAAACCTTACCGGTCTGTCAATCATCCGTATACCGATCCTATATCAGGGACTTTTTAATTAGTCCCTTGTGTATAAGTCTCTTGTGTATACCTTATCCTCAACGTCATCAAGCTCATCTGCCATTCTGTTGGCAATGATAACATCACTCACCTTCTTGAACTCATCAAGATCTCTGATGACCTTGCTTCCGAAGAATACATCCTCCTTAAGTGTTGGCTCGAATATAACGACCTCAACACCCTTGGCCTTGATCCTCTTCATAACGCCCTGGATAGAGCTCTGACGGAAGTTATCGGAATTTGCCTTCATTGTAAGTCTGTAGATACCGATGACACAATCCTTGCCAGGTGTGCCGTCTCTTCCTGATGTGCCTGTTCCGTAGTAACCTGCCTTCTCAAGAACTCTCTCTGCAACGAAATCCTTTCTTGTTCTGTTAGACTCAACGATAGCACCCATTATATTGTTAGGAACATCATTGTAATTTGCCAGAAGCTGCTTTGTATCCTTCGGCAGACAATATCCGCCATATCCAAATGAAGGGTTGTTGTAGTGTGAACCGATTCTTGGGTCAAGACATACACCATCGATGATAGACTTTGTATCGAGTCCCTTCATCTCTGCATAAGTATCAAGCTCATTGAAGAATGAAACTCTCATGGCAAGGTAAGTATTTGCAAATAACTTAACAGCCTCAGCCTCTGTTGCTGATGGGAACAGTGTATCAATGTTCTCCTTGATGGCTCCCTGCTTTAACAGCTCTGCAAATGTCACTGCCTTATCCCTAAGATCTTCTCTCTCCTTAGGTACACCTACGATTATTCTTGAAGGATAGAGGTTGTCGTATAAAGCTCTTCCTTCGCGAAGGAACTCAGGTGAGAATACGATATTCATATCAGGGTATCTCTTGCACAGTCCCTCTGTGTATCCTACAGGAACTGTGGACTTTACTACTATAACTGCGTTCTTATTAACCTCTGAAACCAGGTCGATTACCGCCTCAACAGATGAAGTGTCAAAATAATTCTTCTTAGGATCATAGTTTGTAGGTGTTGAGATTATTACATAATCTGCGTCACTGTATGCACTCTTTCCGTCTGTTGTTGCTGTAAGATCAAGATCCTTTGTTGCCAGATACTCCTCGATCTCCTTATCTACGATAGGAGACTTTCTGGCGTTGAGCATTGCAACCTTCTCCTCGATTATATCTACTGCAGTAACCTTGTTGTTCTGTGAAAGAAGTACAGAATTTGAAAGGCCTACATAACCTGTTCCCGCAACTGCGATCTTATACTGTTTCATCGTTTCATTCCTCTTTTCATTAATAGTATATTATCAGTATTAGTTAATTTGCTTCAATTTATTGATTTCTCTTTACCAGCTTATATACAAGATATCCCACCGGCAGGATATTGTAGCCTGTCCGTCTCAACATCCATATGGACTTCTTGCTCACCGCATTATATACATCCGGATATCTGTCAAGAAGCATTTTGTCAAATGTGATCATCTCCTGCTTTATGCCTTTTTTATTCCCAAGGCTTATATATATCTGGAACTGGTTCTCCACTATCTTGGAGATACCCATTGCAAGATAAGTCCTGATACTCTCAGGCGCATCACTGCAGCCGTCATAAAACTTAAGCAGACTCTCAATAACCTTCATATGGTTATCTCTGTTCTTCTGCATACTCCTTATGCTTACGCTCTGCCCTGATCTTCCCAGCCTGTAGCTTGTAACATAAGGCTCGTAAAAAGCCACCTTACGAGCATAAGCCATCGGGAACAGGGTATACTCAAAGTCATCGTAATACCTGAGACTGTCCAGATAGATATTGTGTCCCAGATAAAACTCCCTTTTAAAGGTTATGGCGTGGATCCTTATAAGTTCTGTCTCCGCAGCCACCTTTTCCCAGAGAATTTCCTTCCTTGCATATCTATCATCACTTATACATGGTCTCTTGTCAATAACTTTAAAGCTTCCGTCTGCAACGCACAGGAAACTATTGGCAACCACATCCACATCATGTTCCTCTAAGAACCTGACAAATCCTTTTATTTCAGTAAGATTCATCCAATCATCGGAATCCACCACATGGAAATACTTTCCGGCAACATACTTAACTCCATGATTGATTGCCGATCCATGTCCTCCGTTTTCCTTATTGCACAGCTTGAACATATAAGGATACTTCTCAACATAGGATTCAACCATTTTTTCTGTCCCGTCTGTGGAGCCATCATTTACAATTATGATCTCCAGCTTCTTTCTGGTCTCTGCGTCTGCCCTGACAAATGGTGAGAGACATCTTTCTATATAGTCCTCAGAATTATAAGCAGGCACAATAACTGATAAAATCTTATCCATTATAAATCATGCTCCTTTGAAAAGCCCAATATCACTTCATTATATAATAGTTTCAATATAGTGTCAACGAAGGGAATTTTTATAAACTAAAACAGGATTACCTGTCAATTTCGTCATATAATATGATTTTGACACATAATCCTGTTTTTAACTACTATCTTTAAATATCTTTAATAATATTTTAAATTTACTTGTTGATTCTTGCCAGGAGTTTCTTGCCTAACTCTTCGCTGCCCGGCTTGCCAAGTAATGCAAACATGTTCTTCTTGTAGCTCTCAACACCCGGCTGGTTGAATGGATTTACACCAAGTACATATCCACTTACACCACATGCGAACTCAAATGTGTAGAACAGCTCGCCAAGTGTGAACTCGTCAATTCTGTCTATATCGATCTGGATGATAGGTATTCCGCCATCTGCATGTGCAAGGATGGTTCCGTTCATTGCACTCTTATTTGCAAAGTCAACCGTCTTACCTGCAAGGTAGTTAAGTCCGTCAAGATCTGAGTCCTCAGCCTCCATAACGATCTCGCATGTTGGGTTCTTAACATTGATAACAGTCTCAAAGTGGTTCTGTGAACCCTGCTGGATGAACTGTCCAAGTGAGTGAAGATCTGTTGTGAAGTCTGTAGCTGTTGGGAATAAGCCCTTGCCATCCTTACCCTCACTCTCTCCGTATAACTGCTTCCACCACTCTGATACATAGTGGAGTGCAGGCTCGAAGTTAGCTAAGATCTCTATTGACTTACCCTTGTTGTATAAGATATTTCTTACTGCTGCATACTTCATTGCGTCTGACTCGTCAAAGTCCTGTGCAAGGCAATCCTCTCTTGCTGAAGCAGCACCTTCCATAAGCTTATCAATGTCAGCTCCGCTTACTGCGATAGGAAGAAGACCAACGGCCGTAAGAACTGAGAAACGTCCTCCGACATCATCAGGAACTACAAATGTCTCATAGCCTTCCTCTGTTGCAAGAGTCTTTAATGCTCCCTTTGCCTTATCGGTAGTTGCATATATTCTCTTGGCAGCCTCTTCCTTGCCATACTTCTCAACAAGCTTCTTCTTGAAGATTCTTGCTGCGATACCAGGCTCTGTTGTTGTACCTGACTTTGAGATGATGTTGATAGAGAAGTCTCTGTCGCCGATCACCTGAAGAAGGTGAGCCATGTATGTGCTGCTGATATTGCTTCCTGCATAATAGATCTCAGGAGTCTTTCTGATCTCCTTGCTTACTGAGTTATAAAAGCTATGTCTTAAAGCTTCGATAGCTGCTCTTGCGCCAAGGTATGAACCACCGATACCGATTACTACTAATACATCTGAATCAGCCTGGATCTTAGCTGCAGCCTTTTTAATTCTGGCAAACTCTTCCTTATCATAGTCAACCGGAAGATCAATCCAACCAAGGAAGTCATTTCCTTCACCTGTCTTATTTACGAGAGTTGCCTTTGCTGCTGTAACACACTCGTTCATAGCGGCAATCTCTTCTGCTGTAGCCATAGATGCAGCATTCTTAAAATCGAAACTTACTGTCTTTGCCATTTGTCCTATCTCCTTTGTATTTTTATTATAATAATTTTTTACAATTAATATAAACAATACGCATGCATTCATGCATATTAAATTCGACAGCTTTCATTTTATCAAATGAAAACTTTATTATCAACTGTTTATTTCCTATTTGGTAAACATTTCGTCAAGAGAAGGAAATCTGTACCCCCGGGTTTCCAGATCCGTAAGAACCGTATCAAGAGCTTCCGCATTCGAAGATGACACATTATGCATAAGCACAAACGCACCATTATGATGATATTTTTTGAAATGATCTATAACATAGGAAGCACCGGGCTGCTTGTTCACATCGTAGTCCAGATACGCAATACTCCAGAAAATAGTTCTGTAACCCAAGTCAGAAGCAAGTTGTAATAACTGCTCACTGTACTCTCCACTCGGCGGTCTGAAATACAGATCCATGTCGTAGCCCGTAGCTTCCTTCATATATTCTTCACAATCCCGCAATTCCTTTATCTGTTTTTCCACAGAGATCTCCGGCATGGACGGATGTGTAACCGTGTGATTTCCCACCTGATGGCCTTCCTCTTTCATTCTCTTTACAATCTCGGCATTGTCCCTAATATAGGTCTGGGTGACAAAGAAACACGCCTTTGCATTGTGCTTCTTTAACATATCAAGAATCTGCTCCGTGTAACCATTTTCATAGCCGCAGTCAAAAGTGAAATACATGACCTTTTCCGTCTCATCTACATCTCTGTCCACATAGTAGCCCTCATATTTCTCTATAGGTATCTGATCATCACAGCCGCTCTGTCCGTGATCAGAATTTCTTTTTATGTACCAGGAATATTTCTTGTGGGACAGACTGTCATAGTCCCTGTAATCCTGGATATCCTTCCGGGGCAGTGCCTCAGTTGAAGTCTCCCCCTCGTCCCCTGACGTGACGTCATCTCCGTCTCTGTCACTGTCAGTACATGTGGCAGTGCTGTTATCACCCCGATGGTTCCCGTTTCCACATCCCGCAAGACAGCTTATAAGCCATACCACAAGAAGTATCACCACCAATGCAATACCAACACCCACAAAATATGTGTCTCTCCCGGGTTTTATACCGGCACCATGTCTGGTGACCACCACATATTTATTTAAACGTCTGCCTATACTTCTGCTTAATGATTTTCCTTTCAACTTATTTCTCTTTAAATTATTCTCTTTATTACATATTCATCACTACCTTCTTTTATACCTGCCAAATGTACATGTTTCTGTATTTGCCGGATCACTGCCTGTCCCTGCCATATCCGGCGATCATTTGCAAATAAAACATTCCGGTCATCCGATGATACCCGACAAAAGCTGCTCAAACAGTTCGTCGTTTATCTCCGTTCCCGCCGCCTTTCTGTCCTTCCACTTCGCTACCTCCTCACGGTCAACATTGTTGGAGTCTGTTTCCGCCCTTGCCTTGGCGTCCACCTGATGAACCCTGTCATCCTCCGTCATGTCTATGGTCTCGCATGCCTCCTCGTCAGTCTTGACAAATACACTGTCCACGGTTCTGTCCCGTTTTCTGTATCTCTTCACAGCTACATTTGTAATGTAATTAGACAGCTCCGAATCCAGTATATCCTTTCTTATGCTGTAATCCGTAAGCCTCTCCACCACAAGCATCGATGTTACCGTAACCGTACACGCCATCATATTAAGCAGGGTCTCATTAAATCCCGTCCCATGGTAATAATTGTACAACCCTGAGAATACCGTCATGCCAAGTGCCATGGTTATAAGCGACCTGGCAAATGATGACAGCAGCCCAACAGATACATGTCCTATCTTAAGGCGGTCCGTATAGGTTCTTACCCAGGATCTTGCGTCTGCAATATGTACATCCAGTACACACATGTCACCGAACTTCTTTCTTATATCCATAAGCGGTCTCTTTCTGGTTGCCTCCATATTCTTCGCCCCTCTGACGAGCCCCTTCATATATCCATTTACCACAAGCCGTATCGCAATACCTAACACTCCCGTGGCAGATATTATGTATAAAAATAAATTATGATTTAAAATATTATCCAACATACAATATCCTCCTTTATAATTCTGACCATTTTAAAATATAGTTTTGCGCATATACTATATATAATTTCCTTTCGGGCACTTATCTTTTGTTAGGATAATTATATGTGTGAAGTTTTTTATTTATCAACATTTTTCAATAGACAAATATCGCTAATTAGTGATATATTTTGTATATTATAAAGGGAGCGCAAGAGATGAACCCTTTGTTTCAAAATAAAAAATCACATATTTACATACGGACAAATATAAAAAAGCGAGGTACTGATATGAATTACAAGACAAAAGGAACATGTTCCATGGAAATTTCATTTGATGTTGTTGAGGACACTGTACACAACGTACATTTTGTAGGCGGCTGCAACGGCAATACGCAGGGTGTTTCAAAGCTTGTTGAAGGCATGAAGGTTGATGATGTCATTGACAGACTTGAAGGTATAAAATGCGGTCCAAGACCTACCTCCTGTCCTGACCAGCTTGCAAAGGCTCTTAAGCAGTACAAAGAACAGAAGCTCGCGTAACAATATAGGGAGGCAATAGCAATATGAAGAGAATAGTACTCACCGGCGGCGGAACTGCCGGTCACGTAACGCCTAATATAGCACTGATTCCTGAGCTTAAAGCTGCCGGATATGACATCCAGTATATAGGATCATATGATGGCATGGAGAAAAAGCTTATAGAGGATATGGGAATATCTTATCACGGCATATCTTCAGGTAAGTTAAGAAGATATTTCAGCATGAAGAACTTTTCTGATCCCTTCCGTGTACTTAAGGGAATGTCTGAAGCAAAAAAACTTATGAAGGAGCTTAAGCCTGATGTAGTATTTTCAAAGGGTGGTTTCGTAACCGTACCTGTAGTATTTGCAGCCCACAGCAGACATATACCCGTCATCATTCACGAGTCCGATATGACACCGGGTCTGGCAAATAAGCTTGCGCTGCCAAAGGCTTCAAGAGTATGCTGCAACTTCCCTGAAACCAAGGCTCTGTTCCCTGAGGGAAAGGCTATTGTAACCGGAACTCCTATCCGAAAAGAACTGTTCTCCGGAGATTCAGCATTCGCCCTGACCTTCTGTGGTTTCACAGACATGAAGCCGGTAATGCTCATAATCGGCGGTAGTACAGGAAGCGTAGCCATCAACAACTGTATAAGAGAAAATCTTGACGCCATACTTGAGAAGTTTAATGTGATCCACCTGTGCGGAAAAGGAAATCTTGATGAGTCCCTTAAGAATAAGAAGGGTTATGTACAGTATGAATATATTAAGAAGGAGCTTGCAAGTCTCCTGGCTTTAAGCGATATTGTTGTATCCCGTGCCGGTGCAAATGCAATATGTGAGCTTCTTGCACTGAGAAAACCGAATATTCTCATTCCGCTGTCGGCCGCAGCAAGCCGTGGTGATCAGATATTAAATGCTGAGTCATTTAAGAAGAGCGGTTACAGCTATGTAATAGAAGAGGAAAACCTCAACAAGGAAACTCTTCTTAAGGGCATTTCTTATGTTTATGAACATAAGAATGAATATATAGAGACTATGAACAAGAGCGAACTTGCGGATTCTACAGGCATAATAATGAATATGATAAATGAGCTTGCCGGGAATTAATCAAAATAGAGCATAAAAAAACTCATCCTTACGGATGAGTTTTTTATTGACCAGATCTTATTCAGTAAAACCGTACTTCTCTGTTGACTGAACAAAGTACCTCTTAACTGCCTCTAATGCTTCTGTCTCGTCGAAATCTGTATATCCAAGAGTTACAAGCATACCATAGGCAACAACACAGTTGAACAGGTTCTTGCTTACCTTTCCTGCTGCCTTGCCCTTTAAACCATACTCTTTATTAAGCTCAACAAATGTCTCTCTGCCATAATCGTTGAAGGCCTTTTTTCCAAGCTCCTGATGATCAATGTAATAATACTTGAACAGCATCGGCTCATAAGCTGCGAGCTTCACAATTCCCAGATAATAGTTACTGTAGGTGAGCTTCTTATACTTCTTCTCAGCTTCTCCGAGTATCTCCTGATATCTCTCTGCCGCCAGCTTTCTGGCAATCTTCTTAACCTGATCCATATCTTTGAAATTGACATATATTGGCTGAGTAGAACAATTCATTTCTCTAGCAAGGCTTCTTGCATTGAGATTCTCATAGCCATACTTTCTGAATACTGCGAAAGCACCGTCGATAATGGATTCTTTCATAATTGTTTTTGTTTTTGACATATTCAACCTCTTTCTATACAACCATATATCGTATCTGTCTCTTATACTCCATGTAAGCCGCACTATGACAATACCAGCTTGAGAAAATGGTATCCTTTTACTTTCACTTTGTCAATATGCATTTCTCATTATTTGAACTTAACCAACCTGTTTTAAACAAATTCTGCCGATTTTCATACGAAATCTTCCAGAACCATATACAACCGACTTCAGTCAAATCAACTAAGAAGCTCTGGCAATCCTTCCATATATAGCCTTGCATTTATCTTTGTCTGTAATCACTTCACCACCAATATTAATGGTAATGTCAACATTCTTATCTTTTCTTACGGAAAATGTAATCTTTATAGGTTTCTCTGTATATACATTATCATATCCATCTCCTGTAAGATTGATATTAATCTTGGAACCATAGAATGTAACAACCCATGTATCTGTGGCTCCCTCCTCATAGTACCACGCTGTACTCTTGCAAGCCTTCTCAAGACCATCGCCGAAAGTAACATCTGTATCCGGCATCTTGATAGCCTTTATCTTATCCACATGTGTCTTGGCATCATCATCAAAGTGGTACTGTATCATTCCCTTAATATACATCTGAGAAGTTTCAGGAAGAACAAAATACACACCTGCCAGGATTGCACCTGCAATAATAATAGCGATAATAACCTTAATTATCTTGTTCATAATTTCACCCACCTATATTCTCTTAACTATTTTATTTAGAACAATTCCTTTTCCAGTTGGAATATAAATTCTTCTATGAGCTGCATGCGCTTGTTATACTCAACCCGGCCTGCGTCAGTCTTACAACGCTTTATCTTAGGCTTATTGATCCTGTAAAAATTCTTAATCCTGTAATATGCTCTCTTGTAACTCGCTTCGTCTTCCTGAGCTGTTGCCATGGCATCCCATAAAATGCCTACAGCCCCAACCTCGTCTAACAAGTCAGCATCCATCACGATCCTGCACTCCAGAGACAACTCTGCCTCTGTATCCTTATCGGAATGCATCATTATGATTTCTCCGATCTTGGCAATCTTCTCCGGATCTACGCCCAGGCTGTCGAGATAATCAACAGCAATCTCTGCTCCGACCTCGCCATGCGGTCTGACTTCGTCCCAGCCAATATCGTGGAGTAATGCGGCAAGAACTATTATATCCAGGTCGCCCCCAAGTTTTGACTGAAGTTTAATAGCCCAACGATAAACCCTCATAGTATGCTCAAACCTGCTTCTGAACGGATAGTTTGGTGGTCTGCCGTTCTCGGCGGTCTGTTTTCTAACAAACTCTATTACTTCCGCATAATTCATCTTTAAAGTCGCCCCTTGAACCTATATTGGTGTTACTTCTCAATCATGTCAAATCTTCCATGACCTTTTCTCTGTTGTTAAAATTTACTAAACACTAACAGAAAGTATCATGTCCTATCATAACATCATTTGTGTTTTTTTACTATTATTTTTTTCATTTTTTATGAATTATTTACTGCATTTTTTTGAAATATAAAAATCCATGCGGTCTTATCTCGAAAAGCTATCATAAACGTTACCTCAGCAGTTAACTCAGCCCAGGCACCCTCACGGCACACAGGAGATTCCTCTTAGTGCTGCTACGTCTCCGTCCTGACACGGTTCGAAGAGTCCTGTTGCGCAAGACCCAGACATCAACATCACTTACTTAGGGCAGCTCTACAATAGACATCCCTCAAAAAGACCATCACCCCCGCTATAGCGGATTGCAGGTACAGGGCGCCGCTACCTCCCCGGTTGCATGGAAACTTTGAAAACATATTAAATTAAATTACCTATGAATTATATAAGACAGATCAAAAACCGTCAACCTTTTTTTCCTGCAGAAACATCTGCCTCTTCCTCCGCCGACATATCAGTCTTTTTCACCATCTGACACATCGATCTTTTCACCGGCTGACATACCAATCTTTTTTCATCGTCCGGCTTCTTTCCTATGCGTCCGGCTCTCAGGTCCGCGAAGAAGCTCTTCATAAGTGCACTGCACTCGTCCTCCATGACATTGTAGACAGTTTTAACCTGATGATTGAACTGCTTCATGTCCAGGAGATTGATTATGGATCCGGCACAGCCTGCTTTTTTATTCATACATCCTATGACCACCTCCGGTATCCTTGCCTGAACGATGGCTCCGGCACACATCTGGCAGGGTTCAAGAGTAACGTACATAACACATTCCTCAAGTCTCCAGTCCCCAAGCTTCCTTGACGCCTGCTCAATGGCAAGTATCTCAGCATGGGCAAGGGTGGTCTTCTTAAGATTTCTCTTATTATAGCCACGGGCTATTATCCTGCCCTCATGGACTATTACACAGCCTATTGGCACATCTCCGTTCTCATAGGCATGTAACGCCTGTGCGTAAGCTTTCTTCATGTATTTTATATGCTCCGGATTATTATTATCGTCCATATCTTATATTTCCTCTCTCGTGTATGCTCCGGCGGTCACACAGCCACATCTGTGACCCAGTAACCGAACCTGCCGGTCTTTCTGTCATTTTTATCAGCCATGATGAACCTGCCAAATCCAAATATATCCGCCAGGTATTTCTCCCTTGAGCTGTATATTCCCGGCACTCCGATCACATATCGTTTATCATTCATATTGTTCTGGTCAAAAACGAGCCTGCCAAGCAGTATGTACCTGTAGCTGTAATAGCCATGGGTCAGAAAACTGTTGATCCCCAGCTTCCAATTATTCATATCCAGAAGCCCTATGTCATTAGGAGTGATCTTTACACAATTAAGCACTGCCGAATCTCCGGTATCCCCGGTAAAAAATGTAGGCACGATATCCGGCAGTTTATCCTTAGTATTCATAAGTCTCTCCACCGCAGAGATCCTGTTGTCCATGTCCATCTGTGCCATATTCACAGAAGTCATGTTGTCAAGCACAGTCCCAGCCATGTCTGGGGCAGCCCCTCCATGTTCGACAACCTCTTCATGTCGCAGTTTCTCCGCCGCCACTATGTGATCATCATCTTTTATTTGCTCCGAACCGCTCTGAGCCATTTCACTGTGTACTATGTCACCACGATCTGCATGTCCCGGTATTGGCACATCCTCATGTCCTACATGCTCAGGTGCCGGCATATCCTCATGGTTTGCATGCTCAGATGCCGGCATGTCCTCATATCTCGGTGCCGTGTAATCACAATTATTGTCCGTCCAGGAGGAGCAGAATATATCGGAGCCGTCATCCCGGCATATATATATTCCGTTGAACGCCATCACCGGTCTGTGACTTCCCCCTATATTGTCCCAGGCGTCCAGGAACTGCCCGGTACCTCTTCCTCTGCTCATGCACATCTTTCCGATATACTGTAGCTTAGGTATGTAGACGATATTTGCCCGTGCCGGTCCCTCGCTCCCCATGTTCTGGGTCTCCATATAAAGGTACACATTGTAACAGGATCTTGAAGAATCCATTATGTCCCGAAGCCCTATGTTTATGCTGCATCTGTCCCCATCCCTTGAAACCTTTGCAAAACCTGCGTTGTCACACTTTTTTCCGTTGTGATATCTATATATATATGAAATAAATCTGTTCCAGTTGATCATAAATTATCTCCCTTTCATTGAGCATCAGTCCATCTAAAATCTATATAAAATAGCTCTCTATATATAGATAATATATGACCCGGGGGACTTTATATTCCCTGAAACATTTCGCGATTATTTACTTTTCGGGACAGTTTTCTCCCAACATATTGCTTAACCTGGCAAATTCCTCAAGCCCCAGATTCTCTCCACGTATATTTTCATTTAACCCCATGGCAGCCAGAGCCTTTCTAACATCCTCCTTAGTGAAGTCCAGCTCACCGGAATTGGCGATACCGTTCTGCAGGGTCTTTCTCCTCTGGCTGAAGGACGCCCTGATAAGCTTGAACATAAGCCTGTCATCGCAAACCTGTACCGGCGGCTCATTATATCTTGTGAGCCTTATGACCGCAGATCCTACATTAGGTCTCGGAATAAAGCAATTAGGAGGAACATTTGCAGCAATATAAGGCTTTGCATAGTAGGCAACCGCCAGTGACAGTGCGCCATAGTCCTTAGTTCCCGGTCCTGCCTGCATTCTCTCGGCAACCTCTTTCTGCACCATTACCGTTATGCTGAGCAGCGGCACATGCTGTTCAAACAGTCCCATAATTATAGGGGTTGTAATGTAGTAGGGAAGATTTGCAACAACCTTCAAAGGTCTGCCGCCATTTTCCTCTTCCACGATCCTGTTAATGTCAACCTTGAGGATATCATCATTTATAATTGTAACATTGTCGTACTCACTTAAGGTCTCTCCCAGGATAGGGATAAGATTTTTGTCTATCTCCACTGCAAATACTCTTCCGGCCCTCTCTGCCAGATATTGGGTCATGGTTCCTATTCCCGGACCGATCTCCAGTACTGTGTCCTCCCTGGTTATATCTGCTGCCGCAATGATCTTATTTATCACATGCTCGTCTATCAGGAAATTCTGTCCAAATCTCTTCTGAAATGCAAATTCATATTTTTTTATGGTTTCTATGGTTACCTGTGGATCACTTAATTTTCTCATACATCTTCCTATCTTATAGTTTTATTTTATCCTGTACAAAGCCTTGCCGTTTGCAAATGTCTGTTCATACACCTCTGAAATGTCTACTCCCTTAATAGCTGCAATCTCCTCTGCTATATATGGAATGTAAAGGGCACTGTTTCGTTTTCCTCTCATAGGCACCGGTGCAAGGTATGGGGAGTCGGTCTCCAGCACCAGTCTGTCAAGAGGTGCATACTCAACAACCTCCTTGAGCTTCCTGCTGTTCTTGAAGGTTACAACACCGCCTATGCCAAGATAATATCCCATGTCAAGATACTCTCTTGCCATTTCTGTCTCATAGGAGAAACAGTGGATGACACCGCCCTCAATATCACCGTGAGCTTTAAGTATGTTAAGGGTGTCTGCTGCCGCGTCCCTGCTGTGTATCACCACCGGAAGCTTCACCCCGGCCGCCAGCTCAAGCTGTCTCTCAAACCACTTTATCTGTTCTTCCTTGTTGTCCTTGCCGTAGTAGTAATCAAGTCCGATCTCACCTATTGCCTTAACCTTGTCAAGGCGGGACATTGCAAGCAGCTCCTCCATGTCAGCCTCGGTAAGTCCCTCAAGCTCGCTTGGATGAACCCCCACCGCCGCATAGACAAAGGGATATTTCTCCGCCAGCTTACAGGAATTTCTTGAGCTTGTCATATCCGCTCCGATATTCATAACAAGCTCTACTCCTTCCTCCCTAAACCTGGCAAATAATTCTTCTCTGTCCTCATCAAATTTCTCATCATCATAATGACCATGGGTCTCAAATATCATTTTTATATACCTCGGTTTATGTATTATTTTGTTATAACCTTTCCCTTTACCACACGAAAGCCTCGTCCGCCTATTATTACATTTCCGGTGAAGCCTGACTGGAGCTTGCCGTTCTTCACATAATAGGAGCTTCCGCCGTGTCTTACTATTCCCTCGTAATAGAATAATATCTTGCCGTTTACTGCGTAGTACCAGGCTCCGGTGGTATGCCTTGCAAGTCCCTTGAAGGAACTCTGCCATCTGCCGTTTTCAATATAATACCATGCTCCTGAACTATGCTTTACAAAGCCCTTGTACGAGGACTGCATTTTACCCTTTGCCACGTAATACCAGGCTCCTGAGCTATGCTTCACAAGACCTGTCATGGTTGTTGACATCTTACCGTTTGCCACATAGTACCAGGTTCCTGAGCTGTGCTTCACAAGGCCTGTGTACCCGAAATCTATCACACCGTTTCTTACATAATACCATGAACCGGAGCTGTGCTTTACCAGCCCTACATAGTCTGTGTCAACCTTATTGTCCACATAATATGACCATACGCCGTCAACCTTTATCAATCCTTCCTTTGAACGATACACCTGACAGTCACTGTCAGCATAAACCTTAATGCCCTCCTTACAGTAGCTTACATCTATGTATTTGAATTCATTTCCCCTGCACCAAAGCTCGTAAAGGGAAGTATTTGCTGTAACATCAAGGCTGTTAAGCCCGATATCGTTACAGCTTAGGACCTCCAGCTTGCTGTTGCTCTTCACATTTAAGACCTCAAGTCCTGTGTTGCTGCAGTCAAATTTCTTTAATTCACTGTTCTTTGACACATCTATATAAGAAATATCCGTGTTGCTCACGTCCAGCTCCTGAAGACCGGCAAACAGGTCAAGTCCCTGTACCTCTTCTATCCCGCTTACGTCACTTACATCTATGGCCTTAACCTCTGAAAGCTCGGCAGAGTCAAAATATCCGTTTCCGTCCTTATCAAAGTTCTCCTTAAGATACCCGGCAAATTCCTCATCACCGAAGTGTGCCGCATCAATGATTATACCGGACGCCTGAACCTGAGACATATCATCCTCAACAATCAGACTTTCATCACCTATTGCATCGGTCTTGGCAGTTATACCTTCATCACAGTTTGCATCGGTCTCCGCTGCCGTACTTTCACTGTCGGTTATGCTCTCTTCCGCATATACTCCGTTTAAACCGTTTCCTGAAAATGCTGCCCCGGAGATTACGCAGCCTGCTATGGCACCTGCCACCAACATCTTGTTCCAGTTGGATCTGTTGATGTTTATTCTGTTGTTATCTGCTTTATCTTTATTTATATTATTTTCGTTTCTGATCATGATAAAATTCCTTTCACCCATATATGCTCTATAAATATGGCCTTCATTCCTATTGTATAGATTTCCCCGGGAAAAACAAGAAAAAAATGTCCCCGGCAACTGCACCATGGCTTTTCACTCACACATATATCCACGCTCAAATACCTTTTTTTAACCACTCAAAGGCAAATATTAAGATGTCTTAATATTTTTATAAGAATTTTAACAAGTATTTTTATAAATACTAAATTATTTGAACACAATTTGTACACAAATAATCTGTATAGTAATCATTGTAAAGAGTTTTTCATTTATTTGAATCCTCTCTCCCCTCATTTTTTTATACGCAGTGGTGTTGTTGAAACCATTGCACATACAAAAAGGCGATAAATCTTTCCCCGGTTTATCGTCCTTTTTTTGTTATGGCAACGAGCCAAGTACGACATGCTTGCATGATCGGATTTGGCGACTGCTAATCAGCGGATAAAACTTGCAAAGCGTGTTTTATCGCTGTTATGACAACGAGCCAAGTACGATATGCTTGCATGATCGGATTTGGCGACTGCTAATCAGCGGATAAAACTTGCAAAGCGTGTTTTATCGCTGTTATGACAACGAGCCAAGTACGATATGCTTGCATGATCGGATTTGGCGACTGCTAATCAGCGGATAAAACTTGCAAAGCGTGTTTTATCGCTGTTATGACAACGAGCCAAGTACGATATGCTTGCATGATCGGATTTGGCGACTGCTAATCAGCGGATAAAACTTGCAAAGCGTGTTTTATCGCTGTTATGGCAACGAGCCAAGTACCACATGCTTGCGTTTTCTTAACAATAGAAGTATACTTTTTCTAACATTTACATAAAGGAGAGGACGCACAATGATTTCAAAAAAATATGCAGCAATGACCAAGAACACATCCATAATAAGAGAATTTGCCCAGTACGCCGGCAGACGAGCTGCCGAGATAGGTGCTGAGAATGTATATAATTTCACCATAGGAAACCCATCCGTACCTACAAGGCCAGAATTTACAGAAGCTATGTTAAGGATCATCAAGGAAACAGATCCTGTAGCCCTTCACGGATACAGCCCTACACTTACTATCCCATCTGTAAGACAGGCAGTTGCTGACTCCCTCAACAGAAGATTCGGCATGAACTACAAGCTAGAGGATATCTTCATGACATCTGGTGCCGCCGGGGCCCTTGCACACGCTATCAGATGTGTAACAGAGCCGGGAGATGAGGTAATTACATTTGCCCCTTACTTCCCTGAATACATACCATATGTAGACGGAACCGGAGCAGTCCTTAAGGTTGTACCTGCGGACATCACCTCATTCCAGATCAACTTCGATGCTTTCGAGGAGATGTTGAACCCTAATGTACAGGCTATACTTATCAATTCTCCTAACAACCCATCAGGTATTGTTTACTCAACAGAGACCATCACAAGACTTGCCCAGATTCTAAAGGATAAGCAGGAAGAGTACGGTCATGATATTTATATCATCTCCGACGAGCCTTACAGAGAGATTGTATTTGCAGGAACCGATTCACCTTTCATATCAAAGTTCTACGACAACAGTATCTGCTGTTACTCATTCAGCAAGTCCCTTTCACTTCCTGGCGAAAGAATAGGCTACGTTGCCGTAAATCCTGCCTGCAAGGACGCAGAGCTTATAATCAACATGTGCGGTCAGGTTTCAAGATTTACAGGCCACAACTGCCCTGCCAGCCTTATACAGCTTGCAGTTGCTGAGGTTCTTGACCTTACATCCGATCTTTCAATATACGAGAAGAACAAGAACATCCTCTACAAGGAGCTTACAGCCATGGGTTACGAGTGTGTTGAGCCGGGCGGAACCTTCTACATGTTCCCTAAGACTCCTATCGCCGATGCAAATGAGTTCTGTAACATGACAGCCCACGAGCTTGACCTTATACTTGTTCCGGGTGACAGCTTCATGTGTCCGGGACATATGAGATTGGCTTACTGTACAACAACGGAAATGGTTGAAAGAGCTCTTCCTCGTTTCGAGAAGGCTATCAGGATGTGCAAGTAAAAGGACAGATATTATGATAACAAATATACCTATAATACTGGGATCCGGCTCTCCGAGACGCAGGGAGCTGCTGTCCCAGGGCGGATATAAATACATAGTTATAAAGAGCATGTGTGACGAGAACACCGAAGTCCTTGCGCCATCAGAATATGTCATGACACTGGCGAAGAGAAAGGCGGATGACGTATTTGCAAGGATAACAGTGGACAGATCACTGTTACTTAATGATCCTGATGCGGTCTCCACCTTCGGTCCCCTGACTTCTGATACACCATTTATTGTTATCGGTGCCGATACAGTTGTTTCATTAAACGGCCGTATCCTCGGGAAGCCCCATGACCATAATGACGCATACAACACCTTAAGCAGCCTCTCCGGTCAGACCCACAACGTGTATACCGGTGTGAGCATTGCTTATTTTGACGGACACAGCGGGCACAGCAGGACCTTCTATGAAAGCACTCAGGTCACATTCTATCCTATGACACCGGAGGAGATCTCCTGGTACATATCAACAGGTGATGTGGATGACAAAGCCGGAAGCTATGGCATCCAGACCCAGGGTGGTCTGTTCATCAAAAAAATAGAAGGAGACTACAACAATGTGGTAGGTCTCCCTCTTTCCAGGCTTTATCACGAGCTGAACGCTCTCATTAATTAATTTGCTGTATTATTATCATTCTCCATACGCCACTTGATACATCTGTTGAGATAGTGTACATAATCGGGATTTTTGCACATTCCCTTTCCCGGCGTATCTGAGATCTTCGCCACATCCATGCCGTTGCAGGCTGTGGTCTTCATTACTATATTAAGAGGTGGTTCGTCGGTATCATTGGAGATATATGTTCCTATACCGAATGCCACCTTTATCTTTCCTACAAAATAATCATGTATGGCTGAGGCCTTCTCGAAGTCCAGGTTATCACTGAACAACAGGGTCTTGGTTCTGGCATCTATTCCAAGCTTCTCATAGTGAGCTATCATTTTATTTCCCCATTCATACGGATCTCCGCTGTCATGCCTTACACCGCTGAACAGTGTGGCATAGGTAAGCTGGAAGTCCTTAAGAAAGCAATCTGTGGTTATGGCATCTGTGAGGGCTGTACCATTTAACACGCCGTACTCCTTAACCCATGCATCAAGAGAATACCAGTTGGAGTAAGCGGGATTATGCTTGTGATTTCCCTGTCCCACGCACATTATCCACTCATGAGCCATGGTTCCAACAGGTGTAAGCCCGAACTTCTTCGCCAGGTACACATTACTTGTACCTACGAACTTGGAAGCAGGGTAACTGTGCTCAGCCAGTACCTTTACCGCCATCTCCTGTGCTTCGGCAGAGAGCCTTCTTCTGAGACCGAACTCACTGAAAGCCCCAAGATTAAGCTCACCTGTGGTGACTCTTCTTATCTTCTCGTTCAGCCTGTCTTCAAATGACTTCTTAAGCCTGTCATAATTGTAGTTCATCCTGAAGTAAACCTCATTGACTATGGCAAGGGTAGGTATCTCGTACATTGATGTGTTGAGCCATGTGCCCTTTGTCTCTATGGCAAGTCCGCACTCAGCGTCTTTTGTGATCTCGAAATCCTCGAATCTCGGCTTCCACAGTCTTAAAAAATCCACATAAGAGCCCTTGATCCACTTTATACCGTCCAGATACTCCAGCTCTTCCTCTGTGAAATTAAGTTTACAGTAGAGCTTTATCTGTCTTATTATCTCATCTACCATTTCATCAGTAAAATGCACATCTGTATTCCTGCACTTGAAACTCCAGGTGGTCTTATACTCACTGAACTGGTGATATATAGCCTGTCCCATACTGAATTTGTACATATCTGTCTCAAGCAGACTTGTTATAATCTGATGCATAACTGTTCCTCCATCATTTGAACATCAGCCCATTTAAAATTTGCCTTCATAGGTATTGCCCCCTCCCATTATGGGTAACGCCCCCTCGTTTACACTCGGCGGCAAGTCGATTGTGCCATTCAAATATGCGTTTTCAACGCATGGGCACAATCTCTGGGTAACGCCCCCTCGTTTACACTCGGCGGCAGGTCGATTGTGCCATTCAAATATGCGTTTTCAACGCATGGGCACAATCTCTGGGTAACGCCCCCTCGTTTACACTCGGCGGCAGGTCGATTGTGCCATTCAAATATGCGTTTTCAACGCATGGGCACAATCTCTGGGTAACGCCCCCTCGTTTACACTCGGCGGCAGGTCGATTGTGCCATTCAAATATGCGTTTTCAACGCATGGGCACAATCTCTGGGTAACGCCCCCTCGTTTACACTCGGCGGCAGGTCGATTGTGCCATTCAAATATGCGTTTTCAACGCATGGGCACAATCTCTGGGTAACGCCCCCTCGTTTACACTCGGCGGCAGGTCGATTGTGCCATTCAAATATGCGTTTTCAACGCATGGGCACAATCTCTGGGTAACGCCCCCTCGTTTACACTCGGCGGCAGGTCGATTGTGCCATTCAAATATGCGTTTTCAACGCATGGGCACAATCTCTGGGTAACGCCCCCTCGTTTACACTCGGCGGCAGGTCGATTGTGCCATTCAAATATGCGTTTTCAACGCATGGGCACAATCTCTCGGCGGCATATCGTCGGTACCATTTTATATGCATCTACGATGCATGGGTACCTCCTCTCGGCAAAGGGCTGACGCTGCATGTCAAGTTTTCATATAAAACTTGACACAACTGATCGAACATCAACGGGATATCCCACTGAGGGTATTCGTCTTATGTATCTTATTTTTCGGATCACTTTCTACAGATCGTCCCTCACGGTAAATATCACACCGACAACCTTCTCACCGGCATTGGAAGCAATCTCTGCTCCTATCTGGAAATAATCTGTAGGGCCGTATCCCATCTTCTCTGTCATCTTTGCTTCAAGCTCATCGCGGCATACTGTATCCATGCCATACACAAGCTGATATGATGAACCCGGCTTAATATCTGCCATGGTCATCTCCACTATCTTTGAGACAAGCTTCTTCTCGCCACGGCACTTGGCTGCTGTTGCTATGGTATTGTCACATATCCTCATAACAGGCTTCACGCCCAGCGCGTCACCCACCAGTGCTGCCGCTGTAGGTATACGTCCTGACTTGGCAGCATACTTAAGATTATATATACCGAAATAAATCCTTCTCTTACCAAGTATGTCCTTAAGGTAGGCATTTATACTGTCAATATCTTCTCCCGCCTTCACCATACGGGCTGCCTCCATAACCGGATAGCCGTACATTCCTGTGTATCCGATACCGTCATAGCAGTAGATATTGAATCTGCCCTTTGCCTCCGGCACTTCATCATAGAAGTCCTCTATAGCCATCACGGAATTGTTATATGTGGCTGAACCTTCCTTGTTTATACTTACATATACAATGTCAGTGTAACCTTCCTCATAAAATCTCTTGTAAACCTCACAGAAGCTATAGCTTGTGATCTGGGAGGTCTTAGGAATCTCGTCATATCTGTGCATAAGCTCATAAAATCCCGCATTGTCGAAATCCACTCTGCTGGTAAATTCCCTGTTGCCTATTACCACTGAAAATGAAAGTATCTCTATATCCAGTTCCTTCTCTATCTCCGGAAGTATATCACTTGCCGAGTCAGTTATAATCTTGATCTTGCTCATAAGGTAAAACCTCTTCTTCCTCTATTTTCTAAAATATATACAAATTTCATCATAATTAAGGATAAGTGTAATGTCAATAATTTTTGCTGTTTTTAGGATTTCTTTATACTTACACCCAACAGCCTGCATACAGTCCTCAGAATAATAATAAACATTGTAATAATCCTATTTTTTTTGTATAATATACAATGATTGTGTGTTTCTGCAGGCAATTGCACAATAGAAACGCCATAACATAAGAGAGGAAAAAAATATGCTGGAAAACAATGTTGAACAAAAGCCTAAGAGGTATGCCGGAATTCTGTGCCATCCCACATCATTTCCGGGTAGATACGGTATAGGCGATTTAGGCAAGGGTGCCTACGATTTCATAGACTTCCTGAAGAAATCCAAGATCAACCTGTGGCAGGTTCTTCCGCTTGGACATACTGGCTTTGGAGACTCTCCATATCAGCCTTTCTCTGCCTTTGCAGGTCAGCCTCTTATCATAGATCTTGAAGAGCTGATGGAGTTTGGACTTCTTACCGAAGATGACTTCGAAGATATGCCGGAATGGAACCCTGAAAAGGTTTCCTACGGAGATCTCATTCCGTTTAAGACAGAGATGTTAAGAACAGCCTTTGAGAGATTTGCAGATAAGGACTATGAGGACAAGATGTCCGCTGACAAGAAGATCATGACAGAGTACAGAGCCTTCGTGAAGAACACATTTTGGCTGGCAGATTATGCACTGTTCATGGCAGGCAAGGACTACCATAAGGGTATGCCATGGTACATGTGGGAGGATACACTCAAGGCTCCTACCGCTGCCCAGAAGACAAAATGGATCAAAGAGCTTAAGACAGATATTGAGTACTACGAGTTCATACAGTTCCTGTTCCACAGACAGTGGACCGCTCTCAAGGAATATGCAAATGAAAATGGCATCAGCATAGTAGGTGACGCTCCTATCTTCCTTGCATGGGACAGTGCCGATGTATGGTGCAACCAAGATCTGTTCCTGCTGGACTCAAAGGGCTATCCAACAGAGGTTGCCGGAGTTCCACCTGATTATTTCTCAGCTACCGGACAGTTATGGGGCAATCCGCTCTACAACTGGAAGAAGCACAAGGATACAGGCTATGCATGGTGGATAGAGCGTGTGAAATACCAGCTCACCATCACAGATTTCTTAAGGATCGACCACTTCCGTGGCTTCGACAAGTACTGGGCTATCCCTTACGGTGAGGAAACTGCCGTAAACGGTAAATGGAAGAAGGCTCCGGGAAGAGATTTCTTCAAACATCTGGAGGCTGCCTTAGGTAAAGACATGCACATTATCGCAGAGGATCTGGGGGAGATCGACGAGCCTGTTATCAAGCTCCGTGACGCCTTCAATCTTCCGGGCATGAAGATACTCCAGTTTGGATTTGAGAATATCAACGACAATGATTTCCTGCCACACAATTTCATAAAAAACTGTGTATGCTATACAGGAACTCACGACAACGATACAACCCTTGGATGGTACACAAAGGTACATGAGGCTGCCAAGGATAAGCTCAGAAGATACTACAGCACAGACGCCAGCGATATATGCTGGGTTATGATCCGCGCCTGCTTCGGTTCCGTTGCAAATATGGCCATCGTGCCAATGCAGGATGTTCTGTGTCTGGGTTCTGAGGCAAGACTCAACACCCCTGGTGTAGGTGAAGGTAACTGGGCATGGCGTTTCAAAAAGGATGTCTTAAGTGACCATCTGGCTGCAAGGCTTGCGGAGACAGTAAACCTCTACGGCAGAGACCAGTAAAAGGAGTTATATATGAGAACAATTATTGCGGCAATACCTGCCATACTGGGTATAATCCTCTGCTTCCCATATCATCTGTACATCAGTCATGTGGCGAAGAAGGATCCTCAGAAGGCATATTTAAAGGCATACGGACTTGTACGCAGATTTTTTAGTATGGTCCTGTTCCTGTCAGGCTGCAAGATGACAGTTATAGGCAAGGAGAAGCTCCCCAGGGATGAGGCTGTCCTATTCGTAGGAAACCACCGGGGACTGTTCGACATCCTGTGCTGCCACAACGCTTTCGGTGTTCCCCTGGCATTCATGTCCAAGGACAACATCAAGAAGGTGCCTTTACTCACCCATTACATGGATGACATGGGCTGTACATACCTTGACAGAACAGACATCAAGAAAGGACTTGAGACAATTCTCCAGTCTGCCGACGTAGTGAAATCAGGACAATCCATGATGATATTTCCTGAGGGAACAAGAAACAAAGGTGAAGAGCTGCTTCCATTCAAAGACGGTGCATATAAGATCGCCCAGAAGGCGGGCGTCAAGATCGTCCCTGTATCCATATGTGGAACAGACAAGATGATGGAAGCAAATAAACACCATCTTATACATGGTCATAAGGTTGTGATCGAGATCTGCGACCCTATCTCCATAACAGGTATCACACCAAAGGAAAGGAAAGCGGTGCTTGAAACAATACCTGGCATTATTCAGAGTGCGAGAGACAAAAATCTTCCTCTGACAGAGAAAAAGAAGTAAATTTTTAGGAGGACACAAATTATGAAATGGTGGATAATCATGCTCATTATCGTGGCTGTTGCCATGATCATCATGGGTGTGCTGTACTTCATAGGCAAACGTCTTCAGAAGAAACAGCAGGTCCAGAAGGACGCCATAAGAGAACAGGCTCAGAAAGTTACAATGTTGGTTATTGATAAAAAAATGCTGCCAATGAAGGACGCGGGACTACCTAAGATGGTAATGCAGCAGACCCCTAAGCGTTACCAGAAGGCCAAGCTTCCTATCGTAAAGGCTAAGATCGGTCCACAGATCATGAACCTTATCTGTGACGACGGAATTTACGATGTAATGCCTGTAAGAGGCGAGGTTAAAGCCATGGTTTCAGGTATATATATCACTGAAGTTAAGAACGTCCGTGGTAAGATCGTAGAAAATCCAAAAGAGAAGAAGTCTCTTGGATCAAAAATGCGTGCAAAGCAGCGTAAGTACCAGAACATGTACAACGAAGAGGTTAAGGCTCAAGAGTTAAGCAAGGAAGAGAAGGCTGCTGCCAAGGCTAAAGCAAAGAAAGAAAAGGAAAGGGCAAAGAAGATCCAGAATTTATGATGAAGTACAGATTTAACGTTGCTATGTTCATATATATGTGTCTTGTTCCTGTGGCATGTATCATGCTCCAGGCTATCTCAAGCGCACTCGTATACAGTATATGTAACGACAGCAGCACTCATCTGACACCATACATATCTTTTCTTGCCTATGCCTTATACATAGCTCTGTTCGGATACGGCTACTACAAACTGGTGAAGCCTGTGGATATATCTGACGACAGACATAAGCATAAGCTTTTATTATTCGAAGGAGAACCTGTCATGGTTCCCCTTCGTTTTTTTGCCATTATAATGTGCGGCTTCCTGTTCCAGGCATTTGTCACAGGAATATTATACTGTATCCAGTACAACTTCCCACATGTCCTGGATGACTACAACAGAATGGTTGCCGACAATTTCGCTGCAGATAACGGTTTTCTCCAGATCCTTACCGTCATCCTCCTTGCCCCTGTAGGTGAAGAACTGGCGTTTCGAGGCCTTGGACTGGCATTTGCATTTAATATATTTTCCCCTAAGACCTTTGATTTCACCCTTAAGCCGGAGGAAATGTTAAGGCTATGGAACGGAGAGAAGAAAGACAAAAAAATAACTGCTCCAAAGCTTGTAGCAGTTATCTTCACAGCACTTTTATTCGGTGCCTACCACGCCAATGTGGTCCAGTTCTGTTATGCATTTCCAATGGGCATAATATTTGCTCTTATGGCAATATGGTCAAACTCCATCCTGCCATCCATAATACTTCACATATCTATAAATACCTTCTCATACCTTATGCCGGACATTATGTTCAACACACCGGTGACCGCATATATCACCGTGGCAACCTCATTTGTGCTTCTGGCCATTGCATTAAGGCAATCATATAGAGCACTTTAATTTCACAAAGGCTGTTGATCTACCCTACAATCCCAGGAAGCCCTTTGACAGGTGGTACACGATCACCTTCTCATCATGATCCTTCTCATAGTTTGAGAGCTTTATGAACTTCTTCTGTATGAACATCTTGCTTTCTCTTATGACCCGGAGATACTGATATGTCGGATAATAAACCAGCAGATTTATATCTCTTGGATGTGCCTTCGCCGACTCCATGATCTTTTCTATTACTTCCCTGAACACTTCATGGGAAAATGGGTTAAAGAAATAAAAGTAGTTGTCCTCCGGGGAGATCTGGTAGTCAAGAGCACTTACATTGTAGAACTTCATTCTGTCCTCCTGCTCGAGGAAGGTTCCCTGATAGCCCTTTACATTCTCCATAAGCTTTCCGTATATATCTGCATTTCCCTCTATACCGGTAGTCTTGCAGTAATGACGGTTATTTGCATAGAAAAGTACTCTGCCCAGACCGCAGCCATAGTCCACAAGTGTATCCTCCGGCTCCATGGGAACCTCATTAAACAGCTTCACCAGATCCTTATAATATGTAGCCTGATACAGGCTGTCCCCTGTCTCGTCAAGCTTCTGCTCAATATCCTCCACCATATCCTCCATAGTCCTTATGCAGAGGAAATCATCAAACTGTTTGTCGTATTTATCCATATAAATTCCCTTCTCTTAAACATCCGGCAAACGGACATCATTACAATAAATAGAGCAGCAACCATTTAAAATTGCCTACGGCAAGGGTTGCTGCAGCGTAACGATGTCAGAGACATCATTACAATAAACAAAATTTCAGCCCTTCAAATACATTATAATTGAAGGGCTTTCATTTTCAAGTATTCCAATATATCTACAGATATGTAACTTCAAGTGCCAAGCTGCTCTTGGTTATATAATCCATCTTATAGTCTATAAGATAGTCAATATCCACCTTCACACCCTTGTCATGCTCATTAACCTTATAGCTTTTTGTTGTTATGAACATATTCACCGGACCTACCGGAGTATCATAGTAAACAGACGCGCTCTTGCCCTTGACGAATTCCATCATGGTGCTTACAGGTCCTTTCTTAACCATATTCATACTCTTTTTATTAAACTTCAGAAGATTTTTCGCCGGCTCATCCTCACCTTCAAAGTATTCATCATACTTCACATAGCACATGTCATCCTTAACATAGTACTGCCCGGTGGTCTCCAGCTCAACTACCTCCGGCTCTGCTGCGTCAGGAAGCTCCCTGACTCCCACAAGCCTTATCTTAACATCCTTTATCATCTTTCTGTTGCCATTTCTATTAAAGTGCTTACCAAAGTTTCTATATCATATCCCTCTGCGTCCCAGAGCATTGGATACATACTGATGGATGTGAAGCCCGGAAGTGTATTTATCTCGTTAAATACAACCCTGTTGGTTTCATTTTCAAGGAAGAAATCAACTCTTGAAAGACCAAAGCCGTCAAGGGCATTGAATATCCTTACAGCCTTCTGCTGTATCTCTGCTTCCTTCTCCTCAGGAATATCAGCTCCGATAACTGTCTTACTGTCTGCATTATTGTACTTCGCGTCAAAATCATAGAAATCTGCTGAGGCTGCTGCCAGGATCTCTCCTACGCATGAAGCCTTGGTATTCTTGCCATATCCAAGTACTCCGCACTCAAGCTCTCTTCCTACGATAGTTTCCTCCACAAGGATCTTGCTGTCATACTTCACAGCCTCATCCAGTGCATCCCTAAGCTCTTCTCTGTTGTGTGCCTTTGACACACCCTTTGATGAACCTGCCTTAGACGGCTTTACAAATACAGGATATGGAACTCCTGCCTCAACTCTGTCCATGGCAGCCTCGATATCATCAAAATCATCGGCAAGAACAGGAACGAACTTAGCCTGATCCACATCTCCAAGGTGATCAACGATAACCTTTGTGAAGAACTTATCCATTGACGCCGCTGACGCCATAACTCCACAGCCCACATAAGGTATGTGTGCCATTTCAAATAATCCCTGTATTGTACCGTCCTCACCAAACATTCCGTGAAGTACAGGGAAAATAACATCTATAGTCTTAGAGATTATACCCTCCTCTGATCTCAGTAACAATTCTCTTGATGTATCAGGTGACAGGATTGCTGATACCTTACTGTTCTCCCAGCTTCCGTCTGCAATACTGTCGATACTGTCAGCAAGAAGCCATCTTCCATCCTTTGTAATACCCACAAGTGTCATATTGTATTTCTCCAGATCACATGCCTTTGCAACGGTCTGTACTGATACACAGCTTACATCATGCTCTGATGAGCGTCCTCCGAAGATTACTAATAATTCCTTCTTAGCCATTTTTACAAGCTCCTTTTAATTATGGTATATTCATCCGGCTTACCTGCCTAAACTGCCTTGGATTATACCACAATAGGGAAAAATATACAATAAAGTTCCTTTTCTGTTCCATCACTGTCCTGATTTATAACATCCAGGAAACTGTCAATAGTATATCAAGGCTATTTCGACAGCACAAGCTTTAACATAAGTGTTTCATAGTAGCCCGCCTCATACTGAATACCATTTACACTGCACGCCGGCATGTACTTATACTCGAATACCGGCTTACACTCTACGTTTATACCGTACTCTATTGCATATTCTTCTGCACTTTTTGCAAGATACTCGAACTTCATTATAAGTGTCTTTCTCATTTCATCCTTGGTAAGCCTATCCTGATAATCCGTACCAAGCTCTGATGCAAGGCAGGTCATAACATATTCCCTTGCCCCGCTGCAGAACTGTCTGTAATCGTCTCCCAGTCCCAGATCCCCATCCTCAGCCAGAACCCTTATCATTATGGCCTTCTTCTGCTCTAACTGCTTGATCTCTTCCGGGTCTGCGGTCTCCTCATATCTCACCTCGCTGTCAAGAATATCCTGAAGTCCCGCAATCTCATCTATATTATCATAGTAGGAAGAAACCTCGGCACTGTCCACACCATTTGCACTGTTCACACTATTTATACTGCCCACTGTCTCTGCCATTTTATTTTTCAGATCATCATAGACTTTTTTTCCATAACTTATCTGTCCCACCAGGGCACCACCCACAACCCCGAACAAAACCCCCAATATACCGGCTCTTATCATTCTCCACATAATCACAGCTTCCTTTCATTGAACATCAATCTTTTCTAAACCTGACCATCGGCAAATGTATGCCATAGCTTTTCCTCGACATATAAAATGCCGGATTTTAACTCTCGGCCTTTTCTGTCAGTCGTTCTTTATTGCTGCCACGACTCTTCCCTCATAGTGGCTCTCAAGATACTCCCTTATTCCAGAGTCCCCTGCCTTCTCCTTAAGGTTACTGCACACCACAAGCTTCATATAATTCTTAGGTATAGCCTTTAGTGCCTCGGAGACCGCGTAGTCTACATCATTCTCGGAAGCCACTACGATATATTCAATATGGCTCATATCAAGACTTCTCACATGCCCCCTGTTGTACTTCTCCACCGCACTGTTGATACTCTTACTGGTGGTTTCATATACCGACTCTTTCACCAATCTGTTCTCAGAGTCATCAAGCTCCTCAGATACAAATGTCAGTGCGTACTCATCGCCCTTCTTATCTATCTCGATAACTCTCAGATAATCCACCTGCTCCACTGATTTACCGCCGCAGCCGGTAAACACCAGTGCCATACACACCGTCAACACACAAACCATAAATACTGTCAGTATGGATGATGCCATGCCTCTCATGTCCGGCCTGTCTCTCACGGCTATCCATGGTATCAGTACAGACATGGGAAGATCTATGATTCCCAGGTATACCAGAAACAGGTAAGAAATCTTTATGTCAAAATTATTCCCGGATATCTCCAGAACTATCCACAATCCTACTATCAATAAAAGCGGTACCCAGCCAGCCTTCTTCTTGTTGTTCGCGGTCATTTCAGTGTCGTTCACGCCTTCACCCCTCCAATCCATGCTTTCCCTTATGAACAACAGGAAGGATGAAATGATCCCTATACACCACACAACCGTAAGATACATGAACAGTGCCGAAAGGTTTGTGCTCCTGCTTCCCGGCAGGATAAGTGCCGATACTATATTTAGTGGTGTCTTTGTGCCGTTTGCCAGGCTTTCCTGTCCCAGAAGATTTATCACCAAAAGAGATACAATTATCCCGGAAATAACAGGTATTATCAGGCTGTTTCTGACATATCTTTTCAGTCCACCCCTGCTTCTGTAGCCTATAAACATAATTGCTTCACCTATACAAAAGACAAAAAAACACCCGTACCCTTGCTTTATTGCCTGGATTATTGCGATGCACAGACCGTTTTCACGGCTCATGGACATCATTGCCAAAATGTCATTTTCCCCTTTATATTCTGTTGTCAGGATGATTTCTATAACTACAACTCCTATACAGATCGCCATAAGGGGAAATACCACCGAGCTAAAGCTGTGAAACGCCTTCTTTCCCTTCACAGCCAGATACACAGCCAGAAAAAATACAGCCAACATACCGGGATATACGAGGCTTTTATTTTCAAACATATGATTTAAGAGTTTTTTCAGGATGTACATTAAAAATGCAGCTTTTATGACACTTCTCGTCACATTATTCCAACAAATAAGTGATTTAATTCTGTTTTTTACTTTTTTGTTGTTATTTTTCTTTTCTGAAAGTTCTATTTTTTCAAGGTTTTTATACACAATATGTTGTATGCTCACATAAATCAACGCGAAGCATAGCATTGATAAAAGTGATATAATTAACCAATTTCCATGATTTTTGCCAAAGAAAATGAGAAAAAAATATATTGTCAGAGGAAAAGCCGCCGCAAATCCTAACCCAAGAGTTGCTTTGTTTCTAAAATAGCTCACTTACTACCTCCCTTTGACCGTCTACGCAGTCTGACCCGTTGACGCCTGTCTGCGAATTCCGGTCTGAAAAACATAGAGATGATAGGAGCACGAAGAACGAAATCCTTGTACGCCTGAGTGTCACATCTGTCAGATATAAGAGGGGACAGGTAAGGTACACCGAAGCTCTCAATACCGGACAGATAAACAATGAGGAACATCATAAGAATGTAACAGCCGAATATACCAAACAGTGCACCGAATATTATGGCGACAAATTTAAACAATCTGAATATAGAAGCAAAGGCTTCATTGGGAATTGCAAATGAAGCTATGGCAGTGAGGGCAACAACGATCACCACAATGGTAGATACAATCCCAGCTTCTACAGCAGCCTGCCCCACAATAAGCCCCCCAACAACACCAATGGTATTTCCAAGCTTTTCAGGAAGCCTTATACCTGCCTCCCGAAGAAGCTCAAACAAAAGCTCCATAATAAGGACCTCCACTACAATAGGAAAGGAAAGATTGCTTCGGGCATTTGCAATGGCATATAAAAGCTTGTCCGGAAGCATTTCCCTTTCAAAGCAGGTGAGGGCAATATATATACCCGGTAGAAATATGGCTATAAATGCCGCCGCATATCTGATGATCCTGGCAAATACCGCCACAGGCCACCTGTTGTAATAATCATCGGCAGTCTGGAACAGTGTATTCATAGTGGCAGGAACAAGCAGTACCTCAGGGGAATTATCGCAGACTATGGCTACTCTTCCGTCAGCAATAGCTGCCGCCGCCTTATCCGGTCTGGTGGTTGACTGGAATACGGGAAAGGGATTATACCACTTCTTCTCCATCAGATGTTCCGCCATGGCACTGTCGTAGATAGCGTCTATCTCATAGGCAGATATCCTCTCCCTTATACCATCAAGAAGCTCTTTTTCTGCCAGATCTTCTATATACATAAGGGCATAATCCGTCCTGCTTCTTCTTCCTATAACTCCCTGCTCCACCTTAAGTCCTGTATCCCTTATCCTTCGCCTTATGAGGGCAGTGCTGGTACGAAAGCCTTCATTAAAGCTGTCTCTGGCACCTCTCATTCCACTCTCCACACTACTTTCATCTATTCCACGAAGGGGAAACTTCTTGGTGGATACTATAAGAGCCTCTGTTGCCCCGGATACAAATACTGCCGTGTCCCCCTTCATGGCCGCCCACACAGCATTGTCAAAATTATCTTCCTTTGTTATATCCGCCGTCTGGGCACCGTATTCCCATATAAGGTTCATAAGATCCGGCGAAACATTGTCACGCCACTCCCAGGTAAGGGGCTTTATTATGGTCTCCGATACAAACTCATTGTTGCAGAGTCCGTCTATATACAGAATATAAATATCTCCCTCGCCCCCTGCCATAGGAAGATGGAGCTTTTTCTTAACCACATCCCCGCAGCCGGAGAATATACCCTCGATTCTGGCTACATTCTCCCGGATATCCTTACTTATATATAGAGAGCCTCCGTCTATGGAGCTTATATCTTTATTTTTCCGGATCGACGTTTCCATATGAAGCCTCCTTACATTAAAATTAAAAAACAGATACTAAATCCTAAATTTAGTATCTGTCTTTAAATATTTTTTATTCTGTTATTAAACTTTTTATTCTCACTGGCTTATATTCTTTATTACTGTCTGTTCCTGATCGTATATATGCTGTCTTATAAGCTGCTTTGCCAGCTCCTTGTCTCCCGTAAGAACAACATTGGTTATTGCCTCATGCTCTTTCACCAGCTTATCATGATAATCAAAGTCTCTAACATACTCAACTCTGTATCTGTACACCTGCTCACGAAGATTCTGGGCAAGATTTACAAGTCTTGAATTGTTGGTAGCCTCGAATATTACATCATGAAAAGCTTCGTCGCTCTCTACAATAGCCGGAACCTGCTTGGAATTAACAGCCTCCTTGAATAGAACACAGGCTTCCTGTAATTTTTCTCTGCCTTCTTCAGTAATCCTGTCACAGGCAAGTCCTACTGCCAGCTCCTCCAGAGCCATTCTTATCTCAAGAGCATCGCACAGATCTTTTTCTGTGATCTTTGCCACCTCTACGCCTCGTCTCGGCACTACTACCACGAGACCCTCAAGCTCCAACATTCTTATGGCCTCTCTGACAGGAGTTCTGCTGACTCCCAGTTTATTTGCAAGGGGTACTTCCAGCAGCCTTTCCCCCGGTTCAAACTCACCATGGACTATGGCGTCCCTCAAAGCCCTGAACACAACCTCTCTTAAAGGAAGATAACTACTCATATCCAGTTTTAATTCCATCCTACGTTTTCCTCCTTAGAACACTTACCTAAACATTATACGGCTTCACAAGGAATATCTGCTTTGCCTGGTCATTTTCCTTTATATATCTTACCGTATCCATTGCTTTAGCTTTATCATCATATATTCCGAACACAGTAGGTCCGCTTCCTGTCATCATGGCATTCAACGCGCCTCTGTCCTTCATGGCTGCCTCAAGGATATCTATCTCCTCATGCTTTCCTGCGGTCACCGGTTCAAGGACATTTCCCATTCTGTCCGTAACACCCTTAAGGTCACCTGCTTTAATGGCTTCCACCATGCCGTCAATATCCGGATGTAATGTATGCTCATCAAGCACCAGTCCACCATAGGCTTCCTTAGTGGACACGCTTATCCCCGGCTTGGCAATAAGTATATAGCAGTCAGGCATTGGTGCAAGTTCTGTAAGCTTCTCACCTATTCCCTCTGAAAGAGCAGTTCCTTTCATTATACAATAAGGTACATCTGCTCCAAGCTTCACTCCAAGCTCCATAAGCCTGTCCCGACTTAATCCCAGGGCAAATATCTCATTCATGGCAACCAAAGCCGCTGCTGCGTCCGCGCTTCCCCCTGCCATACCGGCAGCAACAGGAATATGCTTCTCAAGACTTATGCGGACACCTTTTTTTATATCATACTCATCCTTCATGAGCCTGCATGCCTTACAGATGAGGTTGTCCCCATCCAGTGGAAGAAATGCAGCATCAGACTTCAACTGTATCACATCTTCATCAATGTCTTCGAATTCAAGCCTGTCACAGACCTCCACAGTCTGCATTATCATCTTCACCTCATGGTATCCGTCAGGTCTTTCGCCTATAACATCCAACCCAAGATTTATCTTGCCATGTGCATATAACTCAAGCTTCATCTTTATCCTCTCTTCTTCACTGAGTAACCAAACTTTCCGATCTTCTCACCAAGGTTAAAATATTCTCCGTGGGAATATGCCACAAGTCCTGTGGAATTAAGGTTAAACTTACCTGTCTCATCCATGTATTTATCATCGACCTGGACGCCCACAACCTCGGCAAGGAACATGTCATGACTTCCAAGAGGGATCACCTGTTTAACCTTGCACTCGATATTTACAGGGCTTTCAGCAATTCCCGGTGCCTTGACATTCACGCCAGGACACTCATGAAGCTTCATCTCCTTAAACTTATCTACATCTCTTCCGGACTTGACACCACAATAATCTGTAGCATAAGCAAGATCTTCAGTTACAAGATTGATAACGAACTCTCCTGTTTCCTTTATTATATCGTATGAATAACGCTCAGGGCGTACAGATATGGACACCATTGCAGGCGAGCTGCACACTGTTCCTGCCCAGGCAATAGTCACAATATTTGCTTTCTCATTTTCCCTCTTACATGATACCATCACCACCGGCAATGGATATAACATATTTCCCGGTTTAAATAATTCCTTTCCCATGTCTTAAGTTCCTCCTGATCTTATTTTTAATATTCCGATTACATTGTGCACCTGTATGTACAGCCCCCAGGCTTCCCCGGTGGCCTATATGATCAAGTGCCGGCTATGGTATATTACCCAAATATTCGATTCTCTCTGTTTTTTATCCTATTCACGCCGGCAAATAATATGCACACACTTCTTATATATAGTACTCACATCTTTCCACTTGTGTCACAAAAATATCAATGGGCAAGCATAATTTCTGAATTAAATAGTAAAAGGAGGTATATATATGCCCCCCTTTTACTCCCATCATGTATAATCCACTTACTTAAAGTACTTATCTATAACCGCTGAAACAGCATCCTTGTCATCAGCGATACAGAATACCACGTATTTGCCGCTCTTCTTGATGACTGCCTTGTCAACTCTTGATACCTCTTCAGGCTTGTAATCCTGCCAGGTCTTATAATCATCTTCTTTTCTCTCTTCTGCCGCTGTAAGGAGCTTATCTGCATCTGCATCTGTAGCTCCCTCAAATATAACGACTTCCTCTGCTGTAGCACCTGATGAGAAATACGTAACAGCGTCAGCTATCTCTGCGTCACCAACTGAATACTGGGAAATCCCCTTATCCTTGTTGATCTCAGCTATATCTGTGAAATTGCCGTTATCAACTATCTCTTTTGCTACTGAGTGAATGTCCATTGATACATCATCTGTCTTCTTCTCTTCCTTTGATCCACAGCCTGCAAATCCTGCAAGACACATTGCCATAGCAAGGCAAACAAGTAATTTCTTCTTCATCTTTCTTATACCTCTTTAAAAATATAATTTACTGAGCAGTCTTTCGCACATAAGTATTCTTTCTTATATACTCCAGTATCTTCTCATTGTAATTCTTATCACAATGTACTCCATCGGTACTTGCCTCCTCCGGGAGTGCACCATCAACTGTTACGGCAGATGCCGTATCCAGATATATTACATCTCCAAACTCCTTACACATATCAAGGAGCATTCCGTTGTATGTGGTTATCTTGGAATTATTGATGTTCTCATCTGACGCTGACTTAGACGCAGATACCGGAAGAATACTCTCAACCATGATAACTGCATTCGGTTGTACTTTCTTAACCTCTTCTATAAATGTTTTATAGTCATCAATAAATACCTCAGGATATAACCATCCCAGCTCATTCATTCCGAAGCCGATATATATATACTTATATTCCTTGTATCCCAAAGCCTCTATAGGTGTTACCGTGGTACCGTTTGCAAGCTTGACAATATCATTCTCGAGAGCCTTGCTGGCTGTAAGTCCCTTGTCAGCCATGATAGCCCAGTTATTCACATCACAGTAGAACGCCAATCCCTCTGTTCTTGAATCACCGATAAGAGCAACCTTGTCAAAATATGCATCATCAGTTACATTTCCCGGTTCAAATATAGCATCGTCATACCAGTCGCTGCCCTTTGATGAAAGGTCAGGATTTGTTACATTAATACTATCAGCCCTGGCAGCTTCAGCAACATCCACACCGGCTGTCTGCTCCTCTGTGGAAGCGTCTGAGCCGTCCGTTACAGCTTCTCCTGTAGTATCCTCACTGCCTGTAGCTGCCTCAGAGGTTGTATCTCCTTTCTTATTATCTACGGCTTCTGTAGTCTTATCAGCACTTTCGCCCCCAAATATTCTCTTAAAGTCGCCTTTGTATTTTGTTGCAAATATTATTATAGCAAACAAAACAAATATTCCCGTAACAGTAGCAACTCGGATCCTTATCTGTCTCTTTCTTCTTGCTATCGCTCTCTGCCGCCTGATATAATTGGGATTTTTCTTATCAACCATCTTTTTTCCCTCTTACCATATAAAACTTGATACAATATATCAAACAAATTTATTCTTGTATACATCAACGTATGAATTTTATCACACCATTATGAACAATTCAAGGTTGGTACATTAAATATATAACATTTTACAACATAATTACACAGCCAAAAATGCGAAATTTTTCCTGCCTTTTCTGCCGTATAAACTAGACATGAAAACCATATCGTGATAGTATTTTTATGTATATATAACACACACAATCAGGAGGAACGAAATGTCAACTATTGCAGAAGTAATTGATTATAAGGGGGCTGAAGCCATAGAGCTCCGTGCAGGTGATTACCACGCACTTATCGCACCATTTATCGGAAGTAACATAATGAAGCTTGAAAACACAGCCATGGATGTTGATTTCTTTAGAAATGATCCTGCGCTTACACCGGAAGTCCTTAAGTCTCAGGCAGAAATATGGGGTATGCCTACTCTTTATCTTCCTAACAGATTATCTCATGGCAATCTTAAGACCTCTGACGCAATATACCATTTTCCATGCAATGATCCGCTTGGCAACCACCTTCATGGTTTTCTGCACCTAAGAACCCACAACATAGACAGTGTTACAACTGATGGTGACAACGCTGTTGCGAAGACTTTCTATGTATATGATGAAAACGACGAGTTCTTTGAAACATACCCAGTAAAATTCAGGGCAGACTTCACATTCACTCTCACCCCCGGGGGAATGAACTATGAATTTACCCTTACAAATCTTTCAGACAAGCAGATGCCTTATGGTGTATGTAACCACATAGCCATCAAGGGACCTTTCACATCAGATGGTGCCGGTGCCAATGTAAGACTCCGTGTTCCTGTAGGCGACAAGTGGGAGCTTGACGAGCACTGTATCCCAACGCTTAAGCACCTTCCTTTCACTGCTTACGACCAGATGTACAAGGAGGGCGATATGGTTCCTGTTCTCCAGGATATCGACAACGATATGTACACTGCCGAGATGGGCGAGTTAGACGGCAAGCCTTTCTACGGAGTTGTTGTTACCGATAAGGTAAGCGGCAAGCGTATCTGTTATGAAGTAAGCGATGTCATGAAGTTCTGGATCATGTGGAACTACAACGGAGATAAGGGCTTCTTCTGTCCCGAACCAATGAGCTGGCTCATTGACGCTCCAAACCTTGATGCTGATCCTGCCGTAACAGGCTACGTGGAACTGGTTCCGGGTGAGAGCAAGACATTAAAGGAAAGAATTTTCTGTATGTAATTATTGTAACGATGTCTGTGACATCGTTACAAAAGGCACAGCCTGCGGAATAATTATCCGGCGGCTGTGCCTTTTTATTGATCTTATTAACTTTTCTAAACCTTTTCAGGTATAAGCTTGCAACCTGTCTGAACCAGCTCCGGCTTATTCAGCGGTTCCGCCTACATACCACTTGCCATCCTTCTTGTAGGCAACAAGCTGCATATTCTCGTCTTCATCCTGGCTCTCACCCATGTAGCTTGCCTTTACATTTACTGTACAGTCATATACATAAGCTGCTGAGATCTTTACATCCTCGCCGTCATAAAGCTCATCCTTAATAGACTCTATAAGTGTCTTATCACCCTTCTTTGCATCACCGATATCGTATGTAATCTCAAGTTCAATTCCCATACCTTCCATAAGGGCAAATGACTGTGTTAATGAGTCAATCTCCTCATCGTCTGTCACATCAGGATCCACTGTCTTGGCAATAGCGTCTGCATCCATGTTTGACAGACCCTTTAAGAATGCCTCAACCTGGCTCTTACCGTTTCCACCGCCAACAAACTTGATCACAAGAAATGCACCCACTGCAATCACTGCAACAATAGCAATGATAGCGATTATCTTACCAACCGGTGACTTCTTAGCCGGTGCTGTTGTCATACTCGGATCCATCTGATATACTCCCATATCTCCTCCGAATGAAGGATCAAATCCCTGATTCTGCATATCCGGCTGTGGCTGTACAGGCATATCCTGTGCAAGATTATATCCTCCCACCATAGTGCCGCACACCGGGCACTGACCTGGCTGATCCATGTTATTACCGCAATTTGGACAATTCATACCTATTTCTCCTCCCTGATTATCCTTTACTAATATACTTCTCATTCTTGAATTCGTGAAAATTTTGTGAATGGTGCTATCATTTTATCAGAAAATGTCTGAATATTCAAGCATTATAAAGTACTGTATAAAAAACATCAAAGTTACCAACCTCCACTGACTATATTGCACAAATTTTAAAATTCCATATATCAAAGATCCTGCTTGTACCAATTTACCAGTAATAACCGCATATCATCCAATAACCATTGTAGCATAATACGAAAATCGGTCTTAATTTCCCAGTTCCTTTGTTGTTTTTTATACTTTTATCATGTATAATAAATTCATATGGCTATGCAAAAGGGATAGATACATGTTCAGCCAATATTAAACAGTACATAATTAAGCGAAAGGAAGGTATAAGCTACATGAAATTTGGTTATTTTGATGATGCCAAAAAGGAGTATGTCATCACATCTCCTAGAACTCCTTATCCTTGGATCAACTACCTTGGAACTCAGGATTTCTTTTCACTCATTTCAAATACTGCGGGAGGTTATTCATTCTATAAGGACGCACGTCTTCGTAGAATCACAAGATACCGTTACAACAATGTTCCTATAGATATGGGGGGTCGTTATTTCTATATCAATGAGAACGGAACAATCTGGAATCCGGGCTGGTCACCAGTTAAGACAGAGCTTGATTCTTATGAGTGTCGTCATGGTATGGGTTACACTGTCATCACCGGTAAGAAGAACGACTTAAAGGCAGAGGTTACATTCTTCGTTCCTCAGAACTACGCAGGAGAAGTTCAGCAGGTTGTTCTTACAAATGAAGGCTCAGAGGAGAAGACATTCTCATTCTTCTCATTTGCAGAGTGGTGTCTCTGGGACGCACAGGATGACTGCACAAACTTCCAGAGAAACTTCAGTACAGGCCGTGTAGAGGTTGTCGGTTCAACTGTATACCACAAGACAGAGTACAGAGACAGACGTGATCATTTCGCATTCTACACAGTAAATGACGAAATCGACGGTTACGATACAGACAGAGACTCATTCATCGGTCTCTACAATGGATTCCACAATCCACAGGCAGTTGAGGCAGGCAAGGCTAACAACTCATTTGCAGATGGCTGGTCACCTATCGCTTCACACTACAAGAAGATCACTCTTGCTCCGGGCGAGACAAAGACTCTTGTATTCATCCTTGGTTACGTTGAAATGCCAGTTGACCAGAAGTTCGAGGCTGACGGCAAGACTATCAACAAGGTAAAGGCTCTTGAGATGATGGAGAAGTACAACACACCTGAGAAGGTTGCGGCAGGTCTCGCAGAGCTCAAGGCACATTGGGACAAGCTCTTAAGTATCCTCAATGTAAATACTCCTGATGACAAGGTAAACCGTATGGTTAATATCTGGAACCAGTATCAGTGTATGGTTACATTCAACCTTTCGCGTTCAGCTTCATACTTCGAGTCAGGTATCGGTCGTGGTATGGGATTCAGAGATTCTAACCAGGATGTTCTTGGTTTCGTTCATCAGATCCCTGACAGAGCAAGACAGAGAATCATAGATATCGCTTCAACTCAGTTCCCTGACGGTGGATGTTACCATCAGTACCAGCCACTTACCAAAAAGGGTAATGCAGATATCGGTGGTGATTTCTCAGATGATCCATTATGGCTCATCCTTTCAGTATCAGCATATATCAAGGAGACAGGTGACTGGGCAATCCTTGACGAGATGGTTCCATATGACAATGATATGTCACTTGCTAAGCCAATGCTTGATCACTTAAAGGTTTCATTCTACAAGATCGTTAATAACCTTGGACCACACGGACTTCCACTTGCAATGAGAGCTGACTGGAATGACTGTATCAACCTTTCATGCTTCTCAGATACACCTGGTGAAAGCTTCCAGACATATACAAACCCTAAGTTTGCTGCTGAGGGCGGCTACTCAAAGGTTGCTGAGTCAGTTATGGTTGCTACCCTCTTCACATATGCAGGTCCTAACTACGTTGCAATCCTTAAGCACCTTGGAATGGACGCTGAGGCTGAGGCTGCTCAGGCTGAGATCGATAAGATGAAGGCCAACATCATGGAGTCAGCTTGGGACGGCGACTGGTTCTTAAGAGCTTACGACGCAAACGGCGAGAAGATGGGTTCTAAGGAATGTGAAGAAGGACAGATCTTCATCGAGCCACAGGGCTTCGCTATCATGTCAGACATCGGTAAGGATCAGGGCTGCGATAAGAAGACTCTTGCTGCTATTGACGAGAGACTTAATACACAGCACGGACTTGTACTTAACAATCCAGCATTTACAAAGTACTACATCCAGTATGGTGAGATCTCAACATACCCAGGTGGATACAAGGAGAATGCCGGTATATTCACACATAACAATGCATGGATCATCTGTGCTGCTGCTTACGCAGGTGCCGGAGATCAGGCATTCAAGTACTACTCAGAGATCGCTCCTGCTTTCACTGAGGAGACATCAGATATCCACAAGACTGAGCCATATGTATATGGTCAGATGATCGGTGGTAAGGACGCTGGTTCAGATATCGGCAAGCCTGGCAACCACTTCGGTCAGGGTAAGAACTCATGGCTCACAGGTACTGCTGCTTGGAACATGGTAGCTATTTCACAGTACATCTTAGGTATCTCAGCAGACTTCGATGGTCTTAAGATCGATCCTTCAATACCTGCTGCCTGGGATGGACTTAATGCTACACGTCAGTTCCGTGGCGCAACATACGACATTAAGGTTACTAACCCGGATCACGTAAACAAGGGTATCAAGAGTGTTACTGTTGATGGCGCCGCTATCGACGGCAATGTCCTCCCTGTATTCGGTGATGGCAAGGCTCACAGTGTTGAGGTTGTAATGGGCTAATAAACTCATATAGAACTATAAAGCCGAGAGATAACTTCTCAAGGTAAAGGAAAACCCGGAAGCCAGATTTTAAAAATCTGTTTTCCGGGTTTTTTATAGCACCGAGGAAAATGCAACATTGGCATTTAATGACTGCCAATCAGCGGACAAAACCCGCAAATCGTGTTTTATCGCTGTTATGGTATATATAATTAGTAAGCTGAATATGTGGTGTGGTCATCCTCCACTATGTATAACTCTTTATTGTGGGAGCCTATGTATGTGTAGAAATCATAGGTTCTTCCCCCCATTACAACTCTGTAGTGGTTCATTGCCACCTTGGTAAATGCTCCGTCTGATATAATATTTCCGTCCTGATCAGTCTCGGTAAGTTCTCCCGAATAGCTGTCATAGGCCGTAAGGGTAAATCTTCTGTTGGTATCCGGTGTTTCATAGGTACACTCATAGTATGTAACATCATAATCATTCTGAATTATACTTTCATATACCTTTATAAACTCTATATTCTTAATCTCCACATCTGTAAGAAGCCCTGTGTCAAATTCATCAGGCTCATATATCCTCTTATACCATTCCTGTCCATCGAAATAATCCTGGATTTCCTTATCCTTAAAACCTCTTCCATGCCTTGCAAATATCTCGTTTCTTGCCAACATGAGATCATTTTCGCTCATGCCTGCAAGATCAGTGTCCACAAGATATCTTGTACTGCTGTAAGATATTATCTCTTTATTTTCCTTCTTCTGCTCGCTGTTCTTGGATTCTTCAGAAGCTTTCTCAGTGGTTGGCTCTGTCTTTGTCTGCTTCTCTACAGTATTAAGAACCTCCTGGCTCTGTCCGTTGACAATCTTAACTCCTGTATCATATGTTATCTTAAGCTCATTGCTGCCATTTACAGAGAAGGTTTCCTTGACATCGTCATTGTCATTATCACTGCCTATGTTATATCTGCCGTTTATATATATGGTAGTAGCATTATTACCGGTACACTTCACGCTCACGAGATTTTCATTTGCACTGATATCTATATTCCTTAGACCGTTTCCTGAACAATCAAGCTTGGTAAGCTCAGTGAACACATTTATCCCTGTAAGATCCTTTATTCCCTTCTGGGCTATCTGAAGCTCCTTGACTGCCTGAACCTCGTCATAGTTCAATCTGCCGTTTCCGTCTGTATCCACATAGTTCATAACATATTCCCTGAAATTAACGTCCTGAAAAGCATCTTTCACAACCACTTCCTGGAACTCCTCTGTTGATGCAGCTTCTTCTGTTGAAGCACTGTTTCCGTTGCCATTCTTATCACCTTTAAGGACCACATATATGATCAGACCACCTGATATCACCACAACTACCAGCACCATGAGGATACACCATAAGAGCATATTCCTGTTGCCATTTTTTCTTGGTGGCTCGTATTCATCATAGTCCCTCGAACCTGTAGGTTCATCATATGTCCGCTGGGATCTTGTGTACTCGGATCTTGTATTATATGTACGTCCCTGTGTGGTTGGCTGAGGGTCATATATCATCTCAGAGCTATCCGGTCCATTATATCCGTTTCCCGGTCTTGGCGGTTCAGGTATGTTATATCCCTGTCCAGGTCTCGGCGGCTCAGGTATGTTATATCCCTGTCCAGGTCTCGGTGGCTCAGGTGGCATATTGTATCCATTTCCCCCAGCCGGCTGCCTGTCAAATGACTGTCTGAGTCTTGACCGATCTGAAGGTGCGCCGTATGTCTGTGCAGCTACCGTCACCGAGTCCCGTGAATATCCCTGGGTTTCATCCGGCTCATAGTATCTGTTCTGCTGTTCATTATCTAAGAACACACCTCTGCCCAGATAATCTCCCTCTGTCATCATAGTATTAGTATCTTCTATTGTATTGCCACTGTTTAATATGGAACCACAGCATGGGCAGGTTCTTTCATTTCCCTGTAAGCTGTTTCCACACACACTACAATAAACCATCTCTTCCACCTCTCACATAATCATCAGCCTATAAATATTTTTTATCGCTTATTTCTTACATATTATACCATGCTGAAAAAATAAAAAAATAGCGCTTTTCACTTAATTATGCACTAAACCTGTCAGTTTATGCAATATATGTGAAAAGCGCAAATGGTATTTCTGCTATATATTAATTTATAAGACTTAAAGGATCCACAGGTGTGCCATCCTTTGTGATCTTAAGATAAAGTGCAGTGCCTTCTTCTGTATTGTATTTTGTAGGTGTGCTTAAGGTTGCCACAACATCTCCTGCCTGTACTGCTTCACCAAGGTGTGCCGTGATATCCTTTAATGATCCGTATGTTACAAGGAAGCCTCCACCCAGATCAATGGTGATATAATTTCCGATAACCGGGTCACTTCCCACATCTGTGATCTTTCCTCTGTAGCAGGCGATTATCTTGTCGTCTTCATTTCCCTCAATAAGCATTTCAGGGCTTACCTTATACTCATTGAGTGTCTCGTAGTATACTGTAGTATCCATTGAGAATTCTCTCACGATGTTTCCTCTGAGAGGCCACATAAGACTTTCGCTTCCATCGTAATTCAATACATACTCTGAATCATTCTCTGTCTTTCCCGTGGCTTCCTGTGTGTTCTTGCTTACTGCCGACTGCACTGCCTTTGACTGCTCAGTTTCAGCAATATAGCTTCTTCGGTCCCTTGATGTTTCTCCCATTGTATCCTCGTCTCCAAAATCGTAAGCTCCGAACTCTTCATCTGTTGTCTTCTCTGATACTCCTGTATCATCCCTCATCATTTTTGAGGTTTTGTCATCCCCACGTTTCTTTGCAAAAATAGCCACTATCCCCACAAGGGCGATCATTCCCACAATGAGAGATACGTAGAATATATTTTTTTGCACCGTACTAATAAATTTCTTCATAAATTATCACCTCAGTCATATTATTGACGGCAATATTTTATTTTATGCAGAGAATTTATTTTGTTATTACGTTATCCGGGCAATTATTTATTTCATATATTTTCTATTTCATGTGCTTTTTGTTTCACGTGCTTTTTTCATGTGCTTTCTATTTCATGTGTTTTTTTTACATATGTTTATTGTCTAATCCGGGAATCTTTACTGTGCCATATCAACTATATCCACATTGGCATAATATTTTTTTATGATCTCGTCGCAGGTTCTTCCCTGCCTTGCCATGGCTTCGCCTCCCCACAGAGACAGTCCCAGGCTGTTTCCCTTTCCTATGGTTATGATCCTGTAGCCGTCGTCCACCTGATCGATGTGGAAATTAGCCGACTGCAAGCCCATTACCCCTGCAAATGTCTGTCCTGTCATGGTCTTCCCGAATACATTTACATATTTTACAAATCCATGCTCCGTGGCTTCTAATATATTTATCTCATTCTCCTTATTGGTATTTTTATCCACGTTATCGGCACTGCCTTTTTCTGTAGTCTTGTCACCTGCTGTTGTTTCTCTTCCATTTTCTGCTTTTGTTTCATCGTCTGCAGATGAGCTATCTTCATTTGTCCCTGATGTGTCCTTGCTGTAATCAACATATGCTGCCGGGTTCTGTTCACAATACAGGTCACACAGCTTCTTTATGCGGAGTCCGTCAACCACCTGTGTAACAGAAAATCCATCACAGGTAATGTCCTCCTTGCTGTCGGTGCCCTGAAGATAAGGGATTTCCTTGCCATATATCTCCTGTGCCGACACAGTCTGTCCCACACTGACCTGATGATATACCGGCACTATGAACATTCCCTCATAGCATATTACCTGTCCCTTGGTGGCAAGCACTGCACTGCACAGCCTGTTCATATATGTATAATAGCTTCCGCCCCATTTGTCCATAAGCTCCGACTTGTCATACCTTACCTCAGTGAGACTGTCCTCATTTACCAGGCAGCTTCCGTTCCTTATAAGATTGTACATTGCACTGTCGGTTCCGGTGGCTACCTCAAGGCCTGTCTCTCCACCCTCCTCAGCGTAAGGGCTCTGGTACACCAGCTCCGGGTACATCTCCCCATATATGGAAGTCCTCATTATTATTGCCATGGTCTTAAGCATTTCGTCATCCATGCCCATATCCACAATCCCCGGAAGACAATACACCAGATATTCCTCCACATCCATCAGGGCATAATCATTTCCCTCAAATATACTTACCGACTTTCCTGTCTGGACATTCTCCAGGGCAGTGATGTTTTTATTTCCCTTTATCCTCATTACCTGCCACATAATATATGGAACCGCAATAAGACTGACCAGCAGAATAACGACTCTCATGAACCTCTCCAAGCCACAGCCCCCTTATCTTTTATCTGCACTTAGACAACCCTGATATATGTATATTCCGGCACAAAATAAATATGATAATCAGTCCACATATAAGCTCATTACTTTCTTGACAAATGACCTAAACAAAAGTATTATGTGAATGTATTCAAGGTTAGTTTACTGTGAACACGTTTTCCGATAAAATCAGGCTTTTGTTCAATGTCGGGATCGTAGTTTTTTATTTGTTCAAGGGGCATATATAAACGATGACATATCGTCATGGGAGATTTGATTTATTGGGTACATCGTGCAGGTATATGAAAGTCCAGTACATGCATAAACATGGCATATCTGTCATGCAACTAATTTTTTAGGAGGTACCCGAAATGAATAACGGTACAGTTAAGTGGTTCAACGCAGAAAAGGGATATGGTTTTATCTCAAATGACAATGGTGGAAATGATGTATTCGTTCACTTCTCAGCTATTGTTGGTGACGGTTACAAGACTCTTGTAGAAGGTCAGAAGGTTACTTATGATGTAGAGGCTGATCCTAAGGATGAGAGCAAGTCACGCGCAACAAACGTAGTTGTTGTTAAATAGTTTCCTGACTGATAAGGGGACAAGGCAAGTAGAGCCTACATAACGAAACATATTTTTGCTTCGTCATGTGGGCTCTTTTATATTATATAAAAACAACTTTAAGCTCTGCCTCACAATATTTTAAAAACACAGCGAAGCAGGCGTATACAAATATATTGTGTAATCTCCTGTCAACTTTAATCAAGCACGAGAGCCGGCAGCTCACTTAAATTCATGATAACCTTATCGGCACCGGCAGCGAGAAATCTTTCCTTTACATGGTGCGCTCTTATGTCTCTTTCCACATCACTTAAGGCCTCATACTCTGCCTGTGTAAGTCCAAGCTCTGAGCTTCCCTCAATGACCCCTACAGACAGCACTCCGGCGTTCTTTCCTTCCTTTATATCTGATACTGTGTCACCTACCTTCACCACCTGGTCAACACTCTGTATCTTCATGGCTGCCATGTTCTTAAATATCATGTACGGATAAGGTCTTCCCATTCCCTCTACGGAGTCCGGGCTGAACCAGAAGTCCGGTGCATATCCGTTCTCCTTCGCCTTTGGCACGACTATATCCATCATCTTATCGGTATAGCCTGTGGTGGAGCCGATCTGTATTCCATTTTTTCTTAAAGTGTCCACAGTCTCAAGCACATATGGTTTCACCTGGGTATATCCATCCAGGATCGCCAACAGCTTTCCCTCAAACTGAGCGTAAAGTGCTTCAACATCATCCTCTGTCCAGTATCTGCCGTATTTATCTCTCCATAATCCGGATATCCTGTCCATCTTAAGCATTGTTCTTATGTGATCCTTCTTCAACATTCCCATCGGCTCACGAACCTCATCCATGGTTGGAGCTATTCCGAAATGCTTAAACACCTCTACAAATGCCTGCACCGGGGCGAAACATCCATAGTCCACTGTGGTTCCCGCCCAGTCCAAAATTACTGCTTTATATTTTCCCATTTTTATCTCACTATCCTTCCAGCGATCATTTATCCTCGCCTGCTCTACATCATCCACCGGCATTTCACCATCTGGCTTTTATCCGGCATACTCACATCATCTGCCGGCATTTCACCGGCAAGCTCATATTATCTTCCACTCTTTCCCTGCAGAAATTCCTTTATAAGCCCTGCCACTTTGAGGATATCCTCCTGATAGATCTCGCCGATATTTCCTATACGGAAGGTATCTGCCTCAGTTACCTTACCCGGATAAATGGCATATCCGCGTTCCTTGATATACTCATACATTTCATTAAATGAGAAGTGAGCGTCCTCAGGATAATAGAAGGTTGTGATGATCGGTCCCTGATGGGTTTCATCAATGTATGGCTTGATACCAAGCTCCTTTAACTCCTTAATGAGAAGCTTATTGTTCTCTGTGTATCTTCTGTTACGGGCTTCTATTCCGCCCTCCTGCTCCAACTCCCTGAGTGCCTGGGCAAATGCCAGTACCACATGTGTAGGTGAGGTAAATCTCCACTTTCCATCAATCTTCATGGTTTTCCACTGATCATACAGATCAAGAGACAGGCTTCTCGCCTTTCCCTTACATTTCTCAAGCTCATCAAGCTTTGCAATGACAAATGAAAATCCCGGAACACCCTGGATACATTTATTTGCACTGCTGATGATGAAGTCAACGCCCCAGTCAGCCACCGGGATATCTACTCCTCCGAAGCTGCTCATGGCGTCCACGATCATAACTCTTCCCTTTGACTTAACAACCTTTGCAACGGACTCAATATCGTTAAGTATGCCTGAGGTGGTCTCACTGTGCACCATTGACACATGGGTTATGTCAGGATCTGCGTCTAATATCTCGGCAACCCTGTCGGCACTTGGCACCTTGTCATATGCCTGATGATATATCTTATAGGTAATCCCTGCATGACGGGCTATATCTTCCATTCTTTCCCCGTATGCACCATTTGCACAGATAAGTAGCTTGTCCTCCGGACCTACCGAACTGGTGATGACAGACTCAACCCCGAAGGTACCGCTGCCCTGCATAAGGACAGCTGTGTATTCATCCTCTGATACATGGGCAAGCTTTAAAAGCTTTGAACGTATCTCCTGTGTGATCTTCTTGTAATCGTCGTCCCAGGTACAATGATCGAACAGCATTTCCTGCTTTACTGTATCTGTGGTCGTAAGCGGACCTGGTGTTAATAATTTGTATGTATTCATAATAATTCCTCTTTCCTATTGAACATCAGCCCATTTAAAATTTGCCTTCGGCAAAGGGCTGACGCTGCATGTCAAGTTTTCATATAAAACTTGACACAATCTCTAACCTCAGCCGATTAAAATTTTGAAACTACTGACTTTATTTACATTCTTCTGATAATGCCTGGTGCTTCTTTAATAGATCGACTGTGAGCTTCTCAGGGAAGGTCTTAGGATTTCCTGACTTGTTCGCACTGTCCTCTGCCTCGCCCTTATACAATGGGATTGGGTAGTACTTAAGAAGATCTTCTCTGCCGTTCTTGATGATACACTCTGCCATCTTCATTGCCTCCGGATTGCTCTTATCGCCCTTATCTACAACCGCAACTGACTCTGTAAGGGTGAAGTTACCCTCCTCAGGATCTACATAGTCAATAGGAAGTCCTGCCTGCTTGTCAGCAACTGCCTGCTGACGAAGACCAAATCCGATAGCAACCTCTCCGGCACGGACCAGCTTAAGAGGACCTGAACCTGACTCCTCAAGATGATCGCCGGCATTCTTGTAAATACCCTTAAGAACGTCCTTGGCTCCGTCTTCTCCGTACTCTGATATAAGTCCCTGAACTAACAGCCATGCTGTTGATGAAGATGCAATATCTGTAACTGATATCTGTCCCTCGTACTTACTGTCTGCAAGATCCTTGAGAGATGTAGGCATATCCAGATTATTCTCCTTCATAAGCTCAGTATTTACAATTATTGTTCCTTCCTGGGCTGTTATAGGTGTACAGTAAGATGGATATTCATCAATTGCATTAGTGTCGAAATCAAGATCCTTGAACATCTTCTTTTCATCCTGGGCACTCTCTACATAGAAGGTACTCATTGTAACAAGGTCAGCCTCTATATTGCTTCCCTCAGCTAACAGCTTTCCTCCAAGCTCTGAGGTTCCAAAGGTCTGTATTATGTATTTGTCCTTGTAACCATTGTTGTCAAGTGCATTCTTCATAGCCTCAATAGCTTCATCATCTGCATTAGAGTAAATTATTACCTGCTCATTCTTTGCACTCTTTCCTGCACATCCACTTGCTGTCAGCATGGAAATTCCAAGCACACCTGCAAGCATCATCGCTGTCACTCTCTTAAATCCTCTGAATCTGTTCTTCTTCATTTTTCTTCTCCCTTTGAGTAGTTTTTTATTTGCCAAAAGCTGAAATACAGCCTTTACCAGTAAATTTGTCACAAGCATCAGCAACGAAAGCACAAACACCTCGTTAAACTTGTTATAATATTGAAATTCCTTTATCTTGGTAGTTATGACCATGGTTCTTGCACCTGCAATAAATATTACAGCGCTTACAGTCACCATTGAATTTATGAAATAGTAGCTGAATACTTCCATAAGGCTTGAGAATGCATTCGGCGTCACAACTCTTACGATAGTTTTGACCCAGCTGTCTCCCATCAGCATAGCCGTAGTCTCCCATGATGCGTTCATCTTCTGAAGAGAACTCTTCATCATCAGGTATGGCGTTGAGAAAAAGTGGATCACGTTGCATATGATTATTATTGCAAATGTACTCTGAAGTCCTGTTCCTGAAAAGCAGAACAGAAAAGCAAGTCCCAGAACCATTCCAGGTATGGTGTTGGTCACCAGAGCAATTCCCTCTATGACCTGCTTCAGCTTGCTGCTCACCTGGCTTCTGGCAGTAACAATAGCTGCGCCATATGCCACCAGCGTTCCAATCAGGGCAGTGATCAATGCCACAAATACGGAATTCTTATATACCATGGACAGTGCGCTGTCATCTAACACAGCCTTTACATGATTTAGAGAAAAATTCAGGCTGTAAGGCCAGTCCTGTACGAATGGTATGATGAATATAACTGCAAATATAGATATAACACCCATACATACAGCTATTCCAACGACGGAACATATAACATCTCTCACCCGGTTTCTCTTCAATTCCATTGTTGATATTTTGTTGTATCGTATATTGTATCTGTCTAAAAATCTAAGCAGCAGAATACTGAACACTGATGGTATCAGCATGGTCATCGCCACAACGCTTCCCTTATTGAAATCCGGTACACTCCCTAACATCTGGGTGTAGAGGACGCTGGCTATTACATTGTATTTGCCTCCTACAGATGCCGGAATACCAAAGTCCGTGAAGCATAAAAAGAACGACTGGACAAAAGATGCAGCAAGAGTTCCCATAAGGGGGCGGAATACTGTCATGAAAAACCTACTTAATGCATTATCACCCATAAGCCCTGACACAACCATGAACTTCTTATCTATATATCCCATAGTATTGTTTATAAGCATGAACGAAACCGGAAGCGTGTATATGACATATCCTATCAGCAGTCCATTAAATCCATATATATCAAACAACTGTCTTCCAAACAGCCTCGTAAGAAAGCCCTGTTTACCGAAGGAATATATTATCGTAAATCCATATGTAAGTGTCGGAAGAAGCATAGGCAGAGCAGCCACAGCTCTGATCAGCTTCTTGATGATCCCCGGTGTATCTGAATAATGTATGATGTATGCCAGCATAAAGGCTATAAGAGTTGTTACCAGCGCACTGACACCAGCAACCTTGAAGCTGTTGCCCAGAGCTGTAAAAAAGCCCTTGCCTGTCATAACTGTCTTGTAATGCTCCATGGTAAGCCCGCCGGAACCGAGCACTGATTTAAGCAGAAGTCTCACCACAGGATATATCAGAAATCCAGCGAACAGCATGCTGATAACTATGAATATCAGTTTGATCTCTTTGTTTTTTCCTTTCATCTGCACATCCTCTTATATTGCGTATCTTTCAGTAGTATTGACCGGATTTCTCAGTACATCTGAAACGGCAAATAATGAGTAGATATTATTTTTCTTGATCTCCAGCTGCCTAAGTATAAATTCCTTTACAAATTCATTTTCCGGTGTCTTCACTATCTCAGCAGGCTTGCCATACTGGGAGATCATTCCCTCGTTTATTATCATTACATGATCTGACAGGGTAAGCGCCTCCTCAGGATCATGAGTTACTATGATCGTAGTAAGATGAAACTCTCTTGCCACGGTTTTTATTTTTTCCTTGATAGATTCCTTGATGACTCCGTCAAGAGCACTCAACGGTTCATCAAGAAGCAAAATCTTAGGTTTCATCACAAGCGTTCTTGCCAGTGCAACCCTCTGCTTCTGTCCACCTGATAATTGATCTATCTTCTTGTCCAGATGCTCCCTAAGACCCAGCAGATCTATAAGATCCTGAACCTCCTCCTTTGATGAGATGTCAGGATTGTTGCGAAGTCCATACATAATATTCTTCTCAACATTAAGATTTGGAAATAGGGCATAGTCCTGAAATACAATGTTAAAGCCTCTCTTCTCCATTGATACGTCAGTAATATCCTTTCCATTAAATATGATCCTGCCACTGTCTGCATCAGTAAGTCCCAGTATGAGATTTAACAATGTAGTCTTGCCACATCCTGATGGTCCCAATATTGATACGATCTCTCCGTCCTCTATTTCGAGATTTATATCATTAAGAATGGTCACACCGTCATAAGATTTCTTCACATGTTCCAGTTTCAGCATTTTATTCTCCTCAACTTTCTGAATCTTCATTTATATATGATCTGTTTCTCAACCACTTGTTAAAGTTTATCATTCTGATTTTTTCCGGCTATCAATTTGTTCTGATATTTATGTAACATTTCAGTAAAAATTTTTTAAAACGGATTTCTTTGCATGCTTTTAATGTCATATAGAAATTTGTGCAAGCACAATTTCTGCATGACGAAAAAAGACCATATAATCCATGGCGGCACACTTCCATATGCGCCACCAGGACTATATAGTCTCTGTCCTGTCCAGTCAGTTTTTTACTTTTAGTCTACTCTACATTCTTCAATGCCTCGTCCATAGGTATACTCTTGATCTTCTTCATCTGGGTAAGCTGAACCAGAAGGAATACTACAAGAGATATGACGATCATCAACGGATATATATATGGTGCTATATAGCAGTCCATATAACCACTTACATAATTTGCCATCATGGCTGAAAATATAGGCTTGATGGTAGCAGCAGATATAAATATTCCAATGAGAGTTGAGATTATTACCACCCATACATTTGCAGTCATATACAGACCATTGATCTCACGGTTGGTGTAACCTAATATCTTGGTCATGGAGATGGAATTTGTATTCTTCTCTATGATTATCTTGGTAAGCAGATATACCATCAGTGCAAACAGCAGCATAGCAAATACGTTAAACAGCTGGAACATGCTTCCCATGGAGGTTTCTAACTGTCTGGAGGCCTTTGTCATGGCTGCTTCGTCAATAATACTGAGCACATAACTGCTGTCTATATCATCAAGGGGCTTATCTGAAAAATATCCTGTAAAGTATTCTTCATCAACATCAAATACGCTTCTGAAATCTTCGATAGGCATGAATACTGATATAGTTGAAGGATAGTAATATGTTCCGGAAACCTTAAAGCTGTACTTGCCATCCTCATACTCGTCCTTAAGTTTTATGGTGTCACCCACATCAATTCCATACTTCTTGGCATATCCTTCTGAAATATAAATATCGCCTTCCTTCATATCCTTCTTGAAATATCTGCTGTCAGGTGATATTCCATATACAGTAACTTCTTCCTCATTGTCATCGTCTATGACAACCGATGATGCCGCATACTTCTCTGCCCCTTCACTCTTAGTTTCAACCGGTGTCTTAAGGAGATACTGCTCCTTACATATCATGGTATCTACGATTTCTTTCTTATAATGATTTAATAATGGTGTCATCATAAGTCCAAACAGCAGCAGCACATCAGCAAAGAATATTCCTGCAAATAATGTAAGGTAGCTGGATATGTTCTGCAGTATTATTCTTATCCTGAACCTGTTCATGAATTTAAAATGAGGAAGCTTCACAGCTTTCTTTCTCTTGGATTTTGTCATGTCCTTTCTTATCATCTTAAGTGGACTCATCTTAAGCTTTGTGCTTATCACCAGTGCATTTATGATCACAAGCATTGCAAATGGTGCAACGGTTGTAAGCAGGAATACAGTAAGATTAAATTTAGTCACGTATGTTGTAAGACTGTAGCTTCCATAATAAGCCATTTCGCCCACCTTTTTCATACATGTATATCCAAGGACATTTCCAGTTACACAGGCCGCAAGTCCAACCAGAACCGGCAGAGTCATGTAATGCCTTAAAAGCTCACTTTTCTTGTATCCTGATGCTCTTAAGGTTCCTATAACTGTAGACTCCTTAAGGATAGTGTTGTTTGTTGTCACTGCAAATACAAACGCCATGATAACCATAACAATATAAAGCAGTGTAAACATCATAACAGTATCGCCGCCAAGATCATCTCCGGTGAAATTGATGGCTCTGTTCTGATATCTTGGAATATATATATCTAAGCTGTTACCTGTGGCATATATCTTTCCTACTATATTCTCAAGAAAATCATCCGACATTACCTTTTCTGCCTTCTTGTCAGCCGGCTCATTCTCATACTGCCATGCATAATTGAATACTTCCTTGGACTCATCAAGACTGTCATAGGCATTTTCTGTTGTAATACCTACTGTGAACAGCAGTGAATCAAACATTGTATCGTTGTTGTCCTGGAACAGACAGCTGTAATCAGGAAATGCTGTATATCCTGTAACCTTGAAATCAGTGCCATCAACTGTTATGGTATCACCAACCTCGATTTCATTATTGACAGCATACATTCTGTCTATGGCAATCTCATCATCTGTCTCTGCCAGGCGTCCCTTCATGATGCATATCTTATTCATCACATCTCTGTTTTTATATAATCTGATGGTTCTGATCTTATCATCAGGGCTCTTGCCGCCTGCCTCCGGTGTGGTATCAAGGTTCTTGTAATAATCACTGATCATGGTGACCTTGTTGTCTTTCTCTATATCTGATATAAGTTCATCAGACAGCTCTTTAGCGACAGTAAAATGTCCCCATTCCACATTATATTTTTCAAAGCTGTTATCATAGGCTATCTTCATGCTTGATGATGCAACTGTAAAACCGGATATAAGACCTATTGTTGCAGTCATGAAAATGAATATGACAAGATATTTGCCTATTTCTGCTTTAAATTCTTTAAATAATCTTTTCCTTAAAGGGTTTTTCATTTAAAATCTCCTATCATTCTATTAAACTCCTGCAATGTGCTTCTTTCTCTACCAATCCAGATCTTCGGCAGATACCTTATGTTCATTTACATCATTGTGGCGTACGGCACCATCACGAAGCTTGATAACCCTGTCTGCCATATTCTTAATTGCGTCGTTGTGTGTTACCATTATGATGGTGTTGCCATACTTCTTATTTACATCTTCAATAAGCTTGAGGATCTCCTTTGATGTCTTGTAATCAAGAGCACCTGTAGGCTCATCACATAAAAGGATATCTGGATTTTTTACCAGTGCACGGCCGATGGAGGTTCTCTGCTGCTGACCACCTGACAGCTGGTTCGGCAGCTTATGTCTATGCTCATAAAGACCAAGTGTCTTAAGTATGTCGTCCACGTCCAGCGGGTCATCACTTAAATATGCCCCCACCTCAACATTTTCCTTAACATTAAGATTAGGTATCAGATTGTACATCTGGAACACATATCCCAGGTGCTTACGTCTGTATAATGTAAGTGTCTTCTCGTCCATGTCTCCGGTCTTCTCACCACCTATTGACACGTATCCCTCATCTGGTGAATCGATGCCTCCGATGATATTTAACAATGTGGATTTACCTGAACCTGACGCTCCGAGAAGTACGCAGAACTCGCCTTTGCTGATAGTGAAATCCACTCCCTTTAACACTTCAGCTCTGCTGTCACCACTACCGAAGCTCTTTTTGATGCCACTTACCTTGATAAATTCATTATTATCCATATATGTCCTCCCATTTATTTAAACGCTTGCTTAATTGTTCATATGATTAAATAGCACATATTAATATGATTGTCAATAAGATAAGACGGATATTTGGCTTGGTGGTAAATATTATCATTTAAGGCTGATTTTCAGCATATATTGCTACAAAAGCTGCAATAAAAAAAGACTGCACAGACTTAATCACCACATCTGATATGTGTCACTAAGTCTATACAGTCTCTCAGATCAACTGATCATGTATTACCATTCAATTATCGCTGCCGCATATGTAAGTCCTGCGCCAAAGGCTGAGACAGCCACCTTGTCGCCTCTCTTTATACCCCTCTCTCTCACCAGTTCGTCAAGCATTACCGGAACACTGGCTGCCGACATGTTTCCTGTATAGTCGAGGGTCATAGGAAACTTCTCGATCGGTGCCTTAAGGCGCTTGGCAACAGACTGGATTATCCTTACATTTGCCTGGTGGAGCACAAAGTAATCAATATCTTCCGGAGTCATGTCCGCCTTCTCTAACGCTTCAAGAAGACATTTCGGACACTGTCTCACGGCGAATTTATATACCTCCTGACCATCCATATGAAGGAAGTCCGGCTCAATCTCCCCCTGGACAAATACATTATTTGTCTTTCTTGCACGACAGTTAAGCACCATGCCCTTCTTGCCAATGGAGCCCTGGACGATATTTATGATACCCATATCGGACTCTTCAAGATATGCCGCACCTGCTCCGTCTCCGAACAGTACGCAGGTTCCTCTGTCATTCCAATCCATTATTTTTGAAAGGGTTTCTGCCCCTATGACCAATGCATTCTTTGTATATCCGGTTTCGATATACATTTTTGCTGTATTAAGGGCAAATACAAAACCAGAACATGCCGCATTCACATCAAAGGCAATGGCATTATCTGCGCCGATCTCCGCCTGAACTTGACATGCAACTGATGGTGTGTAGTAATCCGGTGTAACTGTTGCAACAATAATAAGATCAACCTCCGATGCATCTCTGCCTGCCATCTCAAGTGCTCTTCTGGCTGCCTCCGATGCCATGCTGGTTGTGGTTTCTTCTATGGCTATCCTTCTCTTCTTAATACCTGTCCTTGATGATATCCACTCATCTGAAGTATCAACATACTTCGCCAGTTCGTCATTTGTTACTTCCTTCTCTGCCAGGCAACTTCCTGTTCCGATTATCCTTACTGCCATTTATCTCTTTCTCCTCATTCTCTGTGTATAATTTATATCCATACCTTCCTATTCAACTTTAAAATCCAGTTGATTTCATTAAAAATACACCTTATAGTTAAATTAACTACATGTAATAGCTTGTTGTACCATGAGACGTAGTATAGATAATCGACATTTTCTATCAAAATGTCTATCTTGTTTATTATATCAGATATTTGGGGATTGTAAAGTATGGAATGGGGGGATGACATTTTGATTGGAACTAGCCGAAAATCAAATGAACTCCAGTAGCCCGGTTGAGAATTGACTTGTTTTTGCACTTTTCTATTTTAGGGCACGCTATTTTATTGGTTTTTTTGACTTGTTTTGTCTTCCGCTATTTTTAGGTCAATTTTTTTTGTCATTTTTCATGACTCATTTTGGAATATTTCAAATTCAGGTCATTTTTCCACGCAGTTTTTCTTGACTTGTTTAAGAACATTTCAAATTCAAGTCATTTTCCCATGCAATTTTCCGTGACCTGTTTTAAAGCAATACAAATTCAAGTCATGAAACAACTTATTTTCCAGGCAACTCCAGAGTCTAATTCATATTGACAAATGTCCTTCTCTAAATATAAACTTATCCATGACATGCGGACACAAAGTCAAAATAATAAACACAATCATTATAATGAATTTTCCAAATGACGCACGCAAAATGCAAGCACGAAATCTCTTTGTGAGTCGTGTATTAATAGTTCAACTAATAAAAGGATAAAACAATGAGCGAAAATAAATTCAACAATATAACCGAAATCCGCGACTTCTCAGCCCCGGAGCTTGACGTATATGCCCGGCTTTCCGAGGTACAGTTGCTTAAATATTACGAGCCGAATGGCGGTCTTTTCATTGCAGAAAGCCCAAAGGTCATAACCAGAGCACTGGATCTTTCTTACGAACCGATATCAGCACTTATTGATACGAGGGATATTGAGGGCGAGGGGCTTCCTGTTGTGCATAGACTTGAGGCTGAATATCCTGATGTGCCGATATATACAGCCAGTTCAGATATCCTCACCAGACTTACAGGGTTTAAGCTTACAAGGGGAATGTTGTGTGCCATGAAACGAAATCCTCTTCCAACTGCTCATGAATTGTGTGCCGGTGCAAGAAGAATTGCAGTTCTTGAGGATGTGGTAAATCCTACAAATATGGGTGCCATAGTCCGATCTGCTGCCGCCTTGAACATAGACGCGATCCTGCTGACTCCGGGCTGTACTGATCCTCTGTATCGAAGAGCCATACGGGTGAGCATGGGAACCATATTTCAAATTCCATGGACATACCTCACTACATCTGAATGTCAGAAATATGTTCCGAATATCACTGATTCTGCTGAACATGCGTCTTGCCATATTTCCAATAACCCTGGTGAACATGTACCTTGCCATATTTCCAATGCCCCTGGTGAACATGCCGCTTCATCATTTGCTGCTAATAAACCGAGCTGGCCGGAGGCAGGCATGGAATTTCTGAAACATGAGGGCTTCAAAACTGTTGCAATGGCTCTCAGGGACAATTCAAGAAATATTGATGACCCGGAGATCACATCCCAGAAAAAACTGGCTATCATCCTCGGCACAGAAGGAGAAGGTCTGTGTGACTACACTATTTCCCACTGTGATTATACAGTCATGATACCAATGTCCCACCAGGTAGACTCATTAAATGTTGCCGCAGCTTCCGCCGTAGCTTTTTGGGAATTGGGCAGATAAAAATATCCACGTCCCATATATCTCTATATGAAGCGTGGATATTTCTGCATATCAGTTTTCGTAAAACCAATATTTTATTTACCATTCAGGTCTTATACAATTCAAGTCTTACATTGCACGAAATCTCTTGTATCTGTCCTCAGCAATCTCCTCCGGAGTCATGCTGCTGTATTTCTCAAGAAATTCCTTGATATTCTTCTTAAGGTAAGCTCCGATGTATGGAACTGAAAGCTCATCTGCTCCGCCATACTCAGGTATTATCTGCTCGATGATACCTAATCCCTTGAGATCCTGAGCAGTGATCTTCATAACCTCTGCTGCCTCCTCGGCTCTGCTGCTGTCCTTCCATAATATAGAAGCATAGCCCTCCGGTGAAAGGATTGAGTATGTAGCATTCTCAAGCATCCATACCTGATTTCCCACTGCAAGGGCAAGAGCGCCGCCGCTTCCGCCTTCGCCGATAAGGATCGCAAGTACCGGCACCTTAAGAGATGACATTTCGTAAAGGTTTCTTGCGATAGCCTCACCCATACCTCTCTCTTCTGCTTCAAGTCCACAGAATGCACCAGGTGTATTTACAAATGTTATGATAGGTCTGTTGAACTTCTCAGCCTGCTTCATAAGACGAAGAGCCTTTCTGTATCCATCAGGAAGAGGCATACCGAAGTTTCTCTCCATACACTCTGCACTGCTGGCACCCTTAACCTGTGATATAACGGTTACAGGCTGACCATCTATATGACCGATACCACCTACGACAGCTCTGTCATCGTTCATGGTTCTGTCACCATGGATCTCTGTAAAATCATCACAGATGTACTTTGCATAATCAAGTCCTGAAGGTCTGCTCATCTGACGTGCACCCTTAAGCTTCTCCCATGGAGTCTTAGGTTCATCGGAAATAAGTCTTTCCTTAAGCACTTCACTTATATCAAACTTCTCTTCCTCATTTGTATTGAAGTTAGCATAGCCCTTTCTCTTCTTATGAGTAACGATAAGTCTGTACATTGTATCCTTAAGCTTATCCCTTGTTACGATGCCATCGATAATTCCGTGCTCCACAAGGAACTCTGATCTCTGAAATCCTGCAGGAAGCTCCTGTCCGATAGTCTGCTTGATAACTCGTGGACCCGCAAATCCAACAAGTGCACCCGGCTCACCGAGAATAATATCACCAAGCATTGCGAAGCTGGCTGTTACACCGCCGGTAGTAGGATCCGTAAGGATCGGCACATACAGAAGTCCTGCATCTGAGTGCTTCTTTATGGCTGCTGATGTCTTGGCCATCTGCATAAGAGATACAATACCCTCCTGCATTCTTGCACCACCTGAACAGCAGAATATAAATACAGGAAGCTCCTCTTCTGTTGCTCTCTCTACGGCCTTCACAATCTTCTCACCTACAACATAGCCCATGCTGCTCATAAGAAATCTTGCGTCACATACACCTACAACTGCCGGCTCACCATTGATAAGTGCCTTACCTATTGTTACAGCCTCTCTCAGGTTTGTCTTAACCTGGGCTGCCTTTACCTTGTCCTCATATCCCTCTGTATTAAGAGGATTTGAATATGGCATATCCTCGAACCAAGGCTCAAATGTCTTGCTGTCAGTTACCATCTTAATTCTGTTCTTGGTCTTTACACGGAAATAACTTCCGCACTCATAACAGATATATTTATCCTTAACTACTCTTGCCTTATCTAATTCCTTGCCACATTTAGGACATGTGACTGTCTCAGGCTTTGGCTCCTCCGCTACATTCTGAGCCTCGCTCTCAGCTTTTAATCTGGCTGCCTCCTTGGCCTTAGCCAACTCAGCGTCCTTTGCTTTCTTCTTTATAAATAACATCTTTACTGCTCCTTATACTTCTGTAAAAGAATACATGCATTGTGTCCACCGAAACCAAGTGAGTTGCTGATACAACAGTCAACTTCCATCTCATATGGCTCCTTACAGTAATCCAGATCAAGCTCTGGCTCGCTTTCATGAAGTCCCCTTGTTCTGTGGATGTATCCATCCTCTATTGTCTTAACACATGCAACACACTCAATACCACCGGCTGCACCAAGAAGGTGTCCTGTCATTGACTTTGTTGAATTGATCTTAATATCCTTTGCGTGATCGCCAAATGCTGCCTTGATAGCTCTTGTCTCCACAAGGTCGTTAAGGTGTGTACTTGTACCGTGAGCATTTATGTACTGAACCTGCTCAGGAGCAACACCTGCGTCCTTAACTGCATTTAACATTGCAACTGCAGGAGCAGCACCTGAATCTTCAGGAGCAGTGATATGGTAAGCGTCACTCGAACATCCATATCCTGAAAGCTCACAATAGATCTTGGCACCTCTTGCCTTAGCATGCTCAAGCTCCTCAAGAATAACAATACCTGCACCCTCGCCAAGAACGAAGCCGCTCCTTTCCTTGTCAAATGGTATTGAACATCTGTCAGGGTCTGTTGATGATGTAAGAGCTGTAAGTGAGTCAAATGTTGATATACCGATAGGTGAAACTGCTGCCTCACAACCACCTGCTACCATTACATCTGCGTCGCCGTACTGGATTGTTCTGAATGCCTCACCTATACTGTTTGTACCTGACGCACATGCAGTAACAACGTCTATACTCTTGCCCTTCAATCCGTAAAGGATCGCAACATTTCCGGACGCAATATTACTGATCATCATAGGTACAACCAATGGTCTTACACGAAGTGGTCCCTTTGTGAGGATTGTACCATATGCATTCTCCAGCTCCTGTAATGATCCTACACCCGAACCGATACATGTACCGACTCTGTATGGATCCTCCTTTGTCATATCAAGTCCTGAATCCTCGATAGCTTCCTTAGAAGCCTTAACTGCAAACTGTGAAAATCTTGCCATTCTTCTTGCTGACTTAGGATCCATATAATCTGTTGCCTTAAAGTCCTTAACCTCACCTACAACCTTACACTTGTAAGCTGAAGCGTCAAACTGGGTAATAGGACCAAATCCATGACGCCCTTCCTTAAGTCCATTCCAGAACTCCTCCACATTGTTACCAATAGGTGTTATTGCGCCTATACCTGTAATAACTACTCTTCTTTTCATCCATCTTCTCCTTACTACTTATTACATTTTATATCAAAAAATACGGATTATCTCTTTCATCGTTTTTCCGCCACATCAATACATCTTCCAAATCTGTATTTAAAATGACAGTATAACAGCATGATTATACCTCATTTGCAAATGGTTTAAAAGTAAAGTTTGGCTTTTTTTATTAATTTTCCATAAAAAGTCTACATTTTAATAGACACTTGTTTATAAAATGATGTACAAATAGACTTTTTTTCACATCTGTATGCATAAACTTCACAAATTTATTCTCTTATCATATACCTCAAATTCTGAAGATTTTACTTTTCGGGAAATTGGATCATCCTATTTAATATCTGCGATCATGTTGCCACACTCCGGGCACTCAGCCACGATCCTGTCCTTCATTTTCTTCACGAACTTCTCCCGCTCCTCGTAATTGAACTTGAGGATATTCTTATAGCCCCACAGATGAGTAAATATATCCTGATTTGCAATATCCATTGAAGCAGGAAAAAATGATGACACAACCTTGCCATATTTCTCCGCACACATGGCAAGAAGTCTCTGCTCGGCAAATACCATATGGTGCAGGTTATCCTCGTGCTCGTTACAGTTCTCCATAAAGTCTATAGCTGAATCCACATAGTACTTCTTGAGATCGCCGTCCCCCATATAAAGCATACAGGTATTCACAGGCATGACTTCTTCGCTCCACTCCGGGTCAAATGAATATCCGGGCTTCATATTCAGGGTATGTGTATCCGGGTAAACCTCCGGGAACAATCCCTCTCTGTGTATGGCACACAGATCAGTTCCGGCAACATAGTCCACTATCCGCTTCCATATAATAAGGTCCAGATCCACCATCACTGCCGGTGTCTCCACCTCCTTAAGGGCAAACAACTTGGCTGCTGCCCAGAAAACTCCCGGGTCTATTTTCTCCGAAACTTTTATCTCCTTAATTCCTCCGTTCCAGATAAAACTAAGCCCCAGGCTATCAATATATTCCAATGCTTTGCGATCTCCATAAAGAACAATAGGTCCATTGTTCTTCCTCCACATAATTGCGGAAAGTATCATGGTAAGTACCTCATAATCCTGCATGGAATATGGTGTATCCTCACTATTTTTAACGTAAAATGGTGCTGTCCAAAGTGTATGAAACCCTAACATATACCCTTCTCCTTGCAAATATAGAAAATCATGAGTATAAAGAGAAAAATTATATTGGCAAGAGTGAACCAAAGAAAGTACGAACCTTTCATGCTTCTGTCCTCTCTCGCAATATATCTGAAGCTTATAAGGCTTGCCATTGAGGCTATAAGTGTTCCAAGTCCTCCGAGATTTGTACCCACAATAAGAGCCCTTATATTACCTGTGAATCCTGACAACAATATTGCCGCCGGAACATTACTCATCACCTGGCTTGCTGCCACAGCACACTGCACTTCATGCCCAGCCATTATTTTTTCTATGAAGCCAGCCAAATCGGGTATTCTCCCAAGGTTTCCTATGAATATGAACAAGGCTGCAAATGTCCCAAGCAGAGAATAATCAACCTCTCGAAGCAGCTTTCTCTGCCTTATAGCCGTATACAACAAAACCATGATAAATGCCACCTGATATGGAACTATCCTTCCCACCACCAGAAGCATAACCATGAATAGCGCCAGATACACTATAAGGATTTCTTTATTTTTCTGCATGCTACCAACCGAACCAATCGGCTTTATTTCCGCATTTGCCCCTTTACTCTTTTTATCTTTTAACCCGGATATGGCAATCCAGACTAGCAATAATACAAGAGAAACTACTGCATAAGGAAGCATCAATTCAAGAAAATCGGTTATATTCATTCCCGATATGCCAAACAGATATAAATTCTGCGGATTACCTATAGGTGTAAGCATACTTCCAAGATTTGCTGCAATAGTCTCCATGATTACCACCCTAATGATCCAGGATCTTTTCTCTCCCTCCGGCAGCTTTCCAAATACTATAATACCAAATGGCACAAAAGTAATGAGCGCCACATCATTCGTTATAAGCATTGACGCGAAAAAACATAGAAGCACAAGAACAAGGGCAAGAGTACACTTTTTCTTTACCGCACCTGTAAGCTTATCCGCCAACACCACAAAAAAATCTACACTTTTAAATGCTGCAACTATTACCATAAGTGCAAATAGTATGCATATGGTTCTGAAATCTATATACTCCAGATACCTTTTGTCCGGATGTACTGCAAACATAGAAATCATTGCCAGAATTACTGCTATTGACAGTACCGTTTCCTTTTTTATTATACTTATCAAGCTATTTTTGAGTCTCATGATCATCCATCCATGTTTTTATTGCATACCCCACAAAATACCGGCATGCCCTTATCCCTTAAAATATTATTATACACAGCGAAAAAAAAGCAGACAACATATCACATAAGAATTGCCGTCCGCTCTTTGTTATATTAAATCAAGTCCGTATCCAAGTCTGGCGTTGCCGCCCTTATCTGTGTCCGGTCTTCTTGTCCTGTTAATAAGCTGCCACTCCTTAGGTATCATGGTCCAATCCTCTGTCGGCGTGTACACCTCCGGAAGCTTTCCCATAATTGTAGGTCTCTGACTGCCAACATGTCTCTGGCTGCCGGTTACTCCCATGCCATGTCTCTGACTTCCGCCTATACTAAATCTCTGGCTGCCGGTCACTCCCATGCCATGTCTCTGACTTCCGCCCATATTAAATCTCTGGCTGCCGGTTACGCTCATGCCAGGTCTTTGGCTTCCGCCTATGCTAAATCTCTGGCTGCCGGTTACTCCCATGCCAGGTCTTTGACTTCCGCCTATACTAAATCTCTGGCTGCCGGTTACTCCCATGCCAAGTCTCTGACTTCCGCCTATGCTAAATCTCTGGCTGCCGGTTATGCTCATGTCAGGTCTTTGGCTGCCGCCTATGCTAAATCTCTGGCTGCCGGTTACTCCCATGCCAAGTCTTTGGCTTCCGCCTATGCTAAATCTCTGGCTGCCGGTTATGCTCATGCCAGGTCTTTGGCTGCCACCGATCATGCACTTCTGTATTTTTTCTTCAAATGGGATAAGCTCTGCACCGCTGAACTCGATACTGTAGGGTCTTCCTCTGTACACAAGATAGGTTCTGTAGGAATAAATCTGTCCATTTTTCCCAATAAGCTTCATATATACAGGCACGCCTTCTCCAAGCTCATTAAAATCATCAGCCTGTTCCGATGTTACCTTAACAAAATATCCACCAGAAGGAAGTGGGTACGCAAGGTACTCCATCAACTCCATGTCCCAATCAATATACAGATTATATTCACCCGAAAAAGTGTCATAATTTTTTATGTCAAAATAGCAGTATCCTGCCATAACCGGAAGCATTTGTGAAATTCTTCTATCAAAATGTGATTGTTCCTCTTCTGTTTTTCGTTTCAGAGATGAATAAATTATGCCCATTCAGTGTCCCCAATCTATTGTAATATGCAGGCATTCGGCTGTCTCCTACTATCATGAAAATACAGTCTTTAGAAATAAAAATACCTGTATCTATGATACCTTATTTGGCATGATCCTGCAACCAAAAGAAGCATGTTCCGATCGTTTTTCCCACAAATCAAAATCTCTATCTCATATATTTTTGCACACTATTTTTATAAAAATCTGCCCAGCAACATGCCTCCTGCAAATAATGCTGCTGCCACCAGAAAAACTATTATACCAAGAATAATCTTTCTTGGACATTTAGCCCCTTGAGATTGCTGAACCGTCATATTTCCGCCCTCTTCTCCAGTCTTTCCGGACTGTGGCTTCATATGCCGATATTGACCACCTTCGGTGTTTTCAACGTTAGTATTCCCACTATTTGTCTTTTCATGCCATGGCTTTCCGGTCTGAAATCCGCCATTCTGATCTCTTCCGTACTGCATGTTCTCATACTGTGCCGTACGGCTGTGACCGATCTCGTATAACATGCCACATACTTCATTTGCAGAGGAATACCTGCTGTAGGGATTAATGCCGACACACCTGCGAGTAATGTCAAATAACCCTGAGATCTCTTCCTCATGTTCCGCAGAATCCTGAACCCTCCTCAGTATCACCTGTACCATCATGCCAAATGTATAAATATCCGCCCGTTGATCATACACTCCCCCCTCAAGCACCTCAGGAGCAATATATATGGAGGAAGGATCATTTGCAGCTATATATTCTTTGGACTTTGTAACACCGAAATCCACCAGATACACCTTCCAGTTCATATCCACCAGGAAATTGTCGGGATTTAATTCCACATGCACCATTCTGTGCTGGCTGTGGAGATAATCTATGACCTTGGCAATCTGTCTTATCATGTACACCGCACAATCATAAGTTACTACGCCTTCGTTCAACACCTTTGTAAGTGATACGCCTTCGATGTATTCCATTACAATGTAAAATGTTCTGTTGTAATTGATTATATCCAAAACATGTGGCAGATTGTCACAATTCATATGCATAAGGAGATCCTTGTCATTGTCCAGAGTCTCGTACTGCTTTATCTCCTTAATAGCGACATATTTTTTCTTCTTCACATCATAGCCAAGAAAAACATTGCAAAACACGGAAGAGGATATAATCTCATGGAGATAATATTCATTTCCATTCCCTATATAGTCTCCCTTGTGAGCCAGAAGTATATCTCCTGCCGGGATTATATACTCATATCTTAACATTCCAAGCACATAAAGAGTGTAGCCCAGATTGGCGATCAGCTCCATTGCCTTGTCATAATTATAAGTCTCTGCAAAATACTGAAGATTGAAGGTTTCCGTATTATGCTCTATGAAATTTCTGAACTTCCTTATTTCATTTATCTCATCAGGTATGGCATATCCTAGTCTTTTCAGGATCGTCACCTTGCCGTAGAAGGTTCTCGCTTCTGTATAATTTATGGGGTCTTTTAAGTTATCGTAGAAATACAGTTCTCCCTTATCGGTCTTCTCTGTATTCGCAGGAGTATTTGCATTCTTGAAACCATAAATCTTGTTGCCCATAACAATATCCACAAGATTAAATGCCTCTTTCATGCAGCGAAACAGGATATGCTCGTCCACATAAGGTGAAAAATCCTTGTGTATCCTGATCCATTTATCCTCTACCGCCTCTATCTTCTGATATTTTTTTCTTTCATCAACCTGATATTTATAACTGTCGTTTCCCATTCTGTCCTCGATGTTAAAATAAGTGTGCCTGTAACACCCTGCTTTATGATCACGCCTATGCCTGGTTTATCTCCCTCTTCTTCACTCTTCATTACAGACATAAGCCTATACACTATAAATGTAACATAAATAAGAAATAACGTATATACTTTTTCAATTAATTGGGCAACTAAACTTATGTGGAGCAGCAACCATTAAAAATTGCCTACGGCAAGGGTTGCTGCAACGTAACGATGTCTCCGACATCATTACATCCTGTGGAGCAGCAACCATTAAAAATTGCCTACGGCAAGGGTTGCTGCAACGTAACGATGTCTCCGACATCATTACAATAAACAAAAGGCGCCACAGCTAATGCCATGACGCCTTCTCTTAGTAATTTATACTGTTCATGATATCTGAAGCATATTCCGCACGCTATTCATAAACATGCTTCTTATGCTTTCCTGTTGATACCTGCTCTTCTGAGCTGTGATCTGCAACATTTACCTTTTCATGAGCTTTCTTTTTCTTTAATGGATGTTTTGGATTTTTATCCATAACAATCGCTTCCTTCCTTTTATATCGTATGATGACTTTTATATTAACTATTCAATAGCAATGTATTTACTGCTATCGACAGCCTTTTTAGCTTCCTTCTTAGGAACTGAGAGCTTCAGGATACCATTATCATACTTAGCATGTATCTCTTCCTGCTTTACATCTTCGCCAACGTAGAAGGACCTGCTCATGCTGCCCGCATAACGCTCACGCCTGATGTACTTGCCGCTCTTCTTATCCTTTTCATCCTTATCAAGACCCTTGGCAGCTTCGATAGTCAGATAACCATCTGCAAGCTGGATCTTAACTTCGTCTTTCTTAAATCCAGGAAGATCAATATCTACTTCGTAAGAATCATCGGTCTCACGAACATCGGTCTTCATCATATTCTTTGCATGCTTACCGTAAAGTGCATGCTCTGCAGGAGCCATTGCTTTACTAAATTCCTTGTCAAAATCTCTTCCAAATGGGAAGTAGTCCATCCAATCATCAAATAAATCTTCTCCAAAAACACTAGGTAACATAAGTCATTTCTCCTTTCAATCTCAATGAAACTCAACCTGAGTCAAATGTCGGAAATTGCGCCATCCTATGATGGCTCAAGGCACTTAGACTTTTTGTTTTCCTAAGATAAGTTCCGGGATCTTTCTTTCCTTTTCCTAATCCCTTCCTTCATCTTTAACTATGTTATAGCACCAGTTATTAGCACTGTCAAGGGGTGAGTGCTAATTATTTTGTGAAAATTGTGTGAACGTTACGAGCCATGCAGATTTCTCAAGCCAATATTCATGATTGCCTGTGACATAGTATACCGGGCATCTATACATGCATCCCCTATCCCATGACATCATCCCACATAAAATCAGATGCCTCGTCAAAAGTCTCTATAGTTTCATCTGCGCCTTGAATACCGCCACCCGGAAATTTGTAATAGTGCTCCCGCCCGCTTCGTAGTCCTTTATGTCTATGTCAAATAACCTTCTCATCTCTTATTCGACCTCCGCCAGATCTTCCTCTCCTGGGCCTCCTTTATCAGTATGTCCCGGAAATCAGGATGGGCTATGGATATCAGCGCCTCCGCTCTCTCCCATGTGGAACGTCCCTCAAGATTTATCACGCCGTACTCTGTAGCCAGGAAATACACCTGACTTCTCGGCGATGTGATGATATCTCCATTGAACTGTGGCTTTACCCTGGAGTGTTTCACTCCATTCCTGTCGGTATGGGTGGAACTCATACATATAAATGCCTTGCCGCCACGGGAGCCCGATGCTCCGATCAGAAAATCGAGCTGTCCGCCGGTTCCGCTGATCTGACGTGAACCGCTGCTCTCTGCTGCAACCTGTCCGTACAGATCCACCGCCACGCAGCTGTTTATGGATACCATGTTGTCTATCTGCGATATGACATATGGCCTGTTCACATACTCAAGGGGATATGCGGCGATTCCCGGATTGTCATCCAGCCACTCATACAGCTCATTTGAACCGATGGCACAGCCAAATACGCCCTTTCCTCGGTCTATGTTCTTATATTTATTTGTCAGCTTGCCCGCTTTGTACAAGGCTAGATATGCATCCGAGCAGAGCTCTGTATGCATGGCGAGATCCTTGAGATCAGACTGGGCCAGCATCTCACCCACCGCATTTGGCATTCCTCCGATACCGAGCTGCAGCGTTGAGCCGTCCACTATATATGGAATGAGCAGCTCCGCTATCTTCCGGTCAACCTCCCGCGGTGCCTGTGTTTTCACATCGGCAAATGGTTCGTGATCCCCCTCCACGATCATATCCACATCCGATATGTGAATACACTCGTCATATCCACCGCGTATCTTAGGCATGTGCTCATTTACCTCAACTATGACTATGTCAGCCTTCCTGGCAATAGGGGCAGCCACACCGGTATTCACCGAGAAGTTAAAATAGCCATGCTTGTCCATAGGTCCCACTGACACCATGACCACATTCACATGAAGGAAATACTCATAGTAAGCCGCATTGTTGTGGAATACCATCGGTATATAGTAGCACTTGCCCTCATCGCACAGCTTTCTCTCGTACTGCGAACAGTGCCAGCTATGATACACAAAATGCTCCTGACTGTCATCGCACTCTGCAACCTCTATAGGACCAGCCATCAGATTACCCCTGATCTTCACATCGTGCAGCTCATCTCTCCGCTTTGCCAGTGCCCTGTCAAGTAGTACAGGCTTTCCAAGGGATGAAGTGTAGTCGACCCAGTCTCCATCCTTGACACACTCCACCGCAGCCTCCGGTGTACGCAGCTTTTCTCTATACATTTGCTGAAAATCGAACATATAAATCCCCCTTTATTGAATAACGTTTCACCACTTGTCCGCCATCAACAGTCTCAATCACTATTATCAAATAAATCAAATATCATTTCAACATTTTTAGAGATATTCTGTAAATCTCAATGAAAAAGTTTCCAGTTCTTACTTCATTTTAATTTCTAGGCTGAATGGCATTCTTTGCTGTTCAGCCCCTTGTCTATTTAGTAGCACGGATTCAATTGCCTGATATTCCTTTTTTAGTTCTTTCAACAGTTCTTCTCACCAGCCCTGCAACAAGCAATGCCGTACCCACTATCCCACTGACTATCAATGCGATCACATACACATTTGAATTGACATTTTCCCCGGTGATCCATACTGAAAGATCAGCGTGGCTGATGGTGAGCTGCTTAGTGCCATATACGAAGAACAGGCATATATCATTTGCAAATGCTGTAAAGACGCCGCATATCCACACAATGATCCCCGACTTGGCAAGAACACCGATATTGAGATATCTGGCAACTAAGAATACAAGCCACACAGGAACCATTAAAACTGCGGCAACTATGCAGCCCTCTCTCATGCCCTCGAAATCTCCTGAGTGTCCGCACACCTCAACTATAGTAAGGAATAGCCACAGGGTATCCCACAGCATGGTGACGAGTGCCTTCTTGTCAACCAATACCGCAGGCAGTTCCACCCCACGGATGACAAATGGGAAGAACACCACAGACAATCCGAATATTGTAGGAACTGTCCACAATATAAATTCACCCTGTCCATTCATACGATCCACGAAAAAGTATATAAGAAGGATTGCAATAACGCCTGTCAATATACACTTCACAAGTCTCCGCTCTTTTGATACAAGAGGCACCACAGTAAGTGCCGCAACAAGCAGCATGGAAGCTGTGACCACAGCAGACACATCAAGCCCTACTCCGCCCACAAGCCCTACTATAAATGTTATGAGTATCGGGATCAGCAACAGCCCCGCTATGATAACTCCCGCCTTGTAGGCGGCTGTCTTTTCACTTTTCTCATGCCTTTCAAGCACCCCCCTGGAGTCCTCTTTCAGTATCTCATCGAGGGTGTCATTTTTCAGATCCTCGTATGTACGTCTGCATTTCTCACATTCTGCCAGATGTGCTTCCACCATTTTACGGCTGGCAGGACTGCAGGCGTCGTCATAATATAATGGCAGGAGATCCTGCACGATATCACAATTATCTATATTTGTATTACTCATTATCATCCATCCTTTCCTTTATTTTAAGTCTCGCCCTATGGTAAGTTACCCTTGCCCAGTTTTCTGATTTGCCGAATATCATGCCGATCTGTGAAAATGGCAACTCGCCAAATACCCTGAGCTGAAATACTTCCTTGTAAGGCTCCTGCAGTTCATGCAGTACCAGATGTATCCTGAGTGCCGTGTCCTGATCTTCTACCTTGTCCTCTACGGTATCCGCCATACCCTCTGACGTCTCAGGAGTATCCTCATCCAGCTCTGCAAATTTTGAATTTTTGCGACATTCATCGATTGCCAGATTTTTAGCTATGCTGCATAGCCATGTAAGCTCACTGGCTTTACCTTCATATGACCGCCTGGCTGTCATTGCCTTAAAGAAAGTATTCTGGGTAACTTCCTCGGCGACACTACGGCTCTTCACAATGGTCATTACATATGAATAAACCTGAAGGTAATATGAATTGTACAATTTTTCATAATCCAGAACTGTCACCTCCTATAATTTGTCTGTTGTTTTTCATGTTTTGGACCTTCCTATAGATTAGACGCCACTTAAGGGTATTCGTTACAAATATTTTCAAAATAATTTAACGTTAAAGTTTATGAGCATTTAAAATAATATAGTGAAAAAGAGAACGTGGTTTTGTACAAAATCACGTTCTCTTTTTCATACTCTATAATCAATATCTACTTACACACTATTCAATATCGATCCAGCCTCGACCCATTCTCTTCTCTATGTTGGTTACAGGTGTCTTGTTGATACCACCATCCTGATTTTTAAAGCCTGAATAAACTCTTGAACACAGACGTCCATTCTTATCGTAACATATCTGAATGATGATCCAGTCCCAACCACCTTCACTGCCATTGCTAAGGGTCTTCACACTATCCAGATCTATACCTTCTTTTCTAAGAAAATCGTCGAGAGCCTGACAATATGACCCGTCATTGTCTGATACAACACCATCAAAGGAGATACCCTTATCAGCTCCACACCATACAGTTCCAAGATTTTTACCATGATATGGAACCGGTGCATTTGCCTTGGATCCCCGGCACATCATAACCCAGAGACCATAGCCCTGCTTTCTCATTCCTGCCGGAAGTTCTATATCTCCTGATGAAAATGCATGTACCAAAACACTTTCAATATCAGTGGCATTCTGAACATCCTTCGCCCTTCTGCTCTTCTCAAGATACTTTATTATGGCAGGTGCCAACGCACCTGTCAGAATAGCCATAATAGCAATTACGATTATCAATTCAACCATGGTGATACCCTTTGAATCGAAACTGTTTCTTACTCTGCTTTTCATAGCTTCCCCTTCCTCATCTTCATCGCAAAGCTCATATTCTTATAATATGAATCCCCCGTAAAAAAATGCTTTACGCTACTAGCAGATCAACAAACAAGTACAACTGGCTACCATTTTACAGGCCCTATAGCTTTGCGTCACACTCTTTAGAGTGTTTTGCCGAATATACACATATAGTGGTATACTAATACCTGGAAGGGAACTATGTCAACACAGTCGTCATAAAATGCACCATCCAATGCAGATTTTTTTATTTAGAACAATCACCGTGTTTTTCTTCCGTAACGGAAATCGCAATATTTTCCACCCTCTGCAAGGGTCTGGGTCCTTGTAAGCTTCATTCCCATCATATCCGCCAGCACATAATCCATGCGGCACAGATATTTCGCCAGCTCGAAGCAGCCCTCGTCCCGGCAGAGATTACAGATACCGCAGATGTGATAATCGTATCCCAGCACAAAATCATCCTGAGGTCCCCCTTCAATAATATCAACTACCCAGTCATTCCTGTATTTCTTAAGATGTGACTGCCTTGACCATTCCTTTCTTCCTGCCATCTTCTTCTCGTCAAGATAGCTGTCCACGTCTCCCACTGCCTTGTGAAATAATTTATTACCATATAATCCATCCTTATACAGCTCAAAACATTCCTCCGGAGATAATTGGGTCATTCTATTTAAGGCAATGAAATATGCACCCATGCAATATGAACTCATAAGCCTGGATTTCCCTATATCCTCGGCACGCTCAAGCACCGCCCGGTACTCTCTTTTTATAGCTCTGCTGTCTATGGAAATGTGCCTGTTCTTCGCCTCCTTCATGCATGAACTATGATAAAAATATCCAAATAATTTCTGTGTGAATCCGTACTTCATTTCAAGTCTCCTTTATCAACTGATCTGTCCACAAAACCGCTTAAGCAAAATCTATCTCTATCATCTGGCACATGCCCGATCTGTCCAGGTTCCTGAACACGGTATTAAGGATAAATCCATATCTCTTGTCAAGAGGCCTGTATCCCGAGAGATATTTATTTCTTACTATATTCTTAAAGTTACCGCTCCAGCCTGATATATCACTGAGATCATCCACACTGAAATACACGCTTACATCATCGTAGCCATCAAGCCATGTCTTATGCATGTTCTTAAGTCCCTTTTTATTTGTAGCGTCAAATGCCAGCTTACCGCCCTTAAAGTGCTCCGCCATGGCAACAGTCAGTGCCTTAACCTCCTCTGTCTTGAAGTAATAAAATACACCGGAAGCGAAAAATACTATGCCATCCTCCGGACGGAAATCAATCTTGTCAAACCAGGATATATCATTAAGGTTGCATGCAATATTTGTCTCCCGCTCCCTGTCACCAAGCAACTCATTCCGCACCTTTATGGCGTCAGGGAAATCCAGGTTGTACGCCCTTGCCTGTCCGTTGTCCACCTGCCTGAAGGTGGTGTCAAGACCACATCCCAGATTGACAACACAGGCCTTTGGGTACTCCTTAAGATAAGCCTTGCAGATAGCAGCCATGTTGTACTGTCTGGTAGCCGCCATGATGGCTCCCGTCTTCTCCATTATCCCCTTCTTCTCATATGTTATTAACACTCTCTCGAATATCTCCTGACAGTCATTGTCATGGAAGTTTCCCGGATACATCTCCATGGCACGCTTCCTTCCATATAAAGGTAACAACAATGTCTCCTGCACCGTTCCCTTTTCGATCACTATCTTATCCACTATTTCTTTCCTCCTGTTTTATCTATCCCAAGCTCTGCCTCGATTCCGTGAAGCAGAATATCCATAGCCTCCATAAACGCCGTCTTCATCTCCACGGTGATACCATCCCGGCAGGATTCATCCGCGATCATCTCACACACCATTGAGAATTCCGACCGGGTGAGCATGTACACCGTCTTCGCCGACAGCTTCTTACAAGCGATCCCCCGTCTGTACAACTCCCCGTAATAATTCATGGCAAATGCCGCCCCCCGCTCTATGTAGATGTCCCGGAACTGCTCTATACATTTTCCCGAATCATTCTTTAGCAGCATATGGAAGAGTTTCATGTCTCCCTCCAACAGGTTAAAGGTCTGCACCGATACCCTTGAATACAGCACATTTACCAGTTCCTCATCTGTCATGGCTGTGAAATCCATTCCCATCATGGACCGGGTGATCTCCATGAGCTTTTTTCCACTCTCTGCAAATATCTCTCCGAACATCTCTTCCTTACCGGAGAAATACTTATATATGGCTCCTGCTGTGATACCGGCTCTTGCTGCTATCTTTCGCATGGAAGCCTCCTGATAACCTACTTCGAGAAATATGTCCCTGGCACTTTTTAGTATCATATCTCTTGTTTCCTTTGAACTCTCTCGGATAACTATCCCTCCCTTTTGGTAAACACTGTTTACTTTATAGCACAGTATACTTTTTTAATCAAGAATATAAAACCATGAAAATACCCTCCTTACCGTTTTGCCCGGTAAAGAGGGTACTTATGATCATGCATTTACTTTTATTTGCAGCTTTCTCTTATCCTGTCACAATATTTTTCAAAATCTTATATGACTTACTCTCTGTTGTCCTTAAGGCTTTCAACCATGTCAACGCCCTTTACTTTTCTGCCAAGGATCCACAGGGATACTACATAGCTCACAATAACCACCACTGCATATCTTACGAAATTCCATGGACTGTACACTGTCTCAATGTATGTGTTGTATGCGGAAGTACTTGCTTCGAAATTAGCCTTACACAGCACTGCACCCAGAACAGAACCAAGCAGTATTCCCACAGGTACAAGGAAATGGTACACGTTGATGACCATTTTATTTATCCTTCTGTTATCATAGCCCAGAACCTTGAGCATGGATACTGACGTGGCATTTTCGCTTACCAACATATTTACCATAAGATATACGCATATGATGATTATGATCATGGCAAGTATGATACAAGGTGCCATGAGACTCTTCATGCTTATAACAACCTGACCGATCTGATCCGACAGCTCTTCCTTTGTGATCTTGTACATGTACTCTGACTCCTTGTAGCCAAGCTTTTTGTCGGAAAGAACTGCGTTATAGCTGCCCTCCGGAACTCCAAGCAGCTCACAGGTATCCTTCCAGTTGCCGTACACGATACTCTGGGAATCATTCTTCACGATATCATCTATCACGATCTTATATTCCTTGAGAGACGCCTGATCATAGAAATCAAGAGTATCTCCCTTCTTGATCCCATATATCATTGCCCCCATTGCAGAAATATAATGCTTTCCGCTGTCCAGGGTAAGCTTCTCTCCGGTCGTGCTCTTAAGATCCATGTATTCATTATCATCCATGCCCATGTAGATGACATTTGTAGCGTAGCCATCCACACTGAAAGAGCCTACCATTATCTCGGTGCCGTCTTCTACAGGCTCTGTATGTATACTGTTTAAGAAATACTCGTAATTATAGCTTCCTACTTCATTTACAGATTTATCACAATAGTTGTTCATGGAAGTAATACACATATCGCAGAATACCATCATTATTCCGCCAACCGCTATGCCGAATACCACCACAAGGCTTCGGCTCCAATTTCCAAGTATGGAACGGATCTTGAACTTTGTGCTAAACTTCATCTCTGACTTCGCCATACGCATACGCATGTGCTTCTTCCTGCTGCCATTTCCGTGGAGCAGATCAACTGTCTTAAATCTCAATACTCTGAAGGCTGTCGCAACGCCCACCAGCCAGTATGCAATTACCGGAATGAGCAGTATGCCCACATAAGCCGGCATAGACACATCATATGTTACAGGAAGTATCTCTGTCTTAGATTCATATATCATTTTCGCCAGATAGGTCCTGCTTGGGACTGCCACTATCATTCCCATGACAACGCCAACTATTCCCGGGATGACACCGAACATTCCATAGTACATGGAGAGTCTTCCCCTGCTGTAACCGAGAGCTGACAGCACGCCGATCTGCCTTGATTCCTGTTTGATCTTACGACCAAGGATTATTGCTATGATGATCATTACAAAGACTATCATCATTGGCATTACCTGATTGATATACATACTGAGCTGGTCCGTCTCCTGTAGGGGAACCTTTATCCTTACATTTGCAGAGGCGGCAGTGTATGACAGAGTATAGTAATCCTCGTGTATCTTTTCCCTAAACTCTCGCTCCTTGCTGTCCTCGCTGTATCTTACCGTGTAGTATATGATCTTCTGATCATCATCCAACCGGGCAAATGCATTATCTGTGGTGATTCCATATCCAAATGCGTCGAACAGGAACAGATTATCTGTCATGTTCTTATATACTGACAGATAGTCCGGTCTCGCCATGGTTCCAACTATCTCGTAATCTGTGCCGTCAATATTTATGCTGTCGCCGATCTCCAGCTTTCTTGCGTCCATCAAATGGGGATTTAAGAGGATCTCGTTGTCATTTTCCACATCCCTGCCGTCAAGCACCTTGTAAATGTCGATCTTCTCTGACGGCTTGAATATACGGATGGTGTAATCCTCCGCAATGTCTGATCCCACTCTTTCATCACAGTCAGCCTCTGTAAGATTTACGTCAGCATAGTACTGTGGTTCCAGCTCCACGTTATACTCATCCTCAAGCTTTTCTATGTCTGCGGTATTTATAGGATCTGCCGTGACAAACTGTGCGTCCTCCACATTGGTATCGTTGTAGAATTCCTTAAGATACTTTCTCTGTCCGTAATATGATCCTATAAGTGCCACATACAGGACCACAATGATTATGTTCAGGATGGCTATACATATATAGAAGGAAAGATTGTTCTTTATATTTCTCAAATGTCTTTTATTTAATGTCATGCCCTCACCCCTTACAGTGCCAGCTCAGAAGCAGGGAGCTTATTTTCATTTGCAGTGTTAGATGAAACCTTGCCGTCTTTTATCTTTATTACGGCGTCAGCCATGCCTGCGATGGCTTCATTGTGGGTAATGATGGCTATTGTGGTTCCAAACTGCTGGTTTACCTTCTCTATGAACTTAAGTACTGTTCTTGAGGTCTTGGAATCCAGTGCACCGGTAAGCTCATCGCAGAGCAGGAGCTTTGGATTTTTTATAAGGGCTCTTGCTATGGCAACTCGCTGCTGCTGGCCGCCTGACAGCTCATTTGGAAATCTATCCCTGTACTTGTCAATGTCCAGCGCCTGCATAACCTCATCTATATCCAGAGGCTTGTCTGCAATATCTGAAACAACCTGTATATTCTCCTTCACGGTAAGATCCGGGATAAGGTTATAGAACTGGAACACGAAGCCCACATCTGTCTTGCGGTACTTTGTAAGATCTGCTGCCTTAAGTCCCGATATCTCTCTGCCATCTACAGTGATGGTACCCTCGTCAAGGCTGTCCAGTCCCCCAAGCATGTTGAGCATGGTACTTTTTCCCGAACCGGAAGGTCCCAGGATAACATATACCTTACCCTTCTCCAGTGATATGTCCGCACCGTCCAGTGCATGAACCTCACTCTCTCCCTTTCCATAGCTTTTTCTTCCATTTTTCATCTGAATAAACATCTCATCTTCCTCCACTTTTTTAGAAGTTTTCTATTAGCAGGTGATCTTCCTGATTACTCCTCTGTTTTTGATAAATTAAGCCTTCTGTACTCAAGGGGCGTATGACCGTATTTTCTCTTAAATACATTTCCGAATTTGCTCTGGCTTTCATAGCCTACAGAAAGTGCGATATCCGCCACCGACCGATTAGTTTCCGCCAACAGCCGGGCCGCCTCCTGCATTCTTGCTTCCTGCATGTACCGCTTGATGGTACTTCCATAGGCGATCTCAAAATATTTGTTTAAGGATACTCCGCTTATGCCGTATTTTTTCTCAAGCTCCGCCATGGTGATATCCTCACCGATATGCTCTTCACACATGTCATGTATTTCCCTGACTATCTTCCTCTGACCCTTTGTCAGGTAATATTGCCTGTCTGAAACCTTGATCTCCTCAGTCTGTATCTTGTTCAGCAGATTTATGGTTGATACCAGATAATTTTCCTTTCTCGCTGTACCTTCCCGTATCATCCCCCCCAGATCCTCAAATGCATATCTGAGCTTCTCGGAACAGGTTCCTATGTAATAGTCATTATCCTTATCATAGGCCTCCCTGAATTCCTCCATATCTATTCCCAACCGTTTCAGCATATCCCCATCTTCCCTGCTGATATAGTCAAGGCTTATGATTATCTCCATGCCGCCGTATGCCTTGTCGTAGAAATTAAAATCCTTTTGTGCCTCCTGCTTCCACTCGATACACATTATCCCCGGCTGCATGTAGGCATATCTGCCACTTCCCACGATGATCTCCGCACGTCCCTTTGTGCAGTAGTGGATGATCGCCATATTTGCCACTGCGTGAGCCTTATCCTGCCCCGGTATACTGTTGGAGCAGCCAATGTAATACTCCAGCAGCTCTATTCCCTCCATAGGCAGGGCAAAATTCATATATTCGCCGTTTTGTCCCATTTTGGAATGTATGATCCCACCGGGAAGCTCCACTATATTGTCCTTTATCTTCTCAAGATAATATGAAACCATCTCTTCCGGAATACGCTTTATCATCCGCTGCATATAGGCATTTTTGCTGATAATTTCCTGTATTTTCTCGTCCATATACTCTCCTGTTTGTCTTGTTATATTACTCTAACTTTTGTTCGTTTTATCTATCTAGTTTGTTATAACATGCCCTAAAGCAAATTTCTATTCCATTTTTCTGTTTTTATTCCATTTTTAAAGACAAAAAATGACCCGGTCACTTTTTACATGATCGGGTCATTTTTTTATCATATTGATGTCTGTGAAATTATTACGCTGCAGCTCCCTTAAAACAATTTCAAATGGTTGCTGCTCTATTTTACTTTGCTCCGGTTACCATGGTTATACCAAGAACCACCACCGCAGCACATGCCAGCATTCCCGTAACTCCGTTCATTCTCATTACAAGAGCCGAGCCATTCTTGCCAAATGCGGAGAACAGGGCAGTCTGGGTTGATAATACCGACACCATTGCGTCTGCATATCCGATATTTCTGATACCCATAACCGCCGGAGACTGAAGCCGCCTTGCTTTTACCATATTCACGCTTGCCATTATCATTTTCACAAGTGTATATATTCCTACAACATAGGTTACATACAGTGGGTAGCTCTTTCCCTTTCCGTTATGGACGATCATTACCACCATGCTGAACAGGGCAAGGCTCATTACTATAAGCAGATACCCGCTCTGGGTAAATATATCCAGTATCTTGTTCTGGTCATATCTGCCCTTGCGGCTGAAATACTCATATCCAACAAATCTGAACCTCATACTTCCCAGGAGTCCGTAATACACCGCCAGGGAAATATACCAGGCTGACAGAGTTCTTATCCCTACATATCCGTTAAAGACCATGAACACGATATTTAACAACATTCCCGGCACCGCCAGCACAACCGTCCTGTCGCTGTAATTGTGGGTAACCTTGTCCAGAAACGGATGATTTCTGGTGATCCTGTCAGTGAACAGGTTTACACTGTTCTTAAAATACAGATAAAGGTATAGGAATGAGATGACCACCAGAATAAATGCCACCACATGGGTAACTACACCCGCCCACTTTGGCAATGCCACAAGCTGGCTTCCTATAACTGCAAATACCCCTGCAAATATTGCCAGCAGGTACAGGCATACCCGGTATTTCCATTTTAGTTTCGGTACTTTTTCTCTAAATTTCTTCCCCATTTGTCTCTATTACCTTCTTATACCAGAAGAACGAGTCCTTCTTCTTTCTGGACAGATCTCCGGTCCCATCGTCGTATTTGTCCACATACACCATGCCATATCGCTTCGCCACCTCTCCTGATTGTTATCCTCTTGGGAATTGTGTGTGAGCCATTGGTGCAATGATCCGATACCGACGCACCTTTTCCGTCCACATTCCACGCACCTTCATACTGATTGGCTGCTGTCGCGCCTCCCCATAAAAAGTCTCTCCTGAATGCCATAATAAGTTTCTCCTGTTCCCTTTTCCTTAAGTATACCATTGCAGATAAAATGTTCCAATTTATTTTTGTCGGAGTTGGTAAATAATAGGATATTGCTTATTTGCTTTGTTCGGATGGATATGACAGGGCACTGCAAATTATACAAATCGTATACAAATTTTATCATCAGTTTTGATTTGATCAAAAAGTGGGGATGGAAGTGCAAATTTTAGCCATTTTGCAATTAATTTTATGCTAATTATGGCTTTTTTTAGAATTTTTTCTCCACTTCTGTTTGTTTTTACATAGATTGGCCACCACAAAGTCAGTAGACATTTTTACAGTCATTGAAATTTTGACAATACGAGGAAATTAGTATATGGTGGGAATATGATAATTATCTCTTCTGATTGCAATCTAAAATTCTATAAACAAATCTTAAGGAGGAGAACTTGGCTTTTTACGACAAAGAAATAAAAAGAGTCTGTGAATCATGTCCAAGACTGTTAATTTTATTGATTAATTCCGTATTTTCCAAACATCATGCAGAAGACGCAGAAATAGTTTTTCTGGACAAAGAGCAGACCATTGACGCCAATGAAAATACCACTTATATGGATATGTTTCTGGAGATTGAAAACTGCAAATATCATATAGAATACCAGCTTTTGGAGGGGAATATGGCAATACGGATGGTTGAATATGGTATGAGGGAAACCATCCGCGGTTTGAGACAAAATGGAGACATATCCAGAGTTGCAGATGACAAATATGAAATAGAAATTGTTATGCCTCTACAGGCAGTAGTATTTCTAGCCGGTGCAAATAAAGAGGATAAGATCAGGGTAAATCTGCATTTGCCCGATGGCAATACTGTCACCTATGAATTACCATGTATATCTGCCAGCAAAACGGTCTCAGAACTTTCAAGAAAGAAAATGTATCTTTTAATCCCCTTCCAACAGGTACAGCTATACAGCAGAATGATCAGAGCCAGTCAATATGCTGAAAAAACTAAAATGAAGCTTGCAAAAGCATTATATAATTTCAGGATTAACGCAAAAACAGAATTGGATAATCTTTACAAGAATGATATACTTAATGCAAATGAAGTTGAGTTATTAATAACTTCATTACATAATATAGAAGATAATTTATTGAATAATGATGATCTAATTCGAGAGAGGGTGTCTGAAATGGGCGATGAAGATTATGTAGCATTAAGTGACCGACTTGTACAACAAGGCATTGAACAAGGCATTACACAGGGATATAATTCTGGTTTAAACGATGGCATAACCCAAACACTGAAACAACAAATTACAAAGAAACTTCAAAAGGGAAAATCCATTTTCCAGATAGCTGAAGAATGTGAATTGACCGAGGATGAGGTTCAAAAATATGTCAAAGAAATTGAGCAACAGATTTAATATTGTGTTTAATGCATGACGTAGAAAAAGAGGCAGTAATGCCTCTTTTTGTCACTTTTGTAAATGTACAAGGTTCTCATGAATATTCTTGCATCGAGAAACCATACAAGGTTCTCAAACCCCCCCACTCCAGTCGCTGCTGACCTTAAATAGTTTAAGACATATCATAAATTACAAGGTTCTCAAACCAGAGCGTAAGGCAATTTATATTGCAAAATGTTTAAGACATATCATAAATTACAAGGTTCTCAAACTAGGGTTCTTACAAGTCAAAAAATATAAAGTTTAAGACATATCATAAATTACAAGGTTCTCAAACTAATAATATCGGGGTCAATCTGTACGAGTCGTTTAAGACATATCATAAATTACAAGGTTCTCAAACCATCCATGCGGTTGAGATTGCGTCAATAAAGTTTAAGACATATCATAAATTACAAGGTTCTCAAACCAAGGCATTTGCGAATTCGATAACCTTACTGTTTAAGACATATCATAAATTACAAGGTTCTCAAACTGGTTGCCGTAAGTCTTTGCAAGGGGCTTTGTTTAAGACATATCATAAATTACAAGGTTCTCAAACACAATTTAATAAATTAGCTGGAGGGCTGTTGTTTAAGACATATCATAAATTACAAGGTTCTCAAACCTCAAACCTCAAACCTCAAATTGGTCATCACCGAACCCATACTACTTGTGATAGCTGTAATTTATGTACACTTTTATTTTATAATCAAACACCTGTCGCAGTCAATAATATGACTCCGATTTTTTACGTCTGTCAATTCCAACTCCCTCTGCTCAAGAAGTACAAGGTTTACCTTTTCATACTGAGCAGACTTGCATAGCTCCTGAAGTTCGTACTTTGTAAGAAAAGTAGACATGTTAAGCAAAAATACCACTTTTATTCCCAGCAATTCTGCCAACATCTTTATATACTGGATTAATTTATCTACCAGCTTTCCCTCTTCAAACTGAACCTTAACCTCATACAGCTTAAACAGCGTATTCCAGTCAAGATCCAGATTATACACAAAATTATCATATGGTGATCTTAAAATTACCTCATCCAGGATATTTACTATAGAAGAATTTATTTTCTCACGAAGTTCATCTAATCCTTCCGCACTGTCTCTCAGGACATTATATGCTTTACTTATAATTCTTTTCTCGTTGAAATCTACACCAAATGGATTGGAAATAAATTCAACTTTTTTATCCATTTTCAATGTATCGTTCTTTTCTGACAGCACAAAATTTCCAGCTTCTCCATCAAGCTGGGAAATTAACTCCTGAATAAATTCCGTGTATATATCCGGACCTTCTATAGAAATTATTTCAGTACGATTTTCTGCAAATTCTATGTCAATATTATAAGATACATTAACCAACCTCATAGAATTATCAACCTTTCATCACTTTCAAGAACATCCCCTATATGTTCTCCCAATACAAATTCCATCTTTGAAAATTGCTTTTCAGTTATCCTTAGCACCTGTATCAATCCCTCCGGGGGCTTATTCTTCCTTACTCCTTCAACAATCAGATCTGCTGCCGAAGCATTTTGTGCAAGCTTGCAATATATACTTTCCTGCATCATTAAAAAACCACTTTTGATCAGATATTTCCTGAATTTGGAATATTCCTTTCTGCCTGCAGCCGTCACCACCGGCAGATCAAACATTACAATCACTCTCATAAATCTATAACTCATTTTTATAAAACTTTATCAATGATACGTCCTTATCATTTAAGGCGTCAAATACACTACGACAATATACCTTTATAGCATTAGGCAGATATTCCAATCTGCCTGCAATATACAATTCCTTGTTGAAAATGTCCAACATAAACCTTTTTTCTTCAACCTCAAATGTCTGAGGCTCCAGCTCCATTACCATATCATCAACAATAGGTCTAAATGGCTCCATCAGATCTGACGCCAGATTAAATTGATTAAACATATTATCGTGAAAAAGTCCTATCTGGGTAATATAGCCATTTGCAACTACTTCTCTGTTAAATGTTGACAATATCAGGGAATACCCATAATTCAGTGCAGCATTTGTAGGATTTTCTTCTGTCCTGGTGAATTCCTTTCCAAATAGTGCATTGAAATACACTTTTGCCGCATGCCCCTCCCTGTTAGTGGCGTCTCCATATTCCATTTGCTCAACATATTCATACAGCATATGTGCTTCAGGTCTTCCATACACTTCCAGAACCCTTGCCTGCATTCGTATTTTCTCTGAAACTATTTCCGTCCATACAGATGCTTTATCATCTGCCGACCATTCACACTGTTTCCTTATTTTTGCACTTGTGTCATGACTACCATAATACGGCAACAGTTCCGATGAAGGATTTCTCTTCTCATCACAAAATATAACCTTTACCTTGTGTTTCACCAGCTCACTTAGCAAATACGCCGTCATAGAGACAGCCGTACTCTCCACAATGACTGTCCCTATTTCGTTCATATGTACCTTTGTAGTTTCTGCACCTCTGACTACCATATACCCCATCTGATAATCAAGCTTTGCATTCTTAGATACTACTATTGTTCTCCAACTCATATTTTATATAGTTAATAAATCTACCCTCTCTTCGTATATTCCAAGGACTGACTGGTTTATTAATAAAACTTCGCTGTAACTTGACAATACCTTATTGGGTTTCATCGTTCCCGTCTTTTTACTTGCACCAATCAACTCTAAATTTGCCCCATAATTTGTCTGCTGGGTAATACCAACTAATTGAAGTATAATTTCTGCCTGCTGTTTCAGAGATAAATTATTGAATTTATTCTCATCTAACTTATCTCCTATCGGATTAATCCTCTTTGCATATATACCGTTCACGAATTTGTCCTTTAACATCAGGAACACCTTACCATTTTCCTCCCTGGTGGCACCACATTCCTCATATATCTCTTCCTGAACATCCCGTTCCTTAAGCATCGCTAGGTTTTTAATATACTTTGCATCTTGATATGATATCTTAAGCTCCTCAGCATTACTTATTAATAATCTATTTTCTGATCTTCCCGTCAATAACACCTCAAATCCATTAACCCTAATCTTGGAATACATCTTTATACGTCTGTATCTTACACTAGGTTCCTTAAGTCCAAGCATTTCCCTGCAATATTCCTCCAACTGCTCCTTGGTGTTGTAATGATCCTTAAGATATAATGGTAATGCCTCCAGGGATCTAACCCGTTTTCCCTTCTCTGTATATTCAACCAAGAAGAAATATGTTCCCTTAACATCAGAATATCCTCCATATTTTTTCACATCAGATAACCGATTATCATTTAACTTAGATGGTATATACATATCCTTACTTGCTTCTTTTATACTGTTTGTTCCTATCAGGCTTACATTATACAATTTACCATGTCTCTCATAATTCATCCTGGTCACAAGTGGTGTGTTCCTTGCCATCACCTTACGCACTGTATCAATACTTTTCTCACCATCAATGCTCCATGCCGTGACACCATTTCTGGACACATTGTACTTGAACATCTTTGCCATGTTATATTTTTCTTTACCCTTCTCATAATCCTTTATGAAATTATATGGATTTCTGGTAAATTTAACATCGTACACATTTCCAACAACAATGTTCAGGTAAGCGTCATTTGCATGGTGGAAATTATTGATCATCCTGCACTTTATAAGATCAAACTCGTGTCTGAAATCACTTACATTCGGTGCCTTCACATATACAATGTCCGTATCAGGAAATGTCTGCTTAAACAGATCGGTGATAACCTTCGTTCCCTGTCTCGTCTCCACAAGCTGACGATTAATAAAGCCGACTCTCTCATCGTCAGAGAAACCATCAGTTCTCATTAATCGTTTAAGCTTCTCCTTTGTAATGAAACCACCATCAGCCAGTGCATGCCAAAAGCCCGCCATCTTACCTCTTATATCAGCCTCTATAGGGAATGTATCGCTCTTATGAGCATTCTTCTCCTTTTTAACCAGCACCATATTATTGTCGAGACTGTCATCCTTTACAAAGTGTCTTGGATAGATGTGGTCTATATCATACAGGTTATCCTTGAACAGATCACTAAGCTCTATCCTCTCACCTGTATACATACACCTGCCCTTCTGGGTATAGTAAAGATATAATTTCTTACTTCTGAACTGTCCCTCATCGGTTTCCTTTATGGCCTTCTGCCAGTCAAATGTATCATCCTTAACACTTCTGTACAGGTAAGCAAATTTACTCCTTCGGCTTTCAGTTCTCTTTTTCTCAGCATTTGGATCTCTCGCCATCTCGACAAATATCTTAGACGGACCATATCCCATAACCTTACAGATCTCCTTAAGTGCAAGTATGGTCTGCCAGGTCATCCTCTTTACCGGAGCAGATATATATAATTCATCCAGATCCTCATATTTGATCTCTCCAAGTAACTTGTCCACCGCCATTGATCTTTCACTTATCTCCTCTTTATATGTGAAGTTTCGACTCTCGATCAATTCCATGAGATTGTAATTTTCATTCCACATACGACCTATGACAGTATCGATCACTCCATCATCCTTACTGCAGCCCCGGGTTTCAAGAAGTGCCTTTGACAGTCTGCCCCAATCCTTGAACTTAAATCCCAGTATCCTCTTTAACTGATCCTTTGTAAGCTTGTCCTCCCCATAATTCTCAGTGATCTTCTGCTTCAGGAAAGACTTGGTATCACCATATAAAGTAGACCATTTTATAATATCCTCTGTCATTTTTTCCTGATCATATGTAAGAGTCTCCACTCCAAATACTGCGGCAAATTTTCCATAATTTGCAAGTCTGTTGGTGAAGTCTCCATCTATTCCGGATATAACAGGATCCTCTTTTGCTTCCACGTACCCATTTGTCTTAAGATACTCCTTCAGCTTTTTGGCAGTAACCTTCTTACCCGATTTAAACAGATCATTGTATATATTCTGCTTTAATTCCACTGATATCTTCTCACCATTTATCCTGAGATTGTTCAACTCATTCAGTAATGTAAATCTCTCATATAATAATGAATTCTTCGGAAGCACCTGCTCGCCATTAAGATATGTACACTTATTTACCATTCGTGAGATAAATTTCTCCGCAGACTCCTTGACATCTATCTTCTGCTCAAAATTCCACGGATATACCCTGCCGGATTCAAGCCTTACAGACCATACATTCTTACTCTTTGATTCCTCTCCCACCTTCTCGGCAATAGGTCCAACATAATATGGAATCTGGAACTCGAACATTTTAATGATCCTCTCAGAAACTGTATATCCGGACTCGTCCTTATCCAAAAGAAATGGCAGATAGCTTTCAGCATTTTTTAGGATCTTCTTCATTTCCTTTTTGTGCACCTGGTTAGGAATCACTCCATTAGACGCCGTAAGCTGTTTTGGGAGAAATGTTTCCTTGCTGATCTCCTGAAGCACATATTCTCTATCCTGTGATTCCGGCATTTTGGACACAAGAGTACTCACCTTCTTAAAGAAAGCGTCTCTGTCACATTTTGCCCCACGTCTCACAGGTCCATTCTTATAATTCACAGATCCAACATACGCACTGTAATTATCATTTGCCATCTCCCTGAACATTCCATAGTACTCACCGGGAGCATTTTCTTTTATGAGCTTTTTAAGTATTGCCAGGTCTTTTCCGTGTTTCTCATAGGAATCCACCCTTGCAAACGAGAGATATTCGTATCCCTTCATAATATTTGCAAGGACGCAGTGATCGTGTATCTCCTTTATCTGCATAAATATGTCAAACTGCTCTTCCCCGAGAATATTCTCCACAGCAGTAACCTTTTCATCAAAACTGCTATCCCTGAAAGAAATACTGAAATTCTTCGCCTCATCATCCTCTGTATTCACTGCAAATAAATTACTGAGTTTTCCCTTAAGACCGCATGTAAGTTTCCATATTTCAACTATATTCTTATCCTTGGACTTGGAAAGATTTAAGCTTTCTATGATAAGCTCCACTCTCCTGCTGGCAGAATATTCCTTGGAAGTCAGAATATTCTTCAACTTGTCATAATCATCTATATCAGGCAGCTCAAGTTCCATATACTGGCTTATGTCTGATCTCAGGTTTTCATACATCTCTTCTATACTACCGGTACTGCCCTCTCCGATATTGGAGTTCAGGAAATGACCTCTGTGCTTATACATATTCAGAAGCGCAAGAAATACAAGCCTCACATCATGAGGTTCTTTGGAAGTGAGCAATTCTTTTCTAAGATAGAATACCGTAGGATACTGTTCATAATAGTCCTTATCCGTATATCCATTCCCTGCAAATAAAGCAAATGGCTGCTTTACTATCTTATCCTCTTCGCAATATTTACTGTCATCAAGCCGCTGATAAAATCCTGGATCAACCGCCTCTATGGCCGGTGCAAATACCATTCTGAGATATCCTTCCCTGGCACGTTCCCTTGCCAGTCTCCTTTTGGCAACCCTGTTTGTTCTTCTTTCAGCGGCGGTATTTGCCGTGTCAAATAATCTCACTCCCCACAGATCTTTTCCTTTTCTTCTTATCAATCTGTATTTTTCATCAGTAACAGCCCAACCAAGAGAAGCTGTACCCATATCAAGCCCCACATAATATCTTTCGTTCATAACATTCCTCCCACTTACTGGCACGGCTCACGAAGTGATGGCGTGCTATCCTTTTTCATGTGTCATTTGACACTTTTTTATTTCCCATTTTGTTTGACTTTTATATCCCCACATGCTAAAATTTAGTCATACATAAATTACAAGGTGAGTTCAAATAAGGATTTTATCCGACATCGCCGTAAGGTTAGCATTGTGCGACAGAAAAGACTTCTTCGGAAGTCTTTTTTATTGTAACATCTGTGTGTTTTTATTTCAATAACATTGTAATTTATTGTTATATATATTTAGATTAAGGGGGTACATCACATGAAACTTGCAGAAGGCGTTCAGACAGACCAATCATTTTCAAATTTCACAAACGAAAACGATGACTATGCCACACTTATAGAAATGGTGTCACAGGCAAAGAAAAAAATAGAATATACAAAGAATGTATATACAAGCGAGCTTCAGGGAATACCAAAACGTAGAAAGGGATATCTCAACACTTTGATAGTAAACGGATTTTTTCTTATTCTGATTGTATTGTTCATAGCATTTTTCAAAGCAACCATGGCGTCAGGAGGCGGTATCATGTTCCAGGCAGTAGAAACCTGGATAGCCGTAGGTGTCATGATCATTGCCTTGGGATATATGATCATAAGAACCATAAAATCAGCCATCGTCTATCTTATGAACACAAAACCCGAAATACTTTCCGTGTATATAAAAAGGAAGGGGCTCAAAACTCTCTGTGATGAGGACAACTATTGCAGAAGCGTATTAAAGTACATGATTCAGTGTGAAAAAGCGGTTTCTGACATAGAAAAAGCCATGGCTGCCAAGACCGTGGACGTCCCTGCCTCAGAGGATATAATAACCAAATTCAATTTTGACATTCCTGACTTTAAATTCAATGCCGGACGTTGTTGACACTGACAGGTTTTAATCATATAATTCAACAATGAATTGATTAACACATCTTAATAGGTAGGAAAATTATGGTTTTTTCAAGCTTAACATTTTTATATTTATTTCTCCCTTTTGTTCTGGTGTTCTACTACATAATGCCAAAACAACTGCGGAACCTCTTCATACTTATCACCGGTCTGTTCTTCTACGCATGGGGTGAACCAATATATGTGTTCATAATGATCGCCTCCACCCTCATAGACTACTTCGCCGGACTGGTCATCTACAAATTCGGTGGAAATAAAACCACCAGAAAACTGGCACTCATTGTGTCTGTAGTCATGAACCTTTCATTGTTAGGCTTCTTCAAATACAGCAATTTCATAGTAGAAAATATCAACAACATCTTCCACACAAGCTTCGGTGCCCCAACCACACTGCTGCCTATAGGTATCAGCTTCTTCACCTTCCAGTCCATGTCATACACCATTGACCTGTACCGTGGAAACATAGAAGTCCAGAAAAATCCTATAACATTTGCAGCATTTGTAACCCTGTTTCCACAGATAGTTGCCGGTCCTATCGTAAGATACGAGGATGTGGCAGCAGAACTTAAGGAAAGACATCTGGATCTTGATACCATATGGCATGGTATCCTCCGTTTCTGTGCAGGTATAGGTAAGAAGGTCTTAATTGCAAATAACATCGGAACCCTGTGGGATTCGGTAAAAGTAATGGATATCAATACCGTTCCGGTTGCCACCGCATGGCTTGGGATTGCGGCGTATACCCTTCAGATTTATTTTGATTTCTCAGGATATTCAGATATGGCAATAGGTCTTGGCGAAATGCTTGGCTTCCATTTCCCTGAGAACTTCAACTACCCATACATGAGCAAGAGTATCTCCGAATTCTGGAGAAGATGGCACATGACACTGTCAGAGTGGTTTAAGAGCTATGTTTATTTCCCTCTGGGAGGCAGCAGAAAAGGCTTCGGCAGAACTATTTTCAATACTGCTGTTGTATGGCTTCTCACCGGAATATGGCATGGTGCAAGCTGGAACTTCATCACCTGGGGTGTAATGTACGGAATACTCATAATCATTGAGAAGCTTGTGATAACACTCCTGAAAAAGAAAAACAAAGAATACATTCTTGATAAGATCCCCGGATTTATCAAGCACATATACGCAATGCTGCTTGTTATGCTGGGCTGGGTTCTCTTCGACACAAAGGATCTGCCAACAGCATTTTCATATATGAAGCGGATGTTCAGCTTCGGCAGTACATTTGCAGACGAGCACACAGTGTACTTCCTGATGAACTTCGGATTGCTCTTCGTGATCGCCATCATCGGATGTACAAGCCTTGTGAAAAATCTGGCACAGAAGTTCACCGCTAAGGTGCCTTCCTGTTCCCATGTTTTGTCGGTTGTTTATATGATCGTGATTATGCTCATTGCCACATCTTATCTGGTAGACGCAAGCTATAATCCATTCCTTTATTTTAATTTCTAGGGGGTGAGGATATGCATAAAAAGATAGGAATCGCATTGTTTTTCGTAATACTGATCGGGCTTCCGGTCATGACATTTACACATCTTCCAAAGGACAAGAAGCCATTCTCTGAAAATGAGAACCGCTATCTGGAGGAATACCCGGAGGTTTCCCTTGAGTCCATAAAGAGCGAAGACTTCATGAACGGCTTTGACAAATGGTTCTCCGACCGCTTCTACGGAAGGGAAAACTGGATCTCCACCAAGAACAAGGTTGAAACTGCCATTGGCAAATCCGAGATCTCAACGGTCTACACCAAGGATGACCAGATGATGCAGCTCATATCCACAAATAGTGATATCGGCACCGGATGTGATTACAAAGACCTTGATAAAAATGTAAATGTCATCAATACATTTGCAGAGGAAAATCCCGATATACCGGTATATTTCATGCTATGTCCTACATCAGTGGGAATATATGGCGAGGATCTGCTGCCGGATTATCTTAAGAACGTAACTGAAGATGAGCAGGACGTCATAGATTACTGCTACAACAAATTAGATAATGTAACCGGAATTAATATAATTGACGCTTTAAAGGCTTCCAAGGATCAGTATATCTACTACAGAACTGACCACCACTGGACATCCCTTGGCGCATACATTGCATACAATGCCGCCGGCGATCAGCTTGGATACACACCATACTCTATTGATGATTTCACCAAAACTGTAGGCAGTGAAAGCTTCCAGGGAACCCTCTTCTCAAAGACCCTTGACCAGTCTGTGAAGAAGGATGAGATCGACATGTACACCCTGGCAGACGGCTCGGTTTCCACCACCATGGAGATTTCAAACGGCGTCACAACCACAGAGCATGACGGCATTTTCTACAAGGAATACCTGGACGTCAAGGACAAATACAGTACCTTCACAGGTCAGAACGCTGCCTGTGTGACCTTTAAGAACAAAGGGGTAAGTAATGGTAAGTCCCTCCTTATAATCAAGGACAGCTACGCCAACTCCCTTATCCAGTTCCTGTCATGCAACTATGAAACCATCACAATGCTTGACATGAGATACACAAACCTGTCCTACAGCGACCTTGTTAATGTAGCCGATTACGACCAGGCAGTGTTTATATATAATTGTATAACATTTGCTGAGGATACAAATCTGGCGAAGTTGAATTTGAAATAAAATATAGATAATTTTCGAGGAATTAAGATAATAGAAAACCCCACGAGTTGCGACCTCGTGGGGTTTTTGTTACTTCCTGTTAAATATCTGTCCCTTCAGGTACTCCAACCACTTCTCCTCTGCTGCCTTAAACTCCGGGATCTCATCAGAGAAGTCCTTCATCATTTCAAGCCCCTCATTTGCAATCCTTTCAGCCTCACCAGCATTGTTCTCAACATAATAAAGATAATAGTCATATATCCTCTTGTCATTACTGTCTACGCCTGCTTTTAGCAGCTTTTCCACATTGGTGTACATTCTCCTTGCCTTGCCGATCTTGTCAGGAGCATTGTAGAAATAACTGTAATAGAACAACATCTGCAGCTTGAGACTGTCATTTGTCAGGGTAGTCGTACTTCTCCTGTTGGTGCTGCGATTGATATTCTGCTCCCTCTCGCACCATTCATACCACTTAACTACCTCCGCCATAGTTGCCATATCTCCCATATACTCAGCCCTGAGAAGCCTGAAATTCTGGTACACCTCTTTGGCGGCCAGCGGTGCAGCATTAAATACCTTCGGATCCACATTGCAGTTCACGCCGGATATGGAGCCCTTTCTCTTAACCTCTGCAAATATATCATTGGTAATATAATGAAGCTCTGTGGCCTTGCTAAAGACTGAAAATGTGGTAAAAAGCATGCCAAGGAACATAAATCCGCCAAATACCAGCACATATTTCATAAAATATCCAAGATCACTGATGAAAAATCCCGGACACTTCCATATGACAAATACTATATTTGCAATGATAGTGCCAAATATAACCGCAGCGATCACCGACATGCACTTTTCTCTTCCCCTGGTCAGCCCCGTATTGTCATCCTGAAACTTAATATAGGGCTTGAAGCCGGTCCTTTTCACAACCCATTTCTCGTTGTTCCTACCGGTTCTGTGAAATAAAATTCCAAATAAATTCACTGATATAGTTTTAGCTCCAAAGGCTATATTTATCACATGTATTATCAACGTCCCTATTATAAGACTGACAAAAATTCCACTTATCATCCCTATCGCCATCATCAGTGCACCATACATATTTATACCCCCGTACAATCAAATTCAGGTATAAAGCTGTCCTCAGCAGCCTCCTCTTCCTGAATAAATCCATTTTCAACCCCAAGCTCTATTGCATAATCCACCAGCTCATTGTACTCATCAAAGTCCACCTTGTGTGCAAGTTCCGGATACTTCTCTTCGATACCCGGCATAGGCGTATACTGGCTCATTATGCTTATGTAGATATCATTTCCATAGGTCTCATAGAGATACTTTATCACCCTCTTTGAGTCCTCCATGCAGCCGGGAAGCAGCATATGTCTGACGATCACTCCCCGGGTCATTATCCCCTCATCATTGAAGCTCATCCTGTCTCCGCCCACCTGCTTCACCATTCTTTCAAGTCCCGGCTTCGCATACTCAGGATAATCCTCTGCCATGCTGTATTTTTTCGCAAGCTCTCCCGACATGTATTTGAAATCCGGCAGATAGATATCAATATATCCATCCAGCAGATCAATGATCTCAGGCTTCACATAGCCGCTGCAGTTATATACAAATGGCAGATCAAAGCCTCTTTCCCTTGCCATATCAATGGCCTTTATTATCTGGAGAACATAGTGATCCGGTGTGACGAAATTAATATTTAACGCCCCCTGGCTCTTAAGCTCAAAGAAGATCTCAACCAGCCTGTCCACTGTGATCTCCTTCCCCGCTTTTCCCCTTGAAATATTTATATTCTGACAGAATACGCACCCAAGAGAACAGCCTGAGAAGAATATGGCACCGGAGCCCTCTTCATTATAACCTGACAAACAGGGCTCCTCCCACATATGGAGAGCAGCCCTGGCTACCTTTAATTTATTTCCTACTCCGCAAAACCCCAAGGTATTCTCCCTGTCGGCTCCGCAATTTCTCGGACATAGATTACACATTTATCACTCCTGCAATTCCGCAAATAAGTACTATGGCTCCAAGTACTATCCTGTACCAGCCAAACACCTGAAAATCATGCTTCTTTATGTATGCCATAAGGAACTTAAGAACAACCATTGAAACAAGGAAGGACACTATGGTTCCCACCGCCAGTACTACAAGCTCAAGACTTGAAAATGCAAATCCAAACTTCACTATCTTAAGAAGACTTGCACCGAACATAACCGGTATGGCAAGGAAGAAGGTATATTCCGCAGCCACCTTTCTTGACACGCCGATAAGCAGTGCACCAACAATGGTAGCTCCTGAACGGGATGTGCCCGGAAATACTGCCGCAATAACCTGGAAGATACCTATCAGTATGGCTGTATTGTAGCCGATCTCCGACAGTGCATTTACCTTTGAGCTTCTGCCCTTGTTCCATCTCTCAATGATGATGAAAGCCACACCAAACACAATAAGTGCAATAGATACGCACACAGGATTGTAGAATAACCTGTTGAACAAGTCGTCGAACAATATGCCTATGACAGCCGCAGGAACACAGGATACCAGGATCTTGAACCACATAGACCATATATCCTTCTTAAATACAGAGGCAAATCCTGTCTCGCCGTTTCTTGCTTTTCTGGTAAATGCAAATGGCCATATCTGGCTCCAGAACAACACAACCACCGCCATAATGGCACCAAGCTGGATAACCACATCAAACATATCAAAGAAATTCTCACTTACTCCCTTAAACGGCAGGAAATTTTCCACAAGAATGAGATGTCCTGTACTGCTTATGGGCAGCCATTCAGTAATTCCCTCTACTATACCGTATATGATTGCTTTTAAAATCTCCATTTTCCTATTTCCCTTTTTATTGTTTATTTTATCTTATTCACACATAGAAAGCTTATTACTACATTAGCTCCTGCTTAAGATCTCCGCTATCTTCTTAAGGTCCGTCTCAGGCATATCCTCAATACGTCCCTTATCCTCAAGCTCTGCGATCTCAGGATTTATAGGAAGTCTCACTGCATCCTTTATGCCGAACATATCCTTCACATATAACAGCTTGCTCTCGCCGAATATATTGTGTCTCTTGCCACAGTCAGGACATTCGAAATAAGACATATTTTCCACCATGCCAAGCACAGGTATATCCATCTGATCAGCCATACGCACCGCCTTGGCAACGATCATTGATACCAGATCCTGAGGAGTTGTAACAACGATAACTCCGTCAAGAGGAAGAGACTGGAACACTGTAAGGGGCACATCTCCGGTTCCCGGAGGACAATCCACGAACATAAAGTCTATGTCTCCCCATATAACATCACTGAAGAACTGCTTAACTGTTCCTGCAATTATAGGACCTCTCCACAGCACAGGAGCTGTCTCATCGCCAAGCAACAGATTTATGGACATGATCTTTATCCCTGTCTTTGTCTCCACGGCATAAAGAGCGTCATCCGTTGCCTCTGGTTCCTCATATATACCAAACGCCTTAGGAACCGAAGGGCCTGTCATATCCGCGTCAAGAACCGCTGTCTTATAACCCATCCTCTGCATAAGAACCGCAAGACCACAGGTGACGGAAGACTTGCCAACGCCTCCCTTTCCACTTATTACTCCGATAACCTTCTTTATCTTAGAATTTTTATTTGCAGGTATGAGCATACTCTGATTTTCAGTTCTGCTCTCACATTCCTTCCCACAGGTACTGCAATTATGGGAACAATTCTCTGCCATTTTTATGCCTCCTTAAATCACTGGCACGGCATAGCGTGCTTTTCTTTTTCATATGTCATTTGACACTTTAAGTTTTTCTGCCATTTGACATCTTAAAATTTTCACTAATGCATAATTATATCCTATGATATATAATTATACCATCTATTTATAAAAAAACTGTCTGAGATTTCTTAACGAATTATATGCAGATCTTAAACAGTCACATAACAGGTCAATAAATTTATCATAGAAGGAGATGTATAAACACATGAAAGTATTATCATCACTGGAACCCCATAAGGTATTCGAGTATTTTGAGGAAATATGCTCTATCCCCCACGGCTCATCAAACACCAAAAAGATCAGCGACTATCTGGTAACATTTGCCAGGGAACACGATCTTAGATACATAAAGGATCAGTCAAACAACGTGATTATATTCAAGGACGGAACCCCGGGATACGAGGCTTCTGCCCCGGTAATGCTCCAGGGACACATGGATATGGTATGCGAGAAGGGCAAGGATTGCAATATCGACTTTGAACGTGACGGTCTGGAGCTTGTTCTTAAGGATGGTATTATCTCTGCAAATGGCACTACCCTGGGAGGCGATGACGGAATTGCCGTTGCCTATGCCCTGGCAATCCTTGACAGCAGCGACATACCGCACCCGCCTCTTGAGGCAGTATTCACAGTTGACGAGGAGATAGGCATGTTAGGTGCCGCCGCCATTGACTGTAGTCCATTAAAGTCAAAGATCATGCTTAACCTTGATTCAGAGGATGAAGGCTATCTGCTGGTAAGCTGTGCCGGTGGTGTAACTGCCGCAAGCCACATTCCTGTAAGTTTCATTCCTGCCGCAGACAAGACACTTATGTCCATTAATATATCAGGACTTCTGGGCGGTCATTCCGGCGTAGAGATAGACAAGAACAGGGCAAATGCAAATATCCTCTTTGGCCGTATCCTCTATACGTTAAATAGGAAGTTATCCTTCAATCTCGTATCCATAGAGGGGGGACTTAAGGACAACGCCATTGTTAAAACAGCTGTAGCTGTTATTGCTGTAAATGAATCCGATATACAGACAGTTAAGGATTGTGTCTCCCATATGGAAGACCTGTTCAAGCATGAGTATGTAGTGTCCGACCCAGATATAAAGGTTGCCGCAGAAATTACAGATTCATCATCCGAAGCAGCTGCAAATGATATGATGGATAACATTTCAACAAACCGTGTGATAGCTGCCCTTGTGAACATGCCTTACGGAATACAGGGTATGAGCTCCAACATAAAAGGCCTTGTGGAAAGCTCATTAAACCTTGGAATATTAAAGACCACCGACACAGAGGTTGTCCTCAGCTATTGTGTAAGGAGCAGCATTGCCAGCAGAAAGCAGGAAATGCTGGATAAGATCACCAGTCTCACTGAGCTTTTGTCAGGCTATGTGACCCTTACCGGTGACTACCCTGCCTGGGAGTATCGTCAGGACTCTCCTCTCAGAGACCTTATGAAAGATATATTCACAGAGCAATATGGAAGAGAGCCTGTCATCCAGGCATTACATGCCGGAGTAGAATGTGGTTTATTTGCAGGCAAGATACCTGACCTTGATTGCGTTTCCTTCGGGCCTGACATGAAAGATATCCACACTACAAATGAATCCATGGATGTGGAAAGTGTAAAACGAACCTGGGAATATACTCTCGAGATCTTAAAGAGGCTTAAATAAGATAAAATAAAATAATAAACCGAAAGCCGTCACCTGGAAATTGTACCTGTACAAGCTTCCACATGACGGCTTTTTATACTCCAGAATTTTTTTGCACAAAAAAATGGGCCCAACCATGATTATTCATAGTCAAGTCCAAATTAGTGGGCCGCCGGGGGCTCGAACCCCGCACACCCTGATTAAGAGTCAGGTGCTCTACCAAATGAGCTAGCGGCCCGTATTTCTTATTGTCTTCAGCAGTTCTGCCCGACAACATATAGGATTATACTACAGTCATTTTCAAAATGCAAGTACTTTTTTTATTTTTTTTTGAAATATTTTTATTTCAAAGTTTACTGCATTTTTCGACTGTTTTTCTCAGAACTACTTCACCGATTATACCATCTTTTAATAATAAATCAATAGATTTTTTGTTTTATTTTTAATACATTTTGCTTTCCGGAAGCATTAATAATGTTTGAATATGATTTCCTATTATGATATGATTATGGGTAGGTGTGCATTGCTTCTATGTATATTTGCAATGTACTGAATTTATTGAACAAGGATAATAATGATACTATATCATTTGGTAAATATATGAGATTAAGAAATGTAAAAGGCTCCCGTGAAAAGATAGCAGCCACCGACTACGTTATCCATGATGAGGAGACCATGAAAGGCCGCTGGCACGAAGTTTTTGGCAATGATAACCCTATCCATATAGAGATCGGCATGGGCAAGGGACAGTTTATCATGGAGCTTGCCAGACGCAATCCGGACATTAACTATATCGGTATAGAAAAGTATTCAAGCGTGCTGCTCCGTGCCCTTGAGAAGAGAGAGCTCGAGGAAGATATGCACAATCTTTACTTCATCCGCATGGACGCAGAATATATAGAGAAAGTATTTGATACAGACGAGGTATCAAGAATATACCTGAACTTCTCGGATCCATGGCCTAAGGACAGACATGCCAAGAGACGCCTGACATCCACCCATTTCTTCGGGTTCTACGACAAGATACTCATTCCGGATGGACAGGTTATCTTTAAGACTGACAATCGTGATCTGTTTGATTTTTCACTGGAACAGGTTCCCCTTGCCGGCTGGAAGCTGCTTAATTACACCTATGATCTTCATAACTCTGAGTACAATGAAGGCAACATTATGACAGAGTATGAAACAAAATTCTCAGCAATGGGCACGCCGATCAACCGTTTAGTGGCGTACAGAGACAAGTAGACAATTTGTGGGGGCTTATTTAATGATCAGGATTTTAAAAAAACTATTTTCTACCACTAACTGCGGACACGCAGTTCTTGGTGTTGTATTTATATTATTGATGTTTACCATGTGTTCGCTGGGTATGACTGCACATATCTCCCATGCAGAAGAAAACATCACCTCAGAGGAAGGCGACTCCGAGGAAGCAACTTCTGAATATCTTGAAACCACAGAGTATCCTGATGATCCTACCAGGTTTCCGGATCTTGTGTCACAACAGGCAATAGTCATGGACGCCAAAACAGGAAGCATACTCTATCAGAAGAATGCATTTAACAAAGCATACCCTGCCAGTACCACCAAGATGATGACCATCCTTATGGCTCTTGAGAGCGGCATAGACATGAACAAGGTTATGACCATGTCCCACGAGGCTATCTACGGCATTGAGCCGGGAAGCAGCAGCATAAGTCTTCAGGAGGGTGAACAGATTACATTTGAACAGGGTCTTTATGCCCTTATGCTTGAATCTGCAAATGAAGTTGCCCTTGGACTTGCTGAAGAAATGGGTCAAGGTGACAGCTCCAAATTTGTTGAGATGATGAATAAACGTGCAGCGGAGCTTGGATGTAAGAATACTCATTTCATGAATCCAAACGGACTCTTTGACGAGAACCATTACACCACCTGCTATGACATGGCTCTTATCACCAGGGAAGCCCTTAAATATGACGAATTAAGAAAGATAGCTTCCACTGAGCACTACGTTATACCTCCTACAAATATCTGTGAGGAAGAGCGTAACCTGTGGATGCACTGTCGTATGATATACGATTCCAGTTCATATTATTATGAATATTTTGAAGGCGGCAAGACCGGGTACACCGTGCTTGCCAAGAACACGCTGGTTACCTGGAGCAAGAAGGGTGATCTTGAGCTTATTACGGTTCTCATGAATTGTGATGGTGCCTCAAAGACCTACTCAGACACCAAAGCCATAGACAATTACTGCTTCAATAACTATTCATATGTGAATCCGTTAAGTGACTACACCATAAACAGCACAGACAACAGTAAGGCATGTGAATACCTTATAAATACCCTTGCTATCCCTGAGGAATGTATTTCATTATCATTCGACAAGGATTTTTCGCTGGCATTTAACAGCAATAACTCACAGAGCAATATAAACACCTCCATAGAGTACCTGAGTACTCCTGTGGAGGCCACCAAAAATGTTTATACCGTGGCAAATATTGTTCTTAAATACAATAATGAAGTGCTTGCATACGTGCCTGTAACCGCCTCCGTTGACTATTCTCTTAAGAACGCCACCGAGACATCTATAGACTCAGACTATGACAATGTGGAGGTTAAACCTGCAAATGAAAAGACTGCGGTTTCAAAGCAGATCAGTATTCTACAGATAATCCTGATCATCTTCTTAGTTGTATTTTTCATTGTTGTCGTGTGTGTTATATATGCTATCATAGTCACCAAAAAACGTGAGAAGAAATATGAAGCCAGACGTATGCAGAAGAAGTTGTCTGAGCAAAAGAAAAACGGCAGTTCACCTTCATCAGGAAGACCAAGACCTGCAAGCAATACAGCTTACAGAAATACAAATCCAACAAACAAGAGAACCTCCGATAGTTCAAGATCAGCAAACAAGTAAGCTTGCCACAAGACCGGAACTTAAGGTGCAGATACTGCTTCCGGATACACATGAATTTAATTTATATAGGAAGAACATAAGAGAAAGGAGTATATCAACATGGATACAAATACAGAAATGTCCACAGCAGACAGCTTGAAGACTATTCAGCAATCCAATAAAGATATGATTGAGTATTTCAACCATGACTTTATATCAAAGCTTGAGGAAGTTCAGTCCCTTAAGACCGAAGAATTTGAGTTAAAGATAAAGATTGATGAGCTGACAAGGACTCTGGAAATATACTCCTTCAGAAATACCAGCAGTCACAACGTATTTTCACCATTTGCAGTTGATCCAACCACAAATGAGGAAAAATACACCCAGATAGAGCAGAACCTTAAGGATCTCAAAGAGGTAAAGTCATCCCTCAGTGAAAAGATCACAGGCCTTGAGAAAGAAATTGATGAGCTTAAAGCCCGTATTTCTTCCTTAAGCTCATCCAACAAAGTAATAGATTCTCTGCTTGCCCAGAATGTCCTTGAACAGAACGACAAAAAAGCTCTTAAGGAAGCTGAGGAAAGGCTTAGGGAACAAAAAGAAGCTCTTGAAAAGGCTGATAAAGAGCATTCTTCAGAACTGCTTAAACAGGACATCAACCATGGCTTAAGGATACTCATGTTAGAGAGATATTTCCGTCAGATCACTGCCATAAAAATAAATGACAAGATAAGGGCATCCTTTGAGGGGAATAAAAACAAGCTTGATATCCTCTCATGGATGATTAAATCTGACGTGAACCGGGCTAAGGTAACTCTTGATGAACTGATCGAAGCCAACAATGAGTTGTCAAAATCCATTGACTCAGTATTATTTGAACTGACAAATGAACCGGATACCAGCAAACCTGTATGGACTCTTCTGTCGGATAAATTCAAGGAATTATCTGATACCCATAAGGAATGTATGATTGAATACAAGGTTGACTGCCCTGACTATGACATTAAAATTCCGCAAATTGTGACCATCAACCTGATATATATAATAGACGAGCTTATGAACAATGTGTTCAAGCACTCCAATGCCAATAAGGTCACTGCAAATATATATATAAGCAGCCGCCTTATAGATGTATATATCAATGATAACGGCATAGGAATCGACACAAACTACACCCATACAGCCCCTTGGTACAGCGGTCTCCATCGAATACAGGAGATCATTTTCCTTATGAAGGGAACCTTCAGTATTGATGGTGACATTATCAGTGGTACAAATGTAAGATTTTCATTTCCTATAAATCAGGATTGATAAGTATGTAGAACATATGTTCTGTTGATATATCATGTAAGCTTTTTTCTTATATAATATATACTCATACTACAGCTTATAAACATACACTACGCTGTATTACATTTTTTAATTAGTATATGTGGATGTAATAACACTTTTATTTTTACTTTAATTTTATACGTTGATCAATTGTTCTTTATAGATAAGTACGTATAAATTTTGTATTTTATTATATTTTAAATAAATTCACCAGGCCTTGTTATTAAATTACTGCAGGCTGGATATGACGAAAGGATATCATTATGAAAAACAAAATTATTGATTTACTTGCAGCGCAGATAGAAGGAATGTCTAAGGAAGATATTTCAGCTACTATTGAAATACCACCTAAGCCTGAAATGGGTGACTTTGCATTTCCTTGTTTCAGACTTGCCAAGACCATGCACAAAGCTCCTAATATGATTGCAGCAGACATTAAGGAAGCTATAGGCGATGTGGATTACCTTGACAGGATTGAAGTAAAGGGTGCATACCTTAACTTCTTCGTTAAGACAGAAGTATTTGTTAAGTCAATGATAGAAGCAGCAAATTCCGAGAACTTTGGTGGATCAGATATAGGTGAAGGCAAGAATATCTGCCTTGACTACTCATCTCCTAACGTAGCCAAGAACTTCCATGTAGGTCACCTCAGAACTACTATCATTGGTAATTCACTCTACAAGATCTTCTCTAAGCTTGGATACAATGCCATTAGAATTAACCACCTTGGTGACTGGGGTACACAGTTTGGTAAGCTCATCGTGGCTTACAAGGCATGGGGAAGCAAGGAAGCCGTAGAAAAAGACGGAATTTCAGAGCTTATGAAATTATATGTTAAATTCCATGAGGAAGCTGACAAGAACCCTGAATTAGTAGATGAAGCAAGGGCATGGTTTGCCAAGATGGAACATGGTGATGAGGAAGCCCTTTCAATCTGGCAATGGTTCAAGGATATAAGCCTTGTTGAATATAAGAGAACCTACGATCTTCTTGGAGTAGACTTTGATTACTATTTAGGAGAAAGCTTCTACAGAGATAAGTGTCAGGAGGTTGTTGACAAGATAACAGAAGCCGGCTTACTGAAGGAAAGTGAAGGTGCAATGATCGTTGACCTTTCAGAGTATGACATGGCTCCATGTATAATCACAAAGAAGGACGGAAGCTCAATATATGCCACAAGAGACCTTGCGGCAATCTTCTACCGTAAGAAGACCTACAACTTCTGCAAATGTCTGTATGTGACCGGTCAGGAACAGAAGCTTCATTTCGCACAGGTATTCAAGGTAGTAGAGCTTCTTGGAAATGAATGGGCAAAGGACCAGTTAGTTCATATTCCTTACGGACTTGTAAGTCTTGAAGGAGCTAAGCTTTCTACGAGAAACGGCAACATTATATATGCTGAGGATATTCTTCATGACGCCATTGAAAAGAGTCTTGAAATAATTACAGAGAAGAGTCCTAACCTTGAAAACAAGGAAGAGGTTGCCAAGATGGTTGGTGTAGGTTCAGTATTATTCAACGACTTATATAATCAAAGAATTAAGGATGTATCATTCAGTTGGGATAAGGTACTTAACTTCGACGGCGAGACCGGTCCATATGTGCAGTATACACATGCAAGATGTTCCAGTGTTGTAAGACTTGCAGAAAACTTTGACCCATCTAATGAAGTTGATTTCTCAGTAATCACAGAACCGGACGCAATCTTCCTTCTTAAGGAAATCAACAGATTTCCTAAGGTTGTTCTTGACGCTGCTGATAAGTATGAGCCATCAATCGTTGCAAGATTTTCCGTTGATGTTGCTCAGGCATTTAACAAGTTCTACAACTCAACAAGAATAAATGTACCTGAGGAGAATGTCAAGAATGCCAGAGTAATGCTCACATACCTTACAAAGAAGACATTATCTGACGCACTTGAATTATTAGGTATTCAGGCACCGGAAGCAATGTAATAAATTAAACTCAACTATATTGCAACAAAAATAATACAGAATAAAATATTAACAATAAATATAATGATTATTTAACAATGTCAAAGGATCCCCGGATTTATATTTTAAATAAATCCGGGGATCACATTTTATAATAGTGTTTCACGTGAAACATTCATGTGCTAATTTTTGAATATTGATATTTTTTCTTTAACATGTAGTAGTACATATTGGTTTTTGATATTTTTACCATCTATACTTTATTGTAAAATTATTTAAATTTTTCATTATATATTTTTTATCTGAAACCTATTTAAGTTTGAATTAATCATCAATGTTTCACGTGAAACATTTAGCAAAAATAATTTCATTTTAGTAGTATTTAATATAGAAGAAACAATTTATAAGTGCTATAATATACAAGCATTGTTTATAGTTCTCATTATATAAAATGTTTCACGTGAAACATTCTATACATAAGAACATAATAACTCTACTACTAACTTATAGAGCCAACACAATAAAGGAGAGATAACGTGGGAAGAATTATTGCTGTAGCTAACCAGAAGGGTGGTGTTGGCAAAACCACAACTGCAATAAATGTTGCAGCATGTCTGGCTAAGAAAGGAAAGAGAGTTCTTGCGGTTGACCTTGATCCCCAGGGCAATATGACCAGTGGTCTTGGTATAGATAAGAATGATCTTGGCTACACTGTATATGATATGATGACTGACCAGTGCAATATTGGTGAGTGTATGCTTATAAATGTCTTTCCAAACCTGAATGTAATACCCGCCAGCCGTGAATTGGCAGGAGCAGAGGTAGAATTTGTGGGTATGGAGGATATGCAGCATATTCTTAAGAACAACCTCAAGAAGGTGAAGTCAAAGTATGATTTCATTATTATTGATTGTCCACCTGCACTTGGAATGTTGACAGTAAATGCCTTAACTGCTGCAAATACTGTTTTAGTTCCAATACAATGTGAGTTTTTTGCATTGGACGGCTTATCACAGCTTATATATACTGTAAATCTTATTAAAAAGAAACTTAACAGAACCCTTAAGATTGAGGGTGTAGTATTTACAATGTATGATTCAAGAACAAATCTGTCAGCTCAGGTTGTGGAAAATGTTCGTGAAAATCTTACACAAAATATCTACAATACCGTTATTCCTAGAAATGTTCGTCTTGCAGAGGCACCAAGCTATGGACTTCCTATTATTATATATGATCCAAAGTCAGCCGGTGCAGAGCACTATATGATGCTTGCAGACGAAATAATTGAGAATGACATTGTAACAGTTTAAGTCAATATTTTATCAAACAATATTAAATTTAAACGTTTATTATGGCTAATCACTTATTATGCTAATTAACATTAAACTTAAACGCTATTAGAAACAGACTGATTAAACTTAATATTATTCAAATGTATTTAGTTTAGATTATATTGAGCTTAAATGCCTACTTAATATAAATAGTATTGAGTTTAAATGCTTACTTAAACATAATAGTATTAACCTTAAATCAAATACTGTTAAGCTAACCAGTATTAAAATTGAACAAAGGAGTATTTTAAATGGCAGTAAAAAGAGGAGGATTAGGCAAGGGTCTTTCCGATCTTATTCCTACCGATGATTTTGGTTCTTCAAATAACAAGTCATCAGGTAAGAATACTGTAACCAAAACTGTCACAAAGGAAGTAGTCAAGGAGGTTGTTAAAGAGGTTGAGAAAACTCTTAAGATTACCGAAATTGAACCAAACCATGGACAGCCAAGAAAGAATTTTGATGAAGATGCCCTTAATGAACTGGCGGAATCCATCAAACAATTTGGTGTATTGGAACCCCTGATCGTAACTAAGAAAGATAAATATTATGAAATAATTGCAGGTGAGCGTCGTTGGAGGGCAGCAAGAATTGCCGGGATTAAAGAAGTTCCTGTAGTTATCAGAGATTACACTCCTAAGGAGATAATGGAGATATCTCTTATTGAGAATATACAGAGAGAAGATCTTAACCCTATTGAAGAAGCTCTGGCATATGAAAGTCTTATAAATGAGTACAATCTCAAACAAGATGAGGTTGCAGAACGAGTTTCAAAAAGCCGTTCTACCATCACTAATTCGTTAAGATTATTGAAGTTATGTGATAAGGTTCGCCAGATGGTTATAGACGGTATGCTTACAACCGGACATGTACGTGCTCTTGTTCCCATTGAAGATGAAGAGCTTCAGTATGAAGTGGCAATGGCTATATTTGATCAGAACTTAAGTGTCCGAGAAACAGAAGCATTTGTCAAGAAGGTATTAAAGCAATTAGAAGAAACCAATAAGCCGGAAACTGAGAAGCAGGCAGAGAAAGACTTGAGTGTATTCTACTCAGAACTTGAAACAAGATTAAAGGATATACTAGGTGCCAAGATTTCAATAAAAGCAAAGAATAACGGCAAAGGTAAGATTGAAATTGATTACTACTCTCAGGACGAGCTTGATCGTATAACTGAGATGTTATATTCCATAAACAGATAAGGTGGCATAGTATGAACAGTAAAATACTAAGTAAAATAGGTATTGATCCGGCCTACATACTAATAATACTGCTTATTCTGATAGTTATATTATTTGTTTTATTATTTTATGTTATGGCCAATATGAAGCAGCGAAACAAGGAAATCAGTATTTTACTTAACGGAACCTCAGGTGCTGATCTTGAAGATATAATAATGAAGAGATTTGCAGAAATGGACGCCGTTAAGAATAATTCCAGACGACTTACAAAGGAGCACAAGGAAATACAAGAATACCTGGGAAACTGTATAAGTAAGGTTGCTTTGGTAAAATATGATGCCTTTGAGGGTATGGGTGGAAGCCTAAGCTTCGCACTTGCTCTTCTCGACAGTGACAATAATGGTGTTGTACTTAACTGTATGCACTCAAGAGAAGGCTGCTTTAATTACGCAAAAGAAATCATCAAGGGAGAGTCCTATGTAGCCTTATCTGAAGAAGAAAAAGAGGCTATTGAGCGAGCCAAAACGCTTGATGAAGAAATTTCAGAGATTATTGAAAGTTAATAATTTGGTTTATCTATATTTTTTAACTATTATTTTAACTGATATTTTTAACTGATACTTTCAGCTAATATTTTTAATTAATATTTCAGATGATTTATATATAGTTTTTTGACTATAGTCAATAATTTTAATTATATATCAAGTTTATTATTAGATTAATTTGGTAATACTATTTTATACAAGGAGAAGAAAGATGATAGCCATTAAGTTTTTAAGAGAAAATCCAGACGTAGTAAAACAGAACATTAAGAACAAATTTCAGGACAGCAAGCTTCCACTTGTTGATGAAGTTATTGAACTGGATGCCAGGTCAAGGGCAATAAAGCAGGAAGCTGATGACCTTCGTGCCAAGAGAAATACTCTTTCAAAGCAGATCGGAGCTTTAATGGCACAGGGCAAAAAGGAAGAAGCTGAAGAAGTTAAGAAGCAGGTTGCTGCACAGGCATCAAGACTTAAAGAGCTTGAGTCATTACAGCCTGAGGTTGATTCTAAAGTCAAGGAGATCATGATGGTTATTCCTAATATCATTGATCCTTCTGTTCCTATCGGTAAGGATGATTCTGAAAATGTAGAGATCGAGAAGTTCGGTGATCCTGTTGTTCCTGACTTTGAAATTCCTTATCATTCAGAAATAATGGAAAGCTTAAATGGTCTTGATCTTGATTCAGCAAGAAGAGTTGCAGGTAATGGTTTCTACTATTTAATGGGAGACATTGCAAGACTTCACTCAGCAGTTATATCATATGCAAGAGACTTTATGATTGACAGAGGATTTACATATTGTATTCCTCCATACATGATCAGAAGCAATGTAGTTACAGGCGTTATGAGTTTCGCAGAAATGGACGCTATGATGTATAAAATTGAAGGCGAAGACCTTTACCTTATCGGTACATCAGAACACTCAATGATCGGTAAGTTTATCGACCAGATCATCCCTGAGGATCAGCTTCCACAGACCCTCACAAGCTACTCTCCTTGTTTCAGAAAAGAAAAAGGTGCTCATGGTATAGAGGAGCGTGGTGTATATAGAATACATCAGTTTGAGAAGCAGGAAATGATTGTTGTCTGCAAGCCGGAAGAGAGCAAGATGTGGTTTGATAAATTATGGAAGAACACTGTAGACCTCTTCCGTTCATTAGATATTCCTGTAAGAACCCTCGAATGTTGTTCAGGTGATCTTGCAGATCTTAAGGTTAAGTCTCTTGATGTTGAGGCATGGTCTCCTCGTCAGAAGAAGTATTTTGAGGTTGGTAGCTGTTCAAATCTCGGTGACGCACAGGCAAGAAGACTTCAGATCCGTGTTAAGGATTCAAATGGTAATAAGTACCTTGCTCATACCCTTAATAACACTGTTGTTGCACCACCTAGAATGCTTATTGCATTCCTTGAGAACAACCTTCAGGCAGATGGTTCCGTAAGAATACCTGAAGTTCTCCGTCCATACATGGGTGGCAAGGAAAAGCTTGAGAAGAAATAATATCGGAGGTAATGCATGCATAGTTATTTGCGAGCTATTGGATTTTCAAAAATTACATCCCGAATGCTGCTTGAGCCCGTATATAGAAAAGTTTTAGCCGAGCCTACAAGAAAGACCGTTACCTCTGTCAGTGCTGATACCAAGATTATCCAGTTAGACAGAGATTTCGGTGACGGCTTTGGTTTGTCTCTGGTTGGAGAGATTGCTGCAGACGGTTCTCTCTCCATAGAGCATTATTTTCCTTATGTGACATCGGATCAGCTCACCAATCAGGAATGTATATATATTGAAAAACATGGCGACAAAGAAGCATTTGCAGGTATAAGCGATTCATACGAGCTTGGCATGACACTAATATTTTTCCTTAGAAATATAGCCCAATATGAACACACAACCTGGCTCAATGTATCAAATCTGTACATGAACAAGGTTTATCTGTCTGCCCTTTCAACCCAGGGAAAGATAATACTAAACATATCTCCTCAGGAAGATTCCGGACATGCTGAAGAATCCGGAATTAACCAGGCAAATAGAAGCAAACTCCTGGAGGCTGCAAGGCAGGGAGACAAGACTGCCCTGGAAAGTCTCACGCTGGATGATATGGACACCTATTCCCTGATAAATAAAAGAGTCAGACATGAGGATATCCTTTCTATAGTTGATACGAATTTCATGCCATACGGTATTGAGACAGAGCACTACTCCCTTATCGGAAACATCTTAAAGGTTGAGGAAAAGGTTAATTCCTTTACTGGTGAACATATTTATATCCTTACTGTTCAGACAAATGATATTGCCATGACCATAGCCATAAGTAAAGAAGACCTTATGGGTGAACCGGCTGTAGGAAGAAGATTTAAAGGTGTTGTATGGCTTCAGGGTCTTGTTGTATTGTAAAAGTATGGATAACTTAAGACAAAATCTTTTACCCGAAAAGTGATTGTATATCATTTGACATTTGGTAATATATATATATATTATGTTATTAAATATATAATGATAGTATATTATCCCACAGGGTATTTACATTTTCAAAAATATATAGTAAACTTATAAAGTTGATGCATCTGTAGCTCAGTAGGATAGAGCGTCCGCCTCCTAAGCGGAAGGTCGTGGGTTCGAATCCCGCCAGGTGCATATTTTTTAATACTCGTGAGGATTTCTTTTATGAATTATATAGTTATGGACCTGGAATGGAATCAAAGCTACTCAGGTCACATGGGAGAACATCCGCGAATGCCTTTTGAAATTATAGAAATTGGTGCTGTCAAGGTAGACAAGAACTTCAATATAATTGATGAATATTGCAGCCTTGTACGACCGAGAATATATAAGAAACTTCATTCAAAGATTCGTTCTATACTAAATTATGATGAATATGACCTCAACACCAAGGGTCGTGGTTTCAAAGAAGTCTGCAATGAATTTCTAAAATGGTGTGGTGATGATTACATGTTCTGTACCTGGGGTCCTATGGATCTTACAGAGCTTCAGACAAATATGGATTTCTACTATATGCCTAAGTTACCACGTCCTGTGAAGTTCATTAACCTGCAGCAGATATATGCTGACAAGGCATCAGGTAAGGATAAGAGGAGTGCTAGTGTAAGCAAGCTTGAAAAAGCTGTATCTGAACTCAATATTCCTGAAGATATGCCATTTCACTCAGCTCTCAACGATTCAAAATATACTGCTCTGGTTATGAAAGCAATGAAACCAAAAAATATCAACAATCAATATTCTTTTGATCTTTATATCCATCCATCGGATATTAAGGACGAGATTACTGACAGACACAACAATATGTATGAATATATTACACGAACCTTTAAAACCAAACAGGAAGCTCTCGATGATCCGAAGGTATCTGAGGTAAGATGTTACAAGTGTAATAAGAAGGTCACTAAGAAAATCAAATGGTTTGCCAACAGCCCTTCATCATACATAAGCGTTGGAAAATGCTGGCACCACGGTTATTTCTGTGGAAAGATTAAATTCAAGCCGGATAACGAAGGATACTATATAGTTAAGACTATAAAGCCTATTGATAAATCAGGTATTGAAGAGATCAATATAAAGCAGGAAGAGATCCGCGAGAGACGTAAAGAAAAGCGTCACAACAAATAAAATATATTAGTTTTATCAAGAATTTATTTTATAAATTTCATAAACGACCACTTAATTTTGGATTGAAGTATCAGCTATATTACCTGTCTTTGGCAGTAGACTGATAAGACATAAAAAGAATATATTTACAAAAAAAGAAAACCTTTTCAGGTTTTCTTTTTTTACGCCAACGGCTTCTTTGTAACCGTACCTGCTTTTCTTGGATACTTCATATCCGTAGACTGAATTTTCTTCACAAATACAAACTTTCTCTCTGCGTCGATCTCAGGAATATTTGTAGTGAATATGTTCTCCACCTGTCCTCCAAGGATACGGATTGCCTTCTTTCCACTCTGCATTTCTTCCTTATCATTTTCATTAAGGGCAACTGATTTGTAAGGAATAAAGTATCCCCCTACCTTTGCAAATGGCAGGCAGAACTCTGATAATGCTGCCAGTGCTGATACTGCCCTTGAAACCACAAGATCATACTGTTCCCTGTATTTCATATTCTTACCGCCATCCTCAGCTCTCATATGAACTGTCTCAATATCGGTAATTCCGAGGGTCTTGATCACCTCATCAAGAAATGTAAGTCTCTTCTGAAGGGAATCCATAAGAGTTATCTTAAGCTCCGGAAAAGCTATCTTAAGGGGTATTCCCGGAAATCCTGCACCTGTTCCAACGTCTATAACCTTCAAAGGTTCTTTCATATCTTTAAACTTAGCAATAAGAAGACTGTCTGCAAAATGCTTATACATTACATCCTTCTTCTCTGTTATGGAGGTCAAATTCATTACCTTATTCCACTCAATAAGCATTTCATAATATATATTGAACTGACTGATCTGCTCATCATTCAGTTCCACTCCAAACTGTCCACATATATCCTTTAATAATTCCATACTTTTTTCCATTTCCTGTTACTTTCTCGACTTAAGATAAATAAGGAGCACTGTAACATCCGCAGGGCTTACGCCTGATATACGACTTGCCTGTCCTATGTTCTCAGGCTTTATGAGCATAAGCTTCTGCCTTGCCTCTTTCCTTAAATTTGTAACATCATTGTAGTCAATATCCTCAGGTATCCTTCTGTTTTCAAGCTTCTTGAACTGATTTACCTGTTCCTTCTGCCTATCAATATATCCCTTGTATTTAATGGATATATTGATCTGATCGATAACATCCTCCGGAAGCTCATTTCTCTCAGGATCGATAGGTGCTATCGCCTCATAAGAAAGCTCAGGTCTTCTGATAAGCTCTGAAAGGCTTGCGGCAGTCTTAAGAGTTGTGGATCCCATAGATGTAAGGAACTTCTGTATACTCTTATTTGCCCCTACCATTGTACTATCAAGTCTGTCTATCTCACTGTTGATAAGCTCCCTCTTATGGCAGAACTTCTTATATCTTTCATCATCTATAAGACCTATGTCATGACCTATATCCGTAAGTCTCAGGTCTGCGTTATCCTGTCTTAACAGCAGTCTGTACTCGGCACGGCTGGTCATCATTCTGTAAGGTTCCCTGGTTTCCTTTGTGACAAGATCATCAATAAGGACTCCGATATATGCCTGGGATCTATCAAGCACGAGAGGATTTCTTCCGAGTATCTTAAGGGCAGCATTTATACCTGCCATAAGTCCCTGTACAGCAGCCTCCTCATAACCTGAGCTGCCGTTTATCTGTCCTGCTCCGTACAAGCCTGCCACATCCTTAAATTCCAGCGTAGGCTTAAGGTTAATGGCATTTATGCAGTCATACTCGATGGCATAGGCATTTCTCACGATCTTCGCATGTTCAAGTCCCTTCATGCTCCTTATCATTGCATATTGCACGTCCTCCGGAAGAGAAGATGACATTCCGCCCATGTACATCTCATTTGTATTCTCACCCTCAGGTTCGATAAATATCTGATGTCTGTTCTTGTCAGGGAACTTCATGACCTTGTCCTCTATGGAAGGACAGTATCTTGGTCCTGTTCCTTCGATCACCCCTGAAAATAACGGTGAACGGCTTATGTTATTCCTTATGATCTCATGGGTTTCTTCATTTGTATAGCAAAGCCAACAGCTTATCTGGTCTCTCTTTATATCGTCCTCTGTGTTGGTAAATGAAAATGGCACTACATGCTCATCACCCTTTTGCTCCTCCATCTGGGTGAAATCAATGGATCTCTTATCAAGTCTTGCCGGCGTACCGGTCTTAAACCTTCGTATCTCTATTCCCACGTCACTCATTGACTGGGACAGGTGATTTGCAGCCATAAGTCCGTTTGGTCCTGTATGATTTACCACATCACCATATATGCATCTCGCCTTAAGATATGTACCTGTGGCAAGGATAACTGCCTTTGCATGGTATATGGCACCTGAAAATGTCTTAACACCCACAACACTTCTTCCGTCCTCACCCAATATAAGCTCCGAAACCTCTGCCTGTCTCAAGGTAAGATTGTCAGTGTTCTCAAGAGTCTCCTTCATGGCTGCCGAATAATTCTTCTTGTCAGCCTGGGCACGGAGAGAGTGTACAGCAGGTCCCTTAGATGAATTTAACATCTTGGACTGGATGTATGTCTTATCAATGTTCTTGCCCATCTCACCGCCGAGAGCGTCAAGCTCCCTTACAAGATGTCCCTTGGAGCTTCCTCCTACATTGGGATTACATGGCATCATGGCAACGCTGTCCATACTCACTGTAAATATTATTGTATTTAATCCAAGTCTTGCTGACGCCAGGGCAGCCTCACAGCCTGCATGTCCTGCACCAACTACAACCACATCATATTCTTCCTCTAAATAAGGCATTTCCATGTCCTCCAATTTTTTTTTACTTTCCCATACAGAACTCTTCAAATATTTTATCTGCCAGATCGTCTCTCATGGTTTCACCGAGTATCATGCCAAGATGTTCATAGGCATCTAAAAGGTCTATTGAGAAGAAATCCTCCTCCATTCCCATGTCTATACTTTCTATAACCTTTGAAAGACTTTCTCTGGTCTTTATAAGCTCATCCTTGTGACGACTGTTGGTGATGTACAATTCATCATTGTACTGTAACTGTCCCGAAAAGAATTTGTCATTGAGAATGTTATACAATTCTTCCTTTCCGTCACCGTATTTTGCTGAGATTTCTATTATATCACCAGGTAATTCTTCACTTATCAACAACTTATCCACAACTACATCAAGGTCTGATTTATTGATCACTGTGATAACATTTCTGCCCTTAATGTGGCTTATTATCTGGCTGTCGTTATCATCTAACTGTTTTGAGCCGTCTACAACATATAGAATTAAGTCTGCGTTATCCACATTCTTAAGAGCTTTATCCACACCTATCTTTTCCACAACATCATCTGTTGATCTTATTCCTGCTGTATCTACAATATTTAATATTATTCCGTTAATGTTGACAACTTCCTCAAGAGTATCCCTGGTAGTTCCCTCTATCTCAGTTACTATAGCCCTGTCTTCCCCCAGTAAAAGGTTTAAAAGTGAGGACTTTCCGGCATTTGGCTTACCGGCGATCACAGTCTTTATCCCCTCCTTCAGGACTCTTCCGTTGTCATAAGTAGCTAACAATTTATCAACATTATCAACCATGTTATCCACAATAACACGCAGCTTCTGTGGATAACCCTCCAAACTATAATGTTCCGGATCATCCAATGCCGATTCTATAAATGCTGTATTGTAGAGTATGGTATCTCTCATCTCTGTTATCCTGTCTTTTAATTCTCCCTTTAACTGGACGAGAGAGGATTTCACTGCGAAATCATTCTTGGCATTTATTATGTCCATAACCGACTCTGCCTGTGACATATCTATCCTGCCGTTTAGAAAGGCTCTCTTGGTGAATTCACCCGGTTCAGCGATTCTTGCTCCTGCTTTTATAACAGCCTCCAGAACCTCCTTTAACACATGGACACCTCCATGACATTGAAGCTCACATACATCCTCACAGGTATATGTATGAGGACCCTTCATAAGCAGAAGTATTCCCTCATCTATCATATTATCTCCGTCATACACACCACCAAATGCCGCAGTATAGCTCTTCATGGTCTTAACAACCTTTTTATCATTTGCAGGCTTAAAGACCTTTGAAGCTATATTTATGGCTTCTGAACCGCTTATTCTGATTATTCCTATACCCGCATTTCCCATTCCTGTTGCAATGGCACATATGGTGTCAGTTAAAAACATTTTTCTTCTCCTGTTGACTTAATATCATGTCAGATTTTTTCGAATTAATATTAACACTAATCTGCAATATTAGTTAAACCTGGCACATCTGATTAAAAATCCTGTAAAATTACACACGAAATCATTATATTACTTATATTATTTCTAATCAATCTCAATTTACTAAAAAGCCATGGTGCAAATTTACTAATTTACAAAAGCTGCCATATATATTTTCAAAATAAGATTCTAATAAATAAAAGAAGCCTTCCACATCTCAACATATGATAATTTCTATCACATATCGATCAATGAAAGGCTTTCCTTTATTTTATCTTTATATCGACTTAATATACTTTCTTACAGAATATATTATTGATTATCTTCTGTCATACTTCTTTAAGTATACTATTACCTTACGATATGGTTCTTCACCTTCACTCTTTGTAGCTACATACTTATCATTCTGTAATGTTGAGTGGATTATTCTTCTCTCGTAAGGATTCATTGGCTCAAGGGCAAATGATCTCTTTGTTCTCTTTACCTTGAATGCAATGTTCTTTGCAAGATTTTCAAGTGTTTCTTTTCTTCTTGCTCTGTAGTTCTCTGTGTCAAGCTTAACCTTGATGTAAGACTCGCTCTTCTTATTTACAGCAAGTCTGATAAGATACTGAAGAGCATCTAATGTCTGACCTCTCTTGCCGATAAGGATACCCATATCTGAACCTTCAAGGTCAATGTTCATCTCACCTTCAATGTCATCGTAATCAATATTGATCTTAGCTTCAATGCCCATGGCATCAAGCATGCTTGCAATATATTCTTTGATCTCATCTACGAAGGTTTTCTTCTTTCTTGCCTTTATTATACAAGGCTTAGCACCGATACCGATAAATCCCTTGCTTGCTTCACTTACTACTTCATATTCTATTGACTCAATAGGACAGCCGAATTCAAGTGATGCATTAGTGAGTGCCTCGTCCTTGGTCTTAGCTTTGAACTCAACGAATTCCATTATTTCTTTCCTCCATTATCATTGCTCTTTTTGTCACCATACTGGAGCATGATATTTGCTTTTGAACCTATACTTCCCTGCTTATACTTTACATTACCCCTGTTATTAAGTGCTTCATTTTCAGCACTTGACGCTGAGTTGACGTAGTTCTTTAATCTTGTACTTGCATTTCTGTTAATGGTCTGTGCCTGGTCTCCCTCAGCACTTACATTACCATTCTGTGCATCCATCATCTTCTCGTAGAAAGATTTCTTGTTAGGATGTTTTGCCTTACGCTTTGCTTCCTTAAGAGCAGCCTTTGTTTCACACTTCTTAAGCAGTTCCTCAACATCACAATTGTTGTAGTGATGATTGATTATCATCTGGGTGATAAGAGTTATTATTGCACCGAGAATCCAATAAATACCAATAGCTATAGGAAGGTTAATACAGAAGAATAATGACATGATAGGCATCATGTAAGTCATACTCTTCATCATACCTGCAGACTGTGCTGTCTGAGGATCTGATGCATTGTTCATTACTGCATTATTTGCTGCCATTGAATACTTAGAACTTATAAACTGGAATAAAGCTGCAAGTATTGGGATGATAAGTGCAAATGAAAGCTTCCATCCCGGTGCATCTGTAATATTCAATCCAAAACAATTATTCATGTTATTGAACTGTTGCACAGCACTGTTTACAGCATCGGTATTTGATCCAAAGTTAAAGGCATCCATCACCTGATGCCAGTCTGTTGATGACATCTTATCAAGAACATCAATCACACTATTATCTGATGGTATTCCATTTCCGGCATTCTTCATCATTATGGAAGCATACTGTGAAGCTGTTGAAACAGCACCTACATTGTCTGTGGCAATTTTATTAATCATCTCATAATAATTATCAGGTGCTGCTGTCTTAATATACCCAAGAACTTCCTGATATTTTATCAACATATCTGATACATAAACAGGAATATTCTGAATGACTCTGTACAGACCGTAGAATACAGGAAGCTGAATAAGAGTTGGAAGACATCCTGAAGTAAGACTTACACCGTATTTCTTCTGGATCTTCTGTGTCTCCTGATTTTTCTTCATGAGAGATTCCTGATCTGTCTTGCCATTATATTTCTTAGTTGCTTTCTTAATCTCAGGCTGTATAAAACTCATAATCTTTGATGATTTCTGCTGCTTAAAGTTAAGAGGGAATAAACACGCTCTTATAAAGAAAGTAAACAGAATAACGCAGACTGTAAGATTTACATAGTTGAAACCCATTGCCTTGGTTATCAACTCAACGAACTTATAGATAAGTTCAAAGATGTTACCGAATAACCAGCAAATAGGTCCGAGAATAAGACCATCTTCCGCTGTTAGAAACATTTTGTCCTCCTTTATGGAACTGGATCGTATCCTCCTTTAGAAAAAGGATTACATCTGAGTATTCTCCAGATTGCCAAAAGGCTTCCTTTAATCACCCCATGCTTCTGCAATGCCTCTATAGCATATTGAGAGCATGTAGGAAAATACTTACAAGTACCATGTTTTTTTAATCCTGATAGGTACTTCTGATAAAATCTGATTAAACCAATTAACAATTTTTTCATTTTGATCACCGTATATGAACTTATTTTTCCTTTTTTACAATTCTTTTAAGTCCAAGCAAATGAATCATAGCACTTTCTATGTCTCTGTATTTCTTGTCATATGCTCCGGCTCTGGCTACGAACACAATGTCATAGCCCTTGTCAATCTTGTCCATGTTTAATCGGTATGCTTCTCTAATTAATCTGGTTACCCTGTGTCTTACCACACTATTTCCAACTTTTTTACTAACAGAGATTCCAATTCTATTATATCCCAAGCAGTTGTCTCTCAGGTACATTATTAAATATTTGTTGGCAACCGAATTTTTTGTATTATATACACTGCCAAACTCTCTGCTGTTTTTTAACGTAATAAAATTACTCATATAACCACCGAATCTTACTTAATTAGAAAAACTGGATCAGCAACCATTTGTAATTGCCTGTTTGGTATCGCCCCCTCATATTCATTCGGCGGCATTTCGTCAGCACCATTCTAAATATGTCTTCGACACTTGGTGCTTCCTACGGCAAGGGTTGCTGCGGCGTAACGATGTCACAGACATCATTACAACAACAATAAAAGGTCACAACCATGTGACCTTATGCTGATAACTTCTTTCTTCCTTTAGCTCTTCTTGCGGCCAATACCTTTCTGCCATTAGCAGTGCTCATTCTCTTTCTGAAACCGTGAACCTTAGATCTCTGTCTCTTCTTTGGCTGGAATGTCATCTTCATATCCATACTCCTCCTTTCTCATAAAAATTACCTTGTCCATTATATTGAAATACCCGGTAATCGTCAAGCTATTTTTAAAATATTGACAATTTTGTTTCAAATTACCATAATTTCATCTTTTGATTTACATAAATTTATCCACAAAATGTTTATAACTTGTGGATAACTCATTGATAATGTGTTTATTTTTTTTATCAAATCAACATTTTAAGCCTTTTGCTCCATTATAAACATATTTTTTTATTATATTAATTACTTAACATAAATTATGTTACATAAATATTACAAAACCTGTTTTTTTATATTTCTTCTTTAATTTTTTCTTCCATATAATATACATTTCATTGTAAATTATTAGAAGATCCACTTTTATTGATCATTATCCACTCTTCAATTACTGGTTCAAATACATGAATAAACTTGAAATCGGCACCCGTTTGTTATAGAATATAAGTATCTGTTTCTATGTCTAATTATCAACGAAAGGACCAATTTTTACATTATGAAAGAGAAAATTTTGTCAAAATGGGATGAGATTTTAAATACCCTTGAATCGGGATATGACCTCTCCCACATACTTATTAATACTTGGATAAAACCCTTAACAATATATAAGGTTGAAGGAAAAACCGTATATTTTGTTGTTGATGAGAAATTTGGACAGAGAGGTGTAGATTTCATTAAAAACAGATCTTACGATATTCTCCTTGCTTCAGCAATAAGGGAAGTACTTAACGATAGTTCCGTTGAAGTGATAGTAACTCTTGCCAGTGATTTTAATACAGATAAATCCCAGGCAGCTCCTGCCCTTAAGCAGGACTATTCAATAAACAAGGGAAACCTCAATCCAAAGTACACATTTGACACCTTTATTGTAGGTGAAAGCAATAAACATGCCTATGCAACATGCATAGCTGTTGCAGATTCTCCGGGACAGGATAAGTTTAATCCTCTTTTCTTATATGGAGGAGCAGGACTTGGCAAGACACATCTTATGCAGTCTATTGCCCATTACATAATGGAAAATAACCGAAGCATGAATGTTCTCTATGTTCCTTCAAATACATTTACAAATGAAATCGTAGAGGCAATAAAAAAGAATAAAACACAGGAATTCAGAGATAAATACAGAACTGTAGATGTACTTCTTATTGATGATATCCAGTACCTTATAGGTAAGGAAAGTACCCAGCAGGAATTCTTTGATACCTTCAATACCCTTCATGATGAAGGAAAACAGATCATACTTTCATCAGATAAACCTCCTAGAGAGATCAAGACTCTTGATGAAAGATATCGTTCAAGATTTGAATGGGGTGTTCCTATTGATATCCATGCTCCTGATTATGAAACAAGAATGGCTATCCTTAAGAACAAGGTTGAGATGGATCACCTGGATAATATAGACGAGAATATACTTGAATATATAGCTGACAATATCACATACAATGTAAGAGCCTTAGAGGGTGCCCTTAACAAGTTAAGTGTATTCTCAGAGCTTGGAAAGACTCATATATCCCTTGAAAAGGCAAAGGATATACTTAAGGATCACATATCAAAGGAAGGAACAGTTTCCATTACTCCGGAACTTATTATCAATGTAGTTTCAGAGCACACAGGAATATCAGTTGAAGATATAAAGTCAACAAAAAGAACAAAAGATATCTCCAATGCAAGACAGGTTGCCATGTATCTGTGCAGAAAGTACACAGTAAACGGTCTTAAGACCATAGGTAACTTCTTTGGAGGAAAGGATCACTCAACTGTCATGAGCAATATCAAGAAGGTTGAGCAGAAGCTTTCCGAGGATTCAGAATTTGCAGCAGATATAGATGCAATAACCAAAAAAATAAGTCCTTCATCATAATATTTATCCACATATGGTGTTTATATTAATGATGATTAGTATGTATAACCTGTTGAAAACTCATTTTAAATGATTTTTCCTCAAAATTGACAATGTTTATAACCCCCATGGTAATAAACATCAATCTATTGATTAACAACATTTATACATGGCAGATAATTCCTTTATTTTCAAGGGGTTCGGGAATTATCAACACTTACAATACCCCTACTACTATTACTACTATAATATTATTAATTAAATGAGATGCACACGGTGCCTGAAAGGAGTTATAAACATTATGAAAATTTCATGTATGAAGAACAGTTTTCTCCAGGGAATAAATATTGTTATGAAAGCTGTATCTAACAAAACTACTCATCCTATTCTTTCATGTATACTGATTGAAGCAGCAAATGGCAAGATCAAGCTCACTGCAAATGATATGGAGATAGGAATTGAAAGTTACATAAAGGGAAACGTTACAGAGGAAGGAAAGGTTGCCTTAGATGCCAAGCTTCTCTCAGACATTATAAAGAAATTCCCTGACAGTGAAGTTTTTATAGATGTAAATGAAGATTTTAAGACAACCTTAAGATGTGAGAAGTCCAAGTTCGTTCTTTCAGGTAAGTCAGGAGATGACTTCGCAAGCCTTCCTGAGGTTGCAAAGAATAAGTGTGTAACAATTTCACAGTATACTTTAAGAGAGATAATCAACCAGACTATCTTCTCAATTTCAGATAACGAGAATAATAAGCTTATGACAGGAGAGCTTATTGAGGTAAATAATAATATTCTCAGCATAGTTTCCCTTGACGGTCACAGAATTTCCATAAGAAAGGTAAGACTTAAGGGAATAAACAATGATGTTAAGGTTGTTGTACCGGGTAAGTCTCTCTCTGATATAAGCAAGATAATAAACGGCGGAATTGATGATGAAGTAAAGATATACTTTAACGAGAATAATGTATTATTCTGTTTCAACGATACAAAGGTTGTTTCAAGACTTATTGAGGGTGAATATTTCAGAATAAACAGCATGCTTTCAGTTGATTATGAAATAAAAATAACCGCAAATAAGAGAGACCTTCTTAATTCCATAGACAGAGCTTCCATCATGATAAAGGAATCAGACAAGAAGCCTATCAAGCTTTCCATAGAGGATGATCTTCTCAGATTAAAGATAGATTCCCTTGTAGGATCAAACACTGAAGAGGTTGAGATAAAAAAGGAAGGTGCAAATCTTATTATTGGATTTAATCCTAAATTCCTTATGGATGCTTTAAGAGTAATTGATGATGAAGAGATAACTATCTACATGAACAACAAGAAGGCACCTTGTCTTATTAAGGATGAGCAGGAAAGTTATCTGTACCTGATTCTTCCAATGGGAATAAATGATAGTGTAGATTGATCTGATTGAAAGGCAGAAAAGATGGAGATAATTAAACTTAGAGATGAATTTATAAAGCTTGGTCAGGCATTAAAGGCTGCGGGATTCGTAGATTCAGGAGTAGAAGCAAAGGAATATATAGTTCAGGGACTGGTTCTTGTAAACGGTGAAGTTGAAACAAGAAGGGGAAGAAAGCTATATGACGGAGATGAGGTTGTCTTTGATGGAGACAAGATAAGTATCCAGAAGTAGTGATCTCATCAATATAGACATTATGTACATAAAATCATTAAAGTTAAATAATTTCAGAAATTATGAAAATCTGGATATTTCTTTTGAAAAAAATACGAATATTCTTTATGGGGACAATGCTCAGGGAAAGACAAATATACTGGAATCCATATATATGTCTTCCACTACCAGGTCCCACAGAGGAAGCAAAGACAGAGAAGTAATAAGAATAGGTCAGGAAGAGTCACATATAAGAGTATGCATTAATAAATGTGATGTAGATCATGAAATAGATATGCATATCAAGAAAAGCAAAAATAAGGGAGTAGCAGTTGATGGTGTTTCAATACACAGAACAACTGAATTATTTGGTTTATTAAATGTGATTTTTTTCTCTCCGGAGGACTTGTCCATAATAAAAAACGGACCTTCTGAAAGAAGAAGATTTATTGATATGGAGCTGTGCCAGTTAAATAAGCTCTATTACCAAAATCTTTCCTCATATCATAAGATATTAAATCAGAGAAACAGTCTTCTTAAACAGCTTGCCTACAATAAGAGTCTCATGGATACTCTTGAGGTATGGGATGACCAGTTAGTATTGTATGGATCAAGGGTCATAGAAGAAAGGGAAAGATTTGTACGGATGATGAATGAGATCATATACGACATACACTATAATCTTACATCCGGTAAAGAAAAGCTTGAGATAGTATATGAAAAGAGTGTAGAAGCAGATAAATTCAAAGATACTCTTGTTGATAAGAAAAATGTGGATTTAAACTATACAAGTACCCAGACAGGACCCCACAGGGATGATATTTCATTCTTGATAAATGGTATAGATGCAAGAAAATTCGGATCCCAGGGACAGCAAAGGACTGTGGCACTTTCATTAAAGATGGCTGAAATTAAACTTGTTAAGAAGATGATAAATGACGATCCCATACTTTTACTTGATGATGTAATGAGTGAGCTTGACAGTAAGAGAAGGGCTTCGCTGATAGATGAGATAAAAGATATACAGACAATTATAACCTGTACCGGTTATGACGATTTTATAAAAGAACAGATGACGATCAACAGTGTTTACAAAGTAGTGAATGGTACTGTTTCTAAGGAGTGATCAGCATTTGCTGATTATTAAGGAGGACAAAAATGGGTAACAATTATGAAGAATATGATGCTGACCAAATCCAGATCCTAGAGGGACTGGAAGCGGTAAGAAAAAGACCTGGTATGTACATAGGAAGTACGTCCGAGAGAGGATTACATCATCTTGTGTATGAAATAGTAGATAATTCAGTTGATGAGGCATTGGCTGGATTTTGTACTCATATTGAGGTATTCATAAACAAGGATAACTCCATAACTGTTATTGATGATGGTCGAGGTATCCCTATAGGTATACAGAAGAAGACAGGTATACCTGCTGTTGAGGTAGTATTCACTATACTTCATGCCGGAGGAAAGTTCGGTGGCGGAGGATACAAGGTATCAGGTGGATTGCACGGTGTAGGTGCGTCAGTGGTTAATGCCCTTTCAAACTGGCTTGAGGTTGAAGTAACAAGAGATGGAAAAGTATATAAGCAGCGTTACGAAAGAGGAAAGGTAATGTATAAGCTTAAGGAGATTGGTGAGGCTCCTGCGGATAAATCCGGAACAAAGGTAACATTCCTTCCTGATGATACAATATTTGAACAGACAGTTTATGATTTTGATACCTTAAGAAACAGACTTCGTGAGATAGCATTCCTTACAAAGGGATTAAGAATTACCCTTACAGACTTAAGAGAAGAGCCTGCAAAGGTAAGAAGTTTCCATTACGAGGGAGGTATAAAGGAATTTGTCCAGTACCTTAACAGACATAAGACTCCTCTTTACGAGAAGGTAATCTACTGTGAGGGTATGAAGAATGATGTAATGGTAGAGGTTGCTCTCCAGCATAATGACTCTTACAATGAATCAACATATTCATTTGTAAATAATATAGTTACACCTGAGGGTGGAACACATCTTACAGGCTTTAAGGCTGCAATAACCAAGGTATTCAACGATTATGCAAGAAAGAACGGAATACTTAAGGACAAGGATGACAATCTGTCGGGAGATGACCTGAGAGAGGGTCTTACAGCAGTTATATCGGTTAAGATCGGTAATCCTCAGTTTGAGGGACAGACCAAGCAGAAGCTGGGTAACTCAGAAGCAAGGCCTGCAGTAGAAGGAATAGTAACCGAACAGTTAACCTATTTCCTTGAACAGAATCCTGATGTAGCCAAGATAATCGTAAACAAGGCAACACTTGCCCAGAGAGCAAGAATAGCTGCAAGAAAAGCAAGAGATGTGGCAAGAAAGGCTAATCTCGGTGACAATATGGCACTTCCTGGAAAGCTTGCAGACTGTTCAGATAAGGATCCTAAGAACTGTGAGATATATATAGTCGAGGGTGATTCCGCTGGTGGTTCAGCAAAGACTGCCAGATCAAGAGCAACCCAGGCTATACTTCCGTTAAGAGGTAAGATACTTAATGTGGAGAAGGCAAGAATAGACAGAATACTTGGAAATGAAGAAATTAAGGCCATGATAACTGCATTTGGAACAGGTATACATGAGAACTTTGATATAAGCAAGCTCAGATATAACAAGATAATCATTATGACTGATGCCGATGTAGACGGAGCCCATATTGCAACACTTCTGCTTACCTTCTTCTACAGATTTATGCCTGACCTTATAAGAAAGGGACATGTATATCTGGCACAGCCTCCTCTCTATAAGTTAGAGAAGAATAAGAAGATATGGTATGCATACAGTGATGATGAGCTTAACAGAATACTTAACGAGGTAGGAAGAGATCAGAACAACAAGATTCAGCGATACAAGGGTCTTGGTGAGATGGATCCTGAACAGCTTTGGGAGACAACAATGGATCCTGAGAGAAGAATACTTCTTAAGGTTGCCATAGATGATGACGACGAGTCAGAGATAGATATGACATTTAACGTATTAATGGGTGACAAGGTTGAGCCTCGTAGAGAATTCATAGAGAAGAATGCGAAGTACGTTAAGAATCTGGATATTTAATATTTGAACATTTTTCTTTTGATGAAAGGATGAAAAAATGGAAGACGATAAGATTTTTGATAAGGTAGATGAGGTTGGTCTTAAAAAGACAATGGAACGCTCATATATAGATTATGCCATGAGTGTTATCGCAGCCAGAGCACTGCCGGATGTCAGAGACGGATTAAAGCCTGTACAGAGAAGAATTCTCCATGCAATGATAGAGTTGAATAACGGACCCGACAAGCCACATCGTAAATGTGCCCGTATTGTCGGTGATACAATGGGTAAATATCATCCACACGGAGACAGTTCTATCTATGAAGCTCTCGTAAAGCTTGCACAGGAATGGAATACAAGATATCCACTGGTTGACGGTCACGGAAACTTCGGTTCAGTGGATGGAGATCATGCGGCTGCCATGCGATATACAGAGGCAAGACTTTCAAAGATATCCATGGAAATGTTAGCTGATATTAACAAGAATACAGTTGATTTCGTACCTAACTTTGATGAAACAGAGAAGGAGCCTACAGTTCTTCCGTCAAGGTATCCTAATCTTCTTGTAAATGGTACATCAGGTATAGCAGTTGGTATGGCAACCAATATCCCTCCACATAACTTAAGAGAGATAATCGGTGCTGCGGTAAAGGTCATAGATAACAAGATAGAGGAAAACAGGGAGACCACCATAGAAGAGCTTATGGAGATAGTAAAGGGTCCTGATTTCCCTACAGGAGCACAGATCTTAGGCAGAAGGGGAATAAACGACGCTTACAGAACAGGAAGAGGTAAGATAAAGGTTCGTGGTGTTACCGATATTGAGGTTATGCCAAACGGTAAGAGCAGAATTGTTATTACAGAGCTTCCTTACATGGTAAACAAGGCACTTCTTATCCAGAAGATGGTTGAGCTTGTAAAGGATAAGAGAATTGAAGGAATTACAGATATAAGAGATGAGTCCTCAAGAGAGGGTATGAGAGTTGTTGTTGAGCTTAGAAAGGATGCCAATGCCAATGTTATTCTTAATCAGCTCTACAAGCATACCCAGCTCCAGGATACATTTGGAGTAATAATGCTTGCACTGGTTGAAAATCAGCCAAGGATACTTAATCTCAACGAAATGCTCTTCTATTACATAAAGCACCAGGAAGATGTTGTAACCAGAAGAACACAGTACGACCTTAACAAGGCAGAAGAGAGAGACCATATATTACAGGGTCTGCTTATTGCCCTTGACAATATTGATGAAGTAATACAGATAATCAGAGCGTCAAGAACTGCAAATGAAGCCAAGATAAATCTCATGGAGAGATTTGGACTTTCAGATGCACAGGCTCAGGCAATCGTAGATATGAAGCTTCGTTCTCTTACAGGTCTGGAAAGAGAAAAGATTGAGAACGAGCACAGAGAGTTAGTTGCAAGGATTGCAGAGTTAAAGGCAATACTCGCAGACAAGAACAAGCTTCTCGGTGTTATCAAGACAGAATTACTGGCAATATCAGATAAGTACGGTGATGACAGAAGAACCTCCCTTGGTCAGGATGATGATGATATTAAGGATGAAGAGCTTATTGAGAAGGAAAACATTGTAGTAGCAAGAACTCATCTTGGATACATTAAGAGAATGCAGGATGATAACTTTAAGGCTCAGAAGAGAGGTGGTAAGGGTATTAAGGGTATGCCTACTATCGAAGATGATTATATCGAAGATATATTCATGACCACTACCCACCACTATATTATGTTCTTCACCAATAAGGGAAGGGTGTACAGGTTAAAGGGCTATGATATACCTGAATCAAGCAGGACTGCGAGAGGAGTAGCTATCGTAAATCTCCTTGAGATGTTGCCTGGTGAGAAGGTAACAGCCATCATTCCATTCAAGAGATATGAAGAGAACAAATATCTGTTCATGGCAACCAAGAATGGTATGATTAAGAAAACACCACTCATTGATTATGTAAATGTGAAAAGATCAGGACTTATCGCCATCGATCTTAAGGATGATGATGACCTTATCGAGGTTAAGATCACTGACGGTAAGGATGATATGTTCCTTATTACTGAGGGTGGAATGTGTATCAGATTTAATGAGAGAGATGTAAGGAGTACCGGACGTAGTACTATGGGTGTGAAGGGTATAAGCCTTTCAAAGGATGATAAGGTAATATCACTCATCATGGGAAGTCATGGGGACCATATTCTCTTTGTTACAAAAAATGGTATGGGCAAGAAGACAGATATTGCTGAATTCTCATCCCAGAATCGTGGCGGTAAGGGTCTTAAGTGTTACAAGATTACTGAGAAGACAGGAAATCTTGTAGGTGCCAAGATAGTAAATGATGAAAATGAAATGATGTTGATAACCAATGAGGGTATAATAATAAGATTTGACAGCAGTGATGTGTCAGCTCTTGGAAGAGTAACATCCGGTGTTAAACTTATGAACATTGATTATGAAAATGGGGTGTTTGTTGCAGCTATTACAAAGGTAAGAGACAAGCCGGCAGAAATTTCATCCAGCGACATAGTTGATGAGGATGAGGTTGAAACAACAGCCATTGAAGTTATTGATGACGTTGAAGATACCGGCAATGCTTGGACTGAACAAGATAACGGCTCTGTTGATGAAGATAAGGAATAAAGAGAAAATCACGAAAAATAATCAATTTTTTGTGATGGGTGGAGGAAGCCATAGTGACAGATTTTATTAAAGTACTTGCCGATACAGCTACGGAGGTTACAACGGAAGCAGGAAGCAGTGCCACAACGGAGGCAAAAAATGAGATATTAAACATCATTAATATTGCCAGGAACACTGATAAAATATCCATGATCATAAAGGATGTAATAGTGATCCTTGTGGTGATCGCAATATTTTTTCTTGTAATAACAATTCTGCTTCACGTAAGAAAAGCGTATATACACAGCAAGGATCCTGATTATGAACATAATGACGATGATTTCCTTGATGAGTAATGTACTAAATCAAACAAGCAACTGATGACCAGGGAGATGGGTTTTGCGGCCCATCCCCCTGAAATCTGTGTTAAGGGATCACAGGTTTCACAGTAATTATTCCCGAAAAAAGAAGAATGAGGATAATAAAGACAGAAAGTATAATTGATGTTGTAAAGGACATGTGCATAAAGGCAAATATACATTTGTCCCAGGATATGGAAGATACCATAAGAAAAGCAGCAGCAGAAGAAGACAGCAAACTTGGAAGACAGATCATGAATCAGCTATGTGATAACCTTGATATAGCAGCAAGAGACGAAATTGCAATATGTCAGGATACCGGCATGGCTGTATTTTTTGTTAATATAGGACAGGATGTACACCTTGAAGGAATGAATATTACAGACGCCATAAATGAAGGTGTAAGAAGAGGTTACAAAGAAGGATATCTCAGAAAGTCAGTTGTATCGGATCCACTTTTAAGGGTAAATACAAACGACAACACTCCTGCCATTATCCACTATGACATTGTGCCGGGAGATAAGCTTGAGATCACAATAGCTCCTAAGGGCTTTGGAAGCGAGAACATGAGCAGGGTGTTCATGCTTAAGCCTGCTGACGGAGAAGAGGGTGTAAAGGAAGCTATCGTAAAGGCTGTTATGGAAGCAGGACCTAATGCATGCCCACCGGTATTTGTAGGTGTTGGCTTAGGCGGAGACTTTGAGTTATCGGCAGAGCTTGCCAAGAAAGCTCTTACAAGAAAGGCAGGGGAACATTCAAAGCTTCCTCACATTGCCAGGATAGAGGAAGAGGTGCTTGATACAATAAACAAGAGCGGTATAGGTCCTGGTGGCTTAGGCGGTAAGACCACAGCCCTTGCAGTAAATATTGAAACCTACGCAACCCACATTGCTGGTATGCCACTTGCGGTAAATATGTGCTGCCATGTAAACAGACATGTTACAGTCGTAATTTAATATGAGAATATTAATATAACTGTATTTGAGAGACATATTATATGATCTGGACAATTTATATAATAAACTAATCTGATATTTGGATAAGGAGATTGGATAAATAATGGAAAAACATATAAATGCACCATTTGACAAGAAACAGGTTAAAGACCTTAAAGCCGGTGACTATGTATATATTTCAGGAACCATCTATAGTGCAAGAGATGCGGCGCATAAGAGAATGTATGATGCTATCCTTGCGTCAGAGTATAGTGACGCCGATGGAAAGACATTATATGAAAAAGGTGTAATACCATTTGATCTTACAAATAATGTAATATATTATCTTGGACCTACACCTGCAAAGGAGGGACAGGTAATAGGTTCTGCAGGACCTACAACCAGTACAAGAATGGACAAATACACCCCACTTATTTTAAGCAAGGGTCTTAACGGAATGATAGGAAAGGGTAAGAGAGGTCAGGCAGTAATAGATTCAATAATCAAGGATCAGGCAGTTTACTTTGCTGCCGTAGGTGGAGCCGGTGCACTTTTGTCCGGCTGTATCAAGGAGTCAGAGGTCATTGCATATGATGACCTTGGAGCAGAAGCAATCAGGAAAATGAGAGTTGAAAATTTCCCGGCTATAGTTGTTATCGATTGCCAGGGAAACAATCTCTATGAAACAGCGGTTGAGGATTACAGAAACTCAAGGACTTAAGGAGGGATATTCCATGGGAAAGCAATCAAGAAAGAAAACATCGGCAAATAAGAACATATTCACCAGCGGGTTTGTATTTTCAAAGGTAAATGCAGTAATGCTGGTGCTGTTTCTTATAGTTGAAGCAATATATTATTATATTTGCGTGCCTTCATTAAGCATATATTCCGGTGAACTGTATCAGTGGCTTATTGTTACTGTTATTCTTCTTATGGTATGTTTCCTTAATTTAAAGAAAAAGGAAAATGTAATAATAGTAGACGGAGTAAAGCTGGTAAATAAGGTAACCAAGTACGGTATTATGGCAATCGCAGGCATAATCGTGATTCTTATATTTGCGTCATTTTTCTCATCCAAGCTTTTCTTTTCATCCAAGTATGCAAGTCTTATAAACATTGAGGATGGAAACTTTGCTACAGATATACCTGAGAGCACAGATATAAACAATATTGCTCTAATGGATACAGAAACAGCCAAGATAATCGGAGAGAGAGCCATAGGTTCCCTTTCAGATGTGGTAAGCCAGTATGTGGTAAGCGATTACTACAGCACAATAGATTACAACGGAAGACCTATGAAAGTAGCGTCTCTGGAATATGCTGGATTTATCAAATACTTTAACAACAAGAATGCCGGGGTTCCGGGATATGTTCTGGTGGATCCTGTAAAGAACGAGGCACAGTATGTAAAGCTTGATAAGCCAATGAAGTATGTGCCATCAGCGTATTTTAATGATAATCTCATGAGACATGTCCAGATGAAGTATCCTACAAAGCTTATAGATGATTATTATCTTGAGCTTGATAATGAGGGAAATCCATACTATATATGTCCTACCATGAAGGCAAATGCCGGTCTATTCGGAGCCATGGATGTAGATGGCGTCATTGTGTGTGATCCGTGTACAGGTGATACTGTATATTATCCGGTGGGCAATGTACCAAACTGGATAGACAGAGTGTATGACGGAGATCTCATGTGTCAGAAGTATGATTGGTACGGAAGATTATCAGGCGGATATATAAACAGCATTATCGGAAACAAGGGATGTAAGAAGACTACAGATGACTATGGTTATAAGGTTATGGATGGAGATGTATGGGTTTATACCGGAGTAACCTCTGTAAATGCAGATGAGTCTAATATAGGCTTTGTCCTTATGAACTTAAGAACCGGCGAAAGTAAATATTACAACATTGCCGGTGCCGAGGAGTATTCTGCCATGAGTTCCGCAGAGGGACAGGTACAAAATCTTGGTTACAGGGCGAGCTTCCCATCACTTATAAATATTAAGAATATCCCGACATATATAATGGTTCTGAAGGATAATGCGGGACTTGTAAAAATGTATGCTTTGGTAAATGTGGAAAAATATAACATTGTTGCTACAGGAAACACCCAGAGGGACGCTCTTAAGGAATATACCAGATTACTGTATGAAAATGGCATAACAAACAGCAGTTCAGACCTTGAAGGTATGCCAAATAAGGATATAGTTGTAAAGGATATCAAGTATATTGCTGTGGAAAATGAGACATATGTCTACATTACCGACAAGGATGGTAATGTGTACAAACAGAAATTTGCAGATAATGAACAGTTGATATTTATCCAGCCGGGAGACAAGATAAAGATATATTACGCTGAAAGCGAAGATAATATAAATATCCTCAGTGACTTTGAGAAGTCAAATTAAATAAAATATTTGCAAGAACATATGTTTGTGTGATATAGTCAGATAAAAACAGATTATGGTGAAATTAAGAAGGGAAAGTTAGATGTCGTACAGTGCAAAAAACATAGAGGTCTTAAAGGGCCTTGAACCAGTAAGACTAAGACCGGGTATGTATATTGGAAATACAGGGAGAAGCGGACTCAACCATCTGGTACAGGAGCTCATAGATAATTCGGTGGATGAGCACCTGGCAGGTTACTGCAAGAATATATATGTAAGTATCAACGAAGATGGTTCTGCCACAGTGTCCGACGATGGAAGAGGAGTTCCCGTAGATATACATGCTACAGAGGGAATACCGGCAGAGAGAGTTGTATATACAGTATTACATGCAGGCGGTAAGTTTAACGGAAACACATACAAGATAAGCGGAGGTCTTCATGGTGTTGGTTCGGCAGTTGTAAATGCCCTGTCAAAGAAGCTTATAGTGGATGTTGCAAGGGACGGATATCTCTACCATGATTCCTATGAATATGGCAATCCTACAACAGAATTGATTGACGGTAATCTCCCTAAGGAGAAGCTTAAGACCAGACGTACAGGTACTACGGTAACACTGTATCCCGATGAAAGTATATTTGAGACAGTTAAGTTCAAGGCAGACGCCATCAGGCAGAGAATAAAGGAAACCTGTTATCTGAACCCTGAGCTTACAATTACATTTGAGAATAAGAGAGACGGCAAAGAGCCTATAGTGTTCCATCAGCCGGGAGGTCTTTCAGCATTTGTGGAGGACATATCAGAGGGACTTACCCGTACATCACCAGTGGTGGCTATCAGCGGCGAGAAGGATGGAATAAGTGCAGATATCGTATTTCTTATGACTGAAGATGGCGAAGAGAACATCATCGGATTTACAAATAATATTACAAACCCTGAGGGCGGTACACATGTAACCGGATTTAAGACAGGATTTGCAAAGCTTATAAATAATTACGCAAGAAATGAACTGGGACTTTTAAAGGATAAGGACTCGAACCTTTCGGGAGCAGACATAAGATCAGGTATGCAGGCGATAATATCAGTCAAGCATCCGGATCCTCAGTTTGAGGGACAGACCAAGACCAAGCTTTCAAACACAGACGTGACAAAGGCTGTGGATGATATCGTAAAGGAACAGCTTACAGTATACTTCGACAGAAACTATGAAGTGCTCAAGGATATCTGCGACAGAGCGGTTGCTCTTTCAAAAAAGAAAGCAATGGACAAGTCCAAGATCAATATTTCCAAGTTCTCATTTGAGGGAAACGGAAAGCTTGCAAAGCAGGAGTCAAATGACGCAGAGAAATGTGAGATATTCATAGTGGAGGGAGATTCTGCGGGAGGTTCGGCAAAGACCGCCAGAAACAGAAAGTACCAGGCGATACTTCCCCTTAGAGGAAAGATATTGAATGTGGAGAAAAAGCCTGTTGCCAAGGTTCTTGAAAATGCAGAGATAAAGGCCCTTATAAATGCTTTTGGCTGCGGTTTCTTACAGGGCTACGGAAATGACTTTGATATCTCTAAGCTTAACTACAATAAGATAATAATCATGACTGATGCGGACGTGGACGGAGCACATATTGCTACACTGCTTCTTACATTCTTCTACAGATTCTTCCCGGATCTTATAAGAGAAGGTCATATTTACATTGCTATACCCCCTCTCTACAGAGTAGGTGAGGGAAAGAATATAAAGTATCTCTATTCGGATGATGAGCTGGCGAAATACAGAAAGACTCATCAGAACAAGTTCATGATACAGAGATACAAGGGTCTTGGTGAGATGGATGCCGACCAGCTCTACGAAACCACCATGGATCCGGATAACAGAGTTTTAAAGCAGGTATCCATAAACAGCATTGTTGAAGCAAACCAGCTCACCCAGACACTTATGGGAACAGAGGTTGCACCGAGAAGAGAATATATCGAGACCCACAGCATGGACGCTGTACTTGATATATAAGGGTGATGCATATTGTAATTAGGAGAATAAACAATGGCAGAGAAAATATTAAACATAGATTTTGAATCGGAGATGGGCCAGTCCTATGTGGATTACGCCATGTCAGTTATTACTGAGAGAGCACTTCCCGACGTAAGAGACGGACTAAAACCTGTACAGAGAAGAATATTGTATTCACTGAACAGTCTTGCCAGTTCAGACAAGCCACACAGAAAGAGCGCAAGAATAGTAGGTGATACCATGGGTAAGTTCCATCCCCATGGTGACAGCTCAATATATGAGGGACTTGTAAATATGGCACAGAACTGGAAGCTTCCAATTCCACTTGTGGATGGACATGGTAACTTCGGTGCCGTGGATGGTTCAGGTGCTGCGGCAATGCGATACACTGAAGCAAGGATATCCAAATACACAGAAGATGTGTGTATGAAGGATCTTTCATATTTCAAGGACAGATTTATCCCTAACTTTGACGGAACAGAGACAGAACCTACATTTCTTCCATTCCAGGTTCCTAACATACTGGTATCGGGAAGTACAGGTATTGCGGTAGGTATGGCGACAAATATCCCTACCCACAATCTCGGAGAGGTTATAGATGCTACCATAGCTTATCTCAATAATCCTGGGATATCCCTTGGAGAGCTTCTTGATATAATGCCGGGACCGGATTTTGCCACCGGCGGAATAATAAATGCCTCAAGAGATGATCTTCTGGGGATTTATGAGACAGGTCTTGGAAGACTTAAGGTAAGAGGTAAGGTTGAGGTAAGAGATATCGGCTACGGAAGAAAGAGTATCTGTGTGACAGAGCTTCCTGTAACCATGATAGGCGGAACAGCCAAATTCCTTGATACAGTGGCAGAACTTACCAGAAACAGAGAGCTTCCTGCGGTTGTAGATATTGCCGACAGAGGTGACAAGAATGGTGAGTGTCTCTGTATTGATGTTAAGAAGGGTACCAGTGACGCCGAGATAGAGAACATAATCAACATCCTCTACAAGAAGGCAGGACTTGAGGATACCTACGGAGTTAATATTAACTGCATAAATGATGGCAAGCCGGAGGTCATGGGTCTTAAGAGGATACTTAAGATATACACTGATTTCAAGTATGATCTCTATAATACCAAGTATACCAAGCTTCTTGCAGAGCAGGAGAATGTTAGGGAAGTAAAGGAAGGTCTTCTTACAGCCGTTGACTGTATCGATCTTATCATAGAGATACTTCGTGGAAGTAAGAAGGTGGCAGATGCCAGAGCATGTCTTATCCATGGAGATACATCAAATATTAAGTTCAGATTTAAAGGTTCAGAGGCAGATGCAAAGGAGCTTCACTTCACAGAGAAGCAGGCAGACGCCATACTTGCCATGAGACTCCAGAAGCTTATAGGTCTGGAGATCGACCAGCTTAAGAAGGAGCTTGATGAGGCTGAGAAGCTTATTAAGAAGTACAGCAGGCTTCTGTCAGGAAAAGCAGCCATGATGAAACAGATGATTTCAGATATGGAGGCCATCAAGGCAAAGTATGCCATTCCTAGAAGATCTGTTATAAAGGATTGCGGTGAGGTAGTAGTCAAGAAGGCAGAGGTTGTTGCCACTGAAGTAGCAGTTCTTCTGGATAGATTTTACTATATAAAGGTTGTGGACGCAGGTGTATATGACAAGAATACAGAGCAGATCACAAGAGACTACAGGTTTGCGTTTAAGTGTCAGAATACGGATAGAGTTGCGGTATTTGCAAATAATAGTAACATGTACACCATCAAGGTTCTTGATATTATAAAGCTTCAGGCAAAGAAGAATACCAATTCAAAGTCTTCATCTTCCAAGAAGCCTTCCTCACAGGGACTTATCGGAAGACTTAACGATAAGGGAATACAGATCTTTGAATTTTGTAATATGGACGGCAAGGAAGACATATTATATATGGGATGTGTTGAACAGTTTGTGGATAAGACATTCTTATTTGCAGATAAGTATGGATTTGCCAAGAGAGTTGCAGGTAATAACTTTGATGTAACAAGAAAGTCCATTGCGGCGTCCAAGGCAGATGAGGAGATAATCTATATCGGTCTTGTGGATGAGAGCGATTTTGTTGTTGCCAGATCCCAGGAGGGATTCTACATCCGTGTGGCTGCTGCGGAGATCCCTGAAAAGGGCAAGGGAGCAGGCTGCATTAAGTTCATGTCCATTGCTGATACGGATAACATTGAGGAAGTTGCAGTGGGAAGTATCAAGGACAGCATTACAGTGGGCGAGAAGGAAGTAGCCTTTACAAGGATAAAACCTGTAAGACGTGGAGGAAAGGGCACTAAGCTCAGACTGTAACAAAAAAAACATGTTGACAAATCTTTCCCGGTTTGTTATCATGTACTAGCGTCAAAAATAAATACATCCCTGGTGGGAACATTCATTTAGGCATTTTGCAGAAGTACTCAAGTGGCTGAAGAGGCGCCCCTGCTAAGGGTGTAGGCCGTTTGCGCGGCGCGAGGGTTCAAATCCCTCCTTCTGCGTTCCTTTTTTGGAATGCTTGAATAATATTTTTGACATATTCCTCGATAGCTCAATGGTAGAGCACTCGGCTGTTAACCGAGGGGTTGTAGGTTCGAGCCCTACTCGGGGAGTTTAAGGATGGGTGAAGGAATCCTCCCATTACATGGGTTCCTCCTTATGATAATAAATGTAAGCTGTAAACAGCTTATTAACCACAGGAGATTTTCCCACTTCGTGGGCCCCTTCTTATGGTAATAAATGTAAGCAACAAGTTGCTTACTAATCACAAGGAATCCTCCCATTGCATGGGTCCCTCCTTATGATATATGGCGCGATAGCCAAGTGGTAAGGCCCCGGTCTGCAACACCGTCATCGCCGGTTCAAATCCGGCTCGCGCCTCTAAAATAAAACCCTTGATTTCAAACTGAAATCAAGGGTTTTTCTTATTATAGCAGTAAGGAGAATTCGGTATTTGAATATAACGGGGAAAACATTATAATGATGTTCAAGTAAAAACCAACAGGAGAACAATGAAGGATATGAAAATAAATAATAAGATAGGAATTGTAATGTGTATGATATTGCTTATAAGCTTTACATCTGCATGCAGTTTAAGTAACACAGGTCCGGGAAAAGATACTAAGGTGACTAAGGCAGACTGCCTTGAGCTGGTAACAGGCATGATTGATGATAAGGAATATGAAGCTGCACTGGTTACATATGGAGATACAGAATTTGACAATGTGATGGAAGTATTTTATGACCTTAACGTAGACCTTGAGGATGGTGCCATTATATATTCTGTAAATTCCAGGGCATACGAATGGGCAGTGCTTGAGGTATCGGGAAAGAAAGATGTTAAGGTGGTTAAGGATGCATTTGCCAACAGAAAAGAACAGCGTAGTGCTGCGTATTACGGATATTTCCCGGAGGAAACCAAGATGATAGATGACGGACTTGTGTATTCAAGGGGAAATTATGTGGTCCTTGCAATCTGTGATGATGAGGCTTCTGCAAAGGAGGGCTTCAACAAAACATTTGAAATGACAGAAGATGAGTTGGAAGCCTTAAGTGATAAAAACGCTGTGATGATACAGAAGTACAGAGACGCTGTCGGAAATGATGATAAAAATACCCATGAAGATAAAAGTGACAATAATGGTTCCGGAAAAAATAATGCATCTCAGGACAACAATGATGTAAATTCGGAAGACAACACAGATTCAGACATTGATAATAATGAAAAATCAGAAGATGATAAGAACAATAACGAAAATAACTCCAATGAAGTCATAACCTCTGAAAATGATCTTAAGGACATAGACGACAGTACATATTACAATCAGGATATAGTGAGGGCTGTGAAAACAAGGGATATGTCCATACTTACGGAGCCAAAGGATCAGGCCATATATAAGGCAGCAGTAGCTGTGATCGACAGTGTGATCACAGAGGATATGACGGATGTTGAGAAGGAGAAGGCTGTCCATGATTACCTGTGTATAAACATGGACTACGACATTCCTGCCGTGGATGATGAGAGCAAGGCAGATCCTGACGCAGACAATCCATATGGTATGCTGGTGGGACATTACGGTATATGTTCCGGTTACGCCTCAACCTTCAAGCTGTTCATGGACTGTTTCGACATAGAATGCATTATAGTAGAGGGCAAGGCAAATGGTCTGGAAGAGGATCATGCCTGGAACAAGATCCATATAGACGGTAAATGGTACAACGTGGATGTTACCTGGGACGATCCGGTTTACTATGATGAACAGGGAAATGTGGTCACAGAAAGCTGGGATGAGAATTATCAGTTCTTTAACTGCCCGGACAATGTTCTTGAGGCTACTGAGCATTATTGGAACCACGATCTCTACCCGGAGTCAGACGACTGAGCATAAAAACATCAGAATAAAATGCAATCTGCAAATTATTAATAAACATAAATTCACAGTCAATGACAGATAAACATAAATTCGAAGTCGATGACAGTACAGAACTTAAAGTTGATCAAGAAATACATTCCCCAAACTCAGATTTACATAAAGTCTGTTTTGGGGTTTCTTTTTAAGTTGTGCTTTGTTATAATGTACAAGTATTAGTGTCGAAATTTATACGATCATGAGGAAGGGCACTGATGACAAAACAGAGCAAAAAAATTAAGAGTGCATAGAAGTATAATGAAACACATATAGAGCACGTATAAAGTATTAATAACTAAACTTAAGCCTTAGCAAAGTTTAAAGTAGGAGGGCATACATGGCAGATAGGGATAACAGGACTGTCAAGGAGCAGAGGGTTCATTATAAGCTTGATCAGAATACACCGGTAAATGCGTATGAGATGAATACATACAATGTGCCATTTGCAGGTAACAACAGCACATGCAGGGAAACATATATAAAAGGAGAAAGAACACTTGAATATACAATTTATGGGGATATGACCTTTGAACAGCTTATTGTCAAGCCGGTGTTCAGAGACGAATTAATTGAGTATATATACAGTCTCAGCAGACAACTTGTGTCCATAGTGCAGAATGGACTGAGCCTAAATAAGGTTGTTCTTGATCTGAGGTTTTTATATGCCAGGCTGTGTGATTTTACAGTGCAGGTCATATACCTTCCACTTGATAAGGCGTTTCCGGAGAATAATGTAGGGCAGTTCATGAAGGATACCCTGTCACGTCTGGTATATGCCCATACATCTGCGGTGGAATGTGCCAACCAGATACTGGATTATTTTGATGATAATCCGGATTTTGACGTATTTGACTTTAACAGATTTATAGGTGAGCTTCGATCAAAGAGCCAGCTCCTTATCATAGAAGATCAGACACCGGCGGCACTTGCCGATGAAACAGCAGAATATGCCAAGAAGGAGTCGGAGCGTATGCTTGCTGAGGAGGCTGCAAGAAATGCAGATAAGGCAAGGATAATCGCTGAAAGTGAGGCAAGACGTCAGAGTGAGGAAGCAAGACGTCAGGCACAGGTGGCAAAGGCTGCTGAGGAAGCAAGGATGGCTGCGGAGGCCGCCAAGATAGAAGCTGAGGTTGCCAGACAGAGAGCGGCTGCGGAGGTTGCGGCACAGTCACAGACTGCCATACTCTATGCAAGACAGATAATGGAGCAGCAGGACGGCATAGACAGAAGACAGAAAGAGATAGAGAGACAGCAGGCGGAGGCTGCGGCAAAGGCTGCTGAGGAAGCAAGGATAAAGGCGGAGATAGAAGCGTCCAAGTATTCAGATGAAATACGAAGGGCAAGGGATGCAGAAATGCGTGCCGAAGAGGCAAGAATGCGTGCTGAATTTGAAGCAAGAAGAAACAGTGAGGAAGCTAAGCGGAGAGCTGAAGAAGCAAAACGCAGAGCCGAAGAAGTCAAGAGACTTAATGAGAACCGTGACATGGCATATTATGAGGAGATCAGAAGAACCATGGCAGGGAATACAACAGGCAGAGTCACCTTCAGACCGGGCAGTGGAAGCTATATGGGAGATGTCCAGGATAGCTCTGATGCAGCCACAACAGTGCTTTCCACAAAGCCTATAAGCGGATATGGTGTGCCAAAGCTTATAAGAAAAGTTACCGGTGAAGAGATACCTATTACCAAGCAGGTATTCTGTATAGGCAAGGCAGATCAGGGCGTTGATTATAAGATCCTGGGAAATAAATCTGTCAGCAGAAGACATGCTTATATCACAAGTATAAACGGAGTTAATTATTTGAGGGATAATAACTCCACCAACCATACTTATTTGAATGGAAAGCAGGTATACAGCAGTATGGATGTACCTATTCCTGACAATAGTATTATAAAAATATCAAATGAAGAGTTCCTGTTTAAGAGCAAGTAAGCCAGGGATGTGATCCTGGAACCTAAGTCTGGCAGACAGGAATAAAGGAGCTAATAGTTATGTTTTATTGTAATGTGTGCGGACGGGAGCTGGAGGATAACGAAGATCGATGTCCAGTATGCGGAGCAATGTTTGCAGGGGTTGACAAGGACAAGCTTCAGACCAAATGGTATGAGGATGACAATTATGAAGATCCCGCACCGGAAAATTATGAATTGGAAGAGGATCCGGAGGAAGATGTGCCGGTGGAACCTGTTCCGGAGAGAGAGCCGGAGCCATGGGAAGTAGATAAGGATTACTACAAGAAGAAGCCGGATGACGAGAAGACCAGAAAGAAAAGAAAAAGGATTATCACAGCGGTTACCATAGTACTGGCACTTGCAGCAGTGTCGGGGGCGGGTTATTATGTGCCGAAGATATTAAAGTACAATAAGGCGTCTGCGGCACTTGACCGCGGAGATATAGATAATGCAGTGAGCATATATACCCAGCTTCATGATTTTAGAAATTCTAAGACCATGGTGGAGGGCGGTGCATACTATGAGTATGCCGAATCCCTTTACAAGGATGGAGACTATGAGAATGCGGCGGTATATTATGAGAAGGCGGCAAAGTATGATTACAGGGATTCTGCCAAGATGGCAAGGGAAAGTCACTACAATGAAGCCACAAGGCTTTATGAAAGCGGTAATTATGAGGCTGCCTCATCAGAATTTGAGAATGCCGGAGACATAAGTGATGCCGGAGAATTTCTGCAGTCCTGTGCATATGAGCAGGGTATTGCAGCATACAAGGAGGAGAGCTTCGAGGAGGCAATAAAATTCTTCACAGAGGCAGGAGATTATGAAGATTCTGCCGACATGCTGTCCAGATCCTACTATAAGCAGGCAGGTGTATCCTATGCTGATGGGGACCTTAAGACTGCTCATGATGATTATATGAAATCTCAATATGGAGATTACCTTGAGAAGGCAGGCATATGTTACCTTGAGTATGCGGGAAGATGTTACAAAAACAGCGAATTTGACGAAGCTATCAGGTACTATTCTCAGGTAGATCAGACATATAAGGATACTACGGATCTCCTGGACGCCTGTTATCAGGCTAAGGGAAAGAAGCTTCTTGAGGAAAATGATTACAATGGCGCCATAGAGGCATTTGCCCAGGTGAAGAATATAGACGTGACAAGCTACATAAATAATGCAAAGGCTGCGTATGTTGCGGATCATATGAGTGCAGATGATGAGACTACTCTGTCTTACCTGTGTGACCTGAAATATGCAAGCTACGGAACGGCAGCAGAGGATCTTATGAAGCTTACAGGTTGGAATATACAGTCATTTATCAATGGTTCCACAGAGGATTACTCTACCCGTAACAACAGCTGTGTTGTGGGAACGGACGCATATGTACATTCTGTATTCAACGCTGGGGACGGCAAGTCCAGTGACATTGTAGAATATATAGTCCATGAGGACGGAAGTAAAAGTAAAGATGTAGTCCCTGACACTGCGGTGAAGACCGGCAGTGCTACATGGGTACTTGTGACAGGTGAAAGTCAGAAGCCGGAGAGGATAACGCTTTATGTAAGGGATAAGAAGACTAACATGCTGCTTGACAAGTATACCTTTGAGATAAGGGAGAAATAAATTATGGTAAATCGTGTGGATTTGCTGGCATTTGAGTTTTACAAGAAAAAGCCCTTTAAGGGCAGTGATACAGGTGCCAGATATATGGTGACAAAGGAGGAAGTAGTTTCCGGAGTCGCAGAAGACGGAACTGAAGAGAAGAAAACAGTGCTGGCATGCTATATGTGGCCGGAACCCTTTTGTTTTGAAGCAACTGCCGATGAGGTGAAGATCAGAGGAGAGTTCCCATTTTCAGAGGAAGGGCTTGGGCAGGCAGTAGATTATATAAATAAACACCATGACGAGGTTGCACATGAAGACTAATAAATCCCAAAAAGTGATCATTTCTATATTAGCAGTGCTGATAGTGGCAGCAGGGATATTCGTAGGTGTTTTGGTGTATATAAGGAATATTCCGCAGCTTAAGATATGGAATGCATTTAAGAATACAATGCTTACGGCGGAGGAATCGCAGGCAGAGGCAAAATACGGCGGCTATGATATGATTAAGGGTATCATAGGCGGAAATTACAAAATATCAGTTGAAGCAGACAATTTAAGTACCGGCATAATCAGAGACAAGGACAGGCATGAGTTTATGCTCCAGACTTCGGGAGCAATCTTAAACCATGATATAGATGTGGATATCTATGCGGACAAGGATACTTCCCTTGTGGGCTATAAGGGTAATTATCTTCAGTTTGATTATACGGGGGCATTTAAAGAGAATCTTCCATCAACTGCATTTGCCACTGTACTCAAGCTTACTGCAGGTGTAAGTAAGGATGAAATAAAAGCATTTGCAGGATTTTATCAGTCTTTTATGGAGGTATTGACTGCCACTTCGGATGAAACAAATGACATGTCGGAGCTTTATAAGGAGATAGCGGAGGCAGTACTTGACATGGAGGCCGAGAGGGAAGGGAAAGAGAGCTTCTCTGTGAATGGCAGGGATGAGAAATGTACAGTATACAGGATCACCATTAAGCAGGAAAAGCTTATGGATTATATAGACAGAGCACATAATATGATCGTGTCGGCGGGACCTGACGTGCTGGCAAAGGTTGAGGAGGCTACAGGATTCTCTGTTGATATTATGTATAACAGGATAAAGACTATAGTTAATGAGACCGGAGATTTCACCCTGAGATTTGCAGTTACAAAGTATGACGAGCTGGTGTGCGTATATGCGAACGGCATATCAAAGGATAATATAGGTTTTAAGCTGAGTTTCCTTGGAGGAGATTACCTGTGTGATAAAATCTGCTATGAGCAGAGTGATGATAAGGGCAATAGCATAAAGCTGGTTAAGGATGATATATCGGAAGATGAGGTCATTGGAACAGAATATACTCTCACTAACGTGAAGGATGGAAGTGAGACTGTTAGAACTCTGAAATATGAATTCAGGGATGAAGTACTGTCCGTAAGTGTAGACAATGGGCAGGAAGATGGCAGCTATGACATGAAGATCGACAGCTATGACAAGGGAAAATATATTAAAGTAACTTATCAGGGAGCAATCTGTGGATACGAGAATCCGGTGTTTTATGTGGGCACTGTGGTGGATAAGATCAATAAGCCCCAGGGAAATGTATTGGATGTGTTGGAGGCAGGCGTCATAGACACGGGAAAATTCATAAAGGATTCACTTCCAAACTTGTTTAATTAATATGTAGTGGAGATATATTGTGAAGACAGACAATAACAGAACAGACAGTAAGAAAATAAAAAGAGGACAGGACAAGTCGGAGGAAGTAGAGTATATATATACTCCTGCTGTGGAGATCAGGCTGATAGTCGGAATGTTATTTCTTATGGCATTTGGACTGATTATGATCTTTTCGGCGTCAAGCTACAGCTGCTCTATAAGTGCGGCTACTAATTATGATTCTGCCTTTTATTTTAAGAAGCAGTTGAGAGCTATAGTGATAGGTATCGTAGCCTTGGTGGTAGCGGTTCTGGTAGCCAGATTTTACATTAAGAAGAATAACAGAAAGCTTATATTCATTACGGCTATAGCCAGTTATATAGCTTCTATAGGCTGTATTTTTCTTCTGAAGCTTCCGGGTATTGCAATTAATGCCAAGGGTGCCACAAGATGGATCACAATCGGACCTCTTCAGTTTCAGGTTGCTGATGTGGTTAAAGTTCTTATGATTTTGTTTATGGCAGGATATGTGAATACATACCAGAAGAGAATGAATAACAGGGTAATTATATTTGTACTGTGGTTGGCGGTGTCTGTACAGGCGATTCTGGTATTGGCGATTTCATCAAATCTCAGTACCGCTATTATACTTATGCTCATGGTATTTACCCTGACATTTATAATGAGTGGTGACACGAAGTTCCACATGTATTTTCTGGTGACGATAATAGTTGTAGTGACTATAGCACTGGTATATCTTTCTCATCATCTTCCGGCACAGGAGGATGTGGGAAAATACCCATATCAGATGGCAAGAATATTTGCATGGCTTGATCCTAAGAAGTATGAGGCAGATGGTGGATACCAGCCTTTGCAGGCAATGTATGCCATAGGAAGTGCCGGTGTATTCGGTAAAGGTCTCGGCAAGGGAACCCAGAAGCTGGTGAATATACCTGAGGCCCAGAATGACATGATCTTCTCTATCATATGTGAGGAGTTAGGTATTGTTGGTGCTATATTGATGTTCATGATGTATGCTTATATGCTGTATCAGATGTTCATAGTCGTAAAGGAATCAAGAAATCTCTACGGCAGCATACTTACCATAGGTGTAATGTTAAATATTATCTATCAGATAATTGTAAATGTGTGTGTGGCAGTAAATCTTCTGCCTAATACAGGTGTTTCACTGCCATTTATAAGCTATGGTGGTTCGGCCATCCTCTTCACCATGATGGAGGTTGGTATTGTTCTTGGTATCCGGTTACAGCAGACAAAGCTTGGATACACCAGAAGAATCGCAGCAAAAAGGTAAACGATAGTATGTATAGAAGTTTTTTCAAAATAAAAGGGGGAAAGCATATGAAGAAAAACTTAGTGAAGATTGCCATTACGGCAGGAATTGTGTGGGCAGGAATAGCCGCAACACCACAGGTACAGAGAGTTTCGGCAGCAGAGTATCTGAGCGGAGCCCAGGCTCCTGCAGTATATTCCATACAGTATAGTGCAGAAGTGGAAGATCCTGTAGGCGAGGTTAAGAATGGATTTGTAGAGGAAGACGGCGGAACCAGATATTATGTGGAAGGTGTGGCAGTAAAGGGAGTAAGAGTAATAGATGATGCCAAATACTTTTTTGATTACAGCAGTGGATTTATGACCAGAAATTCATTTGCAGTTATAGGAAACAGCAGATATTATTTCGGCGATGACGGTAAGATATACGGATGCGGATTGTACGAGATAGATGGAGAGTATTATTTCATGCAGGGGAATTGTTCAGTATTCAATAAGGGCTGGAAATCCATATCAGGCAGTAAATATTATTTCGGCGGTGACGGTAAGGCATACAGAGGCCTTATTGACACAAGGAATAATTATAAGTATTGCTTCGATGATGAAGGAAGACTCCAGACAGATTGTGTGTACAGATCAGGTAATCTGGTATTCTATGCAGACAGTAACGGCAGGACTATCTGTGGTGTGAGAAAGACCACAGATGGTATATATCATTTCAATTATTCGGGAAAAATAACTATATCAAGATGGGTAACCGAGAATGGCAAGAAGTATTATTTCGGCAGAGACGGCAAGGCATACACAGGTCTTATAAGTACAGCCAACAGATATAAGTATGTATTTGACGAGAATGGTGTATTGCAGGTAAATAAATTATTTACCATAAGAGATATGACGGTCTATGCAGATGAGAACGGACGTACAGTTTCCGGTGTCAGAAAGATTGGCGGCAGCATATACTGCTTCTCAACTGCGGGAAAGATGATCAAAAATGCATGGCAGACAGTTGGCGGCAAGACATATTTCTTAGGCAGCGACGGTAAGGCATACACAGGAGCCAGGAAGGTAAAGGGCTCAGCAAATTACTTCTATTTCGGAGACCAGGGTTACCTTACCAGCGGATTTGTACATATCGGCGCATATTATTACAGGTTTAAAGACAACGGAAGACCATATTCAGGTCTGTACACATCAGCGGATGGAAACAAATATTATTACAGGGCAAATGGTTCTCTGGTAAAGGGCGCTTACAAGCTTAACGGAACTATATATCTGTTCTGCGGACCAAGCGGTGCTCTTATAAAGAAGGAAGGCTGGGTAAATTACAGCGGCAAGACATATTATGCCAAGAGTAACGGTGAGGCTACCATCGGCTACAAGAAGCTTGCGAATTACTACTACTATTTCAGCAGTGACGGACACAGACTCCAGAATACATGGGCTTATGCAAATGGCTACAAGTTCTACTTCGGATCTGACGGTAAGAGAGCAGAGGATGTGTCAAGCAAAATGCCTGCAGGAACAACCTATGTGATCAAGGTATATAAGGGTTCAAATACTGTTACCGCATATGCCAAGGACGGATCAAAGGGATATATAATCCCCGTAAGGACTATGATATGTTCAACAGGAAATGATACTCCGACAGGAGAATTCCATACACCTAATAAGTTCAGGTGGCTTGAGCTTATGGGACCATGCTGGGGACAGTGGGATACACAGATCATGGGTAATTACCTGTTCCACTCAGTATATTATCTTTCAAAGAATGACAACAATACACTTAGTGTAAGTGCTTACAATAAGCTTGGAACAACCTGTTCACACGGATGTATAAGACTTACATCAGGTGACGCCAAGTGGATATATGATAACTGTGTACTGGGAACTACAGTTATCATCACAGCAAAGGCAGAGAAGGGTCCATTTGACAAGCCTAAGGCATACAAGCTTGCGTCATGGCATACATGGGATCCTACAGACCCTAACATGTACTACAAGTGCAAGCAGAGAGGCTGCCACTAATCACAAAAGAGAGGATGATATTCCTTATGAAGAGAACAGTTAAAGTTATATTGCTGGTGTTCATGGTACTTTCCATATGTGCAGGATGCGGCAGCAAAAAAAAGGAAGCTCCTGATGACATAAACGGTACAGTGGAATCACCGGACAGTTTCATAAAACTTGGAATGTATATAGACGCAGAAGGTCCGGAGGTGTCCAATTGCGTATACAGCATATCAAAAGACGAGATCGCAGAGGTGTCATTTGTATATAATGGTCTCCAGTGCGTATTTCGTGCGTCTACTGTGTATTCTGAATTTGACCTGGCAGCGGTGGACAACACCATGACAGGGGACATGCTGTCTACCATGATAAACGGAAACACTGCCACATACTACACTCTTCAGCCGGGAAGAGTGGTGTTCTTCTCAGACAGCAAGGTTAATTATTCTCTGTACACTTACGTTACCACCACAGACGCAGTTTTAAACGATATAATAAACTGTCTTACATTCGAGAACCATTACAACGAGAGACCGGATGTTAAGAAGCAGACTGACGAGGACGCTTATGCCTATGCTGAGAAGATAATGAAGGTCATAAAGGATGAGGATGTTGATACGCTGTCCACCATGATAAATTATCCGGAGCAGCTTGGAAGCGGACAGTCCATAAGCAATGAGGAAGAACTGTTTAAGGTGCCTAAGGAGGAGCTGTTCACAGAGTATCTTAAGGGTGCCATGAATCAGGAATCCCTGGATAATCTGAGAAAGACAGATGACGGTAGTGAGTACATAATGGGTACAAATTACCGTAATGTGCATTTCAGAAAGAACAGCAAGGGTGAGTACAAGATCACAAGGATAAATAATTAAATACAATCAGATACATCTGGATATACGGATATATCTGAACAGTCAGTGAAAAAGACCTTTAGTATCATATATGTGACCGGGCTCCGGCATATATACAGATAATGATATTAAGGGTCTTTTTTTGTAATATGCCGTCAAGAGGGAGCTGCCGGTTTCATAAAATCAGAGTATCAGACATATTTCCCATAAATCCTCCTGTGGTTGTCGAAATCTTTGGAGTGAATATCATTGAGACACCACCTGGGCTTGTATAAAATCCTAAGTAGGAGGTGCCCGGAAAATGGAAAATATTGAAGGAAATGTATATCTTATAAAGGAAGCAGCGAAGCTTGTTGAGGTTGAAGCACATGTTCTCAGATACTGGGAGGAGGAGCTGGGACTTAAGATAAAGAGAAATGAAATGGGTCACAGATATTATGATGATACGGACATAAAGGTGCTTAAGAGGGTAAAGGAATTAAAGGAACGGGGGATACAGCTAAAGGCAATAAAGCAGTTAGTGAAAAATGCAGAACAGAACGGAGAACTTGGACCGGTAAATGGGGATATAGAGATATCAGAGGAAAGAGAGCACAATCCCCAGAGGGTCGTTGATTTCAAATACATACAGTTCCAGGATATGATGAACAAGATTGTGTCTAAGGCAATAAAGGAGAATGCAGATACGTTTGCCCAGTCTCTTGGAAAGGAAACCTCAAGGGAGACCATAGAGGGAATAGTTGAACACCTTGAGGAGCTCCAGAGGAAGCAGGATCAGAGGGATGAACAGAGATACAGGAAGCTGGACGGTGTTTTAAGGGAACTGTCTCAGGCGAGAACTGAGGCTGCATGTACCGTCCCAACCAGGAAAAAGGGTTTATTTGGCAGGAAGAAAGGGTACAAAAGATATAAAAACTAATTTATGAAAACTTCATACATTGCACATAACAGGTGTGGTATAATGAACACTGTAAAATTACAGCATGGCGTGTCGTGCAGATATACAGGAACGTGGAATATGAAGATAACAAAGAAAGTAAAGATAGTTTTGTTCTTTATATGGTGCTTCACCATATTTGTAATGTTTGTAGGTACCATATTTGTAGGAAAGAGATATATAGAAGCCACATTTGGTGAGGGATATTCGGTTGCTTCGGTTTATATCGGAGAGTCACCGGTAAAGAAGATATACAGTCGTATCTCAGAGTATAAGGAGACACTGGCGGCTGTTATAAATGATACTCCGGAGAAGTTCATGAATGACGATTTCATCAAGGAGCTTAACAAGTCCCTTAAGGGAACCAACACTCATGTCATAGTAAAGAGGAACGGAGAATATATTTGTGCTGATGACGTGCCGGACTTCAAGAAGCTTAAGAAAGAGTTCGACAGTTTCGAGAATTCAGGCTATGAGAAGGTATTTTCAGATTATGTGATACATGATACATCCACATATCAGTGTAGTCAGATACATTACACCTACAAGGGCAACAATATTGCAGTGTATATTCTTACGGCATATGGTGATTACATGGTGCAGTTCAGGTATGCTATAGTAACCTTCCTGCTTATCACTTTGTTAGTAGTGATTCTGGTAGGGGGTTTAGTATCGGGACTTGTTTATGTGGAATTTGTGAAGCCTATCGTCAGTCTCAAGGAGGCAGCCGAGGCAATAGGTGAAGGCAACCTTAACACTAAGGTGGAGTATGACAAACACAGGACGGACGAGATCGGTGAGCTGTGCCGTTCATTTACGGATATGGAGAACAAGCTCAGCGAATCCGTTGAGCTTAAGATACAGTATGAGAAAGAGAACAGGGAGCTTATAAGCAATATTTCCCATGATCTCAAGACACCTATAACAACCATAAAGGGTTATGTGGAGGGTATCATGGATGGTGTTGCGGATACTCCGGAGAAGCGTGACAGATACCTCAGGATGATATATAACAAGGCAAATGAAATGGATGTCCTTATAAATGAGCTGTCATTATATGCAAATATTAACAATAATGCCATTCCATATGAGTTTCACAGAGTTAATGTTAAGGCATATTTCAGTGATTGCATGGAGGAGATCCAGACGACCCTTGCAACCAATAACATGATGCTTAAATACGAGGATTATGTTGATCCGGATGTTAAGGTTGTGGTTGACCCGGATCAGTTAAAGCGAGTTATCAATAATATAATTACCAATGCCATAAAGTATTCCGACAAGGAGAACGGACTTGTGGAGATCTACCTCTATGATGAGGGAGATACCATAAAGGTATCCATAAGTGATGATGGCAAGGGAATAGATGAGGAGAGCCTGCCGCATATATTTGACAGGACCTTCAGGGCAGACAGTGCAAGGCAGTCAAGGGGCGGAAGTGGTCTTGGACTTGCCATATGTAAGAAGATAATTGAAGAACATGGTGGTAAGATATGGGCTAAGAGCAAGCTTGGTGTAGGCACTACCATTATGTTTGAACTAAACAAATATACAAAGGGAGATGAAGCAAATGAGCAAAGTTCTGATAATTGAGGATGAAGTGAGTATTGCAGAGCTGGAGAGAGATTATCTTGAATTAAATGATTTTGAAGTGGACATACAGACAAATGGAAAGAAGGGTCTGGAACAGGCACTGACAACAGACTACAGCCTTATAATACTTGATCTTATGCTTCCTGATCTTGATGGATTTGAGATATGCAAGAAGATAAGGGAGACCAAAGATATTCCTATAATAATGGTCACAGCCAAGAAGAACGATATTGATAAGATAAGAGGTCTTGGACTTGGCGTGGATGATTATGTGACAAAGCCTTTCAGTCCAAGTGAGCTGGTTGCCAGAGTTAAGGCACATATAGCCAGATATGAGCGTCTTGTGGGATCAACGGCTCTTAAGAACGACACCATAGAGATAAGGGGTTTAAGGATTGATAAGACCGACAGAAGGGTATTTGTAGATGGTGAGGAGAAGGTATTTACTAACAAGGAATTTGACCTCCTTGTATTTCTTGCCAGCAACCCTAACAAGGTCTTCTCAAAGGATGAGCTGTTTAGCAGAATCTGGAACATGGAGAGTATCGGTGATATTGCAACGGTTACCGTACATATAAAGAAGATTCGTGAGAAGATAGAGTATGATACATCAAATCCTCAGTTTATCGAGACTGTATGGGGTGTTGGATACAGATTCAGAATGTAGGCTTGACCACAGGTAATAAATGACCATTATATTATTATATATGGTGACGTACAGAAAATACACAGGATATGGAGACTCCGGAATATGAAGCTAAATATTTTACATGAAGACGAACATTTAATAGTGTGTGTGAAGCCTTATGGCGTACCTTCCCAGTCTGACAGGACAAATTCTGAGGATATGATAGGTATACTTAAGCTTCATATATATGAGAGAGAAAACAGGACAGAGGAGCCATATCTGGCTGCCATACACAGACTGGACAGACCGGTCGGGGGTATTATGGTATTTGCCAAGGATAAGGAGACCGCAGCAGAGCTTTCAAGACAGAGCGAAAGCGGAGAAATGGTGAAGTATTATCAGGCGATACTTACAGGGGAGCTTCCGAATGAAGAGGGAACCATAAAGAACTACCTTCTTCATGACACGAAGAACAATGTGACAAAGATCGTTGATGAGGGTACTCCGGGAGCCAAGTATGCGGAGCTTGATTATGAGGTCCTTGATGTGATGGAGACAGATAACGGAATACTCACATATGTGCTTATAACGCTTATGACAGGAAGACATCATCAGATAAGGGTACAGATGGCAGGAAAAAAGGCAGGAATATGGGGAGATACCAAGTATAACCCTAAGTTCCAGAAGGTTAAGAAGAAATACCAGCAGATCGCCCTTTATGCTTCAAGGCTGGAGTTTATTCATCCTGTAACAGGTGAGCATATGGTATTCAAGAATGAGCCTGAGGGCAAGGCCTTCGAGATCATAGATCTGGATGAATTTTAAATAAATTTAATCTCCGGTGTCCGGTTTCACAACAAGGGTGGTTTTCATCGGAACGTCATTTATGTAGCGGGTCCAGGTCATGGCTCCGGTTTCTTCATTTATCCTGAACTGATAGCTTTCGGTCTTCTCAGGAAATTCCATTATGAGAGTTCTGGGATTTTCTACATAGAAGCTTCCGATGGTGGTGATTCCCCCGGTCTCTTTTATCACTGATGAGTCCTCCTTGAGGGAATATACCCCGCCGTCATCGGCAATCCAGGTGTTGTACAGGTAGTCCTGTCCATAGCTTGGTTTGTTGTGGTGATATCTGTACAGGTTGTAGAAATAGTACACGGCAACACTTAAGAGAGCCGCAACAAGAATGGCAGAGATGATATTTTTTGCTATTTTGGCGGATCTTTTCTTTTTATGGGTCATGACATAGGCGGACGCCTGACCTCTGGTGGATTCCGCGTACTGGGATGTGAGGGTATTTGTCTCACCTATATTTGAATGGTAGTCCTCCTTGAGCTTGAAGGCGGGCTTGCGGTCTTTAGTTTCAGACATGTCTATGTCACCTCTTTTCATATACATTATATTCTAAACCGATATTCACAGTAACATATCGTCAGGTGGTATACCTGCAGATAATGGGGCTGCAATTATTATCCTGTGTTTCCAACGACAGAGTATAACATTTTACCGGATAAATACAATAGTCAGGACATTAATTGTCGGTAAATGGACATTATTGTTTTCCTCAAAGTGCAAATCTGCTTGAAATTATGGGTATTGCATTTTATAATGAAAAGATGCTAAGTATACAGCCGAAAGTAAATAATAAGAATTAATATAAAGGAGAAATATCATGGCAAATGACAAGAAGCTTGTAGAAGCAATCACATCAATGGATGAAGATTTTGCACAGTGGTACACAGACGTTGTACTTAAGGCAGGACTTATTTCCTATACAAATGTTAAAGGATGTATGGCCATTAAGCCCGCAGGTTATGCTATATGGGAACTGATCCAGAAGCAGCTCGACGCCAAGTTCAAGGAGTGTGGAGTTGAAAATGTATATATGCCAATGTTCATACCGGAGAGCCTTCTCCAGAAGGAAAAGGATCACGTTGAGGGATTTGCCCCTGAGGTAGCATGGGTTACTTACGGAGGACTTAACCCTCTTAACGAGCGTATGTGTGTAAGACCTACATCAGAGACACTTTTCTGTGATTTCTATAAGGATGAGATACAGTCATACAGAGACCTTCCAAAGGTATATAACCAGTGGTGTTCAGTAGTAAGATGGGAGAAGGAGACAAGACCTTTCCTTCGTTCAAGAGAGTTCTTATGGCAGGAGGGACACACAGCCCACGCAACAGCAGAGGAGGCAGAGGAGAGAACTATCCAGATGCTTAATGTGTACGCACAGTTCTGTGAGGATGTGCTTGCTATTCCTGTAATAAAGGGAAGAAAGACAGAGAAAGAGAAATTCGCAGGTGCGGAAGCTACCTATACAATAGAGGCACTTATGCATGACGGTAAGGCACTCCAGTCAGGAACAAGCCACAACTTTGGTGATGGATTCGCCAAGGCATTTGGTATCCAGTTCACAGACAAGGACAACAAGCTTAAGTATGTTCATCAGACATCATGGGGTATGACTACAAGACTTATCGGTGCCCTTATCATGGTTCATGGTGACAATTCAGGTCTTGTGCTTCCTCCAAAGGTTGCACCTACACAGGTTATGATCATTCCTATCATGCAGAAAAAGCCTGGTGTTCTTGAGAAGGCAGCAGAGCTTTCAGGAAAGCTTGGTGCATACAGAGTTAAGGTTGATGACAGTGACAAGAGTCCTGGATGGAAGTTCTCAGAGCAGGAGATGAGAGGTATTCCTATTCGTGTTGAGATCGGACCTAAGGATATTGAGGCAAATCAGGCTGTTCTTGTACGTCGTGATACAAGAGAGAAGACAGTAGTTTCTCTTGATGAGATAGATGTTAAGGTTGGAGAGCTTCTTGAGACTATCCAGAAGGATATGTACCAGAAGGCTCTTGCCCACAGAGATTCACACACATATGTTGCACACAACTTTGATGAGTTCACAGATATCATCGAGCACAAGCCGGGATTTGTTAAGGCTATGTGGTGCGGTGAGACAGCCTGTGAGGAAGCTATCAAGGATAAGACAGGTGCTTCAACAAGATGTATGCCATTTGCACAGGAGAACTTAGGTGATGTGTGTGTTCACTGCGGAAAGCCTGCCTACAAGATGGTATACTTCGGAAGAGCTTACTAAAAAATCAGATTGCCGGGGTCTCAGATATGCGTATTAATATGCCTGAAAATGCAAATAGAATAATTGAAACACTGGAAGCTGCAGGCTATGAAGCCTATATTGTAGGCGGCTGCGTGAGAGACTCTATTCTCGGAAGGTCTCCGGGAGACTGGGATATAACCACCTCTGCCAAGCCTGAACAGATAAAGGCACTGTTTAGAAGGACGGTGGATACCGGCATACAGCACGGAACGGTTACGGTAATGTTCGGAAAAGAAGGCTATGAGGTAACAACCTACAGGATAGACGGAGAATATACCGATCACCGGAGACCGGACAAGGTATTATTTACCACTAATCTTAAGGAAGACTTGAAGAGAAGAGACTTCACCATAAACGCCATGGCGTATAATCACCGGAATGGGATCATAGATATATTCGGCGGTGTGGAGGATCTTGAGAATCAGGTCATCAGAGCAGTGGGCGTAGCTGAGGAAAGATTTTCAGAGGACGCCTTAAGGATACTCCGGGCGGTGAGATTTTCCGGGCAGTTGGATTTCTCCATAGATGAAGATACCCAGGCAGCCATGAAGAAATTGGCAGGAACACTGTCAAAGATCAGTGCCGAGAGGATAAGGGTCGAGCTTGACAAATTATTTGTGTCGGATCACCCGGAAAAGCTCATAATGGCATATGAAATGGGTATAACTACGGTGGTGCTCCCGGAATTTGACCGGATGATGGAGCAGGAACAGAACAATCCGTATCATCTGTACAATGTGGGGGTTCATTCCATATACACAATGAAAGCCATAGACGCCGACAGCATATGCAGGTGGGCGGCTCTGCTTCATGATGTGGGCAAGCCTGACACTCATACCAGGGATGACAAGGGAATAGATCATTTTTACGGTCATAATGTGGTTGGAACAGACATTGCGAAAAAGGTGCTCCGCAGGATGAAATGGGACAATGACACCATAAAGCAGGTTAGCAAGATGGTGTACTGGCATGACTACGGAATGGGTGGCATTCCGTCAGTAGTCAGGTTCAGAAAGACATTGGCTGAGATGGGAGCAGGTTTCTTCCCACTCTACGACAAGATCAAGAGAGCAGACATGGCGGCCCAGAGCGACTATCGTTATGATGAGAAAAAGGCTATCGTGGACGCTATAGAGGAAATGTACCGCAAGATCATGGCGGATGGCGACTGTCTCACCATAAAGGAGCTTGCCATAAACGGCAGAGATCTTAAGGAAATGGGAATTGCCCCGGGAAAACAGATGGGTCATATCCTTGAATACCTCCTTGAGAAAGTACTTGAAGCCCCGCACATCAACACCAGGGAAAACCTTGAAAAAATGGTGGCGGACAAATATCTAAAATAGAATAAGAATTATTTTTAAGATCTTCTCATACAATATCATAGGGAGGGACCCACTTGTGGGAGGAATCCCTGTGAAATATCATAGGGAGGGGCCCACTTGTGGGAGGAATCCCTGTGATTAGTAAGTAGCTTGTCTGCTTACACCAAATATCATAGGGAGGGACCCGCTTGCGGGAGGAATCCCTGTGAAATATCATAGGGAGGGACCCACTTGTGGGAGGAACCCCTGTGATTAGTAGGCACCATCATGGTATTGTAGGAGGGGATTTTTTTGTCTGAAAAAATGAGTGAAGTATACGAGGCATATGACATGGAAGTAATAAATTCAGGCAGAGGCCGGGGATTTACGTTGCTTCGCACAGATAAGGGAACCAGACGGTTATGTCCATGTAACATTGGAGAGGCTAGGCTTGCAAGAGAGCGTGAATTCAAGGACAACCTGTATGACGCAGGTTTTACCAGGATTGACAGGTGTGTTGCTGACAGGGATGGAGAACTGATCACCTGTGACAGATATGGAAATCCTTACATATTGATGGAATATTTTGAAGGCAGAGAATGCAATCCTAATCATATAGAAGAGCTTGAGGCGGCAGCAAAAAATCTTGCGGAATTTCATAAGGCAGGCAGATTGTTGTGGGAGAAGGAGTCCGAAGGCAGTGGCAGGACATTTGACGGTGAACCCGGTGGTCTGTCAAGGAAAGTAAAGGAGCTTAAGCGGGTCAGACAGTTCATATCCGGCAGGAAAGTAAAAAATGATTTTGAACTCATGTACATAAAGCATTTCAATTATTATTTTCAACAGGCTCTTGAAGCTACCCATATGATGGAAGAAGCATGGGAAGCCGATGCAGGCACAAAAGGTAAAGAATACAAATCTGAGAAACAGGAAAAAATAATTGAGGGCGTGGGATACTGTCATGGTTCATACAGCTATCATAATGTGATAATCACTGAGGAGGGGATTGCCACAGTTAATTTTGACAGTTTCCATGTGGGATTTCAGTTGGTGGATCTCTATCAGTTCACCAGAAAGGTTATAGAGAAGACCGGATACCGGCTTGAGACGGCAAGGAGGATAATTGAAGCCTATGGGCAGGCACAGCCGCTGACAGCAAAGGATCATGAATATATTTATATTTTATTGAAATTCCCGGAGAAGTTCTGGAAGGTCAGTAACCACTACATTAATTCGAGAAAATCGTGGATTTCACCTGTAAATATAGAAAAGATAAGAAAAATTATTGAACATGAACAAGAAAAGCAAAAATTTTTGAATGATTTTTCTTGCTATTTTGGGGTTCACAAGATTACGAAATAAGGTTATAATATTGTAGCGAAATTAAAGCTTAAGAGGAATACTATCGTCGAGAGCCAAAAGGAGGCAATGTTACAATGAGCGAAAGTGGATATAAAGCAATATATGAGCAGTGGTTGAACAACCCATTGTTCAGTCAGGAAACCAAGGATGAACTCCTTGCGATCAAAGATGATGAGAAAGAAATCGAAGAGAGATTTTATTGCGATCTCGTATTTGGTACTGCAGGCCTCAGAGGTATTATCGGTGCAGGAACCAACAGAATGAACGTATATGTGGTTCGTAAGGCTACACAGGGTCTTGCAAATTACATTATCAAAGCAGGTAAGCAGGATAAGGGCGTAGCTATAGCATACGACTCAAGAAGAATGTCACCTGAATTTTCAATGGAAGCAGCACTTTGTCTTGCAGCCAATGGAATTAAGGCATATAGATTTGAGTCACTTCGTCCAACTCCAGAATTGTCATTTGCAGTAAGACATCTTGGTTGTGTAGCTGGTATAAATGTAACAGCTTCCCACAATCCACCAGAGTACAATGGTTACAAGGTATACTGGGAGGACGGCGCACAGATAACACCTCCTCACGATACAGGAATTATGGCTGAGGTTAAGGCCATTACAGATTTCGCTGATACAAAGACAATGGACATGGATGAGGCTATCAAAGCCGGACTCCTTGTTACTATCGGCGCAGAGGTTGATGATGCTTACATGGCAGAGCTTAAGAAGCTGGTTATTAATCAGGATGCCATTGACAAGTATGGCAAGGAGCTTAAGATCGTTTATACACCTCTTCACGGAACAGGTAATATCCCTGCAAGAAGAATACTTGCAGAGCTTGGATTTGAGAATGTTTATGTGGTACCTGAGCAGGAGCTTCCTGATGGCGAGTTCCCAACTGTAGAGTATCCAAATCCTGAGGCAAAGGAAGCATTTACATTGGCACTTGACCTTGCAAAGAAGGTTGATGCAGATGTTGTGCTTGCTACAGATCCTGACGCAGACAGACTCGGTGTTTATGCCAAGGACAGCAAGACCGGTGAGTACAAGGTATTCACAGGTAACATGTCAGGAAGTCTTCTATGTGAGTACGAAGTAAGCCAGATGAAGGCTAAGAATGGTTCACTTCCTGCAGATGGAGCTATCATTAAGACTATCGTTACTACAAATATGGTAGACGCTATTGCCAAGGAATACGGCACAGACCTTATTGAGTGTTTCACAGGTTTCAAGAACATCGGACGTGAGATACTTAAGTTCGAGGAGACCGGCAAGGGAACATACCTCTTCGGTTTCGAGGAGAGCTACGGATGTCTTATCGGTACTCATGCAAGAGATAAGGATGCTATCGTTGCAACTATGGCACTTTGTGAGGCAGCAGCTTACTACAGAGGTCAGGGCAAGACATTATGGGATGCCATGATGGATATGTATGAGAAGTATGGTTATTATATAGATGATATCAAGACAGTAACACTTAAAGGTGTTGAGGGTTCTAAGAAGATTGGTCATATCATGAACATTCTTCGTGCAAATGTACCACTTGAGGTTGCAGGCTACAAGACAAAGGTTGTCCGTGACTATCGTCTTGAGTATATCAGAAACCTTGAGACAGGCGATGTAAGACCTACAGGCTTCCCAAATGCCAATGTTCTCTACTACGAGCTTGAAAACGAAGCATGGCTTGCAGTAAGACCATCAGGTACAGAGCCTAAGATCAAGTTCTACTTCGGCGTTAAGGGTGCTTCATATGATGAGGCACAGAAGATGTCAGCAGACTTCGGTGATAAGGTTATGAATCTTATATACGACATACTTGAGAAGTAATATGTAATGGTATGAAATAGTATGAATAATATATTTAGTATATAGATAGATGGAATGAACATATATCACAGGTATCATGTACTGGATTAAGAGATGTATGCTGGATTTGGAGACATATACTGGATTGAAAGAGAAGAACCCCGGAACGATGTTCCGGGGTTCTCTGCGTTCATTTGAATTTTTTGCATTGAATTTCCTGCATTGGTTTTCCTGTGTTGGTTTTCCTGCATTGAATTTTTTGTATTGGATTTTTTGCATTGAATTTTTTGCATTGAATTTTTTGCATTGAATTTCCTGCATTGAATTTCCTGCATTGAATTTCCTGCGTTGGCTTTCCTGCATTGAATTTTTTGTATTGGATTTTTTGCATTGAATTTCCTGTGTTGGTTTTCCTGCATTCATTTTATGTATTCTTTATACAATCTTAATTGACTTGGATCAGGAAATTTGATAGTAATAAAGTAAAAGTGTCAAATGACACATAAAAAAGGAAAGCATGCCATAACCTTGTAAGCGGTGCTAACATGCAAGGTGATCAAATGAAACACAGAATGAAGATAATGTAGTAAAGAGTGTATGGTGAATTGCTTTCCGGCGTGCGTTTAACAGGTGGTTTTTGTCTATAAATTCTAAGATCATATATCATTAATTTGAAATTTGTACTCTAAAGCGAAAAGGTTTTCTCCCTATGACTTAAATGTGTAAAATCCCCAAGAGAGTCAAGGGAATTTCGGTGGAAAAGTGCCCTAAAATCAAAAAGTGAGAAACAGGTCAAGAAAGTCCGAGCAAATTAGTGACTTAAAATCAAAAAAGTGAGAAACAGGTCAAGAAAGTTCCGGAAAAATAGTGATTTAAAATCAAAAAAGTGAGAAACAGGTCAAGAAAGTTCCGGAAAAATAGTGACTTAAAATCAAAAAAGTGAGAAACAGGTCAAGAAAGTTCCACAAAAATAGTGACTTAAAATCAAAAAAGTGAGAAACAGGTCAAGAAAGTCTGAGCAAATTAATGACTTAAAATCAAAAAAGTGAGAAACAGGTCAAGAAAGTTCCGGAAAAACAATGACTTAAAATCAAAAAAGTGAGGAACAGGTCAAGAAAGTCCGAGCAAATTAGTGACTTAAAATCAAAAAAGTGAGAAACAAAGTCAAATCGAATAACAAGGAGAAGGAATTATTGAATGGATTAAAGGAAAAATTGCTATTGGAAGAAAAATATTTAAAACAAATTATTACCAAAACACAAACACAACTGCAATTACAGGAAATGAATGAAGTGACTGGCAAATTAAGGATTTCAGTTAATGAAGAAGCTTATAGATATTATGTTGTACATAGTAACACAGAGGGTAGCACAGAAACTTATTTGTCAAGAATGAGTGCGGAAAATATGAAACAGGCAAGATTGCTTGCTCAGAAAACATATCTTGAAAAGGTGAGCAGACTTGCGGAAAAAAGATTGAAACAAATAGAAAAATTACTAAAAGGGTATGAAAATGATGAGATACAGAAGATATATGACAGCATGCATGCAGAACGGAAAAAGCTGGTTGAGCCTATTGAGTTAAGTTGGGAAGACAAAAAAGATCAGTGGATCAAACAGGAATACAGGGGAAAAGAATTTAAAGAAGGGACGACAGTTATATTGACAGAGAAGGGTGAGCAGGTCAGATCAAAATCAGAAAAGATCTTGGCAGATTATTTCTATCATCATGGTATTTGCTATAAGTATGAAAAACCATTACGGTTAAGAGGTGTGGGAATAGTTTATCCTGATTTCACTTTCTTGTCGCCTACAACCGGTGGAGAAATATACTGGGAACATGATGGAAGAATGGACGATCCCATATATGCCAGAAGTGCCATAAAGAAATTACAGGCATATGAAGAAAATGGCATATATATTGGTGAAAAATTGATTGCTACATTTGAAACTTCAGAGAGTATTATAAGCACTAAGATTATCGAAAACAAAGTAGAAAAATACCTCAGATAATTATTGTATGCAAATGGAAAAGATGCGATATATTTACAATAGTGTATATAGATTATAGATTATGCAATGGGCGACATGCTTACAATAGTGTATATAGATTATAGATTATGCAATGGGCGACACGTTTACGATAGTGTATATGAATTATGTGATGTTCACATCTTTGAAAAGTAGAAGACAAAGTGATAAATATGTGTTTATCAATATACAAATAGGATTGGGAGCAAAAAGTCCCAATCCTATTTTATTTTCTTGATATCTTCAATATCGCTGTCGGAGACGATGTAGTGGGGCCGCTCCTTCACTTCTGTGTAGGTTTTCGCAATGTACTTGCCCATTATTCCCATGCACAGGAACTGCAGTCCTGCAATAAAAAGGATGATACAGACCAGAGATGGCCAGCCGGCTACGGGATCGCCGAATATCAGCTTTCTTATGAAGAAGAACAGCAACATGGCAAATGACAGTATGGTACAGAAAATTCCAAAGCCTGACGCTACAGACATAGGAGTTTCGGAGAAATTAATGATACCATTTACGGCGTATTTAAACAGGCCAAAGAAGCTCCACTTGGTCTCGCCTGCAATTCTGTTGATATTTTCAAATTCTATCCATTTGGTCTTAAAACCAATCCAGCCAAATATACCCTTGGAAAATCTGTTGTATTCGCTCATAGCAAGGATGGCGTCCACCATCTCGCGTTTCATAAGGCGGAAATCCCTGGCACCGTCAACTACATTTGCATCGGAAATTTTGTTGATGAGCTTATAGAATTGCCTTGTGAAAAATGACCGGATAGGGGGTTCGCCCTTTCTGGTGACACGCCTGGTAGCAACGCTCTCGTAGTCCTCAGTCTCAAGAATGTGGATCATCTCAGGCAGAAGTGTCGGCGGATCCTGAAGATCAGCGTCCATAACCGCCACATAGTCGCCGGAGGCATTGGAGAAACCTGCATACATGGCTGCTTCCTTTCCGAAATTCCTTGAAAATGAGATATATTTGTAAGCAATATTTTCCGGAAATGAAGCGTCTGAAACAGCTGTTTTGTTGGAAGTTGTTTTGTCGGTGGCGGAAGGACGGGCGTCAGATGGATTTTCACAGAGATTACTTCTGTGGCACAGATCCTTCATAACGTCTTTGGTCTCATCTGTGGAGCCATCGTCGATCAGCAATACTTCAAAGCTGTAATCGTGAGTTTCTTTGTTCATCTGAGTTATGACTTTATTCAATTCCTTTGCAAATAATGGAAGTGCAGGGGCTTCATTATAGCATGGTATTATAAGACTTATTTTCTTCATGGCATCTCCAATACAAACTGTCGGTTGATATATCAAACAAAATTTACGGTTGTTTGGTATAAATATCTCTAATCTTAATAATATCATGAAAAGGTGTATAATTCCACGATTAAAACCAGATGATTTGATAAATTGATAAAAATAGGGAACAAATAGTTAAAAACACTATATTTACTGAAAAATATCCGCAAAAGTTGCAAAAAACCATATGCAATCCCCACTTGGGCACAAAAACAATAAGAAATAAAACCGCCAAAGTCCCGGACTTCTTCACCGACAGTGTTCCGATGGATACCCGGATATTGGTAGGGTGACGGCCGCTTGGGTAAAAATTACCCAAAATCTCTGTATAATTTGGCAAATTTGGATTGTTTTAATGACAAATCCGTAATTAAATGATATCATGGCAGTGGGTGCAATTAGGACATTGTACACCTAAACCAGGGGATGAAGCACAAAGACTTTAACAATACATATATGTGTGCTTCTCGGGAAACAAGGAGGTAATATTTAGATGGATCCACAGGGAAATATGAATAATCCACAGATGAATAACCAGCAGTTTGGCGGACAGCCAATGAATGGTCAGCAGTACGGACAGCCAATGAATGGTCAGCAGTTTGGCGGACAGCCAATGGGTGGTCAGCAGTACGGACAGCCGATGGGCGGCCCACAGTACGGACAGCCAATGGGTGGTCAGCAGTACGGACAGCCGATGGGCGGCCCGCAGTACGGACAGCCAATGGGTGGTCCACAGTACGGACAGCCGATGGGTGGCCAGCAGTACAGACCACAGCCAAATCCGGTTGTGACAAACTGCATCCAGGGCTTCTTAGGTCTTCTTACATCGCCTGCTGACGCTATAAGAAATCTTATGTCATCAGCAAATATAGCTACAGGAAGTATCTTCATTGGTTTACATGCCATTGTATCATTCCTGTTTGTACTTATTTCACTTGCGGTTATAGGCGGAAAGAACCTTGCAAATCCTATATTCTACGCACTTATCATGGTCATTGTACTTGAATTTGCTGTTGCCGGTGTTGCAACATTACTTATCGGCATAGTATTCAGAGGCGGAGTAAACTTTAACCAGGCTATCACAGCTACAGGTATTGCCGCAGCATATGGTGCTGTTGCAGTTGCAGCAAGCTGTATAATCTCACTTCTTGCAGCACTTACAGAAGTAAGAGCCATTGGTTCATTTGCAGATATACTCTACAGAAGTATCATGTTTGTCGGAATAATGCTTGCTATCAAGGCAGTTATGGACGTTGCAAATCTCAACCCTAACCAGAAGATAATCGCAGCGGCAGCAACAGTTCTTGTATGCCTTATCGTATGCGTATTCCTTGATTTCCTCGGTGGAAAGATTGCAGACGGAACAACTATAAGCAATATCCAGAGTGTTATAGGAAGTGCAGATTGGTATCACTCATTATATAAGTAAGGCAGATTAAATGTGGTCAAAAGTGAGAATAACTTATTGACTATAAAAATATAAATTGCTATACTAAGCATGTTAAAAATAAACATGATCAAAAACAATGACAGAGACAGTAGACAGCACATGAAAGCTTTAAGCGAGTCGGGGATGGTGGAAGCCCGGTGTAAGTAGTGGCTGATCGAATATCACTCTGGAGTTGCAGACCGAAAGATATGATCTTATCAAGTAGGCTCTGTCGTAGTTCCGGCGTTAACGGAAACGTGTATGCATTGCAGGTGGTTAAGGGATCATAGATATTGTGGTCGCACAGGCAATAAGTATAGTGGTAATAGGTGGTATAACGAATTTCAAGCCCTTTCGTCCTGATTACGACGGAAGGGCTTTTTAAATTATAATTTTGAAAAAAATAAAATGAAAGGACGATGGATCAGATGTACAACAAAGTATCCACAAAGCTCGATTTCGTAGAGCGTGAACAGAAGGTACTGGATTTCTGGAAGGAAAACCAGATATTTGAGAAGAGTGTAGAAGAAACAAAGGATTTGCCAACTTATACCTTCTATGACGGACCTCCAACAGCAAATGGTAAGCCACATATAGGACATGTCCTTACCCGTGTAATCAAGGATATGATCCCAAGATATCAGACAATGAAGGGACATAACGTAGTAAGAAAGGCAGGCTGGGATACTCACGGTCTTCCTGTAGAGCTTGAGGTTGAGAAGCTTCTTGGAATTGATGGCAAGGAACAGATAGAAGAGTATGGTCTTGAGCCATTTATCCAGAAATGTAAAGAATCAGTATGGAAATATAAGGGCATGTGGGAAGAGTTCTCAGGAAAAGTTGGTTTCTGGGCAGACATGGATAATCCATATGTAACATATCATGATGACTTCATCGAGTCAGAGTGGTGGGCACTTAAGAAGATCTGGGATAAGGGTCTCTTATACAAGGGCTTCAAGATCGTTCCATATTGTCCACGTTGTGGTACACCTCTTTCAAGCCACGAAGTTGCCCAGGGATATAAGACAGTTAAAGAACGTTCAGCAGTAGTAAGATTTAAGGTTATAGGTGAGGATGCATATTTCCTTGCATGGACAACAACACCTTGGACACTTCCATCAAACGTAGCCCTCTGTGTAAATCCGGATGAGACCTACGTTAAGGTTAAGGCTGCTGACGGATACACATATTACATGGCAGAGGCACTTCTTGATAAGGTATTAGGCGGACTTGCAAAGGAAGCAACAGAGGATTCACCTGCTGTAGCAGCTTATGAGATTCTTGAGACATACAAAGGAAAGGATCTTGAGTACAAGGAGTATGAGCCACTTTACCAGGCAGCAGCAGATAAGGCAGCAGCTCAGAAGAAGAAGGGCCACTACATCACATGTGATTCATATGTAACAATGACAGATGGTACAGGTATCGTTCATATAGCTCCTGCTTTTGGTGAGGACGATGCAAATGTAGGAAGAAAGTACGATCTTCCATTTGTACAGTTTGTAAATAGCAAGGGTGAGATGACAGAAGAGACACCATTTGCAGGCTTATGGGTAAAGGACGCAGATCCTAAGGTACTTGTAGACCTTGACAACAGAGGACTCCTCTTCGACGCACCTAAGTTTGAGCATGAATATCCACACTGCTGGAGATGTGACAAGCCACTTATCTACTACGCAAGAGATACATGGTTCATCAAGATGACAGCAGTAAGAGATCAGCTTGTTAAGAATAATGATACAGTAAACTGGATCCCTGAGAGCATTGGTAAGGGACGTTTCGGCGACTGGCTCAAGAACGTTCAGGACTGGGGACTTTCAAGAAACCGTTACTGGGGTACTCCACTTAATATCTGGGAGTGCGAGTGCGGATGCAGACATGCCATCGGTTCAAAGGCAGAGCTTAAGAGCATGAGTGACAACTGTCCTGATGACATTGAGCTTCACCGCCCATTCATCGACGCTGTTACTATCAAGTGTCCTGAGTGTGGTAAGCAGATGCACAGAGTATCAGAGGTTATTGACTGCTGGTTCGATTCAGGATCAATGCCATTTGCACAGTGGCACTACCCATTTGAAAATGAGGACATCTTCAAGCAGCACTTCCCTGCTGACTTCATCAGTGAGGCTGTTGACCAGACAAGAGGCTGGTTCTACTCACTTATGGCTATATCAACACTGCTCTTTGACCAGGCACCATTCAAGAACGTAATCGTTCTTGGTCACGTTCAGGATAAAGACGGACAGAAGATGAGTAAGTCAAAGGGTAACGCTGTAGATCCGATGGACGCACTGAACAAGTACGGTGCAGACGCCATCAGATGGTACTTCTACAGCAACTCAGCACCATGGCTTCCTAACAGATTCCATGAGGACGCAGTAGTAGAGTGTCAGAGAAAGTTCATGGGAACACTTTGGAACACATATGCTTTCTATGTACTTTATGCAAATATAGACAACTTCAACCCATTAGAGCACGAGCTTGACTACGAGAAGCTTTCACTTATGGACAAATGGCTTCTTTCAAAGCTTAACTCAACAGTTAAAGCAGTGGACAGCAACCTTGCAAATTACAAGATTCCTGAGACCACAAGAGTTCTTGAGGAGTTTGTTGATGATTTAAGTAACTGGTATGTTCGTCGCGGCCGTGAGAGATACTGGGCAAAGGGAATGGAGCAGGATAAGGTAAATGCTTACATGACACTTTATACAGCACTGGTTACAATAGCTGAGACTGCTGCACCAATGATCCCATTCATGGCAGAGGATATCTACCAGAACCTGGTTAGAAATATCGACAAGGACGCTCCACTTTCAGTTCATCTGTGCGAGTTCCCTACAGTGGATGAGCAGATGATAGACCCTGAGCTTGAGACAGCTATGGACGAGATCCTTAAGATCGTAGTTCTTGGACGTGCTGCAAGAAACACTGCAAATATCAAGAACAGACAGCCTATCGGTACAATGTATGTTAAGGCTGACAAGAAGCTTGAGGGTGAGGAGAAGGCGATCATCGAGGACGAGCTTAACATCAAGAATGTAGTATTCTCAGATGATGTATCAGCATATACAACCTACAGCTTCAAGCCACAGCTCAGAACTGTTGGACCAAAGTATGGCAAGCACCTTGGCGGTATCAAGGCATATCTTTCATCAGTAGACGGAAATGCAGCCATGGCAGAGCTTAAGGCAAATGGTGCTCTTAAGTTCACAGTCGATGACATGGAGATCGCCCTTGCTGAAGAAGATCTTCTTATAGATATGGCACAGATGGATGGCTTCGTTTCAGAGAGTGACGGCGGAGTAACCGTAGTTATCGATACAAAGCTTTCAGAGGAGCTCTTAGAGGAAGGTTTCGTAAGAGAGATCGTATCAAAGATCCAGACCATGAGAAAAGAAGCAGGCTTCGAGGTAATGGATAAGATAACTGTTTACGCTGAAGGAAACGACAAGGTTCAGTCAGTTATCGCTGCAAATGCCGACAGTATCAAGGTAGACGTTATGGCTACAGATATGGTTACAGGCTCAGTTGACGGATATTCAAAGGAATGGAACATCAACGGTGAGAAGGTAACACTTGGTGTTAAGAAAAACGCTTAATGCATTATAAATAAAAATGTTACACAGGGATGTGCGGATTGTATCCGCATGTCCCTGTTTTTTTACACTATTGCAATATTGACATAGCGTTATAATAATTTTCTTGAATAGCAGTATAAAATATAATATTATTATTTTATTCAACAAATGGAGAAAGGGGTGCAAAAAGGAAAATACAAAAAGGAGAAATTATAAGAGAACGAAAGGAAGCAGAGTATGGGGTTAAGTAGAAAAATCAATATGTATTATTGAGAAAACAATAAGGGGAACATTACAATGAAAAAGTTACGACATAAAAAACTGATCATAATTTCTCTTGCAACAGTATTGGTTGTAGTATTGGTTATATGGCAATTAAATAGACCAGATGAGTATGTTGTAAAAAGATTTATTAAGGAACTTGACGCATATGATTATGTGGCGGTTTTTTGCTTGAACGATTATAACTCTAACGAATATACATCCAAGGTAGTTTATTCATTTACAGATGATGACAACACACTATATTGCTATGCTGACTCAAGAAAAATTAAACTCGATGGTGTAAGTCGTGAATTCTTCCAGAAGGTTTATGAAAATTATTATTTAGATGGACAGAATTTAGATCGTATAGTTGTGAATAAAGGATTTGTCTCTTTTTGTAATCTGAATGGCAGAGAGGCATATGTATATTCGTCAGATGGGAAGACTCCCAAGCCCGGTGAGATCAGTGGTATTCGTACTGAGAGAATGCACAAGTTTAAGATAGTAGATAATTGGTATCATTTTTCAAGCTGTGATATCGGAAGATGGTTTAGGTAGAAATAGCTGACGGGGGTTGCGTGAGAATCCTGTTTGGAGCATGAACTATGTAGGACGTGTGATAGGGGAGAATTTCAGTGGCAATTTCTTGAAAGAGGTGCTTATGCAAGTTTCGGCAGAGTTGCCATTTCGTGGTCCAGAGATATATGCAAAAGGAGATTATCACTATCATTGCAAAATAGATGGCGAGTTTGTATGGTTTCAGGGATATGAAGAAATATTTTACATAGATGAAAAAATATATGAGTGTCATTTTCATGGAGGAGCTATTCGATAATGAATATAATTGAAAAGGAAATTGAGGCAAAGGATTATCTGACAAAATCCAATATCCCTGCCGGTGATTATGTTATTAATCCATATGTGGGCTGTCCACATGGATGTAAATAATGTTATGCCAGTTTCATGAAAAGATTTACAGGACACAAGGAAAAATGGGGTACATTTATAGATATCAAAAGATGCTCAAAGCCGATAAGCAAATAAAATAGAAGGGAAGACAGCTTTTCTTTCATCTGTTACAAATTGCTATAATCCTTATGAGGAAATATACTGTATAAGCATGGTATTGAAAAATGTAATCAGTGTAAAGAGTTTCCGTGCGATAAGATTATAGATATGTTGGAGCGTTCAAAGAACTATCAGAAAAAGTGTAAGGAAGTGTGTTCTGAAGAAGAATATGATGCATTAGAGAAGGCTTTTTTCGATAAAGAGAGCAATCTTAGAAAATAAGATATGTGGCTAAAGAAATAAAATGAAAGGGTACAGAGGATAAGTTGCAGATGCTTAACCTTAATTACGGTGACTTTCCCTTAAAAAATGGAAATGTTTAAGGGAAATATAAAATACTTAATGGTATTATTTCATTCTAAAATAGCAAGTGTTCTTTCCTGAGCCTTCACGTTTTAGTTCACCAGATGCGACTAATTTTCTTAGTGAGCCCTCTATAGAGCTGACGCTAAGCGAAGGGCAAAGCTCACGAATATCCTGCTTTGTGAAGCGACCTATTTTGTGTAAGGTTGCTCGTCTGACTGTTTCGAGAGCTGGCAACTTTGTTTCAACAAGTTCAAAACGTTCTTCGAAATCTTTGTATGCAGCAAGAACAGTACCAAGCAAATACTTGATAAATGGAACTGAGTCCTCTGTCCCTTCATGCCAGCCAATTTGTGCCTGACCAAGTGCGTCGTAATACAGGTCCTTGTTCTTGGCAATCTTAGCTTCCAATGAAATATACTTGCCAACATAAAAGCCATTTCTGTATAACAGAAGTGTTGTAAGCAAACGGCTCATTCGTCCATTTCCATCATTGAACGGATGGATGCAAAGAAAGTCATGAATGAAGATTGGAATTGCAATCAGGGGTTCAACTTCCATATTTCCAATGACACGATTATATTCCTCACATATTCTATCTAAAGCCTGTGGAGTATCGTATGGAGCAAGTGGAGTGAACAGAGTTTCTACATGGCCATCTGGATAGGTGGCACTAATATAGTTTTGTACACTTTTAGTTCTTCCGGCCATAGGATTATTCATGTGGCTATACAATATTTTGTGAAGCTGTAAAATATAATTCTGTGTGATAGGAATTGCATCAAAGCTTTCGTGAATAATATTAAGAACATCGCGATACCCTGCAATTTCCTGCTCATCACGGTTCTTTGGTGTTGTTTTTTCTTCTACAATCTGCTTGATACGAGTGCTTGTTGTAACAATTCCCTCAATTGCGTTTGATGCCTCGGTGCTTTGTATTTTAGCAATCTCAACCAGTTTTTCTAATTCTTCAGGACGTTGTTTCAGGTACATTTCCTGTTTACCGGCCTCTTTATAAATTGCTGCAATTAAGCTAAGAACATCTGAATCCCACTTTTGCTTCTTGATTTCAGAGTAATTAAAAGTTCTCATTTCCTTCACCTCCGATTATTTCCCTTAAATATTACCACAAAATAAGGGAAACGGCAACATATTAAGGGAATTTTCCCTTAATAGCATGCGTATTATAAGGTAAAGTATGCAGGGGTAATAGGAATAAGATTCCTTTGTCGGAGGAGACATGTCCTTAAAGCCCTGACCAAAAGGAACAACAGTACAGCAACCGGGATAGGAGCAGGGACGTTTTTGGTTTCCTTGGCATCGTGTTTCTCCTTCCGTGTGGACATAAGAAAAGCCCTGTAGGATTGCTCCCATAAGGTTCTCTGTAATTTTCATTTTCGCTATTATAATAATATCAGAAGGCGTGGGTGTCTTTCTATGTCATTTCATGTCCACTTCGCAGGAAGGTGGAATTTTTACTTCTTCCAGTGCTTTCCCGTGAAGTTTATGGAGATAACGTAGTTCGTATCCCATATCAACAGCAATCTGCTCCCAAGTGATGAAGCAAAGGTATCGTTCCTCCAAGAGGGTCCGGTATTCCGTATTTCCTACTTGTTTGATGACCTCTTATGAACGAGAATCCTAAAATTTATGTGGTAAATGGCAGGGTTTTTAATGAAAAGTACGGCATTTCCAAATATGACTTACTGATGTCGGATGAAGAATGTCTGCTTTGTATTTTGCCTGACGAACTGAATCCTGAGGTTATGAGTTGCAAGGAAGTTGCATTAAGAGATTATGAGATTGGTGGGGGTCTGTTTTCTGAGTATGTAGAGAACTGTCCGGAGTTGATGTAGTTGTGAAGATGAAGAGGATACAAAAATAAATGATAATTCTTTGAAATTACCCAAATTTAAATATCATCCCAATGTTTACGATAAAGAAAAAGTTTTAGATGCAGTTCAGTTCGATAATAATGTATGTCAGTGTTGTGGCAACAAAACAGATGTGTATGTGTCAACTATGTACTGCAGTGAAGAAGTGGATTGTATTTGCATGGAATGTGTGGCAAATGGTAAGGCAGCAGAAAAGTATGATGGTGAATTTATCCAATACGCAGAGGAAATATCAGATGAGGAGAAAAGGACTGAATTGTTTAGGCGAACACCGGGATATTGTTCTTGGCAAGGCGAATATTGGTTGGCCTGTTGCGATGACTATTGCGAGTAAGTGTACGGACGAGGATCTTGACCCGCATACAATGATCTTTTTGACACGGTAAATGAACACTTTACAATCTCTAAGATTGCGGATTCATTTTCCTTGTTTATGGAAGGGCTATATGATTCAACATACATATAATGTGCAAGCTTTTAATGATGGCAACAAAATAATTCAACCTGTCCTTTCGGATGAGTATGAGGCGCTGCTTGGCTGTCTTATTGAATATCTGGACGACATAGTTATGGGGGGTAAATCTATCAATTTGAATATTCATTATTCAGCACCCGATTGGGTGTGGGATAAGTTGTCATAGGTATATTGGAGTGGAAAGGAATTTAAGTATAGAATGAGATTCATAAAAAAGCATCCGTATTTATCGTATGGAGTATGAACAATTTGTAAAATGCTGCTTTTGTATTGCTTTTGTCAGGACAAATGGATATAATATAGTTAGAAAAAACTCGAAAGGAGTGTTTACTATGGCAACAAAATCAGCAAATTTATACGTACGCATAGAGCCTGATGTAAAAGAACAGGCAGAAGGAATCTTAGCAGCATTAGGAATTCCTGCATCCAATGCAATAAATATGTTTTACAAACAAATTATTCTTCAAAGAGGACTTCCTTTTGAAGTGAAAATGCCATCCGCTCGTCTTGTAGACGTTAGTGCATTATCAGAAGCACAGATGAATGCAGAACTAGAGAAAGGATATGCGGATATGCAGGCTGGTCGTACTAGATCAGCAAAATCTGTTTTTGCTGATATCCGCAAGGATTACAGTTTATGATTTATGATATCGAGATTTCAGATCAGGCCGAGATAGACCTTCGTGGAATTTTCGAATACATTGCTTTTGAACTGCAGGCACCAGGAAATGCAAGTGGTCAGCTTGATAGGCTTGAAGCATGTATTATGGATCTTGATCATATGCCGAAGAGATATCGACAATATGAATTGGAACCATGGAAAAGTCGAGGGCTACGCGTAGCGCCAGTAGACAATTATCTTATTCTATATATTCCAGATGATGATACACAAGTGGTTACGATTATCCGTGTTATGTACGGTGGACGAGATGTGGATACGCAATTAAACAGATTAACAAAATCAAAATAATTTGAAAGCATCAATCAGAAATGGTTGGTGCTCTTTCATGCATGGAGAAATCTGGGCTTTTTTAATGCCCATTTTTACGGAAGGAGGTATCGACCGTGGCTAACAGAATCATGGGTATTACTGTCGAGATTGGCGGAGATACCACCAAATTACAGACTGCCCTAAAGGGAGTCAATGGACAAATTAAAAGTACGCAGCAACAGTTAAAGGATGTAGATAAGCCTAGATTATTCACGGCTCAGCCGTGAAAGTGGCTGAAAGCCACATAGTTACTGTATTTTAGCTGAATATTGCTTTTCACCTATGTTTTGCTATGTGTCCACGAAGATTACGGACGAAGGCTGGAAGTCGGATATATGGTCAGGGAAGAAGCTGAACGAGAGGAAGATAGTGGCTGGAGCTTTATGGCAGGTAATGAGGATGATGAGTTTATAGAGGATTATAAAAATATTAAATTATTATCAATAGCAGAAATGTGCCAGATGGCTCCGGAGATTCAGGAGCATATTGATAAGCTGGTAGGAACAGCACTTATAAGGATTATACCTTTGATGAATTGAGAAAATTGCAGGTGAAAAAAGGTTAAAGCAACATGAATAATAAAGACATAAAAATATGTGATGAATGTGGTAGTGAATTTTTAGTGGGTTCATCTAAAATGATGGGGTTATGCCCTGAATGTGCATCCGTTTTATATGGATATGAAAACTGCAAACATATTTTTCATCAAGGAAGATGTGTAAAGTGTTTGTGGAAGGGCAACAAAAGCGAATATGTTAAAAGGCTGGAGGGATGAAATATGAAATTTTGTATCCCGATGAGTGATAAAAATCATTTTCCTTGTTTGTGGATATGTTGTACCCTGCTGATTTAAAGTCTGGAAAATAAGAAACTTTCGCATTTAAGCTGTAGATTTTGCAGCAGAAAAGGAGGATTGAAAAATGACACAGAAAGAAAAACTATTTTATTACTTGGACAGGATAAATAATAGCACCGAGCTTAAGGATGAAATATATTGGAAATGTGGATTGGAAATATGGAAACCTAACGAATTACAGGATGACTTGGAATCTCTAATGGAGGGTGGCTGTAAACAGAATTATGAACTTATTCCATTTGCCAGTGATGGTGATGGTGGAGTATGTGTATTGGTGGATAATCAATATGTTTCCATGATTGATTCGGAAGGTGGAGCCGGATATATCGCAGCTTCTGTAGATGATTTTATAAATATACTATTATGGTACAAATATATTCCAATTACGAAAAAAGTATTTGATGGTTTTGAGGAGTTTATAGAAGATTACCAGAGAGATGAATACGGTTCGAATACATCGGAGCTTATAAATGATTTTTTACAATCTGAACATCTTGATTTGGATAACAGAATGGTATATGAAAAATTCCTAAAAGGAGTCTCATTGACTCCTGCATTCATCATAGAACCGATGGATGAAGAATATGAGATTTCAGAGAATTTGTTCGAATTCGATGAAGCAGAATTTAATGAAAAGATAAGATGTACAGGCTTTGCGGCTAATGAAGGAGATGTTGATATGGTTTTTGAAGATGCGTTCACTGATTTACAGTCAGAATTTGTTTCTCTGTGTATGGAATATACGGGCGGATGCGTTGATAAAATATATATCTATATTTATCAGGATGCATCACAGAAAATGTTCAATGCTATTTTTGTCAAAGGAGATAGGGTCATACCTGCCGGTAATTTTGCTGATGATGAAGCCTCTGATGAATTTTTATCAATTGGAACAAAAGATATTAGTAAGCTGGTTGAGTTGTGTGATATGTACCAACAAAAATGTCCGAATGAATATAAGCTGGAGTTTGATGTTGCAACTCATAAATTTGATGCATCCTATCGTTATGATGACTATACCAAAAGTGGAATATCACCTGTGTCAGAATTGATGGACTGGTATAGAAAAATTAAAGAAAGTATGTAGCACGTGACATTTTGAAGTTTATATATTGAGCCTTTGCCAAAGAAATATGATAGGAGAAAGAAGAAATTGATTCAACATACATATGATGTGCAAACCTTTGATGACGGAAACAAAATAATTCGCCCTGCTCTTTCGAATGAGTATGAAGCACTGCTTGGCTGTCTTATTGATTTTCCGGATTTGATGGAAAGAAGTGTAGACATAGTGATTGACGGTGAGGCTGAAATATATAATACGGCTGGAAATGTTTTTTCTGCGGACATAGAAAAGGAAATTACCGTTATAACATGTTATTTGGTTGACGATTACGAGCCTCTTTGCGTAAGTACCGAAGATCTTAAGAAGCTTCTTTATGAATGGAATAATATCCGGAGATTTAAAAAATCTCATAGTAAACTATATGATATTTTGCTGGCAGAGCTTGAGGCTGGAAATACAATACGTGAAACCTACAGAGGTCGTTTCAGTGATAGTGATGAAACAACATTTATTTTTCTAAATAAGACACTAAAGACGAAGGTTAGGACGGATATTCTGGGTGTAACTTATATGGAAGTAAATGACCCGCATTATTGGAATGCAGAATATGATGACAAAGAGAATAGACTTTGCCTTGCCTGGTAAGGAAATTAAGTAGGAGGAATGCGTATGGATATGAATGGAATCTATCAGAAAGATAATAAATTTGAGGGCGAGGAGAGCTTGTATTATGTCCTTGCTGGAAACGGTGGTTCTTCACGTTTGAGCAAGAATGAAAAGTATCATATTATTACATGTTCTGCTGTTGCAATATATGATATAAATGCTGATTGTGTGGTAAAGAAGATAAAGATTATGACATGGCCTATATCAAATCAGGAGTATGAGGCACAGAATGAAAACAGCGAATATTTTAACAGATTTAAAGATGGTGTGATTTATAAGGTTTTGGGAAGATTACAGTATAGTACCTTTGGGGAACTTGCATTTTTGTATGTAAAAGAGGTATTAGAAGAAAATGTATCCGGAACAAAGCTTGATAAAAAGCAGGAAAAATATCTGGCACCGATTGTTTTAGAAGATGATGTTTTGGGGAAATTGGTGTTAGAGAAATCAGAAGGGCTGTTTGAAGGAACGTATCATTTTTTAGGTAATGATATTACGATTTATATTGAGGTAGAATGGAGTAGTAAAGCAACCTGGAAAAAGCCTTTGACTGTTGCAAGAGATTTTGTGGAGCATATTGTGTCAAGAGATGAAGCATTTAGAGAATATATTGCAGCTGATGAAGCATTGTATGACGCTGCTTTGGAGTGCTTGGAAGACTATGAAGATGAATGTGAAATTCATTTTTCTACACCGGAAGAATTTGCAAACGCATTAAAAGGACGCATGAAATACATCTTTGTGAATCAAAATGGTTCCTATACTATAGGATATGATGATGGCTATGTATTTGGCGGACATGAGATTGATGTAGATGTGGATTCTAAGGGCAAAATGGTGTGTGCGGATATGAGATAGATAACAGCCTTGGCAATCTGTACAACAATCGGCTTTAGAAAATAACTTGCACAGGAAATTCGCAAAAGTATAGATTGCTTTTTTGAAGCACAGAAATGTCCAAATGGTATTGGAAAGCCGTTTATTTGTGTAAGAATTGGTGAGTTTTTTTGAACAGAATAATGATAGAAAGTAGTAAGTGAGATTATGAACACAATTAACAAGAGTATAAAAGATGCCCTGTTTAGAGCCTATAACACAAGAAACAGAAACAACAAAAATCAGAAACGTTTTGATGTGATATTTGGAACAATATTTTTTTTGTGTCTCATTTTGACTATAGCTGCATTTGGCTTGATGGGAGCGAACGTAAAAGCAGGAGTTATCATGCTCCTTGTAATTTTTTTATGCTTTGGAGCAGCTGTTACATATGCTTTGCTAAGGAAAAAACGTATTATGAAGCTGCTGTATTCGGTGCCTGTGGGAGCGGAAAATATAGAAAAGATAGATGTTAAACAGGTAGAGATTCTGAATCAACTGTACGAGGAATCTGCACTTACTATTGGAATGGAAGCTATTCCGGATGAAGAATTTTTCAATATTCTGTACAACTGGTTAATCGGCATGAATGCATTGCCGGAAGGCAAACTTAAACTGTATTACCTTACAGGAAAGCTGTGGAATCAGCGATTTGCCTGCAAAGTAAATGATGATACGCAGATTTTATGTATCGCTATGGGCGATCTGAATATCAATGCAGAAAATACGGAGCAGTTTTCGTATGAGCATATGGTGTTTGGAAGATATTTGGACGACATAGTTACAGGGGGTTAAATCTATCAATTTGAATATTCATTATTCAGCACCCGATTGGGTGTGGGATAAGTTGTAATAGGTATATTGGAGTGGAAAGGGAATTTAAGTATAGAATGAAATTCATAAAAAAGCATCCGTATTTATTTTGGCAATACATTGGTTTTTTCATATTGGCGGTTGATTGTCTGTATGTTTGGTTTAATTTGGAAAATGAGCAGGTAAGCTATGCATTTATTGTACTTTCGGCAATGCTTGCCTTTGCGATTATAACTCTGTCGCCTTTTGTAATTAAATGCAGGAAAAAAATGAAAGACCCTGCAGAGATAGAAGAATCCTATCGGTACAAATACATCGAAGAATGGTATATACATATATATGGCTCGGCAAAAGGTGTGGCTGTTATTATAACTATGATCGTTTTGTTTATTGGTGGTACGTGTGTCCTGACATACTTCGGTTTACCTTTTTTGGCATTTTTATTGTTTTATGTCGATGTCTGGATTTACTGTCTGTGGAAAAACCACGTAAAGCGCACATTTTACAAAGTACCAGATGGTGCAAAACGGTGTGAGCTTATTTATGTGAAGGATATAGCATTTCTTGATTTGCTCAATTCCCAGACTGCACTTTGCTACTTTTCAAAGCCAAGTGACGAGATGCTTGATTTTTTATATAACCGATTTTATAGTGAAACATTAAATCAGAAGCGCTTGCTTATGAATGAGCATCTGAAAATTTATGTGGTAAATGGCAGGGTTTTTAATGAAAAGTACGGCATTTCCAAATATGACTTACCGATGTCGGATGAAGAATGTCTGCTTTGTATTCTGCCTGACGAACTGAACCCTGAGGTTATGAGTAGCAAGGAAGTTGCATTAAGAGATTATGAGATTGGTGGGGGGCTGTTTTCTGAGTATGTAGAGAACTGTCCGGAGTTGATGTAGTTGTGAAGATGAAGAGGATACAAAAATGAATGATAATTCTTTGAAATTACCCAAATTTAAATATCATCCTAATGTTTACGATAAAGAAAAAGTTTTAGATGCAGTTCAGTTCGATAATAATGTATGCCAGTGTTGTGGCAACAAAACAGATGTGTATGTGTCAACTATGTACTGCAGTGGAGAAGTGGATTGTATTTGCATGGAATGTGTGGCAAATGGTAAGGCAGCAGAAAAGTATGATGGTGAATTTATCCAATACGCAGAGGAAATATCAGATGAGGAGAAAAGGACTGAATTGTTTAGGCGAACACCGGGATATTGTTCTTGGCAAGGCGAATATTGGTTGGCATGTTGCGATGACTATTGTGAGTATTTAGGTGATGTAGGATATGCGGAATTAAAAGAGATGAATTTAGTAAGTATTATTGAAGAATACAAAAAAGTAGAGGGAATGGACTTTGATAATGAAATGTTAGAAAAGGGCGGTTCCCTGGCTGGATATTTGTTCAGATGTATTCATTGTGGAAAATTTAGATTGAATGTTGATTGTGATTAAGGGAAGCAATGGAGTTAGGTAAGAAAGACAAAAAAGGGTGCGTGACTATGCTTAGAATAAAAGATGAATTCCTAAAAGGGGTGTCATTGACTCCGGCATTCATCATAGAACCAACGGATGAAGAATATGAGGTTTCAGAGAATTTGTTCGGATTCGATGAAGCAGAATTTTATGAAAAGATAAAATTTACAAGTTTTGAGGATAGAATATCTGTAATTGATGTGTTAAAATAAGGGAAAATGAAATTTCCTTTATTCAGGTTATTAAAGCTTGGAAATGGAATTAAGTAGGAGGAATGTTTTATGTCATACTTAATTGTAGCAGTTGTAGTAGTTATTTTTATTGCCGTGGTTTTTATAGTGGCAGGAAAAGACAGTAAAGAACGCATAGATATGGTTTCCAAATTAACAGAGGAGCAGAGAAATATTTTAATGTCAACAGAAGTAAATTTTGTTGGGAAAAATGCATGGGTACAAAAAGCAATGGTAGCGAAAATGAAGGATAAAGGAAATAAAATAGACATAAGGCTATTATGGTTTAATGAGGTACTGCAAAATAATGAATATAATAAAATTACAATGGCGGATGTAGCAATAACAAAATCAGAACAGGAAGAACATAACTTAAAGGAAGGCGATTTTGTAAAATTCTATTTTGCACCGGAAAAAAGTATAGGCAGGACAAAAATAATATGGGAGTAGGCTTTCATTTATACGAAAGTGAATGCTCCACATTATTGGAATACAGAATATGATGACAAAGGGAACAGACTTTGTCTTGCTTGGTAAGGGAAAGCTGAAATTCTAAATTTGCTGAAGGGGTAAATTATGATTTTTGAAGATGCATTTACAGAAAAACAATCAGAAATAATATCAATGTTTTTAGAGGTTATAGGTGATAATGTAGATACAATATATGTTTTCGTCCAATCGGATGAATGGTCAGCAATGGAAACGTGTGCCTTCGGAGTAAAAGGCTCAATACTTGGTAATCTTGAAGCGGGTATATCGGATAAAGATATATTAGATATATTTGATGTGATAGAGGATGAAATTATACCTGAACTTGAAGATATATGTAAAGAATACGATATGCCTATGCCTCAAGAATTTAGGTATGTATATAATGTTGCTTCCGGTGCATTTGATTCAAATTATAGATATGGGGAAGAATTGAGTGCACTTGAAGATTATAATCCAGGAATAGAAGCCCAGAAGTGGATAGATTCGTTTAAAGTATGATTAAATAAGCACGCATTTATTTGAGGTTGATAAATCGTGGAAAATTGAAAGGATACAGAGAAATAAGGTGGTTTGCCATAAATTGTGATTGTGGGGCAAGCCACCTTTCAAATTATTGCGAATCCGTAATCTTTTCCACTTTAGACAATATGATCTTGGACACATTATGGAAAACATTATATACAATGATTTTCTGAGACGTGGATATAATGTCAATGTAGGGGTGTCGTATGAGCCATATCTGGCATTTGTCACAGGATACCTGGGAGAGATACCATGAGTCTGTTTAAGTTAGAATAATTATTGTGCAAAGCGTTCATTGCAAGTTGATTTTATCATACAAATAGGACCATTCGATCATACAAATGGTCCTATTTTTTAGAAACTTATTTTGCAGCCTTTTTTTATTTCTTATATGACTCGCCTATTATTGTATTACGCGGATCCACCATGGCGTGGATTATGGTATTTCCCCTTTGCTGGAAGTCGTTTGCCTCACCGATATCTCCACCTAAGACAGAGGACTTCACTATCTTTTTGATTATTATATTGCCGGCAACGCAGATGCCGCATAGTATACCGCCTATAAGCCCTATGATCAGAGCGGGTACTGATATTACCATATGCCCCTTCCTTTCCGGGATATCTGTTTTAACCCTGAAGATTTCATTGTGGTACGGCTGATGTTGTACCGTTTCATATTATTTCTCATACTGGCAAATGCAGCCGAGCCGGTGGCGAACAGGAACAGCCATGGAGTGATATTGTTCAGAAGCCCGCATATAAGGCCAAGCACCGCATAAGCAAATACAACGCCTATTCCTATAGGTATAGCAGATCTTGCAACCTTGGCAGTGTCGTTAGGCAGGTGTGCCACCACCTTGCCGGTCTGTCCGTTTACCAGGATATTTATTATGTTATCGTTACATCTGAAGGTCATGAACCACACCGGAAGCAGAGCGTATTCCAAGTCTGCCACATCGCAGGTGGTCTCCTCGCTCTCAACAGTTACAGGCTGGAACTCTGCACAGGAATCATATATGTATTCGTCAATAAATTCCTTTGCCCTTTTCTTTGATATATTAATGGCTTCCCCTGCAGGCACATCATAGACATTTGCATAGAAGCCTGTGAGATACTTAGGGGTGAAAGGTATGGCTCTGTCGGTGTCCCAGGGCTCAAGACGTCTGGACACGTCGTCATTTAACTGCCTTGATGAGTCTGCGGTTATCCTTGCATATATGCATTCGATATCACGGAGCAGCTTCACAGGTATAGTGGTGGTTTCGCTGGAAGATGAGGATGATAGCATCTTTTCCTGTCTTATCTGCTTAGTTCCGTTTAATTTCATTGCTTTTCTTATATCTATGGTAGGCAGCCAGTACGGGATGTACACACCTATCAGGTTATCAAGGCGGTAGTTATCTATCTCCCTGCTGACAAATTTACTGTTTTGTATGGCAGCCTTTATATTCGTCATGGCTTCCTCTTTGGTAACGGAGAAGGGAATGACCAGATCCGGACAGAACTCGTTGGATACCTTGTCAAATACTATGGACGGCTGACCACAGTAGGCACATATGGTGGAAGCGTCTCTTCCTGTCAGCATAAGCTTCGCACCGCAGGCGGCACACCTGTAGATATTGAAGTTCAGATATTTAAGCTTAAAGTCGTTGTCAGGAACCTCGTCGGGGGTGTCGAAGTACAATTCATCCAGAGCCTTTTCGCTCTCCTTGATGTAGCGTTCCACACGCATATGACCTCTGGCTTCCCGTTTCCTCTGCTCCAGCTCGTCAGGGGTAGGACCGGTTTCCTCCTTAAGGGTAAGCTCAGACTGATCGTCTGCCTCATCATCAGAATTTCCGGCGTTGTTTCCAGCCATACCGGAGCTTACGTCAGCTTCCAGTGAAGGGGCAAATACTATCTCTTCCGTTATCTGTCCGCCGTGCTCCCTTAAGTTGTAGCCAAAGGCTTCGTAGGTATCGTCCTGGAAGAAATTAACCTCCGGTTCTTTGGAATTGTCATGGTCATCATGTTCATAATCGTGTTCCTCAGAGCTGCCATTCTCAGAGCTGATATCTTCATCGTCATCCTCATTCAGCTTTAACTTAAAAGCGGGTCTGACACCCTTATCTGTATCATCTTTTTTTCCGTCAGAGGAGAAATAATCCTCGGGAACATCTTCGTTCATGTCCGCAAGAGAATTGGCATTTGCATAGTAGTAGTCCGTGTCGCCCTCTTCTGCATATATAGAGCCGCAGTTTGGACACTCGGCCTTTCTTGTGGCGGGATTAAGTCTTACCGCACCGCCGCAGTTTTTACATCGCAATATCATATTCGTCCCTCCCCCATTGAACATCAGCCCATTTAAAATTTGCCTTTCTGGTAACGCCCCCTCCCATTATGGGTAACGCCCCCTCGTTTACACTTGGCGGCAAGTCGATTGTGCCATTCAAATATGCGTTTTCAACGCATGGGCACAATCTCTGGGTAACGCCCCCTCGTTTACACTCGGCGGCAAGTCGATTGTGCCATTCAAATATGCGTTTTCAACGCATGGGCACAATCTCTGGGTAACGCCCCCTCGTTTACACTCGGCGGCAAGTCGATTGTGCCATTCAAATATGCGTTTTCAACGCATGGGCACAATCTCTGGGTAACGCCCCCTCGTTTACACTCGGCGGCAAGTCGATTGTGCCATTCAAATATGCGTTTTCAACGCATGGGCACAATCTCTGGGTAACGCCCCCTCGTTTACACTCGGCGGCAAGTCGATTGTGCCATTCAAATATGCGTTTTCAACGCATGGGCACAATCTCTGGGTAACGCCCCCTCGTTTACACTCGGCGGCAAGTCGATTGTGCCATTCAAATATGCGTTTTCAACGCATGGGCACAATCTCTGGGTAACGCCCCCTCGTTTACACTCGGCGGCAAGTCGATTGTGCCATTCAAATATGCGTTTTCAACGCATGGGCACAATCTCTGGGTAACGCCCCCTCGTTTACACTCGGCGGCAAGTCGATTGTGCCATTCAAATATGCGTTTTCAACGCATGGGCACAATCTCTGGGTAACGCCCCCTCGTTTACACTCGGCGGCAAGTCGATTGTGCCATTCAAATATGCGTTTTCAACGCATGGGCACAATCTCTGGGTAACGCCCCCTCGTTTACACTCGGCGGCAAGTCGATTGTGCCATTTAAATATGCGTTTTCAACGCATGGGCACAATCTCTCGGCGGCATTTCGTCAGCACCATTCTAAATGTGTCTTCGACACTTGGTGCTTCCTCTGACAAAGGGCTGACACAATAAAAATCATAACCTGAATACTATCTTATAAAAATAAAGATCCCATATAAATAATATAATTTCAATGTAAAGAAAAAGCAACACCATAAATGCAGGTATCAAATCCGTAATGTATGAAAATAATTATCTTAAATCCCGGGATTTTATTAGTTTTTATTAAATACTTTATACTTGTTTTATTTTTTCTTAAAAGTATGTTCAAAAGTAGATATTATTATATATTAGACACTGGAGGATTGTATGTAGTGTTAGTGGAATTGAGCTGATGTTAGTCATGTGAAGTTTTAAATGCACTGATATCAATTAGCGTGTCGGTTTTTAATTTAGCTGATATTTATTATGGAGGCTTTTATATGAGCAGAGTAATAGGAATAGATTTAGGAACAACAAACAGCTGTGTGGCGGTACTGGAGGGCGATCAGCCGGTGATCATACAGAACTCAGAAGGCGGCAGGACCACTCCGTCAGTCATTGCATTTGGCAAGAACGGAGAGAGACTTGTAGGGGACACCGCCAAGAGACAGATGACAGTGAACATGGACAGAACCATTACTTCTATTAAGAGGGAAATGGGAAGCACCTACAGAAAGTCGATTGACGGCAAGGAGTATTCTCCACAGGAGCTGTCAGCCATAATTCTTTCAAAGCTTAAGGCAGACGCAGAGAGCTATCTGGGAGAGCCGGTAAAGGATGCGGTTATTACAGTGCCGGCATATTTTGATGACAGCCAGAGACAGGCAACCAAGGACGCAGGCAGGATAGCAGGTCTCAATGTTTTGAGGATAATAAATGAGCCTACTTCAGCAGCCCTTGCCTATGGTCTTGACAACGGACATTCCCAGAAGATACTGGTGTACGATCTGGGTGGAGGAACCTTTGATGTGTCGGTTATTGAGATCGGAGACAATGTAATAGAGGTTCTAGCCACAGCCGGAGATAACCATTTGGGCGGTGATGATTTCGACATAAGGCTCACAGAATATATAGTTGAAGAGTTCAGAAAAGAGACAAAGGTCAAGCTGGCTAAGGATCCGGTAGCCATGGGAAGAGTACGGGAGGCAGCAGAGAATGCCAAGAAGGAGCTTTCCTACCAGACCCAGACCCACATTAACCTTCCATTTATCTCTGTGGTGAAGAACAATCCGGTACATCTTGACATGACCATATCAAGAGAGACCTTTAACCATATCACCGAAGATCTGGTGGACAGGACAGCAGGCCCTGTAAATCAGGCACTTCGTGATGCCGGCATAGCTGCCAGGGAGCTGGACAAGGTTCTTCTGGTGGGCGGTTCCACAAGGATACCGGCAGTGCAGGATAAGATTGTAGGACTTACAGGCAAACAGTTGTCCAAGAGTGTGAACCCTGATGAGTGCGTTGCCATGGGTGCAGCCATTCAGGGCAGCAAGCTGTCCGGTGAGTTAATGGTCACAAATAAGGTAAATGACATTCTACTTATGGATGTTACCCCACTTTCATTGTCCATCGAGACTCTGGGTGGCGTGGCAAATGTCATAATCCCAAGGAATTCACCTATACCTACAAGGGAGAGCAAGGTATTTACCACGGCGGCGAACTTCCAGAAGGATGTAGAAGTAAAGGTATATCAGGGTGAGCGGAGATTTACCAGGGACAACAAGCTTCTGGGTAATTTCAGGCTCAGCGGCATAAAACGTGCCATGGCAGGCGTTCCACAGATAGAAGTAACCTTTGATATTGATGCAAATGGTATCCTTAAGGTATCCGCCAAGGATCTGGGCAGAGGCGCCACACAGCAGATAGTGATCACCGCCAGCAATAACCTTTCTGAGGAAGAGATAAGAAGAGCCAGAGAGGACGCCATGAGATATGAAAATGAAGCCAACAGCAACCAGGAGAAGATCGACATCAAGAATGAGGCTGAGGCATATGTGTATAAGGTAGAGAAGGTGCTTGCTGACCACAGCGGAGAGCTTGACAAGAAGCAGGCAAAGCTTATAAAGTCAGATGTGGATTATCTGAAGAAGCTGGTGTGCCGTAACGATATAAACAAGATGACAGATATAGAAGCAGGACAGATCAAGGAGGCTTACAGAGCCCTTAAGGAATCTGCGGCAGCTTTGGAGAGGTATATGTAATGAAGGATAAGATCATAAGATTTATGAGAGGAAGATACGGCAACGACCAGTTGTCAGGATTCCTTATCTGGACAGGACTTATAGTAATGGTGCTTGATGCCATTATAAAGACAGGAATTTTGTACGGTCTTGGTCTTGTTATGGTAATATATGGATATGTGAGGGTATTTTCCAAGAAATATTCGCTGAGAAGTGCCCAGAACAAGTGGTTCCTTGAGAAGACGGCAGGAGTCAGACTTTATTTTAAGAAGTTAAAGAAATCAAAGGAAGCAGGCAAGGAATATCGTATATTTATATGCAACAAATGTGATCAGCTTATACGAGTTCCGAGAGGACGCGGTAAGATAGAGATAAGATGTCCTAAATGCGGCAACAAATTTATAAAGAAGAGCTAGGAGATATTGTTTTGTTTGGTTATATCGTATGTAATCAGTCAGAAATGAAATTTAAAGAATATGATGAATACCACAAGTACTATTGTGGACTGTGCAGGGGATTAAGGAACCGTTACGGAGTGAAAGGACAATTGTCCTTAAGCTATGACATGACCTTTCTTATAATGCTGCTTACAGGGCTTTATGAGCCGGAAGAGGCAGCAGGCACAGGCAGGTGCATACCTCATCCTGTGAAGAAGCACCGGTACACAATGAACAGGTATACGGAATATGTTGCTGACATGAACGTGATCCTGACTTATTATAAATGTCAGGATGATTGGACCGACGAAAGAAAAGTGATCAAAAAGCTGTACTCGGATATATTGTTGTCCAAGAAATCTGAGGTCAGGAAGAAATATATGGAGAAGATCAAGATCATAAAGGATAATCTTGAGGCTATTTCCGGACTTGAGAAGCAGGACAGCAGTGACATAGATTGTCTGGCAGGACATTTTGGTAAAGTTATGGCAGAAATCTGCAGCCCTGAAAAGGATGAATGGGATAAAGAATTAAGAGCAATAGGGTATCATCTTGGAAGATTTATATATATAATGGATGCCTATGATGACCTTGAGAAGGATGTGAGGAGCAAGAACTTCAATCCTCTTATATCAAGACTTAAATATATAAATGATAAAAGTTCCATGAATGTTTCCGAGAGTGTTTCCGAGGATATGAGCCATGACCTTCCACTGGATATTGAGCAGGTGGATGTGGAGGCCTGGAAGGGATTTGCCCGGTGGACAAGGGATGCACTGGCCATGGACGCCAGCTCCTGTGCAAGGGCATTTGAGCAGCTGCCTATTATAAAGAATGTGGAAATCCTCAGAAATATATTGTATTCTGGAATATGGAATGCCTATATAAACCGTACCAGAAAGCGTATCGGTGAAGAAAATATTGAATAAATTCCAGGGACGTCAGTACCGGGAAGGCAGATTTCAATGGGCTGATGTTAGTGATAGAAGGTGAATTAGATGAGAGATCCCTATGAGGTGCTGGGACTTGAGAGAGGTGCCAGTGAAGAGGAGGTTAAAAAAGCATACAGGAAGCTTAGCAGGATATACCATCCCGATGCAAATGTAAACAATCCCAACAAGGATCAGGCTGAGGAGAAATTCAAGGAGATCCAGCAGGCTTATAAGGCTATAATGAGTGGAAATACAGGTGGTACAGGCGACAGCTCCCCATACGGTTCCGCAGGCTATGGCGGTTCCGGTTACAGGGGTTCCGGTTATGGCAGCTCCGGTTATGGTAATTCCGGCTATGGTGGTTCTTACAGGAACCAGGGATCGGGAGATCCGGATTTCGAGGATATGTTCTGGGGCTTTGGTCCATTTGGGTTTGGGGCTGCGGGAAGAAGCAGAAACGAAGAGTACGATCCGAATGACAGGGAGTCCAGATATTTTAATGCAGCCAGGAATTATCTCAGAAACGGAAGCTACGAAGAGGCAAGAAATGTCCTTAATGAGATAGAAAACCATAACGGAAAGTGGCATTATTACGCCGGTGTGTGTAATGCAGGACTCGGAAACAGGATAAGGGCACTGGAGATGCTACAGAGAGCCATGACTCTTGAACCGGACAATGCGGAGTACAAAAAGGCATACGAGCAGATAAAATCAGGTGAGCAGTGGTATATGGACAGAGGCAATTCCTATGGAATGGATATGAATATGAATCCTATGTCAAGATGCTGCAATACAGCATGTACGCTGCTTTGCCTTACGAGTTGTTGCTGTCCCGGATCATTCACTTTATGCTGTTAATGAAAAATATACAAAGCCATATAGTAAAAACCTATAAAATAAGCAACGAGCATGATTTTTTGTAAAATTATTGCTCGTTTTGTTATATTTATTTGACGTCAGTCTACTTTTTAGGTAAATAATTAACAAAAATCAACTGATGTATTGAGAAATGAGTCCATTTTTGGTAATATTAAACAGTATAAAATGTGTTGAGTGTATGTAAACGATACATTAATAATATTCAGGAGGGCATGGATAAATGAAGAAGATTTCGGATTTTGACAAAGAAAGCTTCAAAAAGGAAGTTGCCAAGAATGTAAAGACTTTATATCGTAGGTCTATTGACGAGGCAACTAACCAGCAGGTATTTCAGGCTGTATGTTATGCAGTGAAAGATGACATTATTGATAGATGGATTGCAACTCATAAAGAATATGAGAAGAGGAATGCCAAGACAGTTTACTATCTTTCAATGGAATTCCTTATGGGTAGAGCACTTGGTAACAACCTCATCAACCTTACTTATTATGATTCAGTAAAGGAAGCACTTGCAGAGTTAGGTTTTGACCTTAACTTCATAGAGGATCAGGAGCCGGACGCAGCACTTGGTAACGGTGGTCTCGGACGTCTTGCAGCATGTTTCCTTGATTCACTTGCAACACTTGGATATCCTGCATACGGCTGTGGTATCAGATACAAGTACGGTATGTTCAAGCAGGGCATTAAGGATGGTTATCAGGTAGAGCTTCCGGATGACTGGCTCAGAGACGGCAACCCATTTGAGGTTAAGCGTTCAGAGTATGCTGTAGAGGTTAAGTTCGGTGGATATGTAAGAGTTGAGAACAAAAATGGTAAGAACTACTTCATCCAGGAGGATTACCAGTCAGTTCGTGCCGTACCATATGACCTTCCTGTTATCGGATATGGCAACAACGTAGTAAATACACTTCGTATATGGGACGCAGAGGCAATGCAGGAGTTCTGTCTTGATTCATTTGATAAGGGTGAATATCAGAAGGCAGTTGAGCAGCAGAACCTTGCTAAGACAATCGTAGAGGTTCTCTATCCAAATGATAACCATTACGCAGGTAAGGAGCTGAGACTGAGACAGCAGTACTTCTTCATTTCAGCATCAGTACAGAGAGCGATCCTTAAGTTCAAGGAGACCAATAAGGATATCCACAAGCTTCCTGATAAGGTGACATTCCAGATGAATGATACGCATCCAACTGTAGCAGTTGCAGAGCTTATGAGAATACTTATGGATGTAGAAGGTCTTGAGTGGGATGACGCATGGGATATCACATGCAGAACATGTGCATATACAAACCATACTATCATGGCTGAGGCTCTTGAGAAGTGGCCTATCGAGTTATTCTCAAGATTACTTCCTCGTGTATACCAGATTGTAGAAGAGATCAACAGAAGATATGTACTTAAGATCCAGGAGATGTATCCGGGCAACCAGGATAAGGTAAGAAGCATGGCTATTCTTTACGATGGTCAGGTTAAGATGGCTCACCTTGCTATTGCAGGTTCATACTCAGTAAACGGTGTTGCTGCCCTTCATACAAAGATCCTCGAAGAGAGAGAGCTTAAGGACTTCTATGAGATGAGACCTGAGCAGTTCAACAACAAGACAAACGGTATTACCCAGAGACGTTTCTTATTACATGCTAATCCACTTCTTGCTTCATGGATCACAGACAAGATCGGTGATGAGTGGATCACAAAGCTTACACACCTTAAGAAGCTTAAGGTATATGTTGACGACGAGAAGTGTCAGCAGGAATTCATGAACATCAAGTACCAAAACAAGATCCGTCTTGCAAATTACATCAAGGAGCACAATGGTATCGACGTAGATCCACGTTCAATCTTCGATGTACAGGTTAAGAGACTTCACGAGTACAAGAGACAGTTACTTAACATTTTACATGTTATGCACTTATATAACAGACTTAAGACAGAGCCTGAATTCGATATGTACCCAAGAACATTCATCTTCGGTGCTAAGGCTTCAGCAGGATACAAGAGAGCTAAGCTTATCATTAAGCTCATCAACTCAGTTGCAGACGTTGTAAACAATGATGAGTCTATTGATGGCAAGATCAAGGTTGTATTCATTGAGAACTACAGAGTATCAAACGCAGAGATAATATTTGCAGCAGCAGATGTATCAGAGCAGATCTCAACAGCTTCAAGAGAGGCTTCAGGTACAGGTAACATGAAGTTCATGTTAAACGGTGCTCCTACACTTGGTACAATGGACGGTGCAAATGTAGAGATCGTTGAAGAGGTTGGTATCGACAACGCATTCATCTTCGGACTTTCAGCAGAAGAGGTTATGAAGTATGAGCGTGAGGGTGGATATAACCCAATGGATATCTACAACAACAACCAGGCAGTCCGCAGAGTGCTTACACAGCTCATCGACGGCACATACGCTAAAGATGATCCTGACAGATTCAGAGATCTTTACGACTCACTTACTAAGGAAGATGTTTACTTCATCCTTAAGGACTTCGATTCATATGCAGAGGCTCAGCAGAGAGTAGACGCAGCTTACAGAGATGAGAAGAAGTGGGCTAAGATGGCAATGCTCAACACTGCAATGGCAGGCAAGTTCTCATCAGACAGAACCATCGAAGAGTATGCTAAGGAAATCTGGCACTTAAAGAAAGTTAAGGTTACTTTAGATTAATAAATGAAGACTGATTGAACAATGATAGGATATGCTTTGCAGATTTTGTCGGTTGACAATTAGTCATAAAAGAATAAGCCCCTCAGTTAGTTAATAGCTGAGGGGCTTTTTTTTACGGCAACGAGTCAAGTGCAATATCGCTGCATTATTATTTCTCGTCACGTTCACTTAAAGGTATGTAAGTGGTTGGCCTTGCAAGGCTTGTATAGGTAGGTCTTACAATTTTGTAACGGTTGACCAGCTCTTCCATACGGTGGGCACTCCAGCCTACAACTCTTGCACAGGCGAAAAGCGGTGTGAACAGTTCGTGAGGAAGCTTGAGCATCTTGTATAACAATCCGCTGTAGAAATCAACATTAATACTTACCAGACGATCTGTCTTGCCCTCTTCTATCAGAAGCTTGGGAGCAAGCTCTTCAATCATCTCATAAAGGGCAAATTCCTCTGTCATATTCTTTTCTGAAGCCAGGTGCTTAACATATTTTTTGAATACAAGGGCACGAGGATCGGAAAGAGAGTAAACAGGATGTCCGATACCATATATGATTCCGTTCTTATCAAATGCCTCACCACGGATGATTTTTCTTAAGTAGTCAGATACTTCCTGTGCATTGTTTAAATCCTTAACGTGAGACTGGATGTCTGACATCATCTCCATTACCATATAATCTCCTGCACCATTAAGAGGCCCCTTAAGGGAACATAATGCAGCGGTCATTGTGGCGTATGTATCAGAACCTGAAGAGGTTACAACTCTTGTGGTAAATGTTGAGTTGCTTCCGCCGCCGTGTTCCATATGCAGAACCAGTGCAAGGTCAAGAACCTTTGCTTCGAGAGAGGTGTATTTTCTGTCGGATCTCAATGTGCTTAATATATTCTCTGCAAATGAAAGCTCCGGGTCGGGTTTGTGTATATAGCAGCTTTTGCCCAGCTTGTAGTGGCGGTATCCCTGATATGAATAAACCGCAAGTCTTGGAAATGTAGATATAAGATTAAGACACTGCTGCATAACATTATCAAGGGAGTTATCTGTCTCACGCTTGTCATAGGTTCCAAGGGCAAGGACAGATCTTGCCATATTTGAAATGATATCCTTGGTAGGATTTTTCATTATAACGTCCTGAATGAAGTTATGAGGAAGGTCATAGCTTATGTTGAGGACCTTCTTGAACTCTGCCAGCTCCTTTTTGTTGGGAAGTTCACCATATAATAAAAGATAGGCACACTCCTCATACCCGAAACGGTGATCTTCAATGAAGCCCTTTATAAGATCATGTATCTCATAGCCTCTGTAGTACAATTCACCCTTACATGGTATTCTCTCGTCACCTACTATATCGTAGGCCTTGCTTAAGGATATATTTGTAATTCCGGCATTTATTCCCTTTCCGGTCACGTCTCTTAAGGCACGATTTACTCCATAGTACTGGTACAGACTTTCATCAACCAGATCGTGTTCAATACAAATATCAAGATGTGTGGAAGTATAGTTGCCGATATTATTAATAGACATATTTGTTCCTCCGTATAATTATTGGCGTGGACCATTAAACCAACGCTGTTAAGACTTAAATCATTATGGCACTTTTTGTCACAGTCTGCAACTTTTTTCAGGTGAATGTAATAGCTTTTGTTCACTTTACAATCATTCTGAATTAAGCTAAAATCAAAACATACTATATGTCACAGAATGTGAATAGTATTAATAATAATTAGGGTCAGAGGTGGAACATGGCAGTACCGGGTAAGAACAATTCAGGAAAAACAGATAAGAATACTGCAGATAAGAAGGTCTCAACACAGAGTGCCAACACAGCAAAGAGCGGTAATAAAGGAACTGCAGGTACAAAGAGCAGTTCAAAGAGTAACGCAGCAAAAAAGGCAAGACAGGAAGCTATAAGACGCAGGAACAAGAAGCGTGCCCGTATCACTATAGTGATGGCAGTGGTGGTCGGAATTGCATTTGCAGGGATCATAACAATGATCATGAGAGCCAGATATTTCAGGGTGGCGAAGACTAATGCTGAGTATGTTATGGGAACAAGGTTTGACATAACAAACTACATAACTCCTGAGAGCGAAGGCACTGAGGTATACTGCGACATAGATTACATAGACGCCGATCATGTAGGCTCCTATGACGTGGAGTATACATTAAAGCGTGGAAAGCTTTCAACAAAGAAGACATTGACGGTAGAGGTTGTAGACAAAGACAGCCCCATGTTCGTAGGACCTGACGATATATATGTCGTTACAGGCGAGGAGATAAAGTGGTCCGATTATTATACAATAAAAGATTCACAGCCGGATCTTGAGGAGAAGATCACTTGCGGCAATAAGGCAGATACCAGTGAAGCAGGCACCAGGACAGTTTCACTTTCTGTTGTGGATTGGAGCGGAAATAATAATTCTAAGGAAGTTAAGATGCATGTAATAGACCTTCAGGGAGACGATGCCATTGCGGCAAAGGCAGTGAGAAACTATAAGCTCAAAGAGGGAAGCAGTACAGGTGCTGCGAATATATATGTAATGGATGTGACGGAAGAGGCGGGAATTGCTGCTTACGTTCTTGTGGATAGTGATGTGATATATACAGTGGCTGATGACGGAACCTGCAGCAGATATGGAGATGAAGGTAGTGATGTAACAGATAAGGCAGATGAAATCATGGCAAAAGGATCTGCCGTGAACAAGTATGATAGATTGTATGGATTCTATTAGGATATTCACGCATTTAGAATGGGTATCGGCAAAGGAGTGTAACAGATGAGGTGTGTAAATTGCGGAAAAGACATAAATGATGACGCTGCTTCATGTAGATATTGTGGTCATGTGTATGATATGGCGAGAGCTCAGGCTGAATACCAGAAGGCTCAGGCAGAATATCAGCAGGCCCAGGCAGAGTATGAGAGAAAAATGCGGGAGTACAATCGCCAGATGCAGGAATACCAGCAACAGATGGCACAGTACAACAGCTCAAAGCAGACACCTCAGGGACGGAAGAACGTTGATCAGCTCCAGCCGGGTATGCAGAACAATAATATGAATCAGCCATATGGTAAGAATAGTGGTGGATTTAATTCATTTTCAGGGAATGATAACCGGCAGAACATACAGAATAATAACAACATGAACAGACAGCCGGGCATGCAGAATAACAACATGAACAGACAGCCGGGTATGCAGAATAACAACATGAACAGGCAGGGTAATCCGAATAATTTCGGTAATTCGAACCGTCCGCAGTCCGGTGTGTCGAATAATAATAATAACGGAAAGAATATGCCTCCACAGAAAAAAAATAAGACCACTACGGTGATAATAATAATAATGGTGTTGATTCTTCTGGCGCTGGTGGGAACCGCCTTGTATCTTATATTAGGACCGGGGGATGGCACCGGAAGCAGGAGAAAGAAGGACAACAACAGTGCTTCAACCACGGACACTCAGGCAGTTGAGGTTACAGAGGATACTGAAGAGCAGACAGAGACGGTGGCAGGCTCAAGTTGTACGGTTCTCTTCTATATGATAGGCTCCAACCTTGAGAGTGGCGACAGCTATGTGAACTATGGCGTATATAATTCTATGGAGGGTGGTTGTGCCACGGACAATCTGGATATGCTCATTGACGCAGATATTACCGATGATGTAAATGTGGTCATACAGACCGGTGGAACCGGCTACTGGGCAAATGACTACGGCATGGAAGGTGATCATGTACAGCGCTTTCAGGTGACAGATACAGAATTTGTTGAGAAGGAGGATCTGGGAGATGTGTGTATGTGTGAGGAAAGCACTCTTGAGGATTACCTTAAGTGGGTTAAGACCAACTATCCATCAGACCGTTATATACTGGTCATGTGGGATCACGGCGGTGGTATGAGTACCACTGCATTTGGCTCTGATACCTCGGTAAATCACGGTGATACGCTTGAGATAGCTGATATGGCACAGGCAATGGAAGCAGCAGACATAAAGTTTGATATGACTATTTTCAATGCGTGTCTCATGGCTACTGTTGAGACTGCAAATGCACTCAGCCCTTACAGTGATTATATGATCGCTTCCGAGGAGGTCATATATTCATTTGGCTATGATCATCAGGTATGGCTTGACGCCCTGTGTCAGGATCCTGCCATATCAAGTGAAGAACTGGGCAAGACAGTAATAGACGGCTTCAAGGCAAATTATGATGAGTTTAACAGTATGTACAGTTCCGTAAATGGCGAGTACATGTACGGACTGGCAATGATAGATACGGAAAAAGCATCAGAGCTGCAGACTAAGCTTAATGACTATTTTAAGACTGCAGATGAAGCCATATATGACAAGAAGCTTCAGGATTATCTTACAGCAAGAAATAACTGTGGTAATTTCAGTGATACCCAGTCTGCTGATATTGTGGACTTCTGCAGTAACTATAACCTGGACGGAGGAGACACAGTGACAGCAGCTGTGCAGGACTCCGTTGTATATAAGCAGTCCAATATTACCTATTCCAATGGCTTGTCTGTATATCTTCCTTATGGTGAGAGCACAAGCTGCCAGATATATTCCTACTATGGAAGAGAAAATCTGGAGACTCTGGGAGAACAGACCAACGTAGTTACATTCTGTGATGATATGTTAAGTGCCTATGCAGGCTATGCCTGTGACGGAGATATATCTGCACTGGGCATGGACAGCTATTACAATTCGAAACTTGTAGAGGCATATAAGGACACCTATGACGGCTACGATACAGCGTCACAGTTCGACCTTCAGTATACCAAGGAGGGCAACAGCTACTATCTGGAGCTTGGAGATTCCTTTAGCAACGTAAGTTACATGGAGGCCCGTGTAGGTTATGACTACAGTGGAGACAGAGCGGTAGTCCTTGGTTCAGACATAAATGCCATAACCTGGGATTCATCAGGTAAGGTAGACGTTACATTCCCATCCCAGTGGCTCAGCATAGACGGACAGATAGTCAGCTACATAACCACCTATCATAATACTATGGGAAATGGTGATGTGGAAATGCAGGGAGTTATACCATTTGTATTGAATGGTGACATGGAGCATCTGTATGGAATAGTCATGAACAGTTCCCTTTCAGGAGACCGATCATTCCCGGGTTATACAGAGATAGATGTGGATACACTTTCTTTCAAGGAAGACTATATATATGAAATGTATGACGGCATGGACATAACATTTGTGTATCCGACGGTGGAGCACAAGGGCAACGCCCTTGATGAAAGCTCTGTAGAGTTTGTTACGCTGGGAAATGTCCACAACTACAAGGTGGGCACGTTCTCTGTAGGCTATAAAGACATAGATGAATTTAAGACATACCTTGGAACCTTTGCAGATACAGCAAAGGGTTACTCCTATGTAAGGGTTGTGGATCACTTTAACAGAGAATATGTGACAGACCTTATACCACAGTAGACGTGTGATAAAGCAGTGTATACCGGTACAGGGATGATTGCAGTATGATATTAAAAAGGTGTTGATGTTCAGTAATGGAGGGGTAAATGGGCAACACAGACATATTTCTTGACAAATACAAGCAGCTTGAGAACTGTGCAATAAATGAATTTAAGCTTCCGCCGGATGGGTCAGCGGTTGCCAAGCTTGAGAAAAGAAGCGAGTTCAAGGACATAAAATATGAGCTTAACTATTGCAGGGAGGTAAGGAATCTTCTTCAGCATAATCAGAAGCTTGATGATGAGTTCCCTGTGGAGCCAAGCAATAAGATGATAGAGCTTCTTGACACAGTGATAGACAGGATAAAAAATCCGGTAAGGTGCATAGATGTGGCGATCCTTGACAGAAACCTTATATGGCGTTCCTATGAAGACAGGGTTCTGCCTACCATAAAGCTCATGAATGAGAAGAACATATCCCATATACCTATTCTTAAGGACAGGAGAGTTGTGGGAGATTTCAGTGATAACTGCGTATTTCCGTTTTTGCTGGGGGATGATAACTGCCACATAGACGAGAATACCCGGTTTAAGGATCTTAAGCAGTATCTTGATCTGGAAGCACACCCATCAGAGGTTTTTAAGTTTATTCCGGCGGACTCAAAGCTGTCTTACGCAGAGAAGCTCTACGAGGAAGCCAGGAACAGACATGAAAGGATAGGGCTTGTATTTCTCACTGCAAATGGAAGAAGTGATGAGAGGATACTTGGTATCCTTACAGCCTGGTTGATAATCGGACAGTAACATATAGCAGATAAATATTTAATTTCGGAACAGCTGTCCGGAATTCATGCAGGCATGAACTGTATGACTGTAAATAAAAAAGACATGTAAGATTGATTTTCTTGCATGTCTTTTTTGCTATCGTAGAATATGTTTTATATTTAAACATCCGGCAATCACTGTTATATGTTATCAGAGAGGTGGACGTCTCAACTGCTCATCAAGCTCCTTGCTTTCGATTACTGTAACCTTTGTGTTTTTGATCTTAGTCTGCTTTGATTTTATCCTGCGGGCATGTATCTTCTTAATAAGTATTACAAGAAGTATGATTATAATACCGATACTGATTAAGACAACCGAAACTCCGTATTTGTCCAGGATCTTGTCGAAGAAATTGTAATTGGCCTTAGTCCATATACCACTGTCCTCCAGATCTTCACGGATCTTGTCTACAGAATACGTTGTTCCTGTACAATCAGGTATGTTGCTTAAGAAATCCTTGTTTGGAACAAGGTCAGGAGCATGCTCGGTTGTAACGTTGAAGTAATCATATTTGAGGACATCCTTGCCGGTAGTTGTTATAGGATCGTCATTCGCAAGGTCAACCAGATACCACTCACCGCCTATATATACAGCGTTCCATGCGTGGGAGTCGTAGGTTACGGCGTCCTTTGTCTCGTCAGACTGCTTTGGATTACCCTGTATGTAGACACAAGGCACATCAAGCTGATCCATTACAGCCTTGAATGCTTTGGCATATCCGAAGGAGGTTGCACTCTTGTGACTGGTGTTGAACACACCGTCTATGGTGCCTGCCCAGTAATCTTTGGAATTATATGCATCGGCCTCAGTGTTGTAATATATGTTGTCGATTATTTCGTTGTGGATGGTGTACTCCTTCTCGTAATCATGAGCGTCTGCGGAAACCTTGGCAACATAGTTGGCAATCTCGATATCCATGTTGTTCTTGATAACCTGACGGGAATTACCATTTGCATAATCCTCGTAACAGTAAACGCTTACCTGGTAGAATACTGAGCCCTTCTCACCATTTGAGACAGCCTGATATGTACAATCAGGTATGAGCCAGAAGTATTCAGGATGGTCTGCATAGAACGCGTGGATAACTCTGTCCAGTCCACCTGAATTGATGACATCCCAGTCCTGTTTGCTTACATTGACTGTAAAGGCTGTGTAGGTCTTTTTTTCATTGATGTCTACATACTGTGAAGCATTGGCTGTAGAATTATGAAACTTGTAGGCAGCCTCAGCTATGGAATCGTACACGGACTTATACGCATCGTTTTCAAATTGATCGTAGTAATATGTTTTGCCGTCTATGGATGGAGTCTCGGATTTGGAACTGTCAGACTCTGCCCTGACGGTTAAAGTATTTCCTCCGGCAAAAGTACTGACTGTCATTGCAACTGACATCAGCAGTACAAGAAACCTTTTTTTCATGCAGTCATCCCCCTATTTTGAACATCAGACTATTAATTTGCTTTTATATAAAGCTTGACACTATCTTGTTATGGAGCATAGTCCATAATTATATGTCACTGCTGAAATTCGTAATTAAACTATATTATAGCATGTAGGTGTGATTTAATCCACTACAAATTTTGCCCTGAATGTAGTGTATTTTGACATTATTACATTTGTTTTCTTACTATCTTATACTCATCATCCAACTGGAAGTATGGACAGGATTCATATGAATTTGAAATAAATCTTCCGAAGTCATCCTCGTCCATGTTGACCATACATTCTGAAAAATCATCTTCCTCATCATATACATAATGAGCACACAGATCACAACTTGCTGCCATGATAAATCCTCCAAAATCAAAAATTTATTTACCCGGGATTTTTACCGGTTATTCAATATTTATTTGCCTAAGCTCTCCACAAGCTCTTCAAGATAGAAGTAACGATCCATAAGCTTTGTGAGCCTTGCGTCGGTTTCTTCCTTTTCTGCCATAAGCTTGTTGAGCTTCACGAAATCCGTAGTCACACCGGCTATCTCCTTATCAAGTTCTGCGATACGATCCTCGCAGGCAGTGATATCGTCCTGAATGGTGTCATACTCACGCTGCTCGTTAAAGGAAAGCTTGGTCTTGGCTCTTTTTGGCTTCTCGTGTTTTGATGCTTCCGTGACCACAGGAGCAGGACAAGCTTCTTTAGAGACCTTATTAAAGTTCGCCGCAGAATTGGCAAAAGTTCCGTACTGCACATAGTAGTCTGTATATCCGCCCTCAAACTGGGATATGTGGCCTTCCCCGTCAAATACCAGGAGCTTCCTTACAACTCTGTCCAGAAAATATCTGTCATGGGATACTACGATAAGAATGCCCCGGAAACTGTCCAGATAGTCCTCAAGGATACAGAGGGTGGATATATCAAGATCATTTGTAGGCTCATCAAGGATCAGTACATTAGGAGCCGTAGCCAGTATCTTAAGCAGATAGAGACGCCTCTTCTCACCACCTGACAGCTTGGCAATCTTCTGGTACTGAAGTGTGGAGTCAAAAAGGAAACGCTCACACAGTACGGAGGCGGACATGGTCCCCTCGGTGGTCTTGATATATTCGGCAGTTTCCTTTACATATTCAAGGACCCCCATATCAAGAGGCAGAGCCTCATTTTCCTGGGAGAAATATCCTATACGCACGGTGTCGCCGATCTCTATATGGCCTGAATCCGGTTTTATAAGACCGCAGATAAGCTTCATAAGGGTTGATTTGCCGCAGCCGTTGGGACCTGTTATGCCGATCCTGTCAGTTCTTAGGAAGTTGTAAGAGAAATCCGATATTACCGGGTGGTCGTAGCTCTTATACAGATCATATATCTCTATGGTCTTATTACCGAGCCGGCTGCCGATGGAGTTCATGGTGACGGTCTGGGTCTCCTTGATCAGTTCCTCAGACGCCAGTTTCTCGTATCTGGCTATATGAGCCTTCTGCTTGGTGCTTCTGGCTCTGGCACCGCGCCTTATCCATGCCAGCTCCTTTCTGAGGATGTTCTGGTGTTTCTTCTCTGTTGCAAGTGCCATATTCTCACGTTCTGCCTTAAGTTCCAGATATCCCTCGTAGTTGGCGTTATAACTGTAGGTCTTTCCCTTATCTATCTCTACGATCCTGTTACATACCTTATCAAGGAAATATCTGTCGTGGGTGACCATAACGAGAGCACCCTTATAATTATTCAGATATTCCTCAAGGTATTCCGTCATGTCATTGTCCAGGTGGTTGGTAGGCTCGTCAAGAACCAGTATTTCACAGTCGGACAGCAGGGCAGCAGCCAGTGCAACCTTCTTTTTCTGCCCCCCGGACAGCTTATTTGCTTCTATATTAATGTCCTTAAAGCCCAGTTCTCCAAGGAGAGCTTTAGCGTCTCCCTCGATGGTCCATTGATTTGATTCATTTTCATTTGCAGTTACAACACAGTCATATATGCTGCGACCCTCAGGAAATTCAGGAGTCTGGGGCAGGTAGTTGATGACTACGTTGTTGCCCTTTATGACCTGCCCTGAATCGCAGGTGTCAAGTCCGGATATAAGCTTGAGCAGTGTTGACTTGCCGGTGCCGTTTATTCCGATGATGCCGATCTTCTCTCCGGAATTGACGGAGAAGTCCGCATGATCGAACAGCACCTTGTCTGTATATGCTTTGCTGAAATCTTTAATAGTAAGTAAATTCATAAATATCCATATCCTTTATATTTGGCAGGGGATTACCCACTTCAGTATCCCCCGGTCTTGTTCACTGGACATTTTAGCGCAAAAGCAGCCCGATAACAAGCGGACATTAGAAGTAATATGCGATATGGGCAAATATCAGCAAAATGAAATTATACCGGGTGGTCTGTAGAACCGGGGAAAAAACTTACGGATAATCATAATTCTGGGAAAAATAAAAATGACTTGAGTAATTCCGAAATTGAAAATGAGAGGACCGGCATATATTAGAATAGGTGCCGGCCCCGCGTCGCTTTTAAGCGGCAATCGTGTATGGTGCAAGGAAATCCCTTATCTCATCTGTGATCTCGTCATAGAAAATTACTGCGAGATCTGTGTTGAGTCCGAGGCTTGCAACACCAAGGATAGACTTAGCGTCTACCATGAGATTTCTGTTGTTGCCGGAGATATCTGCATCTCCCGGATATTTTATCATAACCTCAACAAAATTTTTCACATCATCAAATGAATAAAACCTAACCTTAATAGTATTTGCATTCATCATAACTATGTCCTCCTTTTGAATAAAAATTATTTTGGGCGCCTAAATACCCCTTTTTTTCTTACCCCAAAGAAAATTGTAAAGATTATTTTTTCTTTCAGCATGTTATATCATCTTTTTTGGGGAAGGTCAAATAAAAAAATATAAACAAGTCTCCCAAATTCTAAAATTTTTATAAACTAAAACGAATAAGATAATTCTTATTGATATGGTAGGGAAATGAAAATTATACTTCCGTGTGGAAGGTGAAAAGAATTATCATGTAGTTTATTTCAGGGGGAGTCTTCCCGGAACCGAAAAATATATATTAAAGAAAGAAAACAGAAATTATGGCAAAGATAGCAGCACGTTTGACAGAACTTATAGTAAATACACCACTTCTGGAACTTACTAATTATGAGAAGGAGCTTGGACTTAAGGCACATATTGTGGCGAAGCTTGAGTATTTTAATCCATGGGGATCAGTAAAGGATCGTGCAGCACCAGCCCTTTGCAGAAAGCAAATTTTAATTGTCCAAGCACATAATTTAAGGATTGCATTATCTGTTATAATTTATTGTTAAATTCTCGGCAACCCCTTATAAATACTAACTTTTCTGTAGGTGTTCATTATGCTTACTTTGCTGATAACAAATAGAACTTTTTATTCTCCATTATTGTGGTTTGATAACGGAAATATTAATGCAGAATAACTTCTGTTATGATATAATAATTCGGAGTGTTCAATATAGAGATGCTGTCACGAATAAATAGGATTTTTATTCAATAATGCGTATCTGTATGCTTCAAAAGAAGAACGGGCTACGATGGATAAGAAACCACATTATCGTCAAAGTGCCATAGTATTTCTGATGATAGGGATTGAGTTTTTGTTAATTGCAATTTCTGTATTCTGTATAAATCGTTGGATTCGTTATATAGCCATTGCGGTTGCTATTATCGCTATAATTTATGTGGTTGTTTCTAGCGTGATGATTGAAATGCATAAGAAATAAGTGGAGAAGTATAATCTGATTGCTTGGGATGTTCCATGTCATGGAAAATCCAGACCCTACGAAAAGTTTGATTTGGAGGATACGACTAATGTAATCATTAAAATAATGAAAGAATTTCTTGAGGAAAAGGTATTATGCAGTTGAGGAAATAAAAATGCAATATATTGAATACGGAAAATAAAGTAAAGGATATGCGAATTTACTTGAAAAATTCTTGGGTAAACCGATGGAATAGAGGGGTTTGGATATGAAGAAAAAGTTTCATTTTAAATTGTCTACTACGCAGACAACCATGCTCAGTTTTTTCTTGGCAATACTTGTGGGGAGCGTATTACTTGCATTGCCAATTAGTTCAGCTAATGGCGAAGCAGTTCCATATATAGATGCACTATTCACAGCAACAACCGCAATATGCGTAACAGGACTTGTTACACTTCCAACTGTTTCAACATGGAGTCTTTTTGGACAGGTTGTTATATTGATTTTAATACAAATTGGCGGGCTGGGTGTTATTACTATCATGTCAGGGCTTATGATTAGTCTGCATCGGAAAATAGGTATCAAAGACAGAATGCTAATTCAGGATGCATTTAATCTGAATACATTATCAGGGATTGTAAAGTTTATAAAAAAAGTTCTTGTTGGTACATTTGTTGTGGAAGGTACTGGAGCAATTCTGTATATGACAGTATTTGTGCCTAAGTACGGTGCAAAAGGAATATGGATATCTATATTTAATTCCATATCAGCATTTTGTAATGCAGGAATTGATATCATATCCGAAAATAGTTTATGTGATTATGCATTAAATCCGATGATTAATATTGTAACGAGTGCATTAATTATTATTGGTGGAATTGGATACATCGTCTGGTGGGATGTAATAAGAGCATTGAAAGATATACGAAATAAAAAGTTAAAATTCTTTTCAAATTTGACATTACACAGCAAGATAGCTCTTTCTGCAACAGGAGTACTTATAGTTGTTGGAGCGGTGTTTTTCTTTATCTTTGAATATAATAATCCACTTACTATGAAGGATTATTCTTTATTTGACAAAATACAGGCTTCGTTATTTCAATCTGTAACTACGAGAACTGCCGGATTTGCAACAATACCACAACAGAATCTGACGAATGCCTCTGCTACTGTTTCGTTATTGTTGATGTTTATTGGCGGTTCCCCGGTAGGAACAGCAGGTGGAATCAAAACTGTTACAATTGCTGTGCTAATCTTTGCCGCATTTAGTACGATAAATAACAAAGAAGATGTAGTACTTTTCCAGCGAACAATCCCAAAACAGGCAGTTAGTAAAGCTGTTGCAGTGGTATGTATGTCGTTTATGATTATGTTTATATCAACACTTCTTTTATCAGCAGTTACAAATGCGAATGCACTTGACATTGCTTATGAAACAGTAAGTGCAACTGCAACAGTAGGTCTTACAAGAAACTTGACCCCAATACTGAATATATGGGGAAAACTGATTATTATTGTAACCATGTATCTTGGACGAGTTGGACCTATATCACTTGTGATTGCGTTTAATACAACGAAAGAGAAAAAAAATATTATTAAAGAGCCTACCGAGGAAATCAGTATTGGATAATCTATTGTGAAAGGATGAAGAAAATGAGCATAAATAAATCATATGCCATACTTGGACTTGGCAGATATGGCAGGTCTGTTGCAAAAGAACTTGTGGAAAACGGAGCGGAGGTACTTGCAGTTGATATTGATGAAGATATTGTGAATGCGGCAATATCCGAAATTCCATATTGTAAATGTGCCGATGTTACAGATGCTGAAGTAATTAAACAGCTTGGTATTGCAAATGTTGATGTAGTAATAATTGCCATAGCAACAAATTTAGAAGCAAGTGTCATGGCAACCCTGTTATGCAAGGAAATAGGCGTTAAAACTGTTATTGCAAAATGTGCAAGTGAAATGAATTGTAAGATATTAAGTAAAGTGGGAGCAGACCGCATTGTATTTCCGGAAAGTGAATCAGGAATCAGATTAGCCAAAAATCTTCTAAGTTCTGGTTTTATTGATATTATAGAACTTTCAAAAGATGTTTCCATGGTAGAGCTTGAAGTGAAGCCGGAATGGGAAGGAAAAAATTTATCAGAATTAAATCTAAGAAGAAAATATTCTATCAATGTTGTAGCTATTATTCAGGACAAGAATATCTGTGTTAATATTGATCCGGAGAAGCCTTTGAAAAAGACAATGAGGCTTATAGTGATTGCAAATACAGCAAGACTGGGTAAGTTGAAGTAATGACTATTTTTGGTGGTTGATGAAAAAACAGAATATTGGATTTGCCTTTCTTTTGTTGGGGGTGATTTTCGCACTTGCACCATCATAGTTTGAAGCCATGTTTGTATCCTATGCACACAGCCAGGAGGATATAGACAGAACATGTGAGATCATAAAGAAATATAAAGATAATTAGGAGAGGAAGATATGAGAGATTTGGTTATTATAGGCAGCGGTCCTGCAGGCTTGTCTGCCGCAATTTACGCCAAAAGAGCAATGATGGATGTAGTGGTTATGGAAAAGGCTGCTTTTTCCGGTGGACAGATCGTGAATACTGAGAAGGTGGACAATTATCTGGGAATGCCCGGTATAAGCGGATTTGATATGGCTATGAAGTTCAGGGAGCATGCAGATCTGTTTGAAATAGAGTTTGATGACAGGGAGGTAATGAGCCTTGAGGATCACGGAGACCATAAGACAATCAGTCTTGAGGATGGCACAGACCTGGATACAAGGGCAGTGCTGGTGACTACAGGAGCAAGACACAGGAATTTAGGTGTTCCGGGGGAGGAAGAATTCGCCGGAGCAGGAGTTTCATATTGTGCTACATGCGATGGTGCCTTTTTCAGGAACAAGGAGGTTGCTGTGGTAGGTGGGGGAAACATAGCTCTTGAGGATGCCTTATACCTGTCAAAGATGTGCAGCAAGGTACATCTTATTCATAGGCGGGATGAGTTCAGAGGAGAAAAAATACTGGGCGCGCAGGTGCTTGAGACTCCAAACATAGAATTTCATCCATTTGCCAAGGTGACTGAGATAGGCGGAAAGCCGGGCAGCCTGGAGTTGAAGATAGCAGAACAGGTAAATGGAACTCCGGAGGAACATATGCTTTTAGTGTCAGGAATGTTTATAGCTGTGGGAACTGTTCCGTTGACAGATTTTATTGAGGGAATAGTGGAGCTTGATGAAGCTGGTTATGTGAAAGCGGGAGAGACAGGACAGACAAGTGTTCCCGGCATATTTGCAGCAGGAGATGTCAGAACAAAGAATGTGCGTCAGGTTGCAACGGCAGTGGGAGATGGAGCCGCGGTTATTCATTATGTTGAGGAGTATCTTAACAGACTATTAAAGTAAAGTGTCAAATGACACATGAAAAAGTAAAGCACGATCTAAGGAGTATAGTGACAGCGTCAGATATATGTACTCTATTTAAAATGTACTGCAAAGAAGTTGTTCTATATATGTTCAATTCTTGACGTTAGGGGATAAGGGTGTTAATATGAATTTGTAATATGAATTTACAGATTGGTGACAAAAAAGTCACATAAGATATGCTCAGGGAGGATTAGAGATGCAGATAACAGAAATGAAGGCAAAGGTCAATACAATGGAGGATATAAAGAGTCTCGTTGCGATTCTTAATCAGTTTCCGGGTGATGTTGATGTTTCATCAGCACAGTATGTAGTAGATGGAAAGTCTATTCTCGGAGTATTCAGTCTTGACCTTGAGAAGCCGCTTACTATTAAGTTCCACGGTGAGATCCCAGATGACATCGACAGCAAGTTAGCACAGTACAAGTGTTGATTTTCCGGGGGCAGGACAGATATTATACATAAATTAATATTTGGCAGTTAACAGTTAATATAGTAAGGATTATACTGCAGTAACAGAAAAACCATAACATCCGACCAACTCGTATGCTGTGGTTTTTCTTTTTATTCTACTTAAAGGAGGCGGTTACATGATATATCAGGGAGATACAGGTTTAGAGTACCACGTTAAGGTAAAAAAGGGAGACGTAGGCAGGTATGTGATACTGCCTGGAGATCCCAAGAGGTGCAGCAAGATAGCGGCATATCTTGATGACGCAAAGCTGGTGGCAGACAACAGGGAATTTGTCACATATACAGGATATCTGGATGACGTTAAGGTGTCCGTGTGTTCCACAGGAATAGGAGGACCATCGGCGGCTATAGCCCTTGAGGAGCTGGTTCATGTAGGAGCAGATACGTTCATAAGAGTGGGAACCTGCGGCGGTATGCAGATGGATGTACTGGCAGGAGAACTGGTCATAGCTACAGGAGCAGTCAGGATGGAGGGCACATCAAGGGAGTACGCGCCTATTGAGTACCCTGCGGTTACTGATCTTGCAGTGACAAATGCCCTTATTGCGGCAGCCAAGGAGATGGGAGTGACAGCTCATGCGGGAGTTGTGCAGTCCAAGGATTCCTTCTACGGACAGCATGAGCCGGAGAAGAAGCCTGTGGGATATGAGCTTCTTGCCAGATGGGACGCCTACTGCAAGCTGGGATGTCTTGCCTCGGAGATGGAGGGGGCAGCCCTTATGATAGCGGGAGCTTCCCTTAGAGTAAGGGTGGGTGCCTGCTTCCTTGTAGTGGGCAATCAGGAGCGTAGAGCGGCAGGTTATGAGGAGACTCAGGTGTATGATACAGAGTCGGCAATAAAGACCGCCATAGGAGCTATAAGAAAGCTTGAAAAAAGTCCTCAAAACATATAAAATAGAGATAGCATGATTTAATAACTTTTCAGTCATTTGTTCGTAACTTCTGTTGGGGGACGGAAGGTGCCGGAGATTTGACAACAGTAGTCTGACGCAAGTCGGAGGGTAGTTACACTATAATTATTGGGAGGTTAGAAATGGACAAGGAAACATTAAAGAGCAAAGTTTTAAAAGTAGTTTCAGATGTGTTACCGGAGATCGATGTTGACAATATTGATATGTCTGCAGAGCTGACGAAGAAGTACGGCATTAATTCAGTGTCGGTCATTCAGATCATAGTAGCATTAGAGCAGGAATTTGGTATCCTGTATGAGGATTCAGAGCTTGCATTAGGATTATATTATGACATGAATGATTTGGTAGACTCAGTTGCAGCAAAGGTTAAATAGGGGAGGTACACAGACATGAGTAATAAGAAAATATTGCCGGTGAGTTATCCGATGATAACTTCATGGCAGTGGCATGCCACATTATTTTCAATAATAGGCGATGATGAGAGAGCAAAGGAATGGATATACAGCAATTATATCCAGCTTAGATGTTACAACATAGAAGAGATATTCACAGGTGATGAGATGCTTTTGGCTGATATGATGCCGGGTAGCAGCTCCATTAAGGAATGTCCGTATCTGTTGTTCTCCCTTATGACCAAGGAGCAGGTTGAGAGTTATTGTGGAGATATCATAACATTTATCATTAAGACAATAGACCTGGGCGGCTATGTATACGGAGTATTTGACGAGGCTAAGATCCTCTGCGACACAGGAGCTGATTACAAGTTCCCACACGAGCTGTTCATATTCGGATATGACAAGGACAAGCAGGAATTTAACGTAGGTGACTTTACATTCGGAGACCACTACTCATACACAACCGTATCATTTGAGGATGTTAAGAAGGGCTATGATATAATTACAGCCGCAGATGATCATATGTTTAAGGATGATTATAAAGGGCGCAGAGGTTTATATGTTATCCAGAAGAACCTTGAAGAGGAATACTACAAGATTGATACAAAGTTCATTAAAGATACTCTTGTGGAATACCTTGAGGCAAAGGACAGCAAGAACCATTACCGTATGATGAGAAACAGGTTCACAGATACTGTATTTGGCGTGAATGTATATGACGCGGTGCTTAAGCAGATCGGTATCCAGTTATCAGGTGACGATCCGGATTTCGATATCAGAGCACTTCATCTTGTATACGATCATAAGGTTCTCATGAATGAGAGAATAAAGTACCTCATGGAGAAGGGCATATTGGAGTACAATAGTGAGATCCTCGACTCATACATGGAGGTTGTAAACCTCATGCTCACAGCAAGGAATCTTCTTATTAAATGTTCTATCACAGGCAAGGTCGACTGCCTTGACAGATTTGAGAAGTATATAATGGGAGCAAAGGAGAAGGAGATCGCTATTTTAAGTAAGGTAGCAGAGCTTCTGTAATAACGGGAAAGCATATATTACCATAAAAAAGCTTCACACCGGTGATGAATATCATTGATGTGAAGCTTTTGTTGTAGATGTTTTAATTTATGGGACCGTAGTTGTTACAAGGTCCTGTCTGTTTTATTTTAACTTAGCCATTCTCTTCTCAATGTATGCGCAGAGGAAATCGGCTGTCTCTTCAATTCCGAAGTATGATGAGCTTATGCATATATCATAAGTTGTTGCGTCCCCCCAGCCCTCAACACCGTGGCTGTCGTGGTAGTTACGACGCTGTTTATCCTTCTTCTCAATGAAGACCTTTGCTTCCTTTTCTGAAAGCTTGTCTGCAGTCATGATACGTTTAATTCTCGCGTCATCCTCAGCATTTACAAATATTGTGATGAGGTTCTCGTTTCCGTGGAGTGCCACGTCAGCACAACGTCCGACTACTACAAATGATTCACCGGAAGCGGCCTTTTCTTTAATGAAATCAGCCTGCATCTGTGCAAGCACATCCTCCATTGAAGCATTGTGCTCATTATATTTTCTTGAAAGAAAGATATTGCGCTTTTTCTCATCGTATTTTACAAGCTCCTCATAATCGGAATTATTCTCGTCTGCAATATGCTTTAAGATGTTCTTATCATACAGAGAAATTCCAAAATGTTCTGCAATCCTCTCGGCAATCACATGTCCACCGCTTCCGCATGTACGACCAAGAGCAATAAGTATCTGTTTGTCCATATACGTACCTCCCGACTTGAACATCAGCCCATTTAAATGGCTGACACAATATAGTATATTGCCCCTGGTATTTCAGGGGCAACACAGTTAATCTCATACTATTATCTTATCACAAATTATATAGTAATTCCACCGCAGTAGCGAAGGAAAATAATAAGCATTGATATTGCAACTACGATGATCGTAGCAGGTGCTGCTGTCTTACAGTACTTGCCCCATCCGATAGGATGACCGTTCTTAGCTGCAACGGCTGTACCTACAACGTTTGCAGAAGCACCGATAGGAGTTGCACTGCCACCTATATCAGTACCCATTGATAATGTCCATGCAAGGCAGTGAACAAGAGCCGGACTACCTGATGCACCTGCAAGTCCCTTGATTACAGGAAGCATTGTTGCGGCAAATGGAATGTTATCAACAAATGCACTGGCAAATGCTGAGAGCCAGATGATGATGGCTACCATAAGGTATACATTTCCACCGCAGATCTTCTCGATAACGCCTGCGATAGCTGTTAAAACGCCTGTCTGTTCAAGACCGCCTACAACAATGAAGAGACCGATGAAGAAGGCAAGGGTCTTCCAGTCAACACCCTTTAATACCTTGCCGATATTCTTGCCTGATGTGGCAAGGGTTATTATTGCTATAAACGTTCCGATAAAGGCAACTGTAAGATGTGTTGCTGAGTGTGACACAAGAAGGATAACCGCAATACCGAAGATAACGCTTGATATAACAAATTCTCTTGTGCTTGATATAGCAGACTTAGGATCAGGGATAGCAGAAAGATCTACTGTCTCGCCGTCCTTTGGAGCAAGCTGCTTGTGGTATACCAGGTAGAAGTAGATAACTACCACAATAAGACATATTCCTGCAATGACACCTGTGTTCTTTAAGAAGTCGAAGAATGAGTAGCCAAGGCCTGTACCGATGATGATGTTTGGTGGGTCACCGCACATTGTAGCGGAACCGCCCAGGTTCGCACAGAATATCTCCGACAGGATCATAGGAACCGGATTAAGCTTAAGAAGCTTTGAAAGCTCTACAGTTACTGCTGCAAGGAACAGGATAACTGTGATACTGTCTATGAACATTGAAAGCACTGATGCCATGACCATGAATGTTATGAAGAGAGGGATAGGCTTGTAATTAACAAGCTTAGCCAGTCTTAAGCATAACCAACGGAAGAAGCCGGCATGAGCCATGCCTTCAACCATGATCATCATTCCACACAAGAAGATGATGGTTGCCCAGTTGATACCTGAGCTTTCCTCACTCTGGGTGGAGTACCAGAAGTTTAATGTAAAGATTGCTTTGTAATTAAGGGTTTTTACTACTGCGTCGATACTGCGCATTGCAACGCCAAATACGAAGATAAGGGTCAATGCACCTGCTGTAAGTGTTACGTACTGCTTCTCGATCTTATCAAGAACCATCAGGGCGAACATTACAAGAAAGATTGACACAGCAATAATCTGAGCTGCTGTCATTTGCAATTCCTCCTATATAAAATAATATACTTAACCATGGGCTGGGATGTTATATACTTAGATCCTTTGGCAACATGGTTTTGAACCATATGCAATAATAGCACATTGCACCGGGGAATACTAATATTATTTTATTTTTTTTGTAAATTTCTTTTTTTATGTTAAAATATATGTCTGTAGGTCGTTTAAGTGCGAAAAAGCATAATAAAAATAATATTTCAGGGGTTTTATTGGTTTATTTGCCGGAGATTTCTGCATAGATATAATAAATGACCTTATTCTCAGGAAAATGAAAGCATGAAAAGGGATATCATTACAGTAAAGCATTACAGCGTTTCATAGGTTGAGATATTAATATTATTAAGGAGATATGGAATGAATATTTGCGTATACGGATCATCAAGCGATGATATAGATAAGAAATACATAGAAGCCACAGAGCGGCTTGGAGAGCTTATGGCGGAGCATGGACACGGGCTGGTGTTCGGCGGCGGGGCCAGAGGTCTTATGGGAGCGGTTGCAAGAGGCGTTGCCGGAAAGAACGGCAGTATAATCGGTGTTGCACCGGGGTTTTTCAATGTGGACGGAGTGCTCTTTGACAAATGCACGGAGTTCATCACCACAGATACCATGAGGGAGAGAAAGGCTGTCATGGAGGACAGGGCAGACGCCTTTATCGTAACGCCCGGAGGCATGGGTACATTTGAAGAGTTCTTTGAGATACTTACCCTTAAGGAGCTGGGACGTCACGGCAAGGCAATAGTCATATTCAACATAGACGGCTACTATGATAAGCTGATCCAGATGCTTGATGAATCTGTGGAGAAGAAGTTCATGGTGCCTGCCATCCGTGAGATTTACACAGTCCTTGATGATGAGGAAGAGATCTTAAAGTATCTTGAGGGTTACAAGACCGAGGTAGGTAGGGTATTCAAGTTCTAAGAGCAAACAGGACATGATCGATATTTAATTTAAAGGCTTCAGAACAAAGGCTTCAGAACAGAGATTTTGAGACAAAAGCCGGGGAAAAAGTATGGTTTCAAGGGTTATATATACATGGGAGTGATAAAGCGTGGCAGATACAAACTATGGTGTAAATGATCTCATAAGAGACGAGTTATACAAGAATATGGATGAGGAGTACGGCAGGCAGCAGGCGAAGCTGATCCCGGAATGTGGCAATATCATAGGTGTGAGAATGCCTGTGCTCAACAAGATGGCAAGGGAAATCGCCAGTGTAAACTGGAAGGAATATCTGCAGGGTGCAAGGAGCGACACATACGAGGAGATACTGCTACAGGCTCTTGTCCTTGGGTATGCCAGAGGCAAGGTTGACGATATACTACTGTATATAGAAGAGTTTATTCCGCTTATAGACAACTGGGCGGTGTGCGATCACCTGTGTGCAGGTCTTGGCATGGCAAGGGAGTATCAGGAAGAGTTTTGGGAATTTATAACAAAATGGGTGAGCCGGGACGGCAGGCTTAAGAAGCCGGGGCATCCCGAGTATATAATGCGTTTTGTTACGGTCATGATGCTGGATTATTTTATAAATGACAGGTATATAGACAATGTGCTCTTCGCTTACAATACCATGAAGCATCCGGGATATTACTTCAAGATGGGTGTTGCCTGGGGTCTTGAGACTGCATATTACAGCTATCCGGATAAGGTGCTGGCATTTTTGAAGGATAATGACCTGGATGATGAGACCCTTTCCATGACATTTAAGAAGCTGCTTAATTCAGGGAAGTTAAGTGACGAAGAAAAACAGGCTATAAAAGAAATCCGTGAATGAATAAAATTCAAGATAAAAAAACAGCATATATGATCATAGATTGTAAAAAATCGTAAAAAATTTAAAAATACTAATATTATAGATAAATTGAATAATAAAAAATAAAACCTCCATACTAATAAGTAATAAATGGATACAAATATTACTGAACAGCATGGAGGTTTTTATTATGAAATTATTTTTAAAAAGTTGTCTCAGACTTATCAAGGGTACTGTTTTGGTTGGCATTGCCTATGCTATGATGAAGTGTTGCCGGTTATGCCTTGAGGCAGAACGCAAGACCCTTTCAAAAACCGAGTCATAACACATCACATGAAGAAAGAAAATCCGGTCACATATGACAGTCTTCTTGAAATTCCTGCTTCGGAGCAATTGCTTCCCTGAAATACTGTTTTATAGACATTACTTTCCCGAAAGGCTTGACATGGTGTCTGCGATAACCTGAATTACCAGGTCGGGATTTTCATTCTTGTACTGGAGAAGGGCGTTGGAGCAGCCCTGTATCAGCATGGTAACCTTTACATTGTATGACAGTTCATTTAACTCAGGATGACCCTTGAATATTGTCTCCTTGATCTTTGCTTCAAGCTTGGAAGTGAGCAACCCGTAGTTTTTGTCATTTGCAGGGAAAAGGATGTTAAACATGTGTCCCTGGTTTATGAAAGCGTAGCAAAGCTGGGCAGTAGCCTCAGCCGGGTTGCTTATGAACAGCTCCGGATTTGGGATGTCCGATATGAGCTTTTCTATGGCATCGTTCTCCAGATAATCTGCAAGGTCATATATATCCTTGAAGTGCAGGTAGAAGGTCTGCTTGCTTATGCCGGCTTTCTCAGTAAGCTCCTTCACGGTTATCCTCTCTAGAGCTTTCTTAGAGCGAAGCTCCAGAAATGCACTGAATATACTATTTCTTGTTCTTGTTATTCTTAAATCCATATGGCTTATCTTTCCTTATATCAATTCTATGTGAATATAACTTCAAATTTCTAATATTATTTACACTTTTAGACTACAGTCAAATAATTGACTAAGATAAATTATTGCTTATGGCAATGGACTTTCCTGTGCCTTATAATAATGGAAAATATGACTACAGTCAAGAATATAATTCTGTGGCGTGATATTAGACGTTTCACGGGATTGCAGAAAATACATCAGGGAACAAGGGAGAAGGTTATGGATATATATGAATTTTATTCAGGCAAATGTTTCGAGGCATATGAGGAATTAGGAGCACATCTTATAAGAGAAAAAAAAGCCGGCAAGACCGGGGCAAATAAAAAGACAGGGACAGTAAAGGCAAAGGATACAGAGGTAAAGGGTGTTAGATTTGTAACCTATGCACCCAACGCAGCAGGAGTAAGCCTTATGGGAGATTTCAACAGCTGGGGCGAAACAGAGATGACAAGGTGCTATGGCGGAGGCTTCTATGAGGTGACAGTGGCTGGTGCCCGCCCGGGAATGATGTACAAGTATAAGATATATCACAGGGATGGCAGCAGCATGGAGCACTGTGATCCTTACGGCTTCGGCATGGAGCTTCGCCCGGCATATGCCTCTATCATAAGAGACCTGGATGAGTATAAGTTTAAAGACAGCAGGTGGATGAAGACCAGAAGTGTAAGACAGGGTTCGCCTTTGAATATATTCGAGGTTCATCTCGGTTCCTTTAAGACCAAGCCTGTATATGATGAAAACGGAAATGAGTTGACAACGGAGCAGGTGGCAGAGGAAGGCAGAGTCCATGAGAGCTGGTATACATACACAGAGATTGCTCCGCTTCTTGTGGAATATGTGAAGGCACACAATTACAACTATGTGGAATTTATGCCATTGTCAGAGCACCCAAGTGACCAGTCCTGGGGATACCAGAATACAGGCTTTTTCAGTCCTACCTCAAGATACGGAACAGCGGCAGAGCTGATGGAGCTTGTGGATGTGCTCCATCAGAACAATATCGGAGTTATCATGGATTTTGTTCCGGTGCATTTTGCTCTTGATGGTTACGGACTTGCAAGGTATGACGGAACGCCTCTCTACGAGCACCCTACAAATGATGTTGGCTACAGCGAGTGGGGAAGCATGAACTTCATCCATTCAAAAGGTGAGGTGTCAAGCTTCTTACAGAGTGCAGCTAACTACTGGCTTGAGAAGTATCATTTTGATGGTCTCAGAATGGACGCCATAAGCCGTATCATCTACTGGATGGGAGATCCTGACAGAGGGGTGAATGAGCGTGCGGTAGAATTTATCCGTACCATGAACAAGGGACTTAAGGAGAGACACCCAAGTGCCATGCTCTGTGCTGAGGACTCCACAGATTACAAGGGAACCACCAAGGAGGTTCAGTACGGAGGACTGGGCTTTGATTACAAATGGGATATGGGCTGGATGAATGACACCCTTGATTTCTTCAGAACCCTTCCGTTCTGCAGGGCAGAGCACTACCACAAGCTGACATTCTCAATGATGTATTACTATAATGAAAGATATATGCTGCCACTGTCCCACGATGAGGTGGTACACGGCAAGGCGACCATCCTTCAGAAGATGGCGGGACCGTATGAGGAGAAGTTCCCACAGGCCAGAGCACTCTATGCTTACATGTATGCCCATCCCGGCAAGAAGCTTAATTTCATGGGAAATGAGCTTGGCCAGTTAAGAGAGTGGGATGAGAAGAGACAACAGGATTACGACATATTAAAGTATCCGCTTCATTCAGCCTTCAATACCTATATCAAGGATCTCAACAAGATATATATGAAGGAGAAGGCCCTGTGGGCATGGGATGATGATCCTCATGGCTTCGACTGGATACTCTGCGGCAAGGAGCAGGATGTGGTATATATCTTCCAGAGAGTAGTTGAGGAGGAGAAGATCATAGTCGTTCTTAACCTTTCGGGAATGACCTACTACAATTATCATTTCAGATATGGCTTCGGCAATTCCATGAAGGTGATCATAAACAGTGACTGGAATAAGTACGGCGGCTCCACACCGGACAGTGAGAAGACAATATATGGTGATAAAGGTGATTTTGGATTTGACCTGAAGCCCTTGTCTGCATTATATTTAAGACCGGAGGATTAAGAATGATTTTAGATGTAAGTAATTTAAGCCACGGATTTGGCGACAGAGCAATATTTGAAGATGTGTCCTTCAGACTGTTGAAGGGCGAGCATATAGGGCTTGTAGGGGCAAATGGTGAGGGTAAGTCTACCTTCATGAACATAGTTACAGGGAGTCTCATGCCTGACGCAGGAAAGGTAACATGGGCGAAGAACGTAACAGTAGGATACCTTGACCAGCATACAGTCCTTACTAAGGGCATGACCATCGGTGAGGTGTTAAAGAGTGCTTTCTCAAGATTGTTTGAAATGGAAGCACGTATAAATGAAATATGTGACAAGCTGGGAGAGGTCACTGATGAGGACGAGATGAACGCCCTTCTTGATGAGATGGGAAGCCTTCAGGATCTTTTAGACAGCCATGATTTTTATAATATAGATTCAAAGGTAGAGGAGGTAGCAAGAGCATTTGATCTGTTGCCTCTGGGACTTGATAAGGATGTAACGGACCTGTCCGGAGGACAGAGGACTAAGGTACTGCTGGCGAAGCTTCTGCTTTCAAAGCCAGAGATACTCTTACTTGACGAGCCGACCAACTATCTGGACGCCAATCATATAGAGTGGCTTAAAAGGTATCTCAGGGATTATGAGAATGCATTTATACTCATCTCCCATGACATACCATTTTTAAATTCGGTTATTAACATCATCTACCACATGGAGAACTGTAAGCTCACAAGATATGTGGGAGATTATGATAAGTTCCTTGAGGTGTACGAGGTGAGAAAGAACCAGCTTGAGGCGGCTTACAGGAAGCAGCAGCAGGAGATATCTGAGCTTAAGGATTTCGTTGCCAGAAACAAGGCAAGGGTTGCTACCAGGAACATGGCAATGTCAAGGCAGAAGAAGCTTGACAAAATGGAGATCATAGAGCTTGAGAGAGAGAGACCGAAGCCGGAATTTAACTTCAAGGAGGCGAGAACCTCAGGTAAGGTTATATTTGAAACCACAGATCTTGTTATAGGCTATGACAAGGATAAGCCGTTGTCCAGACCTATGAACCTGAGAATGGAGAGGGGAGACAAGATTGCTATTGTGGGAACAAACGGTATTGGAAAGACAACCTTCCTAAAGAGCGTTCTGGGGCTTATCCCGGTTATATCGGGAAAGGCAAATCTGGGAGATTATCTGTACAAGGGGTATTTCGAGCAGGAGTGCAGCATGGGCGAGAATACCTGTCTTGAAGAGATCTGGCAGGAGTTTCCGGGATATACCCAGTATGAGGTAAGAAGTGCCCTTGCCAAGTGCGGTCTCACCACAAAGCACATAGAGAGCAAGGTGAAGGTGCTGTCCGGTGGAGAACAGGCCAAGGTAAGATTATGCAAGCTTATCAATACCGAAACAAATGTCCTTCTTTTAGACGAGCCTACCAATCATCTTGATGTGGATGCGAAGGATGAGCTTAAGCGTGCCTTAAAGGCATACAAGGGTTCCATACTTGTGGTATGTCATGAGCCTGAGTTCTACGAAGGACTGGTGAAGGACATATGGAATCTTGAGCAGTATTCATTACTGTCATAAAGATAGTTGAAATCTGTGATAGTATGTGGAACGTGAGTATACAAGGGCAGATTGAACCCGGTGGTATCTGTGGACTTGAGTAAAAAAACATAATAGGGAATGGAATACATAGATGTCTGAATTACTTAACATATTAAGAGAGCATAAGATAATAGCTGACGGCGCATTTGGAACTTATTTTCAGAGCAAATATGGTGATAATGACAATGTTGCTCCGGAGCGGGCGAACCTTACGGACCGCTCCAAGGTTGTTGCCATACATAAGGATTATATTGCAGCAGGGGCGAGACTCATAAGGACGAATACGTTTGCAAGTAACACAATATCCCTGGGGATGAATTTCATGGAGGTTCTGGCAAATGTAAGAAATGCGGTGGCAGCAGCCAGGACGGCGGTAAGGGAAAGCTTTGTAAGAGATAAAGTGTTCATAGCCGGAGACATAGGCCCCATACCGAAGGATTCCGGTGCGGATCACAGCCAGATCGTAAATGAATACATGACCATAGCTGATATTTTTATAGAAGAGAAGCTGGACATGATACTTTTTGAGACCCAGGCGGAGCTTTCGGACATACTTCCGGTTATACATCACATAAAGGAAGTAAGTGACATGCCGGTGTGGGTACAGTTCTCCGTGAACCAGTTCGGATACAGTAATGCAGGACTTTCGGCAAGGAAGCTGTGGGAGCTGGCGGCAGCAGATGATGATATAGACGGAATAGGCTTAAACTGTGGAATAGGTCCTGCCCACATGGAGAAGATACTTAAGACCGTGAACCTTGACTGCGGCAAATTCGTATCAGTGCTTCCAAATGCCGGCTATCCGAAGCTGTTCATGAACAGACTTACATTTTCAAACAATATAGGATATTTCTCCGAGAAGGCGGGAGTATTTGCCCGGATGGGAGCGGACATTATAGGCGGCTGCTGTGGAACCGACCCTGCCAATATTGAAGATATACGGAGAACAGTTTCTTTACAGCATAATGATAAGATTAAGACCGTGGCAGGTCAGACCCATGAGGCTTTCGACCCTTGTGACACCGGGCTTCTCTCCGTAAGAAAGAATGATCCGACTCACAAGATAATTGCAGTGGAGCTGGTACCTCCTGTCAATGCGGATGATGAGAAGCTTCTTGACGCTGCAAATATCTTAAAGAATGCCGGAGCTGATGTGGTTACATTTCCGGATTCTCCATCAGGAAGAACCAGGGCAGATGCAGTGCTCATGGCGGAAAAGGTTAAGAATGAGACAGGACTCAGGGTCATGCCTCATATCTGCTGTCGTGATAAGAATGCCATAGCCATAAGAGCGACCATACTCGGGGCAAGGCTTAACGGAATAGAGGATTTCCTGGTCATAACCGGGGATCCTGTGCCGGTTATGATAAGACAGACCACAAAGAGTGTGTTCAACTTCGATTCCATAGGAATGATGAACATAATCTCTGACATGAATGAGGAGATTCTTAAATCCCACAGGGTAAGCTATGGGGGAGCCATAAATCATAACAGGGTAAATCTTAACATAGAGATAGAACGCGTTAAAAAGAAAATGAAGGCAGGTGCTACATTCTTCTTAAGCCAGCCGGTGTTCTCAGCCAGGCAGGCTGAGATATTAAAGGGGATAAAGGAGCAGACCGGTGCGGTGATACTGGTGGGTATCATGCCTTTGGTGAGCAGAAGAAATGCCATGTTCATGAAGAGTGAGATGAGTGGTATCAACATTCCTGATGAGGTTATCAACAGATATCCTGAAGATGGCAGCAGGGAAGAGGGAGAAGCTGTGGGCGTAGCCCTTGCAAAGGACATAATGGCTGCAACGGAAGACTTCGCTGATGGATACTATTTCTCCTTCCCATTCAACAGAGTCGGTATGTTAAAGAAAATCATGGAGTAAAATTAATAAAAACCGGGCAGAGTGATCACCCGGTTTTTATTATGGTAATTATGGACATGTGATATGTGGTATTTAATACACGTTAGTTAGTTTCTTTGGCTTTGTAAGCCTCAAAAACCTTCTCAGGTGGGCAGGTGAAGTACATTATGGAGAGCATAAGTGTACAGGATGCCCAGATGATAGGCTCTGTAATGGTAATTCCAAGATAACCAAGATGAGGTGCCAGGAATATAACTGACAGGATCTTGAATATCATCTCAAGAGTACTTGAAGCTATAGGAACGATCTTTCTTCCCATTCCCTGCATTGAACATCTGAGAACGAAGAGAGGTCCAAGGACGTAGAAGCAAGGAACACTGATCTTCAGGTACATGATGGCAGGATCTACAATGGCAGCCTTGGTGGTTCCCGTAACCAGTCTGATAAGTGGAGAAGCCAGCAGCATATCCAGTATCACCAGAACGGTGGTTATTATCATATTTATCATTATGCCGGCCTTTATACCCTCTTTCACACGGTCTATCCTTCCGGCACCCATATTCTGGCTGACAAAGGTGGTTACGGCATTTCCCACTATGTATAGCATTACCGTCAGGATATCGAATACCCTTCTGGCAGCAGTGTGGGCAGTGATTATATCTGTACCCAGCTTGTTGATGGCACTCTGTAATACGATGGTACCGATATTTACAATACAGCTCATGAAGCCCATGGACAGGGCGGACATGCACAGATCGGTGAAATCCACATGGGATACGGAATACTCACCCTTCTTAGGAAGTAACCATTTGCACTTGAATAAGAGGTATGCCGTACATCCGATGGCGGATACTGCCTGGGAGATCACGGTGGCAACAGCGGCACCTACCACTGCCATGTTGAAGCCCCTTATGAACAGCAGGTCAAGTCCGATGTTTAAGACAACGGATACGCCGAGGAAATAAAGGGGAGTCTTGCTGTCACCTACGGCTCTTAATATATTGGCAGAAAGATTATAGAGGGCTATGAACACCAGTCCCACAATGATGATCCTTACATAGTCATCAGCCATGCCAAGAATCTCCGCAGGAGTGCCAAGGAGCCTTAGTACTGGGTAAATGAATACCAGTCCTAAGACAATGAGGAAAATGGTTGCCAGAGCCGTAAGTATGGTGGATACGGCAACAGTTCTTCTGAGCTTCTCGTAATCCTTTGCTCCGTAATTCCTGGCGATAGGTATTGCAAGTCCCAGGGTTCCGCTGATCAGGAAACCCATAAGCATGTTGGATACAACGCTTGTGGCACCTACGGCAGCCAGTGCGTCTGAGCTTACATAATTTCCCACAATGGCTGAATCGGCGAAGTTGTACAACTGCTGGGACAATTGACCGATGATCATAGGAATAGCGAATAACCATATAACCTTCATTGGTTTTCCTGTGGTCAAATCTTTCATATAAAAACATCCTTTCTTAAAAATAAATCATAATAAAATAAATCATAACCATAAAGCTTCTAAAAAATATAAATACAAAATCCACATCAGTAAAAAAAAGAAAATGCCTGACCGGATAATAAAAATACATTGTGCATATTAGTTTAATAACAAACAGTATAATTTCCAGCGTGAAAACGATTTCACAAATAGTTTCGAAGTCCAATCTATAACGGATGGGAAAACAAGTCAATAGGCAAAACGCAAATAAAAAAAGTTTGTAAAAAGTGTTCAAATTATAAGTTATAATGTGTGTAAAATACCCTCTTACAAGAGTTAACAGCCTAAAAAATTGGCGATGGATAAAAATGGGTTGCAAAAAATCCCATAATATAAGAAAATAAAAAAACAGAGGCAATTATAAGTGATCATGAAAGGTATATAAGGCATATATATTGTACGATAACGAATTAGACGGAAAGAAAGAAAAAGTAATAGTGTTTGCCGTGGCAGTGGGTGACAGCGAGCTTCAGGATGTGGAAGCGTCCTTAGATGAAATGACGGAGCTGTTAAAGACTGCGGGAGCAGAGACCTGTGGAAGGCTGATCCAGCCGAGAGAGTATCCGGATCACGGGCTGTATCTTGGAAAGGGTAAGATCGAGGAATTGAGAGAGCTTATCTGTGAGACAGGAGCCACCGGCGTATGCTGTGATGATGAGCTTTCGCCGGCGCAGCTTATGAATCTGACAGATGCACTGGACATAAAGGTTATGGACAGAACAATGGTCATCCTTGATATATTTGCAGCTCATGCAGGAAGCTATGAGGGCAAATTACAGGTAGAGTTGGCACAGCTTAAGTTCAGAGCCACAAGACTTGTGGGAATGAGAAGCTCTCTTTCAAGGCTTGGCGGCGGAATAGGTACCAGAGGTCCCGGAGAGAAGAAGCTGGAGATAGACAGACGAGTTATAAGAGACAGGATATCAAGACTTAAGGCGGAGCTTAGGGAAGTGGTATCCAGGCGTGACGAGCAGCGAAAGCAGAGAAGCCGTTCACACATTCCTGTTGTGAGCATCGTGGGATACACCAATGCAGGCAAGTCGACCCTCTTAAATTATGTAACAGGGGCAGGGGTTCTTGAGGAGGATAAGTTATTTGCAACTCTTGATCCCACAACCAGGAATTACGGTCTTAAGAGCGGACAGCAGATACTTCTCACGGATACGGTAGGTTTCATAAGAAAACTGCCTCATCATCTGGTTGAAGCCTTTAAATCAACCCTTGAGGAAGCGAAATACAGTGATATAATCCTTCATGTGGTGGACGCTTCCGATGAGAACAGGGATAAGAACATGGAGACCGTGTACGACACCCTGAGACAGCTTAAGATAGACGAGGAGACGGAGAAGACCATCATTACTGTTTTTAACAAGACAGATATGATAGAAAATAAGGATGAGCTGTACAGCATAAAGGACCTTATCTCTGACAGGACCGTGTATATATCGGCTAAGACAGGCTGGGGTGTGGAGGAGCTGTTTGATGTTATCGAGGAGATCCTCAGAAACAGCAAATCCTACATAAGACACACATTTCCGTATACCGAGGCGGGAAAGCTGGGGATCATAAGGAAATACGGTGAGCTTATTACAGAAGAGTATCTTGAAGACGGAATATTTGTTGAGGCCTATGTTCCAAAGGCAATTCTTGGACAACTGGGACTTGATTAAGTATATGTATGTATTAAAGGAGGAGAAAAATGGACGAAAACAATATGAATCAGTTTGATTCTTTCTCACAAGATCCGGTAAATGACGTGGCACCTGCAGACAATGTGACAGGCAGCGGGCAGGTTCAGAACACAGACACCGGATTTAACGGCGGAGCAGCCCAGAATACAGATTTTGGATTTAATGGCGGGGCAGCCCGGAATACAGATTTTGGATTTGATGGCGGTATGGCACCACAGAATGACAATTTCAATATCTATGGTGATGATATCTCAGGTGGATATGAGATCATGGAAAAGAAGAGCAAAAAGGGTCTCATTATCGGGATCTCAGTGGCAGCAGTGGTTGTTATCGCAGCACTTGTCACAGGCTTATATTTTATTCTTAGAAAGACACCTGAGGAAATAGTTAAGAATGCCATGAAGGATACATTTGCAGAGACCCGGGAAAAGGGATATTCCCTGTTGAATGATACTCTTGGATTGTCTGAGTTCTCCACAGAAAAGGCAGACTCAGAGGTAACCTTCACAGTGGATGAATGCATTGTACCTGAGTATAAAGGTATAGGCATGACAGGCTATGCATCTGTTGACGCTACAGATGAGGATGACGTTAAGGCAGCCATGGGCGGAAGCCTTGAGATCGCCGGCGAGAGCCTGAGTACAGACATAAAGTTCGTAGATTCAGTGCTTTATTACACAATACCTGAATTGTCAGATAAGACCTTCAAGCTTACAGCAGATGACCTTGTGGCTATCATACAGGACGCAGCTTCATCTTATGACGGAAGTGCAGTGACCGGATCAGATATTGATTATTCAGAGCTTTATAAGAAATTCAAAGAGGTTTCAGAGACCGCCGGGAAGAATTTCAATGACAAGATCACATATGAAAGAGTCGGCAGTGAGAGTATCACTCTTAACAACGGCAAGTCAGTAAAGACCAAGAAATATACAATGACAATTCCTAAGAACTCAATAAAGGAATATGTCAATGAGTACGTTACGGCAGTAGTTGATTATGCAGATGAAAATGTAACAGATGAGCAGTGGGATGAGCTTGGCATAACAAAGGAAAACTTTGAGCAGATTGCAAATATGGTTCCTGCATACTTCGGAATGTTGGTAACAAAGGATATTGTTGTTGATTACTATATTGCAGACGGCAAGATCGTAAAGCTTTCAAGCTCATATAAGGTATCAGGATTTACCCAGTTCCAGATCACACTTGACGTTGATTTCATGGGTGATAAGTTCGTGACAAATGATGTTCATGGAGAGCTTGCCATGAGTGCAGGTGGGGATGACAGTGAAAACTCAGTTACCTATATCTATGACAGAACCTCAGAAACAAAGGATGGAAAGTGGACAGTAAATGATAAGGCAACAATGGTTCTTGATGATGACCCGGATACAGAGGCTGAATCAATGTCATTTGAGTCTGAGCAGGTATTTGACAGCAGCACAAATGATTTAACCTATACAGGTAAGGTTACTTCAACTTCAACAGACGACGGGATCGTATTTGAACTGGACGGTAATTACAGCGATATAAATAAGGGAAAGTCATACACATTCAACTTGAACAAATTCAGCATGACAGATGTCGATGGCGAGGTTGCTTTATCCGTATCAGGAACCAGCAAGGTGGGAGATCTCGGCAAGACCATTGAAGCTGATCCAAGTGCAGTGAAATTTGATCCTAATGAACTGGATAAGGGTAAGCTCGAGGACATAATTGACAAGTGGGATAAGGAGCTTGGTCTTTCAGCTCTTGATGTAGGTGTAGTTCAGGACGGACTCCTGGGGGATAGTGATCAGACGTCTTCTGATAATGAGGAAGATACAGCAGACGCAGAGATCAGCGATGAAGATTTTGATGATACAGAATATCAGGGGATAGCCATGAAGACATCATCCGGTTACACCATTGATATCAAGGAGCCGGGCGATTATTCAAGATCGTATGCCAGCGAATATACAATAGATCTGTATAATTATGATGCAGATCCGTCGGATATTTATTATAGCTGGGACACATACAGCAGTATTGAGGACGTCATGAAGACCGATCTGGATTCAAGGGTTGATATATATGGCAGTGACAGCGTTAAGGTAATCGAAACTGGATCTGTCGAGCTTGCAAATGGCAAGACTGCCCAGTACCAGATCACATCAATAGCAATGTATGGAAGCATGATATACTATTATGATTTCTATGTTAATCTTGAAGGCGATGAGTACTATACAGTAACTGTAACAAGCTGGAAGAGTGCAGATCTTCTTCAGGATATAGTTGATAAGTTCATGTCGGATGACGTGGTTGTTATAAGCAAATAGGCAGTGACCGGGGTTTGAAACCATATATAAAAAGAAAGCACCAAGTGTCGAAGGCACATTTAGAATGGCGATACCAAACAGGAAGATTTTAATGGGCTGATGTTCAATGAAAAGGAGAGAGAAGATGAAGACAGTTAATGTAAAGAATGTAAGCATAGGCTCAGGAATGACAAAGGTATGTGTTCCTATGGTGGCGGCTACAGATTATGATGTAAATACACAGATCCGTACAATAAAGAAATCCAAAACAGATATTATGGAGTTCCGTGCAGATTGTTATGATAACTGTTTTGATTATGCTTCTCTTGATAAGGTTCTTGAAAAGCTTGCTAAGGAATTTACAGAGATACCTATTGTGTTCACCTTCAGAACAAAGGGTGAGGGTGGCAGCATGGAGGCTACCATATCCATGTATAAGGAGCTTCTTAAACATGTCATTGATACAGGCTGCATAGATCTTCTGGACGTGGAATATTTCGCTGACATGGAATTTGTTCCTGAGATAATCGAATATGCCCACGCAAATAATGTTTATGTGGTTGTGTCAAATCATGATTTCAAGACCACGATCCCTATGGAACGTATAGTTGACAGATTTAAGGATATGATAAATACCGGAGCTGACATAGCAAAGATTGCCATGATGCCTGAGGATGGAAGCCAGGTTGTTGACATGATGCAGGCTGCCAAGGAGCTTCAGGAGTGTGGAAATGAAACTCCCCTCATAGTAATATCCATGGGAGCTCTTGGCGTTGAAACAAGAACTGCCGGGGAAATGTACGGAAATGCGGTATCATTCGCCACAGCGGGAATACCTTCCGCACCGGGGCAGATCGACGTGGAGGCACTAAGGAGCCAGCTTGAGATGATACATCATATTATCTGTGGAAGATAAATGCTACAGGCTTCATTATTGTTATACACAGGACGTAAGATCAGGGCTATATAGTCTTAGTAACATGCATTCGCTATGATTACTGCAGACTATATAGCCCTTTTGATCTTACTGGCGGTGATACAGGTTAAAAGTTTTTAATGGTATATAAGACTTAGGATTGCATAGTTATTGCAATTACTAAGGTTATGTATGGATCATTCGCCATTTAGTGTTGTAAATTCCCGGTTGATAAAGTTTGTAAGTGATATTGGTTATAATTAATCGAGGTGTGTCCCGAGGTTGAAGTGCGGGGGCATTTAATATATAATTTTCAGTGGAGAAAAATGTAAAAGACATATTATCTTGCAGATAACACAGAAAATAAAATTCTATATGTGTGAGTGTGTCGGGATGTCAGATACGAATTATGAATGTTAAAGGAAGTGGCGAAGTGGCGTCAAGGATACATATTAGAGATAAATACAAGGGAATACTGTTTATTATACTGGCGGGATTTTTCTTTTCACTCATGACCTTTTTTGTAAGGCTGTCAGGGGATCTTCCTACCATGCAGAAGGCATTCTTCAGGAATGCGGTGGCTGCGGTTGTGGCGGTTATCCTGCTTTTGCAGACGGAGGAGAAGTTCAAGATAAAGAAGACCAGCTGGCCGGGTATCGCCGCCAGAAGCATATGCGGAACCATAGGACTTATCTGTAATTTCTATGCAGTAGACAAGCTTAATATTGCCGATGCAAATATTTTAAACAAGCTGTCACCATTTTTTGCTATCATTGCGTCCTATTTTGTTCTTAAGGAAAAGGCAAATAAATTCGAGTGGGGCACTGTGGTATTGGCATTTGTCGGTGCATTGTTTGTGGTGAAGCCTTCATTTCACATGGATTTTCTGTATGCCATGGTAGGTGTGGCAGGCGGTCTTGGAGCAGGTATCGCATATACATTTGTAAGGAAGCTTGGAAAGCAGGGAGAACGTGGACCGGTGATAGTCATGTGTTTTTCGGTATTTTCATGTATTGTCACTCTGCCCTTTATTATTTTTGATCATAAGCCAATGACGGTCATGCAGATTGTATATCTGATTTGTGCAGGTATGGCTGCCGCCGGCGGACAGTTCAGCATAACTGCGGCCTACAAGCAGGCACCGGCTAAGGAGATCTCGGTATTTGACTACAGCCAGGTGATATTTGCAGCGTTGCTTGGATTTATATTCCTTGATCAGATACCGGATGTGTACAGCGTCATAGGTTATGTCATCATCATAGGAAGTGCCCTGGCGAAGTGGGCTTACAACCTTGAGCAGGATAAAAAAAGTGCTGCATAGCAAGTATGGTTTAAATGAATGGGGTTTAAATAAACATGGCTTGGTTGTTTGCAGTTTGATTGCTTGCAGTTTGATTGTTTGTGGCTTTATTGTTAAAGATGATAATTGAAGATAATTCAAAAGAAAAATATGATTGCCGGGAGGAGATTTATATGTTTAAGATAGGTTTTTTAGGAGCGGGAACTATCGCGTCAAAGGTTGCGGAAACTATTATGAAGCTTGAGGATTTTCAGGTGTATGCGGTTGCCTCAAGAAGTGAAGAGCGTGCAGGAGAATTTGCAAAGAAATATCATGCAGTGAAGATATATACCGATTATGTGGAATTGGCTTCCGACCCGGATGTGGATCTGATATACATATCCACACCTCACTCTCACCATGCGGAGCACGCTAAGCTCTGTATAAACGGAGGCAAGCCGTGTCTGGTGGAGAAGGCATTTTCATATAACAGAGCCACTGCGAAGGAGGTTCTTGATCTTGCCCGGGAGAAGAAGGTGTTCTGCGGTGAAGCCCTGTGGTCAAGATACAACCCTTCATGGCTGCTCATAAAGCAGCTTATAGACCAGAGGTTCCTGGGCAAATTAACAAATATAACTGTAAATATCGGGTACGACATAAAGAAAAACGAGAGGATAGTGGAGCCTGAGCTTGCAGGTGGTGCACTTCTTGATATAGGTATATATCCGCTGGCATTTGCCGGGTATATATGTGGTGAAAATGTTCCGCAGATAGTTTCGGCAGCAGGAAAATTTGCGACAGGAGTGGACGCATTTGATACTATGATCTGCATGTTTAAGAATGGTGTGTCTGCCTATGCTACGGCAACTACGATGTACGGCACAGACCGCACTGCTACGCTGTTTTGCGAGTCGGGATATATAAAGGTGACGGAGTTCACCTGCCCGGTGGCGATAGATGTGTACAGCAAGGATAACGAGCTGGTGCAGCATTTTGACGCGGCACCGAACCAGATATCCGGCTATGAGTACGAGTTTAAGAGTGCCCAAGCTGCCATAGAGCATGGCTATATTGAGCCGGTTGAAATGCCTCACAAAGATACCCTTGAGCTTATGACTACCATGGATAAGCTTAGGGCAGCGTGGGGAATAAAGTATCCCATGGAGTAAGCTGCTGTAAATTGGAGAGGATGAACATATGTAATGGTATGCCGTATTTGGATGTGAATGATGAAATGAAAGTGTTAAATGCCCCATGAAAACAGGCTGTTGTTTAGTTGCGAAGGGATAGTTATGAAGGAATACATAAATGAAGCATTAAAACAGTATACAGAAAATGGCAAATATCCGTGGCATATGCCGGGGCACAAAAGGAAGTCCATAGGTGATGATTTCTTCGACAACATGATGAGGAGGGACTTCACTGAGGCGAGAGGGCTTGATGACATGCACGATCCTGAGCTGTTCATGAAGGAGACCCTAAGGGAGTTGACGGAGCTTTATGGCACGAAGGCAACATACATGATGGTAAATGGTTCCACCGGAGGTGTTCTTGCCGCCATATATGCCTGTACGAATTACGGGGATCATATAATAGTAGCAAGGAATTGCCACAAATCAGTATATAACGCCATTACCATCAACGGACTTATACCTCATTATATAGTTTCTGATGTGGAAAGCCATGGCATATGCATGGCTGTAGATCCTGAGGCTGTTAAGGCGGAGGTGTCCGGACTGCTCAAAGCAGGTATTGTCCCTAAGGCAGTGGTGATAACCTCACCTACATATGAGGGAATTATTTCAGATATTTCCGCCATAAAAGCAGCCATAAAGTCGGCTTGTGGACTGATGATGAAAACAATTCCGCCAAATTCGGAAAATGATAGTGAAGTTCCGGACATTCCTCTGATCGTTGATGGAGCCCATGGGGCACATCTTCCGTTCTATAATAGGTTCTGTAACAGGATTGATGAGTCGGACAGAGATAAAGAGGATGTATGTACTGATGTGGTTTCTGGAGATAAATTAGATGTGGCTGGCAGAAATCAAGCGGATATATATATTGAAAGTACTCACAAGACACTGCCGGCACTTACACAGACCGGACTCATCCACGTAAATAATGAAAAATATGTGGATAGGCTGGAGAAATATCTTAAGATATTCCAGAGCTCATCACCGTCATACTTATTTGTCCAGAGCATAGAAAAGGCGGTGGGCTATGCGCTTTGTAATCCGCAGATATGGGTACAGTACAGGGAGAATATCAAAGGGTTCCGGAATAAAATGTCAGGGCTTAAGAACCTGAAATTGTTTGAACCATTTGAAGGGATTTATGATGACACCAGACTGGTTATCTTCACAGACATGGGTGGCAGGAAGCTTGAGCAGATACTTGATGACAGATATGGACTTGTGGTGGAGATGGCAGCAGGCTCATATGTGATACTTATAACTTCGGTTATGGATGAAGAGAAGGATTTCGATAGATTATTTGCTGCGTTAAAGGAAATTGACCATGAAGAAAAGCCAGCAGGGGAAGAGGAAAAACCTGAGAGAAATAAAGTAAGAGACAAACTTTCTGTTCCTGATATGAAGTGGTCACCTTCTGAGGCGGAGAAATCTGCAGATAATGCAGAGCTTGTAAGGCTTTCGGAGGCAGCGGGAATGATTGCCATGGAATATGTATTCTCTTATCCGCCGGGGATACCTGTGGTGGTGCCGGGAGAGGTGATATGTGAAGATGTAATATCCCGGATACAGGAAATGGTTGATGCAGGGTTAAATATGACCGGAGTACATTTCGCCGGGAAAGAGCCGGAGATATACCTTAAATGTGTAAAGTAAAGCCGGTAAAGGCATATTGGACGCTTAATAGGTTAATACTTATGTTGTCAGGTGCTGCGTGAAATGCAATGCATTTTAATGTTCACTATTATTGACTACAATCACGATAATGTATATAATAGTAAACATTAAAATGATAGAGGATGATATGAATGAAGAAAGCAGTTTATAATATATTACCCGCAACAGAAGATATATTGAGGACAATGGGGGAGCAGATAAAACTGGCGAGGCTGAGACGGGATCTGTCCGCAGAGCTTGTGGCAGAGCGTGCGGGTATCAGCAGAACTTCATTATGGAAGGTTGAGTCGGGAAGCCCGGCAGTTGCAATCGGAATTTATGCCGCGGTTTTACATGCTCTGGGAGGTATGGACTCAGAATTACTTCTTGTGGCTAAGGATGACGAAATGGGAAGACAAATGCAGGATCTTAAGCTTATGACCAGAAAGCGTGCAACAAGGAGGAAAGATTAATGGCGATAGATGAAAAAATCATTTATGTATATGATGATTTTTCAGAAGATGATCCTGTTTTGATTGGAAAATTGTACGTTGGTGTCATAAAGGGTGGAGAAACTTATTCTTTTGAATATGACGCAGAATGGCTTGCTAAAAATAAAATGGGAACCAGTCTTGATCCACAGTTGCAACCGTTTGTGGGACGGCAATTTCCAATGGACAGGAAGATATTTGGAGTGTTTGCAGATGCTTCACCTGATAGGTGGGGACGTGTGCTTATGAATAAAAGGGAGCGTCTTATTGCGGGAAAAGAAGGAAGAAAGCCAAGAAAGCTGTATGACAGTGATTTTCTGCTTGGTGTGTATGATGAGACAAGAATGGGAGGAATTCGTTTTAAGCTCGATCCGGCTGGACCATTTCTCTCTGATGATAAAGAAAATTCAACACCACCCTGGGCACAGCTTAGAACATTGGAAGAAGCTTCAAGGAATTATGAAAATGACGAAAGTGGAATTGCAGACCAGTGGATCAACCAGCTGATAAAGCCGGGATCTTCTTTGGGCGGAGCCAGACCGAAGGCAACAGTTGTAGATGTTAAAGGTGGACTTTGGATAGCGAAGTTTCCATCGAAGAATGACGAAAGTGACACCGGAGCATGGGAAAAAGTGGTTCATGATCTGGCAGATTTATGTGGGTTGAATGTGCCGGAAGCCAAATTAGAAAAGTTCTCAAAACTAGGAAGTACATTTCTTGTAAGGCGTTTTGACAGGGATGGCAATAGGAGAATACATTTTGCCTCTGCGATGACATTGCTCGGGAAAACAGATGGTGCGTCTGCAGAGGATGGAACGAGTTATCTTGATATTGCTTCATTCATTAAGGCACATGGAGCAAACCCTAAGGCGGATTTATTGGAACTGTGGAAAAGGATAGTATTTAATATGGCTGTTACCAATACTGACGACCACCTTAGAAACCATGCATTTATATTTTCAAAAAATGGGTGGAAGCTATCTCCTCTGTATGATGTAAATCCTGTTCCGTATGGAGACGAGTTGTCGCTTCTGGTAGATGATAATGACAATAGTATTTCTGCTCAGTTGGCTATTAATACAGCCGACCGCTTTGGTATTTCAAAAGATAATGCTGAGAAGCTGGCGGCGGAGATCATGACCACAGTCAGGGATAATTGGGAGAGACTGGCGAGGGAATATGGATTGTCCCGCGGACAGATAGAATATATGCGACCGGCATTTGATGAGTGCTATCATTAATTCCCTCTCACTTACCACTGGTATTACACAGCAATATTTGTTACAATGAAACGTAAACAATATTATGATAAGATATGGAGTGCATGTGCACATTCTAATTAGGAGAAATACACGGACATGACAGCAAAAAAGGGAATATTTATTACCATGGAGGGACCTGACGGAGCAGGCAAATCCACCCAGATAGATTTACTTAAGAAATACCTTGAAGATAAGGGATACAACATCCTCCTGACCAGAGACCCGGGGGGAAATGATATCAGTGAAGCCATAAGAGGGATCATATTAAACAAGGACTTCACAGAAATGGGATATATGACGGAGCTGTTGCTTTATGCGTCAGCCAGGGCACAGCTTGTTAAGGAAAATATCAAGCCGGCACTTGAGGCGGGAACCGCAGTGATCGCAGACCGTTTTGTGGATTCATCTGCCGTATATCAGGGCATTGGAAGAGGCCTTGGAATAGATACAGTGTACAAGGTAAATGAATTTGCACTTCAGGGGATCATGCCGGATATGACTATCCTTATGGATCTTGACGCAGAAGTGGGCCTTGCCAGAAAGAAAAATCAGGCAGAGCTTGACAGAATGGAGAGAGAAAGCGTTGATTTTCATAAGAAAGTAGTGGCCGGATACAGAGATCTGGCAGACAGATATCCGGAGAGGATACTCAAGGTGGACGCAGCTTTGCAGGTACAGGAAATTCATGATATAATAGTAGCTAATATCGAGAAGAAGCTGGGCTTAGAATAGCATACAGCGGATTTGAAAGAAAAGAGGTGTGTGCCATGATAGATTTTACAGAGATAATAGGGCATGAGGACATAATCAAACATTTCAAGAAAAGTATAGAGCTGGGGCAGGTTTCCCAGACATATATCATAAATGGTGAGAACGGAAGCGGAAAGAAGACTCTTACCAGAGCCCTTGCCAAGACTCTTCAGTGCGAAGAGGGTGGCACAGAGCCTTGCAACCATTGCAAATCATGTCTTCAGAGCGAGACGGGCAATCAGCCGGATGTGGTATGGATTACCCATGATAAGCCTAATTTTATATCCGTAGACGAGATAAGAGAGCAGCTTATCAATGATATTGATATAAAGCCGTACAGCAGCAGATACAAGATATATGTTATAAATGACGCTCATCTTATGAGACCTGAGGCACAGAATGCATTACTTAAGACCATAGAGGAACCGCCGGCATATGCCATAATAATCCTTCTTACAGAGAATATGGAGAAGCTGCTTCCGACCATAGTATCAAGATGTATAGTGCTGAACATAAAGCCTGTGCGTGAGAATGACATTATGGAATATCTGGAGACAGTGTTACACCTGGACAACGAAAGAGCAAGATTTTGCATGGATTTTGCCCAGGGCAATCTGGGAAAGGCAATAAGACTTGCCAGCAGCGAGGATTATAGGGAGATAAAGGAAGACGTTGTCCGTGTAATGAGAAAGCTTAACGATATGGCTGTGGACGACGTGATATTTGCCATAAAAAATATGAACCACAATAAGCTTAAGGTTGGAGATTACATAGATCTGATGATGATGTGGTACAGGGATATCCTTATGCTCAAGGTAACAGGAAATCCAGGCAGACTTATGTTTAAGGAATATGTGGGTGATATCAAGAAGCAGTCATCACATATCTCATATGAGGGCATTGAAAATGTAATAAAAGCCATGGACAAGGCAAAGATCAGACTTGAGGCAAATGTCAACTTTGATATAGCCATGGAACTTATGCTTCTTACAATGAAGGAGAACAAATAATGAAGGAAATAATAGGTGTACGTTTCAGACCTAACGGCAAGATATATTTCTTTGACCCTGAGGATAAGAAGGTTGAGGTGTCTGATTTCGTTATAGTTGAGACCGCAAGAGGTGTAGAATACGGAAAGGTTGTACTTGGGAGAAGAGAGCTTGATGAGACTAAGTTCTCTTCAAATATCAAGCCCGTAATAAGGATCGCTACACCTGAGGATAAGGTAAAGTACGAGGAAAACAAAGAAAAGAGAAAAAAGGCATTTAACATCTGCCTTGAGAAGATCGCCAAGCATAAGCTTAACATGAAGCTTATTGAGGCAGAATATACATTTGACAATAATAAGGTCCTTTTTTACTTTACAGCAGACGGCAGGATTGACTTCCGAGAGCTGGTAAAGGATCTTGCGTCAGTATTCAAAACAAGAATAGAGCTTCGTCAGATCGGCGTCAGAGATGAGACCAAGATCGTGGGCGGAATAGGAATATGTGGAAGAGAACTCTGCTGTAACAAGCATTTGTCAGAGTTCGTGCCGGTATCTATCAAGATGGCAAAGGAGCAGAATCTGTCCTTAAATCCTACCAAGATATCAGGTGTGTGCGGAAGACTCATGTGCTGCCTTAAGCACGAGCAGGATACCTACGAGTATCTGAACGGCAAGCTTCCTAATGTGGGTGATACCGTAAGAACCATGGATGGAGTCAAGGGAGAGGTTCGCTCTGTAAATGTCCTGAGACAGAAGGTTGATGTCATAATCACTGATCAGGATGACAACAAGGAAGTAGTAACATATCCGATAGAGGAGCTTAAGTTCAAGCCTAGGAGAAAGAAGAACTCAGAGAGACTGAGCGATGCAGAGTATAAGGCTCTTGAGGCTCTTGAGGACAAGGGAGGAAAATCAAAGTTCGATGATTAATCTAAAGACCGACGAACGGATAGATGATCTGCAGTGCAACGGCTACAGGATAATACAGAACGGAAAGATGTTCTGTTTCGGAATGGACGCAGTTTTACTTGCAAATTTTGTCAGACATAAGCCTGGTGCGAGATATATTGATCTGGGAACCGGAACAGGAGTTATACCGCTCCTTCTGGCGGCCAAGGACGGATATGCTCCGGGCAGTGATGGTACAGTTACAGGTGATCCTCGTTTTATCGGTGTTGAGATTCAGAAGGAATGTGCGGAGATGGCGTCAAGAAGTGTACTTCTAAATGACGTGGCACATGTTGTCCGGATAGATAATGGAGATATAAAGGAGGTCGGCTGTAATTACAGCAAGGCCTCCTTTGACGTTGTAACATCAAATCCACCATATATAAAGGGAGATCATGGACTTGACAATCCCTATGAAGCAAAAAATATCGCAAGACATGAGGTACTGGTGACCCTTAAGGATGTTGTGGCGGCTGCGGCACATCTGCTTAAACCGGGTGGAAGCTTTTATATGGTGCATAAGCCATTCAGGCTTGCAGAGATATTTGCAGAGTTATCGGCGGCGAAGCTGGAGCCCAAGAGAATGCAGCTTGTACACCCGTATATAGACAAGGAACCTAATATGGTGCTTATAGAGGCGGTGAAAAACGGCGGTTCCATGATAAAGATCGCACCACCTATGATAGTGTATAACAGGGATGGCAGTTACACAGAGCAGCTGCTGGCCACATATGAGGGACAGGCGAAGCATTGACCGGCTTTGTAAAAATGCCTGCAGAGCAGCCTTAACTATGAAGGCATGAAATTGATAAATATGGAGAATTAGAAGAATGAGTGGAACACTTTATCTGGTTGCTACGCCAATCGGAAATCTTGAGGACATGACCTATCGGGCAGTAAGGATACTTAATGAAGCAGACCTGATAGCTGCGGAGGATACCAGAAACAGCATAAAGCTTCTTAATCATTTTGAGATAAAGACACCAATGACCAGCTACCATGAGTTCAACAAATACGACAAAGCGGCATATCTGGTGGAGAAGCTGCTTGCCGGGGAGAATATTGCGGTCATAACAGACGCCGGAACACCGGGTATATCGGATCCCGGAGAAGAGCTGGTGAGACAGAGCCTTGAGGCGGGGATCACGGTTACTTCTGTGCCGGGAGCCTGTGCGTGTATCACAGCACTTATAATATCCGGGCAGAAGACGAGAAGATTTGCCTTTGAGGCATTTCTCCCTTATGACAAGAAGGAGAGGGAGAGGATACTTAAGGAGCTTCAGGACGAAACAAGGACAATGATAATATATGAGGCACCCCACAAATTAAAGAAGACCCTGGCGGATCTCTATGACGCTTTGGGTGACAGACGGATAACCTTATGCAGGGAGCTTACAAAGAAGCATGAGACCGTGGAGCCTACTACACTTGCAGAGGCAATAGACTATTACAGGGAAAATGATCCAAGGGGTGAATATGTCATAGTAGTTGAAGGCATGGATCCGGAGGCACTTGCCGAAGCAGAAAAGAAGCAGTATGACGAAATCTCTGTGGTGGAGCATGTGAAGATGTATATGGATAAGGGTATGTCCAAGAAGGAGGCCATCAAGCAGGCTGCTGTGGACAGGGGCGTGCCAAAGCGGGATGTGTATAATGAGGTCATAGATATGTAGCTGAAGTTTTTATATCTATTACAAAGATATATCGCTTACATAACGAATATATAGTCAGACACGTAAATTTTTCTATTCGCTTTGCCTCGCTTATTAACCGGCAGCCGCCAAAACTCGCATGAATACAATGAATTGTATCCATGCTCAAACAGTTGGCTTGGTGCCGGTAGCTAAGGCAAAAGCTCATGACGAAAAATGTTACTATTGTCTGGACTTATATATTGTTATGAAAGCTTTTATAAGTTTTTGATAAAGTATAAGAAACTTTAGCTGTACGTTTAAGACGCAGATTGAAGGGGAGTTGTATGGAGAAGAGGACAATATTGCTGGTGGAGGATGATTTCGCACTGGCTATGGGAACTGAATATGCTTTGTCTGCAGAGGGATATGAGGTAAGACATGCAGATACTATAAAGAAGGCAGGGGAGATGTTCTCTGATGACGTATCCCTTATCCTTCTTGATGTAATGCTGCCTGATGGAACAGGATACGACTTCTGCACGACTCTTCGTGGACAGGGTGTGAGAGTTCCCATAATATTTCTTACCGCCATGTCGGAGGAGGTCAATATAGTTCAGGGACTGGAGCTTGGGGCGGATGATTATATAGCAAAGCCCTACAGAGTTAAGGAGCTTATGTCCAGGATCGCGGCAAACCTCAGACGCTACGACATGACAAGAGAGAAGAAGCCGGCAGTTTACTATATAGGCAGACATAGATTTGCAGTGGACGAGTTCAGACTTTATCTTGGGGATGAACAGATAGAGTGCACCAAGAGTGAGCTGAGACTCCTCAAGGAGCTGGTGTCAAATGAGGGCATTGTCCTCACCAGACGGGCACTTCTGGACAGACTGTATGATATAGACGGTGCATTTATAGATGATAATACCCTGTCGGTATACATGAAAAGACTCCGCACCAAGCTGGGAGAGGACGCAGCGTGTATAGAGACTGTCAGGGGTGTAGGCTATAGGTTTGTGAAAGGGTGAAGAGGTATGCAGATCAATCTTCCAAATAGAGTTATAAGAGATATCAGAACATTTGCAGAGGATAATGCTGTAAAAAAAGTTGTACTTTTTGGTTCCAGAGCCAGGGGGGATAATGGAAATAGAAGTGATGTGGATATAGCGGTGTATGGGGGAGATTTTGACTCGTTTTATTGGGATATTAAAGAAAAAACACATTCTCTTCTGACCTTTGATATGGTTCAGATGGATACAAATGTTACTGAAGGATTAAAGAATGAAATAAAAAGAGATGGGGTGACTATTTATGAAAAAGCTTGAGAATTTTTCAAATTGTCTAGCTGTATTAAAAAGTGCGGATTTTGAGCAGGCTAATGAAAACGATATATATAGAATGGGTGTTATAGGTCAATTTAACCTTACATTTGAACTGGCATGGAAGGCTCTCCAGGCAGTGCTTAAACAACACGGAGTGGAGGAAGCAGAGACAGGTTCACCAAGGGAAATCCTACAGCTCGGATATAAGGTGGGATTTGTAAATGATCAGGCTGCGTGGCTGCTTATGTTAAAGAAGCGTAACGTGTCGGTTCATATATACAATGAGGATGAAATTGACGAACTGGTAATACTTATAAGGGATAGTTTTATTCCGGAATTTACTGCCCTTGAAGAGACACTAAGGGAAAAGGTGGCAGTAGAAGATACACCACAGGATTAACCATATGAAGAGTTTATACGAAAGAAAACAATACATCATCGGAAGCGGGCTTATTTCCATAAGCCTTCTTTTAGTGTGCCTGATCGTAATGCGTATAGTGATCGGATATGGATGGGGGGAAACCCTTGAGGTGATGGCCGTTATATTGGTGGGACTTGCGGCTATAGTGATATTCGGGTACAGAATGCTTGACCGTGCCTACAACGACATGGAGAAAGTATCGGGAGAAATGATAGATGTGGTTGAGGGTGATGGTGAACTGGCAGAGGAAGAGTACTGTCAGGGCACTACCGGAATACTCTACACCAATTTCTATAAGATGGTTTCCTATCTCAGAGAGAGCAAGCAGCGGGAAATGGATGAGAAAATATTCTTAAGGGACATAATCTCGGATATATCCCACCAGTTGAAGACTCCACTGGCTTCCCTGAATGTATTTGTTGACTTGCTCCTTGATGACAAGGTTGCCGAACCTGAGAAGAGAAAGCAGATGCTTAAGGAGTCCAAGAACCAGCTCGACAGAATGGAATGGATGGTGCTGTCCCTCCTTAAGCTTGCCAGAATAGAGGCAGGGGCGATACAATTCGAGCGGACTCCGGGAAATGTGAAGCTTATATGTGATCAGGCGGCTGAAAGTGTAAGGTATCTTACAGATAAGCGGAACCAGAACGTAAATGTGATCTGTGATGATGACGCAGAATTGGTGTGCGACGGAGAATGGCTTACAGAAGCATTGATCAATCTTCTTAAAAACGCCTCGGATTACTCTCCTGAGAATACAAGTATAACTATTGAAGTGGAAAACAACGATCTTTTTACCAGAATACATGTTAAGGATCAGGGCATGGGTATTCCTGAGAAGGAGCTTGCAAATGTCTTTAAGCGTTTTTATCGTGTACATAAAGAAGTAAATCCAAACAGCGTAGGAATAGGGCTGTCCCTCACTAAATCTATAGTAGAGGGTATGGGTGGCAGCATATCCGTACGGAGCGTGGAAGGAGAGTATACCTGCTTCGCCCTGACATTTGTACGGTAAAAGGATAGATTAGAATAAATATTATATAGATTATGAACATTTGACTTAATCATAGCAAAGAAAGACACACATCATGACAAATAAAACATTATCACAAAATAACAGCCAACAGAAACAAAATATAGAAGAGAAAATGCAGAAGACAGTAGTCGTATGGCTTGGGGCGTTGGTGTGCTGCCTGCTGTGGGGAAGTGCATTTCCCTGTATAAAGCTTGGATATGGATTCTCAGAAATAGCCGCAGGTGACACCGCGTCACAGATATTATATGCAGGCATGAGATTTACCCTGGCTGGGGTTGCTGCCATAACCATAGGCAGCATAATGAAGAGAAAGTTCATATACCCTCAGGCAGAGGCTGTTCCTAAGGTGCTCAGCCTTTCATTGTTTCAGACAGTGTTACAGTATATGTTCTTCTACATAGGTCTTGCCCATACTACCGGTGTAAAAGCATCCATAATAGAGGGAATGAACGTGTTTGTTGTGGTATTCGTATCGGGAGTGCTGCTTAAGATGGAGCATGTAGGAGCAGGGAAGATCATTGGATGTATCATAGGATTTGCCGGGGTAGTACTGGTAAATATAACAGGCTCGGGAATAGATATGAACATGCACTTAAACGGAGAGGGCTTCATATTGCTGTCCACAGTAGCATATGCATTTTCATCCGTGCTGTTAAAACGCTATTCAAAGAAATATGATCCGGTAATGTTAAGCGGATATCAGTTCATCATAGGTGGAGTGATAATGACCGCCGCCGGGCTTATCCTTGGAGGACACATTAAGCTTGCTGGTGCAGCTTCCGTGGCTATGCTTATTTATCTTGCTCTTGTATCGGCTGTTGCCTATTCTCTGTGGGGGATTCTGCTTAAGTATAATCCCGTATCTAAGGTGTCGGTATTCGGGTTTATGAATCCGGTCTTCGGGGTGCTGCTGTCGGCAGTTCTTTTAAGGGAAGACAGCTCCCTCGGTATCAACGCTATCATTGCACTTGTGCTTGTATGTGCAGGGATATATATAGTAAATAAAGCACCGGGCAAAAAGTTAAGGAAAATAAGATCAGACAAATAAAAATCAGGCAAATAAAAACCGGGGAAGTCTAAAACCCCGGTTTTTATAAATATCAATATTTGTTCAGCTTTGCAGGAGGGTGCATACGCTTCTTCGCGTCAAGTACAGGAATTACTAATGCCACTTCGAATAAATCCTTTTCACTAAACTGGAATACACCATGATTTGCCTCTACGATATTCAGCATAGTCAGGGCTATATAGACAATCACAAAGAAGGATACACCTCCGAACTCCAGAATATTCCTTAAATAATCTTATATGACACCAGCTACAAGTTCACCGGTTTCACTGCACGATTTAAGTAATGCTTCAGTAACCTATAACATATTAAAACAAAAAGGGCGCCGTTACTATTGCGATAGTAACGGCATTCTTGAACGGTCGATTAACGAAATAACAAGTTTATATATCTGACCGATTAATGATAGTTGTTTTTCTTTTGTGAAAGTGACAAATGACACATGGACAAGGAAAGTACACCATCACTTTGTGAGTCGTACCATTGGATGTGTCAAGTATTGCATGAAAACTTGACATGCAACGTCAGCTTTTTGTCGCTGTGCAGCCCCCCTTATCTTACAATTTTGTAAGAATAAATCTGCTTCCGGGTCACGGAGCCGTAAGATTAAGAGGGTAAACTCCAATGTATAAAGTTCAAGTAGCTTATATTGATTAAGAAAGTGTCCAATCCATTGCAATCTTAGCAAGATACAGATTGGTTCCCACACCTGCAGTTGCAGTGATGCCAGTTTCCTCCATGACTGCCTGCATAAGCTTTACCGCCATTTCTTTTGCAGTGAGATGATAAAGCTGCAGATAGTTTGTCACATCAATAAAACACTCATCAACACTGTACACATGGATATCTTCTTTTGAGACATACCGCAGATAGATTCCATAGATCTTTGCGGAATAATCCATGTACAACTGCATCCTCGGCATGGCTGTAATGTACTTCACACAATCCGGTATCTCATGGATCCGGCACCGGTTCTTGATGCCAAGCGCCTTCATGGCCGGAGTGATTGCCAGGCAGATTGTTGACTTTGATCTGGTAGGATCTGCAACCACCAGGTTTGTTTTAAATGGATTCAGCCCACGTTCTACGCATTCTACAGAAGCATAAAAGGACTTCAAATCAATACAGATAATAGAAGTCTGATCCTGACTCACATTGCCACCTCCCATACGTCTTTCCTCTTTTTGTAACATGTATCCCATTTTGACTATCAATGATTGTCTATCCTTCCTGTTTTCATTGAATTACAGGAAATTCATTTCACATATCCATTGACAAAAGAGGAAATATTGTGTATCTTATAGGAAAGATGTTTCCCTTATCTGTGATTCACATTATAGGAGAGATATTTCCCTTTGTCAAGATTAATTTTTATTTTTAAGGAAACACATTTCCCGTTTTGCCTTGAAGCGGCTAATGAAACTTATAAGACAGGGCTTAGAAAGAGGTATGTTTATGACATTCGGTGAAAAAGTAAGATCATTAAGAAAAGAAAAAAAGATGAGTCAGCAGGAACTGGCCAGTATGGTTGGTGTTTCATATAGGACTATTCGATCCTGGGAAGTAGAAGGACGTTTTCCAAAACAAAATGTTCTGTATCAGAAACTGGCAGATGCATTACAGTGTGACGTTTCTTATCTCATGAGTGAGAATGAAGCTTTTATCACAGAAGCATCCGAACAGTTTGGTAACCGTGGTGCCAGACAGGCTCAGCAGATTCTGGAACAGGCTGCAGCTATGTTTGCCGGTGGATCACTGACAGACGAAGATAAAATAGCTTTTATGGATGAGATCCAGAGCCTTTATCTGGATTCCAAAAGACGTGCAAAGAAATTTACACCGAAAAAATATCTGAAAAACCAAGAGGAAAAATAATAGAAGGCGGGATTATTGTACACCTAATCTGTTACCTTATAGTTACAAGGATATTTCTGCCCTTTTATTTTTTACTTTTGAGGTGATTTATTTGAGAAACACTTACATATATACAGAAACAAAGAAATTAATCAAGAAATATGGAACCCGAGATCCATTTGAGATCATGGATCAGATGAACATTGTTGTCGGGGAAACTTCCAGATATAAGACACTGAAAGGATATTGTTTTATGAGCTGCAAGACGATCTATGTCATGATCAGTAGTTTCCTTTCAGAAGAAGAAAAGATGATTGTTGCCGCCCATGAATTAGGGCATATCATTCTGCATCGTTCCCAGCTGAAAATGGCTCCGATGCAAGATGATACCCTCTACAATATGACGGATAATACAGAATACCAGGCCAATCTGTTTGCAGCCGATCTGCTGATTGATGATGAGGAAATCGAAGATATGGTTCAGAACGAGGACCTGGATTATTTTGGACTCTGCAGTTCTTTGAATGCGACTCCGGAACTCATGAGCTTTAAACTATACAGCCTGACAAAACGAGGCCAGGCTTATCATATGCCGATGGAGATACAGAGTAATTTTCTGGCGAAATAATAGCGGATAAGATTATTCTACAATAGAAAAACTATAGATTTATCTCACTGAAAGGAGGATCATTTATGTCAAGACATCATATAGAAAAGGTAACTTGTCCTTCCTGCCATCATGAGGGAGATTTTGAGCTCTGGGACAGTATTAATACTGCACTGGATCCTGAAATGAAAGAGAAGGTACTTAATCAATCTATTTTCCTTTATACCTGCCCGAGCTGTGGAGAGACCTTTCGTTTAAACTACTCCACACTCTATCACCAGATGGAAGATCTTGTCATGATTTATCTGGTTCCTGAATCAGAAGTAAAGAAGACATATGAAATATTTTATGAAAAAAATGCTTTGGCTGATTATCGTACCGAAAAGTACTTATACCGGATTGTGACATCAGCAAATCAGCTCGTTGAAAAGATCCAGATCTTTGATGCAGGTAAAGATGACAGGGTAATGGAACTTGTTAAATTACTTGCGACAGATTCTATTCTCAAAAATGATCCCGATATAGAATTTGATGAACTGCGCTTTGCTGTCGACGACGACGGAACAAATATTCTTGTAATCATTAATAAGGGTGAGATTACTGGTGCAGTTGACATTGACAATATGTATGAATTTGCTTCTTCACACTGCAATGATTTCAAGGATCTCCGCGATGATGATGAAATAGTTATCAATAGGGAGTGGATCCTTAACAAACTTGCCGAAGCAGAAAACGAATAGTATATTTGGTGGCTACACCCCCAAGCCCCTGTAGAATAAATAACGCCAGTACTGGATATCAAATCCCGCACCGGCGTTATTTATTAAAATATTTTGTTTTTTAATCTTCAACACTCTCTACTGAAACTTCTTTTTTCTTCCTACTTTTACCAGAAATCATCTTGTGTCCTGTATAAATAGCCATAATCATGCAAAGCAAAGAACTTGCTGCAAAGTACTTATGGCCTTCTTTTGATCCCTTATAACCTGTATAAAAAGTTCCAAGCATTGTAATCAGTGCACCGATAGACCAATATTTATGTGATTTCATTCAGATACCTCCTGCCGTTTTTCTTAATCATATACCTTTTAAAAGATATATACAAACTGGTATTTTGAATCAATCGACAAGCAGCTCGGATCTTCCACTATAAATTCATACCTTCAGCAAATAGGATATGGCAATAAAAATATATCCGGAGATTTCTCTTCCTACTGGATGCAGTCATCCTTAAAGATTTCACCAGTAGAACAAGTTGAACTTTTGAAAAATTTATATCGAAACAACTTCAACTTTACTCCTGCTAATATTCATGCCGTCAAAAATTCCATCCATCTTACCGCCTCTGAAAATGGAGAATTTATGGAAAAACCGGAACCGGACGAGTGAACGGGCAGGATATAAATGGCTGGTTTATAGGTTTTATAGAAAGCCAAAATAATACATACTTTTTCTCCACAAATATTCAAAGCGAACAACGTGCAACTGGTAGTAAAGCATCAGATGGTGCTTTATCTACTCGTATTGATTCGTCACATAAATATAAGCATCTTCCAACGTTGCAGGAATTGACATACACTCCAATTCTGGCTGTATTTCAGAAATCACTCTTAACTGCAATCCCCCCTCAACATACTGTTTAGATGTAATACGATACTTCTGTTCCACTTCTCTTGCTTTTCTCTCATCAGGTACTTTGCAAATCCAGATTTTCCCCTGTGCTTCTTCTGTCAAATTCTTCATAGAACCCGCATACAGAAATCGACCTTTATGCATAATTGCAAGCTGATTGCAGGTGGCAGCTAAGTCTTCTACCACATGAGTTGAAAACAAAACCGTTCTGTTTTCAGAAAAATCTACTAACAAATTGCGGATGCGAATACGTTCCTCCGGATCTAAACCGGTAGTTGGCTCATCCACAATTAAAAATTCCGGTTCATTTAAAAGCGCCTGCACCAATCCTACCCGTCGCTTCATACCGCCTGATAACTGCTTCATTTTCTTCTTACGATGTTCTATAAGACTGGTCTTTTTCAAATAATAATCTATCCGCTTTCTACATTCTGCTTTCGGAACACCTGCCAGATCTCCCATATACTCCAAACACTCCTGAACCGTCAAATTAGGATACAGTTCAATTTCCTGTGGTAAATACCCTATCTTTCTTTGGATTTTTTCATAGTTTCCTTCGCTATACAAAATTCCGTCTAATGCAACCATTCCGTTTGTAGGTTTAAGCACAGTGGTCAAAACTCTCATCAAAGTTGTCTTTCCCGCTCCATTTTCTCCCAATAGTCCAAATATCCCATTTGGTATATCTAAATCTGCATGGTCGATTGCTGTGACACTATTCTTAAATCTTACCGTTAAATCCTCAATATGAATACTCATAAATTTACCCTCTCTTTCTTACGATCTTCGGCAATGCCAGTAACAAAATCAGTCCGATACAAATACACAAGCCTTTCCCATACAGCCATGTAATATCGGCAGTATTTTCTATATCTCTAAAAGAATAAGAAAACAGATTCCATGCTCCAAAAAGTTTATCTCCACCTGTGGAATTTGTTGCTACCCATATCAAAAGACTGCTTCCAATTCCCATCCACATATTGCGAAAAAGCATAGACAATGTATTAGCCAATATTCCCCAAAAGAAAATAGTTACTACAATCGCCCCAAAACAGGTAATAAACTGAAGTATTTCACTTTCTGTTACTGGATGTGTAATTGGTTTCTGAAACGCAAAAAACAATCCATATCCAAGAACAGCGAGCAGCAGCAAAAAAGTTCCCTGTATCATCAGTCTCTGTATAATAGAATAGATTCTCTTTTTTATCTGATACAGTCTCTGAACTTCGGAACGGTTGCTTGTAATTTCCTGCACATAAGTATCTGCACAAAAAACAGCAGTCAATATCGCAAAAGGCGGCTCTATGGATAGTCCTATTTCATACGTGAAAACAACTGCACGAATCACACTTAAAATTACAACAAAGGATACTGCATAAGCAATTTTATAAAATGGCAGAACAATCTTCATTTCCTTCTTCATTTATATTCGCCTCCGCTTCCAAATCTGTATCGAAATCAGTATAATTACTACCGATACAATAATAAGAAAACTTTGATTTAAGAGCGCCATCGGGGGCGGTGTCGTATCAAAAAGCTGCCCCGGAAATCGTACCATGATTGCCAAAGGTTTGCCCCAATATCCGTAAACTCCCTCTGCATTAGTTCCGCCCAAATTGGAATACACCATATAAAGAATCAAAAGTGGTACACCCGGAAGTGGATTTTTAAATATGAGTGAAATCAATGTATATATACTCACAATCATCAGCATATTAGGCAATATATAAAGTACCGTAGAAGCCACAAAATCCCATAGTCGCACTTCAAATCCACTATCCTTTGTATAGATGCGGCACAATACCCAAAACAGTATATTCAAAATAGTTAGCACAAGCAAACAAATTGTAAATCCTGCACTCACTTTTCCCATTACATACTTCCCGGCAGTCACAGGCTTTGTATGCAACAATTCATAAGTATGCTTTTTTGTATCTTGTAAAAATAAAACCGCCAACATAATAATTGCAAAAAACACCATATACAGACCCGCAAAATCAGCAAATTTTCTTGCGTAATAAAAAGAAAATGTCTTATCTTCCAATTTTTTATCTAGATATGCGTTGATTTCTTCTGCCGTTCCCTTATAATACGTACTGTCCTCGTATAAATACCTTGCCCCGTACCAGTCATATTCCTGCTCCAAATACGCATAGGCCTCTTTTAAATTCATGCTTTCCAGCTTTTCAATGACATTCTGTGCTTCTGAATCCGTCAATCCAAACACATCCGTTAATTTTATTTTTACCTTTTCATGCCATACCTCTCTGTGCTTTTCAGGCGTGGCTGGAATATAGCCCTCATACACTTCTCCTTCAACCGAAGTGTTGGACTGATCATTGATGATTTCCTCCCCCGTTGTAAGATAATGTGTGGTTAAATATGGACTTGTCGCATTAAACACACCATAAATCACAAGCAGAACACCTACCCAAAATAACGGTCGCTTTAGATAATTCCTAATCTCTCTTTTAAAAATAGCAATCATACGTATTCCTCCTTTCCTTCGTTATAGACATCATAAAATATAAATCACAACAAAAAGACAACAGCATAAAAAAATCGGACCGCTCATGCAATCCGATGAAATACTGCTGTTATTACAGCTCCACTCTGTTTTTCATTTTCTATCAGTAACTGACCACCATGCTTTTCACAATACAATCTGCTGATATACATGCCCATTCCTGAATGTTTCAAACTGTCTTTCACATTTTGCTGATAAAAAAGCTCTGTTGCCTTTTGCTTATCTATTGTAAATCCCACTCCATCATCCTTTATTCTGATCTGTAATTCAGAACAGGTAAGAAACACTTCCATTTCCACTTTTGTCTTGGCGTAACGAAAGGCATTTGACAAAAGGTTTTCTATAACCTCTAAAATCACTTCCTTATCTCCTGAAAATTTTTCTTCTGTTTCCGAACATTCTAATTCATATAGCTTTCCAAATTTTTTCCTAAACACGTTCATCTCTGCCCGTACGTCTATTTCTACCTGTTTACTGGTAATTTCTTCTGCTACTAACTCCCTTGTATCTAAACTGCTCATCTTTCGCATAGTTTCCACAAAGATATCCATACGTTCAATCTGTTTTTTGCTTTCATTTACCATTTCTAAGGCTTGCTCCATATTTATCTCTTTCTTCGGAAGATATTCTGAAAGCATTTCCTGATACCCCTCCAGCACAGAGAGCGGAGAACGTATATCATGTGCAATGGCAGCCCGCAAAGCCTTTTCTTCCTCAAGCATTTTCCATAACTGTTGATTATTCTCTGCCAGCTGTCCTCTCATTCGTTCAAACTCTTTGCACAATCCGCCCATCTCATCTTCATTTTCATAAGTGATATGGAAATCTAAATTATTTCGACCAACTTGTCGGGAAGCCAGTTCTAATTCTTCGATAGGGCATTTCAGTTTATGCTTATAAAAAAGAAATACCGCTATAATACTCCCTGCAACAGATACGATAAGCACTGTAAATGTCTGAAGAAAATCACATATTTCCGATACATGATAATCAAATTCTTTCATTTCATAAGAATGTGGTCTCGGAACATCTGGCAAATACCTTCTACCATCCCCTTCAGCCATTTCAAAATATTCTTCTTGGTCTACATAATTCCACCAAATGTTGTTTTGTACTGTGCTTGCTATTCGCATAATTAGTGCTGAAAGATAAAAACTAATTATTAAACTAATTATCATATACAAAACAATGGTTTTCCTTAACGAAAGATTTTTTATTTTGCCCATTTATATCCCCTCCCCCATACCGTTGCAATATATTCGTGTTCCGAATACATTTTCATTTTCTTGCGGATTCTGCGAATCAACTCCGTAACCACCCGGCTGTCCCCTTCTGCATCATATCCGCCAATCTTCTCATAGATTCGTTCTTTATCAAATACCATTTCAGGGTTCATAGACAAAAATTCTATGATCTCATACTCTAATTTCGTAAGCTCTAAAGCATTCCCTTTAATATGTACACATTTACTGGCATAGTCAATCACTAATTCTCCATAAAACCTTTGTTCTTTTTTCCTATGTAAACGTTCTTCACGTTTCAAATGGGCAATAATTCTAGCATCTAATTCTTTCAAACTGAATGGTTTTAAAACATAATCATCACCACCAGACAACAATCCCATTACTCGATCCTGTTCTTCTACTTTTGCAGTCAAAAAAATAATCGGACAGGAAACCATATCTCTGATTCTTCTGCACACTTCAATTCCGTCCATTCCCGGCATATTTACGTCCAATAAAATAATATCGGGATTTGCACTTATCTTTTCCATTGCTTCTATGCCATTTTCTGCAATCATTACCGTATAATTCTTCAATGTAAAGTATTGATTCAGCATTTTTAGCAATTCTCTATCATCATCAACCATTAAAATTTTATAGTTCATAAATTTCACCTCTGGCTCTAATGTTATCTTTTCCTTATAGTATAGCTTATAAAAAACAACAAATAAACAACAATTCCTAAAAGGCAACAGCCTTTCTAAACTGCCGCCTTTTCTCCTTCATTTTATTTCCATTATTGATAAACCATCTCTGTATCCACAATCTCCCTTGCACACGATTATATATTGTTCATTCTCGCTACCCATTCCATCTGATTTTCTGCCTTTAACTGTTCCGTGATCCCCTGTGCCTGTTTCATCTGCTCTACAATTCTTTCAAACCTTAAATACTTATAGTCATCTGTATCCAAACAAACAAGCCGAAGTCGCACAACAACTTGAAAATCTTATCAACGGAACAACAGTCCCAGATAGTAGCCAACTGGCAGATGTAGCCAATAAAAAGAAAAATCTCTGAAAAACCTTATCAAGGCTTTCCAGAGATGTAGTAACTATTCATATTCAATGGATCTCTTTTTAAATTTACCAGGAAGTCTTTTGTAAATCCTTTACCTCTTTTGATTCGTAATCATACTGGTACATATCTAAAATTTCAGCATCCATCATACTCCATGATCCATCTGTACTTTTTATATTTTTATAATACACATATGTCAGCTATGGTTTTGCGTATAAGCTCTTCAAATTCAGTAATTTCTTCTTTTGGAACAACATCATACAGGGTTGGTGCCTGATGACTTAATTTTACTCCATTTTCATTTGCATCTTTAAGCAGATTCTTAACTTTTTCTCTTGAATTCTCCGGTACTTTCATGTACTTCCACATAAATGCTACCACATCAGATGGTGTGTCTTTTTTTAGTGGTGGTAACTGAATATAATCATTGTTTTCACTCATTTTCATATTCTCCTCACGATATAATAAAATCAATAATACGTTCTCTTGTCATGTCCAGTACAGTATCTACGAACACTCCTGCAAAAAGGATCAGATACAGAATAACACTCAGCGAAAACAGGAATGCAACCTGTACCCAATCATGGTAACAGTATGCAGTCGCTATGATCAATAAAGTGAATATAAACCCAAGGATTCCTCTGACAACCGCATAAGTCTGTACTGTCATTTTTACTGCCAAGCCGATCACAAAAAGGATCAGCCATACCGGCAGTAATAATATCTTCCCAACAAGTTTTAAAATAAACATGTGCACCTCCTATCTTACCAGTCCTGGCATATCATGGTTCACCTCTGCCTGATAATACCCGTTCATCGTTGGTGCATTAAACAAAGCTGCTAATAAATATTTCTTGATGTTCTTCACCTTTGTGGTGTTACCACTCATACAGTGTAATACATACTCGATATGTGAATAGGTCAGCATCAGAAATTTTTTCTTCACCAGTGATGCCGGATACCAGTTGCTGGCAATCAAGATCTTGTCATTTTTACACATCACAGTCTCTACGATCAGGTTCACGATTTCATCTACCTGCCGCATATCGTCATGATGGGTTACTTCCAGTGATTCATAATCAATGGTCTCTTTGACAAGGTTTTCATAAGCCTGATAATCCTCAGAGCGATTATCGCTATCAAATCTTTTCTCATCCACAGATATGATAGGATTAGATTTATTATCATTCATTTCAGTATCACTAAGATTAGTATTATTAGGGTTTGAAATGTAAACTTCTTGAAGTTTGTTTTCGGGACTTCTAGAAGTTTGATTTTGGGACTTCATGAAGTTTGAATTGTAAACTTCTGCGGGTTCCTCATTTTCCACAGAAGTTTGTTTTTTAAACTTCTTTAATTCCTCTTCAAATTTTTTCTCATCTGTTTTCTCAGGCATAAAGGTTTTCACGTAGATGACGTTCACCTTTCCAAATCCCTGTCTGCGTTTCTCAATCAGGCCAATCCCTGTTTCGTCATCCAGTTCTCTCATGGATTTGATGGCTTTATTTCTGCCACAGTTCAGTAATTCCATAATATCTTCGATGGAAAAGTAGATATATGCTCTATTTTTGTCGTCAAACCACTGATTCTTGATGGAAAGAGACATTCGATCCAACATCAGTCCATATAAAATTTTAGCATCGCTTGATAAATCTTTAAAGTAACTGTCTGTAAATAATGCTTTTGGTATGCGGTAGAAGCTGAACTGATCAGCTTCAGTACCGTAAAAATAATTAAATGTCATTTTTTTCTCCATAATTTCCTCCTTTCATTTTCTGCTAAGAAGTCCTCTTTTTAAACTTCTTTGACTTTGTTTTCTTAGCTTTTTCTATCCTTAACAGGACTGTTCCTGCATCCATTTTTCTAATAATGATTCAATCACCTGCTCCATATCTTTGGCTGTATAATCATCCGGAAAGTACTTTGTCAGTTTCTTTTCTGAGAAAGTAAGAGACCGGGATACTTTCTTTGCCATCACACAGTTATTGAAAATTGATAACATCTGGATCTGATTGATTGGTCCATCATTCAGCTGATTTCTGAGTGCTGCAATCTGTTTTGGCTTGATAAATCCGGTGTCGCTGATATATTCGTAAATCCATTCCTGTACTTCCTTGTCGATATAGGAGATATCGACAGCAACCGTGAATTGAAGCTTTTTGTTATCTACCAGATCAAGAAGTTCCGGAATTAATTCTGTCAGTCGGATATACCGCTGAACACTTCGTGCACTTTCTCCAACCTGTTCTCCTAATAACTGATCTGTTCTCGACTTCGTGCCACTTTGGCACAAAGTTAAATCTGTCCGACTCCCCTGTCTTTTCATTGCATCAAGTTTCATCTTATAAGCAAAGGCTTTCTCACTGGGCAACAGTTCCTCTCGCTGAATGTTAGCATCCACCATCGCCACAATGGCATCATCATCTGATAATTCTCTTACGATTGCCGGAATAGTTGTGAGTCCTGCAAGCTGTGCTGCATGCATTCTTCTGTGACCGGATACCATTTCATATTCTTCATTTTCATCCATGCGAAGCAGTACCGGAGTCAGCACTCCATTAATCTTTACGCTTTCTACCAAGTCCTGCATCTTTTCATCATCCAGCACCTTGAACGGATGATTTTTAAATGGATGGATCTTACTGATCTCTATCTCCATTGCAGATTCTTCATTTACCACACCAAGCAATTCATCAATACTAGCCAGTTTAATCTTTTCGCCACTTCTATTTTTCATTATTCAAAACCTCCTGTGTCAATTTCATATATGCCTCAGCAACTTTTCCTTTCGGACAGTGCATGTAGATACTTTTTCCCTCTGCACTGGTCTCAGCTGCTTTTACGGACATCGGAATCACATTTTCAAATACTTCTATCTGGCTTCCGTATGTTGTATGTACTCTCGATGCAATGTCCCTTGCGTAATTGGTTCTGAAATCTACCATAGTCAACAGAATGCCCTCTATCGCCAGTTTCCGGTTCAGTCTTTTCTTTACTGTAAGAATGGTCTTGATCAGCTGCTGAAGTCCTTTAACAGGCAGATATGCAGCCTGCACAGGTATCAGAACAGAATCAGAAGAGACCAGTGCATTGATCGTCATCATACCAAGGCTCGGCATACAGTCGATCAGGATATAATCGTATCGGCATCTTATCGCATCGATATATTCCTTCATGATCATTTCTCTGCTCATAACATTTCCCATCGTTACTTCCAATGCGGAAAGCTCAATATTTGCCGGAAGAAGATCTACATTTTCCTGGTGATGTAAGATCCCATCTTCTAAAGAGATTTCTTCTTCGTTGATGACATCCATCATGATCGTTGCCAGTGTGATGCGAAGATCATCCGGTTCCTCATACCCAAGACTTGCTGTTAAACTTCCCTGTGGATCCGCGTCGATCAGCAACACTTTCTTTCCTTCTCTTGCCAGTCCAATACCTACATTTACGGTTGTGGTGGTCTTGCCGACTCCACCTTTCTGGTTTACTACGGATATAACTTTACACATGATTTCTTCCTCCTTTAACTTTCCCATGATTCTTTTTTCCATAATTTTAGCAGTGCCAGTATTTCCCGTTTCATCATTGCCGGTGTATAAGAATTTGGAAAATACTTGTGTAGCTGCTCATTGGTAAATGCTACTCTGGTGATCTCACCTTTTTTAACTTCACACATGATTTCTTCCATCTTTTCCAGCGATAACTGTTTTTCTTTACTCAGCTGCTTTATCCGCTGAGCCTGTGAGAGTGACGGAATCGCCTGTGCATAATCCATTGCTTTAAGCAGTTCTCTTTGTTCATTTTCTTTCAATGCAGCAATCTCTACTGCCGGACAAAAAGAAATAATCTCATCATCCAGTTTCTGCAACATTTCCGGTATAAGCTTTGTCAGTGATATATAACGCTGCACTTGTTTTGGGCTATCACCACAATCCTCACTGATAATATCTATCGATCGTTTTCTTGGTGTTTTGTGGTCAACTTGGCTCTTTTTTCGACCACTTTTTCTTTTTAGTACGTCATTCTTCAGTTTGTAAGCAAAAGCTTTTTCGCTGTAGCTGATCCGTTCTCTGTGAAGATTAGAATCCACCATACTTAAAATGGAATCATCTTCACTTAATACCCGGATAATCACTGGTACTTTACGATATCCCAGTTTCTCCGCAGCATGTTTTCTTCTGTGGCCGGATATGATCTCATAGTAACCATCCGGTACTGGTCTGACGATCAGCGGATTTAAAATGCCATACTTCTCAATGCTTTCCTGCAGAAGAAACATTTCCTTATCATCTTTTACTTGAAATGGATGTTCCTTAAAAGGGCGAAGACGCTCAATCTCAATTTCTATGATTCTTTCTTCTTTTTCTCCTGATTGTCTGTTTGGCTCAGTCATCTTGACTCCTTTCCTCCAGGATTCAGGAACTAAAAAATGCCTGCCTGGAACTTTTATAGATAGTAAAGTTCCAAACAGACATTGCTGTTTGACCATTAGCTGTAGCTAATAGAATTGAATACTGTTTCAGCTAATTTATGTTTGCAGGTTTGGGAGAGATTGTTCCTTTTCCCGCATTTTCTCTGATTTACATCCCCAAATAAGGGGTGACAACAGAGCGGAACCCAAATGTTAGCTGGACTTTCTAAAACCCATGTTTGCAAACCGGTAATTTTGATTAGCTGTCAGCTAACAAAAATCGGATTGCGTTAGCTGGAAATTGATCATTTTGAATGGAATTTTATGTCACGAACGTGATTAGAAAATAACAAAAGCGTTCGTTGTCAGCTAATCCAGCTAACATTTTCGAACGCTTTGAAGCCCGTCCATAAGAGGATTTGAACCTCCGACCCCTCGCTTAGGAGGCGAGTGCTCTATCCAGCTGAGCTATATGGACACATGCCGCAACCCCTTGATTTTACTGGGTTTCTGGGATTTTTCCCTTCGGCCATATATAAGATTATCAACTCTTTTTCGAGTTGTCAATCTACAGATTTTTTCGATTTGGTAACATTAGAACGCTCCCCAATTTGGGGAATGCTTTGTTGTCACCCTTAGCATTTTTCAGAATAGATTCGAACTGAAAGTTGTTTTTCATTTTTTCCCTTTGGGGAATGCCTCGGCTTTCTCTTAGGAGACTGCCTAAGGGTATGGCAGAGGATCTTATGGTGGAGAGCGAGATATAAAGGAATAGCTATAAATTGCAGATATAAAATACAGACGGGTTATATAAGGACCATTAAGAAAGGTGGAAATAATCATGGAAATAGTAAAGCTTGAGCATGTAACAAAAATATACGGAGAGGGCGACACAAGAGTATGGGGACTGGATGATGTGAGCCTTACCATAGACAAGGGTGAGATCGTATCCATCGTGGGAGCCTCAGGTTCAGGAAAGTCAACACTTCTGCATGTGATGGGAGGTGTGGACACACCTAACAGTGGAAATGTCATAGTTGACGGCAGAGACATAACAACTCTTTCAGATGAGGAGATGTCGGTGTTCAGAAGACGCAAGATAGGCTTTGTATTCCAGTCCTATCACCTGATACCGGTTCTTACCGTGGAGGAGAATATCAACATGCCGATACTCTTAGATCACAGAAAACCGGACAGGGAGTACATAGATCATGTTATAGAGATGTTGGGAATAAAGGACAGGAAGAAACATCTGCCAAGCCAGTTGTCCGGTGGACAGCAGCAGAGAGTTGCCATAGCCAGGGCACTTGCCAACAGACCTGCACTTATACTTGCCGATGAGCCTACCGGAGCTCTCGACTCCAAGAATGGAAATGAGGTTATGACCTTGCTTCAGGATTCTGTAAGAAAGCTTGATCAGACTCTTGTGATCATAACTCACAACATTGACCTGGCAAGAGAGGCAGACAGGATAATTAAGATCGTTGACGGCAAGATAGTGGAATAGAGAAACAATCAGAGCATTTGTCTGATGTTCAAAGGGAGAGGAGATTGACCATGAAAGGCTTATTCGGATTTCGTAAGCTGGATATGTATATAGGAAGAGTACATAAGAGAAGGCTGTGGAGCATTATCGCGTTATTTGCATGTGCAATATATGCTGTGGCAGGAGCTGTGGGCGGAACAACCTTTAAGACCTATGCGGCAGAGCCTAAGGTCATGGTGACAGACTATAGTATAAGCGGTGACAGTGTAACTGCCAGAGAGAACTTTGAATTGAGTGTGACCATCAAGAATACAGCCACAAAGGCAGTAAGCAATATGAAGGTATCTGTATACGCTGAAAATGGTGAGTTTATACCAGAGGAGGGTGCCGGAACAGTGTATATCAAGGAGCTTAAGGCTGACAGTGAGGAGACACTGACATTTGCCATGAAGACCATAACAGGGCTGGAGGAGAAGACCTACAAGCTTATGGTGAAGAACGAGTATGAGGACAGATACAGCCAGGCGTACACAGTTACTGATACTCTGTATATTCCGGTGGTGCTGACTCAGAGAGTGTCAGTTACCGACATGTATGTAAGTGGCGGTGCGGTTCTTGGAGAAGCTATAGAGATTACAGGAAGCATAAACAACCAGGGCACAGGCAAGCTCTACAATGTGTCTGTTGAGATAGAGAGTGATTATGTGGAGCCGCAGACCAGCTACGTGGGGAATATTGAACCGGGTAAGAGCGGTTCCGTTGATCTGATCTCAAAGGCGGTAAGATCAACTCCCGGCAACGCAGACGGAAATATTAAGATGAAGGTGTCCTATGAGGATCAGCAGGGCAAGGTGAAGTATGAGGAACACCAGATATCCATACAGGTACAGGAGCCGGTGTACAGCAATGTGGAGAAGATAAAGGAGGAGCAGCCTAAGGTTGACAGCAGGGTAGTGACATGTGCAGCTTTGGGAGCTGTTGTGGTTGTAATCTTTATAGTTATGGGAGTTCGGAAACGTTTGAGGAAGAGGAGGAACCATTATGACGAAGGCATAATTTAGCATGGTTCCGACGAAATGCCGCCGAACGAATGTGAGGGGGCGATACCAAGAGGAGGAACCATTATGACGAAGGCATAATTTAGCATGGTTCCGACGAAATGCCGCCGAACGAATGTGAGGGGGCGATACCAAGAGGAGGAACCATTATGACGAAGGCATAATTTAGCATGGTTCCGACGAAATGCCGCCGAGAGATTGTGCCCCTGCGTTGAAAACGCATATTTGAATGGCACAATCGACTTGCCGCCGAGTGTAAACGAGGGGGCGACACCCTTAATGTGAGGGGGCGATACCAATACCGGTATGATGGGGATAAGGAAGGGAGATTTCATGAACTGGAAGATACATCTTTGTTTTATGAATATGAAGAGGCGTAAGGTAAGGACAGTTCTTACGGTACTTGGAGCTGCCATAGGCGTTGTATCTCTTGTATCCCTTCTTGCCATAGGAATTGGTGTCAAGAAGGAGCTGATAGGTTCAATGCTTGCCAGCGAGTCTGTCAATAAGATAACCATAACCGGTGAGAATTACGGCAGGAATAAAGAGAAAATGCTTACGGATTCCACCATAGAAAGGATATCGGAATTCAGCAATGTGGCGGATTGCTATGGCTGTTACGAGGCATTTGTCAATATGGAGTACGGCAGGTATGTGTACTGGGGTTATGTAACAGGAATACCGGAGGAGAAGCTAGATGCCCTTAAGCTTAAGAGTGGGGATATTGCTGGCAGTGCCTCAGGCGTTAAGCCGGATCTGATATTCGGCGGCAATATGGCTTCAATGTTTTTTGATCAGAATACAGGAGAGACATTTGCCGATATAGAGGGAAAGAAGGCAGATGCATTTATCGGGGAGAGGTTGAAGACTGTATTAGTGGATTCTGAGGAGAATGTGAGTGCAAGGCTTAAAGTGGCGGCAGTTACAGATGGCGGAGATTATGATGAAAGTTCTCAGCAGATATACTGTAATATCGATACTTTAATAAGGATGTTAAAGAGGAACAGCAGCGATGGCAAGATTGCCGGACAGCCTGTGGACGCCGACGGCAATGCTTACAAGGATTTCATATACAGCAGTGCAGTGGTCACAGTTGACAGTATTGATAACGTGGACGCTGTGGTGAAGCGGCTTCAGGATATGGGCTTCCAGACACAGAACTCCAAGGAATATCTGGACATGATAAAGAAGAATGTGAAGATGACACAGATATTGCTGGGTGTGGTTGGGATGATTGCTCTTGTGGTTGCAGTCATCGGTATAAGTAATACCATGACTACATCAGTATTCGACAGGGTAAATGAGATCGGTATATTGAAGGTCCTTGGCTGTGATCCTGATGAACTGAGACAGGTATTCCTTTTTGAAGCGGGGCTTTTAGGACTTCTTGGAGGAGTGGCAGGAGTGTTGGTATCCGTCTTCGTCAAGACTCTCATAAATAAGGTGGCGGTGTGGGCGTTCTCCGTATCTGCCGGTGTGGATATTGCTGTTATGCCATGGTGGCTGTGGCTTGGTGCCATTGCCGGATCGGCAGTTCTCGGTATACTTGCCGGGTATTTTCCTGCCAGGTGGGCGTCAAGACTTAAGCCTATTGACGCAGTGGGAAGAATTTAGAAAAAATTTACAAAAAGAAATATGCAATTTGTCGGAGAAAATTGACGAAAAAAATGTTTTGAAGTATACTTGTCATAATTGTAAGAACATGGATAAGTGCGCCTTTTTCCAGGAAAACAATACATTATCATGGTGATGATATGGCAGGTAAAAGCAATATAAAAAAGGAAAAACAGCATAAAAAAACCAAAGATAACAGGGGTTTCACTCTTGTGGAGCTCATAGTTACCCTCGTGGTGCTCATGATACTTCTTTCAGTGTCTGTTGTAGGAATAATGGCATGGACAGAATGGACAGAGTTTAAGAAGCAGAATGAGTATGCCCAGACCATATTCGTGAATGCACAAAATCAGATGACGGAATACAGTGTGGGAGGAAAGCTTCCGGTCATAAAGGATGCTTTAAGCAGCAGCGACGGAAGTCTCAGCACAGAGCTTACGGCAGATAAGCTGAGATCCATGAAGGATGAAGAGGGCAGTAACTACAATCCCGATACAATCTGGAAGACAGTGGCAACAGACGGTGAGGAATACAAAGGCACCATCTGTTATTTGTCGTGCAATAAAGGGGATTATAAGATATACATGGCAGATAAGGACAAAGCTGCCATTGACAGAAGACTTCCTGAGCACACACAGCTCCTCTTTGAAATGCTTGAGAATTATGTATATGATACTTCTATATTGAATGCGGCTATAAGTGTGGAATTTTCTGTTGATGACGGACAGATATTTGCAGTTTCATACAGCAACAGGAATAATAAGTTTACTTATGACATCAGCGACTCTGGAGGCGCCGTAAGCATATGCGACAGGACACAGAAGGCGAGAAAGGAAAGGATGATCGGCTTCTATGGTGTGGATACCATGTCAAAGGCTGCAAATGGCAGAGGGGAGAAGCCGTCTATAACAGATCTGAAACTCAATAACGGGGAGACCCTCAATCTTTCATTTAAACTAAAAAAATCGGATACAGCCATTCAGAGACTGAATTATGACGTGGGTCTTTATGACGCAGAAAGCGGCAGGAAGCGGTTGGCATTTGTCCTTGATGGCTCCAAATTAAAGAATCATGAACATGCTGATGTGGTATCATGCAAAATAGCAAAGTATGATGAGGATGGAAATGAGACATTACTAGGAACCTTCGACATTCTTGCATGGGTGAACAGTGACAGGACTGTGAACATAGTCCTTGATGGGGCAGATATACAGGCTACGACTCTGCTTTATAAGAAAGATATGGCGAAGCTCGGCACAGTGTCTGCAGGTGATACGGAATTTGCAGGAACAATGAGCTTTATGAGGTTCGGTCTGGATGCTGACAGCATATATTGTACCGTCCGGGGTTCGGGAGCAGGCTATAAGACCACAGCCATAAGACAGAGCAACACAGAATGTCCGATGTTTGCTGCTGTTACAAGGGATGAAGAAAGCGGAGATACCGCCATAGATGTAAGCAACGGCAGGCATCTCTATAACATAAGATATATAGAGGATTACAGAGATCTTGAGTACACAGGTGCCTATACATTCAATATTAAGAAGGATATTGACTGGGAGGCATTTGCTGCGGCAGGATATCTGAAGAATTCCGGAGGCTCCGGAGAGGTGGCGGACAGTGAATTCCCATCCTTCAGAAATCTCTTTACTGATGATGTGATAGATGGAAATGACCATGTGATAACAGGTCTTACCATCAAAGAAAGCTCCAATGCTTTATACGGAATATACGAGGGACAGGATGTTAAGCCTGCAGGATTATTTGTGACCAATAACGGCACGATAGAAAGCCTTAAGCTTGATAAGATAAAGGTTGAAGGAACTGACAGCGTAGGTGCCTTCTGCGGTATAAACGCAGGAACTCTTAAGAAGCTTGAGACGGTTAATACAGATGATGAGAGTCTCATATCCGGTGAGACTAATGTGGCAGGTATAACCGGAAGCCAGAGAACAAAGGCGGGAGAAGACCGGGACCATATAGTGGTCATAAAGGATCTCACAAACAGGGCATCCGTCCGTGGAAAGACTTATGTGGGCGGTATCGTGGGACAGATATTCCTTGAGAAGGATGATTACAGCAGAACGGTTATTAAGTACTGCAGAAATTATGGTGCAGTATATTCAGATACAAATGTGAGAAATGTAAGCAGACCTTACGATGCTTCATACATAGGCGGTATAACGGGATGTGCATATAATGAGACTGAGACACCGGATAATCTTATCATCTACAACTGCATAAGCTCACCACAATACAAAGATATCACCACTGCCGGATTTGCCGCAGGGACAGGTATTAAGGGTAAGCTGTACGGCTGTTATGTGGGTGGCATCGTGGGATACAATTATTACGGTGCTGTTGTGGGCTGTAGTACCGAGGCTGAGGAGGATAAGCCGGGCTTTGTATTTGGATACAAATATGTAGGCGGTATCATTGGTCTGAACCATGGTGTGGCAGGCGGTGCAGGTGAAAACGGCACAGATGCGGATATAAAGATTAATCTGCCGCATGATGACGAGGATGCAGATGAATTTATTGTGAGATCAGGTGTAAATGAGGCGAATGTAGCAGGCTATAGTTATGTGGGCGGTATCGCAGGCAGTAACTCAGAAACAAAGAGCGGAAGTACAACTATAGAGAATGGATTAAGAGTGCCGATCTCAGCGGTGGATCTTAATAATAAGCTGTCGAGATGGACTAACAGCGGTATTGTAATGGCGTCTGACGGATATACAGGTGGCATAGCAGGATTTAATACAGGCTGGATATTCGGCTGCGGTCTCCATATGGATGAGACTGAGCAGATAAAGGAAAATGATGTCCTGACAGATATCCATCATGTGGGTGGTATAGCGGGATATAACAATGGCGTAATTGGAAACACTGACAGGACAGTGAATACCTCAGGCAGTAACAGCAGCAGAAAGACAGGTACAGGTGCAGCCCATGGTGTGATCACAGTGACGGCTTATGTGACCGGCGGCAGTTATGTGGGCGGTATCACAGGCTTTAACGATAAAGATGCCATAATAGAGGACTATGCCCTTGATGGCGGCTATGTGTATGCAGCAGGAGATTTCGCCGGTGGATATGTGGGACTTAATCTTTCCACGGAGTTTATTACCACAGGAAATGACGGAACTGTATCGGGAACCTGGAAGGTTACGGATGGAGACATCACCGGACGATATTTTGTCGGTGCCATTATGGGAGGCAATATATTAAGTGCAGATACGGATATCAGTACAGCTATAAATTATGGCAATATGTCAGGGAATGTGGTGGCTGATGCATTTGCCGGGGGCATTGCAGGATACATACTTATTACAGACGGTACATATGGCAACTCTCTTGGCATAAGGGAGAACATGAGTGAGACAGAGAAGACAGAAACTGTCCAGTGGAAGGTAGAGAGTGCCGTGGATGCAGATGATCTTGCGGCTACCGTAAGAAAGCTTGACACCGTTTCATATCCGGGGGCAGCAGAATTTACCGTAAGTGGAGTTTCAGGTACTACAGTAACAGCCTCAGAGGGATTGAAGCTTAAGGGTGGTGTATATCTCGGCGGTGTGCTGGGATATGTCACAGCAAACACAGAGATACATATTGCAAATGTAACCAATAGGGCGTCTGTGGAAGCGGAAGCCGCAGTTGTGAACAACAGCGAACAGACAGTAAAGGGAACAGTGAGAAAGGATAAGGATGGCAGGGAATATACTTATTCCTACGCCGGGGGCATCATAGGAAAGGTAAGCAGGAATGTGACTCTTGAAGCCTGCAGTAATGCAGATGATGTGGAGATCCTTTCAAAGGGAACCTATACAGGTGGACTTGCTGAGATAAATGAAGGCGGGATACTTAACTGTACAGTTCCTTCTGTAGATGGAGGAGCGTCAAGCTACATAGGCGGTATATGTGGTCTCAATAAGGCTTCGGGAACCATAAAGGGTACAATTGTGTCAGATGCAACTATTAAGGGAACATCCTATGTAGGTGGTATCGTATCGGAGAACTTCGGCAGCCTGGAATTTGATAAGAATGTAGGCAGCATTACTGTTGAAGCTTCAGGGGATCTTGTTGGAGGCATAGCCGGATACAATGCAGGAAGTATCAAAAACACCGCAAGCTCAGGTAATGTTGAGATAAAGGGAACTATAAAGGGAAGAAAGAATGTAGGCGGAGTTACAGGCTATATGGAGCTTACCGGTGGTATAAGCGGATTTACCAATTCGGCGGAAATCACGGCGGAAAACACTAATGCCGGCGGAATAACAGGTACATATAACAATAACAAAACCTCAACATCTGCCATATCAGATTGTATCAACAACGGGCAGATCACCTCTGCCGGTGCAGCTGCCGGAATTGTGGCGGTTGTAAGCGATAAGCTGATAGCTTTAAAAAATTCAATCAACTTCGGTTATGTGAAGGGCAGTGTCAGCGGCGGTATGGTTGCTCTGTGTGACAGTGCAGTGTCAGGCTCCATGGACTTTGAGGGCTGTATAAATCATGGAAGGATATACGGCAGCAGCTATTCAGGAGGTATGATAGCTTCCTATAAGGATTGCTCCTCTAATATAGAGACAAATATAAATGACTGTGTGAACACAGGTATAGTAAACGGAGCGGGAATAATAGATAATGCTTATGGAAAGGTATATGTAGAGCTGTGCAGAAACTATGGTGTGTCCTGTAAGGCAGGAATTGCAGGGAAAGAAGTTACAGGTATCAGGTCATGCTTTGACGCCGGCAGCTCGGGAGTGCCTACGGGTAAGGCGTCTTCTTACTCAGGCAACAACTTTTTTGTGACCGCATTGGATACCTCGGCAGTTGAGACTAACGGAGCAAGGCTTCTCCGTGTGGAGCAGTTTTATGATTCTGCCTCAGCCCGGAGATACAATTTATATAACGGAACAAATAAAACCAATATGGTGAATCTTAAGTTTAACGCCATATCAGATGAATTCAGGTGGTATGACAGCAAAACAGATATACCTAAGGCGATACTTAATACCAGGTCTGCTACTATGAATGAGTACCGTATGAACACCTACCTGGAATGGGATAAGGGTATAGTAACTTATCTGAGATCGGAGCCGGAGGATATGACACTTCCTGCACCGGAGGTAACACTTCGTATGATAGAAGGTGGATATCTGGTGGCTGTACTTGAGAATGCTTATGACTATGCCGATATAGAAAGCTGTAGTATAAATGTGAAGCTTGGTACAGGTGAGGAACTTATAATAGATGGCAAGACGGGGTACAGTACAGCTCTTGTGAAGTGCGGCACCACAGGAAATGTCACCATAAGTTCATATGCCTATGCCGACGGATACTCACAGTCTGATACAGTTACCAGGGAAGCTCTGCTTGTGGCAGCAGGTGATATGGACAAGGTATTTACATCAGAGAATATAGGCTTTGAAGGAGGTAATAAGGACTTCTGCTACAAAGTCAGAAATACAAATAACAGTGACAGCGGAATGTATGTGACTTCAATTCTGTCAGTTTATGACGAGGAGCTTGGATTTGAGGTTGGATACAGTGCTGGTGCTGTAGGGATTGCAGGACATAGTGCCGCATATTCCTACATAAGAAATCTTTCTGAAGATATAGACGAAGATGCCGGTATTACAATAGCCTCATATCTTTCATCAGGTGCTGGAGGCTATACCTCTTATGAGTATGTGGTTGCAGATGAGCTGACGGCAGATGAGGTGAAGCGGCTTAAGGATGCCAACTGTTACAGAGCTGTGGGCGGAAACATAAAGAAGCAGACCAGGGAAGTGTATTCGGCAGCTTCCGAAAGTATGGTTCCGGGATACATGGTTATTGTAAATGATGATGGAACATATAGGGTTGTATATAATGTCTGGAGGGCCGGCTCATGAGATTAAAGAAGGACAATAAGGGCGCAGCCATGATAGTTGCACTGGTGGTGATGACGGTGCTTATGGTGTTCTGTCTCTCGCTGCTTCTGGTGGTGTATTCACTATATACCTCCACCTTGAAGAAAAATTCGGCACTCCAATGTAAGGAGGCCTGTAAGACCATGAGCTTTGAGCTTCAATCGGAGCTTACGGAGCCGGAATATGCGGATTATGAAAGTCAGCGTGCTGCCAAAGAAGGTGTAACAGATACAGGTGGGGATTCCCTCTGGTTCTACATACGTTACAACATATGGCAGGACTCGTGGCCTTACTACAGCAGTACCGAGAAGGGGCATGGAAAGGATAAGGCTTACAGATATTTCACCATTGCCCCGTCGGAGGATGTGGCAGGAATGGTTGAGGACATAAAGGTGTGCATTTACTGGGAGAAAGGTGATGGAGATCCTGATGTCTCCGGACAGGAGAATGATGGTATTAATATCCCGGGTCAGAGGATAGACACTATTCTTCATGTTATAGTTACCTGCAGCAAGAACAAACAGTCCTATTCCATAGAGACGGAGTATGCTCTTATGGCAGGAGAATATGCAGACATTACAGACAAAACAGAAGAGGACATCATGTTAAATAATGGAGTAAATCCCTACAATAACAGCATATATAAATTCGAAAAGTGGCAGTGGGTATTTTCCGAAAGAGAATAAGAGCTGCCGGGGAAATTTAATATAAGACATATTAAGGTATACAGGAAGCATGATCGTGAATTTGCAGAGAAAAAAGGTTGTGATGAGATTGTCGAAAAATAAAAAAATAAATTTGAGAGCTCCCGGCAGACCATTTGATAACAGGGGAACCACTATAGTGGAGATTATAATTGCATTTACAATGGTGGGAATTGTAATGACGGCGTTTACCGGAGTGATAATGTTGTCTTATAATTTCCTTGCGAAGTCAGAGCAGATGGTAGAGGCACAGGAAGTCTTTAGTGAACAGTTTTATACCGGACAGATCACTGCAGCGAACAGAGATGATATAAACTACACCATGACTGCGGATGATGACAATAGTACCAGGATAGGGCTTGGACGGGCAGATACAAGGATATTCCACAACGATGAAATGGATATAAATGTCATCAGGTTTACGGATCAGGTACCGTCGGCTACAGTTGGTGACTGATCATAGGTTGTGAAATTTAGTTAGTATTTGCGGAGAAATTTATGGGATATAGAATTGGCAGAAAGCAAAGACAACTGAATAAGGACACCGGCTTTACTTTGGTGGAATTGATTGTGTGTTTTGCACTTCTTGGTATATTTATGGTGTGTGCCATGCTTATCATTTCGTCGGTCATGGGCATATACTACCATGCCAAGGGCGTTGACACCGGAAGGCAGGTGGCAGACATGGTGGCTACCAAGGTGGTTGGCGAGATTGAGGGAGCCGTTACCGGTGCAGATGTGAATGATACCGAGGTGAGTGGTATTGGAAGTACTGTGGATAGCCGTATCACCGGAGGCGCCATGGAATATATGGCAATAGGAGATGATGGCTCATATATTGATTTCTATGACAGGACAGGAAGCCATGTGAAGATAAGTGTTGTGGACGATTATCTTGATATTTACTACTATCCTGTGGTGGTTGATGGGGGCACCGGGACGAAGCCCGGCAGAGGTGTTGACTGGACCTTTGACCCTAAGACCTATCAGGGCTACAAGGTAAGCAGCATGACATTCACCCATGTGGGCGGCAATATCATCAGGCTTGAGCTTGTTATTCATAGTGACAAGTACGGTGATTACACCGGCACCCAGTACATAGAGTGTTATAATTTCACGGACGCTGATGTTTCGGGAATTGTCCGGAAGTAAAATATATTATAAGTATATGAGACCCTAATCAGATTTGAGCAGGAGGGGTTATTGGATCTGAGGAATACAAATGATACAATAAGCAGGATCAAGGATTACATTGGAGATGAAATATGGGAGTTGCAGAGACAACACTAAAAAACCGAAGACGGGGACGGCTTAAGGTGGTACTCATTGTATTGCTGGTGCTGCTGGTATTTGGTACGCCTGTCATCATATATTTCAGGATATCTGCAGATGGGAGGATTGCCCTGAGGGAAGCCAAGAACATCAAGCTTTCCTTTCAGATGATATCCATTGAATATTATGCCATGGGAGACAGTATCTATGATAATACCAGGGCGAGTGGCATGGGTTAAGGAGTCCGGGAGAGGATTGATGAAATCCTGGAACTTAAGGGAAGCATAAAGATCACGTCGTATGACATCGGTAACAGGGTGGTAACAGGGTTTATATACACAACAGGATCATTCCAGGTAATATATACCTATGATAAGAACACCGGCGGAAGTTACCGGGTAAATTATATATTCAAGCTGTTTGATTTTGGGGAGTAAACAGAAAACCATAAAATGACAAGATAAGGAGAGTTATATGAACTGGCTTACAATTTCAATTTATTTATCAAAGGGACTTATATATCTGGTGTTTTTCCTGATAGGTATCACTGTATTTTCATTTGCAAATGTTGTGATATATCGTCTTCCGGAGAAGAAGGGTTTCACGAAGGGCTCATCAATGTGCCGTTCCTGCGGACACAAGCTGGCAGTGAAGGATCTTATACCGATATTCTCGTGGATCAGACTTAAAGGTAAATGCAGATATTGCGGGGAGAAGATATCCGTAAGATATCCGTTGGTTGAGTTATTCGGCGGTATATGTGCAGTGGGACTTACAGCATATTACGGAATAACATTAAAGGCGCTGACCATATTCCTGTTATTTACGGTATTTACCATTATAACTCTCATAGATTACGATACCATGGAGATACCACCGGTGCTGAATGTTGCAGTATTGATCCTTGGCATCATATCAATATGGACCGTAGGGGGCGTCAGTATCCTTGATCGTATAATAGGAATGTTCTGTATAAGCCTTCCGTTGTTCCTGATAGTGCTCATTATCCCTGAGGGCTTCGGCGGTGGAGACATCAAGCTTATGTTCGCGGCAGGCTTCTTCCTTGGCTGGAAGATGACAGTTATGGGCTTCTTCATAGGTCTGGTTGCCGGTGGAATATACGGAGTGATCCTTATGGCAAGAAGAAAGAAGGGCAAGAAGGATCATTTCGCATTCGGTCCTTTCCTGTGTGCCGGCATGGCCATATCTATATTTGTGGGAACACAGTTACTGGACAAATACATAGATTTTATCAAGGCGGCATTCTACCAGTAAAGTATACATGGGCGGAATGGTGATCTGTAAAATGGTCAGAGGTAATAACAGTAAAGGATAACAATGATCAGGTATAATATAACAAAGGAGAAATATATTGGACAGCTACAGATATAAGGCAAGAAACGCCGGCGGACGAGCCTTTAAGGGTGTCATGCAGGCCGTTGATGAGAACGATCTTCACGAAAAACTGAAAAAGGATGAGCTGTTCCTTGTAAGTGCGGAGCTGATAAAGGGAAAGACTTCCTCGAGAAAGCTGAAATCCGACAAGGTTGCGGAATTCGCAAGGAATATAGGTGAGCTGGTTGCCTCCGGCGTGTCATTGGTGAGAGCTCTTAAGATCATATCAGAGGATGAATCCATATCACCTAAGGAAAGGACTATATATGCAAATGTTTTAAGGCTGGTGCGTTCAGGTATACCGTTGTCCGATGCGCTTATTGAGCAGGGGGGCGTGTTCCCAACCTTATTTGTCAACATGATAAAAAGCTCGGAATCCAGTGGTAATCTGGATCGGGTGGCACTGCAGATGGCTGATTATTACGAGAAGGATTATAAGCTCAGCCAGAAGCTGTCCAGTGCGTTTACCTACCCTAAGATACTGTGCGTGTTGATAGTTCTGGTGCTCATAATCATAATGGGTTTTGTTATACCTCAGTTTGAGTCATTATTTGCACAGATGGAGACACTCCCGGCAGCCACCAGGATATTGCTGGCAATAAGCGGTTTTGTGTCAAAGAAGTGGTACATACTTATATTTGCAGTGATAGTCGGTGTTATGGCAATAAGGCTTATCGTAGTCATACCGGCGGTGGCCTATGTGCTTCATAAGCTAAAGCTTAAGCTGCCCGTGTTCGGCAAATTAAACAAGGTCATATATACGGCGAGATTTGCCAGAACCCTGTCGTCTCTGTATTCTGCAGGTATCCCTATAGTTACGGCACTGGGAATAGCCAGGGAGACCATCGGCAACAGGTATATAGAGAAGCAGTTCGACAATGTTATCGCTATGGTAAGGGCAGGTGCCAACCTGAGTGACGCCATAAACAGTGTTGACGGTTTCGTGAAGAAGCTTACTTCATCAATACTTGTGGGTGAGGAGACCGGTTCCTTAGATACCATGCTTAAGTCAACGGCGGACCAGATGTCCTATGATTCTGAGATAGCTATGAACAAGCTGGTTGCAATGGTGGAGCCTGCCATGATAGTAGTTATGGCAGTTACAGTTGGATTTATCATGATAGCTATTATCCAGCCGATCTACGGTTCATACCAGGCAATAGCCAATAGTTATCAGTAAGGCGGTGAGAGACAAATGAGTACAGTAGTATATTTATCAAATCAGAGTATACAGATTATAACCGGTACAAGGGGAAGCAAGAAGATAACAATAAATGACTGCTGCATCCTGGACGCACCGGAGGGCAGTATCATAAACGGTACGGTGACGGATATTAATTCTCTCGCTGACTGCCTTAAGGAATTCTGGCAGGCCAATTCTTTAAATGCAAATGATGTGTATCTGGTAGTAAACAGTAACAAGATAATAAGTAAGAACCTTGATGTTCCTGCAATGTCAGAGAGAAAGGAGCGGGATTTCATCAGAAGGGAATTCGCCGATATAGAAGCAGGAACAGAGCGAGTGTACGGAAGCATAAGCTTCAAGCCGGACAGCAAGATGACCATTGTTCCAATGAACAAGCTGTATGTGGAGAGTGCCACCAAGGAATTCGTGGAGACATATATTGAACTGTTCAAGCTGGCAGGTATAGGCCTTAAGGGAATGTATTCCGGCGAGGGTGCACTGATATCCCTGACGGCATCAACTATAGCCACCACAAGAAAGACGTTTGTCATGGAGGTCGCCGACAACATGAACCTTACCACCATACTCTGGGTAAATGGCAGGTTCTATTACTATAACAGTACCAGATGCTTCAGCGTTCCGGGAACCGAGAGCTATGCCCTTGATGTGGGCAAATCCGTCAGCCAGATCATCCAGTTCATGCAGGCAAATCAGATCGAGTATGAGCTGGAGGAGATAGTTCTTGCAGGTATAAGCTCTGGAAATGTTCCATTATACAGAAATGCCATTGAGAGTCATGGAATAAATACGCCGGTGTCGGTATTTGCAGATACAAAGAGGATAAAATGCAACGGAAATTATGACATCCAGAGGACCATACAGGCAGTGTCGGGATTGGGCTGTGTCCAGAAGAGACAGAACTTCCTTGTATATTATTCAGGCATGCACAAGGCAAGGAAAGAAACTGACGCAGGAACCATGAAGAAGATTGGTGCAGTTGCTGCGGTTACGGCAGTTATGCTGCTTGGCTTTGGAGGGACATTTGCATATAAGGTGATGAGAAATAACAAGCTCACGGAGCTTAAGGATTATAATGAGTCACCGGCGGTCATAAGTCAGGCCAGCATGTACGATGCACTCCTTGCCAGAAATACATATATCTCCGGACAGTATTATGCCATCAACGAGATCTCGGACAATCTGGATACTTATCCATACTGTAGTGCAGAGGTAAGGAACATCATAGGCACATGTGCAAAGGGATATGCCGATGTTGATATTGAGTCCTTTAATTCCGATACAGGAGTTGTAACCATGGTTGCAAAGGCTGAAAATGTTGACCTTATAAACCAGTTCATTAAGCGTCTTACGGATGAAGATATATTTAACAACATAGATTATACCGGATATGCTTTTGAAGAGGACACGGAACTCTGGAACATACATGTTATGTGCATACTTTCGGAATCCGCAGGAAAGCAGGGAGGTGAAGCAGATGCAGACTAAGATGACAGAAAGAGACAAGAAACTGCTATTTGCCCTGGTAATCATAGTGATAGTGTTTGTTATCGGATATCTCGGCATATATCCGCTGGTCAAAAGTGTCAGGGAAATAAACAAGGAAATAGAGGAACAGGAGGCTCTTCAGTCTGAAAATGAGATTAAGCTTACTAATCTGACTATTATTCAGGTGGATAATGAAAAGATGGAAGAGGACATAATCGAGAAGCGTAAGGATTTCTATCCGGTGATGGCAGCGTCTGACATAGACAAGCTGCTGACAGGAAAGGCTCTTTCCTACAATCTTTATTCCTATGATCTTGATATAGATGTAAATGACACGGTGGTGAGTCTGGTGCCTTACCAGTATTCTGATAGGGGTGAAGATGATGACACCGATGCGTCTGAAGATGACCAGGAAGATGCAGTGGATGCGGTAGATTATTTGGACAATACATATTCAAGCGGTTCAAATTCAAGCGGATCAAGCTCAGGCGGATCAACGGATACGGGAGATGCTTCGTCAGACTCGGATGGTACAACTACGGATATGTCAGCGGTTGGAATATATGTGGCATATGTGAATATGCGTCTCGGAGGAAACAGGGCAGATCTTGAGAAATTTCTTGATGATATGGTAGCCAGCGGAGAGAAGGTACGAGTTGTATCATATTCCTGGACAGAGGGAAGACAGCTTGATTATAACAATGACGGAACCTACAATCTTGTTACCGAGAAGGTACTTGATATCAGCCTAGAGCTGTATATGAGCGATCCCGGGGATGAGGTAGAGGGAACTGAGTAGGGAAGATATTTGCAGAAAATAGGTTGATAAGTCAAGAAATAAAATGGCTTGTGGCGGAATGTGGATTGTAAGATCACGCATTTGCAGAAATTGTGTGAGAAGGGCGAAGATTTTGATATGGAGATGAACCGGAATATACGAATAGGCGAAGTTCTTGTGGAATTCGGCTATGTAAATGATTATCAGATAGCCCAGGCGATGGAGTACAAGCAGGCGAACAAGGGCGTTCGTCTCGGCGATGCACTCATACAGCTTGGATATATTACAGAAAAACAAATGCTTGAGGCTCTTGCCAAGAGACTTGGATATGGCGTGGCAAATGTCTCAGATCTGTCCATAGATGTTGACGCTGTGGAAATGGTTCCTGAGGCGCTGGCAGAGAAATATTGCATGCTTGGATATGGGGTAAAGGATGGAAGATATCTTATATTGGTAAATGATCCAATGAACTTCTATGGAATTGAAGATATCAGGCAGATCGTGGGAATGGATCTTCAGATATCCCTTTGCGAGGAGGCGCCTCTTGCCTCGGCGATCCAGTATTATTATTCTGAGGTGTCGGCGAGAAAGGCAGCGGTTAAGGCGTCCCAGAACAGTATCGAAGAGGAAAACATAGTAGATATAAATGTTGAGGATGGCGACGATGATACACCTATCATAAACCTTCTTAACAGTATTATTCTGAGAGCCTATAATTCAGGGGTTTCAGATATACACATTGAACCCTTTGAGCACCAGACCACTGTGCGAATGAGAGTTGATGGCGTCATTATGGAGTTCATGACCATACAGAAGAATATCCACAATTCCCTTATTGCCAGAGTTAAGATCCTTGCGGATCTGGATATTGCCGAGCGAAGGATACCCCAGGATGGACATTTCAGAACAAGTGTAGACGGAAATAATCTTAATATAAGAGTTTCGGTGGTGCCTACGGTATTTGGCGAGAAGGCAGTTCTGCGACTTCTTGCGGGAACAGGAAAGATTGATTATCCGGCGTCCTTTGGCATGAACGAGAAATCATTTGCACTGGTAAGCGAAATGTTAAATTCTCCAAGTGGAATTATCTACATAACAGGCCCCACAGGCTCAGGAAAATCCACAACTCTTTATATGATGCTTGAGTCCCTGTCAAAGAGGCAGGTGAACATATCAACCATCGAGGATCCTGTGGAGAAAAACCTTCCGAAGCTCAGCCAGATACAGGTAAATAATACCGCAGGACTTACATTTGAAGTAGGGCTTAGGGCATTGCTCAGGCAGGATCCGGACATAATAATGGTTGGTGAGACGAGAGATGCCGAAACAGCGGCTATCTCCGTAAGAGCCGCTATCACCGGACATCTGGTTCTGTCAACCCTTCACACAAATGATGCAGCTTCATCCATCGCCCGTCTTGAGGATATGGGCGTTGAGCCGTACATGATCGCAAGCTCGCTGGTGGGTATCGTGGCACAGCGACTGGTAAGAAAGGTATGTCCTTTCTGCGCGGTATCTGAGGAAATGACGTCAAAAGAAGAATACATAGCAGGAAGGAAGCTCCCGCATGTTATGCACGCCAAGGGCTGCAGGCAGTGCAATGAGTCCGGATACAAGGGACGAATATCAATTCATGAGATCCTTCCTATAGACAAGCAGATAAAGAAAATGGTAACAAATGGTGCCAGTGTTGAGGAAATAAAGACTTATGCCATAGATAACCTTGGCATGAAGACCTTGAAGCAGAGTGCCCTTGAGCTGGTAGAGCAGGGTGTTACTACTGTGGAGGAAATGGCGAAGGCAGCATATTATGATTAGAAGGTTTGTGGGTTATAAGATTTATGGGCTGAAGCTTTTCGATTTTAGCGGTGACGAAAACGGCAAGAAATCATAAGGAGCAAGAATGAAAATTCTGGTAAGTGCCTGCTTATTGGGCGAAAATTGCAAGTACAATGGCGGTAACAATTACAATAAAATAGTTTGTGAGCTGGCGAAGGAACACCAAATGTTCCCGGTGTGCCCGGAAGTCTTAGGTGGTCTGTCTACACCCCGTTGTCCATCGGAAATCGTAAATGGAGTTGTGATGAACAAAGAAGGTATAAACGTGGACAGAGAATTTCACTCCGGTGCAGAAAAAGCTCTTGCCATTGCGAAGGAAAATCAGGTTGATCTTGCAATATTGCAATCCCGTAGTCCCAGTTGTGGGGTGAAAGAGATTTACGATGGTACATTCTCCGGGACGAAGATTTCCGGACAGGGGATATTTGCCAGGATGTTGAGAGAAGAGGGTATCCGGACTGTCGATGTAGAGGACTTGGGAGAACAATTTTCTTCCATTACTATTATCCTGGAAGCAGATCACATTTGAAGCAGGAATTGTACAGGCTGGAGGGTATGTCTGCAAGAAAAACCATACGGAGGCAGGGTCTTCTGGTTCTATAAAATTTAAGAAATACCAATAATTATCATGGAGGGATTATATGAAGATTGATGGACTTATTTTAGACGCCAGGGCAAATAAATGCTCGGACATACATATATCTGTGGGTATGCCTCTTATGTACAGGGTAAATGGACGGCTTATGGAAATTCCTGTTCCTTATTCGGACGAAGACATTGAGGACATGCTGGTGGATATGATGGATGATAAGCAGCTTGCTGACATTAAAGCCGGCAAGGATGTGGATTTTGCTGTCCGCACGTCAGACGGCAACAGGCAGAGGGTAAATATATTCAGGCAGCAGGGCAGGCTTGCGGCAACTATAAGATTGTTAAACAGCACTATACCTGAATTGTCCATGCTGGGACTTCCGCCGGTTCTGAATACTCTGGCTGAGAAGCCGAGAGGACTGATACTGGTTACAGGGCCTACAGGATCAGGTAAGTCAACAACCCTGGCTTCAATGATAGATCATATCAATTCCACAAGACCGGATCACATCATCACCATTGAGGATCCTATCGAGTATACCTATGAGAAGAAAATGGCACTTATCCACCAGAGAGAAGTGGGCAGGGATGTGGAGAGCTTCGCTGCTGCATTAAGGAGTGCACTTCGTGAGGATCCCGACATAATCCTGGTGGGAGAAATGCGTGACTACGAGACCATATCGGCAGCCCTCACGGCGGCAGAAACCGGACATCTTGTAATGTCTACCCTCCATACCACAGGTGCAGCCCAGACCATAGACAGAATTATCGACGCCTGTCCCGGATATATACAGAACCAGATCAGAACCCAGCTTGCCAGCGTGTTAAATGGTGTGGTTACCCAGTGCCTTATGCCAAATGCAACAGGTACCGGCAGAGTTCCGGGAACCGAGATCCTTGTGGGAACAGACGCTGTGTCAAACCTTATAAGAGAGAACAAATGTCACCAGCTTTCAACCGCAATGCAGGCAGGTGCCAGAGTGGGTATGCATACCCTGAATACAGATCTGTGTCGTCTTGTAAGTGCAGGAAAGATCACCATGGATTCCGCAAGGAAGTATACAAATGATCTTAAGGATCTGGAGCAGTTTTTCTAATAAAAGGACTGAAGATCCATACTCTGTACACTGTATGAGTATATGGTAAAAATGACGATTTTTCAGAGCCCCAAATAGCGAAAACACAATAAATATCCGGCGAAAATTTCAAGAAATCAAAATGTTTTTTTCATGAAGAGCCGGTCACAAGACAGAAAATGAAGAAAAAATTTAATTTCACGTCGTTTTCTGCTGAAAAAATGTCATTTTCAGCTTTTAAAGCCAGCACAAAGTGAACATATATATTAAAATATGTCAATGATGCTTGTTGTGCAATATTCACAAATGAAATTGTGAAACATTTCACGACAAAGGAAAAATTTCTTGATTTTGCACGTCGAAATTGGTAGAATTACAGTGTACTTGATGAACGAAAGATACTATCCCGGAAGGGCAGGAACGATCCGGAATGAGACCGGAGACCGTGGCTGCTACGGTTATAGCGGCACAATAAGAGAAAAAATAATCACACACATCTAGGAGGAAATTATTATGAAGAGAATGAGGAAGGATAACAAAGGTTTTACACTTGTTGAGTTGATAGTTGTACTTGTAATTTTAGCAATTCTTGCAGCAATTCTTGTACCTGCATTACTTGGTTACATCGACAAGGCAAAAGAAAAGCAGATCGTATTAAATGCAAAGAGCTGCTACACAGCTGCGCAGGCCAAGTATTCAGAGCTTTATGCTAAGGATGCTACAACAGTTTCTCAGACGGATATGGACGAGATCTGGGCAATGGCAGATGTTAAGGATCTTGATACACTTGAAGTAGGAACAGCAAAAGCATTTGCATCAAAGGATCATGACTCATACACAGTAAGCTACATACATTACAAGGATAAGGATGGAGAGATCTGGTTATCAGATGGTTCATGGACGACAACAGAGCCGACAACAAAGCCAGCTAACGTACAGGCAATTACAAAGAGTAAATAAGGTTTTTGATTTTTAATTAGTCTCATTTTTCTCTTAAATCATATGGACAGTCACCGGGATGGATTATTTCGTCCGGTGGCTGTCTTTTGTTATGTAATGATGTCTATGACATCGTTACGTTGCAGCAACCCTTGCCGTAGGCAATTTCAATGGTTGCTGCTCGATGTTTTATCGTTGCTTTATCATCAGTGCGGCTAATATTAACTTTCTTATTGTAATCTGGCAAAAGCTAATATATAATTTAGTCTGATTGGGCTTTTGATTAATATTATTAAATTTATATTGGTACCGGATAGAAATTATTGAGCGGAGAATCATTAAGTGAGAGGTAGCATTGGGCGATACCATGATGTTCAATAGGAACGAGGAGACAAATATGAGGAAAATAGGATTTGACAATGAAAAATATCTGTCTATGCAGTCTGAGCATATCAGGGAGAGGATAGGACAGTTCGGCGACAAGCTGTATCTTGAGTTTGGCGGAAAGCTATTTGATGATTATCATGCGTCAAGAGTACTTCCGGGATTCGCCCCTGACAGTAAGCTTCAGATGCTTCTCCAGCTTGCAGATCAGGCAGAGATGATCATTTCCATTAATGCCGCAGATATAGATAAGAATAAGATAAGACACGATCTGGGTATAACCTACGATCAGGACGTAATAAGACTTATAGGTGTGTACCGGGAGAAGGGGCTTTACGTGAGCAGCGTTGTTATTACAAGATACGCAGGCCAGAAGTCCGCAGACGCATTCCAGAAGAAGCTGGAAAATATCGGTATAAAGGTGTACCACCACTATTCAATAGAAGGCTATCCTAACAACGTAGCCACAATAGTCAGTGATGAGGGCTATGGCAAGAATGATTATGTGGAGACCACAAGACCACTGGTTATCGTTACTGCACCGGGACCCGGAAGCGGTAAGATGGCAACCTGTCTGTCACAGCTCTACCATGAGAACAAGCGTGGAGTTAAGGCAGGATATGCCAAGTTCGAGACCTTCCCAATATGGAATATTCCCCTTAAGCACCCTGTAAATCTCGCCTATGAGGCAGCTACAGCAGACCTTAATGATGTGAATATGATCGATCCCTTCCATCTTGAGGCGTATGGAGAGACAACAGTTAATTACAACAGAGATGTGGAGATATATCCTGTACTTGCTGCAATGTTTGAGGCTATATACGGTTCGTGCCCATATGCGTCGCCTACAGATATGGGTGTAAATATGGCAGGAAACTGTATCGTTGATGACGAGGCGTGCCAGGAGGCTTCAAGACAGGAGATCATCAGAAGATACTATCAGTCATTGAACAGAATGGTCCTTGATGAGGCAACAAAGGATGAGGTATATAAGCAGGAGCTTCTTATGAAGCAGGCTAAGATCACTGTGAATGACAGAAAGGTTGTGCCTGTTGCCATGGCTCTGGCTGAGGAGACCGGTGCGGCGGCAGCGGCTCTTGAGCTTGAGGACGGCAGGATAATCACTGGCTCAACAAGTGACCTGCTTGGACCTGCGTCAGCCGTACTGCTTAACGCCATAAAGGTTCTCGGAGATATAGACAAGAGTATACATCTTATTTCCAGAAATTATATTGAACCGATACAGCGTCTTAAGACAAACTATCTTGGAAGCAAAAATCCAAGACTTCATACAGATGAGGTGCTTATTGCCCTTTCAATGTGTGCTGTATCAGATCCAAATGCAAAGCTTGCCCTTGAACAGCTTCCGAAGCTTGCAGGCTGCCAGCTTCATACGACAGCAATGCTTTCATCTGTTGATATGAACACCTTCAACAAGCTGGGTATACAGTTCACAAATGAAGCCGTGTACGAGAAGCGTGACGAGTAGATCAGACTTGGAATGATCATCATAAAAAAGAGATATATCAGAATATAAAAAAGACCATGGAGTGGATAGTATCTGCAATATGTATCGGGAATTTTGTATACATATCGGGAAGAAATCTGTTTCATGGTCTTTTAAATTTTCTCTTGTTAAAATCCCAATAAAAGTTTATACTATAATTTAGTGCAATTTAAAGCGTTGAAGTGACGTAACTACAAAGCAGAAAATCATTTGCAGAATGAAGAGGATAAACACCTGACATGATAAAAATATGCTCAGATGTCTGGGATGATCTTTCAAAGAAATTGGATAATTGATACTATGCGGGATTAACCGGTCAATAAAGAAATAAAGAGAAGGAGTTTTAGAAATGCCAATCACACAATATTTAGAGAGAAATGCCAGGGAGTATGGGGATGATGTTGCTCTGGTAGAGATAAATCCTGATGTTCAGGAAACAAGAAGGGTAACATGGAGAGAGTATGAGCTTATTGAGTCAAACCCAACTTGCTGTTACAGAAGAGAGATCACATGGAGCGTCTTTAATGAGAAGGCCAACAGATTTGCAAATTTACTGGTTGCAAGGGGCATACAGAAGGGGGACAAGGTAGGAATACTTATGATGAACTCCCTTGAGTGGCTTCCGATATACTTCGGTATACTTAAGACAGGAGCACTGGCAGTGCCGTTTAACTTCAGATATGACGCAGAGGAGATAAAGTATTGCGTAGAACTTGCTGACGTTGATGTTCTGGTATTCGGACCGGAATTTATAGGTCGTATAGAGACAGTTGTGGATGAGATCGCAGAGAAGAGGATATTGTTCTATGTGGGTGGAAACTGTCCTACATTTGCAGAGGATTATGATAAGCTGGCGTCAAACTGTTCAAGTATATTCGCAGACAGGGGAATAAAGGATACAGATGACGCGGCCATATACTTCTCATCAGGTACAACAGGATTCCCTAAGGCCATACTCCACAATCATGAGAGCCTTATGCATGCGGCACTGGTTGAGAGCAAGCACCACGGTCAGACAAAGGATGACGTGTTCCTGTGCATACCGCCACTTTACCATACAGGTGCCAAAATGCACTGGTTCGGAAGCCTTATAACAGGCGGCAAGGCAGTACTCCTTAAGGGCGTAAATGCCAAGACCATCCTCCAGACTGTAAGCGACGAGCAGTGTACCATCGTATGGCTTCTGGTGCCATGGGCTCAGGACATTCTGGTGGCTATCGAGAGAGGAGAGGTTAATCTCGCCGATTACAAGCTTGATCAGTGGAGACTTATGCACATAGGTGCGCAGCCTGTTCCTCAGAGTCTTATAAAGAAATGGAAGGAAATATTCCCTCATCACCAGTACGATACCAACTACGGACTTTCAGAATCCATAGGACCTGGTGCAGTACATCTTGGTGTGGAAAATATACATAAAGTAGGTGCAATAGGTGTTCCGGGATATGGATGGCAGGCTGATATTGTTGATGAAAACGGTAAATCCGTTAAGCGAGGCGATGTTGGTGAGCTTATCCTTAAGGGACCGGGTGTTATGACCTGCTACTACAAAAATCCTGAGGCAACAGCAGAATGTCTCAAGGACGGCTGGCTGTACACAGGAGATATGGCTATGGAGGATGAGGACGGATTCATCTACCTTGTAGACAGGAAGAAGGACGTCATCATAAGCGGTGGCGAGAATATCTACCCTGTACAGATCGAGAATTTCTTAAGCAAATATCCTAAGATCATGGATGTGGCTGTTATCGGTCTTGCTGATTCAAGACTTGGTGAGATAACAGCAGCTATTATCGAGGTGAAGGAAGGTATGGAGTGCACCGAGGAGGAGATAAATGACTTCTGTAAGGAGCTTCCGAGATACAAGAGACCTAAGAAGATAATATTTGCTAAGGTGCCAAGAAACGCAACAGGAAAAATTGAGAAACCAAAGCTTCGTAAGATTTATAAGAGTGAAAATCTTGTGGCAGCGGAAAATAATGCATAAATATCCAGTAAATCAACAAAAATATTCAAAAACCAGTTTCTGGATTGTTTACAAATGGGAATCTGTGTGTTTAAATGATAACTTGAAAGAGACAAGTAAAGATAAAGACGAGGTAGATTATAAATGAAGACACCATTTTTAACAAAAGAAAAAGCAGAAGAGATAATTGCCCAATATCCTACACCATTTCACATTTATGATGAAAAGGGAATAAGAGAAAATGCGAGAAATCTTTACAAGGCATTTTCATGGAACAAGGGCTTCAAGGAATATTTCGCAGTTAAGGCAACTCCAAATCCAACTATCCTTAAGATCCTTAAGGAAGAGGGCTGCGGTACAGACTGTTCATCACTGACAGAGCTTATGATGTCAGAGAAGATGGGCTTCTCAGGCGACGAGATCATGTTCTCATCAAACGATACACCTGCAGAGGAGTTTAAGTATGCCAGAAAGCTTAATGCTACAATAAATCTCGATGATTTTACACATATAGATTTCCTGGAGAAGACCTGCGGTATACCTGAGAAGATCTCATGCAGATTTAATCCGGGCGGCAAGTTCGCCATTGCCACAACCATAATGGACAATCCTGGGGATGCCAAGTATGGTATGACCAAGGATCAGATCATAGAGGCATACAGGGTATTAAAGAGCAAGGGAGTTAAGAGATTCGGTATGCATGCATTCCTTGCCAGCAATACCGTGACAAATGAATATTATCCTACACTTGCCAAGATTCTTTTTGAGGTGGCAGTTGAGATCAAGGAGAAGACCGGGGTTGAGCTTTCGTTTATCAACCTTTCAGGCGGAATCGGAATACCTTACACACCTGATAAGGAGCCAAATGATATATTTGTCATCGGCGAGGGCGTTAAGAAGGTTTATGATGAAGTGCTTGTACCTGCAGGTCTTGGAAATGTAGCAATATTCACAGAGCTTGGAAGATACATGCTTGCACCTTACGGACATCTTGTGACAACAGCAATACATGAGAAGCATACACACAAGGAGTATATCGGTGTTGACGCATGTGCGGTCAACCTTATGAGACCTGCCATGTATGGTGCATATCATCATATAACTGTACTTGGAAAGGAAAATGATCCTTGTGACCATATGTATGATGTGACAGGTTCCCTTTGCGAGAACAACGACAAATTTGCCATAGACAGAATGTTACCGAAGATCGATATGGGAGACATTCTTGTAATACATGATACAGGTGCTCATGGATTTGCCATGGGATACAATTACAACGGTAAGCTTAAGTCGGCAGAAATTCTGCTCAGAGAGGACGGAAGCGTGAAGCTCATCCGTCGTGCAGAGACACCGGAGGATTACTTTGCAACACTTGAAGGCTTCTGGAATGTAGAAGTGTAAGACCTGTGATCAGAGTTTATTGATCAGAATTAATAAAGGGAGTTCATGAGATGAAAATTCATGAACTCCCTATTTTTTTATATAGTTATTTTCAAATAATGATTTATAGGTTATAATTAACCTGATTATGCGTGGACAGGTTCCGGATAATCTACACCCATAGTATCAACAGTTACTGTTTTCATTATCTGAGGTTTAACCGGACGGTCACCCCATGATGTTTCAACGGTAGCGATCTTATCTACAATATCCATACCTTCGATGACCTTGCCGAATGCGGCATATGCACCATCTAAGTGTGGAGCTGCCTTGTGCATGATGAAGAACTGTGAACCTGCAGAATCAGGCATCATGGCACGAGCCATTGAAAGGACGCCCGGTGTGTGCGCAAGATTGTTTTCAAAACCATTCTGTGCGAATTCACCCTTTATCTGATAGCCCGGACCACCTGTTCCTGTGCCTTCAGGACATCCGCCCTGGATCATGAAACCATTGATGATCCTGTGGAATGTAAGCCCGTTGTAGTAACCTTTTTTAACCAGAGAGATGAAGTTGTTTACTGTGTTTGGAGCTATCTCAGGATAAAGCTCAGCCTTCATAACATCTCCATTTTCCATTGTGATAGTAACGATTGGATTTGCCAAATTAATCACCCTTTCTATAATTGATTGTTGTGACTAATCATATCATTACTTTTAAGAACAGGCAAATAAAAAATATATTAAACAAATATCTTATAAGGAGCAGATGACATGACGAGAAAAGATAAAAAGAAAATATACAAAGGAGTGAAGCTGATAATTGCCCTTGTGGCAGTGCTTCTTTTGATTTCAGTTCTCGGAGGCACTGTGAAGAACAACTACAGTGAATTCATGAAGGAATATAAAGGAACCGAGCATGTGGCAGGTACGGATGTACAGGTTGAGATCCCTAAGGGAGCAAGCTCAGCCAAGGTAGCTTCTATACTTCACAAAGCAGGACTTATAAAGTATGAGTATGCATTTGTTCTGAGAATAAAGGGAACGGAGTATAAAGACAAGCTTCAGCCGGGCACATTTACTCTTAATACCGGTATGAGTACTCTGGAGATGATAGAGCAGCTCTGCTACGTTGAACCAACACCGGAGCCTATTGCCAAGCTTACTGTTCCGGAGGGGTATACAATAGAAATGATAGCTGCCAAGTGTGAGGAAGAGGGCATATTCACAGCCCAGGAGTTCCTGGATGAGGTGGCAAGCGGAAAGCATGGCATTTCATATACCAAAGATCATGAGACCGGAGACTATGAGCTTCAGGGCTTCCTGTTCCCGGCTACTTATGATATCTACGAAGATACAACACCTGGAGATCTCATTGACAAGATGCTTGCCAAGTTCGAGGAGGTTTACGCAGGTCTTGATAAGTCAAGGATTGCAGAACTCGGATATTCAGATTATGAGATTATAACAATGGCATCCATAGTTGAGCGTGAGGCAAAGCTCAGCGAAGAGCGTTCTATAATCGCGGGAGTTATATACAATCGTTTAAATGCAGAAATGATGCTTCAGATGTGTCCTACAGTATTATATCCGCTGACGAAGGGTATATATGACAAGTCGGAAGTTACATATGATGATCTTGAACTTGTATCACCATATAATACATACAATAACTATGGTCTTCCTATAGGACCTATATGTAATCCCGGTGAGGCATCCATTGAGGCGGTTCTCTATCCTGATGATAACAATTACCTGTATTATCATGTGAATGAAGAAGCCGATGACGGAAGCCACATTTTCTCCGAAGATTATGATGGGCATATAAATACACAGTAGTTGTATGGACAAGATATAACAAATTGCTGAAAATATGCCGTATATTCTTTATTCTTTTATATAAAATGCTTGCGGTAAATGATAAAATTATATATAATTATAGAGTATGTATGCAAAATGCGGGATTGTGTACCGCGCCTTGCATGTTCGCAGTGCGATAGGAGGAATATTTGATGAGGAAAGTGAATTTCAAGGTAAGAAATATTGGCTCTGAGAAGTACTTATCATATGTATTGGATGACGATTGCGATTTCGATGAAGAGCTTTTGGATTACCTCGAAGACAATAAGATTGGGGAACTTATAGATATTATATATGAGGAGGACGATGAGAACGATTACTTCACATATAACATTACTGATAGAGTCACTGTAGATACCCTTTTTAAGGATAAGGTTAATGCAGAGAAATTATTAGGAGTTATAAGAGGTATTGCAACCAGTATTGTGAACCTCAGAGATCTGGGTATACCAATATCATACATTATACTTCACAGAGGCTTTACATATGTAAACCCTGTTACATATGACGTTAAGCTCATATGTCTGCCGATTGAGTCGGGTGCCAGCATGAATGCAGAGTTCAGACATTTTGCCAAGAATCTTATAGTGAATGCCCAGTATGATACAACAGAGGACTGTAATTACATTGCGAAGGTTCTTAATCTGTTAAATGTGGAGAAGTTCACCATAAGAGCATTCGCCGGTGAACTTACAGAGCTTATGGAATCCGCAGGAATGGATGTTGAGGAAGCGTTTGTGGATCTTGACGGCGGAATAGAAGTTTCACAGTCAGCGAATGCGGTTGTCGATGAGGGAAACGGAATCGACGATCTTCCGGAATTTAAGGACGTTGCATTTGATGAGGAAGATGATGATGGGCTCGATATGTATGAGGAAGAGCCGACGGAGGCGAATACCATATTCAAGGATCTTGATCTTGACGCTGAGGAGCCTTACGACGGCGAGACAGAGACCCTTACATCAGGGGAGTCTGTGGCAGCCGGTGTGGGTTCGGTCAACATGGATGCCTTTGACGACAGTGCCCTTGAGGAGCTTAAGATAGATGATACCCTTGAGGAATATCCGGATGATGAAGTGGCATCGGAGGAAGAGGCGGCAGCAGAGCCTGAGCTTGATCTTGAGGATATAATACCTGAGATTAAACCGGTTAAGATACAGCCTAAGGTTGAGGAGATTGCCCATACAGCAGAGGGTGTTACAGAGGTTGCACCTGTAGCGGAAACGGAGGACAAACCGGTTCTCATTGATACAACAGAGATAGATGATCTTATAGATCATCCTCCTGTTATGAAGAGTATCAAGATAAACAGAGCTAAGATCATTCAGAGAGCAGTAAACGAGATTGAGGATGATAAGATAGAAAATCCTACAGAGAACATTATTGCTTCAGGACTTGATGCGGATGCCGAGCCTGAGACTAATATGGATCCTGCAACAATTCCGGAAGCAGGAAATGATGATGAGACAGGTTCTACTGTTGAGCTTACAGCGGGAATGAACGTTGTGCCGGATACAGAGGAGGATAATAAGGCGTCAAATGCACCAAAGGCTATGCCGTATATAGTGAGGGTTAATACCGGAGAAAGAGTTATGATCAATAAGGCGGTATTTAAGATTGGCAAGGCAAATCGAGGGGTTGATTTTACCATCAGCGGTAATGGTGCGGTAAGCAGAGTGCATGCCATAATATATCAGAGAGAGGATGGATGTTATCTGAAAGACAACAAGACCACCAACTCAACATATGTAAATGGACAGAAGCTTGCGGAGAACCAGGAGGTACTTCTTAAGAACGACTCAGAAATAGTTCTTGGAGATGAAGATTTTATTTTTAAATTAAGTTAATAACCAAGACCCTCTGATATGGAGGGAAGGAGCAGGTAGCAATACCTGCTTTTGGTTATGTAGTGATGTCCGTGACATCGTTACGCTGCAGCAATCCTTGTCGTAGGAAGCGTCAAGTGTCGAAGACATATTTGTAATGGTTGCTGCTCGATGGTGTTATTATACTGCACGCTGATTTGATGTTCTTTTTTAACATAAATCGGCTGATGATCAATAAGGGGAGGATTACGGAATGAAAAAAGACAGACTTGTTTCAAGAGTTGAAGACGGAAAGCATAGCCTTAAGTATAATCTTGATGTGGAGGATGCGGTTGATACCAGAGTATACGATATGAGTACAACAGGAAAGCTGCCTCATATGTTCCCATGCCACATGGAAGAGGACGGGGGAGCAAGAATATTCACATATAAGATAGGTGATAAGGTGCCTGTTCAGGAGTTCTTGAAAAAAGAGGTGAATAAGCCACAGATGCTGACACTTCTCTATAACCTTCTGGCGGGACTGGAAGATTTCGGACTGAACATGGTATCTCTCAGTTATGTGGCCAAGGATGTACAATACATATATGTCACACCTGAAAATCAGGAGGTTTCGTTCGTGGTGGTGCCTGTAAATAAGGAAACTACGGATCTCAATGAAGTCAGACAACTGATAAAGGACATTATTGCAGGTGCAAGATACTTCGAGATGGACAGGGACAACTATGTTGCAAAGCTCATAAGCTTTTTAAACAGACCGGGAACATTTTCTCTTGGAGACATGAAGAAGTATGTTGAACAGATGCTTCTTGAGATAGGAATAGATATAGCTGCTATAAATAAAAATAAGCAGGAACAGATCAAGGCTGCAGAAAAGGCAAATGCAGATGCAGGCAAAGTAAGCAGGCTTGGCGTAATGATGAACAATGCGAGGATGAATGAAAATGTTCAGGCACCGATGCCACAGGGACAGCCGGCACCGATGCCGCAGGGACAGCCGGGCTTCGGTCAGGCACCAATGCCGGGCTTCGGCCAGTTCGGTCAGCCGGCACCAATGCCACAGAACCAGAACAGACCGGTACAGAATGGACAGGCGAATTTTGGACAGTCGGCACCGATGCCGCAGGGACGGCCGGCCCCGATGCCACAGGGACAGCCGGGCTTCGGCCAGGCACCAATGCCGGGCTTCGGCCAGTTCAGTCAGCCGGCACCAATGCCACAGAACCAGAACAGACCGGCAAACTTTGGACAGCCGGCACCGAGGCCACAGGGACAGCCGGGCTTTGGCCAGGCACCAATGCCGGGCTTCGGACAGTTCGGTCAGGCACCAATGCCGGATTTCAGTCATTTTGGACAGCCGGCTCCGGGATTTAATAACTTCGGCCAGGCACCGGAAGAACCATCAATGCCGGCCGCACCAAAAGCACCTGAGGTACCGCCGATACCTGAAGTACCGCCGATACCTGAAGTACCGCCGATACCTGAAGCACCTCAGACACCGGAAATATCATCAATGCCGGAATTTGATGATGACCAGAAGACAATATCAGCAGATGATATTGAAGATCTGATAAATATACCGACACCAAAGAGCCCTGAAGTGCCACCAGTGCCGGAAGCACCAAAGGCACCTGAAGTACCACCGATGCCGGCCGTACCAAAGGCACCTGAAGTACCGCCGATGCCGGAAGCACCAAAGGCACCTGAAGTACCGCCGATGCCGGAAGCACCAAAGGCACCTGAAGTACCACCGATGCCGGAAGCACCAAAGGCACCTGATGTGCCACCTATGCAGAATAACGGCTTCCCACCATTTGGCGGATTTATGCAGGGAAACAACGGATTTGCATCTGGTATGGCATCAAATATGCCGCCTGTATCAGAAGCACCGGTGCCACCGATGCCACCTATGCCATCGATGCCGGCTGCACCACAGACACCGGCCATGCCGGCTATGCCGGAGCCACCACAGGTTACGGAAATGCCACAGGAACCACAGATGCCTCATGCAGAGGGACTTCCTAAGAGACCTCAGATGAATGAAGAAGAGATCTCCGTAAGTGATATTCCATCAATGCCGGAGAGACCTGTTCCATATCTTGTAAGAAAGAAAACAGGTGAGAAGATATATATTGATAAGGATGAATTTGTGATTGGCAAGTCTGCTAACCATGCGGATTATACAATAAGAGACAATACAGCAGTAAGCCGTGCTCACTGCATAATATCCAGAAGAAACGGAGTATGTTATATAAGGGATAATAACTCCACAAATGGTACATTTATAAATGATCAGGAGCTTGACCGTGGCGGTGAGAGATTCCTTACAAATAATGTAACGGTGAAACTTGGAGATGAAGAATTTGTATTCTTTATCAGATAGATTTTTTGGAGTCGGGCCTTTGTCATAGGAGGTACCCGTGCATCGCAGATGCATATTGTAATTGTGATGCCGGATGAATAGGGGGGGAGCAATCCCCAAAAGACAAATTTTAATAGGCTGATGTTCAAGAATGCGGGAGGAGAAAATATGAGATATAAGGCTGCCTACCATACAGATGTGGGCATAAGGAAAAAGACTAATCAGGATTCCCTTGCAATAAAAATAGCGGATACACCTTATGGTATGGCTGCATTTGCAGTTATATGTGACGGCATGGGCGGACTTGCCAAGGGTGAGGTGGCAAGTAAGGAAGTGATATGTGCTTTCTCGGACTGGTTTCAGGAGAGCTTCGCTGAGATGATAGACAATGATTCGTTTGATGAAGAGTTGATGAGGAAACAGTGGCATAGTATTGCAGTGAATGAAAACGAGATCCTGAAAGCCTACGGAGAGGACAACGGCATAATGATAGGTACAACCCTTACAGCGATGCTGATGTTCAGGGATAGCTACTATATCATACATGTAGGAGACAGCCGGGCGTATGAGATAACCGGCACGGAAGCCAGGCAGCTGACAAATGATCAGACCTTCGTTGCCAGGGAGGTCGCTGCCGGAAGAATGACTCCTGAGCAGGCAGAGGTGGACAGTCGTAGAAGCGTCCTTCTCCAGTGTATCGGTGCTTCACCGGTTGTTGAGCCTGACTTTATAAAAGGGGAAGTTGTGGGAGATGCAGTATATATGTTGTGCTCAGACGGCTTCAGACATAAGATAAGCAATGAGGAAATGATAGAGAGGATCGGTCCTGCAGCAGATGTGGATGATGATGCGCTGACTACGGGCTGCCAGTTTCTTACAGAGCTTGATAAGTACAGGAAAGAGACTGATAATATTACAGTGTTATGCATTAGAACTACACCATAGATATAAACGGGTGTAGCGGGGAGATAATATGACAGAATTAGGAACAGTATTAGACGGAAAATACGAGATCCTGAAGCAGGTTGGTAAAGGCGGAATGTCTATAGTTTATCTTGCTATGGATAACCGTCTGAATAAACAGTGGGCGGTAAAGGAGATAAAGAATGACGGCTCCAAGAGCACTGAGACATTGCTTAAAGGTCTTGAGAGAGAGGCAAATATATTAAAGAACGTAGATCATCCGGTACTTCCACGAATAGTGGATATTATTAATGAGAATGGTACCATCTACGTAATAATGGATTTTGTAGAAGGAAAGCCTCTCAGTGATGTATTAAAGACAGAGGGAGCCCAGAGCCAGAGAGATGTTATTGAGTGGGGGCGTGCTCTTGCCAGTGCCCTTGATTACCTTCATTCCATGAACCCGCCTATAATCTACAGAGATATGAAGCCTTCCAATGTAATGCTTAAGCCGGATGGCTCGGTAAAGCTCATAGATTTCGGTACTGCAAAGGAATATATAATAGAGAATAACGCAGATACAACAGCTCTTGGAACAAGAGGTTACGCTGCACCGGAGCAGTTCGGTGATGCCCAGGGACATGGTATCTACAACACAGACGCAAGAACGGATATATATAATCTGGGTGCTACACTGTACCATCTGGTTACAGGTAAGAACCCATGTGAGCCACCTTATGAGATCAAGCCTATAAGACAGTGGAATCCGGCTTTATCATCAGGACTTGAGCAGATCATAATAAAATGTTGTCAGCCAAATCCTAATGACAGATATCAGTCCTGTTCAGAGCTTTTATATGCCCTTGACCATTACAATGAGCTTGACAATACATATAAGGCAAAGGCGAAAAGGAAGATCATTGCATTTGCAGTGACCGCAGGATTATCCCTTGTTTCTGTAGGTGTTGCCGTAACGGGTGGACTCCAGAAGAGAGCACTTAAATATAAGAATTACGACAATCTTATTAAACAGGCTGCGAATACAACAGATGTAAATGAGGCCATAGATTACTACAAGCAGGCGGTTGATATTGATGATTCCAAGTCTGAAGCATATATTGGTCTTCTGGATGAATACAATATTTATTATAAGCCGGCTGAGGATGAGAATGAGAATGCAGGATCAGAGCTTGGAGCTAAGTATGTGCTTAGCCACATTGATGCCGTTGATGATGAGGTTAAATATGAGCTTGCTCTTACCTATTATAATTATCTGGAGGATTACAAGACGGCATCAACATACTTCAAGGAGGTTAAGAACTCCGATGGTGATGATGCGGAGGTTGCAGGCTATTATGCGGCTATCTGTGATAACAAGCTTAAGACCAATGCCAGCTATGATGACGAGGCAGACAGCATAGCTGCATTCGAGAAATACAATTATAATCAGGTGGACAGAGGCAACAAGAACAGGTATATTAACTACTATAATATAGCTTCTATATATGTAGATAACATGACAGATAACACCGAACTGGCGAATAAAGTTATCCAGATGCTTGCAGGTAACACCGGCGAGAACATTGACGGAGCAATAAGTGAGCTGAATGATAATCCAAAGGCGTTTGATGAGGTTAATAAGAAATATTACCTGTGTCAGTATTACAGATTTCTTGCAGATGCATATGAGGTCCTTGAGGATTATACAAATGAAGCTATAATGTGTGAGAATTACATTTATGCTATAGAGGACTCCATTATTGACGGAAGTGCAAAGGATTCTGACAAGAAGGCCTATGCAAGCTACAGCAACAAGGAGGCTTCTGCTTATACCAAGGTAGGAAATGATTCCAAGGCGGCTGATGTATATTCAAAGGCAGAACAGACCCTTGGAAGCGACGGATATGCAGCTTCAGTATATGTGGCACATCTTAATTTCCTCTGTACAAAGTATAAGTCGGAGTATGGTACAAATCCTGCTACATGGAAGGGCAGGGATGGTGAGAAGGCTGTCAAGGCAGTATACGAAGCAGGAAATAAGATAGAGTCTCTCAGAAGTAAGAGTAATACACAGTGGAACTCGTTGATAAATGATTCTGTTATAGCAGAGATCATAGCAAATTAAAAAGGGAGTGATGTCATGGAAACTTTATACACTATAATGTTATATGGCGGCATTGCTCTTGCGGTAATATGTGCAGTGGTCGCGGTTATATTATTTGTGAAGCTTGATATACCTAAGGCAATCGGTATAGTTACAGGTTCCACAGCCAGAAAACAGATCGAGGAGATTCGTGAGAAAGGATATGAAAGTGTCCAGGGTGGAGGAGCATCAAAGAAAGAGGCTATTAAATCCAAGGACAAAAAGGAACATATTGAGGTTCGTTCCGTAAGCGCTTCTGCGGGGAAGCAGGCCGACAACAGCGGTAAGCAGGAGAGCATAGGCGATCACGTCAGTGCAAGCGCAAAGCATCAGGCGGCTGTAAGAAATGCTGTCAGAGAGAATGTGAACACTGTAAGATATGAAGAAGATGAGGCAACTGATGTGCTTGGTGAGAACTACAATGAGGAAGCTACCGACGTCCTTACAGAAGGTTACGAAGAGGGAGCCACCGATGTCCTTACAGAGAGCTATGAAGAGGGAGCCACAGATGTTCTTACAGAGAGCTATGAAGAGGGAGCAACTGACGTCCTTACAGAAAGCTACGAAGAGGGAGCAACTGACGTCCTTACAGAAAGCTACGAAGAAGGAGCCACAGATATCCTTACAGAGGATTATGAAGAGAATGAGGGCGAAACCAATGTACTTACAGCAGGGCTTGAGGATGGAGAGCGGACTGATGTAAGAAAAGATACGAAGTTAAAGATGATAGTAGATGTGATTGTAGTACATACAGATGAAGTGGTATAGGAGGGGTGAGAATATGAAGAGAATTTCAAATCTACATCGCCTGATAGCACTGACAATGGCGGTAGTTATGATTATTACCCTGGCAGTGTTCGATAACAGATTCAGGACAAATGCGGCAAATGCACAGGAAAATATTGATATTTCCAAGCTTGAATCAGAATTTGATACTAATATCCAGGTGAGCGAAACAGGCGGTACGGTTATCACAGATCAGCTTAAGAAGGCTATGGTGGCAACCGGTAAGGCTACAGACTTTGAGTTCTATGGCAATTATTACATAAGAGTTAATGACGGTGCAACATATGTTAATCTTGCTACAGATACAGACGCGGCCAAGAGACCTGTTGCTGCATCATCATTACCTGCAGTTAAGGTTGATAAGGATAATAAGCAGGAATTTGTAGAGGTTTATACTCTTGAAGACAAGGGTACAGATCTCGAAAAGTATGTGTTCAAGGGAATGATAAGACTCCTCTATGATGATGTTAAACCATCTATTGACAGGAAAGAGCTTGTATCAACCGACGGCATAAAGGATAAGGGCGGTTACCTTCTTGTGCAGGAGGGAAAGACCGTGAAATATCACATATATGCCGGAGATGCCGATTCCGGTGTTGATAAGGTCTATATGAAGAACGGAGATGCTTCGGAAGAGCTTTCTTATAACAGCGAGGGCGGTTATTATGAGGCGGCTATCACATCAACCGGAACATATTCATTTGTATCAGTTGATAAAGCCGGAAATGAGTCAGATCCATCAAGCGTAACACTTAAGTACGCCGAGGGGATAAAGGTTACTTCAATAGAGGCAGCAGGACGCACAGATCTTCCAAGTAATTATGGCAATAGATTTGCAGATACAGAGTTCTTCCAGATAACAGTAAAGGCAAGTGAGAAGGCTGATGGAGTTGATGTTCCTCTTAAGCTGGTTTATACATTTAATCTGAACGGAAGGCTTAGCGAGAACAACCAGGTTGATTTCGAGAATGGCACAGCCAGGATCACTGTTCCTTCAAGTCTTGTGAACGGAGAGGACTGCAGAGGTAATCTCACAATGTACGTTGAAGATGAGGTGGGCGGCAAGTCATATGCATTTGACGCAGCCGGATATCTTATATTCGTAGACAGAACTGCTCCGGATGTTTCTATCAAGAATATCCGCATAAACGGAAAGACCTACGGAACCCTTGATGATTATCAGGCGGCAGGTGTTGTATACGGAAATGAAGTTACATTTGACTATGATGTAACAGAGGTTAACTCCGATCTTGCAGATATAACAATAGAGATAACAGACGCCCAGGGAAATAATGTTGTGACCAGTATTCCGAATGTCAACGGAGTAAGCTACAGCGCAACAGACAACACTCTCTCAGGAAAGGGTAGTGCCACATTTCCTGTAAGCGGGGATGGGGCATACAACATAAAGATCAAAGCTAAGAATGATGTCGGTCTTACAGGCGAAGCTTCAGCGGATTTCAATATTGATTCTAAGAAGCCTGTGCTCAGATGGTGGAGCTCAACTGTTGGAAGAGAGATCACTGATACAGACGAGAGCTATACAGTATATGTAAGTGACAATGAGACTATCACAGTGTCTGCCAGTGATGATGCCAGTGGAATCGAAAGCGTTGAGATGACACTTGACGGCACACCGGTAACTCTTACAGATAATGCTTATATGTTTGATACACCGGGTGTATATAATGTAAAGGCTACAGCTCTTGATAAGGCAGGCAATATTACAGAGAAGACCATAAAGGTTACAGTTGCTACCAACTACAGTAATGCTGCTATCTCTGTTGTGGCAGACGGAACAACACTAGCTTCAGACAGCAGCTCAAGCTTCATATATACAGGAGCAGACAGAGTAGAGGTTGTATATACATACGAGGCATTCAAGGTCAGTGAGGATAATATAAAGAACAACTCAACATACCTTGCAGGAGCATTTGGCGCACCGGGAACACCGGCTGAGTATAAAGATTGCAGTGTTACTGTGGGACCTGAGGATCCGTCTACAGGACTTCGTAAGGTTACCGTTAAATATGTTATTGAGAAGAAGGCTGACGCTTCAACAGACGGAACATACAGCTTCAACTTCTCAGGAACAAAGTACACCAACAAGGATACTGTTGTGGAAGGTACAAATAAGAGCCTTAAGATCTACTTTGATACAGAGGCACCTAATACAGTAAGATATGCTCTTGAGGGCGGTGTAGGAACGGGTGATCCTACAACAATAAGCGGAGTTTCATATTACAGACAGAAGGCAACACCTAAGCTTGTGGTTGAAGCCTTCGATAATCTGGAGCTTGGCAATATAGATGTAATACTGGTAAATGCTGAGACAAATGAAATACTCGGTACCAAGACTCAGGCTTTTAAGAACCAGTCAACAACAACAGAGGGCGGTAAGCAGGCTGTTGCAACAATAGATCTTACAGATGATGTGCTTAAGAATGTAGAGTATTCTGTAAATGTCAATTTGAACGATAACCTTTCAGGTAAGAGTGACGGCAAGAGTGGTAACAATACCACAACCCTTAATGACATTTTAAGGGTTTACTGGGATACTGTACTTCCGGAGATGACTGCCAACGATATAGGTACATGGTTTAATTCAGATGTAACAATCAGGAAGACAGATGTAACAGCAAAAGATAATTGTGATATAGATCATTTTAACTACCAGTTAAAGAAGAATTCAGAGAAGGTTGGTTACTGGAATGTATCAAAGGGCGCTGTAGATGGAAATGGAAGATACAATATGGCAAGAGATCTTCATGTACAGAGAACAAATGGCGAGGGCGAGTACATTCTTACGGTATATGCTTCTGATAAGGCAGGTAATTTCTCAAGCAAGGAATTCTGCTTTGTGATCGATTACTCAAAGCCTGATATCACAATAACAAGAACACCTTCACAGAAGCTTATCACATCAGGCAAGACAGATATCACCGTAGATGATACATATGGTGTGAACTTAAATGATAAGAACAAGGTTAAGGTCATCAAGCATTATGTTGTCCAGGGTGGTTCAGAGAAGACTGTACAATTAAGCCTGGCAAGCAGTGGATCAAGAAAATACTTTGAGGACAGCGGATCAGGTGCAGGCTTCAAGGAAAGTATCCAGGGAGTTGCTTCAACAACAAATAATGTTATAAACAAGAATGCTACCAAGTATTACTATGAAGTAAGTGTGACAGACGAGGCAGGAAACAAAGCATATAAGAAGACTGACTGGTTCTATGTTGATAATATTGCTCCTGCAGTGGCTGTTAAGCCGCAGAACAATGATTATGTATATTCCAACAAGGAGATACCTTTCCAGGTAACATATAAGGATCAGTACAGCAAAAATGAGATCGGTGCATATCATAAGATCGAGATAATCAACAATGCAACAGAGCATGCTGCAGATGTGAGCTATCTCAATAAGGACACTGATTTAAGTGCTGCCAGCGGAACAAAGAATTACAGAATCAACAGAGAGGGTGTGTATAACCTTCAGATAAAGATCACTGACGCATTTGGCAATAATACAAGCAGATATACAAAGTATGTATATGATGTTACAGCTCCTGTTATAAGACTTACAGCACCTGCCGAGACAAATACAAGAGGAACATCAATAGGATATACTCTTTCAGATAACATCATGGGTGACAAGATTGTGGCTCATGTAACAAGAAGAGGCCCTTCGGGAAATGTTGAATATGACCAGGATATGTCAGAGACAGCATGGTCAGGCACAGGCGCAACAGGTTCAATACCGTTTGACGCAGAAGGAAATTACACTGTATATCTTGTTGCATACGATAAGGCAGGAAACAAGTCACAGTCAGAGCCTGTTACATTTGTAATTGATAAGACTGCTCCTGTGCTTTCAATCTCAGGAATGAACGATATGCAGAATACAGACGTAAATGCAACATTTACAATGAATGAGGCATTTGGTGTTGTGAATGGCAAGAGCCCTGAGGCAACAGTTACTATTACGAAAAAGGTTGACGGCAGTGCCGCAACAACAGTAGCAACACTTAATTACGGAAGCTTCACCAGCGGTAATCCTCACACGGCAGGATACAGATTTACCGAGGACGGCGATTACAGCATTACCTTCTCAGGCAAGGACGCTTCAGGAAATGTTGCAAATACAGTTACAAGAAATTTCAAGATAGATAAGGTTGCTCCTGAGCTTACCATTAAGGCAACAAAGAACGATACTACAGAGCCTGTTGCAAATTACGGTTCAGTAGGTAATGTTCAGAATCCTGAAAAGGTTAAGCTTACTATCGGAGTAAAAGAAACCTTCTATACAGGCGACGAGGTTACAGTTTCTGTTAAGAAGAATGGTGCAAATGAGCCGGCTAAGACCTATAAGGGAATTACAGGTCAGGTTATCGACTTTGCCGAGGATGGAGTATATGTTGTAACTATCGGAGCAAAGGATGCAGCAGGAAATGTATCAGAGGAGCAGACCATTACATTTACAGTTGATAATACTGCACCTGTTATAAAGGATACAGACGCTCTGGCAGGCTTCAAGAAGAAGGAAAACAACGGAGAGATTGTTCTTAACAAGGCAGACTTTGATGCAATAAGAGATAAGGGCTATGATGGTTTATGGGGTGTTGACGATACATCGCCATTTACACCTGAGGCCAAGCTTGATGGTGTTGATCTTATAGACTTCACAGATCTTAAGGATGGAAAGCATAAGATCACACTTACAGTAACAGATGCCCTTGGCAATGTTACAACAGATGAATTTGAGTTCGTTTATGATGGTACTCTTCCTGAGATAATTACTTCAGTGGAGGATAACCAGAAGTTAAACGATCCGTTCACACTTAAGATAAGCCTTAAGGATCCAAGTGATAAGATCACATCCATTAAGATAAACGATACAGAGATCCCGGCAGCGGATTATGCAGATAATGTATATGAGTACAAGGTTGACAAATACGATACATACAAATTATATGTTACAGCAGAGGACGCAGCAGGAAATGTAAGTGCAACATTTGCAGCAGATGAAGAGGGAAATATCACCAGCGTATTTACATTTACTCTTGCAAAGAAGGTATCTGTAGTGGTATGGGTGATCATCGGAGTTGCAGTTCTACTTCTCCTTGGAATAATAATCTTCCTTATAATGAGAAGAAAGAACAACAAGCAGGCTGCATAGATAAGAAATGCGGAACTTACAAAATGAGGAAATCCACAGATAATGATTGATGGATTTTCGGATATAATATAAAATGATGAAACGGGCATATGGGGGATAAGATTTATTCTTTGTATGCCCGTTTTAATATATGATGATCGTGGCAAGTTTTCATATAAACCTGACACGCAGTGTCAGCCCTTTGCCTTCGGGAAATTTCAAATGGGCTGATGTTAAGTAAAGGAGGAAAAAGACAGTGAACAATATGAATCCCCCATATAATGCGGTGGTTTTTGATATGGATGGTGTACTGACCGATACAGAGAAGGTGTACAGACAGTGCTGGACCATGAATGGAATGAGCGAGGGACTTACCGCCCAGCAGATGAAGGCAGTATGCGACAGGCTTGCAGGTGGAACAAGAGCCACAAATGCCCTGGTGGTGAAGGAATATCTTGGAGAGGATTTCGACTATATCCCATTCAGGAAGAAGACCATGGATATGTTCCAGGAATATATAGATGAGCATGGCATAGACCTTAAGTCGAATGTGGTATCAACCCTCACTGAGCTTAAGAGGCGTGGAGTGAAAATGGCACTTGCCACATCTACCGACAGACAGAAGGCGGTGGACAGGCTTACCAGAACAGGACTCATCGACTTCTTTGACGAGACTGTGTGTGGTGACGAGATAGAGAAGGGTAAGCCTCACCCGGACATTTACCTTAAGGCATGTGAGAAGCTTAAGGTGTCTCCTGACAGGGCAGTGGCAGTGGAGGACTCTGTAAATGGTGTTATCTCTGCCAGCGACGCCGGACTCTGCACAGTTATGGTGGTTGACCTTATAAAGCCAAACGATACCACAAATGAGAGAACCGACAAGACCTGTTACAACATTAAAGAGATTCTGGAACTGTTTTAAGACGGGACTTCCCGGAAATATATACAGATAACAGAAAAACACAACAGAAAGACACAACAGAGTACAGATATATAATAAAAAAGATCTGACATATCATGAACACCGGGGATGCCGCATATACTTAATTAACAATGTTCCCTTCCGGATATATGGAATAGAAAGGAATTGGTGATCGTGAAGAAGGTCTCGTACATAATGATATCCTGTGGTGTGGCACTGGCCGCCAGCCTGCTGCTGTTGCTGATATCGGCATTTGTCGTGTATAAGTTTAACTGCTCATCCGGGATCATTGATCTGTTTGTCATACTTATATATGTGCTGTCAGCATTTGCAGGGGGCATCACCGGAGGAAAGCTCATAAAGGAGAGGAAGTTCCTGTGGGGGCTGATAATAGGTACGATATATGCCTGCATTATAATTATCGTATCAATTGCAAATCACGGAGGAGTGAGTCTGTTTTCGGTAAACGGCATTACATCCCTGCTGCTTTGCATGGCGGGAGGAACTCTGGGTGGCATGCTGGGCTGAAGAAAACCGAATGACACATGCTGGGCTGAAGAAAGCTGAATATCAGGGAAGACGGCTATAATATTTGATACATGATAAAAAAATACTTTTACTTTCATAAAGTATGTGTTAGAATACAAACAATATGAATTAAAAAGGAGAGGTATACTCATGCAGAGAATAAAGACACTCACAAATAAGACAATGAAGAATACAATGGTTAAGGGCGGATGTGGCGAATGCCAGACATCATGCCAGTCAGCTTGTAAGACATCATGCACAGTTGGAAACCAGAGCTGTGAGAATGTTGAGAACAAGTAATTATACTAATAAGACTGACCAGGTACAGCTAAAGGGGACCGTCTGATGACAGTCCTTTTTGGCGTGTATGGGAAAAAAACGATTAAGGAGAACAATATTGGTTCATCAGTACAAAAATAATGGTTATAATATAGTACTTGATGTATGCAGTGGTTCTGTACATGTAGTGGACGACCTTGTGTATGATATCATCGCAGAGTACGAGGGACATACAAAGGAAGAGGTCCTTGACAAGTTAAGCAGCTACGACAGAGCTGAGGTAAGTGAGGCTTATGATGAGGTTACAGGTCTTGTGGAAGACGGCACATTATTTGCCCCTGATGAATACAAAGATTATATTATAGATTTTAAGAAGAGAAAGACAGTTGTAAAGGCATTGTGCCTTCATATAGCCCATGACTGTAATCTTGCCTGCAGATATTGCTTCGCAGGTGAGGGCGAATATCATGGAGACAGGGCACTCATGTCCCTTGAGGTAGCAAAGAAATCTCTTGATTTCCTGGTTGCCAATTCAGGTTTCAGAAGAAATCTCGAGGTGGACTTCTTCGGAGGTGAGCCTCTCATGAACTGGGACGTGGTGAAGAAGACCGTTGAGTACGGCAGAAGCCTTGAAGAGAAATACGACAAGAAGTTCCGTTTCACACTTACTACCAACGGAATACTTTTAAATGACGAGATAATGGAATTTGCAAATAAAGAAATGGCAAATGTAGTCTTAAGTATCGATGGAAGAAAAGAGGTACATGATTACATGAGACCTACCAGAAACGGTAAGGGAAGCTATGATATACTGCTTCCTAAGTTTCAGGAATTTGCCAAGAAGCGTGGAAACAGAAGTTATTATGTGAGAGGTACATACACTCATAATAATCTGGACTTCGCTAAGGATGTGCTTCATATGGCAGATCTTGGATTTGATCAGATATCCATTGAGCCGGTGGTATCACTTCCGGATGAGCCGTATGCGATAAAGGAAGAGGATATCCCATTCCTTAAGGAGCAGTATGACTTGCTTGCAAAGGAAATGATCAAGAGAAATAAAGAGGGCAGGGGATTCAACTTCTTCCACTTTATGATCGATCTTACCGGCGGCCCTTGTGTTGCCAAGAGGCTTTCAGGATGCGGTTCGGGAACGGAATATATGGCTGTTACGCCATGGGGGGATCTCTATCCGTGTCATCAGTTCGTAGGTGAAGACGATTTCTGCATTGGAAATGTATTTGAGGGCATTAAGAAGCAGGAGATCGTTGATGAGTTCAAGCTGTGTAATGTCTATGCAAAGGACAAGTGTAAGGACTGCTTTGCAAGATTTTACTGCAGTGGCGGATGTGCGGCCAACTCATACAAATTCCATGGAAATATCCTTGACGCATACGATATCGGATGTGAGCTTCAGAAGAAGCGTATCGAATGTGCTATTATGATCAAGGCTGCCATGGCGGACTACGAGGCTGAGAAGGAAGATAATTAAGAATAAAGGAGAACAAAGATGAAGAAAGCAAAGCGTAATGCGGTACTTGTGATAATTGCATTTATACTGTTGCTGGGTCTGGCGGTATTCACCGGATTCTTCGGTATAGGTGACAGGGGACTTATCAAGTACATTAATCTTGGACTTGACCTTAAGGGTGGTCTGAGTGTTACCTACGAAATTCAGGATGAAAAATATTCTGATGCAGATGTTGATGATACCAAGTTCAAGCTTGAGAAGCGTATTGACGCATACTCAAATGAGTACTCAGTTTATCAAGAGGGAAACGGTAATATCACCTGTGAGATCCCTGGTGTTACAAATGCTGAGGAGATCCTTGAGAAGTTAAGCGTAGAAGGTAAGCTTGAGTTCCTTGATCCTGACAACTACACACTGTGGTCACAGGGCAAGGATTATGAGGCTGCTCTTGACGGAAATGATATCAAGGGTGCTGAGGCAAAGATTGTTGATACAGAGACAGGTAGTGACAATGAGGTTGCTCTTACATTTACAACAGAGGGAGCCAAGAAGTTCGGCGACGTTACAAGTGCGAATGTAGGAAAGGTCGTATACATTGTTTATGATAACGAGGTTGTAAGTGCTCCTACAGTTCAGTCAGCAATCACTGACGGAAATGCGGTTATCAACAAGATTGGATCTTATGATGAGGCTGAGAGCCTTGCCACAACTATCCGTATCGGTGCACTTCCGCTTACACTTAAGCAGGTTCGTTCAAATATAGTAGGTGCTACACTTGGTACAGATGCTATAGCAACATCTGTCAAGGCAGGTATAATCGGTATATTCCTTGTATTCATCATTATGATAGTAATATACAGACTTCCTGGTGTGGTTGCTTCACTGGCACTTGTACTTTATACATTACTTGTAATGCTTACACTTAACTACTTTAATATAACTCTTACCCTTCCGGGTATTGCAGGTATCATACTTTCAATAGGTATGGCGGTTGACGCGAATGTCGTAATCTTCACCCGAATAAAGGAGGAGCTTGGGGCAGGTGCAACAGTTAAGCAGGCAGTAGACAAGGGCTTCCATAAGGCTCTTTCAGCTATTATAGATGGTAACGTAACAACACTTATTGCAGCAGTTGTACTTCTTATATTTGGTACAGGTACTATCAAGGGATTTGCCAAGACTCTTGCAATAGGTATCATACTTTCGGTAATCACAGCCCTTGTGGTTACACAGTATCTTCTTAATGCCCTTATTGCTCTCGGCTTAGACAATCCTAAGCTGTTCGGTAAGGCAAAGCAGGCAGGAAAGACCAATTATGTTAAGGCTGGCAAGTTCTGCGGAATTATATCTTTGGTTATTATTATTGCAGGCTTCTGCATGATGCCTGTATTTGCAAAGACTAAGGGAAGTGCCCTTAACCTTAGCACAGACTTCGCAGGTGGTACAAGTATCACAGCAGAGTTTGACAAGAACTATACTCTTTCAGAGGCAGAGCACACCATCGTTCCTGTAATTGCAGAGGCAGCAGGAATAAGCGAGGCTGATATTTCAGTACAGACTGTAGCAGGTACAAATGAGATCGTGTTCAAGACGGTTGAGCTTACAGACAATGGCGATGATTCACAGATGCCTAAGGTTGAGAAAGCCCTTGCCGGTGTAAATGGTACTATCAAGCAGGCAGATAACATCAGTGGTTCTGTCAGTGGTGCCATGACCAAGAACGCTATCATGTCAGTTGTTCTTGCAACAATCCTTATGCTCATCTACATTGCTATAAGATTTAAGGATGTTAAGTTCGGTGCCAGTGCGGTTATGGCACTTGTCCACGATGTTGCAATGGTATTCGTGGTATATATCCTTCTGAGACTTTCAGTTGGTAACACATGTATCGCATGTATGCTTACAATAGTAGGTTACTCAATAAATGCAACCATCATCATATTCGACCGTATAAGAGAGAATGTCTCACTTATGGGTACAAAGCAGTACAACTATAAGGAAATTGTAAATGCTTCAATAAACCAGACATTTACAAGATCCATATACACATCCCTTACAACGTTTGTAATGGTATTCGTGCTTTATATCATGGGTGTTGCTTCAATTAAAGAATTTGCCCTTACTCTTATGGCTGGTATCGTAATAGGTGCTTATTCATCAGTATGTATCACAGGTCCACTGTGGTATTTCATGAAGACAAAGCTTGGTAAGAAGAAGGCTGCAAATGAATAAAGATCATCACTTGGATGTGACCGGAGCCTGGAGATAAAACATTCCGGCAGTCACTGACTTGTTGATACCGGAAAAGGCTTGGGAATATTCTTCCTGAGCCTTTTTCTGAAGAAGGATGAGAATCGGCACGCTTGTATTGGGAATGTGACCTGAAAATCGATATTGATGATGTGGGTCAAGGGAAACCGGGTTGAAAAATGACCTGAAAATGCAAATTTTGAAAATAGGTCAAGGAAAACTGGGTTGAAAATTGACCTGAAAATCAATATTGATGATGTAGGTCAAGGAAAACTGGGTTGAAAAATGACTTGAAAATCAATATTGATGATGTAGGTCAAGGAAAACCGGGTTGAAAAGTGACCTGAAAATCAATATTTATGATGTAGGTCAAGGAAAACCGGGTTAAAAAATGACCTGAAAATCAATATTGATGATGTAGGTCAAGGAAAACCGGGTTGAAAATTGACCTGAAAATCAATATTGATGATGTAGGTCAAGGAAAACCTGGTTGAAAAATGACCTGAAAATCAATATTGATGATGTAGGTCAAGGAAAACTGGGTTGAAAATTGACCTGAAAATGCAAATCTTGAAAACAGGTCAAGAAAAGTCAAAGAAAAAATTGACCTGAAAATGCAAATCTTGAAAACAGGTCAAGAAAAGTCAAAGAAAAAAGTGACTTAAAAATGCAAATCTTGAAAACAGGTCAAGAAAAGTCAAAGAAAAAAGTGACTTAAAAATGCAAATTTTGAAAGCGGGTCAAGAAAAGCAAAAAAATATGACCTGGATGTTCAAGATAAAAAAAAGATACTACAGCAGGAGGAAGAATGGCCAGATATACAAAATATGATACGAAATGGACAGTGTATGGCAAGAGAGCAGACTTCTTCGCCAATGCAAAGAGATTTAATATAGATCCGGTTACGGCAAGAGTCATCAGAAACAGGGACATAATAGGCGATGAGGCTATAGAAATGTATCTGAATGAAGATATGAGCATGGCACATGAACCATCCCTTATGAAGGATATGACAAAGGGCTGCCGGATCATGCTGGATAAGATGAGAAAAGGAAAGAAGATCAGGATCATATCGGACTATGATGTGGACGGAGTGACTTCAAATTATATCCTCTACAAGGGTCTTCTTAAGGTATATAAGAAGGTAAGCCGGGAAATCCAGGAAGACCGGAGAAATCAGGAAAATTCAAAAAGCTGTGAAGACCGGAGAAATCAGGAAAATTCAGAAAGCTGTGAAGACTGGAGAAATCAGGAAAATTCAGAAAGCTGTGAAGACCGGAGAAATCAGGAAAATTCAGAAAGCTGTGAAGACCGGAGAAGTCAGGAAAATTCAGAAGACCTTGAAAGCCACCAAGATCATGAAAACCGGAAGAACAGGATAGTCCCTTACATAGACTATGATATCCCTCACAGGATTACGGATGGATATGGAATAAATGTGAGAATGGTGGACAAGGCATACGCAGAGGGTATAGATACCATAATAACCTGCGATAATGGCATTGCGGCATTTCCGGCAGTGGAACGTGCCAAGGAGCTGGGCATGACAATTATTGTCACAGACCATCATGATGTTCCATATGATATTGTGCCGGACACGGATGTTGAGCCGGGTAATACAGCAAATTCGGGTGATACAGCAAATTCGGGTAATACAGCAAATTCGGATGATACAACAAAATCATATAACACAACAAATTCAGGTGGCACAACAAGAAAATACAAAATAGTTCCTGCGGACGCGGTCATTGACCACAAACAGCCGGACTGCCAGTACCCATGTAAGGAATTGTGTGGGGCGGGAGTGGCATTTAAGTTTATTCAGCTGCTGTTCAGAATGTCCGGTATTCCCGAAAAAGAAGTCATGGAATATATAGAGTACCTTGGTATAGCCACGGTGTGTGATGTTATGAATTTAGTGGACGAGAACAGGGTGTTTGTGAAGCTTGCTCTTAAGCGGCTGAGACACAGCAGCAATAAGGGACTGGCGGCTCTTATAAGGAACAGCGGTATTGCAGACAGGATAAGCTCATTTCATCTGGGCTTTATCATAGGTCCGTGTATCAATGCGGCGGGAAGACTGGATGACGCCAGAACAAGCCTTGAATTTCTTTTGGAGGAGGATTCATTTGTAGCTGAGACCAGAGCGGTGGAGCTTATAAACATAAATAACGAGCGTAAGGATATGACCGTAAAGGGAACGGAGATCGCCATGAAGCTTATTGACCAGGGTGATACCTCCATATATGCAGGAACCTGCTTTGATGTATGGACACAAAATGCCGACACACAGAATATATTCCCAGAGACAGAGGGCAATAGAAACAATATAGAAGCTCTGTCCAATGGGGCAGATGATAATAGAAACAACATAGAAGCTCCGTCCAATGGGGCAGATGATAATAGAAACAACATAGAAGTTTTGTCCAATGGGGCAGATGATAATAGAAACAACATAGAAGCTCTGTCCCCGGAGACAGAGGGTAATAGATATAATATAGAGGTGCCGTCCCTTGAGGATGATGTATTCGTCATATACATACCGGGTCTCCATGAAAGTCTTGTGGGTATTGTGGCGGGACGTATAAAGGAGAAATATTACAGACCGGTGCTGCTCTTTACTGACAGTGAGGAACCGGGTATCATGAAGGGCTCCGGGCGTTCCATAGAAGGCTACAATATGTACGACGAGATAAATAAGGAGTCAGACCTGTTCGTCAAGTTCGGAGGCCATGAGATGGCAGCGGGATTTTCTATAAAGGCAGAGAATTTCAACAGCCTAAAGAGAAATCTCAACCGAAACAGCACCATGGGAGAGGAGGTGCTCACTCCGAAGCTTAGGATAGACGTGCCTATGCCGTTTTCATATATTACCCAGAAGCTGGTAAATGAGCTGTCGGTGCTTGAGCCATTTGGAAAGGGAAATGAGAAACCGGTATTCGCCCAGAGCGGGGTAAGGGTGAAAAAGGCGGTGATAATGGGAAGAAATAAGAATGTGCTTAGGTTTTCACTGGCAATGGACAACGGAGGTACCATAGAAGCCGTAGATTTTACCCCGGATGTTATCATTTCTAACATAAAAGAGTGGTTTGGACAGAGTGAATGTGATAAAATGTTTAAGGGATTGTCCAATAATGTGGTATTGGATATTGCGTATTACCCAAATATAAATGAATTTGCAGGAAGAGCCAGTATCCAGATAATGCCTCTTGCCTACAGAAAGCATACTTCATAGAAAAATTGAGAGCGAGGTATATATCAATGAGTGATGTAGAAAAGTATATTAAGAGTATTCCTGATTTTCCACAGCCCGGAATTATTTTCAGAGATGTGACCAGCGTTATTGAAGATCCTAAGGGACTTCAGATTGCTATTGATGATATGTCAGCAATGCTTGATGGTGTTGATTATGACGTTATCGCAGGAGCAGAGTCAAGAGGATTTATATTTGGTGCACCTATCGCATACAAGAACGGCAAGGGATTTGTCCTTGTAAGAAAGAAGGGTAAGCTGCCCAGAGAGACAGTTGAGATGAGTTATGATCTTGAGTATGGCAGTGCTACCATAGAAATGCATAAGGATTCCATTAAGCCGGGACAGAAGGTAGTTCTGGTGGATGACCTTATTGCAACAGGAGGGACTATCGAGGCAGCAGCCAAGCTGGTTGAGAAGCTTGGGGGCGTGGTTGTTAAGATGATCTTCCTTATTGAGCTTACAGACCTTAAGGGTCGTGAGAGACTTTCAAAATATGACATTGACTCACTGGTTAAATTTGACGGTGAGTAAGCTCCGGACATATCTGGCAATGAATGACAGAGCAGTCTGTTGACCGGATCTGAAGATGATCAGATAATAAGACATTTACTGACGAAATAGCGAAAAGTGGTGATTGTATGGATAACATAGCAGAAATACTTGGAGAAAAGAATAGTGATTCAAAGCAGAAAAAGAGGGATATAGAGCTTTCGACACCGGCGGATTTCACCCCACCGGAGGAGTTATATAAGGATCTTATTGACAAGATCCGCACCTATCATCCTTCTACGGATATCTCTATGATCGAGAAGGCCTATAAGGTTGCCAGTAAGGCCCATGAGGGTCAGCTAAGGAAGTCCGGAGAGCCTTACATCATGCACCCGCTGTGTGTGGCTATAATCCTTGCTGAGCTGGAGCTTGATAAGGAGACAATTGTTGCAGGTATACTTCATGATGTGGTGGAGGATACTGTCATGACCTCTGAGGAGATTGCAAAGGAATTCTCGGAAGAGGTTGCTTTTCTTGTGGAAGGTGTAACAAAGCTGACACGGTTGAAGATGACAACAGATAAGATAGAGGTACAGGCTGAAAATCTTCGTAAGATGTTCCTGTCCATGGCAAAGGATATAAGAGTAATCCTTATAAAGCTTGCAGACAGACTTCACAATCTTCGTACATTGCAGTACCAGACCCCTGCCAAGCAGATCGAGAAGGCAAGGGAGACTATGGATATATATGCACCTATCGCCCACAGATTAGGTATCAGTAAGATCAAGGTTGAGCTGGATGACCTTTCCATGAGTTACCTTATGCCTGAGGTATATGCAGACCTTAAGAAGCAGATCGATGACAGACTTGTGGAGAGAGAAGCATATATCAAGAGGATCGTTGCGGATGTTAAGAAGCATATAGATAACGCAGGGCTTGAGGCTGAGATCGACGGAAGGGTAAAGCACTTCTTCAGCATCTACAAGAAGATGAAGAACCAGAATAAGACTCTTGACCAGATCTATGATATATTTGCAGTGCGTATCAAGGTAGAGACAGTGAGAGACTGTTACTCGGCTCTCGGAATAATTCATGAAATGTACAAGCCTATACCTGGCAGATTCAAGGATTATATTGCCATGCCTAAGCCGAATATGTACCAGTCTCTCCATACAACCCTTATCGGACCTGAGGGTCAGCCATTTGAGATCCAGATCCGTACCTATGAAATGCACAGAACTGCCGAATATGGTATTGCTGCCCATTGGAAATACAAGGAGAACATCTCCGGTACAGTAATGCAGAAAGAAGAGGAGAAGCTGTCATGGCTCCGCCAGATCCTTGAGTGGCAGAGAGATACAGATGATAATAAGGAGTTCATGAACTTCGTTAAGACAGACCTTGACCTGTTCGCTGAGCATGTGTATTGTTTCACCCCTGCCGGCGATGTTAAGAACCTGCCTAGCGGTTCCACTCCTATTGATTTCGCTTACGCCATCCATACTGCTGTAGGTAACAAGATGGTGGGAGCGAGGATAAACGGAAGACAGGTGCCTATTGACACCAAGCTTTCAAATGGTGACAGAGTTGAGATCATTACTTCCCAGAACTCTGCGGGACCATCAAGAGACTGGCTTAACATAGTGAAGTCAACCCAGGCAAAGACCAAGATAAATCAGTGGTTCAAGCACCAGTTCAAGGATGAGAATATCAGTCGCGGACGTGAGCTTATACTTGGCTACTGCAAGTCCAAGGGCATTGATTTCGCCAAGTACAATAAGCCTGAGTATATAGAGAAGATATTAAAGAAGTACAATTTCCAGGACTGGGATTCTGTTATGGCTGCCATAGGTCACGGTGGAATAAAGGAAGGCCAGGTAATAAACAAGCTTATTGAGGAGTACAATAAGGATCAGAAGGAAGCCCTTGCAAATGAGGACATAATCGAAGAGTACAGCCAGAAGAAGATGAACCGTACCCATGGCCAGGGTGGTATCGTGGTCAAGGGCGTGGATGATGTGGCAGTGCGTTTCTCCAAGTGCTGTTCTCCTGTTCCGGGAGACGAGATCGTGGGATTCATCACCAGAGGCCGAGGAATTTCCATTCACAGGACTGATTGTATAAATGTGCTGTGTATGAGCGAGGCGGACAGAGCCAGGATAATAGATGCAGAATGGCAGGAAAATGCCGTTGAGGCCAACACATATATGACTGAGATAAACATATATGCCGATGACAGGAACGGAATACTCTTTGATATTACCAAGATCTTAAGCGAGGCAAATATTAACGTGAACAGCGTAAACAGCCGGACCAGTAAGCAGGGTAAGGCGACTATCACTATTTCTTTTGAGATCAAGTCAAAGGAGCAGCTTAACTCCATAATCTCAAAGATTAGAAATGTGGACAGTATTATAGATATCGAAAGGACAGCAGGTTAATATAAATGGTAAAATTAATAGTAGTAACCAGTGAACTGGGTGGCTTTCAGACAAATTGCTATATGGTGGTAAATCCTGAGACCAGGGAGGCAGTAGTCATAGATCCTGCCTACGATCCCCAGTATATATTAGATACCCTTAAGCAGGAGAACTTTAACTGCGTGGCAATATTCCTTACCCATGGACACATGGATCATATAGGTGCCCTTGAGGATGTGAGAAAGGCAACCGGTGTGAAGTGTTATGCCTCTGAAGAAGAGAAGCCTGTACTTAACAGTGTAAAGGGCAATCTCTCCGCCATGTTCGGAAAACCTATTACAGTGGATGCAGACATATACCTTAAGGATGGAGACGAGGTTAAGATACTTGGCACTACAGTAAAATGTTTGAGCGTTCCGGGACATACAGCCGGAGGCATGTGCTATTATTTCCCTGAAAGCAATATAGTATTTACAGGAGATACTTTATTTAAAGGCAGCGTTGGAAGGTCAGATTTCCCTACAGGTAATGCCCAGGCACTTATTGATAACGTGTCAGAGAAGATCCTTGTGCTTCCTGAGGACACAGTGGTTTATCCGGGACACGGAGAGTCAACTAAGATCGGAAGAGAGAAGAAGTATAATCCATTCTTTTAGTACATCATATCGGGCATTGGATATTTGGTGTTAATGAGAGGTGCAATATAAATAGTTTAAAGATGGATTTTGAATAAATTATGATTTATCTAATACAGAATACAGAAATTTACAACAATGATATAAGGGTCATGCTGCAGGCATTTTATCCCTCCCACAAGATAATCAATCATGACAGCCTTGCGAGGACGCCCGATCTTTTGGATACGGCGAAGCAGGAGGTGTTCATGACGTTTGCCTTTAGATGTGATGAGACGGGCATAGACATGAAGGTCTACGATGGATTTGTGCCGGAGGAAATTCCGGGAGATACGATTGACCGGAGGGATATTCCGGAGACTGTATCAGGAGCTGTATCGGAAGCCGGGAACGAACAGAATCAAAATATCAGATCTTCGGCTTTCATGGCATGTGATTATACAGACAGGGAAGCGGTAAGAAATCCTATGAAGCTTAAGATGTATGGAATGCTCACAGAGCTTGCGGGAAGAGAGCTTCCGTGGGGAACTCTTACAGGCGTCAGACCTACCAAGATCGCCATGGCGATGGTGGAGCAGGGCATGACTGACGAAGAGATAGTAGCCCGTTACAGGGATGAATACAGCGCAGACAGCCATAAGGCGCAGATGTGTGTTGATATTGCCAGACGTGAGAGGAGACTTATAGATCAGGTAATGTCCCGTGGGGACAGACCATATTGTCTGTATGTAGGAATACCGTTTTGCCCTACAAGGTGTCTGTATTGTTCATTTACCTCGTATCCTATAGGAGTGTATAAGGATAAGGTGGGTGAATATCTTGATGCCATGGATAAGGAAATGGCGGTTACGGCTGAACATTACAGGGACAGAAAGCTGGTATCCATATATGTAGGCGGTGGAACCCCATCCTCCATAAGTGCAGGTGATATGGACAGATTATGTACCATGATAGAGAAGCACTTCGATACAGCGTCGGTCATGGAATATACGGTTGAGGCAGGAAGACCTGACAGCACAACGGCAGATAAGCTTAAGGTTCTTAAAAGCCACGGCGTCACAAGGATAAGCATAAATCCGCAGACCATGAATGATGAAACCCTTAAGACCATAGGAAGGGCACATACTGCAGATCAGACAGTGGAGGCGTTCCGCCAGGCAAGGATTGAGGGTTTTGACAATATAAACATGGATCTTATAGTGGGACTTCCCGGGGAGGACGCCGGTCTTGTGGAGAACACACTTAAGCAGGTGGAGGAGCTGGCTCCGGAGAGCCTTACGGTACACACTCTCGCCATAAAGAGGGCTGCAAATCTTAAGGCAAGGATGGACGAATACAAGGACAGTCTCAAGACAGATGTGGACACACAGCTTAAGCTGGTAAATGAATGTGCCGCAAGAATGGGACTTAATCCATATTACCTGTACAGGCAGAAGAATATGGCAGGAAACCTTGAAAATGTAGGCTATGCCGCAGAGGGACTTGAGTGTCTGTACAATATCCTCATAATGGAAGAGATAACGGACATAGTTGGAATAGGTGCAGGAAGCTCCTGTAAGCTCATAAAGAAAAATCCTGAGGGTTCTGAGAAGCCATTCAGAATAGAACGTACAGAGAATGTTAAGAATGTTGATGAGTACATCTCAAGGATTGATGAAATGATAGACAGAAAACGTGACAGTTACGGAAATAACGAGAATAAGGATTACTACAGGGATGATCTGGAGGACGCCATAAAGCATGGAGTATGTGTAAGTATACTGGCCTCAAGACTTGCAAGGGCTGTGGGGCTTGATGATGAGACGGTGAATAAGATCGCCATGGCAGGCATGCTCCACGATATAGGTAAGATGAAGATTACCCCTTATATAAACGGAAGAAAAGAGGATTCCATGAGGATCGAGGAAATGAGGTATGTGAGACTTCATGCAAGACTTGGAAGCGATATCCTTGTGAAGCAGGGATATGATAAGGAGATCACGGATATGGTCCTCTATCATCATGAGAATTATGACGGCTCCGGATATCCTTTCAGGATGAGCGGTGAATCCATACCTATAGGCTCAAGGATAATAAGGATATGTGACGTGTTCACGGCTCTTGTCAGCGACAGATCCTACAGAAAGGCATTTGACGCGGAGACAGCTATGAGAATGGTCATTGATGAGGTGAGACATTTTGACATGAAGATATTCCTGGTGTTCATGGAGCTTGTGAATACTACGGATGTTGTCCGGGAGATACAGGACATAATCCATAGCAAGAACAACTATGACAAGGCATGGAGTGAAATAATGTAAGCTTTTCTATTGATTATTTTCAGAAAAAGTTATAAAAATATATAGAGATAATAAATAGGTTAATATATAAAATATATTGCCAAGGAGGAAATATAAAAATGGCAGAGACAATGAAGGGACTTAAGAGAAGTCACAGATGTACAGAGGTAAGCAGCTCTCTTGCAGGTCAGAAGGTTACTGTAATGGGCTGGGTACAGAAAAGCAGAAATAAGGGTGGCATCATCTTCGTGGACCTCAGAGACAGAAGTGGTATCCTTCAGATAATATTTGAAGAGACAAAGTGCGGAAGTGAATGCTTCGAGAAGGCGTCAAAGCTTCGTTCAGAGTTTGTTGTGGCAATAGAGGGAACAGTTGAGCTCCGTGCAGGTGCTGTCAACAAGAATCTGGCAACAGGTGATATTGAGGTTATAGCTTCAAGTCTCAGAATACTTTCTGAGGCAGAGACACCTCCATTCCCAATCGAGGAGAACAGCAAGACAAAGGAAGAGATCAGACTTAAGTACAGATACCTTGACTTAAGACGTCCTGACCTCCAGAGAAACCTTATGCTCAGAAGTAAAGTGGCAACCATTGCCAGACAGTTCATGGCTGATGAGGGCTTCCTTGAGATAGAGACACCTATGTTATGTAAGTCAACACCTGAGGGTGCAAGAGATTACCTTGTACCAAGCCGTGTGCATCCGGGAGAGTTCTATGCACTTCCACAGTCGCCACAGCTCTTCAAGCAGCTTCTTATGTGCTCAGGCTACGACAGATATTTCCAGATCGCAAGATGTTTCAGAGATGAGGATCTTCGTGCCGACAGACAGCCTGAATTCACACAGATGGATATGGAGCTTTCTTTTGTGGATATTGATGATGTTATTGATGTAAATGAGCGACTTCTTGCCAAGCTCTTCAAGGAGGTTCTTGACGTGGATGTTGAGCTTCCTATCAAGCGTATGACATGGCAGGAGGGCATGGACAGATTCGGTTCGGATAAGCCTGACTTGAGATTTGGCATGGAGCTTCATGATATCAGCGATGTAGTTAAGGATTGCGGCTTCGGAGTATTTACAAATGCCATTGCAGCAGGCGGTTCAGTCCGCGGTATCAATGCAGAGGGACAGGGCTCGCTTCCAAGAAAGAAGATTGATGCTCTGGTTGAGTATGCCAAGACATACGGAGCAAAGGGTCTTGCATATATTGCTATAGGAGAAGACGGAAGTCTTAAGTCATCATTTGCCAAGTTTATGACAGAGGATGAGATGAGCAACATAGTTGCAGCTATGGAGGGTAAGCCGGGAGACCTGCTTCTCTTCGTGTCTGACAAGAATAAGGTTGTATGGGATACTCTTGGAGCACTGAGATGTCACCTTGCAGAACAGATGGGACTTCTTGACAAGAACGTGTTCAAGTTTGTATGGATCACAGAGTTCCCACTTCTTGAGTGGTCAGATGAGCTTGGAAGATATCAGGCTATGCACCATCCATTTACAATGCCTATGGAGGAGGATCTCCAGTATATTGATTCTGATCCGGGCAGAGTACGTGCAAAGGCATACGATATCGTATTAAACGGAAATGAGATCGGTGGCGGTTCAGTGAGAATACACCAGGATGATATACAGGAGAAGATGTTCGAGTGCCTTGGATTCACAAAGGAGCAGGCATATGAGAGATTTGGTTTCCTTCTTGATGCATTCAAGTACGGAGTACCACCTCACGCAGGACTTGCATACGGTCTGGACAGACTTGCAATGCTTATGGCTAAGCAGGATTCTATTCGTGACGTTATTGCATTCCCTAAGATTAAAGACGCTTCATGTCTTCTTACAGACGCACCTAGCCCTGTGGATGATATTCAGCTTAAGGAGCTTGGAATCCTTGTAGAGAAGGATCAGAAAGAGGAAGAACAGTAATAGGGAGCAGCTTGTAAATGAGGCTTTGCAGCAGGAAATGTTTAAAGCCGGAAAATTTTTAAAATAATTAAGAGGTAATATGCAGAAAAAATTAAGAGCAGTATATTTTTACCTTAAGATAATGACAGCAGGATTGTTTATATCCTGCTGTTTTCTTTTATGTGGATGTAATGTCTATACCATGTCAGACAAGGGAAATGATGTGAGCTACGATATCTGCGAGGAGGGGCTTATGCCTGATGAGCTTAAGAATATAGTTGATGACAAGCGGGAGCAGGAGTTTAAGATTACTTATACCAACAACGATTACACCTATATCGTCATAGGGGCAGGAAGAAGAGATCATGATAACATAAGGATAGACGTGGATAAGGTATATAAGGATGAAAATGCAATCTATATAAAGAGTGTACTCCGTTCCATTGCCACTGCCACGGATTCCGGGACCATGACCTGTCCCGTAGTGGTTGTGAGGATAGAACGCACCATGCTTCCGGTGGTGTTCCGATAGATGGTGTTCCGATGGAGAAAGCTTCGGAAAATGGAATATATGAAACAGGTAATGCCGTAGGCTTTTGTGTCATAGAACCGGCAGGCGGCACATATAATTTTATCAGACGAATATTTTCATGCAGCAGACAGCCGTACAGGCAAATAATAAATAAGGAGTGGGATCAAGTGGAATTAACGAAGAACAGGCTTACTACCAGTATACTTAAGGCGTCAAAATATATTCAGTTCACTATAGATGATGATTTCAATATACCTGATTCAAGGGAAGATGTGGATAAGGTCATAATGAGCCGGGGAAATGTTATAGTGGAGAACACAGATGTGTTAGAAGGCCGTATAGTTGTAAGCGGAATCGTGGTGTTCAAGATCTTATACCAGAGTGCCTCCGGGGAAGAGGACAGTGACAGTGATAAGGGTGATGTTCCTGTGGTGTGCTTTGAGAGCGAGATCCCCTTTGAGGAAAGTGTGGTTGTTGAGGATCCTCATGAAGAGATAAAGCCGGGAGACCGGGTGGATGGAACATACACCCTTGAGGATCTGTACATAACCGTCATCAATAGCAGGAAGATTGAGGTCCGGGGACTGGTGGGTATGAAGCTTGCAGTATATGACAGGGCGTCAATAGAGGCGGCAGTGGACGTGGCAAATGCCTCCGGTATATCCTGCTGTTATAAGAAGTTTTCTTGTACCAATATGGTCACAAGCTGCAAGGATATGATCAAGGTCAAGGAAGAGATACAGCTTCCTGCTTCAAAGCCTAATATAAACCGGCTTATCTGGGATGAGGTATCCTTCAGGAAATTTGACATGAAGCCAATGAACGGCAGTATCAGTGTAAGCTTCGAGATGGAGCTGTTTGCAATTTATAAGGGAGAAGAAGAGGGAACCCCGCTGTCATTTGTCAATGTCACAAAGGAGATAAACAGCAGCATAGAGTGTCCGGGTGTGTATGAGGACATGATCCTTGACGGCTTTGTAACGCCGGGAAAGGGCAATGTGACCGTGAAGCAGGATTCCGACGGCGAGGACAGGATAATATATGTTGAATATAACCTTGCGGCGGAAGCCAGGGTTTATGAGGACAGGGATATAAATATCCTTGAGGATATGTTCTCCGGTACGGCAAATATAGAGCCTGTAAGGGAGGAGTTCCGGTATGAGACCCTGAGGGTCAAGAACAATGCCAGAACCAAGATCACCAGAAAGGAACGGCTTAAGAGCAGTGCACCGGGCATACTCCAGATACTTTTTGTGTGTGGGGATTGCGATATAGACAGTGTTAAGCTTATGGATGACCACATTGAGATATCGGGAGCCGTCAGGGCATATATAGTCTATGTGTCAAATGATGACACAAGGCCGATCTTCCAGATAGAGGCGGTGCTTCCTTACACCTACAATGTGGAAACGGTGCAGCTTAAGGATGATGACTCCGTAAGAATCACTCCCGGGGTGGATGCCATTACTGCTGACCTTATAAATAATGACGAGGTTGAGATCAAATGCGTGGTGGCAATGGACGTTACAGCATTTGCAAGGAATAGCTGCAGTCTTATTACCGATACGAAGATCCTGCCGGTGGATATGGATAAGAAGGCTGCCGTTCCGGGAATCACAGGTTACGTGGTGAAGGAGGGGGATACGGTTTATAATCTTGCCAGAACCTATTACTCCAGCGTGGACTCCATAATTAAGATGAACAATCTTGGGGAGGGAGACATAAAGACAGGCGACAGGATCATAATTGTAAAGTGCCCATGATCTAAAAAACATAATAGCCGGAATCCATGATTTAACGAGAATCATGATTTAACGAGAACCATAACAGTGCGGTACCCCAAATCTCCAAAATGCTGAAAAAATATATAGCCTTTTCCTTGACAATATATTACAATTATTATATCTGCTTTTTGTGCAATATATATAATTTTTAACACTGAAATGTGTAGGTGATCAAAGGAGAAGGAGGATGTAAATGAAGGAGAAGAGAGGTATAAGAAGTGCGTTCAGGAATACGATGATCGTCGCACTTCTTGCATGTGTTATGGCTCTCGTGCCGTCTGTGGCAGCACATGCGAAGTTTGAGAATTACTCAGAGGGTGGGACTTCCACCAATAACGACCATACAGGAAGATATAGCGGTCTGTCCAGGTCGTATCTTATTGAGGGGAAAGACGGAGGCTTTCAGAGACTGGAATACAGATCCGGTGATGGACTTTTTGTGGAAAACTATACCGCAGATTTCAGCTATATTGCTGATTCTAAGAAGAGTATAGAGATGGAGCTTCCGCTATTTGCAGGTTTTTATGAAAGCAATGGTTATTATTTTCTTGTATTTGGACAGAACAACATGGACGAGTCTGATACAGTGGAGGTTATCCGTGTTGTGAAGTATGACAAGAGCTGGAACAAGCTTGGGGCAGCACAGATTTTTGGGGCAAATACCCAGAAGCCATTTGCAGCGGGAAATGTTTCAATGGCTGATGATGGCACCAACCTGTATCTGAGGACATGCCATACCATGTACAAGGCTGACGACGGCTACAATCATCAGGCAAGTATCATGATGAAGATTTCCATATCTGATATGGAGGTTATATATAACAACTACACAGTTGCAAATGTTGATCATGGATATGTCAGTCATTCGTTTTCACAGGACATATTCTATGATGACAGCACAGGTACAGTATATGCCACAGACAGAGGTGACGCATATCCAAGAAGCCATGTGCTTATGAAGTATACAAAACTTGGAAGCGAATATTTCAGTTCAAAAACCGCCAATGTGACCATTATGAGCTACGGAGGTGAGACCGGAGATAACTATACCGGATCATATGTAAGTGGGCTTGAGGTTACAGGATCAACTATTCTTTCTGCCGGCTGCAGCATAGACCAGAGTAATTACAGCAGCAGTACTAAGAGAAACGTATATGTGGCAGTTGTGGATAAGTCAGGTTATAAGCTGGATAAGATCGTGAATCTTTCGGCTTACGCAGAGAACGGTACAGATAACGCATTAAGACCTTGGCTCGTAAGGGTGAGTGATGACGTATTTGCCGTGTTATGGGAGACAGATATAAGCAAGAGGCAGGTTCACTATGCATTTGTTGATGCCCGTGGCAATATCCTTGCATCAGAGCGTGTTGTGTCCGGAACATTGTCAGACATGAAGCCTATAGTAAAGGGCGGCAGTATAATATGGTATGTAACGAGACAGAGCAGTCCTGTTTTCTATATGCTGCCTGCAACACCCGGAGCCGATATACCTGCCGGGGAAGCCGGGGATACAGCTAAGGTAAACGGTCTTGTGTACACACTGACAAAGCATGATGACGGAAGTCTGAGCGCCTGGGTTACAGGCAATGAGCCGGGAGAAGTAAGCATTACAAGATTACAGATTCCTGACACTGTTGCTGTAAATGGCAGTGAGTATACCGTAGACGGTATAGGTGACAAGGCTCTTTCGGGACTTGGAAGCATGTATTATGCAGAGTTTGGGGCAGGTATAACCCATTTTGGCAACAATATATTCGATGGCTGTACATCACTTACGACTATCAAGAATAACTCGTCGGTGAAATATACGCTGCCTTCATCCCTTGGAAATACCAACAAGTATCTCATGTACTGGAGATCTTACAACAGCTCCACCGGATCAGTTGGCAGTATTGTAGCAGAGATAAGTGGCGGTGAGGCGGCAATACCGGCATTCACAAGTAACAAGGTCACTTATAAATTTAATACAGATGGCGGAAGTGCCATAGATGATATAACAGCATTTGTATATCAGCCTGTAAAAGCCCCGGCAGATCCTGTAAAGAAGGGCTATGTGTTCGGCGGCTGGTTCAGGGATTCTGCATTCACCCAGAAGTGGGATTTTGAGAAGGACTCAGCAAATATAAGCTATAGCACTGTAGTGACATTATATGCAAAGTGGACATATGAAATTGAACTTATGGAGGTGATAACGCCTGCAACGAATACAGTGTTCAACGAGCACTCAAAGAATATCAATCCTGAGGGACTTGTAATGAGATTTACATATTCTGACGGAGATGTTGAGACTGTAACCTACGGTCAGGCAGGAAGCAAGACCGGTCATGTAATGACATACAGTATCTCTGCAGCTGCATACAACAATGGTTACTATAAGGCCGGACAGTATACCATTACCGTAGAGTATGAGGGATGTCTATACGACTATGATATAACCATAGAGGCATATGCAGGTAATACGCCAATAGAGGTACAGAATAATTCTTCTGTAAAGGTAGAGCTCGATGCGGATTATCAGTATTACAAATTTGTTCCTGAGCATACCGGAAAGTACCAGATGTATACAGAGGGAAAATGTGATACATATGGAATACTTTATGAGGAAGTGGAAGGCACTGAACTTATAAAGGATGATGACAGCGGAGAAAATCATAATTTTATGATTTCATATACGCTTGAGGCAGGAAAGGCTTATTATCTGAAAGTAAGACCATACAATACAACTGCAGGCAAGGTTACTGATACAACCCTTGCCATCCGTTTTATTCCACAGATCACTGAGGTGATTCTGGAAAATGATGGTCAGACAACATATATGGAGTATGTGGAAACCGGAAATTACAGTTCGGCGCCATATTATATGGCGGATATGAAATTTGTCGTACACTATGAGACCGGTGAGACGGAGAATATAGAAAACGGAAGTATAAAAAATACCAAGATAGGTAATGCTTCTGTTTCCTATGAGATCAGAAAGGACGGTCAGAAGGTAAGCAGCGTATCTAATCTTGTGGCAGGAAGCTATGAGAAATGTCTGCTTATTGGAGGCGAGCTTAAGTATTCAGCGCCATTTACAGTAACACCGATATCAGATAACGACTTGTACGAGGCTGACAGATATTATGATAATGATGTAACAGATAAAATGGTGGTATATGGATACACCGCAACAAAAACAGGCTACGTTAATGTGGAATTTGAAGCTAAAACAGGGCTGACCCTTAACAAGCTGGTGGACAGTGAAGGTAATATTGTATCAAATGACCGGAGATATTACAGTTATGGAAGTGGTATGCGTACCGTAGAGATAACCTTCCAGGCAACAGAGGGTAAGACATATTATATTGCCATGAACGGCTTTAAGTCTCCTTATACCATGAGGATAGTATCTGCAGGCCGGCAGAACAGGACGAATATCAAGAGCCTCACAGTGGGTGCCATAGAGACACAGCTTTATAATGGCTCAGAGCTTAAGCCACAGGTAGAGGTTAAAAACGGTACCACAGTTCTTGCCCCAGGTAAAGACTATGAGGTGGTCTACAAGGACAATGTGAATGCAGGAACTGCCACAGCAGAGATCCGGGGAATGGGCGCTTACGGTTTCAGGACATTTGCAGAGTTTAAGATAAGGAAGAAGATCGGTGACTGTGAAGTAGTCATAACAGGAGATCCGGAATATACAGGAAGCGAAGTGATACCGGGGGATGTAAAGGTATACGATGGGGACAGGCTTCTTGCCTGTGGCACTGACTATAGTATTTCATATAAGGACAATGTATATGCAGGTGCCGGAACAGTTACAATCACCGGTATGGGACTTTACGTTGATACTGTAGATAAGAAATTTGTTATTAATAAGGCGGCAAATATCATAAGCAGTGAGGATGTTGTCTTAAGCTATGGCGGTGTGTCAAAGCCTGTGCCGGTAAATGTGCTTGAGGGAGCTGAGACAGTATTTGCAATTGATGACAGAACGGTTGCAACAGTTGATGAATCCGGAGATATAATACCGGTAGCAATTGGCAGCACAAAACTTACAATAACAGCTAAAGAGACAGAGAATTACAGACAGACAAGCACTGTAATAAATGTAACTGTAGAGAAAGGTGACATAAACGGCATGACCGTATACAGGGCAGTAAAGGCAGGAGAAGAGACAGAGATTGGGATACCTGTACAGGAATTCCTTCCTGCATTAAACGATGGTCTTGAATACGGCAACATCAGCGTAGATGTGTCAGGCAGGAAAATGCCTGATCACATAACCGGTTTAAGTTATGAGGATGGCAGGTTAAGCATCTTCACAGATTCGGAGCTTGCGGATGGAGATATTGTAACAGGTTTGGTCAGCATAGAGACGGACAATTACAATGTGACAGATGCAAAGTATGTAATAGAAACAGGAACAAAGGATATACAGTCCGGTGAACTTACAGGAATTGTTGACAAGGAGTACACCGGTGAAAGCATTACTCAGGACGTAACAGTTCTGTTAAATGGAGCACCTTTGAATACTACATACTATGAGGTGACCTATGAGAATAACAAAAATGCAGGAACAGCTACTGTGGTTGTATACGGAAGAAACGGATACTCAGGAACACTTAGAGGAACATTCGCTATTACTCCTGTAGACCTTCAGAATGCGGAGGTTAAGTTGGAAAAGACCAGGTACGAATACACAGGCAGTGACATATGTCCTGTTCCGGAGGTTATATATAACGGAATTGCCCTTGTTAAGGATAAGGATTACATATTGATCTACAGCGACAACAAGGAGGCAGGAACAGCCACTGTTACGGTAAAGGGAACCGGTAACTACACAGGTGATATAAGCGTTGAGTTTACTATAGTAAACAATGTGCCTCAGCTTGGCAAGGTAAGCGGAATAAAGGCTACCCCGGCTGCAAATACCATGAAGCTTGAGTGGAGCAGGCTGGCTGACGCCCAGGGCTACATCGTCTACAGATACAGTACGGCAAGCCATAAGTGGGAGCGTCTCGGAAGTACAAAGAATCTCTTCTACTATGACAGGAACCTTCCTTCAGGCACTACCCAGTGGTATGTGGTGAGAGGATATGTGATAGCTGACGGCAAGACCTATATGGGACCATGCGATACATCAGCACCTGTCAAGACAACTACACTTCCTGGAGCTGTAAACTTTAAGCTTTCATCTGCAAGCAAGGGTCAGGTAGATATAACCTGGTCCACAGTTACAGGTGCTACAAGCTATGCAGTGTATTACAAGACCTCTGCAAATGGCAAATGGCAGAGACTTACAGTTACCAAGAGTCTGAAATACAGCAAGACAGGATTTAAGTCTGGCAGTACATATTACTTCACTGTGAGAGCTTACAGACAGTATGGTTCAACTGGATATCCTGGAGCCTACAGTGCAAAGACCGTAAAGATAAAGTAATAAATTTATGATTAATGATCTTAGATCATATCCTCAGATTATATTTAAAAGCAAATGTCAACCCAATGTTTAATACATAGGTTGACATTTGCTTTTTAAGCACATATAATACAAAACATATTATGTGTGCTGCCTGTGGATTTTTCCATTAGCATTTATAATGGGCAGCGGAATGGAGATTATGATGAAAAAGACATTTAAAACCTCAGAGCTGGTTATAATGGCGTTATTTACAGCCATATTGTGTGTATCTGCGTACATAAGCATACCTATAGGTATAGCAAGTATTACACTGCTTAACTTTATAATTCTGCTTATTGCGTTTGTTTTTCCACTTAGAGACTCGCTGATCATAGTTATTCTGTGGATGATAATGGGAGCCTGTGGTATACCGGTATTCATTATGGGACATAGTGGAGTAGGCTATCTTCTCGGTGTAACAGGTGGATACACATGGGCATTTCTTGTGGTAACTATCTATCTTGGCCTTGTGAAGGGCAAGCAATACAGCAGACTAAAATACACTATACATGCCATCATTGCTTCTATACTCGTTGATCTCGTTGGTATGATATGGTGGATGGTCCTCGGAAAGCTTACATTAAAGAGTGCATTTCTTATGGGATTTGTTCCGTTTATACCGCTCGATATGGTGAAGTCTGTGGTGGCAGCACAGATCTGTCCGGTATTTACAAGATTACTGCCACAGGATTAAGAAAAAACATCTTATCAATACTTCCGGCGCAGGTTATGGTAAAATATATCTGTGAAAAATGTCGACTGATGTAAGAGTGGGCGATACACAAAGGCAGATTAAAATGGGCTGACGTTTAATTACAGGAGGAACAGGATATGCTTAAGGTGGGTGTCACACAGCTGGATATTGCGTGGACAGAGAAGGAAGAAAATAAGAGAAGGTGTGAGGAGCTAATAAAAGAGGCTCATGACCATGGGGTTAAGCTTCTGATATTTCCCGAGATGACGCTTACGGGATTTACCATGGAGCCTGAAAAATGGGCAGAGAACTATGCCGGGGGAAGGATTCCCGATACTGTTTCCTTTTTTATGAAGAAAAGCGTGGAATATAGAATGAGGATAGCCTTCGGATTTATAGAGGAGACAAAGCGTGGCTATGAGAATAAGCTTATCCTTGTAGATGGAGGAAATCTTGTCATGGAGTATTCTAAGATACATCCATTTTCATACAGTGGCGAGAATAAGTATTATGCTGCCGGTGAGCAGCTGTGCCATACAGACATAGAAGGTGTGGGCATAGGAGGATATATATGCTATGATCTGAGATTTCCTGAGATATTCTCAGCAGCCAGGGATGAGAATGAAGCCGTCATAGTGATTGCCAACTGGCCTGAGGAGCGTGTGAGCCAGTGGGAGACATTGCTTAGAGCCAGGGCTGTGGAGAACCAGTGCTATGTCATGGGTGTCAACAGGACAGGATATGGCGACGGTAAGAATTACGCCCCAAGCTCATATGTATTTGATTGTTATGGAAATGACGTATCAAAGCAGGTGAGTCCGGGACTCAAGATTGCAGATATTGATGTACGGCAGGTGAGAAGCTATAGAAAAAGTTTTCCACAGTCACGGGATCGAAAAAACAATCTGTATGTTAAAATGTATAAATAACAGGGTTAGCAAAACTGACGAATATTTTAAACATAGTCTTGAAAAAAGTGACCAAAACACAGAAAAATCCCCACTTTACAGGGAAAAACAGTGAAAATAGATGGCTTTTGCCCTAAAAACTTGTAAAATTTGGTTAATTAGGGTAAAATGTAGGAATAGATTAAGGAGGGCGCTTTTATGAGTAAGGAAGATTGTATTTTCTGCAAAATTGCAAATGGTGTTATACCTTCAGCTACTGTTTATGAGGATAGCATCTGCAGAGTAATTCTCGATATTAATCCGGCAAGTAAGGGTCATGCTTTAATAATACCGAAAGAACATTTTGATAATGTATATAGCATGGATGCAGACACTGCTTCAAAGATTTTCACTATTGCAACAGAGGTTGCAAAGGCACAGAAGGCAGAGCTTAATCCTGATGGTCTGAACATAATCCAGAACAATGGTGAAGCTGCCGGACAGACTGTATTTCACTTCCACATGCATCTTGTTCCGAGATATATAAATGATACAGTTAATGTTACATGGAAGCCGGGTGAGTCTGACAAGACTGAGCTTGAGGCATTATCTAAGGCATTAAGAAAGAGAATATAATTTATTATCGTGAATGGTCTGCATGATATGCAAGGCACAGACGATGGTAGGACAAGAGGGAGATCGATCTTGATACACAGCCAAAATCGGTCTCTCTTTTGTTATGGCAATGGGACAATAAATTAATTTCGCCTTTGCTATTGTAATGAAAAAATGCAACATGCCTGAATGAACTGCAGGAAAATTCTCATTATAAAAATAAATGCTTGACTTATGCAGATAAGTAGTATAGAGTATGCATGTAAAATAAATAGACGCTCTTATTCAGAATGGTGGAGTCATAAGGGACTGTGAAGCCATGGCAACCCCGTCGCTATTTGTACGGAAGGTGCCTTCCTGAGCGATCTGCACGGCAAGTGCATGTCGAACAATGAGAGGCTTGAATGATATTTCAATCCGCTCAGAGCGGATTTTTTTTATTATTGTAATGATGTCCGTGACATCGTTACGCTGCAGCAACCCTTGCCGTAGGAAGCACCAAGTGTCGAAGACACATTTAGAATGGTGCTGACGAAATGCCGCCGAATGTATATGAGGGGGCGATACCAAACAGGCAATTTCTAATGGTTGCTGCTTTACGTATTATAGTTTTTATGGAGGAAAAAATGGAAAAGAAATTATTTACTTCAGAGTCAGTTACAGAAGGACATCCTGACAAAATCTGCGATCAGATTTCAGACGCAGTGCTTGACGCACTTTTAGAGAAGGATCCAATGAGCCGTGTTGCCTGTGAGACATCTATTACAACAGGTCTGGTTCTGGTTATGGGAGAGATAACAACAAATGCTTATGTTGATATTCAGAAGATCGTTCGTGAGACAATCAGAGAGATTGGTTATGACAGAGCTAAATACGGCTTTGACTGCGATACATGTGGTGTTATCACAGCTATAGATGAGCAGTCATCAGATATTGCCATGGGTGTAAATAAGGCATTAGAAGCTAAGGAGCATATCATGAGCGAGGAGGATATCGAGGCCATAGGTGCAGGCGATCAGGGTATGATGTTCGGATTTGCCACAAATGAAACACCGGAGTACATGCCTTATCCAATAGCTCTTGCCCACAAGCTTGCAAGAAAGCTTACAGAGGTAAGAAAAAACGGAACACTTCCATACTTAAGACCGGATGGAAAGACACAGGTTACAGTAGAATATGATGAGAATGACAAGCCAAAGAGACTTGACGCAGTTGTTCTTTCAACCCAGCATGGTGAGGATGTAACTCAGGAGCAGATCCATGAGGATATCAAGAAGTATGTATTTGATACTGTACTTCCTGCAGAGCTTGTGGATGATGAGACTAAATTCTTCGTAAACCCAACGGGAAGATTCGTTATCGGCGGACCAAACGGAGACAGTGGTCTTACAGGCAGAAAGATAATCGTTGATACCTACGGTGGATATGCAAGACACGGCGGCGGAGCTTTCTCAGGAAAGGATTGCACCAAGGTTGACCGTTCAGCAGCATATGCGGCACGTTATGTTGCCAAGAACATCGTGGCAGCAGGTCTGGCAGATAAGTGTGAGATCCAGCTTTCATATGCCATAGGTGTAGCAAGACCTACATCAGTAAGAGTTGATACATTCGGCACAGGCAAGGTTTCTGATGACCGGCTTATAGAGATCATCAGAGAGAACTTTGATCTCCGTCCGGCAGGAATAATCAGAATGTTAGATCTTCGCAGACCTATCTACAAGCAGACTGCTGCATATGGTCACTTCGGAAGAACAGATATTGATCTTCCATGGGAGAAGTTAGATAAGGTTAATGTGCTTAAGGCATATCTTGCCTAGGGAAAATAAGAAAAAAGACAAATATAAAGCGGATCATAAAAGACTGGCTTTATGGAATGATCATTATTATATAATTAAATAAAAGTTGTGATCAAAAAATGAGCAGATGGTGATATGCCATCTGCTCATTTTGGATTACTGTACTTTGCCTTTTAATATTTTGTAGGTCTTACCACTTATTGTTACTTTTCCTGAGTATTTATTCTGCATCTTTCCGTCTTTCACATACCACTGTGCCCCATTGTATGTAACAAGTCCTGTGTAATTACTCATCATACGACCGCTTACGAAGTAATACCAGCCGTTGCTGCACTTTGTGAGACCATTTACACCGGTATCCATACGACCATTCTTAACATAGTAGTAAATGCCGGTATTGTGCTTTACCATGCCGGTGACGGTGTTCATAAGCTTACCGTTCTCCACATAATACCATGAACCGGAAGTGTGTTTTACAAGTCCTGTAAATGTTGAGTGAAGTCTGCCATCCTTCAGATAGAACCAGGATCCGGTGTAGTGCTTATATAGACCTGTAAAGTTGGTGTTCTGCTTGCCATTCTTAAGTAATACCCAGGCACCGGTGTAGGTTCTGTAGAAGCCGTTTACACTGGTATCTACCTTACCGTTCTTGTAATAGTACCACAGTTCATTTTCTAGGAAGAAGCCTGTTTCAGTGCCCCTGCCTCTGGTGACTGTTATTGTATATACTCTGGTGGCTCCGCTCTGGGCATATACCGTGATCGGAACCTTGTTCACTCCCATGTCCAGATTGACTATTCCGCTTCCCGCAATCCTTGCGTATTTATTCACAGGTGTTCCCACGATTGAAATGCAATCCTTTGAAGCACCAACGGTGAGAGAGTAGTCTGTAGTTGTGCTGCATTTAAATGCAGGTGAAAGTGAAAATCCTGCAATAGTAAGGTTCTTTAAGTAATTGTTAGGATTCCCTTTAGCAGGTGGAAGTACCGCCGGCTCCTGAGGAAGATTATTGTATATAGGTATCTTAAATATATGCTGGCTGTTCAACAGTCCACATTCCCTGTATGCCTGATACATTCTGTAGGACTCAGAAGGACACACCTGGACATTTGACATGTACTGGTGCCAGTATCTGTTTGATGAATTACATACATTGAACTTCTGGGTATATATGGTATCCTGATTCTGTAATATGTAATCATTTCCCAGGAAAAGAGCACCGCCAAGGATTGCCTTGTAAGGGCTGTTCCATGGTCTGCCGTAGCTTCCTGATGATGAAGCATACTTTAAGGCATTAAGTATAATGCTTGAATCTGAACCACCATAGGCACCTATATTATAGAAGTTATATATTCCCGGATAGGAAGGGTGAGTTCCGTTTACCAACTGGCTGTTAGGTGTGCCGCCAACCTCCAGCTTTATTCTTGAAGCTATGTGATATGCACTTACGCCTGAGTGCTGTGCCGCAAGATAGATGGCACGGGCATATGTATAGCTTGCATTTGCAGGCTTGCCGTTTGCCAGGAATGAACCGCTTAATACAGCTCTCACTCCGGCTTCTGTCTGGGTTGATGAGTATTTAAGTGATTCGAATGAGAAGATGCTCTCCTCATCGAAATATGTTCTTGGATCCATGTAATACATTACAAGCTCATCCGACGCAGCGTAGAAGGTTGAACCGTGAAAATGCTGCCATGTATCGGTGAGATAATCATAACCTACATTGGTGGAACGCCAGTTGTAATGTGGGTTTGATGAAGTGTCGTAGAACACACTTACAACATTAGATGGAGTGTTGACCTCATGGGATACGGCGTCGTCCCAGTCAACACCTGTCTGCACCGCTTGGAATATCCAGTTTGGGTGTTGTGCGTGGAGAGTACGGAGCTTTGGCTTATAAGTTTCCGGGAAGCCCTGCTCGTCCATGTATACTTCGAATTCCGCTGCTGAAAGTCCTGTGGCCTCGGCAACCTCTGCTGAATCATCCTTGTATGTGGCAATGCCCTCATCAATGGTATCAACAGGCTTAGCTTCTTCGGTGCTTTCTTCGGTTGTAGCTTCAGATGTTTCCTCTGATGTTTCCTCGGATGAATCATACTGTGTATCTTCGGTGGTTATCTCAGTGGTTTCTTCAGTGGTTATATCCTCAGAAGTAACTTCTGTGGATTCCTCGGAGACATCCTCACTGATCTCTTCGGTGGTGTCTGCGTAATTTCCCTCGGCGGAGGCAGTGTTGGTGTTAAGAGTAACACCTGCAAATAAAGACGCAATCAAACTTCCGGCAACTAACATTCCGGTTATTCTCCTGCCCGCTTTATTGTAAAGCCTTCTCATAATAAACATCCTTTCTTTAATTAGGTTTTGTCATGGGTATTTTAACACAATTGTAATAGATTTGACAAACATTTTTTCTGAATTGTCTAAATATTTCTAAAATGTACAAAAAATTATGTGAATTCTGTCGATTTAAATAATTTATAATGACATTTTGTGGGATAAATGATGTGATATGGGATGAATTTATGTGGCAGTGGGCAAATGTAAAAAGGAATTGATAAGAAAAGACCGGCTGTTCTAGCCGATCTTTAACTTGAATTTCTGTATGTCTTTTTCTGTTTCTACCTTTTCAATGTGTGCCCCAAGTGCCTGGAGCTTCTCCTCGAATTTCTCGTATCCTCTCTGGATATACTTGATATCGGAGATTGTTGAGTAATCGTCTGCAACAAGTGCTGCAATAACAAGTGCGGCACCGGCTCTCAGATCGGGAGCAGCAATAGCAGCACCTGCAAATGTTTCAACGCCGTCTATTATTGCTGTATTACCCTCAACACGTATCTTGGCTCCCATACGGGAAAGCTCAGCAACGTATTTGAATCTGTTCTCGAAGATGCTCTCCGTAACAATACTTGTTCCCTTTGAGAGAGCAAGTGTAACAGAGATCTGTGGCTGCATATCCGTTGGGAATCCAGGATATGGAAGAGTCTTAACATTTGTTGACTTAAGACGCTTGTCACACATAACTCTTACTGAATCGTCATATTCGATAACCCTTGCGCCGATCTCGAGGAGCTTTGATGTGATAGCCTCAAGATGTTTTGGGATTACGTTCTTAATAAGGATATTACCCTTGGTGGCTGCGGCAGCCATCATAAATGTTCCTGCCTCGATCTGGTCAGGAATGATGGAGTAGGTTGTTCCGTGAAGCTCTCTTACACCACGGATCCTGATAACGTCTGTACCTGCACCCTTTATATTCGCACCCATGGAATTCAAGAAGTTGGCAACATCAACGATGTGTGGCTCCTTAGCTGCATTCTCAATAGTGGTCTTGCCCTCTGCCAGGACAGCGGCCATCATAACATTGATGGTGGCACCTACTGAGGTTACATCCATGTATATGTGATTTCCGATAAGTTCATCTGCGTGGGTGGATATCATTCCGTTTAAGATATCTACCTTTGCTCCAAGTGCCTCAAATCCCTTTATATGTAGGTCAATGGGTCTTGCACCTATATCACAGCCACCTGGTAAGGCTACCTGTGAATGTTTGTATTTGCCTAATAATGCACCAAGCAGATAATATGACGCGCGGATCTTACGGATAAATTCATCATCCACGCATAAATCTGAGTTTGGCCTTATGGTGCCGCCGCAGATTATTACCGTATGCTCATCCTCATATCTGACTCTGGCTCCGATACCCTCTATAGCCTGAAGAAGAACTCTGGTGTCTCTGACATTCGGCACATTTTCTATTTTTACTTCCTGGTCGGTCATTACAGCGGCAGCAAGGATACCCAATGCGGCATTCTTGGCACCGGCAATAACTACCTCTCCCTCAAGAGGTATACCGCCCTTGATTACATACTGCTCCATATCGCACCTCAAATATATTTGTTGTCTATAACCAGACCGCAACTTAATAGATTATAGCATAAATACCATAAAAGTAAATATTTTTTTAACAGGCTTGTAATAATCTCGGCAGTTTCTTAAATTTTTCACAAATATTTTTTGCTATTTTTTTATAATATTTTTGGTTGCATTTTACTTGGAAGCATCACAGTAAATACATCTGTAAATTCTATTCTCGCGGTCTGTGAGCTTGAAAATGTGTGTGATGCCCTGTTCTGTTGATGTAATACATCTTGGATTGGTACATTTCTTGATCCCTACAAGCTTCTCGGGAAGCTCGATCTTCTTTTTCTCAACAAGCTTTCCGTCCTTGATGATATTTACAGAGACATCAGGGTCAATGTAGCCCAGAACATCCAGGTTGATGTTGATATCCTGATCGATCTTCACAATGTCCTTTCTGCCCATCTTCTGGCTCTTTACGTTCTTTATGATAGCCACTGAGCAGTTCAGCTTATCAAGATGAAGATCCTGATATATCTGAAGTGACTTGCCTGCTTTGATGTGGTCTAATACAATGCCGTTCTGTATGCTGTCTATGTTCATAATGTTTCCTCCTAAATTCGAACATCAGCTCATTAAATATTTGTCTTTGATAATAGGCTGACGATACATGTCAAGTTTTCATATAAAACCTGCTTTAACGGTCTTCCTCCGGTACAAGCCCAAGCAGAGTCATGATCAGTGCCATTCTTACGTATTTGCCATTTAATGCCTGACGGAAATAACATGCTCTTGGGTCGTCATCTACTTCTACGGCAATCTCGTTTACTCGTGGAAGCGGATGGAGTATGGACATGGCCGGACGGGCAAGGGCAAGCTTGGAGTTGTCAAGGATGTAGGTATCCTTCAGACGTATATAGTCGGCCTCGTTGAAAAATCTTTCCTTCTGGACTCTTGTCATGTAGAGTACGTCAAGTTCGCCCATGACTTCATCCATGGTATAAACTTCCTTATATGGTATATTATTCCTGTCGAGGACTTCTGTTCGTATATAATCAGGAATTTTTAACTCATCCGGTGATATAAGTATGAATTTTATGCCTTCGTATCTTGACATTGCCTTTATAAGGGAATGTACAGTACGTCCAAACATAAGATCACCGCATAAGCCTATGGTGAGATTATCAAGACGTCCTTTTTCTCTCTTGATCGTAAGAAGATCTGCGAGAGTCTGGGTAGGATGGCTGTGTCCGCCGTCTCCCGCATTGATGATCGGCACATCAGATTTCATTGAGGCAAGCATTGGTGCACCTTCCTTTGGATGTCTCATGGCGATGATATCTGCGTAGCAGCTTACTATCTTTACTGTATCGCCAACGCTCTCGCCTTTGGTGGCTGATGATGAAGCGGCAGAAGAAAAACCAAGTATGCTGCCACCAAGCTCCAACATTGCTGCTTCAAAGCTGAGTCTTGTCCGGGTACTTGGTTCAAAGAATAATGTGGCAAGCTTCTTCCTCTTGCACACCTCACTATATTTGTCAGGATCATCGATTATCTTCTGAGCAAGGGTAAGAATACCATCGATTTCCGCTACGCTCAGGTCCTGTGGATCAATCAAATTTTTTGTCATAATTTCCTCACCTTCCGGTATGGTTTTATCACACCTGTTTAATGCAATTTTGCTTCTGTAATTATATTATTTTCATATGGCAAATTCAATAGGCAATGTCCTTATAATTACAATAAAAAAGCGTTTACAATAGAAAGTTATAGAGTTATAATTATCCTTTAATTGTTTGTGTAGAAAAGACAAAAACATATAATAAAAGAATGAGAAAAGAGGAATACGATTATGAAAAACATGCTTAATTTCAAGAATTTTACAGCAGAAGAGCTTATGGACATTCTCAATCTTGCCCTTGACATGAAGAAGAATCCTGAGAAGTACAGTGAGTCCTTAAAGGGAAAGAAGCTGTACACACTTTTTGAGAAGACTTCAACCAGAACATTCCTTTCATTTACAACAGGTATCACAGAGCTCGGCGGCACATATTACAACCAGCTTTGGAAGGATTCGAATTTCGTTTTGGGTGAGCCTGTATCAGAGATTAAGTATGTATGCAGAAATGTAGATATAATCATGGCACGTCTTGTGAAGAATGAGACAGTTGAATTATTTGGAGATAATGTTACAGTTCCATTTATCAATGGCTGTGATAATTCATATCATCCATGCCAGATCCTTGCAGACGCTCTTACTATCCTTGAGAAGTTCGGCACTCTCGATGTGAATCTCATGTATATCGGTGCAAAGAACAACGTATTCAATTCACATGTTGAGTTCTTCTCAAAGATGAAGCAGGGTAAGTTATATGGTCTTACACCACTTGTAAATGACACTGCCTGCGACGAGAAGTTCTACGAGGACGCCAAGGCTACCGGATACTATGTGGAGCTTGATCCTGCCATGACTATGGAAGCTGCCAAGGAATATGCAGATAAGATGGATATTCTCTATACAGATACATGGGTTGACATGGAGTTCTTCAATAATCCTGCTTACAAGGAGAAGAAGGAAGCAACTATGGCGAAGATGATGCCATACCAGATCAACAGCGAATTCACAAAGGATTCAAAGGCTATCGTATTCCATGACATGCCAATGCATGTTGGCTTCGAGATCTCTCAGGATGTTATCGACAAGAACCTTGAGCACATCCTTGATCAGGCCGAGAACAGAAGACATGTTGAGAAGGCTGTAATGTACACACTTCTTATGAAATAGAGATATAATGAAGTAAGATATGTAAAATATGAAGCAAATGATATATTTAGGACAACAGATATATTATAAGCAATCAAATTAGGTAATTAAATTCTGGAGCACTTAACTTTAAAAAGAGGGGCTGCCTTTCGGGCAGCCCCTCTTTTGTCGTTATGTAATATGTCTATGGCAACATTTCATTGCCGTCTATTAAAAGGAAAAAACTGTCAAAAGGTATACCTTTTGACAGTAAATGTACATGAAATACATCAGTACAATACGATTTTCAATGAGAGGAGAGACGTTATGGAAAAGGTAGTATGTGAATCATGTGGAAGGGAGATCCCCGAAAAGGCTAAGATATGTCCCTATTGTCATCAAAAAAATGTTGCCAGAACAGGAGGTGCGAAATCAGTATTAAAAAAGATATGGGATGCAGTTGTAATGTTAGTGGGACTTGCGATCATAATTTGTGGGGTGAGCCATTATATAAAGGTCAGTCGTACAAATGAAGGTAAAGGTGCAGATGACCCGGTGGTTATTGCAAAGACATACATGATAGCACTGGACGAAAGAGATGCGGGTTTAGTATCTAATTATCTTGATGACAGGGCAGGTAACAGTAAAATAATTGATGGATTAAACCAGGGAATCCAAGAGTTTGAAGATAATGATGTAAAGCCTTTAAATCTTTCCGGAATGAAATATGAAGTGTCGGAAGAATATGAGAAAAACGGATACACCAATATAACTGTGATTGTTGATTTTGCTGAAACGGGTTTGTTTGGTGGTAATACGATATTTGGAAAAGGCGGGTACTATACACTGTTTATGCATAAAGCAAAAACACCAGATGGATACAAATGGTTCTTGGGAGGAGTAGAAAATGAATAACGAAAAAAAATTATGCAGAAAATGCAAAATGGAAATTGATAAGAATGCGAAGAGATGCCCATACTGCAATACTAAACCACATTCTAAGGTGGCTATTATCATTTTGATAATACTTATATTTTTCACAGTGATATATCCGATTTATGAATGGTGGTACTACAAGTACTATGTTGTAGAGAAACTTAGAAGAGATTATTCCATGAATATTCCAAGTATAGTCTACCAGATTGACGAAGCAGTGTAGATAGTTTGGTATTTAGATCTAGATCAAAGGGGAGGATAAATAAAATGACAAAAAGAAGTATTGCTGTAACACTGGCACTGTCTCTTGGAATGAGTCTTTTGACACCGGCTGTTCCGGCAAGTGCCCAGACAGACCATAGGACAGGTGTTACAGAGACCACAACAGAGATTAACACACCTGATAACGAAGAAAATGTGGACACCGGGGAAAACGTCGGTAACGGAGAAAATGTAGACACAGAAGAAGCGGTCAGTACCGAAGAAACTGCCGATACTGAAGAATCCACAGAGGTTAAACAGGAAACAGGTACCGAGGAAAGCGGAGACACAGTCCAGCCGGAGGAAGAAGCAGGTACAGAAGAAAGCACAGATACTGCAGATAACGATACTGACATTCAGGCAGTAAAAAAGGTGGCATTAAATTCTACCAATTTCCCTGACGCCAATTTCAGATCATATCTTTACTATACTTTTGATTCAGACCGTGACAACTATATTGATGCCAATGAAGTTGAGGAGCTTAGGATATACGACCAGGAAATCTCAACCCTTAAGGAAATTGAATTTTTTTCAAATCTGGAGATGTTGGCCTGCGGAAGAAATAAGATCAAGAGTGTGGATCTAAGTAAAAACACCAATTTAAAACAGCTTTACATATTCGATAATCAGTTGACCTCACTTAATGTGAGTAAAAACACTAAGCTGTGGCTCATTAATTGCAAAAACAATCAGCTCACAAAGCTTGATGTAAGCAGTAACACCCAGCTTATGACATTGTATTGTGATGGAAATAAACTGACAAGTCTTAATGTCAGCAAGAATTCAAAGCTGGAGCATTTGTACTGCAGCTACAATTATCTTACATCTTTAGATGTCAGCAACAACAAACTTGTGAGTTTTAATTGCTCCTACAATTATCTGCAGAATGAGGATTTCTCATATGTTGACACAACAGATATGAGTGAGTTCACTATATCTCCTCAGCGGGAAGCTGTGGAGTTAAATGAAGAGAACTTCTCTGATGAGATATTCAGGAAATATCTTACAGATACATTTGACAAGGACAAGGACGGAAAGATAAGCAGCGTGGACGTAACAACCATAGATGTACATTTAAAGAACATCACATCCCTTAAGGGAATTGAATTGTTCCCTGATCTGAAAGAGCTTCGCTGTGGCAGCAATGAGATCGAAGAGCTGGATGTAAGTAAGAACCTCAAGTTAGAGGTGCTCATGTGTGGTGCCAATTATCTGGAGTCACTTAATCTGAGAAACAATAAAAAATTGTGGTGCGTTGACTGCTGCTACAACTATCTGGGAAAGGAAAACTTCTCATATCTTGATATAGCAAGCTTCACCAATGATCATCAGAAGATGCCTCGTGGAAAGGTTCAGTTCACAGAGAAGAATTTCCCTGATGAAACCTTCAGGAATTATCTTACAGATACATTTGACAAGGATAAGGACGGACAGGCAGCCATAGCAAAGATCGAATATGTATATGTGAACGACATGGGAATAACTTCCCTCAAGGGCGTTGAACTTTTATGGGAGCTGCATGGACTTTATTGTGACGGAAATGATCTCCAGGATCTGAATATAAGTAAGAATACCAATCTGGAGTACCTTGAGTGCAGCAATAACAAGCTTACAAGTCTTAACCTGGCAAATAACAAGAAGCTTATCACCTTAAGATGCAGCGACAATGAGCTCACCGGTCTTGATCTGAGTAACAATACGTTACTGCAGACCCTGTATTGTATGCATAACAATCTCACAAGTCTTAGCCTGGCAAATAACAAAGACCTTGCAGATCTTAGCTGTAACGATTGCGGACTTACAAGCCTTGACGTAAGGGTAAATACAAAATTAAAGAGTCTCTATTGCGGTGAGAATGAATTCGCAAAGATCGATATAAGCAAGAATACTTTGCTTGAGGAACTGGATGTAGACAACAACAGCCTGACAAGCCTCGATCTAAGTAAGAATGTGAAACTGAAGACAGTCTTCTGTTATGGAAATCAGCTTCAGACTCTTGATGTAACAAAGGCGGTTAAGCTACAGAACCTTTTCTGTGGATACAATAAGATAACAAGTCTTGATCTGCGAAAGAATACGGAGCTTGTGGAGCTTGGCTGTTCTATTAACAGGCTTGAGAGCCTTAACCTCAGATATAATAAGAAGCTTAAGAAACTGGATTGCAGCCATAACTATCTGATACATGAGGACTTCTCATACCTTGATCCTGACAGCATGACAGAGTACAACACGGAGGGACAGCAGGAGGCAGGAGAATTTGTTATAGGTGATGATGGTACCTGGTATTTCTACAGATATCACGAGCCGGCTTCAACTGCCAACACACTGTATAAGTATGAAGGAGAATGGTACTACATCAAGGATGGCAAGGTTGATTTCTCCGCAACAACATTATTTAAGTACAGTAATTCCTGGTACTACATACATAACGGCAAGGTTGACTTTAAGGCGAGAACCCTGTGCAAATATAATGGCATATATTACTTCGTGCAAAACGGAAAAATGGATAAATCAGAGACCTTATGTAAGTACGGCAACAGCTGGTACTACGTGAAGGATGGCAAGATAAACAAATCCAGAACCCTGTGCAAATACAACAACACATATTACTTTGTACAGAACGGCAAGATGGACACAACATCCATAACCCTCTGCAAGTATGGCAGCAGTTGGTACTACATAAAGAACGGAAGAATAGATAAGTCAAGAACCCTCTGCAAATATAACGGAAAATGGTATTACGTCAATAACGGCAGAGCAGATTTTAAATACACAGGAAATGTAACCTACAATGGTTCTGTATATTACGTGAAAAATGGAGTTATGCAGAAGAAGGTTAGATAAATATTTTTTATGGGTAGAAGGAGGAGACACAAATGAAAAAGAGAAATGTTGCAGTTGCTTTATCAGTAGCATTGGCACTTACAGGTGCTGCACCGGCTGTATCGGTAAAGGCTGAGGAGCAGCAGGAAGGTATAGCCGTGGTGGCTGAGGATACCACAGAAGCAGCTACTGAAGCGGAAGTGGCTACTGAGGAAGAAGCTGCCGAGACAGAAGTGACTACAGAGACTACAGAGGATGATACATCTACAGAGGCAATTCCGGGGGCTACAGCGGTTGCTGAATATGCTGCTGATGGCGATGAAACTGATGTACAGGAAGAGAACATGGTGGAGATAAATGAAACCAATTTCCCTGATGAAGTGTTCAGAAATTATCTGACCACCACATTTGATACAGATGGAGACGGCATGATCGATGTTACCCAGGTGAAAAGGATCGATACATCCGTGTATTATCCATACACAGATCCAAAGGTTGCTTCATTTAAGGGAATAGAGTTGTTCACTGAACTGACAGCACTTATGTGTTCCAACAATGACGTTACAAGTATAGATTTAAGCAAGAATACAAAATTAATGAATTTAATGGTCACCGGAAATAAACTTACAGAACTTGATGTCAGTGCGAATACCGGTCTGTTTTCGTTGTATTGTGGAGATAACGAGATCTCAAGTCTTGACGTCAGTGGCTTAACCAGGCTGATAAATCTTGAGTGCCAGGGAAATAATTTAAAGTCGCTGAAACTTAAGAACAATACAGCCCTTAAGGCCTTGGACTGTTCATACAACTTCCTTGCAGACGAGGATTTCTCATATCTTGACGCTTCTGCCATGCGTAAGTTCGTTACTTCACCACAGAAGATACAGGTGGCATTAGATGAAACAAACATTCCTGACGCCAATTTCAGAAAATATCTTTCAGATAATTTTGATGCTGATAAGGATGGTTTCATATTAAACAACGATGTGGAAGAGCTTTATGTTGAGGGTTATGATATCAGATCCTTAAAGGGTATTGAATTCTTCACGGAACTCACAACTCTTTCATGTGCCAATAATCTCCTTACAGAATTGGATGTGAGCAAAAATACAAAGCTGATGAATCTTTATTGCAACAATAACATGCTCACAGAGCTGGATCTCAAAAATAATAAAGAGCTGTCAATACTTAGCTGCTACAATAACTATCTGAAGGATGTGGATTTCTCATATCTCGATCTTGAATTGGAGTACTGTACACTGACACCACAGTATAGTGCCGAGTCCCTGATCACATTAAACCAGGAGAACTTCCCGGATGAGACATTCAGAAAGTATCTGGCAAATAGCTTCGACACCAATAATACAGGAAAGATTATGGTAGATGATGTCACGAAATTAAGTGTGGATAACCTTGGCATAAAGTCACTTAAGGGTGTTGAACTGCTCACAAATGTAACATATCTCTCATGTGATGGAAATGGACTTACAGATCTTGATGTGAGCAAGAACACAGCACTTACGATTTTAAGCTGTGCCGACAATAAGTTAGAGAAGCTTGACCTGGCAAATAACACAAAGCTCCAGCGTCTGTATTGCTACAGCAATTCCTTAAGCCAGCTTGATGTCACAGGTCTTACTGATCTTGTGGCTCTTAGCTGTGCATTTAACAAGCTTACAGCTCTCGATGTCAGCAAGAATGTCAAGCTTACAGAGCTTATATGTTTTAACAATAAGATAGCAACTCTCGATGTGGGCAGCAATACTGAGCTTTCACACCTTAACTGCAACAGCAACAGACTCGAGAAGCTTGATCTCAGTGCAAATAAAAAGCTTAATAACCTTGACTGCTCCGATAATTACATGGTAGATGAGGATTTCTCTTACCTTGATAAGGACAACATGGAGGAATGTGATACAGAGAACCAGCACAATGTGGAAGATATCCTTATAGATGATGATGGCACCTGGTATTACACAAAGTACGGGGAAGCAGACGAGACAGCTAACAAGCTTTTTAAATATGAGAATAACTGGTATCTGATAAAGGATGGCAAGGTGGACTTCACAGCCAACACATTGTATAAGTACGGCAACACCTGGTATTACATCAAAGACGGTAAGATAGATTTCTCAGCAACCACCCTCGTGAAGTATAACGGCGGCTGGTATTACATCAAGAACGGAAGATTTTATTCTACAGCAACTACTCTTGTGAAGTATAACGGCACCTGGTACTACGTGAACAACGGCAGACTTGATAAGAAGTCAGTAACCCTCTGCAAATACGGCAGCAGCTGGTACTACATCAAGGACGGCAAGATCAACAAGAGCACAACCCTCTGCAAATACGGTACAAAGTGGTACTTCGTGAAGAACGGCAAGATGGATAGGACATACACCGGCTATGTTAATTACAATGGTTCAAAGTACTATGTAGTTAAGGGCGTAATGCAGAAGAAGGTAAAATAAAACAAGATAATACCTTAGTGGACTGAAACAACAAGAGGAGACTTAATAAGGGGAGCATATGTATTGCCATGTGCTCCCCCTTTTATCTGCTTATTATTTATTCCCTTTGATTTCATCAATGTATTCCTGAGCCTCATCCTGGGTCAGTTCACATTCATCGGCTATCTGGGCAAGAGATTTTCCCTTTTGAAGCTTTTTTGATATAAGTGATAGCAAGGTTTTTTTGGTGCCTTGTTCCACGCCTTCTTTCATGCCTTGTTTCATGCCTTCTTTAATTCCTTGCTCAACACCCTGTTGTATAAGTCGGTCGCTTAATGCTACATAATCTTCGTCACCCATCTCAGTCACCTTCTCTCTGATAAGATCATCACTGTTTAACAAATTGTCTTCTATATTGTGTAATGATGTAATTAGCAGTTCAACTTCGTTTGCATTAAGTATACCATTCTTATGAAGATTATCCAATTCCTTTTTTGCTTCAAGCCGGAAGCTGTACAGGCTTTCCGCAAGCTTTAACTTGGTCTTCTCTGTATAGTGTCTGGCTCTTAACATCCGGCTGTATAATTGCACTTGCTGGAAAGGTATCAGCAAATACATTTTCTTTCTTGAAAGCTCAGATACAGTTTCGCTGGCGGATATACATGGGAGTTCATAGGTGACAATTTTACCATTTGGAAGGTGAAGCTTGACAGTTATCTTATCCTTTTTGTTTGCTCCTGCCAGAAATACAACGGCCTGCAAAGGCATAACAATCTCAATTTCATATCTGCCATCGGAGACTTTGGTGATATCTCCATTTTGTCGCAGACCACGGATAGTTTCTTTCATGCCATACTCTACCATTCGGATGGCCATATTTCCTTCGAGTAGTTGGTACTCAATATGGTATCGGCACGCTTCAATTTCAAGAAGCATATCCATATAGGTCGTATTTTTATTAGACTCAATGTTTTGCTCCTTGTCAAGGAATATTATTTCTGCGTTCTCTGCATGATGTTTGGAAAAGACAGAATTGATCATCAGTATTAGCAGTCTTGGGCAGGACTCACATACCCTTTTTATTTCTTTATCGTAGAAAGCCAAATTTTACTCCTTTAATAGATTTTAGATTGCAATTCATTATGATAATTATCGTATTTCCACATTATATTATCATTTATAAAATGTCAAAGATTTAGATGATTTAATTATAAAAGTCATGACTATCTTTTTTATTGAGAAAATAGTTATTTTGTTAAAGTGGGGGAGAAATGGCGTTTTTGAACCAGTTTATAGTCTTTTTAATTGGAAAATAATAGATTTTAATATGCAAATCCCTATTTTTTATAATGACTTTTTGCCTTGCAAATTTATGTATATACAATTTGTATAATGCAGGATAATGAAAAATGTCGTATTTAAAGGCAGGAAGCTTCTTCGCCCTAAAGGTGATTATACGAATTGTATAAAAAGATCCCGAATACACAACTGCCCTAAAGAATGACCCACAAAAGGAATTGGACAATCCCCATAAGAATGATATACTTAATGCAAAGGAAGTTGAACTGTTGGTTACATCATTGCACAACATAGAAGATAATTTGTTAAACAGTGATGATCTTATCAGAGAGAAGGTGACTGAGATGGGTGACGAAGATTATGTAGCATTAAGCGACAGGCTTATACAGCAGGGTGTGGATAATACACTTATAATGCTAGTGACAAAGAAAATTCAAAAAGGTAAGACTGTATCTCAGATTGCAGATGAGTGTGAGATAACAGAGGCTGAGGTGGAAAGATACATGAAGCAGATAAACAATGCTAGTATTAATTAAAATATCTTGCCTTGTAATAAAATATAATAAACAAAATGTAGATGGCATATATAATTTGCAGATTTCATGTGAGGTGATTATCTGCAACTTATATATGCTTTTTTATTCATCCATGGTATACTATGCTTGGTTAGAGCAGGCTAACCTTATGGGCATATATGATCTTGATAACATTCCATTAATGGAAGCCATTTGTAGGTCGTATATGCCCTTTTCTGATTAATATCTTTGACCCTTTCTTCTCCTGAATACAAATGCAAATATCAGACCGGCTATCAATACTGCAACGCAGATTGAAAGGGTGATATATGTACTTGCAGGTACAGAAGAGTCGGATGTTGAACCGGGATTCATACCCGGCTGGTTGCCCTTTGCCCGGATGGCAACATTTTTGTAAACATTGAAGAATTATTTAAAGTACTTGAGCCTATTATACAGTTGCCTGTGAAATAGGCAAATATTTTAATAATTATTTGACCGCAGCTTATGGCAGAAGCTTTTGGATCTGTTCTGATCGTACCACGGTCCCGATGTTTTATAAAAATTTAATTTAATGCAAGTTTACATTATGACATTATCGTATTAAACTCGTAGGTGAGCCGGGCAAGGCTACATGAGGTAATAACAGGAGAGAAACAACATGACAATACTTTGGACTATATTAATAACATTTTTTGCAGGTATGGGAGCAGGTCTTGGAACCGGTTTTGCCGGCATGAGTGCGGCGGCAGTCATCAGTCCCATACTTATAACATTTCTTGGAATAGACCCGTATATAGCAGTTGGAATAGCACTTTCATCGGATGTGCTTGCCAGTGCCGTATCGGCTTATACATATGGTAAGAATAAGAACCTTGATGTGAAGAACGGGCTTATCATGATGGTGAGTGTACTTGTATTTACTGTGGTGGGAAGCTATGTGTCAAGTCTTATACCATCAACCACAATGGGGAACTTTTCGGTATTTATGACATTGCTGCTTGGAATAAAATTCATCATTAAACCTGTAATGACCACAAAGGAAGCTATGAATGAAGTCCCGGCAGGAAAGAGGGTGGTACAGTCGATCATCTGTGGTATCCTGATCGGATTTATCTGCGGTTTTGTGGGTGCCGGCGGCGGAATGATGATGCTTCTTATTCTTACATCAGTTCTTGGTTATGAATTAAAGACCGCAGTAGGAACCAGTGTATTTATAATGACATTCACAGCATTTACCGGAGCTGTGTCTCATTTTGCCATAGGTGGTCTTCCGGACGTAACCACCTGGGTGCTCTGCATTGTGTTTACACTTATCTGGGCAAGGATCGCAGCAGTATTTGCAAATAAAGCAACGCCAAAGGTTTTAAACCAGGTAACAGGAATAATACTCGTCTTATTGGGTGCAGTGGTAATGCTGTTCTCATGGCTTTCTTAATTTGATAATTCCCCACATAATTATTTGCCATAACTCCTTATAGAGTGTATACTGATACTGGATTTTAGGGCTTCCAGGAACTCTTGTTATGAGAGCTTCCGGGGGCAGGTAAGGAGCACAAAAGAAGCATGGCGCAGAAATACGTGATGATAAATGACATAATAAAGGAACACAATGCCAGGATGTACAATCTGAGAAAGTATTATCCTTTTTTTGTGCTGTCTGAAACTACATTTGCCCAGTATAAAGAGGGACGATATGCAGGACTCGACATGGGATATATAACCATGGGAGTGCTGCGTTTTCTCATTCAGGAAAACAGTATGAATGAGAGGGAAGTTACCTATGATGAGTACGAAGAATTTATGGGGCAGCTCTTAGACAGGGATTTTGACGTGGAGATAAAGACCGAGGACAGAAAAGAGCTGATCGCATATATATTTGACAAGATAAGGAACGACGGAAAAGCATTTGAATTTAACTTCTATGACCCTTCTATCAAGAAGAGCAAGGTGGGGCGTGTGAAACTGGTGGACGGACATATAAGGGACGGACAGGTACGATACTTCATCACCGCAGAGGGCATAGAATTTTATCTGGATACCAAGGAGATAAAGGAAGAAAGCAAGATAAATGTGGAGCAGCTTCTTCTTGAGAAGATGATAACCGGCGAGAATTTCAAAGGTGGTATCGAGGTTGTCAAGAGGATAAATAACGAGGTGAACCGCCTGGTCCGTGAGAAGGACGAGATAGTGGATATGTTCAGTTATGATGTATTTAAGGCGGCGGAGCGATACGAGAAATATATGAAGACCGTAGGCAACTGGTTCATGGAGGAGCAGAAGATGTTCGCCAGAAATAAGGCACTGGTGGATAAGGCTGTGGCAAGAGCAGGCTACGACAAGGCATACGGCAGTGGAAATAAAACCTTTAAGGAGATCAGTGAACTGGAGCTTCTGCTTAAGAAGACTATCTTAAAGCACGGAAGCCTTATTAATTCCACAATGGAGCTGCAGGAGATATCGGACAACATAATCCACAGGGCGAAGCTTAAGAAGCTTAAGGCGTCATTTGACTTCCAGGCAAGACTTATGGATATCATAAGGGAGGACAGACCGGATAAGATGTTCACCGTGCTGTCACCGTTATTTGCACCGAAGAATGAGAAGTGGTTCTCATTTGCGTCCATAGACAATATCCTCACGCTGAAATCCGATGATAACGCAAGGATGGTCAAGGTGAAGCAGGAGGAGACAGACAGCAGCTTCAGGTATGAGGACGAGCTTCTTGATGACAGGATCAGCAGAAACTTCGGAAGGCTGTTCTTCGAGCTGGCAGATCAGCTCATCAAATGGGACAGACTAACCCTTAAGGAATTTAACGGAATACTGGAGATCAGATTTGGCAAGGAGATCTACGGGAACAAGGATTACTATTCCTTCCTTACCCATCTGGTGCAGAAGAAGCATTACGATATAGATGACATGCTTAAGAAGCAGGAGACCATGCTTGAGGGCGTGGTGGTGGAGGCTCTTACAGGCAAGACTCCCGGCATGGGAAGCGAGACTGACGGTGCGTATGCTCCGAAGCTGTCCATGGAGAGATTTAAAGGACTTGTGTTTGATATAGAGTGCGATCCGGCACAGGAGATTGCCATTGGCGAGGATATGTACGTTACGAATATGATATTTGTGAGAAAAGGTGACAGCAAACATGGAAAGTAAGAATTTGGATAAGGCTCTGCTTATATATTCCAAGCTTATATCGGGCGATGAGGTAAGCAAGAGAGACAGTGAAAATGGTCAGTTATATGAGGAATATTACAGCAATGCAGAAGTTTACGACATTGTTGGTTCTATATTTAAGAAGCTTAATCTGTGCCTTTACGAGTATAACGACAGCCTGTATGTAACCGCAGGCGAGGGTAACAGGGTATTCGGATATACAAATGATGACGTGAAGAGGATACTTGGCTTAAGGCTCAACAAGGAGCTGTACCTGTGCTACTTTATAATGTATATGATGCTCATATATTTCTACAGGGACTCTGAGAGCTATCAGTTCAGGGATTATATAAAGCCCGAGAAGGTCATAGAGGAGACAGACAGGTTTCTGTCAGGAATAACAGGAGAACTGGCGGTATTTGCCAGGGAGGACATTGAACAGGAGAGCTTCAAGGCAATAGGACTGCTGTGGGACAGTCTCCCAATAACCACAAGTGGAGGCGAAGGGGAGAAAGCCAAGGCTTCCAGGGCGTCAAAATCAGGTTATGTGAAACTTACATTCAATTTTATGGTGTCTCAGGGATTATTTGTGGAGAATGATGACAGATATTACCCTACAGACAGATTTAAAGCACTGTCAGAAAATTATTTTGAAGATTACAGAGGCAGACTGTACCAGCTTCTCGGAGGAAATGAAAATGCCTAGTATAAACAGGATAAGGGTAAATAACGTAAAATATAACTTTGGTACACAGCAGTATGATGATTTCACCATGCGTATGTACGGCAGGAATACTCTCTACGATCTGGCAAATGGCGGCGGCAAGAGTATCCTTATGCTGCTTTTGCTGCAAAATCTCATACCAAACTGTACCCTTGATGACAAGCAGCCTATAGAGAAGCTGTTCCGTGCAGGCTGTGGCAATACAGTCATACACTCACTTATTGAGTGGAAACTGGATGAGGCAGATATAGAAAACGGATACCGCTACATGACCACCGGATTCTGTGCCAGAAAGGCAAAGGACGAGGACGGCAGCAATAAGGACGGAGGCAGTGCCACAGAAAAGGATACTGCGGCTATTGAATATTTCAACTACTGTATATTCTACAGGGAATACAATAGAAATGATATCGTGAACCTTCCCCTGTCAAAGGACAATGAGAAGATCACTTTCAGCGGTCTTAAGAATTACCTTAAGGATCTGGCAAGAAAGGATCTGAGTCTGGATATCCATGTGTTTGAGCGAAAGGGAGAGTACCAGAGATTTATAAGTCAGTATGGACTCCATGAAAGCCACTGGGAGATCATCAGAGGTATAAATAAAACCGAAGGACATGTCCGTACATATTTCGAGACCAATTACAGGACCACCAGAAAGGTGGTGGAGGATCTCTTAATAGAAGAGATAATCGAGAAGGCTTTTCTTACCAAGACAGGCAGGAACGGTGAGGAAGACGACATGGCACAGACCCTTCTTGATATAAAGGAGAAGCTTAACCAGCTTGCAAGGAAGAAGAGGGACATTGCAAATTACGATCATCAGATAGAGCTTATAAATGTGCTTCAGGACAGGGTAAATTCCTGTATGGATCTCTATGATGAGTACGACAGCATAACAAAAAGCCTGGCAGATATATATGTGACAGGAAAAGAATTTACCAGTCAGGACTCGGATCATGCAGAGGAACTCTTGGCGAAGAAGCAGGACAGCTATGAGAAGAAGGAGGCACAGAAGCTCCGCCTTGATAACCTTAAGGTTACAAAGCAATACCTTGAGGCGGACCAGTTGAAGCAGTATCTTGAGAGACTTGAGGCAGAGATTTCTGTAAATGAAGAGAAGCTTAAGGAAGCGAGACATTTCATCGCCCTTAAGGAAAGCATAAATGAGTATGTGGGCTATGTTAAGGACAGAAGCCTCTTAAAGGAGAATGAAAAGCTCCTTGAAAATATCATGAACAGCTCAGATGTGGATATCCACAAAATGAAGCAGTACGCATGGAACAAGAAGCAGAACAATGATTTCCGGCTGGCAGAGTTAAACAGCCTTAAGGTGGACAATGAGAGAACTCTCGTCATAAAGAAGGAAGAGCAGGCTGAGGCTGAGAAGCTCTTAAGAGAGGGACAGATCGCCAAGGCGGTTGCCGACAGCAATATCATTGATGTAAAGCAGCGTATAGAAGGACTTAACGATAAGATAAATGAATTGACTGCCTCTGTGGATGTGGTGGTTGTAGGTGATGCTTCTGCCATGTATGAGGCAAGCGAGAAGAAGCGTAAGAATACAGAAGAGAAGCTCACTGCATTACAGATAGACAGCAATTCCTTACGGGAAGAGATGTACGAGGACAAGTACAACCTTTCCGTTAAGAACGGCGAGCTTCCTGCACTTGAGAAGAAATATGAATCTGCAAATGAAAAGGCTGCCCTTTACGGACAGGTTCAGCAGAAGTTCAAGAATATCATAGGTATCTACGGAGCTTCTGAGCCGTCTCTTATAGAGGACATCATATCCGCAAGGATAAAGGGTGCCTATGAAGAGATAGTTAAGAAGAGGACTGAGGTGGAGGAGCTTAAGAGACAAGAGAAGCTTCTTGGGACAGGACAGATATTCGGCCCTATGAAGGGTGCCGAGGCGGTCATCAACTACATTGAGACAAGACATGGCACCATGGCAGTATTCGGGGCAAATTATCTGGCTGCCCTTGATCCTGACAGACGAAAAAGCCTTCTTAATACCAATCCGGCATTGCCATACGGAGTGATCGTGAAGGATTTTGCCGCCATTAAGGATGATATCAACCTTCCTGATATAGATACAGGAAGCCAGTATGTCATGATCTACGATATGAATAGTCTGGCAGAGCCTGCACTTTACCTGGGAAATAATGCAGTAGCAGTAACCCGCAGTGCAGAATATTTCGCCGACGAGGAAGTATTGAACAAGCTTAAGAAGGATGCGCATGAAGCACTTGCCTCAGCAGAGGATGAGCTTTCTATTATAAATGACAGCTTAAGCACATATGACGAGGATCTTACATTTGTAAGAAGTATCGTAAATAATGATCTGGTGACTGCAGATGAGGAGTTAAAGGCAGCAGAGAAAGAGCTTGCAGACGCAAAGGACGAGATAAAGGGACTTTATGACGCCATAACAGAGCTTACCATCCGCATAGACCGTAGCAATAAGGAAATGGATAGTCTGACTTCGGAGCTTGCGGAGCTTACAACATCAACAGATATCTTAAAACAGATATTTGACCTTTCAGAGGAGCTCAAGAAGGAAATTGTAAGACTTAACGAGCTTAATGTGTATGAGAGTACACTGTCCGTAAAGATTGAGGAGTTAAAGGGAAATGAGCTTAAGGCTGCCATGACTGTAGGTGATCTCCAGGCAAGGGCTGAGAAGTACACTAAGGATATCGGTGAGATAAATGAGAAATGGGAGCAGTACTACGCTGCCTACTATGACGATATGCCGGGGGTAAGCTACGACAGGATAATCTTAAGCGATGAAGAGATAGACGCCGAATTTATGGCTATGTATAAGGCACACTCCTACAGCAAGCCTGATATAGAGGATAAGAAGAAGCTGATAAATGCCCTTAAGAGCTCCATGGAGAGGACCATGAGGACCATAGAAAAGAGGGGTATAACAGAGGAGGAGATCCTTTCCTCAGGCGACATAGTTGTAACTGATGAAGAGACCCTTGAAACCATAAATAAAGAGATAGCCAGACTTACTCATATATCTTCGGAGCTTACTAGAAAGCATAACGAGACCTCAAAGGAGATCAATAAGCTTGAGGGAAGTACCAATTATGCCCTTGAGAATATCATCAGAGAGTATGGTGCCGGCAGCTATGTGAAGGAGGACATAACCCTCACGGAGGCAAAGACTGCCATTGAAAATGGTGATCAGACTCTTGGGGAGCTTGAACGTCAGTACAAAGAATGTGTCAGGGAATACGAAAGCTATGTTAAGGAACAGGGCTATATGACAGACCTCTTCAAGGATGTTAAGCGTATTGTTGATACAAATGATATTGATGTGGCAGCAGGTAAGATACTCTATGACGACAAGGAGAAGCTCAGGGATGCATTTGAGGGCAGCCTGTTTAAATTCGACAGGAGCCGGAAGAACCTTGACCGTGCAAAGAATGATCTGATGAGGTATAAGGGGCAGACGGCGGAAGCCTTAAGTGCCATGGGTGTATTTGAAATGGCTGCAACTATAAGAAATGATGTGAACATACCTGACAACTATTATGATGCCAGGGCACTTCTTGACAATCTTTCCCAGATAATAGAGTTTATAAGGCTTGAAAAGGGAAGAGTGGCAAAGGGTATAGAGGACATGGAGACCATAAAGGAGAACTTTGAAAATCAGTGTATCCAGCGTTGCATGGATGTTAAGACTGAGCTTGAGAAGCTTCCTAAGCTTTCAAAGATCAACATGGGAAATGAGGTCATTAAGATGGTTGATCTGTCCATACCTTACGTTAAGGATGAATTTGTGAAGCAGAGGATGTCAGAGTACATAGATAATCTTGTTAAGAGTGCGGATACCTATGAGGATGAGCGTAAGCGAGTTAAGTTCATCAAAGAAAGTCTTGGTCTTAAGAGATTGTTCGGAGTGATGGTCACAGATATGAACGCCATTAAGCTTAAGCTCTACAAGAGAGAGCGAATAAAAGAGCAGAGCCGGTATCTGAGATATGAGGAGGCTGTAGGAAGTACAGGTCAGTCCCAGGGTATCTACATCCAGTTCCTTGTGGCAATAATAAACTATATTGCCGGAATGTATTCATTCCGGGCAGAGGATACAGTGACCACCAAGACAATATTCATAGATAACCCATTTGGTGCGGCAAAGGATATCTATATCTGGGAGCCTATATTTGCAATGTTATCTGCAAATCACGTCCAGCTTATAGTTCCTGCCAGGGGTGCAACTCCAGCCATAACAGGAAGATTTGACGTTAATTACGTTCTTGGACAGCAGATGGTGGGCGGTAAGCAGCAGACTGTGGTTATTGATTACAACAGCAAGACTGATGGCGAAGAGCTGGAGTACCATGAGCTCAGCTACGAGCAGGCAACCTTTGATTTTATTTAAAAAAAGTGAAAGGAAATAATATGGGATTTGAGATAGACAAGGTAGTGACAGCAGAGACAGACACAGAAAGGTGCAGTGATCTTCACGGTGTACCTGTGGAGGATATGGAGGCATTGCTTCATGACCGGATAGTAAGTGAATACCGGGGTGAAGCGTGGAAGGATATGAGACACCAGTGGGGCGCAAATGATGCAAAGCGTGACGGGGACAAGACTCTTTCTGATGACGTGGAGATATATGCAGATCTTGACTACAAGACACCCGGATTTAAGAGAGAGGGCTTTGGTCATGTTAAGGAATATGCTAGTGTGCAATCAGGGAATATCTCAGGGAATAAATCAGATTATGCTTCAAACAGCAGATTTGACATATATAAGCCGGTAAAGCCCGGAGCATACCCTACATTGGTGAATATACATGGAGGCGGATTCTTCTACGGAGACAAGGAGATATATAAGTTCTACTGCGCGGATATGGCGAGACGAGGATTTAATGTGGTGAATTTTAACTATCGTTTGTCACCTGAGAACAAATACCCCGCAAACATTGAAGATGTATGTGCCTGTATGAATTATCTTAAGGAAAATGCAGATGAGCTTGACCTTGATATGGATAAGGTTTTCCTGACGGGGGACTCGGCAGGGGCATACCTCAGTGTGCTGTACTGTGTTCTTGCGGGGGATAAGAAGCTTCGTGATAAGGTAAGCTTTGCAACATCGGCTGTAATGCCACGAGCCGTAGCATTGAACTGCGGAGTATATGACCAGCGTGAAGATCCGGGGAGTATGCTTTTCTGGACTCTGTTTAACAGCGATGGAAGTCTGGCAGCAGAAAAGGCTGATTCGGTGATCTTCCTTGATACATTAACTTATATGGATGGCACCTTCCCACCGGCATATGTAATGGTCAGTGTAAATGATGATCTTAAGTCAAAAACGGATAGTCTTATCTCAAAATTTAAGGAAAAGAACGTAAGGTTTACGTATAGGGAATATGGAGTGGAGCATCCTGAGAATGGTCATGTATTCCATATAGATGTGACTAACCCGGAGGCAGTGGAATGTAATGACGCTGAGGCGGAATTTTTTAAGCGTTTTATATAAGGTAGATTGAAAGTAGCAGTAAATAAAAAAGAAGACAACATGGTTGTAGTTTAAATCGTGAATTGTTACTTCATCCATAACAAAAAGCCTGAGACATTTCTTTGTTATATGTTTTTATATAAGCTAAGAAAGACTCAGGCTTTTTTATTTATTTTATTATGGCAATGGGGAAAGAGCGGCATGCCTGCACGACTGCAATTCCCGGGTACTGTGTTATCACTGATGATATGTGCTCAAGAAGTCAGCTAATTCAGTGGTTGCTTTTTTAAGGATCTCAAGGTTTGGAAGATAAACAATACGGAAATGATCCGGATCCTTCCAGTTAAATCCTGTACCACAGGTGATAAGAATCTTCTTTCTCCGTAACAGATCAAGGGCAAACTGCTCGTCATCTGTAATGTGGAACTTCTCAGAATCAAGCTTAGGGAATATATAGAAGGCAGCCTTAGGCTTCACAACTGATACTCCCGGAATGTCTTTAAGTGCATTGTATATAAACTCTCTCTGCTCGTAGATACGACCACCCGGAAGCAGAAGCTCGTCGGAAGACTGGGTGCCACCTAATGAGGTCTGTACGATACTCTGGGCAGGAACATTTGAACAGAGACGCATTGATGACAGCAGGTTCAGACCCTCAATGTAGCCCTTTGCATTTGACTTGTCACCACACAGGCACATCCATCCGATACGATATCCGGCAACTCTGTGGGACTTACTTAAGCCGTTGAAGCTTATGGTCATGAGATCAGGAGCCAGTGAAGCTAAAGCAACATGCTCCTCGCCATCCATCACTAGCCTGTCATATATCTCATCTGCAAATAATATCAGGTCATTTTCCCTTGCAAGCTGTACGATCTCTTCAAGTACAGCCCTTGGATATAAGGCGCCTGTAGGATTGTTAGGATTGATGACAACAATACCTTTGGTGTTAGGAGTGATCTTACTTCTCATGTCGTCAATGTCCGGATACCAGTCAGCCTGCTCGTCACAGAGATAGTGAACGGCAGTACCGCCTGCCAGAGTGACAGAGGCCGTCCACAGCGGATAGTCCGGCATAGGCACCAGGATTTCATCTCCAGGATTAAGGAGTCCCTGCATTGACATGGTAATAAGCTCGCTGACACCGTTACCTGTATAGATATCATCAATACCTACGTTTGGAATGTGCTTTAACTGGCAGTACTGCATGATGGCCTTTCTTGCTGAGAAGAGACCCTTTGAGTCAGAGTAGCCCTCTGTATCTCTCAGGTTATACGCCATATCCTTTATTACCTCGTCCGGTGCATGGAAGCCATGAGGTGCCGGATTGCCTATGTTAAGCTTTAAGACATTGACACCTTCGGCGATCATTCTGTTGGCCTCGTCCATGACAGGACCTCTTATGTCATAACAAACATTATCAAGCTTTGTGGATTTCTCAAACTTTCTCATTCTAATTACCTCCTGTGTTATTTAACACTCTCAAAATACTTAAATATGCCCGGTGCCCTTCTCCCCCATACAGCAGCCTTGTTAGAATTAATGCTGAGGTTACTGTATTTATTATAAAAAATGCATTTCGGGCAATAAAAAAGCCCAAGCATAATAAATGCTTAGGGCGAACATTCATAAGCCGGTGTCCGTGGTACCACCTAATTTCAGGAAAAACCTGCACTCTGTTGACAGCCATCACTGTCATAAATTCTGTAACGTGAATCACTCCGTTGGCTGCTAATAATCAAAACACGTTCGCAACCACGACTCGGGGACTGCTTCCTTAAGATGTTATGCAGACTTACACCAGCCATCTGCTCTCTGAAATAACAGTGCCTTAAGTACTCCTTCCTGTCAATGCCTTTAAAATTTAAAACTACGTTTAGGATAGCATTGACAAATTTAAAAGTCAACATTTTTTTGTCGTCATATGAAATTAAGGCTTTGTTGTAGAGCATAGCCGGGGCTTAACTATATTATGTAATAATGAAATCGGGTTTGTAATATTGTAAAATTGAATGAATAATATATAAAATATATACAATAAAACAGAAAATATACAATTTGCGTATAAGAAGTGAAAATAAATGTAATAAAACATATAAATTGTCAAAAAACATATTGACAGTTTCGAGACAAAACTGTATAATAAAAATATCTTAAGAGAGGGTCTCTAAACACAGAGATCAGAATTTAGGTAATGGTACACAGTACCTGTAGATGATCTGAATGTATTGTTGGTAAGTCGTAAGACCAGATGTATTATCATTTATAAGATCAGACAGGTGCGATACATGAAAGGAGGAGATTCCGTTGGATTCAACTAAAGAACAGTTTTATCATAGTGGCTTAACATGTTTGGAGCATAGTTTCCATACGGAATGCCTTTATTGATATAACTTGAACAAGTCCATCACAGATGCAGTGTATTGCATAACGTAAGATATGGACGTAGGTATAACGAGCCGGACAGGTTTCACTATGATTGTTCTAAGAAAGAGATATATACAGTGTTTCAAGGGCATTGGGATATATCAAAAAAGTACTTTATCAACTATTGTGAAAGGAACGAGATATCGCATTTGTTCAGGCAGTGCCTGTTATGAGTGCCTTGGGAGATATCTAAACAGTTTTAGATCGGATAGTTAAAAGAACATTGGTTCATCCTTTCAGAATTCATTATAGCAGAATTTTGTAGTGTATTTTATATATTTAACAGTTTACTGCAACACATAATAGAATTTTATATAGAGTGATTAAAGCAATGGCATGTATGGAAACTTTCGTATACTTATAGTACACGATAAAATTAAATATTAAACACAGCGAGGGAATCGTCTTTGGATGGTTCCCTTTTTGTTATGGCAGACGTCAAGTGTAACTATGCAGGCATGTTGCACCTGACGTCTGCCAATCAACGGCTAAAACTGCGCAAAGCAAGGTTTATCGCTGTGCAATAAGCCTTCGTATAGAAATTGTGCCTGCATAAATTTAGACTTTTAATTAAGCTTATTTAGGATTTTCCCCTTGATTTAAATATTCTATATAGGTACAATTATAAGTATTATGTCACGGGTTGTCGGGGGCTTTATGATAACAGTGTTCATAACCGTAAAAGAGTAATATACATCATACAAGGAGAGTAAAAATGGATTATAATAGTCTGAGTCTTAAAATGCACGAAGAGAATAAAGGAAAGGTTGAGGTTATCTCCAAGGTCAAGATCAAGGACAGAGACGATCTGAGCACAGCATATACACCGGGAGTTGCCGAGCCTTGCAGAAAGATCCGTGATAACAAGGCTGACGTATACAAATATACATGTAAAGGAAACATGGTGGCAGTTGTATCTGACGGTACAGCAGTTCTGGGACTTGGCGATATAGGTCCTGAGGCAGCAATTCCTGTAATGGAGGGAAAATCCATATTATTTAAGGAATTTGGAAATGTTGACGCATTCCCTATCTGCCTTGACACAAAGGATGTAGATGAGATAGTAGAGACGGTTAAACGTATAGCACCTGTATTTGGCGGTATCAACCTGGAGGATATCTCAGCTCCAAGATGCTTTGAGATAGAAAGAAGGCTTAAAGAGGAGCTTGACATCCCTGTATTCCATGACGATCAGCACGGTACAGCAATTGTAGTTTCAGCAGGTCTTATTAATGCCCTTAAGCTGGTTGGTAAGCCATTTGACCAGGCGAATGTTGTTATAAACGGAGCAGGTTCGGCAGGAATATCCATCTGCAGGCTTCTTCTCCAGCTTGGAATAGGAAATGTGGTTCTTGTGGATAAGAACGGTGCCCTTTGTCCGGGACAGGATTGGATGAATCCTGCACAGACAGAGATGGCAGAAATTACAAATAAGGACAGACAGACCGGAGCCCTTGCAGAGATAATGAAGGGGAAGGATGTATTTATCGGAGTATCAGCACCGAATATTGTTACGGCAGATATGGTTGCAAGTATGGCAAAGGATCCTATAGTATTTGCCATGGCCAATCCTACACCTGAGATCATGCCTGAGGAGGCTAAGAAGGGCGGAGTCAGAGTAATGGCTACAGGACGTTCAGATTATCCAAACCAGATCAACAACGTGCTTGTATTCCCTGGTATATTCAGAGGTGCCCTTGACGCCAAGGCAACAGCTATTACAGAGGAAATGAAGATCGCAGCAGCCAAGGCTATTGCTTCTATAGTATCTGACGATGAGTTGAACGAGGAGTATATAATCCCTGGAGCATTTGACGAGAGGGTTGCCAAGGTGGTTGCCAAGGCAGTATGCGACGAGGCTCACAGACTGGGAATTACAAAATAAGGAATATATGATAGGACAGATTTCAGACTGGGATGTCAGTGTACTGGTGTGGATCGCCGAACATTTAAGGACGGCATTTCTTACACCCATAATGAAGTTTATAACATATACGGGAAATGCAGGAATCATATGGATAATCCTTTCCATTGTCCTTATCTGTATACCAAAGTACAGAAAGGCAGGACTTGCCAGTGCCATAGCATTGATAATCGATTTGTTATGTGTAAATATATGTGTGAAGCCTCTGGCTCACAGGATACGGCCTTATGTGTACAGCCATGAGGTCTCGCTGATAATAAAAAAGGCTGCGGATTATTCATTCCCATCGGGACATACGGCAGCAGCATTTGCGTCTTCCATGGCGATACTTAGGAGCGAACATAAGAAGCTTGGGGCGTGTGCACTGATATATGCCACCCTTATGGGATTTTCAAGGCTATATGTGGGGATACACTATCCTACAGACGTGATCGCCGGCATAATCCTCGGAGACCTGTTTGGATTGGCAGGCGCAGCTATTGCGGCACTTATATACAGGAAATTGAAAGAAAAAAAGAAAATCTCAGGTACATTAAAAGACCAATAAGAAAATATATTCTTTGATGAACTTTAGATTATCAGATACACACCTCTTTACTGAGAGTTTTATGCCGACCCCAGGAAGTTAGGCTCAAAAGTCTAACTTTTTGGGGTCGATTCAATCAGCAGAAAGGGTTTTTTATTCATATTTTTTCAGGTTTATGTAGGTACGGCCTTTTCTTGTTTCATTTCCCACAGAGTCAAATATATATTTGCCGTAGCCCTTTATGGATATGATGTCGCCGGGCTTCAGGTTGTAGCTGGGGTTCTGGTACAGGCGTCCGTTAAGGCTTATATGCTTTTCCTTAAACAATTCTGCCGTTTTGCTCCGGGACAGCCTTGTTATTCCAGACACAATTCCGTCAAATCTTGAACTGGCGGTAATGACCGACATGGGCATAAGGGTTACCTCAAGCTCCGGGCAGGTGCGGGCATCCACAATGGCACATTTGACATTTGTGTGCTTGATCTTTGTTAGATTATCCACTATATAGTCCGCCATGGTGTCTGCTGCGCATACAAAGGCTGTGTTTTTTCTTCCACTTTTGTCGGAGCCCTTCACCAGTATGTCACCTATCATTTCCCTCTCAATGCCCAGATTCATGAGAGCACCGAGGAAATCCCTGTGGGACAGCTCATCTGAGAATTTGTCTATTAAGGGCTGTACTTTTATGACCGATATGGGAAAGTGTCCCGGGTAGCCGAGCATTTCCTCCGAGCCGAAGCCCACCATTACCCTCTCGGAGTTAGGCAGCCCGCCGAAGATTTCGTAGGGAATACCTGAAAGTTCATTTCTCATGTTGTAGAAAACTTCCATGTCGGCGGCATTGAGGAAATTGGTGTAGGTATATATATTCTGATTATAGGATCGCTGTGCCAGATCCCTTATTCTTGCTTCAAGCATGTTTTCTCTCCTTTTGGAAGATTGTGGACAATATAGACATTATACAATCATAAAGTCTGTATGTGAATTGGTGAAGGGGAAAAAGTTTTAAAAGGCGGATGCCTGCATGTCATACCCACATGGAAAAATGAAATAAGTTGGTAATTTTGCACATATGGCAGGCGGGCAGAAAGAGGCGGAAATAACTGCGGCAAACGGTGTACAAAGCGAAGCTGAATTGAGCCGGAAGAGGACCGTAAAACTCACCATATGGTAAATGTGCACATAGGCTATTAGGTTTGTTAAATATAAAATTTAAAAAAATTGTTGACAATATACAAAATACATATTATAGTGTACAAGGTGTCCGGCACGATAGAAGAGGATTCTGAAAAGGGTCAGTAAAATTGTGCTGGACACTTTTGATTTGTGAAAATTGTGCATTTTATCGAAGATGCACAAAAACTGTAATGAATTTTATAAAATATGACATCTTTACAATATGGGCATTGGATGTTAATATCTAACCATAAGTTGGTTGAGTGATTGAGGTCAGTGCAAGCTGTGAAAACGGTTGCTCAATTAATATAAAAAAACAATTACTTTAAATTTTGAATACATGGAGGATTCCCAACGCACGAATTTCGTAGAAATCCCTTTATACGATGTAATGTAACCCCATAACCCCAAAATAAGGAATCCTCCTCTCCCCCCCCAATTTCCCAAGAGCCATTCTGTATTTTATACAGAGTGGCTTTTTGTGCAATAGGCCTTCATGCAGAAATCATGCTTGCATGAATTTCTATATGAAGGCTAATGTTCATCGAGCCGATAGGCGAGATGACAACGAGTCATTAGGCGAGAAAATGGTTATATATTCAGTTTAGTCACATCATGGAAATGAACTCCGCAAGAAATGCGGAGGTCATGATCAGTTCTGAGCGGGAACGGTCAGGGTAGTCAAAAATATCTTTGTGATCCGGAATATAAGAGATTATGTTGTCTATGGATTGTTTGATCTTTATCACAATGGACTTGCCGGGGGTGGAGAAATATCTGTTTGACAGCACTCGGTTAAGCTTAGGAACTATAGACAGTACATCGTTATCTATGAGGGGGTCAAGCAGAATTGTCTTGCTGGAATACATGGACATAAGATTAAGGAGCGTGCCCAGGGTAAGTATGTTGTTCCCTTTGGCGAAGAAGATGGTCTCTGGCAGGATGAAGTCCCGCTGTACCAGGAGTCTGTAAGGGGTCATGATGATCTCATCGGCGGAATTACAGGCCAGGGGAGAGGAAAGAATATAACTTTTGTGGGAAAGATTACGGTAACTTGCGGCAGTAATGCGCAGTATATAACAGTGTAGCTCACTTGTGGCGATACGTCGTTTGTTTACATACCATTTCAGCCACAACAGTAATGTAAACAGAGTTCTGTTATCCATTTCTTCAAAGCATATCACAGGGGCGTCATAATTATAGTAATAAGGTTCGTAATATTCCATTGAGTCAATGAAAAAATTATCTATAGAGCAGATTTCGGAGAGGATATGCACAGCAGTATCCCTGTCAAAGGTTTTGCTGAATTCAAAGTCTGCAGGCTCATAGGACAGCAATTCATCCAAAGATGAAAATATTTCGATGAGCTCCTGATTGATCTTGTCCGTATATTTATTTTGTTGCCCGGCTGTGATTCCGGGTTCTTCGCTTTCCTTTCTCTTTGTTGTTACTCTTCTTTCCTCTGGGTTCATTTTTTCCTCCTGTATATAATAGTATAATGATTCGGTTAACATCGTTTTGTGGGGTAAAACATCGAGGGAATTATAAAAAATCATGTATTAATATTATGGGGATAGTGTTAAATTAACTGATGTAGATAGTATATAACATAAATTAATGAGCTGTTGTAGGAAAAAGGAATAGCGTTATTGGACTATGAGTAGAAGGACCGAAAGGGCATTACATATTATACATACCAGGAGGAAATATAATGCAGATGTACGAAAGCATAGGACATAATATGAAGGAAATCCGAAAAAACCGTATGGCTGATATATACAGTGTGAAATATATTGTTGGCATTATAAATAGTTACCTTCCCGAAGGCAGAGAAATCTCAGAGGGACTTTACTATAAGTGGGAAAATGAGGAACGTACACCTACTGTTATGCAGATTACAGCTATTGCCAAGGCTTTTAATATGTCAGAAACAAGATTGATACACTGGCATACCTATAAGGAAGAGAAAGGTAATGTGGACGATGAATGGTTTCTTCAGGAGTTACGCAGCTGGGATCGGGACACATTGGATAAAGTAAAGTGGATATTTGCAGTGTGGCAGGGTGATACAAGGGCTCTGGTAGACTTTATGCTGTTATATGCCAATCTACCGGTAGAAGAAAGGAGGGACCTGGCAGTGTTCGGCGCCAGAGTGTATTCGGTGAGCACTGCAGAAAAGAAGATAGACAAGCGTATCCCCCAGCCTGATATGGAGTATATGAGAACTGCACTGTTAAAGCTGTGGTAATAAAACTTTTTCTGATTATAAAATTCTAAAAAGAAGTTGACATTTTATTCGCAAAAATATATGATGTACTGGCTAGACAACCGATTGCGCAAGAGGATAAGAGTAAAAATTTGTTCGGGTAATTCATATTAGGAGACCACATGGACAGTAGTAAACAGGAACAGAAGGACAGAATTACAATAACAGATGTTGCGGAGGCGTTGGGCATTTCCAAGACAACGGTTTCAAGAGCAATATCAGGAAAAGGCAGAATAGGGGCAGAGACCAGGGCAAGAGTTCTTGACTATATAGAGAAGCATAACTATAAGCCGAGTGTAATTGCCAAAGGTTTGGCACAGTCCAAATCCTATAATATCTGTTGGGCTATGCCCAGTGATTACTCTGTAGGAAATCTTCCATTCTTTCAGAAGTGCCTCATGGGCATCATAGAGATGGGGATGCTGATGGATTATGACGTTCTTATATCCATGATATCTCCTGATGATATAAGCCAGCTTGAGAGGATAGTTGAAAATCACAAGGTGGATGGCGTCATAATAGGAAGAACTCTGGTGAAAGACAGAACGACCGAGTATCTTAAAGGTAAGAAAATCCCCTTCGTTGCCATTGGAAGCAGCGAGGATACAGATGTCGTTCAGATAGACCATGATCATAGGGGCGCCTGCAAGGAACTTACATCTATTGTTTTGTCAAGAGGTGCCGGCAATGTAGCCCTCATAGGTGGAAATAAAAATTATGTGGTAACGCAGAATCGTTACAAGGGTTTTGTTGACGCCATGAATGAAGCAGGAAAAGTTATAGACAATAATAAGGTTTATTTCGATATAGATGGAGCAGTAATGTGTGAGAGAGCTGTTGATGAGGCTCTCAAACAGAATGTGGAGTGTATACTTTGCATGGACGATGGAATATGCTGCAATGTTATTAATATTCTGAAGAAGAAAAAAATACAAGTCCCGGGAGATATCAGGGTTGCTTCATTTTATGATAGCGACTTGTTCAAATATTACCAGCCATCCATCACTTCTCTAAAGTTTGATCCAAGACAGCTTGGAATGGTGGCTTGTAAGACTTTGATTGATTCTATTGAGGGGAATAAGGTCGATGCCTGCACAAGACTTGGCTACGAGCTTCTCCTTAGAGAATCAACGAAGTAATATGTTAATCACAATCCCTTTTTTATCGGCACCGTTCATCCCCTCCCCACCCCGAACGGTGCTTCTTGTAATGATGTCGAAGACATCGTTACAAGAAACAGCCCTCACCGAAGGTGACTAAAAATGGCTGCTGCTCAAATTATCTTGTAATGATGTCGAAGACATCGTTACATATTCTACAGCAATTCCAAAATATTCTTGCATGCTTCCCGGTTATTATGATAGTTTATACTCAGCGGGTTCAGTAGGGGAAATGCCCGGCAAAAGCCGTATTTTCACCATTTAACCAATGATGATTTCTTCGGGGAGGATTTCAATGGATAATACTTTCGTTGTAAATATAATTCACAGACCTGAGATGGTACCTGAATATGCTGAGAAGATAACAGGTCAGGGACAGGAAGAGGATATAGGCAGGAAATCCCTGCTTACAGAGTCCCTGGATATATTTAAGTTCCAGCAGGAAACAGCCCATAAGAATGGTCTCAGGGTCACTATTCAGATGACCTATGCCAGTCTCTTCAATGAGGAGGCTGTATCTATAGCAAAACACGATCATGAGGTGTACGGAGACGAGATCGCACTGTCTCTGTTAGGGCTTCCTTGCAATGAGTTCAGAGATAAATACAGGACAAAGGATTTCTGCATCTGGATGTTCTCCATGGAAGACAAGAAGAGTATCGTAGATGACGTGTTTGGCAAGTTTCATGATATTTTCGGATTTTATCCCCGGTCTACAGGCTCGTACTACATGGATGCGGACCTTATCAATTACATAAAGAGCAGATATCCTTCGGTGAAGTGTGCGATTGCAACCTGCTTCGAGGAGGGACCTAAGGCATATCATACCTGCAATAATTCCTGGTATACACTGCTTGACGGCGGTCCGTGGAATCCATGGATACCATCAAAGCAGAACAGTCATGCACCTGCTGCAGATGAATCCGAGGACAGCGGAATTGTTGCAATACCTCATCTGTCCAGGGATCTTCTTGCCTGCTACGATGGAAATGGCAGTAATTTCGGTACCCATCCACAGAACGTGCTAAGGGGAATGATATACGATACAAAGACCTGGGAGTTCCCATACTTCTTTAACCTGGTGGATCAGTACAGGCATCTGGCTGCCTACAATAAGGGCTATTCCTACAATATGATGTTTGTGGGGCCCGGCTGGCTCAACAAGCTGGGACGTTGGGAGGCACCTTATGAGCTTCTTAAGAAGAGCTATGAAGATGGCTGCAGATATTATGGTGACCTTAAAAAGCAGGGCAGATGTGTGGATATGACCATGGCGGAATTTGCAGATTTCTACAGGGAGCATAAGACGTATTCTGAACCTGAGTGTGCCCTTTGGAAGGATATACTGTACGGCTCGGACAAGCAGATATTCTGGTATCTGGATCCCTATATGAGAGCCCAGATCAACATGGATCAGGGCGGTGCGCTGGTGGACTTAAGACCATATGCGGCGAAGCTGTACTGGCCTGTGGGAATAGGCACAAAGCACGTTCAGGATGCTTCATATCCATTCCTGATACAGGAGAAATACAGGGCTGGATATTTCACTCATTATGCAGGAGAAGGCACCATTAAAAGTGCCAAGCTCTGCTACAAGGGTGAGGAGGTGGATCTCTGTCTGTGCAGGACCAAGGCTCATTTCTCAAGGGATGACAGGACTGTGGTGCTGACTCTGGATCCTGTAGAGATAGAATTTGCAGATCTGACAGTGAAATTACAGACTAAGATATATTTTGAAGAGGGATCATCAACCATCAGGTATGACAGGGTGATCCTTAAAATGAGCAGGGAGAACGCAGTCATAACTGTAAATGAATACCTGGTGGCATGCTACGGAACAACGGAATATCCGGAGGATATGACGGGAATAAAGCTTAAGGTGGCAAAGACCTTAGACCACCGGGACATCGACTATGAATACAGGTGCAGGGAGGAAAGCCTCCCTGGTGCGGCAATTGCCTCTGCGGTAATACCTGCCATAGAGACTAAGCTTCTGGTAGGTGAGAATACCGGTAAGGCGACCGGCTATATCAGGGAAGGATATGCATTTTCACCTATGTTTACCTTAGGCTTTACTAAGGAACTTAAATGCGGGGAGGTGATGTCTACATGGCTCAGGCTGGAAAAGGCAGATTAAATTACAGATGCCCTTCATGCTTTATGAGGGATATAGACATTGACATGTTCTATGACAAGGAAAAGGATGAGTATTACTGTCTCCGCTGCCAGTACCGTGGGGATGAGAAGAATGTACTTGAGAAAAATGAGCTGGCAAGGTTCAGGTACGGCATGATAGGAAGGAGAATTACCATTGAGGATTACGGGGATTAATGGGAAGACTGCAGGAAAGAACACAGCAGGTAACCGGAGAAATGGGTATCTTATATTAAAGTATAACCTTATGGCGGCTGGATTTTGTTGTTTTATTTTTTAAGTCTGCGGCATAAACTGTACAAACAGTCAAATAGGGGTTTGTATAGTTGAGGGAATATATCGAAGAGCGTGCAGAAGAGATCGGAAGATATATTGTGGAAAGCGGGGCAACTGTCAGACAGACCGCAGGAAGATTCGGAATATCAAAATCTACAGTACATAAGGATATTACGGAGCGGCTGGTGAAGGTTAATCCGTTTCTGGCAGCCAGGACAAGGATCGTGCTGGATTTTAATAAGGCAGAGAGACACATAAGGGGCGGCATGGCCACAAGGGAGAAATATCGTTCGTCCAATAAGCATGTTGAAGATATATAGAGAAGGTATCAAAGGATAAGGTGAAGGATGTTATTAGATAAATTAAGAAATAAACAGAAGCAGAGAAGAGAAAAGGGATGCATACCGGCAGGACGTACACTGCTTTCATTTGATTCATATCAGGAGCTTGGAACCAGAAAAAATCAAGAGGATTGCCTGCTGTGCCTTGGAGATACGGAAGGGAATAAGGGCTTTCTCGGAATCGTGGCAGACGGCATGGGCGGCATGGAATACGGAGAGGTTGCTGCCCGCATGGTGGCAGACTGCGGAGCCATGGCATATGAGGACATGGAGCAGGAAGAGAAGGGCGACCGGATCTTAAGGGATATTGCATTAAGTGCAAATGAGGCGGTAAATACATTTGCAGAGGAAAAGAATGTAGATGGAGTAGGCTCCACCATGGTGGGGGTGTATATAAAGGATGGCAGAATGGATTATATATCTGTTGGTGACAGCCGTATATACATGATAAGAGATGGTGAGTTGAAGCTGCTGACCCACGAGCATACCTACGATGTCAAGTTAAAGAGACTTGTGAGTGCCGGTGTGATAAGTGATGAGGATTATGAAGCTGCAACAGGAAAGTCGGCTCTTACATCCTACATCGGCATAGAGGAATTAAAGGAGATCGACAGTACGGATGAGCCGGTTGAGCTTAAGGAGGGTGATTCCATAATACTCATGTCTGATGGGGTGTTCAACACTCTTGATGAAGAACAGATATTGGAATATGGTGCAGAAAGACCTGATATTGCAGCGGAACTTATAAGAAGTGGAGTTCTGGCGGAGGAAAAGGAGACACAGGATAACCATACAGCCATAGTTATAAGAGTTGAAGAAATACAACATACAGACGGGAAATAATCTGACAGACAAAAGGGTTATATAGCTTAAATATGATAATAGAAAAATAATAAAGAAGACCACTGTTTCACAGAGTGCTTATATGTTGGCACGGTGAGGAACAGCGGTCTTTCATATTTTAAAATATGATGAGGTGACAGATTAGCCTTATTGTTCATGGTAGTATGTCAGACGTATTCTGGCACTTTCTATAATTTCATTTCTTAGGGCTTCAGGTTCCAATACAATGGCGGAACTGCCGTAACCGTAGAGAAAGCTCTTGAAGCTTCCCATGCCGACTACGTCATCTTCGTATATAAGTGAGCCATCCTCCGGTAGGATTGTTATGGTGCCACAGGTTCTTGAAGTCAGGTCTCTGGTGGCTTTTCTTACTACATTCCCCTCGTTAAGGAAGCGGATCTTTACGTGAACCGGAGATGCAGGGTGTTCTGAGGTGCCAAGTTCCATTCCCCATACCTTTGGAAGAATATCAAGGGGGGACAGATCTGGTATGGAAACAGAGTCAGTGGTGACAGAATAGTGCTTGATTCTGTCAAGCCGCAGTGCCAGAAGATTGCCATTTGTAATTGTTACAACATAGTAGTAATCGTCCATGGCATTGTGTACCAGCTTAAGAGGGCGTATCACTGAGGAGATGAGATCACCTTTAAATGGCTTATATATAACCTTAATGGTCTGTCCATTATCTATTATCCTCTGAATCTCCTGCCCCTTAACCTGCATTTTGGAATTTGACTTATTGTACATTGCTTTTGTCACATAGTTGTGCACTGAGTGATCCTTTGAGACAACAGCTTCGTCAAGGAAATCGTTCAGACAGTTTAACTCAAGAGGAGTTATGGACAGAAATACATCACTGTGGAATGAGGTCTCCGCCACAAGGGGCACATCGTCGTGGAGTCCCTTCTTTAGTTCTTCTGAGAAGTTGGAATAGTCATTGTCGCTGTCCTCATCCTCCTCCATATCAGGCGGATATATGACAGTGTCGTAATCTTTATTGTTGCAAATGGTATAAATATCCTCCCTTATTACATTTATGGGAACATTCATCAGCTCAGCCAGCTCCTTTATAGAATAGCTGGCGTCCATGTTCTGGAACAGGGACAGGATAGTATTTATTCTGTATATTGGAATTGTGAAATTATTAATATCCATAATTTTCTTCCTTGTAGATTTTGTTTATTTAGTCTGGCTTGTTACAGGTTGTCCGTTTAGGCGTCAGCCGCAGTACTTTGAATAATTTTCAAGGGTACGTTTTGCTGAATTTCTCATAAGTTCAACCAGACTTTCGGGTTCTATGGCAATGCATGATCTGCCGTATCTCCTCAGATAATTGGCGAAGTCCGCTATGCCGCTTATGGTATCCTCATAGATCAGATGATCGCCCTCTGCTTTTAAGGAGGCGGTTTTAGGGCGGTTTGAGATAACTCGCTCAAGCTTGCTTCTTATCTGGTTTATATTGTCAAATCGAACCAGAACATGCTCCGGCTTATCCAGTGATATGGAGAACATGGTGCTTATGATCCTTGTAAAAAATTCATTGTGGTAGATGCTGTTGGCTTGATCCAGCACGGATATCTCCATAATAGAGCTGCAGTTTATTATGGTTTTCGTTCCGTCAAGAGTCTCACCCAGGAGATAAAGAATATCCTTATCTACGGAGTACATGACATTTCCCACATTGAAATCAACGGTTTTTGTATTGTTGTTTTTGATTTTATATGTAATGTGGAGAGCTTTTGTCTCATACGGATACGACTCGAGCCTTTTCAGTAATTCGTCAAGCTTTGCTGAGGTGAGGAAGCTTTTGTTGTATACCACATAGTTGTCATTTGCCCGGAAATCATTTTCCACATCATTAAACAGTGCAAGGACCAGCTTGCTTCTTATATCTGCAAGTATGGACTGAAAATGATGTCCCGGTCCGTACAGGTCGATGCTGTTTAAGATATCTATGGCGTCATCATTTGTAAGGGTAAGCTGTATAGGTGAGAATTCTGAAACACAGTAGACTCCCGGTGCTGACTCAGTTATAAGGTGTTCCTTCATAAGTACCTCAAGGTCTGTTGCAAGGGTCTTGCTGTCGCCTGTAACCGCAGGTGTGCCGGACTCATTCTGACCGGCTTTAGATCTAAGATCTATAAGCTTGTCGGTGCTGTAGTACATGGACAGCTCTTTGGCAAGCTGTCTTTTTGTCATGCCGCTGCTTTTCTGCAGTATCAGCGTTATATACAGCCTGCGGATGGTTTCCTTTCCTGAGGCAACGTAGTAGCTGCCCGGTGCGGATTCCTTGTCAAGAAAATATCCCTTAAGTGCTTTCTTTCCTTTGATCTTATAGCCCTGATTTATCAATGCCTTTATGTCTGCCTGCATTGATCGTTCCTTTATATGATATTTGCCCTGGAGAAATTCGTATGTACAGAAATCCATTTTGTGAAGATCTTCAAGGATATTCTGACGTCTGGTCTCTACTGTGCCCATTGATACTGCCCCCTATATTTGTTGCTATGAAATAGTATAGCATTGATGTGAAATAATGGCAATTGCAACAATGTAGAGGGTGAGGTATAATATAAAGATGTTTAGGAAAACACAAGTTATGATAGTGTCAAATGACACATGAAAAAGGAGAGCACGTCATCACCTCGTGAGCCGTGCCAATAGATGAGGATAGGTTATGAGATTTGTACACATATCAGATTCGAATATAGGATTATACGATGAGAGGGCGACTGAGACTGAGAAGTATTATCAGGACAGGGCAAATGCAGCATTCAGGTCATTGCTTGATGTTATAAATGAACGTCAGGTTGACCTTTTGCTTGTGGCAGGAAACCTGTTCGGGCATGTGCCATCCAAGAAGGAGCTTGACTGGCTTGACACACAGCTTATGGCACTTAAGAATACAAGAACCATAATGGTAGCAGGCTCTAAGGATTACATGGATGAGAATTCCCCGGCTGCCACATATATGTTCCGGTCAAATACAGCAATTCTTCCGGCAGGAGAGATGAGTAATGCATATCTTGAGGATATAAATACCTGTGTTACGGGTATGAGCTACAGCAGTGAAAGCTGTGTTTCAGATATACTTTCGTCCATGAAACCGCAACATCAGGGAGTTATCAACATACTTCTTGCACACGGGGGGGATTCCAACCATATGCCTATAGACTACAAGAAGCTGGCGGGGGCTGGATTTGATTACGTTGCCCTTGGCTATATGCACAAGAGCCGTCACATGATAAAGAATAAGATGGCATATTCAGGTGCCCTCGTGCCTTGGGATCACACAGAAAATCATAAGCATGGATATATATACGGCGAAGCGGATGAGACGGGAGTCAGGATAGGTTTTCAGACTGTACACTCTGTGGATTTTGTAAATGTTGTTGTGCCGGTTAAGGCAAATTACGGCGGTGAGGCTGTCGTGGAGTTCCTTGACGAGCGTCTTTCGGAGTTTGGAACAGAAGGCATCTACAGGATAGAGCTTCAGGGGGAGACAATGGAGAATCCTTCACCGGATTATTCACAGTTGAAGGCGAAGTATCACATCAGTGAGATCGTTGACAGGACAATGCCGGAGTATGACCTGACTAAGCTTTATACGGATAACAGTAGCAATCTATTGGGCAGATATATAGAGAGCTTTAACAAGAACAAGGACAGCATTGCGGGAAAAGCATTGGTGTATGGTGTAGAAGCATTGATTTCAACTGGAGAAAAATAAATGTATATAAATAAATTATCGCTTAAACAATTTGGCAAATTTAATAATAAGGACATTCAACTTGAGACAGGAATCAACCTTGTAAAGTGTGCGGATGAAGAAGAAGTGGATACACTTATGGATTTCACTACCGGCATACTATACGGCATAGGTAAGAAACGTGGATTTGCAGAAAGTCCGGAAGCATACAGAAGATACAGCAGGGACGGATATGCCGAGCCGGCAGGAAAGGCGTATGTAACTACAGACGGAGAAAAGTATCTGATCGAAAGAGAATTTGCAAGGAATAACAAGAGCGCAAGTGTTGTATCTGCCAAGAATGGTATAGAAACAGCTCTTAAGTATCCTAATTCCTTTAAGGGAATATTATTTGATACAGACAGAAACAGTTTCAGAGAGCTCAAGAATATAGATCTGGATGCTGCCCCGGAAAGTGGTGCCGGATTGGCAGACTATGCAGACAGGATCTCAAAGAGTGCAGGTGCCTGCATACGTGCGGACAAGGCGGTGGACAGCCTTAAGGAACAGAGACAGGATTTTGATAACAGCAGTATGGCTGTTGAAATTAAAAAGCTCCAGGCGGAGATGAACAGTTATGGAGATGTGGAGTATGATCTTGAATCTGTGAGAAACGATAGGATAAATGAGCTTCAGTCATACAACATGGAGATTGCCAGATTAAAGAGAGAAGCAAGAAATCTGGTGAATGAGAAGAATGCGGTCATACCTGATGAGGATGATGACAGGGAGAGAGAAAGAATATTCCTGGAAGTTGAAGCTATACCTGATGAGACTTCCGAAAAGGAAAAGCTTCAGAATAATCCCTTTGTAATAATCGGTGCAGGTGTTGCGGTTGTTGCTATAGTAACATTGTTTTCAATAATACTGGGCTTCCAGAACAGCATAAGACAATTGTTCGTTATATGCAGTATCGTGTTTGTGGCGGTTACGATCATCGACGGCATGGTGAGAAAGGGCTTCTTTGAGGGAGCGGATACTCCCGATGAGGAAGACTTTGAGAAGGTGGTTTACGAGCTTGGAAGAACCACTGAGTCCCGTACTGTGAGGATAGAAATAGACAAGAAATTCCAGGATGATCACGATGACAAGATTGCAGAGCTTAAAGAGGCAGAGGCGGTGCTTGTTAAGAAGAGAGACGAATATAACGAGCTTAAGACCAGAAGGGATGAGCTTTTAAAGAAGTATCAGGAATATGATACAGAAAAGAAGGCGATAGACCAGGCTATAGAGAAGATAACAGCAATTTCTTCTTCTATTGAGAGGGAGGTATCGGCTAAGATACATGCCGACATGTCGACAATATTAAGCAGACTTTCCGGTGGCAGCCTGAGAGATATATATTTTACAGGAAGATACGCTAAAGAAGATTCCACAGGAACTGTAGGAAATGCCTGTGCTATGGCAGACGGGGCTCTTGTGGTTGACGGAGGCGGCGTTGTTAAGGATTACGACAGGCTTAACAACAAGGACAAGCTTATGGTGTGCATGGCAGTAAAGATTGCCTGCTCCGGTGCAGTGATAAAGGAGAAAATGCCGGTTGTCATTGCAGACAGGGGAGACAGATTCGGAACACCATTTGTAGACTCCTTGCTGGAGCTGCTCCTTGAGAAAGAAGAACAGGTTATATACTATGGTTATTAGGAGGCACCCATGCATCGTAGATGCATATTAAATGGTGCAATCCTTTAAGAGGTTGAGAAATGACAAAAAAGCAGAGGGCTTTGGAGATAATAAAGAGGTTAAAAGCGGAATATCCTGATGCAGGCTGTACCCTTGATTACGAGGACGCCTGGAAACTGCTGGTGAGCGTAAGGCTTGCAGCCCAGTGCACAGACGAAAGGGTAAATAAGATCGTGCCTGCACTCTATGAGAAGTATCCTGATGTCAGTTCCCTGGCGGAGGCACCTGTGGAAGAAATCGAGAAGATAGTTAAGCCCTGTGGGCTTGGTGCCAGCAAGGCAAGGGATATAAGTGCATGTATGAAGATGCTGCGTGACCGGTATGACTGTCATGTGCCGGATACAATGGAGGAGCTTCTTAAGCTTCCGGGGGTCGGAAGAAAGAGTGCCAACCTTATAATGGGGGATGTATATGGTAAGCCTGCCATAGTGACAGATACTCATTGCATAAGGCTGTGCAACCGGATGGGACTGGTGGATAATATCAAAGAGCCTAAGAAGGTTGAGATGGCACTCTGGAAGATAATACCGCCGGAGGAGGGCAGTGATCTCTGCCACCGTCTGGTATACCACGGCAGAGCCGTGTGCACTGCCCGGACAAAACCTTATTGTGACAGATGCTGCCTTTCGGATGTATGCAAGAAAAACGGAATTTAAAAAACGCCTTCAATCCTTTTAACGGAATGAGGGCGTTTTTGATTTTTACATAAAAATAAGATTTAATACTCGTAATTATCTGAAATAGTATGGCGGGTTTTGTACTCCGCAATACGTGCATTTATTCTCTCAGACGGATCAAGAAGATCTGAAAGAGAAGCGTCATGGTTAAGGTGGTCAATAATAAGAGCAATGTACTTGCTCATATCTGCTGACTCATACCATTTCTTCTCGAAAAGCTCAGGAAGCTGGTAAGTAAGGTTAGTTGTGATAACCTTGTCAATGAGACCCTCCTCATAGCACTTGTCAAATACCTCAAGTCCCTTGGTAAACAGACCAAAGGTGGCAACGGCAAATACACGTCTTGCCTTTCTCTCCTTAAGCTGTCTTGCAACATCAATCATGCTTTCGCCTGAAGCGATCATGTCATCTATAATAACTACGTCCTTACCTTCAACAGAGTCACCCAGGAACTCATGGGCAACAATAGGGTTTCTGCCATCTACGACCTTAGTGTAGTCTCTTCTCTTGTAGAACATACCTACGTCAACACCTAAGAGGTTTGCAAAGTAGATAGCTCTGTGCATAGCTCCCTCATCAGGTGAAATAACCATCATATGATCGTTGTCTATCTCCAGATCAGGAGTTGTTCTTAAGAGGGTCTTGATAAACTGGTAGGTTGGCTTTACGTTCTCAAAGCCTGATCTAGGAATGGCATTGACTACTCGTGGATCGTGGGCATCAAAGGTGATGATGTTGTCAACACCGTACTGCTTAAGCTCCTGAAGCATTACTGCACAGTCGAGGGATTCTCTTGAAGACCTTTTGTGCTGGCGGCTCTCGTAAAGGAATGGCATGATAACTGTGATCTTTCTAGGCTTGTCAGTCATGGCAGAAAGTATTCTCTTGAGGTCGGCATAGTGATCATCAGGAGACATTCTCTGGGGCTGACCTGCCATCTGGTATGTGCAGCTATAATTACCTACATCTACCATAACGTAGATATCTTTTCCTCTGACAGATTCATTTATAACACCCTTGGCTTCGCCTGAACCAAATCTTGGACATGCAGTGTCAATAAGATAGGTATCTTTCTCGTAGCCATGAAATACTATAGTGGATTTGTTTTCGTTCTTTCTGTTTGCTCTCCACTTGACCAGATAATGGTCAACTTTTTCACCAAGCTTTGTGCAGCTCTTGTGTGCTACAATTCCAAGACTTCCCACAGGTATGGTTTCTAATTTGCTGTCGTCTGGCATGATATAATCCTCCGTATTATGAATTTACTGGTTTGATATAAGACTACACAAGCTTTTTTCTCTTGATGTGTCTGATATCATCTCCATAGAGATTGAATACTGAAAAGCTGTCTACAATCCTGGACAGGATCCTGTCAGTGTATCTTTCCTGCATCTGCCGTATGGTCAGATTGGTAGATATCATTGTTGACAGACCTTTGTTGTATCTGTTTTTTATTATTTCAAATAACTGGGACTGGACAAATGAGTTGGTGCATTCAGTGCCCAGGTCGTCAATTATTAAGAAATCGCAGTTGAAAATATAATTATATCTGTCTCTGTTCTCAGAACTCCGGTTATTATTTATAATCACTTCTGAGAGGGTATTGTCAAATAATTCTATTGATGACAGGTAAAGAACCGTATAGCCTTTATCCAAGAGAGCCTTCGCCATGCAGTTTGACAGGAAGGTTTTTCCCGTACCTGTATTGCCGTATATCAGGATGCCGTTCTTACGCGTGTCAAAGTTATCCACAATACTCTTACATTTTTTAAGAATATTGGCTGCATTTTCGTATGGGGTGTTGGAATGAATGCCATCACCCTCATTACTATAATATCCCAGAGAGAATGTGTCAAAGTTTTCTTTAGATAAAATTTTACCGATAGTGGATTGTTCGTACTGTTCGTTGATGATTTTTTGTCTCATACAGGAACATGGATGGTTGTCAACATAGCCTGTATCACGACACAGCTTGCATTCATATATAGGATCAAGATAGTCCTCTGCAAAAGCCGAATTTTTTAAAAGGACCTTCTTTTCCGCCAACAGCTCCTTGTTGTGACGATGTACATCGTCTTTATCCGAGTCGGAGCTGCTCTTTGAGAGTATACGCTTCCTGGCAAGGGAAAGGCTTGATGAAGCAATCTCTTCATCTATCTCCCTGATTCTTGGGATGGCGGCATATACCTCTGACCTACGGCGGTCTGTTTCGTTCATATTGTCGATCCTCTTCCTCTGGTAGTAGGAGAGAATATTGTCATAATTTACGTTCTTCAAAATAAATCCCCGATCCTGTAAAATGTGAGTTTATCTCATCTATGCCTGCTAAACATATTTTCGTATGCACATCATATATGTTCTATGCCTGTTTAATATACTTTACGAATTTACTTCCTTAAGGAAAAGCTCTTCAAGCTCATCAATATCATCCTTTGAAGAATCCCGCTTGGAGAATGTATTGAAGGAATTTGCCTTGACCTTGTAGCTGTTCGTACCGTTATTAACGGTTCTTGCTTTGTGCTTTCTGTCTAACTCCTCTATATCCTTCAGTCCCTGTACACCATTCTTGTACCAGTTTCGGAGTATTCCGTCTATGTATGCGAAATTCACCGAGGTAGGATTATTAAGAACTCCGCGCTTGCAGGCTTCCTTTATTATAGTGACGTCAAAATGAAGCTCTGATTGCCATGAATCCATAAATGCTATCTCGGCAGAGCCCGGATATCGGTTCCTTATGCCCAGTTCATTAAAGACTGCCTTGTAAAGAGGATTGTGTTTTGTGGCAGCTCTTTTGGCATCGTCAAGGGTTTTGACATTCTCATTATACCAGGTAACAGCAACGTCTTCAAAGTATTGTATGCTCTTTATACCACTGCTGACCAGGTGCTCTTCTAAAAATTGTATGATCTCTGCTGAAAAGCCTAATTGGTCATGTATGTATATCAATGATTCTATATCTCTCGATGAGAGGGTCTTCCCAAGGTATGTCTCTGTGAAGAAAAGAATGTCACTGAAGGCAGAATCCTCCTCTGCCTTGGCAGCAAGTTCAGGTGAAAAAGCTGCCTTTGCAGGAAGCTCCCTTGAAGCTGTCGTGCCGTTGCCATCAGGCGGATTTGATGATACCTGGACAGGATTTCGCGAAACCGCCATATTATTTGATGGGGCTGTCTGATCATGACCGGAAGTTGTTCCGGTGCTTGCTGAAACTGTCAGGTCGTTTACTGAGACTGCCGCTGTTTTGTCCGGCTTAGGAATGGATACAAGGAAATCCACATCGCCGTCAAATTCAGAAGAAAGACCGGTATCCGGTTCACTTAAAGGCAGCAGGTTTATACCTGTAGGTTCTCCCGATGGGGCGTAAATAAGCTCCATAACACCCTTTGATATCCAGTACTTTATGGCACGGCATATATCCTTTTCGGTAAAATTAAAATGATCTGCTATATCTGAAACCGCCACTGGCCCCGATGAGGACATGAGCCTCACAAGATACAGGTATATCTTTACGAAATCCCCATTGGCGTCTGTCATGTAATAGTCAATAAAAAAATTGGATATTGAGGAATATGTTTCTCTATTTTTTGCTGAAATTGTTATATATCCCATTTTAAAAACTCCTTAAAAATACTCCTCAAATACATGATTTTGAGAGCACTTATCTCAAGTGCAAATGAATTATAGCACGAGTTTTTTAAAATGCAAGCCGAACAACTGATTGGTTGGGAAAAGAGGATAGCGTGTGGAAAATGTTGATAATGTGGGTAAGGCGTCAACATAATAAACATTGAGAAAATAAATGTCCTGATAACATTGATTCTGTGGGATTTTGTAAATTTTAGGTAAAATGTTATGTCAACACAAATAAAAAAGCCGGGAAAGATATTTCTCTAACCCGGCTATGTGGAAAGTGTTGATAATTATTTTTTTATGAGATCATTGCCGATAGAATCAACGTTTCCGGCACCCATGGTTATCAACAAGTCATTTTTTTTCAGATTTTTTAAAAGGTAGTTTTCTATGTCCACAAATGTAGGCAGATAGAAAGCGTCGGTTCCGTATGCTGCAATCTTGTCTGCCAGCTCTGATGATGACACAAGACCTGTATCCTTCTCACGGGCGGCATATATGTCAGCCACTATAACATGGTCGCACTCCTTAAGGGCAGCAGCGAAGTCATTTAACAGGGCATAGGTTCTGGTGTAGGTGTGTGGCTGAAATACAACCCAAAGCTCATTATAGTCGGTCATTTTGGCAGCGGAGATAGTAGCGGCTATCTCTGTTGGGTGATGAGCATAATCGTCCATTACCTTTACATTATCAAGGATGGTTCCTTTATACTGGAATCTTCTCTTGGCACCAACACATGCAAGAAGTCCTGCTTTGATGGCGTCCATGGAAATTCCCAGCTCCTCTGCTGCGGCAATTGCAGCCAGTGAATTGTATACGTTGTGCCTGCCGAATACCTTGAGCTTGATCTCTGTGATCTCAACGCCGTCCTTAACAAGAGTATATGTAGGATGCCCAAAGCTGTCGAAGGTTATATTCTTTGCTGTGTAGTTGTTATCTTCACTTTCGCCGAAGGTCAGTACACGGCAGGAAAGATCGCGGACAACAGTATCGTAGTACTTCATGTCACCGTTTACTATAACAAGACCTTCCTTCGGAGTCTTGGTTGCAAAGGTGTGGAATGATTCGGCAATCTCCTCTATTCCGCTGAAGAAATCCAGATGGTCGGCATCTACATTAAGTATTAGGCTGATGTACGGCTTGAAGGCATGGAAGCTGTTGGTGTATTCACATGCTTCGGTGACAAAATATTCTGATGAGCCTACGCGGATGTTTCCGCCGATAGCATCTATCATACCACCAACTGATATAGTAGGGTCTGTATCTCCCTCCATCATTATGAGAGAGAGCATTGAGGTGGTTGTTGTCTTGCCGTGGGTTCCGCTTACGGCGACGGAATATTTGTAATTTGCCATGATCTGACCAAGGAGCTGTGCTCTGGTGAGCATCGGAATACCGGCGTTCTTTGCTGCCTGGAATTCCTCGTTGTCCTGTCTGATAGCTGCTGTATATATAACAAGATCTATATTGTCATTGATGTTGCTGGCGTACTGACCTATGTTGATCAGTGCCCCCATTTCGGATAATTCATTTGTTATTTCGGATGCTTTCATGTCTGAACCTGTGACCTTGAAGCCCTCCTTGATTAATATTTCTGCGAGACCGCTCATGCTGATTCCGCCTATTCCAATAAAATGTACTCTTATTGGATTGTTAAAATCGATCGTGTACATTGTAGTTCGCCTTCCTTTAAAAAAATAGTGATGTGAATGCCATAGTTAATCTTATTATAGCATATATCAATAAGTGTGGCACGATTTTTTTGATAAACCGTCATAATTGTACGGGTATACAGCATATTTCACAATAAGTATTATAAGTATTGGCGTGATCTGGATGGTTGTTTTTCATTGACGGTTATTGGGGAAAGTAATATACTATCTTGTATGTACGCAAACATTTCATTAGTGTTTGTAGTTTATTGAAGGAGGGTTTTTGTAATGGCAAAAAAACCGTATTATATTACTACTGCGATTGCTTATGCATCAGGTAAGCCTCATATAGGAAACACATACGAGATCGTGTTGGCAGACAGCATCGCAAGATACAAAAGATTTACAGGATATGATGTAAGATTTCAGACAGGTACTGATGAGCATGGTCAGAAGATCGAGAACAAGGCATTTGAGAACATGCAGACACCAAAACAGTTCGTAGATGATGTGTCGGGACAGATTAAGGATATCTGGGATCTTATGAACACTTCTTACGATAAGTTCATCAGAACAACTGATCCTGACCATGAGCTTCAGGTTCAGAAGATATTCAAGAAGCTTTACGATAAGGGGGATATATACAAGAGTGAGTACGAAGGACTTTACTGTACCCCATGTGAGTCATTTTTCACGGAGAGCCAGCTTGTTGACGGTAAGTGCCCTGACTGTGGCAGACCCGTTGAGAAGGCGAAGGAGGAAGCATATTTCTTCAAGATGAGCAAGTATCAGGATAAGCTCCTTAAGCATATAGAGCAGCATCCTGAATTCATCCAGCCTGAGTCAAGAAAGAATGAGATGGTAAATAACTTCTTAAAGCCGGGCCTTCAGGACCTCTGCGTTTCAAGAACATCATTCAAGTGGGGAATACCGGTTGACTTCGATCCTAAGCATGTTGTGTATGTATGGATAGACGCTCTTTCGAATTATATAACAGGTCTTGGTTATGACGTTGACGGACACAATGACGCCAAGTTTGACAGATACTGGCCTGCAGACCTTCATCTCATAGGTAAGGATATATTAAGATTCCATACCATTTACTGGCCTATCATGCTTATGGCACTGGATCTTCCGCTTCCAAAGCAGATATTCGGACATCCATGGCTTATCCAGAGTGATGGTAAGATGAGTAAGTCAAAGGGAAATGTTATGTACGCAGATGACATGGTAAGATTCTTCGGAGTTGATGCTGTAAGATTTTTCGTGCTCCACGAAATGCCATTTGACAATGATGGGGTTATCTCATGGGAGCTTGTTGCAGAGCGTGTTAATTCAGAGCTTGCAAATACTCTCGGAAACCTTGTAAACAGAACTATCTCCATGTCAAATAAGTATTTTGACGGAGTTGTGACAAATAAAAAGGTAAATGAGTCTGTTGATGATGATCTTAAGAAGGTTGTCCTTGACTGCAGGCTTAAGGTTGCCGAGTGCATGGACAAGCTTAAGGTTGCCGATGCTATCTCAGAGATATTTACCCTTTTCAAGAGATGTAACAAATATATAGATGAGACAATGCCATGGGCCCTTGCAAAGGAAGAGGACAAGGCAGACAGACTTAACACAGTTTTATACAATCTTGTGGAGAGCATCGTTATCGGTGCTTCACTCCTTGAGCCGTTTATGCCTGATACATCAGTGAAGATCCTTAACCAGTTAAATGCCGTAAAGCGTAAGGTTACAGAGCTTGGTGAGTTTGGTCTCTATCCATCGGGAAATAAGGTTACAGAAAAGCCTGAGATCTTATTCGCAAGAATAGATGTTAAGGAGCTTATGGCTGAGGTGGAGAAGTTTGCACCAAAGGTTGAGAAGAACTTCTACGAGGAAGCAAGAGAGAAGAAGGAAGAGAAGAAGAACTCTGCCGAGCATAAGAAGGTACAGATGGCTGAGGCTAAGGTTGCAGCCCTTAAGAACGATCCTTCTGTTATGGATAAGACAGAGATATCTATAGAAGAATTCCAGAAGATGCAGCTTATGATCGGTGAGATCGTTGAGTGTGACGAGGTTCCCAACTCAAGAAAGCTTCTCTGCTCAAGAGTTAAGTTCGGTGAGAACAATTACAAGCAGATCGTTTCAGGAATAAAGGGATTTTACAGTCCTGATGAGATGGTGGGCAAGAGAGTTGTTGCTGTTGTGAACCTTAAGCCTTGCAAGCTTGCAGGGGTTATCTCAGAGGGAATGTTACTGTGTGCAGAGGATACAGAGGGTAACCTTTCACTTCTGACTACAGAGAAAAATCTTCCGGGCGGATCATTTATCAGCTAAGGTTTGTTGTTTATATTAATTGATTTAAAACCGGGGATATGATAATATACAAGTATCTATAAGTAGCTGTAGGACAGTGCTCCGGCAGGTACTTATCATGACTTAATACTAAAATCCAGGTTTCCGAAGGGAGAATAATATATGTGTGGAATCATAGGCTTTACAGGAAGTCTTCCGGCTAAAGATATCCTTATTGATGGTCTGGCAAGACTTGAGTACAGGGGCTATGACAGTGCGGGTATAGCACTCTTAAATGATGATGATACTCTTACCATAAGAAAAAAAGCAGGAAGAGTTGACGAACTCAGAGCAATGTGCAGTGATAGGGAATATACCTCTACCTGTGGTATCGGACATACAAGATGGGCTACTCACGGAGGAGTTACCGATATTAATGCCCACCCACATAAGTGTGGAAAGGTAGCAATCATCCATAACGGAATAATTGAGAATTACTACGATATAATAAGAGAATATGGCCTCGCAGACATGCTTGTATCCGAGACGGATACGGAGGTCGTGGCAGCACTTCTTGATAAGCTGTATGACGGTGATCCGGTGAAGACCATAAAAAAAGCTGTAAATATCATATCGGGATCGTTTGCATTGTGCATAATGTTCGCGGATCATCCGGGAAAGATATATGCAGTGAGAAATGTAAGTCCTATGGTGGCTGCATCAAGTGAGAAGGGATCTATAATAGCATCCGATCTCACAGCTATAATTTCTTTTTCGAAGGAATACTTTGTTGTGCCTGAGTATCACATACTCACTATGACAGAAGAAGGCATTAAGGTTGAAGATATGAAGGGCAATGTAGTGAAGCCACAGATGTTGGAGATCACATGGGATATAGAGGCTGCCCAGAAGGGTGGCTTTCCTCATTACATGCTAAAGGAGATCTACGAACAGCCTGATTCACTCAGAAATACCATTACCCCTAGAGTTGTGGATGGACTTCCTGATTTTACTGAGGATGGAATAGACGATGAGGTGTTTAAGAACTGTACCAATATTACAGTAGTGGCGTGTGGCACAGCAATGCATGCCGGCATCGTGGGCAAGGCAATGATAGAGGCGGAACTTAAAATACCGGTAAATGTAGAGATTGCATCAGAATTCAGGTATAAGGAACCATTGATTGATGATAAGACTCTGGTCATTGTGACATCACAGTCAGGTGAGACCATTGATACTCTTGAGGCATTAAGACTTGCCAAGAGATGTGGTTCGAAGGTCTTGTCAGTGGTCAATGTAAAGGGCTCTACCATTGCAAGAGAGAGTGATTATGTTCTTTATACACACGCAGGCCCGGAGATTGCGGTTGCGAGTACAAAGGCGTATTCGGTACAGATGGCTGCCATGTATCTCATAGGCTGCAGGATTGGTCTTGTTAAGGGGATATACACTGAAGAGAAAGCAAGACAGTTCATTGCATCTCTTCTGAGTGTGATTCCGGTTATTGAAGAGACACTTAAGCAGGCCGACAGAGTTAAGGAAGTCGCCAATTACATAAAAATGGCACCGGACGCTTTCTTTATCGGAAGGGGAATTGATTATACACTTTCACTTGAAGGGGCACTGAAGCTTAAAGAGATTTCATATGTTCATGCTGAGGCTTATGCCGCAGGTGAGCTTAAACACGGAACTATAGCTCTTATTACAGAGAATGTTCCGGTTATAGCCTTGGCTACACAGGAGGCTGTATATGGAAAGATGATTTCCAATATCAGAGAGGTTAAGGCCAGAGGGGCATATGTCATCCTTATCAGTATGGATGATAAGGTTGATGACAAGACAGTATGTGATAAGCACATAAGGATACCAAAGCAGGATAATCTGTTCTCGGTGTTTGCCACTGCGGTGATACTTCAGCTTATTGCGTATTACACTTCGGATGCAAAGGGGCTTGACGTGGATAAGCCGCGTAACCTTGCAAAATCCGTAACCGTAGAATAGATTTCTGCGGTGATAGAGCAAATTGGGAGGATACTTATGAGCGCGGAAAAGGCATATTTGTGTGATGAATATAAGCTTTATTTCAAGATTGAGGATGATATTGATATTCTCAGAAATGAAATGGAGATTTATAATTCGTCATTTGTGGGTAATAATTGTTTCTGTCATCAGGAATATATAGATGGTCAAAAGACACTTAAATATTCTATACCTGCCATGCTTACCATGGAACAGTTTATTACAAAAAAAATTCACAGAGATGAGCTTGTGGCAATATTCTTCAGTATTGTTGACCAGCTTATGTATATTAAGGCAAACGACCTTCCTATAGGTAAGGTTATTCTGAGTATTGGTTACATGTACATTAATCTTGATGACATGAGCGTACAGCTTATTTATCTGCCTATTGATAAGGAAATGGATAAGTGTAACATGGGCAAATTTGTAAGAGACTTTATTGGCAGACTTACATTTGCCAATAAAGAGGCATCAGACTGCGCTTATGAGATTATAAAATATTTTGATCATAATAAGATATTTTATTTGTCTGATTTCTACAAGTATGTTGTTGGAATCAGAAATAACGCAGCTGCACATTCCGTTATTGAGGATACATTCTTACAGGAAGGCAAGAGTCCATTATCGGTAGAACAATATGAGGCTGACCTTAAGGCAGCAGCAGAACAACAGGCTTCACAGCCATCCTTCAAGCTTGCCAAGGAGGTTAAGGATTATTCAATGAATGATATTGGATTTGGAGTAGATGATGATTCAGATGTAACATCAACTACAGTTCTTACGAGTGCTTCCGGCAAGAAGTCGGGACCGGTCATCATCAGAACGAGAACAGGTGAGAGGATAAGGATTGACAAGCCTATATTCTGTATAGGAAAGTCTGCGCAGGGCGTTGATTATCAGGTTACTGACAACAATTCAGTAAGTAGAAGACATGCATACATAATAAATGTAAATGGTGTGTACTACCTGAGAGATAACAAGTCTACCAACCATACATACCTTGGCGGTAAGATTATAAACAGTGGTACAGATATGATGCTTATTGACGGAAGCAGATTTAAACTTGCAAACGAGGAGTTCACATTTAAGGAGAAGTAAGCTCTGGGAAGCCTTGCTGCCATAACAAGAAAGAGACATGTGGAAATCACATGTCTCTTTTTTAGTTATTGCTGTTATTACTGTTATTACTGTGCTTCGTCGCTGCCTGTATCTGCCGTTGTATCAGCCTCCGAGGAAGTGTCGGATTCTGTGTCGGTTTCTTCAGAACCGTCCTCCAATACAAACATTGAATTTTCTATATCTACAATACTGTCTGATGATATGGAGTAATATTTTCCGTTGTCGTCTATAAGAACCTTTAATTTTACAGGATCGCCATATTTCATTTCTGCCGCATGGGACTCAAGGATATCTGCAAGTCCCATAGCAAATGCTTCTTCGTATTCAGTGGTGGTTGAATTGCTGTACATGCCATTCTCAACATCGTCATTGAATTTGTTTATATATTCAACGACATCACCGTGGGCCTGATTAAGGAGGTTCATAGGAGTTATCTCCACATCAACATAATAGTTGTCCCCATCGGCATAGGCTTCTGAAACAGTGAATTTACTGTGCTTGTATATTTCCTTGGCAAGGGCCGTGAATCTTTCGGATACGGTTACCGAGGAAACATTGGATGCCGAATAGTGTTTTAAAAGCTGTGAGCCCAGATTTGAAGCACAATCCTCATACATGCTTAATGCGTCAGATTCGTTCCCGTTATCGTCCTTTATGTATTTGTTGAAATTTCCCTTGAAGTTTACATCCATTATGTTTTCTACATACTCTTTATATGCTACTTTTTTTCTGAGACTTCTGCAGCCGCACATGGATAGAACCATGGTCAGCGTAAGCGCAAGTATAAGTGATCTTTTAAAAATTATCTTCATATATCTGTACCTCCAGGGCTGTGCGTCAGGGCGCACAATCTGTGAAAAATCATCTGTATAGTTTATTAAAAAATGCAATCAAGTTACAATATAGCATAAATTCTTTTTTTTGCAACTAAAAAACAAAAATGAAGTGCAAAAGCATATATGTTGTGATATAATGTGCATTACAGTGGAGTGTAAATAATCAGTCTATACACGGAGGTAATTTAGAGATGGCAAAGAATTACGATGAAGAGAACGCAGGAGCTGTGGAGACATTCAAGACAGTGAAGTTTGGAGGCTATGATAAGGCTTCCGTTGATTATTATATAGAAGATCTTAAGGCTTCTCACGAGAAAGAGGTTGAAGAGCTTAAGGCAAATGTCAACAAGCTCTCGGAGGCAGTTCTTAGTCTTAAGAATATGAGAGAGTTGAACATATCAGAGTCAGGAAAGACAATAGATACTCTTAAGGAGAAAAACGCAGAACTTGAGGCAGAGATGGAATCTCTCAAGGAACAGGTTGATGCTTACAAGCAGAGAGAGTTTGATTCGGCTAAGAGATATGAATCCATTTCAAGAACACTTCTTGAGGCAAGAGAGAGTGCGGATGCACTTGTTGCCCATACCAAGAAAAAGTGTGAGGATATGGAAGCAGAGACAACAGCAAAGTGTGAGGCACTAGATCGTGAAACTACAGAGAAGTGCAGAGGTATCGAGGCAGATACAGACAGTAAGTGCAAGGCAATGTATGCCAAGACAGAAAGCAGTTGTAATGCCATGAAGGAACAGGCATATTCAGAGAGCGAAAGACTTAGAAACAGTGCTCATGAAGATGCACAGGCTCTCAAGGCCAAGACAGATTATGAGTGTAAGGTTCAGGTAGAAAATGCCGAGAAGGAAGCAGAGAGCATCAAGACTCAGGCACAGACAGAAGTATATATGCTCCGTTCAAATGTTAAGAAGGAGTGTGAGAGCGTAAGCAAGTACATGCAGCAACTTCTTTCATCGCTTGATGGGGTTGTTGATGCCTGCTGTTCAACAAAGGATGTTGCAGACAAAGCTTTCACAGGTCTTAGGAGTGAGGCTGCCGACATGGTTGGCGATGCTGTCGGTGCATCAGAGGAAAATTAATAAGGGGAAGATGTAATATAGATTATATTTTCCGTTATAGTATAAAACTTTTCTATTTCGCTAAGGCATAGAAAAGTTTTATCTATTTATTGTAACGATGTCAGCGACATCGTTACAATAAACAGATTATTCGTTGTAATTGGTTTGGGGTCAAGGATAAAAGGGAGATGTACATATGGAGATAAGTAAGGCAAAGAATTATATTGATTTCCTGAGCAATGTGCAGTATCCGGCAGTTGTGTTCTGTGCCGATGGAGAGGTGCTCAGTATTAACAAAGCAGCAGTGAATATTATAGGAGATAACATTACAAGTATTTCCATGGAACCGGATAAATTTATGTCCAGCGATGAGTTCTGGCCTACTCTGGAGAAGACAGGCACTATAATATGGCACAGGCTTATGCTCAGGGTGAATAAAAAAGATAAATATGTAGTAAGTGGATTTGTCAATAAAACAGAGTATGATGACAGGACAGCATACATCGTTTTGTTTGAACTTCGTTCAGACGTTGCCATAGGAAGTGTAAGCCTTGAGAGAATCATAAATCACATAGGTGTTGTGGCACTATATCTGTACAGACCCGATGGGGTATGGCAGACAAGATATGTATCAAAGAACATTACAGGTCTTGGATATAAAGAGGGGGATTTCTACAAGGGAACAGTGGGACTTCAGGAATTGTTCGTTAAGGATGATTATGATATACTTATCGGTAATATCTATAAGGCAGAGAATTCCCGTGCAACGGATTTTGAGATGAAGGCCCGCCTTATTCTTGCTGACAGCTCTATTATGAAGACCACCCTCAAGTGTCACCTGGTAAGGACGGTAGATGATGTCCTGGATGGAATTGAGTTTCTGTTCATAGACGATAAAGAGAATCATATTTCCGAAGAAAATAATGGATTTATCATGTCGGTTCTCAATAAGATAAAGACGATTGCTGTGGTGATCCAGTATGATCATAACGGAACGAATCATGTGAAGTACATAACTCCTAATGCCAGGATGCTTGGCATAAATGTTGAAGCCATTTCAGCAGGCAACAAGCTTATGATTGATTATGTCCATCCGGGAGACAGAGACAGAGTTATCAGAAATGCAAAGAGAGCTCTTGCCACTGACAGGAAAGATTATACAGAGGAGTACAGAGTCGTTGATGATCTGGGTAAGGTGAAATGGGTCAAGGCTCAGAACAGTATTACAGAAGCAAATAAGAAATCATATACAGTGGAGCATCTTATCACAGACATAACAGAGACTAAGAATCTTGAAAGCAGCGTTGATAAGGCTAAGAAGGATTATGAAGACAAGCTTTCGTATATTATGAACGAGCAGCTTCCAAGTGAAGAGGAAAATGACAGATATCTGGATAGAGATAGATGGAACAGACTGGTAAAAGCATTTTCGGAGATAAGCCGGCTGTATTCTACAATTATTGATCCGGAGGGGGTACAGCTCGTGGAGCCGGCAGGACCGCAGGAGAATTTCGGCAAGTTCTATGATATGTTTGAGAAGCCCCAGTATAAGGATATATATGCCAAGCTTAATGAGGCTATCTTCAAAAATAATGTTCCTTGCATTATGGAGATGGACGACGGCTACAATGAGAGTCGTATCTGTGGAGCACCTATTATGGTGGGAGACAGGCATCTGGGAACCTGGATTGTCTGTGCTTATGATGCGGAAGATGTGGCAAGGATGAGAGATATATACAGATACCATTGGGATCTTTGCGCTGTATTCTCTGATTATGTATATAATTCAAAGGTTGTGGCAAGAGAGGCTAAGAGAAGCAAGTCCATTGAACTTCAGTTTGAAGAAAAGATGAAGCGTCAGAGAATCATAACGGATGCGTTGAATGCCATGGATGACGACAGCAATGCCACTATCAATACCATAATGAAGCAGGCGGGAGAGTATTTGGGAGTTGATGTTATCACCCTTTACAAGGTTGATGAGAATGAAGATTACTTTTGTACCAATTTCTGGACAAGAGATGAGTACATGTCTGCAGATGAATATATAGATATGTGGCATAAAGGAAACAGGATTGTTCCGTTTTCAAGGAATGATGGATATGACTATATCCTGTATGACGAGAATAATAAGATAAGCTCCATACAGAATGATGTTGAGGTAGCGGATATAAACAGCTTTGTTGCGCTGCTTACGGAGGTGAATAATGTCCATAACGGATGCATAGTATTTGCAACCTCTGATACAAAGAAGGTATGGACCGAGGATGATATTGAGTTTGCCAAGGACATAAGAAACGTTATCCAGGGAGTATTATTCCGGATTGAGGGAGATGGAAATATCAGGAATATAAACAGCATACTTATTGACACATACAACTTTATCAAAGTTGGAATATTCATAAAGGATGCTGAGACAGGAGAGGTTCTTTTCTCCAACGAGCCGTTAAACAAGAGGCTGGGATATAATTTTACAGGAAAAAACAGCAGAACCCTTGTGGAGGATTTAAAGGATAAATTCCGTGGAATGAATATGGGAACAGGATCGTTTCTCAGCAAGAGGGATAAGGTGACCTGGAGGAGTTATATTAAGGCTCTGGACCGGATTATGGATTTGACAGAAGTTGACATGAAATGGGTTGACGGAAGGAAGGCTTCTCTAGTAATATTAAAAGATGCTCAGGAACATATAAAATAAGAAAAATATTTTTGATATAGATATCTAGAAAGGAAAACATAATGGCAAGTTCAGACATAGGAATAGATTTGGGAACAGCCAGCATACTTGTGTATGTAAAGGGAAAGGGGGTTGTACTCAAGGAGCCGTCGGTTGTGGCATATGACAGAGATACGGATAAAATAGTGGCGATAGGTGAGGAAGCGAGACTTATGCTCGGAAGGACGCCCGGTAACATCGTTGCCGTAAGGCCTCTTAGACAGGGAGTTATCTCTGACTATACCATTACTGAGAAAATGCTTAAGTATTTTATCCAGAAGGCTATAGGAAGAAGCTATTTTGGAAGAAGACCAAGGATCAGTGTGTGTGTGCCGTCTCAGGTGACAGAGGTTGAGAAGAAGGCTGTTGAGGATGCCACCTATGCAGCCGGTGCAAGGGAGGTTTCTATTATTGAGGAACCGGTGGCTGCTGCAATAGGTGCAGGCATAGACATTTACAGACCATGTGGCAATATGATAGTTGATATAGGTGGAGGAACAGCTGATATAGCAGTTATTTCCCTTGGCGGTCCTGTTGTCAGTGCTTCCATAAAGGTGGCAGGTGATGATTTCGATGAGGCTATCGTAAGGTTCATGAGAAAGAAACATAACCTTCTTATCGGTGAGAGAACTGCTGAGGAAATCAAGATAAAGATAGGCACATGCTATAGGCGACCGGAGAATATTACTCTGGATATCAGAGGAAGAAATCTTGTTACAGGTCTTCCGAAGACTGTAACCGTAACTTCGGATGAGACAGAGGAAGCTTTAAGAGAGCCTGCTTCACAGATTTGTGAGGCTGTACATTCGGTACTTGAGAGAACGCCGCCTGAGCTGGCAGCGGATATTGCCGACAGAGGTATAGTCCTTACCGGCGGTGGTGCCCTGCTTCACGGACTTGAGGAACTTCTTGAGGAGAAGACAGGGATTACTACAATGACAGCAGAGGATCCGTTGCGTGCAGTTGCCATAGGTACAGGAAAGTACATAGAACTGTTAAGCAGCAGGAAAGACTGATAGGAGATATATAGTGGTTAAGGAAGGCTATATAGAGAAGGTCATATATAAAAATGATGATAATGGCTACGCCGTTTTCACTGTGTCGGGTGAAGACGGCGAAGATGTTTTTGTAGGAACCCTTCATGATATAAATGAAGGCATGTATATAGAGGCAGAGGGGGAGTATGTGGAACATCCCCAGTATGACCTTCAGTTTAAATTTACATCTTATAAGATCAAAATGCCCGATGATGCTTTAAGCGTAGAAAAGTATCTGGGTTCTGGAATAATAAAGGGCGTAGGACCTGCCCTTGCAAAAAGGATAGTCAAGAAATTCAAGATGGATTCCCTGAGGATAATTGAAGAAGAGCCGGAGAGACTTGCGGAGATCAAGGGTATCTCTGCCAGAATGGCAAGGAATATTGCTGTGTCATACAGTGAGAAAAAGGAGATGCAGGACGCTATCATCTTCCTTACAGGATATGCCATATCCGTAAATCTTGCGGTGAAGATCTACAATGAATACGGCTCAGACCTGTATGATGTTGTAAGGACAAATCCCTACAAGATAGCGGAGGATATCACCGGAGTAGGCTTTAAGACTGCCGACGAGATAGCTATGAGGATGGGCATACAGGAGGACTCGGATTTTAGGATAAGAGCTGCGGTGCTATATACACTTACAGCAGTCACAGGACTTGGGCATATGTATCTGCCTCAGGAAATGTTGGTGAAGAGAACCTACAGCCTGTTAACGGACGAGATGACACCATACAGTGAGGACTTGGTGGAGCACATCAACCGTCAGATAGTATTTCTCCAGATTGATGGGAAGATAGTTGTGAAGCAGATACATCTGCAGGAGACAGATGGTGAGGATACTGTGATTTCTGCTGTGTACAGCTCGGCAAATTACTACATGGAGCTTAATACTGCCAGAATGCTTACAGATCTGGATGTGGATTTCTCGTTTATGGGTTCCGATGTTATGGATAATCTGAAGCTTATACAGGAGCAGGAACACATCAGTCTTGATGGAAAACAGGTAGAGGCCATTGAGAGCGCAGTTACCCACGGCGTTTCTATTGTGACAGGTGGTCCCGGAACCGGTAAGACCACCACTATAAATGCTCTGATAAAGGTATTTGAAATGTCGCAGGTAAATATAATGCTGGGAGCACCTACAGGACGTGCGGCGAAGCGTATAACTGAGGCGTCGGGCTATACAGCCCAGACCATACACCGTATGCTAGAGCTCACAGGTGGCAGTACGGATGAGGAGGGATTTTCTGCTTATCAGTTTGGCAGAAATGCATCAAATCCTCTTGAGACTGATGTGATAATAATTGATGAGATGTCCATGGTTGACAACATGATATTCTACAATTTACTTAAGGCTATCATGCCGGGAACAAGGCTGGTTCTGGTGGGAGATGCCAATCAGCTTCCATCTGTGGGACCGGGAAATGTCCTGAGGGATATTATCGCCTCCGGAACATTTGCAGTGACAGAGCTTGATAAGATATTCCGTCAGGGAGAGGGCAGTGACATCATTACCAATGCCCACAAGATAAATAAGGGAATAAGTCTTGAGATAAAGAATACCAGCAAGGATTTCTTCTATATTCCGAGAAGTAACACAAGGAGTATAACAGACGAGCTGGAGGTGCTTATTACCAAGAATCTGCCTAAGTTCTTCAAGCTTGATCCCATGAACATACAGATACTGACTCCTATGAGGAAGTCGGAACTTGGTGTGGAAAACCTTAACAAGAAGCTGCAGGATATCCTTAATCCGAAACGTGTGAGTCTTCCGGAAAAGGAGAGGGACGGAGTTATCTTCAGACAGGGTGACAAGGTTATGCAGATAAAAAATAACTATAAGCTTGAATGGAAGATAAAGAATGGCTCCTATGTGAAGGAAGAGGGAGTTGGAGTGTTTAACGGTGACGTGGGCTTCATTACTGGCATAAATGATTTCGACCAGATAGTTACAGTGGAGTTTGATGACTGCAGGGAGGTGCAGTATACCTACGGACAGCTTGACGAGCTGGAACATGCCTATGCCATCACAATCCACAAATCCCAGGGCAGTGAGTACCCTGTGGTAATAATCCCATTGTTCTACGGACCGCCGAAACTTTTAAGCAGAAACCTTTTGTACACTGCCGTAAGCCGTGCCAAGCAGGGAGTTGTACTGGTGGGGAATCTGGGAATGGTAGACACCATGATAAAGAACAATCAGGAGCAGAAGAGATATACCACACTGGCACTTAGGCTTAAGGAGATCAGAGACGGCGGTATTGAATAACAGATCTGCTGCATGCTGCTGAGAATGTCGAATGTGACAGATGCATGGGCATACACACAAGGATATGCAAAAACGTGAATATATAGACAAAATTACATAGTGTTAAGGAAGAGGTGGTCAGTGTTTGATAAAGGATATGTTGCTTGATATGATATTTCCAAGGCGATGTCCTATATGTGACAGGGTTCTGGGAAATATTAATGGCTGCGGCGGAAGTCGTTGTCTGGTGTGCAGTGAGCATGATGATCTTCCCTTTGTAGGGAGAGTCAGGTGTATGAAGTGCGGCAAGGAGATAGAGACAGATACCGCAGAGTATTGCAGTGACTGTGAGCGATATCCTAAGATTTATAAAAGATGTTATCCACTGTTTAATTATATAGAGCCGGTGAAGGGCAGCATATTGGCAGTTAAATACAGAAACCGCAGGGAATACTGTGACTACTACGGAAGCGCAATGGCAGAAATGCTTTGCGATACCGTAAGAAGGAACGGGATAGATGTTCTGGTGCCGGTACCGGTACACAGGCATAAACTGAAAAACAGAGGCTACAATCAGGCACAGATTCTGGCAGAGGTCGTAGGAAGACATCTGGCGATACCTGTGTGTACGGATATGCTGTTGAGACTTGAAGATACCAGACCTCAGAAGGAACTTGATAATCTTCAGAGGGCAAATAATATGAAGAATGCCTTTGGGGCAGGAAATTCCCACAGAAATTACAGACGGATAATGATAATTGATGACATATATACAACAGGTGCTACCATGGATACCTGTGCAAGGATACTTATGGAAATGGGGGCTGAGGCAGTGTATGGGGCGGTTGTATGTATCGGGGTTGCGTGATATGACAGACCTGTGAACAGGGGGAACTGTGATTTATGATCTAAAAAAGAGCCGACAGTTTGAAATGTCGGCTCTTTTTGTTATGGCAGCGAGTCAGGTGCAACATGCTTGCATGATTTCATTTGACCACTGCTGATCAGTTTATACACTATTTTTCTGCCGGGACAAGATCATCCTTCGTAAGGGTCTCAAGAAGCTCCTTGGTGATCTCATGATTGCAGGTTACAACTCTTGTTGCCTGCCTTGATATAGCTGTCTCCATGAAGTTTCTTACCTCACGGGCATTTGCAAAGTTCTCGTCGTGACTTTCGGAGCGAAGCTTGAAATATTCTCTGGCATATTCCTCAGCGTCAGTTGAAAGCACATAATCCTGCTTCTTACACATGCTCTTAAATATATCCATAAGTTCGTCGCCGGTGTAATCCTCGAAGGTGATGAACTTGTTAAATCTTGAACGAAGTCCCGGATTGGAGCTTAGGAACTCCTCCATAAGATCAGGGTAGCCGGCTACGATAACCACCAGATCATCTCTATGATCCTCCATTGCTTTAAGAAGGGTGTCGACCGCTTCCTGACCGAAGTCATTGTCGCCTTTTCCTGCAGTAAGGGTGTAGGCCTCATCTATAAATAATATTCCGCCCAGTGCCGAATTTATCACCTCTGTGGTCTTGATGGCGGTCTGACCTATGTAGCCCACCACAAGAGTGCCACGGTCTACCTCCACAAGTTGTCCCTTCTTAAGAACGCCTAGCTGTCTGTAGATGGACGCCAGAAGTCTTGCCACTGTGGTCTTACCTGTTCCGGGATTGCCCGAGAATACCAGGTGAAGGGATACTGACGGCTGTTTCATGCCATTTTCCTCACGGAGCTTTCTTATCTTAAGGAGATTTACCAGGTTGGCAATGTCCTGTTTGACAGATCTTAAGCCTGTCATGGAATTTAATTCCTCAAGGAGTTCATCTACATCCTTTACGGTGTCGGTCTCCGTTACGGCATTTGATGTTGATGCCACAGGTTTTAATGCGTTGTATTTCTCTAAAAGAGGACTTGGATCATTCGCATACAGATTAAGAGACTTGAGGTAATTGTCAAGCATTATGCAGTAGCCGGTAAGACGTCCTACCTCCTCTTCGGATTTGTCGCTGTTGAGGGCGATAAATTCAAGACCTGTAAGCTTGAAGCACCTGAGATAGTCTCTTGAACGTTTTGGCAGGTTCGGATTGCCCTTCTGTCGTCCCAGATCCGCTGCTACGAAATATGTAAGGGAGCGTGGCGGAGTCAGAGGAAAGTCCTTGTTTTCTGTACGCTCGTATTTGAAGTCCCGAAGCTTGTCTGATGTGAACTGGTAATTGGCATATTCCCGTATGAACTTTATCTCCATAGTAACCTCATCGTTGTCGGATGAGGACAGGTATGCCAGAAACTGGATAAGGTCAAATCGGAACATTTCCCTCATTCTTATACCTTTTGCGGTTCCTGCACCATAGCCCTCATTATCTACGGCGTCTGCATACATAAAACAATTATCTATTTCAGCTTTTAGTGAATAATTCATTTTCTCCTCCATCCCCATAGAGCTCAGGCTCATTTATATCATTTTACGTTTGACTTGCACGGCAGGTCTTTAATCAATCCTCTGTGTTATCTTCCTGCTTGGTGTAAGAGGCAACACTGTTGGCTCTTTCTGAAAGGCTGAGCTTTCTGCCGGAAGCTACCTTTGCTGCTGTTTTGTTTTTTTCGGAAGTGTCCACGGCGGCATTGTCTTGAACGTCCTCGTCAGCAGCCTCATCAGTATCCTCATCAATATTCCCATCTTCGGCTTCTTGGCCCGCATCGCTTGCGGTTGTGTTGAATTTCAGCTTCTCAAAGCCCGGTTCATCAGGCAGATAAGGAAGGAAGACCCGGTTGAAGATAAAGGCTGTCAGATATCCGTATACACCTGCACCACATATTACAACTATAAAGAGTACAATGGTGTAGAAGTATGAGAAGAGCCCTATAAGTCCCAGGGCAACGATCATAAGCAGTGTCCATGGAAAGTTCTTGACGGACAGTAAAAACGCATTTCTTATGGTTACGGTTATCTTGTTGTCGAATTTTGACTGGAGAGGAAACACATAGATCAGTATGAACGTATACACACATGTCAAAATTGTCGAAAACATTGTAAGCACACTATTGTGTGTCTCAATGGAGTAGCTTAGGTACCAGCCACATAAGAAGCCTGCAAATAACATGATAAGCCAGATTATTGTGGACTGTCTGAAGTTCTCCTTAAAGCTTTTGAAAAATCGCCTTGCAACGTAGCCGTCTTCGTATTTGACTGCTTTCATTGCTGTGTAGTATAAGGCTGTTGTTGATGCTCCTATGGTGATTATAGGCAGGGAGCATAAAAGCCACAGAAAATGAAGTATAAGAATATCACCTATTCGGTTAAGTATTCTGATGGCCATGTTGTCAGTGGTAAATATTTCGCTCAATGTTACATCCTCGATTCTGTTTTTGTATTTTTTCGTAATTTTCTCCTATTTCATTATTCTATATATAGAAGCATTTATTGTCAAATAAACAAAGTATATCTTTATAATTGTTTTATAAACTTTTTTTATATAGAACTTTATGTCTTGTTGTGATAAAATATGGCAAAAAGCATAATCATCGAAGGAGATGCAACAGCTTATGAAAGGAGCCGGAAAATGCACTTTCGACCATGTATAGATATCCACAACGGAAGAGTGAAGCAGATAGTTGGAGGAAGCCTTAAGGATGAGGGCAATTCCGCAAGAGAGAATTTCGTGTCGGGCTATGACGGAGACTATTATGCCGATATGTATAGAACTGACGGTCTTAAGGGTGGACATATCATTATCTTAAATCCTAAGGAAAGTGAATATTATAAGGCAGACCTGAAACAGGCAGAGCTGGCACTTACAGCCTATAAAGGTGGGCTGCAGATCGGCGGCGGAGTTACTCAGGACAATGCTGAGAGGTTCATAGACATGGGGGCTTCCCATGTGATAGTTACCTCCTGTGTGTTTAAGAACGGGGAGATAAATATGGACAATCTTAAGGCATTGGTGTCTGCGGTGTCAAAGGAACACCTGGTGTTGGATCTGAGCTGCAGGCGCAGGGCTGACGGATATTATATTGTGACCGACCGCTGGCAGAAGTTCACCAATGTACCGGTGAACAGGGAAACAATGGATTTCCTTTCGGAGTATTGTGACGAATACCTTATCCATGCTGTAGATGTTGAGGGACATGCTTCCGGTATCGAGGAGGATGTGGCAGCATTGTTAGGGGACTGGGGCAGGCTTCCCATGACCTATGCAGGCGGCGTTGCAGGCTTTGAGGATATAGAGAGGCTTAACACCCTGGGCAGAGGCAGGATAGATGTGACCATAGGAAGTGCTCTTGATATATTCGGGGGCAGTATGAGTTACAGGGATGTAGTAAATTATGTGAAGAGTTTATAGGAGTGGTATCAAAAAAAGCACGACATAATTTTTAAGGGCGTGCCAGAAGTTATTAAGGAGGAGAAAGATGAGAAGGTTTAAGAAGGTAGTGGCGGTTGCCCTGGCAGCCACCATGGCAACAGGTCTTATGGCAGGATGCGGAAGTAAGACAGCTGCCACAACATCGGCGTCCACAGAGGCAGCTGAGGTGGCAACAGAGGAGCAGGAGACAACGGAAGCAGCAACAGAGGAAGACACAGAAGAGGGTCTCGGAGTTGCAACGGGAGACAAGGCAGTGGATATTCAGTTTGACAGTGATACAGGAAATTTCCTGACCTATACAAATGGTGGACAGGAAGAGATATCAAATGTAGACGGACAGTTATGTGTAACTATTCAGAAGTTAGGAAAGCTTGATTATGCAAATCAGATCTACTATGACGGCTTCAGACTTTACGAGGGCTGCGTATATAAGTATTCCTTTGAAGTGAGCTGTGATGTGGAGAGAACTATTGAGTGGAGACTCCAGATAAATGGCGGAGACTATCATCCGTATATATCGGGAACGGACGTTATAGGACCTGAGAAGAAGACCATAGAGGCAGAGTTCACAATGAATGAGGCGTCAGATCCTGCACCGAGACTGGTATTCAACATGGGTAAATTCGACGATATAGATGAGGCTGCCGGAGAGCACAACATATATTTCGACAATATTCTTCTTGAGGCAACAGACGCTTCAAATGCCCAGAAGATAGAGGCTGTTCCTACACCTCTTGAGGTAAAGGTAAACCAGATAGGCTATAGGCCTGATTCAGTTAAGACAGTTACGGTAAACAGCAAGGAGGCAGAGAGCTTTGACGTGGTAGATGCTGCAAACGGAGAGACTGTATACTCAGGAAAGCTGGGGGATGTTATCTTTGATTCCTCTGCATCTGAGATGGCAAGGATCGGAGATTTCACAGAGCTTAAGACACCGGGCACATATAAGGTAGTAGCTGATGACGGAGAAGAGTCCTACGAGTTCAAGATAGAAGATGGCGTATATGATGACATTTACAAGGATATTGTCCTGATGCTTTATAAGCAGAGATGCGGAAGCGATCTTGATGAGAGCATTGCCGGAGATTTTGCCCATGTGGCATGTCATACAGGTGAGGCTGTGGTATACGGAACAGATACAAAGGTTGATGTAAGCGGCGGCTGGCATGATGCCGGTGACTATGGAAGATATGTGGTACCAGGTGCCAAGACAGTTGCGGATCTTATTCTTTCATATGAGGATACAGACGGAGCTGCCCTTGATGATCTGGGAATACCTGAAAGCGGAAACGGAGTGCCGGATCTGTTAGACGAGGCAAGATATGAGCTTGAGTGGATGCTCAAAATGCAGGATGCATCAACAGGGGGTGTATACCACAAGGTTACATGTGCTAACTTCCCTGAAACAGTAAATGCAGTTGATGAGACAGACCAGCTTATCCTTTCACCGATTTCAAATACGGCAACCGGTGATTTTGCAGCTGTTATGGCTAAGGCATCAATTATCTACGGAGATACAGATAAGGAATTTGCAGATAGGTGTCTTGCGGCAGCAGAAAAGGCATGGGAGTATTTAAGTGCTCACCAGGGCGATCCGGGATTTAAGAATCCTGAGGACATCGTTACAGGTGAGTATGATGATTCAAGCGACATAGACGAGTATCTCTGGGCAGCAGTTGAGCTGTATGCCGCAACAGGGGATACACAGTATAAGACAGTTGCGGACGAGATCATCACAGGGTCATCTCCTGTAGGCTATGATCTGGGATGGGCATCAGTTGGCGTATATGCACTTTATGACTATGCAAGATGTGATGATCCTTCAGAGGAGGCCAAGGAGAAGCTTATCTCAAAGGCGGACGCACTTGAAAGCATAATAAATAAGAGTGGCGTAGGCGTTGCCATTAAAGATTTCCCTTGGGGAAGTAACATGAATGTTGCCGATGCAGGTATGCTCCTTCTCATGGCAAATAAACTTTCACCGGATGAGAAGTACACAACATACGCCCAGTATCAGCTTGACTACCTTTTAGGTAGAAATGCCGTAAGCTACTGTTTTGTGACAGGCTATGGTGCAGTATCACCAACCCAGACACACCACAGACCTTCACAGGTACTTGAGGAGACAATGCCTGGTATGCTGGTAGGTGGACCGAACAGCGGACTTGACGAGTCCTACTCAAAGGCCGTTCTTACAGGATATGCTCCTGCCAGGTGCTATGTAGATAACTCGCAGGCATATTCATTAAATGAAGTTACAATATATTGGAACTCACCGCTTGTTTATCTTATGGGTTCCCTTAAATAACAGGAAGTAAATATGGACACTATTAAAGGATTGCTAAAAAAAGAAATAGTAAGATATGTGATAGTGGGAGGTTGTACTACAGCAGTGAATCTGGTGACATTTTCACTGCTGAGACTTCTTACAGACATGTCAAGAAGCATGGCAAATGTCATAGCCATCATCTGTGCTATGATCTTTGCCTTCTTTGCAAATAAATTTTGCGTGTTTACCGGAGGAAGCCATGCACCGTTACTTATGCTCAGGGAGTTTGTATCCCATGTAGGAACCAGACTTTTAGCTATGATAATCGAGGTTATAGGAACTAACCTTTTGTGCGATTCCTTCAACCTCAATGAATTGTTTTCAAAGATTCTGGTTCAGTTTGCGGTAGTGGTGGTGAACTATATACTGGGCAAGTGTTTTGTATTCAAGAAAGATAAGAAGCCATTTGCCGAGATCTGGCGCGATGACTATATACTAATATTGAGCTTTGTGATTCCGGCGTTGTTTATGCTTGGCGTGTGGATTGCTGAGAAGATAGGAATATTCGGAGGAAACAGCCTTACCATGGTTGACAGTCTTCATCAGTATCTTCCGTTTTTTGCGGATTATCATGATAAGCTTGCCGGAGAAAAGAGTATATTCTATAGCTGGAATGTTGGCCTGGGAAGCAACTTTCTGGCTATAATATCTTATTATCTGTCATGTCCGCTTAATTTTATAATCGTTTTATTCAAAAGGGAAAATCTTTATGCGGCAATGTCCCTTCTTATCAGCTTTAAGATTGCAATGTCAGGATTCACATTTGCATATTATTTAGGTGACCGGTTTAAGGATAAGAAGAACTGCCTCATACTCGTATTCTCAACGGCATATGCTCTTTCGAATTATGTGATAGGATACTCCTGGAATGTAATGTGGATGGATTGTATCATGATACTTCCGCTGGTTATGGCAGGATATCACAGACTTATGGAGGAGGGAGATTATAAGCTCTATACCTTCTCGCTTTTCTATGCACTCCTGTGTAACTATTACATTGCTTTTATGATATGTATCTTTCTTGTGATGTACTTCTTCCTGACAGGTCATAAGAATGTAAAGAAATTCTTCCTGGATGGATTAAAATTTGCCGGATGCTCCCTTTTCGGAGCGGGGCTCAGTGCTTTTATACTGGTCCCTGCATATGTGAGCATAAACACTACGGCGTCTGCCGCTAGGGTATTTCCGAAATTCTCATGGTACGGAAGTATATGGGAAATGATAAAGCAGATGTTCGTATTTACCAAGCCTATAAAGAGTCAGCCCTTTGACGGCGGTGTCAATCTGTATTGCGGAACCATCTGCTTCGTGCTGGTATTTCTGTACATATTAAATGGCAATGTAAAGCTATATGACAAGATAAGGAATGTTCTGTTGCTGGTATTTCTCATGGTGAGCTTCAATAACGAGCTCCTTAATTACATATGGCACGGCTTCCATAACCAGTACGGAATACCTAACAGATTTTCATTCCTGTTCATATTCGTGCTCCTTGACATGGGATACGAGGCTTTGAAAAAGCTTGACAGGATGAAGATGCCATGGGTCATTGCCGGTTCTGTCATGGGATATGGCTTCTTTTATCTGGCGAATTCCAACGCTATGCTTGATAGGAAGACGGTATTTGTAACTTCCATGTTTCTTGTGATCTACATCATGATCATATTTGCCGTGAAGCTCACAAATGAAAAAGTACGGAAGATTCTTGTCTGGGTGGTGTTAGTGGTATGCTTAAGTGAGACCATTTTGAATGCTGCATACGGATACGATAACAACGGATATGTGGATATAAGCCATTATTTCTCAGACGAGGCAGCCATGCAGGATGCCATAGATTTAATAGATCCTGATGATGAAGGCTATAGAGTTGAACTGATGGGAAGGACCGTGGTGGATGAGCCGACATACTACAGCATAAAAAATATGACATTGTTCGGTTCTACGGTATCGGCTGACCTTGTGGATGCTATGCATAGTCTCGGATATTATACCGGGGCAAATGAATACCTCTTTGATGGATCAAATCCTGTGAACAGTGCTATACTTAACCTGCGTTATCTTATTAAGAGACCGGATGACTATAATTCATTTGACGTGAAACCTGTGACCACCGTGTCGGGAATAGAGATATATGAAAATCCATACAGGTTAAGCACCGGCTTTATGGTGAACAGGGGGCTTCACAGCTGGGACGGCAGCGGGGCAAATATGTTCTACAGCCTTAACGACTTCGTTACAAAGGCAACAGGTGTGGACAATGTATTCGAGTATTACGACTCAGATGTATACTCTGATGGAGGAAACTGCGAGGTTACAAGACGTTCAAAGAACGATATAAATTACAACTATACAAGGCTTGAGGGAACAACAAATGATGTAAGACTGTCCTTTGAGGTTAAGGAGGAGACCGTAGATCTCTATATGATGGCAAATGCCAACGGAATATCAAAGATCAGGATATTCATTGATGACCAGGAGGTGAATTACGACAGGCTCCAGTACCAGATATACCATCTGGGACATCTGAACCGTGGAACCAAGGTCACCATCCAGTACTGCTTCAGGGATGACGCAGCCTCTGGCGGCACGGTAAAGCTGATCTTAAGACAGTTCGACCGGGAGGCATGGCAGAAGGCATATGGCATACTCTCATCAGAAATGCTTGATGTGTCGGTATTTGAAGAGGATTATGTGAAGGGAACCATCACAACGGATGAGGACGGACTTATGTTCACTTCAATACCATATGACGCAGGCTGGAAGGCATATGTAGACGGAGAAGAGTATGCTGTACAGACTGTCCGTGGAGCATTTATTGCAATAGATGTTCCGGAGGGAACCCATACGGTGGAATTTAAGTATTTCCCGCCGGGGCTTAAGACAGGCCTTATGATAAGTGCGCTGGCACTTGTGATCCTTGGCGTATTATTGTGGCTTCCGGGCAGAAAGAAAATGCCCGAAAAAGGCGATAATTAAAATATGCTGTCATTGACCTTGATGATGGATTATATTATAATAAAAGCAGTATGTGTCGTGGTTTCACGACGGGGGCTAAAATATATTATGACAGAGGTGTAGCAATGGATAAGATTAAGGAATTGGGATGGAAACCGGTAGCCGGTGTTTCCGCGGTTCTTGCGTTACTTGCAGGAATTTTAGGCGTTGCAGGAAAGGGTGTTCCTGCCATCATCTTTGGTGTGCTGGCTGCTGTGGCAGTGTTTGGTGGATTTTTCGTGTTATGCGGTGAGCCTAAGGGAACAAGAACCAGTGGTGACAAGTATAAGAAGCTGTTCATGAATCTTCCTATAGGATTTGCACAGGCTAAGATAATCGAGAGTTCATCGGGAACAAGCTTTCAGATCGTTGATGCAAATGAAATCTTCGGCGAGTACTTCAAGCTTGATGTGTCGGATTACGCAGACAAGAACTTAAGTGAAAGTAAGATAGAGGTGCTTCAGGATATAAATGCATGGTTTAATGCATACAACACTTCAGGTACAAAAGAGGGAGATCTCATGGATGTTGAGATTACAATGGAATCTCTCCAGAAGGTATTTAATACCGTTATGTATAAGTCTGAGGCAGATTACATCAATATGGTTGTAATAGATGTGACAGAGCAGAAGGAGACAGAGAACAAGCTCAGCAAGGCTATTGTGGACGCTAACGCCGCATACAAGACCCAGGCTGAATTCCTTGCGAATATGAGCCATGAGATAAGAACTCCTATAAACGGAATACTTGGTATGCTCCAGCTTACACTTATGGCTGAGGATCTTCAGGCTGATTACAGGGATAACCTTATTACAGCCAAGAACTGTGCAGACACATTGCTGAGACTTATTAACGATATCCTTGATATAAGTAAGCTTGAAGCAGGAAAGTACAAGATCAAGGAGGAGATATTTGACATTAAGCAGGCTGTTGAGGAAACCGTTGCAGCACAGGTTCCTATTGCAACAAACAAGGGACTTCAGCTTGATTGTTCATTCTCCAACAACATTCCTAAGCTTGTTAAGGGTGATGGACAGAGAATACAGCAGGTGCTTAATTGTCTTATTTCAAATGCTATCAAGTTCACTGCCGACGGAAGTGTAAGAGTAAAAATCACATCCATGGACATGGGTGATACAGATAAGGTTAAGATCCGTATGGCTGTTGCAGACACAGGTATCGGTATATCAGAGGCTAACATGAGTAAGCTCTTCATAAGATTCAGCCAGGTGGATTCATCGGATACAAGAAGATACGGCGGATCAGGTCTCGGACTTGTCATTACAAAGCAGATCGTAGAGCTTATGGGTGGTGAGATCCAGGTACAGAGTAAGGAAGATATAGGTTCAACATTCATAGTAGAAGTTCCTATGAAGATAGTTAAGCCGGCAGATGATGCAGTTGATGAGTTCCTGAAGAAGGAAGAGTCACCGGCGGTATTCTCAATAAATGCCCACAGCAAGGCAAGGATTCTTGTGGCAGAGGATGAGCCTGTTAATCAGCAGGTTATAGGTAAGCTCCTTGGAATGGCAGGCTTCTCATATGATATAGCAGATAACGGTAAGAAGGCTGTTGAGCTCTTCAAGCAGAAGGTATACGATGCAGCATTGTTTGACGTTCAGATGCCTGTAATGGATGGTATCGCAGCTACTCAGGAGATTCGTGAGATCGAGCTTAAGGAGAAGAGAAAGAGACTTCCTATCATTGCAGTCACAGCAAGGGCAATGTTCGGTGATAAGGAGAGGATCCTTGAGAACAAGCTTGATGACTACATCGCGAAGCCATATAACTTAAATGATGTTGTAGAGACCCTCAACAAGTATATAGAGGATTAATACAGACCATACATAGAAAAAAATCACAATATCCATGGTGGATCGGTGAAAAGACCACCATGGATATTGTTATATTAAATGCTATTGATTTTATAAGGAGGAAAATAAAATGGGATTTTTTGAAAGCGCAAAGATGTTCGCAAATCAGGCAGTAGACAGTACAAGATATGCTGCCCAGAAGACTAAGCTTAAGAGTAATATCAAGTCAGAGGAGAATAATATCGAGAGACAGTATACAGAGATCGGTAGATATTATTTCAATAAATATGTAAATAATCCTGATCCTGAGGTGGTACAGTTCTACGACAATGCCAAGAGATCCATGGACGCCATATACAGACATAACCAGGAGATTGCAAGGATTGAGTCAATGGAAGCTGCCATGAACCAGGGCGGAAATCATCAGTATGGCCAGCAAAACATGCAGCCGAATATGCAGCAGGGCTTCAACCAGAACAATATGGGAGGCATGCAGCCAAACCCGCAGGGCTTCAACCAGAACAATATGGGAGGCATGCAGCCAAACCCGCAGGGCTTCAATCAGAGCAATATGGGAGGCATGCAGCCAAACCCGCAGGGCTTCAATCAGAACAATATGGGAGGCATGCAGGGCTTCAACCAAAACAACGTGGGAGGTATGCAGCCAAACCCACAGGGCTTTAATCAGAATATACAGGGCGGTGTAACACCTGCAGAGCCTCAGAATATTGCCCCGGCAGCTTCGCAGGCTGATAACAACTCTGAGCAGTAAGAAATACAGGAAACAGGAGATTCTTAGAATTGGAAGAACAGCATAAGCGGAGAGTCAGATATAAGGGCACTCATCCAAGAAAATTTGAAGAAAAATACAAGGAGCTTAATCCTGAAAAGTATGCGGATACCGTGGCGAAGGTTATAAGCAAGGGCAGTACTCCTGCCGGTATGCATATATCTATAATGGTAAAGGAGATCCTGGATATCCTTAAGATACAGCCGGGCGAGCAGGGGGTGGACGCAACCTTAGGCTATGGCGGACACACCAGAAAGATGCTGGATGAGCTTAAAGGCAGGGGACACATATACGGCCTTGACGTGGATCCCATAGAGATCGTTAAGACCACCGAAAGGTTAAGGAAGGCAGGTTACGGAGAGGATATATTTACCCCTGTATCAGAAAACTTTGCAAATGTGGCAAAGATAGCAGAGAAGTATGGCTGCTTTGATTTCTGCCTGGCAGACCTGGGTGTTTCATCAATGCAGATAGATAATCCGGAGAGGGGATTTTCATATAAGCTTGACGGTCCGCTGGATCTTAGACTTAACCCTCAGGCGGGTATCTCCGCAGCGGACAGACTGCTTGAGTTAAGCCAGGAGGAGATCGAGGGCATGCTGGTGGAAAATTCTGACGAGCCATATGCTTCTGAGATAGCTGCAGAGATCGTAAAGAAGATAAGAAAGGATAAAAGGATATCAACCACAACAGAACTCAGGGAAACCATAGAAAAGGCTCTGGAGTTTCTTCCTGATAATAGGGAGAAGAAGGATATACTTAAGAAGACCTGCCAGAGAGTATTTCAGGCACTTCGTATAGATGTGAACAGTGAATTTGAGGTGCTTGAGTCATTTCTTAACAGTCTTCCGGATATTATGAATCCCGGCGGAAGGATTGCAATACTCACATTTCATTCCGGGGAGGACAGACTGGTGAAGAAGGCCTTCAAGGCATACAAGCAGCTTGGCCTGTTCAGCGATATCGCAACGGATGTGATAAGACCCGGTGCTGAAGAGTGCAGGAACAACGGAAGAGCCAGATCCACCAAGCTTCGTTGGGCGGTCAAAGCATAAAAAGAATATTTGACCTATAATCATTATATTAAAAGACCGGCTGAAAAGCCGGTCTTTTGATGTTATGGCATAATGTATATATTATTGAATGCTTAATTGTTTATTTCCGTTCCGGCTGACTTAAAGTGTACGGTTATGCACACAACCTCTGCGTCGGTGCCGATTCTGAAGGCAGGACCATATACACCTACTCCGGAGGTTACGATACTGTATCTGCCGGGGGTGACTTCCTTTACGCCGAAGGGATTTTCCCATACAAGATTTATGCCAAGGGAAAGGGGGAGAAACTGGCCGTTGTGGGTGTGACCGCTTAAGTGAAGATCCACACCTGCATTTGCAGTTCTCATAAGCTCTCTTGGCTCGTGATTCAGGTCGATTATAGGAAGGGATTGATCCAGGTATTCCGTCAGATCCTCTATGGAGGCACGGTTTCTGGTACCATCTCCCGGCTTCTCGTAATCCTTCTGTCCTATCAGATAGAAGGAATCATCAATAAGATATGTTTCATCCTGGAGCACAGTCACACCACAATCCTCAAGAAACTTGACAAATCTCGGATCCTGCAGAGCGTGGGTATAGGAGTAAGCAGAAAAGCCTGACAGCAGACGCTCATCTACATCGTGATTGCCCATACATGCGTAGCAGCCATAAGGGGCTGTGATGGTATTTAGGGCGGCGATTATCCTGTCGGGATCGTCAATATCTTCAAAATGGTTATCGAAGAAATCTCCGGCGAAGCACACCAGATCAGGCTCCATGGCATTGATATGTTCAACCATATTTTCAATATCATCAGCACCCATTATAGTGCCAAGGTGCTGGTCGGCAACCAGTACGATCTTAAGCTCATCAGTCTTCCCCGACACAGTTTCCTTAAGCTCCACATTCTTGTAGATGGTCACATCATAATAGGTGTCCTTGATATAGTGGGCATGGATAAGCCCATACACAGAGCCTATAACTCCAAGGGCAAATGTCACTATGGCACATCCCCATATAAAGCGTTGGTTATTAAGTATGGCTTTATATCGCTTTTCCTTTCTCAGGGCAATTCTTATCACAAGTCTTAACAGGTCGATGATAACAATCACAAACAGCATTATGAGGGTTGCACCAAAGAGAGTATTTGCAAAGTTATGGAAGTAGATCTCGGCCTTGTTGCCAACCGGCATGAAAAAGGCAATCATGTTGATTGAAACTATGATAAACCATACTATTATAAGGATGATCAGCTTCTTTACAGACAGAGTACGCTTGCGTCGTTCAATGAGACGCATGTGCTTTTCTCGGACAAGCTCTTTGGTCGTATGGGGAAGTACCTTGTTGATCCAGGTGATAATTCTGAACAGAAAATAGTAGCATATAAGATAATAGCAAAATATCAGAAATCCAAAATACATAGTAATAATATCCTTTTGTATAAGCGTGTGACAAATGTCACCACACAAAGTATAGCAAATTTGGTAGTCTATTACTACAGAGATTTCTTAAAAGTTGCAATATATTCTTAAATATGTATAATTCAGAGTAGAGCATACATAAAGAAAGGCAATGGGATGTTAAGAGATTTAAAGAAGGAATATAGTGATGACCATGGCAGAGCAAAGGTGATCCTGTTGATCGTCATATTGTTATTTTGTGCCTTCTGCGTGGCAGGCGCAGGCTGGTATTTCCTGTGTTACAGGAACAGTGGGGACGAGTATTACGAAAAGGAATTTGAGAAGATCCTTCCAAAGTGGGTAAAAGATGATATTGATATATCGGAAACCAGGCATGTGGTTCTAAAATATGGAGATATAGTAAGTACAGATGACCTTATGTATGATAAGGCAACAGGAGAGGGCACTTCTTTAGCGTATGAAGCGGCATTTGTAATAAATGGGGCTTCCACATCAAAGCAGGTTAAGGCAGGCGTAGTACAGGACGTTTATGATGAGGAAAATGTGACTGTTGACTCTGAAAAGATAAAGGCTGTGGGAACCGGAAAGGCAGTGGTAGTCCTTTCTCCATCGGAGGATGTGGATAAGATAAGGGATTATTTTGCAGGTCTGACAAGGGACAGTGCTGACAGGAGTCTTAAGGAGAGTGTTAAGGGATGTCGGGCAGTTCTTGTGTATGTAGATGTGGAGCCGGCGGTTCTTACCCAGATATATATTGGTGGTCAGAGTAATGCTGAGGGTATATGCAGTGCAGGCAGTGACTATAACCTAAACAATACCGTGGCAGTCCCTGAGGGACAGAGCTACGCTTCTTATTTCCCAAAGGATATAGGTGTGGCGAAGCGTCTTACAGGCATCGAGATGACAGAATGTACCGAGGATAATGTGGAGACATTTGTCCCGGGAAATCTTATGGAGAATACATCTATAGCAGGTACGGAGCTTAAGTATCCGGTAAACACCCTTAATGAAGATGGTGCCGGTAAGCACGGAATGGACGGAGCTGCAGCATATGAGTGGAACAGGCTTACAGGTGACAAGGTGTGGCTTGCAAATATTGCCTGCAGCGGAACCTCAATGTTTACCTGGTCTGTGGGTCAGTGGGAGTATAACAGGGCTTCAAAGATAATGGAGCAGTGTTATAAGGTCTACAATGCAGAGATAGAGGCCGGCCACTATACCAGAGGCCATATCATAATGCTGTGGCAGCAGGGCTCTGCCGACAGGAAGCGTGACAGTGAGGCGTACATTGGCTTTTATAAGGATGTGCGGGAAGCCTTTGATGAGAATTACGGAATAGAATACTGGGGCGTAATACCTGAGAGGGCAGGCATTGCAAGTGCCCTTTCCCCTATAGACATATATATGACAGGTCCAAGGATCGCCCAGTATTATCTCGCTTACAGCAATGATTACGATAATGTATATATTGTATCCGATGAGAACATTGACTGGATCAGGGATGACAAGGTAAAGGAATATTTTGCAAATGCATATCCTGAAGGTGAGCTTACATATAACCTGAGACCGGATAATACAGTTACAGGCATACCGGATTGTATAGAGGATGTCAGGGCAGACAAGCATTATACCCAGCTTGGACATAACGAAAATGGAATAAATGCGGTAAAGAGCATGTACAGGATCATTGAAGGGGATACCGGTTCTGCGGAGACTGCGGTATTTAAGGACTGTACGGGAAACACTGTGGAAGATATTTACATAGGTGAGGAAAAGGGTAAAGTTGTGGTTCCTTATATCACACCATTTTACTGCAGCAAGGATGTAGAGATACTGGTGGAGGATGAAAGTATATGCAGCTTTGATCTGCTTTCCATGACGGTGAAGCCCGTTAAAGAAGGGAACACAAGACTTATTGTTAAGAGTGCGGGAAAAGTCATCGGCAGCGTAAATATACACAATTATGTTCATTAGAGGTCTAGGAGGAAAGTGAAGTGGCTGAGAGCAAGGAAACTGATAATAAAATAACCGGGAATGCAGTGGCAAAGAGAAAAAAAGGCAGATATCTGTATATGGATATATTAAATATCATGGCGTGCTTCTGCGTTGTTTTTATACACCATAGCAACACTCTTGTGGCCAGGTATTCGGATACTCCGCTTTGGAGGGAAAGCCTGGTTGTCGAGTGCGGAATGTATTGGGTGGTTCCTGTATTTGTCATGATAAGTGGTGCAAATCTCTTAAATTACAGAAAAAAATATACCACAGCCGAGTTCATGAAAAAAAGATTTTTAAGGACGGTTGTTCCGTTTCTTATATGGAGTGTTGTGTATCTGGTGTGGAAGGTACAGACAGAGCAGATGGTGTTAGACTCCCATGATCCTGTGGATATATTCAACATAATAATTAATTACAGGGAACAGGCAATATTCTGGTACTTCATACCACTGTTCGGCTGTTATCTGGCAATGCCTATATTCTCACTGGCTGCAGACAACAGAAGGCTGTTATGGTATGCTACAGGCGTGAACTTCTTCTTCGTGTCTGTTGCACCGGCACTTAAGACATTGTTTGGTTTAAATATAAGCATGGCAGTGCCAATATCCGGAGGACTTATGATATTCGTACTTCTGGGATATCTTCTTGCCACGGCTGACCTTAAGGTATGGCAGAGACTTATCTGCTATGTTCTTGGAATTGCCGGAGTTTCCTTCAGATATATATATACCTTAAAGAAGTCTGCGGAGATAGGAAAATATGATACATCTATAAAAGGGTGCTCCATGTTCTATAATGTATTTTTGGCAGTAGGCGTATTTGTATTGATAAAGTCCATACCATGGGATAGGTTCATAAAGGGAACCGGTGTGAAGATAGTATCAGCTATTTCAGGCTGCAGCTTTGGCGTATATCTTATACATAAGATACTTATGTACTACGCAGAGAAAAATCTGGACATAGATATAATGTCAAGAACCTGGAGATATGGTATGCCATTTGCAATTTATTTCTCTGCTGTACTGATAGTATTTATTGTAAGAAAAATTCCGGTGTTCAGAAGGGTGTTTGGATAGGTATGAAAAAGAATGAGAAAAAAGCAAAAACAGAGAACAGGGGCGGTTTATACACAAAGCCCTTAAAGGGCTGGAGCAGCAGGACCAATACCATAGTGGGAACAGCATTTCTGGTATTTGTTATTGCATGCTTCATAATAAGGGGCTTCGTGGGCAACAAGGGTGGCGATAAGGGCACCACCGAGGCAACCACACAGGTGACGACTACCCAGGTAACAACAACTGAGGAAATAAGCAGTGATACTGAGGCTGATGACAATTTAGGAGGACAGGAATGAAAAATTTATTCAGAACTGCCACAGTTGTACCCCGGGTACATATAGGGGATGTGACAGCTAATGTGGATGAGATCAGAAAATTATATAAAGAATACAGATATAAGGCTGATGTGGTGGTGACTCCTGAGCTTTCACTTACGGGATATACCTGCGGCGATCTGTTCTGCAACAGAAGACTTCTTAACAGAGCAAAGGAAGGACTTCTTGAGCTGGCAGCCCTTACCACAGGGCAGGAGCTTATAGGTGATGGAGTGTACAGACAGAGCGACATAGAGCCGGCAGCTTTGGTGGTGGGAATTCCCTATGAGATCGACGGAGACCTGTATAATTGTGCAGCCTTCCTTGCAAATGGACAGGTGATTGCCCTGGTTCCAAAGGTATTTCTCCCTAACTATGGAGAGTTCTATGAGAAGAGATGGTTCTCGGAGGGATTTGTGAAGAACAGGGAGCTGACACTTCCTGACGGCAGCAGCGCGGTATTCGGAAATGATATTGTGATCGATTACGGAAATTCCGGCAAGAATGTAAAGCTTGGCATAGAGGTGTGCGAGGATGTGTGGACACCACTTTCGCCATCAAGACTTCTTGCCATGAACGGGGCAGAGGTTATCCTTAATCTTTCTGCCTCAAATGAGGTCATTGGAAAGGAACAGTACAGAAGAAATCTTATAAGCAGCGTGTCTGCTTCATGTATCTGCGGCTATGTGTATGTATCCGCAGGAAAGTATGAGTCCACCTCGGATATAGTATTTTCGGGACACAGCCTTATCTATGAGAACGGCAAGCTTCTTGGAGAGGTGAAGCCTTTTGAGGATGGCAGTCTTTTAAAGGACATTAACCTTGCTAAGATAAGACACGACAGGATTGCAAATAAAAGCTTTGCCGCCAGCAAAAAACAGTGGGTGGAAGATGACAAATATATAACCGTGAAGTGTGAACGGGACTTCCCGGAAAGGGAGGATATCCTTGCAAGGGTGTCCATAACACCGTTTGTACCGGGACATAGCAGACTTGAAAGGGCAAAATCCATATTCAGAATGCAGGTGGCAGGTCTTGAGAGAAGACTTGAGGCAACCCATGCAGCCTGCATAGTTGTAGGGGTGTCAGGAGGACTTGATTCTACCCTGGCACTTCTGGTATCTGCCCAGGCAGTGAAGAACCTGGGGCTGCCGTCAAAGACCCTTATAGGAATAACCATGCCGGGCTTTGGAACCACAGGCAGGACAAAGGGAAATTCCCACAAGCTCATGGAGCTCCTTGGATGCGATATAAGAGAGATAAGCATTGTGGATTCTGTGAGACAGCATTTTGCCGACATAGGTCATGATGAGGAGATAAAGGACGTAACCTATGAGAACTGTCAGGCCAGGGAACGTACCCAGATTCTTATGGACGTGGCAAATAAATCAGGGGGCTTCGTAATAGGAACCGGAGACCTGTCAGAGCTGGCAATGGGCTGGTGTACCTACAACGGAGACCACATGAGCATGTATGCGGTAAATACCAGCATACCTAAGACCCTTGTAAGAACCCTTGTGGATATGATAGGCCACGATATGGATGAGAATGGATTTGCAGGTCTTGCACCGGTTATAGAGGATATAATCGACACACCAGTAAGCCCTGAGCTGCTTCCTCCGAATCCGGACGGAACCATTGCCCAGAAGACGGAGGACACCGTAGGCTCCTATGTGCTCCACGACTTCTTCCTGTATTACACCTTAAGATACGGAATGGAGCCGGATGAGATAAGGGAGCTTACCAGAGAGGCAGTAAGGCAGAGCGACGAATACAAGTTCAGCGATGAGGAAATAGACAAGTGGCTTAAGGTGTTCTACACAAGGTTCTTCCGCCAACAGTTCAAGAGAAACTGTATGCCTGACGGAGTGAAGGTGGGTAGTGTATCCGTAAGCCCACGAGGCGATCTGAGACTTCCGTCGGAGATCGAGTTCGAAGATTTTGTATGATCTGATACATGGGCTTGTATATATTATGAATCTGGCGGTATTTAAGTGAGACCAGTATATTAAGTGAAAGCAATATATTTGTGAGAGGACAGTAAAGATGAAGATCGCAGTTTTAGAGAGAAACAGTGTGGGAACAGACGTGGACGTAAGCTGTTTTGAAGAACTTGGAGAAGTGAAGTACTATCCCATAACCCGGTATGATGAGATCACAGCCCAGGTAGGGGATGCAGATGTCATCATATTAAATAAGGCTAAGATAAATGAAGACACCATAGGCGGCTGTAAGAATGTAAAGCTGGTTTGTGAATTTGCCACAGGCTTTGACAATGTGGATATTGAATATTGCAGAAGCCGGGGTATAAAGGTGTGCAATGTAACCAATTACTCTACAAATGCAGTTGCACAGCATACTTTTGCCATGGCACTTTATCTGGTGGAGCATATGAGGGACTACGATGAGTACGTGAAGAGCGGCGAGTATACCGCCAGTGGAGCCTTCTCTTATTTTGATAAGCCGTTTGCAGAGCTTGATGGTAAGACCTGGGGAATAATAGGTCTTGGAAATATCGGAAAGAAAACTGCAAGGATAGCCGAGAGCTTCGGATGTAAGGTCATATATTATTCCGTAACAGGAAAGAATAGCTGTGAGGATTATGAGAGGGTGGACTTTGATACCCTGTTAAGGGAGTCGGACTTTATATCTGTCCACTGCCCGCTTTCAGACCTTACAAAAGACCTTATAGACCTTGACGCCATGAAGAAGATGAAGAACTCTGCGGTGCTGTTAAATGTGGCAAGGGGACCGGTTGTGAATAATTCCCACCTGTACCGGGCACTGATGGATGGTGAGATCGCAGCGGCAGGACTTGATGTGCTGGAGATTGAGCCTTTGAAGGAGGAAAATCCTCTTTCGAAGATAAAGGACAGCAACAGACTTGTGATCACACCTCACATGGCATGGGCAAGCACAGAGGCAAGGATACGTCTCATAGCTGAGGTTGCCGAGAATATAAAGTCCTTTATAAAGGGTGAGAACAGAAATGTGGTAAATATGTAGAAATGGGATATATGGACCGGCCTGCGCTTTGCAATATATTTGTTGCTAAATTCTCAACATAAAATCACAAAAAAAATAGATATATATATTTGCCGAAAAATGATGACAGCAAGGAAAAAAATGTTATAATGGCTGTGTGTGGGTTCATATAGACGCCTACGGAAATGATATATACTGAAAAATGTAAAGGAGATGCACCATGAACAAGCTAGAGCTTCAGAAAAAGGCTGTGAAGATTCGTAAGGACATTGTTGATGCGGTATTTAGTGCCAAGTCAGGACATCCGGGTGGATCATTATCAGCAGCGGATTTATTTACCTATCTTTATTTTGAGGAGTTAAATATTGATCCGAAAGATCCAAAGAACGAGAACAGAGATCGTTTCGTACTTTCAAAGGGACATACGGCACCAGGTTACTATGCGGCACTGGCAAATCGTGGTTACTTCCCTGTGGAAGACCTTAAGACTTTAAGACATGTGGGTTCATACCTTCAGGGACATCCTGATATGAAGCACATTCCGGGGGTGGATATGTCATCAGGTTCACTGGGACAGGGACTTTCAACAGCCGTTGGAATGGCTCTTGCAGCAAAGCTTTCAGGAAAGGACTATCGTACCTATTGTCTCTGCGGTGACGGAGAGATACAGGAGGGACAGATCTGGGAGGCTGCCATGTTCGCAGGGGCAAGAAAGCTTGACAACCTTTTGGTGATCGTTGACAACAATAATCTCCAGATCGACGGAACTGTTGAGGAAGTATGCTCACCATATCCTATAGATAAGAAGTTTGAGGCATTTAATTTCCATGTTATCAACATAAATGGAAATGATTTCGATGAGATAGACGCAGCCTTCAAGGAGGCAAAGGCAACAAAGGGCATGCCTACAGCAATAATTGCCCATACCGTTAAGGGTAAGGGTGTATCCTTCATGGAGAACAATGTGGGATGGCATGGAAAGGCTCCCGGTGAGGAAGAGCATGCTATAGCTATTGAAGAGCTTGAGAAGGAGGGTGCAGCACTGTGATAGAGAATAAGAGTGTAGCAACCAGAGACAGCTATGGAAATGCTCTGGTTGAATTAGGAAAAGAACATGACAATCTGGTTGTTTTAGACGCAGATCTTGCTGCGGCAACCAAGACAGCAACCTTTAAGAAGGTATTTCCTGAGAGGCATATTGACTGCGGTATCGCTGAGGCCAATATGGCAGGCATTGCAGCAGGTCTTTCAACCTGCGGATATGTTCCGTTCATGAGTTCGTTTGCAATGTTCGCAGCAGGAAGAGCCTTTGAACAGATCAGAAACAGTATCGGATATCCACACTTAAATGTTAAGATCGGTGCAACCCACGCAGGTATATCGGTAGGTGAGGACGGTGCAACCCATCAATGTAACGAGGATATCGCTCTTATGAGAGAGATCCCGGGAATGGTTGTTATCAATCCATGTGACGACACAGAGGCAAAGGCAGCAGTAAAGGCCGCATACGAGCATGTAGGCCCTGTATATATGAGATTCGGACGTCTTGCTCTGCCGGTTATAAATGATCCTGACACATACAAGTTCGAGCTTGGAAAGGGTGTTGAGCTAAAAAGTGGAAAGGACATAACCATCGTTGCCACAGGCTTATGCGTATCAGAGTCCCTTAAGGCAGCAGAGATGTTGAAGGAAGCAGGCGTAGATGCCCAGGTTATCAACATCCATACCATCAAGCCTATTGATGAGGACATTATAATAAATGCAGCAAAGAAGACCGGACGTATCTTCACAGTAGAGGAACATTCTATAATCGGTGGTCTCGGAAGTGCGGTTATGGAAGTACTCTCAGAGAAGTACCCTACAAAGGTAACAAGAATAGGTGTAAATGATACCTACGGATGTTCAGGCCCTGCAAAGGAACTCCTCCATGTATTCGGACTTGACGCAGAGGGCATTGCAGCCAAGATAAAGGAAAACCTCTAAGATAATAAGATAATACAAAACCATAATGTGAGCCGGATTTTTCCGGTGATACAGGCAAAATATATATTTTAATAAAACCCGGTGATGACTGCCGGGTTTTGTTGTAATGATGTATAGACAAGGAGAAAATGATTCAAATCTCATCGGTGCACTGTATAATTATCTACAGCTTTATGAAGGAGAAAAGTAATAATGGCAGAAAAAACAGAAATATGGGATATCTACGATGACAATAAAGAGAGAACCGGAAGGACTATGAAGAGAAATGACTGGAATATGAAGCCGGGAGACTTTCACCTTACAGTTCTCGGTGTGGTAGAGGATATGCAGGGCAGATTTCTCATTACCAAGAGAGTTATGACAAAGGCATGGGCACCGGGAGCCTGGGAGATATCCGGCGGTGCTGCCCAGGCAGGAGAGGAGTCCCTTGAGGCAGTAAAGAGAGAGATCCTTGAGGAGACAGGAATAGATGTGTCAGACTTTGAGGGTGGATATAAGTTCACATATAAGAGAGTAAATCCTGAGGAGAAGGACAACTATTTCGTTGATGTGTACAGATTTAAAGGACAGTTTACCGAGGCTGATGTGAAGCCTCAGGAGGCAGAGACTGACGGATTTAAGCTGGCGTCTGCAGATGAGATAGCCGAGCTTGGCAAGGCTGGAGAATTTCTTCACTATTCAAGTGTAAAAGAGGTATTTGAGTAGAGAATATAGCATTAGAATATAAAAATAAAAAATATATGTATTTACCTATTGACAAAGTAGGTTAATACATATATTATATGTATATACTAATTCATAGTAAACAGATAGGAATACTAAAATTTAACAAAAGATTATTTCAAAATAATTTATGAAAGGATGGATGAAAACTATGGGAAAGATTTACAAGAGCGCAGCAGAACTTATCGGTAACACACCTTTACTTGAACTTTCAAATATTGAGAAGAAGGAAAATCTGGAGGCAACAATCCTTGCAAAGGTTGAGTACTTCAATCCGGCAGGAAGCGTAAAGGACAGAATTGCCAAGGAAATGATCGAGGACGCAGAGAACAGAGGAGTTCTTAAGCCGGGTGCAACCATTATCGAGCCTACAAGCGGTAACACAGGTATAGGTCTTGCTTCAATCGCAACAGCTAAGGGATACAAGGCGATAATCGTTATGCCCGAGACCATGAGTGTTGAGAGAAGGAACATCATCAAGGCTTACGGCGCAGAGATTGTTCTTACAGAGGGTAGCAAGGGTATGTCGGGTGCCATTGCCAAGGCTGAGGAGCTTTCAAAGACAATAGAGGGAAGCTTTGTGGCAGGACAGTTCGTAAACCCTGCAAATCCTGAGGCGCACAGAAAGACTACAGGTCCTGAGATCTGGGAGGATACAGAAGGAAAGGTTGACTACTTCGTAGCTGGTGTAGGTACAGGCGGAACCGTTACAGGTGTAGGCGAGTACCTTAAGAGCAAGAACCCTGATGTTAAGGTTGTTGCAGTTGAGCCTACAACATCACCTGTTCTTTCAAAGGGTGCTGCAGGACCACATAAGATTCAGGGTATCGGTGCAGGCTTTGTTCCTGACACATTAAATACAAAGGTTTATGATGAGATCATCACTATTGGAAACGAAGACGCATTTGCAGGTGCCAAGGAAATCGCAGCAGCAGAGGGTATCTTAGTAGGTATCTCATCAGGTGCAGCATACCTTGCAGCTAAGGAATTAGCTAAGCGCCCTGAGAACAAGGGTAAGACTATCGTAGTTCTTCTTCCGGACAGCGGAGACAGATACTACTCAACACCTCTCTTCGGCTAAACTTATGCTTAATAAAAGATCATTGTGAAAATTAAATAAAAATAGCCCTTTGCATTGGCCCTTACATTTCTGTATAGGTGGTTCCCTACCTCTGACGGATCTGTACAGGGCCTTTGTTTTTGGCTTATTATCTAAAAAAGTAATTAAATTTATTGCAAATTTTCTGGCGGGATTATATAGTACTATTGTTGTATTAGAAACAAAGGGTATGGTACATAGTTTATGAGTAAGATGACAAAGAAACAGAAGAATATATTGAAATGGGCATTTGTGATGCTCCTTGTGTGTGTTGTCGTATATGCATTCAGGGATTCTGCTGGACCGATATACAGGGAGATAAAAGAGACAAGCCCTAAGATACTTGTTATGATCCTTCTTGCTTCAATGGCTTATGAATTTGTAGAAAGTATTATTTCCTATATACTTGTGAGCCAGTACAGTAACTCGAAATTAACATTTCTTGATGCTAATTTCATGACATATTTTATTTCCTTCTACAGAGTTACCACCCTTGGCAGTGGCGTTATTGTTGCGGCTTTTCTCTACCTTAGAACCTGCGGACTTAAGAGCTCCGAGGGCTTTGGCATGTATGTTGTGCAATATGCCATACACAAGATATCCATAGCGGTCATAGGAGTTGTTGCCATATGCCTTGACTTTGCTTATGTTATGGGCGTGTGCGGAGAATACAAGAATTATCTGCTGCTGGGCGTTGCAGCCACAGTGGTGATCACAGTGGTGCTGGTATTATTTGCAGGGTCAACAAAATTTCACAAGGGTCTATACTTCGTATTGGATAAGATAAATTTTCACGGTAAATTCACCAGAGCCGTTGATAAGCTTAAGACCCAGTGCCAGGTTATGGAGGACGGGGCCAAGGTTGTGCTTAAGAAGCCTGGAGTTATAGTCGGAGCGTTGGTGCTCAATGTAGTCAAGTCTGCCTTGTGGTTCGCAATCCCTTATATTATATTGAGGGGAGAGCCGGGTATATATCTCTTCAGGACCATCGGCATAACAGCCATCTGTATAATGCTGGCAGGTGTTATCCCCATACCGGGAGGTATCGCGTCCAGCGAATTTGTGCTTATTGCTATTTTCTCGGGAATAGTAGGTGGCACAGATGCTGCGGCAATGTCATTACTTTACAGATTCGCGACCTTTGTATTCCCATTCCTTTTGGGAACCATAGTTGCCATATTCTTTAGGGAGATCAGGAGACGTAAGCAGAGATTGTACCCTGAAATGTTCGTAGAGATGAGCAGGGAAAAGGATGAGCTGGATATGGAGCTTGGCTTTGATACAGAAGAGTAGTTACTACGGAAAGGCAAAATATATACATGAACAGACAGGTATTGGGAGTGGTTGCCCATGTTGATTCGGGAAAGACAACATTACTTGAGGCAATGCTTTATAAAACAGGACGGATAAAGAAATTAGGAAGAGTTGATCATCAGGATGCTTACCTTGACACCGATGACAGGGAGCGGGAAAGGGGAATAACTATTTTCTCCAAGCAGGCTGAATGTGTTATCGGGGAAAATGAGGTTACGCTTCTTGATACTCCGGGGCATATAGATTTTTCTGCAGAAATGGAAAGAGTACTTTCCATCCTTGACTATGCAGTTTTGGTGGTTAATGGTATGGAGGGGGTTCAGAGCCACACAGAGACATTATGGAGTCTGCTTCAGGACTATAATGTTCCTGTGTTTTTATTTGTCAATAAAATGGATATGTCAGGGCTTACAAGAGAAGAGCTTATGAAGGACATAAGAAAAAGACTGTCCGGAGGCTGCATTGATTTCTCTGAGGAGGATTCTGACAGGGATGAAGAGATCGCCATGACCGATGAGGATGTATTAAACACCTATCTGGACGTAGGGACGGTTGGGGACGATGTGATAAGAAAACTTATTGCAGACAGGAAGGTGTTTCCATGTTGCTTCGGTTCCGCACTTAAGGTTACGGGAGTGGACTATCTCATAGAGCTTCTTGACAGATATATGCTTCCCGAAGAATATCCGGAGGAGTTCGGTGCCCGGGTATATAAGATAACCAGAGATGAGAAGGGCAACAGGCTTACCCATATGAAGATCACAGGGGGAAGCCTTGCCATCAGGGATACCCTTTATCCTGACAGTGACGAGAAGGTGAACCAGATAAGAATATATTCCGGAGAGAAATTCAGAACCGTGGAACAGGCAGATGCCGGAATGGTGTGTGCCGTTACAGGCTTTGCCGGAACCTATGCCGGCGAGGGACTTGGGCATGAGCCGGGGCACGAGGATAAGAAGCTGGTTCCTGTGCTTTCCTATAAGATGATATATCCTGAGGACACTGATCCCTATGTGCTTCTTGACAACATAAGGAAGCTTGAGGAGGAGGATCCTACCCTTGCGGTGCTATGGAATGAGGCGGGGAAGGAAATACACATTAAGGTCATGGGTGACATCCAGCTTGAGGTGTTGAAGGATATAATAAAGAAGAGATACGGCATATATGTAAGCTTCGGTCAGGGCAGGATAACCTACAAGGAGACTATAGCCGCTCCGGTTATGGGAGTTGGACATTTTGAGCCTTTAAGGCATTATGCGGAGGCTCATATCCTTATGGAGCCTATTCCCGGAATGGAAAATGAATTTGACAGCGTGTGCAGTGAGGATGTCCTTGACAAGAACTGGCAGAGACTGATTCTCACTCACCTTAAGGAGAGAAAATACCGGGGAGTTCTTACCGGATCTGAGGTTACAGGAATAAGATTCACTCTTACTGCCGGAAGAGCCCACAATAAGCACACCGAGGGCGGTGATTTCAGACAGGCTGTGTACAGAGCAGTAAGACAGGGACTTATGATGGCGGACAGCATACTTCTTGAGCCTTACTATGATTTTAAGTTAGAGGTACCGGACGCACAGATAGGACGTGCCATGGCAGACATAACCAGAATGAGCGGGGAGTTTTGCCAGCCGGAGATGGTAAGGGACGGCGTGAGCCTTATAACGGGCAAATGCCCTGTAGAAACCATGCGGGAATATCACAAGGATGTTATTGCTTACACCCATGGACTGGGGAGGCTTAGTGTAAGCCTTGGGGGTTATATGCCCTGTCACAACCAGGACGAGGTGGTGGCTAAGATCGGATACGATCCGGAGCTTGACACCAGAGATCCTTCATCCTCTGTATTCTGTGCCCACGGCAGCGGATATATAGTTCCATGGCAGCAGGTATATGAGAATATGCATGTTAAGGAGGACAAGGGATTTGTCCTTGTGGGACTTTCTGAGTATGATGAGAGCGGCGAGGATATATTTAACAATCCGGAAGCCCTTAAAAACCCTGAGAAATATATTCCGGAGGCAAAGAGAAAGTCCTATGACGCCACCATAACAGAGGATGAGATCATGGAGATATTCGCCAGGTCGTATCAGACAACGGATATAAGGACCGGGGCAAAGGTGAGAAACCGCACCGACTCAGGCTATGACTGGCACAGCAGGCTGACGGAGGAATCCGGTGGACAGGAAACAGGGACCGCAGAAAACGAAGGCGGAGATAAGGCATTTACCGGTAAAAAGAACGGAAGTGCCGGAAGAAGACCTGCGGATACAGGAATAGGAAAATCCGGAGCCTTTAAGAAGAATACTGACGGAAAAGAATATCTTTTGGTGGACGGATATAATATAATATTTGCATGGGACGAGCTTAAGGAGTTATCTAAGATAAACCTTGACGCTGCAAGAAGTTCTCTCATGGATACCCTTTGTAATTATCAGGGCTACAAGGGCTGTGAGCTGATACTGGTATTTGACGCATACAAGGTTAAGGGACAGCAGAGAGAGGTGTCCATGTACCACAATATCCATGTGGTGTATACCAAGGAGGCGGAGACTGCCGATATGTATATTGAGAAGACCACCCACAGGCTGGGACGGAAGAACAAGGTAACGGTGGCTACCTCCGACGGGCTTGAGCAGCTTATAATAATGGGGCAGGGAGCCCTAAGGATGTCCGCAAGGGGCTTGAAGGAAGAGATAGAGCGGGCACAGAAGGAGATCCGGGAAGGCTGGATCACGGAGTGAGAAAGAACATGTGAAGGAGAAGGGTAAGTAATGGCGGAGTATTTAATGGCACTGGATCAGGGAACCACCAGTTCCAGAGCGATAATATTTGACAGAAAAGGGGATATAGTGTCAGTGGCACAGAAGGAATTTACACAGTATTTTCCTGCAAATGGCATGGTGGAGCAGGATCCTTTGGAGATATGGGCGTCAGAGGTAGCGGTCATGTCTGAGGTGAAGGCCATGAGCCAGATATCCGGAGAAAACATAGCGGCAATAGGGATAACGAACCAGCGTGAGACTACCATTGTGTGGGACAAGAACACGGGAGAGCCGGTGTACAGGGCTATTGTGTGGCAATGCAGAAGGACAGCCGACAGGATAGAGGAATTAAAGGCGGCAGGATACGGAGACATGATCCTTGAGAAGACAGGACTTATTGCGGATCCTTATTTCTCAGCTACCAAGATAGAGTGGATACTGAATAATGTGCCGGGAGCCAGAAAAAGGGCGGAGTCAGGAGAACTGTTATTCGGAACTGTGGATACATGGCTTATATATAAGCTTACAGGAGGCAGGGTTCATGCAACGGATTACACCAATGCCTCAAGGACAATGCTCTTTAATATAAATACCTTAAAGTGGGATGAAGAGCTGTTAAAGCTCTTTAACATACCTGCCTCCATGCTTCCGGAGGTGAAGAATTCCAGTGAGATATATGGTTATACCGATGAGAAGATATTCGGTGCGGAGGTTCCCATAGCGGGAGTTGCCGGAGACCAGCAGGCTGCATTGTTTGGTCAGTGCTGCTTTAACGAGGGAGACGCCAAGAATACATACGGTACGGGCTGCTTTCTTCTTATGAATACAGGAAGCAAGCGAGTTGTGTCGAAGAACGGACTTTTAACCACCATAGCCATAGGAATTAACGGCAAGGTGCAGTATGCCCTGGAGGGGAGTGTATTCGTGGCAGGTGCAGCCATAAAGTGGCTTAGGGATGAGATGAAGCTTATAGAAAAGGCTGAGGACACAGAGAGAATCGCCATGTCGGTTCCTGACAGCAATGGTGTGTATGTAGTTCCTGCATTTACAGGTCTTGGTGCCCCATATTGGGATGCCTATGCAAGAGGCGCGGTGTTCGGGCTTACCAGAGGAACTACGGCAGCCCATTTTATAAGGGCCACGGTCGAATCTCTGGCGTACCAGTCCCATGATGTCATAAAGGCCATGGAAGAGGATGCAGATATGAAGCTTGTAACCCTTAAGGTGGACGGAGGAGCCAGCAACAACAACTTCCTTATGCAGTTTCAGGCAGATATATTAAATGCGACCATCAAGAGACCTGCCGTAACCGAGACCACAGCCCTTGGTGCCGCCTATCTTGCAGGGCTTGCAGTAGGATTTTACAAGGACAGGGCAGAGCTTGTGGACAATCAGAGCATCGCCAGGGAATTTGACCCAAAGGTCGGTGACAAGGACAGAGAGACATTACTTGCCGGCTGGAGAAGCTCGGTTAAGAGAGTTCTCACGCAGGTATAAGATCCATTGTAAAAAAGCAGGTGGAACAGTGCCGAAAATGATGCCGGTAAAATGTCTGTGACGGATTAAAATAATATAGATAAAAATGAAAAAGTAATGTGTAATAAATATTAGAAAAGGAGGACGATGTATGGAACCGATCGTAAAAAATATTGTTGATTCGCTTTCGATAGAAGAAAAGGCAAGACTGGTATGCGGCGAGACCTTTTTCGGGATAGCCGGGATACCAAGATATGATATTCCCCATCTTAATGTTCTTGATGGGGGAACAGGAATGAATTACGAGCAGCTTATAGGTGATATTTTCTCTATGATAAAGAACATGGGTGCCGATCCGGAGACCCTTGACATGGTGAATACCATGACCCCCACAGAGCTTAAGAAAGTAATAAATAATTATTTCCATCCGGAGAGGCTTAATGTCCGGGAGATGAAGTTCAGGGAGATAGCAAAGAAGGAGCTGGACAGAAGATTTGCAGAAAACACGGCAAATAAACATGGTGAGACCATGGCTCCCGGATGCTTTCCTACAGGCATGCTCCTTGGAGCAACCTGGAATCCTAAGGTTGTATCAGAGGTGGGACATGCCCTTGGAAGAGAGGCGAGAGCCCACGGTATCAATATGCTCCTTGGAACACCTAACATCAACATCCACAGGGACGTGTTAAACGGAAGACTCTTTGAGGGATTTTCCGAGGATCCGTGCCTCATAGCAGAACTGGCGCCGGAGCTTTCCATGGGTGTTGAGGCTGAGGGTGTGGCTTCCAACATAAAGCATTTCGCTGCAAATAATCAGGAGACCAACCGTCAGGGAATAGATGAGATGATATCGGAGCGAGCCTTAAGGGAGATATATTTTAAGGGCTTTGAGGCTTGTGTTAAGAAAGCAAAACCTGCTACCTTCATGTCGGCCTATAACAAGATAAACGGCGTGGCATGTACAGAGAACAAGTGGCTTCTTGATAATGTGCTGAGAAAGGAATGGGGCTTTGACGGCATGGTTGTTTCCGACTGGGGAGCTGTCTATAACCAGATACCTGCACTTAAGGCCGGAAATGATGTGAACATGCCGGGACCTGTAGCCATTGATGAAGTTATGAATGCCATTAATTCCGGAGAGCTTACGGAAGAGGAGCTTACAAAAAATGCTGCCAGGGTTGTATCGGTGCTGGTTAATTATGCAAAGCCTGACGCCTACGAGGAGACAACCGGGTGGATAGCCAAGAAGTCTGACAAGGCGGCATACGACGCAGCCTGTGAAGGCATAGTAATGTTAAAGAATGATAATGGGATATTCCCCTTGGATGTAAATGGGGGCTGCGGAGATTCAGTATTTGTCCAGACGGCAGGAAGAGAGAAGTTCATATCTCTGTGTGGAAGCAGTGCAGAGCACACCATAGACTGTGGTACGGGAAGTGCCGGTATAACCACAGACAGGACCAGTGACGTGTATGACTCTTTAAGGGAAAACGGAGTGAATGTCACCTTGCAGTTTCCTACACCGGATAATGTTAAGGACTGTTCCACCATACTCTGTGTGGCAGGAGTTCCCGGTATGGAGGGAAATGACAGGGAGAATATGAGGCTCCGTCCTGAGGATGAGGTGCTCCTTGACCGCATGGTGATACTTAAGAAACGTAATCCGGGACTTAAGATAGGACTTATATTGAATACCTGCGGACCTGTGAACCTTATGGGCTGGATAGATGAACTTGATGGTCTGTTCATGATGTTCCTTCCGGGTATGGAAGGGGGGGATGCCATGGCAGATATACTCTGCGGCAGGGTGTCACCTTCCGGTAAGCTGCCTCTTACATTTCCTAAAAGATATAAGGACACTCCTGCATACCTTAACTTCCCGGGAGACGGTTACAGAACCTGCTACGGCGAGGGAATATATGTGGGCTACAGGTATTATGACAAGCGTGAGGTTGAGCCGTTATATCCATTTGGATATGGACTGTCCTATTGTGATTTCGATATAAGCAATATGAAGTGTGACATGCCTGTATCATCAGTGGATGTTGTGGACAGAAAGGGAAATATCAGCAATATGAAGCTCCCTGTATTCACCGATGAAATAAGGATCTCTGTGGATGTGAAGAACTGCGGACCTGCAGACCGTGGAACAGCCTCAGAGGTGGTGCAGCTCTATATAAGTGACAAAAACAGTACCATCCACAAGCCGGCAAAGGAGCTTAAGGCCTTTAAGAAGGTGAGACTTGAGTATGGTGAGACGAAGAGGGTGGAGTTTGGGCTGAGCCTTTCGGATTTCGCCTACTTTGATGAGGATTATAAGAGCTTTGTCAGCGAAGAGGGTGTATACACCATAATGATAGGAAACAGCTCGAGAAATATCCTTTGTACCATGGATGTTTATCTGGACACGGTTTCCGTAAGACACTTTGGCATGGACACTAACATCAAGACCTTCTTTGAGAATAAGATAACCAGAAGCCACCTTCTTAAGTTCTGCGATACCATAGGAATGGACAGAGGTTCATTGTATGACTGCTACGAATATGAGCCGTCAACGAAATTCAAAACCTTTGTGGGCAGGTTCGGAAGCATGGGCAACAGCTCTGTAGCCGGAAGCTTAAAGGCTTCTGACGAAGAGCTTAAAAGGGCACTGGATGTGTTCCTGGCAAATACCGGGGCGCTGAAGGTTCTGTAGAATGTGCTCATAGGACAGGGCATGTTAATATTTTAAGCCTGCCCCCAAAATTTAAATGTATAAAATAATTATAATATGATATAGAAGATATGATATAAGAACGGGTGACACCACTTCAAAATGATGTCACCCGTTAAAATGTGAAAGCTTTTTTAAAATTACACGGAGGTTAATCTCTGTACTGAAGGAAGCTGTACATCTCAGCGTAATCGTGCCGCTTATTCTTGATGAAATCTATAGCCTCTCTTGGGTGCTGGTTTAACATTCCTGTAAGCAGATATGGAACATCAAAGCCCCATACGGCGTCTCCCTTTTCCTTTAAAGGAACCATATACTTCTCTATGAATTTAAGTGTATGGTACAGGTTGTATTTTGGATTTCTTAAGAAGCCCAGAAGTAACTCCAGTGCACAGTTTCCTGCACCTCTTCCCATGCAGCTTACGGTTGCGTCAAGCATGCTTGCCCCGCTTCTCATGGATTCTACGGTGTTGGCATATGCAAGCTTGAGATTGTCATGGGCATGGATACCGATCTTCTTGTTGTACTTCTCACCGACAGCTACATATTTCTCCGTAAGCTTTTTGATCTGCTCAGGGTACAAAGAGCCGTAGCTGTCTACAATATAGATGGCGTCAACATTTGACTGACCGAGAAGATCAAGCGCCAGGTCGATGTCACATTCCTGGTCCTTTGAGATCGCCATGATGTTACAGGTGGTTTCGTAACCCTTTGCGTGGGCATCCTCTATCATCTCAATGGCAGCAGGCATGGTGTTGATGTATGTTGCAACTCTTATCAGGTCGATAACACTCTCAGACTTAGGGATGATATCCTTCTTGAAGTCACATCTTCCAACATCAGCCATAACAGAGATTTTGAGATCTGTGTTGTTTTCTCCGACGATGGCTCTTATATCTTCCTCGTTGCAGAACTTCCATTTGCCGAATTTATTCACGTCAAACATTTCCTTGGAGGCCTTGTAGCCGAATTCCATATAATCCACACCGGCTCTGATGTTGCTTTCATAAAGTGCTTTTACAAATTCGTCACTGAAATAAAAGTCATTTACCAGTCCTCCGTCTCTTATTGTTGCGTCAAGCACCTGAATATCAGGTCTGTAGGTGATCATATCTCCGCCTATCATATTCGTTTCCTCCTTTTTTGATCTGCCGGTTAATGTCTTATTCCTGTTCTGTGTTGATATTCGTAACTACATAAGCCGGTCTTATAAAATGAATCTTTGACACTTCAACGCGGTGAAGCGTGTTAGTACTTTCAAAGTATACACATAAAAACATCATAATGCAAGCATTTTTTTAAATTAATTTAATAAAAACAAGTTCTATGTCCATAAAATCATTTGACGAGAGGGAGTTATACAACTATAATCGGTCATGTAGCAGACAGATCGGAGGAATAGAGATGGATTACAATAAGCTTGCAGAGTTGATTTTTAAAGATATTACAGGAACAGTAGAGGAGCTTGAGGAGAGATTTCCAAGGAGAGATCTTCCGGAGGGCGCAAAGGTAACAAGATTTGCTCCTAGCCCTACAGGTTACATGCACATCGGCGGACTTTATGCGGCAATGATCTCAAGAAAGATCGCAAAGCAGTCGGATGGTGTATTCTACCTTAGAATAGAGGATACAGATAAGAAGAGAGAGCTTGAGGATGGTGTAAATGAGATCATTAATTCCCTCAAGAAGTTTGATCTTACCTTTGATGAGGGACCATTTGAGGGCGGAGAGAATATATACGGACCATACAAGCAGAGTGAGAGAAAGGAAATCTATCAGATCTGCGTTAAGGAGCTTATGAAGAAGGGACTTGCATATCCATGCTTCGCAACTGCCGAGGAACTTGATGCCATCAGGGCGAAGCAGGAGGAGCTTAAGGTAGATATAGGCTACTATGGCGAGTATGCAGTGGCAAGAAACTACACTTATGAAGAAATAGAAGAGAAGATAAATGCGGGAATGCCTTATGTTGTAAGACTTAAGTCCCCTGGAGTTTTGGGAAACCACGTAAGATATACAGACCCTATAAGAGGAGCCATCCAAATGCCTGAGAACATTATGGATGTGGTACTTTTAAAGTCTGACGGTATCCCGACATATCATTTTGCCCATGTGGTAGATGATCATTTCATGAGAACCACAACCGTAATAAGAGGTGACGAGTGGCTGGCTTCATGGCCTTTACATAAACAGCTCTTTGATCTCTGCGGCTTTGAGCAGCCTGCATATGTTCATATCTCACCTATCATGAAGGCAGAGGGAACAGGTAAGAGAAAGCTTTCAAAGCGTAAGGATCCTGAGGCGGCAGTAGGCTTCTATCAGGAGCAGGGCTACCCATCAGAGAGCGTTCTTGAGTACCTTATGACCATAGCAAACTCCAATTACGAGGAGTGGCATGCAAAGCACACAGACAAGACCATAGATGACTTCACCCTCTCACTTAAGAAAATGCCGGTATCCGGAGCATTATTTGACATGGTCAAGTTAAATGATGTAAGTAAGGAGATGATCTCAACATTTACTCCTGAGAAGTGCTACGACAAGATTGTTACATGGTCAAAGGAATACGACAGCCAGATATATGACTTCGCCACATCGGATAAGGAAGGTTTCATGAAGACCATCAACCTCTGGAAGGCAGCAGGCAAGAAGGCTCGTAAGGATGTGGGCAAATGGTCAGATCTTAAGGCATTGTTCTCATATATATATGTGCCTGATGACGAGCTGGTATTCAACTATGAGATTGATGAGAAATATACAAAGGAGCAGCTTCGTGAGGTTATCACTGAGTACAAGAAGGATATGTTCCTTGACTCCGAGAACTGGTTTGAGGATATGAAGACTATGGGAGCAGGACTTGGCTACTGCCCTAATGTGAAGGAATACAAAGCTGACCCTGAGGGATACAAGGGCTCTATCACAGATGTGTGCACAATGGTCAGGGTAGCGGTAACAGGAAAGAAGAACTCACCGGATCTCTTTACCATCATGAATGTTATCGGTGCCGACAGAACAGTGGCAAGACTTGACAGATTTCTTGAGTCTCTTAACTAGGACTTGAAGATGACTTATATTCATGCGGATCTCCGGCTGTCATGACGGGGATTTCACGGAAAGGATGATAGCAATGAATAAGAAAGTATACGAAGGATATAAATATGTTGACGGCGGTGTGTGTGCAGCTAAGGGATACCTGGCAAATGGCATCAATTGCGGTCTGAACCCTGAGAAGACCAAGAATGATCTGGGTATGGTATATTCAGAGAAGGTCTGCAATGCGGCAGCAGTATACACCACAAATAAAGTAAAGGGTGCTCCTATAACTGTTACAAAGGAACATCTTAAGGCTACAGGTAACAGGGCGCAGGCAATAATAGTTAATTCAAAAAATGCAAATACCTGTAATGCGGATGGAATAGAAAAGGCTGAGAAGATCAGCAGCCTCTGTGCAGACGCCCTGGGCATTGACACAAACCTGGTCATCAATGCTTCCACAGGAGTTATAGGGCAGATAATCCCTATAGAACCATTTGAGGAGCACATGAAGGAGCTGGCAGAGGGGCTTTCGGCAGATGGAAACGACAAAGCTGCAAACGCCATCATGACCACAGATACTGTTGACAAGCAGGTGGCTGTTGAGTTTGAACTGGGCGGAAAGACCTGCCGTCTCGGCGGTATGGCAAAGGGAAGCGGAATGATCCATCCAAACATGGCAACAACCCTCAACTTCCTTACGACAGATGTGGATATCACATCAGAGCTTATGCAGAAGGCTTTAAACGAAATAGTAAAGGTAACTTATAACTGCCTTTCAATAGACGGTGATACCTCCACAAATGACACTCTTACTGTTATGGCAAACGGTCTTGCAGGCAATACACCTGTAACAGAAGAAGGTAAGGATTATGAGATCTTCAAGAAAGCACTTTATATTGTCATGGAGTGCCTTACGATGATGCTGGCTTCTGACGGTGAGGGCGCAACAAAAATGCTTGAGTGCACAGTTGCGGGAGCACCTGATCTTGATACAGCCATTATCGTTGCCAAGAGTGTTATCCGTTCCCCACTTACAAAGTGTGCGATGTTCGGTGAGGACGCCAATTGGGGCAGAATACTCTGCGCTATAGGTTATGCTGAGGCAGATTTTGACATAGACAAGGTTGCCGTAGACTTAAGCTCCGAATACGGAACAATTCCTGTATGCCGCAAGGGCGCGGGAGTTCCTTTCTCAGAGGAGATCGCAGCAAAAATCCTTTCCGGTGATGAGATATTCATTAACATAGATCTCGGCATTGGAGATGTAACAGCAAAGGCATGGGGCTGTGACCTGACATATGATTATGTCAAGATCAACGGAGATTACCGTTCGTAATACCCTAATACCCGGGCAGATTGGGGAACGATTAAATTCTGCTCATGAGAGGTTAATGTGAAAAATAAAATTAAGATATCAAAGAAATCAGAACCCTACAATTTGTTAAACATACTGGTTTCACTGACCACCATCATACTTCTTGGAATGATGTATGCACTGGTGAAGAGAAGCCGTGTGGATGATCTGTATGCCTTACTTGCTGTGTGCGGGATACTTGCTCTCTTTATCGGAGCAAGAATTTATCTGCGTCACGCGTTTACAGACAGCAGACTGTCCATGAGATTCGTGGGGGATACGAGACTTGAGATGAACTTTCGCATACGGGAAGGACAGACCGGGGAGATAAAAGAAGTGGATATTTCCATAGATGAGAACAGCTTCGGACAAATGACCCTTAAGGATGAAGAGGGCATCGTGGAGTTTAAATTTCTGGATGAGAAGAAGGAACCAAGTACTTTAGTCTTAAGGCTTGGAAGATCATATCAGGTGTCAGGTCTTGTAAAGAAGCTTAAGCTATGGGAACAGAATTGCATAAGAAAACAAAATAATAATAAAAAGGGTGTATAAGAAACATCTGCAGGAAAAGTATCAGCGATGTTTGTAAGATATGAACCGACCTCGAAAGTCAGACGTAGGAGCTGGCTGCCGGAGGCCGGTTTTTTTTGCTGTAATGATATCTATATGAAATTCCTTCCAAAAACTTTCAAATGCCATGTGCTCTATTATAAATGTCATAAAAACTTCCAAAAAAATTCAAAACAAACATATTCACCAAAAAATAAATTCAAAAAAATTCAAAATATTTCAAAAAGCTGTTGACATATGTGAAATCAAATGGTAATATATAGTCACAGATGAGAGAAATTGACAGAATGTGAAAGAAAAACAACAATACTCTTAAATCTGTATAAAATTGATAACTTCCCCCCTCCCTAATTATGGGAGTGTTCGTCAAAAAAACGGCGGGCACTCCCAATGTTTAAAAATGAGGGAGAATGTATAGAAGAAATAAAAAGTAAGAGTCAGATATAAACAGAGTAGACAGGCAGGATGCAGATAATGTATCAGGTTTTATATGAGAACCTGACATACAGAACAGGAGAGATGAATGATCACAGAGGAAAGATACAGGATAATATTGGACGAGCTTAAAGCAAAGAAGATCATAACCATACAGGAATGTGCAGAGATTACAGGAACCTCGGAGTCCACAGCCAGAAGGGACATCATAACTCTTGACGAGATGGGCAAGCTTAAGAGGGTGCACGGCGGTGCGACAGTTCTGGATCACGAATATGTATCAGACGAAGCTTCCGTGTCTGAGAGAGAACAGCAGAGCGTTGACGAGAAGCGTGCCATCGGAAAGTACGCAGTCAACATGATAAATGATGATGATTTTATATTTGTAGACGCCGGCACATCTACAGGGTGGCTGATTGAATACATTGAAAATACTAAGGCAACAATAGTTACAAATGGTATTGCCCATGCCAAGAAGCTTATCGCCAAGGGCATAAAGACATATATCCTTGGGGGACTGGTCAAGGCAGGGACAGAGGCAGTCATAGGCGGAGAAGCAGTAAACGGAATGAAGAAATTTAATTTCACAAAATGCTTCCTGGGAACCAATGGTATCCATCCTGAATATGGATTTTCCACGGTGGATGTGGAAGAGGCGCTGGTTAAGCAGGAGGCGGTGAACAGATCATACGCGGCAGTGGTTCTGGCAGATCACAGTAAATTTGACAAGGTTACGGCAGTTACATTTGCAGATATCAAAAGAGCCTGCATTATAACTGACAGACTTGCAAATGATAGATATGTAGATTTAACGATAATAAAGGAGGTTTTGAAATGATATACACAGTTACATTCAATCCTGCACTGGATTATGTAGTAAGAGTTGAGAACCTTAAACTTGGAGAAGTAAACAGGAGCAATGCCGAAGCGGTTTTCTACGGCGGCAAGGGAATAAATGTTTCCACTGTATTGAAGAATATAGGCGTTGATTCGGTGGCTCTCGGATTTGTGGCAGGATTTACAGGAAGAGAGATTGAGAACGGAGTAAAGGCACTCGGAGTTGACACAGATTTCATTACTCTTGATAAGGGAATGAGCAGAATAAACGTGAAGCTTAAGGCTGAGGAAGAAACAGAGATAAACGGTCAGGGACCGGATATCCCGGAGGCTGACATTGAAAAGTTGTTTGCGCAGCTTGATAAGCTCACAGCCGGTGACTGTCTGGTACTGGCAGGAACCATTCCGTCATCACTTCCGTCAGATATATATGAAACAATAATGTCACGACTGATGGATAAGGATATTGAGATCGTGGTGGACGCCACAAGGGATCTTCTGCTAAATGTACTTAAGTATCATCCGTTTCTCATAAAGCCAAATAATCATGAGCTTGGGGAGATGTTCGGAGTTGAGCTTAAGACAGATGAAGAGATAACAGAATATGCAATGAAGCTTCTTGATATGGGTGCCAAAAATGTACTTATATCCATGGCAGGAGACGGAGCAATCCTTGTTACGGAGAGCAGAGAAGTATTCAGAATGGGAGTTCCTAAGGGCAAAGTTGTTAATTCCGTAGGTGCCGGAGATTCCATGGTGGCAGGCTTCATAGCAAGCTACTTCAAGGACCATGATTACCTTGAAGCATTGAAGTTCGGTACAGCAACCGGAAGTGCAACAGCATTTTCAGAGGGCTTGGCAGAAGCTGATCTGGTACATGAGCTGTACTCAAGACTGTAACAAAAACATGAAACTATAGCTGATGGCTATAGAATATAGCCGGTAGAAACAAAATGTGACTGATGGCTAAAAAATAAAAACAGGCACAAAAAGCCAAAAAATAAAATAAGAGAAAAGGAGAAGCGCATATGAAGATTACGGAGTTATTATCAAAACAGAGCGTGGCCTTAGGGGTAAAGGTCGATTCCAAAGATGCAGCTATTGATTATCTGGTTAATCTGCATTATGAGTCGGGAAATATTTCTGACAAGGAAGAATTTAAGAAAGGAATACTTAAGAGAGAGGCAGACGGTTCCACAGCCATAGGCGAAGGAATAGCAATACCTCATTCCAAGAACAGCGCCGTTAAGAAACCGGGACTTGCAGCAATGACAGTACCTGAGGGCGTTGATTACGATTCCCTTGACGGTGCTCCTTCAAATCTTTTCTTTATGATAGCAGCTCCTGAGAACGGAGCAGACGTACATCTTGAGGTTCTCTCAAGACTTTCGATGCTTCTTATGGATGAGAATTTCAGGGCAGAGCTTCTTGCAGCAAAGACTACAGAGGATTTTCTTGCAGTGTGTGACAAGTACGAGGCAGAGAAGTTCCCTGAGGAAACGGCAGAAGAGGAGAAGACACCTGAGGAGGTAAAGACAGGCTACAGGGTTCTTGCGGTTACAGCGTGTCCTACAGGTATCGCCCACACATACATGGCAGCCGAGGCACTGGAGAAGGCAGGCGAGAAGCTTGGATATCCCCTTAAGGCTGAGACAAATGGTTCAGGCGGTGTCAAGAACAGACTTACAGATGAAGAGATCGCAGCCTGTGACGGAATAATAGTTGCGGCAGATAAGAATGTTGAGACGGCAAGATTTGACGGCAAGCCGGTATTATTTACCAAGGTGGCCGATGGTATCCATAAGCCGGAGGAGCTTATAGAGAAGGTTGTTTCCGGTGAGGTTCCTGTACATCATGAGGCAGGAGCAAAGAAAGAGGAAAAGGCTTCAGGCAGTGTGGGAAACAGAATATACAAGCACCTTATGAACGGTGTATCTCACATGCTCCCATTTGTAATCGGTGGCGGTATACTTACAGCACTGGCTTTCCTTATTGATACAATATGCGGATACGGTTCAACCGGTGGATCAAACTTCGGTTCATGTACACCACTTTCTGCATTCTTTAAATACGCAGGCGGACTTGCCATGGGACTTATGGTTCCGGTACTTGCAGGCTTCATAGCAGAATCCATAGCAGACCGGCCGGGTCTTGCGGTTGGTTTCCTTGGCGGTTTACTTGCATCATCGGGAAATGCAGCATTGTTTGCAGGTGAAAATGCAAATTACCTGTTCTCCAATATGGAAGGTCTCTCAGGCTTCCAGAACTTCGTTGCAAAGTTCGGATTTGCAGGTCCTTCATCAGGTAACACGGTATCGGGATTCCTTGGCGGTATAGTGGCAGGTTTCCTGGCAGGATATCTGGTATTGCTCCTCAGAAAGCTTTGCTCCAAGTTCCCACAGTCACTTGAGGGTATCAAGCCTACACTTATCTACCCTGTAGTGGGAATGTTCCTTGTGGCAGTGCTGATGATATTCATCTTCAACCCACTTATCGGTGTTGTAAATACAGGCCTCAGCAACATGCTCACATCCCTTGCAAATAAGAACCTTCTTGTAGTCCTTGGACTTATCCTTGGCGGAATGATGGCAATAGATATGGGAGGTCCTATTAACAAGGCGGCTTATGTATATGGTTCAATGATGTTGGCAACAGCCGCAGAGATGACATCAAACGGAATGGCCATAACAGATCCGGGAGTTCAGGCATGCTATATAGCAATGGCAGCAGTTATGGTAGGTGGTATGGTTCCGCCACTTGGAATCGCTCTTGCATGTATCTTCTTCCCTAAGAAGTTTACAAAGGCAGAGAGAGGCTCAACAGTTTCAAACATTGTAATGGGCTGTGGTTTCATTACAGAGGGAGCTATCCCATTTGCAGCAGCAGATCCACTTCGTGTAATCCCATGTACCTTCGTTGGCGCAGCAGTAGCGGGAGCCATGGCAGCAGCATTCAAGTGTACGCTGATGGCACCTCACGGAGGAGTGTTCGTATTCGCAACAGTTGGAAATCCATTACTCTACATTGTTTCATGGCTTGTAGGTTCAGTGATAACAGCAGTGATGCTTGGAATTATCAAGAAGCCTGTTGAAGAGTAGGATAAGAAACAAGTAAAAAATAAATAACAGACAAAACTAAGGATTAAATGCTCAGGCTGATGGCCATGGGCTCGGAAATAAAATCAACAGAGTATAACGGAAAAGGGAGATTAAGATTATGGTATCACAGACAGTAAAAGTAATTAATGCACAGGGACTTCATATGAGACCGGCAGGAGTGCTGGCAAAGGAAATGACAAAGTTCAAGTCAGCAATAACTCTTGAGACCGCAGGTAAAAAGATAAATGCCAAGAGCGTAATGCTCATTATCGCAGCATGTATCAAGTGCGGTGCGGAGGTAACAGTAGAGTGTGAGGGCGAAGACGAGAAGGAAGCTCTTGCAAAGGCAGTAGAACTTATCGAGTCAGGATTTGGCGAGTAATATCAAGCGTTTTTAACAGCCGGTGTCTGATGTCATGACAGGCGTCAGACACCGGCTGTGTATTATCTGACAGAAAGATTTTATCTAATGCAAATGATGAAGTATTAAGGTACCCGGTAAACGAAGGGGAAGTATAAGGAGGCCAATATGTATAGAGGAATAGGCGGTTCTGCCGGATATGGTGTGGGCAAGGCTGTTGTTATATCTGATGTCAAGCCTGAATATGTGGTAAGGACAATAACAGATACAGATGCAGAGATAAAGAGATATGAAGATGCGGTTGCGGTATTCACTGAGAAGACCCGGAGGATGGCAGATGCAATGAAGGAAAGGGTCGGAGAGCATAATGCAGAGATCCTTGAGGGGCATATATTATTGTTAAACGATCCGGGAATGGAAGAAATAATCAAGGGAACAATATCAGGAGGCACATGTGCAGAGTCGGCTCTTGAGTCAGCCTGTGATATGTTCTCATCAATGTTCATGATGGCGGATGATGAGCTTACAAAGCAGAGAGCAACAGACGTGGCAGATATCAAGCTCCGCATGCTTAAGATACTTACAGGAGTTCCCGATACAAATGTTGCTGATGTACCGGCAGGTACAATACTTGTGGCGAGAGACCTTACACCATCCATGACTGCCGGCATTATAAAGGAAAATGTTGAGGGCATCATAACAGAGGTCGGCGGAAAGACCTCCCACTCAGCAATCCTTGCCAGGGCACTGGAGATCCCTGCAGTACTGAGCATAGACGGAATAGTTGATAAGGTGACAGACGGAATGAACATAGCCGTTGACGGCAATAATGGAATATGTATAATTGATCCTACAGTTGAGGAGATAGCCGAGTATGTAGGAAAGAAGAGGGAATGGCTTGTCCAGAAGGAGACCCTTAAGGTGTTCATGGGCAAGGAGACAGTTACCGCAGATGGTAAGGCTGTAAGTCTCTATGGCAATATCGGCAAGCCTGAGGACGCAGAGCAGGTTAAGAGCTGTGACGGAGAAGGCATAGGTCTGTTCCGTACAGAGTTTCTGTTCATGGGAGCATCGCAGCTTCCAAGTGAGGATCAGCAGTTTGAGGCATACAGGAAGGCTGCCGAGATCATGGAGGGCAAGGAGGTTATAATCAGAACACTGGACGTTGGCGGTGATAAGGATATCCCATATCTTGGACTTGCTAAGGAGGATAATCCTTTCTTAGGTTTCAGGGCTGTAAGATACTGCCTGGCAAATGAGGCTTCATACAGAGTACAGCTCCGTGCGCTGCTCCGTGCCAGTGCCTACGGACACATTAAGATAATGGTACCGCTTGTAACCTGTGTGGATGAGATCAGAGCCGTTAAGGCGATGGTCGAGGTTATAAAGAAGGAATTTGACGCTGCCGGTATCCCTTATGACAAGGATATCCAGGTTGGTGTTATGATAGAGACCCCTGCAGCTGCACTTATTGCAGACCTTCTTGCCAAGGAAGCAGACTTCTTCAGTATAGGTACAAATGACCTTACACAGTACACAATGGCTGTAGACAGAGGAAATGCCAAGGTTGCATATCTGTACTCTGCATATAACCCGGCAGTGCTCCGTTCAATGAAGTATATTATCGAATCTGCAAATAAAGCAGGCATAATGGTTGGAATGTGCGGCGAAGCAGCAGCAGATCCGCTGCTGATACCACTGCTTATCTCCTTTGGACTTAACGAGTTTTCTGTAAGTGCCACTTCCGTACTGGCAACCAGGGCGGTCATAAATAAGTGGACAAAGGAAGAAGCAGATCTTCTGGCAGAGAAGGCATTATCCCTTGCTACAGAGAAAGAGGTTATGGAACTTCTTAAGTCGAGCGTGAGATGATCCCATGATCCGGTTGGTGAAAACTGAAACGTTTCAGAAAAAAACACAATGGAGCTCCGGTATTCGGAAAGTATTTGCACAATTAAAAAAAAGTCAAGTTGTGATAATCTACAAATATTGCCAGCCTAAGTGGATAAAGTAACGAATTTGGTTTTTCGTGTCGATTTACTATGGATTTTGAACGTGAAAATTTGATATTATAGGTATAGGCAGAAAATGAGTTGGATTGAGTTATGAAATAGTTTCACGGTAATATCTCATGAAGGTGTTTTAGTATTTGGAAGGAAGATTTGAATGTTTGAAAATGAAAAGGTGAGACACGTAAAATTTGGTCAGGGGAATGTCATAGAGTGTGACGGAGTTCACATTAAGGTTATATTTGAGCTTCAGAATCTTGAGAAGACATTTGCCTATCCGGGAGTATTTGACAAGTTTCTTGTTTTTGAGAGCAATGGATTGCAGGAGGAGACAGACAGGAAGCTGGCGGATATCCGTACGGAACAGAAGAAGTTCGATAACATGAAGCGGCTCATGTATCTGGAGAATGAGAAGAGACACAAAGAAGAGCTGCTGGCGAAGGCAAAGAAGAAAAAAGCCTGAGATTTATTATTACTAAGCTGATATACCGGTTGTTGCACTGCGGATCGGAATTCCCGGTGTGATGACCGGTTTTTTATGTATATTACTTGTTATTTGCATATCAGTGTGGTACAATCGGATTGCTTTATTGATAAAAATTATTTAGTCTATTATGCTTGTCAGTTAAGAAAAACAGGTAGAAGAGTATTTTGGTTGAGAAAATAATATCTGCCGGACAGAGAAAGGAAGAAGATCGCGTGTATAGTATTGTTAAAACAGAACAGTTAACAGACACAATTTATCTCATGGAAGTAAAAGCTCCGAGAGTAGCAAAGAATTGTCTCCCGGGACAGTTTATTATAGTCAGAGGATCAGATGACGGGGAGAGGATACCTCTTACCATCTGTGATTACAATAGAGAAGAAGGCACAGTTACCATAGTATTCCAGGTAGTAGGCGCTGCTACGGAGATGATGAGAAATTATAAGGCTGGAGATGCATTTGCAGATTTTGTTGGACCACTTGGCTGCCATTCAGAGTTATGCGATGAGAACATAGATGATCTTAAGAATAAGAAGATATTGTTTGTTGCAGGAGGTGTCGGTACTGCTCCTGTATACCCACAGGTTAAGTGGCTCCACGAGAATGGTGTTGACGCAGATGTTATCATCGGTGGAAGAAACAAGTCACTTATCATCCTTGAGGATCAGATGAGAACTGTTGCAGGCAACCTGTATATAACAACGGATGATGGCTCTTACGGAAGCAAGGGTGTTGTTACAAATGAGATCCAGAAGCTTGTTGATGCAGGAAATAAATATGACGTATGTATCGCGATTGGACCAATGATAATGATGAAGTTCGTATGTAAGCTCACAAAGGAGCTTGGTATCCATACTGTTGTCAGCCTGAACCCTATCATGGTAGATGGAACAGGTATGTGCGGTGCGTGCAGAGTTACAGTCGGCGGTGAAGTTAAGTTTGCCTGCGTAGACGGACCTGAGTTTGATGGACATCTTGTAGACTTCGATGAGGCTATGAAGCGTCAGCAGATATATAAGACAGCAGAAGGAAGAGCGTATCTTGCAGCTAAAGAAGGAGATACACACCATGGTGGCTGTGGAAATTGCGGAGGTGACAAATAATGGCTATAGATGTAGATGTATTTAAGAGAGTTCCTGTTCGCGAGCAGGACGCCAGTGAGCGTGCTCATAATTTTGAAGAGGTTTGTTACGGATACAATGCTGAGGAGGCAATGGCTGAGGCGTCAAGATGTATAGGATGCAAGAACGCACCATGTATGGGTGGATGTCCTGTATCAATAAATATTCCAGGATTCATTGCTAAGGTTAAGGAAGGAAACTTCGCTGAAGCGTTCCAGATCATCAGTGAGTCATCTGCACTCCCTGCTGTATGCGGTCGTGTATGTCCACAGGAGACACAGTGTGAGCACAGATGTATCAGAGGAATAAAGGGCGAAGCCGTATCAATCGGTAAGCTTGAGAGATTTGTTGCAGACTGGGCAAGAGAGAATGGCATCAAGCCTGAGCCTGCTAAGGAAAAGAACGGCAAGAGGGTCGCTGTTATCGGTTCGGGTCCTTCAGGTGTTACATGTGCCGGAGACCTTGCGAAGATGGGCTATGATGTTACAATATTTGAGGCACTTCATGAGCCGGGAGGAGTTCTTGTATATGGTATTCCTGAATTCCGTCTCCCTAAGGAAAAGGTAGTTAAGAAAGAGATAGAGAACATAAAGAGTCTTGGCGTTAAGATTGAGACAAATGTAGTGGTAGGCAAGTCGGTTACCATCGACTCACTTCTTGAGGACGAGGGCTTTGACGCAGTATTCGTAGGTTCAGGTGCCGGCCTTCCTAAGTTCATGGGTATTCCTGGTGAGAACTCAAACGGAGTATTCTCAGCGAATGAGTATCTTACAAGAAGTAACCTTATGAAGGCGTTTGACGAGAATTCAAATACACCTATCATGCATGCCAAGAAGGTAGCAGTTGTAGGTGGTGGTAATGTTGCTATGGACGCGGCAAGAACAGCATTACGTCTCGGTGCAGAGACACATATCGTATACAGACGTTCAGAGGAGGAGCTTCCTGCAAGAGTCGAGGAAGTACATCACGCTAAGGAAGAGGGGATTATATTTGATCTTCTTACAAATCCTACAGAGATCCTTGCAGACGAGAAAGGCTGGGTATGCGGAATCAGGTGTGTAAAGATGGAGCTTGGCGAGCCTGATGCTTCAGGAAGAAGAAGACCTGTTGTGATCCCTGGTTCAGAGTTCGTTATGGATGTGGATGCAGTTATCATGTCACTTGGTACTTCACCAAACCCACTTATCTCATCAACAACAAAGGGACTTGATACAAATAAGTGGAAGTGCCTTGTAGCTGACGAGGCTGATGGAAAGACAACCAAGGAAGGTGTATATGCCGGTGGTGACGCAGTTACAGGTGCAGCCACAGTTATCCTTGCCATGGGTGCAGGAAAGGCAGCAGCCAAGGGTATTGACGAGTACATTAAGAGCAAGAACTAATAGAAAGATAAATTATTAAGTGAGAGAAACTCTGAGAGTGGATTATTTTCAGAGTTTCTTTTCTTTAGTTTATTAAGTACAGGGTGTATAATCGACTATAAGAAATCTGAGATCATGCCAAATTTTTAATGGGCTGATATTTGGGATAATAAGGAGAAGGAAAATGGAAAAGCGTGAGCTGGTATATTATAAACTTGATGAGGTGGATTGCAAGATATTGGCAATGCTCCAGGAGAATGCGAGAGCTTCTCTTAAGGATATGGCTGCGGCAGTATCAATGTCACCTACAGCAGTGGGAACCCGTATAGACAGAATGTTGGAGGAGGGAGTCCTTGAGGGTTTTACCACCAAGCTTAATCCGGAGTCAATGGGCCACTATATAAAGGCATTTATCAACCTTGAGGTGTCACCTGACCAGAAGGAAGAATTCTATCCGTATATAGACAGCGTGTTGAATGTAGTTGAGTGTAATTGTGTTACCGGGGATTACTCAATGCTTATTGAGGTGAGATTTAAGACTACTGCTGATCTGGATCATTTCGTAGGAGAACTCCAGAGGTTTGGGAAGACCAAGACGCAGATTGTGTTCTCAACCTGCGTAAAGCACAGGTGCAGATACTGGAGAGCAGATAATGAGATAAGGAGTACCACTGCAAATGACAAGCAGTAAAATTTAAAAAATAAGGTTTTACTGTGGAAAAACCTAAAAAATCCACAAAATCACATATGCGATATGATAAAATCCAAGTAAAAACAACTTTTTACTTGGATTTTTTAAGTTTTTACTTTACATTATTAATGCACTGTAATATAATGTGCCTAGTGGTTGGAAAACAATCAATAAAATAAAGCTTTAGGAGGATATAAAAATGTCATATGTTGATGAAGTACTTGAAGTAGTAAAGAAAAAGAATGCAGATCAGCCTGAGTTCTTACAGGCAGTTACAGAGGTTCTTGAATCACTCAGACCTTGCATCGATGCAAACGAGGAAGTTTACAGAAAGAACGCAATCCTTGAGAGAATCACAGAGCCGGATAGACAGATAATGTTCAGGGTACCATGGGTTGATGACAACGGACAGGTACAGGTAAACAGAGGTTTCCGTGTACAGTTCAACAATGCCATTGGACCATACAAGGGAGGTCTTAGACTTCATCCTTCAGTAAACCTTGGTATCATCAAGTTCCTTGGTTTCGAGCAGATCTTTAAGAACTCACTTACAACACTTCCTATCGGTGGTGGTAAGGGTGGTTCAGACTTCGACCCTAAGGGTAAGTCAGACAGAGAGATCATGGCATTCTGCCAGAGCTTCATGACAGAGCTTTCAAAATATATCGGTGCAGACGTTGATGTTCCGGCAGGTGATATCGGAACAGGCGCAAGAGAGATCGGCTTCATGTTCGGTCAGTACAAGAGAATCCGTGGATTATTCGAGGGAGTTCTTACAGGTAAGGGACTTACATATGGTGGATCACTTGCTCGTACACAGGCTACAGGTTATGGATTACTTTACCTTACAAGTGCTCTTCTTAAGGATCACAATATGGATATTGCAGGCAAGGTATGTGCAGTATCAGGTGCCGGTAATGTTGCAATCTATGCTATCGAGAAGGCACAGCAGTTAGGTGCTAAGTGTGTAACATGTTCAGATTCAACAGGTTGGATCTACGATCCAGAAGGAATCGATGTTGAGCTTCTTAAGGATGTTAAGGAAGTTAAGAGAGCGCGTCTTGACGCTTATGCTGCTGCAAGACCATCAGCTGAGTATCATGTAAAGAAGGACGCTAACGATCACGGTGTATGGTCAATCAAGTGTGATCTTGCTCTTCCATGTGCTACACAGAACGAGCTTAACCTTGAGGATGCTAAGATGCTTGTTGCAAATGGCGTTATTTCAGTAACAGAAGGTGCTAACATGCCTACAACACTTGAGGCTACTAAGTATCTTCAGGAGCAGGGCGTACTCTTCGTTGGTGGTAAGGCTGCAAATGCAGGTGGTGTTGCTACATCAGCTCTTGAGATGAGCCAGAACAGCGAGAGACTTTCATGGACATTCGAAGAGGTTGATGGCAAGCTCAAGGGAATCATGGAGACAATCTACGCTAACATTTCAGACGCAGCAGCAAGATACAACATGACAGTTGGCGGAAACCCAGACTACGTTGCAGGTGCTAACATCGCCGGCTTTGAGAAGGTTGTTGACGCTATGCTTGCACAGGGTGTTTGCTAATTAACAACAGACATATCCTTTTAACATAAAAAAGACCCGGTCGTGGATTTCACGGTCGGGTTTTTTGCGTAATATATGTTGTTGAATTATAGCCGCCGATTTTTTATAATATTATAAATTACGTAAGCTTTACATGGAAGCTTGATATGTGGCGTCAGCCCTCTATTATAAAGTGAATTTTAATGGGCTGATGTTCAATGATTGTGTCAAGTTTTCTATGAAAACTTGATATGCAGCTCCAGCCATTTGCCGAAGGCAAATTTTGCATGGCTGGAGTTCAATAAAAAGGAGGAGAAGCATGAATAAATTAGGTTTTGTGGGAATGGGCAACATGGCAACGGCACTTTGTTCCGGTTTTATAAAAAGCGGATTGATATCCGGAGAAGATGTGTATGGCTATGCACCTCATTTTGATAAATTAAAGAAAAATGCAGAGAAATATGGTTTTGTTCCAAAGGAAAGCCTTGTGGATATGGTAAAGGAATGTGACACAATAATACTTGCCTGCAAACCATATCAGATTGAAGAAGTCTTAAAGGAGCTGGGTGATGCTATTGAGAATAAAGCAATAATATCCATTGCACTGGGCTGGAATTATGACAAGCTTGACAACCTTATAGATGCAGATGTGAGATTGCAGTTCGTAATGCCAAATACACCTGCCATGGTGGGAGAGGGAGTACTTTTATTTGAAGATAAAAACTCACTTCTTCCGGAGGAAAGAGAAGAAATAATGAAGCTGTTTGGTTCTGTGGGACTGGTGGAGGAAATGGCCTCTGAGCTTATGGGTATAGGCGGAGCAGTGACCGGCTGCGGACCTGCATTTGTAGATCTTATGATGGAAGCATATGCTGACGCTGCGGTAAAATACGGTGTTAAAAGAGACGTGGCATATAAGCTGGTAGGGCAGTTGGTGCTTGGCTCAGCGAAGCTCATGCTTGAGACAGGAGAGCATCCGGCAGTACTTAAGGACAATGTATGCTCACCGGGAGGCTCCACCATAAAGGGCGTCACGGCCCTTGAAAAGGCAGGCTTCAGAAATGCATGTATAGAGTCCATTGATTCTATAATGAATTGATAGGAATAAATTGGAAATAAAAAAACTTGGCAAATGACACAGTAAATAGTATAATGAACGTATGTTCGAAATAAGCAACACCGAAGCAGGTATAACTACAAATGAAAAGCTTAAGATATTGGCTGACGCAGCCAAGTATGACGTGGCATGTACGTCAAGCGGTGTAGACAGAAGGGGAAAGAAAGGATTCCTTGGCAACAGCGCAGCATGTGGAATATGTCATAGCTTTGGTGCTGACGGAAGATGTATCTCCCTCCTTAAGGTGCTTATGACCAATCACTGCATATACGACTGTAAGTATTGTGCCAACAGAGTGTCAAATGACGTTCCGAGGGCAGAGTTTGAACCGGAAGAGCTGTGCAGGCTGGTTATGGAATTTTACAAGAGAAATTACATTGAGGGATTGTTCTTGAGCTCAGGAGTTTTTAAAACTCCTGCATATACCATGGAGCGTATGTGCATTATACTGTCACTCCTCAGAAACAAATATCATTTTAACGGGTATATACATGTGAAGACCATTCCCGGAGCACCGGATGAACTGCTGGCTGCTGCAGGGTATCTTGCAGACAGGATAAGCGTTAATCTGGAGCTTCCTACAGCAGAGAGCCTTGAGAAGCTGGCACCGAATAAAAGTTTTAAGACCATACTTGACCCTATGGGGAAGGTTACAGATACCATTGCAGCCCATAGGATAGCCATAGGCAAGGACTCAAGGATGGAAAGGAGCACCATCAACAGATATCTGGCCGGCAGCATATTCAACAGCAGTAATTATGTGGAAGACCATCGGAAGCCGTATGATGTGTCAGACAGAGCAAAGATTGTGCCGGAAAATGATAATGTATCAGGAAAGACAGGAAATGTATCAGACAAGACAATGAACGTATCAGGAAATTACGGTGCTGCCGGTGGAGGAAATGAGACGGATAAAATCTTTGCAGGACTTGATAAACAGACTGGAAAAGTTCTGAGATACGATAAAGACTTCCTTCCTATGAGATACGGAGATAACAGCTTAAAGAGAGCCTTTGCTCCGGCAGGTCAGAGCACCCAGATGATCGTTGGGGCAACGGAGGAGACAGATTATATCCTTATAAGGACCAGTCAGACCCTGTATCAGAACTATGATCTGAAGAGGGTGTTCTATTCAGCATATGTTCCTTTAAATGAAGATGCAGTATTGCCTGCACTGGATACGGCACCCCCTCTGTTAAGAGAGCACAGACTGTATCAGGCGGACTGGCTTCTCAGGTATTACGGTTTCCAGGCGAATGAGCTTCTTTCAGAGGCTCGTCCTAACTTTAATGAAAAGGTGGATCCTAAGTGTGACTGGGCACTCCGCAATCTGGGGGATTTTCCAGTGGAGGTTCAGACGTCAACCTATGACAAGCTATTAAGGGTTCCTGGTATAGGACCGAAATCCGCCAGAAGGATTATGTCCGCCAGGAGATACGGCTCACTTACCTATGAGAGTCTTAAAAAGATGGGAGTAGTCCTGAAGCGCGCCCATTACTTCATTACATGTAACGGCAGGATGATGTTTAATACACCTATAGAAGAGGAATATATAACAAGACATCTGGTAGAGGACAATTACAAGGATAACTGGAAGATAGAGCATCAGAATGAGAAGTATCATCAGATGTCGCTGTTTGATGACTTTAATCTTACCTGAAAAGTATCAGATGACATGTAAGAATAGGAGAGCCATAGTGAAGATATTTATGTGTAATGACCGGGTGGAGACAAAACTGTGCTGCATATATACGGCATGGGAATGTGCTCTTAAGGTGGGCTATGACAAGGTGGGCATGATGGTTGAGCCGGTCACAGAGCCTACTCTGTTTGATGAATATATACATGTGGAATATGATGAGGATCACTATATAAAAGTAGTAAGATCCATAAGGAACAGCATATCGGACATTGCATATATGTATGTGTATTACGCGTGTCTGTCCGCAGATCCGGACGCTCTTAATAAGGTGTTCCGGTTCTTACGGAAGGGCTTTAAGGTGGGAGCGTCAATAATTAAAAGACTTAACGATCCGGATGTAATGAATATGATGGAGCTTAGAAGGAATGTTGGAAATGAGATCCATTATTTCAGGGAATTTGCCAGGTTCACATCCATGGACAGTAAGCTTTATGTGTGCCATATAGAGCCAAAGAATAATGTGGCGTACATGGTGGGGCAGCATTTCGCGGACAGAATGCCTTCGGAATACTGGATGATAATAGATGATAAGAGGCACCTGGCAGTGGTGCATCCCATGGATGAGGACACATACCTTCGGAGGCTTACCGATGAAGAATTTGAAACTCTTAAGAATACTGAGGCGAAGGAGGATGAATACACGGATATGTGGCGTACCTTCTTTAAGGCTGTAGCAATAGAACAAAGGAAAAATCCCGAGTGCCAGAGAAGCCATTTCCCTATATGGATGAGAAAACATGCTACAGAATTTATGGATGTATAACAGAAATGCAGACAGGGAGACAATACAAGTATATGATGGTGCCGAAAGGGAGCTATATGATCGTTAAAGATTAAAACGTATATGCATTAAAATGTATATGCGTTAATAAGTACATATGCTGTTGGGATGAGAGGGGATATCCGTTACGTGAAAAGAAATTGAATATTAATAGGGACAGGATATATATTACATGGAAAGAAAAAAGGATAAGATAGCCTGGGCTATCTTATCCTTTTCTTTCCACATACAGGACAAGGATCTTCGGTTGTTACCCGTCCGCAACCCCAACAAGTCCATGATGGGCTTACAGTGGAAGATGTCTCCTTTTTAGCCTGATTAGTTGTAATTGTGAAATTCTTGGAGACAATAGATATATCACCATTTTGGTCTATAATGGTTTCAGTCTTTACATTGCCTACAGAATTGCCGGTATTTTTCTTTTTATTCCCAAAAAACTTCCCCATTGATAATTACCTGCCCTCCGATAAAACTACCCCTCTATTTTAATTCATATTTTGATAATTTTCAATAATTAAGTAGGTAATGTTTATAAAAAATAACTTTAAATTTATTAAATATGCTGTAAATATTATATCCAGCCACCGTCAAAAGTTATAATCTGACCTGTGAGATATTCCGGAGCGGCAGCAATCTTACATATAAAATCTCCGGCCTCGGCAGGGGTTGCCATGCGTCCATAGGGGATCTCGTCACAGAGAAGCTGCTTCTCCTCAGGGCTTAGGTGATCGTTCATGGTGGTGTCTATAGCACCGAAAGCAATGGCATTTACAGATATATTACTTGGCGCCAGTTCCTTTGCCAGTGCTTTGGAAAATGCGTTTACTGCGCCTTTTGAGGCGGAATAGGCCACTTCCATGGAAGCTCCGGTAATACCCCATACTGATGAAATGTTGATTATCCGTCCGGATTTATTGTGTACCATATGCGGTACTACTGCACTGCAGGTATTGAACACGGAGGTCACATTGGTGTTCATGATGGTGTTCCAGTCATCTATATCCATATCAGTAAGGAGACCTATATAAGAGATCCCACTGTTGTTCACTAACAGGGAAATATCATTTCCGAACCGTGATATTACATTATTAATGAAGCTTCCCGCAAAATCATGATCACTGATATCACCGGCTTCCGCATAGCAGTCACATCCTTTTGACAGGATGATATTTCTGGTCTCTTCAAGCAGTTCTTTATTTTTAAGGCAGGTAATGGCAAGCTTATCGTAATGTGAAGCCAGCTTTACAGCACATTCTTTTCCGATACCTCTTGATGCACCTGTTACTATGGCAATAGACATATTTGCAGACTCCTTTTTGCATTATTATACGGTATGGACTGAAAATACAGCCACAACCAGCATATTACTGATTATATCATATAAAAATATGTTGAAAATAATAAATTCCTTTGCTATACTCATATTTGTTTTAAATGATACGAATTGTGTATGCCTGGGTATGCCCGTCCGGGGGTACAGGAATTGGAGAAAAAGATGAAGAATTCAGTTGCAAAATTATTTTGGGAGACGCTCCTCAGAGCAGCAGTTATCATACTTGGTATCGGCATTGTTGCCATGAGCATATTGCTGGGAATTACAATAAAGAAGAATAATGACAATAAGGCTAAGAAGGAAGCCAATACAGAGATCAAGACAGATGTGTCAACAGAAGAGACAGACACCACTGACCCTACATTCTATGAGAATACAGAGGAAGCAAGCTCAGAGGATACAGAGCAGACAGTAAGCTCTAAAGACGCTAAGATATTAGTTGTAAATGCCACAGGTGTAAACGGAGTGGCAGGAAACTGGAAGACCAGCCTTGAGTCAGAGGGCTATTCATCGGTTGATACAGCTACATACAATGCAAGAAATCTTACAAAGACAACCATATGTGTTTCGGGAAGCTATGACGGAGCAGATCTGGCAGGTATGTTTTCTGAGGCGGATATGTCAACGACAGATCAGGTATCTGATACAATGACAGATGCGTCAGATATCAGCAGCTACGACATTATCATCCTTATAGGAACAGATAATGTAAAGTAAAAATGCATAATATACAGAAAAGTGATATGTTATCACAAAGAAAAGAAGCTGCATAATGCCATTGCGGCTTCTTTTTTTGTTTCTTATCTTTAAAATCTGGCTCTTTGTACATATTGTATATTGAACTTATGCAATATTGCTCATAGTCACAAACCATAAACAATAAAAGCGTTTTAAAATAAGAAAATTGCGTTTGTCAAGTGGTCAAAAGGAGAAAAATGACTATGTGCAAAATGACAAATAGTGCGGCTTTTCGAGGTATAAGGGTCGATTAATTTTATTATTTTGGTGAAGGTTTCACAAAAAAGCAACATGACACAGGGATAAACAGGGGGCAAAATCGTCATATTGTTCATTTTTTTGCATCTATATACAAATTCACCAAAAGTTTCAAAAATTTTTTGAGCATAAGTAATATGGCTAGAAAATATTTATTGATGTAAAATGACATTATGTTTAAAAGACAGAAACAAAACAAAGTATATAAATTACGGAGGTAATTACTAATGGCAAGTTTATCACTTAAGAACATTTATAAGGTATATCCTAACGGATTTAATGCTGTTAAGGACTTCAACCTTGAGATTGAGGACAAGGAGTTCATCATTTTCGTTGGACCTTCAGGATGTGGTAAGTCAACAACACTTAGAATGATCGCTGGACTTGAGGATATCAGCTCAGGCGAGTTATGGATCGGAGACAGACTTGTAAACGATGTAGAGCCTAAGGACAGAGATATCGCGATGGTATTCCAGAACTATGCTCTTTATCCACATATGTCAGTATATGACAATATGGCATTCGGTCTTAAGTTAAGAAAGGTATCAGCAGAGAAGATTGATAAGGCTGTTCATGAAGCAGCTAAGATTCTTGACATTGAGCACCTTCTTGATCGTAAGCCAAAGGCTTTATCAGGTGGTCAGAGACAGAGAGTTGCTATGGGACGTGCTATTGTCCGTGAGCCTAAGGTATTCCTTATGGATGAGCCTCTTTCAAACCTTGATGCTAAGCTTCGTGTGCAGATGCGAGTTGAGATTTCAAAGCTTCATCAGAGACTTCAGACAACTATTATCTACGTTACACATGACCAGACAGAGGCTATGACACTTGGTACAAGAATCGTAGTTATGAAGGATGGTATCATACAGCAGGTAGATACACCACAGAACTTATATGACAAGCCATGTAACTTATTCGTTGCAGGATTCATGGGTATGCCACCTATGAACTTCATTGATTGTAAGGTTGTTAAGTCAGGCGCTGATGTATTATTAATGTTCGGTTCACACTCAATTAAGGTTCCGGATAGCAAGGCTGAGAGACTTATCGCTCTTGACGCTATTGATAAGGAAGTTGTTCTTGGTATCCGTCCAGAGGATATCCATGATGAGCAGCTCTTCATCGAGTCATCACCAGAAAGCGTTATCGACGCTAGAATCAATATTTATGAAATGCTTGGTGCTGAGGTTTACTTATACTTCACAATCGATCAGTTTGATATCACAGCTAGAGTTAATGCTCGTACAACAGCCAGACCTGGCGATACAGTACAGTTCGCATTTGACTTAAGCAAGATTCATATCTTCGATAAGGAGACAGAGGAGATCTTAGTCAGCTAATATCTTCGTAACGTAAAGATTGTTCTTTTTTCAAGGGAAAAGGGCAAGATATACAACGTAGAAAAATTTCTATAGGTAAAAATGAGAGAAAATGTATAAATTTATACATTTTCTCTTTTTTTTTTGCACAATTTGCTATAAAATAAACAGGTAGGTGAATTTATATTCAAGAGATTGGCCTATACATGGAAGATGTATATTGTGACGGTACAACATCGGGAAAGAAACATGCCATAACTTTGGTGGTTGTGCCAATGTTAAAAAAGGAGAGAAAAGTATGATATCTAACCAGATTCTTCAGGATACAATAGACGGATTAAAAAATATAACACGAACAGATCTCTGCGTTATGGATACAGAGGGCAAGCTGTTGGCGTCAACATTTAATGATATAGAGGATTGTGAGGACGCAGTATTTGCATTTGTGGATTCGCCTGCCGACAGCCAGGTTGTAAGGGGCTATCAGTTCTTTAAAGTATTCGATGATAATCAGTTGGAGCATATTCTTATGGTCAAGGGCGAGACAGACGATAATTATATGGTAGGAAAGATTGCGGCTTTCCAGATACAAAATCTTCTTGTGGCTTATAAGGAAAGATTTGATAAGGATAACTTTATTAAAAATCTCCTTCTGGACAACCTTCTTTTGGTGGATATCTATAACAGGGCAAAGAAGCTCCATATTGATACAGATGTAAGACGTATAGTATTTATTATTGAGACAAAGACAGAGAAGGATACAAATGCCCTTGAGACAGTGAGAAATATCTTCTCAACAAAGACAAAGGATTTCATTACAGCAGTAGATGAGAAGAATATAATCCTGGTTAAGGAAGTAAAGCAGGGTGAGACCTATGATGACATGATCAAGATATCAAGAGTTATCGTTGATATGCTTAACACAGAAGCTATGTCATCTGTTAGAGTTTCATTTGGTACAATAGTAAATGAGATAAAGGAAGTATCCCGTTCATACAAGGAAGCAAAGATGGCTCTGGATGTAGGAAAGATTTTCTATGAGAACACAGACATTATTGCTTACAGCAATCTTGGTATAGGAAGACTTATTTACCAGCTTCCACTGCCGCTGTGCAAGATGTTTATTAAGGAAATATTTGATGGTAAGTCGCCGGACGAGTTTGATGAGGAGACGCTTACGACCATCAATAAGTTCTTCGAGAACAGCCTTAATGTATCAGAAACTTCAAGACAACTTTACATTCACAGAAATACTCTTGTGTATCGTCTTGATAAGCTCCAGAAGAGCACAGGTCTTGATCTGAGAGTGTTCGAGGATGCCATTACATTTAAGATCGCCCTCATGGTAGTTAAGTATATGAAGTATATGGAGTCATTAGATTACTAAAGATAGAAAATATAGAAGATGAAGATATAGAAAAGATCACGCAAAAGATCACACGAAGGATAAATTCCGGATTTTGCCGTAGCTTTTCTCTTGTGATGTTGTTCATTGGAGGACTGTAGTGCAGATCCGGGATTTTTTTATGGCAACGAAGAAAAAGCCGCATGCCTGCATGCGAATATTTGCTGATTGCCGATAGGCAGATAAAATTTGCAGCGGTTGTGTTATTGTTTTATCGGCAGAGATGTAAAATAGTTGTAAACAAGAATAGGTTGACGAGATGTTACATAAATGTTACAATGCACTTGACTGTGGTAATTTGTTCAGTTTTTCACAAATATTACACAAATTTGAATTATATTGTATCTGTAGTATGAGGTATACTACCACGAGAGAGTGTACGATACACATTTGAAAGGAACCATCAGATTATGATAGAGTTAGAAAACGTCACTATGACATATCCCGGTGGCATGACGGCTCTCAAGGATGTTAATATCAACATCGAGAAGGGCGAGTTCGTCTTCATAGTTGGAAGCAGTGGCTCAGGTAAGACTACGCTTATCAAGCTGCTCTTAAAGGAACTTGATGCTACAAAGGGAAGTATCAGCGTGGCGGGATATAATTATAATAAGATAAAGAGGAGAGATATCCCTAAGGTCCGCAGAAGAATCGGAGTTGTATTCCAGAACTTCAGACTGCTTAAGGACAGGACAATATATGAGAATGTTGCATTTGCCCAGAGAGTAATCCAGACTCCGGGACGATACATCAGAAGAAGAGTTCCTGCAATGCTTACACTTGTAGGTCTTGCAGATAAGTTCAAGTCATACCCTAGAGAGCTTTCAGGTGGTGAGCAGCAGAGAGTTGCCATGGCAAGAGCCCTGGTGAATAATCCTGACATAATTCTGGCAGATGAGCCTACAGGAAATCTTGATCCTAAGAACTCTATGGATATCATGAACCTTTTGAATGATATCAACAAGAGAGGAACAACCGTTGTGGTTGTTACACATAATAAAGAGATTGTTAATGAGATGAAGAAACGAGTAATAACACTTAAGAAGGGCGTTGTAATAAGCGACGAAAAAGTAGGTGGCTACATAGATGAAGATTAGTACGTTCTTTTACATCCTGAAACAGGGATTTTCAAATATTAAGAGAAATATTTTGTTTTCACTTGCATCTATCGGTACTATCGTTTCATGTCTGTTCCTGTTTTCTATAGTATTTGCTGTAGTTATGAACTTCCAGTCAGGTATGAAGGAGATTGAAAGCAAGGTTACTATTTCGGTTTTCTTTAATGAAGATGCGTCTCAGGAGACAATAGATCTGATAGGTGAACAGATACGAGTAGTTGATTATGTGGAGACTATGGATTACATATCTGCAGATGAGGCATGGGATACATTCTGTAAGCAGAATTACGACAATCCTGAAGCTGCCAAGGCAGCCTACGGTGATGACAACCCTCTTAAGAATGCAGCTTCCTATGAGGTTACACTTAAGGATGTATCAAAGCAGGCAGAATTTGTAGCATTTGCAAAGGGGTTAGACGGTGTAAGAAAGGTTAAGAGCTCAGATGTTACAGCGGATAGCATTACAACTCTTTCATCACTGTTGGGATACGCTTCTGTGGGAATAATCGTCATCCTGATGTTGGTATCCATATTCCTTATCAGCAATACCATCACTATCGGTATAACCGTAAGAAAAGAAGAGATTTCAATAATGAAACTTATTGGTGCGACAAACTTTTTCGTAAGGGCACCATTCGTTATAGAAGGTATTATCGTAGGACTTGTAGGTTCTGCGGTACCTCTGGTACTTTTCTATGAAATATATGGAAGAGTCCTTGAGTATGTGGCAGGAAGATTTGGTGTTATAACCAGTATATTTGCTTTTGTAAGCAGACAGGAATTATTCAAGTATCTCCTTCCTGTAGGACTTGTTCTCGGTGTGGGAGTAGGTCTCATAGGTAGTTTGCTTACCACAAGAAAGCATTTAAAGGTATAACAGGGTTACACGGTTAATGTTCAACATTATTAGGAGGGATACAATGAAACTCAGATTTATCAAAAAAATGCCAAGGGTTGCTTTAGGCATGGCATTGGTTGCAGTATTATCATGTTCGACGGTTTATACATCTTCATTTGTCAGCAGAGCCGATAACATCGATGATGCCAAGAAGCAGAAGGAAGAGGCAGAGAACAATAAGGACAACGCACAGGATGTGCTGGATTCCATCAACGACAAGATAAATGAAGTTAATTCAGCCATTGAGGAATTAGACGCACAGGTTACTGATGTACAGACAAAGATAACAGAGAAGCAGAAGGAATGTGACGCCTTAAATACAGAGATTGACGAGACAAATGTCAAGCTCGATGAGGCAAAGGCGAATGAGGAGAAGCAGTACGAGGCCATGAAGGTCAGAATACAGTTCCTCTATGAAAATGGCGATGTAGAGTATCTGGATACTCTTATGTCATCATCATCATTCTCAGATATGCTTAACAAGTCAGAATATGTTGAGCAGCTTTCAAATTACGACCAGATACAGCTTGATGATCTGATCAATACAAGAAAGAATATAGAGACTTACGAGGCTACTCTCGAGAAGGATCTTAAGGAGGTTGAGGTTGCCCAGACTGAGCTTGAGGTTCAGGAGACAACACTTAACGATCTTATAGACCAGAAGCAGACAGAGATGAACAAATACAAGGACGACGCCGGCACCCAGGAGGCTATAGTTGCCAAGTATGCCAAGGAAATGGAAGACGCAGAGGCCCTCATCGCCAAGTATGAGGAGGCTGCAAGACGAGCTGATGCAAATAACGGCGGCGGTTCAGACGGCGGATATAGCGGCGGCGGTTCAGGCGGCCAGTATGATCCATCAGGTTACGCAGGACGTCTTATGTGGCCTGCAACACAGGGAACACGTATTTCATCTCCATTTGGACGGAGAAGCGCACCTGTAGCAGGAGCAAGTACATTCCACAAGGGAATAGACATCCCTTGCCCATCAGGTTCAGATATTGTTGCTGCTGAGTCTGGAACAGTACTTATTGCTACATACAGCTCATCAGCAGGTAACTACGTAATGATCAACCATGGAAATGGTATCATGACAGTATACATGCACAACTCACAGCTTTGTGTGAGCGTAGGGCAGCAGGTATCAAAGGGACAGGTAATTGCCAAGGCAGGTAGTACAGGATACTCAACAGGTCCACACTGCCACTTCGGTGTTAAGCTTAACGGCGAATATGTAAATCCTGTCAACTTCTTATAAATCAGAATACATCCGGATGAATTGAAACAGATCCGGCAGGATGATAAATAAAAGAACAGTTTGCGGTTACATGCCTGTGGCATGGCTGTGGGACTGTTCTTTTATTGTTAATGAGGTATGATATATGATTGAGTAGTGCCGGGCATATATTAAATTGGTTGAAATGCGTAAGAGGCAGCGGTATAATAGTAGTTGGCTGTTTTAAGATATTTTCATATGAAATAAAAAGGAGATATGACATGCATAAATTAAAGAAAGGCATACTGTTAGCAGGAGTGTGCATAATAGGGCTGACAGGACTCACAGCCTGTGAATCCGGCAATGTGAAACGCGGTACTGTAGCTGATGGCGGAAGCACTAATCTTGAGTACAGCGGTTCAGTCATTGACAACAATACTTTGGGAAAGGCTGCCAAGATCGAGGCGGTTATCGACTCATCATTCTACTTCGGAGCCGAGGATGAAGCCCTTGAAGAGGGAATATATAAGGGTATGGTTGAAGCCCTTGATGATCCTTATTCAAAGTACTATACCAAGGAAGAGTATGCAAAGCTCCAGGAGGACACCTCAGGTGAGTATGCAGGAATAGGCGTTACAGTGCGTCAGGATACGGATTCCGGTGCGGTTGTAGTTGTAAATATCCTTCCGGGGGCTCCTGCAGAGGATGTTGATATAAAGCCCGGTGACTACATTACCAAGATCGGCGATTACGAGATCACTACAGAGGACGATCTTGATTATCTTGTGACGATGATCCGCGGCGAGGTTGGAACAGATGTAACACTTACAGTGTACAGATCTTCAGACATGAAGACTCATGATGTTACCATCACAAGACGTCAGGTGGAGAACAGAACAGTAGAATATCAAATGCTTGATGACAACATCGGCTACATACGTGTTACACAGTTTGTGGGAAATACAGGAGATATGTTCGAGGAGGCTCTTAATGATCTTGATTCCCAGGGCATGAAGGGACTTATCGTTGATCTAAGGTCTAATCCGGGGGGACTGCTCAATGTGGTTGTAAGCATGTGTGACGACATACTTGCCAGCGGCAAGATCGTATACGAAGAGGACAAGAACGGAAAGGTTATCTCATCATATGAGGCAACTGATGACAAATTCCTTGATAAGCCTATGGTTGTCATTGTAAATGGCGAGAGTGCCAGTGCTTCAGAGGTATTCACAGGTGCAATGAAGGATCATGGCGTGGCTACTATCGTAGGCGAGAATACATTTGGCAAGGGCATTGTACAGAGTGTGATCCCTCTTCAGGACGGTTCTGCAGTGAAGATCACAACAGCCAAGTATTTCACTCCAAATGGAAATGACATCCACAAGAAGGGCATTGCTCCTGATGTGGAGGTAAGCCTTCCGGATGACTACACCGCAGACGATTACATGGGTGAGAAGGATACACAGTTTAACAAGGCTGTGGAAGTAATAAAGGAAGAAATAAAATAATTAGTATAGGCATTGATAGATCTGTGACCAGCAAAATAATTATTTGTAGATTGATATAAGAAAAGTGATTATGTGGCAGGATGATTATCTGCAAATTAATACAAATGAAATAATTGTGTGGACTACGGATTGATAATGGTTTATATTATTTTTATATTTACATTAAAGAAAACTATGTGTTAAGGAGACAACAATGAACAAAGAATTGGTTATAGTGCTTGATTTTGGTGGTCAGTATAATCAGCTCATTGCAAGGCGCGTAAGAGAGTGCAACGTGTATGCGGAGGTACATCCTTATACCCTTCCTGTTGAGAAGATAAAGGAAATGAATCCTAAGGGAATTATTTTCACAGGCGGACCTAACAGCGTGTATGGTGACGAAGCTATTCTGTGCGATCCTGAGATATTCCAGCTTGGTATCCCTATACTGGGTATCTGCTATGGTTCACAGCTTATTGCACACATGATGGGCGGAAAGGTTGAGACCGCTCCTGTCAGCGAGTACGGCAGAACAGAGGTCAGTGTAGACAAGAACTCTGTATTATTTGCAGATGTGAAGGAGACTTCCATATGCTGGATGAGCCATACGGACTACATCGCAGAGGCGCCTGAGGGCTTCAAGGTTACAGCCCATACACCGGTATGTCCTGTTGCAGCAATGGAAAATGTTGAGAAGAAGCTGTACGCAACCCAGTTCCATCCTGAGGTTATGCACACAGAAGAAGGAATGAAGATGTTACATGCATTTGTCATTGATGTGTGCGGCTGCAAGGCAGACTGGAAGATGGACACATTTGTTCAGGATACAATAAATAGCCTCAGAGAGAAGATCGGCGATGGAAAGGTATTATGCGCCCTGTCAGGCGGTGTTGATTCATCAGTAGCCGCGGTACTTCTTTCAAAGGCAGTAGGAAAGCAGCTTACCTGTGTATTCGTAGACCACGGACTTCTCCGTAAGAACGAGGGAGACGAAGTTGAGGCGGTATTCGGTCCGGACGGCCCTTACGAGCTCAACTTCATCCGAGTAAATGCACAGCAGAGATATTATGACAAGTTAAAGGGCGTTACAGAGCCTGAGGCAAAGAGAAAGATCATCGGCGAGGAGTTCATCCGTGTATTCGAGGAAGAGGCGAAGAAGATAGGAGCCGTAGACTTCCTGGTACAGGGAACCATTTATCCGGATGTTATCGAATCAGGCCTTGGCAAATCAGCGGTCATCAAGAGCCACCACAACGTAGGCGGACTTCCTGATCATGTTGATTTCAAGGAGATCGTTGAGCCTCTCCGTCTGCTCTTCAAGGACGAAGTAAGACGTGCAGGTCTTGAACTTGGTATTCCTGATTACCTTGTATTCCGTCAGCCATTCCCTGGTCCGGGACTTGGAATAAGAATAATCGGTGAGGTTACAGAGGAGAAGGTCAAGATCGTCCAGGACGCTGACTTCATCTACCGTGAGGAGATCGCAAAGGCAGGCCTTGACAGAAAGCTCGGCCAGTACTTCGCAGCTCTTACCAACATGCGTTCCGTAGGTGTTATGGGTGATTTCAGAACCTACGATTACGCAGTAGCCTTAAGAGCAGTAAACACCAGCGACTTCATGACCGCCGACTGCTCCGACATACCTTTTGAAGTTCTCCAGAAGGTAATGACAAGAATTATAAACGAAGTGAAGGGTGTCAACAGGGTAATGTATGACCTGACCAGTAAACCACCTGGAACGATTGAGTTTGAGTAAGGTACAAGAGCCAAGAAATGCTGAATTTAAGGCGTTTCTTGGCTCATTTTTGGTTGAGTGACAATCAAATGACAATAATTTAATCTATTAGTTACCAACGGATTGCATCTAAGCGTCGGAGGTATTCTTCACCCAAATCGGGTTCAATCATTTTTATGTAGTATGCTTTACCATACATATATTCCTTGAAGTTCACTTTTTTATGAGTTCTGCAATTTTTAAGGTGAGATGCAACACCATATTTTTCACAGTAAAACAATTCTTGATTAAATTTTCGCTTGTAATATTTGGGGACTTTAACAGTATCAGTTACAATCAGTCCAGTAATCATTTTGCGGTACGGATTTTTCATCAAATGCGTTTTATCATTGTTTATTTTAAATCCATTGGTACTAATAATTTCGGATATCAATGGAATAAGGAAGTCAATTTCATGTGAAGAAGAAAAAATCAAGTCATCAGCATATCGAGTGTATGTAATATCTTTGGTTGATATTGAGTTTAAAATTTGCTGATCAATTGGGTTGAAAATGATATTTGCAAGATCGGGACTGCTAGGAGCTCCTTGCGGAAGAATACCATTATGTGTGCATAATTGTGCTAATGCCTGGGCAACGTCAGATGTGTATCCTACTCGATGAAAGACTTCAAATACTTGGTCAATATTAATTGAAGGAAAAAAATTATGGATATCCATACATAGTACTTGAGCTTTGTTAACGTGCATTTCAGCATTTGTTTTTATAGAATGTTGTTGAACAAAACCGTGACAACATTGATTAGTGGGGAGTTTATTTAGTATTTCATCTAAAATCCAACGTTGACGTGATTTTAATGGTTTGCTAGGAGCCAAAATTATTCTCGATTTCCCCTTGGTATAGATTTCGAATTCATGGTAGCAATCAAGTTTTAGTGTATCAAGCATTAATATTTGGTCAAGGTGGTTCTTGTCAAAAATCACAGGCAAACTTTGGGAGATTAGTAAAGTAGCATAAGAACAGCATTTATCAATGTATGAAGTACTGAACCCTTGTTCAAACATATTAATTTTTAATCTATAGATATAATTATTTTCCATGTTAACCTCACAATAAAAGGGACAACTACTTGAAATTGGAACTTGCAAATCTTTGATTTGCAAGCCACTTTGCGTATGCTTTTCACGCAAAGTGGCTTTGTAAATTAAAGAGTTAGTTACGTTTTGCAAGGAGGCGAATGCACCCCAATCTAGTTATCCCTTTTTACATATTATCAAATTTTTTTGGAATATACAAGAAATCCCAATCAAATGTCTTTGTTTTTGGAGCAGAGAAATCCTTGCATGAAAAACTCCAATCATTCCACAGTTCAGTTACACTAGTGATTGCCTTTTCGGTTAAATACAATTTATCATTGTCTATTTTATAATATTCTCTCTCATATAGATTTCGTAATATGTCTGAAATTAGCGAAATATTTAATCCGATTTCATATTGCAACTGTTCCAAATTGATTTCGTGATATTTATGTATATAGCTTAATATTATTTCTTCATATGGTTTCATTTTTAATCGCTTTCTGCAAATATGCATTTATTTCGTTATTACTTTTTCTTGTTTTAAGATTGTTAACGGAGGGTCTGGTTTGTGAACGCCGCTCGAACAAAGGAGTATGAATATCGGAATATTCCCAAAAGTTACATAGTGTATTATTAGGAGTATTGTAATAAAAACTTATTGTTAATTTGCATTTGTCAAAGCCCATATCATATGTTTTTGAAGAGGTTTTTGCTTGATAGGAATCAATTATTTTTTCATATTTTTTGATGACTTCAATTACATGTTTATATTCTTTAGAATCAAAAATAACATCTCCCTTTAGTAGTTTTTTGGGTAATTCCATATAGATAGGCTCAACCTGAATATTCATTTTTTTAAAGTATTTAATGATATTGGAACTAGCCCTTTGGTTTACATAAATTCCTGCAAAAAATAACTGGAACTGAGAAGGGTCAATACTATTTTTTTTAAAATAGGTAAGAAAACTATTAATGGAAGCAAGAATAGTCTTTCCACTACCTATCAAATCATCTACAAATATTAGTGCGCGTTTGTTTTCAAAAATCTTAGGAGATATAAGTTCTTCAGAACATATGATTTGATTGTTGTTAATTCCTCTGCATATATTTATGGTATTTAAGTAAGAACGAATTTCATCTCCGCCACTTTTTATTCCTTGAGGGGATGGGATGGTTATAAAAACAGCATCATTAAAGGCAACGTTCATATCTTGAAGTTTTTTGGAAATTTCTTCTGATAAGATCGATATTCTATGTGAGTATTCACGACGTGTTAGATATGTGTAGTGGCCCAATAAATTTAAAAATATGTTTATGTCCTCATAAGGGAAAATTTGTAACCATTCATTTACTTGTGAAGAAAAAATATCTGTGCCAATGTAGGAATCATGTTCTTTATCGTTAGAATATGCGTCTTTTTCTACAGATAAGTATTTGTCTGGATTTATACAATTGTTATGATAAAAATCTTCAATGGCTTCGTCTATGCTTTTGTAATGTTTCATCTCTCTCTCCTTCTATTTGTTGCGTAATCCTTCCATACCACCATATTTTACTTTTAAACTTTCAATATCTTGAATAACACTTAATAAGCGAGATTGATCAGTATCAAATTCGAATTGCAGTACATTTTGTTTATCAGGGCGTTCTTTGAAGACTCCGGTTACAATGGCGTGTCCACCATTTGTCATTTCAACTTTGAAAGTTAAATCATTTTCATACAAACAATGATATTCTGCGGAGCCAAAAAGATCTGTATAACAAGCGTCAAGTCCTTTTGAAAAGCGATAAAGAGTACCAGTGGCAGAGTATAATCGGTCATGTTCAATGTGATAGCATCCAGAGTCAATAACTAATGTGCATATGATGTCATAGCCACCTTCAATGCTTGTGTTATTGGGAAAACCAATAACTTCATTAAGATCTAGACGAATTTTTTCTCCATTATATCCATTTAAACAAAACAGGATCATAATGCAACACTCCATTTACTTCTTCTTCAGTTTCCTTTTCCTCTTCACATAAGAGAAATCCGGAAACAGGTCTTTTAACAATTCAGCAGTTTCTTCTGCATCGTTATCCTCATTCATATTCTGAATCAGTAGTTGGTCGTCATCATCAAGATTCAATGAGACAGTGTACTCTTTATTCGGGTCTGTTGGGTTCATTGGGTACTTTATCTCTTTGAGATAATATTCCGTTTCGGTTATTTCGTCATCTTCCAGCTTGTCTCGTAGGCGTGCCCAATACTCAACCATCTTCTTGAAGTTATCAAGATCCTTCTGTGGGCGGGGACCGGCACTTGGAAGTCGTTCTTCAAATTTGAAGCATACTTCGCCATCTTTGATTGTGGGGCGTAGTCCGTATGCCCATTCGATATCAAACAGCACATGGAGCGCACGGAAGATATTGGCAACATCAGGGTCTGATAATGCATAGAAACTGACACCTAGATTGTTGGCGATATTGAGTAAAGTCACTTCGTCCGGATATCGGTTCCCAAGCTCGTAATTTCGGATTGTAGATTCGTTTAGTCCACACTTATCGGCTAATTCCTTTTGTGTCATTTCCACTGCAATTCTGAAATTTCTAATTAAAAAGCCTACCCGGCTGGTGAATTTTTCGCCCATTTTAACTGCTCCTTATAAGTGTAATGAGTGTTGTAGCTTGTATGAAAACACGAGGCACAAATCATACATATACAGAGATTATAACATCAACAGTACAAAAATGAAATGTTTTTTGTTAAAAAGTATTGACAGTACAAAAACGAACTGTTAATATAAAACACATCAAAACAGTTCAAAAATGAACTGCATAATAAAACGAAAGAGAGGAGGCATTTGCTTATGGAGAACAAACGATTTTTAACAGCACAGGATGTCATGGAAATACTGGACGTATCACTATCCTATGCTTATAAGCTGATACGGCGGCTGAATGCAGAACTTGAGGCTGAAGGATTTGTGACAATAAAAGGGCGTGTCAGCACGCAGTATTTTATGGAACGAATCTACGGACTGTCCACAGACAAGGAGGTGGGATAGATGGCGGTTATCAAGAACAAAAAGACCGGAATGTGGGAGGTGAGGACTTATTATAAGGATTTGACCGGAGAAAGGAAGCAGAAGACCAAGAGGGGCTTTGCGAAGAAAAGCGAAGCCCTTGAATGGGAGCGGAACTTCAAGCTGAAAGAGAATTAGAGTATCAGTATGAGCTTTCAAAGCTTTGTGGATATTTATTTGACGGATTTGGAGTCGAGAATAAAACGCAATACGTTCCTGACAAAGAAGCACATTATTGAGACCAAGATTCTGCCATATTTCGGGAAAAGGAAACTGGATGATATTCGTACTTCGGATGTCATCCAGTGGCAAAATGAGATTATGAAACTGAAAAAAGATAATGGGGAGTTGTTCTCCCCAACTTATCTGAAAACGATTCACAATCAGCTCAGTGCCATATTAAACCATGCAGTCAATATGTATGGTCTAAAGGATAATGTGGCACGAAAAGCCGGAACCATGGGGAAGGAAGAAAATAAGGAAATGGAGTTCTGGACACAGGAGGAATTTCAGAGATTTTTGGAGTGTGTAGCTGATAAGCCGATTTCGTATTATGCATTTGAAATGCTTTACTGGACGGGAATACGAGAGGGAGAATTACTTGCCCTGACACCGGCAGATTTCAATTTTGAAAAGAAAACGCTTCGGATAAACAAGTCATATCAGAGGCTGGAGGGCGAAGATGTGATAACGGATCCGAAGACACAAAAGAGTAACAGGACAATCGTTATGCCGGATTTCCTTGCTATAGAAATGGAGGATTTTATAAAAAGCATATACGGAATAAAGATGAACGACAGAATTTTTACCATTTCAAAAAGTTATCTTCATCACGAAATGGATAGGGGAGCAAAGCTTGCAAGAGTGAAAAGAATCCGGATTCATGGATTACGACATTCACACATTTCTCTGTTAATCAATTTAGGATTTTCTGCATTGGCAATATGAAGCCGTTGCTTGATGGAAGGCTAAGTGAATACCTGCATGATATTGATGAGGAATGCCATGAGATGCTGGATAGGATTGTGGAAAAGATGAAGGAGAAACAAGGCGTGACAGAGCAGTTAAAAGCTGAGAATCAGATGCTGTGGGTGGTGAGGATGAATAACATTATTGCTTGTGCGGAGGAGATTGTGGCGAGGGAGGTGGCGTATGTGTGATGTAGAGGGCGGCTAGGAGGCTGTCCTTTTTGCTATTTTAAATTTAATTAATCCCTGAACTGCATTTTTTGTGAAAAAAAGTTGCATAAAAAATGGTTAATGATATAATAATGATAAGTAAAGAAGAAAAGTGACTTGGAGGAATGAGCCATGATTATAGAGATAAGAGCAAAAAACTGTTATGCATTTAAGGATGACATTACATTTTCGATGAAAGCAGATATGCGAAATAAAAAATTTGGAGCAAATGTTCACAAAGAGAATAATTTTAATGTCCTTAAAACGGTAGGAATATATGGACCAAACAATGCTGGTAAAACATGTCTAATCAAGTGCATTAGAGCAATAAGAAATGTACTTTTAAATAAGAAGAATGGACTGATGCCAAATATATTTACTGATAGTGATGTATGCGAGTTAGGTGTTACATTTATGGCATCTGGAAGAAAGTTTTCTTATGATTTTAAGTATGATGCAGAAAAAGAAGAATATATATATGAGTCATTTTCGGAGATATTTAAAGATCAGTACAACAACGAAAAGGAAGTTTGTTGGTTAAAAAAAGATACTGTTAGTGAAATATATGAGTGTATTGATGAATCCGTTCAGAATATGATTTCAGTTGTATCGAAGAATAATTTGCTATGCTATGTGGTAGATACAAGTAAATTCGAACATATCAATGAGATGAAGCAGATTCTTGTCGGAATTGCAGAAAAAATTGATATCATCAATATGAATAACATACCTATGCAGCACACGATTGAACTTATGAAGAATAAGAATCAGTTACAGCAAAAGGTTGTTGAGTTCATAAAAAATGCTGACTTATATATGGATAATTTTGAATATGTGGATATGGATAAGATACAGCTGAAAACTGGTGAAGGTGACGAAAAGCCAGATGAGAAAGTGCTTGATATTCCAGAGAACATTATGGATCAAATCAGATTGGTATCCACTTATAAGGGAGTCCATGTGCCAAGCATGATGTTTGACTCCACAGGAACAAAGAAGATTGCGGCTATTGCCAGCTATGTAATTGAAGCACTTGAACAAGGCAGGATTTTAGTCGTGGATGAGTTGGATAGCAGTATTCATTTTAAGCTTACTAGGGCGATTGTTGCTATGTTCAATAATGAATTGAATACAAGTGCACAGATGATATTTACAGTACATGATATAAATCTTATGGATTGCAAAAGAATGTTCCGGAAGGAGCAGATTTGGTTTGTTCATAAGGATGAAGACGGCGTATATGTGTATTCACTTGCAGATTTTACAGCACAGCAGGGCGTACGAGATACAACAGATGTTATGGAAAAATATAGGAAAGGTGCACTTGGAGCTTTACCTGATCCAGAATTGATTAATTCTTTGCTCAGTATTAAAGGTGGTGTAAAGGGGGATGATGCTAATGCCAAATAAGCTCCCTAAGTTTTTTGACAATCACAAAATTTGTATTATCTGCGAAGGCAATGAGGAATATGAATATCTAAATCGGTTAAAAAATTTAAAAGTGTGGAATGAGCAATATGATATCTCATTGGTTAATGCCGGTGGAAATGGGAATATTCCAGCGAGATATCAGGACCGCTATCAAAATGGAGCAGACGAACTTGTACTTGTATTCTGCGATACAGAAAAGAAACCGCATGAGCAGTATGAAGACATTAAACGTAAGATTAATGAGTTTCATGGTGTGGATAATGCTGCAGATGAAGTGATTATGTTTGGGAATCCTTGTACGATGCAGATTATATCTAAGCACTGGACTGGTAAAAATTTGAAATCTCCAGCAAAACCGGTGAACGCTCCCTTGATAAAGGAATATACCGGGGTGGAGAATTACAAAGGAAGAGTAGACCAGGTTCATGAGGTTATGGAACATGTTACTGCGGAGAATTACAAAGATATGAGTCGCCGAGTGAAAGATTTGGATTTGGATGATTCTGTTACTGGTAGCAGTAATTTTGGAAAGTTCATAAAGCTGTTTGAGAGTGATAACAGTAGTTGGATTGAGAAGATTAATGATAGTATAGAATAATTAGGAGGAGGATAGTATATGCAGAAGTTTGAAGGTATTCATTTTTATGTAAATGTTGTAAATTTTAATGAAGTGGTTATTGATGAAGAATCTAAGAATGGAAAAGTAAATCATTCCATTCATGCACTCGATACTTTCTTTTCAGGCATTGAATCGTTTGGAAAGAAAAATTTCCCAGAAAAATATGTGATTGAAAAAATTACTGGGGCAAGATTGCATATGTATGTTGTGGATGATGTTAATGAGGCATATGAGATTGTAGAAGAAGTTGTTAAATTCGCAGGGGATCTTTCTAGATATTTAAATAGTGATATCGCAAAATATAAGACGTTACTAGACTTTAAAATTCAAGTGGGTGCATGTTTCGGAAATTTTTATAACTATGAGTTTAAAAGACAAAATGCGGATGAAGAAACTACAATTGGTTATGCTGCAAATTATGCCGCAAAGCTTCAAGGATTGTGTAATATTGGAAATATTGCTATTTCATCAAATATATTTGATACACTTAATGAAGAAAAAAAGAATAAATATGTAAAGCATAGTAGTGTAAAAGTACAAAAATATGGCGAAGATTGTTATTATGAGATGCCCATATCTAAACTTACTGGAAGCATTGATTATTCAGAAAGTTTAAGAGCAAGTAAAGAATATGCAAATAAAGTGAATTTGACAGATATGACGTTTAGAAAGCCAATAAAGTCGGTTGCTTTTGAAGAACTGTCTAAGAAGGAATGCAAAGAAATAGAAGGAATTCCTTTATTTGCAGATGTAAGAGGATTTACTTCACAATTTGATAATGATGATACAAATCTAGAAGAGATGGCTATTAAGACGCAGAATATTTTAACAACAATGTATGACCTAGTGACAGTAAATCACGGTATACATGTTCAATTTCAGGGTGATAGAGAGTTTGCATTATTTCATAATTATGCAGGATATGAGTGCCTTTCAGATGCAGTAAAAGCGGGATTAAAAATGATTGACGCAGTGCAAACTTATGGTGTGAGCATAGGAGTAGGAGAATCATTTGGTAAAATGTTTGCCACAAGGATTGGTGCACGTGGTGAAAAGGATTATCTTTTAATTGGGACTACTGTTATTGAAGCGGATAGGAATGAAGATGAAAATGCGAAGGCTAATCAATTGGTTATTTCAAATGATGTCTATTTAATGCTTAAGAAAGATAAGCCTAAATGGGCAGATATATTTATAAAGCAAAATGGGTATTATTATACAATGACAGGATATAATAAGTTGATGAACATAATATCACAAGAACAGTTGAATATTAACAATAGAAATAATAACTATAATGGTGCATGGAGAGAATAAGTTGACTGAATTTGATTATAATGAGTATTATAAAAATGCCCAAGAAGATATTATGGAGTTAATACAAGAGTATCCGTTTACAAAAAGGGTGATAATTCCATCTGTTATTCCGGAACCAATTATATTAAATGTTGTGGCTGTGAACAATGGATTAATTCATGAATGTAATGCTCAAGAGAATGACTTTAAGGGAGAGTATTCTAAAGAGTTAAAAATAATTATTCCATATGATTATACGAGAAATGGTTGTAAAATATATGGGGCGTCGTGGATTGATTTGGAGAAAATACCACAAAAGGATCATCATTTTAATGGTAAGGAGAATGGCAAATATTTATTTTGTGTAGGGGTACCGCAATCGTTTATACATCTAAAAAATGTTATACTTGAAAATGTTCGAACAGCAGAAAGTATGATGATTGCATATGAAAGTTATCAGCGTGGAATGACAAATAAAGTTGATTTGATTGCGTATTCTCATGGTGAGGAGGGAAAAAATGAATACAGCAGAAACAGAAAAAGATACAGAACTATATGATAAAATAGAGACATACTTTGAGAATCAACTTGAGAGAACTAATTTTTGGCTGTCTTTTGCGGAAGCAAAGAATGGAGCGATTATTGCAATTAATGTTGCACTTATAGCGGTATTAATTACAATTTTTGATAAAGCACCTATATTTTGTGTGATTGCAATAAGTTGTTTTTTAGCATCATGTACACTGGGTTTGATTTCATTTATTCCAAACACAAAAAGTAGACCTGATGTTAATACAATGGCAAGTGGTGAAGAATTAAACCTATTATTCTATGGTGATGTTGCATCCATAGAAACAACTGAAAGATATATTGAATTAAGTATAAATAGGTATTTTTTTGGTAAGGGGATGACACTTGTAAATAAGTTAGTATATGATCTTGCAAGTGAAGTACTTATAAATAGCCGGATTACTATAAAAAAATATAATTGGTTTAAAAATGCAGTAAAGGTTGATTTTATGGCACTGGTTTTGACAATTATATTTTTATGTGTAGCGTAGTGTTAGGCGGATTGATTGCAAAATGCTTGCAAAAACTCTTTGAATGACAAAGAATATTTAGAATTTTAAGAATAATTATACAAAATATGTCAATCTATAATTCGGCTAGATACAATATATAGTTTCTAATATCGAGTTTGAGTAGTAAACAGAGCTTCATAAATGGCGTAAATAAGCCATTTATGGGGCTTTTTCTTTTGTCGTGATACCTATATGATACCTGTTTTGATAGTACCACAGATATTAATGAGTACTAAACAGAAGTATCATAGGTATTCTCTATTATCACATTTCTTTTTATTTTCAAAAATTATCCCAATTATATGAAACACCAAAAACTGGTGCAAATTAGTGAAAATACACCAGTGGTGTCACTTCCGCGATTTATGTATTGGCTATAGAATTTATCTTACAGGAGGTTTTTACCATACAATGTGCCAATACTGCCACAATGTTATCTAGCAAATTCAAGAGTGTAGTCCCTTTATTGGCTAAAATTAGACTTAATGTGTACTTAAAGATAAAAAGTCCGCCAGAGAATATGTTTTGACGAAAAAAGTCCATGAGGGAATATTCTGCAAATTTAGCCTTTGATTTAGAATTATTGGTGTAATCAGGATACAGGATGAAGCAAGCGTAAAATTTTACGAATAATTATGTGCAATTCATAAGTATACTCGGTTTTTATGAGACAGAAGCAGAGATATCATATTTGTAAAAGCAAATTTGACATACATACTGGCAATTGCCGGGGAGAGGAGGTGAATGCACCATGGAGAAGTTATATTACACAGCAAAAGAGGTCGCTGAGATGCATGATGTATCGGTATCTCATTGATGATTTTGAAGCAGATATGAAACTGCATTCATTGGTGTTAAAAGAGATTAATGTGAAAATGTATAGTTCGGAACTGTATGATGACTATATGAGCGTTGTGAATGCGATAGATAAGAAGCCGGTTGAGGAGCAGAATGTGAATTATTACAACAATGAAAAGCGTTGGAATAGGAGTAGGTAAGCAGAATTATTGACAAGATGGACAGGTATTTTATTGACTAATAATATCTGTCCTTTACATATATTTGAGAGATTGAAAAAATCAATTTCAGATTGAAATAAACCAGGCTTGATGATATAATGAAAAAGAAATGATAAATAGTTGTAATGATACGAAAGGGATTAATAATGGCAATCAGATACAACAAATTATGGAAGAAATTAATAGATGAAAATATGATGAAAGTTGACCTTAGAGATCAGGCTGGAATTACAACAAATGCATTGGCAAAACTAGGAAAGAATGAACATGTAAGTACGCAAGTTTTGGAAAAAGTATGTAAAGTATTGCATTGTGAGATACAGGACATCATGGAATTTGTTTCAGATGAGGAAAGGGAAGAACAGTAATATGGCTAAGAAGAAAACAACTGAAAAGGCATTGAACATAGATAATATTTTATTTAATTGTAGAGATTATTTGCGTGCAGCACGTAATTCCGGCTCATTCTTTGAAAAAAGAGATATGATGCTTACGCTAGTGTTCTTGAGGTTTATCGGCGAAAAGTATGAGGATGGAATTGTAAATCTAAAACAGACACTTAAAGAGCAGGGATTAGATCCAGAAGATGAGAATATTAGAGCGGCATTCTTTGATGATGCTACTTTTGCAGATGGTACATATAATTTACCACCAGAAGCAAGATGGTCGACTATTATCAGTACACCGGCACCACAGCTTAATGTTGCACTTGATACAGCTTTGCAAAGGCTTGAGGAAGAAGATCCACAGTTGAAAGGCTGTTTTGTTAAAGGAACATTTACAGCACGCAATTTAGCAGCTAATGATATAAAGAAAATTGTTGATGAAGTGAATAAAATCAGTCATAAGACATTTGGAGAGGAAAAAGACCTTATTGGTCGTGTATACGAATACTTTCTTAAGGAGTTTGCGGTAAATGCTACAAAGGAGGAAGGAGAATTTTATACACCTCATGACGTAGTTCAACTTATTGCAACGATGATTGAGCCTTATGATGGCACCTTATATGATCCTTGCTGTGGTTCGGGAGGAATGTTTATTCAGAGTGCTGAACTTGTAAAGTCAAAGCAGGGAAACTTAAATGGTATCAATGTATATGGTCAGGAAAAAGAACCGGCTACATATCGCCTTGCGAAAATGAATTTGGCTTTGCGTGGAATTAGCCATAATCTAGGAGAAGAAGCAGATTCATCATTTACACATGATTTACACAAGGGGTTGCACTTTAACTATATTATGGCAAATCCACCTTTTAATCTGAAAGGCTGGTATAATGACAATTTGAAAAATGACCCTCGTTGGTCTGACTATCAAACGCCACCTGAAAGCAACGCAAATTATGCATGGATTTTGCATATACTTTCACATTTGAAGAAAACTGATGGAGTAGCAGGATTCCTTCTTGCGAATGGTGCATTGAATGATAGCGATACATTGGAAATACGTAAGGAACTGATTCAGAATGATAAAATTGAGGCTATCGTTGTTCTGCCAAGAGAATTGTTTATTACTACAGATATCAGTGTTACTCTTTGGATACTGAATCAAAATAAAAAAGGTGGAAAATACCATGGAAGAAATCTCCGAAATCGCGAGCAGGAGATACTCTTTATGGATTTACGCCAATGGACAGAAAATGCTGTTAAGGGCGAGAGCAAAAAGAAAGTTCGTTTGAATACAGAACAAATTGAGAAGGCAGCAGATATTTATCACACATGGCAATGTGAGGGCGCTGATGGAGCAGATTATGAGATGCCAGAACTTTATCGCAGTGTGGGTATTGATGAAATTGAAAATAAAGGCTGGGCTCTTACACCAAGCAAATACATTGGGTTTATTGACCATGATTTGGAAATTGATTATGAAAAAGAAATGGCTCGTATTCAATCTGAAATGAAAGAGGTTATGAAACAAGAAAAGAAATCCCAGCAGATGCTGGAGGAAGCATTTAGGGGGATTGGATATGGAATTGACTAAATATAAACTTGGTGAATTGATTGAATTAGTACAAGACACAAATTCTGAATTGCAATATGGTCCCGATGATGTTAAAGGAATGACAATTACAAAGGAGGTTATACCTACAAAAGCAAATGTCTCAGAAACTGATTTATCAAAATTTCTTGTGGTTCACCCAGGAGAATTTATTTATAATCCGCGGACACATGGAAAAAGAATTGGTTTTGGATATAATAATACTAATGATAACTTTATCATTAGTTGGAATAATATTGCTTTTAAGGTAAAACCATCTATGAAAAAGATTGTTTTGGCAGATTACTTATTTTTGCACTTTAAACGTGATGAATGGGACAGAGAAGCTTGTTATCAATCTTGGGGAAGTTCAACAGAAGTCTTTTCGTGGGATACTCTGTGTGATATGAGTGTTGACTTACCTGTTTTTTCAATACAACAAAAGTATGTAGATGTCTATAATGCTATGCTTGAAAATCAAAAAAGTTATGAGTGTGGTTTAGAGGATTTAAAACTTGTTTGTGATGCGTATATTGAAGATTTGAGGAGACAAATGCCTTGTGAGGCAATTGCTACCTATATAGAAGAGGTCAATAAAAAAAATATTGGTAATCTCAAGTTGGATTCTGTACGAGGTATAGCAACAAGTAAAGAATTCATCAATACTAAAGCTAATATGGAGGGGGTTTCTTTAGAAAATTACAAGGTAGTAGAGCCTGGAATGATTGCTTTTATTTCTGACACTTCACGAAGAGCAGATAAAATGTCGTTAGCTTTGAATCAGTCGTGTGAGAACTATTTAGTATCGTCAATATCAACTGTAATACAAACTGATAATACTAAACTACTTCCTAAATATTTATATTTATTTTTTTGCAGAACAGAATTTGATCGATATGCCCGTTTTCATTCGTGGGGGAGTGCAAGAGAAACATTTAGCCTTGATGATATGAAAGAAGTACGAATGCCACTTCCATCTATTGACGTTCAGAAAGCCATAGTTGGTATTTATGAAGCATACAAAATACGAAAAGAGATTAACGAAAAACTCAAAGCACAGATAAAAGACATCTGTCCTATTCTTATCAAAGGGTCTATAGAAGAGGCAAGAAAAGCAAAGGAGGCATAGCCTATGGCAAGATTAAAAGAATACAATGGCCATTATTGTGAATCAGAATATGAATATGCCTTTATTGGCTTTTTAGAGGCGGAAGGTTGGAAGTATTCTTCTGGCAATAATATCCATCGTGTCACAAAAAGAGATGTACTGATTGCTGATGATTTCAAGAAGTTTATAGCAGACACCAACCTGGATTTGACAGAAGACGAGGTGATACAGATATATGATAATGTCCGTCTTGTAGGTGCGGAAAGTGATTTTGCTACTTTGCACAAAGTATATGGCTGGATGGTAAATGGTGTTCAGTTTACGCCGCAAGATGGATTGCCAAGAATGATACCACTTATTGATTTTGATAATTGGGATAAGAATATCTTCCGTGTAGTGAATCAGTTTACAGTGGAATATACAAACAATGGTCAAAAAGAAAATCGTAGACCGGATGTGCTTTTGTTTGTAAATGGTATACCTCTGTGTGTCATCGAGTTGAAAAATCCCGCTGATGCCAATGCGACTATTTATGATGCTTGGGAACAAATTAATATTCGATACTGGAGAGATATTCCACACCTTTTACATTATTGCCCTTTGGCTTGCATTTCAGATGGTGTGAAAACAAGATTAGGTACAGTACGTACACCTTACGAGCATTTTTATGCTTGGCGTAGAGTAAACGAAGGAGATGTTGTATCCACTCTTCCTTTTGCAGAAACAGAAACTATGATAAAGGGTGTATATACACCAGAGCGGTTCGTGGAGATTTTTAGGGACTATATCTATTTCCAAGATAGTATTTACGACAGTGATGAAGTAGAAATCGTATGCCGATATCCTCAGTTCTTTGCAGCAAAACTTTTAAAACAAAGCATTGTAAATTCTGTTGTTACTAGGAGTGGTAAAGGGGGTACATATTTTGGAGCAACCGGATGTGGAAAAACATATACGATGGCTTTTCTTGCACGTCAGCTTGCACTTCGTTGTACTGATATTCCGGAAATCGGTTCACCAACAATTATATTAATTGTTGACAGAGATGAACTGCAAAAACAAGGTTCAAAGCTTTTTACAAAGAGTAAAGAGTTTCTTAATCTGGGAGAAGTATCTGTTGTAAAAAACAGAACACAATTAAGGCAGGAACTTGGTGCAAGACAAAGTGGTGGTTTTTATATTTGCACCATTCAGAAATTCTGCGATAGGAAAGATGACAAAATCGGACTTATCAATGATAGGCAGAATATTATATGTTTTTCAGACGAGGCTCACAGAACTCAGCTTGAACATTCTAAGAAAATTCAGTTTAGTAAGGATGCCGATGAAAATATGAAAGCTATGGTTTCAAAACCATATGCAAAAGTATTGAAGGAAGCATTTCCACATGCTACTTTCGTTGGTTTTACCGGAACGCCTATTGCGGAAACTTATCAGACCTTTGGTGATGAAATTGACCGATATACAATGGATCAGGCAGTTGCAGATGGACTTACTGTTTCCATTAAGTATCATCCGCGTATTGCAAAGGTATTGCTTGATAATAAAAAAGTAAAAGAAATTGAGAATTATTATAAAAAATGTGCTGATGATGGTGCAACATATGAGGATATCGAAGCAAGTAAGAAAGCAATGAGCTCTATGGAAATAATTCTTGGTGAGCCTTCCAGACTTGAGCGTCTTGCTACAGATATCCACAACCATTATGTTGCGTCTTGTGCAGGTGATCCGGATAGAATACAAAAAGCAATGGTTGTATGTTCTAATAGAAAGATTGCTTATGCATTATTACAGAAGTTTAAGGATAAATACCCGGAATGGTTTGAGGAAAAGAAATCACCGGATGGGGTTTCTGTAACAGAAGAGGAACTGAAAGAATTGAAACCGATGCCATTTATGGCAATGGTATCTAGTGTCGGCAGTAATGATGAAAAAGATATGTATGATTATCTTGGCGGAGTTAAAAATGATAAGCGTTCAGAAGAATTGGATGCTGCTTTTAAACAGGAAAAATCAAATTTCAGTATTGTCATTGTTGTAGATATGTGGATTACGGGCTTTGATGTTCCTTGCCTTACATATTTATATAATGATAAACCTCTCAAAAAGCATTTGCTGATACAGACAATAAGCCGTGTAAACAGAAAATATCCGAGGAAAGAATATGGTATGGTTATCGACTATATTGGTATTCGCGACAATATGCGTGAAGCCATGAAGGTATATGGAAGAGATACATCTGTTGCACCGACATCCGATGATGTTGAGCAGGCTACATCAGTGTTTAGAGAAGAACTAGAAGTGTTGAAAAACATGTTCACAGGTTATGATTTATCACCATTTTTAAATCCGGAATGTGATCCTATAGAACGATATAGACTTCTTGCAAAAGCAGCAGAATATGTATTTGTATCAACAGAAGAATTACAGTCGGAAGGAAATAATGGTGTTCAGAAAGTTTCCTTCAAAACCTATTTTTTAAAGACAGTAAAACGAATGAGGGCAGCTTTTGATATTTGTCAGCCTTCCGGTTATCTTGGAGAAGAAGAATCTGCACTTGCACAATGCTTTATGGCTATAGCTGGTTTTGTTCGTAAAATGAGTGGAACAAGTGAAGTGGATACAGATACCATGAATCGTGCAGTTTCCAAAATGGTTGAAGAAGCATTGAAATACAATCAGGTGGAAAGTGTTCTTGAAAGTGGCGAGGAAGAAGATATCTTTTCACCAGAATACTTTGAAAAATTATCTGATGTCAAAATGCCAGCAACCAAGTTAGAACTTCTTATAAAAATGCTTCGTAAGCAGATTAAGGAATACGGAAAAGTCAATCAGTTAGCTGCAAAATCGTTCCAAGAAATGTTGGAAAAGACTATTGCGGAGTATCATGAAAGGCGTAAACATCTTACAGCGGAAGAAGCTGGAGAAACACAGGAAAAGGCATCAGAGGATATTATTAGGATTGCCACGGAACAGGCTTTAGCAATTCTTCGTCAAATGAACGAAAACAGAGAAAGTTTTCGTAAAATCGGTTTAACCTTCGAAGAAAAAGCATTCTATGATATTTTGATTTCACTTCGAGAACAATATAACTTTGAATATGGAACAGATAAAGAAGTTGATGGTGTTGTAGTAAATGATAAATGTAAAGCATTAGCTAAGAAGATAAAAGATATTATTGATACAAAATCCTCATTTGCAGATTGGCTCAATAATCAGAATGTTCGGAATGATTTAAAATTTGAAATAAAGATATGTCTGGTTAAGAATGGTTATCCGCCTCAGTATAGTCCGGAAGTATTCAACAAAGTTATGGAACAGGTGGAGAATTTTGAAGAGTATTCCGTAACAGAAGATATAGGAAATGAAGCAGCTAAGTCTGCAAAGATTTATCAATATGAGCCAGAGTATAATGTGATGAAGGTGGCGGAAGATTCGGCACATTATGGTGATTCAAAAAATAATCAGTAGGGGAGGCACTGAAGATGAAGTACATTTTTTTTTATGATGAAACAGAGCATAGTAGAAAGATTAATTATGAAACTGTTACTGCGAATAATTACTATGATAATTTCATAACTGGAATTGTAGGGTGGAAAGCAGAAGAAGATGAATGTATTTCTGACAGATACCTTGCTTTTGAATCGAAGTATGCTTATAGAAAAAAAGACGGAGAATTAAAGAGCCAGACCATGAAAGCAAAAGATTTTAGGCTTGGGTTTGCTTCTCTTAATAATCATACGATTGAGTTTTATGAAGACCTTGTATCATTATTTGATGAGAAAATAATTATTTATTTCTCTGTGTTTAGCAAAATAGAGTATGTTATTAGCCAGTTGTTTGTAAATTATCATAGTTCTATGTTTGTTGATGTTGATTACATGAAATACTCAATAATTAAGGCTATCAATGTATATCGACCACAAAATGTGATAGAAGCAATTTATAAAGAACCACAAATATTTGTTAAAGAACTACGGTCTTTTTTAGAAGATAGGATTATTAAAAATCAAGCGAATACTACTTTGAAAGAGCATGAGAATCAAGCATTTCAGGAAATACTTTTACTGCTTGAGGACACAGAGGTACCCGAAACATTAGATTGGGTCTATTTTGCACCTTTTGATGGATTTAAGAAATTGTTGACAGAGATGAACGTTAATGAATATCAGTTGATGATTGACCGAGAAGGAAAAGAATCGCATACATTGAATTCTGCAAAGAATATAGGACTTAAAAATGTCATCGAAGAAGATTCTAAGGATTATGTTGGAATCAGAATGGCTGATATGCTTGTTGGATTAATATCTCGATTGATGCAATCATTGAAGATATCATTAACTGGAAATTATAAAGAAGGGAAAATTAAGAAGACTCTTTTGGATCCTGGCTGGTTTGCATTGAATCAAAGGCAACTTGATTTGTATAAGAAATTATATCGGTTAATTTGTGAGAACAATAAATATTGGTATAAAATTTTTTCTGGAATATATTCGGATGATTTAGTGTCTTTTGTAGCACTTCTTCAATTTATGAATCATTTTTCAGATGCAGATGAAATTCGTAACAGTAATATAGAAATGCAACCGGAATATTACAATGCTTTTGTCTGCGGGAACTTGAACGAACGTTATAAAATAATGAGAAACAAATTACCGATTGATCCTATAGTAGAAGATGGCAAAGATTATTTTTACAACCAAAGAGGTGCAATAGTTTATAAGGATATTAACAAGCAACCTATGTTGCCATTACATAGTGGACAGAATGAGTTTTATGTTCTTTCAGTTGGATTTTCACAGAATAGGACCCCATTAGTAACAATCTCTGAAAATGATAAGCCGATATGTTATAGGTTGCCGGAGGATTATGGAGAATGGGCAATGAATGTAGTTGGAATGGCTAATATGGGTGAAAGATTATTTCCATCTAAAGTAGTGTTTTCGTTAATTGATGGAAGGTATTTGGTTGATATTTTATAACATTTAGGGAGTTCAGTAATTTATATTTATAGTATTAAAAAGTGGGTGAATAGATGGAAAAAATTTTTTCGTATAATGTAGATATAGATAAAACAGCATATATGAATTGGAGAACCAGACCGCATCAACCGATTCATGATATGATGATTATTGCTGACGGATATATGAAGGCAGCGATAATGCTCGCACATGACTGTTTGCAGGGCAATATGGATAAGAAGGCTGATATTGTGGTTTTCCCAATATTGTTTTCGGCAAACCATGCAATAGAGTTGTATCTAAAATCTATAAACTGGTCTTTGAATATGTTGCTTAATGAGAAAGAGTCCTTTTGCGGAGGGCACGATATCAGGCAGATATGGAATACAGTAAAAAAACGTATGATAAGTTTTGAATCCGATAAAGACCAGAGAAAACAATTTAAGGAAATGACAAAAGAACTCGACGACTATATTTTAGAATTATATGACAAAATAGATAAAGACCATAATGCTAATGCAAAGATGAAAAATATGGATTTTTCACGGTATCCGTTTAATACAGATGACGAATATCATTTTTATATTGAGAACTATGGAAATGAGGTTGTAGATTTGGAAATGTTTGTGAAGGTATTCAAAAAAATAGGTGATAACTTAAATTGTATTGCTGGATATTATGAAGAAATGGCAACGTTTGTTCCTGATTATGATTGAGAGAAGGAGTGACACCGAATGATAGATATATATACAGAAAAAAAAGATTCTAAAGACTGGATTCTTCAAAACGACTTGTATTTCAATTTAAATACAAGTAATGAAGAAATGTCCTCAAATGAAATAAATCTCATTCAGCAAGTAGATGAGGCGAAGTTGACACCAGATAAGCATATTGAAACAAAATATGGTTTAGGTACAATCCGTAATTTGTCATCTGGCTGCAAGACATTACTTAATATTGTAAAGCATCCTGATAAGGTGGTGAATGTAGAAGAATGTGGTCCGAATGTGCTTAAAATAATTTTTACTATGGATAATATAAAGATTTATATGTCCAGACCATCGCTTTTTGATATCCCGGATGATGTGCAAATCAGATTCAATGATTCTGATATAGTGACCGGAGGGAGAGGATATAATGCCTGGTGGGGCAAGGAGTATGAAAGGAGAGAAGCAGATGATTTATAAGAATATTACATTTAAAGCAGATCCATTTTCATACAATCTGGAATTTGACGATAGAATAACTCTTGTTGGCGGAAATAGCGGTACCGGTAAAACAGTGCTTTATGAAATGTTAGAAGATTTACGATTAACTAATGAATACAAAGCTATAAAATTGTTTAATTACAAATCAGATAATTTCTCAGAAGCGATTGAACAGTGCAGAGATAGTTTTATTGTAGTCGATAATGCAGATAATTTGATTAATGATGAGGTCAGACGTTTTATTAATTTTGAGCCGTCGAATCAATATATGCTTTTCCTACGAAATTGCGACGGACTAAATGTATCTGATAAGAGCTTTAAGGTGTTGAAGTTTGACAATAATAGGATAACACTGGAAGAGGAGTTGTGATATGAAGTATTTATGGACAGAAGATACCGGCGCAGGACTTCACTTCTGGAAATTGGTTAACCAACTTTTCTTTAATGATGCACTTGTTGTCGAAAGTAAAGAAAGCAATCAGGGCTTATTGGATACGTTGTCAGATATTGACATGAAAGAGGACGATAAGTATTATATTGCATTTGATTATGTGGTTGATAATCAGGATATTCGTAACAAGTATCGTATGTTGAAATCAATAGCAGATAAGGCAGAAGGGAAGATTATAATTTTGGATATGATTTGTTTTGAATACCTGATTCTTGCTTTTGATAAGCTAGTGACATGGACAGGCACTGGAAAGACAGATAAAATCAAGATTCGTGAAGAGGCGTTATCAGCAATTGAGGATCATAGAATCAACTTGTCAAAAATTGATGATGAGAAGACATTACAGTACTTGACAGGTTTTAAGAGATACTCTACAGAGCGTGTGATGAAATCATTGGTGGGTGAATTTACACAAAACGAGAAGTGGTCCGTTAAGGGGGGACTTATGGGCGAGTGTTGGTATAAGGATTGCTGTGTGTCGGAACATCCGGATAATCTGAGGTGTGGTAAGCCGGAGATTGAGGATGGGAATGAGAAGATGAGGATGTTGATACAGTCGGAAAAAGTGCAGAAAATAATTGGAGAAGTCATTATTTAAATTATATTTACTAACAATTGACAGCTGTATTGTAAAAAAAGGAAGTGAAGATTTGAAGATTACACATGTTAAAATACGCAATTATAGAAATTTAAGGGATATAGATATAGGTTTAGCAGAAACAGTAGCAATTATAGGGGAAAATAATAGTGGTAAAAGCAACTTTTTAAAAGCAATCACGCTTCCTTTTTTGACTGATGATAATACACATATCAGTAAGAAATTATCATGGATTGATATAAACAATGAAACTAAGAAATGCTATTATAAGAAAATTATTCTGAATCAAAATAAAATTAGGAATGATGAGATTACTGTTGAGCAATTTGCAGAATTTTTACCGACAGTAAGTGTTGAAGTGAATATTCAGGCAAGTGGTGCAGAGGAATATTATGTTAAGGATATGTCGTATGCAATTGAAGACGGAGAAATTCAATATGGAATAAAATATGAGTTCACTCCTAAGAATTTCGCAGACATATTCAGAGTGGTAAAAGAAGTTGTATCTCAGACTGAAATTAACGATGCAAATTTAAAAGAGGTTAAAATGAATCTCTTACCAGTAGAATATTATAATTATTCAATAAAAGTTTCGGATGGTAGCAATGTGTCATATGATACATTGAGAATGTTCAAGTACGAGGCTCTTGAGGCAGAAAGAGATGATTTTTCAAAAACTAAGAATCAGTTGGGCTCAAAATTTTTGGTTGATTTATTGAAAGATAGACTTTCTGATCAGGATAAATTGAAAATAGAAAAAGAATATAGTCATTTCTTTGAGGCACTAAAAGAAATTAGTGATATTAATGATATAATTAACTGGCAAGAAACATCTGAGCTAAAGGGTGCAAAGAAGTTTTTTTCGCACATTAACATTCTGCCTAATATGCCACCAATGCAATCTATTTTAAGTAGTGTAAGGTTGGGATATTCAGAAGAAGAATTGTCAATGCAAGGATTGGGACATCGTAACTTAGTATTGCTGTTTGTGCTGATTAATTCACTGCTTGGAAAGGAAACAGATATTGCTCTGAATGTTTTAACGATAGAAGAACCAGAAGCCCATTTGTGTATTAATAATACAAGATTGATGGTAAGTTTTTTAAAAGCATTTACGGATAAGAATAAAACTGTGCAGTTGTTTTATTCCACACATAGTACTGAATTCATTAACAAGATGAATTTAAAAAATGTGGTGGTTTTACATAATGGAAAAGCTTACTCATTTGCAGATGAATTAGAGGATGAAGATTTTGCATATTTAGCAAAGAACCCTAATTTGGATCTCTTTAAACTATTTTTCTCTAAGAAATGTATTTTGTTTGAGGGAATATCGGAAGAATTATTAATTCGTTCTTATATTGACTCAAAAGAAACATTAAGTGACATTGAAGTGCTGTCATTTCATAAAGGGTTTAAAAAAATAATGAATATTTGGAAAAAAGTCAATGAAGGTTCTGGCAATAAATTGGGCATTATTCGTGATTATGATAATCAATCTAACGCTAAGAAGCAACATGATAAATATAATGATGATAAGGAAATATGTGTTAGAACGACCGAGTATTATACTTTAGAACCGGAAATTGTAAATACGGGTGACAACTATAAGATATTGAAGAACAAATATGGAGATGTTTTTGGTTGGAATGATATGACAGATGATCAGCTTACAGAAGCGTGGAAAAATGCAAAAGCAACTGATATGTTTACGATTTGTAAAGATTTAGCTAGTGGAGAATTAGAAGGTTTTCAAATGCCAAAACATATCCAAGATGTTATAGATTTTCTTTCACAAGAGTCAGAAGAGGTGTTATAAAGTGGAAATAAATATAGCAGGTGCAGGAGCAGGAAAGACTACAAAGATGTCTGATAAAATAATACTTCTTCGTAATCAAATTGATGCGGAAAAGAAAATATTTTGCGTTGCATTTACTAATAGTGCCGTAGATTGTATTCGTAGAAAGCTGTGCGAACATTATGTACAAATTCCGGAAAACATAATAGTGAGTACGATTCATTCGTTTTTGTATAGGGAAATAATAAAGCCATATTATCATTTACTTTATGGAAAGAAATATGAAAAAATTTCTATTGCAGAATTACCACAAGACGCAAAGTATAAAAATGCAAAGATTAAAAGACTTGATGATATGAATGTACTTCATCAAACAGTAATTCCTGAACATGCTAAATGGGTATTGTGTAAAAAATCAAAGGATACAAAAAATATAAAAGATGGGAGACAAATAATTAAAAATGCAATTGTAAAATATTGTGGTGCAATCTGTATAGATGAAGTACAGGACATAGATAAGCATATGCAAGAAATTATAGAAGAATTAAGTGGAATGGAAATCCCAATGATACTGATGGGAGATCCGAAGCAGGATTTAAAAGGATTTAAATGCTTAAGAAACCTTATGTCTATATACGAACAAAATGTTAGATATATATCAGAATGTCATAGATGTCCGCAATTACATTTAGAACTGTCAAATCGTTTGGTAGATAAAAATGAAAAGCAGAAATCTGAAAAGGACTCCGGTCAATTATCAGTATATTATGAAAGTGAAATTGATTGCCACACATTAATTGAAAGACAAAAATATGATTTGATGTATATATCCCAGAAGCAAGGGGTGTATGAAACACACGACTACAAGAAGAATAACATAAGAGAGAATTTAGCGGAAGAGCTTGAACCATTGCTGTTTGAGAATCATCCAACCAAAGATGCTCAGACAGTTAAAAAAGTAGCGTATTATTATGCTGGGAAGATGATTGAAAAGTACAGGAATACGGGAAAGAAAAAAGATGCAATGGCATTACTGAGCAAGTGCGAAAAAATAGATTCAAGAAGATATGGCATTATCATAAATATTTTTGAAGACGAAAGTCCAATAAAACAAGAAGATAAGATTTTTGTAAAATCAATAGACTACATAAAGGGAATGGAGGGGGAGAAGTGTTTATTCATTCTCACAAATGACTTGGCAGCATATTTATTTAACGATAACAATACCGAGGCGAATAAGACGAAGAATAAGCTTTATGTAGCCCTTACTCGTTCGTTAAATGAATTGTCGATATACATATTAAAAGAGGTTGAGAATAAATACACAAAGAAGAGAATACAGGATTTTTTTGAAAGATATCTTTGAATATAAGATGATAATAAAGGTGGTGATGAGATGTTGGTAGATGAAATATGGGATTTCAAAAGTATTAACATGGGACGCGAGTTAGAGATTTCTGGAGAATTTATATATGAATCAGCAAAGAAAACAATGTCGATAACTGGATTAAATAATCAATATGAGATTAATATCATATTGTATACTGGAGCAGTTGGCATAGAACGGTTACAAAAAATTTATTTGTGTCTTGTTCTACAAAATCCAACTGATAAGGAATCTGTTCCAAAGTGCCTTATAGAACATAACCATCATGAATTAGAAAAAGAAATTGAGAAATATACTACAGAACAACTTTCAAAAAATGGAAGAAGTCTTTTGGGAGTTTTTTCTAATTATTATAATAATTACCGATATGCAAATTATATACCGGGAAAAAATAGCAGTGAGTTGAGAAAGTTATTTATTAGTTTTTTGAAAAAACAAAATGGAAAATTTAATTTTGATGAGCCATGTGCTTTGATCCAGTTTGATGCATTCAAACGTTTTTACATAAATGAATTGGGAAAATTGGCTAGATATTATTTTGAATTAATAGAACATAAGGCAAGAGATATTAATACGTATACATATGAGATTGACTCGTATTCAAATGCTGCAAGAGTCTTTTTATCAACTCAAAGAAGATCTCTTTATGAGCAGATGGTTATTGAACAAAATTCAATAAAAGAGCTACTGCTCTATATGTATAAGAATAAGCGAGAGTCTGGTGTTTTTAGATTACTGAATGATATGGAATCTTTGGAAATGGATGATGCACTAGTAAATGATTATTTAGCTGATTTATGTGAGGGAAAAGTCAATAATTGGTTGATAGATTATGTAGACGAGTTGTATGAAGAAATGGAAGACATAAAGAAAAGAAAAGAGCGTAAGGAATTATTGGCATTGATTGGAAATAGATCGGTTTTGTTTGACTTTGATGATTTTGAAGATGATGAAAATGAATCATACCACAAGAATATGTTTGAAAGCGACGATATTGAGGGAGGAGAGAATTTGTAGTTGCAAAAAATGAAAATTAACTTGTCATTCAGGTATCATCAAGTTATAATATTCCCATGGCAACAGTTTGGCAACAACCATTCAGTATGTCAAAATAAATAGTGTAATTGATATATAAATATGCCCCATACTCGACCGAAACTTAAATAAAATAAGTTAACTGATGCTTGGGTCATAAAGAGAGAGAATGATAGTGTTTCGGGAGGTACAATGAACTAATATGAGAAAATAATATTAGTTCAGGAAGGAAATTATATGGGGAATTATTTTGAGATTCATTACAATGCAGTAAAATATCCCATAGATTCGGAAAAGAGCAGAGGATTACGAAATGCTCAATTAGGTGCAATTCACGCAATATCATCCTTTTTTACGCTTAATAAAAAAGAGGCGGCTATTGTTATTATGCCGACAGGATCAGGAAAAACAGCTGTGCTTATGTTGACACCATATTTAATACGAAAACAACGAGTATTAGTTGTTACGCCGAGTAAAATGGTTCGTGGACAAATTGCAGAGGATTTTTCTGAACTTAGGACATTGTGTGTAGCTAACGTATTTAATACTTCAATAAAAAAACCTAAAGTTTTTGAATTGGAGCATTTGTATACCAAGGAGTATCAAAAAGACTTGGAGCAAGCAGATGTTATTGTTGCTACACCTAGTTGTGCACTCAGTCTAAGTGAATCTGATTGGGCGAAAGAGAATATTGATTTGGTGGAAGTTGATGAGGCTCATCATACCCCAGCTAAAACATGGCAACAGATCTTAGTAAATTTGTCTGTGGCAACGCATGTGCTGTTTACAGCAACTCCGTTTAGGTTAGATCGAAAAGAGCTGTCTGGTGAAATAATATATGATTATCCACTTTCAAAGGCATACGAAGATGGTATTTTTGGCGAAATACAATATGTTCCTGTGGAAAGTGGAATGGATAATGATTTGTGCATTGCTAAAAGAGCTGAGGAGGTATTGCTGAATGATAGAAAAGCTGGGTATGAACATTATCTGATGGTACGTACGGATACTAAAGTAAGTGCTGAAAAACTGGAGGAGTTATATAAGGATAATACTTCATTGAAACTTTCAAAAGTGGATAGTTCAATGAGTAATTCAAAGGTTAAGCATATTTTGAAATTGTTGCATTCTGGAGAACTGGATGGAATTGTGTGTGTAGATATGCTAGGAGAAGGCTATGATTTTCCTAATCTTAAAATTGCAGCAATACATGTTCCTCATAAATCGCTTGCGAGTACATTACAGTTTATTGGTAGATTTGCTCGGACAAATGCAAAGAATATAGGAAAGGCAAAATTTATTGCGGTAAATAATGAAGAATTAGAAATTGAAAACAATTTACTTTATTCTAAAGATGCTGTATGGCAGGATATGATCATTGGAATGAGTGACGGAAAGAATAAAAGTGAACAGCAAAATAGAAATTATTATAAAGAATATGTTGTGGAAGATGAGCGTATTCTTGAAAATGTCCCTGTTCATGCAATCAGACCTAATTGTCATGTAAAAATCTATCGTTCTATGAGTTTTGATATAAATGCCGAATTTCCAGAGGTGTGTAACGTGGCAGGAAGAATATTAAGAAATAAACAAGAAAATACGGTAGTAGGAATTGGCTTGGAATATGTTTCACCACTTTGGATGGGAAGTGGTGATAAGGTCAATCTTGAATATATTTTATATATAATACATTATCAAACACAAACTCATATGGTACATATATATTCACAGAAACATTCTGAAGCAATGTATGATGAATTGGTATCATCATTTTGTGATTCTTATGATCCGATACCAAAATCAGAAATATATAAAGTATTGGGCAAACTCAAAAACTTCGAGATTTTTAATTCAGGAATGCTAAGTAAGCAATCGCAATCAGGAGAATCATATAGAATAATGGCAGGTTCAGATGTGAGTGATGCAATTGACAAAGATTCGGGAAGAATGTATTCTGCGGGGCATGCATTTTGTAAAGCAGTAGATGATGCAGAAGGAGATGTTACAATTGGATATAGTAGTGCTTCGAAAGTTTGGAGCAGTGCTTACAAAGACTTAAAAGATTATATACAGTGGTGTGATGGGTTGGGAAAGAAAATAGCAAATAAAGATATAAAAGTAAAAACAAATACAAATTTTGATTTTTTACCTCAGCCCCAAGCTCTTGTAGAATATCCGGAAGATATCTTTTATGCAGATTTTACTGCGGAAACATATAGTTGTGATCCTGTTATTAAGTATCGTAGAAAAGAGTCGGATTACGAGTGTTGCAGATTAACGGATGCGATGGTTGTGGTGAAAAATTGTGAGAAGACAAAAGTGTCAGTTGAGGTCTCGGTCGGAGAAATTTCAGAAAACTTGGAATGTGATATAAAAGCCAGATATAGAAGTTTGGAAAATAGATTTATTGTATGTTCAGGAAAAGAAGAAATGCCAATGGACAAATTTCTCACGGAACAACCACTAATATATAAAACTGTAAAGGACATGACGATAACAGGTATTGATGTAATTGAAGGTGATTTTGAGAGCGAGTTATTTGACAGTAATATAATAGAAGGTGTTGATTGGAAGCATTATGATACAAATTTAAAATTGGAATTTAGAAAAAATGACAGCGATACGAGGGTGTCAATTCAGGATGCATTATATAAAATTCTAGAAGCAGATGAAAAATTTAAATATATTATATACGACCATGGTTCAGGTGAAATGGCGGATTATATTACAATTTATGAGACAGATAATGAGTTGGTTGTCGAATTGTATCATGTTAAAAAAATGGGTTCATCTTCTTATAACAATAGTGTTGGTGATGTATATGAAGTATCTGGTCAAGCAATAAAGTCTGTAACATGGTTTACGACAAAGGGAAAGTTACTTGAAAAGTTTACGAGTCGTCATAATTCTGGGCATTGTATAGTGAAAAAAGGTGGAAATTTTAAGACCATGATAAAAGAGATAAAAACATCTGGAAAAGTATTACGAGGATGTATTTGTATAGTGCAACCGGGGATAAAGAAGAGTAAAGCTATACCAGATAGAATTCAAGAAGTGCTGGCAGCAACAGATTCATATGTTAAAAAAGCTGGCAAAGTTAATCGGCTTAGAATAATGGGGAGCATTTAAAATAATGATAACGGGGATAGGATATATCTCGCCAGTCGTAAAAGAAGTCTGCAACTGGTGAGATAAGAATTATGTTGTTAATTGAATTCATTCATAGCATCCACATATTCCTGTAATCCATTAGATTTACAAGCCAATTCAGCATATAGCAGAGGACTTTCCTGTGCTAGCCGATATAGATACGCGATATCATCAGGTGTATCGAGCAAGACGGCTGAATTGCATTTTTCACAACTGATAGTAAGAGGCGTGCCGGTATATGTATCATTGATGGCATTAACAATAACAGAATCTGTATCAGGTTCATACATACCAAACAAGTAACAAGGGTTATTTTGTTTCATGGTGTTCTCCTTCCCACAGATACCTGGCACCATCAAGCAGATCAATGATGGCTGTAAGCATATTGTTATAGTCGGTTTGCAGTTCCTTGATTTCATCGCTTGTAGGGAGATTGTTTAAAGCTTGATGTTCACAGCATTCGGTAAATGTTTTCTGCATTTTAAGTAATTGCAGATACAGAGCATTAACAGTCTGTACAAGAGGATATGTGTTTTCTTTCTTGCCGACAACGCAGATGCGGTTATAGATACAGGAACGAACAAAGTAATCTTTCTTCATCATGCCGCTGGCAAGGATACGGGCTTCGATTTGCTTGCGTTCGGCATCGCTTATTCTAAAACTTATAGTTGGATGTTTGTGTTGATTGCTCATAGAAAAGCTCCTTTCATAGTGGGTGTGGTAGCAGGCACAGTTAAGCACCCGCAAGCCACATTTGATTATTCGTTTTTAGTAGTAAAAGTAGATTGTATCTGCCATGGATTTCGTGGAAGCAATATTGAGTCATTGTAACTAATTTGCTACTAAAGTTTTTGAAAACGACATGAAAAGAGTAACATTAGATGAAATGGATGCGGTGGAATGCCGCATAAAATCAGCATTTTCGATTTGATGATACTTCCTTTGGGAAGAGTTTGAATAATTTTTAAAAGCTCGCAAAGCCTAGTAAAATGGGCATTTGCGAGCTTGTTTTTTGCCTTGTGGTACTAAAATGGTACTAAAGTGAGCTGTGCAGGAATAGTTTCTGCACAACTATTCACTTGTAAGTATACATCGATTGTTTTTTGTTCAAGAGTATACATAGTGGGACGCCTCCTTTTGGTCCAGGATGTTTGTTCGTACCCTCACAAACTTTTTTAGGAGTGAAAAAGGTGAATATTCTTGCATCAAGAAACCATGATTCCGGTTCATTGGAAACCTGCATTCCGGATACGGAAACCGCCTTTAATCGGCTTAACTATCATTCATAAGAAATTGGAGCCGATGTCAAGCCCAGAGCCGCTTTGCGGGGCGTTAGCCGGCTTTATATTGGGGGGAATTTCTTGTACTCTGGATAATTGCCAATTGGTTTTCTAACCACCGGACAGCATGGACATCATGACCGGAATATTCAAAAGGATAAAGTTATAAAACATTATAATGATTTGCATTCAAATAAAAACAATTAATTAAAAAGAAAAAATTATAATTGACTAACTATAGTGCAGGGGTGTATGATAAAGAAAAAATGAGGTGAACAGTATGGAAAATATATCAAACGCTCAAAAGATAAAAGTCTATTATAAAGAACTTCTAAATGACCATAAGGAGCACTCAAGGATTGAATTGTTTGACTATGCCCAGAAGAATTCGGGATATTGTTATACAGATGGCATGTTAACAGGGGCATTACGAACTTTAGTTATAGATACAAAGGAGTACTCTTGTATCCGACGTGGCTGGTATAAAAAAGTGGACACAGAAGAAAATATGAAAAAAAAGAGTTCTTTAATTGGTGCCTATATAGAAATATTGCAGGATGCTTTAAAAAAGTGTGGAAATATTACATCGGATCCTTTCTATGTCATGAACATGGGACAGAGTGATTTGAAAAAAATGCAAAAAATTAATGATTGCCTTGTAATGATTGAAAAACTTGTAGAAGAAATTTAATAGACATATTTTGATTAATTGGGCTTGAAGGTGTGCTGTTAAATTTTATATTATCAGAAAGGCTATGTAGATATGAAGCATAAAGCGACAGATAAATACCGGTAGGAAATTAAGAGTGGAACCTTTTGCAAGGGAATAGGTGAACTTAGCCCCTTGGCAGAAATGAGTATTGAGAGAAGATTTGTAGACGACAGAAGAAGTATGCGTATATGCAAAACTTCCAAAAACTTTCCAAATTCCTACGCTGGTAGGAAATTGTTCTCTTGACTGGGCAATAGCATTTTATGAGGTGATGGTCAAGCATATATTCTTTGTTGCTGAAACCCAAGGAACAGCGGAAACGCTTAATCTCAGCCCAATAGAGCAGGCAAAGATTTCTTGTGCTAAAAAAGTGTTTAATGAAATGGTTAATAGTAAGGTGGTTTATCTAGACGTTGATGGCTATAAGGTCTTACTCAATATCATGTCGTCGATTGATAAGAAGAACTTAAATTAATTTGGAGAACTATTTATATTATTTATTAGCGACATGAAAAAGCTATTGGGTATAGGAATGAAAATAATTAGTAAAAGTAAAGTTTGAAACAAAGAAGTAGAGTTTATTCGAAAAAATAGAGCATAACAAATAAACCATCCTAGGGGTGGCATAAAAAATTAAATATTAACGCAACACCTAATCAGGAAATTGCTAAAGGTTCATCCTTTATGACGTAGCTTCGCTGTTTCAAAAGATTAAGTGCTTGTGAAGTGGAAAGAACTTTTTCTTTCTTCACCGGACGAGATTCAAGAAAACCTTCTGGTGTATATGGTTTTAAATCTGTAAGTATGTGCCAGATAGCGGTCAGGATCATACAGCAGATGGCAATGATGGCTTTCTTGAACCACGGCGTGCTTTGATACGCTTGTAGCGGTTGGTAAATTCAGAATACTTCTTCGATTTGATTAAAGCATTTGCAACTTGTACCAGAACTGGTTTAAAATAAGAAACAGCATGGGAAAATCTAGTAGATTTGATTTTTTGATTGCTTTGATCATTACGGGGACAGCATCCGGTCCGGGAGATGAGGTGTTTCGCTGTGGGGAAGACAGACATATCACCACCAATCTCTGAAAGCACTTGAACAACGGTCATCGGATTTTTATCGAATCCGGGAACAGTCCTTATTAAGTTTAAAGTAGCCTCATATTTATCACTGAGATGAAGGATTTCCTGTTTTACTTCTGAAATGTGTCTGTTCAGTTCATCGATGTGATCAAGGCACTGTCTGAGTTTAACCACTTGTTCTTTTGAAATGGCACCATCAACAGCAACTTGTATTTCTTCAATAGGAGTTTTACAGCGTCCGTGAACAAAAGGTGTTACATCAAATTTTTCTCTTGGGTGTTGTAAAATCTGTTCTGTAATAGAACGAGATTATTTACCAAATACATCAGAAAATACATCATCAAGCTTAAGATTAGATACGGTAAGACAATTTTGGGCACGATTCTTTTCGCCAGAGATCATACAGGTGAGTTTATATCGGTATCTTATAAGATCTCTAAGCTCTCTGATGTCAGCGGGTGGGATAAAAGAAGGCTTTATCATTCCGCACATGTAGGGGTCACAGATTCATTTCGCATCTTTGCGGTCGGTCTTGTTTCCTTTCATTGGCTTTGTGTATTTGGGATGAGAAAGAGTAACCCATAAATTGTGTTGCTCTAAGATATTGAAAACAGGGATCCAGTACTTTCCGGTTGATTCCATACAAACATCTTTACAGTTATATTTGGCAAGCCAATCACACAGCTCATTCAATCCTTTAGTAAAGGAAGAAAAGCGAGCCTGCTTATATTCAGTACGATTGTTGGAGTCAGTGATACCGATACATGCATAAATCCATGTTTTGTGGACGTCGAGCCCACAGCAGTTAAATTTTAAGATTTTAAATAACAATGAAATAACCTCCTGAAATCTATAGCTATAAAACTGACAGTGACTGGTCATCCGACGAGATTGGGTCGACTTCGTAAGAGATAAGTTTACGGGTTACTGTTATGCGCCACTCATTGATGCCTTAACGGATGACCCACAACATATACATATACGAGGTCGCCGCTATACAGCCCCGCCACTCACCTCCACGTGTTCTGTAGTATGCCAGTCTTATAACATAATAATATCAGAAGGAATATAAATTAGATAGTGAAAGCCAATGCACATGTTTCATGACGCATTGGTGTCTTTCACAGAAAGACGGGTAATATGTATGACAAAAAAGAAACATAAGAAAAATCAAAAAAAAAGAGAAAAACGGATAGAAAATCATCAGGAGAATTTAAGGGGTAATGCCGATAAAGGACAGACGAAAAATCAGCAAGTGATACTTGAAGAGGTAGAGGAGAAAGAGCAAAGAAGATCAACCAGATTGGGAGCAATTATTGCTATTGTTGCTGTAATGGGAACGGTATGTACTTTTTTACTCAAAATGACGACTAGTTTACTGAATGTGTGGTCAGAGCAGGGTATAATCTTTTGGTGCTTAAAAATACTTTTATCATTAGCTTTATCAATGGCACTTATTATATTCTTAGATATAGTGACTTATGTGATATATGACTTGAAAAGGTATAATGTGCTGGATCAGAATTATAAACAGTTGGATTGGGAATCAGACAAAAGATACAAATGTTTGATCAATGATTTTAAATTATATATATCAGTGCTCTTAGTGGTTGTATTTTTGTTCACCATATTAAGTGAAATTTATGGAAGGGATGGTCAAAAATGGCGTGGAATTTTGATGGCTTGTTTGGTTGCAATTGCAGCAATTGTTATTTTTCTAAAAAGACTAGAACATAAAGCTACAGCAGGGTTTAATGACAAGCTTTTGAATGTGGGGAAAGAAATTGGGAAATTGACAGTTGCATTGATATTTTGTCTGAGTATAATTCCTATATTCATATTAAAGGACGAAGCCACAATTAGTGTAAGATATAATTCTGATGGTTCTGTTGAAATATGTAATACATCAACAAAAAATTATGATGGATTATATATAGAAATATTTGATACAAATGGGGAAATGATTTACAGAGAGGCTGTTGGTAAAGAAAATATCTTGTTTGCGCAAGATGATGTACATGTTAAAAATTGGGTTGATAATGAAAATGTTGCGGAAGGAGTATTATTAAACAGCGGGCATTTGCATTGGAAATATATATTAGATTTAAAAATAATAGTAAGGAAATCGGGTAAATATAAAGCATTAATAAAAGTAAAACAAGGTGGCAAAAGTGTACTTTTACTTAACGAATTTTCAGTAGACAATGAAGAGTATAATTTTGCGAAAGAAAGTATGGAAAAAGACTATTAAAAGATGCTACTGGTGAAAACTTTTGCGACTAAATTAATAAACTGCAAAAACCTATTAAAATGGACTACTATGTAAGGGAATAGTGTCATATGCATTTAAAAATATTATATAAAACTTGGACGGCAGATAATGTGATGTGGAATAAAAACAACTGATACCAGTAGTTGCAGGAAAAGGAGACCCAAACCATGATCAAACAAATAAAAACAGGACAACAAATTTTTTCAAGAAAAGCAAAGCAAGCGACGGAGGCTGACAAGCAGGTTGTTACGGATATGCTTGACACCTTGCGGGCGAATAGGGAGCGGTGCGTTGGCATGGCGGCGAACATGATCGGAGTGAACAAGGCGGTGATTGTTGTGGCTGCGGGACCATTTCAATTTGCAATGATCAATCCGGTGATCACGAAGAAGAGCGGTGAATATCGGACTGAAGAAGGCTGCCTTTCCCTTAATGGAGTCAGACAGTGCACACGATATAAGGAAATAGAGGTAGACTACCTTGATAGCAATTTTAAACCCCAGCACAGTGCTTACAGTGGATATGTGGCGCAGATAATACAACATGAGATAGATCATTGTAATGGAATAATTATTTGATGGGTGACAATTAAGGTTTATTACAGCATAATAGTTACCACAGATAATTACCACGGGCAATCATTGCAAATGATAATTGCAATATATTATTAATTTGACAGATAATTGTCAAAGACAATGATTTGTACCAATAATCAATTTGAAAGAATATTTATCATAAATAATTGCAAGTATGATTATCAGGAATACGAGACTACTACAAAAATATAGTTGCTATAGCTTGTACCCACAATTTCAGATGAGCGGAAAGGCAAATAAATCTTCGCTCACACAATAAACACAAAACATGAAAGGATGATACACATTGGATAAGAAAAAGACAGATTTTACCCAGGGAAATATACTGGGAAAATTAATACAGTTTATGCTGCCGGAGCTGCCATTGCAACAGTATTTGCCCAGGCGGTAAGTGTAGTGTATGCCCTGGTCATTCTGCTTAATAGAAATAAGGTGTTTAGGATAACAAGGGAAGATCTCAGGATAAACAGACGGTGCAGAGGATAAAGACAAGTGATCACAAGTTCATAGCTGTTATCCTGATAATGGCACTGGCATTTATCTGTATCTGCTCCCACAGTTACTATGCTGACTGGCTGGTAAATGAAGACCAGGCGGGCGTACATTCCACAGCGTCAGCAGTTGATGGCGCGGACAGACAACTGGACGGGGCAAGGATCCTGGATTATTCCTTAGGGGCCAATATCTGTGGTGTAATAACCACCGCCATATTGACGTGTATATATATAACGCTGTTGAGTTAAACATATCTTGACGGATTTAAAGTGAATACATAATAGTGTCATAGGGGTGGCCTTTATCTGGCTGCCCCTTGTTTATTTGCTGGCTGCACGAAAAATAAATCCTCAAATATAATAAAATTATATTGATTTATATTAAGAAATGCAGGAAAATAGAAGTGTATATTGTTGCAGAAAGATATTTGCAGCAGAAACAACATAAAACATTGTTTTACAGAAGGGTGTGGGAAGGCTTACGGCATTACATGATGAAAATGGTTCCGGATCAGATGGTTCCGGATGGGGAATAGCACTGGTAATCATTGCTGTTATTATTTTGACAATTATAGGTGCGGCAAATGCCGATAAAGACCCCGGGTATGCAACTAAGGTACATACATGGGTAGAAAGAACCAGTGAGGTTACGACTCAGGAAAAGGTAAGGTCAACTACGGAATATATAACCACAGAACTAAGAGAGACCACAACAGGAAGTACCTCCCAGCCTACGGAGAAAAATACTACAACGACCGGTCATAAATATAATACTTCAAGTGACTCATATGATGATGGTTATGATGATGGCTATGATGATATTTATATGGATGGGGATTATGATTATGACAGGTATGATCACGATAGTGATTATGCAGATGGTGTAGACGATGCATTGGATGAATTCGGTGATGATTACGACGATTGAAAAGGCTGCAAATTTGCTCCGGTACATTGCGGGATATTTCAAGCTGTGTTATCATGACAACATATAACACAACATATAACACAACATATGTACGATGGAACAACGAAAGGTGAATATAGAATAATGTTACAAGGGGTAGGAAGTAAAGTTTTTAGATATGAAAGTGCCAATGAAGAAAATATTCAGGCATTTGCAGATGACAGACTTTATTTTGCTGCCCCTGATGTATTTAATGGGCCATTTGAGAAGAGTATGTATGTGGACTTTTACAGGGCATGGGAGTTGGTGTCCTATGAGCTGGAGCATTATGAGAGAGATTATCTGGGTGGTAAGAATAAGGACAGCTTTCGGATAATAACGCCTTTTAACAGGGAATTTTTCACGAAGACTTCCGAGACTCCCGAAAGTAGGAAAGCCTTTGAGGACAAGATTTGTCTTGCCATCGGAGATATTACAGGAAAGCTCGGGGCAAATGGCAGGATGGCAGACTTCTACGAGGATTACCTGTCGGACAATGTATGGATGGAGCATGGTGATCATTATAGAGGATTTGCACTTATGTATGATAAGGCAAAACTTGAAAAGGGCGTACTTTATGATCTGGAAGATCGGGAGCTGCTTAAGAAAGCAAGCTTTGGTAAGGTGAACTACAGGGAGGCACGGCATGATTTGGGTGCTGAGCTTTTTAAGCTTTTGTCCCAGAAAAGCCACAATGATATAAAGAACGGACTTAAGCCGGTATTACTGCAGATGCTTACAATCAGAAATAAGAGCCGGGCTTCGGAGAAGGAGTGGAGGCTGTGCAGTTTTCCGGAAGATATCAATACTCCTGATGAGGCTGCATATATGTCCGTGAAGCCTGAGGCGGTATTTGTAGGGGAAGATATTGACCATGACGTGAAACTTGAGCTGTGCCGTATTGCAAAGAAAAAGAAGCTTCATGTGTATGAGGTATATGTGGATCCTGCAACACCGTTTTACAGACTGGATTTTAGGAAGATTGATAATAAGGGTCGGTAGATGTAAACTTCCCCCAACTGCCGTTTGACAGTCCATTAAAGTTGTGTTAAATTAACTGCATAAAACCCATATGGGAGTGGATTTTTCAAGAGAGATCTTTTTTCGCCACACAGTGTTTTTACTGTGTGGCATTTTTAATGCAAAAAAATACTGACCGGAAGTTGTGTCAGGGCAGAAAATGACATTTGCCATAGACATATAGTTTTAGGCACATAGTTATAGAAATACAGTTTTAAGTACAATAAGATAAGGAGCGAGAAGATTTATGAATCAGAATTTCATGAAGGAGAAAAATATACTGCAACTGGTTATTTCCATGTCGCTGCCCATGGTGATCTCCATGGCGGTAAATTCCCTGTATAACATAGTAGATAGTTATTTTGTCGCGAAGATAAGTGAGGAGGCAATGACGGCATTGTCGCTGGTGTATCCGGTGCAGAACCTTATAACCTCCATTGCGGTAGGATTTGGCATAGGAATGAATGCCAGGATCGCATTCTGTCTTGGCGCCGGGGATGAGAAGCAGGCAGATCAGGCAGCCACAACGGGCATGCTCTTAAGCTTCATTCACGGCGTGATACTTATGGCGGTATGTACCCTTGGTATGCCCTGGTTCCTGTCACTGTACACCGACAATCAGGAGATCCTAAGCATGGGACTTACATATGCCAACAGGGCATTTGCATTCTCCATCATCATAATGCTTGGAATATCATTGGAGAAGATATTCCAGTCGGTAGGCCGTATGAAGGTATCCATGATAAGTATGATGTGCGGTTTCATTGCAAATATCGTCCTGGATCCCCTTATGATCTTCGGAATAGGTCCATTTCCGAAGATGGGCATGGCAGGTGCAGCCTACGCGACTGGTATAGGGCAGACCATAACCTTGCTTGTATATATTGCCTTCTGCATATTCAGACCGTTGCCGGTTAAGTTCAACAGGAAGAACATATATTTCGGAGGCAATCTGCTCAAGAGACTTTATGCGGTGGGAATACCTGCTTCCCTTAACATGGCACTTCCGTCATTGCTCATATCAGCATTGAACGGCATATTGGCAGCATTTTCCGAGAGCTATGTGCTGGTGCTTGGAGCCTACTACAAGCTTCAGACATTTATCTATCTATCTGCAAATGGTATCATTCAGGGCATACGTCCTATCATCAGCTTCAACTACGGAGCCGGTGAGAAGAAGAGAGTTCGACAGACTTTCAAGGTATCACTTTGCCTGGCTGCGGGGGTTATGGCTGTGGGATGGATACTGTCACTGCTGATACCGGGACAAATGATCGGTTTGTTCACCGAGAACATAAGCACCATCAATATAGGAATAAAGGCACTTCATATAATAAGCTTCGGTTTCGTGGTATCTGCCGTGTCAGTTACCTGTTCGGGAGCTCTTGAAGCACTGGAACAGGGCATGGCTTCGCTCATGATATCCTTGTCCAGATATGTGGTGATCATCATTCCGGCAGCGTGGATATTGTCCCGTATATGGGGAGCAGAAGGAGTTTTCTATGCATTTCCGGTTGCAGAGGCCTTGACGGCTGCCATATCAGCTTTCATTATGAAGCATGTTGCCAAAGCCAAGGCTATCACAGTAACTGACTAAATATATGGAAAGCGAATGTGATCATTATAGGTGACCGATAAAAGTATTACTGTAAATGATCAAATGCCCGGAAAACAAATGTAATTACGATAAGTACCCGATAAAGATACGCTGTATGTAGAAGTTATGGTATAATATGTCAGAAGCTAACAAATTTCAAGCAACCAAAGGGAGAACAAATAACATATGACCTGTGAAGACATGATGGAGATACCTGAACTGAATAATGTGCTCAATCTTAAAGCAGGGGAAGCCGGACTTGAGCATTCTATAAGATGGATATATTTTGCCGACTGTCTTCAGTGCGTGAAGAACGAATATCGGATCGAGAATTATATACATGGTGGAGAATTTGTTGTACTGACCAACAGAAGTCTTACAGACGACAGCAAGAGTCTCATGAACCTTATCGACCGTATGAGGGAACATGACATAGCGGCATTGGGGATAAATGAAGGACAGATATCGGACAAGCTCATGAGCTATTGCACGGAGCATGATCTTCCTTTATTTGAGCTTCCGGAGCTTTTTCCTCTTATTGATCTGAGCCAGATAATGTGCCAGAGACTGGTTCTTGAGGAAAATGACAGGAACTCAGCCGAGCAGCTTTTGTCCTCTATATTGGATGCGGAATATCTGGATAGGGACAAGGTATTTGCCCAGGCAAGAGTGCTTAATATTGACCTTGCCGGAAGCTTCACTGTGGTAGAATTTGCATTTCTCCAGGCAGATGAAGCAGATCGTGACTACCTGGCAGCGGGACAGAGACTTAGAAGTATAACCACCGGGGAATTTGCAAGCCATACCGGGACAAATGTAATGGTAATGTTACAGACCGGTTCCATGATCGCTCTTATACCTGTTGAGCATGTGGATGACAGCCGGATGAAGGAGATACTTAACCGTATTGTTGACAGGGCTGAGCGGGAGTGCGGAACCGAGCTGATAGCCGGCGTTGGCAATGCCACAGGATATCTTGAGGACGTGAAGTTAAGCAGAAACGAGGCGGCGGCAGCCATTAAGATCGCCCGGGCGTCAGATTCACCGGAGCATGTGGTATTTTATGATGAATTGGGACTTTATACACTTATCTCACATATTCCTGACAGCAGATTTCTGGATAAATTCGTGGAGGATAACTTGGGAAGTCTCATAAATGCAGACCGGGTAAATAGCGGAAATCTCTGCGAGACACTGGAGAAATACCTTAATTGCAACTGTAATGCCAAGAGCACCGCAGAGTACATGTACCTTCACAGGAATACCCTTAATTATAGGCTTAATAAGATCAGGGAGATACTGGAGACAGACCTTGATGATCTGGATACCTGCATGAAGCTTAAGATGGCATTCATGATAAGAAATTACAGAAAGCTTACGGAAACCTGATAGAAAAATAATATTGTGCACCGTGCACAAAAAATATAGTACCCGAAAAACATTGATTTTGCCATCACAGTTGGTATAATAGACACAAATTAAAGAAAAGCAAACGACAAAGGCGTTGGATATAGTTAATACTATCCGGCGTCTTTTTTTACTGTAATGATGTCTTTGACATCGTTACGCCGCAGCAACCCTTGCCAAACAGGCAATTTCAAATGGTTGCTGCTCGAGTTGATTGTTTAGTAAGGAGGACGAAAGATATGAGTACAGCAGCAGAATTAGCAACAGCATTACCAGAGATAATCACAGAGCAGGTTCCGGGACCAAAGTCAAAGGAACTTCTTGACAGAAGAGACGCAGCAATCCCACAGGCATTGTGCGGCAAGACCTATCCAATATGTATCAAGCAGGGCGCAGGTGCAATGTTTGAGGATCTTGATGGAAATAAGATCCTTGACTGGGTTGGAGGTGTAGGTGTTTTAAATATCGGTTATTCACATCCAGAGGTAGTAGAAGCGGTAAAGGAGCAGGCAGAGAAATATTTCCATACAATATTTAATGTATATGTTCATGAGGGCTATGTTGAGCTGGCAGAAAAGCTCAATGAATTGATCCCTTGTAAGGGAGATGTGAAGAAAACATACTTTGCAAATTCCGGTGCAGAGTGTGATGAGAATGCCATCAAGATCGCCAAGGCATACACCAAGAGAAGCGGTGTCATCTGCTTCACCGGTGCATTCCACGGCAGAACAAATCTTACAATGGCACTTACAGCCAAGAAGGTATATGCAGTGGGCATGGGTCCATTCCCTGCAGGAATATACAGAGCACCATATCCATATCTCTACAGAGCACCGAAGGGATATACAGAGGAAGAGGCGATCAAGTATTATCTTGATGAATTAAACAGAGTATTCGACGAGGGTGCTCCTGCAAGCGAGATAGCATGTATGATCCTTGAACCATTACAGGGCGAGGGAGGATTTATCCCTGCACCTATCGAATGGGTAAAGGCAGTCCGTAAGATCTGTGATGACAACGGAATATTGATGATCGCTGATGAGGTTCAGTGCGGTAACTGCAGAACGGGAAAGTACTACGCTTCAGAATACTGGAAGGATGCGGGATGTGCTCCTGATATCATCACAACAGCCAAGTCAGTTGGCGGTGGTCTTCCGATCTCAGCTATAACAGCAAGAGCAGAAGTCATGGACGCTGCTCCCGCAGGTACTATCGGTGGTACATTCTGTGGAAACCCACTTGCATGTGCGTCAGCCCTTGCAGTTATGAAGGTTATGAAGAGAGATGACTATGCAGGCAAAGCAAGACATATCGGTGAGGTTGTTACAAAGCGTTACAAAGAGCTTCAGGAGAAATATCCTGTTATCGGTGATGTAAGAGGTCTTGGAGCAATGATCGGAATAGAGTTCGTTACAGACAGAGAGACAAAGGAGCCTGCTACAAAGCTTGTGGCAGATATCATTCATAATGCTATGCAGAAGGGACTTCTTCTTGAGAGCTGCGGTACAGCAAGCAACACCATAAGATTCCTTGCACCGCTTACCATGACAGATGAGCAGATGGAGAGAGGTCTTGAGATATTCGAGGAGTCTATCAGGGAAGCACTTGAAGCGTAAGGACAGGAGGAACGACTATGGAGCAGAAATCAAAATTTGACAAGGTAATGGGAGCCTGGGACATCCTGGTCATCGCCTTCGGTGCCATGATCGGATGGGGCTGGGTAATAAACTCCGGCGACTGGATCACCACAGCGGGATTCATGGGATCCATAATTGCAATGTTGATAGGTGGTTTAATGGTATTCTTTGTAGGCCTTACATACGCAGAGCTTACATCAGCGATGCCACAGTGCGGTGGTGAGCATGTATTCAGCTACAGGGCAATGGGTCCTACAGGTTCATTTATATGTACATGGATGATCGTGCTTGGATATGTGGCTACTTCAGCATTTGAAGCAACAGCCCTTCCGACAGTTATCACATATCTGTTTCCTGATTTCAATCAGGTATATCTTTATACCATTGCAGGAAAGGATATCTACCTTACAACTATCATCTTAGGTGTAGGTGTTGCGGTACTTATCACATGGGTAAATATCAAGGGTGCCAAGACGGCAGCCATGCTCCAGACAATACTTACGGCAATAATCGCCCTTGCAGGTATATTACTTGTTGTAGGCTCGGCTGTAAATGGCGATGGCAGCAATATCAGCGGACAGATCTGGGAGGCAGGCACAGGAAATACTTTAGGAAGTGTATTCAAGGTTGCATGTATGACACCGTTCCTGTTCATAGGATTTGATGTAATTCCACAGGCAGCAGAAGAGATAAATGTGCCATATAAGAAGGTCGGTAGAATCATGTTACTGTCAATTATTCTGGCAGTTGCATGGTATCTCCTTATAATATTTGCAGTTTGTTATATAATGCCACAGAGTGCCATAGCAGAAGAGATGGCGTCCCAGAACGGACTTGTATCAGTTAAGGCGATCGAGATAGCATTTAACTCTCCGCTTATGGGCAAGGTGCTTATAATCGGCGGTCTGTGCGGAATAATCACATCCTGGAATTCATTCCTTATGGGTGGCAGCCGTGCACTTTACTCAATGGGTGAGTCCCTTATGATACCTAAGTTCTTCGGTAAGCTTGGAAAGAATAAGACACCTGTTGCAGCTATCATATTATGTGGTATAGCCTGCTGTGCGGCTCCATTCTTTGGAAGAGGAGTACTGGTATGGCTGGTTGACGCAGCGTCATTTGGCTGTGTTATCGCTTACATGTTCGTGTCAATTTCATTCTGTATCCTTCGTAAGAAGAGACCTGATATGGACAGACCTTACAAGGTAAAGGCAGGTAAGTTCGTAGGTGTAATGGCGGTTATCATGGCTGGTTTCATGACACTTCTCTATATCGTGCCGGCGTCATTTTCAGCAGCTCTTATATGGCAGGAGTGGGTAGTTGTAGGTATATGGCTTGTGCTTGGTGTATTCTTCTTCTTGTACTCAAAGCGCAAATATGGTGATGAATTTGGACGTGACATATTTATTGTGGATGAGACAAAGGCTGAGGACGCATACACAGGCGACAGCTCAGTATACGACGAGAAGCATATAGGAAGACACTTCGTGGTTACAGTTGGCTGTGAGTACGGAAGCGGCGGTCCGGAGATCGCGAAAATGGTTGCTGACCATTTCGGAGTTGCGTATTATAATAGAGATCTGGTAGATAAGGTTGTTGAACAGATCGGTGTAGATAAGGGTCTTGTAGAGGAGGCCGATACCAAGATCGGTGTAAGATATGCATTTGACACTTCATATGGTGTAAGATATGCAAATCTTTCAAACCGAGTTATAGACGCCCAGTTCCAGGCGATACATGATTTCGCAGACAAGTCCTCGTGTGTTATCGTAGGACGAAGCAGTGATTATATCCTGAAGGACAGAGATGATGTGTTAAACGTATTCATCTATGCACCTGAGGAGGATGAGATTGCAGCGGTAATGAAGGAAAAGGGCATGAGCGAGCACAAGGCAAGAGAAGAGTGGGAGTATGTAGAGAAGTCACAGCATGCAAGACATGCATACATTACAGGAAAGAAGCGTGGCGACAGACATACAAGAGATATCCTGCTTAACAGCAGTCTCCTTGGCTGGGACAAGACAGCCGATGTGATAATCGACCTTGTAGAACGCAGATACGATATAGATGAAGAGGCTCTTAAGAAGGAGGCATAACCTGTAATGAAGGGATTTTCAATAAAGACAGAGATAGAAGAGTATGATACATTTGCAGAATTTGCAAATGTAGCCGGTCTTTCGGCAGAGGATCTGGTGTTATGCGGAGAGCATACCTACGACAGATATATAGCACCGCTTGGTACCGGTGTACAGACCTTATTCAGGGAGAAATACGGTACCGGCGAGCCTACAGACGCTGCGGTTGACGCCATAATAGACGCCTTAAGGGCTAAGAAATTCAACAGGATAATCGCTGTAGGCGGTGGAACTGTTATAGATATAGCCAAGGCTGTGGCTGTGGCAGGACCTGAGGATAAGGTTGATGATCTGTATGACAATGTAGCTTCCCTTAAGAAGTATCATCCACTTATCATTGTTCCTACCACTTGTGGTACAGGAAGTGAAGTTACAAATATTTCAGTTATAAACCGTGTGAGCAAGGGCGTGAAGATGGGACTTGCGGCGGACGCAATGTATGCGGACAAGGCAATAATGATCACAAATATGCTGGAATCCATGCCATACAAGGTATTTGCCACATCTTCAATAGACGCAATGGTGCACAGTGTTGAGTCCTTCTTAAGTCCAAATGGCTGCAGCATATCAAGGATATTCTCCACAGAGGCATTAAAGACCATAATCACCTGCTGGAGCAAGGCAGTAGCTGCCGGCGGCGGGGACGCATGGAAGACCTATGCTGCTGATTTCTTAAAGGCTTCAAACTGGGCAGGACTTGGATTTGGTTATGCGGGCTGTGCTGCGGTACATGCCTGTGCATATCCTCTTGGCTCTGTATATCATATTCCACATGGACAGAGCAATCAGCTGATGTTCGCTTCTGTTATGAAGAAGTACAAGGAGCTGAAACCGGTAGGAAGGATAAATGACCTGGAGAAGGTCATAGGAGATACTCTTCAGGTAAAGCCGGAGGAGGCATTGGAGGCTTTATACTCTCTTATGGATAAGGTGTTAAAGTGTGAGCCTTTAAAGAATTTCGGAGTTAAGGAAAGTGACCTTCCGGTATTCGCACATGATGTGATCGGAACTCAGCAGAGACTTCTTAAGAACAATTATCTGCCGCTTACAGAAGAGCAGGTGCTTGATATATATAAAGCGGCTTTCTAGTATATTCTGATATGTGACAAAATGAATAAAACTTCGGTGTTAATAGCCGGATTTTGTAGCATGACGCAGTGACTGATCATATGTCACTGCGTTATCTTTTGTTATGGCAACGAGTCAAGTGCAACATGCTTGCATGATTGCATTTGACGACTGCTAATCAGCGGATAAAACTCGCAAAGCGTGTTTTATCGATGTGTTATAATATCTGTTAGGATAATAAGAGGGTGTCATGTTTTATATGAAAACTTGACATGCACCGTCGGAGGAGGATAAGAGTATGGCAGGTAACACAAAGAGAAAGAATAAACGTGGACTTGCTTTTGTGAGTATTTTTCTGTTGCTGATATTAGCAGCGGCAGGTGGAGTTTCCTCAGATAAGAATAAGGATAATACCACAGGAACCACAGAGGCTGTAGCTACAAGCGAGATCACCACAGAGGCATTTGCAGGGAATGACCGGGATGTGGCAGGGCGGCCGGCGGATACATTAAGTGGCAAGGATGATAGTTCGGATATTTCCGGTGATGGATCGGGCAGTGATGTTGTGGCCCCAACCACCGAAAGTGACAGACCGGCCTTTGTTGCTGTTCCGGCTGATGACAGTGAGGCCTATGCCATTATCAATGACAATATGCCGGGATTTTCCGATGAGGACAAGAAGTCCACGGAACCATTTGAAGAGTACAGTGAGCTTGATGAACTTGGAAGATGTGGTGTGGCATATGCAGATATCTGCAAGGAGCTGATGCCTGCAAAAGAGCGTGGAGAGATAGGACAGATCAAGCCCAGCGGATGGCATACGGTTAAATACAATGGCATTGTGGATGGGAATTACCTCTACAACAGATGTCATTTGATCGCATACCAGTTGGCAGGTGAGAATGCAAATGAGAAAAACCTCATAACCGGAACCAGATATCTTAATGTGCAGGGCATGGTGCCATTTGAGGATCAGGTTGTCCAGTATGTGAAGGACACCGGAAACCATGTGCTTTACAGGGTTACACCTTATTTTGAGGGGGATAATCTTGTGGCAAATGGCGTTCAGATCGAGGCATGGTCGGTTGAGGATGAAGGCTCAGGTATATGCTTCAATGTGTTCTGTTATAATGTGCAGCCGGGGATATACATTGATTATGCCACCGGCGACAGCGAGATATCACCTGATTACACAGGAGAAGTGGACAACAGCGGGGATAATTCCGGTTCAGACAGTGGGGATGCCAGTGGTTCATCCCGGGAAAATGCAGATGGAAGGACTTCAGAAAACACTGAGGCAATCACGGAGAATAATAGTGGTAACGAGCAGGAGTATATCTTGAATACCAACACTAAGAAGATACACAGACCATCATGTTCCAGCGTGAAGCAGATGAAGGAGTCAAATAAAAGGAGTTACACAGGTTCTCTTGATGACCTGTTAAATCAGGGCTATGAGCCGTGCAAGAAATGCATGTAATTTCTTTTGCAGTAATAATTAAAAAAGCGTTGACATATAATATGCAGTATGATATTAGTAGATTATCAAAAAAGGGAGTAGTTGCATACACCTATGGTGTGTGTTCTGGTTTTCGTCAGGACGTCTGATTGGACAGTGCCTATAGCTGTTATTCAGACCGGGGATCAGATAGCAATAGATCTGTTAAACAAGACTTTTTGTGTACATTTATTGTGCACAAAAGGTCTTGTTTTTTTGTTATAGCAGTCGTCAAGTGCAACATGCTTGCATGATTGCATTTGACGACTGCTAATCAGCGGATAAAACTCGCAAAGCGTGTTTTATCGCTGGGCAATAAGCCGTCAGGCGAGATGACATATATTGCACAGATCGAGTAGGAGGAGCCTACTCGATTTATAGCAACTGCTTTCTTAACATAAAAACAAGACGGAAAGGAGAAGTCTATGAAAGAAATTTATCAGCAGACAAAAGGGGAATTATTTAAGGAATATGGGGATCCGGGAGGATTGACCACAAGTAGGGCACAGGAGCTGCTTGAGAAATATGGTGAGAACCTGTTAAGGGAGAAGAAAAAGAAAAGTATATTCAGCATATTTCTGGGACAATTTGCCGACCTTTTGGTGGTTATTCTTGTGGCGGCAGCAGTGGTGTCCATGTTTTCGGGAAATGTGGAGAGTACTATAGTAATATTTGCAGTTCTTATAATGAATGCAGTGCTTGGAACCATCCAGTATGTTAAGGCGGAGAAGTCGTTAGCGGCACTTAAGAACCTGTCGGCACCCCACGCCAGAGTCATACGAGACGGAATGAAGCAGGAGATCCCGGCTTCTGAGGTGGTGCCGGGGGACATATTGCTTCTGGAAGCAGGAGACATGGTGGCGGCAGACGGCAGGATAATAAGCAATCATTCTCTCCAGGTAAATGAGAGCTCACTGACGGGAGAATCCACAAATGTTGATAAGCTTGAAGGGATTATATCAGAAGAAGTTCCCCTTGGAGACCGGGTAAATATGGTGTTTTCAGGAAGCCTTGTCACCTACGGAAGAGCTGAGGTGCTGGTGACTGCTACGGGAATGGCAACGGAGATGGGACGCATAGCATCTCTAATGAATGATACAGAGGACAGAAAGACTCCCCTTCAGGTGAGCCTTGATAATTTCAGCAAGAAGCTTGCCATACTTATAATGGTGATCAGTGGAGTAGTATTTGCACTGAGGATATGGCAGGGAGAGACCATTCTTTCTTCCCTTATGTTTGCTGTAGCACTGGCTGTGGCGGCAATCCCTGAGGCACTGGGTTCAATAGTGACCATTGTTCAGGCTATGGGCACAAGGAAGATGGCTGAGGACAATGCCATAATCAAGGAACTTAAGGCGGTGGAAAGTCTTGGCTGCGTGTCCGTTATCTGCTCGGATAAGACAGGAACCCTGACCCAGAACAGGATGACTGTGAAGGATGTGTATATTGCCGGACAGTGTATTAAGCCGGAGGAGATAAATGAGGGAACAAGGGCACACAGATATCTGTTGTATAATGCCATACTTAACAATGATTCCGGTATATGCAGTGGTGAGGATGTGGGAGATCCAACGGAGACCTGCCTGCTCCATATGGCAAGAAAAACAGATATTTCTTGTGGAAATCCTGGAGAAAATCCGGAGGAAGACATCAGAAAAATGATCCCCAGACTTGAGGAGCTGCCCTTTGATTCTGACAGGAAGCTTATGAGCAGCAAGTATGTCATAGAGGGAACACCTACGGTATTTACCAAGGGAGCGGTTGATGTGCTCATTGGCAGAGTGGAGAATATCATGGACGGTCAGGAAGTGAGACCGATGACAGATGATGACAGAGAAGCAATAAAGAAACAGAACAGAGCTTTTTCTGAAAATGGCATGAGGGTTCTTGCATTTGCATATAAGGAATGTAACGAAGATGAGAAGCTGTGCATGGACAGCGAATATGGATACACATTTACAGGGCTTGTGGCAATGATAGATCCTCCAAGGGATGAAGCGGTAGAGGCTGTGGCAACTGCTATCGGTGCAGGAATAAAGCCGGTGATGATAACCGGAGACCACAAGGTTACAGCTACTGCCATAGCCAGGCAGATAGGTATATATAGAGATGGAGATGTGGCAGTTACCGGACAGGAGCTTAGCAATATGTCGGATGATGAGCTGGATAGTAAGCTTGCCCACATATCTGTATATGCCAGGGTGTCTCCGTCAGATAAGATCAGGATAGTTGATGCATGGCAGCGGAAGGGCAAGGTTGTGGCCATGACCGGTGACGGTGTTAATGACGCTCCGGCTCTAAAGAAAGCTGATATTGGGGTTGCCATGGGAATTACAGGAACCGAGGTATCCAAGGACGCTTCTGCCATGATACTTTCGGATGATAATTTCGCAACTATTATAAAGGCAGTGTTAAATGGGCGTAATGTCTACAGGAATATTATGAATGCAATACTTTTCCTGTTATCGGGTAATCTTGCAGCTATATTTGTGGTGCTGTTCTGTTCAGTTATGGCGTTACCGACACCTTTTGAACCGGTGCATCTGCTGTTTATAAATCTGCTTACGGACTCACTTCCGGCACTTGCCATAGGCATGGAACCATCAGACAGAAATCTGCTTAAGAACAAGCCAAGGGATCCTAAAAAGGGAATTTTAAACGGAAGATTTTGCGGAAGGCTGGCTTTGTATGGCATTCTTATTGCTATTGCTACACAGACTGCGTTTTATATAGGACGTGGGGAAGCAGCAAGTACAATGGCTTTTGCAACTCTGACTCTTGCAAGGCTGTTCCATGGCTTTACATGCAGAGGGGAGAAGTCAATATTCAAGCTCGGATTAAGGAGCAACAAGTGGAGCAACAGGGCATTTGCCGCAGGAGTGGTACTGCTGGCGGCGGTTATATTAATACCTGCAATGCGTGGGCTTTTTATGGTGACGGGACTTACGGGGACTCAGTTAATGTGGATCGTTGGACTTGCATTTGCCCCTACATTGGTTATTCAGATGATACGGGTTATCAGGGAAGCCCGGTAAAATATTCCTGAAAATGGAAATAAAAAAGTTACAAAGTATAAAGTTTATGATAAAATCTAGAAGCAGGCCGTGATGAGCTGACATTGATAAAGGATTGTGTCAGGTTTTATATGAAAACCTGACCTGCAGCGTCAGCCCTTTGCCGAAGGAGAATTGATGTTCAAAGGAGGTGGACTCTATGGCAGAAAGGTTAAAAAGAAATGCAGTGATAAAGAGTAAGCGATTTTTGTGCGCAATGCTTTCAATGCTTATAATCATTTCAGGCATATATTTCGGTAATGCAAGAGTAGACAACATGTCTTTAAAAGAGTCCCCTGTAGCTTCAGTTCCGTCTATACATGGAGTAGAGAGCGTGCTTACAGACACTGAGGCATGTACCTCCGAAATGCTTGGAATCAGACTTGATCTGTCTGAGCTTACGGTAAAGTATGCCAGAACCGGCAGGAACGATGAGCTTGCAGATATACTGTGCTTTGTCGGCATTTCTATGGAGCCTGTATCTATATCAGACTATGATTATGTGGATCAGACCACATATGATTGTCATAGTGAAAAGATTTCTGATTATATTCACAATTCGGACGGGAAGAAACGAATCTCATAAAATTTCCGATTATAACAAGAGCAGTAAATTGAATAGTAATTGATTATGGAGGCATACAGAACCTGTATGTGTGTTTCGTATACGAAAAATTCTGTATGCTTAATATGGAGGTTTATATGGGACAGAATATTTTTGTGGGTTTAATGGCAGTGGCAGCTTTAGTGGCAGGTTTCCTTGGTTGGTGGTTTGAAAGTGGCAGATCTTTAAAGGATGACGATGAAGCGAAGCCGGACACCGAAGATACGGACAAAAAAGCAGCAACAGCAGCTGATGATAGGAAAAATCCCACAATAATGGACTCGGCAAAAAAGGCGGCAACCGTCATGATTTCAGAAGAAAAAAGTCATTCGTTATAAAATAAATTATATAGGGAAAACCTATAACATGTTAAAGAAAAACTGAATTATTCAAAACAGTAACCTACTGATATACTGGGTAAAAAGACAGCTTTGGAGGTAGATTACTATGGAGAGAGGAATTAACACCCGATGTTTACACTTAGAAGAAACTGAAGGAAAGACAGATAATTACGGAGCACTGACTTTCCCTATATATCAGACAGCTACATATGCTCATCCTGCAGTGGGACAGAGCACAGGATATGATTACAGCAGACTTCAGAACCCTACCAGGGAACATCTGGAGAAGGTGGTTGCAAGCCTTGAAGGCGGTATAGACGCACTGGCACTTTCCACCGGAATAGCTGCCATCACTCTTATGATGGAGCTTTTCAAGCCGGGAGACCATCTTATTGTTGAGTCGGATCTGTATGGCGGCAGTATAAGATTATTTAACAATGTTTCAGAGAAAAATGGTATAGAATTTTCAAGGGTAGCCTGTTCTAATGAAGATGTGGAGTCCCATGTCAAGGACAATACAAAGGCTATATACATTGAAACTCCTACAAATCCTATGATGAATGTTACGGATATAGGAGCACTTGCCGGTATAGCTAAGAAGCATGGATTGTTACTTATAGTAGATAACACATTCCTCTCTCCTTATTTTCAAAATCCTCTTAAGCTGGGAGCAGATATCGTTATCCATAGCGGTACGAAATATCTGGGAGGGCACAATGATACCCTTGCGGGCTTTATAGTGACAAATAATGAGGAAATAAGCGAGAAGCTGAGATTTCTCATTAAGACCACGGGAGCGGGGCTGTCACCATTTGACAGCTTCTTACTTGAAAGGGGCATAAAGACCTTAGGAATAAGAATGGAAAGAGCCCAGGAGAATGCATTTGCCCTGGCAGAATGGCTGAAGAAGCAGGATGTTGTAACCAAGGTCATATATCCGGGACTTCCGGAGCATCCGGGGCATGAGATCATGAAGAAGCAGGCGAGAGGCTTCGGTGCAATGATAACCTTTGATCTTGATACAAAGGAGCATGCCATTGCTTTACTTGAGAAGGTGCGTATGATAAAATTCGCCGAGAGTCTTGGAGGAGTGGAGACCCTTATCACATATCCTACCACCCAGACCCACGCAGATGTGCCTGTGGAGATCAGAGAAAAAAACGGTATTACAGACAGCACCCTCAGACTTTCAGTGGGAATCGAAGACAGCAAGGATCTTATAGCAGAGCTTGAAGTAGTGTTTAAGTGCATTTAAGCTAGGCATAAAAGGTCTAAGGATTGTGCAGGTGATTGGTTGTCATTTGCCACTGATATCAAATGTCCGGCACCGAGGAGGAGAAAATAATGGCTGAGAGAAATCTTGATTTTGATAAAGTTATAAACAGAAAAAATACAGACTGCCTTAAGTATGACTTTGCAGTGAAACGCGGCATGCCTGCGGATGTACTTCCGTTGTGGGTTGCTGACATGGATTTTAAGACCTCATCCTATATAGAGGACGCGGTGATAGAGAGAACAAAACATGGAATATTCGGCTACAGCGAGGTAGGCGAGGATTATTTCAATGCAGTTAAGAACTGGATGAAGAAACATCACAACTGGGATGTGGATGAGAAATGGCTGGTGAAGACGCCGGGTGTGGTGTTTGCCCTGGCAATGTCGGTTAAGGCATATACAGAACCGGGGGACAGCGTGCTTATCCAGCTTCCGGTTTATTATCCATTTTCAGAGGTTATCAGGGACAACGGAAGAAAGGTAGTCAGCAATGACCTGGTACTTTCGGAGGATGGCAGATATCATATTGATTTTGATGATTTTGAGAAGAAGATAGTTGAAAATAATATAAAGCTTTTCTTTCTGTGTAATCCCCACAATCCTGTGGGAAGAGTGTGGACTCTTGAGGAGCTTAAGCGTATAGGCAATATATGTCTGGAGCATGGCGTAACTGTTGTCAGTGATGAAATCCATAACGATTTCATATTGAAGGGTGAACATCATGTGTTTGCAGGGATTGATGAGAGATTTGCTGATATATCCGTAACATGTACATCAGCCAGCAAGACCTTCAATATTGCCAGCATGATGATATCCAATATATTCATACCAAGCGAAGCTCTAAGAAGAAAGTTCAGAAGACAGCTTGATGCGGCAGGCGTAAGCCAGCTTGGTATCCTGGGACTTGAGGCAACCAGGGCTGCCTATGAGCACGGCGAGGAGTGGTATCAGGCAATGCTTTCCTATGTGAAGGCAAATGTAGAATTTGCCCGGGAATATATCAGGGATAACCTTAAGAATGTCAAGCTTATGGATATTGAGGGAACATACCTTATCTGGCTGGATTTCAGAGAGACCGGGCTTACGGCTAAGGAGCTGGATGACCTCATCATAAATAAGGCGAAATTATGGTTAGACAGCGGCAGGATATTCGGCAAGGTGGGCGAGGGATTCCAGAGAATAAATGTGGCATGCCCAAGAACCACATTGAAAGAAGCCCTTGATCGTATTAAAATAAGCCTTGAAGGTTAAGGCTTTAAGCAGGAGGAAGAAGTAATGAGTCACATTTCAAGAGAAGAAGCCTTTGAGCTTTTAAAGAAGTATAATAAGGATCATTTTCATATACAGCATGCTCTTACAGTTGAGGCTGTTATGAAGTGGTATGCAAATGAACTGGGTTATGGTGATGAGGCAGAATACTGGGGAATAGTCGGTCTTCTGCATGATATTGATTTTGAACTGTATCCTGAGGAGCACTGCCTTAAGGCACCGGAGCTGTTAAGGGAAGCCGGTGTGGGCGAGGACATTATACACGGAGTTGTGGCCCACGGATATGGTATAACCATCGGTTGCGGAGTGACACTTGATGTGGCATCGGAGCATGAGATGGAGAAGGTGTTATTCGCCGCGGATGAGCTTACAGGACTTATCTGGGCAGCGGCACTTATGAGGCCTTCAAAGAGTACGAAGGACATGGAGCTAAAGTCACTTAAGAAAAAATACAAGAGTAAGGGATTCGCCGCAGGATGTTCCCGGGAGGTTATCGAGCGTGGAGCCGAACAGCTTGGCTGGGAGCTGGAGAAATTATTAACTCTTACACTTAAGGCTATGGCTGAGTCCGAGGACGAAATTGTTGCAGAAATGGAACACGTAGAATAAAAATATTATTGAGTTCAGGAGGAAGTGCGTATGAGTTTTGGTATGAGGATCAGACAGATAAGGTTTTTTAACTTGTTAATGCTTACACTGGCGGGGGTAATAAATGCCATTGGTGTTGTGTTGTTCTTAAGTCCGGTGAAGTTATTTGACAGTGGTATATCGGGAACCTCAATGCTGATATCTCAATGTACGCCAAAGAGCATTTCCCTTTCTATTGCGCTTATTGTACTTAACATTCCTCTGTTCCTCTACGGAACGAAGAAACAGGGATGGCTGTTCACCTTCTACGCTATATATGCGGTTGCTGTTTACTCCATATCCGCGTGGCTTATTACGGATGTAATCCCTATTGACGTGAGTATTGCGTCACCCCTTGCGGGAAATGATCTGTTTTTATGTGCACTGTTTGGAGGAATCATCTCCGGTATAGGAAGCGGTCTTGCCATAAGGTTTGGGGGAGCCATGGATGGCATAGAAGTTATGGCGGTGATATTTGCCAAAAAGCTGGGACTTACCGTTGGAACATTTGTCATGGCATACAACGTGCTGCTCTATGTAGTGTGCGGCTTTATCATCAATAGCTGGGTGCTTCCTTTGTACTCTATAGTTACATACATGGCGGCACTTAAGACGGTGGACTTTATCGTTGATGGTCTTGACAGAGCCAAGGCAGCGATGATAGTTACTCATAAGCCTAAGGAGATAAGCAAGGCACTCTCGGAGACCTTCGAGAGCGGTTCCACAATTATAGACGCTGTGGGGGGATATTCCCACACACCTTCATATGTGGTATATTTTGTTATCAACAGATTTCAGGTGGGCAAGATGAAGACCATAGTTCATGAGATTGACCCTATGGCATATATTACTGTAAATGAGGTGGCTGATATCTACAGGGCAAATCAGGAAAAGCTCAGGTAGAGGTCAGGCAGACTCCCTTGATCTGGGAGTTTTTTCAATTTAACAGTACCGTAGAAAAGGCGTAGGTGTTATAATATCTGATATAATGTTTTGCTTTAAAAGGAGGTATTTGGAATGGGATTTTTAACAGGAAAAACAGCAATCATAACAGGTGGCGGAAGAGCGGTTCTTAAGGATGGCAGATGTGGCTCCATTGGGTACGGAATTGCAACTGCGTATGCCAAAGAGGGGGCAAATCTTGTTATTACAGGAAGAAATGTTAAGAAGCTCGAGGACGCCAAAGAGGAGCTTGAAAGATTATACGGGATCAAGGTTCTGGCAGTTCAGGCAGATGTATCGGCAGGCTCAGACAATGAGGCAGTAGTTGCAAATGTTGTAAAGCAGGCCATTGATACATTCGGAAGTATTGATGTGCTCATAAACAACGCTCAGGCGTCAGCTTCAGGCGTTACTCTGGCAGATCATACAACAGACCAGTTCAACCTTGCCATGTATTCAGGATTATATGCAGCCTTCTATTATATGAAGGAGTGCTATCCATATCTTAAGGAGGCTAAGGGATCGGTAATAAACTTCGCTTCCGGCGCAGGATTATTTGGAAATTATGGTCAATGTGCTTATGCGGCAGCCAAGGAAGGTATCAGAGGCTTAAGCCGAGTTGCCGCAACTGAGTGGGCAAAGGATGGTATTAATGTAAATGTTGTATGTCCCCTTGCATGGACCTCACAGTTGGAACAGTTTGAGCAGGCATATCCGGATGCCTTCAAGGCAAATGTACATACACCGCCAATGGGACATTTTGGTGACGCAGAGAAAGAGATCGGAAGAGTATGCGTACAGCTTGCTTCTCCGGATTTCAAGTACATGTCCGGTGAGACCATTACTCTTGAGGGAGCTCTTGGCCAGAGACCATAGGAAACATTGATTATACAATAAATCTTCCGGGGGATAGAATACATTGGCAGGAGATAGCTCAAGGCATGAGACAGGAAAGGGCGGAGTGACAAGCTTTATTGATGATCCATACAAGAAATAAAACATAAAAGGGATCTGGAGGACATAGGGGATGACTTTAAATCAGTTGAAATATATTATTGCAATATCAAAGGAAAATTCATTAAATGACGCGGCGAAGAAGCTGTTTATCTCACAGCCAAGTCTTTCTGCAGCAGTTCATTCCCTTGAAGAGGAGCTGGGGTTTGATATCTTTATCAGATCCAAGAGCGGAATTTCCCTTACCACAAAAGGAATTGAATTTCTGGGTTATGCCAGGTCCGTGGTGGAGCAATACGACATATTAGACGCCAGATATATTTCAAAGACAAATGTCAAGAGAAGCTTCCAGGTTTCCATGCAGCATTATACATTTGCGGTAAATGCATTTGTGGAGCTGATCAAGCAGTACGGAATGGACGAGTACGAATTTGAGGTTCATGAGACTAAGACCTATGAGGTCATAGAGAATGTAAAGAACCAGAAGAGTGAGATCGGCGTTCTCTACATGAATGATTACAATCAGGATGTCCTTACCAGGATCCTTACAGAGGCGGGGCTGGTGTTCACTCCGTTATTCGAATGTGGAATATATGTTTACATGAGCAAGAGCAATCCCCTGGCTGGGAAGAAGGAGATTGCCATAGAGGAGCTTGACGAGTATCCATGTCTTGCATTTGCCCAGGGAGATCACAATTCCATGTATTTCGCCGAGGAGGTTTTAAGCACCTATGAGTACAAGAGACGTATCCGGGCAAATGACAGAGCTACCCTCTTAAATCTTATGGTGGGAATAAACGGATACACCCTGTGTTCCGGAATCATCTGCGAGGACTTAAACGGAACCGATTACTGTGCCATAAGGTTAAAGACGGATGAGAAGATGACCATAGGTTACATCTCAAGAAAGAACTCCATAATCAGTGAGCTGGGACAGAAGTATATAGAAGAATTATCCAGGTATAAGGAAAAGGTGTTAGATTAATAAAAATAGCCGAAAAAACGAGAAAGCTATTAAAATGGTGACAAAAATGGCGGCGTGTGATATGATGTTATCGTATGTATGGCAGATGCGGATGGCTGACTTTGCCTATATGTATTAGATGGCAATATAGTGATGACGGTATGAAAGCGATTTAAACGAGATGACGTTTAGGAAAAGGAAAGAAAAAATGAGTGCATCAAGAAAAAATCGTGGATTTACTCTAGTGGAACTTATAGTAGTACTGGTTATTCTGGCAATTCTCGCCGCAATACTTGTGCCGGCTTTATTAGGATATATTGATAAGGCAAAGAAGGAAAAAATATTATTAGAGGCAAAGGATGTATGGACTGCTTCCCAGGCGGCATTGGCAGAGTGCTATGGACTGTATCCGGACAGCTTTGAGGCATCTTGTAAATTCACATCCACAGTAGATGGTAAAACAATAAAAAAGTTGGGCAGAATATCAAACGGAGCTTTGGGAGCATTGCAGAAAAATCCAAAGGATACTACGGAAGCCAGAACGTCCAGCAGGATAATTTCCGGACAGGTTCTGAAATATCTGGACAGTGCAGATAAAAACGGGAATCCCAGATATACATTTGGAAGTGGAAAGATTCCGGATGGAAACAGTACACCAAGTAGTTATTTGGGAGATAATCCGAAAGACACTGATGTAATAATTCAGATATTTCATGACAGTAAGGGCAGAATGGTTGCATTGAATTTTGCAAAAAACGGATATATGGTAACTATGATTGCCGGAAAAACCCCGGAAATAGTGTATGATGGAAAATGCCTGCCATCCAGGTAGTAACATAGTTGTAGAGAAAACATTGAAAACACAGATCGTAATGTGATATGTACCCTCTTTACTGGATAAACCAGTAAAGAGGGTATTTTTATGCGTTATAGCCTCTGCCTATAACAGCCAATAGAAAATCTGAATGGCTAAACCTATTGACTCAGTATGCTTTTAATGGTAGCATACTAACATACTAAAAGGGTAGGTAATAAATATGGCAAAGAAATTAGTATTTTTCGTAAGACATAACATTAAATTGGGTCGAATGTGATGTTTCTGACAAGCATTCAGCTTATTAGAGGGAATATTCAAAAATGATGATTTAAAAATGAAATAAGAAAAAAATTTTTAATTAAAATATTAAGGAATAAAAGGAGATTAAGATTATGAGCAATTATAGATTTGAGACATTAGCACTTCACGTAGGACAGGAACAGCCGGATCCGGCAACAGATTCAAGAGCGGTACCAATTTATCAGACAACAAGTTACGTATTCAGAAATTCACAGCATGCAGCAGACAGATTTGGACTTGCTGACGCAGGTAACATCTATGGAAGACTTACAAACTCAACCCAGGATGTTCTTGAGAAGAGAGTTGCAGCCCTTGAAGGAGGTTCAGCAGCCCTTGCAGTAGCGTCAGGTGCGGCAGCAATTACATATACAATACAGGCATTAGCTGCAAATGGTGGACATATTGTAGCACAGAAGACAATTTATGGTGGAAGCTACAATCTTCTTGAGCACACACTTCCACAGTATGGAGTAGAGACAACATTCGTTGACGCTCATAACCTTGCGGAGGTTGAAGGTGCTATCAAGGACAATACAAGAGCTATCTACCTTGAGACTCTTGGTAATCCAAACAGTGATATTCCAAACATTGACGCAATCGCAGAGATCGCTCACAAGCATGGACTTCCACTTGTAGTAGATAACACATTCGGTGCAGCTTACTGGGTAAGACCTATCGAGCATGGCGCAGATATCGTAGTACATTCAGCAACAAAGTTCTTCGGAGGACATGGTACAACACTTGGTGGTATTATCGTTGAGGCAGGTACATATGACTGGAAGGCAAGCGGCAAATATCCTGCAATAGCTGATCCAAACCCAAGCTACCACGGAATTTCATTTGCAGATGCAACTGCTCCTGCAGCGTTCGTAACATTCATCAGAGCAATCCTCTTAAGAGATACAGGTGCAACAATTTCACCATTTAACGCATTCTTATTACTTCAGGGAATTGAGACTCTGCCGCTGAGACTTGACAGACACGCAGAGAACACAAAGAAGGTTATCGAGTACCTTAAGAGCAACCCACTTGTAGAGAAGGTTAATCATCCATCACTTGAGGATCATCCTGATCATGAGCTTTACAAGAAGTATTTCCATAATGGCGGTGGAAGTATCTTCACATTCGAGATTAAGGGTGGCAAGGAAGCAGCATACAAGTTCATCGACAGCCTCAAGATCTTCTCAATCCTTGCAAATGTTGCAGATGTTAAGAGCCTTGTTATACATCCGGCTTCAACAACTCATTCACAGCTTAATGATGAGGAGCTTGCAGATCAGGGTATATCACAGAGTACAATAAGACTTTCAATCGGTACAGAGCATATTGATGATATAATCGAAGATCTTGATCAGGCGTTCAAGGCAGTATAAAAACAGAAAACAAAAGAACATAAGGGGATTTAGGCTGCCGCCAGCCTGTCATAAGGCCGGCGGTTTCCTTATAAGGACTAAGTTGCAGCCGGAAGGTTGAATTCCCTGCCAATTAATGATAGCATGTAAATAGTATATCTTCACGGATATATCAACAAAAAGGATTGTGTGGAGGCATGAAAATGATATCGACAAGAGGCAGGTATGGTCTGAGATTTATGATAGATCTGGCACAGAACCAGGGCAGGGGATATATTCCTATGAAAGATGTTGCGGCAAGACAGGGGATATCCACCAAGTATCTTGAACAGATACTGCCGGTTCTTACTAAGAACAAACTGATTGAGGCAGTGCATGGAAAAGGTGGTGGTTATAGACTGGTTAGAAAACCTGAGGAGTATACCGTGGGTGAGATACTTAGACTTACCGAGAACAGTCTTACTTCCGTTGCGTGTCTTGCAGATGGGGCATCTTCATGTGACAGGGCGGATACATGCATTACCCTGGATTTCTGGAAAGGGCTTGATAATGTGGTGAATCAGTATCTTGATGAGCATACTCTTGCAGATTTTGTTAAATGATTATTGTAAATATTATACAATATATATGAAGAATAACAGAACTGTTAAAAACAACTCCCTAAACTATAATTTTATCCAGCAGGATAAAAGGGAGAAGAAAATGACAGTTAAGGAATTTTATAAGGCGATAGAAGGTAACTACAACGAAGCCAAGGACAGGATGATGAACGAGGGACTGATTCTTAAGTTCTCACTTAAATTTGCAGAAGATAAAAGCTTCGGGGATTTAAAGAGTGCCCTTGGACATAATGATTAGATAATATAGCAAAGCTTGAGTCATAAATAAATAATACAGATACATGTCGAGTAGGCGTCAGCCTACTCGATTCTTTTTTTGTCCCACTTTTGTCTCATGTGGTTGTTAGTGACGCTTTAATGTGATAAAATCATAAGCTGAGAAAGGTTATCACAATTTCCCATAAAATAAACAATTCAGGAGGCAGATCATGGTAAAGCATGTGATTTTATGGACGTTAAAAGAAGAATATAGCGATGAGCAGAAGAAAGAGATAAAGAAAGATATCAAGGCAGGGCTTGAAGGTCTTAAGGGCAGGATACCGGGGCTTGTGGACATTCAGGTGAATATAGATGGCCTTGCCAGTTCAAATGCTGATCTTATGCTTGATTCTACATTTGAAGATGAGGCAAGTCTTAAGGGATATGCAGTTCACCCGGAGCATGTTGCGGTAGCAGATGGCAAGGTGAGACCTTACACAGCCATAAGGAGTTGTCTTGACTATACCATTTAGAGAAACACTGATGGCTGGTGCTGCAGAAAGGCTTGAAAGATGTCAAAGACAAAAAAGAATACACAGAGCATGCTTATAAGATGGCTGTTGTACATAGGCGGCCTCGTGATTCTGGCACTTGGAATAAGTCTTAATACCAGAACCTGCCTGGGAGTGTCTCCCATAATATCAGTGGCATATAGTGTGGCAGATATATTCAGTCTGAATTTTGGAAATGTTACATTTGCCCTGTATGGTTTCTTTGTTCTGATCGAGGTTATAATACATTTTGTGAGGCGCGAGACGGGAAGGATTCCCAAGGACCTTGCCCAGGTTATCTTAAGTCTGATATTTACAAGGTTTTTAAATCTGTTTAATGCTGTGATACCTGTAATGGGTGAACAGCCAGAGGGAAGCCCTCTTAATTTGATGGTGGTAAGGATACTGTTTCTTATCCTGGCAGTAGTGCTTACAGGAATAGGGGCTGCACTTTCATTAAATATGAGGCTGATACCGAATCCGGGAGATGGCATAGTGCAGACCATATCAGATTGTGCCGGCAAGGGAACCGGATTCGTCAAGAACTGCGTGGATATAACGTGTGTTGTATTCTCGGTGATCATAGGTCTTGTGCTTAAGGGAAAGCTTGTAGGCATAGGAATAGGAACCATAATAGCAATGATAGGAGTGGGAAGAGTTATAGCAGTATTTAACCACTTCACTCTGAAGAGACAGATACAGCTCATAGAAGATAGCATAATACGGAGCGATATATAAAAGGATTAGTAAGGAGTAATTTATAGATGAAGCAGGAATACATAATGGGAAATGGCGCCATAGCCCTGGGAGCCCTTGCGGCAGGGGTAAATGTGGTTGCCGGTTATCCGGGAACTCCGTCATCGGAGATTATTGAGACAATAACAAAGTACCCGCATGAAGATATTCATGTGGAGTGGTCGGTAAATGAGAAGGCTGCCATGGAGGTGGCTGCCAGTGCATCATATTCAGGAGCGAGAACACTTGTTACCATGAAGCAGGTGGGACTTAATGTAGCAGCGGATCCTATCATGTCCTTGGCATATGTAGGTGTTAAAGGAGGAATGGTGGTTGTATCCGCAGACGATCCGGGTCCTATCTCATCGCAGACTGAGCAGGATACAAGAAAATTTGCTGAGTTCTGCAGGATACCTGTATTTGACCCTTCATCACCGGAGGAAGCATATGAGATGATACAGGACGCATTTGACTATTCAGAGAAATACCACACACCGGTGCTGTTCAGACCAACTACCAGAGTCTGCCATGCGTATGCATCCATTCAGGTGCCGGAGAAAATGCAGCCTAAGAAATACGATGGCTTCGTGAAGGATTCAAAGAAGTGGGTAATATTCCCAAGGCTGTCATTTGCAAATCATGCAATGATAGAAAAGCGTAACCCTGAGATGGGAGAGGACTTCTCCACATACAGATTTAACATACTGCAGGGAGGAGATGCCGGTAAAAAGGCGGTATTTGCGTCGGGAGTAAGCTATGCATATGCTATGGAATACCTGAAGGATCACCCTGAGGTGAGACTGGTTAAGATAGGAACTCCGCATCCATTCCCTGAAAGCTTCGCATTAAAGGCTCTTGAGGGAGTTGAAGAGGTAATGTGTATAGAAGAGCTTAGCCCATATGTGGAGGAAGCACTTCTTAAGCTTATAGGAAAGCACAAGCTTAACGTGAATGTATACGGAAAGCTTACAGGTCATGTGGCTGCCAGCGGAGAGAACAATTCAAACAGTGTGGCAGCAGTTCTTGCGGGCTTCCTTGGACTTGATGGAATGAAAGCAGGAATGGACAAAACGGGTGCTCCTGCTCTTCCTGTGAGACCACCTGTGCTCTGTGCCGGATGTCCACATAGGGCTTCATTCTATGCAGTTAAGGCTGCCATGAAGGGTAGAAAGAGTTATTTCTGTGGAGATATAGGCTGCTATACCCTGGGCAATGCAATGCCTCTTGATATGGTTGACACCTGTCTGTGTATGGGAGCCGGAGTTACAATGGCACAGGGATTCCACTGGGTAGACGGAGAGGGAACCTGCTTTGCATTTATCGGTGACTCGACATTCTTCGCCTCAGGTATAACCGGTGTTGTAAATGCAGTCTACAACGATGCGGATATGATATTGTGTGTTCTTGATAATTCTACAACAGCTATGACAGGACACCAGCCTCATCCGGGTACAGGAATAAATCTTATGGGCAGCTTCGTGGACAAGGTAAGCATACAGAAGGTTCTTGAGGGCGTAGGTGTTAAGAAGATCGTTACAGTTGATCCTCTTGATCTTCCTAAGGCTGTGGCAGCCGTTAAGGAGTGTGCGGACATGAAGGGCGTCAAGGCAATTATATTCAAGTCACCGTGTGTTGCCATAACCAAGCCACAGGGCAGAGCAGTTATAAGTGACAAATGTATCCAGTGTAAGAAGTGTATCAGGGAGATAGGGTGTCCGGCACTTATTATAAATGATGGCAAGGTGGCTATAGACAAGTCACTGTGTACAGGATGTGGACTCTGCAGTCATATCTGTCCGGTATCGGCTATTTCCTGCGGAGACGGAAAAGATAAGGTGTCAGGAGGTGCGGCAAATGAATAAGGATGTCTTAATATGCGGCGTAGGCGGACAGGGAACTGTCCTGGCGTCAAAGCTTCTTGCGGCAGCGGCTATGGAGGAAGGAAATAAAGTCCATTCGGCAGAGACCATAGGAATGGCTCAGCGTGGCGGTTCGGTAACAAGTCATGTAAGGATAGGAGACCGGGCATATTCTCCCCTTATACCTTCAGGGGGTGCCGACATGATAATGGCATTTGAACCATCTGAGGCAGTGAGAAATCTCTCATACCTGAAGCAGGACGGAGTTGTGATAGTAAACAGTGTGCCGGTCAAACCTACTACAGAATCATTAAATGATACAGGCTATGACGGAACAGAAATGATAGCATATCTTAAGAGCAGATGTAAGAAATGCGTAGTTGTAGATGCTGAAGAACTGTGCAGTTCTCTTGGCTCATCAAGGTATTTTAATGTGGCAATCCTGGGTGTGGCAGTTGGCTGCGAAGGTCTGGGACTTCCGGAAGATACGGTACTTGCAGAGATAAAGAAGAGAGTGCCGCAGAAGTTCGTAGAGACAAATGAAAAAGCCTTCCTGATAGGAGTTCAGACCGGAAGGAAGTATATAGATTAAGAGATATATAATTGTATCAAGAAAATATTATATTATTTGAAAGGACAGGGGAAATGCAATTAAATAGTACACAGCTTGGGCAGGTTGACGCTCAGATCAAACGACTCATAAAGACAGACAGTTACTATGGAAAAATGTATAGGGAGATGGGAATTACAGGAGTCTCAAGTAATGAGGATTTTCAGAAGATACCATTTTCAAGTAAGGCAGATTTAAGAAATGCTTATCCGCTTGGAATACAGGCAGTTCCTGACGAGGAGGTTGTAAGGATACATTCATCCTCAGGAACCACAGGAAAGCCGGTTATCATACCTTATACAGCAAAGGATGTGGATGACTGGGCAACTATGTTTGCAAGGTGTTACGAGACAGCAGGTATAACAAAGAAGGATCGTATCCATATAACTCCGGGCTATGGTCTCTGGACTGCGGGTATTGGTTTCCAGGCAGGGTGTGAGAAGCTTGGGGCTATGGCAATACCAATGGGTCCCGGCAACACAGATAAGCAGCTTCAGATGATGATGGATCTTGAGTCAACAGTAATCTGTGCTACATCTTCATATGCGTTGCTTCTTTCAGAGGAGATCAATAAGCGTGGAATAAAGGACAAGATAAAGCTTAAGAAGGGTGTTATAGGTTCAGAGCGTTGGAGCGATAAAATGCGTAAAACCATAAAGGAAAATCTTGGTATCGAGCTTTATGATATCTACGGACTTACCGAAATCTATGGCCCGGGTATCGGAATAAATTGTGAAAGTCAGCATGGTATGCATTACTGGGATGATTATATATATATAGAGATAATAAATCCTGTTACAGGCGAGCCTGTTCCTGACGGAGAAGAGGGCGAGATCGTCATAACAACTCTTGTAAAGGAAGGAGCACCCCTTATCCGTTTCCGTACCCATGATATGTCAAGAATAATCCCGGGTGAGTGTCCATGCGGAAGAAAGTACCCAAGACTTGATATCATCCAGGGCAGAAGTGATGATATGTTCAAGATCCATGGGGTAAATATGTTCCCAAGCCAGGTTGAGGAGATCCTTGGAAGCATAGATGGTGTGTCTAGCGAGTACAATATCAATCTTGCCCATGATGATGAGAAGAACAAGGATGTCATCCTTGTTACAGCAGAGGCAGAGGGAAGAGTGAACTTTGACAAGACTGCGGTAACCATAAAGGAGGCATTCAAGTCAAGAATCGGAGTTACCCCTAAGATCACTGTTGTTCCGGTGGGAACTCTTCCAAGAAGCGAGAAGAAGGCTAAAAGAGTCTTTGACCATCGCCAGCAGTAAAATATATTATCGGTTTGAATGGATATCATGCACCGGCAGATGTCAGACAGGATCCTGTCTGGTATCTGCCGGTGCTGCTCTATTTAAGGTAACGAACCAGGTGCAGCATTCCTGTATGATTGTATTTTCTGTAAAAGTTTTCCCAAAATGTGTCTTGTCACCTGTAAACTCAGGTGCTATAATGCCTGTAATGCTCAGACAGAGGTAGTGCAGGGACATTAAAACAATTAAAGAGTGTACAGCGTAAAAGAACTTATTTATGCAAAAAAAATACATGGAGTGAAAACGGAGGATAAAATGATTCAGGAAGAAATACTCAGGTTAAAGAAGGAGAAGGACGCAGTGATCCTCGCCCACTATTATGTTGCACCGGAGGTGCAGGAAATGGCAGATTACATCGGTGATTCCTTTTTTTTAAGTAAGAAAGCCGTAGAGCTTAAGGAGAAGATCATTGTGTTCTGTGGCGTAGAGTTCATGGGAGAGAGTGCCAAGATGTTGAATCCTGACAAGAAAGTCCTTATGCCGGATCTGACTGCGGACTGCCCTATGGCACATATGGTCACAAAGGAGACAGTTGATGAGGCAAGAGCGAAATACGATGACCTGGCAGTTGTGTGCTATGTAAATTCCACCGCCGAGATAAAGTCCTGGTCAGATGTGTGCGTAACCTCTGCAAATGCAGTTAAGATCGTGAAAAAGCTTCCTCAGAAAAATATATTATTTATCCCGGACAAGAACCTTGCCCATTTCGTAGCGGCAAATGCTCCGGAGAAAAACTTCATATACAATGATGGCTATTGCCCAAGACATGAATTTATGGATGCTAAGGAGATTGCAGAGCTTAAGGCGGAACATCCGGACGCTGAGGTGCTGGTTCATCCTGAGTGTAACGCAGATATAATCAAGCAGGCAGATTATGTGGGTTCCACCAGCGGCATAATAAATTATGCTGCCGAAAGCAAGAATAAGAAATTCATCATAGGCACAGTTAAAGGCGTTATATATGAGCTTCTTGACAGACGGCCGGACGCCGAATTTTACTTCCCTAAGACAGAGCCTATATGTGTGAATATGGCGAAGATCACCCTTGAGAAATTAAGGGATGTGCTGCTAAGTGAAGACAAAGAAGTCATGCTTCCGCCTGAGGACATAAATGAAAAAGCAAAGCTTACATTGGAACGCATGCTTGAATATGCGAAGTAAATAATGAAGAAAATCTCAGGAAGAAGCTATAGATATAATAAATTTAGATCCGGCAGAGATTACAAAAAAACAAAATGATGACATTGAATGCAAACTTATATGGATAAGATATTGTTTCAGGTTTCAATGCACGTTTTGGGAAAAGAGACATTTTATGGATAAAGAGAAAAACATGAACAATAAAAAAAATGCAAATAAACCTGATAGCAGGCTTGACTGTGATGTGGTCATAGTGGGCTGCGGCGTTGGCGGTCTGTATTCTGCACTCAATCTTGACCATAGTAAAAAAATCCTCATGCTTTCAAAGGATGCAGTGGATATATGTGATTCAATGCTTGCCCAGGGTGGTATATGCGTCCTTCATGATGAGGGGGATTATGACGCTTTCTTTGAGGATACCTTAAGAGCCGGTCACTATGAGAACCGCAAGGAGAGTGTTGATATAATGATCCGCTCAAGCCGTGACGTTATTAACGACCTTATCTCAAAGGGAGTAGAATTTGAGCGTGATGAGAAAGGCGAGCTTACCTATACCAAAGAAGGCGCCCACTCAATCCCAAGAATATGCTTCCACGAAGATATAACCGGCAAGGAGATCACTACAAAACTACTTGCAAATGTCAGAAAACTTGATAATGTATCTATTATGGAATACACCTGCATGACAGACCTTCTGGAGGATGAGACTGGAAGAATATGTGGAGTGCTGGCAGAAAAAGATAACAGCAGTATAGAGATATATGCAGGTGACGTGATATTTGCTACAGGAGGAATAGGCGGTCAGTATGCATATTCCACAAACTACAGGATATTAACCGGAGATGGCTGCCGGATCGCCAGTGACCATGGGGCAGAGCTTGAGCATATGGATTATGTCCAGATACATCCTACCTGTCTGTACAGGAAGAAGAAAGGACGTAATTTCCTTATTTCTGAGTCAGCAAGGGGAGAAGGAGCTATAATATTAAATCATAAGGGCGAAAGGTTTGTTGATGAGCTGCTTCCAAGAGATGTTGTCACAGAAGCTATCAGGAAGGAAATGGAGAAAGAGGGAGTTGAGTACGAGTTCCTTTCATTTGAAAATGTGCCTGATGAGGTAATAAGAAATCATTTCCCTCACATATGTGAGACCTGCCTTGAGGACGGCTATGATATATTCCGGGAGCCTGTTCCTATAGTTCCTGCCCAGCATTATTTCATGGGAGGAATACATGTGGACAGCAACTCAGAGACAACACTTCCACATCTTTACGCAGTGGGAGAGACGAGCTGCAACGGAGTTCACGGAAAGAACAGACTTGCCAGCAACAGTCTGCTTGAAAGTCTTGTATTTGCAGCAAGGGCAGCAAAGAAGATAAACAGCGAAGAGGTCGTGTAAATACGAGAATTAAAAAACGGTGAAGCAAGCATGTAAATATGAGAATGTAAAAAATAGTCAAGCCATTGGCATGAACACATAGATTTTATAAAAAGCCTAATACAAAATAAAGGCGGAGATGATCTGAAATACAAACAATTTGCGGAAAAGGAGAAAAAAATGGACAGAATAACAATGCTTTTAAATGCGGATAAATTCATAAAACTTGCCCTTGAGGAGGATATCAGTTCTGAGGATGTTACAACAAATTCTGTAATGCCTGATTACAAGAAGGGCGAAGTGCAGCTTATATGTAAGGAAGACGGAATAATTGCCGGACTTTCAGTATTTGAGAGAGTATTTACAATGCTTGATCCTGCCACGGAAGTGAAGTACGCAGAGTACAACGGCAGACCTGTTAAGGATGGTGATAAGGTGACAAAGGGCGAACTTCTTGCAGTTGTTACAGGAGACATCAGGGTTCTCCTCTCCGGTGAGAGAACAGCCCTTAACTACCTTCAGAGAATGAGTGGAATTGCCACATATACAAATAAGGTTGCCGCACTTCTTGAGGGAACAGGCATCAAGCTTCTTGATACAAGAAAGACAGGACCTTGCATGAGGATATTTGAGAAGTATGCAGTAAAGGTAGGCGGTGGAAATAACCACAGATACAACCTTTCAGACGGAGTACTTCTTAAGGATAACCACATTGACGCAGCGGGCGGTGTAAAGGAAGCGATAATGGCTGCCAAAGAATATGCACCGTTTGTCAGAAAGATCGAGGTGGAGACTGAGAACCTTGACATGGTGAAGGAAGCTGTGGAGGCCGGTGCCGACATAATCATGTTAGACAATATGAGCCCTGAGGAGATGGAAGAGGCGGTAAAGTACATAGATGGCAGAGCTGAGACAGAATGCTCCGGAAATATCACAAAGGAAAATATCGAGAAGATAAAGAATATAGGTATTGATTATGTGTCAAGCGGTGCTCTTACACATTCAGCACCTATTATGGATCTCAGTTTGAAACATCTTAAGGTTATCCAGTAGTTTTTAACAGGTTAATGGATGGTGTCAGGTTTTATATGAAAATCTGGCATTCGATGGAAAGAGGTAAATGAATGACAGACGGTGTCTCAAGAAGACAATTTGAAATAGAACAGTTCAGAAACAGTGATGTGCCAATATCGGGAACCGCCATGGGAAAGCTTGCAGGGGTTTCAAGACAGGTGGTGGTACAGGATATAGCACTGCTTAGAACTGCAGGCTACAATATAATCTCCACGCCTAGGGGATATATGCTGTCAGATCACAGCGGCGTTACCAGGATTATAAAGACCTACCATAGCCTTGAGGATACTGCTAAAGAGCTGGAAATAATAGTTGACAATGGTGGTGCGATTGTGGATGTCAGGGTAAATCACAGGGTTTACGGTAAGATGACAGCTCCCCTTAATATAAAGAACAGAAAAGACATAAAGAATTTTATTAAGGATATTGAGACAGGAAAATCCAGTCCCCTTATGAATATCACATCAGGATATCATTTTCACCAGATAAGTGCAGATGATGAGAAGACCCTTGATGAGATAGAGGAGGCTCTAAAGGAAGAGGGATTTCTCACTGAAATACTTCCATATGAGGAAGGAATGTGGTAGAATACACAGGATTGTATTGAGGAATGTGTTGGCTGATAGTTAATGAAAGAAGGATGATTTTATTATGGCAGGAATAACACATGAGATTGATGACAAGAATATTGTTATGGCGATTAAAAGTGACGCTGTAGCCGCAACTAAGGAGCTTGTGGAGGCAGCGGGTCTTAAAAAGGGTCAGATATTGGTTGTTGGCTGCAGTACCAGTGAGACTCTGGGGGAACAGATCGGAAGCTGGTCGGTTCCTGAGGTGGGACAGGCTATCTACGATGGTATCAACAGTGTCCTTGAGCCTCTCGGCATATACCTTGCAGCCCAGTGCTGTGAACATCTGAACAGAGCTATAGTTGTTGCCCGTGAAGCAGTACCATTTGCAGAATATGTAAATGCAGTTCCACAGCCTAAGGCAGGTGGATCATTTGCAACTGCGTGCTACAAGTCTTTAAAGGATCCTGTGGTGCTTGAGGAGATCAAGGCGGACGCAGGCATGGATATAGGAGAGACACTTATAGGCATGCATCTTAAGAGGGTGGCAGTTCCTGTGCGCCTGAAGCAGAAGCACATCGGGAATGCAAATGTAATATGTGCAAGGACCAGGGCAAAATATATCGGCGGCGAAAGGACCATATACAATAAAAGCTGAAAATACCTTAAGGGAGTATTTATTTTATGAAAAATGAACAGTTTAGTTCAAGACTTGGTTTTATCCTGGTTTCTGCAGGATGTGCCATAGGGCTTGGAAATGTATGGAAGTTCCCATACATATGTGGTGAAAACGGTGGCGCGGTATTTATCATTATATACCTCATATGTCTTTTTTTGATAGGACTTCCCATACTGATATGTGAGTATTCTGTAGGACGTGGAAGCGGATACAGTCTTATGAAGGCTTACAAAAATCTTGAACCGGAGGGAACTCACTGGCACAGATCCGGTGTAGCCAGCTTCGTGGGCAATTATGTTCTCATGATGTTCTACACAATGGTGGCAGGCTGGATGATGTATTATGCCTACAAGACTGCCGTGGGCGAGTTTGTAGGTGCGGATACGGACACAGTTAAGGGAATATTTAACCATATGCTGGGGAATCCGGGAACTATGATATTCTGGACCTTGTTAGTTATAGTGTTGGCATTTGGTGTATGTGCACTGGGTCTTGAAAATGGTGTGGAGAAGATCACCAAAGTTATAATGCTTCTGCTGATAGTTCTTATGATAGTAATGGCAGTCCGTTCGGTAACACTTCCCGGAGCCTCAAAGGGACTTGAATTTTATCTGGTTCCTGACTTTAATAAGCTTCACGAGAGAGGAATGGGAAATGTTATATTTGCAGCACTTACCCATGCATTCTTCACGTTGAGTGTCGGCATCGGTTCCATGGAGATATTCGGAAGCTACCTTTTGAAGGAGAGAAGGCTTACCGGAGAGGCCATAAGTGTAACGCTGTTAGATACATTTGTAGCCATAACAGCGGGACTTATTATTGTTCCGTCATGTTTTGCTTATAATGTCGAGCCGGACGCAGGCCCACCACTTCTTTTCATAACTCTGCCAAGTGTATTCAACCATATGGCAGGAGGGAGAATCTGGGGTACATGTTTCTTCGTATTCATGACATTTGCCGCTATATCAACGGTTATTGCGGTATTTGAGAATATAGTTAAGATGACTATTGATGCAAGGGACTGGGAGAGAAAGAAAGCTGTTGCCGTGAACATGATAGGCGTGGCAGTCCTTTCAATGCCGGCGATCCTTGGATACAATGTGCTTTCAGGAATAAAGCCTTTGGGTGACGGAAGTACCATAATGGATCTTGAGGATTTCCTTGTTTCATATAATCTGCTTCCGCTGGGATCGCTTATTGCCATTCTGTTCTGTGTAAGGAAGAATGGATGGGGATATGATAACTTCATGAACGAGGTCAATACCGGGGAAGGTGTTAGATTTCCGCGGGGACTTAAGTGGTATATGACGTATATAGTGCCGCTCCTTATTGTGGTTGTATATATTAAGGGTTACTATGATTTGTTTGCCCCTAAGGGTACAAAAGTGCTGGCATTCTGGATGGGTGTGGCTGCTCTGTTCCTGATGGGAGTGTTCGCCGTAATATTTGTGGGGAATAAGAAGAATAATGGTGTGAAAGAAATGTAAACATGTGAAGCTTCCCCAATAAAGACTGGTCTGATATAGGCGTAGATTTATTTGAAACGGCTTATATATAACAAAAAATAAAATAAAAAAGAAAATAGTGGAAAATTTATGAGTTTTCCGCTATTTTTTTGCTTAAAACCGGTATATATGGTTACATGGGAAGCTCAAAACTGTGGCAGCCTGCGGTGTTTCCGGGCTGGTTTTTCTGCTGCTGTGGACTAATGTCTGGTCCATCCATCAATATCCGCACCTTCTATGGCGGAGAAGATACGTTCCTTGATCTCCGGCACTGTTGCCCGGAGCTGGTCTATTATGTCCTTGCTTTCCTGACGCTTGGTCACTCCGTCGGCAGGACATGGATTTTTACATACAGGTAATTCATTTTTCAGTGCAAATGATCTGACTTCCCCTTCGTAAGCGTAGATGAGAGGACGTATCAGCGTGATCTGTGATTTCTCAAGGAAGGTCACGGGGGAAAATGTATGTACTCGCCCTTCATATAACAGTGACATTAAGAAGCTGTCTACCACATCATCCTTATGGTGTGCGTAGGCTATTTTATTGCAACCGAGTCTAATAGCAGCCTGGTTAAAGGCACCCTTTCTCATTCTTGAACACAGTGAGCATGGATTAGGTTCCTTCCGGTGGTCGAATACGATCTCACCGATCTGAGTATGCTCCACAAAATACGGAACCTCAAGCCTGTTGCAGTATCTTTCAAGCCCTGAAGTATCAAAATCCTTGAAACCAAGGTCTACGGTTATAGCATAAAGAGAGAAACTCTTCGGATAGAATTTCTGAAGCTTCGCCAACGCGTACAGCAGGGTAAGGCTGTCCTTTCCGCCGGAGATTCCCACGGCGATGGTGTCTCCTTCTTCTATCATGTTGTAATCATCAATAGCTCTTCTTGTATATGATAATAATTTCTGTGATTTCATGTGCTGTCCATTCCTTTTTATAAGTTCCATATGATCTTTATACGCATGGGTTACAGCGTATTCCATGGCACCTTGCCTGTGCTGCAGTATCCATCATGTATAAATAATATTTCACAATGTGACAGGTGTCAATTATTTGCAGAAATAAGACCAAGACCTGTTGACGTGGGTGGGATTTTAAGCAAAAATAGATATAGGATTAAAAATGAAACATTAAAAAGGAAAGCATGTCATTATTTGGGAAACCGGAATTTTATTCAGTGATTGTATGGGAGGAGAAATATGCTGAAAAAAGAGTTCGTATATCAGGAATACACGAGAAGAGAAGAAAATATCTTAAGGGCACCATATAATCCGGAATTGGAATTTTATTCGGTGATAAAGTCCGGCAACATAGAAAAAACAAAAGAACTATGTGGTGTCTCATTTGCAGACAAGAAAGGACTTGGAAAGCTATCTGAAAATCCCCTCCAAAATCTCAAATATCATTTTGTTATAACCGTTGCTATGCTGGCAAGATATTGCATAGATGGGGGACTTGATATATCAACGGCATTTTCCGTGAGTGATTTTTATATCATGAAGGCAGACAAAGCGAAAAATATAGCTGAAATAGACACTCTTCATACCAGTGCCTGTATTGATTATGCCCAGAGAATGAAGAAGCTCAGAAATAAGAAGATAACATCCCGACCGGTTGCCAGATGCGTAGATTATATTGCAGATCACCTTCATTGTAAGATATCCCTTGGTGAATTAGCAGATTATGTAGATTTAAATCCATCATACCTTTCACGATTGTTTAAAAAGGAAACAGGCAGTACTATCAGTGAGTATATAATGAGGACAAAGATTGAAACGGCTGGGAACATGCTGATATATTCGGAATACACTTCGACAGAGATAGCTTCAATACTGGCGTTTTCTGATCAGAGTTATTTCACAGAGATGTTCCATAAGTACATGGGAGTTACGCCCAAAAAGTATCAGTCGATGCACTTGAGAGAAATTGAGATGGGCAAAGAAGGGAAAAAGTGACTTCTTTTGTGTGCAAAGTGCACAAAACATAAAGAAGAAAAGACGATATAAAGTAAATTAGCACAAATAGGTAAAAAATGCCATAAAAAAATCAATCTTTTGCCATAATATTAATTTTTTATCTGATATAAATGATACATAGGGTTAAGAACATGCTCATAAATAACAATTTATTAATGGGCGGAATTATGTATTATAAGAGAGGAGAAAAAGTATGGTAAAAGGAAAAAAGTATCTTGCATTATTCCTGGCTGCGGGTCTGGTTATAACTGCAATGCCATTAGGAACTACCCATGCAACAGGAATCATCGACAATGATCCTGTAACAACAGTTAACAGCGAAGACGTGGTAGATCCGTCAACAGACCTTAGTTATGAGGGCTATAAGGAAGTCTGGGGTGACGAATTTGATGGAACAGAATTAAACAGAGATGTGTGGAATGTTGAAACACATGAGAAGGGATGGGTTAATTCAGAACTTCAGGCATATGTGGATAATGATGAGGTATTACAGGTAAAGGATGGCTACCTTAACATTAATCCGGTTAAGACGGTAGAACATAGCAGCGAGGCGGCTGCAATCGTTAAGAATGCTGATTTCTCGTCAGGAAAAGATGACTGGGTGGAGACAATAGCAGACTGGGGTGATCCTTATCATACGGTTGCATCGAGCACAGTTGTTGACAATGGAATAAAGTATACAATCACAGATCCGGGTGATGAAGATTGGCATGTGCAGTTAAAGCAGGATAATTTAAATCTTAAAGAAGGACATACATACAAGGTTGCATATAATGTGACATCCACAGCAGCAAGGCAGATAAAGTCAGGAGTACAGAGCGCAGCCTATACATGGTATGGCGGAGCGGATCCTGTACTTGAGGCAAATGTAGTAACTCCGGTTGAGTATGAATTTACAATGGAGGCAGACGATGATACAGCAACTGTTTACTTTTCATTAGGAAAGATTGCTGATGTTGAAACACCTGCTTCTGATATTACAATTACAGATATTACATTTACAGATCTGTCAGATGATGGTGAAGGCGAAGATGTGGTGAATTATACATCAGGTCGTATAAGCACCCAGAATAAGCAGACATTTACTTATGGTCTCTTTGAGTGCAGGGCAAAGGTTCCTGCAGGTAAGGGATATCTTCCTGCATTCTGGCTTATGGCAAATGATGAGAATGTGTATGGTCAGTGGCCAAGATGTGGCGAGATTGACTGTATGGAGGTCATGGGACAGGATCCTGATAAATTATACGGAACTATCCACTATGGTAATCCTCATGCTGAAAGCCAGGGAACGTATGAGATAACAGATGGTGCTTCATTTGCAGACGAGTTCCATACATTTGCATGTGAATGGCTTCCGGGAAAGATAAACTGGTATGTGGATGGCAAATTATACCATACAGAAAGCAACTGGCATTCAACAACAGTTGGCCAGGGAACACTTACATATCCTGCACCATTTGATCAGCCTTTTTATATTATCTTAAATCTTGCAGTAGGTGGAAGCTGGGTTGGAAATCCTGATGACACAACAAACTTTGATAATAATCCATATGTGATTGATTATGTGAAGGTTTATCAGAAGGACAGCTATGATGAGAATGTGCAGAAGCCGGAGAATAATGTGGAACTTCGTGATCCGGATGTGACAGGAAACTATGTTAATAATGGGGATTTTTCAGTGGAAGAAGATCTTACAGATGATACAGACTGGAAGTTCCTTACTGCGCTTGGTGGTGAGGCAGCAGCAACAATTTCTGGCAATGAGATTAACATTGATACAACAAATGAGGGAACTGTTGATTACAGTGTACAGCTTGTGCAGGCTGGTGTGCCATTACTTAAGGGCGCAACATACAAAGTTTCATTTGATGCATGCGCAGCAGAAGCCAGAACAATGCATGTTGATATAAAGGCACCTGATCACGGATATATTAATTACATGAACGGAACCGGTGCAGAGGTTGCTCTTGATACAGAGTATAATCATTATGAGTATGAATTTAAGATGAAGTCTGATTCAGATGCAAATGGACGTCTTGAGTATAATATTGGAGCGGCAGGTTCAAATGCACAGATCAAGCTTAAGAACGTGCGTATTGAGAAGATTGCTGATCCTGATCCTAATGAGAAGGAAGAGAAGACAGTCCTTGCAAATGGTAACTATGTCTATAATGGTGGTTTCCAGGAAGGAACAGGACATTTAGGATATTGGGATATAGCCAAGTCAGAAGGTTCAAGTGTAAGTGTAACAGATTATAAGGATGGCAGAAGATTTAAGGCGGTAATTCCTGAGGCGGCTTCTGAGTATGTGTTCCTTTCACAGGACGACATGACATTTAATGAAGGAACTCCATATCTCTTCAGCTTTGACCTTGAGGCGGATACAGATACTACAGTAAAGGCCGTTATTGCCGGTGTAGAGTGTGAAGCAGAGGTTGTTAAGGGTGATAAGAAGACTTATAGATTTGAGATACCACCAACAACAGAATTCAGTGACAAGTCTGTGTCATTCACATTCGATGCTGCAGGTACATATTATCTTGACAATGTAAAGATGGTAGAGAATGCCATGATCAAGAATGGCTCATTTAACGATGGCGAAACAGGATATACAATCTATATTGATTCATCAGCCAAGGCAAGCCATGTTGTAGATAGCATAAAGGAAGATAATGCACTGAGTCTTACAATCGATAAGACCGGTGATGCAGATTGGAAGATTCAGGTTAAGCAGGAAGATGTTAAACTTGAAGCAGGTAAGACATACAGACTTAAGTTAAAGGCCAAGTCATCTGTTGACCGTGATATCCGTGTAGTAATGCAGGGCGGAGAAAAGCTTGGATGGCCAGTATACTCAAATGACAATGTAATATCACTTACAAGTGAGTATACAGAGATTGAAGATGTATTTACAATGAATGAAGATACAGATCCTGCCGCATTTTTAAGTATCTGTTTAGGTAAGGTTGACAGAGAGATCACAGATCAGCATGTAGTATGCATTGATGATATTTCTCTTGAGGAAGTAAAGGCTGAAAAGGAAATTCCGGAGTATGAGGTTCCGGAAAACCAGACTATACATTGCGGACAGACCCTTGCTGATATTACTCTTCCGGAGGGCTTTAGCTTTGAGGAGCCAGGACTTGAGCTTGCACCTGGTATAAGCAAGGTGACACTTAAGTACACACCGGCAGATACAGATAAGTATGAAATTGTTACAGGAATAGAAATAACAATTACAGTAGAACATGATTACAAGGATGGCGTATGTGTATGTGGAGACATTGCTGATGGATTTGCCAAGGTAAATGGCAAGTGGGGCTTCTATAAGGATCAGAAGATAGTTTCAAATTACACAGGTGTAGTTAAGGGAGTTATTGATGGTAAGTCAAACTGGTACTATGTAAAGAATGGAGTATACACCAAGGCAAGTGGTATTACCAAGAGGGTGGATGGTAAAGGAAACTGGTACTATGTGAAGAATGGAGTATACACCAAGGCAAGTGGTATTGCCAAGAAGGTAGATGGCACAGGAAACTGGTACTATGTGAAGAATGGCGTGCTCACCAGAACTAACGGTATTACTAAGAAGGCAGACGGTTCAAGTGCAACCTGGTTCTATGTAAAGAATGGAGTGTTCACAAAGGCTACAGGTATTGCCAAGAAGGCAGATGGTTCAGGTGCAACCTGGTATTATGTGAAGAACGGAGCGTATACCAAGGATACATGTATTGCCAAGAAGGCAGATGGTTCAAGTAAAACTCAGTATTATGTGAAGACCGGTTCATGGGCAAATAAATTCACAGGTACAATTAAGATTGGCAAAAAGAACTATAAGATAGTTAATGGTGTTGTGAAGTAATACCTTAAATAAGCTGATGAAGTTACATTAAAGCAATAATATAAATGAAAGGGAAGCGGTCTCTTGAAGAGGTCGCTTCTCTTTTTTGTTCATCGAGCTGGCAGTCTAGATGACAATTATAAAAAATAAGATCAAGACCTGTTGACGCAGGTGGGATTTTAGGGGAAAATAAACATAATTGAGGACGACACAGGATGATATAACCAAGAGCAAAGCAAGTAATACCAAAGCTGACAATGGCTATAAAAAGATGATCAGGAGGAACATGGAATGGAATACAGAAGATTTGCAAATAAAATAGTGGCGAGGATTGACAAGGGGGAGGTGTTTGGCGGTCACCTGAACAAAGCCATTGTAAGTGCAGTTTGTGAGATGGTAATAGACGTGATAGAAGGAACCGTCGACAGGATTTATGACGAGGAAATCGGCTTGAATGTATTCAGTTTTTCATAGGATTGTATACTAAAAATATAATCTGAAAGTAGAATTTGAAAAGACAAGTCGTTGATATAATGCAGGGGGAGCATATGTTTTGTGAAGCAGACTATAGATTGAATATATTGACAAATGAAGACGCAGCCCAGGTTGTGTTGTATATTTCAAACACCTGTCTGTCGGATGAAGCACAGAATGTTTACAGGCAGGTGTGCCGCATGTCAGATGTGAAGTTTGATTTCTGCGAGCTTCTTGTGAAGGATTGGGATAGCTGGCTCACTCCATGGAGTGCTGACGCGGGTATGAAGGACAGGAAATTTGCAGGAAAAGGGAGAGAATTACTGGACGATATCCGGGAGAAGATACTTCCGGAGATAAAGCATCACTTTCCAAATCACAGGCAGCTATATATTGCCGGGTATTCCCTGGCAGGATTATTTTCCCTTTGGGCACTATATGAAAGCGGATTGTTTGACGGAGCAGTGAGCTGTTCCGGTTCCCTGTGGTATCCGGGGGTTGAGGAATATCTGCAGCAGACAGAATTGAACCAGAAGGTAGATGTGTATTTAAGCCTTGGGAAGAAGGAGCCGAAAACTGCCAATCACCTTATGAAGAGAGTTGGGGAGATCACGGAGGCAGAGTACGAGAAGCTGCGGAGTGATATAAATGTGGGCAATGTTATATTTGAATGGAATGACGGAGGACATTTTGCAAATGTGGTGGAGCGTATGGCGATGGGAATACGATGGATCATTTCCTGACCGGATCACGAAGGAAAATGCCCGTATCACATACAGGTGAAAGGAGCTTACTATGGAGAAGTTCATACCTCAGTTAAAGACAGACAAGGAATTTACAAATAAAATAATCAGGAAATATCATTTTGGAGGGGAAAATACAGGTAAGGTTGCAAGCTTATGTGATATATCCCTGCCCCTGGTTTCCTCGGCCTGTTATTATGTATGGAAAAAGGCAGACACCGAAATCACATATGATGAATACGCTGTATGTCTTGTGACATTGGGGACAGCCTTTGACAAACTGGTTGACCTCTATGCAGAGAACAACTGCCTCCTGGAGGCATACATGCTGGACTGCATAGGGCTTGAATTTATGACCCGGAGCTATGAACAACTGGTTAAACATATCCAGACAAAATACTGCAAATGGGGCACAAAGCTTGACTTCCTTGGAGACACCTATCCTGTAGATATGATGGCAAGGCTTATGGAGAACTTCACCGGTACAGGCGTTTTGATAAATGATGAAATGATGTTAAAGCCACTTAAGAGCGTGCTGTTCCTGCTTCCGGTGTCAGATCAGGAACAGAAGGCAGACGCGTGCCGTATATGTACAAATTGTGGGAATGTCAACTGTATGTTCCGGGAGGCTTCCGGTTCGAACAGGCAGCATGATATATCAAAGCTCAGCGGTATATCGAGGATAAGCAGTTTGCCAAAAAATAATGGTATGCCGGGTGGCTCCTATGGTATCAGGCAGATATTTAAAAATGAAAGTGTCAAATAAATCTATAAATAATACGGAGGAAGATTGCAATGATAATGATTTTATTGGCGGCTGCTTTAGTTGCCTATGTGATCCTGCTGATCCTGAGGAGAAGGAACAAAGACAATAAGGTCATCGCAGGAACAGTGCAGATAGTTCAGGGAATATTGTGGATACTGATCGTAATAGACGGATGGTCAGAAAGTCATATGTTTACTAAGATCGCATGTATAATAATTGCTGTGCTGTCATTTGCAGCAGGTATAGGAGCATTTCTGAAACGCAAATAATTTTGTGGTGTGTGAGCCTTTAAGTAATATGTAGCAAAATTTTGGTGGAGAAGATTGGTGTGAATTGCATTTTGTAAGGAGAGTTAGTGACGATGATACAGTTATACACAGGTGACGGTAAGGGAAAGACCACAGCGGCTGTGGGACAGGCGGTTCGGGCTGCCGGTTCCGGCTACAGGGTTATATTCTGCCAGTTTATGAAAGGTGGGGAGTCAGGGGAGCTTGCGATATTGAAAGAACTTCCTCAGGTGGAGATCTACAGATGTGAAAGAGAATTTCCTTTTTTCAACGCCATGACCGACCGGGACAAGGAAGAGATCACGGAGATACATAATGAAATTATCAGGAATATAATCCGTAGACTTGACGGCTTAAATAATACAGGAAACATATCAACGAACGGCAGTGGGGCTGCCGGGCTGATGGTGGTTCTTGATGAGATAACCTATCCATTAAACTGGGGGCTTATTGATGTAAGTCTGTTTAAGGATCTGGTTGGGAAAATGAAGGCGTTATATAACGGAAGAAGCGGTGATAGCGGAGAAGAAAGCCTGTCCCGGATAGAGCTTGTACTTACAGGCAGGGAACCTGACAGGTTTATTCTTGAAAATGCAGACTACATAACAGAAATGAAGAAGCTGCGACATCCATTTGACCGGGGGATACAGGCAAGAAAAGGGATAGAGTATTAGAAATAGGGGTGACATTATGGGGAAGAATGAAAATGGGACAACTGTAGCGAAAATAATAATAAGCATTGTGTTCATTGTATGGTTTATGGGTTCGCTCTTTGGCATGATGGTATGTTCAAAGCTTGATGGCGGAACAGGACTTATGCTGGCACTGATAGGACAATATTTCCTTGTGTTTGGAATTATGGGAGTTGTGGGCAGTATAAAGAAACGCCCATTTCCGGCGATCATCCTGCTGTTTCCATTGGTGGGCATTGCACTTATCATATGTGGCGTGATCATGTACATAGATATGCAAAATGCTGCACAAATGATCTACGAGGCGGCTCCTTACCTGTTGGCAGGAATATTCCCGGTGACAGGAGTTTTAATGATAATCAGTGCTACCTCAGAAATAAGACATCTTAAGCGTGTGTGCACAGTGGAAGTCCAGGCTAAATGTATCAGCGTGGAGACCCGTTGGACTCAGGGCGGAAAAGGACGGAGGACAAAGCGGGTGCATATGCCTGTCTACAGCGTCTACTATAATGGAAGGGAATACACTGTCCGGAATAATGTGTATACAAACATGAACGATTATCAGGTGGGAAATTATTATCCCATAATGATCAATCCATTAAATCCGGAGGAATTTCTTGATGCAAATAACAGAAAGGGCAACATAGTTACTCTGGTTCTTGGGATTATATTTGTTGCGGTGTTAATACCGATCATCGTATACATGTAACAGGAAAATAACACAAAAAGGAAATGCACAGATGATAAAGAACATTATATTTGACTTGAATGGAACTATGATATTTGACGGAAAATATCACGAAATAGCATGGAAGGAATACTCAGATAAGCTGGCAGGCAGGATACTTACAACAGAAGAGTTTCAGCACCATGTACTGGGGCATACCAACAGGGATATCCTGGAATATCTCATGGGTAAGGGTACGCTTTCCGATGAGCGTATACTTGAGCTGACAGAGGAAAAGGAAGCAGCATATCGTGACCTGTATGTAAAGGATACCGAGAATTTCAAGCTGGTGGACGGACTTGAAGAATATCTGGACTATATAAAAGAAAAAGGCATAAACATAAATATCGCTACAGGCTCCAACCTTACAAATCTTGACTTTTACTTTGAACAGTTTAAGCTTGACCGCTGGTTTGATAAGTTAAAGGCAGCCTATGACGATGGAACCATGGCAGCAAAACCGGCACCGGATATGTATATAAGAGCCATGGAAAGAATTGGTGCAGCACCGGAAGAAACAATGGTAATAGAAGACGGACCATCCGGAGTAAAAGCCGCTGCCGCCGCAGGAGCAGCCTTCATAGTAGGCATATACGGAGACTCTGACGAGAACCTCTTAAAAAATACCTGCCTCTGCGACCTGCTTATCCACGACTACGTAGATCAACCAAAGCTAAGAACCATATTTTCAAAAAAATAAATCTAACTGAGCTATAGGACAGAACGAGTTGATAAAAACCGCCTTCACCCATTATAAATAAAGGACTGAAGACGGTTTAATCTTTTTTGAAAGAATTTTAAAGGCAGACAAAATATGGCTGTTAATTCTGAATAGTATTATATATCTGACAATTAAATTGATTTTCAAACTATAGTTATCTAAATTACTATGATCAAAAATTTCTTGGAAAAAATAAGACACAATGATATACATTAAAACCATTGTGAGCACTTCGTTACGAGGTTTACTCTGGTTGTCAGCACAAAGCCCATGTCTGAGCGTATGTAAATACGCGAGTTTGGGCGACTGCTGACTAATAGACGAGTAAACCGAGTAGAAGGCGCAAACAGGTTTTATATGTATATCATGTGCCTACTTAATCATCCGTAAATTTATCCAATGAACTTCCGGGAAACCAATAAAGTTCCAATATCCGGATTGCTTAATTCTTCAAAAACTGTCCCTGCTTCTTCCTGTCAACATAGCTCTTAACCTCAGCCACAACAACACCATTTAACGCAAACAGTGCAATGATATTTGGCAGAGCCATAAGACCATTGAAGATATCAGCGATAGTCCATACAGCCTTAACAGTCATGTAAGGTCCGATGAAGATACATGCAATGTATAACCAACGATAAAACTTAACAACCTTCATCTTACCATTTGTAAGGTACTCAAGACACTTCTCACTGTAATAATCCCAACCAAGCATAGTTGTGAATGCGAAGAATACAAGACATACCATAAGTAATAATGAAGCAACAACTGATGGGAATGGAAGACATGTCTGGAATGCATGTGTAGTAACGGCAACACCCTCAAGACCTATATTCCATGATCCGGCGATAACAATAGTAAGACCCGTAAGAGTACATATAACGATAGTGTCGATGAATGTACCGAGCATTGATACAAGACCCTGCTCAACAGGTTCATTTGACTTTGCTGCGGCAGCAGCTATAGGAGCACTACCGAGACCAGCCTCATTTGAGAAGATACCACGGGCAATACCCTTCTGCATGGCAACTATGATGGCACCAAGAGTACCGCCGGCAGCAGCCTTAAGACCGAATGCACCTTCGATGATTTCTTTGAAAGCTCCCGGTACCTTATCGATATTGAATATTATTACAAGTAATGCAGTTATAACATAGAGGATAGCCATGAAAGGAACTACAACCTGGGCAACATTTGTAATTCTCTTAAGTCCACCGATGATAACAAGACCTACACATATGGTAAGGATGATACCTGAGATAACGATAGTCCATGAATACTCAATGCCAAATAATTTGAAAGCCACATGTTTTGTGTCCGGATCAAAGAAGTTCTTAACGGCACTTGAGATACCATTTACCTGGGTGAATGTACCGATACTGAAGAGACCTACACATACTCCGAAGAAGGCAAATATCTTCGCAAGCCATTTCCAGTTCTTACCCATACCATTTTCAATATAGTAGAAAGGACCACCTACAACATGACCGTCTTCAGCAATAGTTCTGTACTTTACAGCCAGCATACACTCTGAGAACTTTGTTGCTGTTCCGAAGAGTGCTGCGATCCACATCCAGAAAAGGGCTCCCGGCCCACCTGTAACAATAGCGGTGGCAACACCTACGATATTACCTGTTCCGATGGTTGCAGAAAGGGCTGTACATAAAGCACCAAAGCTGCTGATCTCTCCGTGACCATCCTGCTCCACCTTGGCGAACATGAGCTTGAAGCCCTTGCCAAGCTTTGTAACCTGAATTCCCTTAAGACGGATTGTAAGGAAGATACCGGCTGCAAGGATCAATACTATAAGCGGTACACCCCAGACAAAATCATTGATCTTTCCGAGAACTGTGTTGATATTTTCTAACATTTTTTCTCTCCTCCTGTATTTTTTTGTTGGAAAATGTCTTAAAACAGGAAAAATATTAGTCTCTAATGTCAACGAACCTAACATTTTTGTGATAAATAAATTCCCATGTTGGATTATAAAGTAAAAAGCACAATAATACAAGGAAATTAATGGGATTTCATTGATTAGAACCGACATTTAAAGTATAATTGGAGTAGTGCCGTTGCAGATTATACAGTGAGGGGCAATGACATTTATGTAATGTTTGGAGGAAGATAGATATGTCGTACATGGCATTGTACAGAAAATGGAGACCTGGAGAATTTGACGAGGTAAAGGGTCAGGATCATATTGTAAGGACTCTCAAGAACCAGATAGTCAATGACAGGATAGGCCATGCATATTTGTTTTGCGGAACCAGAGGTACAGGTAAGACTACCATAGCCAAGCTGTATGCCAAGGCAGTGAACTGTGAGCACCCTGTGGACGGAAGTCCTTGTAATGAGTGTGCAAGCTGTAAGGCAATAGCCGCAGGAACAGCTATGAATGTCATAGAGATAGATGCAGCGTCCAACAACGGCGTTGATAATATCAGACAGATAAAGGAAGAGGTGCAGTATCCTCCGACAGAGGGAAAGTACAAGGTTTATATTATCGATGAGGTGCATATGCTTTCTATAGGAGCCTTCAATGCATTGCTTAAGACTCTTGAGGAGCCGCCATCATATGTAATATTCATTCTTGCTACAACAGAAGCCCACAAGATACCTATAACTATTTCATCCCGTTGTCAGAAATATGATTTCAGAAGGATTTCCGTTGATACCATTTCAGACAGACTCATGGATCTGCTGTCAAGGGAGAACATAGAGGCTGACAGAAAAGCCGTGGATTACATTGCTAAGGCAGCGGACGGCTCCATGCGAGATGGTCTCAGTATCCTGGATCAGTGTATATCCTTTAATCTGGGACAGAAACTTACTTATGACAAGGTGCTTGAGACTGTAGGTGCAGTGGATATAGATATATTTGCCAAGCTGCTCCGATCCATAATCGATCTTGACGTATCGGCAGCCCTTGATATAGTTGATGAGACTGTATGGCAGGGCAGGGAGCTGTCAAGATTTGTCAGTGATTTTACATGGTTTTTGAGAAATGTACTGCTCATAAAGGTTTCTGTGGATGGCGATAAGAAGTTAGACATGACCGCAGAGAACATTGCAAGAGTAGAAGAGCTGGCAGAGCAGATAGATGAGCAGACACTTATAAGGTATATCAATATATTTGCGGGGGCATCGGCAAATATTAAGAATGCCACCCAGAAAAGGGTTGTTTTAGAGCTTGCTGTCATAAAGCTGTGTAAGCCTGAGATGGAGACAAATTACGACGCTCTTATAGACAGACTGAGGATCCTTGAGAAGAAGGTGGAATCAGGAGCGGTGCTTCCGGCAGATCTGGCAGAGGCATTGAAGAGCGGTAGCGTAGCAGTTGCTCCGGCAGGAGGAAATGGAGTGGATGCCCATGGCACAGCCGGAACATCAGGTACCGGAACCGGGACTTCGGGAAAGGAAAAGCTTGTGGACAGGATAAACAACCTGCCAGAGGCTGACAGATATGATCTTAAGCAGATAATAGATCTGTGGGATATGGTCCTTGATAAGCAGGGAAGACTCACTGCGGATTTCCTGAGACAGGGAACTGTGGGACTTACCTCGGACAATAAGGGCTTAAGGATCACATTTTTCAAGAAGGATGAATACAGATCGGCTATCAGATACTTCACAGACAAGGATAAGGTGAAGGCGTTTAAGGAGAGGATAGCGGAGATCACAGGTCGTACATTTCCGGTGGAGTTTGTGGTGGTGGATGATAATCCGGAGACAAGAAGAGAGACCGAGGAGAACGATCTTGGCAAGATCAATTTTGATATAGACATAATTTAATACAGATATAGACATATCCGGAGTATGGATATGGTCTGACATGGCTTGATATGGTGTCAGCTCATGCACAGATACATTTATGGTGATCTATGCCTGATACCAATAAAATAAATATTAAGGAATTTTCAAGGAGGAATTAGAACAAATGGCTAAGAGAGGCGGATTTGGCGCAGGTATGATGCCTGGAAATATGAACAATCTTATGAAGCAGGCCCAGAGAATGCAGAAGCAGATGGAGGAGACCACAAAGGAGCTTGAGGATAAGGTTTATGAGTCATCGGTAGGTGGCGGAGTTGTAACAGCTAAGGTTTCAGGAAGAAAGGAGCTTCTTGAGATCAAGATCGATCCTGAGGCTGTTGATCCTGATGATGTTGAGACTCTTGAGGATCTGGTTATCTCAGCGGTAAATGAAGCACTGAGACAGCAGGATAAGGATTACAATGACAGCATGGCTAAGATTTCAGGCGGCGTAGGACTGGGAGGATTACCTTTCTAATGAATATATATGGTGGAGAAGTAAATAAGCTTATATCAGAGCTTTCACATCTGCCGGGAGTTGGATCCAAGACTGCCCAGAGACTGGCATTTCATATTATAAGTATGCCGGAGGAGAGGGCGGAGGCTCTGGCGTCAGCCATAGTCAATGCCAAGAAGAAGATAAAATACTGTTCCTGCTGTTATACCATAACAGACAGCGACCTGTGTCCTATATGCAGAGCACCGGGAAGAAACCACAGGATAATAATGGTGGTGGAGACGCCGAGGGATATGGCGGCATATGAAAGGACAGGACAGTATGATGGTATATATCATGTGCTTCACGGAGTTATCAACCCTGCCCTTGGTATCGGCCCAGGAGACATAAAGATTGCAGAACTCATGAAGAGACTGCAGGGGGATGTTGATGAGCTGATCATAGCTACGGGTTCAGGTCCGGAAGGGGAGGCAACCGCCATGTACATATCCAAATTGGTGAAGCCGGCAGGCATTAAGGTAAGTCGTATAGCCAGCGGTGTTCCTGTAGGTGGAGATCTGGAATGTATAGATGAGGTTACTTTACTCCGGGCACTTGAAGGAAGAGTATATCTATAGAATAAAAAGAGAGAAAGAGGTGTTTTGAATGTTAAGAGTTGGATTTTTAACAAGTGGCGGAGATTGTCAGGCACTTAATGCAACTATGAGGGGTGTTGCCAAAGGACTTTATGAGTTATTTGACGAGGTAGAGATCTATGGTTTCCTTGAGGGCTACAAGGGTCTCATGAGAGAGAACTACATCAAGATGAAGCCGGTGGATTTCTCAGGTATCATCACAAAGGGTGGCACTATCCTTGGAAGCTCAAGACAGCCATTCAAATTAATGGGGGAGCCTACAGAGGACGGTATTGATAAGGTAAAGGCAATGAAGGCTACCTACAAGAAGCTTAAGCTTGACTGTCTCTGTGTCCTTGGTGGAAATGGTTCCCAGAAGACAGCTAATCTTTTAAGCGAGGAAGGTCTTAATGTCATCGGTCTTCCGAAGACCATAGACAATGATCTGTGGGGAACAGATATGACATTTGGTTTCCAGAGTGCAGTAGATGTGGCAACCCAGACCATTGACTGTATCCACACAACCGCAGCATCTCATAACAGAATATTCATAGTAGAGGTTATGGGACATAAGGTAGGCTGGATCACTCTTCACGCAGGTATTGCAGGTGGTGCTGATGTTATCCTTATTCCTGAGATACCTTACGATATCGAGAAGGTATATGAGGCCATAGACAAGAGAACAAAGAATAAGAAGGGCTTCACTATCCTTGCAGTGGCAGAGGGAGCAATATCCAAGGAGGTTGCAGAACTGCCTAAGAAGAAGCGTAAGGAAGCTGTAGCTAATTCACCTTATCCATCTGTTGCTTACGAGTTGGCGGACAAGCTCAAGGCATTTACAGATCAGGATATCAGAATAGCAATCCCGGGACATACCCAGAGAGGTGGAAGCCCGGACGCTTACGACAGAGTCATCTCTTCAAGATTTGGTGCAAAGGCTGCACAGCTCATCAAGGAGAAGGATTATGGCAAGCTTGTTGTATACAAGGGCAATCAGGTTACAGCCATTCCTCTTTCAGAATCAGCAGGCAAGTTAAAGTACGTTTCACCGGATGATGATATAATTGCAGAGGCAAGAACCTTAGGCATTTCATTTGGAGATAAGTAGTATAAGAATATTTCACATGGATCTCCCTATTTGCATATATAGATAATAAAGGTGCAGATAGGGAGATTTGTATGAGCGAAGAATTTAAGTATTTGTCCTTTGAATCCCAAAACAGTGAGATTAAGGACTTGATAAATAGTGGAAATATATATAAGATGAGACAGGGGCTGTCGGGACTTCTGCTTCCGGCGGGGATTGATGACGGACTCCTTGAAAATGAAAGGGACAGAAAGTACCTTAAGGAGCTGTATCCCCAGAGGATAAGTGAGATAAACGGATATATCGAGGACGAATGTGACAAGCTGGAGTATGAGGGAAGTCCGATGTTCGCTGAGTATCCTGACAGGGAAGTGGTGCGGGGCATAGCCAGGGACATCTACAATAAGCTTGATGTAGATGATGACGATTGGGCATACTCAGATGGAGAAATGTCACAGTCTGAGAGCATGGCGGATTCCGGTACAGATGTTTCTGTCGATATGGCGTCCGGTCCCGATTACGATATGGAGGCATCTGCCTCATGGCACCATGGCAGAAATCCGGGGTATCCGGGTGGTTATCCAAGATATCCGGAGCACAATGATCCCCCGTATGTAAGAAGACGCAGAGGCTGTGTTGACTGTCCTTTAAGACAGATAATAGAGGCACTTTTGTGTAACGAATTTTATTGCAGACGTGAAAGATATAGAAACAGGAGAAGAAGGTTTTACTAATTGAATACGATTAAGAATATAATTATTAAGGCAATAGTTATGATCGTGGTGGTGGTTATAACTATGTTCTTTGTAAATAAATACGAAAACAGGGCATACAGCAATCTTGCCATTGAGATGGAAGATTCAACACTGCCATTAATATATATAAATTACGGAGATCAGAACATAAATGTCATGCATGGATATACCTGTGATGTGGATACAACACTTCTCAGGGATTCCATCACTCCTATAGATGAGAATAAGCAGATAAAACTTGTAGTCCAGGATGATACAGGATATGCGAAGAAGTACTCCTATGAGGTAAGAACCCTTGACGGAAGCTCCCTTGTGGAGAATGGAGATCTGGAGTATCAGACTGACGAGAGAGGCTTCAATGATATTCAGATAGATATCAGGATGGACCTTAAGGCAGATGTGGAGTATATGCTCATTGTCAAGGCAATGGCTGATGATGAGAATTACGCCAGATACTATACGAGAATAGTCCTTGGCACAGATTACCATGTGGATGCCATGCTCCATGCAGCCAGAGATTTCAACGACGCAAGCTTTGACTTCACAGCTTACGAGGATGACTCGGTGATAAATACCTACTCGGCATATTACAAGTCAAGGAACAAGAACAAGAAGCTGGATGAGGGATCGTTTGCCCATTCCACCCTTGCTTCATCATACTCACAGCTCACCTGGTATGGCCTGGATCCTACAAAGGTATCCACCATTTATCCGACTATCAAGGAAATTTCAAATAATTACGCAGTGGTGCAGTTTAAGTACACCATAGCGGATGTAGTAGGTGACAGCCACAACTATTATTCTGTTGAGGAGGATTACACCTTAAGCTATGCTGACGGCGAGATCACCATGCTTAATTTCGACAGATATGTGGATGAGATATTCGACAGGGCGGACGTGGATGCCAAGAACAATCTCTATGAGATCGGAGTTGTGTCTTCAGGTAAGGTGAAATACAAGTCCAGTGACAAGAGCAGGAAGGTAGCATTTGTCAGAAATCAGCAGCTGTGGTACTACAATTACAGGGAGAACCAGATCACCCATGTATTCGGCTTCTGGCTTGATGATGTGGAGAACAACAGAAATACCTATGATAACCATGATATAAATATCATATCCCTTGATGATGACGGCAATATGTATTTCTCAGTGTACGGATATATGAACCGTGGAAAGCATGAGGGTAAGCTGGGAGTTGCTCTTTACAAATATATGGCAGCAGAGCAGGAACTCAGTGAGCTGATATTTGTAGAGACAAATGTTCCATATAGCTCCATGAAGCTTCAGACCTCAAGGCTCACTTATTTTAATGGACAGAGATTTTACTATATGCTGGGTGACCAGGTGAACTGTATAGATGTAAATGACAAGAAGGCGTCAACATATGTGTCGGGGATTTCCATGGACAAGGTGTATGTGTCGGATGATATGAGCGTTATTGCATACTGCGGTTCCGATAACCAGGTGGACAACGACATGATAAATGTTGCAAGACTGGACACGGAGACAACTGTTACCGAGAATGCGGGAAGCGGTGAGTGTCTCATAGGCTATGGTTTTAAGGACACGGATTTCATCTACGGAACCTGCGATGCATCTGACAGCTCATATACCGTCAAGGTCTCCTCATTTGACAGTGCCGCTCTTGACTATGCCGCAAGAAAGAGCATACCATCAAAGTCCATAACCATTGTGGACAGGGACGGCAGGCAACTTAAGGATTACAACAAGGGCTATTACATTGCAAATGTCCTGATCGAGACAGATCTTATATACCTTATCCGTGCCCAGAAGATCGGCAGCGAGTTCGTGCAGTATGATGACGATTTCATTACCTATAAGAATGATGAACTTAAGCAGTTTGTTTCAACGGTACTAAAGACTTCCACAGAGGGCATTGACAAGATGTATTTCACACCACCGGCAAATATTTACCTGTCGTATGTACCGAAGCTTCTTATTACCAAGAACAAGAAGAATGACGATGGAATCTATATGAATACCCAGTTTGAGAATAAATCCTTGTACACGGTATTCACAGGTTCAGGTGTATCAGGAGAATTTGATGTGGCTGGAGACGCCATCAATTATGCTATAGATAACAGTGGAATAGTAGTCGAAAATGACGGGTCCATCATATACAGACAGTCTGATGCCAAGGAATACAATACCATTGCGTCGGCAATATTCCATTATAGCTCAGGTTCCGTTGCAGCGTCCCTTCAGGATTGCCTGTACATGGTACTTAATTATCAGGGAGTTGACATTACCTATGATGAACTGGCTGATTATACCGATCCGGTGGAGGCTCTTACAAGCCTGGGCAAATCCTCAGGCGTAGATATTACAGGACTCAGCCTTAAGCTTCTTGTAGGATACGTCAGTGACGGCATACCGGTAATCAGTAGGATCGATGACGGAAGATATGTTCTTGTGGTAAGCTACAATGAAGAATCCATAAGATATTATGATCCTGTCATAAATGATGAGGTTAAGGTAAGCAGAAAGGCTTATGAGTCTAAGATGAGCCTTGGAAATAATATATTGTACACATATGTGCAGTATTGATGAAGATAGAGGAACAAAAAAGAAGTGCGAATGCACTTCTTTTTTTGTCTGTAAGTATATTAACTTGATATGCCAATATTACTCCTCTGAGATTGTGCCTACTGGGCATGAACCTGCACAAGCACCACATGAGATGCACTGTGAACCATCTATAACGAATACTCCACCATTCTCTGAGATAGCGCCTACCGGACATGAACCTGCGCATGAACCGCAGCCGATACATGAATCGCCAATAACGAATGCCATACTAGTGTCCTCCTTGTAAAGTAATTATTAATCATATGTGTATTTTAAAACAAAACCGGACACTATTCAAGTAATAATAATATTTTTCATTAAAATATTATATTTGTGCCAATATTTGCCATAAACGAAAAATGTAAACATATTGCGGCAAATACCTTAAGAAAACCTAAAGCTTTATAAAAGAATTGTGAAATGTCTTTTTATTGCCTTGAATATGTCAGCCAAATGCATCTATAATGAAAGGCAGGTATGATGTTCGGATAAAAAAATTAATGTTATTCGCATAAAAAATTTGCAGGGTGTGTGGTAATATTCCATATAAAGTCTGCATGTGGATTACGAAAGAAGAGGTGTTTAATTTGGATAATATAGATATGCAGTCTGCCCCCGCGGGGCTTACCATAGCGGAGGTTCGTGAACGGACGGAGGCAGGGCTTACCAATCATACAGATATAACAACAGAGAAAACAGTGGGGCAGATCATCAAGTCAAATGTATTTACATATTTCAACCTGATATTCCTCATACTGGCGGTGCTTCTTTGTATAGTGAGCTCTTACAGAAATCTGACGTTTCTGCCAATAATCATAGGAAATACGGTTATCGGAATATATCAGGAGCTTCGGGCGAAGAAGACTCTTGATAAGATGAACATGCTTAACGCCCCGCATTCGGTTGTGGTGAGAGCGGGTAAGCAGAGCCGTATAGATTCCGAAGCACTGGTTAAAGATGATGTGGTGATACTAAGTGCCGGAAACCAGATCTGTGCCGACGCTACAGTTATAGGCGGCAGCATATCTGTAAATGAATCACTTCTTACCGGTGAGTCTGATGAGATAAAAAAGGAGCAGGGAGACAAGCTCATGTCAGGAAGCTTTGTGGTTTCGGGACAGTGCTATGCCAGACTTGACAAGGTTGGAAATGAATCCTACATATCAAAGCTTACTGCCCAGGCGAAGGCAATGGGAGACGGTGAGCAGTCGGAGATGATAAGGTACATCAACAAGCTGGTAAAATGGGTAGGAATAATCATAATCCCAGTGGGTGTCATATTGTTCTGGCAGGCGTATTGGGTGAACCACGAGACATTTGCCAAGAGCGTGGTGTCAATGGTTGCGGCAGTACTTGGAATGATACCGGAGGGATTATACCTTCTCACTACTGTTGCATTAGCACTGAGTACCATAAGGCTTGCCAAGAAGCAGGTGCTCCTCCACGACATGAAGAGTATTGAGACTCTTGCGAGAGTTGATGTACTGTGCGTTGATAAGACCGGAACCATAACAGAGTCAGGTATGCAGGTGACGGAGCTGGTGATCAGCGGAAGATGCTCAGATGACAAGATGAACGTGGATACCTTTGGAAGGCTGCTTGCGGATTATTCTGCGGTTATTGCAGACAATAACGCCACCATGGAGGCCATCAGGGATTATATAAAGGAAAATAAGATAGATAAGAGCGGCAGGACTGTGGTTGCCACAGAGCCATTCACCTCGGCAAATAAATACAGCAAGGTTTCCTTCCTTGAGGGAGACTACATGCTGGGTGCACCGGAATTTGTCATGAAGGATGAATATGACAGCATATCGGAGGAGATCGAGACATACCAGAAAAAGGGCTACAGAGTCCTCCTTCTGGCAGAGAGAAATTCTGCAAAACAAGAAAAGAAAAACACTGATAAAGTTGTCAATAAAAATTTCGATAAAGCTGTTACGCCTGTGGGTTATATTGTGCTTTCAAACCCTATCAGGGAAAATGCAGTGAGCACCTTCAGGTATTTCAAGGAGCAGGGTGTTGCCATTAAGGTTATATCGGGAGATAATCCTGCCACTGTTTCTGAGGTGGCAAGAAGAGCCGGCATAGACGGAGCGGAGACCTATGTGGACGCTTCCACCCTGGAGTCTCAGGACGACATAAGTGAGGCTGTGGACAAGTACACAGTGTTCGGACGAGTTACTCCGAAACAGAAGCAGCTTATAGTCAGGGCACTTCAGAGAAAGAAGCATACGGTTGCCATGACAGGAGACGGTGTAAATGATATCCTTGCCATGAAGGATGCAGATTGCAGTATCGCCATGGCGTCGGGCAGTGAGGCGGCAACTCAGGCAGCCCAGACGGTGCTTCTTGATTCGGATTTTGGACGTATGCCTTATGTGGTATTTGAGGGAAGACAGGTGGTAAATAATATCCAGAGGTCTGCCAGCCTTTTCCTTGTGAAGAACATCTTCTCATTGTGTATGGCTATATTCTCAGCAATATTTGCAATTACATATCCACTTGAACCGGCACAGATATCTCTGATAAGCATGTTTACCATAGGTTTCCCTGGTTTTCTGCTGGCTCTTGAGCCTAACAAAAACCGTATCGAGGGCAATTTCATGGTGAATGTCATGCTCCGGGCACTTCCGGCGGGACTTACGGATGTTCTTTCGGTGGGGGCACTGGTTATATGCGGTAAGGTATTCTCACTGCCGGGCGAAGATATTGCCACAGCCTGTACCATGCTTCTTGCGGTTGTGGGATTTATGATCATAATCAAGCTGAGCCATCCGTTTAACAAGTTCAGGTACGGCATATTGGCGATAAATGTGGTGGGACTTCTGTTCTGCGGAATATTCCTGGGAAAGTTATTTGCCATAGAGTCATTGTCCAATATCTGTTTCCTGCTTATGGTGGTATTTGCATTCGCAGCGGAGTCATTGTTCAGATATCTTACGCTTATGGTTGAGAAGCTTAGCGGCTATTTCGGGGATGGCAAAAAGAGAAAGAGACTTAGAAGAAGGTTGCGTAAATACAGCTTTTTAAGATAAAATAAAGTGTAGGCAGAGACATTGATCGTGTCAAACGACACATAAAAAAGAGAACGCAGGTCATTACTTTGTGAGCTGTGCCAATAAATGGAGGTGATAAAATGGCCAATATGACCAAGAAGGCTCTTGAGAATTCTCTTAAAAAGCTCCTTAAGGAAAAGCCCTTTGACAAGATAACCATAGCGGATATCACAGAGGATTGCGGTATAAGCAGAATGGCATTTTATTACCATTTTCAGGATATATATGATCTGGCTGAGTGGGTGTGCATAGAGGATGGCAAGCAGGCATTAAAGGACAAGAAGACCTATGATACATGGCAGGAGGGCATGAGCCAGGTATTTGAGGCAGTTATTGAGAATAAGCCATTTATCATGAACATCTACCATTCTGTCAGCAAGGAGAAGATTGAGAATTATCTGTATAAGCTGTCATATCAGCTTATTGCCGATGTAGTTGAGGAGAAGTGTGTGGGCGATAATATTCCTGAGGAGGGCAAACAGTTTATTGCGGACTTCTATAAATACGGCTTTGTTGGGATCATGCTAAACTGGATAGACAGGGGTATGAAGGAGGATTATCAGCGTATTGTTGAACAGCTTAGCAAGACTCTCCGTGGAAATATAGCAAATTCCATAAGGAACTTTGAGGAACAGTAAAAGAAGATCTTACAGAAATATTTAACGGGTCAGGATCTGCAGAAAGATCATAATATAATATCTTTACAAGAAAAGATTGCATATAGAAACTTTACAAAACAGGCGGAATGATAAAAATTTTATCATTCCGCTTTTTCTGTAAATATACAAATAAAATTGGGCAAGATAATATATGAGTATGATAAAAATAAACGAAAGGGGCAGATCATTATGGCAAAGAAAAATTTAGGATTAAAGATAGCAGCAGTTGCTGCAGCAGGAGTAGGTGTAACAGCACTTGCGGCAAAGAACCAGAAGAAGGTTAAGGAACAGAAGGAAAAGCAGGCAGCCCAAAAGAAGGAATACAGAAATACAGAATTTGGAAAGCATGAGAAGAACAGCAAAGGAATATATTACACCAACGGTAACTACGAGGCGTTTGCAAGACCGAGAAAGCCTGAGGGCGTGGATGACAAACATGCATATATCGTAGGAAGCGGACTTGCTTCCCTTGCAGCAGCTTGTTTCCTTGTCCGTGATGGTCAAATGCCGGGATCACATATCCATATCCTTGAGGCAATGGATATAGCCGGTGGTGCATGTGATGGAATATTTGATCCTACAAGAGGATATATCATGAGAGGCGGACGTGAGATGGAGAACCATTTCGAATGTCTGTGGGATCTCTTCAGAAGCATACCATCAATAGAGACTCCGGGAGTTTCAGTGCTTGATGAATACTACTGGCTGAACAAGGAAGATCCTAACTACTCACTGTGCAGGGCAACGGTCAATCGTGGTGAGGACGCCCACACAGACGGAAAGTTTAACCTGAGCCAGAAGGGCTGTATGGAGATCATGAAGCTGTTCATGACAAAGGATGAGGATCTTTACGACAAGACCATAGAGGATGTATTTGACGAAGAGGTGTTCAATTCTACCTTCTGGCTGTACTGGAGGACAATGTTCGCATTTGAGAACTGGCACAGTGCCCTTGAGATGAAGCTTTATTTCCAAAGGTTCATACATCATATTGCAGGACTTCCTGATTTCTCGGCTCTTAAGTTCACCAAGTATAATCAATACGAGTCACTGATCCTTCCTATGGTGAAGTATCTTGAGGCTGCCGGGGTGACCTTCCAGTATAATACAGAGGTGACAAATGTTATCTTTGATATTAAAGATGGCAAGAAGATCGCCAAGACCATAGAGTGTAAGGTGAATGGCGTTGAGAAGGGTATATCCCTTACAGAGAATGATCTGGTATTTGTTACCAACGGAAGCTGTACAGAGGGTACTATCTACGGAGATCAGAACCATGCACCAAATGGTGACGCAGAGGTAAGAACCAGTGGATGTTGGAGTCTGTGGAAGAATATTGCCGCCCAGGATCCTTCATTTGGACACCCTGAGAAGTTCTGTTCAGACGTTTCAAAGACCAACTGGGAGTCGGCAACAGTTACAACACTGGATGACAAGATCATTCCATATATAATAGACATCTGTAAGCGTGATCCGAGAACAGGCAAGGTTGTTACCGGTGGTATAGTAAGCTGTCAGGATTCAAGCTGGCTTCTTAGCTGGACGATAAACAGACAGGGACAGTTCAAGAAGCAGGACAAGGATAAGGTCTGTGTATGGGTTTATGGTCTCTTCACAGATGTTCCGGGAGATTATATCAAGAAGCCTATGAAGGATTGTACAGGTAAGGAGATCACAGAGGAGTGGTTGTACCATCTTGGAGTACCGGAGGAGCAGATCGAGGAGCTTGCAACGAACAGTGCAGTATGTGTCCCTACAATGATGCCTTATATCACAGCATTCTTCATGCCAAGAGCCAAGGGGGACAGGCCGGATGTAATACCTGATGGATGTACTAACTTCGCATTCCTCGGACAATTTGCAGATACACCTCGTGATACAGTATTTACCACAGAATATTCCGTAAGAACTGCCATGGAGGCCGTATATGGACTCTTAGGAGTAGACAGAGGTGTGCCTGAGGTATGGGGCAGCGTTTATGATATAAGGGAGCTGCTTGACAGCAGCGTGAAGCTTATGGACGGCAAGTCACCTCTTGAGATAAACCTTGGACCATTAAATAAGCTTAAGAAGCCGATACTGAAGAAAATTCAGGGAACGGTTATAGAGAAAGTGCTGAGGGATCATGACATTATAAAAGAGGGTATGCTCTAAGGCAAACTGAGACAATATGATCAAAAGGCATAATAAGCCCCAATGTCACATTAATGGCTGGACATTGGGGCATTTCTATAATATAATATTGGGGTGTTTATGGTGAGATTTCCCGGTTTGTGTGAGGTCTTACGCATAGACCTGCAGATGGTACACATAATAGATATGTATTAAATGACAATACACATTATAGGAGGAATAAAAATGGCTAAGAAGATAAGCAGCGATATGCTTATAAATGATATTATTTCCATCGATCCGGGCAATGCAGCGATCCTTATGGCAGCAGGTATGCACTGTGTCAACTGCATGGCAGCAGCAGGAGAGACTCTTGAGGAGGCAGCAGCAGTTCACGGACTTGACCCTAAGGAGCTTGAGGACGAGATAAATGATTACCTTGAGAAGAAGGGTGAGTAATCTGTAACAGGATTATCATAAATACAATTAAAATAAATATGGAGGAACATATGATTAACGAAGGAGCTAATCCTCCCGGGCGAAGTAGTGGTTATGTAGATATTAATTGCCACATTCTTCCTGGTTTGGATGATGGAGCTACAGATTTAAGAACTTCAATAGGAATGTTAAAGATTGCATATGAGGAAGGCATAAGAACAATAATCGCAACACCTGATTACAGACGCCAGTATAAGGAAACCGATATGGATAAGCTTAAGGCTGTGTTTGAGAGGGTGAAGAACGAGGCTGCCAAGATAAGTCCTGATCTCAGGCTTTATTTCGGCAGGGAGATCTTTTATGATAACGACGCCCACGAGAAGATCGTGTCAGGCGAGATATCCTCACTTGCCAAGAGCAGATATGTAATGCTTGAATTTCCGGTTGATATAGATTACGAAACAATAGCAGAAGCTATAAGAGACATTTCTATGGATGGTTACATTCCTATAGTGTCCCATGTTGAGACCTACAGTTGCCTTGACGAGGATGAGGACATGGTTGAGGATCTTATAAAGCTTGGCGCTTATATTCAGGTGGATTCCGGTTCGGTAATGGGGGAAAATGGACATGACATCCGAAACTTTGCCAGAAAGCTGGTAAAGAACGAGATGGTTCATTTCATTGCCACAGATGCCCACGATTGTGACGACAAGGCACCTCTTATGAAGGAGTGTGCGGAATACATTGAACGCAAATGCGGCTTCGACTATATGAATGAGGTTCTGTATATTAATCCTATGGCCATAATTGAGAATGACGATGTAGAGATAATATAGAGATAATATATTTTCAGATGCAGATCTTTCTGAACACGGATCTGTGATCAGTGCATTGCAACTTTATATAAAAAAGCTGGTATCAAATGATACCAGCTTTTTTAGCTTAATTGTTTTGATTTGAAAGGCTATAAATATGACGTTTATTATCACAGTGTAGCAAGTGTCTGCACTGCATTTTCCTTTACTATGACCTTGAAGTGTTCTGCCATATGATATCTGAAAGCGTAATTTGACTTATAATATGAACCAAACTCTGCAAATATACCACAGGCTCTCTTAAATTCTCCGTCACTGTTCTCATCACTCTGAGCTATAAGATAAAATCTGTTGTCAGAAGGATTTTTATAAAGTGTATTGGTACTGTTGTAGAAGCCCTTAAGCTGCTTGGATACCTTTATTACTGTATTTAATGAGTCGAAGACGAAGATAGTGTATGCTTTGCTCTTTGAAGGAGCAGGTGTTTCACCGTCGTTTGCCCCGGTATCATCTGTAGCTACGTCTGATTTCTGGGTACTTCCTGCCTCAGGAGTGTCAAAGCTTATGCCGTCCATTGTGTTTGGAAGGTTCGCCAGACTGCTGATGATGTTGCCAAGGGTCTCAAGAACCTCGGGAGCTTTGCCGGACAATGGGATGTTGGTCTCGACAGACGCTGTAAATCCATCATTGTAGTAATCATCATCGTCATCCTCGTCAGAGAAATCTATATCTTCCTCCGTATCATCGTCATCCTCTATGTCGTCATTCTTTGAAAATCTTGAGAACCTGGTATCAAGCTCTTCAGGATCCTCCACCTTGGTAACGATCAGGACTAATGAGTCGGGGGTCATTGGCACCGCTTCGATCATTAAAGGGACATTGTCAATCTCAAACCCAAGTTCGTCAGATGCCTGGAGCATCATTTCTCTGAACAGGGCCTTTGCTTTCGGGGAACCATAAGCCAGCTCGGATAGCTTCAACTGTTTCTCGGCAAGGTCAGCCTTTGAAAGTATGCATCGTATTTGGTTTTCACTTAAGCGTTCAATCTTCAATAAAATCATCCCCTTTTGCTTAACTTTTTGTTACTATAGTTTACCACAATTATTTTACATGTAAATACTTTATTGACCGGCAAAATATAACTTTTTTGTGAAATCTATTATCCTGTAAATACTCCTGTTTTCAAAATCCTATAATATACAGTATGCGTAATTTTCGGTGACGATAACCAACTTTGTGATTGATTTGGCATGTTTTATGTGGTGGGAGTGACGGTTACCTTAGATGTATAGTTATGCCTTGTTTTGTACAGTATCATAGTCATTTTATAAGCTTTTTCTAAACTCTCTTAAGTTAGGGTAAAACCTATTGTAAATGAAACAGAATAGTATATATTAGGCATTAACAAGGATTAAAGCTGTGGACATAAAAGACACCATGTCAAATGCGGAGGTTCTTAAGGGCAATTCTGCCGGATGAAAATATCCTGAATGTAAGATACAGATAATTATTTAAAGGTTGCGGTAAATTTAATAATAAAAAATAAGCGTAAACATAAAGATATTTTAAGGTCTTTCAGGAAAATGAATTAACACATCATATATTTTGTCCGTCGGGGTTGTACAAAGTTATAGGGAGGTGATATGGGACAAGTGAAAAATACTGTAAATAATGAAAATTAATGAGCCTGTAAGCTTATTGCAGCAGGACGATCAAATGCACGCCGGGGAACCGCCACCATATAAGTGGCGGTTCTTCAATATTACCTAGTTTGCCGGTATTGGTTGAGTGCCGGAATTTAAGAAATAATTTTCGTAGTAAGAATTAATTCCATGAGCGATAGCCGTTGCAATGGTTGTCTGGTATTCGGTTCCTGAAAGGCTTGTTCCTTCATTTTCATTTGTCAGGAAGCCGCACTCAACAATAACCGCGGGACAGGGATTGTTTTTAAGGAGGATATAGTTATCATTTGCCTTGGATTTTCTGGCAGTATCAGGTGAAATGGTGGTGCTGATACCTTCTTCAATGCAATCTGCCAGGGAACTGCTTTTGTCAGAAGAAAAATAGTAGAACACCTGGGCACCGTGGACACTGCTGTCGGAGAAGCTGTTTTGGTGTATGCTGACGGATATGTCAGACTGATTGGTGCGTATCATTTCGATACGGTTGTGAAGGTCTGAGTTTTTCTTTGATGTAGCCCCGGGAGTGTCCAGGGATACATCACTGTCACGGGTAAGATAAACTGTGAAGCCGGAGTCCGTAAGGATATCCCGGAGTATAAGGGATATGGCTAGATTGACATCCTTTTCCTGTACGTTGTTCACACCCACCTTGCCGGGATCGTATCCGCCATGACCCGGATCTATTGTTATTACGAAATCTTTTTTGGCGGCGGTACCGGGGGTTTTACTTTTTGCACCATTGCTGCCTGACTTGCAATTATTGTTGCCGGTATTTGAATTTTTTTCACATTTGCCATCGGAACCTGTAAAATTCTGCGAATCTATACCATCTGAATTATCGGTTAAGAAAGTTGACTTGTTTTCAGTCCATGTGAAAACCGATATACCAAGAGTTATCAGCATGGCGGCACATGCGGCAATGATAGAAAGCTTTTTCTTCATAGAGGATCACCATGGCAGGAAATATTTGTAGAAATTATATTAGGTAGAAATTGAAAATATGCACACCTTTTATATTTGACACAGCAACTATATTAGATATAAAATACAGACAAGTATGCGTATAAATATGATGGCCGATGTATGTGTCAAGTCAGCCCTTTGCCTTTAATGGGCTGGTGTTTGGCACGTGGGAGGAATAAATGGATAAATATACAGAGATTGTAAAAGAAATACAGAGGGGAAACCAGGAAGCAAGAAATATGCTGGAGAATCAGCTTAAGCAGGATTACCAGTACATGGTCGCAAATGTCAATGACCTGGCTCAGGCAGAAGGACTATTAAGAAGTGCCATAGCAAGTGCCATGGCGAATATTACTCCGACTTCAAATCCTGACGGAATAGGCGAGTCCGTAAGAAGAAACCTTGAGTGGAACCTTACAAGGGCTTCCCAGGTAAGAAGAGACTATAATCAGGGAAATAATTATGGTGACGACACAGTTACATTTTCCAGAAGCGGTACATACAGCATGAATAATAACCCTCAGGGTGGCTATGCAGGTCCCGCAGGATACCGGAACAATGGTTATGGTCAGCAGAACATCTACAACGACAGGACTAACAATTATAATCAAGCAAATAATTTCAGTGGCAACAACAATGCAGGATACGGACAGCAGAGCAATATAAACAATGGTGCAGGATACGGACAGCGGAGCAATATAAACAATGGTTCAGGCTATGGACAGCAGAACAATATAAACAACGCTGCCAGACCACAGACACCTTCAAATACTGCTCCAAAGACCAACAAAAATAAGAAGAATTTTATTAAATACGCCTTGATCGGTGCAGGAATACCTGCAATCATCATAATCGGAATTGTATTGTATAATGTTTTTTTCAAGGACAATTCTTCAAAAAAGGTAGTGTCGGGTATTGATGATAATACAGGAAACAGCACAGAAGATTACTCATATCAGGATGATACAGAGGATACTTCATACAATGATACAGAAACATCAGATAATAATATTGCCAGCGATACAGGCTATGAGATAGTTATAGAAGATTACTTCTATTATTATTCAAATGAGGACGCAGAGGGAATGAAGCTCTGTTACCTGGATTGTATCAGAGACTCTATGGAGAAGGACATGTACAGCTCGGTTTCCGGGGCAAATTCCATGGACGATTACTGGCAGGTAATGGAAAACGGCTATGGCAGTGACTTCCAGATAACTGCGGATATTGCATCCACAGAGGAATGTGATGCATCTACAGTTCTGGGACTTGAGAGTCACATACAGACTACCTATGGCGAGAAGGTTACCATAGACAGAGCCATCATAGCAAATCTCCATGAGACATGTTCAGGCTCTCTTACAACCCACTCGTTTGACGAGTCTATATATGTAGCCTACATAAATGGAGCCTGGTACATGATAGGAACAGTATTGCAGTAAATAAATACCAAAAGAGGTGACATAGAATGGAAACCATTCTTAGAAAAGCAGATATAAATGACGAGGAAACATTTGCCATGGCGGGAGATATCCTTAAGGCAGGCGGACTCGTGGCATTTCCTACAGAGACAGTATATGGTCTTGGAGGAGACGCATTAAACAGCGAGGCAGCGGGCAAGATATATAGTGCCAAGGGCAGACCCTCGGACAATCCATTGATCGTGCATATAGCAGATACAAACAGTGTATATGAGCTGGCGGAGTATGTGCCTGAGGGAGCGAAGCTGTTGATGGAGGCCTTCTGGCCGGGACCTCTTACCATAATATTTAAGAAGAAATCAGTTGTGCCGGATACCACCACCGGCGGACTTAACACGGTGGCAATCCGTATGCCATCCCATCCGGGAGCATTGAAGCTTATAAAGGATTCGGGGGTATTTATCGCAGCTCCGAGTGCCAACCTGTCAGGAAGACCTTCACCTACTACAGCGGCACATGTTATGGAGGATATGAACGGCAGGATAGATATGGTTCTTGACGGCGGTCCGGTAGGTATAGGCATAGAGTCTACTATTGTTGATATGACAGGGGAGAGACCTACCATCTTAAGACCCGGTTATATATCAGGGAAAATGATAAAGGACGTGGTGGGTGATTGTATCATGGATCCGGCTCTTGAGAGCGTGGGAGCAGGCATAAGACCAAAGGCTCCGGGTATGAAATACACCCATTATGCACCTAAGGGTGAGCTGTCCATAGTTGAGAGTGATGATATAGAAAAGGTCATCAATAAGATAAATGAACTGGTACAGGAGAAGAAGGAACAGGGCTTTAAGACAGCAGTAATCTGTGACACGGAAAATGTGGCCAGATATAACTGTCAGCATGTTCTTGACGCTGGCAGCAGGAAGAATGAGATAACAGTGTCGGCGGCACTCTACAGCCTGCTCAGAACCTGCGATGATATAGGTGCAGATTATATCTACACAGAATCATTTGCAGAGGGAGATATGGGATATGCCATAATGAACAGGCTTATCAAGGCAGCAGGACACAGGATAATAGAAGTGTAAAATATAAGTAATAAAGAATATGATTAAAAAGGAGAATTGATTATGATAGCTTTAGGTTGTGATCACGGCGGATATGGTTTAATGCAGGAGGTTATCAGGCACCTTGAGGACAGAGGGCTTGAGTACAAGAATTACGGCTGCTACAGCGAGGAGTCAGTGGACTATCCTGTATATGCCAAGGCTGCTGCAAATGCAGTTGCATCAGGAGAGTGTGAGAAGGGAATACTGATCTGCGGAACAGGTATCGGTATCTCAATAGCTGCAAACAAGGTTCCGGGAATAAGAGCTGCATTATGCCACGACTGTTTCTCGGCAGAGGCAACCAGACAGCACAACGACGCCAATATGCTCGCCATGGGTGCCAGAGTTATAGGTCCGGGACTTGCATTAAAGATAGTCGACATTTTCCTGGATACACCATTTTCAAATGATGAGAGACATATAAGAAGAATAGGAATGATTGAGTAAGATGTCAGTATTTAAACATGTAAAGGATTTTTTATATGCAAACAGAAAACTAATGCTTCTTACCATTCCCTTCTGGACGATGGATCTTGTAATAAGGATACTGGGATATAAGATAGATTACTATCAGGCATACATGCCTATCCCTAACCTTTTTACCCTGATATATGTAATGCTTTTTATGGGCATTGCGTCCTCAGTTAAGGGAAATGCAGGGAAGATAATATACGGTATATTCTTTATACCGTATTTTGTTATGTTTGCTACCAATATTATATATTACAATCTGACGGGATTTTATTTTGATTTTCACCTTACCCAGATGATGGACGAGGGAAGTTCGTATATATGGGAGACAATTACAGGAACACCGGTATGGTATTATATACTTATGGTGGTGATCCTTGCCATGGGTATATATGCCATAGTGAAATTCCCCAAGGGCGAGAAGTTCAGAGGAAAGAGGCTGATAGTGGCTGTAGTGGCATTTGTTGTGGTGCATACTGCCATGCCGCTTTTCATGGGTGGCAACTCAGATCTTAAGTGGAACAGCTTCAAGAAGGCAAGGAACATATATGAGAACTATAGCGATGTGAATAAGAGCATGAAGCTTTCGGGACTTTATGAGTACACCGTGAGAAATCTGTACATGACCTTTTTAAAACCTGAGGAGAAGCTCAGTGGAGAGGACGAGGCGTTCCTTAAGACCCAGTATGATCCTGAAGCTGCAAATGAAGAAAATCAGTACACCGGAAAATTCACAGGAAAGAATGTTATATTCCTCCAGCTTGAGGGAATGGACAGCTGGCTGTTAAGTGAGGAGACAACTCCTAATCTTTATAAGTTGAAAAACGAGTCCATGGATTTCACCGAGCATTATTCCCTGTACACCGGCGGTGGTTCAACATTTAACTCGGAATTTGCCGTGAATACAGGATTTACCACCCCTGTAAGCTATACCCAGAATGTATACACCTTAAATGACCACACCTTTGATCACACAATGGCGAAGCTCTTTAAGGAACAGGGTTACTCGGTAAATGCCTTCCACATGAACAGTTCGGATTTCTACAGCAGAGGCATAAATTACAGAAGCTGGGGCTTTGACAATTACTACGGTCTTGTGGATATTGCAGATTATAAGAATGACGAAGAGGAGCTTGATAGGGAGCTTATACTTAATAAGGATTTCTATGATCTCATGTTTAAGCAGGATGGACCGTTTGTGGATTATATAATCACCTACACACCACACACCCCATTTGAGACTGAGGATGGGGTAGGCAGACTGGTGGCAGAGATGAAGTATGGCAAGGGTAACATTCCGTCCGGTCTTACAGAAGAGGATGTTGTGAAGCTTGAGGCTGCGGAGACCGACTATATGGTGGGGCTCCTCATACAGGCATTAAAGGACAATGATCTCTATGACAATACGGTGATCGTTGCCTATGCGGATCATTATCTCTACACCATAAGAGACAAATCCATACTTGACAAATACAAGGAAACCGATAATAATCTCATAAATCATACACCATTCTTCATATGGAGCAGCGATGGCTCTTATGAAGAGGTAAATGCGGTAAATATGCAGATGAATATTCTGCCCACAGTGCTTAATCTGTTTGGCATAACCTACAACCCTACAGAGTATCTGGGTAGGGATATCCTTGCTCCGGACTATGAAGGACTGGCATATTTCTCGGATTATTCATGGTACAACGGACAGGTGTATGTGGAGAACGGAAAGGTCACTTCAGGAAGCGGAAATATCTCCGACGCAGAGGTAGAGGCTACACAGCAGAAGGTGAATGACCTCATAAGAAAGAATGACCTTATATTAAAATACGATTATTTCAGACATTAAGACCGGACAGTGTACGTTGATATGCAGTTCTCATGTTCTGAATATGCAGAGAGTGTCAAATGACACATAAGAGATGAAAACACGCCATTATTTTGTGGGCTGTGCCAATAAAAAGGAGAATAAAAATGACAGTGTTAGCCACGTCATTATTTGACAGGATAGGCTTGTTTTTAAGTCATATTTACATGCCAAGTATGCTGGTATTTGTGGTTATAGGTGTGCTTTTGAGCTGCCTTTCATTCTACAATACCCCATATATGATACTTGGTCTGTTCTTTACCAGAAAATACAAGCCGGCGAAGAATTATCATAAGTATGCCATATTGATACCGGGACGTAATGAGGAACCGGTTATTGCAAATCTCATAAATAGTATAAAAAAGCAGGATTATCCTCAGGAATACCTTACCATATTCGTGTGTGCGGATAACTGTACAGACAATACCGCAAAGGTTGCCAGGGATAATGGTGCCATCTGCTATGAGCACTTTAATCCTGACGAGAGGACAAAGGGCTTTGCCCTTAAGTACCTGTTTGAGCAGATAGAAAAGGACTATGGAATAGAAAGCTTTGAGGGATATTTTATCTTCGACGCAGATAATCTGTTAAAGAAGGATTACATATCAAGGATGAACGATTCCTTTGACGCGGGAGAGAAGATAATCACATCCTACCGAAGCACCAAGAACCTTACTGAAGGCTGGGTGGCGTCCCTTTATGCCGTGCACTGGCTGGGATCCATCAGGTTCAAGCACAGACCGAGATCCTTTCTTCATCTTGCAACCAATATTCAGGGAACCGGATTTTTATTCGCAAATGAGATAGTGAAGGACGGCTGGAAGTACACAAGCCTTACCGAGGACAGAGCACTTACTGCCGACTGTGTGGTAAACGGATATGAGATATCCTACAACAATGACGCCATATTCTACGATGAACAGCCAACAAACCTTAAGGTTGCCCTGAGGCAGAGATTAAGATGGGCAAAGGGTCATCTGCAGGCATTTGCCGAGTCCGGATGGGGATTGTTCAAGAATATATTCGTAGACAGGAATACGAAGCATGAGCCGGGAGACAAATGGTACAGCTATACGCTGCGGACCATAAGACACAGATTTATGTCCCTGGATACCTTCTCACAGCTCCTTCCGAGACAGATCGTAACAGGCTTTAAGTGGCTGTTCTGGAACCTGTTCCTGTTCCCGTTCACCATATACGAGTGCGGCGGTGACATGCAGTTCTTCGGCAGCAGCATAATAGGAAAGTTCATGCATTTCATGCACTGGGACTGGCTCATACACCTTGAGCCGGGCTGGGAATCCTACTTCAAATGCGTGGGCATAGTGATCTGCGTCAGGTTCTTCTATCACCTGGGGGTCTATCTCAAGACCATACTTTACGCCGTATATGTGTTCATTATTGAGCGGAAGCGTATCCAGAAGATAAGCCTTGGCAAGAAGATACTTTACTGTATAACCTGGCCACTTTACGACGTCATAGAACGCTGGGTGAAGTACATAGCACTATTCGTCAAGGTAGAGTGGAAGCCGATCCCTCACAACAGTAAGATCACCATCGAGGATATTGAAAACTAGAAATATCCAGTCTGCTATAAGCTTAAGGGAAAACACGTCAAAATCCCTGTAAAATCAGAAAAAGCGGGTATCGTATAATGTACATACCCGCTTTTTTTGAATGTTAATAAACAAATATCACAAACATGTCAGCATAAAGATATAAAAAAAACATAAAATACACAAATAAGGCTTTTTAGTTGCTTGAAAAATGTTATAAATTTAGATAAAATGTTAGTGGTAATTTGTTAAAAAATTACAAATAATGGAGGAGGAAGTGTTAATGCTACAGGAAACAATGAAAACTGTAGAGGCTGCGGAGACTCAGGCAGAAGATATGCTCAAAAAAGCCAGAGTAGAAGCAGACGCTATTGTTGCGAAGGCTAAGCAGGACGCAGAGAAGATCATTGCAGACGCAGGTGCTAAGACCAGGGCGGACATGAAGACTGCCAGGGAAAGCATAAAGGCGGAAGAAGATACAATGACTGAGGAAGCACTTAAGTCTGCCGACGATGAGATAGCCGGGTTAAGGGAGAATGCCCGGAAGAAACAGCAGGAGGCTGCCGATCTTATCATCAGGGAATTAGTCTAAATAACATTAAGAATAAATGAGTGGAAAGGAGGTAATAGTATGGCAGTTTTATCTATGAAAAAGATAAATATCTGTGCCATGAAGAAGGACAGGAAAGCAGTTCTTGAAGAGCTTCAGTCACTGGGAGCAGTGGAGATACAGACTGACGGCGTTGAGGATGATGTGTTTAAGAAGATGAATACGGCAACCCAGCGTGGAAAGTATGAGAAGCGTGTGGCAAATGCTGACAGAGCCTTAGAGATACTTCAGCAGTATGCACCGGAGAGTACTTCAATGCTTGATTCCCTAAAGGGCAGAAGAGAAGTAAAGAACATCAACTATGTCCAGCTTGTGGAAGACAGACGCAGATATAACGGAATAGTAAAAAATATCATAGATAAGGACAAAGAAATATCTAATCTCAATTCAGCTATCTCCAAGAGTGAACTTTCTATAGAGAGTCTCAGACCATGGGTTGATATGGATATACCTATAAACACATCGGGGACAAAGCATACCGACGTGATACTTGGTTCCATGGCACCGGGACTTACAGAAGATATGATACGTGAAATGATAAGTTCAAGGCAGCCTGATATACAGGGCTACGACGTGAAGGTCATATCAACAGATAAGGATCAGACATGTATATTTGTCATTGCACTTAAAAACATATCCGGTAAGGTTGAAGAAGCATTACGTTCAGAGGGCTTTACCAGGATGTCGTTTTTTTCAAAACGTACCCCAAAGGATAAGATAGAAAAATATCGTAGGGAAATAAGCGAATATAAGCAGAATATCCAGTCATTAAGCGACGAGATCTCTTCATATGCTGACAACAGAGAGGATATAAAGCTGCTGTCAGATTATTATAGGATCAGAGCAGATAAATATCAGGTATTAGGCGAATTGCTCCAGTCAAAGAGTACATTTGTCATAACCGGATATATACTTGAGCAGGATTCTGCTAAGGTTGAAAAGATTTTAAACGAGAGATTTTCTCTCATGGTGGAGATCACAGACGTGCCCCAGGAGGAGACGGCTCCGGTGAAGCTCCACAACAAGAAGGTATTTGCATCGGCAGAGGGCGTACTTAATTCCTTTGGTCTGCCGGGAAAGGGAGAGATGGATCCTACAGCTCCGATGAGTCTGTTCTACATCTTCCTGTTCGGTCTCATGCTGTCAGACGCAGCATACGGACTTATAATATTCCTGGCATGTGCCATTATACTTAAGAAATTCCCTAAGATGGATGAGGCACTGGCGAAGTCCATCAGGCTGTTCATGTATTGTGGTATATCCACACTTGTATGGGGAGTATTGTTTGGAGGCTATTTCGGAGATCTTATAACGGTAGTGTCCAGAGTGTTCTTCCATCACGAAGTAACAATAAAGCCATTGTGGTTTGCACCACTTGATGACCCGATGAGACTGTTAGTGTTCTCATTGTTGTTTGGTCTTATTCATTTGTTCGGTGGTCTTGCCCTTAAGGGATATATGTGCCTTAAGAAGAAAGATTTTGTAGGTTTTTTCGCGGACGTTATACCATGGTTCCTGCTTATAGGCGGCCTGGTGCTCATGCTCATGCCTACAGAGTTATTTGCCTCTATAGCACAGACAAGCTTTAACTTCCCGGGATGGCTTAAGACTACAAGCTATGCCATGGCTATAGTGGGAGCCGCAGTGATAGTTGTCATGTCCGGAAGGTCACACAAGAATCCTGCATTAAGGCTTGCCCTTGGTCTCTATGACATATATAACCTGACAGGATGGCTGTCAGATTTACTGTCCTACTCAAGACTTCTTGCTCTTGGACTTGCAACGGGAGTTATCGCCCAGGTTGTAAACCAGATGGGAAGCATGGTAGGAGATTCAGTGTTCGGTGTTATCGTGTTTATACTGGTATTCATCATAGGACATACATTTAACCTGGCTATCAATATGCTGGGTGCCTATGTGCATACCTGCCGTCTCCAGTATGTAGAGTTCTTCGGCAAATTCTATGAAGGAGGAGGCATTGCCTTTAATCCTTTCAGAGAGAAGACAAAATACGTTGACATTGTAGATCAGAAATAAAGAATAAAACAAAAAAGATGATAAGTTTAATATTAAGGAGGAAAATTATCATGACAATGGGTACAGTATTAGCATTAACAGGTGCTGCTTTAGCAGTAATATTAGCAGGTATGGGTTCTGCTTACGGTGTAGGTGTTGCAGGTCAGGCAGCCTCAGGAGTAGTAAGTGAGGATCCAAGCAAATTCGCGAAGGTTCTTATTATGCAGCTTCTTCCCGGTACACAGGGTATCTATGGACTTCTGGTAGGATTCATTGCACTTTCAAAGATCGGACTTCTTTCAGGTTCACCTGCAGAGTTAAGCCTGAACACAGGTCTTATGATCCTTGCTGCATGTCTTCCTATCGGTATTGTAGGTCTTGTTTCAGGTATGCACCAGGGTAAGACGGCAGTTTCAGCTATCGGTATCATCGTAAAGAAGCCTGATCAGTTCGGTAAGGCAATGCTTTTCCCTGCAATGGTTGAGACTTACGCTATTCTTGCTCTTCTTGTATCAATCCTTGCAGTAAACGGTGTACCTGTGAACTAATATAGAGAATATATCAAGGAGAGATTTTAAGTATGACAGGATTAGATACAATCGTAGAACAGATTCTTAACGAAGCTCGTGACCAGTCTGCTGAAATCTTAAATAAAGCAAAGAGACAGTCTGAGGACATAATAGCCCAAGCCCAAAAGGAAGCAGAAAAGGTCAAGGCTTCTTCAGACAGCCGGATCCAGCATGAGAAGACCGGCGGAAAGTCCCGTGCAAAGTCTTCTTCAGAGCTTAAGAAGAGACAGGCAATACTTAAGGCAAAGCAGGAGATCATAGGAGAGATGATGGACAAGGCTTATGCAGATATTCTTGCACTGCCGGATGATGAGTATTTCGCAATGGTCACAAAAATGCTTGAGAAGTACGCACTGCCTAAGGCTGGAAGCATAGTATTTTCAGATAAGGATAAGGCAAGACTGCCACAGGGATATGCAGATACTGTGGCCAAGATCGCAGAAGCCCATGGCGGAAGCCTTAAGGTTTCAGATGACACTTGCGGTATAGAGGGCGGATTTGTACTTATATATGGCGGAATAGAAGAAAATTGTTCATTTAAAGCAATGTTTAATGCGGAAAAGGAGCAGCTTGCAGACAAGGTAAATTCATTTTTGTTTGTATAGTATGTTCTTACCGGATGTGTCAAGTTTTCTATGAAAACTTGATATGTAGCTCCGGCCATTTGCCAGAGGAGGTACCCATGCATCGTAGATGCATATAAAATGGTACCGACGATATGCCGCCCAATGAAATGAGGGGGCAATACTTAAAAAGGCAAATTTTGCATGGCTGGAGTTCGATGACAGGAGGTAAAAAATGGCAGACAAATATATATATGCGGTTGCCCGTATCCGTGCATTGGAAATGTCTCTTTTCTCTCAGGCTACAATAGAACAGCTTCTGGCTGCAAAGACCTATAAGGAAGCAGTTTCATTCCTTGTGGAGCATGGCTGGGGAGACGGAGATACAGGCTTAAATGACAGTGATGTGATCTTAAACAGAGAAACCGAGAAGACCTGGGAGGTTATAAGGGAAATGGTGGATGACATGTCGGTATTTGATGTGCTTATCCTTCCGGATTTCTTCCATAATCTCAAGGCGGCTATCAAGACGGTTATTGCCGGTGAGGTAGAGGCGGATATCTTCTACGACAACGTGCCTATAAAGGGCGATGAAATGGTGAAGATAATAAAGGACCGCAACTTCAATGCTCTTCCTGAGTATATGCAGCAGTGTGCCGAGGAGGCATATGAGTGTATGGCTCATACAGGAGACGGACAGATGTGTGACGTTATAATAGATAACGGAACCCTTAAGGCAATACTTATGGCAGCAGGAGACAGCAAATGCGATATCCTGAGGGAATACGCTGAGACCCAGGTGGCAGTGGCGGACATTAAGATTGCAGTAAGATCATGTAAAACCGCTAAGAATATGGATTTCATGAAGAGAGCAATGGTTCCCTGTGAGACCATCAATACGGACAGACTGGCTAAGGCAGCCCTTTCGGGGATGGAGGATATAGTTAGGTATCTTTCGGAAACCCCGTATTCAGGTGGAGCCGAGGCACTTAATGACAGCTCATCAGTATTTGAGTGCTGGTGTGACAACAGGATAATAGAAACCATAAGACCACAGAAGTTCAATGCATTTACAGTGGGACCACTGGTGGCATATGTTCTGGGCAGGTTAAATGAAATAAAGACAGTAAGGATAATACTTTCAGGAAAACTTAACGGACTTCCTGATAGTGCCATCCGGGAAAGGGTAAGGGAAATGTATGTATAGAATAGCAGTTTTAGGCGATTATGACAGCATATATGGATTTGCAACATTAGGCCTTGAGACATTCCCGGTATCAGATCCCGAGGATGGTGCAGCAATGCTCAGGAGACTGGCAGAGGGTGCTTACGGAGTTATATATATAACAGAGGCACTGGCGGCAGGACTTGAGAAGGAGATTTCCAGGTATAAAACCGGTATAACTCCGGCTATAATTGTTATTCCGGGTGTTTCGGGAAACACAGGAGCAGGCGTAAGCGGAGTGAAGAAATCAGTAGAGCAGGCAGTAGGTTCAGACATACTGTTCAGTGGAAATTAATAGTAAAGGAGAGTGAGTTTTCCGTGGCTATAGGAAAGATAAAGAAGGTCGCAGGACCTCTTGTTATAGCAGAGGGCATGAGAGATGCAAACATGTTCGACGTTGTAAGAGTTAGTGACAGCCGATTGATCGGTGAGATTATAGAAATGCATGGTGATGAGGCTTCTGTTCAGGTATATGAGGAGACATCAGGACTGGGTCCCGGTGAACCTGTTGAATCAACAGGAATGCCTCTTTCGGTAGAACTTGGACCCGGACTTATAAGCAGTATCTATGATGGTATCCAGAGACCTCTGGATGACATTATGAAGATCTGTGGAAATAACCTCGCGAGAGGTGTTGAGGTTCCATCATTAAAGAGAGACATCAAGTGGACGTTTGTCCCTGTTGCCAAGGTCGGCGATAAGGTTACAGCCGGAGACGTAATAGGTACGGTTCAGGAGACTGTGGTTGTTACCCAGAAGATCATGGTTCCTTACGGTGTAGAAGGAACTGTCAAGGAGATCAAGGCAGGAGACTTCACCGTTGACGAGGTTGTATGTATAGTTGCCACAGATAAGGGTGACAGAGAGCTTACCCTTATGCAGAAATGGCCGGTTCGTAGAGGACGTCCATATGTAGAGAAGATCCCACCTGTAATGCCTCTTATTACAGGACAGAGAGTAGTAGATACCTTCTTCCCTATTGCAAAGGGTGGTGTTGCCGCAGTTCCGGGACCTTTCGGAAGCGGTAAGACAGTTATCCAGCACCAGCTTGCCAAGTGGGCAGAGGCAGACATAGTTGTATATATCGGATGTGGAGAGCGTGGAAACGAGATGACAGACGTTCTGAACGAGTTCCCGGAGCTTAAGGATCCTAAGACAGGACATTCCCTCATGCAGAGAACAGTTCTTATTGCCAATACATCAGATATGCCGGTTGCTGCCAGAGAGGCTTCTATATATACAGGTATAACAATAGCAGAGTACTTCAGAGATATGGGATATTCAGTAGCCCTTATGGCTGACTCCACATCAAGATGGGCAGAGGCATTAAGAGAGATGTCAGGACGTCTTCAGGAAATGCCGGGTGAGGAAGGTTATCCTGCATATCTTGGTTCAAGACTTGCACAGTTCTACGAGCGTGCAGGTATGGTAAAGGCCCTTGGATCAGAGGGAAGGACCGGTGCACTTTCAGTTATCGGTGCCGTATCACCTCCAGGTGGTGATATTTCAGAGCCGGTATCCCAGGCAACACTTCGTATCGTGAAGGTATTCTGGGGACTTGATTCAGCTCTTGCATACAAGAGACATTTCCCAGCTATTAACTGGCTTACATCATACTCATTGTATGTTGACAATATGGGCAAATGGTTTGAGGAAAATGTAGATGAGAAGTTCATGACAGACCGTCAGAAGATGATGACACTGCTTCAGGAAGAGGCAGAGCTTGACGAGATTGTAAAGATGGTTGGTATGGATGCCCTCTCAGCAGGTGACCGTCTCAAGATGGAAGCTGCAAGATCTATCCGTGAGGACTTCCTTCATCAGAACTCCTTCCATGAGGTAGATACCTATACTCCGCTTCATAAGCAGTTCCTTATGATGGAGCTTGTTATCGCCTTCTATGAGCAGTCAGCAGAGGCTCTCAGGCAGGGGGCTACAATAAAGCACATTCTTAGCATGGATGTCCGTGAGAAGATCGGACGTTTCAAATATGTGCTTCCGGAGAATGTAGATACCGAATTTGAAAATATCCAGAAATCACTGGCACAGGAACTTGAGAGTATCAAGGGAAAGGAGGACTAAGAAATGCCAAAGGAATATAAAACAATACAGGAAGTTGCAGGTCCTCTTATGCTTGTTCACGGTGTAGAGAATGTAACTTATGATGAGCTTGGTGAGATCGAGCTTGCAAGTGGAGAGGTAAGAAGATGTAAGGTTCTTGAGATCAACGGCGAGGACGCCCTGGTACAGTTGTTCGAGAACTCAACAGGTATCAACCTTTCAAACAGTAAGGTAAGATTTTTAGGCAGAAGCATGGAGCTTGGCGTATCGGAAGATATGCTTGGCCGAGTATTCGACGGCCTCGGACGTCCTATAGATAACGGACCGGAGATACTTCCGGATGAGAGAAGGGATATCAACGGACTTCCTATGAATCCGGCAGCAAGAAATTACCCTTCAGAGTTCATTCAGACAGGTATATCTGCCATTGACGGACTTAACACACTGGTAAGAGGACAGAAGCTTCCTATTTTCTCAGCTTCAGGTCTTCCACACAGTAATCTGGCAGCCCAGATAGCAAGACAGGCAAAGGTTCGTGGAACAGACGAGCAGTTCGCCGTAGTATTTGCCGCTATGGGTATAACTTTCGAAGAGGCTAACTTCTTCACAGAGAGCTTCAAGGAGACAGGTGCCATAGACAGAACAGTCCTGTTCATCAACCTTGCAAATGATCCTGCTGTTGAGCGTATCGCTACCCCACGTATGGCACTTACCGCAGCAGAATATCTTGCCTTTGAGAAGGATATGCACGTGCTGGTTATACTTACAGATATAACAAACTACGCAGATGCACTCCGAGAGGTATCTGCTGCAAGAAAGGAAGTTCCGGGACGTCGTGGATATCCTGGATATATGTACACTGACCTTGCAACATTATACGAAAGAGCAGGAAGACAGAAGGGCAAGAACGGATCTATCACTATGATACCTATCCTTACAATGCCTGAGGATGATAAGACACATCCAATCCCTGACCTTACAGGATACATTACAGAGGGACAGATAATCCTTTCAAGAGAGTTATACAGAAAGGGTGTTACACCACCTATAGATGTTCTTCCGTCACTGTCACGTCTTAAGGACAAGGGTACAGGTGAGGGAAAGACAAGAGGAGATCATGCAAGTACAATGAACCAGTTATTTGCAGCGTACTCACGAGGAAAGGACGCCAAGGAGCTTATGACTATCCTTGGTGAATCAGCTCTTTCAGATATTGATATCCTTTATGCCAAGTTCGCAGAGGCCTTTGAGAAGGAATATGTATCCCAGGGATATGACACGGACAGAGACATTGAGGAAACTCTTAACATAGGATGGAAGCTTCTTTCAATCCTTCCTAGAGCAGAGCTTAAGCGTATTGATGATAAGTGGCTTGATATGTATTACGGAAAATTCTAAAGCGGACAGCTGTAGATATATTAACAAAGGCTTATCATCAGACCATAAGGTCATGGTATTATAGGAAAGGAGGAGAAGCATGGCAAATGTAGTTGTGAACCCTACACGAATGGAGCTTACAAGACTTAAGAAAAAACTTGTGACAGCTTCAAGGGGACATAAGCTATTAAAGGATAAAAGAGATGAGCTCATGCGTCAGTTCCTTGATCTGGCAAGAGAAAATATGGAGCTTAGACTTAAGGTTGAAGCAGGGATAAAAGCAGCGAATACCAACTTCGTAATTGCCAAGGCAGGCATGAGTGAGCAGACTCTTCATACTGCGTTAATGGCTCCAAAGCAGGAGGTTAAGCTTGAGGTGAGTGACAGAAATGTCATGAGCGTTGACATCCCGGTATTTAATTACAGGACCAAGAGTGCAGACGAAAGCGATATTTATTCCTACGGTTTTGCATTTACATCCGGTGATCTGGATGACGCGGTGAAGTCTTTGTCGGATATCCTTCCGGATATGCTTAAGCTTGCTGAGATAGAGAAATCATGTCAGCTTCTTGCCGCAGAAATAGAGAAGACAAGACGTAGAGTTAACGCTCTGGAGCATGTTATAATTCCGGAGACAAAAGAAGGTATAAAATATATAAGCATGAAGCTTGATGAAAATGAGAGAAGTACCCAGGTACGACTTATGAAGGTCAAGGATATGATGCTTGAAGATGCTCATCATTACAAGGAACATCGGTTTGAACATGCCAACAGCTGATCATGAATCCAGATGATCAGTTTTATGCAGGCGTGCCATATACCAGAGTGGAGGTAGACGGCACGCCTGCTTTTTTAATGTGATTTTAATTGAAACCAGTATATGTTCCAGGTATAATGGTAATGCGTCGATTGGTACATATTAAAGGGATTAACAGGTGAATAATGTATATATGTCCGGTATTGGTAATGTGTTATAATGGATGATATTCGGAGTGGCGATTCGAAGGCTGTGTGACAGCACGAAAATATGATGGCAAGAGAATAAGTACAGGGTGAGGGAGATTAGATAATATGAATATTGTGGCGATAGCGATAATAATTTATTTGCTCAGGAAGAAGGATACAAGAAAGAGTGATGTGGCAAAGGTGTCGGCATTTCCTATAATTGCATTGATGATATTATCGTTTACTGTAAATGATGGATTTTCGGTACTTGTTACACTTGGAATAATGTCATACATAATCATAAAAGCACTTAAGGGTGGAACACATAATAAAAGAGCAAAGGACTACGGATGGCAGACTAATGACAACAGGTGGGATCCCAGGAGAAATACAGTGCCGGAAGGCACAATGGGTGGATATGAGAAAAGGGTAGAGTATGGTCGTGATGGCAAGCCTTTAAAGCCTGTGTCAAGAAATGCCGGTAAGAGAAGGCGGGTTGTGAATAAGTTCAATGAAGAGTATGGTCTTAATCTTACAGACAATCAGGTTCTGTGTATAGTTGATGCCTCTTATATGTCCGCCGGCTGGAAGACAGAGCTTACTGCCATGAACCAGAAATACGAGAATGTATATGAGTGGTTGGAGTCGGATACCAGATGGCTTCGTGCATATCTGTATGTCTTGAGTATCCAGGATGTGTCTCCTGATTTTGAGGAACAGCACAGGATAGTAACCTCCACATTCCAGGAGATTTTTAATTACAGCGATTCACTCGGTGATATGTCATTGGATGAGAAGATTAAGACGATAAATGAGAAGTACTTTGCTTCATTTAATCGGGTTACTTATATGATCGCTTATAGATTTCTTGAATATCAGGGCTTCAAACATAAGCTTGACAGTGTGGAAGCCTTTAAATATCAGGATGAGATGGACAGGCTTAAGGGCAAGTACGATGACTATTTCAGTGAGTTCAGTAAGAGTACCACATACCCCAATATTTAAAACCATATAGTCAGACATATTTAATTCCCATTTATTGAAATAATTCTTCAATAAATGGGAATTTTATGTTAGAATAAGGAGATTTGTCCAATGGGCAGATCAACTTGTGACAGGAGGGATGAGACGGAAGTCTGTTTCCGTACTCTACTTGACAGGGATGGCGACACATCTGCAGAGAAAACTGCGGATCTGCCCAGATATGGACTGGCAAGGTACTAACCGACTGTCATGTCATCAGTTTGGCTATAAACTGGGGTTTTTCTTCAAATATATCAGTAAAGTATTTGATTTCCCCCCCATAGTATCTGTTGGATGATGGAGCAGGGTTATTGCATGTTTCCCTGTCTGCCGAGTATTATAAAGCAACAGGTGCAAGGAGAAGCACAGATAAAATTCTCCGTTATTTGCTCCCCGGGCTGATGAAGAGTCATATCATATATGTCAGAATTACAAAAGATCCTGACATATGGCGTCAGCAGAGTCGGCTAATTGCAGACCATAAAGGCTGATGTTCTAAAGAGGAGGAAATAAAAAAATGGAAAAAAACAATTCCAACAACATCATTGAGCTGAGGAACATCTCACGAGTATTTGAAGATGGATTCGCAGCGGTTGACGGATTCAACCTGGAAGTAAAAAAAGGTGAATTCGTAACCTTCTTAGGCCCTTCGGGATGTGGTAAGACCACAACACTCAGAATGATCGCAGGGTTTGAAATCCCAACATCAGGTGAAATTTTATTAGACGGCAGAGAGATAAGCAAGCTGCCACCAAACAAGAGACCTATAAATACGGTCTTTCAGAGGTATGCCCTTTTCCCACACCTGAATATTTTCGACAACATTGCATTCGGTTTGAAGCTTAAGAAGCTTCCTAACCAGGAAATCGTAAAAAAGGTTAAGCGAGTACTGGAAATGGTTGACCTTGAGGGATTTGAGAAACGTAAGGTTTCAACTCTGTCAGGTGGACAGCAGCAGCGTATAGCCATAGCCCGTGCCCTGGTAAATGAGCCGGAGATACTTCTTCTTGACGAGCCTCTTGGTGCCCTTGATCTTAAGATGAGAAAAGAGATGCAGCTTGAGCTTAAGAATATGCACGAGAAGCTAGGTATTACATTTATCTATGTAACCCATGACCAGGAGGAAGCCCTTACCATGTCCGACAAGATCGTAGTTATGTCAGAGGGTAAGATACAGCAGATCGGAACTCCCGAGGATATATATAATGAGCCGAAGAATGCATTTGTAGCAGACTTTATCGGCGATAGCAATATCTTCAACGGAATAATGACAGGCAAGCTCAGGGTGCGTTTCTGCGGTGCGGAATTTGAGTGTCTTGATGATGTTGCAGAAGGAACTAAGATAGACGCAGTTGTAAGACCTGAGGACGTTGTGATAACAACACCTGATAAGGGTGCCATAAAGGGTGTTGTCACATCAGTGATATTCAAGGGAATACATTACGAAATCACTGTCCAGTCAGGAAAGAATGAGATAGTTATCCAGTCAACCAAGTCAGCCAAAACAGGAGAGGAAGTAGGCCTTAATATAGAGCCCGACGGAATCCATATCATGGTATCAGAGACAGCCATGAACCACATTGAGGCAGGGCTTAACAAGTCATATGAGCTTGATATATTTGACGGCGAGCTGGATTTCAATATAACAGATGTGTTAGCAGGCTCAAAGCTTGTGGATAATGTGCTTGTGGATGCCAGCGGAAACGAAATAGATCCGGACAAGCTTAAGATAATCCTTTCGGTTCTTCCTGAGGATATCGAGATGAGCGACGAAGAGGATGCCGGTATTGTAAACGGACATATCATCAACCTTATCTACAAGGGAGATCACTACAGCTATGTTGTAAGGACAGATGACGAGGAGGACTTCATTGTTGATGATGAGGACCTCTGGAACATGGACGACAGAGTCAGCCTTATGATACCACAGGACAAGATTAAATATTCAATAAAGAAATAAAGCGGAGGAAGCCATGAAAGGATTACGTTTTTCAAGAAAACAGCTTGGAATACCCTATGCATTATTTCTTATCTGCTTTGTGGTAGCACCACTGTTTGTAATTATATATTATGCATTTACAAATGGTGAGGGACAGTTTACTCTTGCCAATTTTACAGGATTTTTCACAAATCCCAATACCCTTGGAACTCTTTGCTACAGCTTCGCTCTGGCGGTTGTCACCACCTGCGTGTGTCTGCTTCTGGCGTATCCCATCGGATACATACTTGCGAAGAGTAATCTCAAGAAAAAGGGTGTTATCGTCATGATATTTGTCCTTCCTATGTGGATAAATTTCACCTTGAGGATAACAGCCTTAAAGGAAATATTAACAATGATAGAGGGCAATCTGGCATACCATCCTTTTTTAAATTCCGTGATCGGTATGACCTACGATTTCCTTCCCTTCATGATACTGCCATTGTACACAACAATGCTTAAGCTTGATAACAGCCTCCTGGAGGCGGCCAATGATCTTGGGGCAAATGCAGTCCAGACCTTCTTCAAGGTTACGCTTCCCCTTACCATACCGGGCATAATAAGCGGAGTTGTAATGGTATTCCTTCCGTCAATGACCAACTATGTTGTTCTTGACATGCTTTATAACAGCACATACATCATGGGTAGTCTTATCGGAAGCTATTTCTCAGCTTATAACTGGCATGGCGGATCAATGATAGCCCTTATACTTCTGGTGATCATACTTATCTTCACATTGTGTACCAACAGATTTGAGGATGATGACGCCAAGAACAGAGGAGGTGCGTTGTTATAATGAAGAGATTTGGCGGAACAATATTTATAATCATAATGCTGCTGTTACTCTACACACCTATACTGGTGCTGGCTGTGTACAGCTTTACTACTTCAGCAAATATTGGTACCATCCATGGATTTTCCATGGATAACTATGTGACCTTGTTCACAAAGGCAGAGCTTAGATCCATGATAATCGGAACGGTACTTCTGGCAGTGGGATCAGCGGTAATTGCCACAATACTTGGAACCATAGGTGCCGTAGGAGCGTATTATTCAAAGAAAATCTCAGCAGGAGCTATCGGTGCCATGAACCAGATTCCTGTTGTAAATGCGGACGTTGTAACAGGCTTCTCGATCTGCATACTTCTTATCGTTGTGTGCGGAATGAATAAGGAGAGCTTTGTTCCTCTTGTTATCGGACATGTAGTGCTGTCTGCACCATTTGTGTATCTCTCAGTAGTACCGAAGCTTAAGCAGATGGACAGCAGCCTCTATGAGGCAGCCCTGGATCTTGGAGCTTCACCGGCATACGCATTGTTTAAGGTTGTGCTTCCACAGATCGTGCCTGGTATCGTGTCGGGATTTGCCCTTGCAATAACTTTGTCATTGGATGATTATTTCATAGCAACCTACACTAAGCCTGCCACATTTGACACCATAAGCACTTATGTTGTAAATGCCACCAAGGGATCCCAGACAGAGACTAAGACAGCCCTCTGGGCACTGTCCACAGTGATCTTCCTGATAGTTATAATTGTGGTAGTTATCATGAACATAGCAGGCAGGAACGGCGACAAAAATAAAGAAAATGCCCACCCACAGAAGGTACGTAGGCAGAGACTGGAAAAGGGGGCGGCAAAATAATGAGAAAAAGTGAGATCAATAACAGACATACATTGATAACCGGAAATAAATGTGGCAGGATCCTTTCACAGATTTCCGAAAAAAACAGAGGCAGTATCGGATCATATGTGAGAAGAGCCACGGCAGTTACTCTTGCCGCAGTCATGCTTGGAGCAAGCCTTCCGGTATATGCCAAAGCACCGGAAACCGGTAATGTAACAAATGTGGTTTCCGATGGGAAAGGTCGGAATATAAATGATGAGGCTGACCCGGCAGAAGGTTCTGTTTCGGCAGATAATAAAGATGGTGATAAGGCTGGAAATACAGCTTCCGATGGTAATGCTGCCGGAAAAGGTGATGATGTTGTAACCCTCAGGGTCTGCAACTGGGAAGAGTATATCGACCTTGGCGGCTGGGACGAAGACGAGGCAATGGAGCTTGAGAATGGTCAGACCATATATGGCGACAGACCCATATATCAGGAATTTGAGGACTGGTATTATGAGAACTACGGCGTGAAGGTTAAGGTGGAGTACTCCTGCTTCGGTACAAATGAGGAACTATACAGTATGCTTACCCTTGGTGACAAGTATGATCTTGTATGTCCTTCTGATTATCTTATAATGAAGCTCATGAAGGAGGAGGCGGTAGTGCCTTTCTCAGATGAGTTCTTTGATGAAAGCAAGGAAGACAATTACTATGTTAAGGGAGTGTCTCCTTATATCAGAAATGTATTTGACGAGAACGAGATAAATGGCGAAAGCTGGAGCAAATATGCTGCCGGTTACATGTGGGGACTTACAGGAATACTTTATAATCCTGAATACGTTTCATATGATGAGGCGTCCACATGGGCAATCATAAATAATCCAAAGTTCAGCCGTCAGGTTACGGTTAAGGATAATGTAAGAGACACATATTTCGCAGCCCTTGGTGTTTATAAGCATGATCTTCTTACAAGTGATGAATTTGTAAATGCATCTGATTATAGTAACAGACTTCTCGAGGAAATGAACGATGTAAGCGAGGATACTATTGATGATGTGGGAAATCTTCTTCAGGATGTAAGGGATAATGTGTATGCATTTGAGACGGACAGCGGTAAGGCTGATATTGTGTCAGGAAAGATCGTTGCCAATTACCAGTGGTCAGGAGATGCAGTATATGCCATGGATCAGGCAGAGGAGGACGGTGTAAGCCTTGACTTCGCAATACCTGAGGAGTGTACAAATCTCTGGTTTGATGGCTGGGTAATGCTTAAATCAGGAATTTCTGAGGATCCAAGAAAGCAGCAGGCGGCTGAGGCATTTGTCAATTATGTGTCAAGACCTGACAATGCAGTGAGGAACATGTACTACATCGGTTACACCTCAGTAATATCCGGTGGGGATGACGATACAATAATTGATTATGTGGATTACAATTTCGGTGCAGAGGAAGACGAGGAGGATACATTTGACTATAATCTCGGCTACTTCTTCGCAGGTGATGAAAATTCCGAGGATTACATCGTGACTGCACCTATGGAGCAGATGAACAGGCAGCTCACAGCCCAGTATCCTTCGGCGGAGGATATCTCCCACAGTGCCATCATGCTGTGCTTCGATGATGACGCCGCCGCCAACATCAACCAGATGTGGATCGATGTGCGTTGCTACAATATCAAGGATGTGCCTGTAGGCATATGGATATTTGCAGGGGCAGTGGTAGTGTTGATAGTCGCTGCCATTGTGAGAAGGAAAATGCAGATGAGGAAATACTAAGAATAAGCATTAGTAGCTGATAATCAATAATATAGGGAATAAAAAGTACAGGTAAACATCGGTGAGTGAGACTGATGGTTTGCCTGTATTTTTTGCTATGGCAGCGAGGCAGGTGCAATATGCTTGCATAATTTATGCCTTAATTATGTATAATTTTTAAGGGAAAATTGTTGAGGGGGGTCAGGAAAAAATACTTATTATGTGCGACTGAAATAAATTGTTTTGCATGAACCTTTTTTGAGTACTCTAAAAAGTGCAAATTTCCCACCACCCCATAACCGTATAATCAAGAAAAAGTTGATAAACAAGTTATGGGAGGATGAAAGAAATGAGTACTAACGACATTAACAATTCAAACAATACAAACGGACAGGGAGTATCCGGTACATATGGTTCTATACCGACACCGAATACAATGTATCAGAACAGCCAGTATCAGAATACTGGATATGCAAATACTGGATACGCCGCCGGCGATTATCAGGGCTACGGATATCAGAACACATCATATACCGGAGCGGCGTATAACAACAGCACAACACAGGATGGCGGATATTCAGGCACACAGCCATCAAAGGATGTCTTCAAGGATGTATTTGTTGAGGAGACAGAGAGCGTAGTTGCTACACTTGATAACAGCTATGTCAAGAATATGGTGACAGGTCAGGGTGTTAAGAAAGATCAGGTAGTGCTGTCGGATAAGAGATTGTATTACAATCACAAAAAGGGGATTATTGATACTTCTGCTTCAAGAGAATGTGTGAATGTAGATGATATTACAGGAACCAAGATTGCGAATACAAGCCGTGTTGGTTTTTTGATCAGCGCGGTGGTGATATTCATAATCGGACTCATCATCAGATCAGCAGTCCCTAAGAGTATGAGTGGTGTGGTATTGGCATTGGCAATAATGATACCACTGGCATATATCATTGGATTTTTCATCACAAAGAATAAGTACCTCTTTGTTGAATATGCAGGTGGTCAAATAGCTTTAAAGGTAAAGCTCTACGGCGTGGATAATGTAATTGCATTCCAGAAAGCAATATACAAGACCAAGGCTAAGAATGCTCACAAGTAAATAGAAGATATGCGTAAAACGTATACAGACAAGCAGGGAGATATAACCCGCAGTGACCATAGTGAATACGTGTCACCAGGGCTATATCTCCCTGTTTGTCGTCATGATTGTTTACTACCTGGATTACCTGACAGTCTTACAGCACAGAATATCCATAACTGTTAACAATAGCCTCGATCTTCTGGCCTGCCTTACACATAGGACACTCCTCATGAGGGTATGTCTTGTAATCAGGAAGATCCTTTGAGTTGAACAGTGAATGAACAGGATAACCGTCTACTTCTGCTGTAGCTGAGAATATCGCTGAAATGCCTGAAATAGTACCGCCGTAATACTCAATACACTCAAGGCTCTTCTTGATAGTTTTACCTGTTGTGGCTGAAGCAAGGAGAAGAAGAACATTCTTGCCCTTGATCATAGGCTGGAGGTTGTCACGGAAGATGAGCTGACCTGAGCTGTGAACCTCAGGAGTTACAATGTATATGGTCTGGTGCTGGTTCATTGACACGATACCATTTGCAGTAAGTGCGTCTGCAAGATAAGCACCGATGACCTCTGTGCCATCCATACATACAATAGTATCAACTATTGTAGATGAAATATATTCTGTTGCCATTGCACGGGCAGCAGCCAGAGCCATCTTTCTTCTGACCTTGATGGTTGTCATATCAATGTACTGATTGATGTGTGAGTGGTTGGTGGCGAAATGGCCATTTACAACCTTGATGTCTAATGAATTGTTATAAGATGATGTAACTTTGATTGGTTCGAATTGCATGTTATTTACCCCTTTCTTATTTGCACGACTCGTAAAACGATTTCGTTTTTTTTTTTTTTTTTATTTATTGTAATGATGTCCGTGACATCGTTACGCTGCAGCAACCCTTGCCGTAGGCAATTTCTAATGGTTGCTGCTCTACTTTACACAATCTCAAGGATTGTATTTACCAGAAGGTCATTCTGCTTAGGATTCATGAAGCAGAAGCGGATGTACTTGTTGCCAAGGCCGGCCATGTCGGCGCAGCTTCGTATGTATAATCCCCGGTTCGCACAGTGGCTTACCACATCTGCGGCAGTGATGTCCGGCTTCAACAGCTCCACAAGCATAAAGTTCGCCGCAGGCCTTATGAGCCTGATGGATTTTCTTGCAGAGAGAGCAGAGCACACAAGGTTACGCTCAGTGGTTATTACTTCTGCAGAACGGGATATGTAGGAAGCGTCCTTGAACATATCAATTCCGGCTAACTCGGCAAATCTGTTGATGGAATAAGGAAATCCTGCGATCTCCAGAGTTTTCTTGAATACCGCATTTGAAGTTATGGCATATGCAAGGCGGAGCCCCGGCACAGCAAAGAACTTGGTAGTATTTCTCAGGATGATCATGTTGTCGTATTCATTTGTCAGTGGGACGGCTGTCTCATTCTGCCAGTTGGCACAGAAGTCCATGTATTCCTCGTCAACCACCAGGAAGATATCATTTCCGGTGCAGATCTTGCAAATGAAGTTCATTGATTCCCTGTCAATAAGCTTTGATGTGGTTCCGTTTGGATTGGAGATGAAGACCATATCAAGCTCTTCGCTTAAGTTAGATATAAGGTCGGCGATATCAAGGACGAAGTCGTCCTCTGCCTTGGTTTCGTAGTAAATTATCTCACAGCCGTTTAGCTTAAGCAGCTTCTCATAATTGTGAGAACCGGGAGTGATGAGCAATGCTTTCCTAGGCGAATTGAATTCAATAAGCAGCTTGATAAATTCATAGGAACTGCTGCCGATGATAATATTTCCGGCAGGAGCACCCACATAAGAAGAAATGCTGTCCTTAAGCTCCGTGTAATTGTTGTCGGGGTATTCAGACAGTGCGTCAATATGAGCACTTACAACATTCTTCACAGAATCCGGAATCCCCAAAGGATTCATGTTCAGATCGTATCTCACGGTCTCATAGCTCGCAATGAGATTTTCTGTAGACAGATTTGGCGTACCCTTAACCATAAAAAACCCTCTTTCTGCAATGTATCGCATCTTCATGTGAGAAAAGTTGATACATTTCTAATTATAATGTTTAAAAAATTACCTTCTTTTGTTATAATCACTTTATACGTCTGTATGTAATTATACAGATTATAAGGTCTAAAAACAAGTCTAAGACCTGTTTTAATGTAATGGCAACGGAAAAAGTGCAACATGTCTGCATGTCTGCATTGGGCGACTGCCGATATTAAAAAACGGGGTGACATGTTGGTTCAGGAGATTTTGATATGAAGGCGATTGTAGAAGAATATGCCAGGGGCGAGTTCGAGGTCAAGAGACCTGAGGTAGAGATATCCGTGGCAAGACTGGCTCTTGAGGTAGAGACGGGAACCCTGTACAGGGGTTCATTCACAATTAAATCTGCAAATGACATGAATATAAAGCTTATGGTATTTGACAGCAGATACCTTATAGATTTCAAGAGTCATACCTTTGTGGGCAGGAAGAATGAGATTGCCTTTTCTTTTAATGCGGAAAATATTGAACCGGGAAAGACATTTGTGGGTAATATAAATGTGGTCTCAGACGGCGGTGAGTTCAGGATACCTTATAACATTGAGGTGGTTGAACCGATGATCACCGTGGGAGATAAGAAGATAAAGGATCTGTTCCAATTTGCTGCATTTGCAGAGGAGGCACCGGGCGAAGCCCTTACGGTGTTCCTTGATGATGACTTCAAGAGAGTGTTCTTAAAGGACAAGGACATGGAGGCAAGGGCATACCACAGCCTGAGAAAATGTGTGAACATGGAACAGGCTATGGAAGATTTCCTTGTGTACACCCATAAGAAGAGGGCACTTACACTGCAGGCGGCAGAGAAGGAGATCCTTATCGAAATGCCAACTGAGCTTGTGAGAGCCAGTATCAATATAAGCAAGAATACCTGGGGATATGTGAAGGCTGCCGTAAGGAGCGACTGTGATTTCCTTATGCCGGAGATGAAGGAGATCGATCGTGACAGCTTCACAGGCAATAACTGTAAGCTCACATTCCTTATTAACCCTGACAGGATCAAGGACGGAGTAAATACCGGCAATATCTACGTTGAGAATCCGTATCAGACCATCTGTATCAAGATAGGAATAAAGCTTCCGGATACAGAGAAGATTGCTCCGAAGGTCAGAGAGATGAACCTGATTGTGAAGAGGGATGAAGAGGCAATAGTCAGGGCATATATAGATTTCAGGACTGACAGGATAGATTTGTCTAAGTACATAGATACCACCAAGATATGTCTTGTTGAACTTCTCAAGTTCAGACCCGAGATGAAGTTATACAGGCTGGGGCTGCTCCATATGAACATCCTTGAGGGAAGGATCGAGTATGCAAAGCATGAGTTTGAGAGGATAGACAGTGAAAATCCCGAGAGAAAAGATGGAGATATGGAGAGGTGCTATTACAGCTACCTTAAGGCACTGGTTACCAGGGATGAAACTGTCATTAAAGAGACTGCAGCTATGACCAGAGAGTGTTTCAGAAGCAACAGGGATAAATTGTTTTACTTCTGGATACTTCTTTTTATAGATATAAGATACACAGAGGACAAATGGACTTTATATGAGGACATACAGACTCTGTACGATATGGGAATCAACAGTCCCATTATATATTTTGAGATATGTGACATGTTCAACAAGCAGCCTCTTATGTGCAAGCAGGCAGGGCTTCTTGAGATATCGGCCATAAGATGGGGCATGAGGCATGACTTTATTTCCGAAGATGTGTTGATGGAGTATATCAAGGCATGTGGAAGACTTAAGATTTTTGATGAACATGCATTTAAGCTCCTTGAGGAGATTTATGAGGTTCATAGGTTCACTGAGGCTCTTAATGTAATCTGTGGTATCCTCATAAGAAATCACAGGTATGACATGGCATATCATGAGTATTACAGTAAGGCCTTAGAGGATAATCTTAAGTATATCGGGCTTAACGAGTGCTTCCTTAAGAGCATGGACAAGTCCAGATATGACCTTATACCTGAGGCGATACTCAGATACTTCTTATACAAGAACACCCTTGATGAGAAGGAACTGGCATACCTTTACGCCAACATAATCATGAACAAGGAAGCAAATGGCAGTGTATATAATGAATATACACCATCCATGACTGCCTTCATGGAGAAGATGATAGTTAAGGGAGAGGTGAGCGATGATCTCACAGTGATCTATGATGAGTTCTTAGAGCCTGAGACCGTCAGCGAAGAATTTGCCCCGACCCTGATAAATATAATATTCAGAAGAAAGTTTGTATGCAGGAATAAAAACATAAAGACAGTGATCGTAAGCCATGGGGAACTTAAGGATGCCCAGGTGGTAAATGTTAAAAACGGTGAAGCCTATGTGGAGATTGTATCAAAGGATGTGGTGCTCACACTCCTTGACGGCAGGGGAGGCAGGTATGCCGGATCTGTGGGATACAGGCTTGAGAGGATCGTGGATGAGAAGAGCTATATGGATATCTGCAAGGAATATAATTTCAAGGATTACAGATATCTGTTATGTGCATACAACAACATTGACAGCTTTGATAATAAGGATTCAGAACATATAAATATTGCCAGAGACATAATTGCCTGTCCTGAGCTTTCAGACAAGATCAAGCAGCAGGCTGTAAGACAGATGATCAGCTACTATCATGAGAATTATGATGGTGAGATACTGGCGAAATACATGCTTAAGCTGGATCTTGACTATGTTAAGCCTTATGACGCCACAGAGCTTACAGAGTATATGGTAGAGCTTGACCTTATGGACATGGCATTTGACATGGTGATGAGGTTCGGCTATATGGATGTGGCAGTGGAGCCGTTGGTGAAGCTTGCGGAGTATGGCATAGGCAGCAAGAAGTACGAGGATACCAGGGAGCTGATATCCATGTGCGTATATCTCTACAAGAGAGGCTACGCAACGAAGAACATTCTTTCTTTCCTTGGAAACAACTTCAACGGTTCCACCACGGACATGGCAGATCTCTTCAAGAGCGTAAGCAATACCTACAGAGATATAGATATGCTGGCAGAGAATATCCTTGCCCAGAGTATGTTCGCAAATGGATATACGGAATCCATATATGATATATTTGATGTGTACTACAAGGGCAGGAGCAGAGGCATGGTCATAAAGGCCTTCCTCAGATATTGTGCCCACCAGTACCTTATAAAGGAACAGAAGATTCCTGCGAATGTCATGGAGTGCCTGTACTGTGAGATAGAGAAAATGAACATTACAGACGAGATATCCAGAATGGCACTGCTGTATTTCTTCAGCAATTGCGGAGGACATTACAACAGGGAGCAGAAGGAATGGATCAGAAAGAATGTGAAGGCATTTGTGAGTGCGGGAAAGATACTCCCGTTTTTCCGTGCCTTTGTAAGCTTCGTAACGCTGCCGGGAGACACAGACTTCAAGACCTATATAATATTCAAGGGTGAGAAGGACATGTCGGTATGGATCAGCTACAGCTTCGGAAATGAAAGCGTTAATATGGCGAAGTACAAATCCGAAAGGATGAACGAGATAATACCGGGAGTGTATGTTAAGGAAGTGGTTGTATTCCATGGGGAAAATCTCGTATATTCAATAGATTGTGATGAGAGCGGCAGAAGCTCCATAGTGGAGAGTGAAGCATTGAAGAATAAGCCACTCGACAAGGGAAGCAGCAACAGATTTGAGCTTATAAACCACATGCTCATAAGTCAGGAAACAAGAGATGACCAGGCCCTTATGGAGGCCATGGAGACATATCTTAACAATATACATTTCTTCGAGGAGAACCTGATCATATTGTAGGCAATGTCACGAGACCATAAGGGTAGCATGGTACAGATATTTTAGCAAACAGAAATTTGCAGGAGATAGATAAATGGCGGAATTTTCATTGTATCTCGGCATGGATATAGAGCCGGATCATACACAGCTTAGTTATTACAATATACAGAAGAGAGAACCTGAATCTGTAAGTGATACTGCAGATGAAGCTTCCTACCTCCTGCCTAATACCCTGTATGTGGCAACAAAGACCGAACAGACAGAGGGGGAGGCCGACAGGAAATGGTATGTGGGAAGCCAGGCGGTGAGACGGGGTATAGACGGCTCAGGTATGCTGGTGGATGATATATACAACCGCGTCATGTTGAATGACGATGTATGGATAAATGACAAGAAATACAGAGCCAGGGATTTATTTGTCAAGATGGCAAGGCTCCATCTGGAGGAGTTCCTAAAGAGCTTTGATGAATATACCATTGAGAAGCTGGTGGTCACAGTTGCAGACACAGATCCTTATATAATAGATGCTTTAAGGAAACTGAGGATAGAACTTAAGCTTGATGAGGAACAGTTTGAGATACAGGGACACGAGAGAAGTGCTGTGTATTATATATTCCATCAGCCTGAGGTACTTAGAAACAACAGCGTGGCATTATTTGACTACAGTAAAAAAGGACTGTTCTACTATAGCTTAAGCCAGCAGAGAAACAGATCTCCGTACAGGATAGAGATAAGCGAGGCTGATTTCTCAGACAAGATGTCCGGGGATGGTCAGGCTGCTGACAAGGAGGATCTTGACGATCTCTTTTTAGAGGTGGTTAAGGAGACTGTCACACTGGAGAACATTTCTTCTGTATACCTTACAGGTGTGGGCTTTGATGGTGACTGGATGGAGAGATCCACCAATTTCCTGTGCCAGGGCAGAAGAGTATTTGCCGGACAGAACATGTACGTGAAGGGCGCCTGCTACAGAGCATTTGCAGTACATGAGAAGAGAGATGTGCTGGACAATTACATCATCTGTTCAGATACGGTAGTGATGTATGACGTGGGTATCAACCTTATGGACAATGCCAATTCCCTGTATATCATCTCGGAAGCAGGCAGGGAATGGTTCAATACAAGAAATAAGATCAGCATTTTCTTAGACGATACAGACAGACTTGATATAGTATTCAGAAATATGCTGACAGGAGATAAGACGGTCCAGAGTATGCAGATTGCAGGCCTGCCTAAGAGACCGCCGAAGACTACAAAGATATCACTTGAGGTGGAGTTTTATGACAGCGAAAGCGGAGCCATGATAATAAGGGATGAGGGCTTTGGTATGCTCTATCCTACCACGAACAAGATATACAGGAAGGAATTCGATTTGCATGGGGAAGATAATAGTATGCAAGACTAAAACTGCAGATGATCCTTATATGTTCCTAAACACTAAGGTGTCGGTCTATTCCTATGAAGAGCTGTGTTACTATATATACAACAACATGGTGCTGATCGGCAGGGATGATGTAACGGAACGGCTTGCCATGTGGATAAGGAAGGAACTGGATATGCCGGAGCTTGCGGGAAGGCTTGAAAGTCTCATGGAGAAAGAAGCATTTACCCAGGATATTCTTATTGAAATAATCACCGCCGGCAATTATTATGGAACAGACGAGATACGTGCCTTCATGAAGGAGTGCCAGAAGATAAGGGGATATTCAAAGTACGAGCTTTTAAAGGTAAAGGCTGACGGCTACTGCCGTTATAAGCATTATATAAAGGCTGGAGCTATGTATGATGAGATAATAAAGAATTTTCCTGAGTCCCAGGGCACGGAGGTGTTCCTCGGAAATGTATATCACAACAAGGCTGTGGTGTTGTCCGGAAATCTCCAGAGGGAGGAGGCGAGACAGTGCTTCCTTAAGGCATATAAGCTTAACCACAATGAGGAGTCACTGATAGAGTATCTTTATGTGACAGCCGTTACTGTGGATTCTGCCACATTAAAGAGGGAGATCAAGAGACATGGTATGCCGGAGAGCTTCTTCGATGATGTTATGATGGAGATCGCTGACTGCAAGGATGATGTGGCAGAGATGACCATATATAATAAAGTCCAGAAGGCGGTGTATAATAAGCTTCATGGAAATATTTCCGACTATGACAGACGAGTGGACAGCGTTCTTACGGAGCTTAAGGACGATTTCAGAAAACAGCTGGCATAGTGACAATTTGCAGATATAGATTTATAATGCAATATGCATAAATATTAAAGAAGGTGTCACAGACATTATTATAAAGAAAAGCACGCCATAACTTCGTGAGCCGTGCCATTAGATAGAAAGGATGCAGATTATGAAAGAACTAGAAAAAACCTACAATCCGGCGGAGATTGAAGACAGACTGTACAGGAAATGGGAAGAGAAGAAGTATTTCCATGCAGAGGTAGACAGGAGTAAGAAGCCATTTACAATAGTAATGCCACCTCCAAATGTAACAGGACAGCTTCACATGGGACACGCTCTTGACAATACAATGCAGGATATCCTCATCAGATTTAAGAGAATGCAGGGATACTCAGCATTGTGGCAGCCGGGAACCGATCATGCCGCAATAGCAACAGAGGTTAAGGTTACAGAGAAGCTTAAGGCCGAGGGAATAGATAAGAAGGAGATCGGACGTGAGGCATTCTTGAAGCATGCCTGGGCATGGAAGGAAGAGTACGGCAACCGTATCGTCAGCCAGCTTAAGAAGATGGGTTCATCCGCCGACTGGGATCGTGAGAGATTTACCATGGATGAGGGCTGCTCAAAGGCCGTTACAGAGGTGTTCTGTAATCTCTATGAGAAGGGCTATATCTACAAGGGTTCAAGGATCATAAACTGGTGTCCTGTATGTAAGACATCTATCTCAGACGCTGAGGTTATACATGAGGAGCAGGAAGGACATTTCTGGCATATCAACTATCCTGTAGTTGGAGAGCCGGGAAGATTCGTAGAGATTGCTACAACCCGTCCAGAGACACTTCTCGGTGATACAGCCGTAGCTGTAAATCCTGATGATGAGAGATATAAGGATATAGTAGGAAAGATGTTGGAGCTTCCTCTTACCGACAGACAGATTCCTGTTATTGCGGATCCGTATGTTGACAAGGAGTTCGGAACAGGCTGTGTTAAGATTACACCTGCCCACGACCCTAACGACTTCGAGGTAGGAAAGCGTCATAATCTTGAAGAGATAAATATCTTGAATGATGATGCCACCATTAACGAGCTAGGTGGCAGATATGCCGGAATGGATCGTTATGAGGCAAGAAAGCAGATGGTTGCAGACCTTGACGCTCTGGGACTTCTGGTTAAGGTTGTTCCGCACAGCCATAACGTAGGTACCCATGACAGATGTAAGACAACTGTTGAGCCAATGATCAAGCCTCAGTGGTTCGTACGTATGAAGGAAATGGGTGAGGCTGCCCTCAAGGTAGTTAAGACAGATGAGCTTTCATTTGTACCTGAGCAGTTTGACAAGACATATATCCACTGGCTGGAGAACATCAGAGACTGGTGTATATCAAGACAGCTCTGGTGGGGACACAGAATACCTGCATGGTACTGTGCAGACTGTGGTGCAACAACAGTAAGCAGACAGACACCTTGCAAGTGCAGCAAGTGCGGAAGTGCAAATATAACACAGGATGAGGATACCCTTGATACATGGTTCTCATCAGCATTATGGCCATTTTCAACTCTCGGCTGGCCTGACAAGACTCCTGAGTATGATTACTTCTATCCTACAAGTGTGCTTGTAACAGGATATGACATCATCTTCTTCTGGGTAATCCGTATGGTATTCTCAGCCCTGGAGCAGACAGGAAAGAGCCCATTCAAGCATGTGCTTATCCACGGCCTTGTCCGTGATGATCAGGGACGTAAGATGAGTAAATCCCTTGGAAATGGTATCGACCCTCTTGAGGTTATCGACAAGTACGGTGCAGACGCACTCCGTCTCACACTTATCACAGGTAATGCACCCGGAAATGATATGCGTTTCTACTGGGAGCGTGTTGAGAACTCAAGAAACTTTGCAAATAAGATATGGAACGCAACTCGTTTCATAATGATGAATATGGAGAAGGCAGACTTCTCACAGGTTAAGTTAAGCGACCTTACCATTGCAGACAGATGGATCCTTTCAAAGGTAAATGACCTTGCGGTAGCTGTAACAGAAAACCTTGACAAGTACGAGCTCGGTATTGCTGTTCAGAAGGTATACGACTTCATCTGGGAGGAATTCTGTGACTGGTATATAGAGATGGTTAAGCCAAGACTCTACAATGATGATGACACCACAAAGGCAGCAGCTCTCTGGACGCTCAAGACAGTCCTTATAAATGCGTTGAAGCTTCTGCACCCATACATGCCATTTATCACAGAGGAGATCTTCTGTAACATTCAGGATGAGGAGGAGTCTATCATGATCTCCAAGTGGCCTGAGTACAAGGAAGAGTGGAGCTTCAAGGCAGACGAGGAAGCTGTTGATACCATCAAGGCAGCAGTCCGTGCCATCAGAAATCTCCGTACAGGAATGAATGTACCACCAAGCAAGAAGGCTTCGGTTTATGTAGTGTCAGAAAAGTCGGAGATAAGAGACAGGTTCGAGGCTTCAAAGAACTTCTTCGCAACCCTTGGATATGCTAATGCTGTATATGTTCAGGAGGATAAGACAGGAATAGATGCAAATGCTGTATCAACAGTTATCCATGATGCAGTGCTTTACATTCCTCTTGCAGAGCTTGTTGATATCGACAAGGAGATCGAGAGACTCAAGGGCGAGGTTAAGAAGCTTGATGGCGAGATAAAGAGAGCTTCAGGCATGCTTGCAAATCCTAAGTTTGTTGACAAGGCACCTGCAGCAAAGGTTGAGGAAGAGAGAGCTAAGCTTGCAAAGTATACAGAGATGAAGAGCCAGGTAGAGGAGAGACTCTCACAGCTTATTTAAGTTTATTAAAATCACAGGAAACACGGACACTTTGACTTGCCATGTGAACACATTAAAATCGCAGGAAACACAGAGTGTTTGGGTTTAAGATGCAGGCACATTACATTTTTCCGGGAATATTATAATATCATGCACCCCGTATAATAGGAAATCACGTTGACTGAGAGGTTCTTGATGTTATGAGATTCAGAAATATTCCCATAAGGAACATCATATCAGAGGCCATGAATACAGGTGGTATCATAATTGATGTTCGGACCAAAGCGGAATTTGATTCGGGGCATATACCTCTTGCCCTGAATGTTCCTTTAGATACAATAAAGTCAAAGAATTACAGGCTGCCGAAAAGCAAGACCCTGCTGGTGTATTGTATGCATGGAGGAAGCAGTGCTGTGGCTGCCAAGCGGTTATTTGATGACGGCTATGATGTTGTTAATGCCGTGGGCGGATTGAAGCAGTACAAGGGAGCACTCAGCAGATCGTAAAGTAATTATGCCAAAATTATTGCTGCAATGATCTTAAAATGCAAAGTATAAATTGCAGAGCTGTAATGACAATGGTTTAAATAGGGAAGTATAAATTGCGGAATTGTAATGACAATGGTTTAAAGAGTGAAGTATAAAATATAGAAATGTCATATATGAGATGTTCGGTATGTATAAGATCATGTGATATGACATTGATAAACAGATAAATTAAGAATCCGGGCTCTGTAATATATTCTCCGGTGTAGGGAAGGTGTGGAGCCTGGATTTAAGGTTTTATTTTAGAACTTGATCAGGAGTAAATACGGGATGATAGATAATTTAGACAGAGTGGAGCTTATTGCTCCCTGCCATTTTGGTCTGGAGTCAGTACTGAAGAAGGAAATATTGGAGCTTGGATACGAGATCGTGTCTGTGGAGGACGGGCGTATTACATTTGCAGGAGATGTGGAAGCAATAGCCCGGGCAAATGTATTCATAAGGACCGCAGAGAGGATCATGCTTAAGTGCGGAAGCTTCAAGGCAACCACATTTGACGAGCTCTTTGAGGGGACGAAGGCGATACCTTGGGAGAATATACTTACCAGGGATGCGAAGTTCTGGGTTTCAAAGGCAACCTCCAACAAGAGTGCATTATTTTCACCATCAGATATCCAGTCCATTGTGAAGAAAGCAATGGTTGAGAGGATGAAGCAGACCTACCATGTGAACTGGTTCACAGAGGAGGGGGCGTCATATCCTGTCCGCGTATTTATCTTCAAGGACATAGTTACCCTGGCAATCGACACCTCGGGAATATCTCTGCACAAGAGAGGCTACAGAAGGCTGGTAGGTAAGGCACCGATCTCAGAGACTCTGGCGGCTGCTCTTATTATGCTGACACCGTGGCACAAGGACAGAGTGCTGGTGGATCCTTTCTGCGGAAGCGGAACATTTCCAATAGAGGCTGCCATGATCGGGGCAAATATCGCACCGGGAATGGACAGGGACTTCACCGCAGCGGAGTGGGTGAAGATCGGAAATAAAAAGATGTGGTATGAGACCATAGACGAGGCTCATGACATGATAGATAATGACGTGAAGATGAATATCCAGGGCTACGATCTGGACGGCGACATAGTGAAGTGTGCCATGGAGAATGCCAGATGTGCAGGCGTGGACAAGCATATTCATTTTCAGCAGAGGGATGTTAAGGATCTCAGCAATCCTAAGAAGTATGGCTTTGTAATGACCAATCCACCTTACGGTGAGAGACTTGAGGAGAAGGAAGCCCTTCCGGAGTTGTACAGAACCATTGGTGAAGCCTACAGAAATCTGGATAGCTGGTCAATGTTCCTGATCACCTCTTACAAGGATGCTGAGAAATATATAGGCAGAAAAGCCGACAAGAACAGGAAGATATACAACGGAATGATAAAGTCCTATTTCTATCAGTTTATGGGACCGAAGCCACCGAGAAGATCATGACATGAAGAGACTTTGGCAATGGCTATATAGGTGAAGACGACATGTCATAAATTGACATTGTAGACAGCACCTGTGATGGGTGTGAAAAATGGCGTTGCAGGTGACATTTATGAGAATGTGTGATAGGTGTAAAAAAGGCGTTGCAGTCGGAATTTATGATATCGTGTGATGAATCACATAATGGATGAGATTTGTGTTGGCGTAAGAAGGAGAAGCGTATGAAGAAGCTAATATTTGCAACAGGGAATGAAAATAAGATGAAAGAGATCCGCATGATCCTTGCGGACTGTGGCTATGAGATACAGTCTATGAAGGAAGCGGGAATAGACATAGATATAGTTGAGGATGGAAAGACATTTGAAGAGAATGCCATAATCAAGGCTGAGGCTATCAGAAATGTGGCAAATTGCCTTGTACTGGCAGACGATTCCGGCCTTGAGGTTGACTATCTGGACAAGGCACCGGGAATATATTCAGCAAGATTTATGGGGGAGGATACATCCTATAGAATTAAGAACAAGGCTATCATAGACAAGCTTGAGGGAGTTCCTGACAGCGAGAGGACAGCCAGGTTCGTATGTGCCATTGCGGCAGCATTTCCGGATGGCAGGACAATAACAAGACGCGGAACCATAGAGGGAATAATAGGATATGAAGAGCGTGGCGAGAATGGATTTGGATATGATCCTATCTTCTTCCTGCCGGACAGAGGTGTGTCAACAGCAGAGCTGTCACCTGAGGAGAAGAACGAGATAAGCCACAGAGGAAATGCACTTAGATTGATAAAGGAAGTAATCGATGAAAATTCTGATAATTAGTGATACTCATGGAAGACGAAGCAGCATTGTAAAGGTTGCTGAGAAGGTGGGTGAGGTGGACATGGTGATCCATCTTGGAGACATTGCCGGAGATCTTGATTATGTGGAGGAAATGTTCGATTGCGAGATCCACATGATCGCAGGAAATAATGATTTTATGTGTGGACTTCCACGGGAGGAAGAGCTTGAGATCGAGGGAAAGAAGGTATTCATAACCCACGGACATTTGCATAAGGTGGGCTTTGGAACTGACGATCTCTATGAGCTTGCGGTGAGGAACGGCTATGACATCGTACTGTACGGACATACCCATGTCCAGAAGGTGGAGAACCGCAATGGAATATACATTGCAAATCCCGGCTCGCTGGCACTTCCGCGGGACGGTGCAGAGGGTAAATTCATCCTTCTGGAATTCGACCAGAACGGAACACCATTCTTCGCAGAAAACTCATTAAAGAGAGAGTACAGATCCTACACTGATTGGTTCTTTTAAAGAGAGAGTACAGATCCTACACTGGTTGGTTCTTTTAAAGAGAGAGTACAGATCCTACACCGATGGATTCTCTTAAGGAGAGACTATTTAGTGGAAAGTAAGGGGCAGCCCAGTAAGCTGCCCCTTTGTTGGAGATAGATACAGGTTGTGACTTGGATTATGACTTAAATTAATGTAATGGGAAAACAAGTCAGGATTACAGTATATGGAGGATACAGGATTGAAGAAGCGTGACATAATAACAGGAACTATTGCGGAATATGATTTCCCAAACAAGGGAAGCTTCATGTGTGGCGATAGAAAGGTTACAATAAAAGGGGCACTTCCCGGACAGGAGGTAAGTGCACAGGTAATAAAATTAAAGAGCGGCCGGGCAGAAGCAAGAACCTTGGAAGTCCTCAAGCCGTCACCTCTTGAAGATAGTAAACCGGTGTGCTCACATTTCGGTCAGTGTGGAGGCTGCAGCTATCAGACCATGAGCTATGAGAACCAGTTGAAGTTGAAAGCCGATATGGTGAAGAAGCTTTTAGATGGGGTGATAAATACAGAAGAAAATCCATACAAATGGGAAGGGATAATTGGTTCTCCTGTTACATCCGGATATAGAAATAAGATGGAATATTCATTTGGAGATGAATATAAGGATGGACCCCTTGCCCTTGGACTTCATAAGAAGAATAGCATGTACGATATCGTCCAGATGGAAGACTGTGATATCGTCAGTCCGGATTACAATGCAATCGTAGATTACACTGTGAAGTTCTGTAAGGATAATGAACTCCCATATTACAGGAAGATACAGCACACAGGGCTGCTCAGGCATCTTGTCATAAGGCAGTCATACACTTCAAAGGAACTGCTCATTAATCTTGTGACAAGTTCACAGAATATAGAAGCAATGGATCTTGACGAATATGTGGCAGGACTTCTTCGACTTGAGAAATCCGGCAGCCTTTCAGGAAAGATTGCCGGCATACTCCATACCACAAATGACTCAATGGCAGATGCAGTAATATGTGAAAAGTTAGACGTGCTGTATGGAACAGAGTTTATTTACGAAGAATTGCTGGGACTTAAGTTTAAGATTTCCCCATTCTCATTCTTCCAGACAAATACTGCCAGTGCTGCCAGACTCTACAGCAAAGCCAGAGAGTATGTGGGAGACACAAAGGATAAGGTCATCTTTGATCTGTACAGTGGAACCGGTACTATTGCCCAGATGCTGTCTGCCGTTGCCAGGAAGGTAGTAGGAGTTGAAATAGTCTCTGAGGCTGTGGATGCTGCCAGGGCAAATGCCGAACTGAATGGACTGGACAATTGCCAGTTCATAGCAGGCGATGTGCTCAAGGTTATTGATTCCATAACAGACAAGCCGGACATAATAGTACTTGATCCGCCTCGTGACGGAATAAATCCCAAGGCACTGGAGAAGATCATTGCCTACGGCGTTGACGAGCTTGTGTATATAAGCTGTAAGCCAACCTCCCTTGCAAGAGACCTTGTGACTCTGCAGGAGAGAGGTTATAGGGTAGTAAAAGCTTGTGCTGTGGATCAGTTTGTGAATACGGTGCATGTGGAGAGTGTCGTGTTGATGTCAAAAGACGAGAAGTAAATGTAAGAAAAAGGCTTGAAAACAAGGGATTTCCGAGGTGAAGCAGATTTTGGACATTGGGCAACACGACCGGAAAATGAGAAGTTTGCTGTTAGAGGGAACATATCTACATGAAAAAATGGCGGAGGGTTGAGTTGACAGCTTGTAAAATGGGTAGGTTGAGTGGATAGGTTGGATATTTGCAGGTCGAGTTGACAGGAATGATAATTTGAAGCAAAAAATGGGAGATTTGGCACCTTGTAGCGATATGAGGTGCCGTTTTTGATAGTTATGTGGGAGCAAGAACGGGAATATGAAGAAATTTTGCAGATGTATTATTCGCAAAAGATATCGGTGATGGTGAGAGAGTTGAGATGATACGCTTTTAGAGGTAAAATAAAAAGGATAGAAAGAGTGTGATAAGTTAGGAAGAATGGAATAAAGGCCATCAAGAAGGTTGCTATTGTTGACTGTAAAAGAGGGGAGATTTAGATATGTCATATTGTTGTGAGGAATGTTTTTCAAACGAAGCGATTAAAAAATTTATTCAGGAAAATAGTAGTATTGTGGGAGAGTGCGAATATTGTGGTTCGCATAATGTATCACTAATATCACCAAGAACATTAGGGGAGTATATTTGTTCATGTTTAGAAAAAGCATATGAATATATAGATGAAGGCACCGGGGCTATGTACGATAGTGAAGACGAAATGTATTTAGGACCAGATGGAAAAGAGGCAACAGTATATTCAGTTAGAGAAATATTGATGGAAGAGGAGGTATTTGCAGATATTACAGACAGTGATGCGCTGCTTGATGAATTATTTTTAGGGTTATTATCATATGAAGAGCAAAAGGATGGGGCTTATAATCCTTTTTATGATATTGATATAGAATGTTTTGTAGTTAAAGATGATTTATATGGTTTAGAGGCAACACAAATATATTATAACTGGGAGTTATTTAAGCATACAATTAAACATTACAATAGATTTTTCGATGTAGATGGTCTTGAAATTCGCAACAAATGCTTGGAAAAAATAAACACATATCTTTATGATTTTATTACGGATATCGATATAGGTACGATATTCTATCGTGCGAGAGAGCAGGATGATTCTATTAAGGATATCACTGGAATAGATCCATATAAAGAGATGGGTCCCGCACCATATAATAAAGCAAAGACAAATAGAATGAGCCCTGCAGGAATATCATATTTATATGTTGCAGGAGACAAGGACACTGCGTTTGCTGAGTGTCGTCTTAATGGGAAAAGGGCAGTTGTAGCTGAGTTTAAATTAAAGGATTCGTTACAGATTATTGACTTTTCAAGAAGTTCTTTTTATTGGGCAGGAAGTATTTTTGAAGATGATTATAATCATGATGGGCGGTGGATATCTTCATTTTTGAAAAGTTTTGTGAATGAAATCACAATGCCAGTTGATGATAAAGTGGAAGATCACTCTTACGATTATGTTGCGACACAAGTAATCGCAGAATATTTGAGAAGCAAACATTATGATGGAATATGTTTTAAAAGTAGTGTTAGTGAAGGAAAAAGTTATGTATTCTTTTGCGGACCAGATACAGAACATATTCACGATGCGTACCCGTATCCATTTGGTGATCCATATTTATCTGATATGCTTCCTATTTTACAGTCGTTTACAAAATGCTTTGATTTAAACTATATTGAGGTGATTGATGTTTTAAATGATGGAAAAGCTGGCAACGTGATAGAAAAGAGAATGTTATAAGAATAATTTATGGTTTGCTTATGAAATTGAAATGTAACAAAAAAGATGTTCCAATCTAAATATTATGAATTGAAATAACGGTCAAAATATAGCCTTGTGGATGGAGCGATAACTCTAGCACTCAAAGTTGTCTTAGTTCTTGGTGGATATCAAAGCGGAAATCTCAGAAAGTCGTTCATGGCGTTTGCGGTAAACGTAAAAACGATAGCATCCATTCAAAAATTGTACCAATCTGGACACCCAATATGGCTTGCGAGTTAGAGGAGGCAAGAATATATAGATAGTTATTGGCGTACCATCTCACTGGCTTGCGTACCATAAATTGATACAATGCACCCTTTGAGCGTTGAGGGTTCAAATTTAACGATTACCCCTACTCAAAAAACGATAGTGTGCATTTGGGCAGAAATGGCGGATTTTTCAGTCTCATGATGATTGAAGTGTTGTTGTATAAATTTAGGTTTGATATTATAATTAATGATACATAATAACACATCTGGACTTGTGGGGATATGACAGAATATGAGATGTTGCGTTTGGTAATAGATTTTTACAGAAAGGATACAAAAATGAAGGATTTGAGATTTGATGATTTATATTCTCCAGAATACTATATGGATGTTCCTGGAAACGATGGGAGAATCGCAATAAAGAAGTTTAACGATGCAAGAGATACGATGGCAATGGCTCATTTTTCATTGTCTTATATCGAAGATATACCAAGTGATGAATCAGGGAAAAACTTTGCAAAGACATTACATATTCGTCATGCGATTGAAGACTTAAATAATTCTTTTGACTTGTTGCTACAAATTCCATGGTTTTATTATAGGATATGGGTAGAGTTTAATCGAGGGGCATCGCTTCAAACGAGACAGTTAAAAAATAAAAATGAGATAATAAGAAATACGCAGGATTGGGTGCTGTTGGCTGAACGAGATTGTGAGTATAGGAAAGTTATGGCGTACTTACAGACCACATCTAATCCACTTGAAGCAAAAATAAATTCATTCTTTTCTGTCTATATTGAAGGCACTAGTAAGTTGTTTACAGTACGTTCACTGTGTAATGCGTTAAAACATAATCACGCCTTAAGTTTTGAAGAATTATATGAACCATATGATTTTTGGTTAAATATAAATGGAAAAAAAATCAATTTACGGGATGAACATATAGAGGTAGGATTCAAACAGAAAATTTATGAAAAAGATAATACTGATATTGAGGTAGGGGAAATTAAATATGATTATACAGATGATTTCTCTATAGATTATGAATATGCGCAAGGGGAAATTTTCAGATACGAGGATTGTACTGATGAAAAATATCGCTTTAAGATTCATGATGTTTATAAAGAGTGTTGCGAGTATTTTGATGCACTTGTTGATTTGTTTGAAGAAGTATATAACCAAATTCATCCACAGATTAGTTTGCTTCCGACACTTGTTGGAGAGAATGGAAAGCCTAATATCAAATCAAGTGAGGACAGTATTAGTATGAACGATTATTTTACTGTAGTGTAGGAAAAAATTTATAATAGAACAGCGTTAGAGCATTTATGTGTAAAAGCATAAATGCTCTTTTTTTGTCTCTTCAAGGACAAAGAACAAGAAAGCAGCTTTTGGACAATAGCGAGGTGTTGAAATGGAAAAAATAGAATGGATACTCTGTCCTGTTTGTGGCAATAAAACTCGTAATCAAATCAGAGAAGATAGAAGTATTAAGTCTAAAGCTATGGAAACAAGTGATAAGATAATTTACTATGTTACAAAGCACTCAAAATTTATGGCTAGTGTAGAAGTGTAAGGTGTTTATTTTTATTCAGAAGAACCGGTATGGGATGACTTGGAATTCATCAAAAATAAAACAAAGTGGGGATCACAAGTACAAGGCAGTTTTAGAAAATTAAGTGAGCATGATTACAATGTTATTGCTAATGAAATAAGAAAAAGAATCGAAAATGAATAAACTTATTAAAGTAGAAGGGGCTGTGAAATAACAGTCATCTACGCAAAAAGAGGACTTTTCGTTCATTTTAAAAGAAAAGTCCTTTTTAAAATTTCATATTCAAATCTTAAGACACATTCTTATAATTCCTAAAATCAGCAAATGTACTGGATAAAAAAGATAATTAAACCACTTATTCTGTTTTCCACGTTCTCCATTATAAGTAAGTGTCAGGCCAAATCCAAGCAAAGCCCATGGTTCTTTGAACATGGAAAGATAGGAAAATGGAATCGCAAGTGCCTGTCGGTCATGAAAAATATAACAGAAATATCCAATCAGCACCGCATGGTGTTCATAATCTAATCCCAGATTCATTGCAGCAAAGCACAATACTGCCACAATGAGAAATGATACGAAATACCATAAAGCTTTCGGCAATGCTGCCATCTTTTCCTTGAGTACATCAATCAGCCAGATCATGGCAAGCACCAAGGCTAACGTAAACATAATATTGTTCCAGTTGGCTTCAAAAAATGTAGCTGTTGTACACATATCAAAAGGAATTTCTGATATTACTCCAAATACAAGAAGTGTAATTAAATACTTCCATTTATTTTTTGTGTGGAAATAGCCTTCCACGAGAAGGAAGATGAATATTGGAAATGCGATTCTTCCTAAAATATCAAAAAAGTCACTCAACCGATTCAATGCTCCTCCATCCAAATTCGGATAGATTAACGCTTTGTTTGTGTGATCGATAAGCATAGATAGAAAAGCAATGTATTTAAGCTGCGCCCCTGAAAATATTTTTATTCTTTCTTTTATATTGTTCATAAAAAATAGTCCTTTTTTTAATTTCTTCAATTACATTCACTTATTGGGTCATCTTTACCCACCCCACTGGATATGGCGAAAAGGAACCGTTGAATAGTAGGAAGCTAAGATTGTGATAACTCTATATTACTATAGTTGTTTTGAAAAAACCATATAAAAGAAGAGTTTATTCGAAATGTGCTGATGAGATGGAAGAATTAAGACAAAAAAAGCAACTGCTATTGGTGGAGCATGCGGAGTCTTTGAGGAAGCTTGTCAGACTTTTAGAATATGAGAACAGATTGCTAAAAGAAAAATTGAAAAAAGAAAATATTCCATTTGATGAAGTCAATCCATTTGAAGAAACTATAGATAATGTGGAAGAGTATGATCCTGACCGGGGAGAACGTATTGTTCATGGCAAGAAGCAGAAAAGCGGAGTTTCAGATACCATTTGAACGACCAAAGATGAAAACGCTCCTGCAGAGTATCAGTATCTCAGTATGCTTCTGATGATGTAGCTGATCGGATGGGATTGATAGAATGATTTACACCTCATGGCTGATTTGGTGGCTGTGGGGTTTTTTTAGTGGTGTGAATATCCATTGAAATATATGTTTTCAACTGTTAAAATTGGGGATGGAGTAGCAATGAGGATGAACCATTTTGGATGTAGAAAAAAACATAAAAAAATATAGGTACGGATTAAAAAGGGATTACAGATGAAAAAACAGTTGGTACTAAAAGAAGATATAATCAATAAATTACAGTTGTTGAGGGTTTAACGATATTTATAGGAAGATGTAATGGAAAGACAGAATTTAGGAGAGCCACCTATGACGAATGAAAAAAAGTGCATCTATATTATTGAAGATGATGCAACCATCAATCATGGTATAGAGCTTACTCTGGGAAATGAAAAATATGAATATCGGCAGTTTTATTCCTTAGGTGAGGTTGAAGACACAGAGCAGGCAGATCTTATCATTTTGGATATTAATTTACCGGATGGGAATGGATTTGACTTTCTAAAACAGTTAAGGAAGACTTCTGACGTACCGGTTTTGGTTGTGACCGCAAACGATACGGAATTGGATGAGGTGACAGGTCTTACCCTTGGAGCGGATGATTATGTGACAAAGCCATTTTCCCTGATGGCACTCAGGCTTCGGGTGAATAATCTTTTATCAAGGGCGTTAGCCGGGAAGCCTTGTGATGTTCCGAACCGATATGAAAAGCATGGGTTATTGTTTGATTTTGACAATCTGATATTCAAGAAAAATGATATGGAGATTGAATTAAGCAAGACGGAAATACGACTGTTAAAGTATTTTACGGAGAATGAGGGAATTACCCTTTCCCGGGAAAAGCTGATTGATTATGTATGGCAGAATCAACAGTATGTGGATGAAAATGCCCTATCTGTCAGCGTGAAAAGATTAAGAGATAAAATAGAAGGTTCTGGAGAAAAGATAATCCATACGGTATATGGTATTGGTTATGTCTTTAAATGGGAAGAATGAAAATTAGAAGAAATGAATACGAGATTTTGAATCAAATGTTGGATGATGCAATTGCAGGTACCTTTGAGGAAAATTGCTTTGATGAAAGCGAGCTTTCAAAATTGCAGACAAAGCTTATGCGGTATCTGTCTACTGCATCCATGTCCGAGAAGAAGATTCAGGAAGAAAAAGACAATTTAAAGGAACTGATTACGAATATTTCCCATCAGACCAAAACACCTCTTACCAATATACTGATGTATTCGGAGCTTTTAACAGAGGTGGCAGCTACCGAGCAGGAGAAGGAATATGCCGGTGAGGTTTTTGCTCAGGGAAAGAAGTTAGAAAGCCTGATTGAAGCATTGGTAAAAATGTCCCGCCTAGAAACCGGTATTTTTCAATATCAGAAAAAGGAAACTGCATATCGGGAAATTATCCATAAGGCAGTGGAACAGGCACTTCCAAAAGCATCGGAGAAGAATATTTCCATTCTTGTAAGGGACGTGGGAAGGTACCGCTCCTATGTAGATGAAAAATGGGTAATTGAAGCAGTCTATAATATTCTGGATAATGGGATTAAATATTCCGGAGAGGGTACTACCGTTTATATTGAAGAATTCTCTTATGAGTTTTTTTCGGGTATCCGGATTACAGATCAAGGTATCGGTATATCAGAGGAAGAAATTCCTTTGTTGTTTGGAAGATTTTACAGAGGAAGATCCGCACATGACAAAGAAGGAATTGGTGTTGGATTGTTTCTGGCACGGGAGATTGTAGAAAACAACGGAGGCTATATCAAGGTCACTTCACAAGTGGGAACGGGTTCGAGATTTGATGTCTGTTTTCCAAATATTTCAACATTGTAAGATTTGAGAAAGAATCTGGAAAGAAGGATAAGCTATGCTGGGTATGAAAAACAGATACCCGGCATTGTTTATTTTATGAGAAGCGTATTTCTCATAATTTGTGGGAATCAGAAAGGAAAAGGGAAAATGGAAATTTTAAGAACAGAGAATTTAAAAAAATATTACGACCAGAACATGGTCTGTGTAAAGGCACTGGATGGGGTGAGTCTTTCTGTGGAGCAAGGGGAATTTGTGGCAATTGTGGGAACCTCCGGAAGTGGAAAGTCGACCCTTTTGCATATGCTTGGAGGCTTAGATCGTCCTACCTCCGGAACCGTGCTGGTGGACGGAAAAAGGATATTCGACCTGGAAGATGGGGAGCTTACGATTTTCAGAAGAAGAAAAATCGGCTTTGTTTTTCAGGCATATAATCTTGTGCCGGTATTGAATGTATATGAAAATATTGTACTTCCCATACAGCTTGACGGAGGAGTTGTGGATACGGATTTTGTGGAACAGATAATTGATATATTAGGTCTTTCCGAAAAAATCAACAGCCTTCCAAACCAGCTTTCCGGCGGGCAGCAGCAAAGAGTTGCCATCGCAAGAGCACTGGCAACAAAACCATCCATCATTTTGGCAGATGAACCTACGGGAAATCTGGATTCAAAAACAAGTCAGGATGTGCTGGGGCTTTTGAAGGTGACAGGTCAGAAATTCAACCAGACCATCGTTATGATTACCCATAATGAGGAAATTGCCCAGATGGCTGATCGGATTATCCGGATTGAAGATGGACGGATTATATCGGGAAGGGGAGATACCAATGCGTAAGGTTGATAATCACCGCTGTATCAGCAATATCAGTAAAAAAAGTATGCTGGCAAATAAAAAGAGAAATGGAATCCTGCTGGCTGCCATTATATTAACAACGGTAATGCTTACAACATTGTTTACGGTTGTAAACAGTCTGATAAAGTCATATGAGACTTCTACTTGTTATCAGGTCGGAACCAGTTCCCATGCAGGATTTAAATTTATGACACAGGAAGAATATGATGAACTGGCAACAGATAAAAAAATACACAACTTATCTTATAATGTTATTATTGGTAATCTGTTAAATGAAGAATTAAAAAAAGATTATACAGAGATTCGATATACCCAGGAATTGAATGCCAAACAAAGCTTTGCTTATCCGGAAATGGGAAGCCTTCCTGAGAAGTACAATGAGGTGGCAGTCTGTACAAATGTTTTGGATGATTTTGGTATTCCTCATGAATTAGGACAGATTCTTCATCTTAAGATTTCCAATGGTTTTGACACCTATGAAGGAGATTTTACGGTGTGCGGTATCTGGGAAAAACCGGCAGAAACCATAACAAATCAGATTTTTGTGTCAAAGAAATTTCAGGAAAGCTTTGCTCCGGTCTGGAAAGACAGAGAGGATTATAACAAGTTTTTGAAACAAAATTCTTATGCCGGTGCCATGAATCCGGACTTTGATTTTCCTTCGACTTTTAATATATCCGCACAGATGGATGCCTTAAAGGAAAGACATGGGTTCGGTGATGAGATAAATGATGGTATTAACTGGGCATATACAACAAGCTCCATTGATGCGACTTCCGTGCTGATTGTTTTGATTTTGCTTGCCTTGATCATATTATCGGGATATTTGATCATTTATAATATTTTTCTGATTGCAGTAACGGCGGATATTCATTACTATGGTTTGCTTAAGACAATCGGTATGACGAATACACAGTTAAAAAAAATGGTGCTGAAGCAGGCAATGCTTTTAAGTGTGATTGCGATTCCCGTTGGTATGATTTTGGGATATGTGCTTTCTCATATTGTCCTGCCGTTGATTGCCGAGAACATAACATCTGAGGCATGTAAGGTTTATTCCAATTCTTTTGTATTCCTGGCATGTGCTGTTTTTGCATGGGTTACAGTCCGAATCAGTTGTGCAAAACCATGCAGGATTATCAAAAAAATATCTCCGGTAGAAGCGGTGGAGTTTAATGACTGTCAGGTAGAAAAATTGTCTCAAAGGAAAAAGGCAAAGAAGGTAACTCCGTTTTCTATGGCATGGGAGAACCTGAAAAGAAATAAGAAGAGATCTACGGCGGTAATTCTTTCCATGGTTCTTAGTATTTTAATGATAAATGTAACGGTATCCATTGTGTCCTGTTTTGATGAGGATAAATATATTTCTACTTTTGCAGGCAGTGATATTTCAGTGGCTGATGCAACCTTGTATAATTCCCATTCTTTGGAAACGGTATTGGATGGCGTGACTTTTCAGGATATGGAAGCACTGGAGAAAATGGATGGTATTACGGAATGTGGAGCCATTTATATGTCTGAGATACAGCAGAATGTGGATGGTACTTCATGGGAGCGGTTGAAAAAGGTTTATGAGGAACATAATGACTGGTTTGTGAGTGAGCAGGATCAAAAAAACTGGTTTGATTCCCTCGTCTATGACCAAAAACAAATTGATGCTCATCTGTATGGTGTGGATAAGATGATTTTTGATGCTATGGAATTGGATACAGAGGTAGTGGACTGGGATACATTTTGTTCCGGTGATTATGCAATTGTTTCTTCCATGTCAGAGGGAAGGAGTAATGATTCTGAGTTTGCACTTTATCAGGTGGGAGAAAAAATACCGGTAGAATTGCCAAGTGGTAAGGTAAAAGAGTATGAAGTAATTGCTATTGGGGATGTACCATACGCTATGGGGCCAAAGCACAGTCACGGAATGGATGTCTATGTAACGATTCCTTCAGAGGAATACCGGAAGGTTGTTCCGGACTCAAAAGGGGCAATGCAGCTGTTGATGAATCTGGATAAGGAACATCTGCAGGAGGCAGAAAGCTATGTGGAACAATATTGTGAGACAGTAAATGAAGATTTGGATTATCAATCCAGAGATATGTATTTGAAGGAATTTAAGGATACCGTGCGGATGTTTTTAATTGTAGGAAGTGCTCTTAGTGCAATTCTTGCTTTGATTGGTATTATGAATTTTATAAATCTTACTTATACATCCATTCATGAACGAAATCAGGAGCTTAAGGTGTTATGGTCTGTTGGAATGACAAAAAATCAGATAGCATCCATGCTTTCCTTTGAAGGAATATTGAGAATGTGTCTGGCATTTGTATTTGTGCTTTCCGTGGGACAGCTTTTAAATTATTTGATTGTATATGCCATTGCAGGAGGTACCATAATGTTCACCTATCATTATGTTGTATGGCCGATGTTTGCCTGCATACCGGTATTCCTGTTGATTGCGGCAAGTGTTCCAAGATTGATGACAGGTAAAATAGTTTAATTGTAAATTGTGCCAACGATTACTTGACAGTAATCAAAACGGAACCCTCACTTTATTGCAGTAGAAACTTATGGTATAATTTTTTTATTGGAATGGGGACAAAATAATGATAAAGGCGTATTGATACCGGAACATGTATTGGGAAAAGTATGAATGCCGGGGGTTTACATGAAGATAAAAATAAAGGAATTAAGTTACGATAAAGTGATGGGTTTACCGGAACGGATACACCATAAACCGGTAAGAAAATTGTGTTAATTGCTTTGATAAATAGTAAGACTTTCGATTCGTTTACGGATGACTTATATGAAGAAATATCAAAAAGTCTGGCAGAGGAATTTTCCGAAGCTTATGTCGGAATGGAAAAGGATGCAAGACGTTTGGTGAACAGAGTATTTGAAGGGGCTACAGAATTGGTGGAGGTATTGTAAAAATGATAGGTAAAGTATTTGCCTTGTTCTTGCTTTTGATAGGGGTGATGTCGGGTTGCAGCTTCCCTTCAGAGCAGGAATATGAGGAAAACGTCAGCTTAAAAATTGTGAAGTCCGGAGTAAAAATAGAAGAAGTCCGCTTTGACGAGGATTTAGGAATTGACGGTAAGCAGATTTATAAATTTACGATTCCGATTGAGATTACAGGGACTTTTCAGCACGACTGTACCATACCTGTGTATTACTATTTTGATATGGAGAAAAATGTATCAGAACTTGATAAAGAGGCATCTGCCTGGGCAACGGAAGGACAGTTTAAAGAGGTATTTAAGGGAAAATTGAAAATTGAGAGGGGTACTACAGGTGTGGTATATTACGAGGGGGAAACAGACGATGCCTTGATGGATTCTGACAGTACATCATACGAACAGGCATGGGTGGCATTTCGATATGATGATGGCTTTATCTCAGATAATTATGCAGGAATTTATAATCCATTCTTTGACAAAGAAAAATATTTATACTTTCATGGTGAACAGAGGGCCGTTGATGAAGTAAGGGATATAATACCACAGCAAATAGATGGAAATGTGCATGTTGATGAAGACAGCGTAAAAGTGGAAAAAACATATATTGGAGAAGAATCGGGAAATCCCCAGCATTATACAGTGAGTGTAACCATCCGGAATGATTCGGATAATCCGGTGGAAACGGAGAATTTATGGGTTGGCTGTGATTACGATATGGCAAGCCCCTTTAACTCACATAATTGTTATGAAGCGTTAGGAGAGGCTTTGACATTTATGAAGGGCGTTGGAGAACCCCTTGGATATACTGTGCAACAGAAAAGTATTACGAAGGATGATGACAGTATTCAAGTGGAATTTGATATGTATAACCGTTATGCAGGATATAGTGACAGCCTGATGGGAAATGACTTAGACTGGTATCAATGTTTTTGGATAGCTATTTGCCTGGAAGATGATAATCAGAATGATAATTATGTGATGGTGCCGAATCCGTATTATAATGAAGAACATTATAGCGATGAAGATTTTTGGCGGGAACATGATGTGAACGACATCTATCGTTATGATACAGTGAGTGCCTGGAATGCTTTATTTGAAGAAAATGAGTAGAACAACAGATGAGGGGTGTCCTTTTTTGCTGTGGTAAGATAAGATTGTCATGATGAAAGTAGGTAAAGAGAGATTTAGGCTTGCCAATGTACTATGCTCCTAATGCGGTAGAATAATTGAAATAGCCGAGGAAGCATCCGACAGCAGAGAAAGAGAAGTTGTCATTATCAATCGATTGTTTCCCGATGCAGTGCTCTGTATGGAGACTGCCCTATTCTATTATAGATATCGAGCCATGTTGAGACAATAGTTGCACTACATCGGACAGATTCGTGAAAATCCTTGAATTTACGCACTTTTGCAGCTTTTTCAATTTCGGTAGAACTGATGTGAAAAGGAACAAAAAGCAGATAGTGAACAAAAATCATGTCGTTGTTGGCTATAGAGTCGACACGAGGGATACAATATTCTTTGATGAATAAAAGTGAATAAAATAGCCAATTTGGCAGGGATATTTAATTACAGATTATTGAATATCTCTGCTTTTATTGTGCGCCTTGCGGCGCACGTTTTTAATGGGTGAAAGTCCATAATCCGCCCTAGTAGTGGGAAGGATACAGCCAAAGACAAGGGTGTCCATCGTGAGGTGGAATCTGAAGGAAGCGATGCTTTTTTTAAGGCGTACTACCAAAGCGGATAGCATGGTCGAGTCCCATGATGGTAGCGACAGCACCATGGATTTTATCTGTGGATTTTTCTTTGCCTGCTTTCACGTTGCCAGCTGGGTCGGTTCCAGAATATAGAAAGATTGAGATAAAGATTGACATAGCAGAACAATAGTCTTATAATCGTTCTAAAAAGAACGATTAAGGAGGGCGGCAATGTATTTCTGGGATCAGCATAAGACAATTACAAACTATTATGAATTGCTTTCGAGCGGGATATGTGACCAGTACGGATTAACACAGATGGAATACGATATACTTATGTTCCTGCACAACAATCCGCAGTTCAATACCGCCGCGGAAATCGTAAAAGTTAGGAAATCGACCAAATCACATGTCTCTACTTCTCTGAAAAGTCTGGAAAACAATGGACTAATCAGAAGAATACAAAGTGAAGATAATAAAAAGCATATTGAGATTGTTTTGTTGGACAAGGCGGAGATAATTGTGGAGGCAGGATTAAATATGCAGAAGCAATTTGCCAAAAATGTCTTGAGCGGGTTGACAGAAGAAGAAAAACATATGTGCATCCATGTATTTAATAAAATCTGCGGTAATGCAGAAAAATGTTTGAAAGAGCATAAGGAGAACGCAAATGAAAGAGAATACGTATAAACCACAGATTCAGGATGTGATGGAAGCAATATTTGATGCAGCGTATCTGACGTTTGATCTGGTAGCCGCAATTTTATTTTTTGTATATGCAAATGGAAACACATTATTTGTACTTTATGGAATATTGACATTGACGCTTTGCGGAGGGGATGCGTTCCATCTGGTGCCAAGAATTATCAGAGCAGTAGGTGGAACCAGCGATAAGATAAAAAGACAACTTGGCATAGGATTACAGGTATCTTCGATTACGATGACCGTATTTTATATTATTCTGATGTATATCTGGAAGCTTACGTTCCCGGAAATTACGATGCCGGCAGCAATCGAAGCCATCGTCTGGATATCGGCGGTTGTCAGAATTGCGATATGTCTATTCCCGCAGAATAACTGGTGTACAGATGAAGGAAACATGAAATTGTCCATCATCAGAAATGCAGTCTTTGCAGTGACAGGTATCGGAGTCATTATTCTGTATGCGATTTCCGGAAATGCAAATGGATATCATATGACAAGGATGGTTGCAGCGATTATTATTTCGTTTGGCTGTTATCTTCCGGTAACGTTATTCAGCAAAACAAAGCCGAAGGTTGGACTTTTGATGATTCCAAAGACGTGCGCTTATATGTGGGTTATAGCGATGGGACTCCAGCTTTTATTTTAAAGCGGAAATAGACCAAATAGATAAGAGATATAAAGTAAAACAGGGACAGAACGGAAAATAATTGTTTTTCGAACTGCCCCTGTTTTTAAATTATTTATTTGCCCTGCTGACTGTAATGGTTGGATTTGCTTTCGGTTTTCTATTGTTAATAATTCATGAGTGGTTACATGGAATTGTTTATCCTAAGGAAGCAGATGTAACAATAGGAAGAATGTAGTAATTGTTTAAAGGAAAAGTCTCAAAATCAATGATTTAGAGCTTGAAACTACAGGAAGGATCATATATGAGCGAATTGATTAAAGCGGATAATGAATATAAATAGTGGATTGCCGGAATATCCACTGATTTTAGAAAAAGCCAAATCAGGGCTTCTATGAAGATAAATGATGAGATGCTAAGATTTTACTGGAAACTTGGTAAGGGCATTTCATCAATGAGTGAACAGTTCGGATATGGAACGGGATTCTATAAAACGGTGAGTGATGATTTGAAATCTATTTTGCCAGATGTGAAATTATTTTCTCCGACTAATTTGAAATATATGAGATACTTTTATGAGATGTATCCTGACGCAGTGATTTGTCCTCAGGTTGAGGACGGATTTGTATGAACGCCAGGGCAAAGCAATAACTAACTTTTCTAATACACTTCCGCTGGAACAGAGCGATTTAGCGCAGGCAATTACGAAGGATCCATATAATTTTGATTTTTTAACTTTGCGTGAAAGGTATGATGAAAAGGAACTAAAAGATGCACTTGTAGAGAAAGTTAATAATTTCCTTATTGAGTTGGGGACTGGATTTGCTTATATGGGCAGGAAAGTGAGAATTGAGGTAGGAGATACTGAAAAATTTATAGACATGTTATTTTACAATACTCAAAGGCATTGCTATGTTGTTGTAGAAATAAAGACGGGAAAATTTGATTCTTCGTATGCGGGTCAATTGGGAACTTATGTTGTGGCTGTTAATCATCAGATGAAAACAGAAGCTGATAATCCTACTTTGGGACTTTTGATTTGTAAAGATATGGATAAGGTAGAAGCTCAGTACGCATTAGAATCTACTTGCCAGCCACTTGGTATTTCTAGTTATGAATTATCAAAACTTATACCAGAAGAGTTCAGAGGTAGTATGCCTACCATTGAAGAGATTGAGGCTGAATTAAATGAATAACTTCCAGTGCATGCGGATAAAAGGTGAACCTTAGAAAATAAAAGCCGACTGACTGTGAACAAATGGCGTAATATAAATCTGCCCCTTAAAATATTTTGGAGAAATAGCATGGAAAAATATTTAAGAGAAACAAAAATGCTGGATTATTCAAGTGAAAACATACAGCAATTAATACGGGAAAGAAGCTGGAATGATATAGAAGAATTTGAACGATTAAAATCAATTTACACGTTTGTAAGAGATGAGATTTTGTTCGTATATAATAATGATGATACTGTTTGTGCATCAAAGGCTTTAGTGGATGGTTATGGGCAGTGCAATACAAAGGGAACATTGTTCATGGCACTGCTAAGAACTTGTAATATTCCTTGCAGGGTACATGGATTTACCATTGATAAAGAATTGCAAAAGGGAGCAATGACAGGAATTGTGTATAAAAATGCACCTGGAAATGTGCTGCATAGTTGAGTTGAAGTGTATTTTGAAGATACATGGTACGAGCTGGAGGCATATATTCTTGATGTGCGATATTTGAGAAAAGTGCAAAGAAAAAACAGTGATTGCATTGTGTATTTCTATTTATAGCAATTCTGCAATAAGAGCAGGCATTAATGCTTTTGTATTCTTTGTTGGTATGGTTGCAAGTTACTATTGAGACACATTGAGGAGTTCTGCTATAATGGGAATAATTAGCATAGTTTTTGCAGTATTGCTTAATATTATTGTTCCGTTCCATTTTGGATAGACAAATTTTGGGGGCACATAGTTGGGCAGAGAAAAAAGTGCAGGAGGATACATGACATGAAATATACGAATAAGCATATAAAAGAACAATACAAATTCAATAAAATATGGCGAACGATCGGAATGATTCTCTTATTGGTGGGATTATTTTTGGTGGGATTTGGATTGATCCAGACAAAGAGAAAGATGGATCATGTACGACCATTTGAACAGGTATTACAGGAAGAATCCAATCCTGCGAATCAGACAACTTATATTGAGATTATCGGGGGGCCGGAGAAGCTGGTGGAAAATAAACATGAAGGCTATTACCTTGTAACAACCGCAGAGGGAAGTTATATTGTAGCGATGCAACCGGAACAGTTTGCAGATTTGAAGCAGAGAGTGGAAGAGAACGGTACGGCAAGAGTGGAAGGCATGACGAAGGTTGTGACTGACGAGAACGTAAAAAAGCTAGTAAGTGAGTATATCAATCACAAATTCATTGCTATACGTATGACGAAGCTTACCTATGGAAAAATACTCAAGGAAGGATATTTTGCGAATCTAGATATCGGAGGCATCTTAATATTGATTGGAATTTCGATGATATTAACACAGGTGCGTGCGATTAAAAAATACAGGCATCCATTGGCAGAGCAGATTGACGAAGAATGTAATCAGCCGGAAGCTCTCTGGTTTAATGATTTTAGAATTTATTTGACAAAGAGCTTTCTTGTCTCTGTATATGGTGGAAAGTTGACTGCACTGGATCTGGCAAAGGTACAAAAGACAAGACTGTTTGAAACAGTGAAGGGAAGTTCGCAGGTTATCACTTTGGAGGTGACGACAACAGAACAGGAGAAAATAACTGTCAGCGAAAATGAATGGTCATTTTTTACAATGAATGAAGAAGAGATTACTTATCTGACAGATGTATTTGTCGAAAGGAATATTGAATTTGTTTGTGAGATTCAACCGGAAGAAGAAAACGATGAAGACGAAGAGGTTTGAAACGGAAAAAATACATAAGAAAGAGACCATGCGATATTCGAACAAGTGGAAGGGAAACTGCCACACTTGAAAATTTAACGGGTGTAAATAGGATAATTTGTTTGGTAAAATAAAAGTCATGATAGTATGATTATACATATGTAGATGACAATGTAAAGAAGGTTATTATTAACCATATGGTTTCTTATGGGGAAAAGAAGTAATGGAGGTGTGATATGGATGCACGTAAAGGCAATATCTATGAGATATTAAACGGAAATAAGCAGTTTCTGATTCCGGTATATCAGAGATATTACAGTTGGGATATAGATCAGTGTAAACGACTTTGGAATGATATTGTAGAGATGCAGAGAAAAGGCAAAGCTGGTCATTTTGTAGGATCTATTGTTAATATTGCTGAGCAGGCAATGCCGACAGGTGTTCAGAAGTATATGATTATTGATGGTCAACAGCGAATGACTACCTTAACACTGCTTCTTCTGGCTTTGCGCGATTATGCAATAATGAATTCTGATGACACAACAATCAATGCTCGTCGTATAGATAATATGCTTCTAAAAAACGAGTACGAAAGTGGCGATGAACGATATAAGCTATTACTGACTGAAACAGATAGAGATATTCTCATAAGCCTTGTCGAGAAAAAGCCAATTGCACAAGGCACTAGATCGAGACTGATTGAAAATTACAATTTTTTTACTAACAAGCTGGCTGATAGAGAAATTCAACCTGCAGAGGTATATGAGTCAATTGGAAAATTACAAATTGTTAATATCACATTAGATCGCGCTGTTGACGATGCACAGGCAATTTTTGAAAGCTTGAATTCTACCGGTAAGGAACTTTCTGAATCTGATTTGATTCGTAACTATGTTTTGATGGGATTAGAGCCATCGGAACAAACTTATGTATATGAACATCTTTGGCGGCCTATGGAACAGCTGTTTATTTATGAAACTCAAGGAACAGTAATGGATGCTTTCTTTCGCCATTACTTGACCATGAAACTTTCTCGTATCCCAAAGCAGGGACGTGTATATGAAGAATTCAAATTGTATCATTTGAATTGTGAATTTGGAACTATCAGAGAATTATGCCAAGATTTGCTTAAATATGCAAAATATTATACAAACATTGTATTTAAGCGGAATTCTGACACTGATTTAAAGAAGTTATATGAGGATATTATTGATTTAAGAATGGAAGTATCTTACCCATTCTTGCTGAAAATTCATCATGACTGCGTGGAAGGACTACTTACATCAGATGAACTCAAGGAAATTCTGAAGCTTTGTATCAGCTATGTTCTGAGACGTGCAATTTGTGAAATTCCGACCAATTCAATGAACAAAACATTTGCAACATTGAAGAATTATATTAGAGCAGATGATTATCTAAATTCTGTTAAGGCATTTTTCGTGATGCAGGATGCTTATAAAGAATTCCCAGATAACGATAAGTTTGAAGGCGCATTTGTAAGCCGTGATATTTATAATATGCGTGCAAGGAATTATATTCTTAGTCGTTTGGAAAACTATGAAAACAAAGCTCCAATTATAATAGAGAATTACACCATTGAGCATATTATGCCGCAGAACAAAAATATTTCTTTAGAGTGGCAAGCTGATCTTGGTGCCGAGTGGCAGGAGGTTCAGAAAAAGTATTTACATACAATTGGCAATCTTACTTTGACTGCATATAATTCCGAGATGAGTGACAGGTCTTTCTTGAAAAAGATGGATATGCCGGGGGGATTCAAAGAAAGTGCACTTAGGCTTAATAGATATGTGGTTTTGCAAAATAAGTGGAATGAAAAACACATCCGAGAGAGAGCAAACGAATTAGCAAAGAAAGCAGAAGCTATTTGGCCATATCCAACTTTAACAGCCGAGGAACTTGCACCATATCAAGTAGAAGAAAAAACAGTGCAGAAATATTCCTTGGAAACATATGATGTAAATGCTTTTACAAGAATACTGTTTGAAGCTTTAGATAAGCGCATCATGAACCTATCTCCAGCGGTGAAGAAGGAATATAAAAAGTTGTATGTTGCCTATAAATTGGATACTAATTTTGTTGATATTGTTTTTCAGAAACAAAGATTGCGTATCTCGATTAATATGAAGTTCTCAGAGATTAATGATCCTAAAGGTATTTGCAAAGATATTACCGGATTAGGACGTTGGGGAAATGGCGATGTAGAATTGTTTATGGAGCATCAGGATGAACTAGATCAAATCATGGAAATTGTGAAACAATCCTTTGATGCACAGGCAGAATAATGATTTTGGGACGTTAAATAAAAATATTAAGAAGATTTATTTCGACTCAGAACTTGAGGATGATACAACTATTCGGAATTTTCGAATAGTTCAAACCGAAGGTTCACGTCAGGTGACTCGTGATACAAAGCATTATAATCTTCAAATGATCATTGCAGTCGACTTCAAGGTGAATAATGAGCGAACTGTACAATTTCGTAATTTTGCTAATAAAAATATTTGGTTTTCATTAGCATATGATATCAATAGCGTGGCCTTAGGGTGTTAGGAGACTGTGTGTCTTCTGTTAAGGAAAGACCAATAAATCATAGATTTCTGCAAATGTATGTGCATTTCTGTTTCCATAGAGTGAGGATATAACCAGTATTTTAACAGGGGGGATAGTTTTTTGAGGGGATAGAAGGCATGCATTTTGGGGGTATTTTTGTAAAAGTAATATAATTGGATTAATATTGATATAAGAACGAAGGTGATTGGATGAGAATGTTTGAGTTTACAGGATTAAGAACTCTGCATAAGGATATGATGGAAGAGAGAGCAACATTTTCATTTGAGTTTAATGGGAAGCCTTTTAGTTGTATTTTTTTGACGGATGTAATTCCATATCGTTTGTATTTGACGACTTTAGGCTTATATCCTGAGGTGTTTGAGTTAGAAATAGAGAAAGGGTATAAGGCCAAATGTTTTATTGATGATTATAAAAAATTGGTGAGTTATCTCGAAGTGAAATATGATCCAACACATAAATTTGTGCCATTGGATTTTTTTGAAGCGTTAAATAAGAAAATCCCTAAAAAATTTACGATGCGGCCAGATTATAAAGAAACATTAAAAATTGCTTCTAAAAAAAGGGTAATTGAAGAAAGCACTAAGGTCTATTTTTGTGGTTGGAGAAGGAACGCAGTGGGACAGAATGTACGAAAGGAAAATCTTGAAAAAACGAGAAGTGCATTTGGAGATGCAAAGGAAGAATTGTGTAAAAGAAAAAATATTAGTTCGTGTTGGACAGATTGTGCCCTTGAAGAACAATTGAAAAAATTGAATGATATAATTAACATGTAATTTAGAAAAGATATTCTATTTGCTTTTTTTCGAGCAAATAAAATGACTACAGAGTTATTATAGATATGACATTTTTTGCAAAATATGATACTTTTGCCATTGGGTATAAGAAGTGACCTTTACCGCATTGTGAAAGTATTGTAAAACATTAGCGGACAAATTCGTAAAAAATATTATTGTACACGAGTATGGAGCTACAAAGCGGCGTGAATTGTATAGATAGAGCAATGTTATGGGGAGCATAAATATGGACAGAGATGGGGAAACGGTTATGAAAAAGGTATACAGAATTATTGACAATATTACTACTTTGTATGTTTTTATCATGACCATTGTCGTAAGTTTCATTCTTTCTTCTGCTCAAAACAATGATGTAAATCTTAGTGGAGAAAAGCTGCTGGCTTTTATTTGTGGCTTTTGGGGAAGTGCAATATGCATTGTGATACGGTATGTGATTTTGTACAGGAATGTAATATCCCAAAGCAATATAATGAAAAAAACACTTTTGCTGATATATTTGATAGTAGGAAGCTGCATATTTGCAGTAGTGTTGGTAGGGACGTTGTTTTTTAGTGGCTTTTCTATAAAATGCGATGTTTTGTCGAATTATAATGCCTGTCAGATTATTATGTTTGTAATATTGCTATCCCAGTGGCTGGGGGAGCAATTATTAGGGGATGGCAAGAATAATTAGTGATAGCAGTTGTTCGTTTAGTGATGAATAACTGTTATTTTAAATTATAATTACGTTCACCTAGGTAATACTGAAATTCTTAAATATAAAACTGCGTTCCCCTGGTAGATATAGATTTGTTTTGTGTGTGCAGTTTTGCACTGGACAATAAATTTCTTTTTGATATTCACTAAATTATTGTGCGTAGATTATATAGAAAAAACTCATTTGTTTATATAAATGTGATTGACTTTTACGCCCTCAAACCTTATGATTAAGGGCATAAAAGTCAATTTTTGATTGGAGTAGGTGATTGAATGAATATTTCAGATAAAATAATACAGCTTGCGAAAGAAAATAATGGTGTTGTTACGACTGCGGTTCTTTCTGGTAAAGGGATATTGCGAGGAAACTTAAAAAAGCTAGTCGATGAAGGAAAACTTGAAAAGACTGCGAGAGGAGTATATATCCTTCCTGAAATATGGGAAGATGAATTTGTTAATCTGCAGGCGAGATTCAAAAAAGGTATCTTTTCTAATGAGACGGCCTTATTTTTATGGGACTTAACAGATCGAACACCGAATAAATATGATATGACCTTCCCGCATAATTATAATTTGACAAATGTAAAGAGTGAAGGAGTAAATTGCTCAAGGGTAAAGCAGGAGTGGTATACTGAAGGAAAAACTCAATTAGAATCTCCGGGGGGAAATAAAATAACGGTATACAATATGGAACGAACCCTGTGTGATATTCTTCGTAAACGAGGGGGAACAAATACGGGTATTATTACAGAGGCGTTCAAGCGATATACAGCTAGAAATGACAAGAATATTCCACTTTTGTCAGAGTATGCAAAGAGATTTCGTGTTGAGGAAAAGGTGAGGAGTTATCTGGAGGTACTTATATGAGAAATGCAATGCAGTTAAAAGCTGTCATTAAAAATATATCAAAAGACAAACATATCTCGGCACAGCTCGTGATGCAGAACTTTATGTTGGAACGTCTGCTGGAACGGATTTCTGTTTCAAAGTATCGTCAGAATTTTATATTAAAAGGTGGTTTTCTGATAGCGGCAATGGTGGGATTAGATACTCGTGCCACTATGGATATGGATGCAACGATCAAGGGCTGGCCGGTTAATGAAGAGAGTATCAAAAATATGTTTCTTGATATTTGCAAAATTGATCTGCAAGATGATGTGACTTTCGAATTTAAGAAAATTGGTGAGATTCGAGAAGGGGATGATTACACAGGGTACCGTGTTTCGTTGTCGGCAAATTATCCTCCGATGGCTGTGCCTTTAAAACTGGATATTACTACAGGCGACAAAATTACGCCAAGAGAGATAGAATATCGTTTTAAATTGTTATTGGAAGATAGAGAAATCCCCGTACTTGCATATAATTTGGAAACAGTTATGGCAGAAAAGTTGGAAACTGTAGTTTCAAGAGGTGATCAGAATACAAGACCAAGAGATTACTATGATATTTATATTCTTGCTAAAATGCAGTATAAGAATATTGAAACAGAGTATTTGAGAGCAGCACTGGATGCAACATCGAAAAAACGAGGTTCTTCGGAGATATTGAAGGAGTATAAAAATATCATTGATATTGTCAGAAATAGTGATGTAATGATTAAGCAGTGGAGGACTTACCAAAGAGATTTTGAATATGTCACTGATATTAGTTTCGATGAGGTCTGTGATGCGGTAGTGCGGATGATGGATTTGTGTATTTGATATGTGACCTAAATGGTGACAATTTAAAAATGGAGAGGCACAACATAATGGACAGGAAAAATGAAGGATTGAATTATTTGAAGCAATATCCCAAGATGAGCAAATGGGTAAATACCTGCATTTGCTGCGGTTCAATGGGGTATGATCCAGATATGCCGGAGGTAATTACTTCCAGGGACGGAAATGGAGAATATCGTACTGTGTTTTCAAGGAATATAAGGAGCTATTTCCCTCCGTTAAGGTTGGATGATATGGGGATGTGTGAAATCTGCCGAAGACATTGGGAAGATAGAGGAAAGCGGTAAGGATGAGGAGTTAGTAAAACTTGCAAAAGCCTCTTGCTGCTGGGTGTATGTTTCGGCAATAATAGAACAAATTGCCGAAAGGTATTTTGGGGAGTTAGAAAGGCAGCGTTTATAGGAGCTGAATGGGAAGAAGCTTTTATGGTGATTGGTGTCGTTTTAAGATTAATGTCGGAAGGGGGATTTATATGTCAAAACTAAAAGCCTGGAAATATGACGATGAATATATAAGTTACATTGCAAGCGGGGAGTCGGCAGCGGTATTTGTAGTTAGAGATATAGTAAGCTCAATTGATACAAAGGGAAAATGGATAGATGTGATATCTTTGAATACATATGAGAAAAGAGGAGCAGGAGACAGAAAAGCATTTAATTGGATAATTGTTGAATTGTTTCCAAGAAAAATAAATCCTAAATATGATAAGCTTGATCCGGCAAACAATAGATACTTGACTTGGGTTACTGCAAGTAGGGATATTGAAGAACAACGGCAGAAGGGTTATCATGGTGATAAATATCTTGTACTGTGTGATCTATATGACGAGAACAAGAATACATATAATGTGCGTACCATAATGGGGAGGAAATATTGGGAGCCTGTGGATGTGTATAGACCTATAACCATTAAAGATAGGGTGCCTCCAGTGTGGAGATATAGAATTAAAGCAGTAAAGAAAGTTAATGCCCGACAGGTAAGATATATTCAAGATCATGAGTATGAACTTGAAGAAAAGATAAGGGAAAATGGGAGACCTACGCTAGAAATACTGGGAGTACAAGTAGAAAAATTATAAATTAGTTTGATAAACTTATTAAGCCGCCAGATTTTAAGAAATTGGCGGCTTGATTTTGTTATGGCAACGAGTCAAGTGTGACATGCTTGTTTTAGTCAGAAAATCCCAACAATACATAGATATTTATGTTATACTGTATGAAAGGTCAGTACAGTGATAGCAGGAGGAAGACAAATGCTGCTTATAGGAGCGAGGATTCAGGAATATAGGAAGAAAGCGGGATTGAGCCAGGAGGAATTTGCAGAGAAGATCGGCGTCAGCAGACAGGCGGTGTCCAAGTGGGAGAGGGATAAGGCCTATCCTGATCTGGACAGGCTTGTGTGCATATGTGAGATTCTGGATGTCCAGGTTGGCGAGCTCGTATATGGGAAGAGCGGGCAGGCAGACGGACCCGGGCAGGTGTCACGGGAAAGAGAAATTGCAAATAACACAGTACATATGAGAAACTTCCGGGGGAAAGGCAGACTGGCAAGATTGAGGACGGTGTTTGCCATTTTAGTTGCCTGCTGTGTTTTCTGTATGGTGGTGTTGACGGTGCTTATTGTGAGAAATGAGTGGGGCACTCATCATGATAAAAATGGAAACGTTCGAGTGGAAAAGGTGTATCGCCAGTATACAAAGGCTGATCTGGGATATATTGATGACAATGGACGTCGGGTTGTGGATACAGTTTGGCTTGATGTTCCGGGGATAAGGGATGGAGATTATCTTGAACTTTATACCGGAGCTGACAATGATAGCATGTTCCTTAATTACAGACCATCGACTATTATTGCTACGTCAATAGTCATGGTAGTATTTATAATTTTGCTGGTTCTCACAATGCTTGAAATTAGGAGAATGAAAAAGGAAGATACGCTTCATATCGTACTTGAGGATAAAACTGCCGATGAAAAGATATAAGAAAATAATTTATGTGATTTTGATGATCTGCATACTGGCGGGCTCTGTATTTGCCGCACTTGATTTCATGGGGGTCGTTGATCTGAACTTCAGAAATAAAAAATTCGGTGAAGATGTGTCAGCAACGGAGAATGAAAATGGTGCTAATACCAACAATCCCGAACCCTGGCATATAGTGTTCAAGGGCTATGCTTTTTCTGTGGAGCCTGTTGGACTGGCAATCATACATGAAAGCGGCTGCATTAACATAAGAAGCTGTGATGAATATCTCATACAGATTGATGTGGAGGATGGCACTGCTGAAGAGTTATGGAATGGCAGAGATGATCGTGTGAAGAACATGGAGGATTCTGGTTATGTGATAGAACTTGCTCCGGAGAAGGTTGAACTCCAGGGAAGGGAGTACATTAGATATATAATCAGCCTTGCAAATGAGCGAGGTGCGGATGTTGATAATACATATTTCTATGTGCTTGTCTCTGACGCCGGTGATGATCAGCGTTTCTTCACGGTTATAAAGTTTGATGAGATTAATATTGCTTCTTTAAATGTGAAGGAAAAGGACGAAATCTACGAAAAGGCTGTTGATGAAGTCACATCTATTGTTGCCGGTGCAGTGCCTACTGACGAGACAAATGACATGGCAGGCTCATATTGGCAGGAAACACAGCCTATAGAAAATTTTGCAACTGATAATGATAACAATATAGGTGCGGACAATATTACAGGTGCGGATAGCAAAGTAAATAAGAACAGTGATGATAATTCAAGTGAAAATGACATCTTAATAAAAGACTCCATTACAAATGAAGATACCATAGTATCATACGAACTCCCGGAAGGCTATATCCTCACAGATGATGACCTGTCGGGCAAGAAATATTATTCGGATATTGATAGGGTTAATGTGACGATATCTGTAGTGCCATACACATGGATGACAGCGGCTGACATGGCAGAAAGAGAGCGCGGAGCCGGAATTTCAAAGGTTATAAGATCAGGACAATATGAAGTAAATGGAGTGACCTTTTACTATTATACCTATTCGATTCTGTATATCAGGGGCGGAAAAAGAAGCATTACATATCATTTTAATGGGTATGCTGATTTGAAAAATGGGGATATATATTCTGTATATGGATTCGCAGATGATAATCCGGCGGCAATAGAACCGGGTACTTACGCAGATTTTATGAAGATCCATATGGAATGAGTTGGGTTGACTGGTTGGCTTGGAACCTTAAATATGCTATAACATCAAAATACAATATTTTGACTTTGAAAAGGTGATAAAACAACGACAAAACTCCTGATAAATACCATTTCGCAGCTTCTGACACCAACAGTTGCCCGGTTGCAACCGATTATGACTTGATATGATCCGGGTTAATCATTAATAATTAAACCACTATGTTTATATTTTAAGGAGGATCAGATTTTATGAGAAACAGGAAAATGTTACTTGCAGGACTTATCACCGTTGGAATGGCAATTTCTCTTGTAGGATGTGGAAGTGACAATAATTCTACAAAGGAGGCTGCCACAACAGAGCAGGTGACTGAAACTCAGACAGAAACTGAGACAGAAGATATAGAGGACGATGATGACGATTCATTTGCAGATGATACCGAGGAGGACTCAACCGAGGCTTCAACAGAATTTTCAATTCCTGTAGATGAGGATTTCACACTGGCACCGGGGCTTAGTGAGAGCTATGTAGATTTTGACAACAGGGCATTTGTATATAATGGAACAAAGTTCACACTGGGTGAGTCAACCTTGAAGGAACTCATAGACGCAGGAATACCATTTGGACAGAATGACATCAATAACAGTGGAAACAATGTAAATAAGAATTATGAGACTGACACCTACACAGCAGATATCAACGATTATGTGACGATGCAGTTTAAGTTCGCCAATTTCACTGACAGCGAGCAGAAGGCTGAGGATTGTGTTCTTTCTTATGTAAGATTTATACACCATTTTGTACCACAGCCGGATTATGACGCTGACATGAATAAAGAGATTTCAGAGGCAATGCTTGACGCAGCAGGACAGGTGAGCTTCTCATTCCCAACAACCATCACCAGGGATGAGCTTCTTGCCAATAGCAGTGAAAATGCTGAAGAGAAAGGCGAGAGAGTCAGCTATCAGAAGGATTCTGAGGTTTATATGGGAAGCAGCGGATATTCATTTGAGTTCAATGATGTGACAGGACAGTTAGTAGAGTTCAGTATTACATGGCTTCCATAAAGTGCATTAAAATTTTACATTGTTTATGTATAACAAAACCGGTCAGGAGTTAGCAATCCTGGTCGGTTTTATTTATTTGCAGATACAAAAAAGATGTTTGCTATGGTAGAATAAGTGTGCTGAGTTGATAAGTGAAATAAGGCAATAATATAAAAATTACTTCGACATACGTTTGGAATGAACGGAATTGTATATACTGGTGCATATGATAAGGAGGATTAACAAATGGAAGACAGAGTACTAGATTGGCAGGTTTACGAAGATACAGCAAGAAAAATGGTTACTGAAGGAATGGTATTGTTGAAAAATGATAATAATACTCTTCCGTTGAAGAAAGATGAAACAGTTTCAGTATTTGGACGTATGCAGAATTACTATTACAAAAGTGGAACTGGTTCTGGTGGCATGGTAAATGTTTCAAGGGTGGTTGGAATTATGGACGCCCTTTTGGAGAGAGAAGATATTAAGATTAATAAAGATTTGGCTGATGTGTATGTACAATGGGGTAAGGAACATCCGGTTGATCTTGGACTTGGATGGGGCCAGGAACCATGGTCACAGGCGGAAATGCCGGTGACAGAGGAGTTAGTACATGAAGCGGCTGATAAATCAGAGGCAGCAATAGTAATTATTGGACGTACTGCTGGTGAGGAGAAGGATATTACACTTGAAGAGGGCGCATATTCTTTGACAAAAACAGAATATGAGATGATGAAATTAGTAAGAAAGCATTTTAAAAAAATGATAGTCCTTCTTAATGTTGGTGGAATTATTGATATGTCGTTTATGGATATTATATCACCTAATGCTTGTATGTATGTATGGCAGGGGGGGATGATTGGAGGTTATGGTGTTGTAGATGTTCTTACTGGGGATGTCAGCCCATCTGGCAAGATGACGGACACTATAGCATATGATATTAAAGATTATCCAGCATATGATAATTTTGGCAATGGGGAAAGGAATTTTTATAAAGAAGATATTTATGTAGGGTATAGGTATTTTGAAACTTTTGCGAAGGATAGGGTAAGATATCCGTTTGGTTATGGACTTTCTTACACAGAATTTGAAATTGCTGTAGAAAATGCAGTCTATGACTCTGAAAATGGGAACATAAATATTAGTGCAACTGTAACCAATGTTGGAAATTGTACCGGTAAAGAGGTAGTGCAGGTATATGTGGAGGCACCTCAGGGAAGCTTGGGAAAAGCAACCAAAGTTTTGGTAGAGTTTGACAAGACCAAGGCGTTGCTTCCAACAGAAAAGGATATGATTGAATTCTCAATTCCTGTATCGCGAATTGCTTCGTATGATGATTCCGGAGCGACAGGATATCTGAATAGTTATGTGTTGGAAGCAGGTAAGTATGCTGTTTATATTGGAAATAGCATTCGTAACACTCAGGAATGTTTGAACTTCGAATTAAATGATACGTTAGAGGTGCAGCATTTACGTGAGGTTATGGCACCGTATGAAGCATTTGAACGTATGCACCCAGTTGTGGATGAAAATGAAAATTTAAGTGTTTCTTATGAGCCGGTGCCACTTTTTACAGTTGATATGTATAAAAGAAGGGAGCAGGAAATTCCTGAAGAAATTCCTCAGACTCAGGATCTTGGAATAAGTCTTTTGGATGTAAAAAATCAGAAGGCAACAATGAGTGAATTTATTGCACAGTTTGATGATGAAGATTTGGCCTGTTTTGCTCGTGGAGAGGGAATGGGTAGTTCCCTTGTGACCGCTGGAACCGCGTCTGCATTTGCAGGAGTTTCAAAAAAACTTATTGATCATAAGATACCATCGGTATGTTGTGATGATGGTCCGTCTGGCATGAGATTTGACTCCGGTATGAAGGCCTTCTCCTTGCCAAATGGAACTCTGTGTGGATGTTCATTTAACAGGAAATTGAATACGGAATTGTATGCACTTTTAGGACTTGAGATGACGGCAAATAAGGTTGAGGTGCTGCTTGGACCAGGCATGAACATTCATAGACATCCTTTAAATGGACGTAATTTTGAATATTTTTCAGAAGATCCGTATGTGACAGGAATGATTGCTTCTGCGCAGCTTAAAGGATTAAAGTTCAGCGGTGTTTCGGGAACAATAAAACATTTCTGTGGAAATAACCAGGAATATAATCGTAGACTTACAGATTCCGTGATTTCACAGAGAGCCTTACGTGAAATTTATCTGAAAGGGTTTGAAATTGCAGTTAAGTCTGGATATGCGGATTCAGTAATGACAACATACGGTTCCGTGAACGGATTATTTACAGCCGGAAATTATGATCTTAACACCACCATATTAAGGAATGAATGGGGTTATACTGGAGTAGTTATGACTGATTGGTGGGCAAGTATGAATCGTCGTGGGGAAAAACCTAGCGAGACTGATCTTGCAAGTATGATTCAGGCACAGAATGATATGTATATGTGTTGCCCTGATGGATCAAGAAATGCTGGAAATGACAACATAATAGAAGCTTTGAATGATGGACGTATTAAGAGAGCTGAATTGCAGAGAATTGCAAAAAATGTTTGTGATTTTGCCATGAATACAAACGCATTTTTACGTTTGGTTGGTGAACCGGTAAATATTAAAATTATTAATCGCCCAAAACAGGCTGATGATTTTGACATGAGCGATGTTGAGTATTCAAAAATAGATGAGGATCTTATTATTGATTTGACGGAAAAAGAAAGTGTACAGGATACAAATTATGTTATTGCACTTGACGCTTCCAAATCTGGTTTCTACAAAGTAAGTCTTCGGGGAAGTTCAAATTTGTCTAAGCTTGCGCAGTTGCCATGTACACTATTTTATAATGGTTTTCCGATTTGTAATTTTACATTTAACGGAACTGACGGAAAGGATGTAGTAATTGAGAAAGAAGTTCCTTTCTATAGTAGATTTAATGTATTCCGTCTTTATGTAAAATCTAATGGACTTGTTTTGAAAGATATAGAAATTAAGTTTACTAAGAGTCTGGATGAAGTGGGAATAGATAATATAAGGGCAAATAGTGACATTTAATAGAAAAATGTTCATCAGTAATAGGCAGGCAGTTGCTCATGACATGTGCCAGGGGTTAAGGGATATGTCATCAAGAATTGTCTGCCTTTTGTTATACAAAATACTAAAGAGCCAAATTACGCATAAAAAGGATAGCACGATTCACTTTATGAGCCGGGGCTGTTTCCATTACAGCGGCTACAAGTTCCACCAGTGGTTTTATATGATATGGATGGAGAAAATGATCGGATTCCACAATCCCGACGTTGTTTCAATGGAGATATCGTGATAAAATAATGCGAGTGTCGAATTTTAAATGGCTTGATGTTCAATTTTGGGAGGAAATTTTATGAATAGGATTGTGTTGGAAGGATATATAGTGATTTCAGTCATGATCGCTATCACAGATATTTTGCTGGCGATCCAGTCTGTGAAGAAGAATAAGACCACAGGAAGGTTTCTGGGATTGGCTTGTGCCGCTGCAGCCTTAGTAGATATCAGCTATCTCATCAGTATCATAAGCAAGTCTTATCTGAACATGTCTATAATGTCAAGTGTATATTTTGTGGGCATAGACTTTATGTTGGTGTGCCTCTTGATGTTCACAGTATATTTCACAAAAGGAAGATTTTCAAAGTACGGCAGACTGGCTGTAGGATTCTGTTATTTATATTCATTTTATGAGCTGGTGATATTTGCAATAAATCCATTCAAAGAGATTGCCATAGGCTATGTGGAGCGTGATACATTCATAGCCGGATATATATATCGGATGAAGCCTCTTTATTACATGCATTTGGTATTTTCCTATTCACTTGTTGTGATAGTGCTGTTCCTTCTTGTAAGGAAGATGTGCAGGATACCAAGAGAATACCGTTCCCAGTATAGCTGTGTTATCATCGGAATCGCCATGATCGTACTGGTGAATGGCGTGTTCCTGTTCCTTCCGGGAAACAATGTGTATAACCTGCTTGATTACTCCATCTGCGGATACAGTCTGATCTCATTTCTGATTTATTGGAGCTGTTTCAATTACTCCACTCATGGAATGTTAAATAAGCTTAAAACCTATGTATTTGAAAACGTTGGTCAGGGCATAGTTCTGTTTGATTACGAGGAACATCTTATCCTTCACAACGAGAGAGCCGATTATTTCCTGGGAGAAAAGCTCTTAGGCAAATGCGAAAATCTCGGGGATTTCCTTGCAGCATACAACCTGTCGGCAAATCTCGCCACTGAGGATGACAGTTTTTCACTCCAATGTTATATAAGAGCAGACAATGAGGAGCGTCCCCTCAGATGTGATGTTAGGAGGCTTGACAATGAAAAGGGAAGAAAACTTGGGCAAATGTTTGTATTCTCCGATATTGCTCTGGAGACAGATATGCTTACCGGATTCCAGAAATGGGAGAGCTTTAAACGTCTTGCCATAGAAGAGAAAGATCACTTTACCTTCCCTGTAGGAGTTGCCATATGTGATATAAATAGTCTTTCAACAATTAACAGTACCCTTGGTAATCAGGCGGGAGACAAGGAGATCAGGACACTTTCGGATATTATACGCAGATGCTTCCCCGAGAGGACATATTATGTTCGTGGAACTGATGCCAATCTCATTGCACTGTGCAGTAAGAGCAGTGAAGAGGAAATGTTTAATTGCCTCTCCAAGGTAAGGAAGCTTTATGCTGGAAGTATCCAGTATGCGGTAAGTGTGGCAGGGACTGCAAGCCAAAACATAACCGATGTCATTCAGGACGCAGCTCGTGCTATGCGTGCCAAGAAGCTGGTGGATTACAAGTCCATACATTCAGATATGCTCGCATCACTGATCAGGGCTCTTGAGGAGTGTGACAGTGATACGGAACATCACGTTCGCAGAACACAGAGGTTGGGAGCAGAACTTGGCAAGAGGATCGAGCTTACGGATATTCAGCAGAGTAAGCTGGCACTGCTTTGTCTGTTACATGACATTGGTAAGATAGGTGTTCCCATGGAGATCCTTAACAAGCCTGGTAAGCTTACGGATGAAGAGTGGAAGATAATGCGTTCCCATGTTGAGAAGGGATATGAAATTGCAAATAGCAATACTGAGCTTAAGCAGATTGCAGAGGAAGTGCGTCACCATCATGAAAGATGGGACGGAAATGGTTATCCTGATGGACTCAGCCGAGAAAGTATTCCGATACTTTCAAGAGTTATTGCAGTTGTTGATGCCTTTGATGCCATGACAAATGATCGGTCTTACAGAAAAGCCATGTCAATTCCAAAGGCTCTGGAAGAATTAAAGAAAAATGCCGGCACCCAGTTTGATCCATATATAGTGGCAGAATTTATCAAGCTGGTTTCCGAGAATTATACAGCAGAGGACACAGAGGAAGCTACAGAAAAAGTTGAAAATACTGAGCGGAGGCAGCTTATGGGGGATAGTACCGATGGTGAAAATATTCCCAATACCTCAAATGTCCATAATGTGCAGTACAGCAGATATCTTCTTGATATGTTCAACAATATAATTTCTGTGGACGATAATTTTGAGGCGCTTACCGGTTACACCAGAGAAGATGTAGAAAAAGGAATGAACCAGCAGGATCTTATTCCGGAGGAAGAACGTACGGAGTATCTGTGTCAGACCGCTGCAAATCTTGCAAAAAGTACATTTGTATTCCAGGAGCACAGAATACGCCGGAAAAATGGAAGCAACATATGTGTGTTGTGTTACGGAAGGAAGTTTTATGATTCAGCTATAAAAGAAGACAGGATGGAGATTATTATTACAGATATTTCAAAGACGTATTCAATGAAGGTTCTTACAGATGTGGAGCAGAATAAGGCTGAAGCGAGACTCAGAAACTGGGAGAGCACATATCGTTCAGATTCACTTACAGGCCTGTTGAATCATGCAGCCTTCAGAAATGACATGGAGATGAAGCTGCTTGCAGGGGATTCAATAGTTATGATGATAATGATGGATGTGGACAGGTTCAAACAGTACAATGACACTTACGGTCATCACAACGGAGATAAGTATCTGGTTCTTGTGGCACAGGCACTGCTTATGTCATTAAGAGATGAAGATTATGCATGCAGGATGGGCGGCGATGAATTCGCAGCGATGTTGTTCTTCGGAAAAAATATTCCTGACAAAGCAATAAGGGAGAGAGCACAGCAGATATTCGACAAAGTTAATCTCACTGTGAAATCTGCAGAGGGAAGTTCCGGTATATCCATGGGCGCAGTAATAGCTAAAACAGAGGTGACCTTTAATCAGTTGTATGAAGAGTCAGATAATGCACTCTACAGTGCAAAGGAAAAGGGAAGAGGCAGAATTGTGGTTGTGGGGCATGGACAGAAAGCATAAATCATAAAATGGCAGAAAGGTTATAAAATTCAGAAAATTGGTCAGGAGAAGAAAAAATATATAATCCATAAACATCAAATAAGTGAATATGGAATTCACAATGTAAAGGTGCATTTTCAGTGTTATACGAAACAAACATAAGAAGATGCACCTTTTATTTTCTTAAAAAATCCCCGCATAAAATCAAATAAAAGAAAGCTCAAAGGGATAGTAATTACCCCGGCAGTGGTTATAATTAATGGTGATATGCAAATATAAGCATGTAGATCTTTCTTTGGGAATCTGATGAGATAACCAGGCTGACGAGTTGGATTTCCTATGAAAGCATGGCATGTCAATCAGGAGGATATTATGAATATTTTTGATATAGTGGGACCTGTAATGGTAGGACCTTCAAGCTCCCACACCGCAGGTGCGGTAAAGATAGGATATGTGAGCAGAAAGCTGTTGGGGGAGGAAGTAAAAGAAGCACGGATACTGCTTTATGGCTCATTTCTCACAACAGGTACAGGTCACGGAACCAGAAAGGCACTGGTTGCAGGACTGTTAGGCATGAAGACCGATGATATAAGGATACCGGACGCCATAGAGCTGGCAGAGAAAGCAGGCATGAAGATAGAATTCGGCGAGGCACATCTGAAGGAGGCACATCCCAATACTGCCCAGCTGTTCCTTACCGGTGTATCGGGAAGAACCCTTGAGATAATAGGACAGTCACTTGGCGGTTCCAGGATAAATATTGCTGAGATAGATGGAATAGAGACCAATTTCTCCGGGGAGTATCCTACGCTGGTTGTTCACAATCTGGATCAGCCGGGACATGTCTCGGAGGTCACATCCATGCTTGCCCACAAGGGGGTAAATATAGCTTATATGCAGCTTTACCGTTCAAACCGTGGCGGCGAAGCAGTAATGGTTGTTGAATGTGACCAGGAAATACCGAGAGAGGGAATTGAATGGCTTGAGAAGGTAGAGGGCGTGAAAAAGGTCACATATCTGTCAAAATTATAGGTTTGTGAGCCGGGCAAATAATGATCATGTCAGGTTTTAGATTAAGGAGATTGGGTGTATGATAACATATCAGAATATTAAGGATATACAGAAGCTGTGCAGGGAAGAAAAGCTTGAATTTTGGAAGGTCGTAGAACTGGCGGACGCAGAAGAAAGGGGCGTGCCCGAAGAAGAGTCATTTGACATGATGAGTGAGATGTACAAGGCAATGGAACTAGCGGACACCTCCTATGACGGCAGTCTCCGGTCAGCGTCAGGACTTGCAGGCGGAGACGGTGAGAAGCTCCATAGATACAATGAAGAAGGGAAGAATATATGCGGCCCGTTTATCTCCAAGGTTATGGAGAAGGCGATAAAGATGGGCGAGTCAAATGCCTGCATGAGAAGAATAGTTGCGGCCCCGACTGCTGGCTCATGTGGTGTTATTCCGGCCGTGTTTCTTACGGCAGGTGAAGAGCTTGGAATAGACTATGAGCAGATGACTAAGGCCATGTATGTGGCTGCGGGAGTAGGTGCAGTTATAGCGAAGAATGCATCCATAGCCGGGGCTTCCGGCGGATGTCAGGCAGAAATCGGTTCTGCCAGTGCCATGGCGGCAGCAGGACTTGTAAGTGTTATGGGCGGCGATCATGAGGCAATCGGGGACGCGGCAGCATTTGCCCTGAAGAACATGCTGGGACTTGCCTGTGATCCGGTGTGCGGCTTGGTTGAAGTTCCCTGTGTGAAGAGAAATGTGGCAGGTGCAGTAAATGCAGTGACCTCAGCCCAGATGGCACTGGCAGGCATAAGGAGTGCCATACCTGTTGATGAAGTGATCGACGCAATGAGGCGGATTGGAAATGACATGTCTCCGACCATCAAGGAAACCGGGCTTGGGGGATTGGCAACGACACCTACTGCGGTGGAGATCGGGAAGCGGATGTGATTAACTTTGTAAAAAATGATTTTGTTAAAATTGATTTTAACAAAACTGATTTTAATAAAATATTAACTAAAAATATTAGGAAAACTAAATTTATCAATTATATTTTCAGGAGCAACATGGAAACAATAACAGGACTTATAATGATAAACCTCATAGGCTGCCTTTTCTTCATAAAAGGCAGGGCAGATAAAGATAATATGATGGCAAGGGTAACGTTGGTAAGTGTATTTACTGCCATCCTTGCCGTTACGGTGACATTAAAGTTTGGTAGCACAGGTGAGATCGCCGGATGGGATTTAAGGTTCTGGCGGGCATACGCAGATAACAGTATATTGATATGGTATACCCTTATCATAAACGCTGTTTCTTTCGTAGTCTTTGGAGTGGACAAATATAAGGCGGTGAAGGGACGATATCGTATCCCGGTGGCTGTGCTCATTTACCTTGCATTTGCAGGTGGTTCTGCAGGAACTGCGGTGGGAATGGTGCTGTTCAGACATAAAATAAGAAAGAACTACTTTGTTGTGGGGGTCCCAATGATAATTGTAATGCAGATACTGCTTATGGTGTGTGGACTTAATTGGGGATAAAAAGTGCAAATTATTTATCCACCTTGCTGATAAAATAGTCACAACAGGTTGGAAAACATAGCGAACCAATAAAACGAAAAAGACTGTCAAAAGGTGTACCTTTTGACAGTCTTTTTTCATGTACAAGTCTACTACAAATGTTGGAAATGTTCAACAGTAATAGGCTCGTTTTTTGTTCAAAATGCCCAAAAGCCCCCTTTGATTTTGGGACTGTCAAAAGGTACACCTTTTGATAGTAAATTGGATTCAAATAGTTCTATACAAAAAATGGCACGCCATCACTTTGGGAGCCGTGTCAGTAAGAGGAGGAGAAACAAATGACAAAGAAAACCATAGCGGTGGCGTTATCATTGTCACTGGGCTTAAGCGGTGTGGCACCTGCCATACCTTCAAATGCAGCAGAGCTGCCGGGGGACACAGGCGTTGTTAATGAGGTGAGTGTTGCAACAGATACAGACGCAGATTATCAGGAACAGGAGGCAGTCCAGGCAGACAATGCTGTCCAGGCGGAGAATCTTGTGGCTGTAAATGAGACTAATTTCCCTGATGAGGCATTCAGAAAATCCCTCAAAGAAACCTATGATACAGATGGCGATGGCTACATAGACGCCAATGCAATTACAATAGTGAAGGCGACCAGATCGGGAGTTGCCTCAGTTAAGGGAATAGAATTATTCCCAAATCTGCAATATCTGATGTTAGGCGGAAACAAGATTTCAAGCATAGATGTAAGTAAGAATACCGAACTGCTGCAGATAAGCATGTTTGACAATGCTCTTACTTCCATTGATCTGAGCCATAATACAAAACTGAAGATATTTGATTTTGCCAATAATAATCTCACATCACTTGATATAGACAACAATGCTGATCTGACAAGCATTACATGTAGAGGTAATAAATTGACATCCTTAAATCTTACAAATCAGGGAGAACTTGAATTTCTGGATTGCAGGGATAATAAGATTAGTGAGTTGGATCTGAGCAAATGTGAAAAGTTGGCGTATCTTTATTGCGGCAATAATGAACTTCACACTTTAAACCTTAGGAATAATACTGCACTGAAAACACTTTCCTGTGCATACAATTATTTTGAAGGGGTGGACTTCTCATATCTTGATACAGACAAACTTAGAACCTGTGAGATTACACCTTTTAAGGAACAGGTGCTGTTAAATGAAACAAATTTCCCGGATGACAACTTCAGAACATATTTGTCAGAAACATTTGATCTGGATAAGGATGGAGTTATCTTAAACCACGATGTAAAGGAGTTGCGTGTATCGAACAAGGAAATCAGTTCACTTAAGGGAATAGAACTTTTTCCTGCTATTACAGTGCTCCAGTGTGGCGAAAATCAGCTAAGAGAACTTGATCTCAGCAATAACAAAGCGTTGAAAAGTCTCTGGTGTTATGAAAACAATCTTGAACACCTTGACCTGAGGAATAATACGGCACTTACGTATTTTGATTGCAGAGATAACTATCTGGCAGATGAAGATTTCTCATATTTGAACATTTCCGAAGATAATTTACGATTGACACCTCAGAAAGTAAAAGTAGCCCTGACTGAGGAGAATTTCCCTGATGAGGCCTTTAGAAATTATCTTGCGGAAGAGTTTGATCCGGATGGTACCGGCAGCATAGTGAGGGACAACGTTAAATACCTCCATGCAAATGACATGGGAATAAAGTCTCTTAAGGGCATCGAGCTGCTTACTAATGTGTATGTTATCGAGTGTAATGGAAATGAACTGACAGAGCTTGACGTCAGCAAGAATGAAAAGCTTGCAACTCTGGACTGTGATACAAATAAGCTGACAAGCCTTGATGTTTCAAAAAACACGAACCTTGAGAACCTCAGCATATGTCAGAACAATATTGAGAACATAGACCTGTCAAATAATGATAAGCTTGTCTACCTGGAGTGTGTAAAGAATAAGATTAAAGAGCTTGATGTTACAAATAACTTTAACCTTGAGACCCTGGATTGTGCAGAGAATAAGATTAAAGAGCTTGATGTTACAAATAACACGAACCTTGAGACACTGTATTGCGAGAAAAATAAAATAACCAGTCTTGATCTGACTTATAACAGTTTTCTGAAGCGACTCTGGTGTGGTGACAACGAGATCAGTGACATCGATCTGAGTAGTTGTGAAATGCTTACAGAGCTTAATATTTATTCTGCAGAGCTTACTAAGCTGGATGTGAGCTGGTGCAGCAATCTTCAGAAGCTTTACTGTGGTGGCAATAAGCTCACGAGCCTTGATGTGTCCGGCAATACAAAGCTTGAGACCCTGGATTGCTATGAAAATAAAATAACCAACCTTGATCTGAGCACAAATACTGAACTTACCTGTCTGGATTGCAGTTATAACAGGCTTGAGAAGCTTGATCTCAGAAAGAATACAAAGCTTAACTGGTTTGATTGCGAGGAAAACTATATGCCTGACGAGGATTTTTCATATCTTGATAAAGATAACATGGAGAAATGCAATACAGGCAATCAGCACAAGGTTGAAGATATCTACATTGACGATAACGGAACCTGGTATTACATGAAATACGGTGAGAATGATAAGAATGCGACTAAGTTGTTCAAGTATGAGGGCACATGGTATTACGTGAATAAGGGTATTGTTGATTTCAACGCCACAACCCTCGTAAAGCACGGCAATAGCTGGTATTACGTGAACAAGGGCAAGGTTGATTTCAATGCAAGAACCCTGTGCAAATACAATGGTGTCTACTACTTTGTACAGAATGGCAAGATGGATACCAAGTCAGTGACTCTCTGCAAGTACGGCAGCAGCTGGTATTATATCAAGAATGGTAGGATTGACAAAACAAGAACCCTCTGTAAGTACAATAATACCTACTACTTCGTGCAGAACGGCAAGATGGACACCAAGTCAGTGACTCTCTGCAAGTACGGCAGCAGCTGGTACTACATAAAGAATGGTAAGATCGACAAGTCAAAGACCCTGTGCAAATACAACGGCAAATGGTACTACGTGAATAACGGCAAGGTTGATTTCAATTACACAGGAAATGTTACCTACAATGGCTCTGTTTACTATGTTAAGAAGGGAATTATGCAGAAAAAGGTAAAATAAATACTGACGGCTGATCATTTGCAGATCAGTGGAGAATATCGGCTCATTTGTAGTTGCATTAGTGATTGCAGATGAGCTGATGTTAAAATGATAGATTTTTAGGCTGAATTAGGAGGGAAAAATGAGAAAACACAGTAGGATATGGGCAGTTCTGGGACTTCTGATCCTGACCATCTGTCTGTGGGGCTGCGGCGACAAGGCAGGTACCACCACAGAAAAAAAGGAAGGTGCAAATTCTTTATCAAAATCCGATTATGGCAAATATATGGATGCGTATCTGGATTATGCCAATGCTCATGAAAATGACCATGCAGGATATGATTGTGGCTATGCCATGACGCTTGACGCAGCCGATTATCCGGTTCTTGTGATGATATATCTGAAAGCGGATCAGAACTCTTCTGATGATGATTACTATGATGAATATGACAGTGATTATTCTGATGAACGGTCGGAGGCAGGCTCTCCGTATATGTACTGGGATTTCCTGGGGTACAAGAATGGTGAAGTTGAAAGGATTGAAGAACTGACAGCCTCAGAGGATGAAAGGGTAATAATTAATTGCGATGGAATAGTTGCCAAACGCAAGGACAGCTCAGAGGGGCAGATTTACCTTTTAAAGAAGGGCAAATGGCAGGAGCTTTATTCTTATGCCATAGACGGAAGTCAGGGAGTTGCCCTGGCATATATCAACAGTAAGGATGGCAAGCAGACTGTCAAATTCCAGGATGAAGATGGTAATCTCACAACTGCAAATGACTATGAGAAGGAAATAAAGAAGCTATTCCGGACCATATATGGTAAAAACGAATATTATACCGAAGTGATACAGAACATGACGCTGTACGAGCTTCTGGCGGATGATACGGTTGCCGTATCACCTGTTCTTTATGCAGAAAAAAAAGACGCATTTGATGACTATAATGAAGCGGCGATAGTATATAGCAAAATGCAATTTCAGACAATTATATCTGATATGAAAGAGCAGTGGATACATACCCAGGATGGACTTTACAGTTATCTGGTGGATGACAGATATCGCATGGTAAAGCCTGATAGATTCTATGAATTTGACTGTAAGGGGCTTCTCAGAAGAGACTTGAACTGGATAAAGGATACCAAATTTGTGGAAGAAGCGGATGGCGGTTTTTTTTGCGAATGGTTATCTGATTGGGCAAGTGATTATCTTGATAATGAGTATATAAACGATGATACATATAAAATATTCTCGGATATGGAGGATAATGCCTGGATAGGAAATAAACTGGGAATGGGCGATAAAACAGGTGAAGCTGACCAGGATGACACAGATACGGAAACAAACGATGACGAGATCGTTCTTACAGTTGATGAGAAGAAAGAAATGCTCAGTTCATTTGTCCAGTGGTTCTATTCAGAGGAAAGACATTCCAAGCTGGCTGCATGGAATGATCTGACTGGTGCGTCTTCACCGCTGATAGGATACTGGCAGGGAGAACATATTGGCATGGCGGTTATAAATTATACCGATATTAAATATGGCGGATTATATTTTTATATTCTGAATACACTGGAAGATGGCAGGATGGGTTACACCAAAATATATGAAGGAAATGCAGAAAAGATCAGGCTGAATAATCACATGGACTTAAAGCTGGAAGATGATACACATATCACACTGTCATATAAACTAAGGAACGGTGACTGGAACGAAGCAGTGGAATACAGTGAAAGCCTTACAAAGGGAGAAGTGTCACAGACAATTCTTGACGAGTATGCAGGAAAATGGATTGACGTTTTTGGCGAAAAGGGTTGTATTGATATTTCATTTGACGCTGAACATGGAGATATTAATATAAATGGCGAAAAGACTAATGACTCGCCTGAAAAAGCAGAGAATACATATTTGTATAGTAGCGATGGAGTTCTGGTGTGTCTCGCATCGGATGTTACCCAGGCTTATGACTCTGAGTATGGTAGTTTTCCACAATATGCAACTACTACATTGACCTTGAATGATAGTGAGTTATCTTATGAGGTTGAAGGTTACTATGATGATAGGACAGACAACACAGTCCGTATTGATGAAAATGGATACGGATATGAAAGGGTTCCTGAAGGTGAGGAGCCTTGGGAGACGGCCTATCGTAATTACATGGAGTACATTGAGGATAGTAAGTGTGCATTGTTCTATCTTAATGACGATGATATACCGGAAATATATTTTTATGACACCGGGTATGTAGGTACATATGAAGATGGCAGTGTTCACATATATGAGAATGTAAAAAGCAATGGAGATAGGTCTGTATGTTGTATCCAACCCAACACACTTGTATATGCACCACGGAGCAATAAGTTTGTGATTACCCAAGGCAGTGATTTGGAGGGCCATGAACTCAATGGTGAAAAATTGGAAGCTTATAATGGGCGGACTATGACTGAAGGCAAAGACCCGAATGATTACCAGCATGGGATAAGCTTTCTTGCGGAGGACAATTTGACAGGAGAAAAGGTGATTTTCTACGACACAGTTGAAGAGGCTAAAAAGGCTTTGATGGGTAATTAATTATTGTGTCAAGTTTTATATTAAAACTTGACATGCAGCGTCAGCCCTTTGCCTAACGCAAATTTTAAATGGGCTGATGTTCAAATTTAGGAGGAAAGACGATGGGAGAACAGCAGTATCAACAGAATATGAATTACCAGCAGAATGGTAACTATCAGCAGGCAGGTTATGGGCAGGCTGCGTATCAACAACAAAATAATGGTGGGCAGCAGTACAGTCAGGGCGGTGTATGTCCTGCATGTGGAACGCAACTGATAAATGGGGTCTGTCCAAGATGTACAAATGCACAGATGATGGCGGCACAAAATAGAAATGACGCAAGATTTACCCGGTTGTTCATGAGCCCTAATGAAAAGCTTGTGGCAACATTGGGAAATAATTACATTCAGAACTATTTGCACAACGGCTCAGTGAGGAATGGCTTTGCTGTGGTTAGTGACAAACGTGCATACTTTTATGGTACGTCATATACTATTTCCTACAACGGCAGAGGAAATCCCAATGCAAATAAGATGTCACGTAGTCAGGTAGTGGATCTGAAGGATGTTACAGGAAGTGGATTTATAAGAATGGTCAATATAGGTTATGCCATTCTCGCCTGGGCTCTAGTGATTATTTCAATATTTTTGATTATGCTGTTGTATGATATAGAAGAGGGGTTAGCTGTTATTGGGGGACTCGCTGCGTTGTCTGCTCTATTGTTCTTAATATACCAATATTATGATAATAAACTTTCTCTGATATCTATCCAATATGCAGGTGGCGAAATAGCATTTGACATACGATGGTTTTCAGGACAGGAGATCAATAATTTTCATCAGCAGCTTCGCCTTGCAAAGGATAAGGCTGTAGAGAATTATGAATATGATATGGCGAAAAAAATATCCGCAGCCATAAATGGCGGAAAGCATAACAATCTGAAAAGGACGGTGCAGTAATATTGGGAGGTATATATATCGGATCATTATCGCCAAGATCAGGAAATATTACATTTGCAAACGGATATCTGATGATACAGGGAAATCACTACAATCTCCGTGACTGGTATATCCGTCGTGAGGCAGGGGATGTGTCCATACGTTCCCAGGACATACTTAGCATTGATTTCATCAAAATGCGTTCGAAAATGCTGTTGATGATTTTTATTGCATATGCATTTGTTATGATCAGCTTCGGGAAGAAGATCTACAAACAGTCGGAGGCAGCATTTGCAGTGTTGGTGGTAGGCTGTCTCGGGATTTTCCTGTGGTACATATTAAAACAATACAAATTTATTAGAGTTTCGTCTGCCGGATGTACGGTGGCATTAGAAACGAAATATTATCCAATAAACCAGTTGGAATACATGATATCCTGCTGGAATTACATGAGATACGGAAACAATCAGTACTAATGATGACTGAGTAAAGTGGAGAGAAGAAATGGTAAATAACATTAGAGCGGGCCTGATAAGTGCAAAGGAAGGAAAGCAGGAGGGCGTGGATTTCCTTTACTACAATACATATCAGGATCAGTACAGGAGAATATATCCCATGGTGGCGAACCTTGCTCTGTCTGATGAGGAGAAGACAAGGTTCACACAGGATATTCTTGCGGAGAGCTACAATTTTGTATTTGCAAATATCAATGCGGTGCAATCCGAGGAGCAGTTTATGGACTGGCTGCCAAAGGTGATAGATGATATTGCAAAGAGAAAAATATATGAATTTTTAGGCTCCGGAGCAGGACAGACGTATGGAGTTTTGGGAGCTGAAACATATGAAGACGGCGAAGAGAAAGGCCCCGGTGCCGGCATGGCTACAGGGGCAGCAGTTGGAGCAGCAACAGGTATAGGGGCTGCAATGTTTAATGGGGCTTATGGGGCTGCAAATGTTGAGTCAGCAGGCTCCATGGTTGGAGCTTCTTCAATAGGAGGCAAGGCGGCAGCAGTTGGAAGATCAGCTTCTGCAGGCAGGGCAGTGTCTGTTGGAAATAAAGCTTTGGCAGGTAAGGCAGCGTCAGCCGTGGAAGCAGGAAAAGGCGTTGTAACTGCGTCAGTTAAGGCTTCCGGAACTATAGCTAAGGAAACGGTAGGTGCCGTAGCCAAGGAGACTGTGGGAGCAGTTGCCAGAGAAACCGCCGGAGCAGTGGCAAAAGGTGCAGTGGCAGGGGTAGCCAAGACAGGAGTATTTGCCTCTGTTGGGGCGAAGATCGCATGTGCTGTGGCGTGTGTAGCTGTACTTGGAGGAACTGCCACAGGCGTTATATTGCACTTGCATGATAAGGATAAAGAGGTGATCGCAGAACCAACAACCGAGGCTACAAGTGAGGTGGCAGTGTCAGAAGAGACCACAACTGAGGGGACTACTGAGATCACTACAGAAGCTACAACGGAAGTGACCACAGAGGCACCCCCACCGGAACCTTATGAGATAGCAGTGTCTGAAATCCCGGAAAAGGATAGTCTGTATGTGTTCCTGAATAAATTTGAAAATTATGGAACAGCTACAGATAAGGATTATTCCTGTGAAAATCCACCGGATAATATGTTATATGAGTTGCTTAATGGTGGAGACAGTGATGCATTTACTCAATATGATATCGTGGATTTTACATTATCACCTAAGTATAACTATAGGTCAGAGGGCACAACAAGTAAAGATTTGGAATGTGGGAGGTATTCGTCTGAGGGCATTGAATGGATTGAAAAGAATATTTTAAATATGTCAGATAGTTCCATAGACAAGCTTAAGAAAGCATTACCAAGCGAACCGGAAACAGAAGATGGAAAACTGGTTTGTGGAAGTATTTATTATGACGAAAATGAATATTGTATGTTATATGATCCTATAAATGGAGGGATGAACCCTAATAATTATGCCAACAAAATATTAGAGGCTAAATATGATGGAACCTACTATTATCTTACAGTTGATGGATATCGTCCTGAGGACTATAACAAAATCGAGAAGACAGATGACGAAGGCACTCCGGTAATAAGCAGAACCCAGTGGAAACTGGAATTAAAGGAAATGGATGGAAAAAAATTCTGGTCAATATATGAGTGCAAGAGCCTTCATGCGGACTGGGCTGTGGCATATGCGGAGGCATTAATGACGGCTGAGGAAGATTATGGAATTAGCTTTGACTTAAAGTCCGAAGGACAAAATAAATTTCAAGTCGCTTATATTACCAATGATGATATTCCAGAGATAGTATTCCAAAATTTAGATTGGCGTGGAATGGGTGACTCATTAATTTTGACAAATTATAATGGAAAAGTAGTAGGGGAATTGTTATATGGTAGAGTAAATTCATACATAGAAAAAGGCGGAAAATTTATTGACTATGAAGGAGATCCGTCAGATTTAGGAGTGGCACAAGTGCTTTACTACATTAATGATGAAAAGATTTATGAAAAAGGATTTAAGGGTGAAGGATATGGTTTTGGCCCTGATTATGTTGCCTATGAATGGGAAGACAATGAGATATCAGAAGCTGAGTATAATGAAAAAATGTCACAGGCATATAATGCAGACATGGCAACTGATATAGATGACAATTTATTGGACGGAATAGTAACTGAAAATCAGATGTACAACTGGCTAATGCTTCAGCCACCTGAATTACAGTAATATGGGCTTTGACACAATATAAAGTCTGCCAAGCCTGATATTTGCAGAAGCAGATGAGTTTTATTAGTTACAGATAATATTGAATGAAAACACATTTTGATGGAAAGGATGGGATACGTAATGAGAAAGAAGTTAATTGCAATGGCCATGGCGGTGACGTTGGAGTTCACCGGGCTGGTACCGGCTATAACTGTAAACGCGTCAGGAAATATAGAAGATACAGGCATTGTGAGTGAAAGCACAGTATTTGCAGCTACAGATACAGACGCAGGAAAGGATGACGAGACCGGACAGGTAGAGATCAATTCAGATAATTTCCCTGATGACAACTTCAGGCAATATCTTTCTAATACCTATGATAAGGACGGAGATGGCTGGATAGATGTGGCAAAGGTTACTTATATTTATGTTTTGGGGGATAAAGTTAAATCCTTGAAGGGCATAGAGTTATTAACAAGTTTGGAGAAGCTTAGCTGTGTAGGAATTGTCAAAGAGTTGGATAAGGATGAGCCAACACTTGAGGGGATCAAGGAGGTAGATCTCAGCAAAAATGTAATGCTGACAGAACTTGAAATCTGTCAGAATGGACTGACAGAGCTTGATCTGAGCAATAACGTGAATTTAAAGAAACTTAATTGCAGTTGGAATAAGCTTACATCCATTGATCTCAGCAGAAATACAAAGCTTGAAGAGCTTGATTGTTTTAATAATAAGCTTGAGGTTCTTGATGTAAGCAATAATACAGAATTAACACGGTTACAGTGTACGTTCAATAATATTGTCACATTGGACGTGAGCAACTGTCCGAAGCTTACCGGTATTGCGTGCTATAAAAATAATATCCATAAATTGATCCTGAACGATAATGTTAAATATGAATATTTAGCTTGCCAGGGTAACTGTCTTTCGGAGAGTGATATTACATATCCGGACAAGAAACTTATTGATGGTCTGGATGAACAGAAACACGAATACACGAAGCTGTTCAAGAATGCTGTTCCTGCCACATGTACGGAGCCCGGTGTTACCGGTGATGTATATTGCGAAGTCTGTGGTATAAAGGTTGAGGACAGTAAGCCGGTTCCTGCCAAGGGACACACAGTGGTGGTTGACGAAGCCGTGGCTGCAACCTGTACTGCACCGGGATTTACAGAAGGAAGCCATTGTAAGGACTGCGGAGAGATATTTGCAAGGCAGGAGGAGATACCGGCACTGGGACACAAATGGAATCAGGGTGTTGTCATTAAGGCACCTACTGCTCTTGAGGCAGGAAGTATTGTATACACCTGTGAAAATTGTAACGAACAGAGAACCGAGACTATTGCACCAAAGGGTGAGACTCTTGTGAAGAGAGATGGCAAATGGTGTTATATAAAGGATGGTGTTCATGATACATCGGCAACCACAGTGGTGAAGTACGGCAGTTCCTGGTATTACGTGAAAAATGGCGTGGCTGATTTCAATGCGAATACGCTGGCGAAAAGAGGAAATAAATGGTACTACGTTGAGCATGGTAAGGTTAATTTCAAGAAGACCGGTCTCTTCAACTGGGGAAATAGCTGGTACTATATAAATGCCGGTGTGGTGGACTTCAATGTAGTTACGCTGGTGAAATACAACGGTAAGTATTATTATGTCCATGGCGGAAGAGTTGATTTCAGAGCTGTTACCTTGGTTAAGTACAATAGGACCTGGTATTATATAAAGGACGGAGTTATCAATAATTCTGAGACTTTATGCAAATATAACGGCAAGTGGTACTATGTCAATAAGGGCAAGTCTGATTTCACTTACACCGGAAATGTAAAGTACAGAGGTTCATTGTACTATGTAGAAAAGGGCGTTATGCAGAAGAAGCTCGGAAGGGCGTAGAAATAAACAAAATATAAATTCTACCATAGTGTCTTGAGTCACAATATCATACATGATACTCCAAAAAGCAAATAACAAGTGTTAGGAAATTGAATGGAATATCATAAGGGTATGATGGGTAAAGAAATGAAACCCGGCATTTTAGAAGCCTAAAATGCCGGGTCCTTTTAAACGAAAAAAACTGTCAAAAGGTTTACCTTTTGACAGTTTTTTCATGCCTAAATTATATGCCATATTCTGGCAGATTTCAACCACATAAACCCACAAACAGGAAAAATTAATAGACACAATGCAAAAATGTGTATAAAAGCCATATTCATTTTATAAAAAATCAGTTCTCAAAACACCACTGTCAAAAGGTAAACCTTTTGACAGTAAAAATTACTGTGTCAAGTTTTGTGTGAAAACTTGATTTAATGGACTTAAGTTCAAAAATGGGAGGATGAGAGATGAAAAGGACTTTTATTGCAACGGCGTTATCATTGGCGTTGGGGCTCAGCAGTTTTGCACCTGTAGTGTCTGTAAATGCAGCAATGGAACAGCCGGGAGCAGGTGAGGTGGTTCAGGCAGAGACTTTGACTGCTACAGGATCAGATTCCGTTGGGACTGCGGGGGAAGAGGATAACAGGGTTCAGTTAAGTTCCGAGAATTTCCCTGATGATAATTTCAGACAGTTTCTGACGGATGAATTTGATAAAGATGGGGACGGCTGGGTAAATGTTGATGATGTAATTAGCATAGAGTGCTCTAAAAAGCAGATAAGTTCCCTTAAGGGAATAGAATTATTTCCAAAATTAATGCGTCTTCACTGCGACGAAAATAATCTAACCAGCTTAGACGTAAGCAAGAACAAAGCATTGTGGAGCCTGTCATGTCAGTGGAATAGTATCAAAAGTCTTGATGTGAGTAATAACACAAGGTTACAGGTGCTGCTTTGCGGAGACAATGAGATCACCAATATAGACTTAAGTGAAAATACCAAATTGGAACAGCTATGCATATATAGAAACAATCTGGTTTCATTGGATGTAAGTAAGAATATCAAGTTGGACATTTTAATGTGCCATCAATGTAATCTTAGTAATCTTGATATAAGTAATAATAAAGAGTTGAAAATGCTGTATTGTCTGGACAATAATCTTGATGTTTTAGATGTCAGTAACAATACAAAGCTGACACGTATATGGTGCAGCCAGAATAAACTCACTTATCTGGATGTCAGTGCAAGCCCGTTATTGGAAATGCTGAAGTGTGAGGACAATAACATACATAGGCTTGATCTTAGCAATAATACCAAATTAAACAAATTAAACTGTTCAAATAATTGCCTGGAGAATGAGGATTTTTCATACCTGGATCAGACTTCATTTGAGACATATGATGTCAGCGGACAGAAGCATGGTTACGCAAAGGGGGTGTATAAAGGCAAGGCAGCAAGCTGCACGACCTCAGGTCTCACTGAGGGGGAATATTGTACCGAATGTGGCGTGACCGTTATACCGCGTAAGGTTATTCCGGCGAAGGGACACGAGGAGGTAGTAGATGAGGCAGTAGAGCCAACCTGTACCGAGAATGGTCTTACAGAGGGAAAGCATTGCGATGTGTGCGGTGAGGTTCTTGTGACACAGAAAGAGATTCCTGCAAAAGGACACGAAGAAGTAATAGATGAGGCGGTAGAGCCAACCTGTACCGAGAGTGGACTTACAGAGGGAAAGCACTGTGACGTGTGCGGTGAGGTTCTTGTGGCACAGGAAGAGATTCCTGCAAAAGGACACGAAGAAGTAATAGATGAGGCGGTAGAGCCAACCTGTACCGAGAGTGGACTTACAGAGGGAAAGCACTGTGACGTGTGCGGTGAGGTTCTTGTGGCACAGGAAGAGATTCCTGCAAAAGGACACGAAGAAGTAATAGATGAGGCGGTAGAGCCAACCTGTACCGAGAGTGGACTTACAGAGGGAAAGCACTGTGACGTGTGCGGTGAGGTTCTTGTGGCACAGGAAGAGATTCCTGCAAAAGGACACGAAGAAGTAATAGATGAAGCGGTAGAGCCAACCTGTACCGAGAGTGGACTTACAGAAGGAAAGCACTGTGACGTGTGCGGTGAGGTTCTTGTAGCCCAGGAAGAGATCCCTGCAAATGGTCATGCATGGGATGAGGGCGTCTACGTGAAGAAGCCTACAGCTAAGGAGGCCGGAAGCAAGCTGTATACCTGCTCAGTCTGTGGTGAGCAGAAGCTTGAGACCGTTGAGGCAGAAGGCGAAACCTTAGAGAAGATAGGCGGAAGCTGGTACTACATAAAGAACGGCAGATACGATACAAGCTCGACTACAGTAGTGAAGTACGGAAGTGCATGGTATTACGTTCATAACGGAGTTGTGGATTTCACAGCAACTACCTTGGCTAAGAGGGGAAATAGCTGGTATTACGTGAACAAAGGAAAGGTAGACTTCACCAAGACTGGATTATTTGCCTATGGAAGAACCTGGTACTATGTGCAGAACGGCAAGGTGGCTTCCACAGCCGTAACATTGGTGAAGCACAATAACATCTGGTACTACGTTAATCATGGAAAGATAGATTTTAAAGCTGCCACTATCGTTAAGTATAACAACATTTGGTATTACGTAAGAAACGGAAAACTGAATAATGCGACAACCTTGGCGAAGTACAATGACAAATGGTATTACGTGAACAAGGGTAAGGCTGATTTCCACTATACAGGAAATGTCACATACAACGGTTCTGTTTATTACGTTAAGAACGGAGTTATGCAGAGGAAGATAGGCAGAGCTTAAAATAAACAACATAGGAAGGAAGATGTATATGAAAAAATCATGTATGGCCATTGCATTAGCGTTGTCACTGGGACTCAGCAGCCTTGCACCTGTTGTGACAGTAAATGCAGAAGAAGGATCAAATGAGGTGGGAGTAGCCACTGCTACCAGTGCAGAGAGGACGGGCAGCAGTGCCGTTCAGGAGTCAAACAAGCTATATATCACGGAGGAGAATTTCCCTGATGCAGGATTAAGGAAGGGGATTCTTGATAGCTGGGATATGGAAGGTGAAGGATGGGTAAATCCCGACAATGTGATCTCACTCTTTATGGACGAGATGGACATCAGTTCCCTTGAAGGAATAGAACTGTTCCCTAACCTGACTTTGCTTGAATGTAAGCGCAACAACCTTACCAGTGTGGATGTAAGCAAAAATAAAAATCTTAAATCCCTCAATTTAGAAGATAACCAGCTTACAACCCTTGATGTCAGCAATAATCCGAAGCTTGAACTTTTAGGCTTTAATTCAAATAAGATCAGCAGCATAGATGTCAGCAAGAATGCTAAGCTTTTGTGGCTTCAGTGTGCTGACAATCAGCTTACAGAGATAGACGTAAGCGAAAACAAAGCGTTGCAGGACTTAGGTGTAAGTGGTAATAACATAAGTGAAGTTGATGTAACTAACAATCCGGATCTGCTTTCTTTATATTGCGGTGACAACTCTATCAAGGAGCTGGATATCAGCAAAAATCCACAGCTTAATATACTGGATTGTACAGGCTGCGGGCTGGATAAACTGGACATATCCAAAAATCCTGACCTTCAGTATATATGGGCAGGGGATAACAATATATCTTCAATTGACGTGACAAAGCATACCGGTATGGAGATACTTGAGGTGGACAGAAACAACATAAGCAAGATAGACATAAGCAACTGTCCCGAAATATGGGATTTCTCCTGCTATGATAATAATATCACAGAGCTTGACGTCAGCAAGAATACACATTTGGCATATTTCCTGTGCCAGAACAATGACCTTGGAGAGCTTGATATAAGCAACTGCCCTGAGATGGAGACCCTTATGTGTGACGATACAAATATTAAGTCATTGGATGTAAGTATGTGTCCGGGACTTTTAACATTGTCATGCTCAAAAAATAAACTTACCAAGTTGGATCTCAAGAATAATACCCAACTGGTTCAGCTTGATTGCTCCGACAACTACCTTAAGGATGAAGACTTCTCATATCTGGACGAGGACAATATGGATATATTTAATATTTCCCCTCAGAAGGACGCTGAGACCCTTGAGCAGGTAGATGGCAAGTGGTATTACACAAAATATGGTGACAAGGATTTAACGGTGACCAAGCTCTTTAAGTACAATGGAGAATGGTATTACGTAAAGAATGGTGTAGTTGATTTCAGCGCAACAACTCTTGTTAAGAACGGCGGCACATGGTACTACGTTAAGAACGGTAAGATTGATTTCAAAGCAAGAACCTTATGCAAATACGGCAATACCTACTATTTCGTGCAGAACGGCAAGATGGACACCAAGTCAGTGACTCTCTGCAAGTACGGCAGTAGCTGGTATTATATCAAGAATGGTAAGATTGACAAAACAAGAACCCTCTGTAAGTACAATAATACCTACTACTTCGTGCAGAACGGTAAGATGGACACCAAGTCAGTGACTATCTGCAAGTACGGCAGCAGCTGGTATTACATAAAGAATGGTAAGATTGACAAGTCGAGGACCCTCTGCAAGTACAACGGCAAATGGTACTACGTGAACAACGGTAAGGTTGATTTCAAGTATACCGGTAATGTTACCTACAATGGTTCCGTTTACTATGTAAAGAACGGAATTATGCAGAAGAAGGTAAAATAAATACTGACGGCTGATCATTTGCAGATCGGAAGACGTATGAATTAAAGAAAATATGGTTGATGTTCAGCAAATGATGGTGGATAATAGAAGCAAGAGTAGGGTCTCAAAAAACCAATGAGGAGGACGAGATTAGGATGAGAAAAAGGCTTATGAGCATGCTTCTTAGTCTGATGCTGATACTGAATAGCATCTGCATAGGTAATAGCATGTATGTAGAGGCAAGTGAGGACGTGGTGATAACAGCAACGGCATCAGACAGTACCACAACCCGTGTTGAATTAAACGAAGAGAATTTCCCGGATAATAAATTCAGAGAGTATTTAAGTTGGCAGTTTGATGGTGATGGTGACGGATATATTAATCCGGATTTAGTTGAGCAGATTAATGTAGAGGAGATGCAGATATATTCCTTGAAGGGAATAGAGCTGTTCAAAAATCTGGAGTACCTAAATTGTTACAGAAACAGGCTGACATCTCTTGATGTCAGTAAGAATACTAAGCTGGACTGCCTGATATGTAGCAGTAACAAGCTTACTTCATTGAATGTAGGTGATAATCCAAGTCTTCTGACGTTGTATTGTGTCAAGAATCAGCTGACGGAATTGGATGTGAGTGGCTGCCCGGGACTGAAGCATTTCAGCTGCGATAATAACCAGCTGACAGAATTAGATGTAAGGAACAATACCAAGCTGATAGAACTGAGACTGGGGGGCAATAGTATTTCAGAACTGGTTGTCTCCGCCAACACAGCATTGGAGGAATTACAATGCAGCAGTAATAAGCTGACAGAATTAGACATAAGAAATAATCCAAAGCTTTCTATCTTATATTGTGAAAAAAACAATATTGCAGAGCTTAAGACTGATAACAACCCAGAGCTTACCACGTTGTTTTGTTACGATAATAAACTGCAGGAACTTGATGTGAGCAGTAACAAAAAACTGGCATCTCTTTCATGCATTAATAACCAATTGACGGAATTAGACGTTGAAAATAATGCCCTGATTAAAACTCTTTCATGTGATAAGAATAACATTGAAACACTTGACCTGAGCAATAATCCGGAGCTGACAAAGCTGTATTGTTCTGAGAACAAACTGGAAGCATTGGATATGAGCTGCAATCCTAAGCTCCAATCAATTGATTGCTCTGACAACAAGCTTAGGATATTGAATTTAAGTAATAATGCAGAACTTACATATGTGAACTGTAGCCGTAACAAGCTTGACAAGCTTGATCTGAGAAAAAGCACGAAGCTTGAATATCTTATATGCTATCAGAATTATCTTGTTAATGAAGAGTTCTCATATCTTGATAAGGATAATATGAGAGGGCTGAATATTGGCACTCAGTTTGAAATAGAGGATATCCTGGAAATATACGGAAAGCCGACATACTATACAAAATATGGAGAAGTTGACAGAAATGCCACATTGTTGTTCAAGTATAAGGGAGAATGGTACTATATAAGAAATGGTGAGGTCGATTATACAGCCACAACTCTCGTGAAGCATGGCAGCACCTGGTACTACGTTAAGAACGGTAAGATTGATTTCAAAGCAAGAACCTTATGCAAATATGGCAATAGCTGGTATTGTATCAAGAACGGCAAGATCGACAAGTCAAGAACCCTCTGTAAGTACAATAATACCTACTACTTCGTGCAGAACGGTAAGATGGACACCAAGTCAGTGACTCTCTGCAAGTACGGTAGCAGCTGGTATTACATAAAGAATGGTAAGATTGATAAGTCAAGGACCCTCTGCAAGTACAACGGCAAATGGTACTACGTGAACAACGGTAAGGTTGATTTCAAGTATACCGGTAATGTTACCTACAATGGTTCCGTTTACTATGTAAAGAACGGAATTATGCAGAAAAAGGTAAAGTAAGAGGATGTTGGTTGTTGGCAGACATTTATTAAATAATATAGTTTCATAATGGTGCGGGCATAGCATTTGCAGTGTTAAAGTTTAGCAGATGTTATGCCTGCTTTTTCTATATCCGGTTGAATAAGCTCTCATTTGATGGTAAAATTTCATGGACATAAAAGCTTTAGCAAATGGTAAAAACAGTACACTTAAAATTTTTGACAGAGGTTAAAAACAATGCAGAAGAAGATAGCTTTAATAAATGATGTTACCGGTTTTGGAAGGTGCTCCATAGCAGTTATGGCTCCCATAGTTTCAGCCATGAAGATACAGGCTGTTACGGTGCCTACAGCCATACTTTCAGCCCATACCCAGTTCCCTACATTTTACTTTGATGATTATACAGATAAGATGGAAGACTATATACAGACCTACAAGGAACTTAATCTGGAATTTGACGCAATATCCACAGGCTTCTTAGGTTCGGAACGTCAGGTTGAGATAGTTACGGATTTTATAAAGTACTTTAAGAATGACAGGAACTTTGTAATAGTGGACCCGGTAATGGGAGACTATGGCAGGCTGTATCAGACCTATAATAAAGCCATGTGCAACAGGATGAAGGAGCTGGTGAAGTATGCAGACATAATCACTCCTAATCTTACAGAGCTTACCACCCTGCTGGATCTGCCATATCCTGATCACACTGTTACAATAGAAGAGCTTAAGAAGATGTGCATTGCCCTGGCTGCCCAGGGACCGAAGCATATAGTGGTGACAGGGATACGTTTTAATAAAACCCAGATTGCAAATTTCATCTACAACAAGGATGAGGACTTCCAGATGGTCATGGCTGACAGGATCGGCGGAGACAGAAGCGGCACAGGTGACGTGATCGCGTCTGTAATAGCAGGCATGTATATGAACGGACACAGCTTTTACGAGTCGGTAAAAAAGGCCGCCGCATATGTGTCAAAGTGCATAAGCTATTGCGAGGAGAATAAAGTGCCCGAATACTGGGGGCTGTGTTTTGAGATGTATCTGAAAGACCTTGTGGACGAGTGCTGAAGAAGTCGTGATAAATTGATTGGACAGCATAATTTCAGAACATGAGAAAATTAGATTTGAAATTTTTGTTTATGATAAATTGTGTATAGAATAGAATATTAATTATTATAGAAATAAAATGTGAAAATCGGAGGCGTGAGAATGTTTCTTTATACAGTGACCGGAAAGGTTGGCCAGGAAGGCTACCTTGATATAGAAAAGAGCGGTGACCTTACAGGAAAAAATGTCTATGTGAACATGACAAATAAATGTCCTTGCAGTTGTGTGTTCTGCCTGAGACAGACTAAGAAGCAGCAGGAAAACAATACCCTGTGGCTTAAGGAGGGGGAGCCTTCTGTGGAAGAGGTGCTGGCTCTCTGTGATAAATTCGATCTCAGTGTCATAAATGAGCTGGTGTTCTGCGGCTTTGGCGAGCCTCTTGAAAGACTTGATGATGTATGTGCGGTCATAGACGCCTTGAAGAAAAAATATCCGGAGCTTAAGGTAAGACTTAATACCATAGGCCTTGCAAATCTCATATATGGCAGGGATGTGACCCCGGAGCTTGCAGGAAGGATAGATACAGTATCCATATCATTAAATGCACCTGAGGAGAAGGAGTTTCTTGAACTTACCAGATCACGGTTTGGCATAAAGTCCTATGAAGCCATGAAGGAATTCGCAGTTCTGGCGAAGAAGTATGTGCCCAACGTAGTTATGACCGTAGTTGAACAGGTTATGCCGGAGGACAAGATCGAGAAGTGCCGCAGCATATGTGAAGGGCTGGGAGTAACCTTGAGGGTACGGCCATTTGAGAATTAGGGGAAATTAGAATTTTAAGAATTATTTAGCAAATATTTATACATATTTATTAGGAACTTTATTTTTATTGGTTATAATCTTTAACAATCAGATATGAGATCAGGATGTAGATGATCCTGATAAGTGGCTTGGTAAGCAACACAGGCTATATTGTATTTTTTTGAAAGGAGACCAATATGCAGACAATAGATCATAGGATTCTCGGGGAATTTCTTGAGAACAGATTTGAAGATAATGTTCCTGATATATTAAGACGGGCTTTTATATTAGGGGCTGTTGAGCCTGACTGGAATCTGATCACATATTTTCATGGCTGGAAGCCGGGGGCGAAGCTGCGGGGACACAATTATGAGAATGTCCTGCCTGCCATGAGGAGATTGTATGAATCACTGCAGGATAAAGCCACAATGGGACTGTGGGATTACTATCGCCTGGGGAAGCTCACACATTATGTGGCAGATTCATTTACCTATCCCCACAATGGAAATTTCGCAGGAAGCTTAGCTGACCACTGCGCTTACGAGGTCACCCTTCACAGAAGATTCTCCCAGATGCTGTTTGGAAAAACCGCAGAGATATGTACTGACATAAAGAGCTTTTGTGACATTGAGGAGCTGCATGAACAGTACATGCAGGAAAATGGCACAGTGGAATGCGACATGAATTATATCCTGTATGCAGTAAGTGCAGTATTTGACCATGTATACTCTGAGTCCTGCAATAAGCTGGTAAATGTATCAATGGGAAATATTTAATGTAAATACTTTTAATGTGGAAGGAAGAAAACATATATGACAGAGAAGGAGAAGATGCTGGCTGGTAAGGTATATGATCCTACAGATGAAGAACTGGCTGGTTTGAGATTAAAAGCACATAAGCTGTCCCAGAGATACAATAATACATTTGAAGATGAAGAAGAAAAGCGAAAGCAGATACTTGATGAGCTGATTCCCCACAGAGGCAGGGGCGCATTTCTCCAGGGACCGGTATATTTTGACTATGGGGGATTCACTTCGGTTGGAGAGAATTTTTATGCTAATTTTAATTTCACGGTATTGGATATATGCCCTGTTAAGATAGGAGATAATGTATTCTTTGGACCAAACTGCACTATAGCAACACCAATGCATTCGTTTATGTGGCAGGAGAGGAATATTAAGACTGCCCGGGACGGACATGATTATGATGAGGAATATGGCAAGCCTGTAACAATAGGCGATAATTGCTGGTTCGCCAGTAACGTGGTCATAACAGGTGGAGTTACTATTGGTGATGGTTGTGTGATCGGAGCCGGAAGTGTAGTTACGAGAGATATCCCTCCAAATAGTCTTGCAGTAGGTAATCCCTGCCGCGTGATCAGAAAGATCACAGAGCAGGATTCCATAAGACAACGCAAGGATTTGTGGACATTATAAGTTATAGAGCATAGATAATTGTTGGAGTTATAGGTTATTATTGATGTTATAAATTGGAAGACCTATAGGCTTGTAAAAAAAGCTGCCAAAGGCAGCTTTTTTTATGTGTATATTTTATCGCTGTTAGTAAGCAAGTATTTTTTTCTTTACACACTTCATTAGTACGGCAGAAATAATTGCAGAAACTATCTCTGCAAATGGAAATGTAAGCCATACGATCCATGGTGCCGCGTGATCAGCTGTGACAGCGATAGTCAGGAGATAAGCTACAGGAATGACAAACAGGAACTGTCTGCATACTGAGATCACAAGAGATTCCATTCCTCGGTTAAGGGACTGGAATATACCCTGACAAGCGATATTTGCACCGGCAAAGATATAACTTAATGAGATGATACGCATGGCAGACATGCACAGATTTCTTGTATCTCCCGAGAGCCCGAAGAAGCTGGAGAATGGAGCTGCCAGTGCTTCTACAAGCAACAGCCCGGATGCCATTATTATGGTGGTATAGAGCAGACCATATCTTATGCCGTCCTTCACACGTTCGTTATTTTTCATGCCGTAGCTATAGGATACTATAGGGGTTATAGCATCTCTCATTCCGAATGCGGCAAATAATATAAACTGCTGGATCTTGTAATACAGACCATAGGCAGTGACTACATTTTCGTTTATCTTTACAAATATAACATTGAGCAGGTAGGTCATCACGGACATCAGTGCCTGTGCGATGATGGCAGGAAGACCTGTTGCATAGATATTTTTTATTATGTTTCCCGATGGCAGAATGAATCTTGAACTATTCTTTATCTCCTTATCCTTTGTCACATGAAATACTATTCCACATAACAGGGATATTACCTGACCGATAACTGTTGCGTAGGCGGCACCGGCAACTCCGAGCTTGGGAAATCCAAGAAGTCCATATATAAGTATAGGATCCAGTATGATGTTTGACACTGCACCGGCTATCTGGGCTATGGTTGAGTACATGCTTCTGCCTGTTGCCTGGAGAACCTTTTCGTACAGAGAAAATCCCAGAACGCCAAATGAATAGCAGCAGCATATACGCAGATAGTCATTTGCCATGTCCTTGATCACAGGATTGGTGGTCTGGGAGGATATGTAGATATCTGTGCCACATAATCCAAAGACCAGGAATATAATGTATATTACAGCCATAAGAAATATTCCGTTGCCTACTGTCCTGTTGGCTCGGTCATGATTTTTTTCACCAAGACTTCTTGCCAGAAGTACATTTACACCGACGCCGGTACCTATTCCTACAGCTACCATAAGCATCTGTACAGGGAATGCCAGAGTAAGGGCGTTTAGTGCCTGTTCACCGGTTCCCTTTATATTTGCCACAAAAGCACTGTCCACTATATTGTAGACGGCCTGCAGCATCATGGATATTATCATAGGTATACCCATGTTTAACATAAGCCTGTTCACCGGCATGGTTTCCATTTTGTTTTTTGCCGGGACTGTTTTGTTTTTGGGGTCAGCTAGTAAGATTTCGTTTTGGTTTTGTTCTTTCATGTTGTGATATCCTCCTGAAAATGTATAGGCGGTGGTAAGATGCCATCATGATATTGCATTTACCTTCCTGCTATAACAAAAAATGCGTGTAATCCTGCAGATATACTGCACCAGATTACACGCATTAATAGCAGGTATCATATGACATACCCTGTAACATCAAAAAACAAAATTCAAAAATGCTGGATTTACATCTTGTGATTACACTAAATTTTTCTCCGCTATGATAACACAAAAAACATTTTTATGTAAGAAAAATTTTAGATACAGGTTGAGAATTCAATATAGAATGATTGGGAAAATTGAGTTGACCGTGGTTTGTATTTAATAATAAAAAAATATCCTTGACAATACCTAGGGTGATTGTTAGAATAACAGCGTTACAGTAACAATGTTATTAAATAAAATACGGAGGTGGGAATGAGACAGGAGACAGCAGGGGTTACGGAATCCCTTTTAGACAGTGCTAAAAAAGAATTTCTGAAATATGGTTTTCATGATGCCAGTCTTAGAAGGATTTCTGCAGATAGTGGTGTCAGCACCAATTCCATATACACAAGATTTAAGGACAAGGCAGGTCTGTTTTCTGCGGTGGTCAAGCCGGCAGCAGACGGACTTATGGATATGTATCTTGGAAGTATAAGTGCGGCAGCTGACAGCGGTGACGCAGATAAGGCAGAGTCTTTCGGCGAACAGGGGACAGATCTGGTATTGAAATATATATATGCCAACTTTGATGTGTTCCGGCTGATATTCTGTTGTTCTGCAGGTACAGAATACGAGAATTATTTTGACAGTCTGGTGGCAATCGAAGAGAAGTACTACAGGTTGTTTGTAGATCAGTATTCAACTGTGGATAACAGGGTGAATGATTTCTTTATCCATGTAATGTGCAGTACAGGCTGGCGTTATATTTATGAGATAGTAACTCATAAACTGGAGTATAAGGACGCAGTTGAGCTTATGGCATACATTCAGACCTTCAATCAGGCAGGCTGGCGATCAGTGATCGAAGGAGTCAGATAACGTAGCATACATGCATATAATGTATGCGTAACATGAATAAACAATTAATACAGGGCAGTAGCAATACTGCCTAAAAAATCACAATACAGTTAGATGAAACTAATTATAGTAAGAATAATGTAACCATGAAGGATAGACAAAAAAAGTGTAAAACAAATGTGTCAGATGTTACATGAAAAAATAAAGCACGCCATCACCTTGTGAGCCGTGCTATGAAGTAAGGAGGAATAAAAGTGAAAGAGAAAAAACAGGGAGACCTTAGCAGGCTCATGTACTATGCTGGAGACCATAAGTATTTTACCTATGCATCCCTGGTGCTGGCAGCATTAAGTGCGTTGATCGCACTGGTTCCATTTTATTACATATGGAAGATCATGAAAGAGGTTCTTGAGGTAAGACCAAATTACAGTGAGGCTGTCCATATAAAAGAATATGGCTGGATGGCGGTGGCATTTGCATTGATCGCCATGGTCATATATATTGCGGCACTCATGTGCTCCCACAAGGCAGCCTTCAGGGTTCAGGTCAACATGCGTACAGCCATGATGAACCATATAATGAAGCTTCCCCTTGGCTATGTGGAGTCAGAGGGAACAGGTAAGATCCGAAAGATCGTTGCAGATTCATCAGCAGCAACAGAGACATACCTTGCTCATAACCTTCCGGATAAGGTGGTGTCATTTGCAACACCTGTAGGACTTCTTGCCATGATGATGGTATTCGACTACAGGCTGGGACTTATAAGCCTCATACCTGCGGTTATAGCATTTGCTCTTATGGGAACCCTTATGATGGGCCCCAAGATGGCAGAGGATATGAAGCAGTACCAGAACGCTCTTGAAACCATGTCAGCCGAAGCGGTTGAGTATGTGAGAGGTGTTCCGGTGGTTAAGACCTTCGGACAGACAGTGTTCAGCTTCAAGAGATTTAAGAATGCCATTGACGAGTACGAGAAGTGGACTCTGGGATACACCAAGAACATGATGGTTCCCATGGTGGCATTTACCACTTCTGCAAATGGTATATTTGCAGCACTCATTATAGCTGCCTATGTATTCACAGGTCATGGAGTGACAGACAAGTTCATTCTTAACCTTATATTCTACATACTCATAACATCAGTGCTTACAGTAACCCTGATGAAGATAGCATTTGCAGGAGAATCACAGCTTATGGTAAGGGACGCCATCAACAGAATGGACGGGATACTTAATATGGAGCTACTGCCTGAACCGGCAGATGGTCAGACACCAAAGGATACATCCGTTGAGCTTGACAAGGTTGTATTCTCATATGCGGGCGCTGACAAAAATGCGGTTGATGGTATCAGCCTTAAGATAGCTTCCGGCGAGCATGTGGCGTTCGTTGGACCATCCGGTGGTGGTAAGACCACTCTTGCGTCGCTGATCGCAAGATTCTGGGATGTGAACAGCGGAGCCGTTAAGATCGGCGGGGTAAATGTAAAGGACATAAACAGTGAGACCCTGATGAATGAGGTTTCCTATGTATTCCAGGACAGCCGTCTTCTTAAGATGAGCATACTTGAGAACATCAGGATGGGCAGACCTGACGCCACCGATGCGGAGGTTATGGAAGCCCTTAAGAATGCCCAGTGTATGGACATAATAGAGAAGTTCCCTGACGGAGTGAACACAGTGATCGGATCAAAGGGTGTATATGTATCAGGCGGTGAGGCACAGAGATTATCCATCGCCAGAGCGTTTTTAAAGAATGCACCGATACTTATCCTTGATGAGGCAACTGCATTTGCAGATCCTGATAATGAGAGACAGGTTCAGAAGGCATTTGAGGCGTTGTCCAAGGATAAGACAGTTATCATGATCGCCCATAGGTTATCTACAGTTACAAATGCTGACAGGATATATGTTCTTGCTGATGGCAGGATTGCCGAGAACGGAACTCATGATGAGCTTAACAGTGCAAATGGAATATATACCCACATGTGGAGTGAATATAATAAATCCGTTAAATGGAAGGTGGGAAAGGCAGGTGCAGTATAAATGATAGAGAAGTTAAAACACAAATACGCATTATCTGAAAAGGGTGCAAATGGAATGGTAAGAGCTTTTATTGCCGTTACTGTTTCAAACCTTGTACTTATGCTTCCTGTAGGGCTTTTGTATGAGCTTGCTTCATATCTCCTGGAGGGAGAGGTGCCAAGGGAGAAGCTTTCCTTCTTCATAATCGGAATAGTGGCAGTCCTTGCCCTGATTGCGGCAGCAACGGTGTTCCAGTACAGATCCACCTTCCTTTCAACTTATATTGAAAGTGGTGTAAGGCGTAGGGCACTGGCTGAGAAGCTCAGAAAGATCCCGATTTCCTTCTTCAGCAAGAAGGATCTGGCAGACCTGACAAATACTATCATGGGGGACTGTGCCATGATAGAGACAGGCTCATCTCATTGGATACCTGAGCTGGTTGGTGCCATTATCTCAACTACTATCATTGTAATAAGTCTGTTCTTCTTTGACTGGAGGATGGCACTGGCAGCAGTATGGGTAATGCCAATTGCTTTCATAATAGTATTAAGCTCAAGAAGTGTCATGGGCAGGCTCCAGGGAAAGGCGTCAGAATACAAGGTGGCATGCCTTGATGGTATACAGGAAGGCCTTGAGACCATGAGAGACCTTAAGTCATACAACATGACAGAAAACTATATGGAAGGTCTGACAAAGAAGATCAAGGCTGTGGAGAAGCATGCCATTGTGTCGGAATTTGCAAATGCTGCTTTTGTATGTACAGCACAGATGATACTTAAGCTTGGTATAGCCACAACAGCAGTTGTTGGAAGTGCTCTTCTCATAAAGGGAGATATAACATTGCTTACATTCTTCATGTTTCTTCTTGTGGTAACAAGAATGTATGAGCCACTCCAGATATCACTCCAGAATCTGGCGGCGGTTATCAGCCTTGATGTTAATTGTAAGAGAATGGATGAGATCATTTCACATCCTGAGCAGACAGGTAAAGATGAACTTACAAATAATGGATATGACATTACATTTGACCATGTTGCATTTGCCTATGACAATGGAGAGCAGGTGCTTTCAGATGTAAGCTTCACAGCAAAGCAGGGGGAGGTTACAGCTCTTATAGGTCCTTCGGGTGGCGGTAAGACTACAGTTTCAAGACTTGCTGCAAGGTTCTGGGACAATGACAAGGGAGCAATTACAGTAGGTGGGATGAACGTTTCAGATATTGATCCTGAGAAATTGCTTACATTATTCTCCATTGTGTTCCAGGACGTTACGCTGTTTAATAACACCATCATGGAGAACATAAGAATCGGTAGAAAGGACGCAACTGACGAAGAGGTTATGGCAGCTGCAAGGCTTGCCAACTGCGAGGATTTCATTGAGCGTATGCCGGACAAATGGAACAGTATGATAGGTGAGAACGGCTCGGAGTTGTCAGGTGGTGAGAGACAGAGGATATCAATAGCAAGAGCCTTCTTAAAGGACGCTCCGATAATTCTCATGGATGAGGCTACAGCTTCTCTTGATGTTGACAATGAGTCCCTTATACAGGAGTCATTGTCCAAGCTGATCAAGGATAAGACAGTTCTTATCATTGCCCACAGAATGAGAACGGTAGACGGCGTAGATAAGATAGTGGTATTAAAGGACGGAACAGTGGCAGAGTCAGGAACTCCTGCAGAACTTAAGACTGCAAATGGTATCTATCGTCATATGGTGGATACACAGTTACAGTCCGAGCAGTGGAAATATGCATAAAGTATCAGACGAATGAGATAAGATTCTCAATAACTCATATGTGATAATACTTATCAATACATAATATTGACAAAAGATGTAAGTTAGTCTAGTCTAACTTCCGTGATATATCATGATATTCAATTAAGTGGAGATAGTAATTATGCCAATAAACGAAATACTTGCAGTGAAGTCCAAGCAGGATATAGTCAATAACACAAAGTTGAAGTTGGCTATTAATTGTGCCCCTATTTTAAAGGGAAGTAAGGCTGCTCACATAATAACGGTGTCCCTCCAGGAGTTTAATATAATAAAGGAGCTCTTAAAGGGTACAGGGATATCCTGTTATCTGCTGAGAGGAAGGTACGACTCCTTCAATCTTTATTTATATAGAAGAGATATGATCGAGACGTATCTGGCAGGAGAAGACGTAAAGGATTTTCTTAAGATCTACGGCTACGAAACCGGAAACTTTCCGCAGATGTTGGTGAGACTGTCTGAGAGAAGTAAGGAATTCTGCAACAATGCAAATGAATTTCCTCATGAAATAGGTGTATTTCTGGAATATCCTCTCGGAGATGTGAAGGGCTTTATAGAGAACAAGGGTAAGAACTCCCTGTATGCCGGATACTGGAAGGTGTACATGAACCGGGCTGCTACAAGAAGGCTTTTTGAGAGATTTGATGAGGAGCGGGAGCAGGTAGTGAGACAGATCCTTGATGGAGCAAGTATCCGTGAGGTCATGGTATAGCTAAAATAAGCAATTGATAAGAAAGGCGGAAGAATAAATGTCAAAAGTAAGTATTATTTACTGGAGTGGAACAGGTAACACAGAGGCCATGGCTTTTTATATTGCAGAGGGTGCAAAGGAAGCGGGAGCAGAGGTTAATATGGTTACTGCAGACAGTGCGTCGGCAGCAGATATTGCAGATGTGACAGCAGTTGCACTTGGATGTCCTTCAATGGGTGTTGAGGTTCTTGAGGAGACTACTATGGAGCCTCTTATGTGCGAGCTTGACGGAGTGATCTCAGGCAAGAACGTAGCACTTTTCGGTTCATACGGCTGGGGTGATGGCCAGTGGATGAGAGACTGGGAAGGAAGAGTAACAGGCGACGGAGCAACACTTGTAAATGACGAGGGCATTATCTGTAACGCAGCACCGGATGACAGTGTGGCAGAGCAGTTAAAGGATCTTGGGCGTACTCTGGCAGGTCTGTAAGGTACGGGCTGTATGAACACCCTGTCAGCAGGACAATTGGTATTGACATGTGATTATAAACTGATTATACTAATGGTTAGTTAAAACTAATGTTTGTAAGTATATTATAACAAGCAAAGAATATCGATAGGGGTTGCAGTATATGCAGAGTCAGAATATAGGAAAATCAAAAGAGGACTATCTTGAAGCAATACTTATGCAGATAGACAAGAACGGTGCATGCAGGGTTACGGACGTTGCCAATCAGCTTGGCTTCAGTAAGCCCAGTGTCAGTGTTGCACTTAAGAAGCTTGAAGATGATGGATACATCGAGAAGTGTGACTGGCGGGTTGTTCTTACTGAAAAGGGAGAAGCAATAGCCAGGAGGATGCTTGATAAGCACCATACCTTCTACAAGCTGTTTGTACATATGGGAATAGATGACGTGGTAGCTGAGCACGAGGCCTGTCAGGTGGAGCATATTATAAGTGATGACAGCTTTGCAAGGATCGTGGCTTATCTTACAGAATCAGCACCAGAGTTATTACAATAGCATGAAGGTTTGTTGGTTTCCATCATGGGATTTAAGTTCTGTTGGAAGGGTATTAGTTGATGCTAATAAAAATTAACTTCTTAATTCTGTTTTCATAGTGGTAATATGACTACATAAGCAAATATCAAACGTGCCGTCAGGTTATGCCTGGCGGCATAACACATATTAGAAATAACACATAATAAATAATTAAAGCTAAGGAGGACTTTATTATGAAGTGGTCAAAAATAGGATTATTTGCAGGTGGACTTTTATTTGGAACAGCAGGCGTATCAATACTGTCAAGTAAGGATGCCAAGAAGGTATATACAGGTTGCACAGCGGCCGTTTTAAGAGGAAAAGACAGTGTTATGAAGACTGTTACGAAGGTTAAAGAGAACTGTGAAGATATCTACGAGGATGCAGTTGATATCAACGAGGCAAGATATAAGAAGGACGAGGAGCTTGAGTTAGAGAAGGCAAGAGCGATCGTTGAGGCTCATGAAAGCCAGGCTGTTACTGAGGAGGCAGAAGCTGTCGAGGAATAATCAATATCCGGTGTTTTTACAGAAGGATTGTGGAGGAGGGACAACATTTTATGCTGTCCTTCTTCTACTGTAAGGATATGAAAGATATCTAAGATAACGAAGGAGCAAAAGATTTATGAAATGTATAGTATTACATGAGTCAAGCAGAAAAATGCGTATAAGAATGCCTCAGCTTCGTATGTCACTGGATCAGGCGGATATCGTTGAGTATTATCTGAGGAACCTTGATGTGGTAAGGGATGTTCATGTGTACGACAGGACCATGGATGTCATAATTACATTTGCAGAGTCGGTCAAGAAGGGCAAAGGGGCTGTAATAGAGGCACTTAGGACATTTGACTATAATGACGAAGACATAAAGGCGCTGGTTCCAGAGGAGACCGGACGAAAGATGAACAGGGAGTTCGAGGAGAAGTTTGTGGGCAAGCTCTGCGGAAGATTGTTCACCAAGATATTCCTTCCGCCGGTGATCAGGGAAGCAGTATGTATAGTTAAGAGTATTCCATATATCTTAAAGGGTGTAAAGTGTCTTGTTAAGTCGGGACTGCAGGTTGAGGTGTTGGACGCCACAGCCATAACCGCGTCGATAATCAGATGTGATTACGATACAGCGTCATCAGTAATGTTCCTGCTTACCATTGGAGAAATGCTTGAGGACTGGACAAGAAAAAAGTCATTATGCGACCTTGCAAAGTCCATGTGTCTTGATGTGGATCAGGTATGGATCAGGACACCGGGCGGAGACGTTCAGATGGATATAGGTAAGGTCGAGCTTGGAGACCATGTGGTTGTACGTAACTCAGATATAATACCTCTTGACGGCGTGGTTGTTGAGGGTGAGATGACGGTGAACCAGTCTGCCATGACCGGTGAGTCAGAGCCTGTAGTAAAGAGTGCCGGCGGATATGTATATGCAGGGACAGTGGTTGAAGAGGGCGAGTGCGTTGTTGAGGTAAGGAAGACTTCAGGTCATGGCAAATACGACCAGATAGTCAGGATGATAGAGGAGTCTGAGAGGTTGAAGTCGGGAGCAGAGACCAAGGCGTACAGTCTTGCCGACAGGCTCGTTCCGTACAGCTTCGCAGGTTCACTCATCACATACCTTTTAACAAGGAATGTCAACAAGGCAATGTCATTTATGATGGTGGATTATTCCTGTGCCATGAAGTTATCCATGCCGCTGGCAGTGCTTTCAGCCATGAGACAGGCAAGAGAGAACAAGATATCCGTCAAGGGCGGCAAGTTCATGGAGGCAGTTGCCGAGGCGGATACCATAGTATTTGACAAGACCGGAACCCTTACCCATGCAACACCAAAGCTTATAGATGTTGTTACATTTGAGGGAAGGGACAAGGACGAGATGTTAAGGATAGCTGCCTGTCTTGAGGAGCATTATCCTCATTCAGTGGCAAATGCCATTGTGAAGGGAGCTATGGACAAGAACTTGTCCCACGAGGAATTACATTCAAAGGTTAAATATATAGTTGCCCATGGAGTAAGCAGTACAATAGATGACGAGAAGATAGTTATAGGAAGCTATCATTTCGTTATCGAGGATGAGGGCTGTGTTATCCCTGAGGATGAGGCATGGAAGCTTGATGAGATCAATCCGGAATATTCAAGGATATTCATGGGAATGGGCGGCAGACTTACAGCAGTTCTGTGTATATCGGATCCTGTAAGAGATGACGCGGCATATATAATAGATCAGCTTCACAAGCTTGGTATCAGCAAGATATGCATGATGACAGGTGATAACAAAAAGACTGCCCGGGCGGTGGCAGCCAAGCTTAATCTTGATGAGTTCTATGCGGAGGTTCTTCCGGAGGACAAGGCGAGATTTGTAAGAGAGCAGAGAGAAGCCGGCAGAAAGGTTATCATGATAGGTGACGGGGTAAATGACACACCTGCCCTTTCAGAGGCAGATGTGGGAATAGCCATTGCAGATGGTGCGGCCATTGCCAGGGAGATCGCAGATATCACCATAGCTTCAGATGACCTTAAGGAGCTTGTTACTTTCCGTAAGCTGAGTGCGGGACTCATGAACAGGATACATAACAACTATAAGTTCATCCTGACATTTAACACAGCACTTATCGGACTTGGTGTGGCGGGTATACTTCCACCGGCGGCATCAGCGGTTCTCCATAACGGATCAACATTGATCGCGGGACTTAAGAGTATGACCGATATCAAGGAAGATGAACAAATATAAGATTTATGATCAAAGAATCACTGTGGATATAGATATTTGCCGAAAGTTGTAAAATGTATATCTGCATACAGGCAAATAATGAGTAAAACAGGGAGAAGCCGGTAGTAATTGCTGGCTTCTTTTTTAGTTTTATAGTATAATCAGTGGAGTTTGAATTGATTGTGCCATGTTTTACAGGCAAATATTTAATGGATTGATGTTCGATGAAAGGAGTATTCAGCATGGAAAATATATTACATTATAAATATGAATTTAGAAATATAAGAGCAGATGAAATAGAACAGGCGGTTGCCATAGAGCAGATATGCTTTCCTCCAAATGAGGCGTGTTCAGAGAAAGCAATGACAGAGAGAATAAAGGCTGTGCCGGATCTGTTCCTGGTGGCCATTGACAAGGCTACAGGCAAGATTGCAGGTTTCTTAAACGGCATTGCCACAGACGAGTCAAGGTTCAGGGATGAGTTCTTCACAGATGTGAACCTTAACAATCATTACGGCTGTAATGTTATGCTTCTGGGACTGGATGTGCTTCCGGAGCACAGAGGTCAGGGACTTGCCACAGAGATCGTGGCTCAGTATGCCGAGAGAGAGAGAAATAACGAGAGAAGAAAGCTTATACTTACCTGCCTTGAAGGGAAGGTTGAGATGTATAAGAAGCTGGGCTTTGAAGATAAGGGCATTGCCAATTCCTCCTGGGGCGGAGAAGAATGGCATGAGATGGTGCTGAGACTTTAGGCGCTGGTTGTCGTGTGGTTTATTATGATTTTTGATGAGGTCGTTATTCATATTATGATTTTCATGTCGGAACTTTTAATATAGAAAAAATCTATATTAAAGAACTTGACAGTTAGTTCGGACTAACATAATATTGTGGTGTTACTAAAGATATTTTAATAATTTTGAAAGGCGATGAATATTATGGTAGAGACAACTGTTAGGATAGATGGCATGATGTGCGGAATGTGTGAGAGCCATATTAATGATTGCATAAGAAATAAATTTAAGGTTTCAAAGGTAAGCTCCTCCCACAAGAAGGGGGAGGCTGTTATCATTTCCGATGCTTCTCTGGATGAAGAACAGCTTAGGATGGTTATCGGAGATACCGGATATACTGTGGGAGATATTACAGAGAAGCCATACGAGAAGAAGAAAGGGATGTTTGGATGGTTCAAATAATCTTTTCCGGGCTTATGATTCCATTTGCAGGAACCGCTCTTGGAGCGGCTCTTGTGCTATTTATGAAAAAAGAACTGGGAGGTTCAACAACGAAGATATTAAGTGGCTTTGCAGCAGGCGTCATGGTGGCGGCTTCCATATGGAGTCTGCTGATACCATCAATAGAGCAGTCTGCGGGAATGGGCAGATTGAGCTTTATACCAGCTGTTGTGGGCTTTGGAGTGGGTATGATGTTTCTGTTATTTCTTGATACGGTAACACCTCATATGCACCCGGATCAGTCAGTTGAGGGACCACCAAGCAGGTTCAGTAAGCAGACCATGATGGTGCTTGCCATAACCTTGCATAACATTCCGGAGGGAATGTCGGTGGGAATATTGTATGCCGGATGGATGACAGGTAATAAATCTATTTCTCTGGCAGCGGCATTTTCCCTTGCTATAGGTATAGCAATACAGAACTTCCCGGAAGGAGCTATCGTTTCAGTGCCTCTTCATGGAAACGGATGGTCAAGGAAGAAAGCATTCGCATATGGTGTCCTGTCAGGTGTCGTAGAGCCGGTTGCCGGTGCCATAACAATAGTACTGGCATCATTTATAATCCCGATAATGCCGTACCTCTTAAGCTTCGCAGCCGGAGCCATGATGTATGTTGTTGTGGATGAGCTGGTGCCTGAGATGTCAGAGGGGGATCACTCCAACAAGGGAACTATCGCTTTTATGATAGGCTTCTGCCTGATGATGACACTTGATGTGGCACTGGGGTAGGTAGGAGTATTCCGACGAAAAAGTAAAAATCTCAATGAAAAAAGTAGAATTATCTATATTCCCAAAAACAAATAATGATAAAATGGTATATGTAAAGAGTTGGTATTGATACCAGCCGATAGCAGATCAGCAGTCATGAATGGAGGCGGCCTATGATAATAGAGCATGTTGCATTGTTTGTGAATGATCTGGAGAGTGCCAGGGATTTTTTTATAAAGTACCTTGGTGCAACCTCAAATGATATGTATCACAATAAAAAGACAGGTTTCAGATCTTATTTCCTTTCATTTGATGGAGGGGCAAGACTTGAGATCATGAACAAGCCGGAGGTGTGTGACAGCCTTAGAAATCCTGCACAGACAGGATACGCCCACATTGCATTCTCAGTGGGGAGCAAGGAGAAGGTTGACAGTCTTACGGCAGAACTTAAAGCAGCTGGCTATGAAGTTGCAAGCGGTCCGAGAATCACCGGAGACGGATATTACGAAAGCTGCATAGTGGCTATTGAAGGCAATCAGATAGAGATAACAGTATAAAACCGACTGACGTTTAATATGAACGCATCAGAAAACACATAGAAAAAGAAAGTATGATATGTTGTTATATGGAGGAATAGAAAAATGGGATACACACCTGCAGAAGACAGATATAAGGATAAGCTTGAAAATGGATTTTTCAGAAAGTGCGGAGACAGTGGCTTAATGCTTCCGCCTCTCGCTCTTGGAATGTGGCACAATTTCGGAACACATGATGATTATGAGAATATGAAGAACATGTGCTTCACAGCATTTGACAATGGTATCACACATTTTGACCTGGCAAATAACTACGGTCCTGAACCTGGCAGTGCCGAGATCAATACAGGAAAGATAATAAGAGAAGAGTTTGGTGCACACAGAGACGAGCTTGTGATCAGTACAAAGGCAGGTTATGAAATGTGGGATGGCCCTTACGGAAACTGGGGCAGCAGAAAGTACCTCATTGCCAGTCTTGACCAGAGCTTAAAGAGAATGGGACTTGACTATGTGGACATTTTCTATCATCATAGAATGGATAAGGACACACCCCTTGAAGAGACCATGGAGGCTCTTTCTCAGATAGTAAAGAGCGGAAAAGCTCTCTATGTGGGCTTGTCAAATTACGATGGAGCAACGCTTATAAAGGCAGAGAAGATCTTAAGAGACCTTCATTGCCCATTTATAATAAATCAGAACAAATACTCGATCCTCGACAGGACAGTTGAGAAGAACGGATTACTTACCACCAGCTACGAGCTGGGTAAGGGCGTTATCTGCTTCTCACCACTGGCACAGGGAATGCTTACGGACAAATATCTCAAGGATATACCTGCTGACAGCAGAGTAGTCCGTGACGGAAGATTTCTTAAGGTAGACAATATTCTTAACAACAGGGAACACCTTCTCCAGTTAAATGCTATAGCAACAGAAGCAGGACTTAAGCTTTCAGAGATGGCTATATGCTGGCTTCTTAATAAACCAGAGGTTACAACAGTGCTCATAGGTGCTTCAAGACCTGAACAGATCATTGCCAATATTGAAGCCTACAACAAGCTGCCACTGTTTAAGGAGATCGAGCAGTCCATATAGAGAGTGGCAACTTTTAAATAAGTTGATGTTCAGTAGCGGGAGAAAATAACATGAAAATAAGCATATGCTGTGTAGGTAAGGTAAAAGAGTCGTATTTCCGTGGAGCCATTGAAGAATATTCAAAGAGACTTGGGAGGTACTGCAGATTAGAGATCCTTGAGGTTGCAGACTGCAAGACACCGGACGGTGCCGGTGCTGCCGAAGAGGATGCTATAAAACAGACGGAGGGTGACAGGCTTCTGTCAAAGATAAAAGATGATGCATATGTGATAGCACTTGCCATTGATGGCAAGAAGCTGGATTCCGTAGAACTGTCAGATAAGATCGCCGGACTTGGGATAAATGGTGTAAGCCATATCCAGTTTGTTATAGGAGGCTCCCTGGGACTTCATGAGTCTGTACTTAAGAGAGCAGATTTTAAGCTGAGCTTCTCGGATATGACATTTCCTCATCAGCTTATGAGGGTAATCCTGCTTGAGCAGATATACAGAAGCTACAGGATAATTAACAACGAACCTTACCATAAATAAGATAAATACCATAAATTAAAATATATCGAATTAAAAAACAATTTCTCACAAAAAATTAATAAAAGCACGAGTCTTACGCCTATAAGACCCGTGCTATTATTAATTGTAAGGATACCGAAGGTATCGTTACGCTGCAGCAACCCTTTGCCGCAGGCAAAATCAAAATGGTTGCTGCTCCAGTAATTGTAAGGATACCGAAGGTATCGTTACACTGCAGCAACCCTTTGCCGCAGGCAAAATCAAAATGGTTGCTGCTCCCGTTAATTGTAAGGATACCTTCAAAGAACTCTCGCTATTATTATATCATTCATCAGCAGCCTGATATCATCATCCGGCAGTACGGAGATGTCATTTCTCAATATCAGATAAATGTGGAGATGATTGTCTGCCTCCACCTCAGATATGGATTTGTGTGCATTCTTTTTGTCTATACGAAACTCCACGATCTCGTTCAGATCAAGAGCCCTGGCGTTAGTCAGGTTCTGATTTCTTGTATAGCTCTCAACAAATCCTGCACTGATGATACCTGTTGGTATAGCTACAGCTCCTACTCCCAGGAAGGAAATAATTATAGCCATTGTCTTTCCAAGGATGGTTATGGGATAGATATCTCCGTAACCGACTGTAAGTACTGTACTTACTGACCACCATATTCCGCTGAAGGCATTTGAAAATACCTCCGGCTGTGCTGCGTGCTCTGCACTGTACATACACAGGGAACTTGCCATCATTAGTACAAGTATGATAAATACTGATGAAAGTATCTGGTTTTTCTTTTCTTTTAAGACTCCGGTTATTATGTTGAAAGAGTCATACTGGGCGTTCAGCCTGAACAGGTGGAATATTCTCACGACCCTTAACATTCTGAAAGCAATGAAGCCCGTAAGGAAGAATGCCGGGAGGATAGTCAGGAGATCCACAATACCATCAAAGCTCTTTAAAAAGAGCAGTCTGGATTTCACTTTCCCGGCTGTAGGGTACAGGTAGTCTGCTGTGATGATTCTCAAGATATATTCCACACAGAATATTCCCGTGGTTACCAGCTCAATGTACCTGAATATTTCAAAATAATCAGACAGCTGTGAAAATGTCTGTAGAAACATCACAGTAATATTCGTAACAATAACTATTACAATAAAAAAATCAAAAGCTCTGCTGACAAAGTTGGACTTGTCTCCTATCTGAAGTATGTCAAAAAGCTTCTGCCGCCAGGAACTCTCCCCACTATTGTTATTTGATTGGGCAATTTTCGCTTGCTTATTTTTCGATTTCATAGATAAAATTCTCACTAAAATAAAGTTGATGTGTCAAGTTTGTTTCAGCGGAGAAAAAACTGTAGACACAAATTTAGAATATCATTTCACATCATATACTTCAAGTGTTCATTTGTTTTTTGCCCCACAGCCCCGGAAGCAGAAGTGGTTCCATGAAAGGACATATGGGACAGTCAGCACTTAATGAGTGCAAAGCACGAATTTAGTACTGTTACTGTCCCATAAGAGCGAGAGCGGTCCGCTCATGGAACACACGAGGCTTAAGGGGCGTCCGCCATCCACCATGCAAATGACGCTTACCTGAACATTGTTCATGGAACGCACGAGGCTTAAGGGGCGTCCGCCATAGCCATAATCTGTCCTCAATAGTAATAATTTGGGAGCCTGTGTGAATGACTCTTTAGTGAGAATTATCCACAAACATCCCTTGAATAAAACAATGCAAATATTCCCAAAATAATGGTATAATAAAACCCTACAATAAAAAATCAAGAGGAGGACCTTAATATGGCAGAATTAAAGATTACACAGGCAGATTTCGAAGAGAAAGTTCTTAAAGCAGACAAGCCGGTGCTGGTGGATTTCTGGGCAGCATGGTGTGGACCATGCCGGATGTTGGGCCCGGTCATTTCAGATATAGCAGAGAAGTATGACGGACAGGTTATAGTAGGCAAGGTAAATGTAGATGATGAGATGGCACTGGCTCTTAAATATAATGTGAACAGTATTCCTATGGTAGCTTTGTTCAAGGATGGCAAGCTGGTGGACAGGGCGGTTGGATACCGCTCTAAAAGTGATATGGAGGACATGATAAAGGCAGTACTGTAACGGATAAATACGTCGTTTAGATACATTAGATCAAGAAGTTGTATTTTAATCTTGTTTTAATCTTTCTTATATTTTCCTTTAAAAATGCAGGTGTACTATAACATCATCAGCTGAGGAGATAAAAGATAATCAATAAGGCGGCTTCACAAAGCTCCATGAGAAAGGTTAATGGTGAATGTTATGGATAAGTTAGAAAAAGTTGAGAAATTAAGAGAGAAGACAGGCGTGACCTACGAGGACGCTAAGGCAGCACTTGAGGCATGTGACTATGATATGCTTGACGCGATCATTTATCTTGAGAAACTAGATAAGATCAAGAAACCTGACGTAGACAAGTACACCACAGAAAGCAGCGAAACCTACACAACCTCTGAGTTTGATAAGGCTCAGGAGGATTATAAGAAGGATTGCAGCAAGAAGACCCTGGGAAATGCAGTGGACGGATTTATGGGAGTTCTGAAGAAACTTCTTAAGAAGTCCATAGACACAAAGTTTGAGGTCGTAAGATATGAGGAGACTGTTATAAATGTTCCGGTGCTTGTTCTTGTGATCGCTCTTATATTTGCCTTCTGGGTTGTATTACCACTACTTATTGTGGGAATGTTCTTTGACTTCAAATATCACTTTGCGGGAATAAACAGTGTCAATGTAAATATAAATGAAATGTGTGACAAGGCAGCAGACGCGTGCACAGACATAAAGAACGACATGAAGAGTAAGTAATCAGGTACACTGGCAATTAAAAGACAGAAATAAGGCAAGCAAAATCCATGGGATATTTCCTGTGGATTTTGTGCTTTGCCGCTGGCGTACAGACAACGAGTCAAGTGCAACATGTTTGCACAAGATAATCAGGGAGGAAGAAATGGCAGATAAGATATTGATAGTTGAGGATGAGGAGAAGATAGCCAGATTTGTTGAACTTGAGCTTATGCATGAAGGATACGAGGTGGATAAGGCATTTGACGGAAGAACCGGTCTTGATAAGGCTCTTATAGGAAACTACAGCCTTATTATTCTGGATATCATGCTCCCAAAGCTAAATGGTCTTGAGGTTTTAAGACGTGTGAGAAAGGAATACCAGACTCCGGTTATCATGCTTACTGCCAGAGATGCGGTTATGGATAAGGTGGCGGGTCTTGACGCAGGAGCAGATGATTACCTCACCAAGCCATTTGCTATTGAAGAGCTTCTTGCAAGGATAAGAGTGGCATTGAAGCGAAAGAACATTGTAGAATTTGAGACCAGGAAGATGACAATAGGAGATGTAACATTAGATGTGGATCGCCATGAGGTCAGTGTGAAGGGGGAGCAGGTAGAACTTACCAACAGAGAGTTTGAACTCCTCCATGTGCTGATGGAGAATAAGGGTATTGTCATGGACAGAGAGAAGCTCATTAATCAGGTCTGCGGATATGATTTCGTAGGTGAGACAAATACTATAGATGTGTACATAAGATATCTCCGTGCCAAGATAGATGACAGGTATGGCATTAAGCTCATAAGCACTGTTCGTGGTGTGGGATATGTTATAAAGGGATAAGCTATGTCAGATAAAAGTAGAACAAAAAATACCCAGGCAAAAGGGATGTCCTCTATTGCAAGAAAGATAAACAGCAGATTCTTCTTCAAGCGTATGTGGGACTATCTCATGACGGACATTTTTATATTTTTCGCAGTAAGTCTGGGAATAATATTATGGTTTGAGAGTACGATTCCGGATACTCTTGACGCCATGAGCAGGGAGCTTGGAGTTGGAGATGGATTCCCAAGCCTTATTTATATAGTAAAGGATTACTCTGGGGCAGTGTACCGGTACGACATGGGGCAGGTGTACAGATTTGCAGTGGTGCCATTTGCAATATTGGTGATAGTGCAGTTGGTGACCCTTATGTGTACTATATTCGAGACAGGGGCTATAAGAAGAAAGCTTAAGCCATTAAACGACCTGGCGGTGAAGGCTGAGCAGGTAAGCCAGATGACTTATGATCCTTCAAAGATTAGAAATCTTGAGGCAGCTATCAATAATACCTCTCCGGATAATGATGATGTGAGCATACACACCGGAGACAGAGAGCTTAGGAGCATAGAGATAGCCCTTAATAACCTGTTAAGGGGAATGAAGGAGAGTGAGAGAAGACAGGCGAGATTCGTAGATGACGCTTCCCATGAGCTTAGAACCCCTATTGCGGTTATACAGGGATATGTAAATATGCTGGACAGGTGGGGAAAGGATGATCCTGGGATCCTTGATGAATCCATAGAAGCTTTAAAAAACGAGTCACAGCATATGAAGGATCTGGTGGAGCAGCTGCTGTTTCTTGCCAGAGGTGACAATGGACGTAATCACCTTAATCTTAATGAACTTAATATGAATGAAGTGGTGGAAGAGGTCTGCGACGAGTCCATGATGATAGATAATAAACACAGGTACAGTTTCGTCCCTGATCCGGAGGGGGAAGTTTATATTATGGGAGATACTGCCATGGTAAAGCAGTCACTAAGGATATTGGTGCAGAATGCCGCCAAATATTCGGAGGAGAATTCGGAGATCAGCTTCAAGGTAACCTCTGATGAGAGGACTGTTTCCTATGTTATACAGGACGAAGGACAGGGAATGGAGGCTTCGGATGTTGTTCATATATTTGAACGTTTCTACAGGTCCGATCAGGCGAGAAACAGCAGTACCGGGGGTTCGGGACTTGGACTTTCAATTGCAAAATGGATAGTGGATGCCCACTGTGGGCATATTGAGGTTATAAGCCGTCCGGAGATCGGTACAAGATTTACTGTAAGCTTTGACAGGTACGAGAAAAAATAGTATAGTCTGAATAGATAATAACAATTATAGTTGGAGAATTTAACTATGAGAAAGCGATTATTAATTGTGAATGTTATTGGCTGCCTTGCATTGTCATTTGGAGCAGCAGTCCTTTCGGGATGTAACGACAATAATGCCGGTACAGGCAGTGAAACTACAACTGAGGCACCATCAGAGGATGAAGCGGACGACTATGTAAATGCGGATGACTATACGGAGCATGATACTACGGTTTCAGTTACAGAGGTTCCTTCTGCCGATACAACGGCAACAGATCAGGATACGGATGATACAACTGAGGTCACTACTGAGGGTACAGAGGATGTAAATGAGGGTATAGCCACCTTAAGCGACTACCTTAATTCGGATACACCAAGGATCTTCTACATGGAGAAGGATGTGCCTACAGCTGGAAACTATCCCGAATACATATATATATTCTATGAGGAAACAGTTTCCTGTTACAGATACACGGCCAATTCAATCCCTTATGGCAAGCTTGCCACTATGAAGGACGCAGATATAAGAACTGCCGTGCTTATGGATGTTATGGCGGAGAATGTTGATGTTATATACGAGAATTCGCCTTATGAGCTTATACTTATGGAGGATGAGGAAAGTGGAATGGCAGATGAGTATATAATCGCAGACAAGCAATGCGATGAGGATGGCAATTATGTGTCCTCGGATGAAAGATTAAAGTATCTTTCCATGCTCTTTATTGAGCAGGAGGTTGATGGCGTGGTGTATGCCGGAATCATAAGGGAGAGCGGCGATGAGAAGTTGGATAATCTGTGGTATCGTCCGGGAGATGTGGAATTCGTTATTCTGGATGATGAATCGCAGAATGGAGTAGAGAAGAACCCTAAGTGGTATGTAGAACAATAAGCATGGGAAAATGCAGAATGAGACATTTGGATAATTTAGAATAAGATATTTAGAAAAGACATTTAGAATAAAAAGGAGCCATTATATTGGAATTCAATATAATAGCTCCTTTTTGTTATTGTAATGATGTCCGTGACATAGAATGGTACTATTTTGTGCCGAATATTCTGTCTCCGGCATCGCCGAGACCCGGACAGATATATGCGTTTTCGTTAAGCTCTCTGTCGATGTTACCGATGTAAAGGGTAATATCAGGATGAGCAGCCATAAGCTTCTCAATACCCACAGGAGCACCGATGATAGCCATGAACTTGATGTTCCTTCCGCCACGCTGCTTGATGAAATCAACGGCTGCAATAGCTGAACCGCCTGTTGCAAGCATTGGATCTGTGACTACCACAAGACGTTCGTCAATGTGATCGGGAAGCTTGCAGTAGTACTCGTGTGGTTCGTGAGTTTCCTCGTCACGGTAGAGACCGATGTGACCGATCTTGGCTGTAGGCACCAGGGCTGACAAACCATTTACCATGCCGAGACCGGCACGAAGGATAGGAACTATTGCAAGGTTCTTTCCGGCAATAACGGGAGACTGACACTTTTCGATAGGTGTCTCGATTTCTACATTCTCTGTTGGGAGATCTTTAAGGGCTTCATAGCCCATAAGCATTGCTATTTCTTCTACAAGAGCACGGAATTCTGCAGTACCTGTGTTCTTGTCACGAAGTCTTGATATTTTGTGCTTAATAAGTGGATGAGTCATTTCTATTACGTTGTTCATCTTATACCTCCTTTGTTCAACATTACCATATGAAATGATCTTTATGTTACACGAAATGATCTTGGGATTGCACCAAAACCAATTGGATTTTCTAGTTACTTGATCTCTGAATTCTGTGGGTTTATGCCAAGACCGCGGCTTACATCACCGGTTGGGTTCTCGCCGAATACATAGTCGTTACCGGGAAGTATAGCGTTTAATATGATACCTGCTATGGCTGCGATGGCAAGGCCTGTAAGTGTAATATCCGCACCACCTACTGAGAATGTGATACCGCCGGAGAAACCAAGACCACATACCAGGATAACTCCGGCAATGATAAGGTTTCTTGACTTGGTGAAGTCAACCTTGTTCTCAACGACATTTCTTACACCGATGGCTGAGATCATACCATAGAGGATGAAGCTGATACCACCAACGATAGAAGAAGGCATTGAACCGATTATCTCGGATACCTTAGGGAAGAAGCTTAAGATAATTGCGAATAATGCAGCAAGTCTGATAACAAGCGGATCATATACGCCTGAAAGCTCAAGAACACCTGTGTTCTCGCCGTAGGTTGTATTGGCAGGGCCACCGAACATAGCTGAAAGGGATGTTGCAAGACCATCACCTATAAGTGTACGGTGAAGACCCGGATCTTCAATGAAGTTGTTTCCTGTTGTTGCTGAGATAGCACTGATATCACCGATATGCTCCATCATTGAGGCAATGGCGATAGGTGCCATTGCAAGGATTGCTGTTACGTTGAACTTGGCAATCTGAAATGGTGGAAGACCTACAACGGCAGCGTCCTTAACACCGTCAAATACCAGGATTGCTGAGCCGTCAGGGTTTGTAACACCACATTTATATAATATAAAGGCAACCGCATATGAAATAACTACACCCATGAGTATAGGAATGATCTTGAACATTCCCTTGCCCCAGATGTTGAAAATAATAACAACTGCAAGAGCTACGATAGCAATAAGCCAGTTCTTTGAAGCGTTTGAAACTGCTGACGGAGCAAGTCCAAGACCGATACAGATGATGATAGGACCTGTAACGACCGGTGGAAGGAACTTCATAACACGCTTAACACCAACTAACTTAACTATAAGTGCAAGAACGAGGTAGAGCAGGCCGGCTACTACGATACCGCCGCAGGCATACGGAAGCTTTTCTCCCATAGTCATGTCAGCAAATATGCCTGTTTTTAACTGGCTTACTGCCTGGAAACCACCTAGGAATGCAAATGAGGATCCAAGGAATGCCGGAACCTTAAGCTTTGTACATAGGTGGAAGAACAATGTGCCGAGACCGGCACAGATAAGAGTTACCTGGATTGAAAGACCTTCGCCTTCAAAATAGTTATTTACCAGGATAGGAACAAGGATTGTTGCTCCAAACATGGCAAACATGTGCTGCAGACCGAGAAGCAGGGTTTTTGGAATACCAAGCTCCCTGGCGTCTCTTATGATTTGCTTGCTTTCGTTCATAAAACGTCCCCCTTAAGATTTTGTGTAAAAGTAGGTCTTTGGGCAGACCCTATTTCATTATATATTCATATAAAAATCAGGTCAAGAAAAAAGGTGGAATTATCGGCAGGCAATCGGCAAGGCGTCACCAATGACTGCTATCTGTTGCCCGTATGGCAGATTCTGTCCGCTGTCTTTCCATATTATATAATGCAGAACTCGCTGCGTTTTCTACTCGGTTCGCACGCTTATTAGCCTGCAGTCGCTCAAACTCACCCTGCGGGCTCAAACATGAGCTTTGTGCAGGCAGCTAGTGCGAACCTCATAACGAAAGCCTCGCTAGTGTTCATGCACATATATAATATGTCAGAACAGCTGGACTGTAGCTGAATGGGCATACAGATAAATAGCACTGCATAGGCATATGTGTGCACGCACAAGACGGTAGCGAGTATTCCGTAGCAAGGTGCAGCCTAGCAGCGAAGGCGGGCACCTGTCTGAGCCCGAAGGGCGAGTTGTGCAGGAGCCTGAGCGAACAGGCGGGTGCACCTTGTAGGAAACGCAGCGTGTCTTGGCGGCATGCATTGCCCTGACAGTGCGTACGGTTGCTCACATATGGAAAGACAGCAGCAATTAGCAGCAGGTTTCTGGCAGGGGATGCGACGATATTTTTTATAGCGGTTGAATAAATTCTTTCATAATGATAGAATGTAGGTTGTTAAATCTGACTGATAATATATGAAAGAGATGGTATATAAATATGGCAATAATTACACCAAGAACACTGTCAGGCTTCATGGAGCTGGCACCAAAGGATCAGATACTTTTCGAGAAGGTTAAGCAGAAGCTTGAGGAAACCTACCAGATGTTCGGTTTCTTCCCAATAGACACTCCTGTGCTTGAGCACAGCAACATCCTCCTTGCCAAGGCAGGCGGAGAGACAGAGAAGCAGATATACAGATTTAACAAGGGCGATACAGATATGACCATGAGATTTGATCTTACTGTACCTCTTGCAAAGTATGTGGCTAAGAATGCGGGAGAGCTTACATTCCCGTTTAAGAGATATCAGATCGGTAAGGTTTATCGTGGCGAGCGTGCACAGCAGGGACGATTCAGAGAATTCTACCAGGCAGATATAGATATAATCGGAGACGAGAATTTAAGCATTGCAAACGATGCAGAGGTTCCAAGTATCATGTATAGAGTATTTACAGGTCTTGGACTCAGTGATTTCACCATAAGGATCAACAACCGTAAGATCTTAAATGGTTTATTTGCCATGCTGGGACTTTCGGACATTGCAACGGATGTAATGAGGATAATTGATAAGATCGACAAGATCGGTAAAGACAATGTTGAGGCAGAGCTTGTGGATCTGGGTGTTTCAAAGGACGCAGCAGATACAATTCTTGAGCTTCTTACATTTAAGGGTACAAATGAAGAGGTTCTTGACAGGCTTAAGACATTTGCAGGTAAGAATGAGATGTTAGACTCAGGTGTGTCAGAGCTGTGTGAGGTTATATATTATATAGATAAGTTTGGTGTTCCGGCAGGTAATTACAGAGTTGACCTTTCTATTGCAAGAGGGCTTGATTACTATACAGGAACAGTATATGAGACAACCTTCAACAGACATCCTGAGATAGGAAGTATATGCAGCGGCGGAAGATATGACAATCTTGCCGAGTACTACACCAAGAAGAAGCTTCCGGGTGTGGGCATGTCCATTGGACTTACCCGTCTCTTTTATATACTTAATGAGTTTGATTACTTAAACAGAGATCTGGACACCGTTGCAGATCTTCTTATAATCCCTATGACAGATGATATGGCTTCAGCCGTTGAAATATCAGGTGTAATGAGAGAAGCAGGTATCAGGACTCAGATATATCTTGAGAAGAAGAAGTTCAAGCACAAGATAGGTTATGCAGACAAGCTTGGTATCCCATATGCAATGTTCCTTGGTGAGGACGAGATAAACGGTAATGTAGTCACCATAAAGAATATGAAGGCTGCCGAGGGAGATACAGACAAGCAGGTAACTGTGCCTGTTAATGAGGCTGTTGAGTTCATCAAGTCAGGACTTGCGAAGAACAACAGTGAGAAGTGCATAAAGCTTGGCGAGTAATAAAGCCGGGTATATAAGCAGCAATAAATATCAGGGAGAAAACTGATGGTATTTTCAAGTATGGAGTTTTTGTTCCGGTTCCTTCCAATATTCTTAGTTGCGTATTTTCTGACTAAGAAGGCGTATAGGAACATAACTCTTCTTATTGGAAGCTTGATCTTCTATGCTTACGGTGAGCCTGTGTATGTGCTTTTGATGATTGGTTCCATACTGGTGAACCACTTCATCGCAAGACGTATACAGAGATTTCACAGCATAGAAAAAGCAAGCGGTATAGACTGCTCCTTTGAGAGAAAGGCATGGCTGGTGACAGCTCTTGTGCTTGACTTCGGACTGTTGTTCCTGTTCAAGTACGTGAATTTCTTTATAGGAGTGGCAAATAACATAGCAGGAAGACAGCTGATAAAGGAGGTAGCTCTTACGTTACCTCTTGGTATCAGCTTTTATACATTCCAGATAACATCATACATAATTGATGTGTACAGAAAGAAAATAGTGGTACTTAAGAGCTCTATATGCTTTGCAACCTATGTGTGCATGTTTCCACAGCTTATAGCGGGACCTATCATAAATTATCCGGAGATAAAGCCGGAGATGCAGGGCATAAGAAAGGCAAACCTTAAGCAGATAGAGTGGGGTGTCACGGAATTTATAGTGGGACTTGCCTACAAGGTTCTTCTGGCAAATAAGATCGCATCTCTGTGGAATGATGTGCAGATGGCAGGGGCCTATGGCATAAATACAGCCACCGCATGGCTTGGATCCTGGGGCTATTCCATGCAGATCCTGTTTGATTTCATGGGCTATTCCCTTATGGCCATGGGACTTGGAGCCATAATGGGCTTCAGATTTCCGGTAAACTTTAAGGATCCGTATTGTGCAGTATCTATGACGGACTTCTGGCGTAGGTGGCACATTACCCTGGGAAGATGGTTCAGGGAATATGTGTATATCCCTATGGGCGGCAACAGAAAGGGCTTTGTCCGTATGGTATGGGCGATGTTCGTGGTCTGGGTGCTCACAGGTCTGTGGCACGGGGCAGATTGGAACTTCCTTATATGGGGATTGTTTTTATTTGCAGTGTTATTCGTAGAGAAGCTGTTCTTAGGTAAGGTGCTTGATAAGGTTAAGATATTGGGACACCTGTATATGCTGTTCATGATACCTTTGTCATGGACCATATTCAACATAAGTAAGCTTGACCAGCTTAAGGTATATCTTAAGAGGATGTTCGGCATGCATATTGATGGCTCTGTAGTCATTGACGGCATGGCGAGATTTAAGGATCTGCTTGGAACCTACTGGTGGCTCCTTCTTATATGTGTTGTGTGCTGTACGCCTCTTCCATATAAGCTTATCTGCAGATTTTACAGAAATTATATATGCAAGATAATCCTTCTTGTGCTGTTCTGGTATTCCGTATATCAGATCGCCCTTGGGGGAAATAATCCATTCTTGTATTTCAGATTTTAAAGGAAGGCAATAGCCTATGAAACTTTTAAAAGCGATAGCAAAGTTTCCTTTGTTTGTGGCAATTATAATATCAGGCCTGGGACTTACCGCCTATGGATATTTCTCAGGAAAATACAATATATCTGTAACCATGGATCACCCTATACTGGCGGCGGTACTGACCGCTGATTATGTGGCAACAGACGGTGACGCTGACAGGGCAACGGCAACAGACGCTCCGGTGGCAACAGACGGTGACTCGGCAGCTGGCAGTACAACCGGTAATGACGGAGCAGCTTCCGGGGACGGCACGAAGGATGCCGACAGCAATACCGGCAGTACCGGAGACAATGCTGATAACAACGGTAATGGGGCAGGCGACAACACCGATGGCAGTGGCGGCATACAGACAGGACCGGATTACAATAACGGAGTTAAGATAGTCCAGACTGATGAGGTGCTGCAGTCCGGTAAGGCTGATAATGTGAAGGCTCCTATACCTACAAAATATCAGTCCATAGCAGCCAGAGCCAGCAGGAGTCCTGACAGCTACAATGATGTGAATAAGATTGCTCTGACCACTGCATATCCTTATATAGATGTGGATGAGTCTTATTTTGATGACGCGGTATTTATCGGGGATTCAAGAGTTGAGGGATTGGAGCTTTATTCAGGACTTAAGAACACCACATTCTATGCAGTCCAGGGACTTACCATATTCGGACTTATGGGACATGAGTATGCCAAGGTTGGCGACAGCACAGTAAGTCTCAGGGAAGCTTTGTCCCGGAAGCAGTTTAAGAAGATATACATAATGGTAGGTGTCAACGAGCTTGGAACCTGGACAGATACCTTCACCGACGCCTACAAGGAAGCAATAGATGAAATAAGGGAGCTGCAGCCGGGAGCAGTAATATTCATCCAGGGTATCATGTATGTGAGTGATGATTATTCTAAGGCTCATGATATAGTAAACAATGATAATATAATAGATAAGAACAATCATATTGCTGCCCTGGCAAATGGCGTGGATATCTTCTACCTTGACATGAATCTTGCCATAACCGATGACAGTGGATATCTGGATCCGGATCTTACCTGGGATGGTGTCCACCTTCAGGCACAGTATTACTCTCTGTGGGTTGATTTCCTGAAGTCCCACGGACTTGACAGCTACATGTTTGAATAAATAAAAGAAATACAGGCGCCGTCTCTGCACCTGCAGGGAGGGAAAACTCCCCGGCAGATCGTGACGACGCCCTTTTTATAATCCGACATCAGGGTAGTGCAACATGCATGGGTTTGATGTCGTGGTATTGATCAGACCGAAGTTAAGTCTGCGGGAGTTCCCGCCACCGGTTAGATCGTACCTGTTACAGTTACTGTTGCGATGCCCGGGGTTACAGTGTACTCACCTGTTGTGCTCTGAGTGAAGGTCGCAGCAGGAACAGTGATCTGACCCGGAACGGTCTGGAAGAGACCTGTTGTCTCATCGTAGGTGTAGAAAGTTGTTACCGGCATTGTATCACCGTTATAGGTTACAGTGATATTGGACAGAGCCGGGGTAAATGTGTCTATGATAGTTGCATTGTCTGTGGCTGCGGCAGCAGTATTTCCCATGTTCTGGATAATAAAGGTGTAAGTGATCTGACCATTTCCGTTGATGGTTGTAGGAGAAAGAGACTTACTGATGTTCAACATCGGAGCAGCAAGTACTGTCACTGTCTCTGTGGCTGTTACCGGCTCTGTGAGACCGGTGCCTGTTATGGTCACAGTATTTGTTATTGTGGAAGCTGCGGCAGGAGGTGCAAAATTATTCGCAGTGGTTTCGTATACAATAGTTGTGTTGCCGCCGGCAGGCACTGAGATGCCTGTAAGTGTAAGCGGTCTTGCGGCACCTATTGTAGATGTTGCCTGGAGTGCACCGTTTATATAATATCTGATTGAATCAGGAGTGTATGTCAGTGGATATACAGTACTTGTGTTGTATGTGTATGCACCAAGGTTATCAGTTACAGTAAGTCCGGTATAATCGGTTGTGCCGGAGTTGACTATACTTATGACGTAGGTTACATTATCACCGGAAGTATAAGTTGGAACCAGGGCGGTCTTGGTGGCTGTAAGGGAGCCCACGATCTCACCTGTGGTTATATTGGAAGTAGTGGTCGTGTTGTTATAATTCAACGTGGCCTGATTGTAAAAAGTTGCCATATTAATACCTCGTCTTTCTTTTGAATTAAGAGACCGATATGTCTCTGATTTAATATATGCATGGAGCGGGGGATGGGTAACTGCCCAAAAGGGGCTTCATAAAATTTTAGAAAAAATTTTTGAATAAGACCGGATAGTACCATAAAAATACCGGCATTCATGCGTATAGTATGTGAGGGATGAAAAAAAGAAAGGAACAGGTGTTGATATGAGAAAGAAATTTGTAATGCTTGGCATAGTGTCAGCAATGATGATGGGATTATTTGCAGGCTGCGGTTCAGATACCGGTAATAAGGAGGGCAATACCGCCACACAGACCGACGCAAATGGAAGCAATGTGGATGTAAACGACAATAATGTGGATGACAAAGATGTGAGTGAAGAGAAGGTGAGCGCAGAGGAGCTGAAATCCGCCGGGGCGGTTGTGGCTGATGGCGTTAATTCTACAGGTTATGCCATATTTAAGAACCTGTATGACGGAGGAAATATCTGTATCTCTCCATACAGCATAGAGTCAGCCATGGCGATGATAACCAACGGTGCGGAAAATGATACATTAAGGGAGCTTATGGAGTCTCTTGGAATAGAAGATATTGACAGCTTTAATCAGGCAATGAAGACTGTGAACTCAGGACTTCAGGGGGATGGAGCTACAGTTGATATTGCCAATTCCCTCTGGAGAAACGGCTCTGTGAAGGATACATTTGCAGAGGATCTTAAGGATTATTACTCTGCGGAAGTTAAGGATGTGGACTTTTCGGATGAGAGAACAGTTGATGAGATAAACCAGTGGGTAAGCAACGCCACCAATGACAAGATAAACAGACTCGTGGACAGGCTTGACAGCGGTACAAATGCTGTGATATTAAATGCAGTGTATTTCAATGGTAAGTTTGCAGAGCCATTCCCAAAGAATAACACCATGGAAGGAAGATTTTTCACAGGAGACGGCAGCAATATCAAGACAGATATGATGGCGATCTACGACGGCAGCTTCCCTTACTATGAGGGCAACGGACTTAAGGCAGTGCGTCTTGCTTATGAGGACAGCAATGTGGTGATGGATCTCTATATAACCGACAAGAACGGCATGGAGGTTGAAGGGGAAAATGCAGTGGATATATACAATTCCCTCACTGATGAGCAGAAGCAGGAGATGTATAATGCACTTTCTACCGGTGAGGTGAAGGAGCTTACAGCCCTTTCAATGCCTAAGTTTGAATTTGCCTCTGAGACCATAAGCATAAAGGATGTGCTTATGAAAATGGGAATTAATAAGGCGTTTTCTGAGAACGCAGAATTTGGTAAGATAGGTGATAATACAATGCTTTCGGATGTGCTTCACAAGACCTATATAAAGGTTGATGAGGAAGGAACCGAGGCGGCAGGGGTTACCGCAGGGCTGACTAAGGAGACTGCAATGCCGGTTGAGGAAGTATACAATTTCGTGGCAGACCAGCCATTTGTATATGTTATAAGTGACAGCAGTACCGGAGCTATATTGTTCATGGGAGCTATGACAGATGTGAGTCTGGTGGTGGATTAGAAATGTGTGGCAGATAAAAACAGATCTGCTTATTTGAAAATTTTGTGAGAGGAAGCAGCAATGGGAACTTTATATTTTACAAGGCACGGACAGACCATATGGAATGTGGAGAATAAAATCTGTGGAGCTACAGACATAGCCCTTACAGAGATGGGACATGAGCAGGCAGAGGAGACCGGCAGATGGCTTAAGGAAAGAATCGATGCAGGTGAGATCCATATTGATTGGATACTGTACTCGCCGCTTATAAGGGCAGCGGAGACTGCAAGACATATTTCTGAAGCTACAGGCATACCTATGAGACCTGAGCCGAGGATTGTGGAGCAGTGTTTTGGCAGATATGAGGGGACTCCGAGAAACGGTGTGGAATTCAAGAACGCTAAGGCACATTTTCTTGACCACTATGGAGACGGAGAGACCATGATGCACCTGTGCCAAAGGGTGTACAACCTTCTTGATGAGGTAACGGCAGATAAGGAGAAGACCTATATGCTGGTTGCCCACAATGGTATATCAAGAGTGGTACATTCATACTTCAACGATATGACAAATGAGGAGTATGCAGCCTTCGGCATAAAGAACTGCGAAGTGAAGGAATATAAATTCCGGTAAGAAAAAAGCATGTGCGATTTGCACATGCTTTTTTATCGATGTCCGCCGTTTTTTGGTGTCTGCCCTTGAACCTGCTTTATCTACCTCTGCGGCTTGCTGCCGATACGCCCGAAGTATGCACCTATGATACCACCTATTATGTGGGTCAGGTGCGAGATATTGTCTGACACAAATATTGAGTCATATACCTGCTCGCCGATGTACAACACGAACACCAGAATGAAGGTCAGTGGTATGCTTCCGTCCTTTATGCTGGTGAAGGAGGCAAGAAGTATCATGGCAAATGCTACTCCGCTGGCACCTAAAAGCATCACATGAGGAAAGAATATAAAGTGGACTACACCGGTTATTATTGCGGTGGATACGATAAGAAATATCATATCCGCAGAACCGTATTTTTCCTCAAGGAGTGGTCCGATAACCAGTATCAGCATAATATTTCCCATGAAGTGGGACACCCCCGAATGTCCGAATACATGTCCGATAAATCTCACATATGTAAGTGGATTTAAAAGTGATGAGCGGTACACCGAGAAGAACATTCTGGTGGTGTGTCCGCCTGTGAGCTGCCCGAGTATCAGTGCCGCGAGACATATTGCTGTAAATGTAAGTATTACAGGTGAATTGAACGAAATCTTTAAAGTATAGTGTTTCTTTGTATTTCCTGAAGCCATGTAGTGAAAAATCCTCCCCCTTAAAATCTTTATACATTGTAACTTAAAAAAAGTGCAAATTCAATACGTAACCCTGGGCGTATACTCGGTACATAAGTTAAATACAGAGAGCCCGGAACATCAAACTGCAACAAGCTTTCCAGGTACTATGTGAGAGTAAAGACCTGCAAGACTATAGGAGGCAGAACCTGTACATCAGGAAATAGAGTGATCAAGTGGGCTTATATGTTTTGGTATTAAGAGCGCTAAATGGGTTGATATGTTACTTGAATATATGATAAAATTGACTCAATCAAAGATTGACGATATATGTCTTCGCTATAGGCGGGGACATATTGTCATTTGCAAAATAATATGTCTGTGTCAAGTGCACAATCGACTTGCCGCCGAGAGAAAACGAGGGGCGCAGGCAAAATTTAAATGGACTGATGTTCAACGTAAGGGAGGTATAATATGAGAAAGAAATTTTTAAAGGCAATTTCGTTGGTGGCAGCGTCTGCCATGGTTGTGGGAATGACTGCCGATGTCAGGGTATCGGCAAATCCTGCAGGTGACAGCACAGATGCACTGACAACAGAGGAAACGTCAGCAGAACCTGTGGAGGATGTGACAGAGGAAGCCACATCAGAGGATAACACCGAGGTGACTACTGAGGAGGAGACAGAGGTTACAACCGAGGCTCCGGAGGAAACTACAGAAGTGGTTACCGAGGAAGATACCGAAGTTACAACCGAAGAGGAGCAGAGCACCACAAGTATCGAATCCGTATTATATGAGGCTAAGGATTCAAGAGCAGTAGGCGAGCTTATCGGAGAGCATAAGGATGATATAGATTCATATGTAGAGGGCAAAGCCTCAAAGTACAGTCTTAAGAGACTTATGCTGTTCACAAGTGACAAGCTTAAGGAGTCATATAACGCCACTGACATAATCCATATTGGTGACTATGAGGAGTACGTGCTCCAGTTTGAGACAGAAGAGGATACAGAGGCGGCATACAACAGCCTTTTGGCAAAGTATGGTAAGGACAGTGTATTTATAGACCAGGTTCTTGACGCTGATTCCCTTTTTGGAGATCAGACATACGCAGCGTCGGTTGAGGTTAAGTTCACAAATGCATACAGTCTTAATGACACAGTGCTTAACCAGAATGGCGTTTCATACAGCAGCTACACTCCGATATCCTGGGGCGTAAAGGATATGGGAATGGATGTGCTTAAGAGTGACTTCAATAATCACAATTTCACAAACAGCGTTAGGGTAGCCGTTGTTGATACAGGCCTTGATGACAGCCACTATATCTTTAACGGACGTGTTGATGTGGACCACAGTTATAACTTCGCCGATGGCAGTTGGAATTATACAGATGAAAATGGACATGGAACCCATGTGGCAGGTACTATATGTGATGCAACACCAAGTAATGTATATATTCTTGCATGCAGAGCCTTTGATTCTGATGGATATGCAACAGACACATCTCTTGCGGCAGCAATGCAGTATGCAGTGTCCCAGAAGGCTGACGTTATAAACTGCAGCTTTGGTAAGGAGAGCGCCGATGCAGAAAGCTTCACATATCTTAATACCGCAATCAATGCAGCATACAAACAGAATACCATTATATGTGTAGCATCAGGAAACAGCACAATAGATGTACGCTACGCATATCCTGCCAATAACGGAAAGGTTATCACAGTTGCTTCCATAGATGAATATCATAATACATCATATTTCTCAAACTATGGTAAGTCAGTAAACTTCAGTGCACCGGGTGAGAATATACGTGCGGCATTTCTTAATGGTCGTGAGGAGTCCTTAAACGGTACTTCAATGGCAACACCACACATCTCTGCTGCCTGCGCATATATTAAGATGGTAAATAAAAACGGTAATCTCGGTTATGTTTACAATACTCTTAAGTCATATGCCAAGGATCTCGGACCAAAGGGTTGGGATGAAGACTATGGATATGGATATGTAGATCTGACCAATTACTTCTATGATACGTTTACATATACAAAGCTTAAGAATATTACCCAGACATCAAAGGGTATATACACATACTGGTATCCTGTAGACGGAGCTACCGCTTATACCGTATACAGAAAGGTTGACAATGGATCATGGAAGACATTCAAGACAGTAAGTGCTAATGCAACAAGTTTTTGTGATACAACAGCATCAACACAGCATGTATACTCATATACAGTAAGAGCCCATGTAAATGGAAAACAGGGAACCTACAACAAGACAGGTCTTTCTATTAAGAGAATAGGGCAGCCTGCAACAAAAACATATAACTGGTCAAATGGTATCAGCGTTGAGTGGGGTAAGGTTGCAGGCGTAACAGATTACAAGATCTACAGAAAAGCAGGCAGTGAGACATCATGGAAGCTTGTAGGTTCAGTAAAGAGTACTTCAAGCAGATTTGTAGATACAAATGTTAAAGAGGGAACCAGCTACAGATACCTTGTTAAGGCAATGAGTGGCAGCTACTCAAGTGGCTGTGAGAACAATAAGACCAGTGTTATATACAGGCTTGGATACAGATATGCGGGATCATTTAAGAACAGCATGAGAGGCCTGCTTTCTATCGGGTGGGCAAGAACAGCAGCCTGTGACGGATATCAGGTTATGTATGCCGATAACAAGAATTTCACCGGAGCGTATACTAATACACTTAAGGGCAATACAAATGGTAGTCTGAACATTTCGGTTGGTCAGGGCAAGACCTGGTATGCCAAGGTAAGATGTTACAAGAAGGTAAATGGAGTAACATATTACTCTGCATGGGGTAACGTAGTATCCTGTTATGCAGCAAAATAATCAGCAAAGATATCTGCAGATAAAGATGTATAAAGAAGGAATAACCTGTCATTAGTGACAGGTTATTCTTGCATATATGGGTTTAAACGTGTAAAGTGTTTTATAAGCAGAAACAGGCTATAATAAGTATAAATTCAGTAATATAAATTGAAACACAGATAGGAAGTATTACATGTCAGATATAAGCAATACAAAGGATTTAGACAATAAGAAGGAATATGAGTTTTTTGACAGGGCAGTTGGTGAGATGAACCGGGATATTGCCGATACTGAGGAGAATATTGAGTATCGGAAGCAGACCATCAAGGCACAGAAGAAATATGTGAGGGACAGTCATGGAGATATGGATGACCATGAGTTCCTGCAGAATATGAACAGCATTAATACGGATGTTATGTTCATTGATAATGCCCAGAAGAAGCTGGATAAGCTTAAACATCATGTCAGGAATCCGTACTTTGGCAAGGTGGTTTTTCGGTTTCGGGATGGAGAGCAGATTCCGGTGTATGTGGGAATGAACGGCTACTGGTCCAAGGACATAGACGATCAGTTGATATATGACTGGAGAAGTCCTGTGGCATCCATGTACTATGATTATGAAAAAGGTGCAGCAGGATACGATGCTCCTGACGGACATATAGATGGAGAGATCGTCGAGAAGAAGCAGTTTGATATTAAGAACGGCACATTAAAGAGCGTGGCTGATACGGACTACAATGTATCGGACAATCTCCTGATCCATGCGCTGGCTGAGAACAGTGGTACAAGGATGAGGTCGGTGGTTGCCACCATACAGAAGGAACAGAACGGTATAATAAGAAATAACAGTGCCTATAATCTTATAGTGGATGGCAAGGCAGGAAGCGGTAAGACAGTAGTTGCCATGCACAGACTGGCATGGCTTATGTACACCCACAGAAAGACCATTAAGGCTGACAATGTGATGATCATGTCTCCAAACGGAATATTTGGGGATTATATATCCTCGGTGCTTCCGGAGATAGGCGAGGATAATGTTCCCGAGAAGGAATTTGATTCTCTTATGGAAGAGATACTGTTTATAAATGAGCCTTTTGAGAACAAGCTTGCCCAGTCGGATGTGATAATCGACAGTAAATATGACGGAGGAGAGCTTATATACGACCCTGATACCGGGGACAGGGAAGATTCGGTAAGCAGGATACTTAATATAAAGCTTAAGTCCTCTGTATGGTTCTTTGACAAGCTTAACAAATATATTGAGGAATATATTAATGATTTCAGGTTTAGGGATTTTCATTTTGAGAAGACCACCTTCCCGGAGACCAAGCTTTCAAAGATGTTCAAGGAGAGATTTGCCAGGGATCCTTACTATGAGAGATTTGGCAAGATTGCCTATTTCGTGGCAGAGCAGCTTGAGGATGAGCAGGGCAGAGCCTTCAACACCTCCAAGAGAGCCAAGGTGGAGAAGCAGATCACCGGTGAGCTGATCCATCAGTACGGAAGATATGATCTGGTGGAGATATACCGTGGATTCCTTGATACAATAAAGGACAAATATCCCTATGTATGTCAATATACAAATGAATATGGCGAGATAAGATACGAGGACGTACTGGTAATATTCTATATGCAGGTATTGTTCTACGGCTGTCATTCCTATGACGAGATAAAACACCTGGTCATTGATGAAATGCAGGACTACAACATCTTCCAGTATGCTGTCATAAGTCACGTATTTAAGTGCAGAAAGACTATACTTGGCGACATATACCAGGTGCTGTTCTATGATCCCGGGGAAACTGTGGTGGACGTGTTAAAGAAGGTATTTGCAGGGGAAGGCTGTGAGATATGCCAGCTTAATACTGCGTATCGTTCAACTAAGGAGATTACTGAATTTTGCGATAAGATTCTGGCGGGGGAAGACTGCGTGAGACCTGAGTCGGGGAAGATGGTGGCACGAAGCGGAAAGGTTCCGGAGGTGTCTGATATAGGGGACATGGACGAGCTTATCATGTATATAACAGATAAGGATCTTGATGCCTATGACAACGTGGCAGTGCTGGTGGATGATGAAGCCCAGGCATTCCGGGTGTCAAGAGAGCTGGAGGCAGAGGGGTTATATGTTACACTGCTTACACATCAGTCATCGGTATATTCAGGTGGCCTGGTGGTGCTTCCGAAGTTCCTTGCGAAGGGAATGGAATTTGATGCAGTATTTGTTGTGAACTGTGGTCATGAAAATACTCATTCCTACTATATTTCCTGTACCAGAGCACTGCACGAGCTGTATGTATGCAACATGACAGGGGAACTGTAAAACGGTCCGGGGGATTAAAAAACTAAGTACCGGCAGTAAAATAGCAGGAAAAATATAGGGACTATCAGCTGCAAATGGTGAAAGTAACAGTAGTGGAACCGAATATATAAATAAAGTTGTGAGAAGGAGTATGCTTATGGAGAAGGTTAAGATTAAGAAGAAGGAAACCTATATACAGTCTTCAAATGGCTGTAACATGCTGCACGTTGTGGTGTGGGAGCCACAGTGTGAAATAAGGGGAATATTGCAGATATCCCACGGAATGGTGGAGGAGATCGACAGGTATGATGAATTCGCCAGATATGTGGCAGGCTACGGATATGTGGTTGCCGGAAATGACCATTTGGGACATGGGTTGTCAGTGCGGAGTCCTGAAGAGTATGGATATATCAATGCATTTGCAGGAAGCAGAGCCATGGTGGCAGATCTTCACAGAGTTACCATCTGTCTTAAGAAGGCATATGGCAGAGTCCCGTTCTTCCTGCTTGGGCACAGCATGGGCTCATTCCTGGGCAGAAGATATATTGAAGATTACGGATATACGAAGGTTAAGGGCAGACGCGGAGCCGAGAGAAATATTGATGGCTTTATATGTATGGGTACGGGCAGCAGATCCCGGGCAGAGCTGGCTGTTGGCAAGCTTATAGCAACCATTGAGTCCAAGAGATACGGAGACAAGTACAGAAGTCCACTATTGAAGAAGCTGGCGTTTCTGGGATATAATTTTGGCGTCCCTAAGAAAATTATATACCATGAGGGCGATACCTGGTATATGAGGCGCAGAACTGCCAATGACTGGCTGAACAGGGACACCCGCGAGGTGGACAAATACAACGATAATCCTCGCTGTGGCTTTGATTATACAGTCAAGGGATATCAGGTTTTGTTTGACACTATTGAATATTGTCAGGCTCCGGAGAATATAGAAAGAATTCCTATGGAGCTTCCTATTCTTATGGTAGCAGGTGACAGAGATCCTAACGGAAGAATGGGCAGGGATATAAAGAAGGTGTATGAGGAATATCTTGAGTATGTAAGTTCAGATGTGGAGATGATCCTGTACGAGGGGGCAAGGCATGAGATACTTCTTGAAACATCTAAGAAAGAAACCTTTGATGACATTGTATGCTGGCTTATTTCCCATACAAGATATTATTAATCTCAAAGAACAATGGTATATTGCCTAAATATAAAGAACCGAATTAATGGCTGATAATAAAAACCTCAGGTGAGTAATGATCCTATCTCATCTGAGGTTTTTGTTCTATAAGCTTATATGCTTTGAAAGCAATGTGCCGGAACCGATGAAGCTTCCTACAGCAACAACCAGTGAAGCTATGACGATCGGTATCTGATTCACAGCAGCCTGACCAACAGTCAGCACATATTTTGATGTGTCATAGATCTCAGGGATCAATCCCTCCAGGTATAATACGACAGTTATAATGACTATAAACAAAAAGAAACTTAAGAATCCCTTTGCCTTGCTGTTCTGCAGTATCGTGGTTGACAGGGAGATGGCAAGGTATGCAACGGTAACTATCATAAAAAAGTTCACCAGCATGGATATTATCTGTACCAGCACCAGCAGTAGCAGTGTGCCTAAAGTATAATCAGTACCCAGTGTACGGAGCATTACATTAAATACGGTAGTGAAATCATTGAGGCTGTATTCATTTGCCAGCATGTTGTAGTTGACGGTCAATAACAGGAATATAAGGGCAGCGAAGCCGATCCCTGCAAATAATGTGTATAGGAGCTTGGCCCCTATGATATGGTAGTAGGATATAGGTGTCATATATACAAGATATCCGGATTTGCTTTTTAACTCGTTATTGTATGTGGATATACCAAGCACAAGTATAAATACATATGATACAACGGTGAGCATTATCAGTAATGCCATGGAGATGACCACGGCATTTTGGTTATCTGCGATCATTCCGTACAGGAAAACTGCCTCCAGCAATCCGTATACTATAAGCAGTATGATTATAGAAGTTATGTGTTTTCTAAATTCGTATTTGATCATTTTAAACATTTATTTTCCCTCCGATTTTGAACTTCAGCCCGTTTGAAATTAGCCTTCGGTACATTTAAGATCTGCCTTTGGCTCTTAAGCATAAATCTGTCTGTACATGTCGGTAAGATTCATCTGGTACTGGTTTCTTAACTGGTCTGTTGGACCTGTAAGAACGCAGGAGCCGTTCTTGATGAAGATTGCCTGATTGACAATCTGTTCCATCTCATCAACCAGGTGGCTTGACATTATCACAGAGGTGTTTCCTGTGATGTTGCCTCTTATGGTGCTTATGATCTTGTCCCTTGCGATTATGTCTATACCGTTTAATGGCTCATCAAGCATTATAAGGTAGCTGTCTCTTGAAAGGGTTATGGCAATCTTCAATTTTGCTGCCATACCGGTTGACATTTCACGGCATTTCCTCTTGGGATCAAGCTCCATCTGCTGAAGGAGATACATGTATTTATCCATGTTGAAGTCCTCGAAGAAATCCTGATAGTATCTGCCAAACTGTATGCAGTTCATGTAATTGAAGAAGTAACTTTCTGTAGGCATGTAGGCAATGTGAGCCTTGTCCTTGTAGCTTATGGGTCTGCCGTCTAAGGTTATTGCACCAGAGGTCGGCTTGGTGATACCGCCGAGCATTTTCATAAAAGTTGATTTGCCGCTGCCGTTTGGACCTATGAGTGCATATATCTGTCCCGGAATGATATCCAGGTTTAAATCATTAACAGCTACTACGTTGGAATAACGCTTCACAAGGTGTTCGCATCTGATCATTTCTGTTCCTCCTGTTATTGTTAGTACGGCTTAAAAAGTGATGCCGCACCATTATTTTCATGTGTCATTTGACACTGTATGTTGAATATCTGCTTATCACCGCATGTCATGTTTTGCTTCCATAGTACTATCTGTTTGGAATCAGGTCAAGGTAAAACTGTTTAAGAGAAGTATAAGAAAGAACTATATTTCAGAGATTTGGTATTGAGTTGATCTGTATCTGTATGCTATACTGGGACTATAACAGAGAATAATTCTTGATAAGGAGGAGCCTATGGCAACAGCTAAGAGAAATACCTGGCAGAAGCAGGTCATATACTCCGTTATGAAGGAGCTTACCTCTCACCCCACCGCAAGTGAGCTTTATGATGAGCTTGTGAAGCGTGGATATGAGATAGGTAAGTCCACAGTGTACAGAGTACTGGCAGATGCAGTTGATGATAAAAAGATGATAAATGTATATTCCACGGATGGAAATGAGCATTTTGACGGAGATACCAGAAGACATTACCACTTAAGGTGTGTGAAGTGCGGAAGGATATACGACAGCCATTTGCAGTATAATCATGAGCTTTCAAAGCTTGGGGAACTGGCGGAACCGGGATTTACCATACTTGAGCACCATGTGGAATTTCTGTGTATATGTCCGGACTGCTCAATGGTCAAATAGTTATTTTATACATTTTTAAGCAGAAAAAAGAAAATTGTGGAGAATATTAAGTAAAAATATCCTATAAATTGATATGCGAAAGCAAAAACAACAAAAATATGAAATAACTTTTCATATGAGGGTTGCCTTTTTTAGAAAATGCTCTAAAATAGGTAAGGAGGTTTTTACATTATAATTGTTTGAATCTAATAAATGTGAAAGGTACAGGTAGTTAAAATGAGAAAGTACAAGGAAATGACTAGAGATGAATTATTGACATTGAAAGCAGCTCTTCAGGAGAAGTATAAGGAAGAACAGGCAAAAGGTCTTAATTTGAATATGGCCAGGGGAAAGCCTGGATTTTCACAGCTTGCTCTTTCGATGGGGATGTTGGATGAGATAAATAGTTCTTCAGATATGAGAACCTTACTTGGAAATGATACAAGAAATTACGGAGATCTGGATGGTATTGGTGAGTGTCGTCAGCTTATGGCAGACATGATGGAGGTTAAGAAGGAGAATATCATAGTATATGGTAACTCAAGCCTTAATGTTATGTATGACACGGTATCACGTTCAATGACACATGGTGTAAATGGTTCAACACCATGGTGCAAGCTTGATAAGGTTAAGTTCCTTTGTCCTGTACCGGGATATGACAGACATTTTAAGATCACAGAATTCTTCGGAATTGAAATGATAAATATACCACTTAACAGTGACGGACCTGACATGGATATGGTTGAGGAATATGTAAATAATGACCCTGCAGTAAAGGGTATCTGGTGTGTTCCTAAGTACTCAAACCCAACAGGTATCGTTTATTCGGATGAGGTGGTTAAGAGATTTGCAGCACTTAAGCCGGCAGCAGAGGATTTCAGGATCTTCTGGGATAATGCATACTGTATCCATCATTTATATAAGGATAAGCATGCAGAGATCTTAAATATCCTTGAGGAGTGCGAGAAGGCAGGAAATCCTGACATGGTTTACATGTTCGCTTCAACATCAAAGATCACATTCCCGGGTTCAGGTGTGGCTGCTCTTGCAACATCAACTACTAATGTGGAATTTATAAAGAAGCAGCTTACAGTCCAGACTATCGGACATGATAAGATCAATCAGCTTCGTCATACAAGATTTTTCAAGAACATAGATGGATTAAAAGCTCATATGGATAAGCATGCAGATATATTAAGACCTAAGTTTGAGGCAGTTCTTAATGAGTTCGATAAGGAACTTGATGGACTTGAGATCGGTACATGGATTAAGCCTGTAGGCGGATATTTCATTTCTTTTGATGCACTTCCGGGATGTGCTAAGAGGATAGTTGATCTGTGTAAGGAGGCAGGTGTTGTTCTTACAGGTGCAGGTGCAACCTTCCCATATGGTAAGGATCCACAGGACAGCAATATCCGTATTGCACCATCTTTCCCATCAGTTGAGGAGATGGAAGCAGCATCTAAGATATTTGTTCTCTGTGTAAAGCTTGCCAGCGTTGAGAAGTATCTGGAAGAGAAGTAAGACGCAATAAAAATTTAATTTGTAAATATAGAGACGGATAGGGCTATATATAGCCCTATCCTGATTTTTTTCAATATTATAATAAAAAGGACTCCATATGTTTTTTGATTGGAGTCCTTTTGTGGATTGGATTTTTTATATGCGTATTACTTCTGATTGTCCTCCGTAGCGGCATCTTCGTTCTCCACGGTGGAGAGGATCTTTGCCTGCTTTATCTGGCTTGCCATTGGATTTTTAATGAATGTGGTGCTTGGACTGGCAATGACCACATTCTTTCCAAGGATTGAATTTTTATTTCTGAGGGCACGCTTTCTTGCGCGTTCTTCAGGTGTGTCATCCTCGGCGTACTCGATATCTTCTTCAGGAGACTCGGCAACAGCTTCAGAAGACTTGTCAGAGGACTTGCCATCCTCTTTGTCGGTTGAACTGCCTGAGGACTTTCTTGAGACCTTTGTCGTTGCATCATTGGTCTCGGCTTCTGCTTCATCAGGATCGTCAACATCTTCACCAAAGGCACTCATTGAAGGTGGGACTGCGTCCTCATCCTCGTCAAATATATCAAGATCTGATACATCTTCTCCGGTTATCCCCTTCATGGTGTTAGGCATGTTATCCCTGTCGAGCTTCGTTAATAGATCGTCAATTCCTGATTCCTCGTCATCCGCATCAAGAACGGATGAGTAATCTGTTGCGATTCTTGCAGCGTCATATGCAGGACGATCCTTGTCCTTATCATTCTCAGCAGGAAGAGGATCTCTGAGACTTCTCTCAAGATACATTTCATCTATATTAAGTTTGAAATCACATTCCACATGACCTACCTCAATGCCGCAGTCATTTATGATCTTTGTGCTGTAGGCATTCTTTAACTGCTCTATGAGTACAGGATCATCATATTTGATCTGCTCAAGGATATTTGCAATTATGATACCCTGGAATTCATCGCTCCAGCCATCTGCAAGCTTAACTACGATACCCAGTTTTCTGCTCTTTATGCACATGCAGATAATACCCCTTGAACCATCCTTCATCATGATATCAGGATTTTTGTTCAGGTAGTAGGATGGAGTGTAGTAGTCATTTATCTTCTCGGGATAACTGTTGATACATGAGAAGTTGTATTCTATTGCCTCCTGTACCTCCTTAGGCAGGTTCACAGGGTCTGCAAGCTTGGCATAGCAGTGGGCGATATTCCTCATTGGAAGGGCAAATACCGGAACACCGCAGCCGTCAATACCTACAGAGATCTTATATAAAGGTGTCTGGCTGATCATTGATATATATGACAGTATCTTCTTCTGTACAGGTGAGTCAGGCTTCTCGTAGTCATAAGGCTTTCCTGTAAGCTCTCTTTGTAACAGCATAAGGCTTAAGTGCTTTCCTGAACAGCAGTGCTGAAGCTTACTGCTTCCGGACACAGGGCTTAATTTGCCGCCCTCCTTCAGCTTGGCTGCCAGAGGCCCGGCAGAGGTTGAAGTAATAGGGTTCATGACCATATCCTCTTCAAATAATTCTGTTTTCTTCATTATCTCATTTAATACATAGATGTGATGGCTGCTTCCCCAGTGGGAAGAGTTGAACATTGCAACATCCTCATCTGTAAGATTAAACCTCCTGTGAAGTCCCTTAACAAGTGTAGGAAGAACCTGGACAGGTTTGCTGGCAGAACGCATGTAGGTCTGCTGCTCTATATCCCCGGTATAGGCGATGGTCTCACCGGTTGAGGAGATTATGGCAACAGAACCATAGTGTACATTTTCAACCACATCTCCGCGATATTCTTTAACTAATACTTCCGGCATTTTATTCTCCTTTGCATAACAAAAATATACTCTGAAATTCGACTAAAAATATTATACAGATATTGTAATGAAAAAACAATGTAAAGATTAGAATGGGACTGTTAAATATAAATTATGTATATTAGGAAAAAGTGTAAATTATATCATGCATAATTTACATTTTATCCGTTGAAATTGTGACTTTATTGTTAAAATGTTGAAAAAATAACCAAAAATCAAAGGTTTATAGTAAAAATGTATAAAAAAAATTGCTTATTTAGAAAAAAATGATATAATGGAGTTAAATTACGCACGAAGGGGTGACTTTATGATTAAAAAGGAAATGATAGCGATGCTCCTTGCAGGGGGACAGGGAAGCCGTCTTGGTGTTCTCACATCAAATCTGGCAAAGCCTGCAGTAGCATTTGGAGGAAAATACAAGATTATCGATTTCCCGTTAAGTAACTGTATAAATTCAGGAGTAGATACAGTCGGTGTTCTTACACAGTACAGACCACTGAGGCTTAACCAGCATATTGGAATCGGTATTCCTTGGGATCTTGACAGAAATATTGGTGGTGTAACAGTACTTCCACCATATGAGAAGAGCAATAACAGTGAGTGGTATACAGGTACAGCTAATGCCATTTATCAGAACCTTGAGTTTATTGATTACTATAATCCTGATTATGTACTGATCCTTTCAGGAGATCATATTTACAAGATGGATTATGAGCATATGCTGGAATATCACAAGTCCTGTAATGCAGATATCACACTTGCAACATACGAGGTTCCTTGGGAAGAGGCAAGCAGATTCGGTGTAGTTATCGCTGATGACGACGGAGTTATATCAGAGTTTGAAGAGAAGCCGGCTAACCCACGAAGCAACAAGGCTTCAATGGGTATATACATATTTAGCTGGAAGGTCCTTAGAGAGGCGCTTATAGCACTTAAGGATCAGCCTGAGTGTGATTTTGGTAAGCATGTAATCCCATATTGCCACGGAAATGGCAAGAAGGTATGTGCGTATGACTTTAAGGGTTACTGGAAGGATGTTGGAACCCTGGGTTCATACTGGGAGGCTAACATGGAGCTTGTTGATATCATCCCTGAGTTCAATCTTTACGAGGAATTCTGGAAGATATATACCAAGTCAGACGCTATTCCACCACAGTACATTGACGCTTCAGGCAAGGTGTCAAGATGTATCATAGGTGAGGGAACAGAAATCTACGGAGATGTAGAGAACTCAGTTATCGGTTCCTGTGTAACCATTGGAGAGGGAGCAGTTATAAGAAACTCCATCATAATGAATGGTGTAACCATAGGTGATGGAGCTGTTATAGATAAGGCGATTATCGCAGAGAATGTTGAGGTAGGCAAGAATGCACACCTTGGCGTAGGTGAAGAGGCAGTCAATGAGATGAAGCCTGCGGTTTATGCATTTGGCCTTGTAACTATTGGTGAGAATTCCGTTATTCCTGACGGAGTTTCGATAGGAAAGAATACTGCAATATACGGTAAGACAGAACCTTCGGATTATCCTGATGGGGCACTTAAGAGCGGTGGCAGTATAATAAAGGCAGGTGAATAGACATGAGAGCATTAGGTATTATTTTAGCAGGCGGAAACAGCAATAAGTTAGGTGATTTGTCAGCAAAGAGAGCCGTTGCTGCAATGCCTATTACTGGTGGCTACAGAGCAATAGATTTTGCACTTTCTAATATGACAAACTCACATATCCAGAAGGTTGCTGTATTCACACAGTATAATACAAGATCGTTAAATGAACATCTTAATTCCAGCAAATGGTGGGATTTCGGTAGAAAGCAGGGAGGATTATACATCTTCACTCCAACCATCACAGCGGCTAACAGCTACTGGTATAAGGGCACAGCAGATGCTTTATATCAGAACATTAACTTTCTTAAAGAGAGCCATGAACCATATGTTGTTATTGCGTCAGGTGATGGTATATACAAGATGGATTACAATAAGCTTCTTGAGGAGCACATCAGTAAGGGGGCAGATATAACTATCGCATGTAAGGACATTGCTCCGGAAGAAGATGATATTAACCGTTTCGGTGTTCTTAAGATGGACGCAGACGGAAGAATCATAGATTTCGAGGAGAAGCCGCTTGTGGCAGGAACAAGCACAGCCTCAATAGGTGTGTATGTCATCAGAAGAAGACAGCTTATCGAGCTTCTTGAAACCTGTGCAAATGAAGGCAGAAATGATTTCGTAAAAGATATTCTTGTAAGATACAAGAGTGTTAAGAAGATATATGGTTACAAGATCGATACATACTGGAGAAATATCGGAACAGTTGATTCATACTATAAGGCTAATATGGATTTCTTAAAGAAGGATGTGAGAAATTACTTCTTCAGGCAGCATCCTGATATTTATTCAAAGGTAGAGGATCTTCCACCTGCAAAGTATAACGATGGGGCAGTTGTCAATAATAGTCTTATTGCCAGTGGGTGTATTATAAATGGTACTGTTGAGAACTCAGTATTGTTTAAGAAGGTCTATGTGGGAGATAACTGTATAATCAGAAATTCAATCATACTTAATGATGTTCATATCGGAGATAATTCAGTTATTGAAAACTGTATTGTTGAGAGCAGGGATACCCTTCGTGCCAATACAGTTTATCAGGGCACTCCGGATGAGATCAAGATAGTATCTGAGAAGAATTTCAGATATGCATTATAAGACAGCCATTTCTTAGTAATGTCAATTGTTCATATAATACAAGATAGGTAGACGTGCGTGAGAACTTATGGGGATTGATGTATTGTGGCAGAAGATAAAGAATTAAGGGGGTTTCACAATGCAGATTACAGATATCAGAGTAAGAACTGTTGATAGCGAAGGTAAGATGCGTGCGGTTGTTTCTATCACCATTGACAGCGTGTTCGTGATTCACGACATAAAAGTCATTGAAGGCGAAAAGGGAATGTTTATTGCCATGCCAAGCCGCAAGGCTGCAGATGGTGAGTATCGTGATATAGCACATCCGATAAACACAGAGACAAGAGAAGAACTGCAGAAGATGATACTTGACAAGTATTATGAAACAGTTTCGGCACAGTAGCTTCAAGGCATGAAGCACGAAGCGTATATTAACCGGTGTACATTATTTTTATGATGCACACCGGTTTTTTTTTCTACAAAAATATGATATATTTAAGTGCACAGCCCATTTGCAGATATGCGGCAGATTGAACATGAAGAAAGTGGACGCCCTGGTATTTTGCAGGGCGTGGACCAGTCAGTAATTCTAGGAGGAATATAGAATGATAAAGGCAGTTATACTTGCAGCAGGCAAGGGAACAAGAATGAAATCAGACAAACCTAAGGTGGTGCACCGGGTAATGGGCAGACCAATGGTTCATTATTCAATAAAGGCAGCAAAGGACGCAGGAGCAGACAAGGTATGCGTTATAGTTGGATACAAGGCAGATGAGGTTAAGGCAGTTATAGACGAAGAGGTAAGCTATGCCCTTCAGGAGGAACAGCTTGGAACCGGTCATGCGGTTAAGTGCGCGGCAGACTTCATAGGAAACGAAGGGGATGTGATCATCCTCTGCGGAGACACGCCGTTAGTTACAGGAGAGACACTTAAAAAGGCTCTTTGGGGTCACAGAAGGAATGGCAACGGAGTTACAGTCATATCGGCTATCCTGGATGATCCATTTGGCTACGGAAGGATAATAAGGGACGAGAATGGACTGGCAAGGATTGTTGAGCAGAAGGACGCAGATGAAGAGGAACAGAAGGTGTGCGAGGTCAATTCAGGAATGTATGTGTTCAACTGCAGTGCACTTCTTAAGGCCCTTGACATGATATCAAACGACAACGCTCAGGGAGAGTATTATCTTCCTGACACAATAGAGATAATAAAGAATATGGGAATGAGAGTTGACGCCGTTCCTATGGACAATGCCAATGAGATCCTCGGGGTAAATACTCTTGAGCAGTTAAAGGCTGCTGAGGATATCATGAAGGAAAGATAGAAGGGGAAATGCTGTAATGAAGATAATAGTTGGACTTGGAAATCCGGGGGCAAAGTACGCAGGTACAAGGCACAATGTGGGATTTTCGGTTATATTAAAGCTTGCAGACAAATATAATATAAGCCTTACGGAGAAGAAGCATAAGGCTGAATTCGGAAAGGGAATTATTGAAGGCGAGAAGGTCATACTTGCCATGCCTCAGACATATATGAATTTAAGTGGAGAGAGTGTCCGTGAGCTTATGGACTACTATAAGTGTGACTGCTCAGACATCATTGTAATATATGATGATATTGACCTGGCAGTGGGCAGGCTTCGTATAAGAGAGAAGGGCAGTGCCGGCGGACACAATGGAATGAAGAATATAATCCTGCACCTTGGAAGCCAGGAATTTACAAGGATAAGAGTTGGAGTTGGGCAGAAGCCTAAGAACATGGATCTGGCAGACTATGTGCTGTCAAGGTTCGGAAGTGACGAGCAGTCTGTCATGAATGAAGGATTTGACAGGGCGTGTGAGGCAGTGGCGGTGGCACTTGCAGAGGGAACACCGGCTGCCATGAACAGATTTAACGGTTAAGGAAATATATGAAAGCATTATCAGAGCCTTTGGAACAACTGAATAGTTTTATACAGGTGAAGGAATATCTGCAGGAGGGGAAAGGACCTGTTCATATATCCGGCACAGAGGGCAGTGACAGGGTATTTGTCATGAATGGCTGTGCAGAATCTGCAGATGTAAGACTTGTGGTGACCTATGATGAGGAGCGTGCCAACAGATTGTATGAGGACTTTCGCTTTTATGAGAAAAATGTTCTCATATATCCTTCAAAGGACGTGCTGTTCTTCAGTGCAGATATACACGGAAACGCCATAGTACGAAGACGTATGGAGATCTTCAAGAGCCTTATTGAAGGAGAGAGATGTACCATAGTGCTTACTGTGGACGCTCTTCTTGACAAGATTCCTGAGCTTTCCTACATCAAGAGCAAGATCATTTCCCTTAAGGAGGGAGATAGCCTTGACGTGGATAAGTTCAAGAGCAGGCTTGTGGAGCTGGGCTACGAGAAGACAGAGACCGTTGAGGGTGTGGGGGAATTTGCCATAAGAGGCGGTATCATAGATATATTCCCTCTTACAGAGGAGACACCCTACAGAATAGATATGTGGGACGACGAGATAGATACCATCAGAAGCTTTGACGTGGAGAGCCAGCGTTCTATAGAGTGGGTGGAGTCGGTGAATATCTATCCTGCCACAGAGATGGTATTATCCAAGACCAGGATAAATAAGGGTATAAAGGCCATTGAGGCGGAGCTTAAGCCCTATGAGGAGAAGCTTCGCAAGAGTTTCAGGACTGAGGCTGCCCATCGTATAAAGAAAGAGGTGGATGCCCTTAAGGAGCAGCTTACAGAGTTCAATGGGGCTATAGGTGTGGATGGATTTGTAGATTATTTCTACAGCAAGACCATGTCCCTGCTTGACTGCATACCGGCAGATGCCTGCATACTCCTTGATGAGCCAAGGCGTATAAAGGAATGTGCAGACATGTATATGGGGAATTTCAACAGTGCCATGAAGAGCCGTTTAGAGGGAGGTTATATACTTCCGGGACAGCTGGAGCTTCTGTATCCATATGAGAGCATTGCAGAGAAGTTCGCTGCAAGGAGGACGGTATTATTTTCAGCGCTTTATTACAAGGATGAGATAATACCTGAGGTGTTCCATGTTGAGATAGAGGCAAAGACTGTCATATCATACAAGAACAGCTTCGAGGCACTGGTTGCCGACATAGAAAGATGGAAGAGCAAGGACTACAGGATCATACTCATATCACCATCAGCCACCAGAGGACGAAGGCTTGCGGATAATCTTATGAACGTGCAGGTTTCATGCTTCTTCTCCGAGGATAAGAAGCGAGTTCTTAAGGACAGGGAAATGATGATAACCACAGGACGATTAAGAAGTGGTTTTGAGTTCCCGGACATGAAGCTTGCGGTCATAAGTGAGGGAGATATATTCACATCCCGCACAGCAGGTAAGAGCAAGAACAAAAAGAAGAGCCAGTACAGCGGTGAGGTTATAAAGAGCTACACCGACATAAGTGTTGGCGATTATGTGATACATGAAAAATACGGTATAGGAATATATCGGGGTATAGAGCAGGTTGAGGTAGACAATGTCTACAAGGACTATATAACCATTGAGTACGCTGCAGGAGGTAAGTTGTATGTACTGGCGTCCGAGGTTGACGAGATACAGAAGTACAGCGACAAAGAGGGACGGAGACCTAAGATAAATAAGCTTGGTGGCGGAGAATGGGATAAGACCAGGAAGCGTGTAAAGGGCCATGTGGCTGAGGTTGCCAAGGAGCTTGTTACACTGTATGCCAAGCGTCGTGACGGAAAGGGTCATGTGTATCCTGCTGATACAGTATGGCAGAAGGAATTTGAAGAGATGTTTCCTTACGAGGAGACAGAGGATCAGAAGAATGCCATAAATGACACCAAGAAGGATATGGAGAGCACCAAGATCATGGACAGACTTGTGTGCGGAGACGTGGGCTTCGGCAAGACTGAGGTTGCCATCAGAGCAGCATTTAAGGCGGTTTCCGACAGTAGGCAGGTGGCATATCTGGTGCCTACCACCATACTTGCGGAGCAGCATTACAATACTTTTAAGGAGAGGATGAAGGATTTCCCTATAGAGATAAGGCTTCTGTGCAGATTCTGCACTCCGAAGGAGGTAAGGGAGACCATAAAGGATCTTAAGGCAGGCAGAGTGGATATTGTTATCGGAACCCACAGGCTGCTGTCCAAGGACGTGGAGTTTAAGCAGCTTGGACTGCTGATCATAGATGAGGAACAGCGTTTTGGCGTTACTCACAAGGAAAAGATCAAGCAGATGAAGGTTAATGTGGATGTACTCACACTGACTGCAACTCCTATACCGAGAACTCTCCATATGAGCCTTATAGGTGTCAGGGATATGAGCATACTGGAGGAGCCGCCGGTGGACAGAAGAGCCATACAGACCTATGTGCTTGAATATGATCCGGAGCTTGTAAGAGAAGCCATAAGAAGAGAGCTGGCAAGAAAAGGCCAGGTATTCTATGTGTATAACCGGGTAAATAACATTGATGAGATCACCAGACAGGTGAGCGGGCTGGTGCCTGAGGCAGTGGTGGAGTATGCCCACGGACAGATGAGCGAGCGTGAGCTTGAGGATATAATGCTCAGGTTCATCAAGGGTGAGATAGATGTTCTGGTATCCACAACAATTATTGAAACGGGTCTTGACATTCCTAATGCAAATACTATGATAATCCATGATGCGGAGAATTATGGACTGTCCCAGTTGTATCAGCTCAGAGGAAGAGTTGGACGTTCCGACAGGGCTGCCTATGCCTTTCTCATGTATAAGAAGGATAAGCTCATAAAAGAAACTGCAGAAAAACGGCTTAAGGCAATAAGAGAGTTTACAGATCTGGGCTCAGGTATTAAAGTATCTATGAAGGATCTTGAGATCCGTGGAGCAGGCAACCTTCTGGGTGCCGACCAGTCGGGACATATGGAGGCTGTAGGATACGACCTTTACTGCAAGATGTTGAACGACGCCATAAAAAAGGAGCGTGGCGAAGAGGTGGAGGAGCACTTCGACACCACAGTCAAGCTTCCGTTCGACGCATTTATACCATCTACATATGTTAGAAATGAATTTATCAAGCTGGATCTCTATAAGCGTATATCCCAGATAATGGATGGCAGCGATTACGATGATCTTGTGGATGAGATGACGGACAGGTTCGGAGATCTTCCTAAGGAGGTTGTGAACCTTATGGATGTGTCCCTTCTTAAGAGCAGGGCAAATAAGGCGTATATAACCAGTATTGTTTTAAATAATGCAGAGCTGTCCTTTGGAATGTATAGAGATGCAAAGATAGATACCGACAAGATAGACCATATGTTAAACGGATATTTTGGCAAGATGAGATTTGTATTTGGTAAGACACCGGCATTTGTCCTTAAGGCAGGACTTCTAACGGAGAGTGAGATATGGCACCAGGTGGATCAGGTGGTGTCTGACATAGAAGGGCTTGTGACGGCCTGAAAGGAGATAAAATGAAGAAGATCATTTGTTTAATATGCATATTGTGCATGGCTGTACTCTGTACCGCCTGCGGAAATGAAACAGTTGGTGAAGGGGGAAAGGAGATAGTGTTCCAGTTTAACGATGAGAACATCTATCTTGACGAGGTTTTCATCTATGCCATGACCACCAAGGAGGAGTACGAGCGGGAATACGGGGAGAATATCTGGGGAAAGACCATAGTTACAGATGATGGGATTGAGACAGACGTTGAGGAAATGGCGAAAAAGGAGGTAATCTCCAATATCGTTACAAATAAGGTGCTTATAGCCCACGCTGCTGATTACGGAATAAGTCTTTCCGTGGAGGAAGAGAATGAAGCGGATTCCAAGGCTGAAGAATTCTACCAGAATCTTACAGAAGATCAGCTGAGTGAAATGCGGTTCAATGATAGAGAAACAATTAAAAAGGTGTTAAAGGAAAATGCTCTGGCAGATAAGGTCTATGCCCATATCATGAAGGATAATACCTCTGAGGTTTCGGATGAGCAGGCAAGGATGACCACATTCTACGATCTGTTCTTCGAGTGCTATTACGAGGATGAATTTGGTAATATTGTTCCTTACAGTGATGACCAGGTTGCCACCCAGAAGGAAAATGCGGATTCCACATATAAGACTATTACGGAGGATTCAAACCGTAACGGAGTGAACATCGCATTCTTCGCTTCAAACTATAATCTTAAATATGCCGGAAGTCATACCATGAGCAGTCAGGAGATAGAGGATACTTATGGTGAGGATGTGAAGAATACTCTGTATGATATGCAGAACGGTGATGTGAGCAAGGTTATAAAGCTTGATGACGGATATCATATATTCCAGATGACAGCATTAACCGACGAGGACGCAACCGCCCAGAACAAGGATCAGATGAACCGCAAAGCAAATCAAGAGTATTTCGATAACATAGTAAGCGGCTGGATCGAGAAGCTTGATCCCGGTTATACCTATAGTAAGCGTGTAAATATGGACGTATACAACAAGATCTGGTTATATACTCTGTGAGCATGGGTGTACAACCAGATCGAGTTTAAAGATCGGGTTTGAATGATCTTATTTTCTTCCTGTTGAACCGAAGCCGCCTGCACCACGCTTGGTTTCCTCAAGCTCATCAACCACCTGGAACACGCCTGTGACATAAGGGGTGATGACCATCTGAGCGATACGCTCACCAGGTTCAACTGTGGCAGCAGAGAGGGAGTGGTTGTGGAGTGCCACCATGAATTCACCTCTGTAGTCAGAGTCTACAACGCCTACCTTATTTGCAGGGGCGAGACCCTTCTTTGAAGCGAGTCCGCTTCTGGCATATATGAGACCTGCATATCCCACAGGAATCTCCATTGCAAGTCCTGTGTGTATCATAACCGTTTCTCCCGGTTCGATGGTGACAGGTGCCTCAAGGCAGGCATACAGGTCTGCACCTGCTGCATACTCTGAGCCGTAGGTAGGAAGAATGGCATTTTCGTTAAGCTTCTTTACATTAATGTTGAATGTCATGGTAGTGTCCTCTTTCGTTTCATTTTTTTTATCTTGTTTTATCTTGTTTTGTCGTATCTTGTTTTGATTAGCTGTGCCTTGTTTGTGGTTTATTTGTGCTTTAAAAGAAAGCTCCCTTTTCATCCCACAGCACAAGCTGGCCTGTGGCAAGAGATTTCTGTACATCTATGATCCTTTGGTTTCTTGAACCTCGGAATTTCAGGTTGAGATCCTTTTCTTCTTCAATGAACTTCCCATCTACCATTATATCGAAGTAGGAGAGCAGCTCCGGAGTGAATTCCCATTCCTTGCACATCTTAGGAAGAATGTATTCAGTGAAGTCATATCCGGTGTAACACCAGATGGTCTTGTCTGGGTAAGCTTCCTTGAAGCGGCGTACCAGCGGCAGCAGTCCCATCTGGTTCACATATTCCATAGGCTCGCCACCTAAAAGGGAGAGACCGGATATGTATGATGGCTTGCAAGCCTCTATAATAAAATCTATTTCCTTTTCCGTAAAGGGCTTTCCGTAGGAGAAATCCCAGGTTTCCTGATTGAAACAATTCTTGCAGTGGTGGGTACAGCCGGACACGAAGAGTGATACTCTTACACCTGTGCCGTTTGCCACATCATAGGATTTGATATCTGCATAATTCATATGGATTATTCCTTTCACTTTCGTAACTCCCGTTGGGGGAGCTGACATCAAAAAAGTTCCGTAAAATGAAGTATGGCCCGCTTGCCCTCTACGACATGCAGACCATACAAAATTGAAATTATTAATGCACAAAATTAAAAATACGAAATTTAATCTGTTCACAAATAATAATATATCTTATATATGTAAAATATGCAAGATGTTTTTTTGAAATGTTTATTAAAAACTAATTTTACAGGTGGAGTACTCTGGCTCCAAGCTCCTTAGTCTTTCCTACATTCCAGAAGTTCTCTCCAAGGTATCCGCAGGTTCTTCTGGTTACATTCATCTTGGCATGATCCTTGTTGCCGCACTGTGGACATTCCCACTCGCCTTCATTGTTTATGATTATCTCGCCGTCGTATCCGCATACATGGCAGTAGTCAGACTTTGTGTTGAACTCTGCATACTGGATATTATCGTAGATATATCTTACAACTTCAGCAAGGGCGTCAAGGTTATTTCTCATATTTGGAATTTCTACATATGAGATAGCACCACCGCTTGATATATTCTGGAACTGGCTTTCAAATCTGAACTTGCTGAAAGCGTCGATCTTCTCACGGACATCAACATGGTATGAATTGGTGTAGTAGCCCTTGTCTGTAACATCCTTGATAGTGCCGAAGCGTTCCTTGTCGATACGTGCGAATCTGTAGCAGAGGCTCTCTGCCGGTGTTCCGTATAAGCCGAAGCCAAGACCGGTATCTGCCTTCCATTTGTCGCAGGCTGCACGAAGATGTTTCATGACCTTAAGGGCAAATTCCTCACCCTTAGGATCTGTATGGCTTACACCTGTCATGAGCTTAGTCATCTCATATACGCCTATATATCCAAGAGATATTGTTGAATATCCGTTGTGTAAGAGTGGATCGATGACCTCACCCTTCTTAAGTCTTGCGATAGCACCATACTGCCAGTGGACAGGGCTTACATCTGAGGTTACACCCTCAAGGGCTCTGTGACGGCACATAAGTGCATCGTAGCAGAGCTGAAGTCTCTCGTCCAACAGGCTCCAGAACTTATCCTCATTGCCCTTTGAAAGGATGGCAATCTGAGGGAGGTTAAGGGATACAACACCCTGATTGAAACGTCCTTCCCACTTGTAATTACCATTTTCATCCTTCCATGGAGATAAGAATGAACGGCATCCCATACATGAGAATACATTTCCCTCGTAGTTCTCACGCATTTTCTTTGCTGAGATATAGTCAGGATACATTCTCTTGGCTGAACACTTGATGGCAAGCTTGGTAAGATAGTCGTATTTGCCGCCCTTTAAGCAGTTATGCTCGTCAAGAACATAGATAAGCTTAGGGAAAGCAGGTGTTACATACACACCAACCTCATTCTTTATTCCTTCGATACGCTGACGAAGGATCTCCTCTATTATCATGGCATTTTCTTCTACGTACTCATCATTCTCATCGAGGTTAAGGAAGAGAGTGACAAAAGGAGACTGACCGTTTGTGGTCATAAGGGTATTTATCTGATACTGGATAGTCTGTACGCCTGAACGGAGCTCATCATTTACACGCTCACGTACAAGAGTGTCTATGGTTTCCTGATCGATAGTGTCGCCAACGGCAGCGGAAATCTTCTTCTGGTACTTGTCGTGACTCTTTCTGAGGTATTTGCCCAGATGTCTGATGTCCACGCTCTGTCCGCCGTACTGGCTTGAAGCAACAGACGCAATGATCTGTGTAACTATGGTACATGCAACCTGGAAGCTCTTAGGGCTCTCGATAAGCTTGCCGTTCATAACTGTTCCGTTGTCCAACATGTCGCCTATGTTTATAAGGCAGCAGTTAAATATAGGCTGGAGGAAATAATCCGCATCATGGAAGTGGATAGCACCTTCCTCATGAGCCTTTGATATCTTCTCAGGAAGAAGCATTCTCTTGGTAAGATCCTTTGAAACCTCGCCGGCAATAAGGTCACGCTGTGTTGAGGCAACAGTTGCGTTCTTATTGGAATTCTCCTCCATTACATCCTTATTTCTGTTCTGGATGAGGCTTAAGATAGAGTCATCAGTGGTGTTTGCCTTTCTGATGAGCTCACGGCTGTAACGGTAGATTATGTAGGTCTTGGCAAGGACAAATTTGCCGTCCTCCATAAGCTTCTGCTCGATGATATCCTGGATATCCTCAACCAACATTCTCTTTCTGTGCTTGGCCTCTATTCCTTCTACTATTTCTTCAATTTTCTCGTCGCTGATCTTCTCACACGGCTCAACCTCTGCGTTGGCCTTGCGGATAGCAACCATAATCTTGTTACGGTCGTATGTGACCGCTCTGCCATCTCTCTTGATTACCTGCATGGTCGTTTTTCTCCCCTTGGTTTTAACAAATAATGCCTGTTTTGCGCAAAAAAATAGCGATTTTCAAAATTTTGTGTCTCAAAAATCGTTATTAAGTCCCAGCGGTCAGAGTGTATCTCTCTGCCGTACAAGTTTGGATTATAGCACCTGAAAAATTATTTGTCTATATAGAATCACACAAAATATTGAAAAGATAAATTATGTAAACACAATATGTGGTATTAGTTTAGAATATGTGATGAATGAAAAAATAAACAAAGTTCCTTGGCAAATATGCAGAAAATCACAAATGAGCCCCTGCAAATGTGGAAAAAGTATGAATTTATGGTGTAATCACTATACTTTTAATTTGAAATGTGATATAAACCTAAAATAGGTGAAGGCATACCATGTTGTGCCGGATACAGGTTTGATAAGCTTTATATAATGAAAGAAGAGGTATATTGATAATGAGAAAATTTAAGAGAACATTTGCAGTAGCTATTGCTCTTGCAATGTCAGTTTCAATGTTTTCAGGCTGTGGAGATAAGAAGGACGGCGGTACGATCTCTGACGCAACAGCAACAGACGCCCAGTCAGCTTCTACAGAGGAGACAACATTAGCAACAGATAATATGGATCTTGACAAGTATATTTCATACTATGCAGAGAACGTAACTCTCGGAGATTACAAGAATATCGAGTACAGCTACGAGGTTGCTGCAGTAAGTGATTCAGATATCCAGAGCAGTGTGGATTCGTTCTTGAGCGAGAACGCTACATATGACGAGGACAAGGAAAGTGAAGCGAAGACAGGCGACACTGTGAATATTGACTTTACAGGAAAGATCGATGGTGTTGAGTTCGACGGCGGATCAGGAACAAATTATGATCTTGTTCTTGGAAGCGGTTCATTTATAGACGATTTCGAGGACCAGATAGTGGGACATAAGGCAGGAGATACATTCGATGTGGCGGTTACATTCCCTGACGACTACGGAAACGATGACTTAAATGGTAAGGATGCTGTATTTACAACAACTCTTAACTATATAAAGCTTACCCACACCCCTGAGCTTACAGATGAGCTTGTTGCGGAGAATACTGATTTCAGCAATGTAGCCGATTACAAGCAGGATCTTAAGAACAATCTGTACAACAGCAACAAGGAGAACGCACTTGCTGCAGTACAGAACAAGGTTATGACAACAGCCATTGATAACTCAACCATAGAGAATATTCCTGAGGATGAGGTTGCCCAGACTGCAAATGATATTATCGCAAAGCTTAAGCAGACGGCTTCAAGCTACAATATCGAATTTACAGATTACATCAATTATGCATACGGCTATGATGACGAGGAGAAGTTCAATGAGTATGTAACAACCGTATGTCAGGAGACTGTTAAGGAGAAGATGGTTGTATGTGCAGTTGCAAAGGCTGAGAATATCACAGTTACTGACGCTGATGTGGACGCATATGTAAACAAGATGGCTGAAGACTACAGCACAGATGCAAGTACAGTAAAAAGCACATATAAGGAAGCTGACCTCAGATACTATACTCTTGCAGAGAAGGTTATGAATTTCCTTATTGAGAACGGTAAGAATACATCAAACAATATCAATCCTCTTGATGATGAGACAGAGGCCCCTGCTGTAGATGAGACTACAGAGGCTGACACAGCCGAGGACGCTGCTTCTACAGAGGAAACAGAGACAACAACAGAGGAATAAAAAGTATGAAGAAGAGGATTATAGCTGTTACACTTACATGTGTTCTTGGTCTCTCAATGCTTGCAGGCTGCGGAAAGACAGTAAGTGATTATGACAGATACAGTGCATGTGCCACTATAGGAAGCTATGAGGGACTTGAGTATGTTCCTGCTTCAAGAGAGTTAGCTGATGATGCGGTGCAGAATAAGATAGACCAGTTCTGTAACCAGAATTCAGTGAAGTCTGAGGATAAGGAAAGTGCCATTAAGAGCGGTGACGTGGTGAATATCAACTATGTCAAGACTGTTGACGGAGAAGAAGTCAGCAGTGAAAAATCTGATGACGGATACGAGCTCACAATAGGAAATAATGTACTTGGAGATGGTTTTGACGATCAGCTTGTGGGTGTTAAGCCGGGAGAGAGTAAGACAGTAACCGTTACATATGCCGAGGACAATGCAGATACAACCCTTGCAGGTAAGACAGCAGAGTTTAAAGTGGATGTTAATTATATTTCAGTTACAACAATACCTGAGTACACAAATGAACTGGTAAATAAGGCAACAGACGGTGAGTATACAACTACAGAAGCGTACACACAGTACCTTACAGAGCAGGCTACAGATGAGAAGAACAGAGAGGCAGACAATGCTGACAGATCTTCGGTGCTTAAAGAATTGATAGCCAATACAACATTTACCAAGTATCCTGAGGACGAGGTTAAGTCATATATGAACTCTATTGTGTCAAACCTCGAGAGCACTGCAAGCCAGTACGGAATAGGTATTGAGACATACGCAGGATATATGGGATACAACAACGAGGCTGATTTCCTTAATTACCTCTATACATCTGTTGAGAATGTAATGCAGGAGAAGATTGTTGTTACCATTATTGCAGAAAAGGAAGGACTTAATGCTACAGATGATGATCTTGCAGCATACAAGCAGAGCCTTGCAGATGATTACAGTGTAGAGGTTTCTGATATAGAAACATATTATTCAGACAGCGATCTCAGATTTTATACAACAGAAAAGAAGGTCCTTGACTATCTTGTAAGCAAAGGTAAGCAGGTGGAGAGTACCGAGGAGAGTTCAGAGGCTGCAACCGAGACCGGGGATACAGATGAAGCAACATCGGAGACCGAGACCGCATCAGAGACTGAGGCTGCATCAGAGGCAGATACTGTTCAGTAGATTTTGACAGAGATATTGATTGATATATGATTGCAGTCGGCAGTGGGACTAAAAAGACAAAACCATTGTATAAAAAATCGCAAAATATAGGTTGAAATGGGAAAAGGCATATGATATAATTCATAAGGCTTGTAGCACACGCTATGGCTTTTGTATCATAAACGCAGTTGTGGCGGAATTGGCATACGCGCATGATTCAGGTTCATGTCCACTTACGTGGGTGTGGGTTCAAGTCCCATCAACTGCATAGAGGATGTAAATAACTACATCCTCTTTTCTTTTGAGTAAGGTAAAGAATTTTTAGGAGGTTATTTTTTATGGCTGAGAAAAAGACAATAGTTACTTATAAAGGTCTCAAGGATATTGAGGGAGAATTACAGGATTTAAAAGTAAACAAACGTAGAGAGATCGCTGCAAAGATCAAGGAAGCCAGAGAACAGGGTGACCTTTCTGAGAATGCTGAGTATGATGCAGCTAAGGACGAGCAGAGAGATATAGAGAATAGGATTGAACAGTTAGAGGCAATTCTTAAGAATGTTGAAGTCGTTGACGAGGACGAGGTTGACACAGATACAGTTGGTATCGGATGTACAGTCAAGGTATTTGATTATGAATTCGATGAGGAGATCGTATATGATATTGTTGGCTCAACCCAGGCAGATATCATGAAGAACAAGATTTCCGACGAGTCACCTGTAGGAATGGCATTAAAAGGTGCCAAGGTTGGTAGTGAAGTGACAGTTGAAGCTCCTGACGGAGAGTTCAAGTACAGAGTATTGGAGATTAAGAGACAGGAGATGTAGTACATATCCATTTGCAATGAATATGTGTGATATTGACGTGTCATCAGATATATAAAGATATTTTTGAATTTTGATTATTAGATTTTAAGGTGAAGAAATGGCAGGACAGAATAACAACAATCAGGAAAAGGCACAGGATTTAAATCAGCTCAGAAAGGTTCGTAGAGAGAAGCTCGCTAACCTCCAGGCTGAGGGAAAGAATCCATTTGCTATTACAAAGTATGATGTAGATACACATGCAAATGACTGTAAGGAAAAGTATGACGAGTACGAAGGAAAGAATGTAAGCATTGCAGGTCGTCTCATGGCGAAGCGTGTAATGGGTAAGGCTTCCTTCTGTAACGTACAGGATATATCAGGAAACATCCAGTGCTATGTTGCAAGGGATGAGATCGGTGAGGAGCCATATGCAGGCTTCAAGAAAATGGATATCGGTGATATCGTTGGAATAAAGGGCTTTGTGTTCACCACAAAGATGGGAGAGATCTCTATTCATGTTAAGGAGATCACACTTCTCTCAAAGAGTCTCCAGATCCTTCCGGAGAAGTTCCATGGTCTTACAGACACAGATATGAGATACAGACAGAGATATGTTGATCTTATTATGAACGAGGAGTCCAAGAAGACATTCATTACCCGTTCAAGGATCATAAGCGAGATCAGAAGATGGTTAGACGGACAGGGCTTCCTTGAGGTTGAGACACCTATGCTTGTGTCAAATGCCGGCGGTGCTGCTGCAAGACCATTTGAGACCCACTACAATGCTCTTGATGAGGACGTTAAGCTTCGTATTTCCCTTGAGTTATACCTTAAGAGACTTATCGTAGGCGGACTTGAGAAGGTATACGAGATCGGTCGTGTATTCAGAAACGAAGGCGTAGATACAAGACACAATCCTGAGTTCACACTTATGGAGCTCTATCAGGCATATACTGACTACTACGGAATGATGGATCTTACAGAGAATCTCTTACGTCATCTTGCAGAGACAGTATGCGGAAGCAGCAAGATCACATACAACGGTATCGAGCTTGACTTCGGCAAGCCATTTGAGAGAATTACAATGAATGACTGTATCAAGAAGTATACAGGCATTGATTTTGATACAGTTAAGAGCGATGAGGAAGCTAAGAAGCTGGCAGACGAGCACCATGTAGAGTATGAGGATCGTCATACAAAGGGCGATATCATCAACCTTTTCTTCGAGGAATTCTGTGAGGAGAAGCTGGTACAGCCTACGTTTGTTATGGATCATCCGCTTGCTATCTCACCACTTACCAAGAAGAAGCCTGAGGATCCTGAGAAGGTTGAACGTTTCGAGCTTTTCATCAATACATGGGAGATGTGTAACGCATACTCCGAGCTTAATGATCCTATTGATCAGAGAGAGCGTTTCGCAGCCCAGGACGCAGCATTTGCAGCAGGCGATGAGGAAGCAAACCATACAGACGAGGATTTCTTAAATGCTCTTGAGGTTGGTATGCCACCTACAGGCGGTATCGGATACGGTATTGACAGACTGGTAATGCTCCTTACAGACAGTGCAGCGATCCGTGATGTACTGCTCTTCCCGACGATGAAGTCTATTGATAAGTAGGAATGCAGGAAAATCAAGGGTTTCAGAGCGTGGATGTACTAAAATATATAGTTGGTCAAGGGGTTTTGACCAAGATTTGACCAATTTTTGGCATAGTCAAAAAAAGATTAGTACAGGTTAGTACAGATTGCTTAGTCTGAAAAATTAAAGATTGTATTACTTAGAGGACATTTTCTAAAGAAATTTAGAAGATGTCCTCTTTTTGCGTTATAGGAACAATTGAAATACCGAAAGGAGAATAGCATGGAACACACAAAGGCATATCAGGAATTTAAGAAGAATGGTAATACAAAGTTTGTAAGATATAGCGAAGGAGCAGAAATGTATCATATGAGCGTATCAAAGTTTATGCAAATGGCTAAGGATGCCAAAGCAATCTATAAGTTAGGACAGTTAGTACTTGTGAATTTAAAAATATTTGATGAGTACATTGAGACATTCCATATAGTTGATGATGAATTTTATAAGTAGGTGAAAAGGATGGTAACACAATTACAGCCGGATGTTAGGGCTTATCTTCATGGTGGGGAGGTAATAAAAAGATACATAAGGGTCGAAGAGGTGGCTCATGAATATGGATTTAGTGTTGAGGAAACTGAATATATAGCTAAGGCTGCAAGTTCTTTATACAAGCTTACCCGTATTCATTTGGTAAAAAAGGAAAGGTTTGATGAGTTTATGAAACACATATATAAAGTGCCGGGAACAAATAAGCAGATAATCAAAAAGTTTGCGAGAATTGGAGAAGCTTCAATTATATACAGTATTGGAAGGCATAGGTTTATCGAGCTGGCTAGAGCAGCAGGTGCTACATATAAAATAAATGAGGGGACAGGAGGGACTGTACTGGTTAATTTAGAAATATTTGATAATTACATGGAGCAATTCAGACAACCTGTAAGACCTTTGAAAGAGCCGTTATACGGACAGGAAGAAGGTGAATTGAATGAGTAACTCATATAAGTTCTATTCAGATACAAAAGACATTATGAAAAAATATGTAAATGCTACTGAGGGAGCCATTATTTATGGCATAAGTAAATCAAGGATTATGGTTTTGGCTTCAGAAGCAGGGGCAGTATATAAGGTTGGAAATTCAGCATTGATTAATACAGATATTTTTGAAATGTATTTGGAGAAATTTAAGGAACCAACAAGACCATTGCCCAAACATATTTGGAATAAATTGTCAAGCGAAGATAAAAAAGACCACAATAGTACCTGTTTTGATAAAAAAGACCCGTGATTGTCACTTTCGGCATTATAGAAACTAATGTAATATATGGACATTCCAAGAAAAACTTGGGATGAACAATTTAATAATCAGTTACAGATTTGCAAAGTAGTTTGCACTGCAGAGTATCTGTAGGTAGTAAATTTACGGGGCATGTACCTGGAAGATGAAAGTCACAGCTATCATATTAGTAGCCTGATGGATCGAAAGATGAAGGGTGAGAAGTTGGATGGAAATCTGGAAAAAGGATTCGGCATGTTGCGTAAGGATAATCAACCACAGAGGGCGAGAAGTTTGTCCTTATCCTCAAAAGGCTAAAAGAGGAGATAGTGCTTCTGATAATTCAGAAGGGCGTCGTGAAACACATTTTGTGGCTCGTCTGTAACTCCCGGAGGTGAGAACACCTCTTTGTACACGGGGCGATATAGGAGTCTAGAAGACTGGCGTGTACCTACATGCTTAGCATTAAGCATAGCCATGTAGACTATATCACTTCCAAATTCAAATTTTGTCTATATGGCAACCAAGACTGATTCAGAGACTAAGGAAGCACTTGAAGGAGCAGTATTCGGTTTATTTGCGAACCACAATGCTTGCAAACTCAGAGTTTGTGGCACTTTTGAAGCAGGCAAACACAGACAGTTCCAAGATGGCAGAGGTTATCGGAGTATCAGAAGCACAGCTTAGATTTGTAACCAATACTGCATCGGGAATGGGACTTATCAAGTGCGGTTCAGTGGTGATTCCTTTTGATAATCAGATCAGTAAGGATACAGATTTGTACAGGCTGTATAATACCAACATTCATGAGAAGATTGCGGAACAGAAGAAAAAAGAAGCAATGCTGCAGTGATAACAGATGAATTTTTATAGAATCTATAGTATAATCAAGAGGTCGGATGAATATCCGACCTTGATGATAATAAATTAGATATTCCCTATTTTAAAGAAAAAAGCATATAAGATTCGATATGAAAAATAAATAAGGAAGCAGTTCTAAAATGTATCATTTGTACCGGAGAACATGTGGCTGGATTTTAAGATATGCATATCGTACACTTTGACGAGAATATGTTGATTGGGGATGCAGCGGACCTGGATGCATTTATGGAAATGTATGGTGTGGAAGTAATTTCCAAGGAATATTTGTAATTATTAGGGAAAAGAAAATTTGAATTTGCACTTCCATAAGGTGAAATGTATTGACACAAAAAATACAGTATGATAGTATTGCCATTAGAAGAAAGAAAGGCACATTTTGTGTAAGGTGAGGAAATGATTAATAGATAATTTGATTTAAGTAAGACACATATAGTTATTGAGCCTGTAGAGAATAGGTTTGTTTTGTGTACGCTTAAGTTGGATTATCGCAAGAGGCATTTCCTTTGTTTTCCTTTTGGAAAAGAAATAAGGGTCTATTTAGCGAGTCTATTTTTGCGTATGCAAAAAAGACTCGTTTTTGTGTGTTCAAAATAATAATTGGCTCAGACTTCGAAAAGGAGAAACTTTAATGTTGCAGATAAAAAAATTAAATTTAACACATAAAAAAGACCTGAGAATAATTCTTAATGATTTCAACCTTGTGCTAAATGATGGAGATAAGGCAGTTATTATTGGAGAAGAGGGAAATGGGAAATCGACATTAATGAAGTGGATATACAATCCGTCGCTTGTAGAAAACTATATAGAAGCAGATGGGGAAAGGATAATGGGACACGAACGTCTTGGTTATCTTCCGCAGGAGATGCTCGATGAAGATAAGGAAAAAACAATATACGAATATTTTTCTGAAGAGGAAATATTCTGGGAGAAAACGCCTAAAGAATTGTCTGTTATTGCGGGAAAATTTGGAATGAAAAATGATTTTTTCTACAGTAACCAGACAATGGGTAGTCTTTCAGGAGGCGAAAAAGTCAAGACACAACTTATGAGGCTTTTCATTCGCGATGTTTCTGTGCTGTTGTTGGACGAACCTTCCAATGACATCGACATTGCGACGCTTACATTACTGGAAAAAATCATAAATGACTGGAAGCACATTGTGCTTTTTATTTCACACGATGAAACGCTGATAGAGCGTACTGCCAACATGGTGATACATATCGAGCAGATTATACGAAAAACAAAGGCGAGATATACCGTGGCAAAGCTTCCCTATAGACGCTATGTGGAAGAACGGCTTCATAAATTTGAAATCCAAAAACAGCGGGCACTGAGTGACCGTAGGGAGAAAAAGATTCGCGATGAAAAATATCAAAGAGTTATGCAGAGTGTACAAGGTGCATTAAGAAGTTGTACCAGACAAGCACCGTCTGTTGCCAAAAACTTAAAGGACAAAATGCATACGGTTAAGGCAATGGAACGAAGATTTGAAAAAGAAGATGAAAATATGACTCAGATGCCGGAACAGGAAGAAGCAATCTTTGTCAAATTAGGGGATGAAAACTCACACATTCCCGCAGGAAAAACGGTCATAGAATATGAACTTTCAAAGCTTGTGACTCCGGATGGCAAAAGAATTTTAGCAGAAGGAATTCATTTAAAAATAAAAGGTTCAGAAAAAATCTGTATGATAGGAGCCAACGGGGCAGGAAAAACGACTCTTCTAAAAAAGATAGCGGAAGAACTCCTAAATCGGAATGACATTAAAGCAGAATATATGCCTCAAACTTATGAAGACCTGCTGGATTTGGATGTTACACCGGTTGATTACCTTGATAAAACAGGAGATAAAGAAGAGCGTACAAGAATTAGAACATACCTTGGTTCACTTAAATACACACCAGATGAAATGGAGCATCCGATTCGGGAGTTATCAGGCGGACAAAAGGCGAAAGTGCTTCTCTTGAGGATGAGCTTAAGTGGTGCAAATGTTCTTATTCTGGATGAACCGACAAGAAATTTTTCACCATTGTCCGGTCCGGTAATAAGAAAAATGCTCCGAGAATTTCCGGGGGCTGTCATTAGCATTTCTCACGATAGAAAGTATATTGAAGAGGTGTGCGATAAAATATATCAGCTAAATCCTAATGGATTACAGCTAATTGGTGATTGATAACAAAAAGGATGAAAGACTGACAAATTTCAGGCTTTTAGTGAGTTGGAAAGCATACAAAGATTTGAATTTGGAGGATAGATTATGGTACGTACAGAAGATGCATGTGAAATTATAAAATATGCTTTGCAAAACGAAATTAAAGTATATTTAGATGGCGGATGGGGTGTTGATGCACTTCTTAAAAGAGAATCAAGAATACACAATGATATTGATTTGTTTGTTGAACTGAAACATTATCATGATTATATTTATGTGATTAAGCAGCATGGATTTGAGGAAGTAAATACTGATTATACAACGGATGGTCATACTGTCTGGAAAGATGATAAACAAAGAATCATTGATTTACATTGTTTTGAATTTACAGATGACGGAATTGTTTATGAGGGAGATATATTTCCATCAAAAACTTTTTCCGGTATTGGAAAAGTTGGAGATATAACTGTTTCTTGTATTGAACCATTGAGTCAGGTAATGCTTCATTTGGGATATGAACACGATAAAAATGATGTGCATGATGTGATGCTGTTGTGTGAAACATTTCAAATAGCAATACCAGATGAATATAAGGAAAAGTAAAATTTCAGTTTCATGTTGTTTTTAATAATTGAATATTGAATGATTTTACATAGCCGTTAAGGAGTAATTTTTGCTCCCTAGCGGCTTATTTTATTTTTCAAAGTAGGAGGTGAGAAAATTGAAAATTAGAAAGGTTGATGACAAGCCAATGGTCATTCACACCAAGGAGAAAGCCAAGATTCATGCCCACGAGCCAAAGGGTGCCAAGATTAAAGGCAGCAACATCTATACAGTAGAGAGAGGTCCTAAAACTATCGGTGCAAAGGTATCTGATGATAAAAAAAAGTCCTATCGCAAGAGCACCATTCATCAGTCAGAGCCGAAGAATAAGGGATTATCAAGATTCAAGCGAAACCTTAAAGAATCAAACATTTCCATCAAGACCAAGAACACCAATATTCACATTGCAGGAAGAACAGGAGCACTTGCAGCTGGGGCAGTAACGGAGCAGGTGGAGGGTGGGCAGGAGGTATCGCAGGCAGCATATCTTGCATATGAATCAAGCCGACCTGTTACCGGAACTGCTTCTAAGGGTGCAGCACTTTTCAGGAAAAAGGCGGCAGCCGAGGCAAAGAAGCGTATCAAGAAGGTAGAGGCAGGAAAGAAGCTGGCAAAAAAGACAGCAAAGAAAGCTGCCAAAGATACAGCCAAGACGGTAGCTAAAGAGACGGCAAAAGAAACAGCCAAGATTACTGCCAAGGTTGCAACGAAAACTGCTACAAAGGCAGCTGCTACAGCGGCAGGAACAGCGGTTGCACCGGGAGTAGGAACTGCAATCGGCATGGTAGCCGGATATGCTGCAGGTGTGTCCATAGAGGTCAAGGATGAAAAGATGACCAACCGGAGCAGGAAGATAAAATTCTTTCTGGATAAGATGAAAGCACAGGAGAATCAGACAGACAGCGTGGCAAAGCTGGTAAAGGATCTGATTGTGCGAAAAGCGATTACCTGGGTAAAGGCAGCGGCACCGATTGTCGGACTGGTGCTGTTGTTACTTGTTCTTGTAGTTGCCACGATTGCTGTTCCGGTTATTGCGGCGATAGCAATCCTTTACAATTCTCCATTTGCTTTATTCCTGCCACCACTTGAATCAGGAGATACCGTGCAGACAGTAACGAGTGCTTATGTGCAGGAGTTTAACCGGGATGTGAACACGAAAGTGAATGAGCATACCGGATATGACCTTGGAGAGCTTGTATATGTGGATTATGAAGGTATGGAAGAAAACCCAAGCAATTACTATGACATCATGGCAGTCTATATGGTCAAGCATGGTGTCGGAGATACTGCAACAGTCATGAATGATACTTCTAAAGGCTGGCTGCAGGCAGTTGTAAATGATATGTGTTCATACACCACAAGCACAGGAACAAAGGATGTGGAAGAAACGGATGCAGACGGCAATGTGACTACTGTCACGAAGTCTGTTCTGTATGTGAATGTAACGCTGAAATCGTACAGGGATATGATTTCGGTCTATGGGTTTAACTCTGATCATGTGGAAATGCTTGAGCAGATCATGAGTCCGGAGTTTATGGGACAGCTTGGATATGCCGGAAGCGGAAGTGGCGGCGGAGGCGGAAGTCCGGGAGTAAGCTCCATGACTGAGGATGAAATCAATGCCATCCTAAACGAAATTACAGACAGCAGGCAGAAAACAGTCTGCTCCTATGCACTACACAGAGTTGGTTTTCCTTATAGTCAGGATTTAAGAGACAGCGGTAACTATTATGACTGCAGTTCCTTAGCCTATTATTCATGGAAAGATGCAGGCGTGGATATTAGTTATGGCGGTGCAACCACAGCGGCAGCGGAGGCACAGGGACTTGATGAAGCCGGAAAGACTGTCTCCTTTGATGAGTTACAGCCGGGAGACCTTATCTTTTACAGTTTTACAAGCAATGGAAGATATAAGAACATCAGCCATGTGGCAGTATATGTCGGAAATGGCAAGGTGGTAGAGGCACTTAATGAAAGTCTTGGTGTGGTCTACAGGGATGTGGCAAGCACAGGAAAGATTGTTGTGATAGGAAGACCATAACAGGAAATTTGCAGAGAGGGCATAGTCCCTCTCTGAGACTGGAGGTAAGAATGGATTTAAAAGATATGATACTGGTAACAGAAAACGACAGGGGAACAGAGACAAATATGCTGATGACTCTGGATGATTATAAGAGTTTTATAGCAATTGATGATATGTCAGAGCTTGCAGAAAATTTGTTGCAGCTTGGAAGGACACTTGGTGAAGCAGATAACTTCACAGAGTATTACAGGGCAGCAAATGTAACTGTATCTGCGAGATTCTGTCTGGATGATATTCAGCTCGGACATTTTCTTCAGGGATTTTATAACGATTCCAAAGAATTCCGGTTTGATAAAGAAGCCAGTTCTTCTGAATGTGTTGCAAAGCTTAAGGAGATTGGAATGACCGATAAGGGCTGGGTGGATGATTTTAACCTGCATTATGAAATGGAGAACCGCTCATTTGAAAGGGGACAGACATTTCATAACTTCAATGACCATGATTACATGGTGCTTGAAGCATTATCACCAAGGAATCTTGTGGTGATGGATATGAAGTCAGGTTCCCTTACAATCGCCCTTGGTGCGACAGAGTATAAGCGTTATCCGAAGGATGAGAAGCCTACAAAGGACAATACCACAATCGGGGTATCGTGGGAGCATGGCATTTATCTAGGTTCCACACTTTCAACTACAAATTTCAAGGCATACAAGAGGGAGTATGGCACACCGGAAAAGATAGAGGATATCTATGATTACAGGGCAAAGCTAAAGCAGAAGTTCTATTTTTATCAGGATATGTCAAAGGATGATGATGTACCAAAGAAGCTGCAGAATGACTTCCTTCACCAGATGTATGAGGATTTTGGAACGATTGAAGAGGACTGTTTTTACGACAGGCTGGAAGATGCCTATGCAAGAATTAAGGAACCGGAGAAAGAGGAGACACAGAAGCAGGAGCGTACACAGGAAATGCCGGAGTTTTCCGTAACTGTAACACCTTATGAGAGGGAAGGTAGTAACATCAAGGGACTTGCACGCATTTATTTTGAAAACAGTTTCATCGTAAATAACATCAATATCGTGCAGGGCAAAGAGAAAATCTTTGTATCAATGCCTTCTTATAAGACAAAGCAGGTGGACGAGCAGGGCAAGCCAATCTACCAGGATGTCTGCTATCCGGTCACAAAGGATTTCAGGGAAAAACTCTATAATGAGATTATCTCTGAATATGAGAAAGCAAAGGATAAGAGCAACGAAAATGCAAGAGAGAGTGCAGAGAAACATCATGGCAATCCCGATAAAGAGAAGGACAAAGAGGCGACGCCCTTTCGATAATCAGTAATCAGAGTACAGGGGCGGCCAAGGCTGCCCCATTTACAGAATGGAGGAAACAGAATGGATATGGAAGCAGGAAAAACACTTACCAATGAGGAGGTCATAAGAGAACTTCTCGACTTATTAAAGAAAAATGCCATGAAAGAGCAGGCAAACGATGTATTTGAGATATGCAGCTATGTGGATGGACTGGAGAAAAAGATTGATTCCATGACGGAAGAACTCACCAATATGCAGAACCAGATCAAAGAAATGCAGGAAGATACTCTTGTCAATAATGCTAAAAAGGGCTTGACAAATAAAGGGTTAAGGAATATAATTAGATTCAGTATTATACAAGGAGTTAATAAATATGCGGCAAGGTATTCTTAAATAAACTGTCAATTTGATAGTGGGAACAAAAAGTAGCAGTCCCGTTTCACTTTTAATATGGGGCTTAGTTTTTTGTACCCAGTTTAAGAATACTTTTATCATGTAATTTTATATGCCCGAAAACATATAAGTGTTTTGGGGCTATTGGAGTTATTTACCCAGTGATAGGAGTATTTATCACTGGGTATTTTTATGCCCTTTTTTGGGTGTTGATAGGAGGAAAATCACATGAAAATAATTAACTTAGGCATTCTGGCTCACGTTGACGCAGGAAAGACAACATTAACGGAGAGTTTATTGTATACCAGTGGTGCAATTGCAGAACCAGGGAGCGTAGATAAAGGCACAACAAGGACAGATACAATGAATTTGGAGCGTCAAAGGGGAATCACTATCCAGACAGCAGTGACATCTTTTCAGTGGGAGGATGTAAAAGTCAACATTATAGATACGCCAGGCCATATGGATTTTTTGGCGGAAGTATACCGTTCTTTATCCGTATTAGACGGAGCAGTATTATTAGTTTCTGCAAAGGATGGCATACAGGCACAGACCCGTATACTGTTTCATGCACTACAGACAATGAAGATTCCGACAATTTTTTTCATCAATAAAATTGACCAAGAGGGGATTGATTTGCCAATGGTATATCAAGAAATGAAAGCAAAGCTTTCTTCGGAAATTATAGTGAAGCAAAAGGTTGGGCAGCATCCCCATATAAATGTAACGGACAATGACGATATGGAACAGTGGGATGCGGTAATTATGGGAAACGATGAACTATTAGAGAAATATATGTCAGGGAAACCGTTTAAAATGTCAGAACTGGAACAGGAAGAAAACAGGAGATTCCAAAACGGAACGTTATTTCCCGTTTATCACGGAAGCGCTAAAAACAATCTGGGGATTCGGCAGCTTATAGAAGTGATTGCCAGTAAATTTTATTCATCAACGCCTGAAGGTCAATCTGAATTATGCGGACAGGTTTTTAAGATTGAATATTCAGAGAAAAGGCGGCGTTTTGTTTATGTGCGTATATATAGCGGAACATTGCATTTGAGGGATGTTATTAGAATATCTGAAAAAGAGAAAATAAAAATCACAGAGATGTGTGTTCCGACAAACGGTGAATTATATCCATCCGATACAGCCTGCTCTGGTGATATTGTAATTTTACCAAATGATGTTTTGCAGCTAAACAGTATTTTGGGGAACGAAATGCTGTTGCCGCAGAGAAAATTTATTGAAAATCCTCTCCCTATGCTCCAAACAACGATTGCAGTAAAGAAACCTGAACAGCGGGAAATATTGCTTGGGGCACTTACAGAAATTTCAGATGGCGACCCTCTTTTAAAATATTATGTGGATACTACAACGCATGAGATTATACTTTCTTTTTTGGGGAATGTGCAGATGGAAGTCATTTGTGCCATCCTTGAGGAAAAATATCATGTGGAGGCAGAAATAAAAGAGCCTACTGTTATATATATGGAAAGACCGCTTAGAAAAGCAGAATATACCATCCACATAGAAGTCCCGCCAAATCCTTTCTGGGCTTCTGTCGGGTTGTCCATAGAGCCGCTCCCTATTGGAAGCGGAGTGCAGTATGAAAGCAGAGTTTCACTTGGATATTTAAATCAATCGTTCCAAAATGCGGTTATGGAGGGGGTTCTTTATGGCTGCGAGCAGGGGCTGTATGGATGGAAAGTGACAGACTGTAAAATCTGTTTTGAATATGGATTGTATTATAGTCCTGTAAGTACCCCCGCAGACTTTCGGCTGCTTTCCCCTATCGTATTGGAGCAGGCTTTAAAAAAAGCAGGGACAGAACTATTAGAGCCATATCTCCACTTTGAAATTTATGCACCGCAGGAATATCTCTCACGGGCGTATCATGATGCTCCAAGGTATTGTGCAGATATTGTAAGTACTCAGATAAAGAATGACGAGGTCATTCTGAAAGGAGAAATCCCTGCTAGATGTATTCAAGAATACAGGAACGATTTAACTTATTTCACAAATGGGCAGGGAGTCTGCTTGACAGAGTTAAAAGGATACCAGCCAGCTATTGGTAAATTTATTTGCCAACCCCGCCGCCCGAATAGCCGTATAGATAAGGTTCGGCATATGTTCCACAAGTTAGCTTAACAGCTTGCAAAAGTCATATAAAATGAGATTTGAAAGGATTAGAGACTAATTATGATGAAATGCGAATGGATATTGTGTCCTGTTTGAGGGAGCAAAACCCGTAATAAAATTAGGAAGGACACTGTTTTGGAGAATTATCCCCTTTATTGTCCAAAATGCAGACAAGAAAGATTGATTAAAGTTGACAACTTGAAGATAACTGTCATCAAAGAGCCAGACGCTTAAGACGCAGAGCCGATTATTTTTGTAATATATTAGAGCATCTAGAAGAAACTATTTATCAAATTTTATGAAAAGGAATGAGCATATGTTTGGAGAAACATTGCATTGCGGTGAACTTATAAAGAGACTTAACGATGCACTTGGAAGAAAGGCTAATAATACGTTGATGTGCAATGATGTCACCCTTTCGCAGATTAAGGTCCTCGCAACTATCAGCGAGGCAGCCGATGAGACGATAACGCTAAAAGAACTTGAAAAGCATTTTGAAGTTAAACAGGCAACGATGGCAGGAATTGCTGCACGTCTGGAAAAAAATGGGATGATAGAGGGGTTTTATGATTCAAATGATAAAAGAATCAAACATGTAAAGCTCACGGCAAAAGGTGAGGAGATATGCAAGACGGCAAGAGCTTCAATGGATGAAAATGAGAGGGAACTTTTAAAGGCACTTAATGATGATGAAAAAGGACAGCTTAGAAATCTTTTGCAGAAAGTATATGACAGTATCAAGTCATGCTGACTGTAGACTTATAAGGTGAATTTAATCGAAGGGAGAATGATAAAAATATGATAAAAACATTAGCAAAATGTATGGGCAAATATAAAAAAGAATCAATTATAACGCCAATATTTACTGCAGTTGAAGTTTTTTTGGAAATTCTTATTCCATTTATAACAGCCTCAATAATTGATAAAGGAATACAGGCCGGAGATATGAGAAAGGTTGGTATTTATGGTGGAATAATGCTTATTATAGCATTTTTGAGCCTTTTTTGTGGTATACAGGCAGGAAAGTATGGGGCGGCAGCATCAACAGGATTTGCGTGTAATCTGAGAGAGAAAATGTATGAAAATATACAGACATTTTCATTTTCTAATATTGATAAATTCAGTACAGCAGGTCTTGTAACACGTATGACAACTGATGTAACTAATGTACAGAATGCTTATCAGATGATAATAAGGAGTGTTGTGAGAGCACCTCTCATGATGATTTGCAGTATTACAATGTGTGTAATAATAAGTCCGAGATTAAGTATTATATTTCTTGTTGCACTTATATTTTTAGGATTTGTACTTTTCTTTATTATATATAAAGTAACACCGGTTTTTACATCAGGTTTTGAAAAATATGATGAACTCAATGCGAGCGTTCAGGAGAATATTTCAGGAATCCGTGTTGTTAAGGCATTTGTACGTGAGGAGCATGAAAATAAAAAGTTTAATAAAGCGGCAGATAATCTTTATAAAACATTTGTTAAAGCCGAGTCATTTCTTGCATTTAACAATCCGACTATGATGCTTGTTGTATATGGATGTATTGTTGCATTGTCATGGTTTGCTTCACATTTTATTGTGTCGGGTTCAATTACAACTGGTAATCTTACATCAATGTTCAGTTACGTAATGAACATGCTTATGGCACTTATGATACTTTCAATGATATTTGTAATGGTTTCAATGAGTGCGGCAAGTGCAAGGCGTATTTCAGAAGTTCTTAATGAAAAAGCGGACCTTGCCAATCCGGAAAAACCTTATGAAGAAGTGGAAGACGGAAGAATCGATTTTAATCATGTTAATTTTTCATACAGAAAAAACAGTACAGAGGATACTTTACATGATATTGATATTCATATTAATGCAGGTGAGACAATTGGTATTATTGGTGGTACAGGATGCGGAAAATCAAGTTTTGTGAGCCTTATAAGCCGTCTTTATGATGTTACTGAAGGTTCTGTATGTGTTGGCGGAAAAGATGTAAGAACTTATGATATGGATGCACTCCGTAATCAGGTGGCTGTAGTATTACAGAAAAATGTCCTGTTTTCAGGAACAATACTTGACAATCTCAGATGGGGTGATGACAATGCTTCATATGAAGATTGTGTTGAGGCATGTAAACAGGCATGTGCTGATGAATTTATCGAGAGAATGCCTAAGAAGTATGATACATGGATAGAACAGGGCGGTACTAATGTTTCAGGTGGTCAGAGACAGAGACTCTGTATTGCGAGAGCATTGCTTAAAAAACCAAAGGTTCTTATTCTTGATGATTCGACAAGTGCTGTAGATACTGCAACAGACGCAAAAATCAAACAGGCATTTGCCCAGAAAATTCCGGGAACAACAAAGCTTATAGTTTCGCAGAGAATTTCAAGTATTCAGGATGCCGACAGAATTATTGTTCTTGAAGATGGAAAAGTCAGTGGCTTTGATACACATGAGAATCTTATGGAAAATAACAAAGTTTACCGCGAAATCTGTGAAGTTCAGATGCAGGGCGGCGGCGATTTCGACGAATCGGCAGAATAGTGAGAATAGGAGGAAGACATGAAAAATAAAAATGAGAACAAAGAGAAGAATCCGCTTTTATTATTAAAAAGACTTCTTTCTTATATAGTAAAAAATTATAAATTGGCATGTTTCATGGTGGTCGTTTGCATATTGGTTTCGGCACTTACGACATTATGTGGAACTTTATTTATACAGAAACTTATTGATAATTACATTGTGCCTCTTACCCAGATGGCAGTTCCTGATTATTCACCGCTTGCACAGGCTCTTTTAAAACTTGTAGCAATATTTGCAGTGGGTGTTTTATGTTCCTACGGATATAACAGAATTATGGTAAATGTTGGTCAGGGTACTATGAAAAAGCTCCGTACAGAGATGTTTACTAACATGGAATCACTTCCAATCAGATATTTTGATACACATGCACATGGAGATATAATGTCGGTATATACAAATGATATTGATACATTAAGACAGCTTATAAGCCAGAGTATTCCACAGGTTCTTAATTCACTTATAACACTTGTATCAACATTTGTAAGTATGATAGTTCTTGATATACCACTTACAATTGTATCTGTTATTATGGTTGCAATTATGCTTTTTGTGACATCAAAGCTTTCCGCTGCATCTGGCAGATATTTCATTGAACAGCAGAAAGATATCGGTAAAGTAAATGCTTATATTGAGGAAATGATGGAAGGGCAGAAGGTTGTTAAGGTATTCTGTCATGAGCAGGAAAGTCTTGAACAGTTTAAGCAGATTAATAACAAGTTAAGAGAAAGTGCCAACAATGCTAATAAAATTGCAAATATTACAATGCCTATCAATGAAAATATAGGAAATATAAGTTATGTTTTGTGTGCACTTGTAGGTGGTGTGCTTGCATTAAGCGGCTTTTCAGGACTTACAATTGGTACACTTGTAGCATTTCTTTCATTAAACAAGAGTTTCACACAGCCTGTAACAGAGATAAGCCAGCAGGTAAGCAGTATTGTAATGGCTATGGCAGGTGCCGGCAGGGTATTTGACCTTTGTGATGAAGTACCAGAGACAGATGAAGGTGATGTTGAACTTGTAAATATATGTTATGATTCAAATGGTGAAATCCATGAAACTGAAGAACTGACAGAGATGTGGGCATGGAAAAAACCAAATGCTGCAAACAAAGATGAAATGTATACAAGACTTCAGGGTGATGTTACATTTGATGGAGTTGATTTTGGATATAATCCTGACAAAATCGTGCTTCACGATATAAAAATGTTCGCAAAACCTGGTCAGAAGCTTGCGTTTGTAGGTTCTACCGGTGCCGGAAAGACAACAATTACCAACCTTATTAACAGGTTTTATGATATACAGGATGGTAAAATCCGTTATGATGGAATTAATATTAATCATATTAAAAAAGACGATTTACGCCGAAGCCTGGGCATTGTTTTACAGGATACCAACCTTTTTACAGGCACGATTATGGACAATATCAGATATGGAAGACTCAATGCAGCTGATGAAGAATGTATAGCTGCCGCAAAGCTTGCTAATGCTGATGGATTTATAAAAAGACTTCCTGATGGTTATAACACAGTGCTTACCGGCGGTGGTGCGAACCTTAGTCAGGGACAGCGTCAGCTTCTTGCAATAGCGAGGGCGGCAGTTGCAGATCCTCCTGTTCTTATTCTTGATGAGGCGACTTCTTCTATTGATACACGTACAGAAAAACTTGTACAGCGTGGTATGGATGCACTTATGACAGGAAGAACTTCATTTGTTATCGCTCATCGTCTTTCTACGGTACGGAATGCAGACTGTATTATGGTTATGGAACAGGGAAGAATTATTGAGCGTGGTACACATGACCAGCTTATGGAAGAAAAAGGCAGATACTATCAGCTTTACACAGGAAAGTCAATCAGTGCGTAAGATTTTGATTAATTGGTATTAAATAAACATTTCAAAAACACGGGGTATAAAAATATGAAATATGCTTATATTAACGGAAAAATACTTGACGGAACCAAAGATATGCAGGTAAAAGAGGGCTTCGTCATACTTACGGACAATGATAAAATTGAGGATATTGTCAAGGCAGGCACGGATTTGAATGGATATGAAAAAGTTGATTTAAAACGCAGATATATTATGCCCGGTCTTATAAATATGCATGTTCACCTTGCAGGTAATGGCAAGCCGCAGAAAAAACAGCGTGATAATGAGAAACTTGTAAAAATACTTATGGGAAATGCACTTATGCGTTCAATTGCATACGGTATGGTTGCCGGATTTGCAAAAACAGAGCTTATGAGCGGTGTGACAACAATAAGAACGGTTGGCGGACTTGGAAGTTTTGATACAAAATTAAGAGATGAGATTAATGCAGGAACAAAGATGGGACCTAGAATACTTGCCGCTAATGAAGGGATTTCCGTGCCTGGCGGACATATGGCTGGCTCTGTTGCTGTTGCGGCGGACAGTATAGATACAGCCTTAAAACATCTGGAGCAATCGGAAAAAGAAAAGGTTGATTTGATAAAGCTTATGATTACTGGCGGCGTAATGGACGCAAAAGAAAAAGGTGTTCCGGGTGAACTGAAAATGTCTCCGGAAATGGTAAAGGTAGTCTGTGACAAGGCACATGAAAATGGCTATTTAGTTGCTGCACATGTCGAATCTCCGCAGGGGGTGCGTGTTGCTCTTGAAAATGGTGTTGACTCAATTGAACACGGTGCAAAAATTGATGATGATACAATTAAGTTATTCAAGGAAAGAAAAGCATTTCTTTGCACAACAATTTCGCCTGCACTTCCGTATGCATTGTTTGATCGTTCGATTACCAACGCAACTGAAGTTGAACAGTTTAACGGAAATGTTGTGTTTGAGGGAATAATTGCATGTGCGAAAGCGGCACTTGAAAATGATATACCTGTCGTTCTTGGCAATGATGTCGGATGTCCGTGGATTACACAGTATGATTTCTGGAGAGAATTGTATTATTTCCACAAATATACGGGCGTTTCCAATGCGTTTGCACTGTATACGGCAACCGCAAGAGCTGCCGAAATGGCGGGAATCGGTGATATTACCGGTACGCTCGAAAAAGATAAATGTGCAGATATGATTGTAACCGAGGAAAACCCACTCGATGACCTCAGAGCATTACGACATGTAAAAATGGTTGTCGCAAGAGGAACGATTATGGAAAATCCTAAAGTTAAAATAAATAAGCGTGTCGAGACTGAACTTGATAAATTCCTATAAAAAAACCCCGCTGCGGCGGGGCTTTTTTATTCATATAGACCTATAGGACAAAATGTGTTGATAGAAACCGCCTTCAGCCCTTGAATTTCAAGGGCTGGGGGCGGTTCGATCTTTTTTGAAACAACTTTGAGGGTGGACAAAACGTGTTGATAAAAACACCTGCATCCCTTGCAAATAAAGGGAAAAACAAGGTTTAATCTTCCTTGAAACAGCAACAACGGAGGAAGATTAAATGAATCAAGTAAATTGTCCTGTATGTGGAAATAAATGTATTAAAGCTGGAAAGACAAAAGCAGGGTCACAACGTTGGCTTTGCAGGAAATGCAATTCATCAGTTACACACAAAATAGACAACTCTGCCAAAGAACTGCAAATCTTCTTGGATTGGTTGTTTGGAAAGGAATCCCAGTCATCAATGCCCGGAGATGGAAGAACATTCAGACGCAAAACCGCTAAATATTGGAATATATGGCCTATGCCGCCTAAAGTCGAGGACAGCAGGGATGTCTTGTATCTTGATGGTATTTATCTGGGAAGAAAAGCGTGTATTTTAATCTGTTGTGATGATAAATATGTCCTTGGCTGGTATTTATGCAGATATGAATATGCCGCTGCATGGACGGCTTTAATGAAACGTATAGCGGAACCTAGAATGGTTGTATCTGACGGTGGAACAGGGTTTGCAAAGGCACTCAAAAAAGTATGGCCGGGTGCAAAACACCAAAGATGCGTTTTCCATGTATTCTGCCAGGTAAGGCGTTACACGACATCAAGACCTAATTCAATGGCAGGTAAAGAGCTATATAACATGGCAAAAGAACTCTTGAAAATAAACACAAAAGAAGAAGCGGATTTATGGATAAAAAGATTTATTGAATGGATAAATAAGTATGAGGATTTCCTGAATGAAATGACAGTTGATGAAAATGGAAACAGGCGTCCTACACATGAACGGATACTGAAAGCAGAAAAGTCATTAATTAAACTTATCAGGGAAAACACGCTGTTTACTTATCTGGACAAAGAATTAAGGGACAAATTTAACACACCTTCTACCAATAACAGAATTGAAGGCAGTGTCAATTCCAGACTTAGGGAAATGCTTAGAAATCATAGAGGATTATCTGTTGAAAGAAGAATAAAAGCGGTTTACTGGTGGTGCTATATGCACTCGCCTGAACCGCTTTCATTGTCTGAAATAATAAATGTTATGCCAACCGATAAAAGCATTGCGGCAATATATCAAAAAATGAATGAAAAGAATAAACTTGAAAAAAGTCTTTCTAGTTGGGGCGATGCCATTGTATGGAGTGATTTACATAATTATGACAGAACGTTTGTTGAATGGGATTAACCCATCAACACGTTTTGTCCTATAACCCATAAAACACATATAATTTGTCAAATACTCTGTTATAATTTCTCCATAATAATTGTTCATCTGCAATTTCGCATAGATAAAAGGTTTTAATAAATAACGGATTATGATACATATAACAGGACAAATAAAAATCCAGTTTTTATTAACTAGGGATGTTGCCACTCCTTTACTCCATTGTACTGGAATTTCTGTCGGCAACTTAGAATAAGACAAAGCCCCAATAATCAAGCATAGTGCGGTAATCATAGTCCAGGTAAGCATACTTCCCCATATATACAAAAAGCTGACTGAATCCAGTTTGAAAACAGTTCGATTATCTTTCCAATAGTCATGAAAATCTGTTACATACTGTTCTACCTGTAATTTTTCATAACTAATACTTCCTTCATCCAGCATTTTTTCGCACATGAGTTTCGCCTTATTCAAATCAGTAATCTGATTTTTTAATACTTCCTTTTGCTTCTCAAGCATTTCCTGCAATGTTACTTTTTCGGATATAATATTTCGTATATCTTCAATAGAAATTCCCAATGTACGTAGATATGCAATCTTCTTTATATTTTCCACATCATTTTTATATTAAATTATATATGTCTTTTTGACTATCTTTTTATATCTCCTTAAATGTCCGCAAAGCCTTATTTTATAGGCTCTACGGGCATTTTGCTTTTGTGGTAAACCTCACATATCTAGGTCTATCTTCTTATATTTTCGCTATCAAGCGTGGTTAAAATCGTGGTAAATACTTCTATGCGATTAGACGCTGAACCTCTGATTTTGCGGTATCTATGGACGCATGAGCGTACCAGTTCATTGTGATACTAATGTTTGAATGTCCCATGATATACTGTAAATCTTTTGGGTTCATGTTCTTGCTTGCCAGTCTTGTGCAGAATGTATGGCGTAGCGTATGCGGTGTGATATGTGGCAAGGGATTGTCCTTGTGGTGCTTGTTATATTTCTTTACCATACGGACAAATAAGGCGTTGTAATCAATCGCAACTTTGGGCTTGCCTTTATGATTGACAAATAAGAAATTGCTCTGTCCGTCTATCACAAATGGTTCTGCCTTTGGGCGTTTCTTCATAACCCGTTGAAATGCCTGTATTGTTTCTCTACTTAATGGCACTTGTCTTATTCCGCTTTTCGTCTTAGGCGTTTCAATATAATAGCCCTGTTCCTTGCTCTTTAGTAACTGGTGGTCGATAATTACAACTTCATTCTTGAAATCAATATCAGCTACTGTCAGTCCGCACAGTTCCGAGATACGAAGTCCAGTCTTTAACAGTATCAGCACATCATCATAATGCTTGTGATACACATTGTCTGTCTTGATAAATGAGAGTAAGGCTTGTTCCTGTTCCTCTGTCAATGCGACTTTCTCTTTGGTATCATTTTCTAGGACTTCACTTAACTTAAAATCAAAAGGGTTCTTCCTTACACAATCGTCTTGTATGGCGATATAGAATGACGCTTTTAACGAGCGTTTATGGTTGTTAATGGTGTTATAGGAAAAGCCTTTATCTTTCATGCGTAACGCCCATTCCTTAGCGTCAGAGGGTTTTATCGCATCAATGCTCCTAGCACCCAACTTGTCCTCTTTCAATAACCGCATGAGTTGTTCCCGTTGTTTTTGTGTGCTTTTCTTCACATTCGCCCTCTGTAAGTTCTGTTTGGCATAGAGTTGGCAAAGCGTCATTTTCTTGCCTGTGCTGTCGATACCGTCCTCAATATCCCGTCTTATCTGCTGTTCCAGTTCACGAAGTGAGGGTTTTTCCCGTTTTTCCTTTGGTGTCGGGTCTGTGGGTGTCAATCTCCAAGCATACACATATTTTGTGTTTCCAAATGCGTCTACATATTTATATAAGTATTTCCCGTCTGTTCGTTGGCTCTCTCCAGTATGCAGGATACGTCCTTTACTATCCCGTCTTTTTTCTTTCATGGTGTCTGCTCCTTTCCTTGTTGGAAAGAGCCTTGATATGACTTGTGTTCATCATAACACATACAAGGCTCATTTGCATTAGATTGCGTCCAATTTGTCAATAACCTGTTCAAACTGTCGGCGTTTAATCTGTATGCGGTTGCCATTCATAATGAGCCAGCCAGCGTCCTTGTTTTCCTCTGCTAAGCGTCTTAACTTGTTTTCTCCGATACGGAAATACTTTGACGCTTCTTCAATGGTAAGGGTATATTTTTCCCATACGGGAATATCCTGTGCATTACTCATAAAACACCCCCTCACTTTCGATTACATCTGCTATATCCGTACACATCTGTTCTACAAGCATTTCCTGTTTTTCGGAAAGGTTGGTACATTCATCAATCATTTTCATGTAGTTTGAGCCTGTCAGCCTGTCGATTTCCTCTATCATCACGATTGACGGCATGACCTGTCTTTCCAGCCATTGCAGAGTGCGTTCCATATTGACAGGTACGGGGTTCATTTCAAAAGGTAAACTGTCATGGGAAATGAATATCTCCCACAGCGGATAATCGGGAAATTGCACAAAATCAGTAATAAGGTAAAACACCAACCCATGAGGGTTATATGTCAATAACAATTCCTCAACTGCCTGTACTGCCTTTTTATCACGCAGACGAATTTCAAAACGGTTGATAATATCCGTATGTTTCTTTTTGGTTGCCTGTTCCTTTTGTTTTTCATACAGGCAGAAATATTTTGTGCTTGCCTTTGAGCCGATATAAAGGGTACTTGCTAAATTACGGTTTTTTCCGCTTAGTTTTCCACCTTGTACATTTTCATAGTTTTTACAGCGACAATCCGCACCGCCATTTTTGTATTTTTCAGACAAAACGGGAATATCCAGCAGACCGCACATATCATTGATTGCCAAGTCAAAACGTCGGATAACACCGCCACAGTCAAGACAGCGGTTTAAAAATGAATACCAATCCCTGTTCTGTGCCTGTAAGACATATTCCATGTTGCGTGAGCCTGCCCCTTTTAATTCTAAAAATACACCCATGTGTTCATCATCAGAAGCCATGACCTTGATTTCCCCGTAGGCATAATGCTCCTTATAGCCATAATACCCATAGTCATAATGGATAAAATAGTCCGCTTTCATGCCAAGCACCTTTCGGATAACTTCTAATGCGTCAGTCGTTGGAAAACGGACAGACAGATAATCAACGAGCAGATAAAAAGGCTTATCACAGACATAGTAATTCAGACAACGCAGGATAATGTTCTGTGTTTCTTTACTTGCGTTGGCTTTTCCGTTCTCAAAGCGGTTGATACTATATCTTGATACATGGGTAAGACTTGCAAGTTCTCCTTGTGAAAGACCGCTTGCAAGACGTTTGTTCTTCATTTCAAGTGCAAATTCTAAATTGTTCATTGTATTCCTCCAATCCCACAACAGCCTTGAAATACCTGTAAACCACTATTCAAAAGAATGTGAAATTACTATCTTCTTAAAACTTCTCATTACTACTCACAGGTTTGGGGTTGTATGGTTTTTGACTTGTCTTTTGTGAAATAGTGCCCCCCTGTTAGATAACGGGGGCACAGTCAAGGCTCGCAGGCTCGCCAGCCGACAAAGCATTTCTTCCCCTTGACACAAGGTGTCATGGCGGTAAGCCTGAGAGGCTTCCGCCACCGTGTCAGAAATACTTTGTCAGCAAGTCCTGTTTTGCCTTTTCTAACAAGTTCCATTTCAACCAATATTCATATCTACGGGTTTAATCAGATGGGTATTTCTTTTTGAATGTTTTTGTATTTCATGCTATTGTGCTTATTCACTCACAATAGCATAGTAATTCTTATATGCTTATTTGTCAATATCTTTTTTTGTCTTTACAAATCATATTAAGCATGATAGACTTATAACAGTGAAGATATAACGAGATATGGAGGGTTGTGCAATGAAAATAAGCCATTTAGGAAATAATATACAGACCATAAGAAAATTTAGGGGAATGAAACAACAGGAACTTGCGGACAAAATCGGTATCAATATGCAGAGCCTTTCCAAGATTGAAAGAGGGTTGAACTATCCTGCTTATGAAACGCTGGAAAAGATAATGGAAGTGCTGGACGTAACGCCGAATGAATTATTATCGGGAGAATGGAAGTATGTCAATCAGTCTGAAAAAGAAGTCTGTCAGTTTTTAAGAACAGAAGAACGTCTAAATGCAGAACTGAAACACGGACACTATGATAACTTCTTTGACAGCGAGGAAGAATGGCTGGAATATGAGTTGGAAAAGTTACGGGAATACATTACAGACTATATCAACGGGAAAAGCATTGAAGCGTCCGACCTTTACCCAATCAAAGAATTTATCCAGCATTTGAAGTTTCAAAAATTACTAGACCGCTATGATGATTTATACAGTATGGATATGTTTGGGGAAAGCATAGAGGGACATAAATATAGGACACCTTATCAAGTCGTGAAAATGATAAATCCGAACTCAAAAGAGGATATGGAACTGTTACGGGAAGTATTAAGGAATAACCATTTTGATGATGAGGACGAGTAATCTTTTTCCTCTTGCGAGAAGATACAGCAAACAAAAAGCCCGATCAAGAGTGCAAAGCACCACCAATGGTGGCAAGCTCTTGACAGGGCTTTTTCTTTTCTGTTGTGGGTACTCAAGAGGAAAAAAGGAAAAGTGTGATGTCTCAATTTTTTTATCTTGCACGCATAAAAAGATTGAAAGAGGTGTTTGTTTCCAGTATAATGTTTTTTGTATAGAAGCAAGGATTGAATTTTTTTGAAAGAAAGGGTTGACAGTCATGTTCACACATTGTTACGCTTGCGACAGACAGACAGACAGACAGACAGACAGACAGACAGACAGACAGACAGACAGACAAGTAAATTCTGCCCTTTTTTCAATTCTATCAATAATAAACAGAACGCACAGATTATCCAGTTATAAGGGGGAGTTTGTGCGTTTTTCTATGCAAAGAATTTATGAAAAATAAGGAGTGAACAAACTATGAAGAAAAAACAAGTCCTTGCAGTAAGTTCCGCATTGATGATTGGAACAACAACTGCACTTACAGGGCTTCCTACTCCTGTCATGGCACAGGAAAACACAGAAGTTGTGCAGGAAGCCGTTGTAGAAGAAAACAAGACAGAGCAAGTTCCTGTGGAACAGAAAACAGAAAACGCAGAAGTACAAGAGAATATAACAGACAAGGAACAGGAAGAAACTGCTGAAAATGCAGAAACTTTAAAAGAAGAAAGTACAAAACAGGAAACACCTGCAACACCAGAAAAAGAAGTGGTTACCGAAGATAAGACCGTTGAAGCAAGCAAAAATACAGAAGTAAAAGCTGGAAGCATTGCTATTGATGAAGCACATTTTCCAGACAAAGTATTTAGAGAACAAATCATTGCAGAATTTGATAAAGACGGCGATAGTGTGTTATCTGTTGATGAAATATCAAAAGCCCAATTCTTAAACTTGCATGATATGAAAACGATATCTTCATTAGAGGGTATTCAATATCTAACAAATTTGCAGTCTTTAGATGTTTCTACGACTTGCGCATCATTGGATGATGGATTCGAAGACGCCTTTCAATATACCGTACAAGGAAATTCCCACAATCGACTAAAGAGTACCAATCTAATTGAACGACTGAATCAAGAAGTACGCAGAAGAGAAAAGATTATTCGCATCTTCCCCAATCAAACATCAGCCAATCGCTTAATTGGAGCCGTTCTTATGGACCTACATGATGAATGGATTTATTCTTCAAGAAAATACATCAATTTTGATAAGTAGAAATGGTAAAAACATTGTATAGCATTTTACACAGGAGTCTGGACTTGACTCACTTCCTTTATTATTTTTCATTTTTTTAAACTATTTAATACTAATGTCTTTTATAATAGCTTTTCATATATTATATAATCAATCTTTATAAGTCCTTTTATAAATTTCTTTTCTACCATTTTCGATAAATTCCTGTTTAATATTTTTAATTCCATAAACAATAGTTTCAATAGGATAATATTCTTCAACTATATCTTGATATTCTTTTGCTTTCTCAATATCTATATTTCCATACATTCTTAATATATCTTCTCCAAAATTTGTTCCTATTTCTTCTTCACTATCTTCAAGTAAGTATATAAAATCACAATATTCATCTATAATTCCAGAATCTCCAAAATCAATTATTCCAGTTAGCTGTTGTTAAAATATCGCTTGCTGAAATAGTTTCTTTTGCCGTGTGAATATCAAAATCAATAAAGAAGGTATTGATTTGTCTTAAATTGTTTTCAGAATGTCCTTTCGTGTATGAACGGTTTTCGTCTGCATACGTACCATAACGATAAACGTTTGGTGTCCAATGCGTAAATGTATCTTGATTTTCGTGAATCGCTTCTTCGGAAGTCAGAACAACGCCACGTCCGCCAATCATGCTTTTTTTTGAGCGATACGCAAAAATAGCCCCTTTGCTTTTACCTGGCTTGGTAGTGATTGAGCGAATTTTACTATTTTTAAATTTGTACTTTAACAAGCCGTCATGAAGCACAGTTTCTACAACAAAAGGGATATTCATTCAGCTGTTCTCCTTTCTTACGAAAATTAATTAGTTAGAAGCTACGATCAAAGTTGAATCACAACAAAAAAGGCAATCAACTAAGTTTTTCTTAATTGATTGCCTGGTATCTTCTTAAAGACTTGAAATTCCCTCAAAAACCCGATATAATGGGTTTACAGATATTTAAGTATCTGATTAATAAAGTAATTAAATACTTTACCAAATTTCGGGTCTCGACTTCTTTAATTGATTGGTGGTAATCAATTAAGGCTCGCAACTTATTTTCTTGGCGGAAAATAAGTTGGTCGTGGCTCTTTTTTTGTATTCTTTATTCAGTTCGTTGTTTCGTTATATCTAGTATACCGCTTTTAAAAAAAATAAGCAACAATTTCGTTAAATATATTAACGACAATCATTGCTTCTCTTCTTCTATTTGCAACTCTACTTGTTCTAATTCATTAGGAATTAAGTCAATAACTAAGGTTGAGTTTGTCAATTCTGCAATTCGTTCCAATGTTTTTAATGTCGGATCTGATTTTCCTGATTCAATCAATGAATAATTTGATCTACTCATTTCTAATTCTTGGGAGAATTTTTCTTTTGATTTGGTACCTCTCATCTTTTTTAAGCTTTCTCTAAATGCTAGTTCCAAGTTTCTCCCTCCTGTTTATGTAAATATTTTGCACGTTTTCCATTTAATTATATCGTTACACCTTGTAAATCACAAGTGATTAATCACAAATCACTTGTGATTAGTGATTGTTATTGGTGTTGCCTAGAACGATTCTAAGCACATGTTTAATTTTAAAGTGGGCAATTATCTTTAAAATGTCCTACAATGATTCAATAAAAGCATGGCTGCTAGTGAAACTTGCGACCATGCTTTTAAAAATACTTAATGGGGTCCCGAGCGCTTTAGCTCCTTGGAAGCTGTCAGTAGTATACCTAATAATTTATCTACATTCCCTTTAGTAACGTGTAACTTTCCAAATTTACAAAAGCGACTCATAGAATTATTTCCTCCCGTTAAATAATAGATAACTATTAAAAATAGACAATACTTGCTCATAAGTAACGGTACTTAAATTGTTTACTTTGGCGTGTTTCATTGCTTGATGAAACTGATTTTTAGTAAACAGTTGACGATATTCTCGATTGACCCATTTTGAAACAAAGTACGTATATAGCTTCCAATATTTATCTGGAACATCTGTGGTATGGCGGGTAAGTTTTATTAAGACACTGTTTACTTTTGGTTTAGGATGAAAGCATTCCGCTGGCAGCTTAAGCAATTGCTGAATCGAGACTTGAGTGTGCAAGAGCAACCCTAGTGTTCGGTGAATATCCAAGGTACGCTTGTAGAATCCTTCTTCAACAATCAGATAGATGTCAGACGCATGGCTTTCAAAAACCACTTTTTTAATAATTTGTGTGCTTAAATGGTAAGGAATATTCCCAACAATTTTATACCTCTGTTTGTTAGGGAATTGAAACTGTAGAATATCTTGGTGAATTAAAGTGACACGAATGTTCAGTTTTAATTTTTCTGACGATAAGTTGAATAGATGACTGTCTAATTCAATAGACGTTACCTGTTTACTTATTTTAGCCAGTTTCGTCGTTAAATGCCCTTTACCTGTTCCAATTTCGTAAACGGTATCGGTTTCTTTTAAATTCAATTGTTTTATTATTTGGTTGAGTACTTTTTCACTCGTTAAAAAGTTTTGAGAATATTTTATATTTTTGTTCATGTAATCACTCCTGAAGTGATTACATCTATAAATAAATACAGAAGTTAAACGATTTGTTTGTAATTTTAGTTATCTGTTTAAAAAGTCATAAGATTAGTCACTGGTAGGAATTAATCTAACGTATTTATTTATCTGCGTAATCACTGTTTTTAGTCTGTTTCAAAACAGTAGATGTTTTATCTACATTACGCATTTGGAATACCAACATGACGAATCCCTCCTTCTTAATTACAAATTTTTAGCATCTAATTTAACTTCAATTCCTATTATACAAAATTTTAAGAGCACTGTCAACACACTCTTAAGTTTGCTTCTAAGTCTTATTTCCATAACTTTAGGGTTAACCATACGCAAGACCAATCACTCTCGGACAATACTCATGATTTTCGGTAAAAAACGTAAAAGAAATAAGAACAATTAACAAAATGTATAATAACAATCAATAGCGACTAATGATTTTCATGTAAAAGGACACCAAACTATACGGTGTCCTTTTCAAATTCTTACGTCATATCAAGGCTCATTCAATCGTGGTAAATTCGTGGTAAAATGAGTGCTTTCCTATATTTCAAAATGCTTGAAAGTATAGTGTTTATGCGGATAATCAAAAATCAGATATAAAATTTAGAATAATCTCTATAACCATTACTTTCATTTCTCGAAGGCTCAATAAGTTTTTGCTTTTCATAAAAACGGATATTAGAACGGGATAAACCTGTTCGCTCTTCTACGTCTTTTATAGTCATATTATGCCCTCCTTTCGAGCAACTCTATTTTACTTAATAATAAGCTATAAACAAGGTTTACAGTCAAGCATTTATCAAAAAAACTATAGTTGTTGATAAGGACATGAAAAGCTGTCCAAAATAGAAGGTGAACCGGATTGCTGCTCCGACTCAATCTTCCACATGGAATACATCTTCCACCAGCATATTAAAGTACTTTGATATCCGCAGCATAAATTCGGCAGATGGGGTGCTGTCCCCACGCTCTATCCTGCCGACAGTTTTGGTGCTGTATCCAATAGCAGCGGCAAGGTCATCCTGGTAAATGCCTCGCTGTTCACGTATTTCTCTTATATTATTGGTAACCGCCATAAAAATCCCTTCTTTCAGTTCTATAGATATTTTCTTATTGTCAATTATGCAAAATAATGTGTCCGATAAAAATGACTTGCAATTTTATCGGCAATGTCCTGTAATAGCACAAGCATCAGATTTTCCAAGAACTTTTCCAAATATGTCTAAGCGGTCATTTTCACTAACCTTGATAGGTGCATACTTTTCATTGAGTGAGATAAGGAAAATTCCTTCTTTATCGTTTTGTAATTTCTTAATATAGGCTTCTCCGTTTAGAGCGAAGATGCCGATTTCTCCATTAGCAACAGATTCCTGCTGTAATATCCATGCAATCTGACCATCGTGGAATTCTGGTTCCATACTGTCACCACTAATACGGACACCGAAAGTAGTATCTTCTGGCAGGATAGATTCATCTATGCGTACAGTCTCTTTCGGTCCATCTACAAGGAAGTTACCGGTTCCGGCTGATACAGCATTTTCAAAAATATCAATGCTACGGAATGGAATTATCTTAGCAGTCTGCTTTTCATACATTCCGGATGCGTGGAGCAGATTGATATAATCCATAGCTTTTTCCCTGCCTTCATCAGTTAGTGATGAGAAAGGATCGGCAGGATTTACTCCAAAATATGCCTCATACATGTTAGTAATACCAAGGATTCTACACACTTTGTAAAATATGGTAACGCTTGGTTCAGCAAGATTTCTCTCCCAGTTGGATATGGCTTTATAGGAAATGGTAATGCCTTCCTTTGCCAGTTCATCAGCGAGATCCTGTTGGAGCAAGCCTTTCTTTTTTCTATATGTTGAAATGATTTCTCCGATTGAGTACATACATACGCCTCTTTTCTTTCATTTTGTTGATTTCAAATGTCTCTTTTCACTCCATAGTATATAGCAATAGTGCCAATTATTCAAGTTAAAAATCCAATATAATGAGAAAAAGGACACATGTGTCCGTTGACAGTCGATTATTCTTGGGGTTATACTATGCCCTGTAAGGAACATTACTCATATACTTGGACTAAAGGTTATGGTAGTGACAGATTAAATGCAGCAGGAGGTTATGCAGATGGGAGACAGGGTAATACTTCATTCAGATATCAACTGTTGCTATGCTTCGATTGAGCATCTGCATCATCCGGAGCTTGCAGGAAAGCCACTGGCAGTAGGCGGTGACCCGGAGGCAAGACATGGGATTGTCTTAACAGCCGACTATATTGCCAAGAAGTACGGTGTGAAAACAGGAATGGCACTCTGGCAGGCAAAGCAGGTCTGTCCTGACATAACGTTTGTTTCACCAAGAATGGACTTATATCTTCGATTCTCAAGAATGGCACATGAGATATATGCAGAATATACGGACAGGCAGGAGCCATATGGAATTGATGAGTGCTGGCTTGATGTGACAGGGAGCAGCTCCCTTAAAGGGGATGGATTGCTCATTGCACAGGAAATCAGCAGGAGAATGAAGTCAGAGCTTGGCATCACAGTAAGTGTTGGTGTTTCTTTCAATAAGATATTTGCAAAGCTTGGTTCAGACTATAAGAAACCTGATGCAATCACAACTATGTATAAGAGTGAGTTTAAGCAGAAGGCATGGTCACTTCCGGTGGCAGATCTTCTATACGTTGGCAAAAGTACGAACAGAAAGCTTGCATTATTTGGTATTAAAACCATAGGTGATCTTGCAAGAGCAGATGAAGATGTGCTTAACAGTCACCTTGGAAAGATGGGCAGTATCTTATGGTCATTTGCGAATGGCTATGATGATTCACCTGTCAAGCTAGAGAATACCCACGCTCCAATCAAATCGGTGGGAAACAGCACAACGACTCCAAAGGATTTAGTATGTGATGAGGATGTAAAGATTGTTCTTTATATTCTGGCTGAGAGTGTTGCAGCAAGACTTCGTGAGAATGGATTCCGGTGCAGAGTGGTTGAGATAAGTGTCAGGGATAATGAGTTATTCTCTTTTATTCGTCAGAAAAAGATTGACCATGCAACGAATATCACCGGAGAGATAGCTGCATATGCTTATCAGATATTTAAGGAAAACTATAACTGGAGCAAGCCGATCCGCAGTGTTGGTGTCCGAGGTGCAGACTTAGTAACAGATAATTATTGGGAACAGATTGATTTGTTCTCAAGTGTGGAGAAGCGTGAAAAGCAGATGAAGATGGATTCAGCGGTGGATGAGATACGCAGAAGATTTGGATTTTACAGTATCCAGAGGGGACTCATGTACCGGGACAGGATTCTGTCGGCAGTCAATGCAAAAGAAGAACACACAGTACATCCACATGGGTACTTTTCAGGTTAGCAACGAGAAGTGCCAGATAATCAAGGCACAGATGTGTTGTGCTTGCACATAAACATATGGGACTTGGTTATCTGATACGGCGACTGCCGTGAGCGAAATGAAGCGAAGCGGAATTGAGCTGCACTACGAGTAGCGATAGAGTAAAAAAGAGGAAGGCGGAACATGAGCGAAGCAGCAAGAATTGATCTGGTAGACAGAGCACCATTGACGGAGAAGCAGCAGAATGTGTATGAAAGCATTATGCAATATCAGCGTGTGAATGGTTATGCACCTACTATCAGGGAGATATGCAAGATGGTTGGGGTGGCATCGACTTCAAGTGTTTATGCACATCTGAAAATATTAGAAGAAAAAGGCTATATAGCAAGGAAGATGGATGCTTCCAGAGCAATAGCAATCTTGTAAGGAAGGTGATTACATTGAGCAATAAGGTATATGTTGATGTACTTGCAGAGTTTTCAAAGGACGGACTGCTCATTCCCAAAGAGATAACATGGGAAGATGGCAGAAAGTATGAGATTACACGAGTAAAAGACAAGCGCAGAGCAGCCAGTACAAGGGCTGGCGGCGTTGGAGAGCGTTATACCTGTGTGGTAAATGGAAAGGAAATATTCCTTTTCTATGAAGATAACAATATGTGGTTTATGGAAAGAGCCGGAGCCTGATGTGATTGTGTGCTGACAGCACAATTCATATCAGTTGGCTTTAGATCAGCAAAGCCGGGGAATGTGCAGACATTCATCGGAACTCCCGGCAAAAGGCTTGCAAAGGTGATTTCCCTTTCCTTTACGAGTACAGAATTGTAGATTGATGATTTTGTATGAATAAGGAGCGAACTGAATTGAACAAAGAGTTAAAAGTTATAGATTTTTATTGTAAGAAGTGCAAAAAGAGTATGAAAGTTTCATACATGGTTACAGGTAACAGAAATTATCCGGTACTGCCGAGAGTAATGATGAAATGTCACCATTGTGGCAGAGTAATGACCTTGAAGAATTTCAAGGAAGGTGAACTGTTAGATAAAGTAGAGCAGGATAAGTATTATATCTGATACATACAGTCAGACATCAGATGGTGCGGCAGATATTTGGTCGCAACAGGACAAGACAATTAAATTAGTGGTCATCATGATATGGGAGACACCTGCAATAAGCGTAAGCTGATGATACGCAAAGGTGCCATCCTAAGGACGCATGAAAAATTAGAAACCAGTTTGAGGACTGGGACTGTTTTTCATGTGTCCTTTTTTATTTGCTGAAAATTACATATCTAGGGAGTTATTGTCCGCCCTCAAACGAGTTAACGGTAACAAGTTTGAAAGGATGGACGATATGAACAAGGAAATAAGAGAATATGATAAGAATGTACAATTTGAAATAGGGCAGAGAATACAGGAAATGCGACTAGACAAAAATATGAAAAGCATTGAGTTGGCAACGGAATTGGGAATAACAAGGAACCAAATGTCACGGATTGAAAATGGTAGAGCAAATTGCACTATACAGCAGTTATATATAATGTCACAGATATTTGAGCACAGTATGGATTATATCATATCGGGCAAAAGGGGCAGACAGGAAAATAAGATAACATTTGCCCAGAGAGAGGCAATTGATAAAATGTTGAGGGCATTTGATAAATAAACAGTACTTTGCATAAATATCTTTTCATGCAAAAAATAGAAAGTTTTTGCTTTGATATGCAAATGTTGTGCAAAGATTTGACTACACGCAAAATCTATGGTATCCTTTGTGAAAGGAGGAAGCAAATTAATGAAAAGAGATTTATCAATTCTATCAGAATATGTAAGAATAAGTACTCCGGATAAGGATAGATTGGCAGAATTAGTTGTGAGAGCAAAAGGTCCAGAGCTTAGTATGTCACAGTTCGCAAAAAAGTGTGAGGTTAATCCGTCTACGCTTTCAAGAATTGTAAACAAAAAAACAACGGGCAAAAATTCAGATGCTTTAATATTTAATATTGCGGAGAATGCAGATCCAAATAGTGGAGTTACCTTTGAAATGCTTATGTCTGCTCATGGCATGAAAAAGCGTAATTTAAATGGAAAAGTGGATACAGAAGAATACAGAGCATTTGAAAAAAATGCAGCTGACTTAGTACTGTCGGAGATTATGAAGAGGGGGTATAAAGTTCAGGTCCCAATGACACCTCAGGTTTACAATGCTTTAAATTATCATTATAGACCTGATTGGGAAATTGCTACTGATGCCGTTACTTCTGATAACACTATGGGACAATGGCTATTTGAGTTTTGGACAATGCTCGGTACGGAACAGCAAGCCATTCGTAAACAGACAATAAAACTAAGACAGAAATTATTGATGGTTTTAGGACTATATTATATGGATGAAGTCAAAGCAGATAAATTATCGTTTGTGGTTTTTAATAGAAAATTCTATAAATTACTTAAAGATACCTTGGAGGGGATTTGTGTAAAACCATGGATTACAATTATGCTATTTGATATGGAGCAAGCACAATTTATAGAAGAATTCACTTTTTTATCGCCTGATGGAAGTGTTCGTGATAGTAATATGAAAATTTCTATGAATGAAGAATGCGATGATTATACAGACGATTTGTTTGAAGATATAAATGGTCGTAATCAATTTATGGATTAGTCTATAGGAGGTGCTTATGGAAGAAGATAAAACAGTTTTATTATTTCGTCAGATACAGGCAGCAACTAAAAATGGTCATGATGCAGAAGTGCGCAGAGATAAAGATGGAAATTTTGTGGTTTATTCCGTAAAAAAACAGCGGGCAGATAAAATACAAGTTAAATAATACATCAGCTGAATTGGCAGTTGATAAGGGCAAAAGGGAGCCGATATCGTTCAATATTTGAATGATAGAGGCTCCTTATTTTTTTGTAAGGGAGGTGAGCAGAGTGATCCAAGAGATAAAAGAATATGATTCTGATACTTGTTCGAAAATTGGTATACGAATTCAAGATATACGAGAATCAAGACATATGAAAGCTATAGAGTTGGCAAGCTATCTTGGTATTGGTAAGAACCAAATGTCTCGAATTGAAAGTGGAAAAGCAAATTGTACAATACCACAATTGTATTGTATTGCACAAATCTTGGATTGCTCTGCTGATTTTTTGTTGTTTGGAGAAGAACACATGAATTATTCGCCGGAGATGGTGGAATTAGTAAACAATTTAAAAATGGTGACTGGAAGAATAGAGGGAGAAATTAAAAATAGTCTTTTAAAGACTACAAATCAGAAAAGATAGTCTTTAGAGTGGGCGCATAGGTTTTCTTAATAGAGTACCATAAACATGTGCTAAGGAACAGCACACCACGAGAGTGGAGGCGCCAAAACTCTCCAATACGAAATCGTAAAGGAGATAACAAAATGAATAAAAGAGATTTTAACGTAGTGGGAAACGAAGGTACAGATAATCAGGAGCTTGCTAAGGGAATTGCATTTATAAAGTCCCGCAGAGCAGAACTCAATGTAGTCCAGATGGTCGAGAATATGCGTGATCAGGCAATGCCTAACGGAGTAATAATTAACGATGCATATTGTGACCGCTCGATAACAAGAGACTATGACAGAGAAGCACTGAATGCTTTCTTTGCAACACTTAAAGAGGAAGATTTTGAGGTTGTAGTAGTCAGAAGCCTGAATGAGATCACCGATGACATTTATGATTTGGAAGAATTTGTTAAGACCATCACAGATATGGGCATATGGCTCTATTCTCTTGAAGTCGGTCCGGTGCCAATTATTGTATCTCATGCAGAGGACTTTGGATGCTAACGGAGTTCTTTGGTAGAGCGACAACAGAAAATCATTCCGGTCGGGACAAACAAGTCCCGGCTGTGAAGGATTGCAGATTTACACAGACTGCATTCGGAACAGTTGTACATGATTCAAGTGGGAAGTGGCTTGGTCAGTATGAGACAGAAGATGCAGCTGTAGAGATGTTAAGAGAAATGGCAAAGGTCGATGGAGGATATAGCGATGAAATATGATGGTTATGTAGTTGGACCGATACTCCGTAAGCTGCGTGAAGATAGAGGGTATTCCTTGACACGGTTATCAGAAGTAACAGGATTAAGCGTTTCCACATTGATTCAGATGGAACAGGGTGGAAGAAATCTCAGTATGAAAAGTCTTTATGTGTTAATGGAACTTTATAAAGTTGATGCAAATACAATTCTTGGGATAAATAAACGGGAGGATTGTAAATCCATCGATACAAGGCTTGCCAAAATGGAAAAAGAGAAGCGAGCGTATTTTACAGCTTCCTTTCTCTTTATGCTGGAAAATGCGGAAGCGATAGTTTAGGAGATGAATGTATGGCAAATAAAAACAAAGTAATTCGTAAGACAATAGAATGCATAGAGTATTTATCAGTCGAAGCACCACTTAGGAAAGTAGATTATCTGGAAGATAAGCAGAGCAAATATATCCATGAGTATGTGAAAAACAAGGAGTATTGCATTGTTGGAACAATGAGAAGACATGGATTTTCTCAAAGAGATGTTGACAGGCAATGGAGCGATATTGTGGATAAAATCCGAAGAAAAAAGGTTGATGGTGTAGTAATTGCCAATATGGCAGCAGTATCAGTCAATCTTCTGGATGCGTATGTGAAGGTTTGTGAAGTTGTAGAGGCTGGAGGCATAATCGTCACAGTGGATGAGGGTAGACTTGGACTGAATATTAAGGAGGCGTTCTGATGAAAAGAAGATATGAGAAATATAGAAAATATGATGTTGTATATGCCGATTTTGGAAATAATCCGCATGGAGTTCAAAGCGGTATCAGACCGGGAGTAATAGTTTCGTGCGATAGAAGTAACCATGAGTATGCACCACAGGTATGCATTGTCCCATTAAGCACGAAACTTAAAGACAATCCTGTGCATGTAAAACTTAATCCAGAAGATGTAAAGGGATATAAACTGAAAGCGAAGTCGGATTTTATACCAGAAGACATGCAGACTGTTTCTAAAGGGAAGATCAGAGGAAAAACAGGTTATATTCCGAAAGATTCACCGGTGCGTGATAATATAGACAGAAGTTTGATATTACAGTTGGATCTTTTATCTGCAGCAAGGAAAATGATTATGGAGGAAGTAGAAAATGGATGTGAAAACGAGGAAAACTAATAATAAAAGATTTGTCCGTTATTCAGAAGGTGCTGAGATGTATTCAATGGGAAAGACAAAATTTCAGGAATTAGCTAAGGATGCGAAAGCCTGTTATAAGGTCAATCAGTTGGTACTGGTGAATTTAGACATTTTGGACGCTTATCTGGAGACATTCCGTATAACAGATGAAGATTTCTATAAGTAAATTCAAAGATATGTGGAGAAACTTGCATGAATACACTTGACTTATTGGCAGACAAAAAGTATAATATCTATATGAGGAGGTGCATAGGATGGCAAAGATGGGAAGACCTAAGAGTGAAAAGCCGTTAGATAAAAGAGTTACTATAAGGCTTAATGAAGAGGAATTTACTATTTTAGTCGAGTATGCGCAGAATCATGATATTACAGTAACGCAAGCTGTTAAGTCATGTATTCAGGAGAAAATCCTGAATAGGTGTTAGGTGCAAAGGACTCCTTCATATTAGAAAGGAGGAGTACATTGGCAACAAGAAAGGATGGAAAAGGAAGAGCCTTGAGAAAAGGCGAACACTATCGAAAAAGTGATGGGAGATATTCCTATTCATATAACGATGTGTTTGGAAATCGAAAATTCATATACTCAAATAATCTTGCAAAATTAAGAGAACGTGAAGAACAGTTAGTAAGGGATCAGCTGGATGGATTAGATGTATATGTAGCAGGAAGTGCAGATTTGAATTTTGTATTTGACCGCTATATTTCGACGAAATCTGAGCTGAGAAGCACTACTCGTTCAAACTATCTTTACACATGGAATCATTTCATTAGAGATGGATTCGGTAAGAAGAAAATTGGAGATATAAAATATTCAGATGTTTTGTATTTCTACAACTATCTTATAACTGAGAAGAAATTGCAGATTAGTTCGATAGAAAGTATAAATACGGTGTTACATCCTACATTTCAGTTGGCTGTTAGGGATGATATAATAAGAAAAAATCCTACCGATGGAGCGTATGCTGAAATAAAGAAGCGAAATGGCGGAACTAAAAAAACAAGGCACGCTTTAAGCGTAGAGCAGCAGAGGTCATTTATGAATTATGTTGCTGATAGTCCTATCTTTTACACATGGTATCCGTTATTCGCATTTCTATTAGGAACTGGATGTCGAATTGGAGAAGCAATTGGCTTAAGATGGGATGATGTAAATCTTGAGAATCGAACGATTGATATTAACCATAGTTTGACATATTATCCAAGGCAAGAAAAAACTTATGTATGTGAGTTTCGAGTATCATTGCCCAAAACCGAGGCAGGAAAAAGAGTCATTCCGATGATGGAACCTATATATAATATTTTAAAATCGGAATACGAAAGACAGCAGGAAGAAGGCTTCTGCGATACAGTAGTTGATGGCATGACGAACTTCATCTTTACTAACCGATTTGGTAATCCACATAATCCAGCATCAATCAATAGAGCTATTAAGAGAATTGTGGATGCTCATAATGCTGAAGAGGAAGTAGAAGCAAAGAAGGAAAAGCGTAAGCCTATTATGTTACCAAGATTTTCATGTCATATATTCAGACACACTTTTGCTTCAAGAATATGTGAGAATGAGACGAATGTCAAAATTATTCAGCAGTTAATGGGACACGCAGATGTATCGACAACCATGAATATTTACGCAGAAGTAAATGCAGAAAGCACCAGAGAATCTATTGAGAATCTGGCAAAAAATTTAGATGTTTTTTAGAAGAGAGTCCATATTAAATGGGACTTTCAGGTAGGACAACAAAATAGGATGGATGACAACAATCTGACAACAAAAAGACGTAAAAAGTTGCATAAATCCGAACAAAAATGAACTTATTAAAAAATGAATTATAAATGGATGCAAATCAGTTTGGAGAAATATAAAGTACAAACAAATGTTCTCCCGACTATGAAGTCGTTGAATAGCGAGAAATAGGATTTATGCGGGTTTGCAGAGATATTACAGGAGATGGTACGACACTTAGTACGACAAAATTCAAAAACAAAATACAATAATATTCCGCTTAGTGCATAGAAATTAAATATTTGCAAAATTTTAAGGACACTTTCCATTAAGAAATTATTGGAAGGTGTCCTTTTTGTGTCATGAGATAAAACTAAGAGGAGTGATCAGATGTTAAAGATTAGACTTCAGGGAACAAAGAATGATATACGCTGGTTTGTCCGTCTGCTTCAGAGAGATAAAAGATTTGAATTGAATAATGTCTCGACATTTTTTGACAATGTGGGGACAGATAAATACAAGCGTGTATATGCAGAAGTGTCGAGAAAGAAAACGGATTCTGATAAGAAATCCATCAATGCAAAACAGTTGAATGAACAATGCCACTATGTAGGAAGTGGCATGGTGATTCGATAGGGAATGGAGGTACAACGGTATGTGTAAAGTAATAGCAATCGTGAATCAAAAAGGTGGCGTAGCAAAGACTACGACAACAGTGAACTTAGGTATAGGTTTGGTAAGAGAAGGCAAGAAGGTACTACTTATAGATGCGGATAGTCAGGGATCCCTTTCATCAAGCCTTGGCGTAGCAGAGCCTGATGAGCTTGATGTTACTCTCTCGACGATCATGGGTAAAGTGATCAATGATGAAGATTATGGAAAGCGGGAAGGGGTTATTGTACATGAGGAGGGAGTATCTTTTCTTCCATGCAATATCGAACTTTCCGGACTGGAAGTCACATTGGTAAATACCATGCGGAGAGAGTACATATTGAAAGAGTACATAACAAGTGTGAGAAACTTGTATGACTATATCCTGATTGACTGCAATTCCAGCCTTGGCATGGTGACAATGAATGCCCTGACTGCGGCTGATTCGGTCATCATACCGATAGAAGCAGCGTACCTTTCCGTAAAGGGGTTGCAACAGCTTATCACTACCCTTGGCAGGACAAAGAAATATCTGAATCCGAATCTTGGGATAGAGGGAATCGTTTTCACAAAGATGGTTGGACGTACCAATTACGCAAAGGAAATCAAGTCCATGGTGGAAGAAATCTATGGCAAAAATGTCCGTGTGTTTGGTGCGGTTATCCCACATTCTGTGAGAGCGGCAGAGACTTCCGCAGAGGGTGTGAGTATATTCAAGCATGACCCAAGAGGAAAAGTTGCGGCGGCGTATAAGAAGCTCGCAAAGGAGGTGCTTGCAGATGAATAAATCCAATAGTGCTTCCAAGATAAAGATGAAATCATTTGACGATCTGTTTGGTACAAACGAAAATCTGGAACAGGCAAATGCAAATGGTGGTGAAATCCGAGAAATACCTTTAGCAAGTCTGCATACATTCAGAAATCATCCGTTTCAGATCCATGAAGATAAGCTAGAGGAAATGGTAGAGAGTGTCAGACAGTATGGCGTGCTTGTTCCAGGAATTGCGAGAATGCGACCGCAGGGTGGTTATGAAATTATTGCCGGACACACAAGAAAGGCTGCCTGTGAACTTGCCGGTCTTGATACCATGCCGATGTTCATTCGCAATCTGAATGATGATGAAGCTACCATTGTCATGGTGGACAGTAACATTCAGAGAGAAGATATCTTTCCAAGCGAAAAGGCAAGGGCGTATAGTATGCGTTACTATGCCATGAAACATCAGGGCATTAAGGGAGATAAGGGTAGTAGCCTTGATATCATGAGTGAGGAAACCGGCGAGAACGCAAAGAAGATTCAGCGATATATCAGACTTGCAAAGCTCTCTGATGAACTGCTTGACTTTGTTGACAGGAAAAAGATTGGTTTTATTCAGGGTGTTGATCTTTCGTATCTGAACGAGGAGCAGCAGCAGTGGGTACTCGATATAATACTCGACAGGAATATATTCCCTAATATAGAGCAGTCGGCAAGACTAAAGGCATCCTGCCGGGAAAATATGCTTACGCAGGAAGAAGTGAGGAACATCATGCTTCCGGAACAGGTGTCGGTAAAGCCAAGAAAAGTAACATTCAAAGCAGACAGATTGGATGACTACTTTAATGATGAATACACAGAAGAGAAGATTACAGAGGTTATAATAAGTCTTTTAGATGAATGGAAGAAAAGAGGTGAGAAGGCATGACAAACATCGTAAATACTGGTAATGCGTCGGTGGATGCGCTGGCAGAAATGAACATCAGTGGAAATGTTACGCCGGTGAATTGGTATAAAACGATTTTACGTGAAAATGGCAAGCCATACCTTCTCGCTATCTGTGTGTTGTCGGAAATCGTGTATTGGTATCGTCCCGTGGAAGTACGGGACGAGCATAGCGGCATGACAATCGGTTACAGAAGAAAATTTCGAGAGGATTTGCTCCAGAAAACCTACAATGATTTTGCCGAGCAGTTTGGAGAATCACGGAGAAGTGTGAAGGCAGCGTTTGACAGACTAGAGGAAATAGGTGTGATCCGTCGTGAATTCCGTAACATAGAAACAAATAGCGGAATGGTTTTAAATAATGTCATGTATATTGATCTATGCGTTGATAAACTTTACACATGTACATATCTGGACATACCAGGAGATGACGAAGATGTAGAAAACACAGGGGAAGGAATACAAAAACAGGCTGAATACCAAGCAAATAAGCCTGTTACAAAATTTTGTACCACCTCCTACAAAACTTTGTATGACCCTCCTACAAAATTTTGTACCACCCCCTACAAAACTTTGTATGACCCTCCTGCAAAATTTTGTACCACACTCCCACAAAATGATGTACCCCCTCATACAAAGTTTTGTAATACAAATACAGAGAATACTACAGAGAATACAGGGGAGATTACCTATCCTATCATTCCATCAGGCACAGGCGTGAAAACTGATACGATGGATAGGATGGATGAAGTGCGCTCATTTATCAAAGACAATATAGATTATGACGGATTGCTTCATTGCCATCCAACAGAGAAGATGGACATAAATGAATTGGTGGAGCTGATAGTAGAGACTATAGCGGTTAAACAGCCGGTAATCCGTATCAACAAATATGACTTTCCATATGATGTTGTTCGGAGCAGATTGGAGAAGATAGATTTTCATACGATGGAGTATGTGCTGGAATGCCTTCGCAACAATACTACAAAGGTACGCAACATACGAAGCTATATGCTCACGACACTGTATAATGCTCCGGTAACATGTAGTAATTACTATAAAGCAGAAGTAAACCATGACTTCTATGGTAAGTAACGATTCATAGCTGCTGGAAACAGCAGTTGACTATATATTTTTCACCTTCCCTTCCTTTTGAGGGGCAGGAGGGCACACCTGCCTCTCGTTTTAAGGGGATTGCTGCAAGTATGATTCTTTGATATAATCAATGCAACAGTTTTACAAATCGGAATTTGTGAGGGTAATTATGATAAATTTTTTGAATGATATAAGGAATGCAGAAAATCCAATATCCAATAATAGAAAACTTATAAATACCATAGCGATATTGTTTCTCGGAATAGCTTTGGGAACTTTCTCAAAATATCTGGATTTTCGTCAAACTGAACTTCCAGGTGTGCTTATGGCAATAAATGGAGTCTTAGATATTGGTAATTTTCTTGGGCGTTTTGCAATCTGGATATTGATTGCACTGTGTATTTCTATTTATAGCAATTCTGCAATAAGAGCAAGCATCAATGTTTTTGTATTCTTTGTTGGTATGGTTGCAAGCTACTATTTGTATTCAAACTATATTGCAGGATTTTTCCCAAGAAGTTATGCGATGATTTGGTTTGGATTTACAGCTGTTTCTCCATTATTGGCTTTTGTCTGTTGGTATGCAAAGGGGAAAAGCAAACTGGCATTTATACTATCAGCGCTGATTTTGGCAGTATTGTTCAATATGTGCTTTGTATATGGATGCTGGTATTTTAATGCAAAATCTGTTTTGGAAGTGATAGTCTTTATTATTGGACTTATTGTTTTGAGGAGAGACACATTGAGGAGTTCTGCGCTAATGGGAACGATTAGTATAGTTCTTGCAGTTTTACTTGATATGGTTATTCCATTTCATTTTGGATAAACAACTTCCAGTTTGTTGAACTGAATCCGAAAAGCATTAGGGCGCAGAGGAGATAGAATCCTTTGCGTAAAAGACTAACGAACATATTTAATGAAACATCGGAACCATCTTCTTTTTGTTGTTTACCTATAATAACGATTGGAGTAGTCGATTATAGACACTGCAATCAAAAAAATCTGAAAATATATTTATCAACATTACATAAAAGTGTGTAGATGCACATAAAATGGGAATACATATTGAAATTCAGGTCGTTCTGTGATAGGATCTCATTACTAAAAAGTGTGCAGATGCACGGAAAGGGGGAGCGTAATGATGGAGATTAAAAGAGACGCTTACCTACAGCAGCTGACCCTGCGAAAAGATAATGGAATGATAAAGGTGATTACCGGCATTCGTAGATGTGGCAAATCCTTTTTGCTGTTTACCATCTTTAAGAGATACTTACTGGAGAACGGCATTGATGTTGATCATATTATTGAGATTGCATTGGACGGTATTGAAAATGAGGAACTAAGAGATCCTAAGGTGTGTTTCAAGTACATCAAAGATGCCATGAAAGACGATGGCAAATACTATCTGCTTCTTGATGAAGTGCAGTTTATGTCACAATTTGAGGAAGTGCTGAACAGCCTGCTCCGCATGAGCAATATTGATGTGTATGTCACCGGAAGTAATTCCAAGTTCCTGTCCAGCGACATTGTGACCGAATTCCGTGGCAGAGGTGATGAGATTAGAATCTACCCTCTCTCCTTTGCAGAGTTTTATTCTGTCTATGACGGCGATTATGATGATGCATGGGATGACTACATGATCTACGGAGGATTGCCGCAGATCGTAAGTTTCCAGAGCGAACGACAGAAAGCGGACTATCTGAAGAACATCTTTGCAAATGTCTATCTGAAGGATGTTATTGAAAGAAATAAGATTCAGAACGTGGATGAGATTGGGATTCTGGTTGATGTGCTTGCATCTGCAATCGGCGCACCGACCAACCCTTCAAAGATTGCCAATACCTTTGCCAGTGAGCGTCAGATGACTTATGCTAATAAAACCATCTCCAAGCATATCGACTATTTGACAGATGCCTTTTTGATTTCCAAGGCAAGCCGATACGATATTAAGGGCAGAAAGTATATCGGTGCAAATCTGAAATACTACTTTACGGATCTGGGACTGAGAAATGCACGTCTGAATTTCAGACAGCAGGAGCCTACTCATATCATGGAGAACATTGTTTATAACGAGCTGTTGATCCGTGGCTACAATGCTGATGTGGGTGTCGTGGATATCTTCGATAAGGATAAAGAGGGCAAACGTGTTCGCAAGCAGTTGGAGGTTGACTTTGTGGTGAATCAAGGAAACCAGAGATACTATATCCAGGTTGCATATGACATGACTTCGGAAGAAAAACAGACGCAGGAGTTCAATTCTCTGCGTAATATCCCGGACTCTTTCAAGAAGATCGTCATTGTAAATGGCAGCAAAAAGCCTTGGAGAAATGATGAAGGTTTTGTCATCATGGGAATGAAGTATTTCTTGCTGAATGCGAATAGTCTGGAATTTTAAGTCGATTTGAGTTGTTGCTGTGTTGTTGTTCTATTTCAAAAAAGAGTGAACACGCTGGGAGAATGTCGTGATGTGACAGACCAATATCAAACCGGACGAAGTGCATATTTGCGACTGGGACAATTATTTATGAGATTATTTGCTGGATTGCTATAAGAATCTGATGAAACGACCTTTCAAAAAACAGTTGATTTAGAAGTTAACTGTTTTTGAACCTCTTCTCAGACACAAGAACAGCAGATTGCGGGTCTCGAAGCAACCCAAAGAGAAGTCGATGAGTTTATTAACTTGACGGTAGATCGTGATAATTCGGCATCATCCGAAATCTCACGTGCTAAGAAGGACTTTTACAAACAATACTCTTATCTTAAGCCTGACTGCGAAAAGACCGACTGGGAAAAATTTTGCGAAGGTTTGAAAAAGGTCGGTCAGTGGTGTAAAGATCACTGGAAAGAGATCGTTCTGGTAATTGAAATCGTAGTGGCTGTTGTCTGCATTTGTGTTCCTGGCTTACAGGGTATAGGCACTGGCATTCTTATCGGAGCTTTAAAAGGTGCTTTGACCGGTGGCTTGATTGGCGGAATTACCAGTATGCTAACAGGAGGCTCATTCCTAGAAGGATTTGCCCAAGGTGCATTAGATGGTGCCATAATGGGTGGTGCCTTGGGCGGCGTAGGCGGAATCGCCGGCAAATTCATAACCTGCGGTTCTAAATTAGGAAACGCAATCCAGACAACCTCTAAAATCAGCGGGGCCATTTCTAATAGTATGGATGGTTTTGACATGGTATCATTAGGATTGGGGATGATTGATCCTAATAACCCAATCACGGAACTTAACAACAAAATGCATCAGAGCGATGTATACAACAAGTTCCAGATGGGGGTAAGCTTGGTATCTTCGTTCTCAGGTGCTGCTTCTCAGAATATGGCGTGCTTTGTTGCTGGTACATTGGTACTTACAACTGCTGGTCTGCTCGCTATTGAAAAGATAAATCCTGGTGATAAGGTTATTTCAACTGATCCTGATACGCTTGAAACAAGTGAAAAAACTGTCCTTGAAACATATGTCCGCAAGGTGGACAAACTCGTTCATCTTGTAATCAATGGTGAAGAAGTCATCACCACAGACAATCATCCATTTTATGTGCAGGGCAGAGGCTTTATTGAGGCTGGTAGACTCCTTGTGGGTGATAAGCTTGTTAGCGTTAATGGTGATGATTTATTAATCGAAAAGTATAAGATTGAAGAGTTCGAAATATCTGTAAATGTATATAATTTTCAGGTTGAAAACTCACATACATATTTTGTTGGAAGAAATACCGTATGGGTTCACAATACCGAATGTAAAGTTAGTGATAATAGAAGACGACATATTCTTGAAGGCGAAGGTCCAGATGATCCTGGGCACGGTCCAAATCGCGGATTTGGCAATAGTGCTTTTCCAGATACTTGGTCCGATGATAATGCTATTAAGGCTGTCGAAGATGTTGCGAATAGTCCAAAATCAATTTGGCAACAAGCTACAGGTCCAGGAAGTGGTCGAAATGCACCGAAAACTATTGGTGGTCCAGATCCAAACGCTCCTCTTACCACAAGAAATGGTAGACCAGTTAGATTTACTGTTGAAGGACAAAACCATAGTTTAGATATTAGAGTGATTGTTGAACCAGGCGGTGAAGGGATAGTAACTGGCTTTCCTATTAATCGCTAATTATGAGAGGAGATTAAAATGGTAAAAGACGCATATGATATGTTCTTCAAAAATATCTCTATGCAATTTCATGACGACTCTCTTGTGAATGCTCTTGTGGAAGATGCTGAAGAACTGGCGAAATATGGAGAAAAACGGGTGGCTCTTGAAAATTTTTTGGAGAACGTTTTAGCTAATGAGGTTACGATTTCAAAAGAAGCTGTCACTTTAGCAGAAAAAGCATTCAGTGATGTTCCAAATGATTATGATATAGAGCTAATAAACGAACTGAAAAAAACCGATGTTACGTAAGGGGATGATTTGGATGCCAATGGACAAAAAAGATCAACTTGCAGAATTAATTTCAAATGCGGAAACTTCCTTTTATAATGGGCAATTACAAGAGGCGTTCAGTCTTTCTTTATCAGCTATAAAACTTGATGAGAACTGTAACATATCAAAGCTCCCGGCAGAGCTCCAATCATGTCAAGGTATATAGCGGAAATGCTGTCAGAAATTACAAATCACGTTATGGGAAAGGCATTCGGTCAACTTATACGGTGCTGCAGATTAAGCCGGATTCACCGGTTAATGGTGCCAATGTGTTCTGGTATGAGGGAAATTGCAGCATTCTGGGCAGTAAGAATGTTTATATAGGCTATAATGATAATTCCATGTCGGTCTTATCACAGTTTGAACTGGTGATGACGGCCATAAGCGGTGCATTTTTATTATTGCATGAAGTTTCAGCACTATTGCTCAGTAAGAAAAATCCATACGGCGGGAAGTTTTTCTGGTTCTTTAAATTTTGACCGGTCCTGTAGTTTATCTTTTGTTTGGAGGTGTTTATTTTGAACAATGTAATCAAAAAAATATGCTTGGTAATACTAGGGCTTCTGCAAGGAACGCTTGGTAGTTACTTAGCATTACTTGGGTGGGCGTTTGCTTTTCCTGAAACTTCTCCCAGCATAAAAGATTATGTAGAGGAGTAAACGCCTCATAGTGGGTACTCAGGAAGAGGGGAAACAGAACTCTCAGCCGAAGCAGAGAAAGAAATCCCAAGACAGGGACAGATAATCACGACATAGGAAACATCACCGCAGGGCGACCTGCCTTGCGGTCTTACATATATTTTGACAGTAGAACACCCTGCAAGATGTAAAAATCTTGCAGGGTGTTTGATAAATGCATATAAAAGTTTTTAATAAACACGTATTACTATATCAATATTTTTTGGATAATGTGTAGGTATAGTAGGTGTCAATAATCAAAAGTATTGACACCAAAAATTAAATGTAGTAAAATCAAGGCATAGAAAGGTGTCATAACTTGGTGTCAAAAAACGAAAGGAGATTTTATATGATTTATGGGTATGCAAGAGTAAGTACAAAAGGACAGGCTAAAGATGGAAACAGTTTGGAAGCACAAGAAAAAGCATTGAGAGAATCAGGTGCTAATGAAATTTATGTGGATGCTTTTACAGGTACGAAAACGGATAGACCAGAATTTGATAAACTGATGGATAAAATACAAAAGGGTGATACTCTGATTGTTACAAAATTGGATAGATTTGCAAGGAGCATGACACAGGGTAGTGAGTTAGTATCAGATTTGGTTGAAAAGGGAATTAAGGTTTATATTCTGAATATCGGTGTTATGGATAATACACCATCTTCAAAATTGATTAGGAATGTGTTTTTTGCTTTTGCTGAATTTGAGAGAGATATGATTGTTGAAAGAACAATGGAAGGAAAAGCCATTGCAAAACAAAATCCTGATTTTAGGGAAGGTAGACCGAAAAAATATAGTAGAAAACAGATAGAACATGCGTTGGAATTATTGGAAAGCAATTCTTATAAACAGGTAGAAGATATGACAGGAATTAGTAAGAGTACATTAATACGAGCCAAGAAAAAGAGAGGGTAGCAAAAACTGGAAAAGCAAATTGTAATATTAGAATACAGTATAGCTACTACACGCATACACTAACACGATATAGGGTACGATATTATTTTTTTACCCTAAAAGTGGATTTTTGCCAAGAAATATAAGGGAAAACCACGATTTTTTTTAAAATCAATTTTTGACACCAAAATTAAAAAAAAACAAGAAAAATAAGGGGAAACACGATAACGATTTATTTTTACGATAGCAAGGTTGAAAAATACCTTGCTTTTTTTGTGCTTAAAAATAGGAAAAAGCGTGTGTGTGCATTTTCACGTTAATTGTCAATTCAAAAAGAGAATAAACAAGTGGTGATACATTCGCATAAATGAAAAATGCTATTCGACATTAGACTTAAGGAGGAAAAAAAGATTATGGATAAAAAGAAGCGTTTAGCATATTTAAAAGAGATTGATGCACATGTTGGTTTTCATACTGGAAATGGTATTGCACCACAGGTTGTTGATTTGAAGAAAGCAAATGACAATTATTTTGTTACAAACTGCAATATTCGTAAAGTTAGAAATGAGGATGAACAGGAAACATATTTTCGTGTAAATCCTAACAGGAATAACAACGGATACATTTTGACAGAGTATACAGCTTTTAAGAAGGTAATGAAAGATGTGTTTGAAGAATTGGCAATAACCGATTTCAAGTGGAAACGTGTAGATATGAGTTTTAACACTATGGACAGTAAGTATTATCCGAATTATACAAAGTTAAACCGATTATTGATTGCTTGTATTGCTAATTCATCGAATGACAAAAATACATACGACACAAAAAATTTCTGGAATGGTAAGACTAAAAGTCTTGCAACGAGAAATCAATTAAGAGAAGTTGAATTTTATGATAAAGCTGATGAAAGCCAGAATAGAAGCCCATATTATAGTCGGTTGGAATTAAGAAGTGTTCGTATGAAGGATAGTATTGAGCATGAATTTTTAAAAGTATGGTTTGACAGATTGGATGATGCTGTAAAAGAGTTTGAAGCTGTTCAGGATAGATTCAATCACAGTATGGCTGAATTATATTTGGAAGATCTAAGCAGAAAGAAACGTGACAGGGAATTTATGAGTGTGAACAGCTTTTTGATAACAAGGCGTGATCATATCTTTACAAGTAATCAGATGAAAAAATTATTGATGTTACTTGGATTTACGGAAGAAAAAGCAAATAACAAGGCTAGTAATTTTAAGAAATATCACAATATTGAATATTTCAGTTTTGAAGATTTGAAAGCTATTGTTACAGATATTAAAGAAAAAATGATTGAGTATTTTTCAAAATAAAATTGGAAAACAGTAATTTGTTACCAAAAATGAATTTTATATAAATGTTGAAAAGTATTGAAATATAAGGCTTTATTGAAGATTTTCCTTAAAGTCAGTTACCTAATATGTTCATTCAGTTAGGTAATGGATGAGTGTGAATGTGTCACCAATATTTACACAAAAGGAGAATAAATAAGGTGACAAGATATAAAAAACTTAATAAGAAAGAAAAAAAGAGCAGATATTTTAACATGAAAGCAAGATGTGGAAAGGAATATCAGGAACGTAATCCACGTTATAGAGGAGCTTTCATGTGGAAGTTGTGGGAAGAAAACAAGGAAGAATATTATGAATGGTTGGATAAGAATTTTTATGAGGTTCCAGGTGAAGGTCAGATGGATATTGATAAAGATATTTTACAATATGGAAATAAACAGTACCATCCTGATTTGTGTTTGATTGTTCCTCACAGTATCAATGTATTTTATGAAACGATTGAGGTTGGAAAATCAAATATTACAAAAAATTCGTTTACAAAGAAATACAGTGTGAAGGTTAAAGATAGTGATAGATGGATTCGTTCAACTGACATTGATACATATAACCATGCATTAGATATTTATTGTGATATTAAGCAGGGAATACTGGTAAGCAAAGCAAAATCACTGATGGATTATATTCCTGAAAAAGTATACATGGCATTGATGAATACAGATATTAGAGCTATTAACTGTAAACATTACCTTGCTGATGAAAGTGAGGTGTAGTTGCTATGGCAAAAGATATTGTAGTACCTGTTTGGGAAAAGTATTCATTATCCATAGAAGAAGCTGCTGTTTACTTTCGTATCGGTGAGAATAATATCAGGAATATTATAAATCAAAATCCAGATGCAGATTTTTGGTTTTGGAATGGAAACAGAAAACAGATTAAAAGAAAATTGTTTGAGCAGTATATGGATTTACAGAAGGTTGTTTAAAAATTTATAGAAGATTAGGGCGTGGTATGGTATGATGAACGCATACTATATCATGGCTCTTTTCGGAAAGGAGATTTTATCATGTCTGAAAAGAGAAGAGATAGCAAAAACAGAGTTTTGCAAAATGGAGAGAGCCAAAGAAAAGATGGTAAATATGAATTTAAGTATGTTGACGTAAATGGAACTCGCAGAAGTGCTTACAGTTGGAAATTGGTTGCAACCGACAGAGTACCAGAAGGAAAACGCTGTGAATTAAGTCTTAGAGAGATGGAGAAGCAAATAAGACGAGATTTGGAAGATGGTATACAGACTCATACAGCAAATACTAAAACACTGAATCAGCTATTTGATACATATATGTCCACAAAGGAATTAAAACAGTCTACAAGGACAAATTATCAGTATATGTATAAAAACTATGTGAGTGATACTATTGGGAAAAGACGAATTTCAAGTATTAAGTATAGTGATATTAAGAAATTTTATAACAGCCTGATACTTGAAAAGAAATTTAAACCGAACAGTATGGAAATAATCAATACAATATTGTATCCTGTTTTTACAATGGCTGTTAGGGATGGATATATCCGTACAAATCCTTCAGATGGTGTTATGGCTGAAATCGAAAAGAGTCATAATTGGGAAAAAACAAAACGTCATGCGTTGACAGAAAAGCAGCAGTCGTTATTTGTTGATTTTGTAGCTGGTTCTGATACCTATAAACATTGGTTGCCTTTATTTACTGTACTTCTTGGTACAGGATGTAGAATCGGCGAGGTTATCGGTTTGACATGGGAAGATTGTGATTTTACAGAAAATATTATTTCTATAAATCATAATCTGATTTACCGACAGCAAGATGATGGAAAGTGTGAAATGCACATTACTACACCAAAGACAGAAGCAGGAAAGCGTATTATTCCAATGTTTGAAGCTGTCAGAAAAGCCTTATTACAGGAACGAAGGCAGCAGATGAAATGTGGATTTAATACTGCTATTATTGATGGGTATTCAGGATTTGTGTTTACTAATCGTTGTGGATATGTGCATAATCCACAGACCATAAATCGAGCGATTAAACGTATTTACACAGCCTGTAATGAACAGGAAAAGGTACAAGCTAAGAAAGAACATAGACAGCCTGTTTTAATACCACATTTTAGTGCTCATAATCTCAGACATACCTTTTGTACTAGGTTATGTGAGAACGAAAATGATTTAAAGATTATTCAGGAGATTATGGGACATAGTGATATTACTACCACAATGAATGTTTACAATGAAGCCACAAAGGAAAGAAAACAGGAATCCTTTGCAAGACTGGAAGGTAAAATAAAAATCTGTTAGCAATTTACGATAATTTTTACGACATTCTACAACAGAGATATAAAGATATATAAGAAGATATGTGAAATACAGATGATTTTGAGCCTTGTATTAGTGGGGATATAAGAAGATATGAGCATTTATTTAAGGACGAAAATCCTAATCCCGACAATGAAGTCCTTAGATGGTGTAAATAAGAAAAATGATGTAAATAATACAGCTTCTGAAGCACCTGAAAAAAATGTAAAAACTGAGTCTGAAAAGATTGATTTTTCTAAAGTAAAGATTGAGCCTTTGTTTGAGGAAATGGTAGACTTTGATACATTCAGCAAGTCAGATTTCCGTGCAGTAAAGGTTAAAGAGTGTGTTGCAGTACCGAAGTCAAAGAAACTGTTACAGTTTACTCTTGATGACGGAACAGGCACAGACAGAACCATTTTAAGCGGCATTCATAGCTTTTATGAGCCGGAGGAACTGGTTGGAAAGACTCTTATCGCTATCACAAATCTTCCACCGAGAGCGATGATGGGCATTGACTCTTGCGGTATGCTCCTCAGTGCTATTCATGAAGAAGAAGGCGAAGAAAAGATTCATCTTCTGATGGTAGATGACCACATTCCGGCAGGTGCAAAGCTCTATTAAGATGTAAATATATGAAAGTCAGTTACTCCGTGCCTATGGCACTCCCGTAACTGCCAACTGCATTCGTAATCCGGGCGATTGCCCTGTTTACTCATACAGTTTAGCCTGCCCGATATCCATGAATTCGTTCATGCAAGCATGACTCATTCATGGCTGCCGTTCAGGACTTTCATAGTAAATAGACGGGACGTACTTCATTTGATAAAAAACTAAAAAAACAGCGATTTACATCAAACTTACATCAATTGATGCAAAATTAAGTGCAAGCAAGAAAAAATCGTATAATTTGGAACATCAGCAGGAAAACAAGCACGAGCAAGGCGAGTATTTGTTTTCACCTGATGTGACAACGACAAAATCAAGAAGTTCGAAGAACGGCAACGGCAAAGCCGTTGGATTTTGGAGTGATAAATGAGTGGGCAATTCCAATCGGAGTTGCCCATTTTTAAAACAAACAGAAATACAAATCGAGTTTTGTCTGTGAAAAGCCCGTGAATAAGCGGATGTTAATATGTATTGCTTGTGGCAACGGCTCTATTGAATATAGAATTGAGCTATCAAAAACAAGGAGGCAGAGATTATGCTAAATGAAAATATCAAAAGAATTAGAAAGTCAAAAGGGCTGTCGCAAGAAGAACTGGCAATTAAACTGAACGTAGTAAGACAGACAGTATCAAAATGGGAGAATGGTTTGTCAGTTCCAGATTCCAGTATGCTGATTATTTTGGCGAATGAACTGGATACTACTGTAAGTGAATTACTTGGAGAACCTGTAGCAGAACCGACTACCGATGATTTAAAGATTCTTTCTGAAAAATTAGAAGTTATTAATTTGCAGCTTGCAAAAAGAAGTATAACAAAGGTAAAAACGATTCGATGGATTCTTATTTCATTGTGTGCGGTTATAGTGGTAATATTTATCGCACTTGCATCTACGAATAGTTTTTATTTGAATTGGAATTACAATGATCCTGAGTTGGCAGTGTCAGGAACAATACTGCATGGGTTTGAATTCTTGTTTGTAAGACTCGCACCGATTGTTTTTTTGACTTCGGTGGTTGGAGTTGTGGTGACATATAAGAAAAGATAAATTCAGGTTTGCAAGTTATGGGATGCAGGAGAAAAGGGACTTACATTATCTGCTTTTGAATGGGAGAAGGATAGAAAAACGCTGATATATGGGCAGGTAGACTATATGTATGGAGAAGCACTTTATAAGCCTGAAATGAAAGAAGGAAATCCTATAAGGTTATATAGTTTGGATGAAATCACGGAGATATTCTGTAAATTAGGACTTCGTATTTGTAACAGTTTTGCTGACTTCAGTGGAAAGCCGAGTTCTGATAATGATATTCAATTGATGGTTTATTCCATACGAGAATAAAAATAGAGTAGACGAATTATTTAGCAATCTTCATCAAATCTTTATTTTTTTCTGTTAGGTTATATTTCAGTAAGAAATGAAATATGGAAGGAAGGATAGTAAAGATGGAAATGATGTTGCAGACACAAAATTTGTGTAAATATTTTAGAAAGCAGAAAGCGGTAAATAATGTTTCACTTAATATCGAAAAGGAACAGATTTATGGACTGCTTGGACCGAATGGCGCTGGTAAATCTACCACATTGAAAATGCTGACCGGTATGATGAAACCAACTGCAGGAAAGATTTACTTTGATGGAAAACTTTTGGATAGGAAAGATTTATCAAAAATAGGAGCGTTAATTGAAAATCCGCCTATTTATGAAAATCTTTCCGCCAGAGAGAATTTGAAGGTAAGACAATTATTGCTTGGTACAGATGAAAACAGAATTGATGAGGTCTTGCAGATTGTATCACTTACAAACACCGGAAAGAAGAAAGCAGGACAGTTTTCTTTGGGGATGAAGCAAAGACTAGGCATTGCAATGGCATTGCTTGGAGAACCGGAACTTTTGATATTGGATGAACCTACGAATGGATTAGATCCAATAGGCATCGAGGAATTACGAGAGCTGATCCGGTCTTTTCCGGAACAGGGAATCACTGTAATTCTCTCCAGTCATATTCTCTCAGAGGTACAGTTACTTGCAGATAAAGTCGGGATTATTTCAGGTGGAATCTTAGGATACGAAGGAGCATTAAAGCAGGGAGATAATCTTGAAGATTTGTTTATGAATGTGGTAAGAAAAAACCAGAAAGCAGGTGAAATCCATGGTTAATATTATAAAAGCAGAACATCAAAAAGCCAAAAGAACCATGCGAAAAAAGTTTATCTGGGGATTTCCTCTTCTTACATTTGTCATGGCATTTATATTTACTCTTGGGATGACAAATGCTTATGCAGAAAGTGTTTGGAACTGGTGGTATACACTTTTGCTGCCGGGGATGATTGCTCTATTTTGTTATCTTTCTGTGGCGCAGGAGAAAAAGATAAAATACTATCATTTAATGACTATTCCCACAGACAGAAGAAAATTGTTGCTGGGGAAAATTATTTATATTGGGTACATGATTTTGTTTTCTAATGTGATTGTGTTTGCAGGAGCAACGCTTGGAGGCTTTCTTCTAACGACACATGTTCCAGTTGGAGGAGCGTTGATTGCAGTATTGTTTCTGACGGTTTCTGAGTTATGGGAGATTCCGGTAGCTTTATTTTTAAGTGAACGATTTGGAATGATTGTAAACCTGTTGGTCTGCCTATTTATTACCGTCAGCGGTGTGGTAATATCACAAACCAGAATCTGGTATGTACTTGTTTCTGCAATCCCTATGCGAATGATGTGCCCGTTGCTTCATGTTTTACCAAATGGACTTGCCGCAGAAGCAGGGAATCCTCTTTTGGATACGGGAGTCATTGTTCCGGGAATGTGTCTCTCAATCATCTGGTTTGTTTTTGTAACGGTTCTGTTTTTGAAATGGTTTGAGAGAAGAGAGGTGAAATAAGATGATTGGAAGATCTCTTAATGCAGACTTGCGAAAGATGAAAGGAACATCTGTGATTCTGGCACACTTACTGATTCCGATTATAACCAGCGTTATATTTTTAATATATTACTTTTTTTCACCATGGAATGAAAATATGAAAGTGATTGCATTTTATCAGGCAATAGGAGCAGGACTTCCGGTACTTATTGGAATTTTTACAGCAAGTGTGATGGAACAAGAACAAAATGCAGGTAATTTTCAAAACCTGTTGTCTTTACCAGATAAACTTACAGCATTTTTATCGAAACTGTTGATGCTACTGGTTTTGTGTCTGTGCTCTATCCTATTGACAGCAATCATATTCGGAGTTGGATTTGGAAGAATCGCATCAAGCGATATCGAAATCATGAAAGGATGTATATTTGCAGCATTGCTGCTGTGGGGAAGCAGTGTTCCACTTTATCTGTGGCAGCTGATTCTGGCTTTTCAGTTTGGAAAAGGGGTATCCATTGGAGCAGGGATTATATCAGGACTAATTAGTGCATTGATGCTTACCGGACTTGGAGATTATGTGTGGAAATATGTATTTGTCTGTTGGACGGGTAGAGTACCATATACTTATCTGCAATCTGTATTGGGAGAAACTAGTGTAGGTGAATGGTTGTCATTCATACCAGGTTGCTTAATATTTACAGGGATTAGTATGGTATACTATTTTTGGTGGGTAAACCACTGGGAAGGAAACAGAATATCGGAATAGAATCGAGGGAAACTATGGCAAAAATACTGGCAGTTGATGATGAACCGGCAATTTTGGAAATGATAGAAAGCATTTTGAATAAGGATGGACATCTGGTTACCAAAGTAAGTAATCCACTAAAAATTAATATGGAAGAATTACATCGTTATGACCTGATTTTACTGGACATTATGATGCCTGGAATTGATGGCTTCGAATTATGCAAAAGAATCAGGGCACTTGTGGATTGTCCGATTTTGTTTCTTACGGCAAAAACGGAGGAAAACAGTCTGGTAAACGGACTTTCTTTAGGAGCAGATGATTATATTTCAAAGCCATTTGGAGTGATGGAACTTCGGGCAAGGATCAATGCACATCTTAGAAGAGAGCACAGGGAACATTCTGTCCGGATGGTTTTGGGGAGGGTCTGTATTCAAATATCTCAAAAGAAACTATTGGTTGATGATAAGGAACTTCCTCTTACGAAAGCGGAGTACGAAATCTGTGAATTTCTGGCTAAAAACAGAGGACAGGTTTTCTCGAAGGAACAGATATTGGAAGCGGTCTTTGGCTTTGACAATGAGAGTAATGACAGTACTATAATCACGCATATCAAAAATATAAGAGCAAAATTTGCGGATTATGATTATACACCGATAAAAACAGTCTGGGGGATTGGATATAAATGGGAAGAGTAAAGAGAAGCAATGCACTCAGCAGGATTTTTATGAGATATGTACTGGTCATGCTTGGATCATTAGTTGGTTTGGTGATTGTTGCTTATCTGCTGCTGTACCTTTTGATTAGTGTGGGCTGTATTTATCCGGCAAATTATGCAGAGCAAAAGATTAATGAAGCATATGATACGATTCTACGTGCAGATAAAGTGACTGCTGAGATGATTCCCGCACTTTGTGATTATGTAATCTTTTCAGAGAATGGAGAGAAAATAGGTGGAGATCTGTCAGAACAATACGAACAGATAGCATGGAATGTTGTAAAGTACGGAAACGCATCCGGGAAATATTTTTATAAAGTAATTGTAAGGGAAAATGAATATGTTGTATTGCAATATCGCCTGACACCTCAATATCATTCAGCTTTTTTGAGGGAGCATTTTATAGGACCACAGAATGTGATGATTATTATGTCTGTGATTGGAGCGGTAGCGATTATCATCATTCCGTCCATACGTTTTGGAAAAAGAATCAAAAAGCAGATGCAGCCTGTATTAGACGCAATCGGACAAATAAAGGATCAAAATCTGGAATATGAGACATCCTGTTCCGGTATCAAAGAGTTTGATGACTGTTTATCGGCAATCGATGATATGCGAGATGCATTGCGAGAATCTTTAGAAAAGCAGTGGAAAACAGAGCAGGAAAAGAAACAGCAGATGTCTGCTTTGGCGCATGATATTAAAACACCTCTTACGATTGTACGGGGAAATGCAGAACTACTTTCAGAGACTGAACTGACCACAGAACAGAAGAAAAATATCACTTATGTTTTGAACGGCACAACACAGATACAAAGTTATGTAAAACAGTTGATAGATGTCACAAAATCATGGAATTGCAGTGATGTTACCTATACAACGGTGAGGTTAGAAGATTTTTTCGCAGATATAAAGGAACAGGCACTCGGACTGGTAGAAAGCTATCACCAGAAGATAGATTGGAAGGCGGAACAAAGTGATAAAAAGGTAACGATTGCTTATGATCCAATGTTCCGAGCCGTAATGAATGTGATTCAGAATGCAGTGGAGCATACAAAAGAAAATGGAATCATTTATATTGACGCAAAGGAGCAGGATGGCCGGCTGACATTCATTGTGGAGGATAGCGGATCAGGATTTACAAAAGAAGCATTATTGCATGGCACAGAGCAGTTTTTTATGGATGACACAAGTAGAAATGGCGAAGCCCATTATGGGATGGGACTATTTTTTGCAAAAACTGTGGCTGAAAAATATGGTGGAGGTATTAAACTTTCAAATTCTGAAAATACAGGTGGGGCGAGGGTAGAAATATTTTTCCTGAGTAGTCAAGAAACAAGCTAAATAGACCGCAATTAAGCTATGTAAAAGAAATTTTACATGCTTTTATCTAATATGTAAAAGCCTTTTGATAGACATTACTTCTACGTTTGCTGTAATCTCATGGAAGAAGGAGGCATACAGAATTATGATAGCTGATAAAATTAAAAATGCTCGTACTATTCTTTATTACATAACTATTATTATAGTTGGGATTATATGCACATATAAGAAGAGAATAATATAATTTTTGTTATGATATCAAATGATTTTTTCATTTAATATAACATTGCATTGGGTGAAAAAATGTGTTTGGAGATGAAAACATAATCGAATTGAAGGTTGACGATTCAAACATAAAAAGAGCTGGGTGGCATCTACCCAGCTCAATCTTCTACATGGAAGACATAAGGCAAAAGGGAAAGGCTGTATTTGTAGTTGATGGTGGGGTTGTGTGCAGAATAATTAACACAGGTAAAGATTAAAATTTAGTGATATTAAAAGAAGAAGATAGTGAAGGTATTGTATGGAAAAATCGGCGTGAACTAACTGAATATTAATAGGAAATTCTAATGATAGTCGGGCAAAAGTATTCCGGCTATTTTATTGTGTGTGGGTTAATGTTCAGTAAAATATGCATTGTTGCTTGTACTTGAAATTTTATTATGATATTATTAGTATGCATACTAATATATTTATAGTATGGCAAGCAATCGCAGTGAAACAGCAGGGGTTATGTATAAACTGTTTGCCATACTGTAAATAAAATATCATTATAAGCCGCTGATTACCGACGGCGGAATGTGTTGAGTTTTATATGAAAACTTGACATGTAGCGTTAGTCCATTGCTGAAGGCAAAGTTTAGTGGACTGACGTTCAAGAGGAAAGGAGGAAACAAGATGAAAAAAAGAATACTCAGTGTTCTGCTCACCCTTTGTATAGTGATCTGTTTTATGCCGACTATAGTGTATGCAGAAACTCAGACAGTTGATAGTTGGAGTGGATTGCAAGACCTTATTGACAGTAATGATAATCTTTCAGTAACCCTTTCAAGTGATATTTCCTGGGGAGGAAGCTCTTTAACGATTCCGGTTGGCAAAAACGTCATACTGGATTTAAATGGAAAGACGATAGACGCCCAAAATAATGGCACCGTAATTGTGGTTAATGGTATGCTGACCATAAAAAACAGCGGCGCGGATTTAGCTGGTCCCATAGGAGGCGGTGCCGGTCCTATTACTGGAAATATTAAAAATGGTAAAGTTGTCGATCAAAAGGCAGGGGGCATTTTGGTTGCAAGCGGTGGAAAGCTTGTTATGAATTCTGGATGGTTAACCAATTGTGTTGATTCTTCGAATGAATTGAGCTCTGCGGGGGGTGTTTATGTTTCGGAAAATGCTGAATTTGAAATGACAGGCGGAATTATCACTGGCTGTAGTGGAAGTACTCCTTTGTACCTCCCGTGTTCCGCCGGAGTGGTAAACTATGGAATATTCACAATGAGTGGAAATGCAACAATTTCCGGAAGCAAGTCTACCTATGGTGGTGATGGCAGTGCCATTAGCAATGCAGGTACATTTAATGCAGATGGTGGCGTGGTTCAGACAGGACAATCGTGCACGAATTACGCTATAATTCAAAATACTGGGGAAGATTCAACTGTTTTCTATTGTAATGTTTTAAATACGGGGCTGGGAACAATTTCTGGAGGTACATACAATTATCCTGTTACAAATGCCGGAATTATCACGAACGGTATATTCAATGGAACAGTCGAAAATACCTATACTGTTACGGGAGGAACATTTAATGGCAGCACAACCGGAATATATACTGTTACCTTTGATTCAGGTGTGCCCTCGCAGATACGTGCAAAGGCACCTGCAGCAGTACCTGAAGAACCGGTTAGGAAGGGGTACACCTTCCTGGGGTGGCTTAAGGACGGAATACAATATGATTTTTCTCAGAATGTCACTCAAAATATATCGCTGACTTCCGATTGGAAGGCAAAGACCTATACTGTAAAATTTGATACGGCAAATAATACGACAGTTGCCGATAAAACTGTTTGTTGGGATGACAGAGTACTGGAGGGTATTTCCAATCCTGAAAAAAAAGGAGCTGATTTTAAGGGGTGGACTTACGAGGGCAGGATCATATCTGGAGATACCACCTACGCGGAGCTTGTGGTTGATGATACTGTAACGAGTATTACGCTGACAGCACAGTGGGAAACTATTCAGTACACAATTACTTTGGATTATGACGATGGTACTTCTAATGTCTCCACGATCATGATTGCTTATGGTGAGGAGTTTGATGATGTGCCTGTGCCGATCTGGATAGGTTACGTTTTTGAAGGCTGGTTTGATGAAAGAGGAGGGGGTAAGTGTTATATTGATGAAAATGGCAAAAGCACAAGATGGTATGACAAGACGGAGAATTGCACTTTGTATGCACATTGGCGTATAGATTGGTGTAAAGTCACGTTCGATGGGAACGGAGGAACATTGACTGGACCTGTAACCAGTCAAGAGAGGAAAAATGGACCTGTCTGTGAGCTGCATGACCCTGTCAGAGAAGGATATTTGTTCACTGGTTGGTATAAAGATGCTGCCTGTACAGAGAGATGGAGAGATGGAGACTGGGTGATCGATGATATGACTTTGTACGCCGGTTGGATGGTTATGGCGTATGAAATAACAATCAAGCTTGAAAATGGCGAAGAGGATATTATTATAACCCGAAACTATGGATCAGATATCCCACCTCAGAATCCCACCAGAACAGGTTATACTTTTATAGGATGGGACAAAACATTTCCGACAACTATGCCTGCGGAGGATATGACCATCACTGCAAAGTGGAAGGTAAATCAGTACACGATTGCCTTTGATACCGGCGGCGGTAGTGAGATTGCTCCTATAATACAGGATTACGGAACAGTAATCACCGCCCCTGATGAACCGACAAGAACAGGTTATGATTTTATGGGGTGGGATAAGACAATCCCGACAACCATGCCTGCAGAGAATGTAACGATAAAAGCATTGTGGAAAGATGTCGAAAAGCCAAGGGGCGAAATTAAAATTGGCGGGAAAGTCTGGAGTACATTTGCTTCAAATATAACTTTTAATCTGTTCTTCAAGGAAACGCAGACAGTGATGATTGATGGAAGCGACAACAGTATGGAAACGGTTAAAGTTGAGTATCTTATATCAAATGATACACTGACCGAAAACGAATTAGACGACTTGATTTTTACTGCATACACTGCACCATTTGCTATTGAACCTGATAACGAGTATATTGTATATGTACGGCTGACTGACATGTCGGGAAATGTATCCTACATGTGTTCTGAGGGAATTGTGTTGGACGGAACTAATCCTATGATTTCCGGAATCGAGAACGGCAAGACCTATTGTGAGGCACAAACTGTTATGATTACCGAAAAATATATGTCTGCCGTTACCGTGAATGGAAAGGCAGTCAGTCTTGATGAAAACAACCGGTTTGTTCTTTCCCAGTCAAAAGGTGAACAGAGGATTGCTGTTACCGATAAGGCAGGTAATACCTCTGAGATGACCGTGACGGTCAACAATGGGCATACTTTCAGCGGATGGACATCGAACGGCGATGGAACACATACCCGAAAATGTGTCATTGAAGGGTGTACCGCAGGTATACAAACTGAGAACTGTATTGATGAAGATAAAAACCATAAATGTGATAAATGTGATATGGTTTTGAATGAATGCACAGACGACGACAAAGATCATGTATGTGATTATTGCGGAAAGGTGATTTCCGATCATACTGGTGGCAAAGCAACCTGCAAGGACAGAGCAATCTGCGATGTGTGTGGAAAAGCTTACGGAGAGCTTGATCCGAAAAATCATGTCGACTTAAAGCACTTCCCTGCGAATACAGCGACAAAGACTTCCCAGGGTAATATTGAATATTGGTATTGTGGGGGATGTGGTAAGTATTACAGCGATAAAAATGGCACAAGGGAGATCAAAAAGAATGATATTATAACGGCGAAGCTGCCGGGTGATTCCCAATCTCCGCAGACCGGAGATGAAAATGATCCTGTTTTATGGATCGTCCTTATGTTTATCAGCGGCAGTGCATTTATTTGTACTGTGATTGCCAGAAAAAAAGAAAAATTTTTACATTAAGATATTTATAAGAGGTGATTTACTTGCGAAGAGATAGCAGCGAAACAAAGAGAAAGATACTGACTGTGTGTGTTCGTCTTTTTTTAGAACAGGGGTATAAGAATACTTCTGTCAGTCAGATTGTTGAAGAGGCGGGCGTTGCCAGGGGAAGCTATTTAAATCTGTTTCCTACTAAGGAGAAGATTTTACTGGAATTAGTTGAAGCAATGTTCAGTGGACAGTTCAGTGTGGCAAGAAGTATTGCAGACAGGAATCTGCCGCCGGTTTACGCATATGCAGTGGAAACCGCGATCCAAATTACATTAACGGAACTGAATGAACATCTTCGGGATATATACATCGAGGCTTACTCTTTGCCGGAGACATCGGAATATATTTATCTTCATACAACGTATGAGCTGAAACAAATTTTTGGCAAAAATTTTCCAGATTATGATGATAGTGATTTTTACGAGATGGAAATTGGTACAGCGGGGCTGATGCGTGGCTATATGGCGCGAAAATGTGATATTCATTTTCCGTTGGAACGCAAACTCAGACGATTTCTTGTGGCGGAAATGAGGGTATATCAGGTGCCCGAGACAGAACAGGAAAAGGTGCTTGCCTTTATTCAGTCGCTGGATATTAAGGCAATAGCTACAGATGTTATGTATAAATTATTTGCAATGTTGGAAATGACATTTGATTTTAAGTTGTCAAAAGACAGCTAAACGGAGGTGACAATATGAAAAAACGCCTGTTCGCTATCTTGTTTATTTTATGTATGGTGATCTGCTTTGTGCCCATAAGGGCAAATGCAATGGCAATCTACATTGATCTGACTGTTGTTGGCCAGGGAAATTTACCCCTTGAAGTTGAGCCGGGTGACAGTATTGATAATGTGAAACAGAAAATTCAGGATAAAATCGGATTACCTCCTGACAGGCAAAAATTGATCTTCAATGGAAAAGAGCTTGTCGATGGAAGAACACTGGCGGATTACAATATCCAGAAAGAAAGTACATTGTATCTGCAGGTGCGGTCAGATAAGGCGGTTCAGTTTGGTACAAATGGTATTGAAAACCCAATAAAAAAGCAGACGGCGGGGGGGAATTATAGGACACCCGGAAGCTACATATATTTCGGTATAAATAGTGAAAACAGTAATAATCCAATCAAATGGCGTGTGCTGGATGATGAAAGTACAAATGACGGAAACACAAGAGGAATGTTCCTACTGTCGGAATACCTTATGGGTGACGGGGTAAAGTTTAATAATGATCAGAACAATGGCAGTACATATCAAGGGAGCAATGCACAAAGCTGGTGCCATAGCTTTGCAACGGATGTGAACAATTTCTCATATTCAGAGCAAAATGCTATACTTGGAGTTTCAAAAAGCGACAGTAATGAAACGGATTTATATTCACATTCGTGGAGGGAGGGTAGTCTGGCAGAAAGCGACAAACTATTCTTTCTGTCTGCTAAAGAACTGGCAGATTATGTAGGAAATTATAATAATGCACCGGGGATTGCCGCAACGGATACTGATCAGAATGTGAGGGCGTGGTGGCTTCGATCTTTCGGGGCAGATGACACCGATCTTGTGGGAGTAGTTGACTTTGATGGCAACGTGGATCTTTACAGTCCAAATTCTGACTGTTTGGCAAGACCTGCTTGTAATTTAGATCTGAGTACTATTCTTTTCACATCTGCCGCAGAAAACGGAAAATCCGTACAGGGTATGGATGGAGGCCTGGCGGCAATTCCTACATACAATGGTAATGAGTGGAAGTTGACTCTTTGGGATGACAGTAGAAACAATTTTACAGCCCAGGCAAGTACAGGTACAGCATTGACAAATGAATACGGATATTCAGATTGGAAGGTAAATATTGATTATTTCAATGCAAAAAATGGTACGAATGAATATATTTCTGTAATGTTGGTCAACAGTAGCAATGAAATTATTTATTATGGACGCATTGTAGAAAATAGTGCAAGTGGAACAGCGACAGTTACCATTCCATCCGGTCTGGCAGTTGGAAGATATACCCTGAAGGTGTTTTCCGAGCAATATAACGGTGATTATAGGACTGATTATGCCAGTGCATTTCGGAATGTTACGATTAAAGTACGGGATAAGGTTGAAGAACAATTTGCAATTACTCCGGGAGATACATATTATTTTGATTTTTCCGCACAAGAGCTTCCGGGTGTGGTGAACGATAAGGTGCCGGATAGCACGTTACATTATGTGCCATTTACTTACGTGGGCACAGTGGGAGCATATGCAATGGAAAATAAAAGCGATACAAACACACAGTCGTATCCGCACAGTATTTTTATTGCGGATTACAATGTGGTTCATACTGTATCATGGGATGAACTGAATACGGCAGATTTGATTTTCGGCAGAAACTATAAAAGTGGTGGCGTGAATTTCGTTTTGCGAACTGCATCTGTAGGAAAAGCTTCAAGCAGTCGGGAGTCTGATAGGCGTGGTGAACCTCAGAATAATGAATGGGATGCAATTCTTGACAAAGCAGAACAGTTCTGGACAGATGATACGACAGGATATATAAAGAACTGGAGCTGGATATCATCCTGGGGACAGGACGTAGCGAGAGATAGTGAAACCAACTATGTTTATCGTGGCAAAGATTCTGCCAGAGAGTGGAGCTATGACAACGCGGCGGTTTCTTATATCGGTTTTCGTCCAGTGCTTGAGGTTACAGACATCGACACCTTAGGCAATGACGGACTAAAAGCTGTAAAGCTGAATTTAGATGGCGGTGCATTAAGCGGTGAAAGCAGTATCGGGATTATTGTGAAAAACGGTGAAAGATTTACAGCTCCAATGGGTGAAGGACTCACCAGGCCGGACGGCAATGCAGGTGATTATTTCAGGTGGCTTGGTGATGATGGAAAGTTATATACACCGGGTGAAAGTGTTCCGGCAAATGTAAAGACGTTAACTGCACGATGGAAGTTGTGTGATCACAAGGGGAGTAAGACAAAACCGACTTGCACACGATCTGCAACATGCTCTGAGTGTGGCGAGAAGCTTGCAGCGTTGGGACATGATCCAAAGGCTGGATATAAGTCAGATGAAAACAGTCATTGGCTGGAGTGTAACAGATGTGCGGATAGATTAAATGAAACATCACACAAAAATGAAGATAATGACCACATATGTGACATTTGCGGTAGAGTGATCGGCACTCATACCGGAGGTAAGGCAACCTGCAGAGACAAAGCAAAGTGTGAGGTATGTGGTGAGGAATACGGTGAGACTGATCCAATAAATCATGTCAATTTAAAGTATTACCCGGAAAAAGCAGCAACCAAGACAGCTGATGGTAATATTGGATATTGGTACTGTGATGGCTGTGGTAAGTATTACAGTAACAGTGAGGGTACAAAGGAGATTAAAAAAGAGGACATCATAACGGCAAGGTTAAAAGATGGCTCAGGATCTCCCCAGACCGGCGATACAAATAATCCGGTTTTGTGGATTGTTCTGTTTTTCGCCAGCGGTGGTGCAACTGTTGGGACGATAGTTGCCAGAAAGAAGAAAAAGTGACACATATAATTGGATAGTTTAAATGATAGCCGGGAAGAAGTGTCCCGGCTATTTTACTTATTGTAATGATGTCAGCGACATCGTTACGCTGCAGCAACCCTTGCCGTAGGCAATTTTTAATGGTTGCTGCTCTGATTTGTAAGGATGTCTGTGACATCGTTACGCCGCAGCAACCCATTGCCATAGGCAATTTCAAATGGTTGCTGCTCCAATTTTATGTAAGTGGGTTTTATGTTCAGTAAAGTGTGCATTGGAGCTTGTAGAGATTATTTGTTTATACAACATTGAAGTGATCAGAAAATTTATATATAATGTTAAATAGTTAATGATAACGTGACAAAATCATAAGTGGAAATGCGTTTAAAATGAGAAATGTGATATGAATGTTTAAAGTAAAATCGGAGAGCAGTGAGAAGTTATTTTACAGATTCTTGTACCGGAGAGTGTGAAAGAACAGTACAGGCAGATGATTGCAAAAGCCGATGAGGATATGCAATTGGGGGTTGTTTATAGAATCATTAAAACACAATAATTAGTCAAATTCCAGTTTATAGGGGAAAACATACCAGATAATTTTATAATAAAACAGCGTCAGAGCATTTATGTGTAAAAGCATGAATGCTCTTTTTTGTTCTTTCATGGACAAAGAACAAGAAAGCAGCTTTTGGACAAATTGTCCAGAAGTTCAAATAAAAAATGAAGGAGGACACCTGATGTATAGCCAAAATGGTATTCCGTGGGTAAGACCACCCACACAGGACAGGCAGCATAGAGAAAATAATATCGGGAGGACAGAACAATGGTCGATGAATTGACGCAGGAGTCGTTCCAGACAGGAAAGGCGATTGTGACTGTCAGCGTAGATCTGATTACTGCCATTGCGGATGCGTGCAAGAGGTCTGAACAGCAGAATCCGGGTATGAGTGAGGAACAGAAGGAGACATTGCTCGGCAAGGTTGTCGATAAGGTAATGTCGAATTATAAGGAAATACATGGCTCATTAAAGGGATTTAACAGAGAGGACAAAGATGTCACGCATATTGATGTGAATGATGAGCGAACAGCGGAGCTTTTGGAGAAAGCCTGTAAGAAAAGTCATATTCCAATGGATATGAAAGAAGTAACGAGAGCGGATGGTTCCATCACGCATACTGCATTCTGTGAAGTGAAAAGCATAGATCAGGTGGCAGCATTACTGAAGATGGCTTCCGAACAGGTACTTGAAGAGCAGAAGGAAATGACCAAGACACTTGTGCTTTACGATGATAAGGGCAAGAAGGTCATGTCGGCTGACTTTGTAAATAATGGTGAGATAAATATGGACGATGTGCGCAATTTCAAAATAGTTGTGGTCATTGTGACCGCTGTACAGAGCCTTGCCTAAGTATTTTCCGGGATATTTTATAATAAATTTATGGGTGGCGGTCTGTTAATAATCACTTTGATATTTTATAATGTAAGCATTGGTTGTAAATTTAGTTGATGGTGCAAAGTCAGTTTAAGTGGCCTGAAACTCAGCGGGAAAGGAGACAAAATATGTGTACAGCGGCGATATATAAGACAAAGGATTTCTATTTTTGGAAGCCCGCTGGATTACGAATTCTCGTACGGCGATGAGATCACCGTGACTCCGAGGAATTATCCGTTTGAATTCAGATATATGGGCAGGAAGGTACAGAACTTGCCAGATATCCATTGCTGCAGGGGGAGAACATCAACTGGCAGAACTAAGTATCTGCTGCCCCCCGGGACCCGGGAAATCCCAGGAAATAACTTAACGTTTTTATCTGCATTTCTGCATTTTGCGAAAAATTTGTGCTGTTTTATGTAATGGTGGAGCCGGCAACTGCATGGTGCCAGTAGCCATCGTAGAGCCAGTAGCCCTCCAACAGAGCCGACAGTCTGGATGATGGCAGTGGTTGCACAAACATAGAAAAGTAGATTATAATATCGGAAAAGGGCGTTGCCAGTGGCAATGTACGGAAGCCAGAGTTATATCTGTGATAAAGGAGAAAGGACGAGATATGGGCAAGTCAAAGGTTACAATAAAAGAGATTGCGGATAAGGCAGGGGTGTCCATAGCTACAGTTTCCCATGTTATCAACAGGACAAGGTATGTAAGACCTGAGCTTGTGGATAAGATAGAGAAGATTATTGTAGAGACGGGATATCAGAATAAGATAGCAGATAAGGAGAGAAAACTGCTGGTTGGCCGAGAGTCTACGATCGTTGCAGTCATTCCGAACATTGAAAGTACGATATACAGAGATATGGTAGCTTATGTGGAGCAACTTGTCAGTGCACAGGGATATCAGTTCCTTGTGGCGATAACAGACAATGATTTTAAGGAGGAGACACAGGTGCTTGCCGGACTTCTGGTCAACAAGAAGGTTGCCGGTATCATACATGCGCCGGTGAGCGATGTGGCAACCAACTACACAAAGCTTATACAGTCAGGCGTTCCATTTGTCTGCGTGGAGAGAAATATACTTGGATCAGGGATAGACTCAGTTGAGTTCCGAGACAGGGAGGCTATATTTAAGGGCGCAGATTATCTGCTTGCGAGTGGACACAAGAATGTTTTGTTTTTCAGAGAGAGTACGGACAGTACCACCAGGGATGAGAGAACAAAAGGTTTCCTGAGTGCTCTGCAGAAATACAATATAAATACAAACGATGCGAATATAGTGGATGTGACACTGGAAAATGGCGAGGATGACTGTATGCTCGTCATCCAGAAGGCGCTCCGCAGATACAGGCCGACCGCAGTTCTTGCGGGGGGCAATAGAATAACGCTCTACCTCATGAAGACACTGAGAGATATGGGAATCGACTGTCCGGGAGAGATATCTGTGGTTGGGTTTGGTGATGAGAGCTGGTCAGAACTTACATATCCTCCGCTTACCATAATCAGAAGAGATGTGAAGGGGTTAAGCACCAAGGCAGTTGGAATGCTTTTTGAGAAGATCAACACAGGTGCGGTCATATCCCATGACTGCTATGCCGATGTGGAACTGGTTGTCAGGAAATCCACCAAGATGCTGGATAATGGACCATTTGGAGATAAGGCAGCTGCCCCTGATTCCGTGGTGCTGACGAAGGAGGAAAAACAGAGGTTGAAGGCAGGACATTTCAGAGTTGCCATATCATTCCATTACACAGGTACGTCATGGGCTGAGCTTCATGAGAAGGGTATCTGTGAGGAGCTTGAGCAGTTCGGGATAGATGTGGTGTCGGTTATGGATGCGCACTTTGACTCGGAACTGCAGAATGCGCAGCTTGATGGAATAAGACTTCAGAAGCCGGACGCAGTTATAGCTATTCCGGCGGATGACAGCCGTACCAGAGAGAAGTTTCAGGAACTTTCCAAAGTGTCAAAGCTGGTGTTCATAAGCAATGTTCCGGATGGCATGTCCAAGAACAGCTATGTGTCCTGTGTATCAGTAAATGAGTCGGAGAATGGAACGAACACGGGAAGAATGCTGGGGGAATACTGCAAGGAGAACAAGAAAAAAAAGGCAGGTTTCATTATTCATGGTGCGGCATTCTATGGAACAAGAGTCAGGGATAACGCCGCTGAGAGGATAATCAAGGACAGTTATCCTGATATTGACATAGTTACGATTAGGAGTTTTGGAGAGATATCCAATGCATATCAGGTAGCCCAGGACGTGATAACTGCCAATCCTGAAATTGAGGCAATGTATGTGAGCTGGGATCGCCCGGCACTTCTGGTTATAAAGGCACTCAAGGAGCTTGGCAGGGAGGATGTGGCGGTGTTCACCACAGACCTTGATCATGGAATTGCCAGGTGCATGGAGGAAGGAATCGTCAAGGGACTCAGCACGCAGAGACCATACGAGCAGGGAAGAGCAGCCGCGGCAGTTGTTGCCAAGTCCCTGGTAAGTGAAGAACAGCTTCCAAAGTATGTGGGAGTTCAGCCGTATCAGGTTGAGCCAAAACAGCTCAGGCTTGCATGGAAGGAAATCTTCCATGAGTCCATGCCGGACAGATTGAGTTGATATGACATCTTTAGTTAGTCCGTGCCGGACAGAGTTAGAAACTGTATCTTTTTATCTAAAAAAGAATCCGTTAGAGAGAAAATTGTATCTTTCTGGCGGATTTTTTGCGTTTATACACAAGAGACAAGGTGACAAGTAACGGGTGCCAATCATACACTACAAATCTCATAAGTATGACATCTGACAAAATATTTACGTAAAAAACTATAAAAGACCTGCGAATCCTATAATGCAATCGAGCTTCATTTGTGCAAAGTGACGAATAAACAATAAATAAAACACTTGATATTGACAATAACTGACAAAGGTTATATCATCAAAATATGCAAGGGGCGAAAAACAGTTTAAAAATTACGTAAATAAACCGGTTAAAAACAGTTTTTCGACAACGAGTTAGCAAAGAAAATACATGATAGTGGAGGTAAAAATTATGAGAAAATTTAAAAAGTTATTAGCAGTTGGAGCATGCCTGTGCATGTCACTCAGTTTACTGGCAGGTTGTGGATCAGGATCAGGAAACGCTTCGGGCAGCGGTTCATCTGATTCAGGTACAAAGCAGGAGAGCACAAAGTCATCTGACCTGTCATTTGCATTTTGTACAAACACACTCAACAATACATTCCAGAGTTCAATTGATGCCAAGCTCAAGGAGCTCTGCGATGCGAACGGAATATCATATACATGTCTTGATCCTGACTACGATCTGAACACACAGCTCAGCCAGTTATCAGACGTGGCAAATAGTGGATACGACGCAGTGTTCATCATCCCGGTTGATTCAGCAGGTATCACATCAGGTCTTGCAGAGATCAAGGATGCAGGAATCCCAATCTTCAATGTAGATACAGCAGTTATCGAGGATGACATAGAGAACTTCGTAACACAGTTCGTTGGAACAAATGCTTACATGGCAGGAAAGCTTGTCGGTGAGCAGATGGCTAAGGATTATCCGGACGGAGCAGACATTGCGATCCTTGACTTCCCATCAAATGAGAGTTGTGTAGACCGTGTAAATGGTTTCCTTGACGGACTCGGTGATAACAAGGATAAGTTCAATATCGTAGCACAGCAGGATGGCGAGGCAGCACTTGATGCATCAATGAGCCTTGCAGAGGATATTATCACAGCAAACACAGATCTTCAGGCATTCTTCTGTATCAATGATCCTTCAGCACTTGGCGCTGCAGCAGCAGTTAAGGCAGCCAACAAGACAGGTCAGATTGGTGTATACAGTATCGATGCTTCACCAGATGGCAAGCAGGCACTCCTCGACGGCGAGTTCACAGCAGTTGCATGTCAGGTTCCTGTACAGATTGCTGAGTACGCATTCAACGCAGCACAGAAGTATGTGGGCGGAGATACAACGATCGACGAGAAGAAGGTATATCTTGACTCACACCTCGTACTCAAGGATGAGGCTGAGCAGACAGTTAACGATTGGCAGTAAGGCCGGATCGAAGCCGGCAGTAACAGCACGGGGCTGTCCCCCGGCTGGACATACATGACACAACGTAGGTGTATATAACACGGGAGAGACCGGGGATCTTAGATCTCCGGCCGAGATCCCGAAAAAGCAGGATAACAAAAGATCTATTTTAGAAACTTGGAGGTTTAATATGGGACAGACAGTTCTGGAAATGATAGGGATAAAGAAAAGCTTCTCCGGAATATATGCTTTAAGTGGCATCGACTTTTCCCTTGAGCTGGGAGAGGTACATGCACTGCTCGGTGAGAATGGTGCAGGAAAGTCCACACTGATTAAGGTCCTCGGCGGAATTTACCAGCCCGACAGCGGAATCATCAAGGTAAATGGCAAGGAGGTAAAGATCAACGGAGTTCCGGCTGCCAGAGAAAATGGTATAGGAATAATACATCAGGAAATCGTACTTGTTCCATATCTTTCGGTGGCACAGAATTTGTTTCTCGGCAGAGAGATAAGGACAAAGCTTGGAACGCTGGACTTTGCAGAGATGAACAGAAGAGCAGAGGAGATGATATCGTCCCTCGGTGTGAATATAAAAGCAGACACGATAGTAGAGAATCTGACCATCGCACAGCAGCAGATGGTGGAGATCGTCAAGGCGGTCTCATTCAACGGTAAGATCATAGTTATGGATGAGCCTACCTCATCACTCTCAAATGAAGAGGTGGAGCAGTTATTTGAGATCATTGAGAATCTCAGAAAGAAACAGGTAAGTATAATCTACATCTCCCACAGAATGGAGGAGCTCTTCAGGATATCTGACAGAGTTACCGTCATCAGGGATGGTGCATACGTAGGAACAAAAAAGACATCTGAGACCAACCCGAATGAGCTGGTTGCGATGATGGTAGGAAGAGATCTGGAGAGCTTCTATGCCAGGGATTACTGTGACATGGACAAGGCAGAGGTTGCTCTGGAGGTAAAGAACCTTTCACAGACAGGTGTCTTTGAAGATATAAGTTTTTCGGTACACAAGGGTGAGATCCTGGGATTCTCAGGTCTGGTCGGTGCCGGACGAAGCGAGATCATGGAGGCGGTATTTGGTGCCACACAGCCTACATCAGGCGAGGTGATACTCGGCGGAAAGCTGGTACACTTCAAGAATCCGATGCAGGCGATCAAGTCAGGCGTAGCCCTGGTTCCTGAGGACAGAAAGAAGCAGGGCCTGGTGCTCGGCAACAGCGTGGCGTTCAACCTAACACTCTCATCCCTCAGATTCTATATGAATGGAATCGCCATAAGCGAGAAAAAGCGCGGTGAGGTCATAGACCATTATTCAAAGCGGTTGCGGATCAAGGCGGCGTCACCTGAGATCGAGGCGGGCAGCCTGTCAGGTGGAAATCAGCAGAAGGTAGTTCTGGGCAAATGGCTTGCAACCAAGCCGGATGTGCTCATTCTGGATGAGCCGACCAGAGGCGTTGATGTAAATGCAAAATTTGAGATATACACAGTAATCAATGAACTGGCAAAGGAAGGCATAGCGATAATCATGGTATCCAGTGAGCTTCCTGAGATCATCAACATGTGCGACAACGTATGTGTGGTCAGAGCCGGAAAACTCGTGAAGAAGCTGTCAAAGGACGAGCTCTCACAGGAAGAGATAATGAAATACGCTGCAGGAGGTATCAAATAATATGGGCGAGACAAAGAAGAATTCAAAAGCAACTTCTATATTAAAAAACAATCCCCTGACATCCATAGTCAAGGGCAACATAGGAATCATAGTGGTTCTGATAATCATGTGTGTGGCCGTATCATTTGCCACAGACAAGTTTTTAACGACCAACAACATCATATCAGTGCTTAGACAGATATCGATCAACACATACATAGCACTTGGAATGACACTCATAATCATACTTGGTCACATTGACCTGTCAGTTGGATCGATAGTAGCTATGTCGGGAACTCTGACCGTAGGTTTTATAGTTAATCAGGGACTTCCTCTCGGCGTAGCAATAGCAGCAGGCCTTCTGGTCGGCACAGCGGCTGGCTTTGTAAGTGGTTTCATAGTAGCCAATTTCAAGGTGCCTGCATTCATCATCACAATGGCCATGATGAACATAGCAAGTGGTATAGCTTATGTCTACACAGGTGGACAGTCAACACGTATCACAAACAAGCTCTTCATCGAGATCGGTACAGGATATCTGTTTAATGTGATTCCACTCCCGGTAGTGTACATGGTAGTGCTCATCATACTGTTCAGCTTCATCCTCAGTAAGACAAAGTTCGGAACATACGTATACGCGATAGGTGGTAACCGCGAGGCCGCAAGACTTTCAGGTGTACCTATTAAGAAGATAGAGATCATAGTGTTTACAATATCAGGACTTCTCTCAGCATTCGCAGGACTTGTACTCTGTTCAAGAATGTACTCAGGCCAGCCTTCAGTTGGAAGCGGATATGAGCTTGATGCCATCGCAGCCTGTGTACTTGGCGGAACCTCTATGACAGGTGGTAAAGGAAGGATCAGTGGAACAGTATTTGGTGCCATGGTCATCGGAATCATCTCAAATGGTCTTAACCTTATCGGAGTGTCATCATACTGGCAGCTTATCATCAAGGGTCTCATCATCGCATGTGCGGTACTCCTTGATGGACAGAAGGGCAAGCTTGAGCTCCTCAAAAAGAAGAAACTTGCAGCAAACTAGTAGAAAGAGAGGACTGATAATATGGAGATTTTTAGAAAGATGTCCTTCGCGGATTCCACGGGAGATGCAATACCTTTCTACCACGAGGGCAAATATCATATATTCTCACTGACTTCACCTCCGGGAACAACAGTGTACCCGGCAAGACTCAGAACAACATGGAGCCATAGTGTATCAGATGATCTGGTGCACTGGGAGGAGCTTCCTACAGCGCTCTATCCGGGCGAGGGCGACGAGCCGGATGCATCAGGAGTATGGACTGGATCAGTCATATACGGCGAGGGCAAATACCATGCATTCTATACAGGCTACTGCCTCACCGCAGAGTATCAGCAGACCATATGCCACGCTACAAGCGATGATGGAATCACGTGGGTGAAGGATGCAGCCAATCCGGTCATCACACCTATGATAGAGCTTTACGAGAAGCTTGACTGGAGAGATCCATATGTATTCTACAATGAGGAGGACAAATGTTACTGGATTCTCATATCAGCGAGAAGGTTGGATATGCCGATAACCAGAAGAGGATGTATAGTTCTCTACAGATCAAAGGATCTGGTCAACTGGGAATATTACGGACCGATATATTCACCGGGACACACCAACTGTCCTGAGTGCCCTGAGATGTACAAGATGGGAGACAATTGGTATCTCTCATACTCAAGATTCTCAGAATATGTAAATACAATATACAGAGTTGCAAAGTCACCATTTGGCCCATGGAGAAAGCCAAAGAAGGATGGCATAGGCGGAAGAAGATTCTACGCAGCCAAGTCCATGCAGGATGATGACGGCAGACGCTTCTACTTCGGTTGGGCTCACGACAGAGCAGACAGAAGCGACAGAGGTGAATGGTACTGGGGCGGAACCTTCTGCGTGCCGCACGAGGTAGTTGCCACAGCGGATGGAGGACTTGACGTAAAGCTTCCAAAGGAATATGAGCATGTATTTGAGAAGCCTGTGGCATGGGATTACATCCCTGTACTTGGAAATGCAGAGCTTCACGGAGACAGACTGGTTGAGATGGATTCAGTAAGCACATGTACATACGGATTCCTTGGACACAACGAAGAGAGCTACATGCTGAAGTGCAAGATCATGCCTAGAGAGGTGTATGACCATTTCGGTATACTGCTCAAGTCAGACAAGGAAGCAAGCGGATGCCTTCTCCTTGAGTTCGATGTGGCCATGCAGAGAGTGTCATTGGTAAATCTTCCTATGGGAGTTGACCCGTTCTGGGTTCAGTCCTGTCAGGCTGTGCCTCCTGCAACGGAGCCGGGCCCTGATGGAGTCAGAGTGTGCGAGAAGACATTTGACATAACAGAGGGCAGCGAGATAGATGTGAAGATCATCGTTGACCATGATATGGTGGAGGTATTTGTCGGAGAACAGGTGGCATTTACATACAGGATATATGCAAAGCCTGAGTTTGAGACAGGACTTCTGGCACAGGATGCAAGAGTAGAATTCTATGACATAGAGATTACAGGAAAGTAAAATTCACAAGGAGGATCCAACATGGAAAAGAAATATGATGTTGTGGCTCTTGGTGAATTCCTGATAGACTTTACCCCTGCCGGAAGTACTGATTCCGGGATGAAGCTCTTCGAGCAGAATCCCGGAGGCGCTCCGGTAAATATGCTCACAGCAGTCAGCAAGGCCGGACTTAAGACCGCGTTTATAGGAAAGGTCGGGGATGACATGCATGGCAATTTCCTTATTGAGACGGCAAAGCAGGCAGGGATAGATACCAGAGGTATAGTTGTCGATGACACGGTATTTACCACTTTGGCATTTGTCACTCTGGATGAGAACGGAGAGCGTGAATTCTCATTTGCCAGAAAGCCGGGAGCGGACACAATGCTTTGTTACAAGGAAGTGGATGCCGACCTGCTAAGAGACACAAAGGTGTTCCATATAGGTTCGTTGTCTCTCACGGATGAACCGGCCAGAACCACCACATTCCAGGCGGTGAGAGAGGCGAGAAAATACGGAGCGGTGATATCCTATGATCCAAATTACAGAGAGCCGCTGTGGGACAACAGAGAAAATGCGATGGAGAGAATGAAGAGTATTCTCCCATTTGTAGATATAATGAAGCTTTCGGATGAGGAGACGGCACTCCTCACACCATTTGAAGATCCGAAGGAGGCTGCGGAGTATCTCCTTGGAACAGGCGTCAGACTTGTTGCGGTCACCCTGGGAAGTGAGGGTGTGCTGATATGCAGCAGGGATGGCAGCAGAAAAGTTCCTGGATTTGTCAGCCATGTGGTCGACACAACCGGAGCTGGAGATTCGTTCTGGGGGGCATTTGTATCGCAGCTTATAAGGGCGGACAAGAGCCTGGAGGAATTCAGTATAGACGAGCTTGAAGAATTTGCAAGATATGGAAATGCGGTGGCGAGCCTGTGTGTCGAGAAGCGCGGAGGACTCAGATCGATTCCTGAAGAGAGCGAGACATTTGAGAGACTCGCAGTAAAGTAAGGGTACTACAATTTTTCACATAAAATTTTCCCTTAACCCTGAAGACCGGAGAGTTTCCGGTCTTCTTTTTTGTACAATCTAACATCAGTATAATCATTCAAAAGTGCATTGACTCATAATTTCATTTCCTATAATATGTGGTTGGTGAACAAAAAAATAATCATTGGTCCTGTGTCAAGATTTAGCACAAAATAAAATGAGAAGTTCTGCCAACTAAGCTGCCGGCAGAGAACATACCCTCTCATACATTTTTTCAAAGTCATTAGGAGACATATGGTCGCAGTGACTGTGAAGCCTAACGGTATTATAAAAGGGTTTGATATACTCGAATACAGGCCTATAGGCGTGTTTGTAGTTAATGATATTGAATCTGTTAAGCCATTCTCTTTTGATTAAGGAATGAAAAGATTCGATTCAGAAAAAATCTGTATCCAGAGCGGGACACGCCTAAAAATTTCAGCATTCCGGAGTTCGCGCTTAAGACGAGCGATTTCCTTCGCTTCTTCAGAAGCGTAATTATCGGAACCGATAACGGGAATATCGCCGTCATTATCTCTGAACTGGGGTTCCCAGCGGGCAGGGGTGCTGACACCGATTCCCAGGTTCTTTGCACATTCAACCTGTAAGATCAGGGTGCTCCTTGCGATAGTTGATAGCATCCAACTTGAACTGCCTGGTGTGGTGAGCTTTTTGTCGTGACATAATGAGTTCCTCCTCATTCTTTATTATACAACATTTAAGGGGATATCTCATTTTGTTTTGTACTATTTAGATGCTAACACTATTAGAAAATTATAATAAAATTGTAATTTATCGAGTTGCCTTTATAAAGAACTGTAAAGGAGAGATATTATGGCTGTTGATAACGCAAGTCAGATTGACGCAATTGCAAACGATAAAGAAAATGCTTGTTTGGTACTCCTTATTACCGACCATTTGAATTGGGACAATGAGTTTGAACACTTGAAGATTTTACAAGATAAAATCAATGCGTATGTGGCTTTTATCGAAAGCAAACAGTACGATGAAATATACCCCAATGCTGATTTTAAGATGGCTATGATAGAAATCCGTTTCAAGTATGACATAACAGATAGTTGCCAGAAATTTTTGCAAGTAGCTCAAGATCAATTAGGTCAGATAGGGATAAAAATCAAGGCACAGATTAGTTAACATTTTCAAGTTTATAGAGTTAAAAAATATAAGTTAAGGAGGCATGTATTATGAAAAAAGTAATCTATCTGCTTGTATTATGTATGGTGCTGGGAATGGCTGGATGTGGAACGAATCAAGAAAATAAAGAACCTGTGTCTGGAAATGTGTCCGTAGAAACAGAAAATAAAGAAAATGATGATGTAGTACAAAATGAGCAAATAGCAGATACTGGCTCATATCCTCCATGTGTTATGGTTGATGGTGTTATATATAAAGACACAGGATATGTAGCGTCAATGCCTGGTTGTGGAACAATGGATGGAGAAATTGTGTCAACAGTGGCAGGGACAGAGTTACCATCTGAAAATAATCAATCAAATTTCGGAAGCGGATATCATTATCAAAGGAGTTCTGAAGGTCAGCTCATAGTAGTCATTGATGACGAACGAATCATATTTAGAGATATTGAAAAAGATGATACGTCTATTCCAATAGAGGTTATCAATTTTAATGCAAAAGTAAAAGAAATTACCGATGATGGAGAACTTCTTGTAACGCATGTGAGTACAGCTGAAGGCTTTTGTCAGATGAATGATGGAGAGTATTATGTATCGGCAGAAAATTTAGCGGAAGATGTTCAGGTGGGAGATATCGTTACAATATGGTTTAATGGAATGATTCAAGAAACATACCCTGCTCAATTGGGGGTAGTTTATAGAATCATTAAAACACAATAATTAGTCAAATTCCAGTTTGTAGGGAATAACAGCTAAGACAATTTTATAATAAAACAGCGACAGAGCATTTATGTGTAAAAGCATGAATGCTCTTTTTTTGTCTCTTCAAGGACAAAGAACAAGAAAGCAGCTTTTGGACAAATTGTCCAGAAGTTCAAATAAAAATGAAGGAGGACACCTGATGTATAGCAAAAATGGTATTCCGTGGGTAAGACCACCCACACAGGACAAGAAGCATGGAGAGAATAATATCGGGAGGACAGAACAATGGTCGATGAATTGACGCAGGAGTCGTTCCAGACAGGAAAGGCGATTGCTGCAAGCATGATTCTTTGATATAATCAATGCAAAAGTTTTACAAATCGCAATTTACCGAATAAGCTGATCGTGCCATATAAGGGACATTAGTCCCTTGGGCTTTTGCTCAAATTCCGGCTTATGAGGATAAAACTTAGAGAATACAAAACGACTGACTATGAGCAATTGGAGCAATTATTTTATAATACGGTACACAGTGTAAATGCAAAAGATTATACAAAAGAATAGGAAGTAGATATGATAAAAATTGTGTGGTCGATAAATGATATAAATAAATATCAAACAGGAAGCTTACCGGATGACGCAGTAAAGATAGAAACACCGCAGAGTGTTGGTGAACTGATGAAAAAAGCAGTGCCAATTGCTGCAATTCTATGCGTTTTTCTTTTTATTGCTATGCTTTGTAAAACGATTATATGCAAGACAGTTGTAATCTCACCAATATTTATTCTGGTTGGATTTGCTTTCGGTTTTTTATTGTTAATAATTCATGAGTGGTTACATGGAATTGTTTATCCTAAGGAAGCAGATGTAACAATAGGTAGAATAAAAGGAAAGACAACATTTGTCGCATTAGCATCCTATCCATTGAAGCGAAATCAATTTATATTGATGTGCCTGTTGCCATTTGTTCTGGGATTGGTTCCGTTTATATTATTTGTAATTAGTCCTGCTGAATTTAGAGTATTTAATGGATTGAATTTTGGCATGGCATGTATGGGTATGGTATCGCCATTTCCGGATGTGTTTAATGTTCTTGCCGTTTTAAGAAATTCTGAAAAAAGCGATTCAATAATGTTCTACAAGAACGATATGTATAAGATTTCTTAAATTTCTGGTTGATTGTACAGTTGATCAGATAGGAAAATATAAATCTGCAACTCAAAATATTTTGAAGAAAAGCACATAATACCAGACATAGATATTGAAGAAAAGCATACGACGTCAATGGAAAGAATTTTTCAGAGATTGATATGATTAAAAGACAGATGATTACTGCATCTGGGAGAGAATTGTTTTATCATACATGGGAAAAGAATGGGAGTACACATTATTATGAAGTAGATTTTTTAATATCAGAAGGAAGCAAGATAAATGCATTTGAAATCAAGTCTTCCGGAACAGGAAAACACGAATCAATAAAGGAATTTTCCAAAAAACTTTCCCAAAATGTGAATAAGGTATTTTTAATATCACAAAAAGATGTAGGAAGAGAAGAAAATTTATTATTGAAGCCATTTTATTTTATTCCGTTTTTAATATGATTTAATCATGTTACACGTTGATAAATCGGAATTTGTAAATCTGATTGATTTTATAATACAAAGTATTGGGGAGAAATAATATATGTTAGATTTAAAAATCAAATACAACGAACTAACAGCAGAGCAATTTATTGAATTATGGGAAACAGTATGGGGAGATGGACCATCTCTTGAGCAAACAAGACTAGCAATGAAACATACCATATTTAGAGTTTCTATATGGGACGGAGATTGCATTGTTGCTATGGCAAGAATGAATGGCGATATGGGACTTAATTATTATATTAAAGATGTTGTTGTCAGACCTGAATATCAGGGAAAAGGTATTGGAAGAATATTAATAGATGAATTAAGAAGGTTTATAAATAACAATGGAGTAAAAGGAACAGATATTTTTGTGGAGCTATGTGCGGTTCCAGATAAGATACCTTTTTATGAAAAATTTGGATTTGAAGCAAATGAGGCACAAAGATTAAAAATTTTTCATCATGTCGAGTAATATTAAAATTCAAGTTTATAAAATTAAGAAAGTGGAATTTAAGGAGGAGTATGTAAATGAAATTAGCAGATTTAGCAACAGGCTCTGATTGGATAGTGTGGATTGTCTTTGCGATATTTGCTGTACTTTCTATTATTTTACTTTCTTGACATGGAAGCTGGTTCATTTCTGGATATAATACAGCTTCAAATGAAGAAAAGGAAAAATATGATGAAAAGAAGTTATGCAGAACAATGGGAATTGGAATGTCTATTATAGCAATTCTTGCATTAACTATGGGCTTGTTTGAAAATATTTTGCCCGCATTTTTTGTATATATTGCATTGGGGATTATTTTGGTTGATGTCGTGGTAATTATCATTTTAGGAAACACACTATGCAGAAAGCAATAACTTCCAGTTTATGAGGATAAAACATGAAACTTAGAGAATACAAAACGACTGACTGTGGGCAGATCTTGCTCGATAGATTGTTAAGGGGGGAGTAGGAAATGAACGAGATTTCATACAGAAAGACTACAAAAGATGATATGGAAATCCTTATGAAGCTGAGACTTGAAATGCTTAGAGAGGTAAATGACCTGTCCGGTGAGTATGAATATGATGAGGATTTTGTCTCTGAGAGCAGGAAGTATTTTGAGTCAGGTGAGCAGACTACAGTTATTGCGTTTGATGGGGAAACTACCGTAGGCTGTGCAAGCCTATCCTATATATGGATTATGCCGACATTTTCGCACCCGACAGGCAATCGGGCGCATTTGATGAATGTTTATACCCGTGCAGATTACAGAAGAAGAGGCATCTCTAAGAAGATGGTTGAGATTCTGATTGAAGAGGCAAAGGAAAATGGTGTGACAGAGATAAGTCTGGATGCAACAAAGATGGGAAGACCTTTGTATGAAGTATTAGGGTTTCAGGCATCAGATTCATGTATGGGGATGGAATTGAACGGGTGATTTCGGTGAATATTAGATAAAGTTAATCTGATAAATGGAGGAACACAGTATACATTTGGTAAAAGTAAAAATAGAAAAAGATGATAACACAATAAAATACATAAAAATGATTCCAAGGTTGAAATGACATATGAGTATGAAGTCAGTGGTTATGGACTCAAGACAGAGCAATTGGATATGAAATCGTTAGCCCGGGTAATAAGGTTTAACAAAGAACTTTGGGATGAAGTCGAAAATAATCCGGATTAATCGTATACACGGATAAAGCGGAAGTTTATGGTATGCACATCTGATAGCGGTATGAAATTATATGAGATATAAGAATATCCGGATCATGAATATATTACCGGATATCGTGCATGGAATGTAACTTATTTTATTGACGTCATTTATGGTGCTGATGTGCATTATTATATTAGCATGAAAAGGGGCTTTATTATGACACCTGAAACTGAGATAGTAAAAAAGCAAATATTTTCAACAGCAAATGCGGAAATATTGCTTGAGGAAAATGAGGCAAAAAGGTACTGAAACCACGACTTTATGAGAGAGGAGAAGGAAAGATGACGAATCAGGAATTGTTTGAGAGTATTCAGATGGGACATAAAGAAAAGAAGGTTTTGTCCTTATCAAAGAAACTGGTAAAAAAATGTTCGTTTAATAGAGGATCGGATGTTGAAAATCTTTGCCACTTAGCCTATTGGTTATATGTTTATGGGTGTGAGGACGAGGCTCTTAAGTTATGTGAAATTACTCATGAAGTGGAGTTCCCGGGGAAGGGAGTATGGAATGTCTGGGATAGAATACTACTCATGTGGGGACTGGAAGTTCAAATTTACAAGAATAGAAATATGACAGAGAAGGCAGACGAACTCATCAGGCAGATGGATAATCTGTGGCGGTTTCCTCCGACTTTACCGCCGGCAGATTCTGAATTGGAAGCGGAGCGAAGAAATCGATTCACAGTAGAGTTTTGTTCTTATAAGGAAAATATTGAGGGAGAAGATTCGGTGACATCTGCGAATGAATGGAGACTGATTGGATTGATGAATTTGGTAGGGTACGGAGCTACCGGTTTATTCCCGAATCTTGTAAAGGAAAAAGAAAAGGTTGATTGTTTGATTGAAGAGTATATGTTGAATCTGAAAAAAGTAAAGTAGTGCCAGAGCTGCAAAAATGACAATCTCTTCAAATAATTTGTTGAATGGAGAAGAACATGAAGCGAATCGGATATGCAATAGCAACTGTGATTTTGTTGCTGATCGAGGTGTTGATTGCGTTATATGTACATGATGCATTTGTAAGACCATATATTGGTGATGTGCTGGTTGTGATTGTGATATATACGTTTATAAGAATATTTGTACCGGAGCGATGCAAATTGTTGCCGCTGTATGTATTTATTTTTGCAGCACTGGTAGAATTTTCACAGATGTTCCATATTGTGGAAGTATTAGGCTGGCAGGATAACCGATTCTTAAGTGTTTTGGTCGGTTCTGTATTTGATTGGAAAGATATCCTGTGCTATGCCGCCGGGGGTATATTGCTTGGAGTGTATGAGGTGTTGGTACGAAATACTGCAAGAAGGAGATAAAATGGGTTTTGAATTTAAGCGGATTGGAGAATTAAAATGAAAAATCAAGAAGAAATCAAGGCCGCAATTTACCAATATATTGCTGATTCAATAGATTGTTCCATAGAGCAGTTAGAATCAGATGATACTTGCTTTGTAAAGAATCGGAAAGAAGAAAAAGATTATATAAAGATCTTAAGTATAAAATATGCCAATATCATTTCTTGCTCAGAAGATAAATATGAGATTGGAAAGCAGTTATTGGCAGGAAAAATTCGAGATGAATTATATGAAAGTACATTAATTTTTGGACAGACGTTACACTATATTCCGAATATGAAAAAGATGATTCCTCTTCCTTTGACAGATGGGTTTTCTTATAAATTGTATGAAGAAAATGAGTTATCCCAATTATGTGGTATAAAAGGCTTTGAGAATTCACTGGCATTTGATGAAAATGGAAATACACCTACCGCTATTGTGTTATGTGCTAGGAAGGATGAAAAAATAATTGCAATTGCTGGTGCATCCAAAGTTTCCGGAAATATCATGGAGGTTGGAATTGATGTAAATAAAGAGTGGAGAGGATATGGTTTGGCGAGACTTTTAGTCAGAAACTTGACCATCGAAATTCTTAAAAGAGACCAGATTCCGTTTTACAGTGCCTCTGTCACGAATTTAGCTTCTCAGGCGGTTGCCTTTAGTAGTGGATATATGCTGTTGTGGACGGATTCTTTTGGTGTTCGGTAGTATTGGATGTAACGATTCCAAATCACGATTTACTAAATCGAAATTTAGCGGAGGAATCATTATGTGTGGAATGACAACTGATTTATAAATAAAAATAAATCGGAGGTTTATATGAATTATTCAATAAGAGAATTAAAACAAGATGAAAATAAGATATTAGATACTTTTTTGTACGAGGCGGTTTTTATTCCTGAAGGTGTTCCTGTACCGTCCACAGATATCATTAACAAACCAGATTTGCAGGTATATGTAAAAGACTTTGGTGAGAACAAGGTAGACTTATGTTTGGTTGCTCAAGTTGCGGATGAGATTGTTGGTGCTGTATGGGTTCGGATTATGAATGATTACGGGCATATAGATAATGAAACACCGTCTTTTGCAATTTCACTTCTTAAAGAGTATAGAAACTATGGTATCGGAACAGAATTAATGAAACAGATGCTAATGAAATTAAAACTAGAAGGATATAAACAAGCATCATTAGCTGTTCAGAAGATGAATTATGCTGTCCGTATGTATAGGAAGGTAGGATTTGAAATCGTTGATGAAAATGATGAAGAATATATTATGATTTGTAAATTATAGGAACTTTCAACTTCCAGTTTTTGAAACTGAGAAATCGGGATTTAGGGAGGTACAAGAATGATAAATTTAGTGGCACTTCCGTGCCTCTGTGTAGATGTTTTTGATGGAACAGATGAATTGCGTGCAGGTGGTGAAGCCCTCAATTTTGCAGTTCATGCATCAAAATTTAAGGAGTTTAATGTTTCAATATTGGGTGCGGTTGGACAGGATTCCTACGCAAAATTTATTATGGATTCTGTTTCTGATAAGAGAATAGATGTAAGCCATGTAAGAGTTGAAGAGGATAAAGTAACTGCAAATAATCGTACATATCTTACGGCTGACGGTGACAGATATTACAAAGATGATTCATGGACGGGTGATATTGTTGATAAAATGATATTGAATCAAGACGAATTGGACTTTATAAAAAAATCAGAGGTTGTATTTATACATTTCTGGGCAGGCTGTTTTGAACAAATTATAGATTTAAAAAAGAATAATAACTTCAGATTGGCTGTGGATTTTGTAGAATATCGTAATTTTAAGGAGATGGAAAAATATGCACCATATATAGATTATTTCCTGATTAGTGGAGAGGAATCAATTCTTCCGATATTTGAAGCATTTTCCAAGAAGTATAAAGGACTATTTAATGCATCTTTAGCTGATAAAGGAAGTGTTACATATTATAATGGTGAAAAGTATTTTGTCCCGGCTGATGAAGCTTTAGAAATAGTTGATACTACTGGTTGCGGAGATAGCTACCATGCAGGCTTTGTGTGTTCTCATATGTTAATTGGTGATATTTACGAGGCTATGAGAGTTGGTACAGAATTTGCAACAGAGACATTGTCTCATTATGGTGGCTTTTAATTCGATTTGTAAGGAGAAACAATATGATAGGGTTTATTATATGGTCACTTTTCGGAGTGTTTATAATTGGATTAGGAATAAAAGATATGTTTTCTAAGAATCTGGTCGTGAAGAAAAGTAAATAAATTTAAGTTTTTGAAACTGAGAAATCGGGATTTAAGGAGGGCTTGTATGAAGAAAATCGTATGTACAATGCTATGTATTATGCTTTTATTTGGTTTGAGTGCTTGTGGTGGAGATGTCAGTGAAGTGAAAACTCATAATGTTGAATCTGAGAGCTATTCAGAAGAGGATATTAAAGCCGCTATTGACACAATAAAAAAGGAGTTTAAGAGTGACTGGAAAGGATGCACTCTCACAGAAATTTACTATGCCGGAGATGACTGCACGAAAGATTATAAAGATTGGGCAGACAGAAACAATGCAGATGAAGTCATTGTTTTATTATCTTCATTCGATGTTGATTCATCGGGTGGAAACGGATCTTTGAATCCAAATAGTACATACAGTGATTGGAAGTGGATTTTAGTTAGAACAGATGGCGGAAAGTGGCAGCATGTTGACCATGGATATTAAGTCAAATTCAAGTTTGTAACGAAGGTATTTGCGATGAAAGGAATTAAGATTGAGTTATTGGGGATTGCAATAATACCTTTAGGAATTGCTGTGACAACAAATAATTTTGGGGGATATGTCCTAGGTGTTCTTGGATTTGGCGTCGCTGTAGTTGGCTGTTTTCTAAAAGATAATCACTGATAACTTCTTGTTTGAAAAATTGAGAAAACGTAATATTGAACAAAAAGAAATGCACAGTTCTTAGCTTATCGTGAACTGTGCATTTTTGTAAATAAATACTTTTAATTAGCCGATTACGGCATCCTCTGCTGTAAAATGTTCCAGAGAATTTTCTTTTACCTGAATGCAGATATAAGTAATTCCAGAAATATCGGATGCAAAAAACTGACGCTTTGCAGTAGGTGCGATTTTTAGCCAGTCTCCAGTTGAAAGGCTAATTTCTTCTTCATCAATTATGGCTTTGCCGTTACCTGAAAGAATTCCATAGATTTCTTCATTTTCTTTATGAGAATGAACAAATGGGACATTTGCTCCTGCAGGTAGTTCGTTTAAACTGATTTCTGCACCTGTTAAAGACAACTTTTCATGTAGCTCAATTCGGTTTTCCTTTCCAATAGTTGTTTTTGTGTAATTTGCCATAATAACCTCCATAGTTAATTTGTAGTTTCTGGTTGCTTGGTATTAGTATAGTGTGAGACACATACAAAAACAAGTACGCACCTTTTTGTAACTGTACACTCAAAAATGAATGTGTTACAATAGACTCGGAGGTGAGAATTATGCGAGCAAAAGAAGAATTACCGGAATGCCCAGTTGCAACAGCAGTATCTCTTATCGGAGGAAAATGGAAACTGCTGATTTTGCGTAACTTGAAAGAGCGTCCATGGAGATTCAATGAGCTACAACGAAGTATAGATGGTATTTCACAAAAGGTTTTGACAGATAGTTTAAGACAAATGATGAGTGATGGACTGGCATATCGCCACGATTACCATGAGCAGCCGCCCAGAGTTGAATACGGCTTAACGGAACTCGGAACAAAAATGCTTCCAATTGTTAATTCACTTGCTGACTTTGGTAACTACTATAAATCAATTATTGAATAGAATTAAGGACGTTAGTATTTGAAAAGCTTGAACAATTCCAGTTTGGAGAATTGAAAAAAACGGAATTTACCTATTAAGACATATAAACTGTTGACAACAAAGCTCCTATATAGTATCTTTTTAATAAACTACTATATAGGAGCTTTTGTATGGAAATGAATGGAGGATTTCTTGTCACCAAAATAAAACAGCTTGGAGACCGGATTTTCGAGAAGATTCTCAGTGAAAAGAATATTGATGCGTTTAATGGAGCCCAGGGACGTATTCTTTATGTGCTGTGGCAGGAGGATGGTATCTCAATCAGGTCACTCTCGACTAAATGCGGATTAGCGATAACATCTCTTACTACGATGCTGGAAAGAATGGAAAATCAAGGGCTGATAAGCCGTGTTCAGTCTGAAACGGACAAAAGGAAAACACTCCTGTTTCTGACTGAGAAAGCACATGCCTTAAAGGGCGAGTACGATTCTGTATCTGATGAGATGGGCAGTATTTACTACAAAGGTTTTTCAGAGGAAGAAATTACCCGGTTTGAGAAATGTCTCGACCGCATCAGAAAGAATCTTGAGGAGTGGCAGAAGTCATGAGTATTTGTATCAAAGATCAGATTCAGAACATGAATATCGTCATCGGCTGCACAGTGGGGTGTACATATTGCTATGCCCGCAACAACGTGAAACGCTGGCATATGATTGATGACTTCGCTTACCCTGAATTCTTTCCGGGTAAGCTCAAGATGATGGAAAAGAAACGTCCGCAGAACTTTCTTCTTACTGGGATGAGCGATCTCTCCGGATGGAAGCAGGAATGGAGAGACGAGGTATTTGCAAAGATCCGTGAAAATCCACAGCATCAGTTCCTGCTCCTTACCAAGCGACCTGATTTGCTGGATTTTGATACCGATCTGGAAAACGCATGGTTTGGCGTTACGGTGACGAGGAAAGCAGAACTGTGGCGTATCGACGCCCTTCGGAAAAACGTCAGAGCAAAACATTACCATGTTACCTTTGAGCCGTTATTCGATGATCCCGGGACAGTTGACCTTTCCGGAATCAATTGGATCGTTGTCGGCACCATGACCGGAGCTCAGAGCAGGAAGATTCATACGGAGCCGGAATGGGCATGGTCTCTGACGGACCAGGCACATAAGCTCGGCATTCCGGTGTTTATGAAGGAAGACCTTGTCCCTATCATAGGGGATGAAAATATGATTCAGGAAATGCCGGAAGAATTTAATAAAGTGTTAGAGGTACAGAAATCATGGAAGAAGTAATAAATGGAATCCTCATTCGTGAGGTGGAAACAAAGAACATCATGACTAAGTCTAGTCTGCCGGTAGGCGGTTACTCGGTCAATCCCTATGTGGGCTGTACACATGCCTGCAAGTATTGCTATGCTTCTTTTATGAAGCGCTTTACCGGGCACAAGGAGGAATGGGGCACTTTCCTTGATGTGAAGCATTGGCTGGAAATTAAAAATCCGAAGAAATATGCCGGACAGCGGGTGGTCATCGGTTCTGTGACAGATGGCTACAATCCACAGGAGGAGCAATTCGGGAATACCAGAAAACTTCTGGAGCAGCTGATCGGCAGTGACGCAGATATTCTGATCTGCACAAAGTCGGATCTTGTGGTACGGGATATTGAGCTGTTGAAGAAGCTTGGACGTGTAACCGTTTCATGGTCGATCAACACACTAGATGAAAATTTCAAGAACGATATGGACTCTGCTTCGAGCATTGAGCATCGTATCGCTGCTATGAAGCAGGTATATGAGGCAGGTATCCGTACAGTCTGTTTCGTATCCCCGGTATTCCCCGGCGTCACGGATTTTGAAGCAATCTTTGAGCGGGTAAAGAATCAGTGCGATCTGTTCTGGCTCGAAAATCTCAATCTTCGAGGCGGTTTCAAAAAGACAATTATGGATTATATCGCCGGAAAATATCCTGATCTTGTACCACTTTACGATGAGATCTATAACAAGCATAACCGCAGCTACTTTGAAGCACTTGAAGTAAAAGCTGAGAAAATGGCTAAGAAGTATGATTGTGCCTTTGTGGATAATGAAATGCCTTATGGCAGAGTCCCGCAGGGGCATCCGGTGATCGTAGATTATTTCTATCATGAGGAAATCCGAGGGACAGAGAATACCGGAAAAAGAAATCGCTAAATTCCAGTTTGTAGGGAACAACAGCTAAGACAATTTTATAATAAAACAGCGTCAGAGCATTTATGTGTAAAAGCATGAATGCTCTTTTTTCGTCCTTTCATGGACAAAGAACAAGAAAGCAGCTTTTGGACAAATTGTCCAGAAGTTCAAATAAAAAAGAAGGAGGATACCAGATGTATAGCAAAAATAGTAGTTATTCCTATTATAGATGGATATTACATACGAAACAATGCATGAAATGATACAGAATATGCATTATATGCGTGACTTTTTCCTGGCTTTTCTTTTATATTTCCGACTTTCTGGTTTTCCGATATTCCCTCGGAGAAAATCCCTTCAGCTTATGAAATAATCGGCTGAAATAGAGCTGGTTATCGTAGCCTACAATCTTAGATATTTCATTGATGGAATAGTTGGTTGTCTCAAGCAAGACCTGTGCGTTGTTGACACGGAGCGCAACAATAAACTGCATAGGAGTAGAACCCGTGAACTTCTTGAAGCTTCGTATGAACCAACTGACGCTCATCCCCTTGGATGTCGCATACTCTTCTATATTGATATCACGGTTATAATTTTCGTTAAAATATGTCACGGCGGTATCCATCTCGTGGTCGAGATATTCATTTTTTAAAACATGCTCTCTGGTAAGCTCACGTTGGAATATGATCAGAAGATGACGGAGCAATAATGTGAGCATTTCTTCGTAGTTATCCTGACAACGTTGTAATTCTATAATAATTTTCTTAAATATACGCTCATATTCCATGGATGTACCAACCGGGAATATTCTCTCGTTATCTGGGAAACCATATTTTCTTAGGATATTTTTTACATCACTTCCAGTAAAATGAATCCAGTAGACTTCTGTCTTATCTTCCCCATAGTATTCATATTTCTGAAGCTCTTTTGGACGGAATATGACAATGTTACCAGCGGGAACAATTGTTTCGTTATCAACAGTATCAAAATGAAAATGTCCGCATCCGGCTGCAATATATATAATCTGAAAATCAACACGTCCTCTTGGGCGATAGGTTGGCATCTTTGGTTGCTCAGACAAACGATAGATTCCGCAGCTACCGACAATCAGTGGTCGGCTTTTATCCTTAAAATCCATATGTGAATGGCTCAAATAACCGGTGTTCATGTACATAGGGCAGCACTCCTTTCACTCGATACAATAATCACGATTTCTTCGTTCTTCGAACTCTCGAAATCGTGCCAGCCATGCGCACTCCGGACTATCGTCCTGCGTGCTTATGACTGTTTACCCATCAAATAGAAAAGTGTCCGATGCTGCAAGCAGTTCGTCCACTTTTCTGCTTGATGGGATTATTGTATCATTTTGTGCATATTTTGTCTATTCTAGTTTATAGACATAAGAAATGGATTAAGGTAATATAAATCTAACAAAAGCGAGAGAGAAAAAAAGCAGACAGTAAGGAGAAAACTGTTAGCAGGGTTATAAACAACAAAAAAGTGTATAAACTGTATGAATGAAGGAGGCTTATTTATGATCGTGCCACGTTACTATGAGGACTTAAGTGTATTACATGACAATACGATGCCGGCGAGAGCTTATTACATGCCGGCTTCCAAGCGGATGGATGACCTGGTAGAGCACAGAGAGCTGTCAGACAGAATGCAGCTTTTGAATGGTACATGGAAGTTTCAGTATTTTGACAGCATCTATGATATGAAGGATGCCTTTTATGAGGATGGTTATTCGGTTGAGGGCTTTGACGAGATCAAAGTTCCGAGTGTATGGCAGATGGCAGGTTATGATACACACCAATACACAAATATCCGTTATCCATTTCCGTTTGATCCGCCATATGTGCCACAGGATATTCCATGTGGAGCTTATGTGCATACCTTTGACTATGCAAAGGATGCTGCAGCACCAAAGGCATATCTTAACTTTGAAGGTGTGGATAGCTGCTTTTATGTATGGTTAAACGGCACCTATGTAGGCTACAGTCAGGTGAGCCACATGACCAGTGAGTTTGATGTGACAGACGTATTGCGGGAAGGAGAGAACCGGATTTCCGTGCTTGTGATGAAGTGGTGCGACGGTTCGTACCTTGAAGATCAGGACAAGTTCCGTATGAGCGGAATCTTCCGTGATGTGTATCTCTTAAAACGTCCGGAAAAGGGAATCCGTGATTATCGCATTACAACACAATTAGATTCAGACATTGCAAGGATAAATCTTACAGCAGCATTTTACGAGCCGACAGAGGTTCGGGTAAAGCTCGAGGATAAGAATGGAGCAGTTGTTTCCGAGGGTGTTATTTCCGAGAGTGGAGAATCGACTTTTGACATTGTAGATTATACACTCTGGAATACAGAGAATCCGTATCTGTATACGATTATTCTGGAGACGGAGCAGGAGGTAATCGTAGACCATATAGCACTCCGCAAGATCGAGATCAAGAATCAGGTAATCTACTTAAATGGACAGAAGATTAAATTCCGTGGTGTGAACCGCCATGACTCCGATCCGGTCACCGGATTTACAATTAGCATGGAGCAGATCAAGACAGACCTTACCCTGATGAAGCAGCACAACTTCAATGCCATTCGTTCCAGCCATTATCCAAATGCACCATTTTTCTATGAAATGTGCGACCGCTATGGATTTATGGTGATTGACGAGGCAGATATCGAAGCACACGGACCATTTATGCTGTATCGAAAAGAGGATACGGATTACAACCGCTTTAAGCGTTGGAATGAGAAGATAGCAGATGATCCGGTATGGGAAGCTGCGATTGTTGACCGTGTGAAGCTGATGGTGGAGCGTGACAAGAACCGGTTTTGTATCGTGATGTGGTCTATGGGAAATGAAAGCGCTTATGGCTGCAACTTTGAGAAGGCACTGGAATGGACAAAGGGATTTGATCCGGAACGTATCACGCAGTATGAGAGTGCCAGATACCGCAATTACGATGTAACCTATGATTACGGGAATCTTGACTTATACAGCCGTATGTATCCGGCACTTACTGAGATAGAGGAATATTTGGAAAAGGATGGCAGCAAACCATTCCTTCTGGTGGAATACTGCCACAGTATGGGAAATGGTCCCGGAGATTTTGAAGATTATTTCCAGATGATACAGGCAGAGGATAAGATGTGCGGTGGTTTCGTATGGGAGTGGTGCGATCATGCAATCGCCCATGGTGTAGCCGAAAATGGCAAGACGATCTATGCCTATGGCGGCGATCATGGCGAAGTAATCCATGACAGCAACTTCTGTATGGATGGTCTGGTATATCCGGACAGAAGGATACACACCGGACTTTTGGAGTACAAGAATGTATACCGCCCGGCAAGAGTAGTATCGTATGATGCAGCAAGTGGAGAATTAGTGCTTCACAACTATATGGATTTTGATGATCTGAAGGATTATGCAGAGATTACCTATGAGCTGTCACAGGATGGGCTTGTAATCGGGAAGGGGAAGCTTTCCGAAGTATCCATTTTACCGCATTGTGATGGAAGCACAACTTTAAAGCTTTCAATTCCGGAGAATGGAAAGGTATATCTGAAGCTGTTCTATAAGCTGAAGAAGGACATCCCGCTTCTTTCCAAGGCGTATGTCTTAGGCTTTGATGAGATAGATGTAAGCAGTAAGGGCGCAAAGAATCAGCAGGCAGTAGGCTGGCTTACAAAGAAAGTGCCTGATACGGGTATTCAGGTGCAGGAAAATGATACACAGATCAACATAAATGGACGAGATTTTTTCTATAGGATCAACAAACGGACAGCACTCTTTGACAGCTTAACATTTGCAGGCAGAGAATATCTCAATCTCCCGATGGAACTGAATATCTGGAGAACACCGACGGATAATGATATGTATATCAAGGCGGAGTGGAAGAAAGCACACTACAATGAAGCATATACAAGAGCATATAAGTCAGAGGTGATTCAGGGAAAGCATGGAGTAACTGTTGTAAGTCAGGCTTCGGTTGTAGCTCCAACCGTGCAGAAGATTCTTGATGTGACGCTCACATGGACGATTGACGCAGCTGGAAGAATTGGAGCGGATATCGCAGTGAAAAAGGATGAGGAGTTCCCGGATCTTCCAAGATTTGGTGTGCGGATGTTCTTAGATAAGAAGCTTACAGATGCAGGGTTCTTCGGTATGGGACCGCAGGAAAGCTACCGGGACAAGCATAGAGCAGCAAGCCACGGGTTGTATCGTCTGAAGGTTTCCGATATGCATGAGGACTATATCCGCCCACAGGAAAACGGAAGTCACTACGACTGCGATTATGTGGAGCTTGGCAACAGCCAGTACGGTATCACTGCCGTTGCAGAGGAAGATACATTTTCATTCAATGCGTCCTTCTATACACAGGAGGAGCTGGAAGAAAAGGCACATAACTATGAACTGATAGAATCGGACAGTACGGTATTCTGTCTTGATTATGCACAGAATGGAATAGGCTCTAACAGCTGCGGACCAGACGTGTTAGAAGCATACAGATTTGATGATAGATTATTCCGGTTCCGGTTTACACTGGTTCCGTATGTGAAAGGATAATGATGTGACTCGTTGACACATGAAATTCTAAACATGATTAAGATGAGGAGTGATTCTATGGAAGAAAAAAGTATTTAAAATGGTATAACAAAGTCGGATACGGATCCGGCGATATAGCAGGAAATGTAGTATATGCATTTTTAACATCCTTTGTGATGATTTATCTGACGGATTCAGTCGGACTTGCAGCAGGTATAGTAGGTACGTTGATCGCAGTTTCCAAACTGTTTGACGGATTTACAGACATTTTCTTTGGCTCGATGATTGACAAGACACACAGCAAGATGGGTAAGGCGAAACCGTGGATGTTTTACGGCTACATTGGATGTGCGATTACACTGGTATGTTGTTTTGCGGTTCCTACAAGCTGGGGAAATACAGCACAATATGCATGGTTCTTTATTGCATATACATTGTTAAATGGTGTGTTCTATACAGCAAATAATATTGCGTATTCTGCACTTACTTCTTTGATTACGAAGAACAGTAAAGAGCGTGTGCAGATGGGATCTTATCGTTTCATCTTCGCATTTTCTACAAGCCTTTTGATCCAGTCTGTAACCGTAAAATTTGTTGATTACTGCGGTGGGGATGCAGCAGCATGGAGAACGGTAGCAATCATTTATGCAATTATCGGTCTGATTGTAAATACAATCTCAGCGCTCTCCGTAAAAGAGCTTCCGGAGGAGGAGCTTAACGATGGAGAAGTAAAAGGAGATGAAGAAAAGTATGGACTGGTTCAGGCATTTAAGCTTCTTGTAAAGAACAAGTATTATATGATGATCTGTGGAACATATATTTTACAGCAGCTTTATAGTGCCATGATCGGTGCTGGTCTCTACTACATGACATGGGTATTGAAGAACAAGAATCTTTTTGGTCAGTTCGCCTGGGCGGTGAATATCCCGCTTATTATAGCTCTTATCTTTACTCCGACACTCGTTGGCAAGTGGAATGGTATGTACAAGCTGAATCTCAGAGGATATATCATTGCCGTTATTGGTAGAGCGTTGGTTGTTGTAGCAGGATATATGGGAAGTATTCCTCTTATGCTGGCATTTACAGCCCTTGCAGCACTTGGACAGGGCCCATGGCAGGGAGATATGAACGCAGTGATTGCTTCTTGTTCAGAGTATACTTATCTGACACAGGGAAAGAGAATTGACGGAACTATGTATTCTTGTACATCACTGGGTGTAAAGATTGGTGGAGGAATCGGAACTGCAGTATGTGGCTGGTTATTAGAGCTTAGTGGTTATGTCGGAAAAAATGCAACACAGCCGCAGTCAGCACTTGATATGATGCAGTTTATGTATTTATGGTTGCCATTGATCTTGGATGTGTTAATTATGATTGTTCTTTCCAGAATGAACGTGGAAGCTGTAAATGAAAAATTGAAAGCTGAAAAGGGAATTAAGTCTGATGAAGTAACAGACGCAACAGAGTATTAAGGTTTATATGTAATGAAAAGCATTGTCTAATTGAACATTCGAGAAAGGCAATGCTTTTTGTGCAAGAAGGTGTATATTTTGAAGGCGACAGAATGAGGTGATGGCTTCTCACGCAGACTGGGCAGAGGAATGGATCCCTAAGTATGACATTACGTCGGAGAATATTCATTCTATCGTGCAAAAGGAAATCGGAATTGTCTTTACAAAGGTTTTAGAGGACGCAGGCGTTTATAAACGAACACCAGATGGAATTGCTGCATTCAATAGATTTATTGATAATTTATAAAAAGGACCATTTCATTTTTGTGAAATGGTCTGCAAGCTAGGTATTCAGTTTTCACAAAGCAGTCCTTTTAGTATTTTATGCATGATATACATGTTCAAAGTAATCAGCGTAGAATACTAAAAGGTTGTTCATATAATTCTTAAACTTGTTCATAATGCGTACCTCCTTTCCTTATTTACAAGCTGATTATAGAATAAATACAATGTGATTGCCTGCCAAATCGAAAGAAAAAGTAGACAAATCTTGCAAAGGGGGCGTAACCAATGCATTTATCATTTGTTGATACAAAAGAAGAAATATTAGCTTTAAAAAGAAAATCGAAGCATGTTGCTCCGCATTTACATAATGCATTGGAGATCGTATGTGTGACAAATGGAACACTGGAGCTGGGAGTTGGACAAGAGTTATACCACATGGAAAAGGGAGATATTGGTTTTGTATTTCCTGATATTATCCATCATTATCAGGTTTTCTCTTCGGGAGTGAATAAGGCGGTTTACATTATTTCTCCACCATTTGCGATTGGAAAATATGCTGATATTATACAGACGATGGCACCGGATTACCCAATCATAAAGGCAGAAATGGTGGAGCCGGAAGTATACCGGGCAATTAATGCCATCTTAGATACAGACCACATGGATATAGTAGTTATACAGGCATACCTGCAGATTTTGATTGCAAGATGCATTGGAAAGCTGAAACTGGTCGAGAAAGGAGATGTGGGAAGTAAAGATCTTGTCTATCAGGCAGTATCGTACGTGTCTGGTAATTTTAGAAAGAATTTCTCGTTAGATGATATGGCAAGAGATTTGGGAGTGAGCAAGTATGTTTTGTCACGAACATTCTCCAAAACATTCCATCGTAATTTCAATCAATATCTGAATGATGCAAGACTAAATTATGCTTGCAATCGCTTGGAAAATACCAGTGATGCCATTACAAATATATGCTATGATAGCGGATTTGAAAGTCAGAGAACATTCAATCGGGTATTTAAGGAACGATACAAAGTTACACCGAGCGAATACAGAAATACAAGCCGTACAGATATAATATCGTGACTATCAAACATAGAGGCAGAGAAAAGATAAATATAGCCGAAGTATGGATTGCAAATGGCACTTGCCTTTTTGCACTTGTTATGATATTATTAGTATGCGTACTAAAACACTTGAAGAGAGGAGATATATTTGCGGAGAGACAGCAGTGAAACAAAGAGAAAAATACTGACCGTGTGCGTCCGTCTCTTTCTGGAACAGGGGTATAAAAACACCTCTGTCAGTCAGATTGTGGATGAAGCAGGTGTTGCAAGAGGAAGCTATTTGAATCTGTTTCCTACCAAGGACAGAATTTTGCTGGAGCTGACCGAAACGATGTTCGGCGGACAGTTCGGCGTGGCAAGAAGCATTGCAGACAGCAAGCTGCCGCCGGTTTACGCCTATGCGGTGGAAACGGCGATCCAACTGACACTGACTGAACTGAATGAGAACCTGCGAGAAATCTACATTGAAGCCTATTCCCTGCCCGACACGTCGGAATATATTTATCTGCATACCACAGCAGAGCTGAAGCAGATTTTTGGTGAAAATTTCCCCGATGATACCGAGAGCGACTTTTACGAGATGGAAATTGGCACGGCAGGATTGATGCGCAGCTATATGGCGAGAAAATGTGATATTCATTTTCCGTTGGAACGCAAGCTCAGTCGCTTTTTGACGGCGGCAATGCGGGTGTATCGTGTATCGGAGGCAGAGCAGGCAAAGGTGCTTGCCTTTATTCAATCACTGGATATTAAAGCAATTGCTACAGAGGTTATGTATAAGCTGTTTACAATGTTGGAAATGAAATACGACTTTAAGCTGTCGAAGGACGGAGAAACGGAGGTGACAACATGAAGAAACGATTATTCAGCATCCTGCTCGCTCTTTGTATGGTGCTATGTCTTGTGCCAATCACGGCCTTTGCCGAGGACAGCACGGAAGAAACACCTGTATGCACCTGCGAAATAGCTTGCACGGAAGAAAAAATGAACACAGAGTGCCCTGTCTGCGGCGTAGAGGGTGCTTTGGCAGAAAACTGTGGGAAATATGTCGAACCAGCAGCCGAGGGTGAAGCATCCCAGCCGGAAGGAGAGGAACTTCAGGAGAACCAGGACAGCGATATGCCGGATACACAATCCGAAGCAGCTCTAGCACAGATGAGTGGCGAAGGAGAAAATGGCATTGCCGTCCAGAGTGCCGGTGTTACTATTGACAACACTAACTTTCCGGATGCAAATTTCCGCACTGTTGTCAAGAAATTTGATACCAACCAGGACAGTAGTTTAAGTGATACAGAAATCGCAGCAGTTAAAAAAATTAATTGCTCTAACAAAGGTATCACCAATCTGAAAGGCATTGAATACTTTACATCATTGAATATTTTGCGGTGCACTGACAACCAACTGACTGCGCTAGATGTCAGCGAGAATACGGCGTTGACTAAATTAAACTGCTGCTTTAACAAATTGACCGCTCTGGATGTCAGCAAGAACACGGCGCTGACTATATTAGAATGCAACGCAAACCGGTTGACCGCTCTGGATGTCAGCAAGAACACGGCGTTGACTGAATTAAACTGCAGCGTTAACAAATTGACCGCGCTGGATGTCAGCAAGAACACGGCGCTGACTGAATTATACTGCAACGACAACCAGTTGACCTCTCTGGATGTCAGCAAGAACACGGCGCTGATTTCTTTAAGCTGCGTTTGCAACCAACTGACCTCTCTGGATGTCAGCAAGAATACAGCACTTCAGATTTTGAACTGCAACTACAACCAACTGACTGTGCTAGATGTCAGCAAGAATACGGCACTGACTGGTTTGAAATGCAGAAACAACCAACTGACTGTGCTAGATGTCAGCAAGAATACGGCACTGACTGATTTGGAATGCAGAGACAACCAACTGACTGTGCTAGATGTCAGCAAGAATACGGCACTGACTGATTTGGAATGCAGAAACAACCAATTGACCTCTCTGGATGTCAGCAACACAAATATGGACGACCTGTATTGTGGAGGTAATATCTACCAGATCATTGTTGACAATGACCCCACATTTGACCTTTCCACCTTGCCGGGAAACTTCGACGTTGCCAAGACAAGCAACTGGAGTGGTGGGACAGTAAGTGGAAACACGTTGACAGTGGATAGTGGCAAAGACACCGTTGCATACAGATATGACTGTGGAAAGGATAAACAAAGAACCTTTATCTTGAAGTTTGTCGGGTTGTTTGCTGATTATACAAAGGTTGATGAAGCCATTACTAAGGCAAAGGCCCTGAACAAGGACGACTACAAGGATTTCTCCGCTGTAGACTCCGCAGTGAATGCCGTTGTGCGGGACAAGAACGTTACCGAGCAATCCGAAGTAGACAAGATGGCGAAAGCAATTGAAGATGCCATTGCAGCCCTGCAATACAAGGACGCTGACTACACCAAGGTTGACGCAGCCATTGCCAAGGCAAATGCCCTGAATAAGGATGACTACAAGGATTTTTCCGCTGTAGAATCCGCTATCAACACTGTTGTCCGTGACAAGAATATCACTGAGCAGAGCGAAGTGGATGCAATGGCGAAGGCTATCGAAGATGCCATTGCAGCCCTGCAATACAAGGACGCTGACTACACCAAGGTTGATGAAGCCCTTGCCAAGGCAAAGGCCCTGAAGAAGGATGACTACAAGGATTTTTCCGCTGTAGAATCCGCTATCAACGCTGTTGTCCGTGACAAGAATTTTACTGAGCAATCTGAAGTAGATAAGATGGCAAAGGCTATTGAGGATGCCATTGCAGCCCTGCAATACAAGGATGCTGACTACACTAAGGTTGATGAAGCCATTGCTAAGGCAAATGCCCTGAAGAAGGACGAGTATAAGGACTTCTCCGGTGTGGAAGCTGCTGTCAATGCTGTTGTGCGTGGTAAAAATATTACGGAGCAATCCGAAGTAGATGCAATGGCGAAAGCGATTGAAGATGCGATTGCAGCTCTTGAGAAAAAATCTGCCAGTACCAAACCTGGAACATCCGATAAGAGTCCGCAGACCGGTGACACAAGCAACATTGCTTTGTGGATTGCCCTGTTGTTCGTCAGCGGTGGTGCAGCCATCGGTACAACGGTTGTCAGCAGAAAGAAAAAGTACAACAAATAATTGAATAGCGTTCCCTTGCTCGATATCTTCCGAGCAAGACAAAAGCGTCGTAGAAATACGGCGCTTTTTGTTACCCGGAAGCGACAAACAGCGGTTTACGAAGAAAATCTCTCTCTAACTTCAATTAAAGGTTCTCTTTTGCATTTTGGACAATACAGAGGAAAATTTTTAATCTTGTATTTTCTAATTTTATTTCGTGGTCTGTTTCCACATGTGGACAAAATATCCATTTCGTTTTTTCATATTTTCTTCTTTAGATTCCCACATTTAAATGTACATAATATAAATAACACCGCAATCATATGCAGTTTACCTCGAAAGCAATCGGAGAATTAGGAGCCATAAACGGACCAAGATGCTGTCCGTATTATGAAGGAATTATATAATATAGATATGGAAGCAGATGGGCAGTTCAGTAGGCTAGTTAGTGATATTCCAAATCCGGATATTGCAATATCAATGGGGTGTAATGTGGAATGTCCATTTATAGGAAGACCGTTTGATGATAACTGGGGACTTGAAGATCCAACAGGAAAAAGTGATGAGGAATTTAAGATAGTCATTGAAAAAATCAGAAAAGATATTTTGAAATTAAAAAATGGATTGGATAAGAGGTAGACAGCATGGCAAGAATGAAGTCATATACAGTGAAGGCATAGGTGTATGCAGAGTATCAGATATTGTAAATCTGTCTGTAAACAAAAAGCCTCCTATGATTTATATTTTACCATAGAAGACCTTGCTGTTATTAGCTATTTACAGAAAAAGTTTCACACACTCAAATAACAAATTATTCTATTTTTCTCATTTAGCAAATCTGTTTTAATAGCGTTGACAAATGTGTAAAATGGAACGCTACATTGAATGCTGTGCAAAAGTCACCTCGAAAATCGTTCCCCCAGTCTTGCCTGATTTGATACAAATACTGCCATCATGTGCTCTAACGATTTCACGGACAAAAGCAAGACCTAGTCCTACGCCACCCAGCTCTCGGCTTCTGGATTTATCCACACGGAAGAATGGCTCGAACACTCTCTCCCTAAGCTCCTTTGGTATTCCGCTTCCCGTATCTTCTACAGACAGATAAACATGCTTGTTTCTCTGATATGCGGTTACTGTAACCTGTCCGAGCGGATGATTGTATTTGATGGCATTCTCAACCAGATTGTATACAAGCCTGTAAATAAGGATATCACTGCCTATCATGGTGGCATCCTCATATTTTCCAATCAGCTTTATATTCTTTTCCACGGCAAGAGGCTCAAGGTCTGCCAAAACCTCTTCAACAATAGCATCCAATAGAATTTTTTCATCCCTTCCCACCGTGTGAAGCTCACTCATGTCAAGAAGAGTCTTTACCATCCTGTTTAATTTATCATTTTGTTCCGTAACCATTTTTATGGTCTGCAAAGTGTCTGTATCATTTCCCGGGTGAGAGGCAGAATTATATAAATCAAGCTGTACCTGCATTAACGCTAATGGAGTACGCAGCTCATGTGCTGCATTTGCAGTAAACTGTCTCTGTATCTCAAATGCTTCAGACAGACGCTCAAGCATCTTATTATAAGAAATACCCAGCTGGTTCAGTTCCTTAACATTGTTTTCCTCTATTCTTGAATCAGACAGATTCTGAGCCTGTACCTCTTCAATTTTATCTGAAAACTCCCTGATTGGTCTGAGGGCATGCCCGCTTATAAAATAAGTGACGACACCTCCCAAAAGCGCCAGCAAAACCGTGATTATCAGACTGTTTCTTTTATAGTCGGTCTTATTATTGTACACCTGAACCGAAAATTTATCCGCAAACTCATCCCACTTATCGTCCGGTATGCTGATATATATTTCATCTGATTTGTTCCCTTTTTCATCCCCCTGTGACTCTACCGCATCATGCAGAGAATCGATATAATGCACACCATTTTTATAGACAAACATAGTCAGGCAGCCACATATAATAGCAATACACAATGTAGTAATGCACGTAAGTCTCCACTGTAGCGACATTCTTTTCATCTGTCAGACTCCTCCCGTATTTTATAGCCTTCACCTGCCTTGTTCTGAATGGGATCATATCCCAGCTTCGCCTTAAGCTTTTTTCTAAGTGAAGACATATGTACCCTGATTGCTCCGCTAAAGCTGTCTGCCGTGGCATCCCACACATGCTCTATCAGCTCCTCCTGACTCACTGGTCTGCCTATATTGATAAGTAAATATTCCAAAATACCATTCTCTTTTCTTGTCAGTGGAACCGGCTCTTCCTTTGCATATGCCTCGCGTTTAATCGTATCAAACTTTATTTCTCCGCATTTAAGACATATATCATTCTGTACAAATTTCCTTCTTGTCAGGCTTCTGATACGTGCCTCAAGCTCCTGCAGATGGAATGGTTTTTCCATGTAATCATTTGCTCCTGCATCAAGTCCCTCTACCTTATCAGCAATCTGACCTCTTGCAGATAATATCAAAACCTTAGTTTCATCATTGTATTTTCTAAGCTCCTTAAGAAGCTCCATGCCATCCATCCCCGGCAGATTCAAATCCAAAACTATCAGATCATAATTCTCCGACAGTATACATTCAAGAGCCTCTTTCCCATCATAACAGGTATCCACCTCATAACCAGCAGCATACAGACTCTTTGCAACCATATCACATATTTGTTTCTCATCCTCAACAATTAATAATCTCAAAATGTTCTCCTGTTTCTTAACAATAATTTTACAACCTATATTGTATAATACCAAAGTCAGCTGGTCAACAATACAACAAAAAGGAGCAACATTATGTTGAAATACCAAAAAACATGTCAAATCATTCTGCTTATCCTTGGTGTATCCATGATAAGCTATGGTGCAGTCAGAGGTGAGGCGGCTACAGTGCTTGGTAAAGCAATAAAACTATGTCTGGAGTGTGTCGGAATTGGATAAGGAAAAGAAATTACTATCAAGAAAACTGGCCAAAATACGTGGCTGGATACAGGCCGCAGCAACGCTGCTGACCAATATTCATATTCCAAATTTATTTAAGGGTAAAATATATCAGGGCAATGCAAAAACAGTATGCGTACCCGGATTAAACTGCTACTCCTGCCCTGCCGCGACAGGAGCCTGTCCAATAGGGGCATTTCAGGCAGTTGTTGGATCATCAAAATTTAAGTTTTCATACTACATAACCGGATTTTTTATTTTACTCGGTGTAATTCTCGGCAGATTTATATGTGGTTTTTTGTGCCCATTTGGATGGTTTCAGGATTTACTTCATAAAATCCCCGGAAAGAAATTATCCACAGCCAAACTAAAGCCTCTTAGGTACCTAAAATATGTCATTCTTATTGTTTTCGTTATACTTCTTCCGATACTTGTGACGAACTCTATAGGAATGGGAGACCCGTTCTTCTGCAAATATATCTGTCCTCAGGGTGTTTTAGAGGGTGCTATACCGTTATCTATTGGAAATGCTGCTATCCGTTCTGCGCTGGGAAAGCTTTTTTCTTTCAAGTGTATGATTTTAATTGCAGTGATTGTACTAAGTATCTTATTTTACAGGCCCTTCTGTAAATGGATTTGTCCGCTTGGAGCAATCTACTCATTATTTAATAAGGTCAGCCTGCTCAAAATCACCGTTGATAGCAGCAAATGTGTCGGATGCGGTCAATGCTCAAAGGCATGTAAGATGGATGTGGATGTGTGTAAGACACCGGATCACCCCGAGTGCATACGCTGCGGTGCCTGCATAAAGGCCTGTCCGAAGGACGCCATCTGCTACCGGTTTATGGGAAAATCATGTCAAAAAAATGACAACAGATAACTGTTAAACATTTTACTATTATTTTAAAGGAGAAATTACTCATGAAAAACAAATTATCATTTATTTTTATTTTTGCACTCTGCATAGCATTATCACTTACAGCATGTGGCGCAAAGCAAGCTTCCACAACAGATTCTAAGAACACTCAGACTGAAGCCGGCGAATCAGATTCCAGGCTTGATGATTTATATCAGCAGGAAAATCAGCTTTTTGCAGATCACGCTGATGTGTGGAACAAGGTATTTGGCATGATGAACAAAAGTGACGCCGATCCAAACGGAAATTATGCTGATTATCTTGCCGGTACCGTAGAATCAAACAAGAATTCATTCACAGACGATGAGCTTAAAACACTTAATGAGGATATTGAAACCATACGAAAAATCGAGGAACAGATAGCAGAGCTTGAAAACAAAAATACATCATCAGACGATAACAAGAATGACAGCTCTCAAGACACATCTGTATTCAGTGATTTTTCCGGTGAGGATTTTGATGGCAATAAGGTTGATGACAGCCTGTTTTCCGGTAATGCAGTAACAGTCGTCAATTTCTGGTTTACCGGCTGCAAACCATGTGTCGCTGAATTATCCAAGCTTAACGAATTAAATGACGCTATCAAATCAATGGGCGGAGAAGTGGTCGGCATCAACACTGAGACTTTCGATGGAAATAAAACAGCTATCGAAGAGGCGGCCTCTGTTCTTGAAAGCCAGGGTGTCAAATATCGTAATCTGTCAATTGACTCCTCTAGTGCTGCCGGTAAATATGCCTCAGAAATCATGGCCTTTCCAACAACTATACTCGTTGACAGAAATGGCAATATTGTAGGCGAACCAATGCTCGGTGGAATCGATAACCAGGACAATTATGATGCCCTTATGAAGCAGATTCAGTCTATAATTGATGCAGACAGCACAAATAAATAGAGGCCTACATAAAAAAAGCTCCTGTGCATTGCACAGAGAGCTTTTTTTTGAACATTACTATAATGTCAAGGAATCTTCTGCAAATATTGTTCTCATCGTATCTTATCTCCTTATCGTTCAATCAATTATTTGCTACAAAAATCAGAAGCATTTCAATCAGTTCACCATGTCACTTTTATTTTGTGTTATACTGTTTTATATAATTTTTTTGGTCTCCGCTGCCGCTTCGGTCGGCACAGAGCAGATGTCCACTGGACATCTTGTGGTCTTCGCTTCGCTACGGTCGGTGCAAAGCGGACATCCACCGGATGTCCTGCACCCTTGTAACAAGATACCATGGAGGAATATGAGAATGTCGAAAGATGAGTATTTGATAAACGATGCGCCCCTCAAAGCGTTGACAGTTTTTGCAATGCCGATGATTCTTGGGAGTTTTTTTCAGCAAATATACAATATGGCCGACTCCATTATTGTCGGCCAGTTTGTTGGTTCTTCTGCACTTGCAGCTGTCGGTGCCTGTGCAGCATTGACCAATGTGTTCATTTGTGTGGCACTGGGAGCCGGCGTAGGTGCCGGTGTGCTGGTGAGTCGCTATTTCGGTGCCAAAGAATATGGCAAAATGAAAACCATTGTGTCAACGTCCTTGCTCAGCTTTTTGATTCTGAGCATTGTCCTTGGCATTTTTGGCTTATGCTTTACCCGCCCGATGATGCGGTGCTTGCAAACCCCTCCCGACATTCTGGATGAGGCAGTGCTGTATCTGCGGGTCTATTTTGTGGGCTTTCCGTTCTTGTTTATGTATAACATTCTCTCCACCATGTTCACCTCCATCGGTGAATCAAGAATTCCCTTGGCACTCCTGATTTTTTCTTCTGTCCTGAATATTATTATGGACCTTTGGATGGTTGCCGGGCTTGGTCTGGGCGTGTTCGGTGCCGCTCTTGCAACCTTGATTGCCCAAGGCATTTCCGCCGTATTTTCCCTTCTGATTTTTATTCATCGGATGCGACGATACGAGAGCCCATTTCAACGATTCGACTGGCGGGGGCTGCAATCCATGCTGCAAATTGCTGTGCCGTCGATTCTTCAGCAGTCTACGGTGTCCATCGGTATGCTGATTGTGCAGGCAGTTGTAAATCCATTCGGCACACAGGCGTTGGCAGGCTATTCGGCGACAATGCGAGTAGAGAATGTGTTCTCTTTGATTTTTGTCTCCATCGGCAATGCGGTTTCGCCGTTTGTTTCCCAAAACCTTGGCGCAGGCAAGCCCCAACGCATCAAAAAAGGCTACCAAGCTGCACTGGTGCTGGATCTGTGCTTTGCAGTCATTGCGTTTGTGACCATTGAAGCGCTGCACACGCAGATTTCCTCGCTGTTCTTGGGAAAAGACGGAACGGCGTTGGCATATCAGGTGTCTGGTGATTATATGAGGTGGATTGGTTACTTTTTCATCTTCATGGGTATCAAGATGGCAACCGATGGAGTCCTTCGCGGTCTCGGAATTATGCGTCCGTTCCTCGTTGCAAACATGGTGAACCTTGCGGTTCGTCTGTCCGTTGCCCTGATCTGTGCACCGCGTTTCGGCATTGCCTTTGTCTGGCTTGCTGTACCGGTTGGTTGGCTTGCGAACTTCTTAATCTCCTATGGGGCTCTCAGGAGATTATGGCGGACTGATAAAATGACATCAACCAGATAACTTCAAGTTTGTCAACTTGCCCTTTGAGAGAGGAGAAATACTTTTCTCAAGGGTTTGTGTGATACGGAATGCTATGTTAAGATAGCAAGTATAGCGAGTGGGTAATTCCTAATCGGAGTTGCCCATTTTTAAAACAAACAGAAATACAAATCGGAATTTGTTGAATTAGTAAATCTCAAGTTTTGGAGGTATAAAGAATGATAAATCTAGTAGCACTTCCGTGTTTATGTGTAGATGTTTTTGATGGAACTGATGAACTATATGCTGGGGGTGAAGCCCTTAATTTTGCAGCCCATGCATCAAAATTTGAGGAGCTCAATGTTTCAATATTGGGTGCGGTTGGACAGGATTCTTACGCAAAATTTATTATGGATTCTATTTCTGATAAGAGAATAGATGTAAGCCACGTAAGAGTAGAAAAGGATAAAGTAACAGCGAATAATCGTACATATCTTACAGCTGGCGGTGACAGATATTACAAAGCTGATTCGTGGACGGGTGATATTGTTGATAAAATGATATTGAACCATGATGAATTGGAGTTTATCAAAAAATCAGATGTTGTATTTGTACATTTTTGGGCAGGCTGTTTTGGACAAATTATAGATTTAAAAAAGAATAATAACTTCAGATTGGCAGTGGATTTTGTAGAATATCGTAATTTTAAAGATATGGAAAAATATGCACCATATGTAGATTATTTCATGATTAGTGGAGAGAAATCAATTCTCCCAATATTTGAGGCGTTTTCAAAGAAGTATAAAGGACTATTTAATGTGACTTTAGCTGATAAAGGAAGTGTTACATATCATAATGGTGAAAAGTATTTTGTTCAAGCTAATGAAGTTAAAGAAGTAATTGATACTACAGGTTGTGGAGATAGCTACCATGCAGGATTTGTATGTTCACATTTGATAAATGGGAATATTTATGAGGCTATGAGAGTTGGGACAGAATTAGCAACAGAGACTCTGTCTCATTATGGTGGATTTTAACAAATTCAAGTTTGTAGAAAATGCGTGATGTTTCAGAAATGTACTTATCCGTGCAAACTATACGAACCTGCAAAAAGGTATTCACGAAACAGCGGGAAGCTGGCGGGAGAATATGGCGAGGAATTATATAGAAAGATAAAAGTTGGCTTTTGAGGGTAGGAGCAGACTCAGCTGCGTACCTGCCTTGGTGTTATACCATATTTCCTTTTGAACATCCGGTTGAAATTCGACAGATTCGAGAATCCGCATTTCTGTGAGATTTCAAGTATCGAATCATTGGTTGATGTGAGCATTGCGCGTGCTTCTGTGACACGGAAGTCATTCACATATGAGATAAAGCTCATTCCGGTATGGATCTTAAAAAATTTCATAAAATGCGATGGGCTATAGTGGCAGAAATCTGCAATTTCTTCGATGGATATATCTTCATAATAATGCGTGGAGATATAGCGAATGATACTTTTCAATTTCTCTTCATGCTTATCACTTTGCGTAGTCTCGTTTACTTTTGGCGGGTGCGTAATCAGCAGGTATATAATCTGGATAAGTCCCCCCTTGATAAAAAGCTGATACGCATAGTCTCTTTCATCGCTTTTCTCATCTAATAAATCAACAATATCACTGATCTCCCTGTATAATGTGTGGCCGGGGGTCAGATAATGACGAATCTGGATATCTCCGTTAAAAAAAGGATCGATAAATTTTTGCTGCGTCACGTCATCTGCATCAAAAGCAAGAAAGTGCTTTGAAAAAAGTATATTTTCATATTCCATAGTTGAATTCTGTTTGCCTTCAATGGAATGAAGCATTCCGGGAAGAACAATTACGATATCACCGGATGAAACCTTATATCTCTGAAAATTCAGGGTAACGTATCCGCGCCCCTTCTTAATAACGATCATTTCGAACTCGTCGTGCCAGTGAACCGGTACACTTGCAAAATCCATCGGAATCGAACATATATAGGTATTATATTGATATTCATTTTGAAAGTGAATCTTGTTCTCGTTTAATTCGATACTAGATGCAGAGTCCGGATTTATAATCTCTTTCATGGCAATACACTCCTTATTGATAGAATAGTATCATATTATGATATTATTATGCAAGAGAAACGTTTCCAATTCGTGATATTGTATTATTACAAAAGGGCATACAAAAGCTCGAGTTAAAACGAAAGGGGTATACGATGAAGGTAAAACAGGAACTTGAAAAACTGCTTGGAAAAGAAATCGCACAAAGCAGCAATGAAGAAGTATATTATGCATTGCTCAACCTGACAAAGCAGTTGGCAGATGATCGTCGCATGGAAGAGACGAAAAAGAAGATTTATTATGTATCGGCAGAATTTTTGATTGGAAAGCTGCTCTCGAATAACATGATCAATCTTGGAATCTATGAAGAAGTCAAAAAAGTGCTTACCGAAAGCGGAAAGACACTTGCGGAGATTGAGGAGATTGAGGTAGAGCCATCCCTTGGAAACGGCGGTCTGGGACGACTTGCTGCATGTTTCCTTGATTCAATAGCAACACTTGGATTATCGGGTGCGGGTATTGGATTAAATTATCACCTTGGCTTGTTTAAGCAGGTGTTCGAAGACAGAATGCAGAAAGAACAGGTAAATCCATGGATCAAGGATCAAAGCTGGCTTAGGAAAACAGATGTGACATATCCTGTTACATTTGGAAAATGCACAGTGCAGTCGAGATTGTACGAGATTGATGTGACAGGTTACAATAACCGTACCAACAAATTATGCTTGTTCGACGTAGAAACCGTTGATGAATCCATCGTTGATGAGAATGATAAGTTTGATAAAACAGACATAGAGAAAAACCTGACATTGTTCTTATATCCGGATGACAGTGACGAAGATGGAAGAAAGCTTCGTATTTACCAGCAGTATTTCATGGTAAGCAATGCAGCAAGACTCATTATCGATGAGTGTAAGGCGAAGGGAAGTAACCTTTATGATTTGTTCGACTATGCAGTAATACAGATCAACGACACACATCCAACCATGATCATACCTGAGTTGATTCGTCTGCTTGTAGCAGAAGGGATGAATATGGATGCAGCGATTTATGTTGTAAGTAAGACCTGTGCATATACAAACCATACAATTTTGGCTGAGGCACTTGAGAAGTGGCCTAGACATTATCTGGCAGAGGTTGTTCCGCAGCTTGTCCCGATTATTGAGATTCTGGATGATAAGGTAAGAAGACGGTTCAGCGATGAGAGTGTGGCAATTATCGACCGAAATGATCTGGTTCACATGGCACACATCGACATTCATTATGGGTTTAGTGTAAATGGCGTTGCGTATCTTCATACAGAGATTTTGAAGAATTCGGAGCTTAACAATTTTTACAAAATATATCCTGAGAAATTCAACAATAAGACAAACGGCATTACATTCCGCCGCTGGCTTCTCTATTGCAATGAACTGTTAACCGATACGATTACAGAGTGGATTGGGGACGGATACAAGAAAGATGCAATGGAATTAGAAAAATTGCTTGCATTTGTAAAGGATGATGACAAGCTTGAAAAGCTCCTTGAAATTAAACATCAGAATAAGCTTCACGCTAAAGAATATTTCAAGGAAACGCAGGGAATCGAATTAAATGAAAACTCGATTTTTGATATTCAGGTAAAGCGTCTGCATGAGTATAAGCGCCAGCAGTTAAATGTACTTTATGTTATTCATAAATATCTGGAGATCAAAACGGGCAAGCTCCCTACTACACCGATTACGGTTATATTTGGTGCAAAGGCTGCACCTGCATACACGATTGCGAAGGATATTATTCATTTGATCCTGTGTCTTCAGGAATTGATCAACAATGATCCGGAAGTGAAACCGTATTTGAATGTAGTTATGGTAGAAAACTACAATGTTACTCTTGCAGAGAAATTAATTCCTTCATGTGATATTTCGGAGCAGATATCCCTTGCATCAAAAGAGGCAAGCGGAACCGGAAACATGAAGTTCATGTTGAACGGTGCGGTTACTCTCGGAACAGAAGATGGTGCGAATGTTGAAATCCATCAGCTTGTTGGTGACGACAATATCTATATCTTTGGAGAGTCAAGTGATGCGGTTATTGATCATTATGCGAAGAAGGACTATGTCTCAAGAACATATTATGAGAATAATCCGGTATTGAAGGAAGCGGTTGATTTTATTATCAGTGACGCTGTGATGGCACTTGGAGATGCAGAAATGCTGCATCGTTTATATAATGAGCTTCTCAACAAAGACTGGTTCATGACATTTATTGATTTCGATTCTTATGTTGATGCCAAGGAACATGCATATAGGGAATATGAAAATCGTAAGGCATGGGCGCAGAAGATGATGGTGAATATTGCGAAAGCAGGATTTTTCTCATCAGATCGTACAATTGCTGAATATAATAACGATATTTGGAAAATAATAAAATAAGATCCATTGATAGCGAATTGATAGTCCGTTGATGGCAAATACACGAAAAAATTGGTGATAAGTAACAAAAAAAATTCAAAATTGATGTAGAATTTAACCAAATAAACAATATATTAACTTTTTTGGTTGCAAAAAGTTTGTAAATGTTGTATCATTGACTCATGAAATGGAAACGTTACCGAAAACGATGCAACAAGCGTTTCCAAAGAGCGTTTACGTAACTATTAACAAAACAAATGAAATGATTAGAGGAGGAAAAAACATGAAGAAGAAATTAGCAGTTTTAGGATTAACTGCAACAATGGTGATGTCACTGTGTGCAGGATGTGGAGGAAAGGAAACTTCAGGAGGAAAGGATGCATCAGGTGATAAGGGCTCGGTATATTATTTGAATTTTAAGCCGGAAGCAGATGCCCAGTGGCAGGAGCTTGCCAAGATCTACGAAGAGGAGACAGGCGTAGAGGTAACAGTTGTTACAGCGGCATCCGGTCAGTATGAGACAACTCTTAAGAGTGAGATGGGTAAATCAGAATGCCCTACAATGTTCCAGGTAAATGGCCCGGTCGGTCTGGCATCATGGAAGGATTACTGTGCAGATTTGTCTGACACAGAAGTTTACAAGCAGCTTACTTCAGAGGATTTCGCTTTGAAGGACGGCGATAAGGTGGCAGGTATCGGATATGTTATTGAGTCATATGGTATCATCTGCAATAAGAAGCTTCTTACTGAGGCAGGTTACTCTATGGATGACATCAAGAACTTTGCTGATCTGAAGCATGTATCAGAAGATATTACAGCAAGACGTGATGAACTTGGATTTGATGCATTTACATCCGCAGGTATGGATGGTTCATCAGACTGGAGATTTAAGACTCACCTTGCAAACCTCCCTGTATACTATGAGTATCAGGCAGACGGAATCAACAACACAAAGGCAATCAAGGGCACATACCTGGATAACTATCGTCAGATCTGGGATTTGTACATTAATAATTCAACTACAGATCCAAAGCAGCTCAGTGTTAAGACCGGTGATGATGCAGTTGCTGAGTTCGTAGCAGAAAAAGCAGTATTTTACCAGAATGGTACATGGGCATACTCAGATATAAGCTCAGTCGGAGATGAGAATCTCGGAATGCTTCCGATTTATATCGGTGTAGATGGAGAAGAGAATCAGGGACTTTGTACAGGTACAGAGAACTACTGGTGTGTAAATAATAAGGCTTCCGAAGCAGACATCAAGGCAACAGAAGATTTCATGGCATGGCTTGCTACAGACGATACAGCACTTAAGGCAATCTGTGGTTCACAGGGTGCAATGCCATCCGGAGCAGATGGAATGGGATTTGTTACTCCATTCAAGAAGAACCTTGAGTCAGATAACCTTCTTGTGAATATCGCAAGCCAGTATGTTGCAGATGGCAAGACACCTGTAAGCTGGAACTTCACAACAATGCCTTCTGAGACATGGAAGAACGAAGTAGGATCAGCTCTTACTGTATACGCTTCCGATCAGACAGATGCGAATTGGGATCTTGTAAAGAAAGCATTCGTTGAAGGCTGGGCTACAGAGAGTCAGGCAGCAGGAAACTAGGATTTAGAAACCCAATAAAACGACCTGTAATTAAAAAGGGAGGAGACATTTCCTCCCTTTTTTAGAAGATAGTTGTTCAAGGGATTGTTTAAATAGGCTGATGTTCAAAGCATAGGAGGTATAAGATGGAAAAGGCAGTAAAAAAATATTGGCCAATATTTTTGGTGCCGACTATGGCTGCATTTTTGATAGGATTTATTATTCCTTTTATTGAAGGTATTTACTTGTCCTTCTGTAAGTTTACAACAATCAAAGATGCAAAGTTTGTCGGTATACAAAACTATATAGAAGCATTTAAAGATTCAAATTTTATTGGATCATTCAAATTCACTACGTTATTTGCAATCGTTTCACTTGTGTTGATCAATGTACTTGCATTTTTAATCGCACTGGCATTGACACAGAATATCAAAGGAAAGAATATTTTCCGTACAGTGTTTTTTATGCCAAACCTGATCGGAGGTATTGTATTAGGTTATGTATGGCAGCTGATTTTTGATGGTATTTTCGTGAAGTTTGATACAGCTCTCAAATTGAATGAAACATTAGGCTTCTGGGGACTGGTTATTCTTGTAGGATGGCAGCAGATTGGTTACATGATGATCGTATACATTGCGGGACTTCAGGCGATTCCTGGTGATATTCAGGAAGCAGCTATGATCGATGGAGCTAACAGAATGCAGAGGTTGTTTAAAATTACAATTCCGAACATGATGCCATCGATTACAATTTGTACATTCCTGACGATTACGAATTCGTTCAAATTATTCGATCAAAACCTTGCTCTTACAGGTGGTGAGCCACTTCATAAGACAGAGATGTTTGCTTTGAATATTTATAACACATTCTATGGCAGAGTAGGAGCAGAAGGTGTTGGACAGGCGAAGGCAGTTGTGTTCTTCATAATTGTAGTAGGAATTGGATTGTTACAGTTAAAGTTGACAAGAGATAAGGAGGTGCAGCAGTAATGAAAATGAAAAAGAAAATGATGGGAATACTTGCAACATTATTTTTTACACTCGTTTCAATTGTATTTGTTGCTCCAATATTTATCGTATTGATTAACTCCATGAAGTCGAAGACGTTTATTAATCTTGAGACATTTAAGCTGCCTACAGAGGAAAGCTATGTTGGACTTGAAAATTATAAGACAGCAATTACTCAATATGATTTCCTGAAAGCTCTGGGCTGGACATTATTTATTACAGTATTATCCGTTGCGGTTATCCTGATCTGCTGTTCAATGACAGCCTGGTTTATAACCCGCGTTAAGAATGTTTTTACAAAAATCATTTACCTCTTATGTGTGTTTTCTATGGTTATACCGTTCCAGATGGTTATGTTTACACTTTCCGGAACGGCAGACTCCCTCCATCTGAATACACCTTGGGGAATCGTTATTGTATATCTCGGTTTTGGTGCCGGACTTGCGGTATTCATGTTCACCGGATTTGTAAAATCAATTCCGATAGAAGTGGAAGAAGCGGCAATGATGGATGGATGCTCACCACTCCGTACATTCTTCTGTGTAGTAGTTCCTATGATGAAGCCTACATTCATTTCCGTAGGTATTCTTGAGGCAATGTGGATCTGGAATGACTTCCTTCTTCCATACCTTGTACTTGATATTAAGGAATTCAAGACAATTTCTATTGTCATCCAGTACATGAAGGGAAGCTACGGACGAGTTGATATGGGCGCGATTATGGCATGCCTGATCATGGCTATCATTCCGGTTGTTGTATTCTATTTATGCGCTCAGAAATATATTGTCAAAGGGGTTGCGGCTGGCGCTGTTAAGGGTTAATATATAGTCACATTTTTTATGGGGGCGATTATATGACGATCAAAGATATAGCAAAGTTATCTGGATACGGTATTGGTACCGTATCCAGAGTAATAAATAAACAACCGGGTGTAAGTGATAAAGCGCGCGAAAAGATATTGAAAGTTATCGAAGAGAGCAATTTTGAACCAAATGGAAACGCCAGAAAGCTGAAACGCTGTGGTGGAAATACAATTACAATTATCATGAAAGGCCGACACAATAGTTTCTTCATGGAGATTCTTGACCGGATTACAATTTTGTTGTCGGAGCTGGAAGAGGTTGTATCCTGTCAGATTATCGATGAAGATGGGGACGAGGTCGCAGAGGCATTAAAATTCGTTCATGATAAAACCGCAAAAGCAATTATTTTTCTCGGTGCGAATTTAGCTCTTTTTGATGAACGTATGAATGAAATTGACATACCCTGTGTTGTTGCAACTACGAGTGCAAGAGAGTTAGCATTCAACAATGTATCTTCCGTGTGTGTAGATGATGAGGCTGCAACCATGGAGATCGTGCAGTATTTAACAAGTTACGGACACAAAGATATTGTCGTAATGGGTGGCGAGATTTCAGATAAACAGATTAGTTTCTCGCGTTATCTTGGGTGCAAAAAAGGCTTTGAAAAAAGTGGCCTAAAATTCGATCCGGATAAAAATTATATGGCTTGCAGGTATTCGTATGAGGCAGGTTATGAGACAACAAAAAAACTACTTGAAAAAAACATGCATGTGACAGCGATTGTTGGGCTGTCAGATTCGATTGCGGTTGGCGCAATTCGTGCAATAGAAGATGCCGGGAAAAAAGTACCGGATGATATATCGGTGGTGGGCTTCGATGGTACAGTCATATCGAGATTTTATACGCCGAGAATTACATCAATGGGTCAGGACATAAACAGTATTGTGAAGCGGAGTGTGGAGCTTTTGATGAAGCATATGCATTATACACTGGAGTGTGAACATGATTATGCCCCACACAAACTGATTGAGGGCGAGAGCGTTCGCAGAGTATAATTGTTTTGTCTTGACGTATATGGAGGACATATATGGATAAAACAGCAGGAATATTGTTCGCAATTTCCAGTTTGCCATCAAAGTATGGAATTGGCTGCTTTTCCAAAGAAGCATATAAATTTGTGGATTGGTTAGTGGAAGCTGGTCAGACGTACTGGCAGATTTTACCTTTGGGACCTACCGGATATGGAGATTCTCCATACCAGTCGTTTTCCACATTTGCCGGGAATCCGTACTTCATAGATCTGGAAACTTTAATTAGCGAAGGATTATTAACAAAAGAAGAATGTGATAGCGTTGACTTTGGAGCAGACGAACAGTCTGTTGATTATGAAAAACAATATAATGGACGGTATGTATTGCTTCGCAAGGCTTGTGAGAGAAGCGGGCATAAGAAGAGTACAGAATATAAGGCGTTCTTAGAGAAGAATGAAGCGTGGGTGTATGACTATTGCCTGTATATGGCAGTAAAAAATCATTTTGGCGGAATGAACTGGACTGAATGGCCGGAGGCAATTCATAGTCGTACAGAAGAAGGTTTACGTGAGTATAGAGAGAAGCTGGCAGACGAGATTGATTTTCAGTTATTTATACAGTTTCAGTTTTTCGACCAGTGGTATAAGCTTAGAGCTTACGCCAATAAAAAAGGAATTAAAATTATCGGAGATATTCCGATTTATGTATCATTAGATAGTGCAGACGCATGGTCGCATCCGGAATTGTTCCAGTTAGATGAACAATGCACACCAAAGGCTGTTGCCGGATGTCCGCCGGACGGATTCTCGGCTGATGGGCAGCTGTGGGGAAATCCTCTTTATGATTGGGACTACCACAAAAAGACAGAGTATGCATGGTGGATTGAACGACTTTCATTCTGCTTTCAGTTATATGATGTTGTACGTATTGATCATTTCCGTGGTTTCGATGAATATTATTCCATTCCATATGGCGATAAGACTGCGGTAAATGGCAGTTGGAAAAAAGGTCCGGGAATGGATTTGTTCCATACGATCGAAAAGAAAATTGGCAGGAAATCAGTGATTGCGGAGGACCTTGGTTATATAACGGATACAGTCCGTAAGCTTGTTGCAGATAGCGGGTTCATGGGGACGAAAGTGTTGGAGTTCGCATTTGACACAAGAGATACAGGTTCGGCGAGGGAGTATTTACCTCATAATTATATTGAAAATTGTGTAGCTTATACAGGCACGCATGACAATGAGACACTGGTGGGCTGGTGGCAGGAAATCGATGATGAAGGCAGAAAAAAAGCAAGAGATTATCTGTGTGATTACTATACACCGGAAGATAAAATATATATTCCGCTCATTGGTGCAATCATGAGAAGCAATGCGAAGATCTGTATTGTTCCAATTCAGGATTACCTTGGTTTAGACAACAAGTCGAGAATGAATACGCCTTCTTCGGTTGGCAGCAATTGGAGATGGCGGGTAGACAGCAAAGAGTTAAGTAAGACTTTAGCTGAGGAGATAAAAGAAATTACGGTTCGTTATGAACGCTGTAACTAATTTATAACTGAAGATTTTTGAATGCACCCCGGGTTTTATGCTACCAGGGGCGTTTTTTCATAATTTGATTATTATATAAAATGGGGAGTTTTGATGAAGAAGATTGCGTTACTTGCAGATGGCTGGAAGAGATTGATTACATATGCGTGGGTTCAGGGAATAAATACATTTAACGAAAAACAATCGGAACCAATAGAAATCTGTCATTATAATTGTATGGGTAATTGGAGTGATGATTCTGCTTTAATCCTCAGATTACGACGGTAGCACATAAGCGTGAGACATTAGCCAAACATTGCATGGAGATTTTCGAGAAGATATGGAAGGGAGAGCCGGTTGAACAGTGTCACTATATTGAACCGGAGATTTCCTATACGGAAAGCTGCGGTTGTCCTTTTTTGATACCGGTTGATTATCGTGCGGTTGCAAGAAGAAATATCATAGAAAATGAAAAAAGACGGTTATTTGAAGAAAAACGTGTCGGATTGGAGTCAAGACTTTCGAGTGCGCGGGATTTTGAAGAAATATTCCGGGACGCGGGAGAATATTTCAAGCAGCTTGAATGCGATGGAATAACGCTGGTTGTGTATAGCGATGATGCAGTAAAGTCCGGGGAGTATGAAAACTTTGATTCTTATTGGGAAAGAAAAGAGAACGAGCCCAATAACGATGTATGGATGTTCATGCCATTTCATTACCGGGATCGTTCGATTGGATTCAGTATCTTAAAGAACGGAAAATTTTTATATGATAACCCATATTTTTATGATATTCAAAGTCTGCTTAATCGTGTGATTTGGGAGATGTATCAAAGACGGTGTTATATTGAGGCAAATCGTAAATTGGATTTTCTGTATAAGCGTGATGCATTAACGGGAACCTATAATCGAATGGCTTATTTTGAGCTGGCAGAAACAATTTCAAGAAATTGTCGCATATTAAATCAGGATTGTGTGGTGGCATTTTTTGATTGTGATAATTTCAAAACAATTAATGATGAACAAGGTCATGATAAGGGAGATGAGATCCTTAGGAAGATAGGAGCTATTCTGTCGGATACATGCAGCAGGAAAGGCGGTGCTTTCCGCTTTGGCGGCGATGAATTCGTTGTTTTGTATCCACTTGAGGATGATGAGACAGCAGATAAAATAATTAATCGCGTGAATAAACGTTTTGACGATGAGGGGATTCAGGTGAGTATAGGCACCTGTATCATGGCTGCAGATACGTCGAACAAACAGAAAAGCCTGCAGGATTATCTTAATATGGCGGATCAGGCTATGTATGAGAATAAGAGAAAAAAGAGGATGTTGCATGGATCAGTGTAGAGGCAGGAGAGACCTGTATTTGCATAGATAGATGTTTTCAGCGAACCGCTTACTCTGGATGGGTAGGCGGTTTTTATTTATTATGGACGTATTGCAGAAAATAGTGCAAGTGGAACAGCGACAGTTACTATTCCATCTGGTCTGGCAGTTGGAAGATATACCCTGAAGGTGTTTTTCGAGCAATATAACGGAGATTATAGGACTGATTATGTCGTTGACGACCATTTTTTTGCTGTTCGCTCCAATTAGTTGAAATATTATTTTCACAATGATAAGATGTTAATACAACATGTTAGTGAAACAAAGCGTGCTTTAGAAAAGGGGGGGGATAACTTATAGAAGAACGAAGATAACGCTTAGTAACGCGATTGGAAAAGCTGTAATATGTAAAGCTGATAAGATTTGTATTGGAATTGTGTATAAAGTAAAAATGCCTGATTTTCTGATGAAAGGCAATACACTCTTGAAAAGAATTATGATGATGATAGGCAAAGATATTATACGAGGAGGGATATTATGAAAAAAATGGTAAATAAAGTTAGGATATTAGCATTGGTTGTATCAGCATTGATCATAAGCTTAGTACCGGTAATTAGTTCAAAGGCTAATTCAACAAATTGGAATGTATATTATGTAGCCGGCGGTGGTAATAAATACGAGACTAATGTTTTCGTATATACAAGTGGTGGTGGTTATACGGCAGAGTGTACTGGTGTATCGGGGAATTGTACTGCCAGACAGGCTACAATTACAAGCACAAATTATACTTTAAATAAGACAGTTGCATTTACTAGGACATCAACACTCAGTTTTAATACTACAAAAACGCCATCCACAACTTACATATATTTTAAAGTGAGGTTATCATGTAGTGGTGGAAGCTCTGCGAGTTTGGCAGGTACAATAAAAGGAAAGTAGGTGTAGTCCATGAGAAAAAAACTAGGCATTGTGTTGGCATTATGTTTTCTTCTCTGTGGCTGTACTAAGGAGTCAGGAAATGAGCCACAGGTTGGGTCTCCTGACTCCTCTTTGTTACAGGTACAGAATGAGGCAAGTGAATGTGAGAACAAATATGAAACCTTAGATATAGGGAATGCAGAGATAATAATACCGGAAGCTGATACTTTGTATAAGGCTTATTTTGATATAGGGGATTATGATCAAGATGAGGTTGAACAGTCTTATATTGATAATTTGAAAAAGTTATCAAACGGCGAGGAAATAGACACAGACAAGATCGTATACCATATGTGGAGATCAGAGGAAGAGGGGCCGGAATATGTAAATTATAATGAGGCATCGGAAAATGAACATAAGTTTAGAGAAAGTGCACTGCTTTATAATCATAAAGGATTTTCTGAGGTTCTTTACAAGTCTTCGTATATGTGTGAGATGGCTGATTATAAGAGAATATTGGAAATTAAAGGAGAAGAAGACGAAGAAAACATATGGGGATACAGAGTTCTTGATATGGGGACATTGGAGAAAAATTATGATGTTTTGCACGAGGATATCTCAGAAGTGTCCTACAATTTGTGTGATGGACCGATGAATCTCAAAGAGGCTGTTGATTATATGGAGCAGCATGTAAAGAATGATTATCGTTTTGTTGGTTCTAAATTGTTGGATTATAAGGTATATAAGGTGAAAGTTATGAAACTTAAGGATGGTATCTACTACTACCAGTTTCATATCCAACCTGAGTATAAGGGCATTCCGCTTAATAAAGATTACGCACCACAGGTTATTAGTGGAGAAGAAGATAGTGATGAAGATATAGAACGATTTGGAGTAGAGTATGTAGCCTCAATGGTAGAAAATAATAAGCTTAACTATGTATGGTCCTGTGCTCATTCTTATGAAAATGTAGAAGAACTTGAGAGCTATGACAAGGTGCTCTCGCTTTCGTCAGCTTGCATTGCCGCGTCGCAGCAGTTGTCAACCAGTACCAAACTAAAGGTAGGAAGAATAGAACTGGTTTATGATACTGTATTTAAGAAAAAGGATGGAGTTATACAAGGTGTTGAGATAAAGCCTATTTATCATTTTGTCATAACGAATCCTGATGTGTTGGGATATACTGCAATATATATTGATGTGGATGCCATTACAGGCCAGGTGCTGATAACAAAAATGTAGGTAAAACATGAAGAAAATAAATATTGAGAAAACATTAATGATTTTAATATCCATTGCGGCATATGTAGTCCTGTGCCTTTTTTCACCAATGGAAATGCCCAGTGGTGATAAGGGAACGATAATGGCAGTTTTATGTAAGTATAATAAAAGTGAACTGATTGGGTATGGAGACTTTTATTCCGTTGGTACTATACTGGATTCTTTTCGAGATATGCAATGGTACGTGGTTCTTCTTCCTGTAATTGTATCGTTGTATCCGATTATTTTAATGAAAGAAAAATTCTTCAGTAATTCGTACTATTATCGGGTTACAAGGGAGGGGAGAAAATACTATTCGGGAAAAACTTTGGTGGAGGCAGTAGGCTATACAACTGCTGTAAATAACCTTTCGTTAATTTTGTTTTTTATCATAATATGTATGAAATTTCCTTGCATAGATATTTTAGAAGGAAAAGAAATGTCTGGTAGTATTTACATAGTTCATATGGCGAAAATATGTTTAATGACAACATTAGTGTCGCTGTTATTACTTTGTATTTCTTTGGTGATTATGAATATATCGGGGGATGTTTTCTTTGCTATAACACTACCTATGTTGATATGCTACATAGGTTACAAGGTACTAAATATTCACATGATATATATCAGGAAAATTTATGGAATGGATTTTCCCAATAGAGTTCTTCGAGTTGAGATACTTAATCCGGCGTATTTAATTAATGCTGATCTTGCATTTGAAAATACGTTTGGTGTGAATGTTGCGGTTTTATACTGTGCTTTATTAATCGTAGTGCTTGCTATGATCTATGCCATTTATCGTTGGATGAACAGAAAGGTGTATGGATAATGATGAGTATATTTCGTCAGATTAATAATTGGATTCATGACTTTATATTTAGCAAGAAAATGATCGTGTGCATCATGACTTATATCTTCATGATGGAGGATGTAGTTGTACCCATGGCAAAACTGGCTAATGAGGCAGGTGTTAAATATAGTATATTTGAGCCATTTGTTTTGCTTCTGTCACATTATGATCACTTTCTGATAATTCCAATTTTGTTTATTGTGGTTATGTCAGATTTCCCGGCAAAAGAAAATGGATGTATATTCGCCATCACCAGAATGGGTAAAACAAGGTACATTATAAGTCAGATTATTTATGCCTTTATGATAGCACTTATTATGATTTTCTTACTTGGAATAATGAGTATTCTGTATTCTTCCGGAGAAAAGACTACGAATTGGAGTGAATACATGACCAGCTTTCATTTGAGCTTTCCGGAACTCTACCAGGCAAATAATCAGTTGTTTGTGGAGAGTAGCACAGTGAATCAGGGAACAGTGTGCAGTGTCATTTTTAATAGTATATTGCTCCTGTCAGCATTTTTAACTTTATTTGCTGAGATATTATGTTATTTCAAACTGAAGGGACATAGATTTGTTGGAATAACAGTCAGTCTGGGGATTCTGATTATTGGAACCCTGCTTAATGGACTGCACTTAAAAATAAAGTGGCTTTTTCCGGTAAGTCATGTCATATATGGAGAGCATTTTGATGTGTTTCTTCGGAAACCTATATGTGAATTGTGGATTTCATATATATATTTTATTTTGTTGATTGTAATAATGTCGGTGGTGAATGTAGTAACGATTAAGAAATGCCAAATAGGAGATGAAAGATAATGATAGAGGTAAAGCATTTGTCGCTTGATTATAAAAGTAACAAGATACTTGACGATGTAAATCTTTCTGTGAAGAATGGAGAGATATGTGGTCTTGTTGGAAGAAATGGTTCTGGAAAAACAGTACTTATGAAATGTATATGCGGTTTTATACCGATAAAATCAGGAGAGATTGTTGTTGATGACAAAGTGGTAGGCTGTGATGTGGATTTTCCGGAAAGCATGGGGATAATAATAGAGTATCCGGTGTTTGCTGAAAATAAAACAGGACTTCAGAACCTACTTCTTTTGGCGTCAATTAAGAAAATTGCCGATAAAGAAACTATTATTGAGTATATGAATAGATTTAATCTTGATCCCCACTCGAAAACCAAGGTGAAAAAATATAGTCTTGGAATGAAGCAGAAGCTTGCGATAATACAAGCGATAATGGAAGATCCGGATATTCTTATTCTTGATGAGCCTTTTAACAGCTTAGATGAGGGAAGCGTTAAGCTTGTCCGTGATATACTTGTGGAGGAAAAAGAAAAGGGAAAGGTAATAATTATATCCTCCCATAATAAGGAAGATATTGAACTGCTGTGCGATAAAGTATATAAAATGTAGAAGTGTGTGTAAAGGCAATGTTTTATCTTCAGCATAAGAAGCGAGAGGAAAGGACAGATCAAATAATTTCATACATGCATTGACCTGAAAAGTTGCTTCCGTTTCTGGATTTTGAAATTGGATGATTTTCCCGATCATAGTGTGACGCACGCATTATGACCGGGCTTTTTTATGTATGGCAACGAGTCAAGTGCAACATGCTTGCATGATTGCATTTGACGACTGCTAATCAGCGGATAAAACTCGCATAGCGTGTTTTATCGCTGTATGGAATGAAAATGCAGCATTTACGGTAAAATATAATTGGATGGCAGATAGAAAAATAGGCAAAAGCTATGCAGAAACAGCAGAATATGATAGAATACCAATCGTGTAAAAAATTACGTCAGCTCTTTGCCAGAGGAAGCACCAAGTGTCGAAGGCACATTTTAAATGGGCTGATGTTCAATTTAGGAGACAGATAAATGAAACGAATTGTTAAAATGTGGAATAGTGTATCATTGATCGCTAAGATCATAGTAGGAATAGTGATCGGTGCAATCCTTGGAATACTGGTTCCGGGTGCCACCGGGATCGGGCTGATAGGTACAATGTTTGTACGGGCACTTAAGGCGATAGCCCCAATCCTGGTATTTGCCCTGGTTATAAGTTCCATTGCAAATGCAGGAAAGGGAAATGGACAGCAGTTCCGCATGGTTACTGTCATGTATATATTAAGTACGCTGGTCGCTGCGGTTGTGGCAGTCAGTGCAAGCTTTATCTTCCCGGTTAATATGACCCTGGATCTTGAGTCATATCAGGCAGATGTGGTTCCCTCAGGAATAATGGAGGTTCTTCAAAATCTCCTGCTTAATATAACAGATAATCCGATCCATGCAATGCTCGAGGCAAATTATCTCTGCATATTGGCATGGGCACTTATGTTTGGACTTGCCATGCGTCGGGCAAATAAATCCGTGAAATCTGCACTGGTGTCAATTTCAGATGCAGTTTCTACAGTAGTAAGATGGATAATCGGATGTGCCCCATTTGGTATTATGGGTCTGGTTTTCACAACTGTATCAGAAAGCGGCCTGTCTATCTTCAAGGAGTACGGAAGATTGTTGCTGGTGCTGGTAGGAGCAATGCTTACAGTTGCCCTTATCGTCGATCCATTGCTGGCAACTATTGTGCTTAAGAGAAATGCATATCCCCTTGCATGGCGTTGCCTCAGGGAGTCAGGAGTTACGGCCTTCTTCACCAGAAGCTCCGCTGCAAATATCCCTGTAAATATGTCCCTATGCAAACGTCTTGGACTTGATCCTGATGTATACTCAGTGTCAATACCATTGGGTGCTACCATAAATATGGACGGAGCTGCCATAACTATCACTATTATGGCTTTATCCGTTGCACATACCATGGGTGTGTCAGTGGATGTTCCTACAGCACTTATGTTGAGCCTTATGGCAACTCTGGGTGCCTGTGGTGCGTCGGGGGTTGCCGGCGGTTCACTTCTTCTTATTCCTATGGCGTGTTCATTATTTGGAATACCGCAGGATATTTCAATGCAGGCAGTGGCAGTTGGTATGATCATAGGCGTGGTTCAGGACTCATTGGAGACAGCCATTAATTCATCAGGCGATGTTTTATTCGCCGCTACAGCAGAGTATCGTCAGTGGCAGAAAGAAGGAAGAGACTTCAAGATAGGAGCTATTCTGGATCCGGACGAGTAAAAAACGACAATTTACGGCAAATGATGTGGTTTTGCGACAAACTACGATCAATGCGAAATATGGTTAACTATAATGAAGATAGCTGACCACCGCTTTTATCAGTGCTTCAGGTAAAAAGATTTGGTTAGCGGCTTGGTTATAGTAATAGTAATAGAAGTGAATGGAGGGTTTGTTATGAGAAAGATAATAGTTTTATTTTCATTTGCAGCAATGATGTCATTGGCGGCTTGTGGAACAGGCAGTGCAAAAAATAGCGATAGTACAGCCACTGAACAAATAACAGAAACGACAACGGATACAGAAGAAAGCGAAGAGGCAACAGAAGACATAACAGAAGCGAATGATTCCGGAACAACAGAGACACCCGGCACAGAAGAAGAAACAACGGAGCAAATTCCGGATAATGAACAGGGTGATTCCAATATTTCCATGCCGGTTTTAGATGAAATCGACCAGCTTGTTACAGTTGGAACAGCCGGTTCTTATCTGAAAGCAGTACAGGCTGCAGTGAAGCTTATGGATTGGGGAGTCGGAACCGGTCTGGGGGCAGATGAGATAAAGGACGCTGCATCCGCATGGATGGCAGGTAAGAGTGCGACAGAACAGGAAGAATTTGTTCAGAAAATGGAGATGGTTGACGATGCTTATATTAAATTGTTAGGCACGAATGAAGATGAGGTTAAGGATCTGCTTGAATCTGCCGGATGCAGTGATGCGTCATATCCATGGAGTGATGGTCCGATAGATAGTGTTGAAGCTGTATTGGCTGGTGTAGGATTAAGATAGGTAATGTTATAGGGGCTCTCTCCTTTTCTGTATTGACTAGGGGAGCAGCCCTTTTGTTTATGGAAAAGTCTGCTGAACAGGATCAGCAGGTTCCTACGATCAGAGGGCGGCTCTTGTCCTTGAAATCAATATGTGATTGATTAAGATATCCTGTGTCCATAGACAATCAAGCCCGGCTGTGATAACCTTTTAATGAAGATATGAGATAGAGATTAAAAATATTTGAGATAGCATAACAAGGTATGGCTATGCAAGGTTATGAGAATTATTAATATAAAGAAAATGAAGGAGGTTGCTTATGATCGTACCACGTTACTATGAAGACCTGAAGGTTTTACATGAGAATACAATGCCAGCAAGGGCATATTATGTGCCGGCGTCAAGAAAGATGGATTGCCTGGTGGAGAACCGGGAGTGTTCCGACAGGCTTATACTTTTAAATGGACAATGGAAGTTCAGATATTTTGAAAGCATATATGATGTGGAGGACGCCTTTTACGAGAAGGGCTATGACCTGACGGAGTTTGGTGAGATACCGGTTCCGGGCGTGTGGCAGATGTATGGCTATGACAGACACCAGTATACGAATATCCGCTATCCGTTTCCATTTGACCCGCCATACGTGCCACAGGATATTCCCTGTGGGGCCTATGTTCATACATTTGCATATGAGAAGGACGAGGCGGCACCGAGGGCATATCTGAATTTCGAGGGTGTGGACAGCTGTTTTTATCTGTGGGTAAATGGCTCCTATGTGGGATACAGCCAGGTGTCCCATGCCACCAGTGAGTTCGATGTGACGGAGCTTTTAACAGATGGGGAGAATACGCTGGCGGTTCTGGTGCTCAAGTGGTGTGATGGCTCGTATCTTGAGGATCAGGACAAATTCAGGATGAGCGGCATATTTCGTGACGTGTATATCTTAAAGAGACCGGAGAAAGCCATCAGGGATTATCATGTGACAGCGGATGTCTCAGGTGAGGCAGCAGAAGTTAATATAAGCGTTGATTTTTATGAGCCGGTGGAGACAGAGATCACAATAGAGGACGCCAAGGGACAGGTGGTTGCTAAAGAAATATGTGGGGATACTGCCAGCGTGACACTTAAGATCAATGATCCTGTGCTTTGGAATACAGAAGAACCATATCTTTACAAGCTGGTATTTGCCACTGCAAATGAAGTGATAACCGACCACCTTGCCTTAAGGAAGGTAGAAATCAAGGACAGGGTAATATACCTTAACGGACAGAAGATCAAGTTCCGTGGAGTGAACAGGCATGACTCGGATCCTGTGACCGGCTTTACCGTGGGTGTAGAGCAGATAAAGAAGGATATGTCATTGATGAAGCAGCATAATTTCAATGCCATAAGGTGCAGCCATTATCCAAATGCTCCGTATTTCTATGAAATGTGCGACAGATACGGATTTATGGTGTGTGCGGAGGCGGACATTGAGGCTCATGGCCCTTACATGTTGTATCGCAGGGAGGACACAGATTACAACAGGTTCAAGCGTTGGAATGAGAAGATCGCTGATGATCCGGCATGGCAGGAGGCAATCCTTGACAGAGTGAGGCTGATGGTGGAGCGTGACAAAAACCGTCCTTCAATAGTTATGTGGTCCATGGGAAATGAAAGTGCCTACGGATGTAATTTCGAGGCTGCCCTGGCGTGGACTAAGAAATTCGACCATAGTCGCATAACCCAGTATGAGAGCTCCAGGTATCGTAATTATGATGTGACCTACAACTATGAAGATCTTGATCTCTACAGCCGTATGTATCCGTCCCTTGAGGAGGTACAGGAGTATCTTGACAGGGATGGCAGTAAGCCGTTTCTTCTTGTGGAGTACTGTCACAGCATGGGAAATGGTCCGGGAGATTTCGAGGATTATTTTCAGATGATCCAGGCAAATGACCTTATGTGCGGTGGCTTTGTGTGGGAGTGGTGTGACCATGCGGTTGCACACGGCAAGGCAGAGGATGGTAGGACAGTATATTATTATGGCGGAGACCACGGCGAGGATATACATGACGGTAATTTCTGTATGGATGGGCTGGTGTATCCCGATAGGAGGCCTCACACAGGACTTCTGGAATATAAAAATGTATATCGTCCGGCAAGGGTTGTTTCATACGATCAGAATACCGGCGAACTGGTTCTCCACAATTACATGGACTTTGATAACCTTGAGGATTATGCAGATGTTACCTACGAACTGACAAAAGATGGTGAGGTTATTGCAGCAGGTAATATAAATGATATCGGCATAAAGCCACACGGCAACGGGACATGTAAGCTGTTGTTAGATATCCCTGTAGCTGGCAGGGTGTACCTGCGTATATTCTATGCTCTTAAGAAGCCTCTTCCTCTCATGGATAAGGGTGACGTTCTGGGCTTTGATGAGATAAAGCTTGAAAATGCAGATGAGAGAAACCGGACTGCTGTAGCGATACTTGACGATAGTCAAGAACAGCAGAAGATAAAAATTACCGAAAGTGATACGGAGATGGTGATAAGCTCTGGGGATTTCTCTTATACCCTTGACAAGCGTACAGGATTGTTCAGCCAGCTTGAATACGCAGGCAAGAAGTACCTGAACCGGCCAATGGAATTAAATATCTGGAGAGCACCAACTGATAATGATATGTATATTAAAGCCCTGTGGCAGCGTGCCCATTATGATAAGGCTTACACAAGAGCCTATGAGGTGACTGTAGGAGAAGGCATGGAAATCAGCTGCCATGTGGGAATTGTTGCGGCAACGGTTCAGAAGATAATAGATGCCCGGATCACATGGACTATTTATCCTTCAGGAAAGATCAAGGCAGATATCCATGCAGAGAAGGATGAGGAGTTCCCTGAGCTTCCGAGGTTTGGAGTGAGGCTGTTCTTAGATAAGACATTTGCTGGGGTAGATTACTTCGGAATGGGACCACAGGAAAGCTACCGGGATAAGCATAGAGGCTCAAGCCATGGACACTATCATGGTGATGTGATGGATATGCATGAGGATTACATCAGACCGCAGGAGAACGGAAGCCATTACGATTGTGACTACGTGAAGCTTGAGCAGAAAGCTGAAAATGATAAAACGAAAGTGGACAAAGCTGAGAATGTTGTGGAGAAAGCAGGTAATGCTGTGGTGAGTTGTATGGGATTGGCAGTTGCTTCACAGAATACATTTTCCTTTAATGTGTCACCTTACACAGAGGAGCAGTTGGCTGCGGCGGGACATAATTATGAGCTTACAGAGTGTGGCAGTACGGTACTGTGCATAGACTATGCATTAAATGGTATCGGCTCAAATAGCTGCGGTCCGGAGGTGGCAGACAAATACAAATTTAACGAGAACAAATTTGATTTCAGTTTTGTACTGGTTCCTTATAAGTTCTAAATAGTATCTATGGTAATGTATATGATTTCAAGACCATCGATTTTATTATAATAATGAATGATTTAAGAACAGGATTGAAAGCAGCCATATCAGGGTGGAGAATATTAAGAGAGTGGTAATTTAGGAGGTGCAGTATGCCTATTAAGATTGTTCGAAACGATATAACAAGAATGACAACAGAAGCAATAGTCAATACTGCCAATAAATATCCGATGGCAGGCAGTGGATGTGACAGCGCGATATATATGGCGGCGGGCTATGACGAACTTCTGAAATATCGTAAGGAAAAGATAGGTGTTGTTCCTGAGGGGGAAGTATTTATTACTCCGGGATTTGCCCTTCCTGCAAAATATATTATCCACGCAGTAAGCCCGACGTATGTTGACGGCGGCAGAGATGAAGAGAAAAAACTGCGGAGCTGTTACAGAAAAAGCCTAAAACTTGCGTACAAATATGGCGTGGCTTCAATATCATTCCCGTTAATATCAACCGGATCACTTGGGTATCCAAGAGAAGAAGCAATGAGGATAGCCGTTGACGAGATAAATTCATTTATCATGAAGAACGATATGGCCGTATATCTGGTGGTATTTGACCATGAGTCCACGGAGCTTGGAGAGAAGATAGCCGGTGGCCTTGAGGCATATATTGACGCTGTGTATGTTGGGGAGCAGAGCTATAAAGAGTATGGCATGAATCCGATGCGTGGCACTGTTATCGGGTGCCCGGACGGACATACAGGGACTATACAGACGGCGAGACTTGATGAGCCTGAGATGTCAGACCATGTAAATCAATCGGTGAAAGCGGCTGTGTCATCGGATATATGTGAAGTATTTGAAGAGGCTCATGAAGAGCGTCTGGAAGAAAGAATGAAACATATATCAGACACATTTTCAGAGTATCTGCTGTTTCTTATAAGTAATAAAAATATGACGAATTCAGAAGTGTGGAAGCGGGCTATAGTGGACAAGAAGGTGTTCTCCAAGATAAAGAATAACCGTGGATATCATCCGCAGAAACTTACGGCATTGTGTCTGTGTGTTGGTGCAAGACTCAATCTTGATGAGACAAGAGATCTGTTAGCGAGAGCCGGTTACGCATTGTCACCTTGTGATAAGACAGATATTATATTTTCATATTTTATTGAAAATGGTATATACGACATGATCGAGCTCGACATCCAGTTGGAAGAACATGGACTCCCATGTATTATTTCGTGACAATACACGAAACATAGGAAAGGGTGCCGTCACTTTGTGAGCCGTGTCAATAGATGGGATGACCATCATATGAGAAGTAAACAGATAAGAATTTGAATTGAAAAAGTTATGCATATGCAGGCGGTCGCTTTCAGGGCGACCGTTTTTTTAATGCCTTTGATTATAATAAGTCCAACAAATAAAAAATGTTATGGAAAGTGTCAAGTGACACATGAGAAAGGAAAGCACGCCATCACTTTGTGAGCCGTGCCAATAATAGGAGGATATAATTATGAGAAAAGGTTTAACAGAGGTAGTATTTATTTTGGACAGAAGCGGCTCCATGTCAGGTCTTGAGTCTGACACAATAGGAGGATTTAACTCCATGATCAGCAAACAAAAGAAAGAGGATGGAGAGGCTGTCATATCTACAGTGTTGTTTGATGACCAGCAGGAGGTGGTCTATGACAGGCAGCCGGTGAAGATGGTAGAGCCTATGACAGACAGGCAGTACTATGTCAGAGGCTGCACCGCATTGCTTGACGCCATAGGTGGAGCCATACATCATATCGGCAATGTACACAAGTACGCCAGAGAAGAGGACAGACCGGAGAAGACCATGTTCATTATAACCACTGACGGAATGGAAAATGCCAGCCGGTTTTATACTTATGACAGAGTAAAATACATGGTGGAGAGACAGAAGGAAAAATATGGATGGGAATTTCTGTTCTTAGGGGCAAATATTGACGCAATATCGGTTGCAGCACGATTTGGAATAAATGCAGACAGAGCCATAAATTATGAGTGTGACCAGGTTGGCACCAGTCTTAATTATCAGGTTATGTCAGAAACCATAACAGCATTAAGGCGTGCAAAAAATAAGGAGGATTTAGATCAGGCAGTATGCAAATGCACAGCCCCCATAAGAGAGGATTACGAGAGAAGGCATAAGTGAATCGGGATTTCACCATTTGCCCTAATGTGATATATTATTGTATAATATATTAAAATACTTACAGCCTTAAATGCATGTAGTGCATATATTATGATGGTGTATACAAGGCTGATAACACGGACTGCTGTCCGGATGATCGAGGTGTAAAATGGGATATTTAATCAGTGAAACCACAAAGGAAGAAAGAGAGAAGATAGTTGCGGACTCCCTCGGATATATTGAGGCAAATTGCGATGGCTGCATGGCTGGACTGGCTGAAATGTATCAGGAGTATATCGATGGCAAGAAAGAACTTCGTGAAATAAATATGGAGTTCAATGCCAGATACGTTAAGGACGACGACATGCCGGGAAGATCAGGTTGTGGCTATGCCAGATGATCACAAATAGTGAAATAATAGTGAAAAAATAATGGAATTATAATGGACGGATGGATGGAAGACTATTATGAAAAAATACAATTTCTGGGGCTTTGAGCATGCAGATGTTCATGCGGTAAATGATGAATATAAAGGGATAGACACACCCTATGACCTTTACGACGCATTGTCAGAGATCTGGTGTGCTAAGACCTGTGCACCGAGAATGAGACAGAACTGGACAAAGGAAAATAAGACATTGGGACAGTGCTCCATCACAGCCTTTCTGGCACAGGACATATTTGGCGGAAAGGTATATGGTATCTTGAGACCCGGTGGAAATTATCATTGCTACAATGTGGTGGGAGATCAGAGCTTTGATCTTACCAGTGAACAGTTCGGGGATGAAGTACTTGATTACGAGAACAACCCGGAGCAGTTCAGGGAGGTTCACTTCGCCAAGGAAGAGAAAAGACTGAGGTATGAGCATCTTAAGGCGGAGTTGAAGAAGAAAACAGAAGGCAAATAGATACGGTTCAGGGAGGAAACTACAAATGGCAGAACTGGAAAACAGCAAAGATTTAATAAGTGTATTATGGAGTGGGGCAGATATACTCAGGTCCAAGATGGATGCAAATGAATATAAAAATTATCTGTTGGGAATAGTTTTTTATAAATATTTGTCGGATTCATTTCTTATCAAAGCGTATGATCTTCTTTATGATGAGAAGCCGGAGACTATGAAAGCCGCTTTAGAGGCATACAAGGAAGCTCTTGAGGATGAAAGTGCAGCAGAATTAAATGAACAGATAAAGGAAGAGATTTCTTATGTGATTGAGCCTGAGCTTACATATACATCATTTGCTGAGAAGGCAAGAAATAACTGCTTTAATCGTGAGGAGCTCCAGAAAGCATTTAACAATATTGAACAGAGCGACGCATTATTTGCCGATCTGTTCACGGATATAGATCTGTATTCTAACAGACTTGGCGCAGGGGATCAAAAGCAGAGCGATACAATATCAAGTCTTATAAAGGAAATAGATAAGGCAGATCTTCTTAATTCTGATTCAGATGTCCTTGGAAATGCTTATGAGTATCTTATAGGACAATTCGCGTCAGAAACAGGTAAGAAAGCCGGAGAATTCTATACACCTCAGGCAGTATCAAAGATATTGACCAAGATAGCGATAGCAGGTCAGGAGGATATGAGAGGACTTTCAGTTTATGATCCATGTATGGGTTCAGGTTCCCTGCTGTTAAATGCAAAGAAATATTCAAAGGAGCCTTCATACATCAGATATTATGGTCAGGAATTGAATACATCTACATTTAACCTTGCAAGAATGAATATGTTTCTGCATGGAATTTCACCGGAGAACCAGAAACTGCGTAACGGCGATACTCTTGATGGAGACTGGCCTACAGGTGAAGAGACAGATTTTAACATGGTACTTATGAATCCACCATATTCAGCAAAATGGAGTGCGGCGGCAGGCTTCCTTCAGGATGAGAGATTCAGTGATTACGGAGTTCTTGCACCAAAATCAAAGGCTGATTATGCTTTTCTTCTTCATGGTCTGTATCATTTGAAGAATAATGGAACCATGGCGATCGTACTGCCTCATGGAGTATTATTCAGAGGTGCAGCAGAGGGAAAGATAAGAGAAAAGCTATTACGTTCAGGTAATATATATGCAGTGATTGGATTGCCTGCAAATCTTTTCTTCAATACATCAATTCCTACCTGTATCATTGTGTTGAAGAAGCACAGAGATGGACGAGACGTTCTGTTCATAGATGCATCAAAGAAATTCGAAAAGGGTAAAAAGCAGAACACCATGACTGATGAACATATTGAGTCGGTTCTTAGTCTGTACAGCAAGAGAGAAACTGTGGAAAAGGAATCATACCTTGCAAGTTTTGAAGACATTGAGAAAAATGACTTCAATCTTAATATCCCAAGATATGTAGACAACTTCGAACAGGAAGAAGAGGTGGACTTAAAGGCACTTCTTGATGAGATGGAGCAGACAGATAAAGAGATTGCAAATGTCGAAAGCGAGTTCGTATCTCAGTTAAAGGAACTCACTTCCTCTGATGAAGACATAATGGCATCTTTAAAACGATACATTGAGATGATGGAGGGGTGACATTTATGGCAAAACCAAAGATTAGATTTAAAGGTTACACTAACGATTGGGAACAGCGTAAGCTGGGGGATATATATGGTTCGATTGGAAATGCATTCGTAGGAACAGCTACTCCGTACTATGCAGAACATGGACATTTTTATTTGGAATCTAACAATGTAAAAGACGGACAGATAAATCATAACGCTGAAATTTTCATAAATGATGAATTTTATGAAAAGCAAAAAGATAAATGGCTACATACCGGAGATATGGTTATGGTTCAGTCAGGGCATGTTGGACATGCAGCTGTAATCCCTGAAGAATTGGACAATACAGCGGCTCATGCCTTAATCATGTTCAGAAATCCCAAAGAAGAAATTGAACCTTACTTTTTGAATTATGAATATCAGACTGATAAAGCCAAAAAGCAAATTGAGAACATTACTACTGGTAATACCATAAAACATATCCTTGCATCTGATATGCAGGAATTTGTAGTTGATATTCCAAAATATGAAGAACAGAAAGTGATTGCGAGCTATTTTTGCAACTTCGACCACCTGATCACTCTTCACCAGCGAAAGTGTGATCAGGCAAAGAAGTTAAAAAAATATATGCTTCAAAAGATGTTTCCAAAAAATAACGGAAGTGTTCCTGAAATTAGATTTGAGGGATTTTCTAACGATTGGGAACAGCGTAAGTTGGGGGAACTTTACAAAAAGTCAAGTGAAAAGAATGATGGTAGCATCAGCATGGATAGAAATATTACCGTTGCAACAATGCAATTCAAAGAAGATGTTAAAGTATCAACGGAAGATTATTTAAAAACATATTATACGTTTAATATTGGTGATATTGCTTTTGAAGGACATCAGAGTAAAGAATATCGTTTTGGCCGCTTTGTAGAAAATGATATTGGAAACGGCATTGTTTCTCATATATTCGCGGTTTTTAGACCTATCGTAGATTACGATTTACAGTTTTGGAAATATGCTATTAATAATGAGAGTCTCATGCAAAGAGTTCTTTCAAGGTCAACAAAAGCGTCTACTATGATGCACGATTTGGTTACGGACGATTTTCTTGAACAGAAATTTTTAGTCCCCAGTGTTAAAGAGCAGGAGCGGATTGGAATGTTTCTTTCCAACCTTGACAACCTCATCACTCTTCACCAGAAAAAGTGTGATCAGTTGAAGAATTTAAAGAAATTTATGTTGCAGAATATGTTTGTGTAAGCAGAAAACGGAATTTAAGGGTAATATCATGTGATAATACGCTTAACAAGGGTGTTATATTGATTTTGGATGATGAAAAATCCGAATATAAAAGGAGATTTTGATTATATGGCGATGATGACTGTTTACCATGGGGGATATCAGGTGGTAGAAGATCCTGAAATACGTGTGGGGCGCAATACAAAAGACTTTGGAAATGGCTTTTACTGTACCATCATAAAGGAACAGGCGGAAAGATGGGCAAGAAGATACCAAACTAAAGTCGTGTCTGTATATGATGTGCGATTAAATTCAAATTTGAATATTAAGGAATTTGCAAATATGTCAGAAGAATGGCTTGATTTTATTGTGTCATGCAGAAGTGGAAAAGATCACGATTACGATGTGGTCATAGGAGCCATGGCAGACGACCAGATTTATAATTATGTATCGGACTATATAGATGGCTCTATTACAAGGGAGCAGTTCTGGGTACTTGCAAAGTTTAAATATCCTACACATCAGATTGTATTCTGTACCGAAGCCGCATTAAAATGTCTTGAATATAGGGAATGTGAGGTGCTCTAATGGTAGGTGAAGGAAGAGAAGATAAAAAAGATAATGACTTATTCTATCTATGTGGCTTGATAGATTATATGGCTAGAAAAACAAAAAATGAACGGTCGTATATTGTAAATAAGCTTGGAAAGGAACGACTTGAGAAAATTTATGATCTTGCCGATGTCTATCATTGTGACAATATTGATAGAGTTAGTGAGGATTTCATAAAAGAGGCAGATATAAAAAATGGAACATTCGATAATGTTAATGAATGTGGCTATGCGATACCATCCCATTGGGATATAGGCAAGGTATACAAAAGACTTGTAAAGAAGGTTGCCGAGGAGGATGGGATTGATACGATATCTTCATTGATTAAGGTGTATAATTCTTTTATAAGTCCGAAGATTGATGATTATAATAGTAGCGTGTATTATGAGAATCCATCATATATATACGAATCATACCGGGAAGGTTCGTTGCTGTAGAGGTGATAATGTTTGTGCTTGGAATCTAGGGAGGTACAAAATGGTGAATTTTAAGGAATGGTTAGTTGATCGGTTTGTTGTAGAACGAAAAAAGTTTGACAGATCAGGTGTGTATGCTTATACACAAAGGGCTATGGCATATAATTCTAATAAAATAGAGGGAAGTACCTTGACTCCGGAACAGACTGCATCATTGTTTGACAGCGGAACGTTACCGCAGAGTGATGATTATTATAGAGCTAAGGATGTTGAGGAAATGAATGGACATTTCCTGATGTTTAATCGCATGATAGATACTTTGGATGAAGAGATATCCCAGAAACTTATTAAGCAATTTCATTTTGAATTGAAGTCCGGGGTTTTTGAAGATCGAGCGAATGGCTATGCAATAGGAGACTATAAAAAAAGACCAAATATGATTGGAATGTATAAGACGGTTCATCCGAGCGAAGTGTCGGATAAAATGGAAGAGCTATTGGTATGGTATACAGAACGAGAAAAAAATTTAGCTACACTGGCCGAGTTTCATGCAAGATATGAGTCCATTCATCCATTTCAAGATGGAAACGGAAGAACGGGCAGAATGATTTTATTCAGGGAGTGCTTGAGGAGTGACTGTATATGTCCGTTTATTATACAGGATAGCAATAGAATTCAGTATATTGAAGGCTTGAAGGAATATCGTGAAAAGGAAAAGGTAGATACACTGGTTAAGTTAATGGAAAAAGAGACCGAAGATTATTACCAACAATGTAAGTACTTTATGGAATGACAGCCTAAAAAAGAGAGTTTTTAGAAACTCTCTTTTTTAGGCTACAAAATTAAGCTTTTGGCGGAGAAGATGGGGTAATTTCGTAAAGTAAAACTTCCACTGGTGAAGAGTGATGAGGTGGTCGAGGTTCCGAAAATAGTTTGAAATCTGCTTTTGTTCTTCAACTAATGGAAATAACATTTGTATTTCCATAAATTCGTTATAGCCAATATTTAATAGTCCATCCATCCTTGCACCAGATGATATTAATTTTCCCAATTCCCTATCTGGCAATTTTGTTGCAAAATAATATTCAAGAAAATCTGGACTTCCCTCTTCTACTTTGAAACTATGATAAACCCTTGGTACAAGCGCCTCTTTATAAGATTGTAATGAAAATACTGTCCCATATTTTGCAAGCTTTGAATTTCCATGATTATACGATAATTCTCCCTTATGAAGAAGGGTATAATTCTTTTGTTCTTTACCTGCAATATTTCCTGAAAATCGATCTTCTTGATTCATCCAACCATTTGCAGCCGATATTGTCAGTGTTGGAAGATCCATCCTTCCATCATTTCCCTGAACTCTTGAACACACCTCACCTAACTTACGCTGTTCCCAAGCATATGTGAAAAAATGCTGTAGATTGCTTGGCAAAAAGTTTCATGCAAGAAATATTTCATGTCCAAGTCAAAGGCAAGTTATATATCACTAGAACTTGGGAACAGCGTAGGTGGATAGATACTGTAGATATTTCAACAGAAATGGTAGATCCTACTTCTGGTGAATATGATGATATGCCCCACATTGCGCCAGGAAATATAGAGGCGTTCACGGGGCGAATATTAAATAATGTCAAGACTGTAAAAGAGGAGCAGCTTATTAGCGGAAAATTCAGATTTAGACCTGGTAATGTTGTGTATGGAAAAATAAATCCTCAACTTGGCAAGTACTTTTATGCCACTGTTGATGGGCTTACTAGTGCAGATGCATATGTGTTCAATGGAAAAAATGGATTGAGACAAAAATTTTTGTTTTCACAGTTACAGACAAATGATTTCTTTAAATATTCGGTATCTGTTTCGAAGCGTTCAGGTATGCCAAAGATCAACAGAGATGAGTTAAATGCATATACATTTTTTGTACCACATAAGGATGAACAAGACAAAATTGGTGATTTTTTACTTGGTATTGACCACCTCATCACTCTTCACCAGTGGAAGTTTTACAAATTCATAAACATAAGTTTTCAATGGCGTAAACTTATTGTATAATAACTACAGTTGTTTATTTTTTGGAATGGTTAGTGTATAAAGGCAGATAATGAACTTGTATATAGATTTAACAGTGTAGAGAACTAATACATTGAAGATAAGCATCATAGATAATAGCTGAGACTAATGTGTCAGGCTTTATATGAAAACCAGACATGCAGCGTCAGCCCTTTGCCGAAGGCGAATTTTAAATGGGCTGACGTTCAATATTTAGGAGAAGGGGTATAATGGCAGAATTAGAAGCTTTAATTGAAGAGAAATTAATCAATCAGTTGGTATATGGGGATTCTCAGTGGACATATAGACCGGATCTGAAGACTGAAAGTGATCTGTGGAACAATTTCAGATATATTCTTGAGCAGAATAATAAAGACAGGCTTAATGGTGAGAGCTTATCGGATCCTGAATTTGAACAGGTGAAGAACCAGCTTCAATTTTCATCATTCTACAAGGCCGGAGAATGGCTTGTGGGGGAGAACGGCAAGGTACAGGTACATGTGCAGAGAGGCACAGAAAAACTCCATCTTGTTGTAATGAATCATGAACATATAGCAGGCGGAAGCAGTGTATATGAAGTTATAAATCAGTATAATGCACTGGCTGCGGCGGAGGATGTTGACGGCACAAGAGACAGAAGATTTGATGTAACCCTTATGATCAATGGTCTTCCTATGATACATATAGAGCTTAAGAATAAGCAGCACTCATATATGGATGCTTTCAGGCAGATAAAGAAATATATTGGTGAGGGAAAATTCACAGGTATATTCTCTGCTGTGCAGATGTTCGTTATAAGTAATGGCGTGGATACGAAGTATTTCTCCGCAGCCGGTGATAATGAACTGAACGAGAAATTTGTAAGCGGATGGCTGGACAGCAATAATAATCCCGTTACAGATTATATAGATTTTGCAAGGTGTGTTTTAAGCATACCACAGGCACATGAGATGATCGCCAGGTATACGGTGCTTGACCGGGATGCGAAGAGGTTGATACTTCTCAGACCATATCAGATCCATGCAATAGAATCCATAAGGGAAGCATCAAAAGTAGGAAAGGGCGGATTTGTATGGCATACCACAGGCTCAGGCAAGACTCTGACATCCTACAAGGCTACAAGAAATCTGCTTATGGATATACCCTCCCTTGACAAGACTATTTTCCTGATAGACAGAAAAGATCTGGATACCCAGACAAGTCAGGCATTTCAGGCATATGCAAATAACGATTCTATATGTGTAGAGAATACAGATAATGTGGATGACCTCAAAAAGAAACTGAAATCGGAAGACAGACAGGTTATCGTTACCACAATACAGAAATTACAGAGATTGATCACAAAAAGATTGCAGGAGGGGACTCCGGAATACAATAAAATACGAAACCTTAAGATTGCATTTGTAGTTGATGAGTGCCATAGGGCAGTTACACCAATGACTAAGCGTGAGATAGAGCGTTTCTTTAACAGATCACTTTGGTATGGATTTACAGGAACACCTAGATTCGCAGAGAATCCATATCCTCAGATGGGAGATCTGCCTCGTACAACCGAAGAATTGTATGGAGCAAGATTACATCGGTACACAATACAGAATGCGATACATGACAAGGCAGTACTTGGATTCCAGGTGGAGCATAATGGACCTAAAAATATGGTTGATGAGACAGATCAGACGATATATGACAATGAGACCCATATGCTCAGGGTGCTCGATATGATCCTTAACAGATCCTATGGCAAGCTGGGCTTTCAGAATGGTAAAGGCAAGACCTATGAGGGACTTCTTACAACAAGCTCAATCCAGATCGCACAAAAGTACTATGACCTTCTTACAAGAGTTAAGAACGGGGAGACTGAACTTAAGATAGATGACAGGATTAAGCAGGTGCTTCCTGATTTCCCTAAATTTGCTATTACATATTCCGTAACTGAGAATGAAGAGAATTCACATGTGAATCAGGATAAGATGAAGCAGTCACTTGATGATTACAATAACATGTTCGGAACGAAGTATGATATTTCCCAGATACAGACCTATAACGGCAACCTTAATAAGAGGCTGGCAAGAAAGGATCCGATGTATGAGAAACGAAGTGAGCAGCTTGATCTGGTTATTGTTGTGGACAGATTGCTTACAGGTTTTGACGCACCATGCATGTCTACAATATTTATAGATCGTCAGCCTATGGGACCGCATGATCTGATCCAGGCATTTTCAAGGACAAATCGTATATTTGACAAGAATAAGACCTTTGGACAGATTGTTACGTTTCAGGCACCTAAGCTTTTTAAGGAAGCCGTTGATAATGCGGTAAAGCTCTACTCGGCAGGTGGAACTAAAGAGACATTGCTGGCTGAATGGGATGAGGTCGATGAAGCTTTTAGGAAATCACTGGCAGCTCTCAGGGCGGTAGCGGCAACTCCCGATGAGGCATCTTCTGCAAGCTTGTCTGACAAAGAAAAGATTGTATTTGTGAAAATATTCCAGGAATTTGACAGGTTATTTGCCCAGTTGAAATCATTTACAAAATATGATGACAGTCTGCTTGAAGAATATGGAATCAGTCAGAGTGAATATGAGGATTATGTCGGCCATTACAAGAATATTAAGGAAGAGATAAAGCCGGACCCGGAGGGTACTGATAGAGATGGCATAAATCCTGTTGAGCTTGACTATGAGCTTATGGCATATAGTAACACCAAGATAGATTATGAGTACATTATCAACCTGATTCAGAATATAGTAACTCCGGATGATGATGTGACTGTAACTCGGGAACAAAGGCAGAAGAGTATAGACGAAGCCAAAGAGTATGTTGAGGAACTCCGTAAGGATAACGCCAAGATTGCAGATATTATGGCAAGGCTCATATACGAAATTGAAGAAGATGAAACTAAATACAGAGGACAATCCATATTAAATATTGTGGAAAATATGAAGAATGATTGTATACATCGTGTGGTTGCAGAGTTTTGTGATACATGGTATGCGTCAGAGGAAGACGTTATGTATGCGGCAAGGCATTATAGAAATGGGCAGATTCCAAATGAAAGTGCTATAAAGGCAACAGTAGATTATACCGGCTATAAAGAGAACTGTGACAATGCACTTCCAAAGTTTAAGTATTATGCCAAGATGATTGCTGAGTTAAGAAATGTGATGAAGGAAGAGATTGAACCATTGGTGAATAATTAACAGAAACTGTAATATAAAGCAGCTATTTCATTTGCTTATATCAGCGTAGGCAGCTTAAGAGGAATGGAGGTAGCTTATGCTAAATGATATGAACAGTGAATCGCTCTTTTATGAATACTACAGACAGTGGATTGATGTATACAAAAAGGATGCAATAAGAGATGCAACAATGTCTAAGTATCTTATGACACAGAAATGGGTTGAGAGACTTGCACCGGAACTAAAGGTGTGCGAGCTTACAAGGACGGCTTATCAGCAGCTTTTAAATGATTATGCCAGGGAACATGAACGGCAGACTACCCTTGATTTTCATCATCAGCTTAAAGGGGCTGTACTTGATGCTGTGGATGAAGGTCTTATCGAAAGAGATCCTACAAGGAAAGCTATCATAAAGGGAAAGACTCCAAGGGCGAAGAAGATAAAGTATCTGAATCAATTCGAACTGCATACACTTATAGCAGATCTTGATATAAGAGAAGAACCTAACTGGGACTGGTTTATTATGCTTGTGGCAAAGACGGGAATGAGATTCTCAGAGGCACTTGCTATTACTCCGGGAGATTTCGATTTTTCAAGGCAGACATTATCTATAAGTAAAACGTGGGATTATAAGGGAGATGGAGGATTTCTTCCTACAAAGAATAATTCATCTGTCAGAAAAATTCAGATTGATTGGCAGATAGTTGTTAAGTTTTCAGAACTTGTTAAGGGGATGCCTGACGACAAGCCTATATTTGTTGGTGAGAATAAGATATATAATTCTACGGTAAATGATGTACTCCTCAGGCACTGCAGAAACTGTGGAATATCAGAAATATCCATACATGGATTAAGACACCCGTATGTCAAGCCCACGACAAAAAAATTTATAACTTTTTTTGAAGTTTTTCGGGCAGCCTCATAGCTGTTTCAAATGGGTGTTCACGGTTATCCCTCCTTTTCGGATTCCTTAGTTTCTAAGAAATCCTGTGTTGCATATTCAATCTCAATCCGATCTCCTGGAAAGACGTAAACTTTGTTGATAAGTCGGTCAATCAGAGCTTTTGTCAGCATGTTGGCGTTTCCGACTTCCTGCACAATTTCCTGTTGTTTCAGCTTAATCTCATAATCACTTTTTATCTGCTTGGTCTGTGCAGTAATGACAGCATGAACATTTTTGGCTTGTACCAGTTCCGTGTCATAAACCGCTTTTCGTGTTCGATAGGTTTCCAAATCAATCTCTCCAAGCGCATACTGCTCATAAAGATGCCGCTTGCTGTCTTGAATAGAACGGAGTTTTTCTTCATGTTCGGCCTGCTGGACTGTCTGCAAATCCAATTTATCCTTATTGCTGTCAATTCCCAAAGCCGGACACATTTGAGCCCGAATTGTTTCAAATACAACCTGCTCCAGATCTGCCATCTTTATGCGCACACCATGACAAGGAAGCGTTTCAGCCACCTCGGAATGACGGCAATAAAACCACGCACCATTTCGTAGAGACATTGCATGATCGCAGCATCCGCAGAACACCATACCACGGAGCAGATAATCACGCGGCTTTTTATTTGACAGAGAGAAACGCTTAATAGAAGCATTGGCTTTCTCAAATAGATCCACACTTACAATAGCCGGATGATGGTTCGGGATTTTGAACCACTCACTTTCATCCTTTAACTGTGTATGTCGGCTGCCAATCTCTTTTACCTTTCTCTTGCCAATTACATAGGTACCGATATATCTTTGATCTTCTAAAATACGCAGGACCGTTGATGTACTCCAAACGCCGTTTGTTCGGGAAACATTGTAATAGTCCTTGCCTTTAAGTTTGCGATATTCCCCTGGGGTGGGGATATTCATGGCATACAATCTTCTTGTGATCTCGGCTGCGGTGTTGCCTTCAGACGCCCATTGAAATATCATCTGCACATTCGGGGCAACATCCTCGTCCGGTTCCATACGTCCGTCTGCACTCTTGCGATAGCCGTAAGGACAGATGATACTCTGATATTCTCCACGACGCATCTTTGCGTATTTTGCACTTTTGGTTTTCATGGACATATCCCGGCTATAACACTCGCTAATAAGATACTTGAAAGCAATATCAATCCCTCCGGTATCACCTTTGAAATTAGCTGTGTCAAAATCATCACTGACGGAAATAAAACGGGTGTGATAAAGAGGAAATACCCGCTCAATAAAATAGCCGGTTTCAATGCTGTTACGTCCAAATCGGGAAAGGTCTTTTACAATAATACAGTTGATTTTTCCGGCCTGAACCATTGTTAAAAGTTCCTGCACCGCCGGACGCTCAAAGTTTGTCCCCGTATGACCGTTGTCAATAAATTCCAAAATCTCGCTGTTATCCCATTCCGGCAGAGACATAGCTTTTTCACGAAGGATCAGTTTTTGATTTGGTATGCTCAAACTTTCAGTTTTGAAATCTTCCACAGAAAGACGGATATAAAGGGCAATCACATAGTTGCGCACGGTTCCACCGCCTTTCCCTGAAATTCATTTTTGAAACAGAAGGTAACATGAATATTCCGCTCGTGGTCGATCTCAATTCGTTCAATGAGCCGTTCGATCAGTTCTGCAGTCAGTACGTGATCCTGTGCCAGTGTTTTTGCATCCTTTTCCATTGCACGGTATCTGGCAAGCTGGTTGTCCAGAGAGTCCATAGATTTTTCAAATACTTCAATCTCACCAGACAGAGCATTGATAGCATGTTCATAATCCGCTTTCAATTCAAAGTATTCGTCATTTGTCAAAATACCCTGCACAAAATTTTCATATAGGCCACGGATCAGCCGGCGTGTTTTTTCAATTTCCTGCCGTTTGGCCGACATCTGAATTTTCAGCTTATCTTTTTCCTGTTTTTGTCTTGCCTCCAACTGAAAGAGTGGCAGCGACATTCCCAGCGCAACTGTCAACTCTTTTTCAAGAATAGCCGTAACAGTAGAAATCAGTTCTTTCTCCTGTATCATCGAACCTTTGCAGCTATCTTTTTCTACCCGGCTGTTTGTAAGGCAGTGGAACCAGTAAGTGTCGGGTCCTTTCCGGCGCTCGGCGCGTTGCCTGTGAAGGCTTCTGCCACAATCAGCACAGAACACTTTACCTTTGAAAATGTTTGGTGTGTAGGGACGTTTTGGAGTTGCTTTGCTTTCTTCACAGATCTGTTTTCTGTATTCCTGAACTGCATGAAACAACTCATGGCTGATGATCGGTTCATGGGTGCATTTTGCAATAATCAGATTATCTTCTCCAGCCTTGACCTGCTGATGATCTACAATCTTTGTTTTTCCTTGCACCAGATCGCCTGTATAGACTTCGCTTTCTAAAATTTTCATCACTGTACGGGTCTGCCATTTGCCGCTTCCGATCAGGCCCGGACTGGTAATCTCGCCAGTGGCCTTTTTATAATGGCTCGGTGCCGGAATCCCCATCTCATTTAGATTGCGGACAATCCGGTTCAGAGACACATGCTCATGTGCCCATTCAAAAATCTGTTTTACCACAGGGGCAGTATTTTCATCAATCAGAAGTTTATGGCAATTATCAGGGTCTTTCCTGTAACCGTAAGGTGCCCGTGCACCAATATAGTCGCCGTCTTTCATAGCCTGCCGCGCTTGTGCTTTGATTTTTCGTCCAATGTCCAGAGCATAGGCTTCATTGATCATATTTTTCAAAGGCAGCATGATACCGCCATGAAGATTTCCGGAATCCGCTGTATCAAACTGATCCGTAACAGCAATGAAACGAACATTATGCGCATGAAAATATTGTTCGATATAATAACCTATGTCAATAGAATTTCGCCCTAATCGGGAAAGATCCTTAACAATCACACAGTTAATGTGGCCTGCTTCAATATCAGATAGCATTTGCTGAAATCCAGGGCGGTGAAAATTTGTCCCTGTCGCTCCGTTGTCGATATAGGTATCATACACAACGAAGTCCGGTTTATCTGAAAGAAAGTCATTCAGTACCAGCTTTTGATTTTCTACTGAGCAGCCCCGCTTTTTGTTATCCTCCACAGAAAGACGGATATACAGAGCTACATGTACATATAAAGATGGTGCCGGCATAGGTGCCGCCGTCTGTTTTCTGCTTTTTCTTGCCATTTAGCCCACCATCCTTTCTTCATTTTTTGTAGCAATCTGTTCCGCCAAAGAAATTGCTTTCTGATATTCATCTTGGTAATTAAATTCAATATGCAGTTCATCTTTACCCATTACCCGTATGCTTCGGATAAGCTGCATGACTGCCCGGCGGTCAATATCCTCCATAGTAGAAAATCTCATAAAATGGTTGATCCAACGATTTCGTTCGCTTCGGTTTTCCAATACATCTGTAAGTTTATCGTTCCATTCAGCGATTGCCTTTTGGAACAGTTCAATATCTGCATTGTATTTTCGCTTATAAGAGAGAAATTCTTCCTTTGTCAGAATTCCACTCACCAGATTTTCATAGAGTTTTGCCTTAAAGCCCTCGGTCTGTGCTACACGCTTTTCATTTACTCTGATCTGTGCGGCATATTCCTGTGCCAATTCCCGGTTGATCCGTTCCTGACTGATACTGGACAGCAGGGCATCCAGAGAAGCAACATTTTCAATATGTCCTTTCAAACTGTCCTGCACACATTCAATCAGATCCGACTCTTTCAGCATGACCGACGATGTGCAGCCATTCTTTTTGCCGGTCGGGCAGTAATAATAGTGATACTCTTTATCTTTATAGCGGTTCGTCTTGCGGGTCATACGGCAGCCACAGCAGCCGCAGATCAAAATACCGGAAAAAAGGTAAACCTTATCCGATTTGGGAGAAGTCCTTGTGTCAATCCTGCGGAGCCGTTGCACCAGATCAAAATCGTGCTTTTGTATGATCGCTTCATGGGTTCCCTCCACACGAATCCATTCCGAAGAAGGTTTGTCCTCACGCTCTTTTAATTTGAAATGGGGCGTTGTCTGTTTGCCTTGGACCAGTGTTCCGGTGTAAGTTTCATCCTGCAAAATACGGATGATTGTAGTTGCAGACCATTTGCAATCCTTTCGGTCTGTATAGCCACCTTTTGCATGAGGCATTCCGTGATTGCGCTTATACGCCAAAGGTGAAAGAATTCCTAATCGGTTCAGTTCATCCGCTATATGGGAAGCGCTGAATCCTTCCAGCCGTTTTCTGAAAATATCCCGCACAACATTGGCAGCATATTCGTCTACTTCCAGGCTCTTGTGTTTATCGCCGACTTTCACATAACCATAGATGGTAAAAGCACCTACAAAATCCCCGCTGCGCCGTTTTACTTCCAGGGCACTCCGTGTCTTAACGGAAATATCTCGACAGTAAGCCTCATTCATAATGTTTTTGACAGAAACCGTGAGATCATCGGCAGCGTCATTTTCCGTGTCCACATTATCGTTAATTGCGATAAAACGCACTCCATAGGCTGGAAACACCCTGCGCATATAGCGGCCTGTTTCTATGTACTCACGACCTAAGCGGGAGAGGTCTTTGACAATCACGCAGTTAGCTTCGCCTTGTTCGATCATCCGCATCATTTCCTGAAATGCCGGGCGATCAAACAAAACGCCACTATAACCATCGTCAATTTTTTCTGCCACAACCTCAATTTCCGGGTGTCGGGCTATGTAATCATCGATCAGGCGCCGCTGATTGGCAACGCTGTCACTTTCTACTGTTTTATCATCCGTATAAGAAAGACGGATGTACTTAATCGCTTTGTAAACCTGCATAAAAAAACACTCCTTTCGTTGCACAGAAAAATCCCCGCAATTCAAGAAGTGTGGTTATGTCATATTCAATTCCTTTTCCGATTCTTATTCTACCATGCTTTTACGGAAAAGTCAGCCCCTTTCTTAAAATTGCGCCTATCGCAAAATACCCTTGATACATTCTTCCAGGGTAGCACCTTCAGCAGAAAAGCTGGCCTGTACAGTAAAACGGCCACACTTAAAATGGTATGGATTTTTTATCTGCTGAACAAATTCTGCAATCCGTTCATCACGGGAAAGTTCTTTGTTGACAGAGACATCCCGAATGTCTACCAGCGTACCCGCATCACTGACAATGGTGTTCATTTCCATAGTATCAACTCCCTTCTGAAAACTGTGTTATCAAAACCACATGAATAGGTCGGATCTATGGTTATTACACACATAAATCCGGCCCATTATATCTGATTTCGATTTTACTGCCGTATTTGCCACGCACCCCGGCAAGTCCTTCTGTTATAAGGACGGGGCTGTTACAGGCTGCGGGTAGCGTCACCGCATCATAGTCCCACATACGCCGCCGCTTTGCCAGAGCAAGCAAACGCCGCAGGAACTCTCCCCAAGTCTTTAGGAAGCTGTGAAGAAGTACCATTATGATCTGTGTCGTTATCGCGTCCGGCTTGCCACAGCCGGTTTCGTGGGTTGCGTTTATCGCTCGGACAGCCTGGATTCATCACCTCCTTAGGCCGCCTGTCACCGCGCCGCCCCATCTGCCGCTCGGAACACAGAATGAAGTACCTGTAACAGCGTATATTCGATTGTCAAGGAACAAGCAAGGGGCATGGCAGACAAATTGATATTGCAGTTGGGGTGGGAGGATGTATATGCTTCCTTACCACACCCGTCCAGCTTGTCCCGCCGAATATGTCCCTCTACTATACATTTCATTTTTGATGGTAATTTTCGGGGTCTGTATTCATTTTTTCTAAAATTTTTTTCAAACGCCGAAGTCCGCGTTGAATTCCTTCATGTACAGAGCTGACGCCGGTTCCTTCGCTTTTTGCAATATCCGATAAACTCATTCCCAACAAAAAATGTGAAGTGATACGGTTACGCTGTTTTTCCGGCAACGAGGCAAGCGCTTCATATAGTTTGGCGTTTTCTTCCTTCTGTTCAAAAATATCTGCCGGTGTCAAAACAAGCACCATAGCCTCATGTTCCACATTGATGTCATAATCCAAAGAAAAATAGGCTTTGTGCCGGTATGTACGCAAAAAATAAGCTGCTTCAGCAAGTTTATATTCCCGGAGAATATCCGCAACTTCATCCGGCACCTCAATGATCATGTCCTGTGTATAATACGGGTAATAATCCCGAAGATTGATTTTCTTCATAGTAATTTCCTCCAATTTCGATGTTTGAGTTGATGGCAAAATCGAAATCAGAGGGTGGGCTGCGGCAGCGATAAGGTCTTAGTTTCTTTCTGATTGAAAAAAGGGTACAAAAAAGCGCGCCCGTACAAAGAACAGGCGCGCAAAAGCAGCAGTATGAAATTTCTCCGGGAGGCTGACAGCGAAAATGCTCAAACTTTGTCGAAACCAAAAACGCCGCAATCCATACGAACTGGACTACGACGTATAGGTGACTGAATGTAAAGCAGTTTATCTGCGGATCTGTATTGCATAGACGCATAGGCATTTCCTCCCATCAAGGAGGAACCTGAATCGGCTGTTTGATACCTCCTTGGGAAAAAATTATATCGGTTATGTTTCCTGTATCAGTCCGCAGACATTCGCTTTTTACTCTTTATATTCACAATTTTCTACATATTCTGCTCTTAGAATATATGCTACAAAAAGCAAGCCCACAAGGGAAAAACGACACCTTGTGGGCTCATGTTATAGATGCTCAAATTTATAGCCAATCCCAGCGACACTTTCAATATAGTTTGGAAGATCCGGCTCATAACGTAACTTCTTACGCAGCTTACTTATATGATTATGAATCGCTTTTCTCGAATAGAAATCACAATCCTCTTTCCAAACCAAATCGGTAATCAGTTCATAAGTAAAAACACGTTTGGGATTGGCAATGAGCAATGCCAGTATATCAAACTCTTTACTTGTCAGGTTGATAATCCGTTCACGAACCCTGACAGTGCGGTGCTCCAGGCATAGATAAAGCTCGCCTTCCTGTATTTCTGTTAGAGGATTCTTCTTTGCTACGGAGGAAGTGTGACAGGAATTGGATGCCGTTCCATGACAGACTCCCTGTTCCAAAATATATTGCAATAGAGCATTCTTTTGTTCCTCGTTAAGAAGCAGAAATAACTTTTCTCCGATCTGCTTACCAGATTCTTCTATATCAAAAACAGCTAATGTCCCATCACATCATCACCTCCGTAAAGTTTTCATTCCACAAAGAACAGAACCCGCCAGATCACTCCGGGATATTCACCGGGGCGGTGATATAGTCGTTCACGCCCTCATGCCGGTATTCATATTCCGTGGCGAGGTCGTTGTTCTCGGTAAGAATAAAGAACGGCAGAAGCCGGACAGGGGGATTCTTCATTTGGAACATTCCCGCCACCCGCCGCAGCGTATGAAACAGCTCCATTGCTGTACCGTCCGGCAGTTCCAGATCACACAAGATCAGTTCTATTTCCTTATCCTCAAAAATCCGGCGCTTGGCCTCCCCAATCGAGGAAACCAGAATCAGGTCAAAGCCTTTTTGCAACATAGCCGCCCGCAGCACTCCGGCGTTGGTATCTTCTTCATGGACAAAGAGTAGCTTGTGAAAAGTCGGGGCCTTTTCGCCGGATAACTGCCGGTAGGCGTATTCCACTAGCTTATCTTGTAGCAACAGCACTTTCATTTTGTCCATGCACAGCGTCGCACCCCGGCATTTGGCCTCCTGTTCGTAGTCGTCCTTGTCATGGCAGGACACCAGAATAAAAGGCAGTTTCTTATCTGCGGCCCGCACCTCGTCCAGAAAGTCCATGCCGGAACCGTCCGGCAGGTCGAGATCACAGCAGACCACCAGCGGCATTTCTTCTTGGATGGAGGCCCGCGCTTCTTTCAGCGTACAAGCCGTTTTTACCGGGTAGCTCCGGTGCTGTAAGTATTTTTGCAGGCACCATGTATAGGTGTTGCTGTCGTCAATCAGCAGTATCTTTTTTATGTGTCCTCACCCCCAATATTGATTTACCACAAGCATAAACTACAAATGTTACACAAATGTCCGAGGTGCCTTTGATTTCGACAGAAAAACAAGCTGAATTGTTACAAAGCTCGGACATTTCAAAAATTTCTTTGAGAAATGGCGAAAAAGGCGGGGCAGCACGCGCCGCCCCGCTAATCCCATACGGTTATTCCATTGCCCGCATTTGTTCTGTTAATGAACGCTTTTTCAAATCCTGTATTGCCCATGCTGAAAGAATCAACTGTAAAAGAATCAATATTAGTAGATATCCACCTATCTGCATTGTCGGAAATTGATATGAGAGATTTGGCATACCGAATAGAATGCCAACAGCTTTGCTTACAGGAATAGCTATGGGAATACCAACCAAAAGAACGATTCCAAATGAAACAAGTACATATAGAAATCCCTCTGTTATGAGAGAACGATATAATTGTTTCAGGCTTAATCCAACAGAGCGTAATGTACTGATTTCCTGTTTACGCGCTTGATGGTTAGAGAGCGTCATATTGATTAGATTGATTATTCCAAACAGCAAAATTAGTAATGACAGCATTTGCAAACTTCCAAACAATAAGTTCATAGAAGATTCCATGTACTCTACAACATCATTATAGCTACAAATAGAAAGCCCCATTTCTTTAGAGGTAATTTTCTGCTGAATGGCTGATTCTATTTCATCATTATAAGTTTTATCAGTTATGATCTCCCATGAATAAGCAAAATTTTCTGTGTTTGGGAATAGTTGTTGTGCAAGTTCTTGTGTAATTATAAGATTCGCTGGATCAATAGCATCTGTGCCGTTTTCGGTTCCGACAAAGCTCTTATCAAAGAAACCGGAAACAATACATTCTATTTCCTCTCCACTATTTGTAATCTTTATAGGTGTCCCTTTTGTAACCCCCAGTTCCATATATCCATCTGTCAATAAAACTTCAAACTGATTCTTAGGCATTTGTCCATCTATCAAATGTTGTTCAACAAAGCTAAAATTACCTTCTGTACTTTGATCCGAAATTATATCACACATTCCCTCAGTAGCATTTCCATTGATAGAATAGTGACACATTCCTACTGAATCTCTAAGCGGTACGATCTTTTGGATTCCTTTAGTATTCAAAAGATCGTCTTTCAAAGATTCATTTAGCGGATTATTCGCTTCGTTTTTTCCAACTGATTCTTCAGAAAGATATATACGGAAACTTCCGTCGTTTACAAAAACCTTTTCATGGACGAATTGCTCTGGCGTATTACTAACTGCTGCGGATGCAGATATAAATAAAAGTAATCCTCCAAATATCAATGAAAGTAATGTGCTGGCTGTCTTTTTCTTATCGCGTCCAAGATTTAATAGAGCTAAAGAATAAGGTGAAATTTTCTTATTATGTTTTCGAGGTTGCGTCGGAGCATTTCGATAAGCTACATAGCGTACAGCTTCGATGGGAGAAGTAGTTGCTGCAATTTTAAGTGGTTTGCGAACAGATACTTTCACCATAAGAGCACAAATAATGGAAACACCAATCAATATAAAAAGAATATTGACAGGAGAAAATCCGCTGGAAAACTCATTGCTTCCCAAAACAGTTCCGACAAACGCACCCAAAACAATACCGGGAGGGATTCCAAGCCATGACAAGTACCTGCTTTCATAGTTTATCATTTTCTTTATCTGTAATGCGGTTGTACCTAAAGTGCGTAACTGTCCGAAATTTCTTATTTTTTCATTGATAGAAATTCTGAAAATACTTTGGATTACCGTTATACCTGCAAATAATACCAACACGGACAAACTTACAAAAGTTAGTATATTTTCAAAGGACAATCCCATATTCTCTCTAAAAAAGAGAAAACTTAAGCTATAATCAGCACCAATTTCTTTTCCAATAGAAGCAATTCTTTCTTTTAGAATTTCTTTTGATGTTGAATCTGCATCAGCAAAACAAACATAGCTTTGGTATTTTGCAGGGTTATAATTAGAGCTATTTTCTACAAACGATTTTGATATATAGCACGAGTAATTGCCCTGCGATTCAGTCGAGCTTTCCGTAATCCCAGAAATCACAAAATCTTGTGATTTTCCGTTTATTTGAAAAGAAATCTTATCTCCGATTGCAGTATTAGGAAAATATTTATTCACCATTTCATGGTCAACCGCAATTTCATTTTCTTTAGATGGCATAGTTCCATCTTTTAGTGTAAATTGATTTCGGGCAATATAGCAAGCCGCTTCATCCATATATGCCAAATACAATGAATATCCCTCTGGCATTTTTATTTCTCCCAGATTGTAAAGTGATGCTACCATTTCGATTTCTGGTTGATGACGCAGTTTTTCAATTTTATCCTCTGTCACATTATCATAGCTAGCTTGAAAAGTAGCCATATTATTTTGAGATTCCTGAAACGCAAAAAATAATGTTCCACACATTGACATCAAAAACGCTGCCAGTGAAATAGCAATTACTATCATCAAATTCCGGCGCTTCTCGCTTTTCAAACTTTTCTTTGCCAGCTTCTTTACAATGGCGCTGGTATCATTTTCAAAAGGCCATGTCATAGCTTGCCACCTCCTTACTCCACAATCTTGCCGTCCTCAATGCGGACAATCCGATCTGCAAGGCGGGCTATGTCGTCATTGTGGGTAATCATCACAACAGTTTGCCGGAACTCCGCACTGGTGCGCTTGATTAGCCCCAACACCTCAGCGCTGGTCTTGCTGTCAAGGTTGCCGGTCGGCTCGTCGGCCAGCACGATAGCCGGTTTGGTAATCAAGGCGCGGGCGATAGCCACACGCTGCTGCTGGCCTCCGGAAAGATTGTTCGGCATATTTTTCAGTTTATCTTCCAGCCCCAGCAGGTGAACGATCTCGTCCAAAAACTTCTGATCCACCGTGTCCCCGTCCAGCTCCACCGGCAGGACGATGTTCTCATACACATTCAGGATGGGAACAAGGTTATAGTTCTGGAAGATAAAGCCGATGTTGCGGCGGCGGAAGATGGTGAGCTGTTCGTCGTTCTTCTTTGCCAGTTCTTCGCCCCGGACAATCACGGTTCCGCTGGTGGGAGTGTCCAGCCCGCCCATCATGTGAAGCAGGGTAGACTTGCCGCTGCCAGAGGTTCCCACAACGGCCACAAATTCACCGTCATTTACAGAGAAGTTCACACCGTCAAGGGCGCGAGTGATGTTCGGCTCTGTACCGTAATACTTTTTCAGATCAATCGTCTGCAAAACGCTCATACTCAAAACTCCTTTCAAGGCTTTCTGCCTGTTGATAAGGGTATTATAAAACCCAAATGTCCGCGAAATGTTACAGCGGCCAAAAAAATTCATTGAAAATCGGGGTGAAATGTTACAACGCTCGGACATTTCAAAAAAATTTACGGCGGGCAGCCGGAAATGGCCGTCCGCCGCGTTCTATTTTGTAGGTAGCATAATGGAAAATTCCGAACCCTTGCCCGGCTCCGAAACCACTTTGATGTAGCCGCCCTGCCGCGTTACGATCTCGCGGGCCAGATACAGGCCAATGCCAACGCCCTGCTGTTCGTGTACTTCTTCCTCACGATAGAAGCGCCGGAAGATGGCAGCCTGATTGCTTTCGGAAATGCCCTTGCCGGTGTCGGTCACTTTGATCTCCACATACATTTCCCACAGCACTACCGACACAGCGATTTTCCCGCCCGTCGAGGTGTACTTCACCGCATTGTCCAGCAGGTTAAAGAGGGCTTCGGATGTCCACTTGCTGTCATGGGAAACGGTCAAATCTTCCGGGCAGTCCACGGACACGGCAATTTCCTTTTTCTCCGCTGCATACACGATCCCACTCATGGCCTGCGCCACGGTATCAAATAGGCGACCCAGCTTCTTGTCTAACTGGATCACGCCCGTTTCCAGCCGTGAGGTTTTCACAAGGGCTTGAAAGAGAAAGTCCAGCTTATCCGTCTGGCTGCGGATTCCCCGGATAAAGTCGGTGCGCTCCGCCTCGGTCATAGGCTTTTCCAGCAGCGTGTCCGTCGCCATTTTCAGATTGCTTACCGGCGTTTTCACCTGATGGGAAATATCCGATACAAGGGTCTGCAACTCCTGCCGTTCCTCGTCCACCCGGCGGCGATTCTCCTGCATGATCTGGTAAAGCCTTGCCAGCCGGTGTCCGATTCTGGCAAGCTGGGTTTCGCTGTCCTCCGGGCGCTGGGGCGCTTCATTTCCGGCAATCATGTGGTCTAAGGTCTGGCACAAGTCAGCGGTAAACTGCGACAGCCGCTTTCCAAACGCCTGCGTCAGTACAAAAATCCCCACAAGGGCGCACAGCAGCAGCGCCCCGCCCGTCAGCAGCACCGCTGTCTGTTTTGTCACAAAAAACAGGGCTATGGTGATCCCGGACATGGAGAGGACAAGCCCCAGCGCCACCCGGCCAAACAGCCGCTTTACCGAGAGGTTCTTAACCTTCATTTTGCCTCGCCTCCCGTCCATTGATAGCCCATGCCGTAAACGGTCTTGATGTAGGGTGCGCCGCCGTCGGATTCAATCTTGCTGCGAATCCGGCTGATGGAGGTTGTCAGGGTGTGTTCGTCCACATACTTCTCGTCTATATCCCACAGCTTTTCCAAAAGCTGCCCACGGGTCAGCACTTGCCGGGGATTTTTACGGAACAGGTTCAGCATTTTGTACTCCATCGGGGATAGGGTCAGGGGCTTGCCGTTTAGGGAAGCCGTCTGCTCCGAGAAGTCCAGAAACAGCCGCCCGTCGTCGTAAATGTCCTTAGCCGGTTTGTGGTGTTCCAGCATGGCGAACATGGCTTTGATTTTCCGCTGCAAGGCCCCGATCACAAAGGGCTTTGTGATGTAGTCCACCGCGCCCACCTCATAGCCCCGTATCTGGTCGCTCTCCTGATCGTTGGCGGTCAGGAAAATCACAATGGTGTCCGGGTACTGGGGCTTTATTAACTTACATAGCTCAAAACCGTTGCCGTCCGGCAGGTTGATGTCCAGCAGCACTAAATCAAATTCCCGCTGGCGTATGGCTTCGGCTGCGGTTCTGGCGTTTAGGGCAGAAGTCACGCCGTAGCCGTCTGCGGTCAGGTTGTAGGCCAACATCTTATTCAAAAAACTGTCGTCCTCGACAATTAAAATATGCTTCATATCCTCACTTCCTTTGCTTTTTGCAGATAGTATAACAGGCAAATGTCCGCGAAATGTTACAATGACGGAAAAATTTTATTTTCTTTTTTACGACCATCTACAGGTTTATGTGCATTTTGGGGAATAAGCCATATACGACTGAGATGGACTACACCAGCAATCCGATTTTCTGCACACAATTTTTGCACTCTGCGTTCAGATAAATTCCATTTCTTTGCAGCTTCTTGTACTGTCATATATTCAAACATTTTGTCCTCTCCTAATCTAATTTATATTTCTATTTTAGTCGGTTAACCGAATAATAGCAACAGTTCCAATGCAGGAAGTCCCAAAATAGGGGGGGGGACAGCATTACATTCTTTCATGATTTCTCCCCTATATTTTGATATATAAATAATTTGAGCAATGCTATAATAAAATAAGTTATTTATTATATTTTTGAAAAAAACAAAATTTAATCTTGACTCTCTCGTGGCGTAAGGGTTTACGCTTAAAACGAAAGGAGGATACATGAAAACAGTAAAAGATGTGTCGGATATAACCGGAATAAGCATACGGACACTTAGATATTACGATGAAATAGGCTTATTGAAACCGACAAAACTAACTGAATCTGGTTATAGGCTTTATGATAATAAAGCACTGGAACAATTACAAGAAATTATGTTCTTTAGAGAATTGGAAATTCCGTTGATGGATATTAAAAAAATTATGGAAAATCCAAATTATGATAAAGAACAGGTTTTATTAGCTCAAAAGAGTTTTCTGGAAAGAAAACGCAACCGATTAAACGGAATTATTGAGTTGATAACAGATGTCATGAAAGGAGTTAATACCATGAGCTTTGAAGCATTTAACAATGACGATATTCAAAAAATGTTAGACCACACTTTAGAAACTATGTCTAAGGAGGCACTTGATGAACAAGTAGCTAAATATGGAAGTAAAGAAAAATATAGAGAATATTTAGCCAGCGGATTTGCAAATGAACAGGCAATGGCAGATCTGGTTAAATGGTATGGAAGCAAAGAAAAAGCAATGGAAGCGATTTTGCAGTCTACTGGAAAAGCAGATGAGTCCAAGCCCGAACAGGACGAAAATGATAAAATCTATAAACAGTTCATGTCAGCCAAAAAGGAAAACAATGACCAGTTAGCAAAAGAAGCGGTTGTCATGCTTGCTGAAAATTACAAGAAGCTGTTTCATCTGGATAACGCAAGAAATATTCTTCTCGATTTGGCAAAAGAATATCTGGCACATGAAAAATTAGCGGAGGCAGCTGATAAACAGTATGGCGCAGGTTGTGCTGAATACATCGGAAAGACAATTCAAATGTATTATGGCATTTAAGTTTTAACGGAGAGTGTAAAAGTACCGGGTACAGAGAAGTTTAAGCCTCTGTATCCGGTGCGTTGCTTATTGGCAAGCAATGCAATCTTACGTAAGATTGCGTATTTAGCAGAAATCCCGTTCCCGGAATTCCTGCTAAATGCTTGTTGGTGACATATCCCCAAACCCCTGAGATCATTGCCGATGGCAATGGCTGCGCGTTCCGTTGGAACGCTGAAAACGAAAAGCAGACAACCTTATTGACGAGATTTTTCTGTGCTGCGCTGCGGTTGTGGCGGGGAAGAAATCTCTAATAGATATTCCACATTGGCCCGAACATTGTGAAGTTCTTTCATATCATTTCTGGCCTGCTTATAGGCAGAATAGGCTTTCCGTTTTTGTTCCAGAAGATCGGTATATTCCTCCCGGAGAGATTTGACAGAGGGGAGCTTTTTGATTCCCAGCTCGTCAAAATGATTCTTTGCCGCCTTGTGCAGCAGAATTTCAGTTTCATGTTCTGTTCGGAATTTTTTGCTGTACCCGGCTTTACGATATTCTACATAGACAGCCCTCGTTTTCGCATAGTTTACGATCTGCTTTTGCAGCTCGGCATTGGCGTTTATTCTTGACTCCAGATCTTTAATCTGAACGGATAAGGTATTGAAATTAGTGGTAGCGGCGTTGGCTTTTTCCAGAAGATCCTCATAACCCATATCGCCATGTTCTTTTAAGTAGAGCACTGCCTGGGAAAGCTGTTTTAAGTTGAACACTTTTGCCCAACGCTCATAACCGGGACCTTTGCCGGAACGGATTGCAGCTTCAATATCAACCAGCAATCCAACTTTGGAAACCGATTTTTTTGAAAAAGTATAGCGGGATTTTACTGTCCGTGTACCAGCAATCCGTTCTTTGATGGCCTGTTCTGTATAATCGCCTTTGATCGTATCGCATCGGGTATAGTTTTCTTGTCCCGGAACTCGGAACCTAAGATGTTTTCTTTCACGGTTAACTTCAAGTCCAGCAGCCTCCAGCTTCTTTAGAAGTTCCTCAAAATCTTTTGGCTTTTCCTCTAATGCAGCATCAATAGCAATGCGTATCTGCTCCCGAAAGGAAGGCTGCTTTTTATTTCCCAGCCATGTGCCATAATGCTCCCGGCTGGGTTTCGGATTTTCAACAATCGAAAGTCCATGCTCCAAACACAGCTTGTCATTCATTCGCCGGATTGCCCAGGTAGAGCCCCAGAAGTTGCGAAATTTTTTCTGACAGTCCAGTGTAGTAGAGTTGATAATGATGTGATTATGGACATGGTGCTTATCTACATGGGTGCAGACGACAAAGGCATGGTTTCCTTTTGTGAGTTTCAGCGCCAGCTCCCTGCCGATCTGATTGGCTTCTTCCGGTGTAACTTCACCGGGCTTAAATGCCTGACGGAGATGATAGGCGATCACATCATCTGCACCCTGGTTTCTGCCGGTCAGATTTGCATACTGTCGTTTGGAAAGAAGAAACTCTGCATCAGCAAGCCGGGTATCACACTCATAGCCATAAATGAATTTTCCAAAATCGGTTTTCTGCGGATTTTCTACATAATCAATAATATCTGCAATCGCAGTAGAGATATTCCGACCTTTTCCTACATGTAGAGGCATCAGTCTTGTGGTCGCTATTTTCGTCACCTCCTTAACTTAATTTCAATCAGAGAAGTTATAATTGCAGAAAAAGAGCGGGGCTGCCTATGCGCCCCGCCAAATCTGCTTAACCAAATATAAAATCCTTTAAGGCACTGTTTGCCCCGCCAATGATCCCTACCAGCCATGCAGCCGCCAGAGGCAGACCATATGGACTGATAAGAAAGGCGATCATAAGCCATGCAAGACCCGGCAAAAAACCTGCGACAAAGAACAGCACCAATGCCGCCAGAAAGATGATCCCGGAAAGAATCCCAAGTACCGCACCGGAAAGAACCACTAAAAATTTACATACCAGATAAAGAATCCCCGTAACCAGCATAAAGGGAAGTGCCAGTAATTTACCTATCAAACGCATACGCTTTGCCTCCTTTCAGAAGGGTATCTGCCCTTATAAAAATTTTACCGTGACGGCAAATAGAAAGCAACGGCTTTTTGGCTGTTTATGAAATGTTTGCAAATCCTCGGATTAGTTTATCCATGCCATCCCAAAGGCTGTCCAGACGGGTGCGGATGTCCTCTATATCTGCGGCATAAATACTGCCGGTCTCATTGGCCCGTCTGGTATATTGGTTTAAATTATTGGAACAAATGCGGAGAAGCCGGATCATTTCTTGAATATCTCCCATATCAAGGTGAATGATGTAACCGTCTACGGCCATCTTTCGCAGATATGCCGACAGGTTGGTAATGCCAAGTTCCGCCATGCGTTCTTTTACCAGTTCGGCCTCCGGTTCGGACATGACAAATTCGACGCGGACGGATTTTTTGTTATGCCCGCCCTTCATCGTTCCAACCCTCTTTTATGAGATGAGACCTCCTGCGTCGAAACTGCCGTCTTTGCTTTTTTGAGTTTTTCCCGCAGGGTGGTCTTTTCCAGCTTATCAAGATATTCCTCCAAATTTCCGGCTGTCGCATGATAGCTGCGTTTGAAGCGTTCCCGTTTTAGGATCATCATCAGCTCCGGCTCATTTTCCGGCAGATAAGTCATTGTTTTAGGGACTCCATGCTCTGGCATAAGCCGGTTCATAAGCTGTCTCCGTTCCTGATAGGGAATCGTGATAACACTTCCATCCTCAAATGCAACGGCTACATTTCCGATTGGACAGGTCAGCTTTTTCATCCGTTCCACATGTTCTCTGTAATTTAGCGGATAGAGATCGCCAAATATTTTTCCGCCCCTGACTTCTTTCAAAGAGATGGCATAAGCCAAAACGGGATCATTTGTCTGTTCCTGGTAAAACCGCCACACTTTGTTTTCATGGCTGCCCTCCAGATAAACTTCCCGTTCACGCAGGGTATAGGTTCCGCAGGGGCGTGACATCCAAAGAAGCTGTTTATCCTCTGAACGGTCTGACACAGCCAGTTTTGAAATCAGTTCTTTATCCAGGTCAAAGTCATCTTTATAATGTTGGGTATGAAGATCTACGATACGGGAAAGAGCACCCAGAAGATCTACATCCTCAAATCTTACCCCGGCCATCAGCGTTCCCTTTCCGGCACAGGAGGGATCATCTGCCTTGCTTCATGCTCCGGTTTGTCTGCTTTCAGACGGTCCATCAAGGACGGCTTTGTTTCCGGTACCAGCTCCCGGATTTCTTCATCCGTCTGTCCGTCTGTCAGATCCGGGCGCATAGGAGGTTCGTTGTTCAGCCTGCCATCCAGCATATTGTAGTTGCCGGTCTGGCCTTCCTCATAAAGTTCCGCATTGCGCAGATAACTCTCCGGTGCCTGAAACGGCTGTCCGGAAAACAGGATTTCTCTTTGTGTGGTAAACTGTGCAAGGACGCCATTTTGCAGTCTCGCAAATTCTTCATACTGGTGCAGGGTAAGCCCTCGTTCCAGCATTTCCGCCTGGGTATGCGCCCAGCCTTCTCCATAAAGAAAATAATACATGTCGGGCTGATCACAGACAAAACACAGGGAGCCGTCCTGATTGTCATAGTAAGATGGCTGCATATCCTGATAATGGCAGCGTTCCTCACGCCCCAAATACACACGGTTGTCCGCACCCAGCATAGCGACCATACCCGCGTAATTACTATGGACCGCAGAGCGGATTTCTACCAGCGGATCTGTTTGAGAAGGAATCTGTCTGCCCGGAATCTCATTTTGTTTTTCCGCTGCATCATTTCTTGGTGTCACTTCTTCATGGCTGCGCGCATCCAGCTCCGGTTGAGATGTTCCTTTCCGAACAGCACCGGGTTCCGGTTCTTTTTCTTTCACATAGTATCGGACATTTGCTGTCGTATGCTCGTTGGCTTCCTTTGCATAGTTTTCAGCATCAGCTTTGGTATCAAACTCCAACGGTTTTCCATTTTCCTTGCACCAGCTTTGTGCCGGTCCGAAAATAGAAGTGCTGCTTCGTACTGCCCATACACCATAGGTCAGTTTCTTTTCCATTCCGTATCCCTCCTTATCGTTCCTGCTGTTTGGAAGTTTGTTGCTTTTTTACCGGGTCTGCCGGTTTTGTTGCTTTTAGCTGCTGACGGAGAGAATTCTTATGCTCCGGTTCGGAATCTGTGATGTTGACATATTCGCCAATGATACAGAGCGCTTCTCCATAACTGCCGGAAGCAAATACCCGGTCAGACATTTCTTTTGTCTGTTCCTTCAGACCATGCTCCCGCAAAGTACGGGAAGCAATACCCAGCAGATTAAAAATGTTCCCATCTGCTCCGATCAGTGGACAGTCCGGTTTATCTGCCAACGCTTCCGGTGTTTCTATAAATCCGCCTAAATAATTCGGCACAAAGTCCGACAGCCATGTGCCGCCATAGACTTCATGGGTCTGTAAACGCCACAGGGCAAGTTTTCCTATATCCAGTTTCACATCATCAAACGGGTAAAGCAGACAGGTCAGTTCGCCGTGCTGAAAAGCAGCCACATTCTCAAACTGACTGCCATCTTTCAATATGCCTGCATGTGTCAGCATTTCATTGATTCCGTCTACCCATTCTGTCAGATCCCCGCCACAGCCCTGTAAAATCAGGCCTTCCTTATCTGACATACGGCGAAGGTCCTCTGCAGTAATCGTGTTGATATTCAAAAAATCGCCTCCTATCGTTTTTGTTAAAATATATGTTTTGTCCGCAACTTAACCTCATTTCAAGGCACCAGAGTATTCTTATACAGTTCCCTTAAAAACAGATGCAAAAAACCCTTGAAAATCAAGGACTTTTAAGGCTAAGTTGCGGACATATCATGGTTGGTTTTGCCGCTTCCTGCGTTTGCGTTCCCGCTCGGATTTCCGTCTTGCATAGATTCGGCAGGCATCAGAACAATATGCCTGGCTGGTCGTAGGAAGATATGCTTTTCCGCACACAGGGCATATTTTCTGTCTCATGGAGGTGTCCTCGCCGGTAATGGTTGATTCCAGTGCTGCATCCACCGGCAGCACCGCTTTTTCAAAGTACCTGCAATAAGCGCCGGTCCACCATTTATTCAGCATATAGCAAGAGCTGTCCAAAGGAAGGCAGATCTTATCCTGAGAGTCATAGTTGGCGCACAGCTCTGTAACCAGCTTTCGGATCGCAGCCCGTTCCGAGCGGTTCAATTCTCTCTCTGCCATAACGCCTACCTTTCCGGGGCACTGCTTTGCCGGCCGCTGGAAATTCCAGTTGTATCAGTAACATTCCTGGGCTGTGAAAGGGCATCGGCGATAGAGTTCCGCTTTTTCTGTTTTGGTTCATGGTAAATAAAAAGTTCATTTTTTCCAGGCACATACAACAAACCATTTTCTTCGCAGCGGAAAACATCACATTCTTTGTCGGTTGCGACGGTATAAAAGCCTTTGTAATCATAAGGTGCTTTTTGCCGATCCTGATAGGTACACAGCCCTAAGTTGGGGTCACTTGCCAGCCGTTTCGATATGGCGAAAAAGTCGCCTTCTTTTTTGTGAAATTTTCGTATGGGCGTGAAGTGATAACCGCCATATTCAAAGGTTTTCCAATCGCTCATTTACGCCTGCCTTTCTTTACGGGAAATTCCAGCTTGAAATTCACATATTTACCGCCGGTATCATCCAGGATCACTTCCGCATCATAGGTCTTTCCTGTTTTTTCACTGTAAAGCCCGGACATAGAAATACGGCCCTCTTTCAAAAGAGCCGCTGCCACAGACTTTGTGATGGACTTTTTCTTGCTGGAAAAGAAACGGTTATCTTTCCAAAGAGCAAAAGAACATTCCCTGTTGTCGCAGAAAAAACCTTTCTTTCCTTCATATACCGGGGCACCACAGCGAGGACATACCCCCACGGCTTCATGTGCAGTTTCTCTGGAAGAAGGGAACAGATCCGCAAAACGTTCCTCCGGGGCAGTATGTTCTTTTACCAGCGTCCGGCTCATATCTGCAATCTGATCCATAAAAGACGTTGCCGACAGTTCGCCATGTTCCACTTGCTTCAGCATGGATTCCCATTCTGCAGTTAAGATGGGAGATTTGATATTGTCCGGCAGGACTGCAATCAGGTTTCTTCCTTTTTCCGTAGGAATGAGCTGCTTTTTCTTTCTCTGTACAAATCCGGCAGAAACCAGCTTTTCCAGTGTTGCCGCACGGGTAGCCGGAGTACCCAATCCTTTACGCTCGGCATCTTCTGGCATATCTTCCGCACCGGCAGTCTCCATAGCGGACAGCAGGGTGTCCTCCGTATAGTGTTTTGGCGGTGAAGTTTTCCCTTCACAGAGACTTGCTGACACAGTTTCAAAAGTCTGCCCTTCCTTCAGCACAGGGAGAGCGGCATCTTCATTTTCTCTGCGTTCCGTTTCACTCTGCCTGATACTCATACGGTGAATCCGTTCCACCTCTTTCCAGCCGGACTGTAAGATGGTCTTTCCTTTTGCCGTAAAAGTATATCCCTGGCAGTCCAATATAGCGGTGACCGCTTCAAACCGGTTTGCCTGCGTTGTGGCACAAAGCAGTCTGACGGCAAGCAGGGTAAGCACATCCCGCTCCCCGGAAGGAAGCTCTGACAGGTCTGTACATGCAATCTCCACAGTTGGGATGATGGCATGGTGGTCGGTCACTTTGCTGTCGTCTGTTACCCGGTCAATGTCCGGCTCTCCGGCGCAGCCTTTTCCAAAGGGCATATTGTCACGCAGCCATAGGATCAGGGAAGCAGCGGTTGCCTGCATGTCCTTCGTCAAATACTGGCTGTCCGTTCTCGGATAGGTTGCCAGCTTCTTTTCATAGAGAGATTGCACATAATCAAGGGTCTGTTGAGCCGTATAGCCATAAATACGGTTACATTCCCTTTGCAGAGTTGTAAGGTCATAAAGGCGGGGCGGCTGTATAGTTTTTACCTGCTTTTCCACAGAACGCACAAAAGCGGAGTTGTGGTCACAGTCCATACGGATTTTTTCAGCCTCGGATCGTTCCGTCATTTTTTCGCCGGAAGCAGTAAAACCTCCGCAGGTGATCTCCGGCACATAAAAAGGCTTGCTGATGAAGGATTCAATATCCGACTCACGCTGTACCAAAAGTGCCAGCGTCGGTGACATAACACGGCCGACATTTAGTGTGACACCATACAGGACAGAAAAAAGCCGGGTGGCATTGATCCCGATCAGCCAGTCGGCTCCTGCCCGGCATACTGCCGCATCATAGAGTTTATCGTAATCACTGCCGGGACGGAGATGGTCAAAGCCCTCACGGATCGCCGCATCCTCCATACTGGAAATCCAAAGGCGTTCCATAGGCTTATTACATCCGGCATATTCATAGACCAGACGGAAGATCAGTTCTCCTTCACGCCCGGCATCCGTAGCGCATACCACGGAATCCACCCGTTTGTCCTTCATCAGCCGGCACAAAAGGGCAAGCTGCGTTTTCTTATCCTTTGGAACTTCATATTTCCAGTTTTCCGGTAGGATTGGAAGGTACTCATACCGCCATTTGGCATACTGTTCTTTGTAAGCCTCCGGCTGTGCCAGTTCCAAAAGATGTCCCACGCACCAGCTCACCAGATAGCCGGAACCTTCGAGATAACCGTCTTTTCTTTCCGTTGCGCCTAATACTGCTGCCAGTGACATAGCAACAGAGGGCTTTTCTGCAATCACAAGTTTCATATTTTTGTAACCTCCATTTCTTACAGACTTACTTCACTGCGGTGGGGCTGCTTTGGTGCTGTGTGATCTGCCTGCTGAATCTGTGCTTTTTTATCCGAGAGCTGTCCTAAAACGCTTTTTTCCTGTCCACGCTGCAGCAGCTTTGCCTCACGGTCATAATGCTGGACCTTATCCGAAAGGCGGTCCTCCGGGGCTACCTGGGTAGCATTGACCTCTCGTACCATAGCTTCCAATTCGGAAAGCTGCATGGAACCATTATCTGGCAAAATCAGCAGCTCGTGGATTGATGACGGAAGGACATAAAAATTGGTACCGAGTAATTCAGCGACTTTTTCCAGAACGCCGTCCTGCACCGATACAGATGCACCGTTTAATTTTTCCTGATTTGTCAAGATATAAATGGGTATCATTCCTATATCCAATGGTCCTTCACGGTTAAAGAGGTTTTCAGGTTTTACAGAGAAGATACTTTCTGCCATGACTTCTTCCATGTCATAAAGGCAGACAGGACTCCTTGCGTTTGCTGCCTGCACCGCATCTTTATGAAGCTGTTCTTTTGTGATACCCCACATCTGAATCATGCTTTCAGTAATGGCAACAGAAGCAGTCCCTTCCTCATTTGCTGCAACCTGAATCCTGTAATAAGCTGCCAGATCCCCGCAGGAAGTATAAGGTTTTCCTTTCAGATATTCCTGATTTGTTTCAGGATCGCACATCTGTACCGCCAGCATAGGACGGATGGCCTCATAGTTTTCCAGAACAGAGATGTCCAGCGGAACCCGGTTGTGATTTTCCACCTGAATCTGTGCGATCTGTTTCATCGCAGCATCTAAGGGCAGCCCTTGTTCCACCTGCTCGGCGAGCGCTTCCAGATAGATTGTTGGTGCAGACCGTTCTCCGGGAGAAAGGATCGTCAATCCGGTCAGCAGCCGGTCGTTGCTTTTTGTTACTTCATTGATGGAAACTACTGCGTTCTGGTATTCCATAGGCAGGTATTCCTTGATATGGCTTTTTACATATTCTACAAAATTCTGATTCAATCGTTGTCCTCCTTTTTGTCCGTCAGATTTGCGTTGTGTTTGGGTTCGGAATGTTCCGTGTTCTCTTTTCCAACCTGCATAAGACACATCAGCATAACGCCGGAAACTATCCCTCCGGCAAAGGTAAGGAAATGTAAGATCAGGTTCCACATAAGCATTCCTCCTAAAAATGGGTAAAGAAAAACGCCCACTTCAAAGTGAGCGCATCAACAGGTATCTATTTTGTTTTTGGTTTCAAGTGATCCGGCAGGACGATTTCTCCAACTGGGATTTCCCGCAGTTCCTTCTTCATCCGATGGGTAAAGCGGATCGTCTTTGCTGTACCTCCGGTTTCCCGTCCGTCATATACAGCGATCACTCGGTCGGAGTGTTCCACCATATAACGATTTCTGTGGGAGTAGACGCTTGGGAGATATTTTTCCTGTATCACAACAACATCCGCACAAGCCTCCAGCAGTTCACGGGTTCTTGTTTTCTTATTTAGGCTGTCCAGACGCTTGCGGTAAGGGATCACTGCGATCAGCTCCAGTGCCGGGGTGGTCTGCTTTCTTTCCAGCACCAGCTCCACAAAATACTGGTCTACGCCATCTGCAAAACCGCTCATAAAACAGGTGAACCCATCTGTAACAGCAGCATCGATCTCATGTGCCAAGGCTGTTTTTATTTTGTTGATCTCATTCTGCGGTAAATCCCTGTGTCCGGTAACACAGCAAGTTTTTCCTTTCATCGGTCATCCCTCCATCTGATAGGTAAAATTCTTCACTTTTCATATAGTAATAGATTTAATTTAGCAAGTCAACGATAATACCCTTTTTCCTTTTGCGGATAATAAAGGGGCGTGAGGTACAATCTATTACAGAATGGGAGGTGAAGGCGATGTATGAAGATTTTGTCCCGGAACGATTAGCGAAGCTGCGGACACAAAAAGGAGTTTCCGCACGCGATATGTCTTTATCGTTAGGTCAGGCAAACAACTACATCAATAATATTGAGAATAAAAAGTCACTTCCCGCTATGCAGTCTTTTTTCTACATCTGCGAATATCTGGGTGTGACACCGCAGGAATTCTTTGATGAAGGAAATACCTACCCGGAAACCTTAAAGGAATTCATTGCAGAGGCAAGACAGCTTGATCCTCAATCCATGCAATATATCCTCGGTATTATGAAAGAACTCAATAGCAGAAAGTAAGCGGTCACGGTAATGGCCGCTTTTTTCGTGACTTTCTTTATTATATTTTATAATGTTCTCGAAATGTCCGCTCCCTATACCGATAAGTATTCAAAAACTGTTCTCCAAACAGCCTTTTTCTATTCGCCGGTACTGCCAAAGCTGCCGGTTCCTCGTTCTGTTCCCAGATCGGTTACAAAATCCGCAATGACGATCGGCGTGATCACAAGCTGCCCGATACGGGCTCCCTTAAAAAGAGACTGCGCCTGATTGCTTACATTGCTGATGATCGCATGGATCTCTCCACGGTAGCCGGAATCCACAGGCGGCAGTTCACAGACCAGACCTTTTACCGCCATGCTGGTACGGGGAAAGATATATCCCGCATATCCATCCGGTATTTCCAGTCCAAAACCCAAAGGAATTTTGGCGATTTCTCCGGGCTGTAAGGTACAGTCATAGGGCAGATAAACATCCGCTCCGGCATCATTGCCATGCGGACGGTAAGGACGCTGGTGCTCCGGTACGCCAAAGTCGATCAGTTTTATTTTCATCGGCAGTCTCCTTCCCAAAGAGCAGGATAATCTTTTTCCAAAATATCCTCTGGCGTCATATTTGCCTGCAGTTTTCGTCCGCAGGTCATTTTCCCTTCCAGACATCGATCCATCTGACAAAAAGGCCCGGTCAGTGATGGGGCAAACAAAGCAGGGCTTAGTTCATAAAGTTCTTTCCAGACCTTTAGCAGCACGATCCTTGTTTCATCTGTATTTCTCCGGCATACCCGCTGGCTGATGATATGTTTCCACTGATAAGGGGTGGCGCTGATGAGCAGTACATTCCGCAATCCCTGGGGCGTGGCATAGCCGGCCGCATCGTGCCCGCTTCCGGCAGTGCACAGGGCTTCATAACATTTCATGCTTTCATTACAGCTTTTTAAGTACAGTTCCCGTACCACTGCCGGAGCCGTCATAATAGAATACGGGACAGCAAAATCCGCCTGTCCCGTATAGTTGCTGTACTGCAGCGATGCACTCATAAATTTTACTTCGTTCTGGTGGCGGGTGATCTGCGCCAGAAAACGCCTGCTGGCGCCGACAATGGCTACCGTGATCACCGCAAATTTCTGGATGGTAGGATGGGGAAGCGCCCCCATAGCTGCTACTGTCTGAACGCTGAATGATTTTTCGTAGAGCTCCATCAGGTCGTCCATTGAGGCAATCTTATGTCCCTGCTGGGTAAGCCTTGCCGCAAAGACCATGTTTTTTTCTGCTTCCGCTACCGCCTGGCAGTTCAAAATTTTTACTTCAATCTGTTTAATTGGTATGTCCCTCCTTTACAATCGCTTTCAGTAAGAACAGATAGTTAAGACTGTCTGTGATCTTTTCGTCCCATGTGTCCATCGGATAAACCACTTCTTCGGCAAAGCACATATCGTATAGAGAAACAATATGCTTTGCCAGCATACCGGCAAGGGCACGCTGGGGCGTTGTGTGCTGTAAAGCTGCCGCTGCCTTAAATGCACCCAGCCGGTCCGGGTCATCCCCGGTGTATTCTTTGGTTTTCCGTTTCAAGGTATCAGCACAGAGCCGCACCTGTTCGTCAAAAACGGCATTGACTTCATTTTGCGTAATATAGCATCCCTCCTTTGAAAACAAGAAACCGGCTATTCTAAAGCATCTTAGAATAGCCGGCAAATAAATGGATATGTAATTGTTTATAGTGTATTGATCTCTTTTTCCAGTTCCTGGACCGCTGCTATGACTGTCTCAAATGTCGGAACATCCCCATACAACATATCCTGCATAGAGTTATAGTCCGCTTCCAATGCTGCAAACCGATATTCCGGCGGGAGTAATTTTAATGTGCCCGGCACAGCCTCCGGGTACTTCGCCCATGATCTGGGATAGAATTTCATTTTGAAATCTACAACTTTCTTCAGGAGGTCAAGCCTGGAAAAAGCAGCTTCTTTAACCGGTGTTGCAGCCATGCGGTAGAGATCATAATAATGTCTGGAATACCGCTGCGGCATTTCCAAATGTTCCGGTCTGTTCGCTTCATGGTGCAGGATTGTGGCTTTTTCCCAGAAGGTCCGTTCCGGGGCAACGGTAAGGATTGCAGTTTCTTTTTGCTCAAAAATCTTCGGATAATATTTTGCCGCGTAAGGTTCGATCTGCGCTGTTTTTGCAGGAGTCCACGCTGCCAGCGCACCAATCTCTAAACGGATCACTTGTAAGGTCGCCGTATTTGTAAAAAGGTGCGGATAGGCGAAAATGACCGTCTGTTTATCCTTTTCATCTATGTAGACATTTGCTTCACAACCGATTTCCTGGGATAAGCCGGCTTTGACTGCCGGGCAGAATGTTTCGGACAGAAATACCTCCGCACGCGCATTGGCTTCTTTGTTAAAAGCATCCTGTTTTGTATTGGAACGTTTCTCCCATGGTTCATCTTTGCCATATCCCAATACACGCCAGTCCAGAATCAAATCAATATCTTCTGAAAACCGGCTGATCAGGTGAAAGGCTTTTGAAAGGCTGGTACCTCCCTTAAAGGTGATGGACTCTTTCCATGGTGAGCGGTGAAATAAATAATCCAGCGTAAAACATACCCAAAAGTCTTTTTCTACGATGGCATCATTCAGTCCCATTTTATCTGCTGTATTTCTGAACAGCTCCCTGCGGTCGTTATCTGAAAGTCTTGCTATATTTCTCATTGTACCTTTTCACCTCCACAAATCTGTCGTATCGTATCGTAAACCCAATCCGTAGACTCTGTTGCTTCCTTCAAACAAGCCTGTTTATCCTTGTCTGTCAGTTTTTCGGAAAGCATCTGTATGACTTCTGGCGTAACATTCGATTTGCCAAGCGTTTTTAATGCCTGTATAACCAAACTTGTCATATAGGACAATCCGGTAATCTCCTTATTGGTTCGGTGCTTAAATTCCAGCTTTGTAGAGTTCCACTCGTAGGTCTTATATGGACCATCGCTGATATAGGACCATACTGCTGTTACCTGTGTTGAAAGACCTAACAGGTTCAATGCTGTATTCCCACATGGGGCAATCGTCCAGTGATAACTTCGTGCCAATGCGTTCGCCACCGCTTCCGGGTCTGCCGCCACATATTCATCCAGAAGTTTGCTATATTTTGGTTTTTCATAAACACCTTTCAAAATGCGGCGAAGCATACCTGCCTGTGTAAGCCGGTTTAAGTTCCGTCTTATGGTTTCCGTATCGGCAATATCCGCAAAATCAGAACTGATGAAAATAGTTCCTTCCGCCGCTGCTTTTATCTGCTCCTGAATCTGTTTGGAATAGCCATTTGCCATATTGCTCACCTCCTTTTGTCCCGAATATTATATATTATTCGGGACAAATTTTCAATAGGCTTCAAGAGTTTTAGCAATAATATTCCACATAGAACAGAATTTATACATCAGTTTCAAATTTTATATCAGGAGATGGGAACTATCGTATTCTTATTTTGTCCCGAATATTGTGTATTATTTGGGACATTTTAAGCACTCGGCAGGTAGATCCAGTCGTGCATCAGGCACACGCTGGGTTCGTCCTCCCTTGGAACCAGACGGTAGGTACATTCCCCATAGACCGTGCGTTTGTCCTCGATCTCCATGCCATAGGCTTTATAAAAGCGGTATTCCAGATTGGAGATGATACAGCACAGGGTTTGCAGAGCCTCCCTCTGAGCTGATACGATCAGGTCACGGTCAATGCTGCGCTTCAAAAACAGCAGCGACTTGTAAAGCTGTACCTCTGTGCGGTAAGGGCGGCAGTCTTTCGTTTCCAGCCATCCGCAAAAAGCGACCGGTCCGCTCTGGATCACACTGCGGTCCGGGTGATAATACTCGTAGCAGTCCAGGTTTGCCGTATTCAGAAGATAGAGCATTTCCCGGACTTCATTTTCCGGCATGTCGTAAAACCGCAAAAGTGAGCGGTAAAGATGGACATAGCCGGGAATGGAAATAATGGTATTTACCATAAAATAAAATCCTCCTTGTAAACAGCAGGTGCGGGAGCTTTTGCCCCCGCACCGTCTAAAATCTATATTTCGTTATCTACTTTCACGAGTTTTCCCATGACAAGGAAGCGTCCTGTGCCGCCCGGCGTACAGGTAGAAAGGGTCAGTACCTTATCGCTGCAGGTCACAGTCACATCACTTTCCACCGCAGAACGTTCCTTCATAGCTGTAAGCCAGGTAGTATAAGCACCGTCATCCTTCCAGGAAAGCTGCCAGGGAGAAGTTTCACTGCCGGATTCTTCCGGCTTTGCTGCAAAAGCCGCAAAGATCTCCATGACATAACCACCCTTCGGAGTAACGAGATACATCTGCCTGTGAGCATCAAAGTAACTTTGTTCATCGTACCGGTTCAGCAGCGCAAACATGGAACCATCCCGCATATTATGACCATAAATGATCGTATTGCGGTCTGAAAAATCTGCCCGGTTTTCATAATCGGCAAACAGGCAGCCAACCTTGTTATAGGTTCCGTCATAAAGATGGTTCAGGTAATATTCGTTGTTGTCGGTCTGCGTTACCGGATAATTGAGCACCGTATCAGGAAGGGAAAGCCATCCGATGATGTCCGGTCCATTTTCACGGAGCGTTTCAAAGTCTACCGAAGGCAGGACAATATCGGCATCGTCCCGTTTTGGTTCTGTCGGATCGGGTGCCGACTCCGGGGAAGCTGTCTGCTCCGGTACTTCCACATATCCGGCAAGATCTCGATAGGCATCTTTACTCTTAGCATACTGGTTCAAGTCACGGAACACCAAAAAACCGCTGCCAAGAGCCACCAGAACGCAAAGTGAAAGGACAGAAACCCCGACAGCCGTTCTTTTCGGGGAAGTCCTGCTGTATTTTCCCTTTTTGAAATAATACACAGCAAATACGCTGCCGCCGATCAGTGCGGCTGCCAGCAGTCCGCCATACAGGAAAATATACGGATCATCCCCGGTCTGCGGTACCGGCTTTTGAGGGGTGGAAGGATTGGAGGGAACAGAAGGCTTTTCCGGGTTCTTTGGGTTATCCGGCTTTTCCGGTTTTTCATTAAAGAACTGGACTGTAGATGTCTGATCTGCCTTAATCTCCACCGTAGCGGCATCAGGAATGATGTAATCCTTGCTTGCCCGGTTTGCAACTTCTGTTACGGTATAAATACCGACACGAAGGCCCTTAACTTCAATCACGCCGGATTTTGGAGTGGTGAATGTCTCGCAGTAGGAGCCGTCCGCACTCTTAACCTCGATGGCAAAACCATCTTTGCGCCCGTCGCTGGAATCCTTTGTGATCTTTAAGTTGCCGCGGTAAGCCTCATTGGTAAATCCGTGCCCGGCTTCTCCATTCTCCACAACTGCAATCTGTCCATCTTCTGTGATGGAGAAATAGTAAGCGTTTGGATCAGGCTGATAGCCCTCCGGCGCTTTGCTTTCTTTGATAAAGTAGCCGCCAGCCAGAAGGTTTTCCGCCGTATGATAGCCTGCATCGGTTTCTTTCAGCGTACCGATCTTTTGATCGTCAGGATCATATTCCTGGTTGGCGTTGGAATCCGCATACAGGTCAAACACTGCACCGGACAGGAAGCGCAGGAAAGAATTCTTGTCTTTCTTATCCTCCTTTTCCACAGGGGAAGGTTCCTCCACAGCTTCGGTTTTGGTTACCTGAACACTGCCGCGGATCAGGGTGTTTTCCACACGGATCTCGATATGCTGTCCGTCTGCACCGATATATACATGGTGCTGCTGCGGGCTTACCGTATAAAGGTCAGGGGCAGAGATCTCCTTGACGATCCAGTGTCCGTAAGGAATGTTCTCAAAGGAAAAACTGCCGTCTTTTCCGGTAATAGCAGTAAGCAGCGCATTTTCTTCAGTAAATTCTTCGGTATCAGGTCTAAACAGACCCATGAGTGCACCGGCAAGCGTGACATCCTCGCCGCCTTCCGGGTTTTCCCCGACTTTTACACCGTCTACACGCCCACGGAGAAGTTCATTGGAAACAGCCTCGCCTTCATTGACAAGGATCTGTACCAGGGCGGTTTCCTGACCAGCATACTCAAAGACAACCGGATATTCCTGATCCGAAAGGATATAGGCGCCGTTGGTTGTGCGTTCCTTGACATAATAGCTGCCAAAAGGCAGGTCGGAAGCGAAGGAAGCGCTGTAACCGCCGGATTCCACAGACGAAACAGAGACCACTTCCAGAAGTCCACCTGCCGGGATCACGCTGCCATCTGCCGCCGTCAGGTCTGCGGAAGCATAAAGTCCAAAGGAAATATCCTTATATTCCTCGTTCATGCCAAGACCGAACAGGTCATCGGTCTCCATTGCCTTGAAAAGTGTGACATCCACTTTCTGGCGTTCGTCATAAAGACCGGCCGCTGTCTGTGTAACCTCTACGGTCTCACCCGCATAGGTCAGTTCCACATATTCCGGTTGAGGATTCAGCACACAGCCGGAAGGAGCCTGACGTTCCTCCAGCCGGTAACGGCCGAGATAAAGGAGCCCGCTTTTTGCTGAACCGTCCTCGCCGGTCGTAAGTGTTTCCACAACCGTATCTTTTGCTGCCCGCAAGGTACCGTCACCGGTATAAATATCTTCATCTGCGATCACATCATAGACCGCTCCGGGAAGTCCGGCAACCTCATATACCGGTTGGTACAGTCCGTCGTTTTCCTGGACAGAAGCAAATACTTCTCCGGTCTTTGTGATGGTAAGCTGGCCTTTCTGCGGCATATTGTACTGCGTGACCGTCGCAACCGCCTCGCTGCCGTCAATGGTAAACGGTACCGGCTGGTCGGAAAGCACATAGCCGTAAGGAGCAGCTACCTCATAAAGTTCATAATCCCCGGCGGCCAAAGGCTCCGGCAGCATCAGCCAGCCCTCGTCAGAAACATAGAAGGTATCCAGTGTTTCCGGGTTCGGATAGTAGACGGTCTGGGTGATAAATTCCCCGGTGGAAAGATCCTTGATCTGAAAACCGGTTCCGGTCACAGGGATAATCTTTCCGGTCTCTGCGTCACATTTTTCAACTTTCAGACGGGCTGTGATGGTGCGGTTGTTCAGGATATAGCTGTAAGTCTTTCCGTCAGAGGAAATGAATACCGTAAAGTCCGGGACAAAGGCTTTGCCTTCCTCGCCTGCGATTTGATGGACCGTATAATGCCCATACGGAAGCGGTTTACTGGAAGCAAAACCATCCGCATCCGTGGTAAGAAGGTCGCGTTCACTTTCCTTTGCCGCGTCATAGCTTCCGGCTGCCTTTAAGTAAATTTCAAAGACTGCGCCTGCTTCCGGGCGTTCGATGATACCGGCATTGGGATCGTCGGTATTTTCGCCCTCAGGCACATCCGGGTCCAGGTCATCGGTGTGCTTGACAAGCTGGATATTTCCGTAAATAACCGTTTCCGTCACCTGATTTTCTGTGGTATTGAGTTCCACTTCATACAGGGAAGGGGATGCACCCACTTCATAAACGGTTTCATTCAGAAGATACCCGGTGCTCGGTTCGATTTCCCGGATCGTCCAGCCATCCCCGCATACATAATAGCGGGTCATAAAGCTGCCATCCGGTCCGGTAGTATAAGTGTCGATCAGTTCGCCATCACGGAAGATCCCATAGGTCGCCCCTGCAAGCGTGGCGTCCCCCTGGGCATTTCCGGTATCAGCGTCGCTCTTTACCACATGGACGCGGAACTTCTTCAGGATATTGCTGAAATGTACCGAAGAAGTTTGCTCGCTTTCAATGGTCACGTACTGTGCGGAAGGGGTCACATAGCGGTCCACCGGCAGCTCTTTTACCAGATAGGTTCCCGGCAGGAGCTTCTTTTCAATCTGGCCGTTTTCTCCGGTCGTGACTTCCTCATTGACTTCATTTCCCAAAATGTCCGTACCGGAAATATGGAAGGTGATACCGGAAACAATGCCGTCCTCACTGGTCTTGACAAGTTTTGCAGTACCGTAAGTTTCCGTTTTGATCTTTACAAAGAAGGAAACCGGATCGCTGGCGCCGGTCATCATGGTCTGGTAGCCTGGTCTGCCCCAGATCAGCATGTCATTTGCCACCGGGATATTCTTTCGGAATTCAAACAGCACCGGGTCCATCATCATCTGCCTGCTGGTAAAGGTGTATTCATTTCCGTTTCTTGTCACAGAAACGCCGCTGCCTTTCAAAGCCTCCAGGTCGATCTTCAAGTTGTTGGTATCTGTGACCGTCAGGGTATAGACCTTTTTTTCTACATCCCATTTCAGTTCCAGTTCCGGTGCTTCGCTTTTCTTAGAAGAAGTAAAGGAAGGGACTGTGGAATGGGAAGCGACCTGTGCCAGAATCCAGTCATAGGCTTTTTCAGCCGGTCGTCCGGCGATCACGCTGAAATACTGGTCACCATCTGCGTGGCCGTTTCCGTGGCGGCTGTACGGATCGCTTCTAAGCTGCTGCTGGTATTCCCAAAGGATGATCTGGGTTGCCATCTTATAGTCATCCTCGTTGATCCCGGAAACAGGGAGCACCGCACCGGGTTTCCAGCCATAGATCGCAGTCAGGGTGATCCCCCTCCTTGCCTCGGCAGGAAGCAGGTTCAGGTATTGGCTGTTGGTCCCGCTTTCTGAAACATAGGTGTTTTCCGAAGTATGGTAAGGAATCCCGCTCTCCACACAGTAAACCTGATGGCTGATCCCGTCAGAATCCGTCAGCATATAGTGCCGGTAAGCATTGCCCCCGGAACTGGTGTGTACGTCGATGGTTCCGTCTGCATGGTAGGCAAGATAGGTGTAAGGTGCCGGGGCGCGGTAGTGGTTTCCATCAGAGCCCACATACTGGTCGCCCAGCCAGGAGCTTGCTGTTTGTCCGACAGACATGGCAAAAGCCTGAGCCGGAAGAAGCCCCAAAATGCTTGCCATACAAAGCAAAAACGCCAACAGCTTGCGAAAGCCGCGGCGCCTGGTTATGATATGTTCCATGAAAAAATCCTCACTTTCATAAAATCTAAAAGGACAGCCTTATTTGCTGTCCTTGTCGTCAAAATCATCCTCGGAAAGATATTCCGGTTCCCCGTATGCCTCATCCGGGTCAAAGCCTTCTCCATAACCGTCATCCTCAAATTCCGCATCGTCCTCGGCCTGCTGTTTCGGACGCACGATTTTTACATAGTAACCGATCCCGCCGACCGCAAGTAAGGCAGCAAGGATAAACAGGATCGTGCCGACACTGCCGGTCTCTTTCTTCGGCTTTTCCGGTTCAGCCGGTTTTTCGGTTTCCGTCGGCTTTTCTTTTCCTTTGCAGCCACTCAAGTCATTTTTGCAGACCGGACAGCCGGTATTGACTTTTCCTGCCTCACATTTTTCGGTGCAGTTGCAGCTTTCTTCCTGGGGAATCATGCTCATGCTGCCATTGTTCTTTTCTGCAAGCGCCATCAGGTCGGACTCTGTGACGCCGTTTAAGAAGTAGACATTGTTATCTTCCCGTTTCCCGTCGATCACCAGATAAAAGACATTGCCCGCGTCCGTAGTGATGGTGTAAAACTGTTTTTCCCCATCCGTACCGCTGATATTGTCCTGTACCGTTCCGGTGCCTTCCGGGGTAAATGCACCTTCCGGGATCGCAGAAGTATTTTCCTGCTGTCCGGTACTGTTATCTGAACCGGAAGAATTTCCGCCGCCGGAAGGGGTTGCAGCGTTTGAGCCGGAAGGTTTTTCTTCCTTAGGCGGTTTTGTCTGTGTACCGGACGGACTCTGGGGTGCTGCCGCAACAGGTTTCTTTTCAGGAGCCGGTTCTTTGTAATACGGATTATCCAGCTTTACCACATCAGAACGGTTGCCGGCATAATCTTTTGCGTATATGCTTACCTGTTTTTCTGTTCCTGCATAATCTTTTAGTGCAACCGACGCTTTCCCATCGGTGAGGGAGTTGATACGGTTTTCATCAACAAAGACCGCCTCCACGCCGGATAGATCGTCACTGCTTTCTATTTTCAGGGCATCGCCCTCCAGGGAAGCAGTCAGCGTTGGCGGTGTGGTGTCTTTGGAACCGCCGGCATGAGCCGTTACAGGTAATGCGCTGACACTTACAAGAAGCGTAAGCGCCAGCAGCAGGGAAAGTTTTTTAAGCCTCATGCACATCCTCCTTCTCCTGCGGCAAAACAGTTTCCGAAGGGGCTGCCTGCTGTGATTTCAAAAAATCCGCAAGCTGCTGGGGCGTCAGTTTGAAACTGCGCGCCACCGCCACATAATCGGTATTTTCCAGTTCTGTTTTCTGTTCCTCCAGCTTATGGAGCTTTGCCTGCATTTCCGCAATCTTTGTTTTGGTCTTTTCAATTTCCTTTTCCAGTTTTTCAATTTTAGGATTCAATTTATTACCTCCAATCTGTTAAGGCAGACGCCCAAATGTATAAAAATGCTGCTGCCAGTAGCTTGTATTGATGTTTGCATAAGAAATCGGGTCTCCACAGTGGATCATCATTCCATTTCCCACATAGATCCCTACATGGCTTGCGCCGCTGGTGTTGTAGGTTCCCTGGAAGAAGATCAGGTCGCCCGGTTTTGCATCCGCACTTGATACCGGCGTACATACACCTAAAAGACCATCCGCGGTCAGCCTTCCAAAATTCCAGCCAACGCCGCAGTTGTTGATTACCCAGGACACATAGCCGGAACAGTCAAAGGAAGTGGAAGGGCTTGCGCCTCCCCATACATACGGATAGCCAAGATATTTTTCCGCCTCGGCCATCATTGCGGCAAACTGTTCATCTGCAAGGGCTTCCGGTGGAATGTCATAATCGAAGTAGTTTCCTGTGCCGCCTGAACCAACTTCCGGCAGGTGCCGTTCGCTGGTATCGCCGGTATCGGCAAAATACAGGGGATTCAAATACTGGCCGTCAACCAGGACTTCTAAATGCAGGTGGGGACCGGTAGAATTTCCGGTATTTCCGACCTTTGCGATCACATCCCCGGCTTTGACTTCCTGACCGACAGAAACAAGGATCTGGGAACAGTGCCCGTATTTGGTCGTCAGGGTATGTCCTTCGTATGCCTCGCCTTCAATGGCAACACATAAGCCATAACCGCCGGCATTTCCCGCAAGGGTGACCGTTCCGTCATGCCCGGCAAGGATCTCTGTGCCCTCCGGCATTCCGATGTCCACACCGGTGTGATAGTTCTTTTCCCCACTGATGGGATGTACCCGGTAGCCGTAATAGCTGGTCACATAAGGGAGCCAGTTGGTGCCAAAGACATTTTTGACATACTGGCGGTTTCCTTTTGTCTGCAGCAGGATCTCGCAGATCTCTTTCTGGTCTGCGTTCATCCGGGAAACGACCAGGTTTTCCAGAGGTATAACCGTGAGTTTGACATTTAAGATGCGCCATTCATAAGGCACTTCCTCCTGGGTTTCTTCTCTGGTTTCCGGGTCAACGGAAGTTTCTGTGCGATAACGGATCTCGGTTTCTTCTGAAAAGGACAGGGTATATTGTTCCTGGAAAAGCTGCTGCAGCACGCTTTCCACTTCATCGTAAGTAAATCCCTGATAAGCAGAAGTCAGATACCCCATCAGCACATACGGGTCATGCTCGATTGCGCCCAGGTTATATCGGTATTCGTCATAGCCGGGGCGGTCTGATTCCACCCGGTCTATTTCCATTTGCAGATCCGTTTCCCATTCGGTATAGGTAAGCTCCGCCTGGTTGATGTCCTGATCATCTGCAAGATAGGTAGAAGCAGCCAGACTTCCCAAACCGCCGGTCCCGATATTGGAGAACGTGGAAAACAGGGACGTGATCAGGAAAATTACCAAAAGGAGAAGCAGGAGGACAAGGCAGATTACAGGGTGTCGTTTGACCGCATGGACAATACCGACGCTGACCCTCTCTGTTGCGACTGCGGCATTTTTTGCCTGTTTCCCGGCTTCACGGGCAGCCTTGGCATACTGCCTTTTCAGTTTTTGTTTCTGCCATATCCGGGCAATCGCATGTTTCTTCAGCTCCGGGTGGTCGCTAAGAGCCTGCCGGTAAGCAAGTCTTGCGTTTGCTTTTGCTGATTTTTGCTGTAATTTCGCTGCCTTTCGGTAGGGGGCAGTTTTATGCCGGTGATATGCCGTGCGAAGCCCTGCCTCGCCCACAAGTTCAGAGCGGTGGGCTGCCTTGATGCCCACATTTTCATCCTCTGCCTCATAAATCTTTTTATGAGCGTAACCAATGGCAGTATTGGCGCCCGCCTTGACCGGACGCAGGGGTACAGGTCCTTTTACATGGACCTTTTGGGATTTGACCTCCTTTTCAAATTTTAAGTGTTTTTTGGCTTTTCCGGTCTCCGGGTCGGAAACCGTCTCCATGCGCAGTTTCTTCCGGGCAGGTAGACGATTTTGCGCCTGCTCTGCTTTTTGTGCAGTCCGTTCCGCATTCCGTCTTGCATGGGTGAGCTTTTTATCCTTTGTCTCCGGCGGTAGTTCATCCGCAGTAAATTCCAGCTTGGATGTTTTCGGCGGTTCGCTATCCATACCCTTTTCCTTCTGCGCTGCCTGTTCCTCCGCCTGTGCCGCTTCCTGAAAACGCTGCTGATATTTGTTCCCATGCTGGTGTGTTCGGTAACGGTGTTCCTGACCGGATCTGTCTGTGCCGTTCGGTGGGGCTGAGCCTTCGGAAGAAGGAGCATATTTTCCGGTATCATGGTCTGTCACATCCTCTGTTACAAAAGAACGCCTGGAAGCCTCCTGCCGGAAATTGCTTCGCACGTTGTCCTGTATCGGGGGCGCTGTCCTGGTAGCATCCGGTGTCTCAAAGTGTTCCGAAAAACCATCCAAAGCGGTTGCATACGCTTCGCCCTGTTCCAGCAAGGACGCCGGTGTTTCCGGTGACAGATGGGAAAATTCCGTCTGTACAGGGATGTCCTGCCTGTGTGTCTTGCCGTTGACAGAAGAAGGGGTGTCCCGTGCCCTGCGCAGGTCAAAATCCTGTTCGGTCTGCCTGGCTGCCGGTTGATCCTCCCCGTGGGAATCACGCACCGGCATCCGGGTATCTTTGCGCTTCCTTTGAAATTCCCTGTCGTGTGCCATTGTTCTCACCTCCGATCCATTTTAATTTTTGTCTCACGCTTTGGTCCCCGCTACTTCATCCGGTCTTGTGGTAAGCACGCTGTACAAGAGTGTGTCCTTCGGGAAGTGGTCCACAAAGGGGATGATCACATTTCCAAAGAACAAAAGCCCCTCGCCGGGACCGGAATGGGTCACATACGAAAGCTGGTGCGGGGAGATTCCCAACTGCTTTGCCAAAATCTGACGGTCTCCCTGGGCCTGGTTGAGCATATAGATAAAGTCTGAGTTCTCAAAAATATTTTCGATCTCACGGGAAGCCAGAAGGTCCTTGACATTCTGCGTTAAACCTGATGGGATTCCGCCCCATTTACGGAAGCGTTTCCAGATCTCCACGCTGAAACTTCCTGTCTGCCCTTTCAAAAGAAGATGGAATTCGTCGATATAGAACCAGGTTGTTTTATGTTTGGAGCGATTGGCCGTGACACGGTTCCACACCGCATCCTGCATGATCAAAAGCCCGATTTCCTTTAAGGCTTTTCCCAGTGACTTAAGCTGGAAACACAGTACCCGGTGTTGATCCATCTGGATATTGGAACGGTGGTTGAACACGTTAAGGGAACCATTGACATAGATTTCCAGCGCCGTTGCGATATTCTGTGCCTCCGGTTCAGACTGTTTCAAAAGCAGCTCGTAAAGATCACCTAAGATCGGCATATTTTCCGGGCACGGGTCCTGCAGGTATTCCCGGTACACCAGTCTGGTACAACGGTCGATGATCGTCCTTTCAATGGGGGAAAGTCCTTCTTTGCCGCCGATGATAAGGTCACACAGCGACAGGATAAAATCACTTTTCAAAGTGATCGGGTTTTCATCATCGGAATAGTCCAGATTGATGTCCATCGGGTTGATGTAGTTCGTGGAAGTAGGGGAAATATCAATGACCTGCCCCTGGGAACCGAACTGCTGTACCAGCGGCCCATACTCATTTTCCGGGTCGGCGATAATGATGTCGTCCTCCGTCAGAAGGAACACATTGACGATCTCACGCTTGGCAGAGAAAGATTTGCCGCTTCCTGGGGTACCGAGAAACAGCCCATTGGGGTTTTTCAGCGTTTTTCTGTTCGCCATGATCAAGTTATTGGAAAGGGCGTTCAGGCCGTAATACAATGCCTCGCCCTCCTGGAACAGTTCACAGGTGGTAAACGGTACAAAGATCGCTGTGCTGCTGGTCGTAAGCCCGCGCTCAATCTCAATCTGGTTCGTACCAAGAGCAAGCGAGGACATAAGCCCCTGTTCCTGCTGGTAATCCAGCCGTTTTAAGGCACAGTTGTATTTCTGTGCCACACCCGAAGCGGCAAAAATATCATTAAACAGCTTCTGACGTTTGGCAGCGATATTTTCCACCAGTACCGTCACAAGGAACATGCGCTCATTGCGGCTCTGTAAATCCTGCAAAAGATTTTTGGCTTCTTCTCCATAGGTGGCAAGGTCGGTGGGAATGATGTCCATGTCATACCCAGATCGGACCGCTTTCTTTTGTTCCTCAATGGTCATTTTCTGCAGGTCCGACATTTTACGCTTGATGTTTCGGATCGCCTGCGCCTGGTCGATAGACTGGATATGCAGGTTGACGGTCACGGCGTCGTTTAAGTCAAGAAGATCCGCTAAAAGCCGGTCGGTAAGCTCCGGCGCCAAAATCTGCAAAAAGGAGACAGCACCGGAATGATCGCCTACCCGGAATGTCTTTCCATCCTTTGAAAAAGACAGCCCGGATGGGGAAATGAAGTCTTTGGTAGAAAGACCGGTCTTAGGCAGATCCGACCACTGGAAATGAAACTTTTCCTGACCGTCCGGGTGAAGCTGGCTGTGAAGAAGCTCCAGACGTTCCAGTCCGTTTAAGGATCTTGCCTGGACTCCAAGGGTCTTGAAATTTGCCAGCACATCCGTTTCAATGCGTTCCAGACGCATTTTCGCAGTACGCAGGTCATCTGCCTCGATCCCAAAGGTAATGTATTTACGTTTGGTGAGACCGTTATTTCCTTTCTGCAACTGGTTCTTTAACATATCCCCGTATTCCCTGCGGATTCCGTCATACTCGTCGCCGCGGGGAGGGATGTCAATGCTTCTGGTAAAATCCTGCATATTGGCCCGCTGGTTGATAAAGGTAAGCTGCACATGGATCGAGGCGTCGAAGTAATTTAAGAAATCGCAGTAACCCTCGAAGATCTGTGCTTTATCATCTGCCTGTGCAAGCTGATAGTTAATATCAAAAAACTGCACCGTTTTGGTGTAAAGGGTATCAGTCAGCCGGCAGATCCCATCCCGGTACATTTCACGGTAGGGAATGCTCTGCTGGACCGTCTGCGGGGCATCTGCTTTCAGCCCGGCAAAAAAGCCGCCTTTTTTAGACGGCTTGGAACGGGCAGACTTAGTTTTGCCCTGCTTTGCATCGGCTCTGGTCTTTTTGGCCTGCCTGATGTTTTTTTGCAGACGCTTTTCCTGAGCTTCCTGCTGCTTGTTTTTTGGCAATCTTTGTAACCTCCTTCTTTGACATAGATTTATACAGGTTATCCGTCCTGTATGGACGGTCCTTCGGCCAGAGCTTATAACGGAGCCGGTTCTTCAAAATCTTTTCTGCCGGCTGCCCGTCACGCTCATACATGGCGAAGAAGAAAAAGGGCATCATCAGCCCGATCATCAAAAGTACAGCCGCCGAGTTCCCGATCGCCCCGCGGGTAAAGAAATACACCGGAAGGCCGACAAGCCCGGCAAGGCTGAAACAAATAAGCTGGCGCTTCGTCAGATTGAAGGCCAGCTTGGTCTTAACTTTGGTTAAATCCTTTGGTACAGGTACATAAGGCATCTATACACCTCCCATCGTAATATAGTTTCCGGTCCATTAGCGTGCACCAAAATCGCGTACCGCTTTCTCCGCAGCCGGACATTCCCGCACTTCCTGAGCCGCATTTTGCAGCCGTGCCAGGACAGAAACAGCCGGTCCTCTCTGACACAGGTATTCCTGGCTGTCTCGGATTCCGGCAATATTTTCCCGAATATCCATATCCACGTCGAACACATCCGAAACTGGCAAAAGCCAACGGTCTGCAAAGTATTTCAAAGGATTCTCAAGCGCCAGCACATCATCCAGCATTTCATCCCCGAACTCAAACTTTGTTGTCAGATAGGAATACGCCTCCTGCATGGCTGTAATTTCAGCAGCTTTTTCAATTAAGGATTCCTTATCCTTTGACATAAGGCTTTCCCGGTAGGCAAAGTAATTCTGTCCCAGTCGTTTCATCAGGAGCGTATATTTGTCCTGTGCGGAAGGCTCGCTTGTGAAATGTTCAAATTTTTGCTCTGCATCAATTTCTTTGAGAAGATCGCAGATCGGGAAACTGTGTTCATGGTTATTTTCTTCCCAGCACCATCGGGCTACATCCAACGGGTCCTGAAAAGAAAGAAGTGCCTCTACTTCCGCCGGAGTAAATACATGCTCAACCTTCAGATAATAGTGGAGTTCCGAAAATCCCTGCAACTCGTAAATGCTGCCGATGTTCTGTGCATCCAGCATATCCGCATGAACCTTCAAACACTCGTCCAGCCGTTCCATAAGCAGCCGCTTTGCATCTTGTTCTATCAAAATCACCCCTTTCGCTCCGGCATAGTCAGCGTACAGTTCACTTCATTGCCCCATACATCCCAGCCGGGAGTCTTTTGTCTTGCAAACAGTTCCACTCTGGGCTGATCGCCCATGAGTTTTACGATCTTATCCCGCACCTCGTCCGGTTTCTTGCTGTGCTGCTCAATATGGGAGATCACAAACTGATGGATTCCCGCACACTGGCGTTTCGGACGGCCTCTGGTTGCCAGCAGGCAGACCTCCGCGTTTGAGCGGGTCCAAAAGCCCATGCCATAAAACCAGCTATCCGCTTTCCGGTTCTGTTTGAGCCATAGAAAAGCCAGCGTTTTATATTTGAACCCCCAGGCGTCGATCACCCGGAAGGCTTCATTGAGCTGTGGGAAGGTCGCCCACAGAAAGAGGGCGCTGTCTTTTGCGGCAAGTTCCGATACCGGCAGGGCACAGATTTCTTCAATGCTCATTGTGGGGTAATGGTTTTCCGCAACGCCGCTTCCATGTTTCCTGTCATAATGCCAGGGCGGATCGGCATAGATAATGCCGTACTGTTTCGTTTCCGGCATTAGCGAGCCTGCTCATTCTTAGATGGGGCAGGTTTAGTCGGCTGTTCTTTGACCTTACCGGCATTTTCCTTCAATGCACCGGTCAGGGAAGGCTTTTCCGCAGCTCCCTTTGTTGCTTCAAGAGTTGCCTGCAAATTTTCAATAGCCTGCCCGTACCCATCGATCAGGGCATCGTTGAGCTGCTTGCGGAACTCTGCCGTAACCGGCCAGCAGACATCTTTCCAGTTGCCTCCCTTATCCTGGGTTGCGGGCATATTGACATACAGCCCCTTTTCACTGGAACAGATACGGAAACCGTCAATCTTAAAGCATCCGCCAATCGTAACATTGGCAAACGCCAGCAGGTTTCCCATTGGGGCGATTGGACGCACGCGGACATCCAGCTTCATGCCGTTTGCCATTTCCGGCGTCTGTGTCTCCGGCGCCATTTTTTCTGTATTGGTTTTACTCATATATAAAATCCTCCTTTTTAGAATTGGTTTTGTTCATGCTATCTTGCATTAAATATGGATTTGGATAACGAACCTGTCTTAAACAGGGCAAAGGCCAGCAGCACCGTATAACCCGCCGTTCCCCAGATCGCGCCGTGCACATCGCCGGACGATGGGATAGACTGGACCAGCACTGCATAAATGGCAACACAGATCAGGATCAAAAAACCCTGAAAACCCAGGGCAAAAAGGGAACGCAGATACCCAGTTCCCATTTGTCCCCATTCCCGGTTTGCCATTGTGGAAAACGGGATCGGTGCAAGGCTCACGGTTAAATAAATCTCGATCATACGGCCATATACAATGACAAAGATCACGATGGACAGTACCCACATACACAGATTGATGATGTTGGTTTCCAGCCACAGTCCAATCAGTTCCCACATTCCCATTGCTTCAAGCTGGGTTTCCAGATCAGACAACGCCGCCTGCACATCCAGGTTCCCGTTTATGACACCGGCACTTTGCGACACCACATTTTGGGCCACATCAAAGACCGCCATCACAATCGTAAAACAGTTGGTGAGCAGGTAAGTGGCAACAAAAGTCTTGAAAATCCACTTGAAGATGTTGAATGTATCGAATTCGTGCATGTTGTTCTTTTCGAGAATCATCTGGATCAGTTCATACACAAGAACAAAGGTAAGGATCATGCCCGCAATGGGAATGACGACGGTTTCCGAAAGATTCTGGATCATGGAAAACACGCCGCCATTCCAGCCCTGCGGGGTCTGTCCTACCTGATTTGCCACATCCGCAACCTGGTTGTTGACGGAGTTGAAAATACTGGTGTACTGTCCGGTGATCGCATCGATCAGACCCTCTTTAATCCAGTCTGTTATCCATTCAAACAGACTGCCCATAAGTCAGCCCTTAACCGAACAGGCCGGAAAGCAGCGGGATCAGCGTTGCACCAACCAGAGCGATACCTCCGCCTGCCATAAGCTGCTTGATCCCCTGGGATTTTGCACCTGGGTTATCATTTCCGTAACCTTCGAGAAGGTTTACAACACCCCATGCGCCCAGACCTGCGCCCAGGGCGATCACAAGGATCTTCAAAGTATCAATCGCGCTTGCAAAAAATGCCATAATGTTCCTCCTTTAATTTCAGAAATTTTAATTTGTGATATGGCCGTATCAGGCCGGAAACAAAAAAAGCCGCCGCACTGTTTTTAGAAAAAATCTGTTTCAAACAGCACGGCGGCATGGGGCAGGAAAAATCCTGCGGTTATTTACTTTTCAGGGAGAATCACGAATCCTCAAAAAATCCTCCTTTCATCGTGACAAAAACAAAGCCTGCCAGGGCGTCATGCTTTGACAGGCAGGAACAACTTTATAAAGTCTGGGAAGCCAGATCTTCGGCTGTGACTTCATAATTGCGGTATCGTTCACCGGGACGCATCGGCATCCGGGTAGAAAGAAACTTTTCGATATTAAAAGCGTTCTTCTCATTAAAATCGGAAAGCAGTTTGTAATTTGGGTGTTTGGTTATATCGTATTTCCGGGAGAGGAACGGCCGCACACCCCTGATCTGCAACAGACATTTACCCCCGTCCATGACTGCCAGTTCATCCACCGACATCAGATCCTTTCCCAGCTTTTGAAAATTTTGTCCGTGGGATTCCTGATTGCCCTTTGTGACACTGGTGTTATACAGGTCGATGGTCTCTTTCCCCAATAGGGAGTTCCAGCTTTTTAAGGTGGTTTCTTCTTTGCCTCCTAAGAAAAGGGAGGCGTCACAGTTACCGATGATGGTGTCCATGTTGTCTTTATACAGGGCTTTGAGTTGGCTTTGCGCCTGCAGCACCAGGCAGGCAGAGATCTCACGGCTTCGGATGGTCGCCATAAGACGCTCCAGGTTCGGGATCTGCCCGATATTTGCCGCCTCGTCGATCAGGCAGCGCACATGGATGGGAAGCCTTCCACCATATACATCATCCGCCCGCTCACACAAGCGGTTAAACAAAATGGAATAGATCAGACTGATCAAAAATGCAAAGGTCCCGTCCGTGTCACTCATAATAAGGAAAAGAGCAGTCCGTTCATCTCCCAGCATATCCAGATCCAGTTCGTCATACATGGTAATTTCCCTGACTTCTTTAATGTCAAAAGGAGCCAGTCTGGAAGCACAGGAAATAAGGATCGACTTGGCTGTTTTTCCGGCAGCGAGCTTATATTTCTTATATTGACGCAGGGCAAAATGATCCGGGTCTTTCTGTTCCAGCGCGTCAAAGAGAAGGTCAACGGCATTTTTGAACGACTCATCATCCTCACGGACTTCCATTGCGTTCAGCATTTCTACCAGTGTGGCAAAATTCTGTTCGTTTGCCGGAGCCTCATAATAGATATATCCGATCAGTGCCGTATAGAGCAGGGTTTCTGCCTTGACCCAGAAATCGTCTCCGGCTTTTCCTTCGCCTTTGGTATTGGCGATTAGGGTAGTGACGATCTTCAGAATATCTTTCTCGGAATGAATGTAGGCGAACGGGTTAAAGTGCATACTTTTCTGGAAATTGATCGTATTGAATACCCGTATTTTATAGGACTCATAGATGATCTTTCCTTTTTCATTACGCACAGGCTTTCCGTCCTTGTCCAGCTTTGGTGTGCCTCGCTGCAACATCTTTCCGCATTCCACAAGGACTGTACCTTTCGGATCGGTGACGACGTAGGAACTGTGCATTTGCATCAGATTGGGCTTGATGAAAAAGCGCGTTTTTCCCGAACCTGATCCTCCGACTACCAGTACATTTTTATTTCTTGCATTGGCCGGATTTTTGGGCCTTCCGTTTAACATCAGTCCTTCACTTTGGGTAAGAATGATATTGTTTTCCGGATTTGGGTCCATAAACGGGGCAATATCGGCTTTATTTCCCCATCTTGCAGAACCATATTCCACATTTTTGCGGTATTTCTTAGCGTCTTTCCCTCTAAGATAGACTGCCAGCCGCATAATGGCTGCACCGCAGAAACCGATCAGCCAGTCCATTGCCGCCCCCGGCCACATACTCTGAAACGCAAGGGCAAAGCCTTCGGACAGTCCTAACAGCTTTTGGGAAGCGTCTGCTCCGGGAGCCAGCCGCACCGCTTCGCCCAGCTTGGCAAATACCAGAAGGAACAGAACATAAGGCAGATGGAGAATGACCTGTTTTTTCAATGTTTCTGCATCAATCTTCATCGTTCCGGTCCTCCGTGTTCTTTGTTCTTTACACGGTCACGGCCAAGCGACTGTGCCAGTTCTTTGAACTTATGAAGCTGTATAAGCAGCGACGGTCTGGTGCTGCGTGTAAGGTCTTTCTTTGTATATTCCTTAAAAGCTGCCGTCAGTGCATCCGCCTGGTTTGCCTTGAAATATACCGTCCATTTTGGGGGATCGGTCCCAAGTTCCTTTTCTATATGGTAGCGTACCTGATGTTTTCTGGCATACCGTTCAAAAGAGCGGATTCGCCCTGAAACTTCAATGGTATTGGCTCCGGGGTCTTTATAAGTCAGCCGCTTCATGCTGTTGCGCCCGACTTTTGGCATTGTGCGTTCCTGTTCCATCTTTTGGAGTACCGCAGCAATAGCCGCACGCAGTACCCGCCCTGACAGTTTTGCTGCCTGTATAGAAACAGAAACCGTTCGTTGTTCGAGTTCTTCCTGCAAGAGCATCCTCCTTTCTGATAAAATCGGTATTTATAATATGGAAATAACTTTTTACCGGCTTTCCCCAAGAACCTGCTGTCGGGAAGCGTGTTCAAAGGCTTTTGCTGCCTGATCGACCTGAATTTTAGCATGTTTCAAAAGCGTCTTGATGATCGTAGCCGGGCGTTCCTGTTCCTCCAGATGATCGACCATCCCTTTGCACTCATCCGGGAGGTATGCCGCCATATCTTTCAACACATCGGAAAAGTTACCCATAAAGCCCCAGCAGCTATCCGACAGCTCCCCGTTTTTATAAAGCTCAAACCCATAACATTCGCCACGCAGATAGGAATCATAAGCGGCGACTTCGCTGCGCATCAGTGCGTCCGCTTTCTGCCGGATGGCGCCGGTCATCTTGTCAGCGTCAAATTCCTTTAGGGCATCTTCTTTGGAAACATAGATCCAGCCGACCTGTCCGCTGTCCCATTCTGCATGAGGAGCCCTGCCTGAGAAACTTTCTGTACTCATGGCAAGACCTGAGTGGTCGTAGAGATAGAGGGGGAGCATCAGATACTTTTCCGAAATTACTTTCTGCATTGCTTCATCGATCGCCCGTTCCTCTGTCTTTGGTCCATGCCGGAAACGGCTGCTTACAATGTTTACCATCCGTTCATAGCGTTTCATGCCGGCTTCATCATGTCCTACGGTATCTAAATACATTTCCCGCAGGAAGTCATCTTTGTCCATATGGTTGTGATGGTCGCCCAGCGCATAGCTGGGATGAAAGCATACCATCGTCCCAAAATGTTCATCTACCTCACGGGGAGAGATCAGAATATCGTCCGGCTGCACCATAAGGGCATAAGGTTCATTTACTGCCATTAACATAATTGGCTCCTTTCTTTCTACAAATCCGGGCCGGAATGGTGCATCATCGGTTTTTCCCGGTGCTCATTGGTTGCAGGCTGCTTGACTGCAATGATCTCGCCGGCAAGCCTTGCAAATTTTTCAGGGTACTTGAATTGCTCCCCATATTTCTCCATCAGATCCGGGGAAAGGTCTGTAAAATTTTCCTCGCCAAGACCAACGATCAGAAAATTCCCGGACACAATATCATAGATGTGGCCGTCATCGTCAAAGAGAGCTCGGTTCAAAGGCAGCCCCATCAGCTTGCCTTCTTCATTGCAGATCAGAGCCACCGGGTCCTCATACGGATAGACCGCCTGAATATCTCCGCCCACTGCCGCCTGCAAGGATTTCAGACCACTTTCGATCTCCGCAGCATAAGGGGACTTGCCCGGCTCTACCATTAACACTTTCATAATTGTATATCCTCCTTCTTTTTCATTGCCGTACCGGGAGTGGTTGGCGTTTTTTCCTGAGTTTTTGCCACAGAGAGCTTCCCCAGGACGGAAGGCTTCTCCTGGTTTTCGGGTGTAAAAATACCGCCCTCCGAAACCTCGGTGGCGGCATGTTCCGTTTTGGCCTGTTCCAGTCCTTCAACCGTATAGCCAGGTAAAAGAGTACCGTGAACCATAAAATGGTGCTCATATTCTTTCGGGATCGGCGGGGAAATTTCCGTGAATAAATGGGAATAGGCTTTCTTTCGCCCGTCCAGGTATTTTATGGCTGCGTTCTTATCTGTATATCGTTTCTGGTTTTGTCCGGCAATCTTTGCTCCATATCCCTGCTTCGGGGAATGAATACGGACTTCCCATGTCACATACCAGGCAATCGGAACACTCTGTTTGGTTTCTCTGTCATATTTCGTATCTTCCCAAATACTGCAGGTCATCTGATAGACCCGGTTGCTGATTTTCTGATCCGCCCTCCAGTTATCGGTGTCTTTCCACTGGTTGCCGGTATGTTCGATCTCCGGTGTACGAAGATATTCCAAAGCCCGGTTGATCGTCTGTGTTGCCGCTGCCTGCTGTTCCCACTGTTTTGCAGCAGCCACCACGATTTCATAGGCTTTCTGCTCCCCGTCAATACTTCCCTGGCGCATGGCTTCCAGGCTATCGGTTCCCATTGTGATCAGAGTAGAAATATCCACATTTTCACAAACTACGCTGTGTTCAATTTTAAGCTCTGATCCCGGCGTCAAGTGGTCGCCATACCGGTAGGCATGGTAATCCCTGTTTTCTTCCAAAATGCTGTTCACCTCCTGCTATATTTCCGGCTCATGGTTTTTTCTGAAAATCGTCTGTGCCGGTGATTTTTTATCTGCCGGTCTGTTTGCCGCAAGCTGATCCATCACGGAAGGACGGCCGACGCCGAACATGGATAGCTGACCGTCCGCTGCCTCACGAAGTTCAGAAACAGAGAGAGGAAGCGTTACATCGGCATGGGTCAATAGCTGTTCCCGTTTCAAATCCTGAATGATCTCGTCAAAAACAGCGTTGATCGCACGGCGTTCTTCCCCCACAGGAAAGGCTTTCAATACCTCCATTTCTCCGTCTTTACCGGAAACCAGGGTAAGGGCACAGTCGGCATGGCCTACCAGATAATCCGATGTGTAGGGCAGTTTGTCCTTGATATAACAGGCAAAGGCTCTGGCTGTCATTTCCACATTGCTGTCCCAATAACCGCCGTCTTTTTCACATTCTTTTCCCATGCGTACCGAATTACGGTAAAAATCAGTTTCCGTCCGTCCAATCTGCGGAGCTTCCTGCGCCTGCATCCTGGAAAGCATACGCTCAAAAATTTCCAGCCGTTCCCGTTCACTTTTGGGAATTACCCGGCCGGTAACATTCTTCTTAAATGCGCTGATCTGTCCCACAGAGCCGGGTTCGCCGGACAAAAATGCTTCCCGCAAGACTGCGTAAGTTTCCATCTGTTCCTCATTGCCATACCGTTTCAGAGAGGCAAGAACCGAGGAATCCAGCCAGCTTGCCGCATTTTTCCGGGTGCGTTCTGTTTGTGCTTCCGTGCGCTTTGCTGCCTGTTCCGGTGTTTCCGGTTTATACTTCATGGTGTCAATGAGTTTTTGGAACGGCGCATAGAGGCGGGGCTGTTCTGACAGCATCCCTTTTGCGCCCATCTTTGTACCAAGATAATCGTCAAGTCCATGCCACCATTCATGTGCCAGCGAACCGGCCCCGTGCATTTTCGTAAGATTGATGACTGTACGCAAAGGTTCATAATGAGCCGCAGCATTGCCGCTGCCTCTTGCACCAAAAGCGATAGCAAGCGTTCCCTGATAAGCAATATCTTTATCGCTGATCTTAAGGGCTGACGCCAGATCCTTTAGTGCTTCAAATCCCATGTTAAGGGAGGTCTGACGGTCGTTCTGGTTCATCCAGTTTCCAAACTCGCCGCCGCGGAATCCAAATGTATCAAGATAATGCTGTCCGGTGATCTCCACGCCATTCCGATAATCCGGGCCGGTACGTTTGACATGGGCGAGCTGGGGAGGGACAAACCGGATCTTCCCATTTTTGTTCCTGCCTTTGGCAAGTTCCTGCACCCATTTCAGGGCAGCTTCTTTGGTCTCAAAATTGGTCCGCAGGATCGAATAGCCTTTTGTCACATAGTAGGTACCGGGTTTCCAGTCCTCATTTTTAGAATAGGTATGTTTCCCGTCGTTGAAGTGGATCGCATAACCTTTCGGTATTTTCTGCTCTTTGGAAACACAAAACTGTTCCTTTTTTGCTTTCTGAGTAAAGTTGCGCTCAAAATATTCAGCCGAGCGGATCAGCATAGTATTGGATAATTTGTTTGTAATCACGGGATTGTCCTGACCCTTTTTCGTTGCCCGGTAATGGATTCCGCTTACCCAGCCCTGTACCTTTTCTAAATATCCATTGTCAACGAAAAAGCGGTCATAGGCTCTCATGGCATCCTCCACAGTACGGACATCTGAAAGCACTGTCTGCAATTCCCGGACTGTTTTTATATACTCCTTTTGCCTCGCAGTCCGTTTTTCCGGGGTGTCATCCGTGCGGTAATACTGAGGAGAGGCGTTTAAGCCGTCCCTTGCTTTTTTGATAAAATAGACCACGCCAAGAGGAATCCCTTCCTCCAGCATGGCTGCATAGTCCGGCTTTTTCCAGACATTATCCTTTTTCACAAATTTTTCGGCTTCGCGCTCATTCATGGCTTCCAGATCATCCGCATACAGCCCGCGGTCTTTCCACAGGTCTTTTTTCGCACCGCCGATCTTTTCACCGAAATCTTCATGCACTCCTGCCAATCTTCATCACCTCCAGTCAGTGTAAAATTCTTATCGCTCCGGGGCAGGGCGACGTTCTTCGTTTTTGTGAAGTTGTGGGAGGTTTCCTGTGAGCCGGTCAGTTTCCCTGCGGATCAGTTTGTCCAGAGCGCCTAAATCCTCCGGTGCAATGGCAAACTCCCGGTAATTTTCATACCACAGGCCCGTAGAGATTGCCGCGATGGGCGCAATTTTCTCCGAACCGGATGGAAGAAGGCGATACACAGGGGCTTCGTCATAAAGAAGCATTTGCTTTGCCGTTCCCTGTGGTATGCGGTACTTATCCATATCCGGGTTCTGGGCTGCCTCCATATATTGCATATTCAGGCGTTCTTCTAAATCCTGGGGCATATAACGAAATGCCTGATCCATCCACTGTCTGAACATCGTGGAATAGTGGTACTGCCATTCCGTAACTTGATTCGGGGCATAAGAAAACCCCCAACTTTTCAGAGCATCTTTTTCGTAAAGCTCCATTTCAGTCCATTCTTTCAGGCTGACCGTAGCCGCTGAACCATCTTTGCGTTCGATATTGACGCCGCAAGGATAGAGGATATTTCTTTTTATATCCTGCCGCAGCGTGTCTAAATCCATCATCAGGACATCTCCGTACAAGTGACCGCCCTCTCTGCGATCCGTATGAAACAGGAAAGCCCTCGCTCCGATAAACTCCGTTGTTGAGATCATTTGATAAAGATCCGCCGTAGAACAATAAGCAAACAAAGCGTCGGAAAGCCATATGTGATTTTTTCCCATGATGGCAATGGAATCAGCCCCGGTATTTGTCGCCAGAGAACGCATATTAAATTCGCATTCCCTAAGAAAATCTCCGGCAAAAATATGGAGCTCATACGCAAAGACGGATAAGTCTGTATCACGGATCAAATGAATCTGCGGTAGTGGTTCCTGATTCAATCAAATTCCTCCTTTCATGTGAAGCAGCTCTTTGACCTGCTCATTTTCCGCAAACGGCTGGCTATCTGTCTCCGCCATTTAATCAATCCCTCCCATCTGCCGGTAGCTGCCCGCCGGCAATCTTGCCGACAATCTCCGGACCGGTTTCATAAATCTGCATGAGGCGTTTTGCTGTGCCGCAGGGCTGTGCAGCTCCGCTGGTCCAAAGACGCACTGTGGATGGGGCAACATTCATCAAAAGAGCAAAGCCCTTTTCGTTCATGTCCAGCTTTTTCATCAGCGATTTAACCATATCGGGGCCGTAGTCTGGACACCGGGAAGCCTCGGCAATCATCTGCAAAGCGGTATTTTCAATTTTTTTCATTTTCAAATCCTCCTGTTATTTGTTTTCCAGCCTTATGCCGGAGCAAAGCTGATCTGGTTGTGTTTCATCCTTTTGGCAAAATCCGGCAGCGAATAATTTACCCCGTCAATTTCTGCATGGGTGTCATCCAGACGATGACAAACAGCAAAGTGCCTGTCCCCGTTTCCATAGAACAGGCAGAGTAAACCATTGTCGGGAATGGAAAACAGCGCTTTTCCGGCGCTGTCTGTAAAGCAGATATGTTGAGATCCATTCATGTTGAAATCCTCCCTAAATTGAAACAGCCGCCTCTTTTGGGCGGCGTTGGTGCTGGCTGGTTTGCAGTTGTTCCCGAACCAGCAGCAATTTCTCATTGTAATCTTTTCCCATCCGGGGAGGGTTGACACTTACCCGGATATGACGGAAACGTTTATCCTCGTGAAGCATGGTCTTGATTTTCCGGGCATTGACAAATCCGGCAAGGTCGTGGTCCATATAAAGGGTAACACGCCGTATCTCCGGGTGGCGTTCCAGGAAAGAAGTCAGCGCCACATGGGAAGTACCGCCCAAAGACAAGCGATAACCATTCCATTTCCATCCCTCCAGCTCTTGAAGTGTCGCATGGGAAAGCGCATCAATAGGAGCTTCAAAGACTGCCACATGCCGGCTGCCCGGACTTTGCGGGGGATAACAAAAGTTATATCCTTTGTCGCTGCCATAGACATCCTTTTTGAGATTGCCGCTGATACTGCGCATACAGGCAAACTTCGCTTTCCCGGAATCATCTTTCCCAACAAACACACAAACCGGTTCTCCATGATACCGGGCTTCGTAAAAAATCCCGGCTTGTAAACACTGGCGAATGACTTCTGAGCTGATCCCCCGTTTCTGCAAATAGGAGACCGCAGCGGTCGCGCAACGTCTGGCCCAGGGGAGAGCGAATGTTTTCTTTTCCGGCTCTTTTGATACCTGTATTTCTGCCGTACTTCGGTAAGCCGGTTCCTGTGGGATTTCGCCACCTACCAGAGCATGAACCGCATCCACAAGACCATATCCCCGAATCTGGATCAGGTAGTCCAGCGCATTGATACTCCGTCCGCGGCTGTTCCAGTACCAGTACCTTTTCCCGGTCACATATACCAGACTGTCATGCTCCTTATGCCGGAAATTAGGTCCATCCTGTTTCAGCACGCCGGGTTCATGGAATTGCAGGTAAGTAAACAAGTCAGCTTCCCGCGCTGCCTGAATCTGTTCTTTGGTTACGCCGGGCATAGTACCGGCACAGTGTTTCTTTTCATTGTGCTTTGCCTCCTTCCTGTGATGAAATGAAAAAAGACACCCAAAGGTGCCTAACAGCCGTACAGGTCGTGATTGACCTCGGCACGGTAATAGCTGTCCATTGTAGCCGGGGCATTATACAGCGCCGCCAGCAGATACGCTTTGATGTTTCCGACCTTCGTTGTGTTCTTGTCGATACAGTCAAAGACATACTCTAAGTGGCCGGAATTGATCTTCAGGAACCGGCTCTTGACGATCTCCCTCGGAAAATCATCTCCGGCAATGCGAATGTAAGGGCGTTTCGACAAAATCACTTCAAGCATAAGTTCAAGGGCTTCATCCAAACGTTCCCTGCCATACCGTAAGACCAGTAAGTCATATTCAATATTTTCTTTGATGATTTCACGATAGGCTTCTATCAGCTCTATCCGATCCATCCCATCCGTGCGGTTTGCCGCTTCCGGCTCTGCCGGATAGATTGATGGATAAGTTATTGATTTATCTTTTTTTGATTTTTTTGTTTTTAATGGATTAGTATTTAATTGTGCCGGATTTTCCTGTTCAGGTTCCGCCTGTTTAGGTTTTGCCTGTTCTGGTTTTACCTGTCTTGGATTTTCCCGTTTAGGTGAAAGCCCTGTGTTTTCGGTACTTACAGGCTGCTCATGGATCGTATATTCAATGTCTCCCAACTGCCCGTTATCATAGCGGAGGCGCTGTCTGGTGAGATAACCATGCCGCTCCAGTTCCTTCAGGGCAGTAGTGATAGAATCCACACCATCCTTGCAGATATGGGCGAGTCCCTTTGTGGTATAATCCCAATCTTCCGGCAGCGACAACATAAGTGATAAAAGCCCCTTTGCCTTTAAGGACAACTCCGTATTGCGCAGATGGTGATTGCTCATTATCGTAAAGTCCTTTGTTTTCTCTACACGGAATACTGCCATTGTACCGCCTCCTTTCTTCGACTATTCCGTTACAAGGCATGATCCCTGCGGTCATAATGGAGATGACCGTCAGAGACCTTCGCATGGTTTTTCAGTTTCACTTCGCCCCGTTCCTGGCTCTCTAAAAATTTCTGATAGCCGGCATCTGTAAGGAACAAGCGCATCTTATCGCCTTTGTCGCCAACAGGGGAATCGTAAGACAATACATCAAAGACGATCATGTGCTTTACTTCTGGATCAAAGCGTTCAAGTGCCATGATGTCATGCCCCTTCAATTTTTCTGCCTCTGATTGTTGTCTGGCCTCGGCGATCTTTTCTCCAATCGTCCGGGCTGGATAGGGCAGACGGTAATTCTTCTGAATATCTTTTACCAAGTCCATGCACTCTGCATTTGACAGAACACGAAGTTTTGCCATAAGACCTTCTGCCGCCTCCCGCTGTTCGGAATTATTTGAATACCGCACGGTCATATAAAGTTCATTCAGGATCTTTGTCTGATAATCGCCCTCCACTTGAAAGAGCAGCTTTTTTTCCATTTCGTTTAATTCCATGTGGATCTCCTTTCTCTCGAAAATGAGTATGAAAAAAGGGCGTCCACCTATAAAAGTGAAACGCCCACGGCAACCAGCGGTCAGACATAAAGCCGGACCGCTGGCACTATTAAATTTTGTCGTTAATAAAACAGCCTCCTTTTTTCTTTATAGTTTTCGTCAATTTTCAACTTGGAAAAGGAATTGAATAAAAGACGACAAACGCTCAAACCCCTTGAAAATAAAGGCTTTTTCTGTTTGTCGTTATTATACCGTAACGGCATACCCACGCATCACTTTTGCTGTTTGCAGGGGTATCTATAGCCAGCGTTGCCCGTAGACTGGGGCATGCCAGTATGACCACAACTCAAAAAACGTATCTGCACATTATTCAGGAGCTGGAGAATAAGGATGTAGATTTGGTAATGCGGACGTTATCCGGATTATAAATGTTGTTACAATATATGATACACTTAGATGCTTGCGCTGATTTTAAAGAGGAAACGATTATGAAAATGACAACCCTATGCTACATAGAAAAGGATGGATGTTACCTTATGCTCCATCGAACCAAGAAGGAAAAGGACATAAACAAGGGCAAATGGATAGGCGTGGGTGGACACGCAGAGTATGCAGAGACACCGGAGGAGTGCCTGCTCCGTGAGGTGAAGGAGGAGACCGGACTTACCCTTACTTCCTACAGATTTCGTGGACTTATCACCTTTATAAGCAATGAATGTGAGCCGGAGCAGATGTGCCTGTTCACTGCGGATGATTTCATCGGCGAAGTTCAGATATGTGACGAGGGAGACCTTGCCTGGATAGACAAGAAGAAGGTTCCTAAGCTTCCAACCTGGACAGGAGACGCCATATTCTTAAAGATCATTCTTGAGGATGAACAGAGATTTTTTACTTTGAAGCTCAGATATGAAGGTGATGAGCTGGTGGAGCATGAGGTTAGATATTACTAGTATTATATAGCCTCACCCTATAACCTATAATAAAAAATTCAGATTATACAAATACTGCCTTGAATGGTAGTATTTTTTTATCAGATAAACCTACTAAAATGCTAGGGAGATAAGTAGAAGACATACAACAGATAGAAGATAGGTATACATGTATTTAAGCACAGAAAGGATACATTATGAGCAAGAAAAACTGGATAAGGCGTTTCGAGCCTCTTACCGGAGAGCGGCTAGTTGAGGTTGCTCTGGAATCAGCAGCCTGGCTTGAAACCTACGGACATAAAGATAAAGATACAGAATATTGGGATGTGCTGCCGGGAAAGCAGGTGGGTGAAGACACTCTGCTTTTGAAATCCACAAGCCTTTATGGCGGGGCGGCGGGCATTGCGTTATTTTACCTGAGACTTTATGTTGCAACCGGTGATGAGGAGTGGCTTAAGAAAGCCAGGGCCGGAGCAGCATACGTTATGAAGAATTACAAAGGAAAAGAAGATTTTACTACTGACCAACCTTATCTGCAGGGGGCTTATATAGGATATCTGAACGGTCCTGCAGGTGGCGGATATCTGGCTTCGGAGTTATACAGGATCACAGGAGACGAGGAGTATAAGACATTTGCCGTCAGGGTTACTGATGATTGTATCCTGTCTGCAAATGAAGAAAATGGCAGATTATTCTGGTACGGCGATTACGGGATCATAGGTGAAGGCGGTCTGATATTGTATCTTGTTGATTCCTATGAACTCTACGGTGATGAGAGATATATACAGGCGGCGGCTAAGGCGGCAGCCTACATACTGGATAAGAAGGAGCCGGCACCTGACGGCGGTTACAGGTGGTATGTAATGCCTACAGAGACATTTCCAACTATCGGCAAGCCGGGGGGATATTTTCCGGGATTTGAATATGGTGCTGCAGGTTGTGGATACATTCTTGCGGAGGTATATAAACACGTAGCAGGCAACAGGGAGGTTAAGGCACCATTACCTTTGTCAGAATACATAGAAGCTGCACAGGGGGCTGCAGAGTACATAATGAACATTGCCGATTACTCAGAGGATGGTGAGGCGGCTCTTGTGAGGTACAACGACACATACCTCACAGATCTTTATTACTTGGGAGTGTGTCAGGGACCTGTGGGAACCTCAAGGCTGTTCTACAGCTTATATGAGATTACAGGTGAGGAAAGGTACAAGGATTTTGTGGTGAAGCTTACCAACGGACTTCTTGCCACAGGAGCACCGGCGAAGCATTCGGAGGGATATTGGCGTACCAACTGTTACTGCTGTGGTGCAGCGGGAATGTTGGAGCATTTTCTAAACGTACACAAGCTTACAGGGGATGACCGATACCTGAGTGCGGCTTATGATGCGGCAGAGACCATCATAGGTGAGTCTACTTACAGGAATAAATTAAGAAACTGGTACACGGCATGGAACAGGCACGAGCCGGAGACATCAGATCCGTACATAGGACTATATCATGGATCAGCAGGCTGCGCGTCTTCACTTATAGCATTTGCCCGGTATATAAGCGGCGGGGATTACCTTCCGCCATACCTGGAGGATCCATACAAAGACTTATACAGAAAGTAACTAACGAAAGAGAGGATATATCATGAGCAACATTATAAAGAATATTGAAGAACTGGTAGGACATACACCATTATTTGAATTTGTAAAATATCAGGAAAAGAACAACATAGAGGCACATCTTCTTGGCAAGCTGGAGTACTTCAATCCATCAGGCTCCATAAAGGACAGAGCTGCACTTAACATGATCAAGGCGGCAGAGGAGAAGGGAATACTCCATCCGGGAGATACTATTGTAGAGAATACATCAGGAAATACAGGTATCGGACTTGCTGCATTTTCAGCCAGCAGGGGCTACAAGCTTACCGTATTCCTTGAGCCGGGACAATCAGAGGAGAGACAGAAGATGTTGGAGGCATATGGTGCAGAGCTTAAGAGCATGTTTGATGTGCCGGGAGTCCCTGAGGCATTCGCAAATGGAACCTTCTCAACAGGCTTTTATCAGGAAGCAATCCAAAGATACTGCGATGCACAGCCTACACCACATTATTTCATAAACCAGCTTGCAAATGAAGCCAACCCGGGAGTTCATTACACAACCACAGGCCCTGAGATCTGGGAAGATACCGACGGCAAGGTTGACATCCTTGTGGCAACCAGTGGTACTGCCGGAACCATAACAGGTTTATCAAAATATTTCAGAGAAAAAAACCCTGATGTGAAGATTGTTGCCGTTCAGGCAGATGTCACATCAAGACCGGGCGGATCTGAGGATCCACAGACTATAGATGGTATTGCACCATTTGGCGATCCGGGATTCCCTGACAGCGCAAAGGCTCCGTTCATCGTTGGATTTGACTATGATGAGTGTGTAGATGTTAAGGGCGAGGACGCCTACGCTGTAGGACGTGAGATTGCCCGGACAGATGGTGTGTTCTTAGGTCAGTCGGCAGCCGCAGCCATATATGCAGCGACAGTGGTAGCTAAGAGACCTGAAAATAAGGGCAAGAATATAATCATTGCCCTTGCCGACAACGGAATGAAATATTTAAGCACAAACATGTATCCACTAAGCCATAAGGTCCAGTAGTAATCTTAAGGTTATCATGTGGGTATGCCCCAGGCAGTGTGGCAGAGTATAGAACATAAGGCGAGCAAAGTAATTGTGATCCGTTCATAGCTTCATAATTGTAATCCATTCATCGCTTCATAATTGTGGTCCACTCATAGCTTCTTAAATTGACCATGATACATAATGGTGGTACAATTCATAATAAAAGCAGGTTGCGCCAATAAATAATTTAGGTGATGGGGTATGAAGAAACAGGAAAAAATCAAAAACAAAATATCCTGGAAGCTGATCGTAACGTCAGTGCTTGTGGTGATATTTGCCATGTTGATGGAGTTTGGAATACTGGTTTATATTAATAATAAGAGTTCTGAGACAACATCCAAGGTACTCCTTGATCAGGTAATAAGTATTATAGACGAGAACCGGAGAAATGAAGAGGAGATGCTGGCTTCGCTTAAGAACGACTATATGATCCGCGCAAGGGCAGTTTCTTATATGATAGATTCAAGGCCGGAGTCGGAGCAGGATGTAGGTGAGCTTAACAAGATAGCAACCCTTATGTCAGTTGACGAGATACATATCTTTGATGCAACAGGAACCATATGCAGCGGAACTATACCTAAGTACTATGGTTATAATTTTGATTCGGGAGACCAGATGGGTTTTTTCAAGCCTATGCTTAAGGACAAGGAACTGACCATGTGCCAGGATGTTACCCCGAATACCTCAGAAGGTAAGGAAATGATGTATGCCATTACCTGGAATGAGGAAGGAACACATATGGTGCAGGTTGGCATTAAGCCTGTGAGGCTTCTGGAAGAGGTTAAGCAGAATGAGATTTCTGCAGTTATAGGAAATATGCCGACCTATGAGGGTATGCATATATACGTGGCAGATGCAGATACAGGTATTATACGTGGCGCCACGGAAAGTAGTAAGATAGGTCGTACAATAAGCAAGGCTGATTATATAAATGATGTAATAACAGATGGGAAAACTATCAGTTTCAACTACTGGTATGAGGGCAAGAGGTATAACAGTGTAGTTAAAAAGAGTGGGGATTATCTTATAGGTATCCTGTATGAAACGGCTATAAATGACAAGAGTAATCTGGCAGTTATGGCAGTGATGGCTGCGTACCTGATAATAACAGTGGTAGTCCTGTATCTGGTTGTCAGAAGACTGCTTATGGCAAGGGCTGAGCGTGATGAGCAGATCAGGCTGTCCAACACCGATGAGCTTACAGGCTGCCTCAACAGGCGTGCTTATGAGGACGACATAAATAATAAGTTAAGCTGGACAGATAAGTTCGTATATGTATCAATGGACGTTGACGGACTTAAGATGGTAAATGATACCATGGGGCATGCTGCAGGTGATGAGCTTATAAAGGGGGCAGCTTCCTGCATGACGCGGTGCTATGGTGAAAACGGTAAGGTGTACAGGACAGGCGGAGACGAGTTCGTTGCCATAGTATTTGCCGGGGATGAGGAATTTGCCCAGTTAAAGAAGAACTTCGATAAGAAGATTGCGTCATGGCATGGCAAGCATGTAAGCTCCATGGTAATATCCTCGGGCTATGTGTTCAGTGACGAGAAGAAGTGGGACTCCGTGTACGATATGGCGAAGGTTGCCGATCGTAAGATGTATGATGAGAAGAATAAGCATTATGAAACAAAGGGACTTGAAAGACGAAGGTAAGCTTCATCGTGAAACTATAAAATATATGGCAGTGGCCGCCATGGTATTAAATCACTTTGCGTATATATTCCTTATACAGGGAAGCTTTCTCTATGAGGTATTTACCGATATTGGCTATTTTACTGCCATAACCATGTGCTTCTTTCTGGTGGAGGGATATGGTTATACAAGCTCAAAAAGAAGGTACGGTGTGAGACTTGGAGTATTTGCCCTGGTATCCCAGATGCCATACATGATGGCATTTTCCGGAGAAGGACTGATGGAATTCCATAGTCTTAACATGATATTCTCTCTGTTTATATGCTATCTCATACTGGTGGCATTTGACCGTATCTACGATGTGAACCTGAGATTTTTCGTGGTGTCGGCGCTGGCGTTAGTGTCACTGATCTGTGACTGGTCATTATTTGCACCGGCATTTGTATTGTTGTTCATATGGGCAGGAGAGTCTAAGGAACGCAGAGGCATGGTATTTCAGGTGTCGGCAGCGGTTTTCTGCGTATTCAATTTTGTAAGCAGACTGGGACAGTGTCCGGTTCTTGATAATATCTTATATTCCATTGGCAACAGCGCAGGAATAATCCTTGCAGGCGTAGTGATTGTGTACTGCTATGGGGGAGAGTGTGCCCCTAAGGGAAGTCGTTCTGCCAAATTTTCAAAGTGGTTCTTCTATATTTTCTATCCGACCCATCTGTTGGTGCTGGGACTTATCAGGATGGCATTAAAATATTAACAATCCATAAATAGGTTTGCCACATATTAAATAATCATAAAGCTATTGACGGAGTTTTCAGTTAAAAGCTATAATGATAAGGTACATGTTATAAACAGCTTCATTCGGAAGCGTTTTTTTATAGTTCGGATTGGCACTCACAGACTCGGAGTGCTAACGCTCCCATAAATGTAAGGTAAGAACAATAGAATAACAAAGCTGAATGATTTGATCAAAAAGGGGTGATATGATGGCTGAAGAGAAGAAAGATATATCTATACTTAAACTTGGAAATGAATTTATGATGAGGAGATACCTTTTTAACAAGGCTGGAATGAATAAGGGGTTAAGCATTACGGACTATATTGCACTTCACATAATCGACAATACAGAGAGTGAAGAAGACATATATCAGGGAAAGTCATACCTTAAGGATATCGCAGAAAAGATGAGACTTACCATAAGACAGACCTCAAGAATGGTGGGGGTGCTTAAGGAGCGTGGCCTTGTTAAGTGGATGCACGATGGTGACGGAAGCGAAGGCACATATGTTACCATGACGGACGATGGACACAAGCTTCTTGAGGATAACAAGGAGATCATAAAGGAATATTATGGAAAAGTAATAAACAGGTTCGGCAAGGAAAATCTTATTGAACTTTTAAATCTCATGAAGCAGCTTGAGACGGTTATGGACAGCGAGCTTGAGGAGATGGGAATAGATAGTAAGGAGGCAGCAGGCGACGATGATGGAGAGGCTTAATAAATTCACAGAGTGGGCACAGGATAAGTGCCTTGGCAATGACAGTGTTTCACCTTGTCTTTATGATGAATACGGAGTAAACCTCGGACTTCGTGATGAGAATGGAAATGGCGTCCTTACGGGACTTACAAATATTTCAAAGATTACTTCCACAGCTATAAAGAACGGACAGAAGGTTCCTGCTGACGGTAGACTGTGGTACAGAGGCTATAAGGTTGAGAATCTTATCTCTTCTCTGGGAGAGGATAAGCTGGGATTTGAAAGGATAGCTTATCTTCTTCTCATGGGAGATCTTCCGGATGAAAAGACAGAGAAGGAATTTGCCGAGCTTATAGGTGCCTGCAGGACTCTGCCTACTAACTTCACCAGAGACGTAATAATGAAGGCACCATCAGAGGATATAATGAATTCCATGACCAGAAGTATACTTACTCTTGCATCCTATGACGATAAGGCCAAGGACACCAGCATTGCAAATGTCTTAAGGCAGAGCATACAGCTTATAAGTGAGTTCCCGCTTCTGGCAGTCTACGGCTACAATGCCTACAATCATTATGAGAAGCAGCAGAGTATGTTCATCCATCATCCGGATCCGACACTCTCCACTGCGGAGAATCTTCTTATGCTCTTAAGACCTGACAAGAAGTATTCACCTGTAGAGGCAAAGGTTCTGGATACAGCCCTTATCCTTCATATGGAGCATGGCGGTGGTAACAATTCAACATTTACCACAAGAGTTGTAACCTCATCAGGTTCAGACACATATTCTACTATAGCGGCGGCTATGTCATCCCTTAAGGGACCTAAGCACGGCGGTGCGAATATCAAGGTTATGGAGATGATGGATGACATCAGAGACCATGTCCATGACTATGCAGACAAGGACGCCATAGAGGCGTATCTTGACAAATTACTGGAGAAGCAGGCATTTGACCACAAGGGACTTATATATGGTATGGGTCATGCGGTGTACTCACTTTCAGATCCGAGAGAGAGGGTATTCAAGCAGTATGTGGAGAAGCTGGTGGTTGAGAAGAACAGACAGGAGGATATGCTCCTTTACCAGAACATCGAAGAGATCGCACCTAAGCTTATTGCCAGGAAGAGACGTATATACAAGGGCGTAAGTCCTAATATCGACTTCTACAGCGGGTTCGTTTATGAAATGCTTGGAATACCTCAGGAGCTCTACACGGCGATATTTGCCATTGCAAGAATTGTTGGCTGGAGTGCCCACAGAATAGAGGAGCTTATATGTGCCAGCAAGATCATAAGACCGGCGTATATGAGTGTGATGGAAGAGAAGGAATAAAAGACAAGGAATAGAAGACAAAGAAGGGCAACAAATAGGATAAAGAAAATAAATTAAGAAATATAAGTTAAGGAATACAAACAAAGAATTAGATAAGGAATAGAAGACAAGAAATGGGAGATAAGGTGCGGAAGTAGATATTTGATAAAATATCTAAAAAATTTCAATAATTTTATTGAAAATACTCTATTGCATTTCTTTGTTATTTGCGTTATAAATTCATGAGGTTGTAAAGAAAAGATAAATCCGGATAAATTTTGGATAAAATTCCAATGGGCAGCAAACGGAAATTCATATGCTATTGCAGTCAGGAATATAAATTTAAAGCTCCGGATCTGAAGATTGTGTCAAGTTTTATGTGAAAACTTGACATGTAGCGTCAGCCCTTTGCCGAAGGCAAATTTTAAATGGGCTGATGTTCAATGATAGACAATATATGAAAGGACGCAATTATGACAAAAGATTTGACAAATGGAAAACCAATGAAACTGATACTTAATTTTGCCGTTCCGCTTCTGTTCGGACTGTTGTTCCAGCAGTTGTATAATCTGGTGGATACCATGATAGTGGGACTTTATCTTGGTGTAGATGATCTTGCCGCGGTGGGTTCCACCGGCTGTATAAATTTCATGGTCATAGGCTTCTGCATGGGCGTATGTAATGGATTCGCAATTCCTGTATCCCATAAATTCGGTGCAAAGGATTACCAGGGCATGCGTAAATACGTGGCAAACTGTGTGTGGCTTGGTATCGTTTTCTCCATTATACTTACTGTAGTGACAGCCCTGTTGTGCAGAGACATACTTACACTGATGAAGACACCGGACAATATAATCGACGGTGCCTATAATTATATATTTGTCATCTTCCTTGGAATACCAACTGTATTCCTGTATAACATAGTGGCAGGCGTAATAAGGGCAACCGGTGACAGCAAGACTCCCGTCATTTTTCTGGTTCTTTCCTCGGTTATAAATATCGCCCTTGACCTTGTGTTCCTTATCTGCCTTAAGATGGGGGTTGCAGGTGCAGCCTGGGCTACAGTTATATCCCAGGGAGTATCAGGTGTTACCTGTCTGGTTTATATGGTGAAGAGATTCGAGATACTTCGTATCCGTAAGGGTGAGTGGAAGTTTGAGGGCCATATGGCACTGGAGCTCTGCAACATGGGCGTACCTATGGGATTACAGTATTCCATAACAGCCATCGGAAGTGTTGTTCTTCAGACAGCTGCGAATACTCTTGGATCAAATGCAGTTGCAGCCATGACTGCAGCCAGCAAGCTTGGTAACTTCTTCGCCTGTCCTCTTGATGCCCTTGGTTCAACAATGGCAACCTATGGAGGTCAGAATGTGGGAGCCGGCAAGCTTGAACGTATAGGAAAGGGACTTAAGTCCTGCCTTATACTTGGTATAGGATATTCTGTTATAGCATTTGCTATTGCGGCATTGTTCGGCGGCAAGCTGTCCATGCTCTTTGTAAGCGGCAGCGAAACAGAGATCATAAGAAATTCACATATGTATCTTATTATAAATACAGGCTTTTACTTCCTGCTGGCACTGGTGAATATAGTCAGGTTCCTTATCCAGGGAATGGGATTTTCAGGTGTGGCTATATTTGCAGGGGTATTCGAGATGGTGGCAAGATCCATCGCAGGCTTCGGACTGGTGCCAATTATTGGCTTCGTAGGCGTAAGCCTCGGAAGTCCTATTGCATGGCTTATGGCTGATATGTTCCTGATACCCACCTACTTCTACGCCTGCAGAAAGCTCAGACGCCAGATGGGTTACCCGGTAAAGGGAAAGGTAAGCAAGGCTGGGGCGTAGACTAATGATGTAAGATATTAATATGAAATTTTGCTATAAAATTTTGATATAATGTGCGGATATAAGACCTTGCTATGAAATCTTGATATAAGGTCTTGATATAAAGAATTGATGTATGGGCTTGATATAAGACCTTGACATAGTAGGCGAGGTTTTGTATATATTGATTATAGAGACGAATTGATCAGATTGGTTGAAATAAGGGGTTATGAATGTATACAATATTTGATTATGTTGAGTATTATAGACATCTTGATACAGCAGATGCTCCATGGAATGTCATGGATTGTCTGCTGTGTTCAGTTTTAGCGTATGTTCCTGCAGCATCATTTGAAGATGAAAAGGACATAGACGAGTTTATATCATACTCTGAAGCCTATTCGGAGAATATGGAGAATGGGCTGGTTACACAGGTGTATGAGCTGCTAACGCTTATTAAAGGTTCAATAAGATATGGAAATATGCGTGTGAGCAACTTTATAAATCTCAGGAGTGACAAGACCCAGTTCGGGGCAGTGACCTTCAGAGTGGGAAAGAATGTGACAGTCAGCTACAAGGGAACAGACTATGCCCTGATAGGCTGGATAGAGAACATGCGAGGAGCATATCAGTATCCCACAGCAACCCACAGTCTGGCAATTTCATACCTGGATAATGTCAGCCTTTACTCGGATGATGTGCTCTATGTGTGCGGACATTCAAAGGGTGGCAACCTTGCCATGGCGGCATGTATGGAGGCAGCGGGTGAGAAGCTTGCTGTTATGGATGATAGTCTGGAAAGTCCAGGGAAAATGACGAGAAACGATAGTGTGAAGGCTTCCGGAGCAGAGACGAAGGACGGTAGCGTGAAGGTTTCCGGAACGGTGACAGGAGCTGCTGATTGCCTGTTTGACAGGATTAAGAAGATATATAATTTTGATGGGCCGGGATTTAGAAAAGATGAGTATGATCAGGTGAAATTTGCCTTGATGGCAGAGAAGCTCACCACTATAGTTCCGACGGACTCGGTTGTGGGAGTCCTGATGAACAACAACACAGATTATGTGGTTGTGAAGAGCAATTCCATTGCTCTCGGAGAGCATAATCCTACAACATGGGAGGTCTTCGGACAGTGTTTCGTGGAGGGTAGATTATCCAATATCAGCAGACGTCTTCACACTAACACCACCAAGGGTGTAGAGAACATCAGCTATGACACTATGAAGCTTGCTTTTGAAACCATATTTGAAAATCTCAATCATGAGTATGCCGCAGACTTCAAATTGTCATTTGGCCAGATCGTAACATTCTACCGCAGCATGAAGAACATAGATCCGGAGATCAAGCGGGGCATGGATCAGATAATTGAGGCAGTTCTGAGTCTTGAATTTATGAAGTGATATGAGGTGACGTGACCTAAAAATTGGAAATGGCAATACAGGTCATGGAAAATTGGAGGCAAAATTGACCTAAAAATTGAAGATGGTAATACAGGTCACGGAAAATTGGAGGCAAAATTGACTCGAAAATCGGAAATTGCAATATAGGTCACGGAAAATTGGAGGCAAAAGTGACCTAAAAATTGAAAATTGCAATACAGGTCACGGAAAATTGGAGGCAAAAGTGACCTAAAAATTGGAAATGGCAATGCAGGTCATGGAAAATTGGAGGCAAAAGTGACCTGAAAATTGGAAATGGTAATACAGGTCACGGAAAATTGGAGGCAAAAGTGACTCGAAAATCGGAAATGGCAATATAGGTCATGGAAAATTGGAGGCAAAAGTGACCTGAAAATTGGAAATGGTAATACAGGTCACGGAAAATTGGAGGCAAAAGTGACTCGAAAATCGGAAATGGCAATATAGGTCATGGAAAATTGGAGGCAAAAGTGACCTGAAAATTGAAGATGATAATACAGGTCATGGAAAATTGCAGTCAAAAGTGACCTGGAAATTGGAAATGGTAATACAGGTCACGGAAAATTGGAGGCAAAAGTGACTCGAAAATCGGAAATGGCAATATAGGTCACGGAAAATTGGAGGCAAAAGTGACCTAAAAATCGGAAATGGCAATACAGGTCACGAAAAACGGCAGAAAAAAATGACCTAAAATAAAAAACATTAAAACAGGTCAAGAAAATATCCCCAAAAGCATGACTTAAATATGGAAGATAGGAAAACAGGTCAAATATCATGAAACGCACCGGCACCTCATGATGATTTCAATACTGAAAAAATCTAGCAATAAAACAAAATAAAAAAATACTTACATTTTCATGAAAAGTATGATATAGTTGTGACTTCGGTGAATAAAAATATTAATTGGAAACGTACAACCCTTCTTGGATGATAACGAACAACACGAGAAAATGTCAGATGAAGCACGAAAAAATAGAGTACATAGTCGTGCCAATAATAAGAACGTGCTAAATGACACATTAAAAAGAAAACACACGGATCGTGTCAATCATCAAAAGGAGGGTATTTTTATGCCAAAAAACAAATTTCAAGACGCCATATTCACAATCATCATGGCTACAGTTATGGTCTATGGAATGATAGTCTACAATGTAGCATTGAACACAGGAGGGGTGACAGGAAAGACATTTCTTATGGCACTTCATGAAATGCCGATAATGGTACCGGTAGCATTCGTGTTGGAGTTCTTCGTGGTGGGCAAGTTAGCCAGGATGTTAGCTTTCAAGGTTATGCGGCCGGATGACCGCCCACAGTTCATAACATATGCGATCTCCATATGTATATGCTGTATCATGTGTCCGATCATGAGTCTCATTGCAACTATCTTATTCAAAGAAAACAGATCCTTCGGAACATTTATCCAGACATGGGGTATGAACTTCCCTATGGCATTGTTGTATCAGATGTTCTATTGCGGACCGTTTGTACGACTTATTTTCAGAAGCATATTCAGGGAAAAGAAATAATAGCATTTTAATATAGAAAATCATCATGGGCACTTGCAGATAATGTGAGTGTCTTTTTGATTGCGTTTTAGTCAACTATACTTTAGTAAATTATAATTGACTAAATTTTAAGCGGGCGTTAATATACAGATGGCTTAACGAGAGCGTAAAAATGTTTGATTTGATTTACCAGAAAGGCACACCATGATAAAGGCAATAGACAACAGACGAAGTATAAGAAAATACACCTCGGAGGAAATACCTCAGGAGATCATAGAGGAAATGATATATGCGGCGACCCTGGCACCATCAGCCAAGAACAGGCAGCCCTGGAAGTTCATAGTTTTTAAGGGGGCAGCCAAGGATGAGTTGGTTCAGGTTATGCGTCAGGGTATTGAAAATGAGAAGGAGACTCATGCCCTTATGCCTGAGTGGGCATTTGCCATACCGGACGCAGAGAATACCGTGAGAGTTATGGATGAGGCACCGTGTCTTATAGTGGTACTTAATACAAACGGAAAGACGCCATTTGCAGCCATAGATAATGAGAAGAGGATAGTTGAGATATGCGACTCCCTGTCCATAGGGGCAGCCATTGAGAATATGATACTTGCTGCAACAGAGCATGATCTGGGAACTCTGTGGATCGCAAATACCTGTTTCGCCTATAACGACATCGTGGAATACCTGAACACAGAGGACCAGTTGATAGGCATTGTAGCTGTGGGACATTCGGCGGAAGCTCCGGCCAAGAGACCAAGAAAGAGAATGACACGGATAGTTGAATATCGTGAATAATAAGAAGAGAACCTGTCTTGTAGAACCTACGAGACAGGTTTTTTGTTAAGACAACGGGGAAAATGTAATATATATAATTAACGGCGGGTGAATTTGATCTTTCAGAATGCTTCGAGAGTGTCAAATAAGTCACAAAAATGAAGTTAAGTAAACGAGTCACAAAAATGAAGTTGACTAAAAAGAACTTAAACGAGCTTTAGAAAAGGTAGGCATTTAAGGCTATGGCAGACTTATCTTTTTATTTGCAAAATCTCTGTAAATAAAGTATTTTTATAGAAAGGTGATGGCATTTAATACTATCGGAATATGATAGGGGGATTATATGTCTCAATACAGATTGTTGATGCTTGTGGCATTGACAGATATAAGTGTTACCATGTTACCAATAATGATATTTAAGGATCACATAAATAAAAAAAATAAGAAAGAGGAGAAGCATGAAAATAAAATACGATAAGGCAACTGCACAGACAGCAAAATGTTGTGCAATTATATTTTCTGCGCTTTTACTTATAGGTTTGGTTATCATGGCAGTTTATTCGGGAGCACTTATTTGTGTTCCTTGTTGGGGAGTATATTTGTTCGCAAGGCTGTATTTTGTCCGACTAAGAGCATATGGTTATGAAATTCCGGAGCATAAAAAGAAGTATGGAGATAAACTGAGTGAGCTTGTAAGGATACAGGACGCAGAAACATCACTTTTTGCAAAACATAGTAAAATAGGAGCATGTATATATATTGCTATTTTTTGTGTGTTCATGGTGATTGATACGGTATATCTGTTTAAATGGAATTTTATGAAGGAAACCTGTTATTTTTGGTATGTTATATGCGTTGTTTTAAATTTACTCTGGATCGTTCTTGCCGGGATTATGAGAAAACAAGAAAATAAAGATAAATATCGCGATGACGTGGAGCCTGATGATGGAAGAAAAGAGCGTTGGAATCTTGAAAATATAATTATATTTGCAATTTGTTTTATGGCAGTATGTGCAATTGCCATTAATCTTGCAGTATCTACAACAAAATATGTCTTTGAAGCTCAGATTGACGGAGATATGCTGCAGGCAGACTCGATCCGAAGAGACGTACTTTCGGTTATGAAGGAATATGAAAGAGACGGAAAACAAGCATCCTCGGCAAGTTATCGGGCAATCTGTAATGGGGTGGTGCTTACTGAATGGAAAACCCCGGAAGATGAATTACAGTGTTCCTTGGCAGAAAAGCTGCAGATAGCAGACTTCGGTGAACTTGCGAATGATTTTAAGATGGCAGATGGACAAGCACGGATTTATGTGCAGTACCGGGATGGAAATGCTATTGTGGAATTGCTAAATCCAATCGGGGAAGTTGAAAAAAATAGCAGGGTTTATAGAAGGATATATGTAGAATCGGATTATTACTCCCACGGTAGATGATGAAATGCCACAGCTTCTGACATGTAAACAGATAAAACTTGCAAAACAAGCTTTATCACTGTCGGGCCTTGGCATATCAAGATTAAATTTTTTTAATATTTTTTAAAAATAATTGGTAACGATACCAAAAACCTGTTGACAACCCATGAAAATTGAATATAATGAAACTATATTAGAAATGAAACAGCAGAGGAGATATTTAATTGGCAACGATTTCAGATGTAGCGAAGCTATCCGGTATTTCTGTATCAACAGTGTCAAGGGTCATCAATGACAATCCTCATGTTTCCCCGGAGAAGCGTCAGAAGGTTCTGGAGGCTATGGAGCAGCTTGGATATGCACCAATGCAGGCAGCCAGACAGATGAGAGGCTCTGGTTCGCAGAATATAGCAGTTGTGATACCTAATATCACCAATACCTTTTTTGCATACCTGGTGAATGCTATAGAAAGAACCTGCAGGGAACATGATTACAAGACATTGATCATCCAGACCTACGGAGAGAAGAAGCTGGAGGAAGAAGCTTTAAACCTGTTAAAACTTCATCATGTAGATGGCGTTATATTATGTGCACTGGAGAATGATCCGGCATTTATACAGTCATATGCAAGATATGGAAGTCTGGTCATATGCAATGAGTATAACAGTGACGAGAGTATTTCAACCATCCAGTGCAGACAGTACGAAGGCTTTTACGAAGCTACAGAGTATCTTATAAATAAAGGATACGAAAGAATCGGCTACTGTGCAGGCACAAGGACTGTAGTGATACAGCCTGTAGGTGTCAATATCAATACTGATCGTTACATGGGTTATGCGGAAGCATTAAGTGCCCACAATATGGTTGCAAACCCAGCATTTGTATATACAGGGATAAAAACCTTCGAGGATGGACAGAAGTTCATTGAGGAATATGCAGATCTGGATGTTCGGCCGGACGCAGTCATAGCGGGCAGTGATCAGGTGGCGGCAGGAATGGTATTTGAAGCAAGAAAGAGAGGAATAAGAATTCCTGAGGATCTTGCCATTATGGGAGTGGATGACCAGCCTATTGCGACTCAGATAGAGATTCCGCTTACAACCATAAGACAGCCTGTAGAGGAAGAAGGAAGGCTTGCTGCTGTTGAATTATTAAGACAACTTGGTGGAGACAAGAAGAAATCAGTTAGAAAAAAACTGAAGCTTGAACTGGCTATCAGACAAACTGCATAGCCAGTAAAAAAATCACAATTATGGTAACGATACCAAAACATGGCAAATGCTCCTGGGGAGGTCAAAGCCCATGCCGATTATGTGACCACTTCAAATGATGATGATGGTGTTGCCAGGGTTCTTGAAAGGTTTTTGATTGAAACAATAAGAAGAAAAACTATAGAAACAAAGTGACTATGGTGTTAAACTATGGATAGTAACAAAGCTTAACCAATGACTATCCCATTGATGGTTGGAGGCGTGAATCTAACAGGAGGTAATTATAATGAATGATACATTAAAGGTACTTGAAACAAGAAGAAGCTGCAGAAGCTTCAAGCCTGATATGGTAAAGGAAGAAGATATCCAGGCGGTAATAAAAGCCGGAACCTATGCGGCAACAGGCAGGGGACTCCAGAGCCCTATAATAATTGCAGTGACAAATAAGGAAAAGAGAGACGAGATATCAAGGGCAAACAGAAGCATAAACCCTGCATGGGCAGAGGACTTCGATCCATTCTACGGAGCACCTGTTATCCTTATTGTCCTGGCAGACAGAAATGTGCCTACCTATCTGTATGACGGTTCACTTGTTCTTGGAAATATGATGAATGCAGCAGAGAGTCTTGGACTTGGAAGTATCTGGATCCATCGTGCAAAGGAAGAGTTCGACTCAGACTTTGGCAAGCAGATCCTTAAGGAGCTTGGAATTGAGGGAGACTATGAAGGTATAGGTCACTGTGCATTAGGTTATGCAGCAGAGCCCGCTAAAGCCCCAGCCCCAAGAAAGGAAAATTACGTTTACTATATAAAATAAGTACTATTTATATACTTTGAATTAAGCTTGGTTCGTGAGATTTGATGGTTATATTGTGTCTATTAAAAATGATACAAAATAATGATACGATAAAATTTTCACTACTGTAAGGGATGAGCAGGTAGCTCCTGATGTTATTTTTAACCATATGACACCGGGAGACAGCCTGCTCAATTTTTATAGGGAAGTTTTTATTTTAAAAGTGAGTTTTTGTGAAAAATCAAATTAATTTATTTTAATACGGTGCCATCAGCAAGAGTGATAGTATATCCGTTGAAGTTGATGGTTCCGTTATTTGTAAGGCTTGTTATAGTGCAGTCACCGGTAAGTGTCCAGGTGCTGCCTTCTTCTATAGTTACTACAGCGTTGTCAGAAACTGCTTCACCTCCTTCTTCGTTTTCATCAATGTTAATAGCTCCTGTAAATGTACTGTTTCTGCTAAGGGTCATGTTAAGAGTTGAGATACTGTCCACTCTGATATCTCCCTCTAATGTCTGATCATCTGCGGTAAATGTAACCTGTGCACCATTTGCACCGGCAGTGCCCCAGCCATGGGTAGCTGAATTGCCGGTAATGTTCATAAGGTAGGCGTCGCTGTCCTTGTTTACAATATCAACACCTGATAATGAAAGTGTGCAGTCAGTGTTTGTGATGTAGAACATGTCGCCGTTATTTGAAGTGAGGTTTCCGCCTGTCATGGAGAAGCTGCTTGTTCCTACATCTGCGTCACCTGACATGGACTGGTAGATCATTACATTATGAACATTTTCATCTGAGCTGGTGCCCTTGGTATCACTCATGTTGCCGGATACCGTGCAGTCCTCAAGGTCTATGGAGTTCTGTCCTTCAATTACCAGTGCCTCTGAGTTGTTGGCTGTAAGGGTGGCATTCTTTACTGTGATTGCTGCTGTGGAATATACGGCAGGCGAGTTGTAGCCGTTTGAAGTATATGAACCGCCATCCACATTTACAGTTCCACCACCTCTGTCAGATCGTATTGCTGCTGAAGAGTTGCCGAATGTATATACTGTAAGATTGCTTGCGTTGGTTGTGCCACCGCCTGTAGTCTGGATACCGCCTGAGTTGTCAGCGGTTGTGGTTATGGTTGAGTCAGATATGTTGACTGTAGTGCCGCTTCCGTAGCTGAATACACCGTTGCCGTTCTGGGCAGATGAGGTTACAGTTGCATTTTTGATGGTGACCGTTGCACCGTTTGTTGCAAGGAGGGCAGCGTTCACACCATAGAAGTCGCCATTTTCGGTGCTTGAGGTAGCACCGGCACTTTTGTCAACGGTTATACCGTCCAGGGGGACAGTGGCGTTGTCTATCCGGAGAGCATTTTCATCAACCTCACCAAGAGCAAGTGTTACGGTTCCGTTGGAAATAGATGAAACCTTTCCTGTAACCTTGGTCTGTGAAGCCTCGATTGAATTTGTAGTATCAGTTGTTGCTGATGTGGTTGTAGTAGCTTCTGTGCCGCAGCCCGTAAGGGATATCGCCATCGCTGTTCCGGCTACACATGCCAATAAAAATTTCTTTTTCATGATCATTCACTCCTTCTATTTGTAATTATTTTTTGGTGTTGCTTTATCTTTTATGCTGTCATTCTAACCATGGAAGATTGAAGTTTAATTGAAAATGTTAAATTTTCATAATTTTTGCCGGACTTTAATAGTTACTATCTTGACGTAGTGACTTTTGTGAGATAAAGTACTTAATGAAATGGTTAGTAATAACTAACTTAATAGCGCCAAATGGGTTATGGTTTAGCAATGACTAACTTAATAGTGCCAAATGAGTTATGAAAAATGAAGCCAGACAGATAGTGTCAAATGACATCTGGAATAGGAAAGCAGGCCAAACCATGCCAATACATGCAGGGGGATTAGAAATGACAGCTGTGAAAGTATGTATGCTTATAGCTATGATCGGACATCTGCTGTGTCAGAGGTGTGACTGGTTCTTGGCATATACAAAGGATAAGCACAGGATCAATCTTAAATACTTAAATGATAATGAAAATCTTTCAAAGGAATTTGAAGGAGCTACTACAGGATATTCTATGATATCGATAATGCTCGGAGTGGTTGCTATTGCCTTGATGGCAGTGGGGTATTATGGCTTGAGCAACTGGATGAGACAGTATTCGGTTATCAGTGCAAATATAATGCTGATATCAGGAGCCGCATTTATAATATTTATCACTGCCCATCATGTGTTCTGCGGAATAATCGAGTGGTTCTATATCAAACTCGGAAGAACCGACGCTGCTCACGAGGCAATAGTTGAGTTCTTCAAGAAAACAATCTCAACAATGTATGTTGGTTATGTGGCATTGCTTGTGTTCATGGTTACATTGTTTATTACGGTAGTTACAGGAGGCACATCCCTTCCTGCATGGGCATGTATTTTTAATACGTTGCCATTGTTCATCATCCTTATCCCATTTAAGCTTGTGGGCACAGGAAATATAGCAGGCACAATAACATTCCTGGGACTTCTGATATTCATATAAGCATTTGTGTGGTGTTTGATCATGTAATTATTTATTATAGTCTTCAATTACGGGAGCACTACATAGCAGTGAATATGTGTGTGTTTATATAGTGAGAATTATGCGATCACAAAATTGTAAATGATTAAAAATTGGTTTAAATATGTTAGCCCTCCCCCTTTTGTTGGTGAGTACGATCAGTGCTCCCGATGAAGGGGGATTTTTTATGCTCCAAAGTAAAAATTAAAGTAGATCAAAAAAGAAAACAAAAAAGAAAACAAAAAAGAAAGCAAAAAAGGAAAGCAGGGATATCGCCATTGCAAGGCTTGAGTAAATCCATATAATTCATATAAACAAGAAATAGGTTTGGTGGTTAGCATATGATCATTATGTGTATAATATAAGCAGAAATAAAATCAGAGAAAATGACTTTGAAGCAGGAAATTGAAAATAAAGTCACGGAAAATAGGCATAGAAAGTGACCTGAAAACAGGAAATCAAAAATAAGGTCAAGAAAAGTCAAAGAAAAAAGTGACTTAAAAATGCAAATCTTGAAAACGGGTCATAAAAACATGCAAAAAATAGTGACCTGAAAACAGGAAATCAAAAATAAAGTCAAGAAAAGTCAAAGAAAAAAGTGACTTAAAAATGTAAATCATGAAAACAGGTCATAAAAACATGCAAAAAATAGTGACTTGAAAACAGGAAATCAAAAATAAGGTCAAGAAAAGTCAAAGAAAAAAGTGACTTAAAAATGTAAATCATGAAAACAGGTCATAAAAACATGCAAAAAATAGTGACTTGAAAACAGGAAATCAAAAATAAGGTCAAGAAAAGTCAAAGAAAAAAGTGACTTAAAAATGCAAATCTTGAAAACAGGTCATAAAAACATGCAAAAAATAGTGACTTGAAAACAGGAAATCAAAAATAAGGTCAAGAAAAGTCAAAGAAAAAAGTGACTTAAAAATGCAAATCTTGAAAACAGGTCATAAAAACATGCAAAAAATAGTGACCTGAAAACAGGAAATCAAAAATAAAGTCACTGAAAATAGGCATAGAAAGTGACCTAAAATTGACAAACTAGAAAATAAGTCATGGAACCAGCCGCGGAGATGGCGTGCATAGATTTGAAGTGCTCAGATTTGCAGTGCATAGTAAGGCCCCCTTCACAATGTCCGCCCTTTTTCCTTCACAGCATCCATCTTTTTTCTAGTGACTTTACCACCAAGTCATGTTACAATCAAAAATAGCATTCTCTACGCCAAGGGCAAATATCACCGGAGAATGATAGATATATGGAGAGGATTATGAGTACACATAAAAATAATAGAAGCACATTCTCAGGTAAGCTGGGATATGTCCTGTCAGCAGCAGGAGCATCGGTAGGTCTGGGAAATATCTGGAGATTTCCATATCTGGCAGCCAAGTACGGCGGAGGAATATTCCTGTTTGTATATATTCTGCTGGCAGTGACATTTGGATATACAATGATAGTTGCAGAGTCTGCACTTGGACGAATGACCAGAAAAAGTCCGGTGGGGGCATTTCAGTCATTTGGCAACAAAAAATGGATGAAATTCGGCGGCTGGATAAATGCCATAATACCAATCCTGATAGTGCCTTATTACTCAGTGATCGGTGGTTGGGTTATCAAATATTTGATAGAATATATAAAGGGAAACGGAACAGCATTGGCAGAGGAAGGATATTTCTCAGGTTTCATATCAAATGGCGTATCTACAGAGACCTGCTTTATAATATTCTGCCTGTTCACCCTGGCAATCATATATGCAGGAGTTCAGAATGGAATAGAAAGAGTGTCAAAGATCATGATGCCGGTGCTTGTAGTGCTGTCTGTCATAGTGGCAGTATATTCAGTTACGAGACCCGGAGCCATGGAGGGCGTCAAGTATTTCCTTGTGCCAAATGTTAAAAATTTCTCGTGGATGACGGTTGTGGCAGCCATGGGGCAGATGTTCTACTCACTGTCCATTGCCATGGGTATCCTTATTACCTTCGGTTCATATATGAAGAAGGACACCGCTATTGAAGACTCCACAAGAAATGTTGAGATATTCGATACTGCCATAGCAATGATGGCGGGACTTATGATAATCCCGGCAGTATTTGCATTTTCAGGGGGCAATCCCGATACACTTAAGGCAGGTCCGTCACTTATGTTCATTACCATTCCTAAGGTATTTGCAAATATGGGATTTGGTACAGCCATAGGAATACTTTTCTTTGTGCTGGTTTTATTCGCAGCGGTAACAAGCGCGATAGCACTGACAGAAAGTGCAGTTTCAACCTTCGAGGATGAGCTTGGATGGGGCAGGAAGAAATCCACAGTCATCACAGGTATCATAATGCTGGTGCTTGGAAGTCTGTCATCCCTTGGATATGGACCACTGGCATTTGTGAAGATCATAGGTATGCAGTTCCTTGATTTCTTTGACTTCATGACCAACTCAGTAATGATGCCTATTGCAGCTCTTATGACCAGCCTGCTTGTATCAAAGGTTGTAGGTATTGACCGCATAGAAGAAGAGATCAGACATGGGGAGAGCAAGTTCCGCAGAAAGAAGGTATTTGTGGTTATGATCAGGTACCTGTGCCCTGTGTTCGTATTGATAATATTAATTAGCTCCGTAGCAAATGCATTTGGATGGATCTCCATGTAAATGTCCGGAGAAAACTTGGCACGCCGCCGAGTGTAAAAGAGTTGGCACTACATTACGAGGTGGCGATACCGAACAGGCAAATTTTAAGAGGCTGATGTTCAAAGGGGAGAGATACAGCATGAAAAATCTTGAGACAAATGACTGGCTCATGTTAAACAGCATAATTTACAAGATATACACTGTTGAGGACGTGGATGATATGAGGAAGCAACTTCTGGAACAGCTTAAAATGCTTCTGGATTTCGACAGTGCGGACTTTTATATGGCGGCAGCAGGTGGAGACAATCACCTGACCAGACCAGTGTATTTTAATTGCGAGGATGATCACTCTGACATATATGACGAGCTTGATTACAGTAGAGGCATACTATACAGTGGCAAGACCCTGGTATACCGGGAGACAGATATAATCTCTGATGACGCAAGGGTGGAGACCGAGTATTATAAGAAGGTATACAAGCCAAATAACTGGCATTATTCTCTTCAGATGGTACTTGCCATGAAGAAAAAATTCGTAGGAGTTGTGACCTTCTACAGAACCATAGGAAAAGAAAATTTCGAGTATGAGGATATTTTTATGCTGGATCAGCTTAAGGAGCATTTGTCATACAGGCTTTATAAGGAGCTTGAGAAGACTGACAATGCAGGAGACAAGATGACCATAGCAGAAGTGGTGGAGAAATATGATCTGACCAGACGAGAGCACACCATATTAAGGCTTCTTCTTGGTGGAAAGACCAACGCCGATATCTGCGACGAGCTTACCATAACAGATAACACTTTGAAGAAGCATATACTCAATATCTATAGAAAGCTTGGTATAAATAACAGGGTTCAGATGTTCAAACTTATTAAAGAAAAAGAGTAGCAAATGCGGACAAATTCAAGTACATATGCAAATTGCAAGGATGAGCCATGTCGGATCATTATTGATAAAGATACTTAAAAAGTAGTATAAAAATGGTAAAAAATCTGCATTGATAATAACAGTGAATGGAATTATTATTCATATAACAATTTAATTAATGAAAAAAACAAGCAACGGAGCTGTCGGATAGATAGCTCCGTTTTGTTATGGTAAGGCGTGTTTTATCGCTGGCATGGTAACGAAGACAAAGAATAATCCGAAGGAAAGGAAGATGCAGTATGAAGGAAATAATCATGATAATCAGACCGGAGAAGCTTGAAGCCATGAAGAAGATATTAGATGAGATTAACTGTGGTGGTATGACACTTTCAACAGTAATGGGCTGTGGTACTCAGAAGGGTGCAACAGAGGATAAGGGTGTCAATGAGATAAAGGGTCTGAAGACAACCATTAATCTTCTCCCTAAGATAAGAGTTGAGGTGGTTGTAAATGATAAGGATGTTGAACCTATCATCATGAAAACCAGAGAAGCCTGTGCCACAGACCATGTAGGTGATGGTAAGATATTTGTCAGAAATATTGAAGAGGCTGTGAGAATACGAACAGGTGAGAGAGGACTCAAGGCATTATAGATTAATGTTAAGATGTTTGTTCAATGGTCGTGTCAAGTTTTGTATAAAACTTGACATGTAGCGTCAGTCCTTTGATGAGAGGAGGTACCCATGCATCGTAGATGCATATAAAATGGTACCGACGATATGCCGCCGAGAGATTGTGCCCATGCGTTGAAAACGCATATTTGAATGGCACAATCGACTTGCCGCCGAGTGTAAACGAGGGGGCGTTACCCATAATGGGAGGGGGCAATACCTATGAAGGCAAATTTTAATTGCTGATGTTCAATGATGAGAGGTGATCCTATGGAATATATAGTTGAACTTGACGGAGTTAATAAGGTATATGGCAAGAATCACGTCGTCAAGGATTTGGATTTAAAAGTTAAAGAGGGTGAATTCCTCACCCTGTTAGGCTCCTCCGGTTGCGGAAAGACAACAACTCTGAGGATGATAGCAGGATTTGAAGAGCCTACCACCGGAACCATAAAGGTGGAGGGGGAAGCCATAGAAGAGAAGGAACCATTTGAGAGAAATGTAAATACAGTATTTCAGACCTATGCGTTATTTCCCCATATGACTATAGCCGACAACATAGCATACGGCTTGAAAATTAAGAAGGTGCCAAAGGCGGAGATAAAGACCAGGGTTAAGGAAATGATAGATCTGGTACAGCTGTCAGGCTTTGAGAAGAGATATCCTTCACAGCTTTCCGGTGGACAGAAACAGAGAGTTGCCATAGCCAGGGCACTTATTAATAAACCAAGGGTACTGCTTCTCGATGAACCGCTGGGAGCACTTGATCTTAAGCTCAGAAAGCAAATGCAGCTTGAGCTTAAGCGATTACAGAGAAAGCTTAATATTACATTTATATATGTAACACACGATCAGGAGGAAGCCCTTACAATGAGCGACAGGATCGCCATCATGCATGACGGTATCCTGGATCAGCTTGGAACTCCGTCGGAGATATATGAGGCACCTAAGACGAAATTTGTTGCCACATTTATCGGCGAGACGAACATATTTGACGGAACCGTGGGATTCATAAATGGTGATGAGGTTCAGGTCACAGTTGAAAATGGCTTTATTACCGGCAAGGGTGATGACTTTAAATTCGGAGAGTATATCACAGTGTCTGTAAGACCTGAGAAGATGAAGTATTCCGAGACACCGGTGGAGGGCTTTGGTATCAAGGTTGTGGTTAAGGATTACATATATGTGGGTTCTGTTATCAAATGTATAGTAGTACTACCAAATGGTAATGAGCTTAAGATAGAGAGGTTGGCAGGTGAGAGTCTTCCGGAGATCGGAAGTGCCATATATCCATATTGGAACAAAGAGGACGCGGTTCTTATCCACAGCAGGGAGAACAGTATATTCGAGGCACTGGATAATGTAGTGCTTGCGTAGTGGGCTGGAAGCGTCAAATGACACATGAAAAAATGTCGCAGACATTATTACAAGTAATGGAGCACGCTATCACTTTGTGAGCCGTGCCAGTAATCAAAGAAGGTGAACAAATGGAACTGGGTGAAAGAAATGAAAAGCTTATCAAAAAACATAAATGGCGTTCCAATAATCTTCCGGCTATTGCCACTGTAGGCCCCGTGGCGTTGCTGTTGGTATTGCTTGTGGCTGTTCCACTTATATATGTGGCGGTTATGAGCTTCTGCACCACAGATCAGTATTATAATGTGGTATTCAGCTTCAGCCTGGATAATTACAAAAATCTCATGAGTGCGGATTATATGAAGATATACATACAGTCGATAGTTATAGCACTCCTTACAACCATCATTTGCATACTTGTAGGTTATCCGTTTTCTTATCTTATTGCAAGAACAAAGAGCAGATGGAAACAGCTTATGTATATGCTGGTTATCATTCCATTCTGGACAAATTCACTTATAAGGATATATGGCTGGAGAACATTCCTCGGAACAAAGGGATGGCTCAATACCATATTGCAGACCATCGGCATAACCGGCGGTCCCGTAGATTTCCTGTACAAACAGGGGACAACAGTGTTCGGTATGGTTTACTGTCTGATCCCATTTATGATATTGCCGCTTTATACATCCATAGAGAAGCTGGATGGCAGCCTGCTAGAGGCAGCAGCAGATCTTGGAGCAAAGCCCTTTAAGAGATTCCTTACAGTTGTGCTTCCCCTTACCTCCGGTGGTATATTCTCTGGATGTATCATGGTATTTATCCCATGTCTCGGATATTTCTTCGTGTCAAATATCCTTGGCGGAGGAAATTCAGATGTTATCGGAAATCTCATAGAGAGACAGTTTAAGAGTGGAAATAACTGGCCCCTTGGTGCGGCACTGTCCATCATATTGATAGTCATAACGCTGCTGCTTGTTAAGCTGTATCAGAAGATAGGCGGCGATATGGATGAACTGGGAGTATGAGGAAGCCCCCATGCATCGAAGATGCATATTGGAATGGGGCTGACGAAATGCCGCCGAACGAAGGTGAGGGGGCGATACAAGAGGAAGCCCCCATGCATCGAAGATGCATATTGGAATGGGGCTGACGAAATGCCGCCGAACGAAGGTGAGGGGGCGATACAAGAGGAAGCCCCCATGCATCGAAGATGCATATTGGAATGGGGCTGACGAAATGCCGCCGAGAGATTGTGCCCATGCGTTGAAAACGCATATTGTAATGGCACAATCGACTTGCCGCCGAGTGTAAACGAGGGGGCGTTACCCATAAGGTGAGGGGGCGATACAAGAGGAAGCCCCCATGCATCGAAGATGCATATTGGAATGGGGCTGACGTTCAACAGTAAGGGAGTGAATATATGAGCAGAAAATCAAAAATTATCGGAAGAAAAATTGTAAATACCATATTCATGATACTGGTGTATATATTCCTGTTTATGCCGATAGTAGTGGTGATCGTCAATTCCTTTAATGCCACCACCAGAAAGCCATATTTAACCTGGCAGGGATTTTCACTGGACTGGTATGTGAGATTATTTGAAAATAACGCACTGCTTACATCCTTCGGCAATACAATGATAATCGCCGTTGTAAGTACAGTGCTTGCCACAGCCATAGGAACTCTTGGAGCTGTGGGCATGTACAGATACAAATTTAAAGGAAAAGGAATTATAAATGCTCTTTTGTATATACCGGTAGTAATTCCTGAGATTGTACTTGGAATTTCACTTCTTACGGTATTTGCCAAGGCAAATGTTCCAAGAGGAATGCTGACACTGATACTTGCCCATGTAACCTTCTGTGTTCCATATGTAATATTCAATGTCCGTGCCAGGTTATCGGGATATGATAATTCGGTAGAGGAGGCCAGCATGGATCTGGGTGCCAACAGGATACAGACATTTTTCAGGGTAACACTTCCTATCCTGGCTCCGGGAATAGGTGGTGGTGCACTTCTGGCATTTACCCTTTCCATAGATGATGTTATCGTCAGCTACTTTGTAAATGGTCAGACAAAGACATATCCACTTAAGGTCATGGAGAGCATTAAGAGTGGTGTTTCTCCTGATGTAAATGCTCTTTCGGCACTGATACTGGTTGGTACGATTGTTCTGGTTGTCCTAACCCAGAGCAATCTGTTCAATAGAAAAAGAAAAAACTAATCATGTAATACCGGCTTATTCTGAATGGTACTCAGATGGTTAAATCGAAGATGTCAGGTGACATATGAAGAATAACAGGGCGCCAGTATTTTATGGGCCGGGCCAATATTAAAGGAGGTAGTAGTATGAAGAGATTTAGAAGATTTATAAGTATTGCCGCTGCAGGTGTTATGATGGTAGGGCTTCTTGGTGGCTGCGGAAGCAGCAAGAAGAATGACGCAGGAAAAAATGGTGAGATCAATGTGTTTGTATGGACAGAGTATGTGCCTGATTCAGTATTTGAAAAGTTCGAGGAAGAGACAGGTATCAAGGTAAATGTTTCAACCTACTCGTCAAATGAGGATATGCTTGCCAAGGTAAAATCAGAAACAGAGGGAACATACGACATAGTACTTCCAAGTGATTACACAGTTGAGCTGATGATAGAGCAGGGAATGCTGGAGGAGCTTGACCAGAGTAAGCTTACTAACCTGTCAAATATAAATGAAGCATATCTGGATCCATCCTACGATCCGGGAAATAAATATTCAGTTCCTTATCAGGGTGGTGTAGCTGCCATAGCAGTTAATACTTCAATGGTTGACAAGGATATTACAAGCTATGATGATCTTTTTGATCCATCTCTTAAGGGGGAGCTGGTTGTGTTGGATGACTACAGAGCAGTTATAGGCATGACTGCCAGAAGCATGGGCTACAGCATGAACGAGACGGATCCTGATAAGCTTGCTGAGATTGAGGATAAGCTTCTGACACTTAAGGATAATGTCGCTCTTTATGACTCAGACAGTCCTAAGAGTGCTCTTATATCCGGTGACTGTTCAGTTGGCATGATATGGGGTGCCGAGATTGCTCTTGCCATGGAAGAGGATCCTAATATCAAGGTAGTATATCCTGAGGAAGGACCATATGTATTCATGGATAACTGGTGTATCCTTAAGGGTTCAAAGAACTATGACAATGCCATGGAGTTCATCAACTTCATGTTAGACGCAGATACAGCCCAGATGGTATCTGAGGAGTTTCCATACCTCTGCCCTAACAAGGCTGCTGTAGAGGCAATGGGAGAGGAGTACAGTGGCAATATAGCAAAGAACCCACCGGAGGATGTTATTGCAGCCGGTGAAAGTGTAAAGAATCTGGACAACGATACACTTGCAATATACAACGATATGTGGACAAAGCTTAAGAAGTAACCATATAAATTAAGCAGCAAAATTCAGCCGTCTTAAATCATCGGATATTTAAGGCGGCTGAATTAATATGAAGGGTGTTCGATTGTCATGTAAGGTTTTGTATGAAAATTTGGCATGCAATGCAATCCTTTTTTGGAAGTCAAATTTTTTATTGGATGAAGGTTAATAGTGAGGAGGTTACTATAATGAAGATAGATTTCTTATATTTGAATGAAGAGGATATGATAAAGGCGGGAGTTATGGATCCTTCCGGTTGTATAAAGACAATGGAGGATACCATGTCACTGTTTGGCAAGAAGGATTTCCTTCTTGGTGGACCAAAGGGGGATGAGCACGGGCTCCAGATGAACTTTCCTCAGAAGTCTGACATAGAGGATTTTCCGTTAGACGATGGCCCCGACAGACGTTTTATGGCAATGCCGGCTTATCTGGGTGGAAGATTTCATATTGCAGGGCAGAAGTTTTATGGCTCCAACAGCCATAATTCAGCCCTTAAGCTGCCGAGATCTATTCTTATGGTCACACTTTCCGATGTGGATACGGGAGCACCTAAGGCGATTATGTCAGCTAATCTTTTGAGTGCCATGAGAACCGGTGCAATGCCTGCCATGTCTGCAAAGTATCTTGCCAGAAAGGATTCAAGGGTATTGTCCCTTATCGGCCCCGGAGTTATAAACAAATGTGCCCTTATGTGTTATATGGAGGTACTTCCGCACATTGAGAAGATAAAGCTTCGTGGCAGCTCTGTTAATTCAAGAACAGCTCTTGCCATGAAGGAATTTATAGAAGAGAAGTATCCACAGGTTAAGGAGATAGAGATATGTAGTACATTAAGAGAAGCCTGCGAGGACGCAGATGTGGTAAGTGAGGCAATGTCTGTAACCAAGGAGAACATGGAAGAATTTCATCTTGATTGGTTCAAGAAGGGGGCAACTGTATTCTCCATGGGATCATTCCTGTATCGTCAGTTTGATGATTTCCTTGGTACAAAGATGGTGGTTGACAACTATGGAATGTACGAGAAGTACATGAATAATTTCATTGCCAGAGGACCTGTGGATGCATTTGGAAATAAGCGTGAGTGGGTCATAATGGGTATCCATTTCGTACATCTGGTACAGACCGGCAAGGCGAAGCGGGAGGATGTAATAAATATCAGTGACATTGTAAATGGCATATCAATGGGACGTACAAGTGATGATGAGATTGTTATGTGCAGCATAGGCGGTATGCCGCTTGAGGATCTGTCCTGGGGCTATGACTGCTACCAGAAAGCCATGGAGCTTGGAATAGGTACGAAGCTTAACCTCTGGAATGAGCCGTATATGTACTAGGGGTGCGATTTTATACTTATATATAAGTATAAGTGGCAAAAAATAAGTACAATAATGGTGAGTAAATGTAATTGAATAAGTATCTGATAAGATTTATCATATATCCATAAATTAAATAAATCACAGATAAAAGGCAACGGAGCTTAATAAAAGTTTCGTTGCCTTTTGTTTAATGTAAGGATGTCGAAGACATCGTTACACTGCAACAGTCTTGCCGAAGGCAACTAAAAATGCTGTTGCTCAATTAATGTAAGGATGTCAAAGACATCGTTACACCGCAACAGCCTTGCCGAAGGCAACTAAAAATGCTGTTGCTCAATTAATGTAAGGATGTCGAAGACATCGTTACACCGCAACAGCCTTGCCGAAGGCAACTAAAAATGCTGTTGCTCAATTTATCGTTATTGATAAGGAGGAATGAATATGGCGTATCCGACAATAGATTTTTTGTTTTTAAGTGAAGAAGACATGATAAAAGCAGGTGTGAAGAACATGCCTGAGTGCATAGAAGCCATGGAAGAGGTGGTTAAGTGCTTAAACTCCGGTGACTATGTTATGGGCGGCGAAAATCATAATTCCCACGGAAGTCAGGTTTCATTTCCCAAGACATCACCATTTCCCAATATGCCTTTAGATGAAGGTGATGACAGAAGATTTATGGCAATGCCGGCATATATCGGTGGACCCTTTGATCTCATGGGAATGAAGTGGTACGGCTCCAACATGACAAATAAAGAAAAAGGACTTCCTAGATCCATCCTTACAGTAATGTTAAATGACAAGACCACAGGTGCTCCCCTTTGTCTCATGAGCGCGAATATATTAAGTGCCATGAGAACCGGAGCAATCCCGGGTGTGGGAATAAAATATCTGGTAAAGAAGGACGCTAAGGTGTGCGGAGTGTGCGGCCCCGGTGTTATGGGCAAGACATCACTTGAGGCCATCTTAACTATCTGTCCGGATATTGAGGAGATCAAGGTTAAGGGACGTAGTGAAAGATCTTTAAGTGCATTTGTAGAGTATGCAAAAGCAAAATATCCTGATGTGAAGAAAATATATGCTGTGGATACAGTAGAGGAGCTGGTGAGAGGTTCAGATGTTATCTCATTTGCAAATACCGGAGGAACAGACCCTTCCACATATCCATTTGTCAAGGGAGAATGGATAAAGCCCGGAGCTGTGATAGCTGCCTTAAGCTGCTTCGACATGGATAGCCGTGATATGGCGGAAACGGCAACACTGGTGGTTGACAACATGCAGCTCTACGATGCGTGGGCTGAGGAATTTCCTTATCCGTCCTTTGGGGCAAATAACATTATCGGCTCAAAGTTCACGGATATGGTACATGACGGAGTGATAACCAGAGATCAGATATACGATCTTGGGGATATCATATATGGCAAGAGACCGGGAAGAGTTTCAGATGATCAGATATTTATATTCTCCGTAGGCGGTATGCCGGTGGAGGATGTTGCCTGGGGCAGTATCTGCTACAACAAAGCTAAGGAACTGGGGCTTGGAACCAGCCTCAGATTATGGGATAAGCCGGATATGGCATAACAGAAAAGGAGGAAGCACCATGCATCGAAGATGCATTTGAAAATGGTGCTGACGAAATGCCGCCGAACGAATGTGAGGGGGCAATACAAAAAGGAGGAAGCACCATGGATACAAGAATTGCAGTTCATCCAATACTTGGAGAGACAACAAAGGGAAGAGAGATAAGCTTTACCTTTGACGGAAAAGAAATGACCGGATACGAAGGAGAACCAATAGCTGCAGCCCTTAAGGCGGCAGGGGTTATGATACACAGATACACCAAGAAGGAGCACAAGCCAAGAGGTATCTTCTGTGCCATAGGAAGATGTACTGACTGCGTTATGGTGGTAGACGGTGTGCCAAATGTAAGAACCTGTATCACCCCGTTAAAAGAAGGAATGGATGTAAGAACCCAGTATGGTGTCTCAGCAGAACCATTTGACAAGCAGTAATCAAAACCATCAAAAAGGAGCGTGTGTTATATGAAGCGATATGATTTGATAATAGTTGGTGCCGGACCTTCAGGCCTGTCTGCTGCAATAGAGGCAGCCAAGAGGGGAATGAAGACAATAATATTTGATGAAAATGAGAAGCCCGGAGGACAGCTCTTTAAACAGATACATAAATTCTTCGGATCAAAGGAGCATAAGGCTAAGATACGAGGCTTCGTGATCGGCGAGCAGCTCTTAAAGGAGGCCGACGAGGCAGGTGTTGAGGTTAAGCTTAATGCCACAGTTATAGGACTTTATCAGGATAAAGAGGTGGTGGTAAAGATTGGTGAAGAAATCTGCCACTATAAGGGAGACTCCATAATAATCGCTACCGGAGCCGCCGAGAACATGGTTACATTTCCGGGCTGGACTCTTCCGGGAGTTATCGGAGCCGGAGCCGCCCAGACAATGATGAACCTTCATGGTGTGAAGCCCGGACAGAAGATCCTTATGCTGGGCTCCGGAAATGTAGGTCTGGTTGTTTCTTTCCAGCTTCTCCAGTGCGGCTGTGATGTGGTTGCTCTCGTGGACGCTGCACCAAGGGTCGGTGGATACGGTGTACACGCAGCCAAGGTTGCAAGAACCGGAGTTCCTTTTTATCTGTCCCATACCATTGTCAAGGCAGAGGGGGAGGATAAGGTTACAGGCGTTACCATTGCAGAGGTGGACAGCAGTTTTAAATTTATCCCGGGAACGGAGAAGCACTTTGACGTGGATACCATTTGCCTGGCTGTGGGACTTTCACCTATGTCACAGCTTCTTAAGATGGCAGGCTGCGAGATGGAGGACAATCCAAAGCGTGGCGGACAGGTTCCTATCTGTGATGAAAATGGAAGAACCTCAATACCGGGTATATTTGTAGCAGGTGATGTGTCAGGAATCGAAGAGGCGTCAAGTGCCATGATAGAAGGAAGGATGGCAGGTATAACTGCTGCCGAATATCTTGGATACATGGACAAGGAAGAATTAGACAAGGGAATGGAAGAGCTTGATCATGCCTTAAACGGCTTGAGACAGGGCATGTTCGCGCCAAAGAACAGAGGAAAGAAGATCACAGAGACAGAGGAAGGAATACCGGTTTCTGAGAATCTTCTCACAAAGGGCTATGTGGCTGATGATGAGATCGAAAGATTTCCGGGTGTTACACATGCCAAGGGTATCCATCCTGTTATTGAATGTACGCAGAATATCCCATGTAACCCATGTCAGGATGCGTGCCCTAAGAAGTGTATAAGCATTGGTGAAAATATAACCTCACTTCCTACAGTGCCTCACGCGGAGGATTGTATAAATTGCGGAATGTGCGTTGCCTCCTGTTCAGGACAGGCGATATTCCTGGTGGATGAGGATTGTGGAGACGGTACTGCAACAGTCACATTGCCATATGAGTTTCTTCCGCTTCCGGAGCCGGGAACAAAGGGTGTAGGCCTTGGCAGGAGCGGACAGCCCGTATGCCAGGCTGAGGTTGTGTCGGTGAAGAGCCTTAAGGCATTTGACAAGACAAATCTACTTACCATGAGAGTTCCTAAGGAATACGCCATGAAGGCAAGATTTTTTAAGGCAGAATAAACCGGTAAGAGTTGATCATAGGCAGCATACAATGTCGGCTATACCGAGCAGGTAGATTTTTAATGGCTGACGTTTTACAGGAAGGGAGATGCATTTAATGAATAAGGTAAATGACAGATCAAGAGATATAGGACCATTTGTACCGGGACCGGATGACGATATGCTTATATGCAGATGTGAGGAGATCACTAAGGGTGAGATAAGAAAGGCAGTCCACGACGGCATGTGGACCATGACAGAGATCAGAAGGTACTTAAGAACAGGAATGGGACTCTGCCAGGGACAGACCTGTGGTAAGCTGGTCAAGGGAATAGTAGCAAGGGAGCTTGGAGTATCTCCGGCAGAGCTTGAGCCTGCCACATCAAGAGTTCCAATGAGACCTATAGAGATGTATATATTTGCAAATGAGGCAAAGGAGGCGGATGTCCATGAGTAATAATGCGGAAATTATCATAATCGGTGGAGGCATTATAGGTTGTGCAACAGCCTACTATCTTGCAAAAAATGGTGTTAAGGATGTAATAGTTCTTGAGGGATCTGACTTTATGGGTAACGGAGGCTCATCAAGAAACGGTGGTGGTGTAAGACAGTCCGGAAGAGATGTAAGAGAGCTGCCACTTGTAATGTACGGAATTAAAAATCTCTGGCCTCATCTTTCGGAGGAGCTGGAGGTTGACTGCGAATATCATCAGGACGGCAACCTTCGTCTTGGCAAGACAGAAGCCCACAAGGCAACTCTTACGAAGCTTGCTGACAATGCCAGAGGTGTAGGCCTTGATGTAAGAATGATAGATGGTGATGAGGTAAGACAGATAAATCCATATCTCTCCCACGAGGTTACATGTGCCAGCTGGTGTCCTACAGACGGACATGCAAATCCTCTGACCACAACCCTTGGCTTTTACAAGATGGCAAGGCAGCTTGGAGTGAGATTTATCACCGGTGAGCCGGTAGTATCTCTTGGAATGGTGAGGGGCAAGATCAGAAAGGTTGTAACCCCAAATAATATATATGAGGGTGAGAAGGTTCTGGTGGCAGCAGGCCTTGACAGCAGACCGATACTTACCAGTGTGGGCATTGATATCCCAATGACAAATTCTCTTCTTGAAGCTCTTGTCACTGAGGCAGAGCCTCACATGTTTGACCAGATGCTCGGTACTGCGGAGGCAGACTTCTACGGACATCAGACCAAGCATGGATCATTTGTGTTCGGTGGTTCTTCGGGCCTTGAAAGGTATAACAAGGATAATGGCACTCCTGTTACAAACAGCAAGACTGCTCCTTGTATATGCCGTGGTATCATGAAATATTTCCCTGACCTTGCAAAGGCTAAGATCGTAAGAACCTGGGCAGGCTGGATGGACGCTTCATCAGATGGTGTTCCGTCACTTGGTAAGGTAGATGAGGTGCCGGGACTTTATGTGGCATGTGCCTTTAACGGACATGGCTTCGGTATTGCTCCTGCTGCCGGTGAGCAGCTTGCAAAGCTCATGATAACCGGAACCACAGACATATCACTTGATGAACTCAGATATGACAGATACAAGGCAAAGATCTGATATTTTAAGAAATGCACCTGAGTGAATATAAGGGGCAACATAAAACAGGCAAATACCTAATGGCTGATGTCAGGTCATAGATGGATATATGATCTGGTGTAATATATTTGCTTATATGTAAGACGAGCTTGAGATAGGAGGAGATATCCGTGAACAATTTTACATTTTATATTCCCACAGATATAAGATTTGGAAGAAATCAGATACAGTGTCTTCCGGAGGAACTTGCAAAATACGGAAGGAAGGTTCTTCTGGTATATGGAGGCGGCAGTATCAAACGGAACGGAATTTACGATAAAGTATACGAGCTTTTAAAAGATTTTCAGGTGTTCGAGCTTAGCGGTATAGAGCCGAATCCTAAGCTTACATCAGTTGAAAAAGGCGCTGAGATATGTAAGAAAGAGGGCATTGAGGTTATACTTGCCGTGGGCGGCGGCAGTGTTATTGACGCCTCAAAGCATATTGCCTGTTCAGCCTGCTATGAGGGAGAACCATGGGATCTTGTCCTTGACAGAAGCAAGGTGAAGAAGGCACTGCCTATAGCAGTGGTGCTTACCATATGTGCCACCGGCTCAGAGATGAACTCCGGTGCAGTAATAAGCAACGAGAAAACCTGTGAGAAGCTGGAGATAAATACTCCTTTGCTTTATCCGAGACTTTCCATATGTGACCCAACATACCTTTACACTCTTCCCGATAGCCAGACTGCGGCAGGTACGGCAGATATAATCTCCCATATATTTGAACAGTATTTTCAGAAGAATGACGAAGCCTTTGTCACAGACAGAATTTCAGAGGCACTTCTTAAGACCTGTTTCAAATACGGTCCTGTTGCCATGAAGGATCCATGTAATTATGAGGCGAGATCAAATCTTATGTGGACCAGTACCCTGGCACTTAATCATCTCATAACAGTAGGCAAGGGTGGTGCCTGGTCAGTGCATCCTATAGAGCATGAGCTCAGTGCTTTTTATGATATTACCCATGGTGTGGGTCTTGCCATCCTCACCCCGGCGTGGATGAAATACGTGCTGTGCGATGAAACCGTGGACAGATTTGCCATGTACGGTAAGAATGTGTGGAACATAGATTGTGACGACAGATATGAAGCGGCAGATAAAGCCATAGAAAAGACAAAGGATTTCTTCGTATCCCTGGGACTTCCTGAGAAGTTAAGTGAAGTTGGTATCACAGAGGAGAAGTTCAAAGAGATGGCAGAGGAAGCCGTCAGAACCAGTGGCATAAAGACAAGAGCTTACTATCCGCTGGATGTGGAGGATGTAGTTAAGATATTTGAGATGTGCAGATAAGAACATCTAAGGTACTGATGGCGAGGGGCATCGGGAAGAACATTATGTCGGACATTGAGTTGACAGGGTATAGTATCATGTTTATGATATAAAATGTAAGAAATAGCAGAGACAGGAGCAACAGAAAATGTTTGAAGATAACTTGGTGCCTGAGATAACAATAGAAGAGCTGGCAGACATTCATCCCTCACTGTACAGACTTTGTGATGTGAGGGATGAAGTTTCGTTCAGATATGGTTCGATTCCGGGGGCTGTCTGTATGGAGAATATTCTTCAGATGGCAGAGGATGGAGAGCTGGACAAGAGCACAAGCTATGTGCTGTATTGCATGAAGGGCATAGATAGTCTTGGTATTGCCTATGCTTTAAGACGTCTGGGATATGATGCAGTGAGCCTGAAGGACGGATATAGTGAATGGCTTATGTCATCATATGACAGTGATAACGATGAGAAGCAGAAGGAAGTAGAGAAGAGCATAAGGAAGAAATTCCACAAGCAGCTCTTTACCAGATTCGCCAAGGGGATAAATGAGTACGATATGATCCAGGAAGGGGATAAGATCGCCGTATGTATATCCGGAGGTAAGGACTCCATGCTTATGGCGAAGCTCTTCCAGGAGTTGAAGAGGCACAATAAATTCCCGTTTGAACTGGTATTTCTGGTTATGGATCCGGGATACAGCGAGGTGAACCGTAAGGTAATTGAGAAGAATGCAAGAATGCTGGGTGTGCCAATTACAGTATTTGAAACAGAGATATTTGATGCAGTATATGAAGTTGAGAAGTCACCATGTTATCTGTGTGCCAGAATGAGACGAGGATATCTCTACAGCAAGGCCAAGGAGCTGGGCTGTAATAAGATAGCCTTAGGACATCATTACGATGATGTTATTGAAACTATTCTCATGGGTATGCTGTATGGAGCACAGGTTCAGACCATGATGCCGAAGCTTCATAGTACAAACTTTGAAGGGATGGAGCTCATCAGACCTATGTATCTGATCAGAGAGGACGACATAATAAAGTGGAGAGATTATAATAATCTGCACTTTATCCAGTGTGCATGCCATTTCACAGATACCTGTTCCTCATGCCGTGACGATGGCACGTCAGCTTCCAAACGAATGGAGACCAAGCAGATCATCGCCAGGATGAAGGAGTTTAATCCGTTTGTTGAGAGCAATATATTTAAGAGCGTCACCAATGTAAACTTAAGCACTATAATCCAGTATAAAGACAAGCAGGGAAATACACATAATTTCTTAGATGAGTATTAGAACGACGAATGCCCACCACAGTATGTTTATACCGTAGTGGGCATTTTTCTTACTTCCCCGTTTCTATAGCCTGCAGCTTACTAAAGCAATTATTCATCAAGAAATGTCTGTAGAACAGAAATCCAACAGTTGTAGTTATGATCTCTGTTACAGGGTATGTCATCCAGAACCAGCTTAGACCCAGTCTTGAGAACATCCAGCCAAGTGGCACGAAGAGAAATACCGTTCTTACAACAGTAAGCATTGAGCTTTTAAAGCTTTGTCCCACTGCCTGGAAGAATACCGGGAATATAAGTGAGGTTACCATAGGAATGAAGCTTATTCCTACGAAGCGGAAGCCCACTGTGCCGATATCTATAACAGCCCTGTTCGAGGTGAATACTGACAGCATAGGTCCCGGAATTATAACGAAGCACAGTGTTCCGAGAAACATCAGCGCCATGCCGAAGAGCACAGAGGTTGACAGGGTCTTTCTGCAGCGATGTATATTACCTGCTGCATAATTAAAGCTTATGACAGGAACTATGCAGGTCTGCATGGCACCAAGGGGAATAAAGAAAAAGGTCTGCCATTTATAGTAAAGTCCTAGGGCTGTAACCGCATCATCAGAGAATGTGGCAAGTATCAGGTTAAGTCCAAGTATGTAGAAGGTGTACGCTGACTGCATAAGAATATTTGGTATCCCCAGATGGAAGATATTTTTAATATACCTTGGATACACATGAATGGCAGGAGATCTGTAGAAGCCCCTCTTAAATACAATGACAGCAGCCACGATCTGACCGGCGACAGTTGATATTGCGGCACCGGCAATTCCAAGTCGTGGAAATAAACCTGCACCAAATATCAGTAATGGGTCAAGAATTATATTGGTTACTGCACCCGCTATCTGTGCATACATAGGTATGTTCATGTTGCCCTTTGACTGCAGGACCTTGGTCCATATGCTCTCAAAGAACAGACCGAAGCTGAATACGCACACAATACGTCCGTAAGTTATGACATCCTTTATGACTTCCGGAGAATCAGTGGACATTCTCGCATAGGCAGGCATTATGAACCAGCATACCACTGCGAATATCACCCACAGGGCAAATGCCAGGGGTGTCCCTACACCGGCATATTCATCTGCAGTTTTCTTTTCGCCAACACCAAGCCTTGCAGCCATTACAGTGTTTATGCCAACACCGGTTCCCACCGCCATGGCGATCATAAGCAACTGCAGCGGGTACACGATGGACAGGGCGGTAAGTCCCGAATCTGAAAATCTTCCTACAAAAAGACTGTCCACAATATTGTATAAAGCCTGAATAAGCTGGGCCAACATTACAGGTGGCGCCAGCTTAAAAAGTATCTTACTTATTTTCTCACTCTTAAAAAGTTCTGTTGAATCCATTTTCTGCCTCTATATCCGGTCATGTAAAAATCAATATCTGTATATCCTGTCAGATCAGGTTCCTTTGTTATTTGAATATCTGACCTGTAGATTTTAACGCAAGAGGGTCATTTCTTCAATAACCCAGTCAAAATATTCCATGTGATATTTTGTGCCACAGTATGGACATACATTCTGTCTTACTGCGTCGAAGCTGCCGCTCTTTAAAGGCAGAACCGTAGACTTCATGGTAAGACCTTTATTTTTAAGTCGGTTTTCCTGAAGCTTAAAAAAGTATGCAGTGTCACCATCGCAGCAGGAAGGATATTTTCCTGTTGTATTCCATTCATTTAATTCTTTGGCATATACATCATACATGCCCCTTGATTTGTCCCAGTAGGGAACAAAATCTCTGAATTTTTTACAGTCCCTGCTGTATTTTATAAAAAGCACTATTCCGATGATGCAGAGTATCACTCCTATGACCGGAAGCACAAGCTTTAAGTTGTTGTCCTCGTCTGTATTCTCAAATAAATAAGCGATACAGACAGTACCCGCTGCTGCAAGCACCAGTCCCCATGCCAGTGTCTTTGTGGCTGGCTCTTTAATGTCAAAATTTCTTTTTTTAGTTTTCATATCCGGAAAAATCCCCATAACACATTTCCCTTCTTTTTTTATATCAGACCATTAAATTGTGTGCGTAAGGTATCGCACATCACAATATGAGTAACACACCATGATGTAGATTCTAACATACTGTGTAACTTCATTTCAACAATGGTGATACAGCCACCATGATTGCCAGAAGAAACAGTATATATGTAAGATTAAATAATACTATGCCGAGAATTTTTATTCCCTTGTTCCGGCTTTTACACAGGGGAAACCTCTGCTGCACGTTCAGATAGTTTGAGCTTATGAGTGTTATGCCGATAAGCATGGCAAAACACAGTATCCTGTCAAATACCAGCTCTGCCGGAGAAACATTTTTAACTGTCATCTGGGTGCACAGGGAAAATGCGAGTATGTAGCCGGTGGTGGCAAGAAGCATTTTCCAGGGAATCAATGTCCTAAAGCCCGGTGGGAGAAGTCTGGCTTTATCCGGAGGAATATGCCGGGACAGATGCTTTCCGTCACGACACTCAATGATAGCCGACTTTAATTCGTAGGTACTGTTATATCTGAACTGGGATATGAGGTAAGTGCACTGGGCTATTACCGGCGCATATACGGTGGTGTCAGGGACTATGCCCAGTTCTTCAAAGGATATCTTCATAAGCTTGCCAATGCCGTATATATCTGTTCTTGTGGATGAGGCACCAAAACCATACTGCTCAGGAGCTGCGTAGCCCTCTGTACCCATAAGGATGGTGTCACAGGTCTCATCAGGTGAATACTGCTTTGAAGCATTGAAGTCAATAAGGAACACGCTGTCAGAAGAAGAAATGATGATATTTTGTGGCTTGATATCCCTGTGGATGAGTGGGGGAGTAAGATCGTGAAGTCTGCCCACAATGTCACACAATTCCAGAATATACCGTATAACATCATCCATGAGAAGCTTCTTTTCTGCAATAAGCTCCCAAAGACTAACGCCGGATATATATTCCTCTATCAGGGTAAGTTTGTTATCTTCCTCATAATAATCTATGACATTTGGTACGCCATTTATGGGATTATTTTTCAGTTGTTTGTAGACATCACTGTTATAAATTGATAATATCTTTTTGACATATATTTTGCCGGTTTCCCGGTGCCTGACCAGATATACATGATCAGAATCACCGATGCCGGCAAGGTTTTGGTAATAAGATATGGAGAGTCTTTTTTCTATATCCACAAGGGTGCCTCCTTTCAAGGCAGGTATAAAAATTCAATTGTAATATACTGCATGGATTAAACGGCAGACTGTAATCTGACCGACAAAAAATAACATATATATGTTACATTATAGGAGAGAATTGACGTAAATGGAAGAAAAAAGTACAAAGGAACTGTCAAATGTTCTGAAAAACACACATTTGTCAGGATTTAATAAATTTTGCAGGGATAATATGGACAGCCTTGATACAGATTCAAGGGCATTTTATACATACGTAAGGGAGCTGATGGCAGAGAAAGAAATTACCCAGCATCTTGTATTTATGCGGGCGGATATCCCGGAGCGGTATGGGTACAAATTACTGTCTGGGGAGCGGCGGACAAAGCAGAGGGATGTAATATTAAGGATATGCTACAGTGCGGAATTTACTCTCCCTGAGACCCAGAGGGCACTTAAGAAGTATGGAATGTCAGAGCTATATGCCAAGATACCCAGAGATGCTCTGATTATGATCGCGTTTAATGAGAGACCCGGAGATATAGAAACGGTAAATGAAGTCTTGATAAAAAACAATATGGAGCCTTTGAGAGCCAGTGGTCACCAGGAATAAGCGCTATAAAAGATAAGAATAACTGTACTGAGGATAGATACAATAAAAAACAATATAAGAATGATAAATTCCCCCTGTGGCGGGGAGAAACATTACCTTCGAATTATGCTAGAATCTTACTGGTTTCATTAATAAACATAAGGTAGGAGGAATTAAGTTTATGAAGGTATGGAAGCTGGTATCAGGAATTTTATCTATTGTTCTGTTTGTATTTGTAACCTTCCAGTCATGTGCGGCAGGAGTTGCCAATACCCTTTCTGAAAATGGTGAGGTGTCAGGCACCGCAGGAGTTATGGTGGCAATACTTATGCTGGCAGGTGGAATAGTATCCATCGCCACAAGAAAGTCAGAGAAGAAGGGTGGCAATGTTGCCCTTATAGTTTTATTTGGACTGGCTGCAGTTGTGGGACTTATGAACTACGGCAGTTATTCAGATCTGGTGATCTGGTCGGTATGGTGTATCATCAATGCGGTGCTGGCAGTGGTTGCCATCATAAGATCACGGGGATAATCGGTACTGTGGAGCACAAGGATACTGTAGCTAAGGACATGAACGGACAAAAAATCCCGGAGGATAAGCCTCCAGGATTTTTTTACATGTAATTTACCTGGCTCTGGTAATGTATTTTACATTGGACGCCTATCTTTATCATATATAGGAAAGATAGCCGATATATTATATTGGCAGTGGGGCAAAGGTAGGTGTGTGCTATGAAAAATAAAATATGGAATTTACTTGATAAAAATGCATGTGACAAGCCACGCAAGGAAAAAATCTTTCTGGTCTGCTACATGCTTTTTTGCGCGGTTGTGGGAGCGTTGACCTGGCTTGCTGTAGGCAGGTTTATTTTTTCCGGGCTTCCATGGCTTATATGCTTCATAGGATATCCGGGCATATTCATAGGCTTTTTCGGCGGTATACTGTACATTTATCAAAAATAAGTTTTCATAAGCTTTACGCTTAATTTACATTCGGTTGATTGTTGTTTTTACATGAGGTCAATAAGATGTGTTTTGTAAACGAAAGCGCTTAGTGATAAAAAAAGAAAAAGAAAAGAAGAATCGAGGAAAACAAAAATGAAAAAAGGTTTTTTAACAGCAGTTATTGCAGCAGGAATGATGGCAGTGGCACTTACAGGCTGCGGCTCAAAGAAAACAACAAATAATGACAATGGAACTACAGGAGATTCAGCTGCTAAAGGAACAACAGCAAGCAGCCAGGCGTCAGCGGATTTAAGCGGAACCATCAGCCTTGCAGGATCAACATCAATGGAAAAGCTTTGTGAGGCAATGTCAGAGAGCTTCATGGCTAAGTATCCCGGAGTGACAGTTACAGTAGAGTATACAGGTTCAGGTGCCGGCCTTGAATCACTGGCAGCAGGCAGCGTTGACATAGGAGATGCTTCACGTCATCTTAAAGATGATGAGACAGCATCAGGTTCAGTAGAGAATGTTGTAGCACTTGATGGTATTGCGGTTATCACAGATAAGAGCAACACAGTTGCTGATCTTTCATCAGAGGATCTTGCTAAGATCTATACAGGTGAGATAACAAACTGGAAGGATTTAGGCGGAAATGACGAAGCGATCGTTGTACTTGGAAGAGAAGCAGGCTCAGGTACCAGAGATGCATTCGAAGAGCTTCTTGATGTAAAGGATAGCTGTACATATGCCCAGGAGCTTGATTCAACAGGCGCAGTACTTGCCAAGGTTGGTTCAACAACAGGTGCTATTGGTTATGTTTCACTGGATGTTGTTGATGACACAGTAAATGCAGTATCGGTTGACGGTGTAGAGCCAACAGAAGAGCAGATTCTTGCAGGAAAATACAAGTTATCAAGACCATTTGTAATGGCTACAAAGGGTGAGATCAGTGAACAGAACGACCTTGTTAAGGCATGGTTTGATTATATCAAGTCAGATGAAGGTAAGGAAGTTATAAAGGCGGTAGGACTTATCATTCCGGAATAGGAGCAACTTATGAAGAAGAAAGCAATTATAGAGAAAACAGCCAGAATAATATTCCTGGTATGTGCGGTAATAGCTATATTTGCAGTGTGCTCCATTACAGTATACATGTTTATAAAGGGAGCCCCAGCACTGAAAAAGGTTGGGGTTTCTGATTTATTATTCAGTAATAAATGGCAGCCTACGGCAAAGGATCCATCCTATGGAATATTATACATAATCTTATCATCTATAGTGGCAACTGCTGTATCAGTACTGATCGGAGTTCCTATAGGACTACTGACAGCAGTGTTCTTATCTGAGATGGCAGGTAAGAAGGTGGGAAATATAGTCGGAAGCACAGTTGAACTTCTTGCAGCTATACCATCAGTTATATATGGTCTCATCGGTATGATGGTGCTTAATCCATTCATGTATAAGCTGGAGAAAAGCATATTTGCCGGTGACAGCAGCCATCAGTTCACCGGTGGCTCCAATCTTATGTCGGCGATAATAGTACTTGCCATAATGATACTTCCTACAGTAATAAGTATCAGTACTTCATCACTTAAGGCGGTAAATGGCAGTTTAAGATCTGCGTCTCTTGCTCTGGGAGCAACTAAGATACAGACAATATTCAAGGTAGTCATCCCATCAGCCAAGTCGGGAATACTTACCGGTGTGGTTCTCGGAATAGGAAGAGCACTTGGTGAGGCAATGGCAATAAATATGGTTGCCGGTGGAGCAGTAAATCTTCCGTTGCCATTCAACTCGGTAAGAACCCTTACAACTCAGATCGTAAGTGAGATGGGATATTCATCAGGTCTTCACAGACAGGTATTGTTCACAGTAGGACTTGTACTTTACATATTTATAATGATAGTAAATTATCTGTTGCTTAAAGCCAGAAGAAAGGGGTGCATGGATGAATAACAATAACAGATCCAGAAAGATAAAGGATTATTTCATGTATGCCCTGATATACATTTGTGCGGGATTTTCGGTTATCCTGCTGGTGGGTATCATATTGTATGTATTTGCCAAGGGAATAAAGACCGTTGACTGGTCCTTCCTTACATCAGTAACCAGCGTTCTTAAGGGAACAAAGGGAATAGCGGGAAATATAGTAAATACCCTTATCATAATATTGATAACCATGGTGATAGCTACTCCTATAGGAATCGGTTCCGCCATATATCTTAACGAGTATGCAAAGCCAGGAAAGTTAGTAAGCATAATCGAGTATGCCACAGAGACCCTGGCAGGTATACCATCAATCATATTCGGTCTCTTTGGCATGATGTTTTTTGTAGAGAAGTTAAAGCTCGGATATTCTCTTTTAGCAGGCTCATTTACTCTTATACTTATGATACTGCCGCTTATTACAAGAAATACCCAGGAGGCATTAAAGACTGTGCCTGCAAGCTACAGAAGCGGAGCCATAGGACTTGGATCCGGCAAGTGGCACATGATACGTACCATACTGATACCTAGTGCAATGCCCGGCATTATTACCGGTGTGATCCTTGCCATAGGAAGGATCGTCGGAGAGTCCGCAGCGTTGCTGCTTACAGCAGGAAGTGCCAAGCTTCTTCCGCAGACTTTTGAACAGCTTTTAAAAAAACCTACACAGTCAGGTGGTACACTTACAATACAGATGTATCTCTCGGCTACCAGTGAGGGAGACTTTGATACAGCATTCGGAATTGCTGTGGTGCTTCTGGTGATAGTATTACTTATAAATATAGGTACTAAGGCACTTACAAGACATTTTGATGTCAGCAGAAAGGATTAATTTTATGAATAAGACAAAGATACTTGTGGAGGATCTTCATCTGTATTACGGCGAAAACCATGCGTTAAAGGGCGTAAATATGGATATAAAGGAAAATGCCATCACAGCGTTTATCGGACCTTCAGGATGTGGTAAATCCACCTTCTTAAAGACCTTAAACAGAATGAACGATCTTGTGGATAATGTAAGAATCACAGGAACTGTAAAGCTTGATGGCGAAGATATATATGGAAAAAATATTGATACCACTATTTTAAGGAAAAAGGTAGGCATGGTATTCCAGCAGCCGAACCCATTCCCAATGAGTATATATGACAATATAGCTTATGGTCCCCGTGTCCACGGAATTAAGGATAAGAAGAGCCTTGATAGGATTGTGGAGGATAGCTTACGAGGTGCTGCTATCTGGGATGAAGTTAAGGACAGACTGAAGAAATCAGCGTTGGGCTTGTCAGGAGGCCAGCAACAGAGGATTTGCATTGCAAGAGCGCTTGCAGTAGAGCCGGAGGTGTTATTGATGGATGAGCCTACATCTGCCCTTGACCCTATTTCTACCACAAAGATTGAGGATCTTATGGAAGAGCTTAAGAAGAAATATACTGTTGTGGTGGTTACCCATAACATGCAGCAGGCTGCAAGAGTGTCAGATTACACTGCATTTTTCCTTGTCGGTGAGATGGTCGAGTATGGCGAGACAAATGCCATATTCAAGTTCCCACATGACAAGAGAACAGAAGATTATATCACCGGTAGATTCGGTTAAAGTGAATATGAATTTGACAGGGTATATATAAATAGTACGAGGAGGAAAATTCATGCGAAATAAATTTAATGAGCAGCTTGTTGAACTTAACAACGAGATGATAAGCATGGGCATAATGATAGAAAAGTCTATTTCCAAGACAGTAGAAGCTTTGAATAATGGTGACATAGAACTTGCCGGGAAGATCATGGAAGGAGACGAGCAGGTTGACCGTGCTCAGAAGAAGATAGAGAACATATGCTTTAATCTTATAGTTGAGCAGCAGCCGGTAGCCAAAGATCTAAGGACGATCACTGCAGCACTTAAGATGGTTACCGATATGGAAAGGATTGGAGACCATGCGGCAGACATATCAGAGATAACAGTATTTCTTGCCAAGAACAATATAAAGGTAAACTTCGATCACATAGGCAAGATGGCAACTGAAACAGTTATGATGCTTAATCACAGCATTGAGGCTTATGTTGAAAGAGATAGAGAGAAAGCAAGAAAAGTCATTGAGCATGATGATGTGGTTGATGAGCTATTTAATCAGGTAAAGAATGATATTATCGCTCATATTCGCAGTAATCCTAATGCAGGCGAAGAGGCGGCAGATCTTCTTATGGTTGCCAAGTACTTTGAAAGAATTGGAGATCACGCTACCAATATAGCTGAGTGGGTTATATATTCATTGCAGACAGTAGATGAACAGCTTTGATGAGACATACAAAAGCAGCCGGTGATAGCAGTAACGGGATTTCGGGTGATGGATATTGAAATATAGCGAGATAAAGAGAAACAAAGAGATAGACGAGCTTATAATAAGGGCAGATTACAACCTTGGAGCAATTGGTTATACAGATCATTCACAGATCCATGCGGGGCTTGTAGCTGAAAGGGCGGCATATATATTGGAGACATTCGGGTATGATAAGAAACAGACAGAGCTTGTCAGGATCGCCGGATATATGCATGATATAGGAAATGCCATAAACCGTAATCACCACGCAGAGCTTGGGGCAATTCTGGCAAATGATATATTGAAGAAAACAGATATGTCTATAACAGACAGACTCCTTATTGTATCAGCTATAGGGCATCATGACGAATCTACAGGTGGAGCAACGGATGTGATTTCTGCTGCACTTATAATAGCGGACAAGACTGACGTAAGGCGAGACCGTGTAAGGGAGAAGCCTAAGGCGAGCTTCGATGTGCACGACAGAGTGAACTTTGCCGTGACAAACTCCAAGTTAAAGATAAACAGTGAGAAGAGAGAGATATCCCTGCGGCTTACTGTGGATGAGAAGATATGCAGCATGTATGAATACTTTGATATTTTCCTTGGGAGAATGGTTATGTGCCGTAAGGCATCAGAGATACTTGGGGCTGCGTTCAAGCTGATTGTTAATGGTAATAAGGTTTTGTAAAAAATATATATTGACAAAATATTTGATCTAAAGATTTTTCTCACAAATTAAAAAATAAATAAATTCAATGTAAAATTATTTACACAGATTTTACACAAAGACATCCATACTTTTTACTTCACATCATTATCATGGGTCATGATAAATGAGAAAGAAAATTCTATTTTATAGGAGAAGAAAGGTATGGATATTTTTAGTGTGTTGAATTTATTAGGAGGCCTGGCACTGTTCCTTTACGGAATGAGTACACTGGGAGACGGATTGTCCAAGATGGCAGGCGGTAAGATGGAGAGTATACTCCAGAGACTTACATCAAAGAGACTGGCAGCGGTGCTGTTAGGTGCAGGTGTTACCGGTGTTATACAGTCCTCATCAGCCACAACGGTTATGGTTGTAGGATTTGTTAATTCAGGTATCATGAACCTGAGACAGGCGGTAGGTATAATCATGGGTGCTAACATTGGTACAACAATTACCTCATGGATCCTTTCCCTGACAGGAATACAGGGAGACGCCATATGGCTTAAGCTTCTTAAACCTTCATCCTTTTCGCCGGTTATAGCCATTGTAGCCATCATACTTATCATGGTAACAAAGGAGGGCTCCAGAAAGAAGGATGTTGGAACAATCCTTATCGGATTTGCTGTACTGATGTTCGGAATGGAGATGATGAGCGGCTCTGTTTCAGGATTGTCTGACAACGCAGCCTTCACAAGCTTTCTTACAGCATTCTCAAATCCTGTACTTGGAATGGCAGCAGGTGCCATCCTTACAGCCATAATACAGAGTTCATCAGCATCGGTTGGTATACTTCAGGCGTTATGTATTACAGGAACCGTACCTTATGCGGTGGCACTTCCTATAATTATGGGACAGAATATAGGAACCTGTGTTACTTCAATAATATCCTCCATAGGTGCCACAAAGAATGCCAAGAGAGCAGCTATGATACATCTTTATTTCAACCTTATAGGAACGATCATATTTATGACAGTGTTCTATAGCATTAATGCATTTGTACATTTTGCTTTCCTCGGAGCAGCGGCAAATGCAGCAGGAATCGCAGTAATACATAGTTTGTTCAATATAGGTGCAACTATTGTATTCTACCCTTTTGCTGACAAATTAGTAAGACTTGCAGAGCTTACGATCCCTGATGGCAAGCACAAGGATGAGGTTAAGGAGACTGAGATACCTGTAGTTACAATAGATGAAAGATTTCTTGAGCGCCCGGCATTTGCAATGGAATTATGCAGACAGAAGGTACGCGACATGGCAGAGGTTACAAAGGAAGGTATCACCGTTGCCCTTGAAGTGTTGAACGAATATGATACGGAAAAGGTGAAGCGGGTAATTAATATAGAGAGCCTGGTAGACAACTACGAGGACGTGCTTGGTTCGTATCTTGTTAAGCTGTCCAGCAAGAATATTTCCACCAGAGACAGCCAGAGCCTGTCCATCATACTCCATAGTATAAGCGACCTGGAAAGGATATCGGATCATGCACTGGATATCGTGAAATCCGCAGAAGAGATACATACCAAGGGACTGTCATTTTCAAAGAATGCCAAGGACGAGGTAGATGTACTGAGCCGGGCTGTGGGAGATATATGTGCCCTTACCACTGAGTGCTTCTGTAAGGAGGATGTGGAGCTGGCAACCCATGTTGAACCTCTTGAGGAAACCATTGACAGCCTGTTAAAGCGTATTAAGAAACGTCATATCAAGCGTCTCCAGAAGGGCAAATGTACCATTGAGATGGGCTTTATCTTAGAGGATGTGCTGACAGGACTTGAGAGAGTATCAGATCATTGCTCAAACATAGCAGTTGAGATGATAACCATATATGATAATGCCTATAATACCCATGAGTACTTTAAGAATTTCTCTGACAGCGAGAGGAAGGCATTTGATGAGGAGTATCAGGAACTTATAAATAAGTATCAATTTAAGAAGAATGATGGTAATATTATGGCATAGCAGGTTCAAGCAATGAAAGCCATATTTGAAACTTAAAAAAGGAGGAAGCTATGGCACTTATATATATTGTAGAAGATGATGAAAGTATCAGGGAAATAGAGGAATTTGCCCTTAAGAATGCAGGACATAAGGTTCTGGGATTCCCTGATGCCAGGAGCTTCTTTAAGAAGCTTGATGATATAGTACCGGATCTCTGCCTTTTAGATATAATGCTTCCTGATGAAAGCGGAAATGAGATAGTAAGGAAGCTTAGAAAGAACGGGGATACCAAGAGGATACCGGTCATCATGGTTACAGCCAAGACCACGGAGCTTGATCTGGTAAAGGGTATAGAGGATGGAGCGGATGATTACATCAAGAAGCCGTTCTCGGTTATGGAGCTTATATCAAGAGTTAAAGCGCTGCTTAGAAGAACCGAGCCGGAGGAGGTTAAGGTTCTTACCTTAGATGAACTGGTACTTAACAATAATAAGCACGAGGTTACCATTGCAGATAATACTGTGGAGCTTACCTTTAAGGAATATGAGCTGCTCCAGTATCTTCTTATAAATAAAGGAATCGTTCTTGCCCGTGATACCATAATGGATCATATCTGGGGGATGGCATATGAGGGTGAGTCAAGAACTCTGGATATGCATATTAAGACCCTTAGGCAGAAGCTTGGTGATTACGGCAGCAGGATAAGGACCATAAGAAATGTTGGATACGTTATAGAGTGATATGTTACCTGGTGATTTTATTCCATGAATACCATGGAACTAAGTATGTGATTAGGCAGGGTAAGGGACAGGATGAAGAAAAAGATAAATCTAAGGCTGGTGGTCATCGCCATACTTGCGATACTTACCACCATGATAGGAATTACAGTTGTATATTATGGTCTGTTCAAGAAGCAGATAAGGCATGATCTGTCTGTCAGTGCCAAGCTGCTTAAGGATACGAAGTATTTTGAGTCAGTAAATATAGACACGGATGATATAGATCTGTCAACAGATATAAATGAACTCCGTGTTACCTGGGTGGCGGCAGATGGAACAGTATTGTATGACAATGACGCAGGAGCGGAGAATCTCGGTAATCACGGTGACAGACCGGAGATAAAGGAAGCCTTTGAGACAGGAATTGGGGAGACAGTGAGACAGTCTGATACCATGAAGAAGAATACCTTCTACTATGCTACGCTTCTTGATAACGGAACGGTACTCAGGGTGGCAACCGACGCTGAGAGCATGTGGGCTGTGTCCACTACAACAGTTCCACTTATATTGATCATCATACTGGTCATAATTGCCATCTGTATTGCTTTGTCACATATGCTTACAAAACAGCTTATCAGTCCTATTGAGGAGATGGCGGAGAATATAGAGGATGTAAGCACAGGAACGCCATATAAGGAGCTTAAGCCATTTGTGGATACCATAAGAAAGCAGCACGCGGATATCCTGTCGGCGGCTAAGGCGAGACAGGATTTCACAGCAAATGTATCCCATGAGCTAAAGACTCCCCTTACTGCCATATCAGGCTACGCAGAGCTGCTTGAAAACGGCATGGTAGGAAAGGAACAGGAGAAGCATTTCTATCAGGAGATCAGAAAGAATTCCGACAGGCTTCTGGCCCTTATAAGTGATATCATAAGGCTGTCGGAGCTTGACAGAAGCGAGAAACAGCCGAAGTACGAGAGCATAGATCTCTATGATGTGGCGGAGGAGTGCATGGACAACCTGTCGGTGAGTGCAGAGCGGAGAAAGGTGAACATCAAGCTTACCGGTGAGCATTGTAACATCCACGGTAACAGTGACATGATCAGGGAGCTTATAGAGAACCTTGCCCAGAACGCCATCAGATATAACAACCCCGGTGGTCATGTGACCATAATGGTCTTAAACAGAGAACGGCCTACTCTGCTTGTGAAGGATGACGGAATAGGAATACCGGTATCCGAGCAGGACAGAGTATTTGAAAGATTTTACAGAGTTGACAAGAGCAGATCAAAGGCAACAGGAGGCACGGGCCTTGGACTTGCCATTGTAAAGCATATTGTGGAGCTCCACGACGCCCAGATCTCCCTGGACAGTGCAGTAGGAGTGGGGACCACAATGAAGGTGGAATTTTAGAAAAACCTGTGGCTGCCTTATGGCAGCCGCAGGTTTTCTTGCGTTGTTATATTAAGAATAAAGTGGACTGACTGTCCTATAACTGTCAGGTTGGTTCTTTTTTATAATAATTTTAGATATAAATGTATACAGGAAACTTGTTAATCTGCTATATTTGGGTATAATATACTAGTCAGATAATTCGATAAATAACAGATAGGGAGAGACTTTTAAATGCTTGAACTAAGAAACGTGTCATTCAATGTGGATGACGATAAGGGACAGAAGGAGATAATCAGGGACCTGAGTCTTAAGATAGACGATGGTAAGTTTGTTGTGGTGACAGGACCAAACGGAGGCGGCAAATCTACACTTGCCAAGATCATTGCAGGAATAGAGACGCCTACATCGGGACAGATATTGTTTAATGGCAAGGACATAACCCATATGTCCATCACTGACAGAGCAAATGCGGGAATAAGCTACGCATTCCAGCAGCCTGTTCGTTTTAAGGGAATAAGGGTAATAGACCTTTTAAGGATTGCAGCCAAGACCAGACTTTCGGTGGCTGAGGCTTGCAAGTACCTTTCAGAGGTGGGACTTTGTGCCAGGGATTATATTGAGCGTGAGGTCAATGCCAGCCTTTCGGGCGGTGAGCTTAAGAGGATAGAGATTGCAACAGTCCTTGCAAGAGGTACACAGTTATCACTTTTTGATGAGCCGGAGGCAGGAATAGATCTGTGGAGCTTCAAAAATCTCATAAGTGTATTTGAACATATGAGAGAGACCATAAATGGCTCTATAATCATCATCTCCCATCAGGAGAGGATCCTTGATATTGCAGATGAGATCGTGGTCCTGGCAGATGGAAAGATCGTGAAGCATGGCACAAAGGATGAGATACTTCCGACGATCCTCGGAACATCGGCAGCAACGGTCAGCTGCTCAGTATTTGACAAGGGAGGTAATCGGTAATGATAGACGAAATTCAGAAGAGAATTCTTGAAGAAGTAGCAGACCTCCATGAGGTTCCCATAGGAGCTTACAACATCCGTGCCAACAGTAAGATGGCAGCAAGAAATACAACAGCAAATATTGACATTGTTTCAAAGGAAGACGGTTCAGGTATAGATGTAAAGATCAAGCCGGGAACAAAGAATGAAAGTGTCCATATCCCTGTTGTTATAAGCAAGACAGGAATAAAGGAAGTGGTATACAATGATTTCTTCATCGGGGAAGATTCAGATGTGGTCATTGTTGCAGGCTGTGGCATACACAACTGCGGCAACCAGGACTCACAGCATGATGGTGTACACCGCTTCTACGTAGGAAAGAATGCCCACGTCAAGTATGTTGAGAAGCATTACGGCGAGGGTGACGGTACGGGAAAGAGGATACTTAATCCGGGAACCGAGGTTTACATGGAAGAGGGATCATCCATGGAGATGGAGATGGTTCAGATAAAAGGGGTTGACTCAACGGTAAGGGATACCAAGGCAGAGCTTGCAGCCGGGGCGTCACTGGTGGTAAGAGAGCGTCTTATGACTCACGGTGACCAGTCGGCAGTCAGTATATACAAGGTACAATTAAATGGCGAGGGCTCCAGTGCAGACGTGGTTTCACGTTCGGTTGCAAGGGATAATTCATATCAGAAGTTTGATGCCAAGATAGATGGAAATGCGGCCTGCTCAGGTCACTCGGAATGTGACGCTATCATTATGGACAATGCAAAGATACTGGCTGTTCCACAGCTCCAGGCAAATAATATCGACGCAGCCCTTATACATGAGGCAGCCATAGGCAAGATCGCAGGAGAGCAGCTTACAAAGCTTATGACCCTGGGACTTACAGAAGCTGAGGCTGAGGAGCAGATCATCAACGGATTTTTGAAGTGATGATCATATCTGTAATGAAATGACATTTGATAAAAAGATCAGGGAAGAGAGACGGTAACCAATAGATGATATTTGCGGAGAAAAGGAGGAATGAACATGTTTTATCATAGTTTGTTTTACGATTCCACATACATTCTTGTTATAATCGGTGCAATAATAAGTGCTATTGCGTCATGGAATGTAAACAGTACATTTAAAAAGTACAGCAAGGTAAGGAACAGCAGAAATATAACCGGTAGACAGGCGGCAGAGATGATACTCCAGAGTGCAGGTATTTACGACGTGACCATAGAGAGGATAAGCGGTAATCTTACAGACCACTATTCTCCCAACGAGAAGGTACTTAGACTCTCTGACAGCGTGTATAATGCCACATCCGTTGCGGCTCTTGGAGTTGCAGCTCATGAGTGCGGACACGCCATCCAGCACCAGGTGGATTACGGCCCGCTTACCCTAAGGTCCATTTCAGTTCCTGTGGCACGTTTTGGTTCATGGCTTTCATGGCCTCTTATATTACTTGGAATAATATTAGGAAGAATGCCCCTGGCAGAGTTAGGTATAATCCTGTTCATAGGTGTTGTTTTGTTCCAGCTTATCACGCTCCCTGTGGAGTTTGATGCTTCAAAGAGAGCCATAAAGATCCTTGACGGCAACGGAATATTAGGCGGTGAGGAGCTTACAGGAGCAAAGAAGGTTCTCTCAGCGGCAGCAATGACATATGTGGCTGCACTGTTCACATCGATCTTACAGCTCTTAAGACTTGTGCTTATCGTTCAGGGTAACGGCAGAAGAAGAAGCTAGGAGGAATGGTCATGGCAGAGGGGAGAAAAGATGTAAAAAGACCTATGAATGAGCAGAGCAGGGATAACAGAGCGGGAAGCACATCAACCCGTGGCAGGGCGGCAGGACTTGCTGCAAGACGTAAAGCCATTCGGAGAAAACGTATCATACTGGCTTTCTCTACTGTTGTTGTTCTTGCATTGGTGGTATTGGTCATTTTTAAGCTCAGTGGCGGTGGCAGTACAAGTGCTGGCAGGAGAACAGAGGACATAGATAACACAACCCACATTGCACAGGCACTTTACAAGGTGTTCCAGAGTGAATCGGGAAATGCCGGCTTCAAGCAGGTATCCGGTGCACAGAGCAAGTACGAGACCACATGGAAGGAGATGCTTGACTCTGATACGGAATTTGCCCGTACAGTTAAGGCAAATCTTAAGGATTATGATTACAAGAATTACAGTGTAAGCTACGGAGATCTTAAGGGTGATACCTTCAGTATAGTAGTGTATCCTGAGAACAATGTGGTGGAGATATATGCCGGAACCACAACTACGGCAGAATATATGGTGTATCCTGAGCAGGGTACATATTATGACAAATAAATATGGAATTTCATACACGGGAGGAGCAGGAGGCAGTCTGTTCCTCTTATGTTTTATAAGAGAAAAATTGGAATTTAAAGCATGTTGATGTTAAAAAAAGGGGTGTTGATTTGGAGAAATTAAAGACGGCTCTGGTTCTTGAGGGCGGTGCCATGAGAGGCATGTATACCGCCGGGATCCTTGATGTATTTGAAAAGGCAGGACTGGAGTTTGACGGAATAATAGGCGTTTCGGCAGGTGCGCTGTTTGGTGTGAATTACCTTTCAAAGCAGCCGGGACGGGTTATAAGATACAACAAAAGATTTAACAGGGACAGGAACTATATGGGACTTCTCCCGCTGTTAAAGACCGGAAACATCATAGATACAAAGTATGCCTATGAGCGGGTTCCGAGAAAGCTGGATCCCTTTGATAATGTAACCTATAAGAAGTCAAAGGTGCCTTTTTATGCGGTTGTTACCAATGTGGAGACAGGTAGGGCGGAATATATCCGGGTAAAGGATGTATTTAAGCAGATGGATGTGCTTCGTGCCTCAGGCTCAATGCCATTTGTATCACTGCCGGTGAAGATCGGAGATAATCTTTACCTTGATGGTGCCATAGCAGACAGTATACCTTATGAGCATATGTTAAAGCTGGGATACGACAGATTGGTTGTGGTGCTCACCAAGGATCCGGGCTATGTGAAGAAGCCTATCAACAAGCTCCTGGCGGCACTTAAGTACAGAAGAAGATTCCCTGCATTTGCCCGGGCGGTTGCAGACAGGCACATAATGTATAACGATGAGATGGATAGGCTTAACAGGCTTGAGAAGGCAGGAGTTGCCACAGTTTTAAGACCTTCAAGGAAGGTTAAGATAAAGAAGACGGAGACTGATCCTGCCAAGCTTCAGGCACTGTACAACGTGGGTGTTGCCGACGGAAAGAATTATTTGAAGAAGCTCAGGGCAGGGATGAAGCTTGAGACTGGGAACAAGATTATGACAGAGAATAGGATCACAGAGAATTAAGGAGCAGAGAACCGGAATGATAAAAGCAGTAATATTTGATCTTGATGATACACTGTATGATTGTCTCCACAATGACCATAAATCCATAGATGCTACGGCGGAGTATGTGGCAAATGAACTTCTGCACATGGACAGGCAGGTGGTAAGGAACGCATTTTACAAGGGCAGGGAGACCATAAAGGAGCAGCTTTCATCCTGGGATATGGCTGCCCAGCATAACAGGGTACTGTATATACAGAAAATGCTCGAGATACTTGGGGTATCCCCATTTAAGTATGCCATAGACATATATAACTATTTCTGGAACGACTTCCTTAACAGGATAGAACTGTTCCCCGGAGCCTTGGACTTTCTTAAGCACCTTAAAGATCTGGGCATAAAGACAGAGATATGTACAGACATGACAGCCCACATACAGTTTCGTAAGCTTGAGCGACTTGGCATAAGCGGTTATATAGACTATATGACTACCAGCGAGGAGGCAGGAGTTGAGAAGCCTGACATAAGGATATTCAACATGGCATTAAACAAGCTCGGGCTGCCGCCTGAGGAGGTTGTGTATATTGGGGACAGCTACAGGAAGGATGTTCTTGGAGCGAAGAATGCGGGGATACTTCCGGTGTGGTATCTATCCCTTGCAGACAGAAATTCCGTGGAAGCCGCGGATATCATAGCTGTAGAGAATTACGGAAAACTTAAGGAAATATCAGCAGAATTTTTTACAATTTGATGATATAATGGAAAAGAATTTATGTGATAATAGAATAGTAAATAAAAGGAAAGGCAGGCCGGGTGGAGTCATCCGGCTATATAAAATTATGAGAAAAACTTTGATAGTTGTGGATATGCAGAATGATTTCATAGATGGTGCCCTGGGAACTTCCGAGGCGGCATCCATTGTGGAGAATGTTAAGAAGAAGATCAAGGAGTACAGTGAGAACGGTGGCGAGGTAATATTCACCAGAGACACCCATTACGATGATTACCTTGAGACAAATGAAGGAAAGTATCTTCCTGTTCCCCATTGTATAGAGGGAACAAAGGGCTGGGAGATCAGGGAAGGACTTGAGGTGGAGAACGCCACATACATCAACAAGAACTCCTTCGGGTATACCGGCTGGGGTGACTTTGATCTTGAAGATGTGGAGCTTGTGGGACTCTGCACTGATATATGTGTGGTTTCAAACGCATTGCTGATCAAGGCTATCTATCCGGAGATAAATGTTACCGTGGATTCATCATGCTGTGCAGGTGTTACCCCTGAAAGACACAGGGCGGCACTTGATACCATGAGAAGCTGCCAGGTAAATGTTATCTGATCCGGGTAAATTATATCAGATGTAGAGGAAAATATAAGGAGACAGAACATAATGGAAAATAATGAAAATGGTTTTCAGAGCATAACAGACGCGGATCTTGAAAATGCCAGAACCATAATCAAGAAGATAATGAGCTACTATAACAGCAAGGTGGTCAACCAGCCGAAGATAGGTATAAGCTTACTTGCTGCCATGATATCAAACGGACATGTGCTTATGGAGTCCGTTCCGGGACTTGCCAAGACCACAGCAGCCAGGGTTATGACCGAGGCTGTGAACGGAAGCTTTTCAAGAGTGCAGTGTACACCTGACCTGCTGCCAAGCGATATCATAGGAACACAGATCTTTAACATGACCACCAACAGCTTTGAGAATAAGCTTGGCCCTGTATACGCCAACTTCGTATTGCTGGATGAGATCAACAGATCCAGTGCCAAGACCCAGAGTGCCATGCTTGAGGCAATGCAGGAAAGAGAGATAACCATAGGCGGTACAAGATATGAGCTGCCGGAGGTATTCGTGGTCATGGCTACCCAGAACCCTATTGAGCAGGAGGGTACATATGTGCTTTCCGAGGCCCAGCAGGATAGATTTTTACTTAAGTGTAAGATAGATTATCCGGACGCCATGAGTGAGCTGGAGATACTTAACAGGATCGAGGCGGATGTATTTGACAAGCCGCAGGCGGTTGCCAGTATAGAGGAGATACAGTACATGCAGCAGCTCAGGAAGCGCGTGTATATGGATGATTCCATCAAGAAATATATAATTAACATAGTTCAGGCCACAAGACAGGTGAACAAGGTACTCCCGGCTAATCTTGCCCAGTATGTATCAATGGGTGCCAGTACCAGAGCAGCCATAGCATTTATGGAGGCGGCAAAGGCAAGTGCCCTTATAAACGGCAGGAATTACTGTACACCGGATGATGTGAAACTGTTCAGGCATGAGGTCCTCGGACACAGGATAACCCTTAACTATGCAGCCATAGCAGACGGCATAGAGGAAGAGAAGATAGTAGACGCGATCGTAGGAGCAGTGCAGACACCATGAAAATGAGTTACATGGCAAGAGTCCAGGCGAATCTTACCAGAAGAGAAGTAATAAAAACAGACTATAAAAGCGGAAATGTCTTAGAGGGCACATACGAGTCCCTTTTTAAGGGCAAGAGCATGGAGTTTGATGAGCTTAGGGAATATGTCATGGGCGACGAGGTGAATGATATTGATTGGAAGGCATCAAGCCGCAGCAGAAGGCTTCTTGTGAGACAGTATATAGCTGAGAAGAAGCACAATGTATTGTTCGTATTAGACACCAACAGGCGCATGCTTGCGGCAAGCTCTGCTCTTGAGGAGAAGAAGGACGTGGCTCTCATGTGTGCCGGAACAATGGCATATTTTGTAAATCATAATAATGATTATATAGGTGCCCTTTATTCCGGAGGCGGAAGCGTATCCTACATGCCCTTAAAGACAGGCATGGCAAATGTGGAGCGTATCCTTGAGGGCTACGATCATGCCGTTAAGGAGGACAATCGTTCAAGCATGAACGACACCATAGATTACATGGTCAGAAATCTTAAGAAGAGGATGATCGTGGTGATAATAACCGACCTTGAGGGAGCTTATGAGATCTCGGAGCAGAATCTGAAACGGCTTAAGGCAGCCTGTGACGTAATGTTTATCACTGTCAGCGATGTGTCCCTTGAGGGGGATAAGCTGTATGACATGCTACAGGATTCCTATATGGATGATTTCTTCCTTAAGGACAAGAAGCTTAATAAGCTCCTTAAGGAGAAGCGGGCTGAGCTTGAAGCTGTAAATGGCAGAAAGCTTAACAGACTTGGAATAACCAACACTATAGTCCACAGTGTATCAGGGCTTGGAGCGACAGTAGGTGAGCTGCTGGAACGTCACCGCCTTGGCGGATGACAAAACTAAAGCCGTGGCCATCATGAGCAAGGGGTATCATGGACAGTGACGCGGAAGCTGAACAGAACAACGAGGAACAGATATGGACGTAACAGTTACATTACAGGAGAATATGGCATATTGGATATGGCCTTACATAGCAGTGGGGCTTATAGTGATCTGCCCCATTATCTTCCTGACAGTAAGAAAGTTGATAGAAAAGAAAAAGGCCGGGGCAGGTACTGTGAGAAAGCTCCTTTCTCCCGCTGAGAAGGAGTCCTTAAGAGGGGAGTATCTGGGCAGGGTCGACAGCATATACAGTGAGTACAGGAACGGCAGGTTAAGCATAAGAAAGTGTTATCAGAAGCTGAGCTTATGTGTCAGAGGCTTTGTGACAGCCTATACAGGTGTTCCTGTCATCAGATGTACCCTGTCTGATCTTAAACGGATGAAGAATATGGTGCCGTTGGCAGAACTTATAGAAAATTACTATCAGGTAGAATTCCCGATACAGAGTGTCGGGGATGTGGACAGGACAGTAAAAGAAACTAAATGGGTGATACAGAAATGGATATAAAATATTTATTTGTCCTGATGGCCGGAATAGTTATTTCCGTGGCAGCCATAGTTGTGTTCGTGCTGAGCAGGCGTAAGAAGGAAAAGTATAACGGCGGACTCAGAAGCTATGGAATGGCATTTATAAAGGACAATGAGTATCTGAAAAAGAGAAAGAGATTATATAAGGCTATAAGTACGGGAGTATTTGTAACTCTGGTGCTGGCCTTCTTAAGTTGTATGGTACTGGCGTCAAGACCCCATACGGAGACCGAGGTGAATGAGAAACAGTATGCCAGAGATATCATACTGTGCCTTGATATATCAACCTCCGTTGACGACCTTAATAACAGCCTTATAGATGAGCTTATAAACACAGTAAGAAATCTTAAGGGCGAGAGGTTTGGCATAGTGATATTCAATACCTCACCGGTACTGGTGTCTCCCCTTACAGATGATTATGAATTTATCATAGAACAGCTTGAGGGTATTAAGCAGGGGCTGGAGGTAAGGAAAAAATATGCCGAAACCTGGATAACACCATGGGAATCAGATTCCTACTACTGGCTGAGCTTCATCTCTGATGGTACACTTATCGGAAATGAAGAGAGAGGAAGTTCATTGGTTGGAGACGGACTGGCAGGCGCGGTCTACAGCTTCTCTGATTCCCAGGCTGACTCAGACAGAGAGAAATTAGTTATATACACCACAGACAATGATGTGTACGGTGATGAGATAGTACCCCTTACCGATGCAGCGCAGCTCTGTAAGAAGAGAAACGTGGTGGTATTCGGAATAGGCACAAAGTTCATGGAGAGTGCAGATAAGGCAGAGATGAAATCGGCGGTGGAGAGCACCGGAGGAAGATTTTATCTTGAAGAGGAATCGGGAACCTTTGAGCAGATCGTTCAGGACATACACAATAGAAGTGTGAACATGCTGGATGGAGATTCCTATGTGGTGGACACAGACAAGCCATTTGCAGCCTTTGTATTGCTTGTGGTGGTGCTTATGCTGTATTTTGGCACTTCAAGGATATTAAGAAAATAAATTATGGATGGACTGATGCTCCATCAGGGAATAACAGACAATGATAATTAATCCGATTATACCTATATGGCTCATGGCTATCCTGTGTGTTGTCATGCTGATCATGAAACGCAGGGGCAGATGGGCATTTGTAAGACAGATAATAATAGTAATACTGGTATTTGCCATAAATTTAAGACCTATGCTTCCGGGAAAGACCTATAAGACCGGAAGACAGGTGAGGGACGTGAACGTGCTGTTTGTGGTGGATGACACCATAAGTATGCTGGCGCTGGATGGCAGGGACGGTGAGGCAAGGCTTGAGGATGTGAAGAAGGACTGCAGCTATATAATAGACAGTCTGGGAGATGCAAATTATTCAGTGCTTTCCTTTAACAACACTCCTATAATCAGCTCCCCGTTTACCAGTGATTCGGGACATATAAAGAACTGTATCGAGGCGTTGTATCCTATAGAGGATTTCTATGCAAGGGGAAGCTCCCTTAATACTCCTAAGGAGATGATGAAGGAGATACTTTCCTCCGCAGAGAGCAAATACGGCAGGAAGACCATCGTGTTCTTTATAAGCGACGGTGAGATCACAGACGACAGTATCCTTAGTTCCTACAGTGATCTTAAGGATTATGTAGGTGGCGGAGCGGTTCTGGGATACGGAACCACAGAAGGTGCTGCCATGAAGATAAAGAACACCTACGATGATACCTATGAATATGTGCAGGATAAGAGTGATTATCCTTACAAGAATGCTATTTCTAAGCTTGACGAGGGAAATCTCAAGCAGCTCTCAGGCGATCTTGGCATAGACTATGTGCACATGGACAGCTCTAAGAGTATTGACAGTGTTCTTGAGGCAGTGAAGAAGGACAGTGCCACAGACAAGAACGCCGTAAGGACAGTTGAGGAGACCATAGAGGGCTCCGTTGACATATACTATTTCTTCGCATTTGCCCTTGCAGCCATGTTGCTTACAGAGGTGATAATTGCCATCATAAATAAGCGGAGACACTAAGGTGACTATAAAAGATATGAGTAATATAAAAGAAGACAGACAGCTTAAGAGAAAAAAACGAATAAGAAAATGGATACTGATAGGCGTGGCGGTTGTGCTGGTGCTTGCCATAGCTGCGGTGAGCATATTCCTTCAGTTATACAAATATCACTATAACAAGGGAAATGAGTACTATGACAGCTATAAATACAGTGATGCCGCAGCTGAGTACAACAAGGCTCTGTCATATCCGGTGCCTGATGGTGAGGAGTGTGCCATAAAGGTTAATCTTGTGTTGGCGAAGATAGCACCGGTGAATTTCGATAATGTGCCGGAGGCGGATTTAAGCGACACCATAGATCTGCTAGGTGACTGCATAGACCTTCTCTGCGAGGATGGCTGTGCCCACAAAAATGATGAGAACGGTCATGACAGTACAGCCCAGGAGCTTAAGGATGAGCTGGAACAGATTCTTGAGAAGCTTAAGGAGCAGCAGGAGCAGAGCCAGGGTGGATCGGACAGTGACGAAGATCAGGACAACACCGGTGACGAGACCGAGGAGGATACCCGGTCGGGTGAAGGTGAGGCCACCACTGAGCAGGATCCTTCTGAGAAGCAGATAGAGGATATAATAAGAGACGGCACAAAGGAACATAACAGAAGCCGTGAAGAGGATACAGGAGAGTATAATTATTATGGTGGAAAAAGCTGGTAATAAAAACAGACAGCGTGTGGATAGTATAAGACAGCTCATGAAGGAGCGTGGCATAGACGCATACATTATCAGGTCGGATGATTTTCATGGCTCTGAGTATGTGGGAGATTATTTCAAGTGCCGCCGGTATGTGACCGGCTTTGACGGCTCCGCAGGAAGTGTTGTCATAACGGCAGATGAAGCTGTGCTCTGGACTGACGGAAGGTATTTCTTACAGGCTGAGGAACAGCTTAAAGGTACCGGGATTGAACTGTACAGACAGGGAGTTGCAGGGGTTCCCGATATACCTGCATATCTGTCAGAGCATGTAGGGTACGGCGGTTTTATAGCTTATGACGGAAGGACTGTAAGTGTAGGTTTTCGTGATATGATCATGGCAGCCTTTAAGGACAGACATGTAAATATAATAGATGACATAGATCTTGTTGGGATGATATGGGATGACCGACCTGCCATGAGTGCCGAGAAGCTATGGCTTCTTCCTGAGAAGTACTCAGGCATGAAGACGGCAGACAAGCTGGCAGCCGTAAGGCTGGCCATGAAGGAGGCTGGGGCTGATGTCCATCTGATAGCTTCCCTTGATGATATCGCCTGGATATACAATATCCGCGGAGGAGATATAAGCTATAATCCTGTGGCACTGGCATATACTGTAATTTATGAGGATAAGGCAGTTCTTTATATCAACAGGAACATAGTTGATACAGAAGTGGCTGCGGTGCTGGCAGATGATAACGTGGAATTAAGGGATTACGATCAGGTCTACAGCGACTTAAAGGAGCTTCATGACGACAGTGTGATTCTTGTGGATAAGGCAACAATCAACGTGGCTCTTATATCAGCTATAAATAAAAATACCCACATTGTATATCATGACAATCCTTCAAAGCTCCTTAAGGCAGTTAAAAATCCTACAGAGACAGATAATGAGAGAAAAGCACATCTTTTTGATGGTATTGCTCTTACTAAACTTATATACTGGCTCAAGAAGAATTATGGGTCTGATGAGTTTGACAGAGGTGAGATCACCGAAATGTCCGTGGCGGAGAAGCTTCTTGATTACAGGAAGAAGGGTGAGGGCTTTATAGAAGAAAGCTTCGCACCTATCATAGCTTCCGGTGCCCATGGGGCCATTGTCCACTATGAGGCAACGGAGGAAACCGATATACCTTTGTGCAGGGATAATTTTGTCCTTATGGATACCGGAGGACAGTATCTCTACGGAACCACGGATGTGACCAGAACCGTGGCGCTTGGTGAGCTTACTTACGAACAGAAGCTTAATTATACGGCAGTATTGAGGGGACATCTTGCCTTAGGCGCAGCTAAGTTCAAAGCAGGGACCACAGGGGTGAATCTGGATCATCTTGCCAGGGCTCCGCTTCACAGGCTGGGACTTGATTATAACCATGGTACGGGACATGGAGTGGGATATCTTTTGAATGTCCATGAGGGACCTAATGCCATAAGACCGAGAGAGAAGAACAGCTCAGGCACAGCATTTGTTCCGGGCATGATCACCTCCAATGAGCCGGGAGTTTATATTGCCGGTGAGTATGGAATAAGAACAGAGAATATGATATTGTGTAGGAAAGCAATGGAGACAGATATGGGAGAGTTCTATGACTTTGAGACTCTCACACTGGTTCCCTACGACGTATCGGCAATACTGACAGAAAAGCTCAACGAAGATGAACGCTGCCTTCTTAACGACTATCACCGCAGGGTTTATCTTATGCTGTCACCATACCTTGAGGATGATGAGAGGGAGTGGCTTAGGAAGGCTACTGCACCGGTATGAGGGATATAGTTTAAGGCTGTCTGCCGTAAATATATTATTGGGGTCAGGAAAAATATGGAAACAAGAAAACAGATGAAAAAGAATGCCAGAGGCGCCATAAAAAAGCACCATCTGATATATATAATCGCCTGCTTCTTTGCAGCTATCATAGGTACAGAATTCGCAGGCTCCCTGCAGTTGTTCAGGCAGTCCAGCGAGGATATCAGTATTATTCAGATAAGCTATAATGGTGCCATCATAAACAATCAGAATTTTTATGATATTATGATAGATGATTATCAGGAACGGGCGCAGAACTATGATGAAAGCATTGCCAATAGAGATCCTGACAGCCCGGTGAATAAGATCCTTGACAGGAGGAACGGAGTCCTTGCCACTATGGTAAATGGAGTTTCTTCCGGATCGTTTTTTGCGACAATACTGGTGGCTATAAGGAATGTTACAGGGTCAAAGAGCATAGCGGCAGGAATATTCATCTGTGGGGTTGCCATATTATTGTTTTTCTTCTGGGCATTTATCAAGAATGTCTACAGAGTTGCAATGCGAAGGATATTTCTTGAGGGCGTAAGCTATGATAAGGTTCCCCATCAGAGATTCCTTTATGTATTCCGTATAAAATGTGTGCTGGATATAGCTATAACCATGTTTGTACTGGCGATGTATAAGTTCTTATGGTCAATTACGATTATAGGCGTAGCCATAAAGCACTACTCATATCTTATGGTTCCGTATATTGTTGCAGAAAATCCCAAGATACCGTCTAAAACTGCAATAAATCTGTCCAGAAAAATGATGAATGGACATAAGCTGCAGTACTTCTGGAATGATATTACCTTCTGGGGCTGGTTTGTCCTTGACGTAGTAACTTTTGGTATGTCCAGGATAGTATTTACAAATGCATATAGAATCGCGTATTTTGCGGAGTGCTATAAGAATCTCAGACAGTATGCAAAGGAACGGGAGTTTGAGGGCTCAGAGTATCTGAATGATAAATATCTGTTTGAAAAGGCAACTGTGGAGGAGTTAAACAGAGAGTATGCCGCTATCGGCAGGCTTAAGGAACGTACCGGTCATATGCCGGAGGTGTTCACCCATGGCGTTAAGGGCTTTATGGCTAAGTGGTTCGGTATATCCCTTGCCAGTCAGGCTGAGAATGATGCCTACGCAGATTACAGGATAAATAAAGTAAGGGTAGACCGGTACAGGGCAGAGATGGAACAGATGGCTTATCCCACAAGACTTCATCCTATTCCTGAGAAACAGAAAAACTTCAAGGTTACTCAGATAAACTATATGAAACTCTACAGTGTTACATCCATAATATTGTTGTTTTTCTCCTTCTGTATTACCGGATGGGTGTGGGAGGTACTGCTCCATATCTATTACGATGGACAGATAATAAACAGGGGCTTTACCCATGGACCGTGGCTTCCGATATACGGAGTGGGCGGGGTCATAATAATTACGCTTTTAAAGAGATTCAGGGACAGACCTGTGCTTGAATTTCTTGTGGCATTTGTACTCTGTGGATTTATTGAGTACTTTACGGCATGGCTTCTCGAAACTGTAAATGGTGAGAAATGGTGGGACTACTCCGGCTATTTTTTGAATCTTGATGGAAGGATATGCGCGGAAGGATTGCTGGTATTTGCCGTTGGTGGCTGTACAGTCGTGTATCTGATAGCACCGCTGCTTGATGCGTTTTTTAAGCGCATAGACAGAAGACTTGCAACAGTGATATGTGTGGTGCTCCTGGCGGCATTTTTTTCAGACTGCTGTTACTCGTTTAAACACCCGAATACCGGAAAAGGAATAACCGAATATGAGGAGATATCATTTAACAGCCCACAGTGACAATGAGTGGAGGAAAAACAATGGCGGATATGAAGTGAACCTGTAATAAAATTGACGAAAAAACCAGTGAAAGCGTCGTATAAATGGTATTTTTCGGATATGTATGGTATACTTTAAAGGTGTAGCGTGACATATTTTATGGGATATACAACGGAGAAAATTATGGAACAAAGTTTAATGTAACAATGACTTTCGGTATAGTCAAGGCTGATACAGAGATGACCTATGATGAACTTCTGGGGCGTGCCGACAAGCTTCTGTATTATGGCAAGACTCATGGCAAGAACCGTGTGTGCATCGTAGACGACCTGGATAACTAGATAAATAAAAAGATATATAAATACTATATGAGAAAGGAACATCATCAAAATGGAAAACAACTATTCAATCAACACAAAATGCGTACAGGGAGGTTATACACCGGGAAATGGTGAGCCAAGGCAGATACCTATATATCAGTCAACAACCTTCAAATATGACACCAGTGAGGATATGGGCAAGCTTTTTGATCTTGAGGCAGACGGATACTTCTATACCAGACTTGCAAATCCTACAAATGATTATGTGGCAGCTAAGATCGCTGAGCTTGAGGGCGGTACAGCAGCAATGCTCACATCATCAGGACAGGCGGCTAACTTCTTCGCACTTTTCAACATCTGTGAGAACGGAAGCCATATAGTATCATCGGCCTCTATCTACGGCGGAACCTTCAATCTTATTGAGGTAACAATGAAAAAGATGGGCATTGACGTGACATTTGTTGAGCCTGACTGTACAGAGGAGGAACTTAACGCAGCATTTAAGGAGAACACAAGGGCGGTGTTTGGAGAGTCCATTGCCAATCCTGCACTTACAGTTCTTGATATAGAAAAGTTCGCTAAGGCAGCCCATGCCCACGGCGTGCCGCTTATAGTAGACAATACATTCCCTACACCTGTGAACCTCCGTCCTATTGAGTGGGGAGCAGATATAGTTACCCATTCCACCACAAAGTATATGGATGGGCACGGCGCAGCAGTAGGCGGAGCTATTGTAGACAGCGGTAAGTTTGACTGGATGGCACATGCAGACAAATTCCCTGGACTGTGTACACCGGATGATTCCTATCATGGTATCACATACGCAGAGAAGTTCGGCAAGGAAGGGGCATTTATTACAAAATGCACAGCACAGCTTATGAGAGATTTTGGATGTATACAGTCTCCACAGCATGCATTTATACTTAATCTCGGCCTTGAGTCATTACATGTGCGTATGCCTAGACATGTGGAGAATGGACAGGCTGTTGCCGAGTTCCTTGAGGCAAATGACAAGGTTCTCTACGTTAATTATCCGGGACTTCCATCATACAAGTACTATGATGTAGCTAAGAAATATATGCCAAATGGCGGCTGCGGAGTAGTATCCTTTGAGATAAAGGGCGGACGTGAGGCAGCAGAGAAGTTCATGAAGAACCTTAAGCTTGCAGCAATAGAGACCCATGTAGCCGATGCAAGGACATGTTGTTTAAATCCTGCAACATCAACCCACAGACAGATGAACGATGAGCAGCTTAAGGCAGCCGGAGTTCCTGCAGGACTTATAAGGATCTCCTGTGGTCTTGAGGACAAGAACGATCTTATAGCAGACCTTAAGCAGGCATTGGAAGCAATATAGAATTGGTTAATACCAATCGGAAAATGGGGCAGCAACATATGATACTTATAAAGAACGGCCGGGTTGTTGATCCGGTAACAAATACAGACAAAATAATGGATGTCCTTATAAAGGACAATAAGATAGCAGAGGTTTCAGAACATATAGAAGCTTCAGGAGCACAGGTTATAGACGCAGCAGGGCTGGTGGTGGCACCGGGACTGGTGGATACCCATGTGCATTTCAGGGATCCGGGCTTCACATATAAAGAAGATATTGAGACAGGAGCCAGGGCTGCCGCAAAGGGTGGATTCACTATGGTGGTATGTATGGCGAATACAAAACCAGCCGTTGATAACATCGAGACTCTGGATTACATCCAGAAAAAGGGAGAGAAGACAGGTATAAACGTACTCCAGACCGCAACGGTCACAAAGGGACTTAAGGGTACGGAGCTTGTGGATATGGAACAACTTGCAGCTTCCGGGGCAGCAGGCTTCACAGATGACGGAATACCTATAATGGACGAGAAGGTTCTCCTTGAAGCCATGAACAGGGCTAAGGAGCTTGACCTTCCGATAAGTCTTCACGAGGAAGATCCGCTGTTTATAAAGCAGCCGGGAGTTAATATGGGAGAGGTTTCGGAAAAGCTTTCATACGGCGGAGCCTCAAGGACTGCGGAGGACATAATGGTTGCAAGGGATTCTGTGCTTGCATTGCACACAGGAGCGTCGGTATGCATACAGCATATAAGCTCAGGCAATTCCGTGGATATTGTAAGGCTGTTTAAGAGCCTTGGAGCTGACATCCATGCAGAGGCGACACCACATCATTTTACCCTGACTGAGGAGGCTGTTCTTGAATATGGTACAAATGCCAGGATGAACCCACCTTTAAGAACTGAGGCTGACAGAAAGAAGATAATAGAAGGTATAATTGACGGAACCATAGATATGATAGTTACAGACCATGCACCTCACAGTGTGGAGGAGAAGGCGAAGCCTCTTGCCAAGGCACCATCGGGAATAACAGGCCTTGAGACCTCCCTGGCACTGGGAATAAGGTCACTTGTGAAGCCGGGGCACATAACTCTTATGAAGCTTATTGAGCTTATGAGCACTAATCCGGCGAAATTCTACAGACTTGAACCGGGAACGGTTGCTGCCGGTTCACCTGCAGATCTGGTGATATTCGGTGAGGATGATATCTGGGTCGCAGATAAATTCGCCTCAAAGGCTGTGAACACACCATTTGCAGGCTGGGAGCTTCCGGGCAGGGTACATCATACTATCTGCGGCGGAAAGATAGTATATTCTGCACAATAAAGAGATAATATGCAGATAAATGATAAAAAACTTTAATTATGTTGATAATTATTGTATAATAGCAGATTGTAGTGACATTTTAGATGGCTTGTATCAGTTTTTATATTGAGAGAGCTCGTGGTGACAGGTGATACTACACCTGCAAAGGGTGGTCTGTCAACGGTGAAAATGTCATGAGGTAATTATTTTACGATAGAATAATATGATTTGGAAGGAATAGTGAATATGAGCGAGAAGAAGATTATGCTCGGTAATGCGGCTATTGCCAGAGGCGCATATGAAGCAGGAGTAAAGGTATCTGCTGCATACCCTGGTACACCAAGTACAGAGATCAGTGAGAATATGGTACAGTATAAGGATGTGATCTATTCAGAGTGGTCACCTAACGAGAAGGTTGCAACTGAGGTTGCCATTGGTGCCAGCTTCGCCGGTGTAAGATCTATAGTATCTATGAAGCACGTAGGTGTCAATGTTGCGTCAGACCCTCTTTTTACTGCTGCTTACACAGGTGTGAACGGTGGTATGGTGCTGGTTGCTGCAGATGATCCGGGAATGTACTCATCACAGAATGAGCAGGATTCAAGACTTGTAGGCAGAACTGCAATGATACCTGTATTTGAGCCGTCAGACAGTATGGAGGCAAAGGAGTTCACAAAGTATGCATTTGAGGCAAGTGAGAAGTATGATACTCCTGTAATGATCCGTACAACCACAAGACTTGCACACTCCCAGGGCGTTGTTGAGCTCTTCGACAGAGAAGAGGTGCCTGACAAGGTTTATGAGAGAAATATAAAGAAGTATGTTATGATGCCGGGAAATGCTATTCCACGTCATGTATTTGTTGAGCAGAGACTCAACCGGATGAGCGATGACGGTGCAGACATGCCTATAAACAGAGTTGAGATGAGAGATACATCTGTAGGTGTCATAACCAGCGGTATCCCATATCAGTATGTAAGAGAGGCTATGCCGGATGCGTCGGTGCTTAAGCTTGGTATGGTCAATCCACTTCCAAGAAAGATGATAGAAGAATTTGCTTCAAAGGTAGATAAGCTCTATGTAATAGAAGAGCTTGAGCCACATATTGAGACACAGGTAAGAAGCTGGGGTATCAATGCAGTTGGTAAAGAGCTTATGACAGTTCAGGGTGAGTACTCGGCCAACATGATAAGAGAGCGTATTCTTGGTGAGAAGATCGAGACAACAGAGCCTGCAAAGGTTCCTGCAAGACCACCTATTCTCTGTCCAGGATGTCCTCACAGAAGTGTATTCTCAGTATTAAATAAGATGAAGATACATGCTGCCGGAGATATAGGCTGCTACACATTAGGTGCAGTTGCTCCGCTTTCAGTAATAGATACAACTGTATGTATGGGATCTTCAATCTCAACCTTACATGGTATGGAGAAGGCTAAGGGCAAGGATTACATTAAGAACTGGGTTGCAGTTATCGGAGATTCAACATTCCTTCACACAGGTATTAATTCCCTTATGAACATGGTATATAACCAGGCAACAGGAACAGTCATTATCCTTGACAACTCTACAACAGGTATGACAGGTCATCAGGATCATGCAGCCACAGGTAAGACCCTTATGGGAGATCCTACATATGCAATAGATATCTATAATCTCTGTAAAGCAATAGGAATTAAGAATGTAAATGAGATTGACGCATACGATGTTGAAGGGCTTGAAAAGCTTATTGCGTCTGAGGTCGCCAAGGATGAGATATCAGTCATCATCACAAAGGCACCATGTGTGCTCCTTAAGACAACTAAGAGAACCCACGTATGCAAGGCTATACCTGAGAAGTGTAAGAAGTGCGGAATGTGCTTAAAGCCGGGATGTCCTGCTGTAATACGAAATGAGGACGGAACAATAACAATAGATGAAAATCAGTGTAATGGCTGCGGATTATGTATGAAGCGTTGTCATTTTGACGCTATAGCAAGGGAGGAACTGTAACATGGCTACTAAGAATATTATCATTGTAGGTGTAGGTGGACAGGGAACTCTGCTTACAAGCCGTATACTTGGTGGAATCACAACAATGGCAGGTTATGACGTTAAGCTTTCAGAGGTTCACGGAATGAGCCAGAGAGGCGGAAGCGTTGTTACTTATGTAAGATATGGTGAGAAGGTAGATGAGCCGATCGTAGAGGAAGGTCAGGCAGACGTACTTATTGCATTTGAGAGACTTGAGGCTCTTAGATATGCACACTTCCTTAAGAAGGACGGCGTTATCATAATAAACGACCAGAGGATAGATCCTATAACTGTTGTTACAGGTATGGCGGAATATCCTGATGGGATAATCGAGACATTAAAGAGCAGGTACAAGGTTATCTCTGTTGATGCCATGGGCGAGGCTAAGAAGCTTGGCAATCCTAAAGTGTTCAACTCAATAATAATCGGTGTTGCTGCCAGACACATGGACTTTGATCATGAAAAATGGCTTCAGGTAATAAAGGACACAGTACCGCCAAAGACCGTAGATATAAACACGAAGGCCTTCGAGGTTGGATTTAATCTGTAATGTCACCGAAGGTGGCGTTACGCTGCAGCAACCATTTTTAGTTGCCTGTAATGTCACCGAATTTTAATAAAAACTATGGTAATTTTGCAGTATTTGTAGTAAAATACACACCATGTGGCACTATATATTGTGTCATAGAAACAAATCCCCGGAAAGGAAAGGGTATGAATTCCACCAGAGTAGAATTAGACAGGAAATGGCAGCATATATTGTGGAAATGTATGCTGATTACCTATTTATGTGTATTAGTAATTGAAATGGGTTCCCGGATATTCTGGAAGGGCACCGTCGAGAAAGGCTTGTTTGGATGCATTGTTGGAGATATAATCGCAATTGCTGTGGTCAGTGTACTTATACTTGTGATCACGGGGTACAGGCTGAAGAAGAAGCCTGATGAAGTATCCAGGAATACGTGGGGCATGTGTATCATGTATGTGGCCATGTTTGGATGTGTAGCATTGGTACATTATGGAATGCCGTTTATAGCGTTGCTGCCCTTTGTTGCGGTTATTGGTACAACGGTATTTGCAGATAATACGTTGACCGGCGTGAGCTCACTGCTGGCATTGGTGTTTTCCTGTATTTCACAGTTGTTGCTTTACAATCTCGCTGAATGGAAGATAAAGCGGTTCGGGGCGAATATAATGCTGTCCCTGGTTGTTGCCGTTGGTGTGTACGTTATGACCAGCATGTGTAACAGGCATACCAATGAACTTATACAGGCTATAAATGATATACACGTTAAGCAGTTGAACCTTTTGTCCGAATTGAAGAAGGAACCTCTGACAGGTCTTTATAACAGAAAGACCTTTGATGAAAGTCTTCAGGCGCAAGTGAGAAATTGTAATGATGTGGGTGCTGTAGCGGTTCTTGCCATGTTTGATATTGATCATTTTAAAAATGTAAATGACACCTATGGACACAGTAACGGAGATACAGTTATCAAGGTTTTGTGTAGTATAATAAAGAAAAAAATATCAGATTATGGACTGGGATTCAGGTACGGTGGCGAGGAATTTGCAGTATTGTTTACGGGTATAGATGAGGAAAAGGTACTTAGTATCGTAGAGGATATAAGAACTGAGTTCAGATGCTATTACTTTCAGTTTATGCGTAAAGATGGGCTTACGGTAAGTTGCGGAATTGCCCGGTACAGAAACAATGAGAAGGGAGAAGACTGGTTCAACAGAACGGATGAAGCTCTCTATAAAGCAAAAGAAACAGGAAGAAATAAAACGGTGATAAGCGACAGATAATCGCTTGTCACCGTTTTATTTTTTACAATATGTATTGAGCCAGTCCACAACTGCCTCTGCAATGGCAATGGCATATTCCTCGTGATGCTCATTGAACAGATCCAGATCCTCCTGATTGCTCATGAATCCCAGTTCTGCAATAACACTGGTCATATTAGTGTCACGGATAACTGCATAATTATGTTCCGAATCCCCCTGGGTTCCAACCTTAACACCGCGGTCTTCAGATATTCCGACTTTATCGAGTCCTTCAAGTATTGCTGAGGCGATTGCACGGCTGGTATCGGAATTTGTACTGTGTATCCATACCTCAAAGCCCTTGGCGGATTTATCTCCTGCCGTGTAGTTCCTGTGGAGAGAAAGGAACAGATCTGCATTGGCATCATTTGCAATGGCGGCACGTTCATCAAGCTCTATGTCACTGTCGTCTGTACGGGTCATAACGACCTTTACTCCTCTGTTCTCCAATGCCTTTTTAACTTCCAGAGCTATCTTTAAGGTATCATCCTTTTCGTAGGTGCCGTCAAGTCCCTGGGTTCCGGTGAATCTGCCGCCGTGTCCGGGATCCAGGCACACTACATAGTCGCTGCTGTCAGCGGTGACTGCCGGTACATCCTCGACGGTATTGCTGCTTTTCTTATCTGGACCAAACAACTTTATATTGCTTCTGTTTTTTATAACGACGGCAAGCAGGGAGGCACATATTACAAACAAACATATACATGCAATCCATAGTCTCCTTACCACCACCTGAAGCTGCTTCACGGTAGGACGTTTTTTTCCTGTTGTACTCATATTTTTCATCTCTTGTTTCTTAATGTTTTCGTATGTTTTATCATTCATGAGCTATGATAACAAAAATGAAACAACGCCGCAACCGGAAAGAGAAAAACTAATAAAAAATTAATGTGGCTATTCAGAGTCAACCTCAAAAATGCTTCGCATTTCATCGGTGTGGCGTATCCACCAGATAAAATTCATGAATCAGCCTTAGAACTGCAGGCATTTCATGTTTTATTTTATAATTTCGCCCGGCTCTGAACCGTTACAATTTAATTAATGATTTTTTTGTGGGCGTTTGCCTAAAATATGTATATTGGTATAAAATAAATGTATGAAGAGTTGACAATGACTGTGAAAAGGGTAATAGACATGGAAAGAAAAGATGACTCAGATATTAATAAACAGAATAAAGTTTCTGCAGGAGAGAGGCAGTATATAGCAATAGATCTGAAATCCTTCTATGCTTCGGTGGAATGTGTGGAGAGGGATCTGGATCCCCTGACCACCAATCTGGTGGTGGCAGACAGAACCAGGACAGATAAGACTATATGTCTTGCGGTGTCCCCATCCCTTAAGGCATATGGGATATCCGGAAGAGCCAGGCTGTATCAGGCTGTGGCGAAGGTGGACGAGCTTAACAGCATAAGAAAACGGAGGCTTGGAGGAGGAGAGTTTGAAAGGGAGTCGTATCTCTCGGCTGAGATAGCACGAGATGAGAAATGCAAGATATCATTTATAGCGGCACCGCCGAGAATGAGTCTTTACATGGAATACAGCTCCAGGATATATGGAATATATCTCAGATATGTAGCACCTGAGGACATACATGTATATTCAGTTGACGAGGTGTTCATGGATGTGACATCTTATCTTAATACTTATGGGTTGACAGCTTATGAGCTGGCGAAGAAGATGATAAAGGAAGTTCTTAAAGAGACGGGAATCACTGCCACAGCTGGCATAGGGACAAATATGTATCTCTGCAAGGTGGCAATGGATATAGTAGCGAAGCATGTGGAGGCAGACGAAGATGGAAGTCGTATTGCGGTTCTTGATGAGATGGGTTACAGGGAGAAGCTGTGGTCACATACGCCTATAACGGATTTCTGGAGAGTGGGTACAGGTTATGCCAGAAAGCTTAAAGAAGTTGGGCTTATGACCATGGGGGATGTGGCGAGATGTTCTCTGGGGAGACCGGAGGACTACTACAATGAAGAATTGCTATACAGGCTGTTTGGAGTCAACGCAGAACTGCTTATAGATCATGCCTGGGGATATGAGCCGTGTACTATAAAGGAGGTCAAGTCCTATGTGCCGGAGACAAACAGTATAAGTAATGGACAGGTGTTAAAGGAGCCCTATGACTATGAACATGGGTTGTTGATAGTTAAGGAAATGACAGAACTGCTAAGCCTAAGCCTTGTGGAAAAGGGATATGTAACCGACCAGCTAGTATTGACGGTAGGCTATGATATAGATAATCTCACCAACACTTCCATTAGAAACCAGTACAAGGGCGAGATAGTAAAGGACAGATACGGAAGACGGATACCGAAGCATGCTCACGGAACCTGGAATCTTAAGGAGAAGACTTCTTCCTCAAGAATCATATGCGACGCCATGGCGAGGCTCTATGAACAGATAGTTGATCCAAAGCTTCTTATAAGGAGAGTGTATGTGGTGGCAGCCAAAGTGACACCATATAGCATTTATATAGAAGAAAGAGATAAGGGGGAGGAGTATGTACAGTATGATCTCTTCTCGGATATGGATGAGGTACGGGAAGAATATAAACAGCAGCACGAACAGCTTGACAGGGAACATAAACTTCAAGAGGCAATTATTGGTCTTAAGAAGAAGTATGGAAAGAATGCGGTCCTTAAGGGAATGAACCTCGAAGAGGGAGCCACCACCATAGAGAGAAACGGACAGATAGGAGGTCACAAGGCATGAGTGGTTATGATGACATAATAAATCTTTCGCGACCTGTATCTAAGAATCACAGGCCAATGTCAATGAGAGACAGGGCTGCACAGTTTGCACCATTTGCAGCTTTATCGGGTCATGATGAGGTTATAAAACAGGCAGAGTATGAGGAAGAGGAGATATATAAAAATCTCTATAAATCCTAAAAAACTTTCACATGGCATAATTGGAGTGCTTTTGGTCTGAATCCGACGGCTGAAAGGAGAAAACCTTATTGACACAGGGGGAATATTGCTGTAAACTCTATATGTTAATTTAGAAGAAAACTCAATAGGATTAGGAGGGATAAAAATGTTTAAGTTAAGAAAAGGATTAGTTGCAACAGCGGCTATCGTGGCTATGCTTGGAACAGGCATGGTTGTATCAGCAGATTCAACAGTCGGTCCAAATGAGCAGAGTGTTCTTGAGCACATTAAGGAGTATGCTAACGCAGAAGCGAGAGGATTTTATGGACTCGCCGAGTCTCAGTTTGAATACACTGTAGGAGATATATCAGCAACGGATGCAGAGAATATCAATGCAAAGATAGATGCGGCTCATGAGCTTTATGTTGTAATGACAGAAGATGAGGCTAACAATACAACAGATAACCAGATGGAGCTTGTTGGTTATGCTAAGGAAGCTGCTCGGCTTGTAGGTGGAGATGTAATCTCATTTGCAGGTGAGGGTAAGAAGGCTGCAGAGTGTGCTGCATTTGTACAGTTCACAGAGGCTGGTACAGTTAATCAGATCCAGTTCTATGACGGAACCCTTTACACAGCGTCAAAGGTTGTTTCAATAAGCGGTAACAGATATGGTATCGTTGAAGGAAAGACACCTGAGGTTACAGATGTATATGCATTAGAAGAAGGTAAGTATTTCATCAATGCAGAGGATGGTCTTGTTGCTACATCAACAGGTTTCAAGAAGACACCTGCAGGTAAGTGGTACTTACTTAAAGAAGGTGTTCTCGATGAGAAGACTGGTGTAGTTGTTACAGGTTCAGCTTACTATGTAACAGACGGAGTTCTTGATACTTCAGTTACAACTCTTGCTAAGGCTGACAATGGTGTTTGGTACTACATAAAGAATGGTAAGCAGTGCAACGACAATACTCTTGTTAAGTATGGCAGCACATGGTATCACGTAAATGGTGGTAAGCTTGCTAAGGACACAACACTTGTTAAGTATAACGGCAACTGGTATTACGTTAAGGGCGGTAAGATGTGCAAGGACGTAACACTTGTTAAGTACAGCAACAGCTGGTACTATGTAAAGAATGGTAAGATCTGCAAGGACACAACAATTGTTAAGTACGGCAGCAACTGGTACTATGTATCAGGTGGTAAGAAGTGTGTGAACGGAACACCAACTCTGGTTAAGTACAACAAAAAGTGGTACTATGTATCAAAGGGCAAGGTAGACTTCAAGTACACAGGTACTGTTAAGTATAACGGAAAGACATACAAGGTAGTTAAGGGTGTTAAGCAGTAACATTTGAAACACTGAATGTTTTGTCATAAAAGGGAGAGATTTTAACGTCTCTCTCTTTTTTGTTTGCTTTTTTGCTTTAACTTTGCTATCATCTAGTGGAGTGTGTGCTTATAAAGGCAGCACTTGGGAATGCACATAAAAAAGCTTTTTTTATAAGGAGAATAGAAATATGAATAGTATAAAGAAAGGGATTGTTTACAGTGCCGTGGCACTTGTATGTGTACTGTTCACCCTGGGCTACGGACATCTGGACAGCTATGCGGATATAAATGGCAATGAGTCCAGGCTTATAGGTGTTGCCAGTAGCACATTCTATTATCAGGGAGCATATTATCGGGTGAAGCAGGCATATATAAACCAGCTTATAAACATGTTGGATTCCAGTTATGATCTTACGGCGGCTCAGGCAGATGCCTGCATAGATTATATATACAATAATGTGGCGTCGGGAATTGCCTCGGGATATCTCTACAAGGTAGAGGATGAAAAGAAGGAGGATGCTGTTGATGACCCGAAGGGAAATGATGACAAAGTACCGGAGGATGATAAGAAACCACAGGACAAAGCACCGGATAAGGACATAGGAGCAGATAAGAAGATTGTAGATGTGGGGAAGGATGCCAAGGCGGACAAGACCAAGGAAGAGATGGCAAAGGAAGCGGCAGAGCTTGCTAAGGAGCTTGGTATGAACATAAGCTTCGACTCTGATGACAATGATTTCTCTATTGTTGATGATTCGGGAAATGTTGTTGTATCAACTAAAGCTGCAGTGAAGAACACAGGCTTCAGATTAAACTCACTGGTATATACAGGAATTGCAATTCTTGCGGTTTTTGCAGTTTCGGTTGCTGTGGCGGTCAAGTTTGGATTGTTCAAAAAAGACGATGAATAGAGGCTTTATATGAAAATCAGTAAAAGAAAAAAAAGGATAATATCATATATATTTATTCCGGTTATAATGGCTGTGCTGGGGTACGGAATTATATTCGTGGCAGCAAGACCGGTCATAAATCTTGCATCAAATGTTTTTAACATGGTGCTTTCGAAGACCATGCCTAATTTTAGCAGTGAGCTTGAAAGCGTATATGATGAGAATGCAAAGGTGCAAAAGGACGGAATCATTAAAAAGAGTGATATAGTATTTCCCGGATATGAGGTCCGGTACGGAGAACTGTTCTGCGACCGGCTGAACATGGATGTAAAGGTGTTCTGGGGAGATACGGACCGGGTATTCAAGGAGGGAGCAGGACAATACATAGGAAGTTTTCTTCCGGGATTTGGACATATGGTGCTTCTGGGAGCCCATGACTCCTTATATTTTGAACCGTTACAGGATGTAAAGAACGGAGATGTATTTGTTCTTAGGACTAATTACGGTGAATTTCAGTATAGAGTAACTGAGACCAAGATCGCAGATGCAAAGGATTCGGAGGTGTTCTTTGATAACAGTGATAAGGAGCAGCTTATATTATATACCTGTTACCCATTCGGTGCACTTATCGGAATAAAGGATCAGCGTTTCTATGTATGTGCGGAGAAGATCGCAGGACCTGTAATATCTGAAGAGTAGGGGTGAGAGTAATTGGAGAAAAAAACTGAGTCCGGAAAAGTACGGAAAAAAAGTAAAAAGGTAAAAAACATAAGGACTGTAGTAAGTCTTGTGTTATCGTTTATTCTTGCGTTATGTATTACTGCCATTATAGTCTTAACTGCATTTAAGATGTCCTTCTTCAATGCGTCATCTGTCATAGGTGAGTTTAATAAGACAAATTATTACTACAGTGTATGGGATTCTGTATATGAGAAGGCGTGCAATACCCTCAGGCCGTCGGGACTTCCTGAGGAGGTTCTTGATGGAGTATTTGATAAGAATGTGGTATATATGGAGTCCAAGAATTATATAGAAGCCCAGATAAAGCAGCAGGATTACACTGTGAATACCACAGTCATAGAGAATAAAATAAAAGACAATATTTCTTCCTATATTAAGAAGAACAATATAGAAACCACAAAAGAAACAGACAGGGGAATAAGTGATATTACCGGGGAGATCATTAAGGATTATGAGTCGGCGTTGAAGTTCCCTTTTGCGGCACAGTATGTTAAATACATGAATATGTATAATAAGGTATTCGCTCCACTGTGTGCAGTGCTGGTGATATTGTGTATCATCATCTGTTTTGTGCTTGTATCCATGCAGCACTGGGCACACAGAGGTATAAGATATATAAGCTATGCTCTGTTATCCTCCGGTATCATGGGATTTCTGGCACCGGCAGTTATCAGAATATCAGGGGCATATGAGAGACTCAATGTAACACCTCTCAGGTTGTATAATCTTGTGGTTGCAGTTATCGAGAGCAACCTTAACATGTTAATGTATCTTTCCTGTGCAGCCTTTGTGCTGTTCGGATTGAGCCTTGGAGCTATCAATACGCTTAAGCAGAGAGCATCTCACAAGAGGTAGGAGATCACTTATGGTTAATTTATTTGATATGCATTGCCACATCCTTCCGGGAGTAGACGATGGTTCAAGGGATATGGACACCACAAGAAAAATGCTTGCCAGAGCATATGAACAGGGAATAAGAAATATGGTGGCAACTCCCCATTTTATGATGGGTGAGGATAACACCCCTGTGCCGGAACTGGTGAAGATATTTCTCAAGGTCAGACAGGAGGCAAATGCTATAGCCCCGGATTTCAATATATTTCTGGGAAACGAACTGCTTTATGACAGCGGTCTTCTTGAACAGGTTAAGAAGGGGAATGCGCTGACCATCAATGGCACAAGATACGTGCTTATTGAGTTTCTAGTGGAAACAGAATATGAAAATATATGTGCTGCCGTAAGAGAATTTACTACGGCCGGATACATCCCCGTAATTGCTCACGTGGAGCGGTATATGAAGCTTACAAAGCATATGGGATATATCGGGGAATTGATAGATATGGGAGCATTGATCCAGGTGAATATCTCATCTCTTGAGGGGGGGATTACGGATCAGGTAACAGGCTTTTGCAGAAAACTGCTGAAGGCTGACATGATACATGTATTCGGGACAGATGCCCATGGGGTAAATGTAAGACCGCCGATTGTATCCGGTGGATTAAGGTACATAGAGAAAAAATATGGGAAAGGCAAAGTGGAGGAGCTTTTCAACAGAAATCCAAAGCGTATCCTGAACGATAAGCTAATATGATCAAAGGAGAAATAAAATGGGAACAGATAATGAACAGGAATATGAAATAGATCTGAAGGAGATAGCCATAGCTATTCTCGACAGGATATGGATAGTAATATCTGTGGGAATTGCATGTGCACTGCTGGTGGGTATAATCACCAAGGTGTTTATTACACCGATGTACACATCAACAACCAAGCTGTATGTTATAAACAAGCAGAATTCCGATAATAATATTACTTACACAGATCTCCAGACCGGTAATCTTTTGACCAATGACTATATTATTCAGGTAAAGGGAACCAAAGTACTATCCCAGGTTATCAGTGAGCTGAATCTTACAGATACAGAGGATGAGCTTGCTTCAAGGATTACAGTAAGCAACCCTGAGAATTCAAGGTTTATAGTTATATCGGTAAGTGATAAGGATCCGGTGGTTGCCCAGCAGATAGCCTCATGTGTTGCCAAGGTGTCATCCGATGTGGTAAAAGAGGTTATGGATCTTGAGAAGGTGAATGTGGCAGAGGAAGCAAATCTCCCACTTGAAGAGAGCAGCCCTAACCTTAAGAAGAATGTACTTTTGGGCGGAGCCGCCGGTGTATTCGTATCATTGCTTCTTATAGTTGTGTTCTATCTTTTAAATGATCGTATCAGAACTCCGGAAGATGTGAAGCGTTACCTGGGACTTAACACTCTGGGACAGATTCCGGTACTTGAAAACTCGGGAAATACAAAGAGGAAGCAGAGACATAAAAAGCATGATGTTGATGACGAAGATGACGACGAGGATGAAAATGAGCAGGAGCCTGTAGCGGCTGTTCCTGCCGTGGCAGATGCCGACGAGAAACAGGATGAAATCCCTGTATTTGTACCGGGACTTTCGGTGGAACACGATAAAATGATGGAAGGGGATACAGAAACTGTTTCATATGCAGAGCTTGAGGATGTGAGCGATGAAGCTTATGAAGATGCGGAGGCAGAGACAACAGTTCAGGAAGAGGCAGCCAAGCCTGAAACCGTAGTTTCAGAAGAGGCAGCCAAGCCAGAGACCGTAGTTTCAGAAGAGGCAGCCAAGCCTGAAACCGTAGTTTCAGAAGAGGATGTTAAGCCTGCGAAGAAGAAAAAATCAGACAACTCAAAAAAGAAATCCAAGGACAAGGATAAGGAAAAGAAGGCCGATAAGTCTGAAAAAGAAAATAAAGAAGATAAGGAAGATAAAGAAGATAAACCTGTAAAGGATAAAAAGTCCAAGAAGAAAAAGCCGGGCAAGAAGAACCACGACAAGAAAGAGCATAATAAAAAGGAAACAGAATATGCGGAAGGAGGAGAAGACAATGAATAAGATAACTTTCGATAAACTGGACAAAATGGATTTCCGTAGCAACGAAGCTTATAAAATTCTCCGAACCAACATATTGTTTTCAGGAAGCAAGATAAAGGCCATAGGACTTACCTCATGTATACCCGGTGAGGGCAAGACCTCAGTATCAATTAATCTTGCCAGAGCATTTGCAGATATAGGCAAAAAGGTTGTGTTCATAAATGCAGACATGAGAAAGTCTGTTATGGCAGGAAGGTATCACATAAAGAACATTGAGAACGGGCTCAGCCATTACCTTTCGGGACAGTGCCTTTACGAGGAATGTCTGTGCGAGACAAATATAGAAAATCTTTATTTCATTGACGCAGGACCTGTTCCTCCGAATCCGGCAGAGCTTCTTGGCTCAGAGCAATTTGCAGAGCTGATGGTGAACTGCAGAAGAGACTTTGATTACATTATAATAGATACACCACCTCTTGGCTCAGTTATCGACAGTGCCATAGTGGCGAAGCAGCTTGACGGCGTTGCCCTTGTTATGGAGAACAATAAGATAAGCTACAAGTTCGCCCAGAAGGTTAAGGAACAGCTTGAGCAGAGCAATTGCAGGATTCTTGGTGTCATAATTAATAAGGTTGAGTCAGGCAAGAAGGGTTATTACGGTAAGTATTACGGGAAATACTATGGCAAATATTACGGCGTATATAACAACGGAGATGAAGACTGAAAATGATTATTGACATACACACACATACCTATCCTGAGAAAATTGCGGGGAAGGCTGTTGAACTTCTGGTGGGACGCTCCGGTGCAAAGGCTCATACAGATGGTACCCTTGGGGGACTTAAGTTATCAACGGCAAATGCAGGTATTGACATATCTGTTGTACTTCCGGTGGTGACGTCACCTAAGCAGACGGAACATATCAATGATGTGGCAGCTGCTGTAAGTGCCCAATTTAACGGAAGGGGAATATTCTCCTTTGGAGGTATTCACCCGGAAAATGATAATTACAAGGAAATCCTTAATTTTGTAAGTAGAGAAGGGCTTAAGGGCATAAAGCTCCATCCGGATTATCAGAATGTGTTCTTTGACGACATAAAGTGTAAACGGATCATAAGCTACGCTACTGAACTGGGTCTGGCGGTCGTGGTACATGCAGGTACAGATATAGGACTGCCCCAGGTGGTGCATTGTACACCTGATATGGTATGTAATGTGCTGGATGATGTTAAGCCTGACAAGCTTATACTTGCCCACATGGGGGGCTGGAATATGTGGGACGAGGTTTATGAGAAGCTGTGTGGCAGGGATGTGTTCTTTGACACGGCATTTTCAGTGGGAGATATTGATTGGGTAGAGGGCAGGACCGGAGACTGGAGACTGCTTGATCCTGGAAAATTCGTAAGGCTTGTAAAAAGGCATGGTGCGGAACATGTGTTATTCGGAACTGACAGCCCGTGGGCCGATCAGGAATACTCAGTTAGAATGATACAAAATATAGGGCTTACAAATGACGAAAAAAACATGATCTTGGGAGAAAACGCAAAAAAACTTTTGTTTTTTGATGATTTGGGATTGCAATACATTTAAAAATATGTTACATTTTTGTTACAGGATTTGAAGCTGCTAATAGTCCTTACGCTTCAACTTGTTTTTTTCACAAAATATTTATACAAAGAAGAGCTGTGAGGTTTTCTCATGGCTTTTTTTGTGTGATTTTTTTCTTTTAGATTTAGCAAAGTATTGTCAATATTGTATAGGTTGCTGTTGAATATTCCCCCTTGATTTGTTAAAATTTAAGATGAGTGGGCATTATGTGATGAAAGGTCACAGCCTAAAACGAACGAGCAGCCTGAGATTTAGGCTGGCTGATGTTCAACAGAAAGGGGAAGATTTATGAACAGCAAGACAGGTAAGAGGATTTTGGCATTCCTCATGTCAGTGCTCATGGCACTTACAGTGGTGCTTCAAGGTGACTTTGTCTTCTATAAGGCAGGCAAGGTTGAAGCGGCTTCCATTGTTGACATTGAGAAGGAATGCGCGTTGGACATTATCGGTAGTAAATACACGTTTACCGGTAGTGAGATATATCCAACAGTTAAGCTAAGGGGAGCAGAAGATATAACAGCCACTGCCATATCAGCGGACTGCTATACACTTTCCTACGAGAATAACATTTATGTAGGTACAGGAAAGGTTATAGCCACAGGTATTCCCGAGAAGGGATATACAGGAAGCTGTGAGGCAGAGTTTTCCATCGGAAAGGTATCTCTTTCAAAGGCTAAGTGGTATATAAACGGTGTAGAATATTCTTCATCATCAAAGCCGAATATTCCATATACCAAGAGTGTTGTACATCCTACAGTAACTGCTGTATATAATGATGTGTACAACCTTCAGAAGAGCTATGATTTCTCAATGGGTGAGTACAACAACAACATGGGAGTTAAGTCTTATGTGGGATCAGATAGGGAGAACTGCCCGTATGTTAAGGTATCAGCCCTTGACGGAGGAAATTTCAGCAGCAGCAAGACTATGTATTTTAATATTGTTGCAGCAGACATAGCAAGCCAGGATATCACACTTTCAAAGTACACATATACATATACAGGAAGTGCCTGTACCCCAACTGTAACAGTTAAGGACAGCACAACAAATGTGGCACTGGTTAGTGGGACAGATTATACACTTTCTTATGAAAGTAACACTAATGCCGGAACTGCTTATGCAGTTATTAAAGGAATAAATAATTATACCGGAGAGAAAAAGATACCATTTACTATTACAGGAAGTGGTTCAAGTAAGACAGATATATCAAAGTATGACAGTATCAAGGTTACTTCCTGCTATTACACAGGTCTTCCTCAGAAGCCTGCGTGTACATTGGTTGTAGGCGGAAAGACCCTTGTCCCGGGAACAGACTATACTGTAACTTACAGCAACAATGTTGAGCCGGGTACAGGTAAACTTACCATAAATGCCTGCGGCAGCAGCTATGAGGGAAGTATAGAGAATTATCAGTTTACCATTGATAAGTGTCCTATTGCAAATGTTGACTGCAGCATAGATGATTACACCTATAACTGGGGTAATCCTATAACACCGGCAGTAAGCATGACCAATAACTTGGGTTCAACATCAAAGACATTGTCAATAAACAAGGACTTCCGGATCAAGTCCATTGCAAATAATACACAAGCAGGAACAGCGTCCCTTGTTATTGAGGGTATCGGAACCTATTATGCAGGTACAGCAACAAAGACCTTCAAGATTAATCCTATAAATGCACAGTCAGCTTCAGTATCAGCTTCAGATTGTGAATATGACGGACAGGCTAAGACTCCTGCCGTTACAGTTACTCTGTCAGGAAAGACAATTTCTGCAGACTCCTATTCATTGGTGTATAAGAACAATACCAATCCGGGAACAGCCACAGTAATAGTTACATTTAAGGGAAACTTTACTGGAACAGCCCAGTGTGGATTTAAGATTACCTCTTCGATGATCGACATTGAGGATTGTACAGCTACCTATACCAAGACATTTACATATTCAGGTGAGAGATATACACCTGCCATATCCCTTGAGTACAATGGAACAGCTCTTGTGGAGGGAACAGATTATACTGTTTCATACGGAGAGAATGTAAGATCCGGTAAGGGTACGATAACTGTTACAGGAACAAATAAGACATATACAGGTCAGAAGGTATGCGAATTCACCATATATTCAAAGCAGATGGACAGCCTTACATATGTGGGGATTGAAAGAAGAAATCAGACCTACGAATACACCGGTGAGACAATAATGCCGGATGTCCAGGTAAAGTTCGGTGATTACACTCTTGTAGAGGGTACAGATTATACTGTAAGAAGAACATCAGCCAAGGAGATCGGCGAGACAGGAAGTCTTTACTTTACAGGTGAAGGTAACTACACAGGAGTATGTTACATTACATTTACAATAGTTTCGGGAAAGACAGATTTAAGCAGTGCAGCTGTTTCAGGCATAAGTGCCATGACCTATACAGGCTCACAGCTTAAACCGGATGTAACCGTTACATATAACGGAACAACACTTACCAAGAACACAGATTACACTGTTTCATACGGACAGAATATAAATGCAGGTACAGACGCAGGTACAGTAACCATTACAGGAAAAGGCACCTACTATGGAACCATAACAAAGAAGTTCACCATCAACAGGGCGTCCATAAGCGGCAGTACAGTAACTCTTGATTCATCATCCTGTACCTATGACAGAGCCGCTCATACACCTAAAGTTACATCGGTGGTGTTAGGCAAAAAAACACTTACAGCAGGTACAGATTACACGTTTTCTACAGTGACTGCAACAAACGCGGGCTCATATACAGTTACTGTAACTGGAGCAGGAAATTACACAGGAACAGCAAAGGCAGGATACACAATAAGCAAGAAGAACATCAGTGAGCTTTCGATTGCAGATATACCGGATCAGCCATATACAGGTTTACCTGTTACACCTGCGGTTACGGTTAAGCACGGAACATACACACTGGTTCAGGGAACAGATTACACAATGGGCTACGGCAGCAACACAGACGCAGGCAGAGCTACTGCTTATGTATATGGTACAGGAAACTATACCGGATCAAACAGTCGCCTGTTCACTATATGTGGAACAAGTATCAAGAACGCAGTTGTGACGTTAGACAGCAGCAAAGTAACCTATGACAGAAAATCTCATACACCGGTTGTGAAGTCAGTTACTCTCGGCGGAGTGACGCTTAAGGAAGGCACAGATTATAAGGTTACAGGTGTAACAGCAACAGATGCAGGAACATATACAGTTACTGTATCGGGAATAAGAAATTACATGGATCAGGCAACTGCAAGCTTTGTAATTGAGCCAAGAAATATTTCAGAGGTGTCTATTGCCAATCTTCAGCCGGTTACATATACAGGCTCAGAGATAAAGCCTGCCATATCAGCTACATATCTCGGAGCTGCTCTCGTGGCAGGAACAGATTATGATGTGGCATACAGCAATAATATAAATGCAGGAACTGCTTCAGCAGTTATAAAGTGTAAGGGCAACTTCACAGGAACCAAGAACCTCAACTTCACCATCAACAAGCAGAATATAAGCGCTGCAGCAGTTACACTTGCGGAGACCTCTGTTACCTATGACAGGACAGCGCATACACCTGCGGTTAAGTCAGTAACACTTGGTGGTGTGACACTTAAGGCAGGAACGGATTATACAGTAAGTGGCACATCAGCCGTTACAAATGCAGGAAGCTATAATGTGGTCATAACAGGTGCGGGTAACTACACAGGAACAAAGAACGCAGTATACACCATAGCAAAGAGAAATATATCAGACCTTACCATAACAGGAATAAACAACGTAGAATACACAGGATCACCTATAGTACCGGAGCCTGTTGTGAAGTTCGGTGACTATACTCTGGTAAAGGGTACTGAGTATACAGTAAGCTACAGCAACAATACAAATGCAGGGACAGCAACAGTATATATTAATGCTTCAGGCAATTACACAGGAAACAAGAGTGTACAGTTCACTATCAATAAGAAGTCCATTGCTTCTGCAGTGGTTACAGGTGTTCATGATGTAGCCTATACAGGAAGGGACATTGTATTTGACGGTATAAAGGTAACCCTTAACGGCATAGTCCTTAAGGAGAACACAGATTACACCATCACCTATGCAGGTAACAGAAATATCACAACTGCAAGCTCAAAGGCTTCAGTGACAATAACAGCAATGGGCAATTACAGTGGATCAGTGGTTAAGTACTTCGAGATCAAGAATATGTCAAGCAATGACATATCAGCTTATATCGAGGGCGAGCCTGCCGAGACAGCAGTATATACAGGCTCACAGATATGTCCTGTACCGGTTATGGACAGCACACTGGTTAAGGATAAGGACTACACCCTTACATATTCAAGAAACACGAATATCGGTAAGGCAAGTGTTACGGTAACAGGTATAAACAGCTACAGTGGAAGCAAGACATATTATTTCGTGATCGTTCCTGCTGACATTACAGCTTCATTTGACACAGCAACAGTTGACAGCATTACAGTAAGCTGGACAGCACAGAATGGTGCAGGCGGCTACAGACTCTACATCAGTGACGTTTCAGGTGAAGAGCTTGCACAGACTGCAACAGTAGGCGGAGAAACTACAACATACACATTTACCGGACTGGAGACAGGCAAGGATTATAAGGTTGGAGTTGCGGCATTTGCAGATGTGGATGGCAGAACCTACGCAGGAGAACCTGTGGCAGCGGATTACGGAACGGCACCAGCCAAGCTTACAGGACTTACAAGCACAGCAAATACCAACAGCACCATCACACTTTCATGGGATGAGGTTGAGAATGCAACAGGATATCTGTTCTACAGATATGACACAACCACAAAGAAGTATGTACAGAGAAAGACTCTTGTATCAGGCAGCACAACAACCCATACAGATATCAATATGAAGCCGGGTACAACATATAAATTCGCTGTGAGAGCATACAGAACCATCGGAGGAAAGAGAGTCCTTGGTGAGTACACTTCATATACAACAACTACAAGACCTGCAAATGTTACAGGCCTCAAGGTTTCACTTCGTGGTGCATCAAGCCTTAAGCTTACATGGAATAAGTCAGCGGGAGCTACAGGCTATGTCGTATACACATATGACAGAGCAAAGAAGGCATATGTGAGAACAGCGGATATAAAGAATGCCAACACTACATATTACATAAGCAAGAAGCTTACGGCAGGAACAATCTGTTACTACAAGGTATATGCTTACAGGAACTACTACGGAACCTATGTATATTCAGGGGCAACACAGGTTAAGGATATTACCAATCCTGCTACACCTGCCGTATCGGTAAGCAGTGCTTCAAAGCAGTTCACAGTTAAGTGGACAGGTGTTACATCAGCATCGGGCTATGAGGTTTATGTATCATCAACTGCAAACGGAACCTACAGAACTCTTGCAAAAGGCAATTCATCATCAAGATCATATACCTGCAAGAACCTTACAACAGGAAGGAAATATTACATAAAGGTACGTGCATATGTTAATTACAACGGAACCAAGATATACAGTGCATATTCAGCAGCCAAGGCTGTAACAGTGAAGTAATATGCCTGGATTTATAATTCATCTTGCAGAGGCAAGACGTATAGTTGATGTTATGAAAACTGAATACGGAGAAGATGGATTATATGAGCTATATGAACGTTTTGCTCTTGGCTGTATTCTGCCGGATATTACCGATGACAAGGAAAAGACCCACTTCAGACCGGAGTGGCAGAAGAACCTTATAACTAAGTATCCGGATATAGATCTGGTCTTAAAGGCGTATGAAGGAAAGCAGCTTACACCGGAGGATATGGGGATAATCACCCACCTCCGGATGGATCAGCTCTATGTGGAGCGGCTGTGGCCGGAATATTTCACATTCAGGGACACGAGTGGACGTGAGACAAAGGTGTGGGATGACATTTCCTATGTGGATATGAAAAGTGGCGGCCGGGTGCCTTTAAATACCTTCTTCTCAGAAGAATATTTTTACGGAGACTATGATGTGTTAAATCCATCCATAATAAAGAACGTGCAGCCTGAGATACCGAAGGGTGACATATATGTCAGTGATTACATACATATACCGGGCTATGATAAGGTTACCGGAGCTATGATAGATGAGGCACTGGCTGCCTACTGTTTTAACTGCACGGATATGGATAGGGATACCAGGGTATTCTCCTATGAGGTTATAATGGAGTTCATAGACTATTGCGTAAGGGACATGATAGAAATTATAAAAAAGTTAAAAGATAAATAGTTCTATAGCAGACCGAATAATATGAATGGTAAAGGGCAGAAGGATGTGCGTGATGTAGTGGCACGGCTTCTGCCCTTTATTATATGTGACACAGTGATAAAACATGTTTTGCAGGTTTTGGCCGGTGATCAACAGTCATCAAACGCAAACATACAGGCATATTGTAATAACAAAAAAACCTGAATCATATTGATTCAGGTTTTAGCTGGGCTACAAGGATTCGAACCTTGAAAATGCTGGAGTCAGAGTCCAGTGCCTTACCATTTGGCGATAGCCCAATATTATTTTTTTGTCACAGCTTTTTGTACTCTGTGCTGTCAACAAATGATATTATACCAAAAAGAAAATAAAATGCAAGCTTTTTTTTGAAAAAAAATTAAAATAACAAACTGAATAAATTTGACAAACAACCTGAATGAAATGTATACTTCAAAAAGCAGGGTTTATACATACAAATAACAAGTATGGATATAGTATATATAAATATTTGCAGATGATACATATACATAAAGAAAGAGGTTGTTTAAGGTGTACAGTTACGACGCTATTGCCAGGTACACTGAACTGGGCTGCAGCATGACGGCGCGTCCGTCTACCATTGCAAATTATTTTCAGGATTGTGCCATACTCCAGTCTGAGGAGGTGGGCATAGGAATTAAATACTTGAAGGAGAAGCAGAGGGCGTGGTTCCTGCTTTCCTGGCAGATAGTTGTAGACAGGTATCCGGTGCTCATGGAGAAGCTTAAGGTGAGAACCTGGGCATATGACTTCAAGGGCTTTCTCGGATACAGGAACATAGATATCCTGGATGAAGCAGGAAACCGTATCGTATATGGGGCATCAATCTGGAGCTATATGGATACGGCGGTGATGAAGCCTGTGCGTATAGAGCCGGAGGTGTCTGCGGCATACCCGATGGAGCCTGCCATAGATATGGAATATGCACCAAGGAAGATCGCTCTTACAGGCGAGGGCGTATTACTTGATGAAAGAAGAGTAATGGCATACCAGATCGACTCCAACGGACACATGAATAATGAGGCTTACATTGCCATGGCAGAGGAGTATGCGGATAACCTTAAGGACATAAAGGAGATCCGGGCAGAGTATAAGAAGCAGCTTATGAAGAATGACGTGGTAAAGGTCAGACAGGTATCCTCTGATGGCAGGTTACAGATAATATTTACCGATGAAAATGACGATATAAGCTGTGTGGTAATGTTTATTTACATATAAATTAGGAGACGAAAATGATAAATATAGGAATGTGGAATGAGCTTACAGTGCTCAGGCAGAAGGATTTTGGAATATATCTTGGAGAGAAGGCGACCGAGAGGGCTTCCCTGTGGAATGGCAGGGGAGATACATCGTCGGTCTTTAAGGAGACAGAGGTATTGCTTCCGGCGAAGCAGGTTCCGGAGGGTACAAAGCCCGGAGATACCCTGAGAGTATTCGTATACAGGGACTCGTCGGACAGGATCATAGCAACTGTCAACGAACCATATATCACTCTTGGAGAGCTTAAAGTATTAAAGTGTGTAGGTGAGACCAAGATCGGTGCATTTATGGACTGGGGCCTGGAGAAGGACATACTGCTTCCTTTTAAGGAGCAGACAACCAAGGTTACCCAGGGAAGATCATACCTGGTCAAGATGTACAAGGACAGATCAGACAGGCTCTGCGTCAGCATGAAGGTGTATGACAGCCTTGAGACTGCGGCGGATCTTAATGCAGGCGATGAGATAACAGGAACAGTAATAGAGTTTAACCCTAAGATGGGAGCATTTGTGGCTGTGGAGAATAAGTACTACGGACTTATTCCGTTAAAGGAGATACACAGCAGAATAAATGTGGGAGACACTGTGTCCGGCCGTGTGGCAAAGGTCAGAGAGGACGGCAAGCTGGACATTACCATATCAAAGAATATCAAGCTTCAGATAAATGAAGACAGTGATATGGTATATGATATAATCAAGAGCTACAACGGAGTACTTCCTTTCAATGACAAGGCTCCGAAGGAGACCATAGAGAGAGAATTCGGTCTCAGTAAAAATGCCTTTAAGAGGGCTGTGGGACACCTTCTCAAGGAAGGACTCATAGAGATAACAGATAAGTCTATCATAATAAAATAATAAATCAGTAGGAGGATAAGAAAATGGCAGAAATAATCAGCACAGAAAAGGCACCGGCAGCAATCGGACCATATTCACAGGCAGTTAAGGCAGGGGGATTTATATTTACATCAGGAATGGTTCCTATTGATCCTGAGACAAATACTCTTGTAGAGGGCAACATTGAGGTTCAGGCAAGACGTGCCATCGGCAACCTTGCAAATCTTCTTGAGGCGTCAGGCTCATCCTGTGACAAGGTAGTTAAGACTACAGTATTTATCAAGGATATGAATGATTTCGGTAAGGTAAATGAGATATACAAGGAGTTCTTTAAGACAAACTTCCCTGCACGTTCATGTGTTGAGGTTGCAAGACTCCCTAAGGACGTTCTTATAGAGATAGAGGCAGTGGCAGCAGTTGAGTAAGGAAACAGGTAAGCATAAAAGGATAAACAGTGCCACCATATTCTTTGCGTGTCTCATGGTGCTATATATTGCAGTGGAACTGATAGCGGTGTATACGGGATGGCTGGAGCATATAACCATGCTTCAGAACATCCTTATAAGCCAGGGTATAATATTCATACCTACGATCCTGTTCTTTGTTATAACAAAGCAGAATTTCAGGGAGACCGTAAGGCTTAATAAAATGCATGTGGGAACTTACTTTATCATTCCGCTTCTTGTGTTGTGCATAGAGCCCGTAATGACTGTGGTAAATGCCATCTCCATGCTGTTTGTTAAGAATTATATATCCGCCGCGGCCACCCAGGTTGTGACAGGATACAGCTATCTTACGGCAATGGGACTTATGGCACTTACGCCGGCTATAGTTGAGGAATTGGCATACAGAGGTGTGATCCTTGGTAATTACAGAAGAACGGATACTCTTGGCGGTATATTAATGTCAGGCTTTCTGTTTGGGCTTATGCATGTGAACTTTAACCAGATGGCATATGCAGTGATCCTTGGTATAATATTTGGAATAGTAGTGGAGGCGTCAGGCAGTATAATTGCCACAATGGAAATGCATTTTCTCATAAATGGTTTATCCGTAAGCCTTTCCTACCTGCTCCAGCTATTTTACAATCTGCCGGGAAGTCAGGGCTACCTTCAGGAAAGTGAAAGTGCCATAACAGATGAGTACCTGTGGCAGGTTATAAGAGTGTACGGCAAGGTGGCAGTGGTGGCTCTGGTATTTGTAGGGCTGTTGGTATATGCCATTGCAGCCATAAACAACCGCAAGGATAACCTTAAGAATATATTCAGGGGAAGATCCCGCAGATCAGAAAAAAATCCGGTTGATGGCGGTGCGTTCACAGGTGGTGCGGTTGATGACGATACATTTGGCAGCAGTGTATGTGGTGTTGAAGCTTCACCCCGCATAATAAGCCCGATGCTTATTATCGTTATAGTACTGTGCATAGCCAAGTGCATTTTTGACGAATTTATTATGTGATGAAATTATCATGTGGCGAAATGTGACACCTGTGACAGGAACCTTATAAAGGAGGATAGAGATGGCAGAACATTGTAATTGTGCCCACGAACATATAAACAGTGAGCAGATGGAAAATGCAAATGTAGATGACCTTATAGAACTGGCAGAATTGTTTAAGGTATTTGCCGATTCCACAAGGATACAGATAATGCATGTCCTCATGAAGGAGGAGCTCAGTGTAAGCGATATAGCAGAGAAGCTTGATATGAATGGATCTGCTATATCCCACCAGCTAAGGATATTAAAACAGGCAAAGCTGATAAAAAACAGAAGAGCAGGGAAGAATATATTTTATTCCCTTTCGGACGCCCATGTGCTGACCATCATGCACCAGGGCCTGGAACATATACTTGAATGAGGGGGCGTTACCCGTAATGTGAGGGGCGATACCTGTTATGAGGAAGCACAATAATACAATAATTTTAGGAGACTTATATGCAGATAGAATCTTTAATATTTGATATGGATGGAACTCTCTGGGACAGTGCAAAGAATGTTGCTGATTCCTGGAATGTTATTCTGGATAAATATGATGATGTAAAGTTCAGAGTTACCGAGGCAGACATATACGGCGTCATGGGGATGCCTATGGACGCCATAGCAGACAAGTTCTTCGGAGATTTTTCGAAGGAGCGCAGAATGGCACTTCTTGACGAGTGCGGCAACTATGAAAATGAATACCTGGAGCTTCACGGCGGAAAGCTTTTTGACGGACTTGAGGACACTCTTAAGAAGCTGTCGGAGGGGCACAGGCTGTTTATCGTAAGTAACTGCCAGAGCGGTTATATAGAGGCTTTCCTTAAGCATTACGGTTTTGGGAAATATTTCACCGATATACTCTGTTGGGGTGATACCAAGAAGCCAAAGGGTGACACCATAAGGATACTTATGTATAAGAATGATATAGACGCCGCAAGAGCGGCTTATGTGGGAGATACCCAGGGTGACTGCGACAGTACCTATTATGCAGGCATAAGATTTATCCATGCTGCATACGGCTTTGGTACAGCAGACAGAATGGATGCCAGCATTAATTCCATAACGGAGCTTCTGGACATAGTTAAATAAAAAAAGAGCAGACCGCGATACAAAATGTATTGCAGCCTGCTCTTTTTTTAATCATTTTGATTAATTCTAAATCATTTTAAAATCTTTTGAATTATTTTACTTCCGTGTCATTACCACGTCTAATTTTACTTTATCTTTCTTCCGCATGCTTTAATGAGGCAGAGATAAATCCCCTAAACAGTGGATGTGGCTTGTTTGGTCTTGACTTGAACTCAGGATGTGCCTGGGTTCCGATGAACCAAGGATGATCAGGTATCTCGATCATCTCAACGATATGCCCGTCAGGAGATAGACCGGCAAGCTTCATACCATTTGACGTGAGGGCTGATCTGTAATCATTATTTACCTCATATCTGTGTCTGTGACGCTCATGGATAAGTTCCTTGCCATATAATTTATATGACTTTGATTCAGGATCAAGCTTACATGGGTATGAACCAAGTCTTAAGGTTCCTCCAAGATCAGTAACTGCATGCTGGTCAGGCATGATATGGATCACCTGATGGAATGAGTCAGGATTGAACTCTGAGCTGTGGGCGTCGTTGTAACCAAGTACATTTCTTGCAAATTCCACAATAGTAAGCTGCATACCAAGACAGAGACCAAGGTATGGAACTTTGTTTGTTCTTGCATAGTGTATTGCGGAGATCATGCCCTCAATACCCCTGTCACCGAAGCCGCCCGGAACTATGATACCGTCAACGTCGGCAAGCTCGTCTTTTACATTTTCATCATTTATGGTTTCGGAATCCACCCATTTAATATCAACAACGGCGTCATTTGCAGCACTGGCATGCTTTAATGCTTCAACCACTGAGATATATGCATCGTGAAGAGATACATACTTGCCGACTAAGGCAACACGTACCTTTTTGTGGGCGTTCTTCCATTTATTTATCATATTTGTCCATTCAAGCCAAGCTGACTCCTCAGGTGGAACACATGGAAGGTTCATGCACTTGCATACCACATCAGCTAACTTCTCCTTCTCCATGGCAAGAGGTACTTCGTAGAGAACCTCAACGTCAAGGTTCTGGATTACATTCTCACTTGGCACATTACAGAATAGTGCAATCTTGTCCTTTATATCCTGATCAAGAGGAAGGTCTGAACGGCATACCAGTATATCAGGCTGGATACCCATTCCCTGGAGACTCTTAACACTGGCCTGTGTAGGCTTTGTCTTAAGCTCGCCTGATGCCTTAAGGTAAGGGATGAGAGTAACATGGATCATAATGCAGTTCTCAGAGCCAACCTCATGCTGGAACTGTCTTATAGCCTCAAGGAACGGCTGGCTTTCGATATCGCCTACGGTACCGCCGATCTCGATTATTGCAATTTCAGTTTCTGTAGCATTTGGGTTTCTGTAGAATCTTGACTTTATTTCGTTAGTTATATGAGGAACAACCTGAACGGTGTGTCCGCCAAAGTCACCATGTCTTTCCTTCTGGAGGATGCTCCAGTAAACCTTACCGGTGGTGACATTAGAATTTTTATTAAGACTTTCATCTATGAAACGCTCGTAGTGACCCAGATCAAGGTCTGTTTCAGCTCCGTCATCGGTGACGAATACCTCACCATGCTGGATAGGATTCATGGTTCCCGGATCGATATTTATATAAGGATCAAACTTCTGGCTTGTAACCTTGTAGCCTCTCATCTTTAAAAGACGTCCCAATGAAGCTGCTGTTATGCCTTTTCCCAAGCCTGACACAACTCCACCAGTAACAAATACATACTTAACTGGCATGACTAATTCCTCCTGTATTACTATATATTTACCCATTAAAAAACATTGTCCATTATAGAATAGTGATTTTTAAAAGTCAATGAATTGTAGAGGACAATAATTAAAGGATGATTATGAAAGAAAAATGTGTTAAAATGTTAAAAAAATTAAGCTGGTAAATGAGGATAAGACGTGAGATTTATACACATTTCGGATGTTCATCTGGGCATGGAGCCGGACTATGGCATGTCCTGGAGCGGTGCCAGAAAAGAAGAAATAGAACATTGCCTGTTAAGAATAATCGAATATGCGAATACCCATAAGATAGATTTTATATTCATTTCCGGGGATCTCTTTGACGGCAGGCCTGATATGGACAGGCTTGAATCGGTGGATGAACTGTTTATGAAGCTTCATCACACCTGCGTTCTCTATATAGCGGGAAGCTCTGACTACATGGATCAGTCTTCGGCGTTAAACAGCTATGAGTTTAAGGCTGATGTTCATGTACTGGGAAGCCCTGTTGATAAGAGGGGGACTTTTTCCTGTGTAAGACAGGACTATGCAGATATCAACACAGACTGTCTTTATTTTCCCGAATACGATCTTGATGTGTACGGCGTAAGCTGTTTTAAGAAAACTGCAAATGTTGATCCGCTTGAAGACATAAAGGTCTGGAACAGGAACAGGACAAATGTGCTGCTGGCATACGGAGGCTCCGGCAAAAACCGTCCTTTGGATTTTGCTGCCCTTAAGAAGTCAGACTTTGATTATATCGCCCTTGGCATGCGGCACAGATATGATGTTATATGCCGTGACAAGATCATTTACCCCGGATCTCCGGAGCCTCTTGATGAGTCCGCTACCGGAAGACATGGTTTTGTTCTTGGATATATAGAGAATGGCAGGACAGGGACAGAGTTTGTGTCATTTTCAGACAGGGAGTATAAGACCATAGAATATCCTGTTCATCGTTTCAGTACTAATGATGAGGTAAAGGATGACCTGAAACGTATGCTTTCAAAGGAAGGCAGCGGCAATATATACACCATAAGGCTCGTGCGTCTTGACGGCTGTGAGGAGAATTATGAGCTTTCGGAGGCACTTAGGGATTTCAATATACTCCGTATTGAGGGGGAGGCATTTGTAAGAACCGATTACGACCGGTATATGAAGGCCAACACATATAATGGTTTCGGCAGGTTGCTTGAGGCCATGAACTCAGCAAATCCCCTTGAGAGCGATGGGGTGAAGCTGGCTGTTGATATGGTGATAGAGGAAAGCGGTATAAATTACAACCACAATGCCAGGATGTCGGACCGTCAGTATGATGATTCAAATAATATGGTGAGAGCCAGACTTATGGCAAGGAAGGACAACCTTGAGAACAGCCATGTAATGAAGGATTACAAGGCTGCTGAGGAGGATTACAGGGTAAATCCTGATGTGCTTGATAAGCTGAACAATGCCTGGACTGAGGAGCGTAAGGCGGTGCTGGCATATAAGACTGCGGCTCATGCCGTGGAACAGATAGAGAAGGATCATAAGAGAAAGTGGATCAGGGTAGGGGTGAGAACAGCTCTTATCCCACTTATAATAGTGTGTGTTGTCTGTATTATCTACATGCCGGTTGCATATATGAGGATGACAAAGGGAGCCGTGTCCGGTGCCGCCGGTGTGATTCCTTTTGTGGGCTTTATGATATCGGCACTTTGCTTTGCCATAGGCTATGGAATATCCAGATACCGGGATGTGAGACGTAAGAAGCAGACAGGAAAGTCTCCGCTTAATCAGGAGATAGAGAATGCCAGAGTGCTCCTTGACATGTGGAATAAGAAAGTGGATGAGCTTAGAAAGCTTAGAAATGAATATCAGGAAATGGACAGAAAACGCCGTAATGCCTCTGATGTTTATTCTGAGAGCAGACAGAGGGCAGAGACCTGTGCCGGAGAGATCAAGAGGATCGATATTGCCATAAAAACCTTAAACGAGTACAAACAGGTACAATAAGTACATAAAGAAGATCGTAAGATAAGTAAATATATTTATAATGGATATACTAATGAACAGACAGACTAAGAGGTGACAGATAAAAATGAAAAAAACATCAAAGGGAAAGGTGAACCCTGAGGACAAGGTTAATTATCTTACCACAGCAGCTATACCGGGACTTGTCACGAGGATGGCAGTGCCTACTATAATAAGTATGCTGGTAACTACTTTTTATAATCTGATTGATACGCTTTTTGTGGGAAAGCTTGACAATCAGTCCACAGGAGCAGTAGGAATAACCTTTTCTGTAATGGCGATAATGCAGGCCTTCGGCTTTCTCTTAGGACATGGCTCCGGAAACTATATTTCAAGGAAATTAGGGGCGGGAGAGACGGATAATGCCAGGAAGATGGCAGCCACAGGCTTCTTCTCATCCCTGGCGGTGGGAATACTTATTGCCGCGCTTGGTTTCGTTTTTGTGAATCCTCTGGCTAAGTTTCTTGGATCAACGGATACAATGCTTCCATTTACAAGGAGCTACATGAGCATAATATTTCTTGGAGCACCCTTCATCATGGGCTCATTTGTACTCAATAACCAGATGAGATTTCAGGGCTGCGCCGGTTCCTCAATGATAGGAATAGTTACAGGAGCAGTTTTAAATACCATTCTTGATCCGGTACTTATATTCGTATTTGACCTTAAGGTGGCGGGAGCGGCCTATGCCACGGTTATCAGTCAGATGGTGAGCTTTATCATACTGCTGATAATGAATAAGAAAATGTGTGGCATAAATGTAAGGCTTAAGGATTTCTCCTTTGAGTTCTCATATTACAAGGATATGTTTAAGGGCGGTGTGCCGTCCCTGTGCAGACAGAGTATAGCCTCCCTTGCCACAATATGCCTTAACATTGCTGCCGGAAGGTACGCCGGTGACATGGCGGATGCAGCCATAGCAGCCATGAGTGTTGTGGGGCGTGTGGCTATGTTTGCCAATTCTGCCCTTATAGGCTTCGGTCAGGGCTTCCAGCCTGTGTGCGGAACCAATTACGGAGCAGGAAAGTATGACAGAGTAAGAGAGGCCTACAGATTCTGCGTGAAGACTGCCACAGTTGCGTTGGTTATCATGTCAGTGGCAGGAATAATATTTGCCGAGCCACTTATAAGATTGTTCAGAAATGATCCTGATGTAATAAAGATAGGAACTGTAACCCTTATTGCCCAGTTCGTAGCCTTTGTCTTAAATGCAAATACCGTTTTGTGTAACATGCTCATGCAGACCATAGGCATGACGTTTAAGGCGTCGGTCATAGCCATGGCAAGACAGGGGGTGTTCTTTATCCCACTGATATTTATACTGCCAAGGATATTCGGATTGCCGGGAGTTGAATACTGCCAGGCAGTGGCAGACGTATGTGCATTTATAGTTTCGGTGCCTTTCAGTATATCGGTGCTGAAAAAACTCGGAAAAACAGCCGGGAATCCAAGCTAGAATTCCCGGCTCTAAAGGACAGCCTTTACCCGGGAAACCGGGTGGCAGTAAAGCCTTACATCTGTTTCTCTTCATTCTCCTTGCACACCGGCTTTACGCAGCTTGCACTGCAGTCAAAGTCAGGGTTCATAGCATAGAAATTCTTCTCGCTTAACTTATCGGTCACAAGTCTTAAGCACTCACCGAATCTCTGGAAGTGAACAACTTCCCTTGCCCTTAAGAACTTAATAGGCTCATACACGTCAGGATAGTCCTTGCAGAGGCGGAGGATGTTGTCGTAGGTAGAGCGTGCCTTCTGCTCAGCCGCCATATCCTCATAGAGATCGGTTAAAGGATCTCCCTTTGACTGGAACTCGCAGGCATTGAAAGGAATACCGCCGGCTGCCATAGGCCAGATGCCCAGAGTGTGATCCACATAATATTTGTCAAAGCCCGAAGCCTTGATCTCCTCTATGGACAGATCTCTCGTGAGCTGGTGTATAATGGCACCGATCATCTCCAGATGGCCTAACTCCTCGGTTGCGATATCCGTAAGGGCAGCCTTTACATTATTATCCTTTACCGCATAACGCTGGGACAGATACCTTATGGAGGCACTCATTTCTCCGTCAGGACCACCGTACTGGCTTATTATGTCCTGTGCAAGCTTTGCGTTGGTTTCCTTTATATTTACAGGAAACTGAAGTCTCTTTTCATATATCCACATTTAACAATCACACTTCCTTTCCCATGGCCATGGACCATCTACCCAGTTGAAATAGTTGCTGTCATTTACCTGATACCTGTTTAAAGGACCGTACATGTTCACGTAGTCCTTCACAGCCTGATTTCTCATGGCCTTGTAGGTCTCGTATTTGCCCAGGGCTTTTTCACAGTGAGGGTGGGTGTCAAGGTACAGTGTCAGGTCATCAAGGGCAAATGTAACCTCGTCGATGAAGGTAAGGAGCTCGCCCTTATTCATTCTGTTCATGCCGTTGCTCATTCGTTGCCCCTCCTTCCGCAGAATATGAGATTTAATTCAGGAAACATAGTTCCCTCTTTAAGTCCCTTACACTGGTCATATAGCTGATCAAATTCCTGCATTTTCACAAAAGCCATTGCAAGGGCGGTGTCACAGGAAGACTTATTATCGTTGTCAGGAAGGCAAGGCTTAGGTATAGCCGGTTTAGGCTGTCTGCCGTACATAACATTTGCCTGCCGCTGATAGGTAGGACGGTTGCAATTACAAGGTTGATATTGATTCAAAAAAATACCTCCATATCATATACAGACTATATACAAATATCTGAAAATACCTGTATTTAGGCTTTTTTATATAATATGGAGGTTATTATTTTATGTGCAGAAATTATATACTGCAAATTCTGTCATATGGCTGTTACTGGATCCCCTTCATGGTAAGCTGGATACGCTTCTTGTTAAGATCAACACTCATAACCTTGACTGTTACGATATCGCCTACATTTACCACTTCCATAGGATGCTTGATGTACTTGTCGGACATCTGGGAGATGTGTACAAGGCCATCCTGATGGACTCCTATATCTACAAATGCTCCGAAGTCGATTACATTTCTGATGGTTCCCTTAAGCACCATGCCCTCGGTGAGATCCTTCATTTCAAGAACATCACCACGGAGGATAGGCTTAGGCATTTCGTCTCGTGGGTCTCTTGCCGGCTTCTCAAGCTCGTTGATTATATCTGTAAGGGTGATGGCACCTGTGCCGAGCTTTTCTGCCAGCTTCTTAACATCCGCTATAGACTTTCTGATATTCTTTATGCTTCCCGACTTAAGCTCTTCAAGGCTGTGGCCTGTCTCCTTGATAAGGGCAGTGGCAATGTCGTAGCTCTCCGGATGTACTGAGGTAGAATCCAGAGGATTTTTACCATCATTTATACGCATGAAGCCGGCACACTGTAAGAATGCCTTAGGTCCAAGCTTAGGAACCTTTAAAAGCTCCTTTCTTGAGGTGAAACGTCCGTTTGCCTCACGGTATTCAACGATATTCTTAGCCAGGGTTTTATTTATACCTGATATATGCTCCATAAGTGGGGCTGAGGCAGTGTTAAGATCCACACCTACCTTATTTACACAGTCCTCAACAACAGCGTCCAGGGCACTTGTAAGCTTCTTCTGGTTCATGTCGTGCTGGTACTGGCCGACACCTATGGCCTTAGGGTCGATCTTTACAAGCTCTGCCAGTGGATCCTCAAGACGTCTTGCGATAGAAGCGGCACTTCGCTGTCCTACATCAAAATTAGGGAATTCCTCTGTGGCAAGCTTGCTTGCGGAGTAAACAGAGGCACCGGCCTCGTTTACTATTATGTACTGGACAGGAGTGTCAAGCTCCTTTATAAGGTCTGCGATGATAAGCTCAGACTCCCTTGAAGCTGTGCCGTTTCCTACAGATATAAGGGAGATATTGTACTTCTTTATAAGCTGTCTGAGTATCTTCTTGGATTCCGCCACCTTGTTCTGTGGTGCGGTAGGGAAGATGACCTTGGTGTCAAGCACCTTTCCTGTGGCATCCACAACAGCAAGCTTACATCCGGTTCTGAATGCGGGATCCCAGCCAAGGACTGTGTGACCACTGATAGGAGGCTGCATAAGAAGCTGCTTGAGGTTTGTGCCGAATACCTTGATGGCACCGTCCTCGGCCTCTTCTGTAAGCTGGTTTCTGATCTCCCTTTCGATGGCAGGTGCGATAAGCCTGTCATAGCTGTCGGCGATGGCGGCCTTCAATACATCTGTTGTATATTTGTTGTCTCTTACGATGTTCTGTTTCTCCAGATACCCGATGATCTCATCCACAGGAGCTTCAAGCTTCACAGTAAGGAATTTCTCCTTCTCACCTCTGTTGATGGCAAGGGTCCTGTGACCGGTCATCTTTGAAACAGGAGAGGAGAAGTCATAGTACATTTCGTATACGGATTCCGCTTCAGGATCCTTTGCGGTAGAGATGAGATTTCCTCTTGCTGCTGTCCTTTCTCTTATGGACTTTCTGTAGTCTGCGTTGTCAGATATGTTCTCTGCGATTATATCCATGGCGCCGGCTATGGCGTCCTCTGCTGTGAGAACCTCCTTCTCTGCATTTATGTATTTGCCGGCTTCCTCCTCAAGAGGATGGTCAAGGAACTGGAGCATGATGATGTCCGCAAGACCCTGGAGCCCCTTTTCCTTTGCCACTGTAGCTCTGGTCTTTCTCTTCGGACGATATGGTCTGTACAGATCATCCAGTGCTACCATGGTCATTGCCTCGTCAATTGCCTTCTTAAGCGCCGGAGTCATTTTCTCCTGCTCGGTGATGGAAGCGATAACCGTTTCCTTCTTCTCCGCAAGATTTCTCAGATATGTAAGACGCTCGTCAAGGTTACGGAGCTGCTCGTCGTTTAATGCTCCGGTTGCCTCTTTTCTGTAACGGGCAATGAAAGGGATGGTATTTCCCTCATCAATAAGTTTGATGGCGGCGTCTACCTGCTCCTTTCTGCATTTTAATTCTTCTGTGATTATTAAAGCTATATCCATTATTGTACCTCTTTAGAAAATATATAGATAAGCCGGAAAGCTTACCGGTTTATTGGCGTTTGCAGATATGTGCACTGAATATCTGAAGCCTGTATAAGTATACAGAATTAACACAATCTTTTCAATAGAAGTCCTTGATATGAGACCTGATATGATATAAACTAGGGACATGTTACAGGCATTATTACATAAAGATTACATTATATTTGCGTGAAACTTACATGAAAGGAACAGACAGGGATGGGCGTATCAGACAGAATAAAGACCGCCATGGACATGGCAGAGAGATTTCATGAGGGACAGTACCGCACCGGAGCTACGGGCAAGGTTCCCTATTATCAGGAGCACATCCTTGGTGTGTATGGTATACTGAAGGACGAATTTGATGTGCAGGATGAAGACATTCTTATTATGGCGCTGCTTCATGATACTGTTGAGGATACACAGTGCACATATGATGACATTGAGAAGGCATTTGGACCGGATATTATGAACCAGGTGAAGCTTCTCACCAGAATAGATGGAGAACCCTTTTCAATTTATGCCAGAAGATTATTTGCAAATGGCGACTACAGGACATTTCTTGTGAAGCTTGCGGACAGGCTTCACAACCTGAGGACTATTGTATATATGCCGGACAGAAGATGGATAATGAAGAAAGTCAGACAGACCTATACAGATATACTTACGCCGATCCATGAGAAGATCAAGGGAGAGAAATCTCCATATAGGGATACCATGAAGAGGCTGGCAGACTGCATTGAGGATCAGGCAGAATATGTGACCAGATATCTTGAGACCCACCAATAAAAAAGGAGAGACCTGACGTCTCTCCTTTTTGTTGCTTTTATCTGTTGCTTCCGCACTGATAAATCATCCGGATATTACCATACAATGTGTCTCTTATTCTTGAGAAGCTTGCCGCCGCTTGCTATAACAAGAACTCCCGATACGATACCTGTAACAAGGATTATGACACCTACGGCGATATTAAGAGCACCGCATTTCTTCATTGTATTATATGCCTTCTCCATATTGTTTCTCCTTTAAATTAAAATCATATCCTGATCAAATCCCGATACACTATGCCAAGATTATAACATGTGTCAAATCTGCTTTCAATAGTACTTATTAATTATATAATGAGACATATCATACAGGTGGTGATAATGAACATAAATTATCATCGCCTTTTCATATTTTGCTTATAGGGGCTTATGAATCTTTACTTTTTGACAGGATGTGATAAAATTACTTGGTGACATAGGCAGGGGTATTCTGACATATCCCGAAACCGGTGGAAATCTTATATACATAAGGATGGATCATTATGCCTGCAATTTCGAATGACTGGGCGCCGGAGCTGGCACCTGAATACAAAAAAGAATATTATAGAAAGCTTTACAAATTTGTATGTGAGGAGTACTCCACCAGAGAGATATTTCCCCCGGCAGAAGATATCTTCAATGCTTTTCATCTGACCCCACTGGCAGATGTAAAGTGTGTCATAATCGGACAGGATCCCTATCACAATAACGGACAGGCCCATGGCCTTAGCTTCTCGGTAAAGCCGGGAGTTGACATACCGCCGTCTCTTGTGAATATATATAAGGAGCTTCATGATGACGTGGGAACATTCATCCCTAATAACGGATATCTTGAGTCCTGGGCGAAGCAGGGAGTGCTTATGCTTAATGCTGTGCTTACCGTAAGAGCCCATCAGGCGAATTCTCATCAGGGCATGGGCTGGGAACAGTTCACCGACGCAGCCATAAGGATACTTAATAAGCAGGATCGACCGATAGTCTTTATCCTGTGGGGCTCATATGCCCAGAAGAAGGCGGCATTTTTGGACAACCCTAATCACCTTATCATAAAATCTGCCCACCCAAGTCCGCTGTCAGCCTACAGAGGATTTTTTGGAAGCAAGCCCTTCAGCAGGACAAATGATTTCCTGATTGCCCATGGGGTAGAGCCTATAGACTGGCAGATACAGAATATCCGGTGACACAAGAGCTTCCATGTATCAAGCTATGTTGTTGCGGACACAGAAGTATCTTGATGATAAAAAGCTGATAAAGGAAGATTGCTATGGAGATTTATATAGTACGACACGGTGAGACCTTCTGGAATGAGAAGAAACTCCTTCAAGGAAGCACCGATATAGAATTAAATGAAAATGGAAAAAAACTGGCAGTACTTACAGGGGAAGCCCTGAAGGATACCAGGATAGACAGGATATATGCAAGTCCTTTAAAGAGAGCCTACGAGACTGCCTGCCTTATAAGGGGAGACAGAGATATTCCTATAATAAAGAATGATCTTATAAGAGAGATGAACTTCGGAGATTACGAAGGACAGAATGCCTCGGAGCTTCTAAAGGACGAAAGCCAGTCCTTCAAATATTTCTTCAAGAGACCGGAGCTATATACTCCTACAACCAATGGAGAGACTCTGGAACACCTGTGTGAAAGAGCAGGAAAGTTCATGGAGGAGGTTATAGAACCGCTGGCAGGTGATCCGGGTATAGAGAGGGTCATGATAGTTGCCCATGGTGCCATCAACAAGGCTATGATGATGCATGTAAAAAAGCACGGCATGGAAGCCTTCTGGTCAGGCGGACTCCAGAAGAACTGCAATGTCATAATACTGGAATATAACAATGGCAGCTACAATATTATAGAAGAGACAAAGACATTTTATTAAAATCCGCAGTAAGTAATGGTATATCTGAAAGAATATCATGAAGCAGCATTTTTGGTAAAAAGTTTACATAATACAATTAACAGGAAAGGACAAATTATAATGAAGAATTACGAACATTATAAGAGAGGCTACTACATGCCTCCTGAGAAATCAACAGACTGGGTGAACAAAGAATACATAGACAAGGCTCCTATATGGTGCAGTGTTGATTTGAGAGATGGTAATCAGGCACTTATCGTTCCGATGAACCTTGAAGACAAGCTTGAATTTTTCAAGACCCTTGTTGACATTGGATTTAAGGAGATCGAGATCGGTTTCCCTGCTGCGTCGGAGACAGAGTATGAGTTCTGCCGTACCCTTATAGAGAATGACCTCATTCCTGATGACGTGACCATACAGGTGCTTACCCAGGCGAGACCACATATCATAGAGAAGACCTTTAAGGCAATAGACGGTGCGAAGCATGCTATTGTACATCTGTACAATTCCACATCATTTGCCCAGAGGCAGCAGGTATTTAAGAAGTCAAAGGAAGAGATATTAAAGATCGCCGTTGATGGTGCCAAGCTCTTAAATAAGATGGCAGCAGACTACGGGGTGAATTATCCCTTTGAATATTCACCTGAGAGCTTCACAGGTACAGAGATAGACTATGCTCTTGAGGTATGTAACGCGGTTATCGAGGAGTGGAAGCCTACACCTGACAGAAAGGTTATCATCAATCTTCCTGCAACAGTTGAGATGTCACTTCCACATGTATATGCAAGCCAGATCGAGTACATGAGCAAGCACCTTAAGTACAGGGAGAATGTAGTTCTTTCCCTTCATCCACACAACGACAGAGGCTGCGGAGTTGCTGACGCAGAGCTGGGTATCCTTGCAGGTGCGGACAGAATAGAGGGAACATTATTTGGAAATGGTGAGAGAACAGGTAATGTGGATGTTATTACCCTTTGCATGAACATGTTCACCCACGGCGTAGATCCAAAACTTGACTTAAGCGATATTCCAAAGCTTACAGAGTTATATGAGAGAGTGACCAATATGCATGTTTACGAGCGTTCTCCATATACAGGAAAGCTTGTATTTGCAGCATTCTCAGGCTCACATCAGGACGCTATCGCCAAGGGCATGAAGTTCAGAAAAGAGCAGGGAGACGGCATGTGGACAGTGCCATACCTTCCTCTTAATCCGGAAGATATCGGAAGAAAGTATGATGGCGATGTAATAAGAATAAACAGCCAGTCAGGAAAGGGCGGAATAGGCTACATCCTTCAGACAAAGTACGGCTTCGACCTTCCTGCCAAGTTCAGGGAAGATCTTGGATATACAGTAAAGGATGTATCAGATAAGGCTCATAAGGAGCTTTCACCTAGAGAGGTTCTTGAGATATTTCAGAGCACATATGTTAATATTGAAGCTCCTATCAAGCTCCTTGAGAATCACTTTATCCAGAGAGATGGTATATCCACAGAGATAAGCATTGAGAGAGAAGGCGTTAAGAAGGTATATCACGGACATGGTAACGGACGTCTTGACGCTGTAAGTAATGCTATCAAGAAGCATTTTGAGATAGACTTTAAGGTTGTATGCTATGAGGAACATTCCCTCCAGATGGGCTCAAACTCCCAGGCTGTTGCCTATGTTGGAATAGAGACAGAGGATGGCACGGTATTCGGTGCAGGTATAAAGGATGATATCATCGACGCTTCAGTACAGGCGCTTATAAGTGCTGTCAACAGAAGCGGAAAGATATAATAAGTTATATATATTAAAAGAAGTGTAAAAAGGCTGCGGCACTTGTATGTGTCGCAGCCTTTTAAACTTTTTACCTTTTAAATTTTTAACCTTTGGATCGCGTCCTTTTTTGAACTTTTTTACTTCTTAGTTATCAGCGGTATTGGTGTTCTTTAATTTCTTGTAGCAGTAGCTTATGATATCCTTTCTTGTGACGATACCTATAAATCGTTCGTGGTCATCCACTACAGGGACAAAGGTCTGAGCCATGGCTCTTGCTATAAGATCCTCCATATCGGAATTGATGGATACGGAAGCATATTCGAACTTCTTTGGTATCTCATCCAGATGTATGGTCTCTGCCTCATTGATCTTTCCTATGCCTGCCTTCTTAAGATACCAGAGTATATCACCCTCAGTGATGGTACCCACATATTCTCCGCTTTCTGAGAGGATAGGTATGGCTGAATACTTATGAACCTCCATCTTCTCCAATATCTGTCTTAAGGAATATGTATCCTCAATGTAAGCTACCTCACTCTTAGGTGTAAGAAAAAATAATATATTCATGTTTGTAATACCTCCTGGTCTTCTCGGTTGTGTTTTATTGTTTTATCGTTTTGATATCCAATGATCAATATCCCATAATTTATAAGCCCATCTGCTCATTATTATAAATGAAAAGGTATCTTACTTCAATTCAAAAGCCCCACTATAATTATTATCTTTTTATTAAGATTTGTGTCAGGTTTTATATAAAAATTGACATGCAGCGTCAGTCCTAATTTTAAATGGGCTGATGATCAATGAACAGAGAATACAAAACAGAAGTAAAAGCAACAATATATATGGTATATAAAGCATAAGCTTTAAATAAGAAAATTTGTTGAAAAATATACGAAAATGCTGTTAATTTTCATCAATTAATAAAGTTGTTGAGTAATGTAAAAAAATTTGATATGATTATATAAAAGTGTAGAAGTATGTCTAAAAAGCTATCTGCCCCAAAAAGCAGATAATTAAAATGGAGGAATCGGATTCGCTATGGGAAATGTATTTGAAGGAGATGAACAGTATCTTATCAATGCCCGTAGGGCTGTGACTGATCTTGAGGATGCCAAGGATGAGCTTGATACCCTGAAGGGTAATCTAAAGAAAATGCAGAGAATGGTAACCCAGGAAGAAAAATCCATAAACGATGAAGTCGCAGATACTATTAAAGAGAGAAAAGAACAGATAGCCAGTTCTTACGATAAACAGCTCGATGTGAACAGTGCCAAGATAAGGCAGGTGCAGGGCAAGAAGGATAGGAAAAAGAACCAGCGTATGCAGGCGAGGGTCGCAAATGAAACTGCTGATGTCAGGGACGAGATAAACAGGATAAAGGCTAAGATAAAGACAGTATACAAGCAGAACGGAGTGCCGAGGATATGCAATACCAGTCTCTACTTCTGGCTGTTCTGCCCGAAGGGGGCAGATGAAATGTTAAGACTTCTGTTGGTGCTGATCGGAGCCTGTGTTGCTTTTCCACTGGTGATGATATATGTGTTTAATAAGCTGGTATTTGCACCGGGAGATCATCTGGCGGCAGATATCCTTTTGTGGGCAGTGATCATAATAGGAGAATTTATAATCTACTTCATAATATTCAACCTTACAAAGGTGAGACACAGGGATACTATCCTTGAGGGACGAAAATACAGAGACAAGATTCGTGCCTGTGAGAAGCAGGTGGACGCTATTACTAACAAGATCTACAAGGACAAGGATGAGAGCGTTTATAATCTCCAGAAATATGATGCCAAGATAGATGCGTTGGAGAAGGATGGCGATAATATAAGCGACCAGAAGCTGACCGCCCTTAACCAGTTTGAGAACAACACAAGACAGGTTATCGAGGATGAGATAAGGGAACGCAGGAACGGCAAGCTCCAGAACTATCGCACAGAAGCTGAGAAGCTTGAAAATCAGGTGGCTTCTCTTGAAGACGCGATTTCCAAGCTTGAGATGGAGATCACTGACAAGTACGAACAGTTTCTTGGCAAGAAATTTCTTGACGAAGAGAAGCTGTCAGACCTTATCGCTATAATGGAGGATGGCTCAGCTAAAACTGTATCCGGTGCCATTAAGGTATACATGGGTCAGGATGAGGAGTAACTGCCTGGCATATGCCTTCGCAGATGTATTCCACAAGCTTTATAACGAAATATAACCTGGTATTTAACAGGAGGGCGCCGGCGTCTCTGCCGGACACATTAACTATTCCGGTAATAGATATATCACCTATTGCCGGAAGTTTTTTATTTACCCCTATTCCGGGAAATATGTGTGAGTCTGACAGGGTTACAAGCCCCACATCATTTTTCTGCCCAAGGGCAGCGTCTATGGCGATCACCAGAGGGTGTTCATATTTTTCATACAAATGCTTAAGGGAGCTGCGTATATTCAGGGCATGGACCGGCTTCGCAAGAGTACCGAACACAGGTATGTCCGGGATATTCTGTTTCATAAATGTGCCACACATGGGACCCAGTGAGTCTCCTGTGGCTTTGTCTGTTCCTATACAGAAAAGGACTATACAGTCATAGTACTTGTCTACATGCGCAATCATATCCCTAAGTCTTAGACCGAAGGCTTCGCTTGCGGGATCAGAATTTCTGTCGAAATAATAAGTCTGGCTTAAAGAAAAATCCTTCATCTTATTCTCCTATATAGTCTTATACATTAGAGTATTAACTAAAATTTGGAAGTTTACACATTTCGTATTAAATATTCATACAAAATACAGTGGGGACACACAATATGTCTTATTGTGGAATAAAAAAATATAAAGAAAGCTCTTGCCTGCGACAGAATTTGATAAATAAAAGCCTTGTTCAATGCTATCATCATCCAAAGGAGTGATGGCATGATTGAAATAGTGTATGATAAAAACTCTGCAAATGATGACACAAAGGCAAAAGCAGGATACGTTGTCCCTAAAAATATACGACAGATAGGAAATACCTCAGGCTCTAAGAAGATATACATAGAAGATTATGTTATGACATATCTGAGAAAGATATCCAAGCCGGCAAATACATCCCTTAGGGGAGCCATACTGTTGGGAGAGGTGTACAAGGATGAATATGGAGAGGCAATATTCATCAGCGGAGCAGTGGATGCCCAGAATATAGAATTTGACGTGAACCAGATTGAGTTTACAGATCAGATATGGAGCAAGATATACGGAGAGATCAACAAATATTTCGAGAAGCTGAAGGTAGTGGGATGGTTCCTGTCCAGAATGGGATTTTCTATAGCTGTAAATGAACGGATAGAGAAGCTCCACCGGGAGAATTTTCCCGGAAACGATACAGTTCTTTTTATGATGGACTCACTGGAGTGTGAAGACGGATTTTATATCTGGAACAAGGGCGGCTTAAGTCTTGCCAAGGGATATTACATATATTATGTAAGAAATGAGCTTATGCAGAATTACATAATAAGCAGGAATTACGGCACAACTGAGAGCAAAGAGGACAAGACCCTTGTTAAGGATGCCACGGTAGTCAGGAACTTTAAGGAGATAAACGAGGGAGTTGAGAATAGGCGAAAGCTTGAGAAGAAGGCAGCAGTAAGCTTTAAATTTCTATTCCGGGGAGTGGCTGCATTTGCCCTGGTGGCTGCGGGAGCCTCGGTTGCCGGCGGATACGGAAGAATAAAAGAACTTGAGAACCAGGTGAGTTACTATGAGTCCCGGCAGAGCGGAGACAGCGTGGCAGTATCTGCAGAGGATGAAAAAGGAAGTGGCGGTACCGGCCGCGGCACAGCAGGCAATTGGGGTTCAGGGCAGGCCGCGGGTGCGGACGGACAGGCTTCATCCGGTACTGAGATGACGGAGACAGGTAACACCGATGGCATTTCGGAGAACGATGGGAACACAGAAAGTATCACGGGAGAGGCAGTAGAAGAAAATGCAGGCACAGAAAGTAAAGGCAGCTCCGGCAAGGAGGGCACGGAGGGTGTGCCTGCAGCCACTGTGGATGACAGAAGCGTAGTCTATGTAATAGAAGAAGGAGATACACTTATGAGTATATCCATTAAGATGTACAACTCACCGGCATATGTGGACAGGATCATGCAGGCCAATGATTTAAAGGAAAATGACGTCATATATGTTGGACAGAAGATAATCATTCCGGAGCTGTAGCTGCCCGACGGAAATTTTTAGTGGAATGATTTGCACACATATAGTATAATGTACCCTGTGAAGTACCGGCACGAAATGGAAATGACGAATCTGCGTCTGCGCAAAAAGGTAAAAATCGTGCCGTGCTATGTCATGTGAGAGGAATTAATATGGAAAAAGATATTGATAAACAGCAGGAAGAGGAAAAAGAACAGCAGCCGTACAGAGGAAAAACAGCAAAGAAAAAGCTTCCCCTGTTACTGGCAGGTTTAAAAAAACGCAGGAAAAATACCTCCGGTGGGCAGGAGACATCACAGGATACAGACGGCAATTCAGATAACAGTGATGGTCAGGATGACAACAAGGTTATAGAGGTGGTTCCTACACTGTCTAAAAAGCTGGTGATTCTTATCACGGTTATTGTTGTGGTTGTGGTTGTGTTTGGGATAATATCCATAAGACATGCCATTGCCAACAGGGAATATAAGGGCTATGAGGTGTTACAGTCGGTTGAGACTTCGGGCGATAATATAGCGGACTATATACAGTATGGCAACAGCGTGCTTAAGATCACAAAGGACGGAACCTCATACATAGATAAAAACGGCAATACCATATGGGACTGCAGTTATGCCATGAAAATGCCTAAGGCAAAGGTCAGTGGTGACTACGCAGTAGTTGCGGACATGAACGGAAGGGATGTATACCTTTTTGATAAAACCGGCAAGTGCAGCAACCAGACCCTTAATTATGATATATCAAATGTAGATGTGGCAAGCCAGGGAATATATGTTGTGGTGCTGGCAGGGGTTGACTGCAACTATATAAATGCCTATGACAAGAACAGCAACAGTGTATACGAGATGAAGACCTCCATTGAGAATAGTGGATACCCTCTTGACGTGTCACTGTCTGAGGATGGCAAGAAGCTCTTCACCAGCTATGTGCAGATATCGGGAACCGCAATGCCAAATTATCTAGCTGCCTACAACTTCGGTTCCGTAGGTAAGAACGAGAATGCTGACAGACTTATGAGCGGCTTCCAGTTTGACAGTACAGTATTTCCACTGGTGGAGTTCCTTGACAACAATACAGTGGCATGCTTCGGTACAGACAGGATAGAGCTGTATACCATGTCCGAGAAAGCCAGCGAAAAGGCAGAGATAGACCTGGGTGATAAGGAGATGCTGGGGGTATTCTACAACCAGAATTACCTGGGATACATATCAGCAAATAACAGCGGTAAGGACAAGTATACCCTCTATGTATATAATACAAACGGCAAGCTTGAGAGCAAAACGCCGATAAACAACAGCTTTACCAAGATATATGCTACAGAGGAAGAGATAATAATAGTAGGAGACTTTGACTGCAGCATATACAGGATGAACGGAACAAAGAAGTTCCAGACTACATTTAACAAGAGCCTTGTGAATATTGTGCCTGACGGTAACAAGAACGAATATATAGTTATATTTGAAAATGAAACCCAGACAATAAAGCTCAAGGGCTCAGCAAAAGACAGCGGTGACAAATAATGAATATAGTATTTTTAATAGTGGCAGCAACCTTTATATTGTTTATGTTTATAGGCTATAAAAGGGGGCTGTTCAGAAGCGTAGCCAGCACAATAGCTATTGTACTGGCTGTTTTTCTTACCAGTGCCATCTATCCTGCGGTGAACCGGGCTTTATGTGATCACACCAGACTTGATGACACCATAAAAGAAATGATAATAGAAAAGTTCGATCTTAAGGTGGAGAAAGTGGATCTGCCCAAGTCCGTCCAGATGGAGAAGCTGGATGAGATGAACATTCCGGAGAGTGTGAAGGAGCTTATAATAGAAAACAGCAACAAGACCACATATGCGGAAGCCGGGGTAAATGGCTTTTTTGACTTCGCCGCACAGTATCTTACCAATATGGTCATGAAGGGAATAGCCTATGTGCTGACCTTTTTTGTTATAATGTTGTTTTTAAGTATAGGTATAGCTCTGTCCAATATAGCCACAGGTATACCTATTGTAAATGGTATAAACAAGCTTGGAGGCACACTGTTTGGTATGGCACAGGCATTTCTTGCGGTATGGATATTCTTCGTCCTTATCACTATGATGTCTGCGTTTGACTGGGGCTCATTCCTTATGAAATCAGTGGAGTCAAGCAGCCTTTTAACCTGGATATACGAAAAAGATATTTTCCTGAAAATAATTGTTGACATTCTAAAGATTGTTTAGTATTATATCACTTGCGCAGTCGAAAGACGCCGATCTTCGAATCAGGCCTGAGACATAAACGCAAAGGAAAATAAAAAAGTTGTTGACAGATGCTTCTAAATGTGATAACCTATACAGGCTGTCGCAAGTGAGAAACACAAACGACAACAAAACAAAATAAAAAAGTTGTTGACAAACGGTTTTAAATGTGATATCTTGTAAAAGTTGTTGCGAACGAAATCGTGAAGCGACAAAAACAAATGAACCATGAAAATTTAACAACATGACAACCCTGAAATTTCTTATAAAATTTCAAGAACGTTGGATGGTAAAACATCAACAAACCAATAACAGTAAAAAAGGTTAGGAAGA
>NZ_QULM01000001.1:1226722-1227039 GCF_003482105.1 Coprococcus sp. OM04-5BH
ACAAATGAACCATGAAAATTTAACAACATGACAACCCTGAAATTTCTTATAAAATTTCAAGAACGTTGGATGGTAAAACATCAACAAACCAATAACAGTAAAAAAGGTTAGGAAGAATACAAGCTAGTATTTATTCCTGATCGGGATTTACAAACTTTTAATGAGAGTTTGATCCTGGCTCAGGATGAACGCTGGCGGCGTGCTTAACACATGCAAGTCGAACGGAGTTTAACAGGTGCTTGCACCGGTTAAACTTAGTGGCGGACGGGTGAGTAACGCGTGGGTAACCTGCCTCGTACTGGGGGATAACAGTTGGA
>NZ_QULM01000010.1 GCF_003482105.1 Coprococcus sp. OM04-5BH
AAAGCCCTCTAGTCCACTTAAACTAGGACTTTACGCGACAGTAAGCAGACCATTTCTGTGTGTTCCGTCCACGGAAATAAATCCACAAGCGCGATTTTCTCCACTTGATACATCCGCTTGCGTCTCGGTGTGCCACAGGTACAGGTTGTAACGTATCTCTCATTTTCAGAGGGACTCTTCTTCATGACAAAAGCTACGTCACCACAATATTCTTTATTTAACAAAATAATATCTTTATTTACGAAAATCATAATTAAGATATTTGTTTAGTATTGATAACCCACTTTGAAAAATCTCCAAACATTTATTTTTTTCATCAACATTAAAACTAGGATGATATTCTTCATTTTTTAGAAGTTTCAAATTACTTCCATAGAATAACTTATTATAAATATCAACAATTTCTTCATCATTATAATCTCCTACAAATTCTTCATTTAGTGATTTTGATAAATCACTAAATAAATGCCATGTATCTATTAAACTTTGACAATTTTGCGATATTTCTACATTATCTATTAACTCGGTAATTTTAGATAGATAAAAGACCGTTATTCCTTTTTCAAAAATAATATGTTCCTTATCCGCAAATATATTTGCTTCTTCGACACTAGAAAAAACTAACAGCCGTTGATTAAAAAGCAAGAAACCATCTTCATCGTTGCTATACCATATAAAAAAATAAGTTAATCCATTATAAATAATTTTTGTCAAATAATATTTCGTCATAACTTTGTTCCTAATTATTCCAAATCTTCTTTTGTTGGTAGTCTGCGGATTTCTCTTCCATCTGTGCATTTGCGCGGAACATCCGATATTCCGGCGGACAAGTTTTCAAATACTCGGATTGACAAATCATCTAATTCTGTTATAAAATGTATCTAGAAAATGAGTTTTACAACCGTACAGTTTTTACTCAAGCGGCTCACTCGTTTCTTTTTTTATTCATTTTCTTTATGCTCGTTTACAGAAAGATTTCCTATCAAATCTTCACCAATTTTGCAAGTGGATAACTTATCAATTGCCATTTGAACCTGAAACTCATTTAGTTCGATCTCAACATCGTAAATGTTTCCGCTTCTTGGCAGTCTGACATGAATAACTGCAAAATGCTGATACTCCTCCGTATTATAAATTCCATCCTCATACTTCTTAAGACGTACTATTTTTCTTGATATTCCTTCCACCAACCGATAATCTATTGCATATATTTTTTTCTCTGTAAATCCATGTAAATGTGTAGTTCCAAATGCTAAAGCATTTGTTTTATAGAAAAGCATTTGACTTTTTAAATATGACGCTTCAAGCTCCTCATAATCAATATCACCCTTCAACCACTTCCGTACCGGCATTCCTATATACAGTGAAAACTCTAGCCAAAACAAAAATCCGAACAGGCAAAGTCCTATGACAGCCATATAATAACGTCCTAAAGGAATAAGACACAAGGTACAAAATATTAGGAACAACTGCAATATCATTTTGACAAGATATTCCCGTCTTTGAAATCTTTTTAATAAATCCCGTTTCATGTTTTGATACTTAGGTTTCTCAAAAGGGTGCTCATTGAGATAGATCACATATTTCTCATGCCACTCAGGGCTTTCAAAATAGCTGCCATCCATATATTGCACTTTCGTCTCCTGGGCTTTCATATCTG
>NZ_QULM01000011.1 GCF_003482105.1 Coprococcus sp. OM04-5BH
AAATGCTCTTTTGGGAGCAAACTTTAAGCTTACAATAGCAGGTGCGGAGATTGGTACAGCAACTTCAGAGACTGACGGATATGTATACTTCTACAATATACCTGTAAGTAATGCTGCAGGAAATAAGCTTTATAATGATACAGATGAGGTTAAGATAACTGAAACATTAGCACCTGCAGGCTATATGCTTCCTGCAGATACAGATGTTTACACATCAACATTTGCAGATGTATATGTAACATACAAGCATACCAATCCAATAGCTGATAAGACTCTTGCCGAGACTGTAACAGTAAACGGCGACGAGCTTACAGTGGTAAATGTACAGAAGAAGGGCGCTATTGTAATAAGAAAGCAGGATGAAGATGGAGCACCGCTTAATAGGGCAGTCTTTAAATTATATTCGGATAGAGATTGCACTGTTGAGGTTGCAACGGCAACAACAGGTGTAACCGGAGAAGACGGAGTTGCAAGATTTACAGATCTTACATTTGGTAAGGAATATTATCTTAAGGAGTACAGTGCTCCTGCAGGTTATAAGATCAATGACAGTGTTGTAACCATAAAGATCGGAACCACACCTGGAGCAGCAGAGGCTGTAGACGGAACCGGAGCATATGTTTATACATACAATACATCTCTTACAGATGACTATGATAATAAGGACATAACCGTAGATAAGAGAAATCTTACAGATGACAGCAAGGTTGCAGGTGCAGAGCTTGCGATATATAAGTCAGATGAATTAGGAAACTTTAGTGAGAGTGACCAGGTTGCTGCATTTGAAACAACAGCAACAGGAAACCTGAAGCTTTCAGTAGGTGTGACCGGAAGCGGTGCAAAGCTTGTATATGGTCAGTACTATGTACTTAAGGAGGTTGTTACTCCATTTGGTTATGAAACAGCAGCCGCTGTAGTATTCAAAGTAGGTACAGATGGTAAGATAGAGATCATAAGCGGTACTACAACACAGGATGGCAAGAAGAATGCCCAGACAGTAACCGGTGATACAGGACTTGTACTTTACGATGATATTTCTCTTGGAAGCATTGAGGTAACCAAGAAG
>NZ_QULM01000002.1:0-298315 GCF_003482105.1 Coprococcus sp. OM04-5BH
ATACAGGACTTGTACTTTACGATGATATTTCTCTTGGAAGCATTGAGGTAACCAAGAAGGACGCAGATACACAGGCAGTTATCACAAGCGGAACAGCAGTATTCGGACTCTATGTTAAGAATGGCAATGCTTACGCACCGTACATAGTAAACGGAACAGCAGTAAAAGCGTCAACAGTAAACGGTGTTGCAAGATTTACAGATCTTCCATATGGAACATACTATGTGAAGGAAGAATCAGCACCTGCCGGATATGATCTTAATACTGAGTATAAAGAGGTTGTTATAGACAGCAAGACAGAGGTACAGATCTCAGTTGAGGATACATTAACCGTATATCCTATTGAGTATGTAAGCCTTAAGTTTAAGAAAACCGATCAGGCAGGAAATGCTCTTTTGGGAGCAAACTTTAAGCTTACAATAGCAGGTGCGGAGATTGGTACAGTAGCTTCAGAGACTGACGGATATGTATACTTCTACAACATACCTGTTACAGATGCGTACAGAAATAAGCTTTATAATGATACAGATGAGGTTAAGATAACTGAAACAGCAGCACCTGCAGGCTATATGCTTCCTGCAGACACGGATGTTTATACATCAACATTTGCAGATGTGTACAATGATTACAGTCATATCAGTGCTATAACAGATAAGACAAGTGCCAGGGAAGTAATCGTAAATCAGGAGGCACTTACAGTTGTGAATACACAGCTTGTGGGAGCAATAAAGATCGAGAAGAAGGACGGAAACGGTGATCTTCTTGATGGAGCAACATTTACAATTTATGATGATGACCAGTTCACAAATGTAGTTGCTGAGGAAGTGACAGTAAATGGTGAATGTATATTCACAGGTCTTACATATGGCAAGACATATTATGTTAAGGAGACAGCGGCACCTGCAGGTTATGAGCTTGACGATGCGGTGTATACAGTGACTATCGGAGACACAGGATATACAGAGAGTCAGGCAGACAGCAGTTCACCGATAGTTCTTACTTACGGAGCTTCATTTAAAGATGAGTTCATTATTGAGAAGATCAATGTTGATAAGCAGGATCTTAACAGTAAGGCTCAGGTAAAGGGCGCCGGACTTGCTGTATACAAGGTAGATTCAGATGGTAATAAGAGCGATGAGGTAGCATCATGGAATACAGACGGAAGCTCACTTAAGGAGTTTACCGTAGGTCTTGCAGGAAGCGGTGCGGATCTTATTGCCGGTGAGCATTATATACTTTCAGAGGAAAATGCACCTAAGGGATATTATCCTGCAGATGACATATTATTCACAGTTGATATTAACGGAAACATTGTGATCTTAGGCGGTGCAAAGAACAGCCGCAACAAGGATAATGGAGCTGTTAAGAACAAGACTCTTGTTATGTATGATGAGATAAAACGTGATACAGATGAGAATACTACAGAGATAACCACAGAGACCACCACAGAGACCACCACAGAAACTTCTACTGAGGTGACTACTGAGACCTCAACCGAACCTGGTAAGCCGGATAAGCCTGGCAAGCCAACAAATCCGGATAAGCCAAAGACAGGAGATAATACTCCACTTGCCGGAGCAGTTGTGATATTATTTGTAAGTATGGGTATCACAGGAGGACTTATCTTTAAGAAGAAAAAGGAAAAGAGTAATTCATAAATTAATTGACCTTGAGTAATCAGAACCGATAATTTTCATAAGGAGGGACCCACCGAAGGTGGGAGGAATCCTTATGAAGCACGCAGACGCCCGCGAACGAAGCTCGCCTTTTAATGCATCTGCTCCAGTTTTAGATGAACAGAAATGATCAGAGATGATTCGGTGATCTGATGGTCTGATGGTCAGGAACAGTAAATATTGATATTACTTACAGAACCACACTTTATGATACATAGGGTGTGGTTCTTTTTTGTCTGCCGCCGGCATATATTCTTATATGTAATAGTGGGCTACAAATATATGGAGGTATATATGAAGGAATATGACGTATACAGCGATATAAGCAGACGAACCAACGGAGAAATGTTCATCGGTGTCGTAGGTCCTGTAAGAACCGGTAAATCAACATTTATCAAGAGATTTATGGAGCTTATGGTGATACCCGGCATAGAAAGTGAACAGGACAGGGAGGTTGCCATAGATGAAATGCCCCAATCTGCAAATGGTAAGATCGTAATGACCACTGAACCTAAGTTCATACCAAAGACAGGCTGCAATATAAGACTGAATGATCAGATATCTGTGAAGGTAAAGCTTATTGACTGTGTGGGCTATATGGTGGATGGAGCCGCAGGAAACAATGAGGATGGAAATGAGAGGATGGTCAGCACTCCATGGTTTGACTACGATATACCGTTTTCAAAGGCGGCAGAGATCGGAACCAACAAGGTCATAAACAATCACTCAAACATAGGGATCGTGGTCACAACCGATGGAAGCTTCGGGGAGATAGGCAAGGAGGCATACATGCCTGCCTGCGATAAGACAATAAAGCAGTTGAAGGATATAGGAAAGCCTTATGTAGTGATCGTAAATTCAGCAACGCCGTCATCCCAGGAATGTATCATGCTGCAGAGGAGCATAAAGGAGCAGTATGGCTGCCAGGTCATGGCAATAAACTGTGAGCTGCTTACCAGGGATGACATTAATAGGATATTCACAAATATTCTTTATGCGTTCCCGGTTGCTACATATAATTTCTACATACCAAAGTGGCTGGAGATTTCCCCTGATGACAATGAGATCAAGAAATCAGTCATTGAAAATGCTGTGTACATAATGAAAAATTCCTGCAGCATAAATGACATAAATAATATGAGTTTACCGGAAAATAATTATGTAAACAAATATATTATTGACAACATCGATCTTGCCACAGGAAACTGTTCAATAAGAGTTGATGTAAAAAGTGAGTGTTACTATCAAATGCTCAGTGCTCTGCTTGGAACAGAGGTAGGTAATGAGTATGATTTCTTAAATGAGATCAAGGTGCTGTCGGAGAACAGGTTGCTGTGTAAGAATATCCTTGAAGCTTTAAATGCTGTGAAGGCATCCGGATACGGATATGTTATGCCGAAGAAGGATGAGATATCTCTTGATCCGCCGGAGATAATAAAGACGGGAAATAAGTATGGAATAAAGATAAAAGCTACAGCACCGTCTATCCATATGATAAAGGCGGATATAACCACGGAGGTGGCACCTATCGTCGGAACCAAGGAACAGGCTGACGATCTTATTGAGTACATAAATAACAGCAAGAATGATGATGGAGATATCTGGAATGTAAATGTATTCGGCAAGACAATATGGAATCTTGTGGATGACGGCATAAGCTCCAAGTCAGAGAAGATAAATGACGCCAGCAAGCAGAAGCTTCAGGATACTATGGAGAAGATCGTAAATGACAGCAACGGCGGTATGGTCTGCATTATCATATAAAATACGAGAATGTTGCCAATTATTTTTGATAATGCTATAATACGGAGGCAGGCCTTGAGAACCTGGGAAACAGCATTTTCTTGGAATGCTTTAAGGTCTGAGACACGTAACTGAAATGGAGAAGTAATATGGCAGCATTAGATGTGAAGTTAAATGTATTTGAGGGTCCCCTGGATCTTCTGCTTCATCTAATTGAAAAGAACAAGGTTCAGATATTTGATATTCCTATTGTGACCATCACAGATCAGTATATTGAGTATATCAATAATATGGAAGAGGAAGATCTGGACGTTATGAGTGAGTTTCTGGTTATGGCTGCAACCCTTATAAGGATCAAATCCAAAATGCTCCTTCCAAAGGATGAGGAGGTAAGCGAGGAGGAAGAAGATCCGAGAGACGAACTGGTCAGAAGACTTCTTGAATATAAAATGTACAAATATGCTGCCTGTGAGCTTAAGGATATGGAGCTTGACGGCGAGAAAAATCTCTACAAGGGAGCGTCCATACCGGCGGAGGTTAAGAACTACCACGAGGAGATAGATCCTTATGAGCTGGTAAGCGGTCTGGGACTTGACCTTGAGAAATTGAATGAGATATTCAAGTCAGTAATGAGGAAGCAGGTTGACAAGCTTGACCCTGTAAGAAGTAAATTCAAGACCATAGAGAAGGAAGAGATATCCCTTGAAGATAAAATGGCTGAAGTCAGGGAACAGGTGAGAGGACTTAACGGAATTAATTTCAGGACGCTTCTTGAGATGCAGCCTTCAAAGATGAATGTCATAGTGACATTTCTTGCTATCCTTGAGCTGATGAAGATATCAGCCATTACAATAAGGCAGGATGAATTATTTGGAGATATAATAATAGACTCAAAGGATGAGCTGTAATAAAGATAATCCACAGGAATAGGAAAAGAAATATGGCAAATATTGAAGAAAACCAGGATATAACAGACAACGAAGATGTTATTAACGACAACGAGACTGTATCTGCTGACAACATAGCAGATAATAGTGAGGATATTCCGGCAGGTGATAATAATGTTGAAATTAATGGAGAAGATGACTCACAGGAGAGCAAATTGGTAAGCATAAACAGTTTATCCTATGACTATATTATCTCTGTTATAGAGGCGGTGCTTTTCTCGGTGGGAGAGTCCGTGGGAGTACAGGAGCTGGCAGTTGCCCTTAATGTTCCGGTTAAGGAGCTGGAGCCGGTGGTCGATCAGTACATATTGGAATATAACAGCTGCAAGCGTGGAATAAAGATAGTGAAGCTTGAGGATTCATATCAGATGTGCACAAGAAATGAATATTATGGTGAGTTAAGCAGAGTCGTGAATATGCCTAAGAAGCATACCCTTACGGATGTTCTCCTTGAAACTCTGTCCATAATCGCCTACAAGCAGCCTATCACCAGACCGGAGATAGAAGCCATAAGAGGTGTGTCATGTTCCCATGCCATCAACAGGCTTATGGAATACAATCTTGTTACTGAGGTGGGCAGGCTTGATGCTCCGGGAAAACCAATATTATTTGGTACAACAGAGGATTTCTTAAGGTGTTTTGGAGTTGAGTCCAAGGATGATCTGCCGGTTATAGCGCCGGATAAGATCGAAGACTTTAAGGTTGAAGCAGCCAAGGAGGCAGAGTTTACTCTGAATGTGGATGTAGAACAGGAATAATGTGGAGGCATTATTGAAGACTGATATTTTATACATGCGTTTATTTTGCATACATAAGATATTGTACAGGATCGTGGCATTGACCATGGCGGTTATCCTGATATCTGCAGCATTAAAAAATAATATAATAATTCAGGCACAGGAAGGGGAAATTAAAGATTTTCCCTTTTCCTTATATGCGGAGAGTGCAGTGCTGATAGATGGTGAGACTGGCAGGGTCATATGTGGCAAGAACAGTGATAACAGGCAGCCAAATGCTTCAACCACCAAGATACTTACCTGTATAATAGCCCTTGAGAGCTGTGATCTTAATGATAAGGTGGTCATATCTGACTATGCGGCATCCATGCCTGAGGTAAATATGGATGTGAAAAGTGGCGAAGAGTACCGCCTGGGAGATCTTCTGTATGCCATGATGCTTGAGAGCTACAATGATGTGGCGGTTGCCGTTGCAGAGCATGTGGCAGGGGGCACGGAGGAATTTGCAGATATGATGATGGATAAGGTGAGACAGCTTGGACTGGTTAATACACATTTTGTCACTGCAAATGGTCTTGACGCCACAAACGATGGCGGATTTCACGGAACTTCTGCCTATGATCTTGCCCAGATAATGAGGTACTGTATAAGCTATTCTGACAGCCGGGAGGATTTTCTCGCCATTACCGGCACCGGAACCCATTCTTTCACGGATCTTAGCAAGAAGAGATCCTTCACTGTAAATAATCACAATAATCTACTTAAACTGTCCCATGATGTATTGTCAGGAAAGACAGGATTTACCTGTGACGCAGGCTATTGTTATGTGGGAGCCTTTGAGAGGGACGGACACAGGTATGTATTTTCACTTTTAAATTCAGGATATCCTCCAGACAAAAACCACAAATGGGAGGACTCACTGAAAATAATCAAATATGTGGAAGATAATATGCACACAGTGCATTTTGAAAAGAATATAAATATATATGATATTGACATAGGAAGCGGCATGGACGAGGAAGGGGAGACGGTATCGTCTATGTACGAAGAAGTTTACATAACGTGTGATCTCAACATGACCGATGATGAGGAAATAAAATATAAGGTGGTGCTGTACAGTGATCTTAAGGCACCGATAAAAAGGGGACAGCGTCTTGGCTGTGTCATAGTGTATATAGGTAACAGTGAGGTATACAGGCAGGACATTACAAGTACCCGGAATGTATATGAGAGAAATTACGGAAATATATTTGACATTATATATGAACATACACTTTTGTAGCTATATATGCATATTATAAATAATCAGGAGGATCATATGGAGACCTATTTAGTTGTTGGCGGAGATGTAAGGAATTATTATATGGCTGTCTATCTGAAGGAGTCAGGTAAAAATGTATACATGTACAGAACAAAGCTTCCTTCGGATGTAAGTATAACCGAAACTAGCAGAAAAGATTATATGCCCGTTGTTATAGATGAATTAGCACGGCTTGAGGATATATCGAAGGAAGCAGACGAATACTGTCTTGTGCTTCCTACTCCGGTGCTTGGAAAGGATGGCAGAGTGATAGGAAGCGATGGTGGTATTGATGTGGAAGATATCAGGTATCTCATCACCAACTCAGAGTTGTTATCCGGAAGCAAGATCCCGGAGTCTGTTCATAAGCTTTGCTATGAGCATGACATTGAGGTGTACGATTTTATGACAGATGACTGGATCAAGAACAGAAATGGTGTTGCCACTGCTGAAGGAGCTATCTTAGACGCTGCGTTAATGAGCAGTATCAATATAGAAGGCTCTAAATGTCTTGTGACCGGATACGGTGCCTGTGGTAAAGCAATATGTGACAGGCTTAAGGCGTGGGGTGCAGACGTAACGGTGCTGGCAAGACGAAAAGAGTCATGTACGGAGGCCGAGGAAAAGGGGATCGCTTCAATGCTTCTTGATGACCAGTACAGAAAAAAGCCATATGATGGATTTGATTTCTGCTTTAATACAATTCCGGCAATGATTCTTGACAGACAGGTTCTGGAAAAGTTCTCTCCTGATGTCATAATAATAGATATTGCCTCTATGCCCGGCGGCACAGATTTCGCCTTCTGTGACAAGGTGGGACTTAAATATAAACACAGCCTTGGTATTCCGGGAAAATACAGCCCGGAGACAGCAGGCAGGCTTCTGGGAGAGGCACTGATGTTGAAAGGATAGAAATATATGGATTTATCAGGGTACACAATAGGTATCGGAATAACAGGTTCCTTTTGTACTTTTGATAAAGTAAAGATTGAAATAAGAGAAATGAAGCAGGTATTTGGCGACATAGTTCCTATATTTTCAAATTCTGCTGCTTCATATGATACACGATTTGGTACTGCAGAGAAAATGAGAGAGGATATAGAAGAAATAACCGGCCACAAGATAATAGATACCATAATGGGTGCAGAGCCTATTGGCCCTAAGGGGTATCTTGATGCCATGGTCATAGCTCCGTGCACCGGAAACACCCTTGCCAAGCTTGCAAATGGTATTACGGATTCTCCCGTATTGATGGCAGCCAAGGCTCACCTGAGAAACAACAAGCCACTTATCATTTCTATATCCACAAATGACGCTATGGGCATTAACTTCAAGAATATCGGACTCTTAATGAATATGAAGAATATTTATTTTGTTCCATTTGCCCAGGATGATCCGGTGAAGAAGCCTAACTCCCTTATCGCCAATCTCAAGCTCATCCCGGATACTATTGAGATGGCAATGCAGGGAAAGCAGATCGAACCGGTACTTGTATAAGAATTGCAGGAAATGATCTCATATACGATATATATATGATGTGACAGCGAAAAAAAGCCACAGCCCGAAAGGATTGTGGCTTTTGTTGATGAAATGAGTTTTTTTGACACTTGCCGGATGACTAAATTATATTAACATCATATTTTTTCAACCAGTAATTGATCTGGATATAGTAAGCAATGAGCTGAGGTCCCGCCATAAGCTGACCATACCAAGGTCTGCCGTAATCCATGGTGGAGTTCATGAACCTCATTGCTTTTTCTTTGTCTATAAGCTTGTTTACCGGTTCCGATGGGGTATTTATGATATCTGTAAATATTGCGTTTAATGCCTTTTCGTAGAATGGATTGTATGTCTTAGGGTAAGGGGACTTCTTTCTTTTAAAGATGGATTCAGGAAGGATATCCCTGCAGGCGGTACGGAGCAGGTGTTTCTCGGTATCGTCCCGGTACTTAAATTCCCATGGAACATTGTAGATATACTCTATGAGCCTGTGATCTGCAAATGGCACTCTTGCCTCAAGCCCGCTCCACATGCTGGTTCTGTCCATTCTTTCAAGCAGGGTAGCCATGAACATGTACAGGTTAATGTAGCCGATACGCCTTCTGGACTTGGCTTCGGCTGACTCATCAGGGAGAACCGCAATCTTATTTACAATAGTGTTGTATGTGTCCTTTACATATGTTTTTATATCCAATTTTTCTATCAATGAGTCTTTAAGCAAAGCAGTTCTTGAATACATATCTGTCATCCATGGAAATGTATCCACGTTAAGGAGCTCCGGACGATAGAACCATGGATATCCGCCGAACACCTCATCAGCACACTCGCCGGTTAAGACCACCTTGTGAGTCTTTGATACCTGACGGCAGAAAAGAAGAAGGGAAGAGTCCACATCAGCCATGGTAGGAAGATCCCTTGAAAGTACGGATTCATACAGAGCATTTAATGTTTCTTCATAGGTTATAGTGAGGATCCTGTGGTCCGTATCAAGATCTACCGCCATTAATGCAGCGTAATCCTTATCCAGGGTAGGCTGGAAACTGTTAGATTTAAAGTACTTGTCATTTTCAGCAAATTCAAAGGAAAATGTAGAAAGCTGTTGACCGTTTTCCTTTAATTTGTCCGCACATACAGCACTTACAATAGAAGAGTCCAAGCCTCCGGACAGGAAGGTACAGATGGGAACATCGCTGACTATCTGTTTAAGAATGGCGTCCTTTACAAGATACCCGGTATGTTCTACAGTTTCATTATATGTATCAGAGTGATATCTGGTTTTTAAGGTAAAAAATGGTGCCTCAAGGAAGCCTTTTTTACTGTATTTAATATAGTGCCCGGGTTTTACCGCATGTATGTTTTTAAATACACCCGAATAGTTTAGTTTGGCAGGTCCGAGGCCTGTTAATTCACGCAATGACTCATCATCTATCTCCGGGGAGATCTCGGGATAGCAGAACAGAGCCTTAATTTCAGAGCCCCATATGAGAGTTCCCTTTGAGATAGTATAGAAAAGCGGCTTTACGCCAAAATGATCCTTGAACAGGTATACGTTTTTTTCTGACTCGTCATATATGGCACAGGAAAATATACCATTTACATTTTCAAAATAATCAGGACCGAAACATATGAAAGTATTCAGAAGTACTTCTGTGTCACAGGTTGTATTGAAGCTGTAGCCCCTTGAAGTAAGCTTGTTTTTTAGTTCCTTATGGTTATATATCTCGCCATTGTAGACTATGTAATAATTATTTCCATTTTTATTGATCTTCATTGGCTGGTGTCCCCTGGAGATATCTCTGATGGACAGTCTTGTATGAGCCATGCCACAGCCACCTGCCTGGATTATGTCTTCCTCATCAGGACCTCTGTGACATTGGCACTTATTCATGGCTGTAAGGATCCGGCGGGATTTTTCCTGATCCGGAATTATATTAGGATTAAAGAAACCGGCGATTGAGCACATAGTTATTTCCTGAAATTTTTGTTTATATTATATTCTTTTTTTCTTGCCAATATGACGTATGTTGTGGTAAAATATACGAAATTGTATTGGTAAATGCAGTGACAGGGAGGAGTACATATATAACCGGATCCCAGAGAGAAGATGGTGGTGTAAATCTTTATCCAGGATATGTGGAAGTAGCCCTCGAGCAGTGAACTGAACGGTATTTGTACCAAGTAGGCTTCAACGGTATTCCCCGTTACAGGAAAACAGTATATCTTAGAGTTTACTATTGTACTGTATGAGAGCAGGTTTTCCTGAAGTTAGGTGGTACCGCGGAATTTTCGTCCTAAGCATTATGTTGCTTGGGATTTTTTTATTGTTTAACAAGAATTGGAGGAAAAGTTATGGAAATAAGTGGAGCAAAAATGTTTGTAAAGGCTTTACAGGAAGAGCATGTTGAGACTTTATTTGCTTATCCGGGAGGAACAGCTATTGATCTTTTTGACGCTTTATATGACGCAGAGGGGATAGATATGATACTTCCTCGTCATGAGCAGGCACTTGTTCATGCGGCAGACGGATATGCAAGATCTACAGGAAAGGTTGGCGTATGTCTTGTTACATCAGGCCCGGGTGCAACAAACCTTGTTACAGGTATTGCAACAGCCAACTTCGACAGCGTACCTCTTGTATGCTTTACAGGACAGGTTCCTACAAATCTCATCGGTAATGACGCATTCCAGGAGGTTGATACTGTAGGAATTGTAAGAAGTATATGTAAGTATGCAGTTACAGTAAGAAAGAGAGAGGATCTTGCAAGGATCATCAAGAATGCCTTTTATATTGCGAAGACAGGAAAGCCGGGACCGGTACTTGTAGATATCCCTAAGGATATACAGATTGCCATGGGAAGTGACGAGTATCCTACAGAGGTAAATATCCGTGGCTACAAGCCATCAGAGGGGGCTCACTCGGGACAGATAAAGAAGGCTCTTGAGAAGTTAAAGAACGCAAAAAGACCTGTATTCCTGATTGGTGGTGGTGTAAATATCGCCCATGCCAGAAAGGAAATGACAGAGCTGGCAGAGCTTACCGGAGTACCGGTTGTAACAACCATCATGGGTAAGGGGGCTATCCCTACCAACCATCCTTTGTATGTAGGCAATATCGGTATGCATGGAAATCTTGCTTCAAACAAGGCTATCATGGAATGTGATGTCCTGTTCTCCATAGGAACAAGATTTAATGACAGGATCACAGGTACCATTGATACATTTGCAAAGAATGCAGAGATAATCCATATAGATATAGATGCGGCGTCAATCTCAAGAAATATCAAGGTTGATATACCTATTGTTGCAGACGCCAAGGTTGCCATAACAAAAATGCTCAAGTATGCAGAGAAGCTTGACATAGCCGACTGGGTATCAGAGATAATGAAGATCAAGGAAGAACATCCTATCAACATGAATTCCTACAGCGGACTTACTCCTGAAAAGATCATCAAGACCATTAATGAAATGTACAATAACCTCATCATCACAACAGATGTAGGTCAGAACCAGTTATGGACTACCCAGTATATAGAGATAGATGAGAACAAGCAGCTTCTTACCTCCGGCGGGCTAGGAACAATGGGATACGGTTTCCCTGCTGCCATAGGTGCCAAGCTTGGAAATATGGACAAGGATGTAATATGTATATCAGGTGACGGCGGAGTACAGATGAACATACAGGAGATGGCAACTGCAGTTTCCTACGAGCTACCTGTTACCCTTGTGATCCTCAACAACGGATATCTGGGAAATGTACGTCAGTGGCAGGAGCTGTTCTTCAACAAGCGTTACAGCAGTACATGTTTAAGATACAGAAGAAGCTGCAACAGGGATTGTATGAATCCTGACAAGTGCTGTCCAAAGTATACACCAAACTTTGTTAAGCTCGCAGAAAGCTATGATGCGGTTGGTATAAGAGTTACAAATGAAGAAGAGTTAAGAGCTGCATTTACAAAGGCTAGGGAGAACAAGAACGGCCCTACAGTAATCGAGGCATATATCGATCCTGCTGCAAATGTATTCCCTATGGTTCCGGGCGGAAAGTCCCTTGACCAGATGATCATGGATTGTTAAGAGCCGGCAGGGACTATGTGGTAAAAGCTTTTGGCAGGTTAGAGAAAACAGTTAGTTTAAAAATATGGAGGATATAGATAATGAAGAAGAGATGGATATGCCTTTATGTTGAAAATGAGATAGGTGTAATGGCCAGGATATCTGGATTATTTTCAGGTAAATCATACAATATGGACAGTATAACCGTTGGAGTTACCGAGGATCCCACGGTGTCACGAATGACAATAAGCTTCACCAGTGATGACAGGACCTTTGAACAGGTTAAGAAGCAGTTAAACAGAAGCGTTGAGGTTATAAAGGTGGTTGACTACACAGATATACCTATCCATAAGAGAGAGGTATTATTTGTAAAGGTAAACAGCTGCAGCAGTGCAGACAAGGATGAGGTGTTCAGGATTGCCAATGCCTTCGGATACAACATTGCCGACTACAACAGGAACAGTATCCTTGTGGAGTGTGTCCAGACAGAGGATAAGAATGACAATGCCATAAAGCTTTTTAAGGAAACATTCCCTAACAGGATAGAGGTAATAAGAGGCGGAAGCGTTGCCGTAGAAGCAATAAGTATCGCTGACTGATAGAGAAAGTGGGATAATATGAAATTTGTTATACAGAGAGTAAGCCATGCAGAGGTATGTGTGGAGGGAGAGCAGATATCAGGTATAGATAAGGGACTCCTGGTATTTGTGGGAGTATTTGACAGTGATACAAAAGAGGATGCGGACAGGCTTGTGAAGAAGCTGGTGGGCTTAAGGATATTCCAGGATGAAAATGACAAAACAAACTTAAGTCTTAAGGACGTGAAAGGAAGCCTGCTGATCGTGTCACAGTTCACCCTCTGCGCAGATTGCAGAAAGGGAAACAGGCCATCCTTTATCAATGCCGGCAAGCCGGACTATGCTGACAGTATGTATGAGTACATCATATCTGCCTGCAGAGAGCAGATTCCGGATGTCCAGACGGGAAAATTCGGCGCCGATATGAAGATTTCTCTGTTAAATGACGGTCCATTTACTATTTTATTGGACAGTGATGACTGGAAATAATATTTTACAGCAAAATATTGTTAAATTTAATTAATAATTCTTGAAAAAAATACTAATTATTTATATAATATTTTTTAGGTTATGCTAGAACTATATAATTTACGAAGAAGGAGAATTACGAAATGTTAACAAAGGAACAGATAGAGTCAAAGACCTTTAAAAAGGGACTGTTTGGTTATAATAAGGACGAGGTTAACAGTTTTGTCAGAGAAATCAGCACAGAGTATATTGAGCTTCAGACAAAGTATAAGGCAATTGCTGATGAGAATGAAATTTCAAAGAAGTCACTTATGGAGAACAGCGTTAAGATCTACGAGCTTGAGAAGCAGTTAGAGCAGGCAGCTCCCGGAAGCAAGAAGGAGCAGAATGCAGCAAACGCTGAGGCTAACAAGATCATCAATGACGCAAAGAAGAAGGCAAATGAAGTGCTTTCAAATGCCAAGGCTGAGCTTGCAAAGCTTAAGGCAGAGATGGAAGAACTCAGAGCTAATGGAGGAAGCACAAGTGATGTAAAGGTTGACACATCAGCATTTGACGCAGATCCTATCACAAAGCTCAAAATGAAGTCACAGACTGTTGAGGAGCCTGCGAAGCTCAAGATGAAGCCTAAGGAAGAGCCGAAGCCACAGGCATTTGCAGGAAAGAGTGCAATGACAGAGGATGAGAAAGAAGTAGAGGAAATCTTCGTAGGTGAGATCGAGGAGAATGTAAAGCGTAATCAGGTTCTTATCGGTGACGGAGAAGAGGAAGCAGATTTCGAATTCCTGTAAGATATAAAGAGGGGGATGGTATGACTCTGGATGAATGCAAGAAAGTTTTTGAGCGCGTTTCAGAAGGTGCAGTATTTGATTGCATTGATAAGGAATCTTATTTCCAGTTTGATATTATTGGTGGGGACAACAGTGAGAGTAATTTCTATCTTAAATTTAAGGACGGACATATGAGCGTCCATGAGGGAGATTACAAAGAAAGAGATGTAATGTTGATAGTTACACCTGCGACACTGGATAAGATAATAACAGGCAGGCTTGATCCGGCCTATGCGTACGCTACAAGAAAGATTAAAATGCCGGGAGATGCCAATCTCGGAAGAATGGTACTTACAATGGTTGCCGGTGAGTGGAAGAACAGAATAGCTCATCGGTAATAAAAAATAAATAAAAAAAAGAGAGCCTAGGCTCTCTTTTTTTTACAGTAAATCAGCGACTTCCTTTAAAAGACGTTCTGTTTTGTCCCATCCAAGACAAGGATCAGTAATGGACTTACCATAGCAGCCACCATCTACAGGCTGGTTGCCATCTTCAATGTAGCTTTCAACCATAACACCCTTAACCAGTGATCTGATCTCAGAGTCATAATTACAGCTATGGATAACTTCCTTGACGATCCTTGGCTGTTCAGCGAACTTCTTTCCTGAGTTATTGTGGTTGGCATCTACGATACATGCATGATTTACCAGGTTGAATTTCTGGTAAGTATCGGCAAGGAGACGTAAATCCTCATAGTGGTAGTTTGATATTGATTGTCCGTGCTTGTTAAGGGCACCTCTTAAGATACAGTGTGTGAGAGGATTGCCGTCTGTATGTGCCTCCCAGCCTGAGTACAGGAAGGTGTGTGGGTGCTGGCCTGCAATACATGAGTTCATCATTACATTGTAATCACCGCTTGTAGGGTTCTTCATACCTACAGGAACATCCATACCTGACGCTGTAAGTCTGTGCTGCTGATCCTCTACAGATCTTGCACCGATGGCAACATATGAAAGTATATCGTCAACATACTGCCAGTTTTCTGAATATAACATCTCATCTGCAGCGGTCAGACCGGTCTCCTTGATGGCTCTTATGTGCATTTTTCTTATGGCATAGAGTCCTTCAAGCATATCTGAAGCCTTTGTAGGATCCGGCTGGTGTAACATTCCCTTGTAGCCGTCACCGGTAGTTCTTGGCTTGTTAGTATAGATTCTTGGGATGACAAGGATCTTATCCTTAACATCATCAGCGACTTTTGCAAGTCTGTTTAAATAATCACATACAGCTTCTTCGTTATCTGCAGAGCATGGTCCGATGATAAATAAAAATCGATTGTCTTCTCCGGTAAATACTTTTCTGATTTCCTCGTCTCTTGCGGCTTTGATCTTCTTAAGCTCAGTAGAAAGAGGGTAGAGTTCCTTTATTTCGTCACCTGTAGGAACCCGCTTGATCAATTTCATGCTCATAGTTAGTTTCTCCTTATCAGTAAATTTCTGATATGTATTATAGCAGAATGAAAAGAGTTATAAAAGTATAAAATTTTTAATGGACTAATATAATATATAAACTGATATATTTTCCTAAATATCGGTTTGTTCTCTATAAAATTAAAAAGGTGGAGAGACATTTGTTTAATAAGATTGTTTCATTTGTACTTTGCTGTTGTGTCATATTATCCGGCAGCATACTGAATGTCAGGGCGGAAACTACGGAAGAACTTACTCTTGGTTCCCCATCAGCTATAGTGATGGAGGCGGAGTCGGGGACAGTGATATATGAGAAGAACGCAGATGCCAAGATGAAGCCGGCGTCTGTAACAAAGGTTATGACACTGCTTCTGGTATTCCAGGCCATAGAGAATAAGCAGTACACATTGGAGGATATAGTGACCGTAAGTGAACATGCTGCCTCCATGGGTGGTTCACAGTGTTTTTTTGAGGCAAATGAACAGCAGACTGTTGAAGATATGATCAAATGTATCATAATTGCCTCGGGTAATGATGCCGCTGTTGCCATGGCGGAATTTACCTCCGGAAGCGAGGAGGCATTTGTGGCAGATATGAACAATAAGGCCAGGGAACTGGGGATGGAGAATACCACATTTAAGAATGCCTGCGGTCTTGATGCAGACGGGCATGAGACCACGGCCAGGGATATTGCTATAATGTCGAGGAAGCTTATCACCAGATATCCGGATATATTTAATTATACGTCAATATGGACGGACACCATAATACATAAGACCAGAAGAGGAGAAAAGGAGTTTGGTCTGGTAAATACAAATAAGTTCTTGAGGCAGTATCAGGGAGCCACCGGACTTAAAACCGGCTATACCTCCACTGCCCATTACTGTATCAGTGCCACTGCCAACAGAAACGGAGTTAAGCTTATTGCGGTGGTAATGGGAGCCGACACCAAGGAAAACAGAAACACTGACGCAGCAAAGCTTCTGGACTATGGATTTGCCAGATGTTATGCTTACACAGATAAAAAAATTTTACAAAAAAATGACATAAAAGTATTAAATGGAGACAGGGAATATGTTAAAATAACTTCAGTGTCAGATTTTAACGCAGTGCTGCTTAACGGCGAAAAAGCAGAAGATGTTAAAAAGGAGCTGGTGCTTTATGATGATGAGCTTAAGGCTCCGTTAAAAAAGGGCGACTGTATCGGATATGTGAAGTATACGGTAGGTGACAGGACTATAGGCATGGTGGCAGTGAATACAGGTGAAGCCGTGGGTGAGAAGACCTACATGTATGGCATGCAGACCATGTTTGAACACATAATAAGGAAGTAATATACCGGGAGAATATACGTGACTGTAATTTGGTTGATCGTTGTTTTGGTAGTTGTGGCTGTTTTATTTGTAACGGCTGAAAGCCTCAGGGAAAACAGATGCATAGGTGTATCGGAATATACCATACATTCCGATAAGGTGAAGAAAGATATAAGATTTGCAGTGATCGCTGATCTTCATTCTGCGGAATTTGGAGAAAATAACAGCAGGCTTATCGAAAAGATAGATGGTCAGAAGCCTGCGTTCATTATTGTGGCAGGGGATCTGATCCTTGGTAAGCCGGGACAGAGACCCGACGTGGCAGTTGATCTTATAAATAAACTGGCGGATAAATATAAGGTCTATATAGGCAAGGGAAACCATGAACTCAGGACTTCCAATGATACGGAGCTGTACGGAAGCCTGTGGAAGGACCTGTACGAAGGAACAAAGGAAAAAGCCCTATGGCTTATTAATGAAGATATATATATCCCGGAGTATAATGTCAGGATATACGGTCTTGACATGGACAGGATATATTATAAGAGATTTAAGAAGACCTATATGGATGACCGCTATATAAAGGAAACCATAGGCCCTGCAGGCAGTGAGACTTATGATATACTTATAGCCCACAATCCTGATTATTTTCCTGAGTATGCCGACTGGGGAGCCGACCTTTCGTTGTCGGGACATGTGCATGGTGGGATGATGATACTTCCGTTTCTTGGGGGCATTGTGTCTCCTGCTATAAAATTGTTCCCCAGATACTATAAGGGCCTGTACAGTATAGGAGACAGAAAAATGATCGTAAGTGCGGGGCTTGGATGCCATACCATCAAGATAAGGGTGTTTAATAAGCCTGATCTTGTTATGGTGAAGATAAATGGCAAAAGATAATTGGTGTAGTGTCAGTATAAAGGGAAAAAATAAATTGGGCGATGTTGGTATAAAGGGGTAAATGAATGGATGTAAGTAATTCAGAAGAGAAAATTGAGGATACTTTCATGCAGGATCTGGAGGAGGATGTCTACGTTCAGACAGATCTGTTTGATAAGGCGGAGAAGAAGAAAAACAGAGTCAGGGCAATCAAACGTATTGCAGCTATATGCGGGATCACTGTTGCGGCAGTTGCCATACTTTTATATATAGCAATAGGTATATTCTTTAAGTTTTATATGATGCCTAATACTACTGTTGATGGCGTGGAGATGTCGTTTGACAGTTTTAGTGAGCTGGATCGAGGTGTAAATAATTATATAAATTCATACAGTCTGTGCATATGTACCGCCGACGGAAAGTCCTATATCATAAATCCGGAAGATATCAATATGAATATTACCGTATCTTACGGTTCGGATAACATAAGGAACAATCAGAGCCTGTTTCTGTGGCCTGTTATGTTGAATGACAGGAAGGATTATGCCGTAAGGTATAAGGTGGACTACGACAGGGATAAGCTTGCGAAGTGTATAGCAGGTTTTGATTTCATGGATAAGGAAAATATGAAGAAGGCTGATAATGCCTATGTTGTGATAGAAAAAGGACAGGCTGTCATAATACCTGAGACCCAGAGCACTGTTATAGATCATGATGTGCTTATTGATGGAGTGGAGAAGGCTCTGAATAACAGAGCCGAGCATTTTAACCTTCTTGACAATATGTGCTATATCCCTGCGGAGATAAGGTCGGATGATGCCGGTATTGTATCGACTTATAATACCTTGAAGGGATACCTTGCCATGAAGATAACCTTCCAGATAGACAGGGTTTCATTTGAGCTTACCAGTGAAGAATTTGGTGACTGGATATACTATGATGAGGACAAATGGCAATTTGACAGAGAAAAAATAAAAAAATATGTTGCACAAATGGCAGAAAAGTACGATACTGTAGATACTGACCGTGAGTTCGTCACAACAGACGGAAGGAAGTTGACCCAGCATGGAAGGAAATACGGATGGCGTATAGATCAGGAGGCTGAGGTTGAACAGATATACGAAGCATTAAATGCCCATAAGACTGTGACTCTTGTTCCTGAGTTTTCAAGAACAGGTGCTGCCTACACCGGTCAGGGAGATATAGGTAATTCTTATATAGAGATAGATCTGTCAAATCAGCATGTATACATGTATGTTGACGGCAAGCTTGTAACAGACACCGCCTGTGTCACAGGATGTACTTCTGATGGACACGGCACGCCGGATGGTATATATTCTATAGTGTACAAGGATTATGATACATATCTTGAGGGAGCTGATTATCGTTCCCATGTAAATTACTGGATGCCTTTTAACGGAGGTATCGGATTACATGACGCAACCTGGCGTTCAAAATTCGGCGGTTCCATATACAGGAACGGCGGTTCTCATGGCTGCGTTAATCTGCCTTTAAGCAAGGCGGGGATTATTTACAATAATGCATATGCAGGTATGCCGGTAATACTTTACTGGTAGACCTTGTATAAATGACATCGGTTTTAGAGATCCGGTGTCCTGTATCAGGAGATGTACCCAAGTGGTTGAAGGGTCCGCACTCGAAATGCGGTAGGTCGGGTAACCGGCGCGAGAGTTCAAATCTCTCCATCTCCGTTTTATATTATTTATGGAGGTGCACATCATTTTTATGATGTGTATTTTCATATAAAGCGGTATATGGTATGGCATATGGCCTGGCAGCTACATAATAGGTATGTATGGCATATTGTGTATGTTATGGCAACGGTCAGGGCGATATGGCGGGAGCTTTGATGGAAGGATGGCTGACATGGAAGATACATTGCAGAAAGCAGTAGATTATATAAAAACAAAGATAGATATTGTTCCAAGAATCGGTCTGGTGCTTGGAAGCGGTCTTGGTGATGCGGCGGATATCATGGAGGATATGGTTTGCGTTCCCTATAGGGATATTCCGGGATTTCCGTGCTCTACAGTGGCAGGACATAAGGGCAGATTTATATTCGGTCATATAGATAGCGTGCCGGTGGTGGTTATGCAGGGACGGGTACACTATTATGAGGGATATTCCATGGAGCAGTGCGTTATGCCTGTAAGGACCATGTTCTTGCTTGGGGCAGGTAAGTTGATACTGACAAATGCTTCAGGAGGCATAGCAGGTGAGCTTGATCCGGGAGATATGATGATACTTACAGATCATATTTCCGCATTTATTCCGTCACCCCTTATAGGAAAGAACAAGGAAGAGCTTGGACCGAGATTTCCTGATATGACAGAGGTGTACAGCGGCAGGATCAATCATATACTTGAGGAAGCGGGAGCTGAATGTGGAATAAAGCTCCGTAAGGGAGTGTATCTTCAGGTTACAGGTCCCCAGTATGAAACACCGGCGGAGATAAGATTTTACGGACTTATAGGTGCAGACGCCGTGGGCATGAGTACAGTGTGTGAAGCCATTGCAGCGAAACATATGGGAATGGAGATTGCAGGAATATCAGTGGTATGCAATAAGGCGGCAGGTCTTGGAGGAGTGCTGTCCCACGAGGATATAATAAAGACAGGAGACACTGCTTCTGATAAGCTGAAGAAGCTTATACTGGCGTCAATAAACAGAATAGATGGAGATAGTGACAGATGAATGATGTGATTATATATACAGATGGATCCGCAAGAGGAAATCCTAATGGTCCCGGTGGCTATGGTACTGTGTTGTCTTACACAGACGCTAAGGGACAGGTTCACACCAGAGAATATAGCCAGGGGTATGTCAAGACCACCAATAACCGCATGGAGCTTATGGCTGCTATAGTGGGACTTGAGGCACTGGTCAGACCTTGCAGGGTGAACCTTTATTCCGACAGCCAGTACCTGTGCAAGGCATTTAATGAGCACTGGATAGATGGCTGGATAAAGAAGGGCTGGAAGCGTGGTAAGAATGAGCCGGTCAAGAACAAGGATCTGTGGCTCAGGCTTCTTAAGGCTAAGGAGCAGCATGAAGTGACCTTTATATGGGTAAAGGGACACAACGGACACCCGGGGAATGAAAGATGTGATCTTCTGGCCACAACAGCGGCAGACGGCAGTGACCTTATTGTGGATACAGGCCTTGAGGCAAATACATAAAATTTTAGAATAAAAAAATAATTCACTAAAAGGATAGAAATATATGGACAAGAAAACATTCAGAAAGCTTTTTGATGAGAAGATACTTATACTTGACGGAGCCACAGGAACAAACCTTATGGCGGCGGGAATGCCTATGGGAGTGTGCCCTGAGAAATGGATCCTTGAGAATAAGAGCATAATGCTTGATCTGCAGAAGGCATATCTTGACGCAGGTACAGATATACTTTATGCACCCACATTTACATGTAACCGTATAAAGCTTGAAGAGTATGGGCTGGAAGATGACATAGTTGCCATGAACACAGAGCTTGTGAACATATCAAAGGAAGCTGTAAGGCTGGCAGGACACGGATATGTTGCAGGGGATATTACCATGACAGGAAAACAGCTTGCTCCTATGGGAAATCTCGTGTTTGAAGATCTTGTGGATGTATATAAGGAACAGATAAGGATACTTAATGACGCAGGGGCAGACCTTATAGTTGTTGAGACAATGATGAGCCTTGCAGAGACCAGAGCGGCAGTTATTGCCTGCAAGGAGGTATGTGATCTTCCTATAATGGCGAGTCTTACATACAACGAGGATGGCAGGACATTGTTTGGAACAGATCCTGTCACAGCGGTAAATGTACTTCAGAACCTGGGAGTAGATGCCATTGGTGTAAACTGTTCAACAGGTCCCGATAAGATGAAGGGTATAGTTGCCGATATGAAGAGCATTGCATTTATACCGGTATTTGCAAAGCCTAATGCAGGTATGCCGGAGCTTGTGAATGACAAGAGCGTGTATGTCATGACTCCGGAGGAATTTGCCGAGGATATGAAGGTACTTATAGAGGCGGGAGCTTCCATGATCGGTGGCTGCTGCGGAACAACACCTGCCCATATAAAAGCTGCTGCGGATATGGCTGCCACCATGAAGATCCCACAGGTTAGCACCGAACATAAGAGATGTATATCATCAGAGCGTGCCACCCAGTTTATAGAGCTTGACGCACCATTTATGGTGGTTGGTGAAAGGATAAATCCTACCGGTAAAAAGAAGCTTCAGGCAGAACTCAGGGAAGGAAAGCTTGATCTGGTTATGAGCATGGCTGAGGAGCAGGTTGAGATGGGAGCGTCCATCCTTGATATAAATGTGGGAATGAACGGAATTGACGAAAAGGAAATGATGTTAAGGGTTGTTGGTGAGGTGTCCCAGGCTGTAAATCTCCCGCTCTGTATTGATTCAAGTTATCCGTCGGTTATAGAGGCTGCCCTCAGGACATATCCGGGACGTGCCCTTATTAATTCCATATCCCTTGAGGAGGTTAAGATAAAGGAGATACTTCCTATTGCCAAGAAATATGGTGCCATGTTTATCCTGCTTCCGTTAAGTGATGAGGGTCTTCCTAAGGACAGAAATGAAAAAGAGGCAAATATCAATGCGGTACTTTTTAAAGCATTTAACGATGGATTTACCAAGGAAGATATAGTGGTGGACGGACTGGTTGCCACAGTCGGAGCCCAGAAAAATGCCGCTGTTGCCACATTAGAGACCATAGAGTATTGTCATGACATGGGACTTGCAACTATCTGCGGACTTTCAAATATTTCCTTTGGTCTCCCTGAGAGGACATTTGTCAATGCTGCATTTCTTTCAATGGCAATATCAAAGGGACTTACGATGGCTATTGCCAATCCGTCCCAGGCATTACTTATGAACTCTGCGTATGCCACAGATATGCTTCTCAACAAGGAAGGCTCGGATGTTAAGTACATAAATAACGTAAGGGCGGTATCTGCGTCCCCTGCATCAGACGCACCAAAGGGTGATAATGATATACAGGGAAGCCAGATATTTGTAGATGTGGTAAAGGGAAACAAGCGAAACATCGTGGAACATGTAAATGCGGAGCTGGCTTCCGGAAGAAATCCCGAAGAAATGATAAACGATGATCTTATATCGGGAATAAACAAGGTTGGTGAGCTGTTTGAGAAGAAGAAATACTTCCTGCCACAGCTTATTGCCAGTGCGGAGACCATGGAAATGGCAATAAATATCGTAAGCCCGCTGGTTCCTAAGAAAAATGACGGTGTTGCCATGCCGACTCTGGTTATTGCAACTGTTGAAGGTGATATTCACGACATAGGAAAGAACCTTGTGGTGCTTATGCTTAAAAACTACGGCTTTAATGTTATAGACATGGGCAAGGATGTTCCTGCTGAAGAGATCGTTGACATGGCGGTTAAGGAAAATGCTTCATTGATCGGTTTATCTGCACTTATGACAACCACCATGGTAAGAATGAAGGATGTGGTAAATCTTGTTAAGGAAAGAAATCTTGACATAAAGGTTGTAATAGGCGGAGCTGTTATAACCCAGAGCTATGCTGATGAGATCGGTGCAGACGGATATTCAAAGGATGCGGCAGATTCTGTAGTGCTTGTAAAAAAATTGTTGAATATTGAATAGACAGAGGAAAATAGACCATATGCCATATTATATATGGATAAAATAAAATACAAATTGACAAGGTGAAGCAACCTAATTATAATAATGGTTGGACTAAATTCGCTAGTTAGTATATTATTATTTAGTTTGATTTGAAAGGCGGTACTGTTAGATGGGAAATATAGTATTATCACTGCTTGTGGAGAACACATCAGGTGTACTTAGCAGAGTGTCAGGATTATTTAGTAGAAGAGGATATAATATAGACAGTGTTACTGTTGGAGTTACAGAAAATCCAGCCTACTCAAGAATGACTGTTGCAGCAAGTGGAGACAATGCCAGTCTTGTCCAGATATCAAAGCAGTTAAACAAGCTTGAGGATGTTGTTGAGATCGTGGAGCTTGAACCGGGAAAATCAGTATGCAGAGAGCTGGTTCTTGTTAAGGTTAAGACTGAGAAGGATTCCCGTCAGGATATCATCTCTATTGCAGATATATTTAGAGCCAATATTGTTGATGTATCAAAGGGCTCACTTATAATTGAGCTTATCGGAACCACATCAAAGTGTGAGGCTTTCCTTAAGCTTCTTGATGGCTTCGAGATCGTAGAACTTGTAAGAACAGGACTTACAGGGCTTGTGAGAGGTTAGTTTATTGTTATCCATTTGGATAATTAATATTATATATGTGATTTATACATAATAGGAGGACAAAATTATGTCAGAAGCAAAAATTTATTATCAGGAAGATTGTAATTTATCTTTATTAGATGGTAAGACAATCGCTATTATCGGTTACGGCAGCCAGGGTCATGCACATGCCCTTAACGCTAAGGAATCAGGTTGCAATGTAATTATCGGTCTTTATAAAGGCAGCAAGTCATGGGCAAAGGCAGAGGCTCAGGGATTTGAAGTATATACAGCAGCTGAGGCAGCTAAGAGAGCTGATATTATCATGATACTTATCAATGATGAGTTACAGGCAGATATGTACAAGAAGGACATCGAGCCAAACCTTGAGGCTGGTAACATGCTTATGTTCGCTCATGGTTTCAATATCCACTTCGGTTGTATCAAGCCACCTAAGGATGTTGATGTTACAATGATCGCTCCTAAGGCTCCTGGTCACACAGTACGTTCAGAGTATCAGGCAGGAAAGGGTACACCTTGTCTTGTAGCTGTAGAGCAGGATGCAACAGGTAAGGCTCTTGATATGGCTCTTGCATATGCACTTGCTATCGGTGGTGCTCGTGCCGGAGTTCTTGAGACAACATTCAGAACAGAGACAGAGACAGACTTATTTGGTGAGCAGGCAGTTCTTTGCGGTGGTGTATGTGCACTTATGCAGGCTGGTTTCGAGACACTTTGCGAGGCTGGTTACGATCCAAGAAATGCATATTTTGAGTGTATCCACGAGATGAAGCTTATCGTTGACCTTATTTACCAGTCAGGATTTGCAGGAATGAGATATTCAATTTCCAATACAGCTGAGTATGGTGATTACATCACAGGTCCTAAGATTATCACAGAGGATACAAAGAAGGCTATGAAGCAGATTCTTAAGGACATCCAGGATGGTACATTTGCTAAGGAATTCTTACTTGATATGTCACCTGCAGGACGTCAGGTTCACTTCAAGGCTATGAGAAAGCTTGCTTCAGAGCATCCATCAGAGAAGGTTGGAGAGCAGATCAGAGCACTCTACAGCTGGAACAACGAGTCAGACAAGCTCATCAACAACTAATATCAGGTTGTAGATAATATAAAACGAAAACAGGGACATGACAGGATTTTTTGTATGACTGCCATGTCCCTTTTATATTAAGCGATACCGGAGAATTTTACGCCGACTTATATATTGATCTTACAGATAAGAAATAATGTATAAGCGTAGATGCTTGGAAGATATTTAAGATATCTTGTAGGTGTAAATTATTATAAATGATGATATAATATATAAAATGTGATGCCCGGAGAATACGGATACTTCACATCATATATTATTTACAGATTGTGTTTAAGAAGGAATGAACAGATATGTTTAACCAGTTGACGGAGAAAGATATCCAGAAGATGGAAGAAGAAATAGAATACAGAAAGGTTGTTGTAAGAAAGGAGAAGCTTGAGGCTGTTAAGGATGCAAGAGCCCAGGGAGACCTAAGTGAGAACTTCGAGTATTATGCAGCTAAGAAGGACAAGAATGCCAATGAAAGGCGTATAAGATACCTGGACAGGATGGTTCGTACAGCACATGTTATATCGGATGATTCAGCAGATGATGAGGTTGGTATAAATAATACTGTACGGGTATATTTCGAGGACGACGATGAGGAAGAGACTTACAGGATCGTTACCACTGTAAGGGGTGATGTGTTAAACGGCATGATAAGTAATGTGTCTCCTATGGGTAAAGCATTGCTTCGCCATAAGGTGGGTGACAGAGTACAGGTAATGCCTGAAAAGGGAGAGCCTTATTATGTTGTTATCCGGGAGATAGTCAACACTGTAGATGACGGAACTGACAGAATAAATTAGCGAAAAAGATATTTGCAGATCAACTATTGATGCAATACAGGTGACAGGAATGAATTGTTTAGAAGCCCAGTCAAAGATAATGGCGTTTATTGATAATGATCTCCCTGATGACGAGCTCAAGGAGTTTATTAAGCACATTAAGAGCTGTGATAACTGTGCAGAGGAGTTGGAGATATATTACACCCTTGTGGTTGGAATGAAACAGCTTGATGATGGCGAGAATATCTCCGGGGATTTCAGAAAACAGCTTAATAACAAACTTGATTACGAGATGGTAAGGATGTCTACGGCGAAACGTATTGCAACGTCTACACTTGTGGTGTTTCTTACTGTGATATTGTGCGCTCTTGTATGGCTTTATGAGGAGGCTCTTGACAGGGTATACAGCTATGAACAGAATTCCAAACTTGAATCACAGGGAGATTATTATTTCAGTGATACATTTTCGGACGATATGTTTGAACCATATCTGTGCCAGGAAGCTCAGACGAAGCATTATCTGGAGATCATGAAGAGGTATAATGAGGAAGATGATTCTGAAATTGTGGAAAAAAACAGAAGCCTGGAGTTCATGAAAAAGGTAAGAGAGTATAATCAGGCACAGACAGGAGAGCATGATGTTCCGGGAACTGGGGCAGATAAAGGAGAAAATGGGTAGATAATATGAGTAAAATTCTTATAATTGACGGACACAGTATATTAAACAGAGGCTTCTACGGACTGCCGGATCTGACAAATTCCAGAGGAATCCATACCAATGCGGTACTTGGATTTTTAAATATACTTTTTAAGATTATGGATGAGGAGAAGCCGGATCATCTGTGTGTTGCTTTTGACATGAGTGCCCCGACCTTCAGACATGAGAGGTTCAAGGAGTATAAGGGCACAAGAAAGCCTATGCCTGAGGAGCTCAGGGAGCAGGTGCCTCTTATGAAGAGGATTTTAACTGCGATGAATGTGAGGATACTTGAACATGCTGGCTATGAAGCTGATGATATCATAGGTACAATGTCAAGAGTGGCTGAAGCTAAGGGCTATGACGTGACTATTGTGTCAGGTGACAGGGATCTCCTGCAGCTTGCAACCGACAGGATATTGGTAAGGATACCTAAGACAAAGACAGGCGGAACCACAGTTGAGAACTATTACAGCAAGGATGTTGTAGAGAATTATGGAGTTACACCTGAGGAATTTATAGATATGAAGGGGCTCATGGGGGATACTTCAGATAATATTCCGGGAGTTCCGAAGATCGGTGAGAAAACTGCATCAAAGATAATATCTGCATACGGCTCCATAGAGAACGCCTACGAACATATTGATGAAATAAAGCCTGCTCTTGCCCAGAAAAACCTCAGGGAATACTATGACCAGGCGATATTTTCCAAGTGGCTTGCCACAATTAAGCTTGATTGTGAGCTTGACTGTGGTCCTGCTGATTGTTTGATAGACAATATGTTCAACGAGGAATCCTACAAGCTCTTTAATGAACTGGAGTTAAAGAGTATCCTTAAGAGATTTGATTTCTCTGAGAAAAAGACTGAGCTTTCACCGGATATAGTTATGGTTCTTGATGAGAAGAAGGCCGAGCAGGTATTTGCAGAAGTGAAAAATACAGGAAGGGCCGGCTTTTATATTATCCATGGGGATGATGAAATGTTGGGACTTACGATTTCATGCATGGCTGATACTGTGTATATAATTCAGTGCTTCGGCTATGTGCGTGAGGAATACATTACAGATAAACTTATAAAGCTTGCAGAGGGTGGAGTGGAGCTTGTTACACTTGATCTGAAGGAGGCTTTACATTTTGTACATTTCATCGAGAATATGAAGAGCGTCAGGGATATAGGGGTTGCCGCCTATCTTTTAAATCCTTTGGCGGATACCTATTATTATGACGACATTGCAAGGGATTACATTGATGTTGCACTGGTTTCGGAGAAAGAGCTTATAGGTAAGGAAGCGGTGAACATATTCTCATTTGCAAATGATGACTTTAATAAATGCATGGCATACAAGGCGTTAGTGCCTTATGCAGCCTGTGACAGGATACTTGAGGAGATAGATAAAAAGGGCTGCCGCTATCTTTATGATGAGATAGAAATGAGGACAGTATACTGCCTCTACGATATGGAGAGCAGGGGAGTTCTGGTAAGACGTGATGAGCTTGATAACTACAGTCATATGCTTGAGGAACGTATACAAGTTCTCCAGAAGCAGATAACCGATTATGCGGGAAGGGAGTTTAACATAAACTCACCTAAGCAGCTTGGACAGGTTCTCTTTGAGGAAATGCAGATACCGGGCGGCAAGAAAACCAAGACAGGTTATTCCACCAGTGTGGATGTGCTTGATAAGATAAAAAATGAGCACCCTATAATAAACGATATTCTGGAATACCGCCAGCTTACAAAGCTTAATTCTACCTATGCCATAGGACTTACAAATTATATATCGGATGACGGAAGGATACACGGAACCTTTAATCAGACCATAACAGCAACGGGACGTATAAGCTCAACGGAGCCTAACCTCCAGAATATCCCTATGAGGATAGAGCTTGGACGTATGATAAGAAAGGCATTTGTGCCTAAGGAGGGCTGCGTGTTCGTTGACGCGGATTATTCCCAGATCGAGCTTCGGGTTCTTGCCCATATGTCAGGTGACAAGGTTATGCAGGAGGCGTTCCTTCATAATGTGGATGTCCATGCCACAACAGCTTCCCAGGTATTTAATGTGCCCATAGATGAGGTCACATCCCTTCAGAGAAGAAATGCAAAGGCTGTAAACTTTGGTATAGTCTATGGCATAAGTGCTTTTGGCTTGAGTGAGGATCTTGGTATATCAAGAAAAGAGGCAGCTTCATATATAGAAGCATACTTCAACACCTATAAGGACATAAAGAAATTCCTTGATGAGCAGGTTGCTCACGCCAAGGAAAACGGCTATGTGAAGACTATGTTTGGCAGGATAAGACCTGTGCCTGAGCTGTCATCATCTAACTTTATGCAGAAGAGCTTCGGTGAGCGGGTTGCCATGAACTCACCTATACAGGGTACTGCCGCAGATATAATAAAGATCGCCATGATAAATGTGAATTCAGCCCTTAAGAACGAAGGACTTAAGTCAAAACTCATATTACAGATACATGATGAGCTTCTGATAGAAACTGCAAAGGACGAGATAGAGCAGGTGAAGTATATACTTACCAGAGAAATGATGAATGCGGCAAAGCTTCAGGTGCCGCTCTCTGTGGATGTGGAGACCGGGGATAACTGGTATGATGCCAAGTAATGGTGACCAGAGCTGATTGGAAATATTGTAATAAATGTGGGCATAGATCCTGCGATATAAGAATTGATAAATGATCAAGGAGAAAATGATGAAGGTTCTTGGGATTACCGGTGGGATAGGAAGCGGTAAGACACTGGTGCTTAATATATTGAAGGAAAACTACAATGCAGAGATCATAGAGGCAGACAGGCTGGGACATGAGCTTATGGAGCCTGGAAGGGCTGTATACAATAATGTAGTATCGTATTTTGGAAGAGATATCTTAGGGAAAGATGACACTATCGACAGAAAGAAGCTTGGAGGTATAGTATTTGCGGATAAGGACAAGCTTCGAAAGCTCAACGAGCTCAGCCATCCTGTCATACGAGACGAGATATTAAGGATAATAGATGAGGGAAGGAACAGGGGAACGGAGCTTGTGGTTCTTGAGGCGGCACTTCTCATAGAGGAGGGTTACAGCAGCTTATGTGATCACATGGTATATGTGTATTCCCCTGTTGAAATAAGGATAAACAGGCTTATGGAATACAGGGGATTTGACCGGGAAAGAGCTCTTGCAGTGATCCGTTCCCAGAATCCTGAGAAGTACTACAGAGATAACTGTGACCTGATGATCGACAATTCAGGAGATCGCTTTCAGACAGAAGAAAATATTCGACAGATGATGGTGGGAATGTACTAATAAAAACACAATTTTTTTGTATACAAGCCTTGAGATATTGGTGTGGCTGTAGTAAACTGAGCTTAGTGCGTGTGCCGATTTCGGGCATACAATATGAATAAAAACGTACAGGTTATTACCATGAAAGGAGAAGGTATGAGTTTTGTAGAACAGTTAAAAGCAAGAGCCAGGGCAAGCAAGAAGACTATAGTTCTTCCGGAGACATCAGACATCAGAACAATCGAGGCTGCTGCTAAAGTAATCAAAGAAGATATTGCAAATGTAATTTTAGTTGGAAATAAAGAGGAAATCTTAAGCAGAGCGGGAGAAAATGACTTAAGTAAGGCAAGTTTTGTTGATCCTACTAACTTCGACAGATTTGACGAGTATGTAGAGAAGCTTGTAGAGCTTCGTAGAAAGAAGGGAATGAACGAGGAGAAGGCAGCACATCTTCTCAGAGATAACGGCTTATACTTTGGCTGTATGATGGTTAAGCTTGGAGATGCAGACGGAATGGTTGCCGGAGCTATCAATTCATCAGCAGACGTATTAAGAGCTGCCCTTCAGATACTTAAGACTGCACCTGGTACAAGGATAGTATCAGCATTTTTCCTTGTGATAGTTCCTAACTGTGACATGGGGGCAAATGGTGCATTTATTTTCTCGGACGCAGGTCTTAACCAGACTCCGTCGGCGTCAGAACTTGCGGACATTGCAGAGCAGTCAGCATTGTCATTTAAGCTTCTTGTGGATGAGGAGCCTATGGTTGCAATGCTTTCACATTCAACAAAGGGAAGTGCTACACATCCTGATGTAGATAAGGTTATTGAGGCAACACAGATCGTTAAGGCTGAATATCCTGATCTTGTGGTTGATGGTGAGCTTCAGGCAGACGCAGCGATAGTACCTGAGGTTGCTGCTGCTAAGGCTCCGGGAAGTGATGTGGCAGGACATGCCAATGTCCTTGTGTTCCCGTCCCTTGACGCAGCCAATATCGGATATAAGCTTGTGCAGAGACTCGCAAAGGCTGAGGCTTATGGACCTGTTACACAGGGTATATCAAAGCCTGTCAATGACCTTTCAAGAGGATGCTGTGCAGACGATATCGTAGGTGTTGTTGCCATAACAGCTATCCAGGCACAGGCTCGTGAGAATGGAACAATGAAGATCATTCCTAAGAAAGAGAATTTAAAGTAGAATTTACGATAATTGGTAATGGTTTAAAGGAGATAGAGATAGGAAATGAAGGTTTTAGTTATTAATTGTGGAAGCTCTTCACTTAAGTATCAGCTTATTGATTCTGCTACAGAGTCGGTACTTGCCAAGGGCTTATGTGAGAGAATAACAATAGACGGAAGACTTACACATACAACTACGGGTAAGGAAAAGTATACAGTTGATCTTGATATGCCTGACCATAAGGCTGCGGTTAAGTATGTTCTTGACGCACTGGTTGATCCTGAGACCGGAGCCATAGGTTCACTTGATGAGATTGATGCTTGTGGCCACAGAATTGTACATGGCGGAGAGAAGTTTGCCCAGTCGGTTGTGATAAATGATGAGGTTATCAAGGCTATAGAGGAGTGCAATGATCTTGCACCGCTTCATAATCCTGCCAACCTTATAGGTATTGATGCCTGCCGTAAGCTTATGCCGGGCACACCTAATGTGGCAGTTTTCGATACAGCCTTCCATCAGACAATGCCTGATGTGGCTTATACATATGGTATTCCTTATAAGTATTATGAGGAATACAAGATAAGAAGATATGGTTTCCACGGTACAAGCCATTCATTTGTATCAAAGAGACTGGCAGAGCTTATGGGTAAGGATATAAGGAACCTTAAGCTTATTGTGTGTCATCTCGGGAATGGATCAAGTATATCAGCAGTTAAGGGCGGAAAGTCAGTGGACACAACCATGGGACTTACACCTCTTGCAGGTCTTCCTATGGGAACCCGTTCAGGAGATATCGATCCTGCCATTATAGATTTTATAGCGGAGAAAGAAAATCTTTCTATTAAAGAGGTTAATAACATCCTTAACAAGGAATCCGGAGTGTACGGTCTTTCTGGAGTATCAAGTGATTTCAGAGATCTGACTGCCGGAATGGAAGCGGGAAATGACAGGTGCAGGCTTGCCCTTGATGTGTTCTGCTACAATGTTAAGAAATATATAGGTGCTTATGCAGCGGCTATGGGCGGTCTTGACGGAATTGCATTTACAGCCGGTATCGGTGAGAATACAGCATATGTAAGAGAAAAGTCACTGGAGGATCTTGGATTCCTTGGAATTAACTTAAACAATGAGGCGAATTCAGTAAGAGGAGAGGAAGCTCTTATCTCAACTGACGATTCGAAGGTTCAGGTATGGGTTGTTCCTACAAATGAGGAACTTGCCATTGCCAGAGAAACCGTAGCACTTGTAAAGTAATTGATACAAATAATTCAGATACATATAAATTGTTGTAGAAATATACATAATTTAGAAAAATATCGTTGACAAATAATTTTTATATATGTATAATATGCAATGTGCGATTTTTAGGAGATATTATGTTAATTGATTTATCTGGTGTTTTATCAACTGAAGGACTTGTGAAAGACTTCGATGTAGAGGTAGGATTAAATGAATTTAGCTTTAATGGTAACGTATATGTTGTCAGCAAGGCGGAGTCCTTTAAGCTTACAGCTTCCAACGAAGGAAAGCGCAAAGCTCATATTATAGGTGAAGCGGTTATAACATTAAAGATGTTGTGCGACCGTTGTCTGGATGAGATAGAAAAAGATTTCAATGTAGAGATTGATGAATTAATCGACATGGCTATATTTGAAACTGATAAGATTGATGAGATTAACGAATTAAATTATCTGGAAGACTGTTGCATCAATATGGATATATTACTTGAAAAGGAACTTATGAGTCTGGTTCCTGTACAGATCCTGTGCAGACCTGATTGTAAGGGATTGTGTAAAGTGTGTGGTGCTAATCATAATTATGAAGAGTGTTCATGTGATGATTCAGTTCCTGATCCTAGATTATCAGTTTTTGCAAACATCTTGAAAAATTAGAGGAGGTGTAAGAAGAATGTCAATTTGTCCAAAGAATAAAAGTTCAAAGGCAAGAAGAGATAAGCGTAGAGCTAACTGGAAGATGACAGCTCCTGCATTAGTAAAGTGCAGCAAGTGTGGAGAATTAATGGTTCCTCACAGAGTATGTAAGAACTGCGGTTCATACAACAAGAAAGAGATTATCTCTGTTGCTGAATAATTTTCAGACTTATAAAATAAAGGGTTGCGACCATGTCGTGGCCCTTTATTTTATTGTGCAACGAGTCAAGTGCAACAAGCATATATGATTGCGTTTGACGACTGCTGGTCAGCGAATAAAACTTGCAAAGACGTTATATCGTTGTTATATAACGATAAAATTATACAGGCATAAATTTTCATATGAATTGACTTTGATTTAATTTAAACATATAATGACTTTGTATGTTTAAATGGGTTTTTATACCGGTTGAGGAGGAAGATAGAAAAATGGGTGATACCAGAATTGTTGTAGACGCTATGGGCGGAGATTATGCTCCGGAATGGATCATAAGAGGTGCTGTTGAAGCTATAAATGAAGGTGCAAAGGCAGAAATCATTTTCACAGGAAAAGAAGATGTGATAAATGCAGAACTGGCTAAGTATCAGTATGATAAGAATAAAGTAAGAGTTGTTAATGCAACAGAGGAGATCACATGTCATGACGCTCCTGTTACAGCAATAAGACAGAAGAAGGACTCATCCCTTGTAGTTGGAATGAACATGGTTAAGGGCGGTGAAGCTGACGCCATTATATCAGCAGGAAGCTCAGGTGCCATTCTTGCAGGAGGACAGCTTCTTGTGGGACGTGCCAAGGGTGTCAAGAGATCACCCCTGGCTCCGTTACTCCCTACAACCACAGGATATTCATTGCTTATTGACTGCGGTGCAAATGTAGACGCAAGACCGGAGCACTTGGTACAATTTGCCAAGATGGGATCTATCTACATGGAGAACATAGAGAAGATCAAAAATCCGAGAGTTGCCATAGTAAATATCGGAGATGAGGAAGAAAAGGGTAACGCCCTGGTTAAGGAGACTTATCCATTATTAAAGGAATGTAAGGATATTAATTTCATTGGAAGTATAGAGGCAAGAGAGATACCTAATGGTGCTGCAGACGTTATAGTATGTGAGGCGTTTGTGGGAAATGTTATCTTAAAGCTCTATGAAGGACTTGCCAAAATGCTTCTGTCAGAGATAAAGAAAGCCATCATGTCTTCATTTAAGAGTAAGATCGGTGGAGCACTTATAAACAGCTCACTTAAGGGACTTAAGGAGAGATTTAATGCCAAAACAAAGGGTGGTGCGCCACTTCTTGGCCTTAAGGGACTTGTTATAAAGATCCATGGCAATTCTCACAACGAAGAGGTTAAGAGTGCCATATTCCAGTGTATTACATTTAATGAGACCGGGGTACTTAACAAAATATCAAGCAATATAAGCGGTGAGGCAGAATAATGCCGGCAAGAGATTTAAAGCAGTTAGAGAACAGATTAAATTATAAATTTAATAATATATCCTATCTGGATACAGCCCTTATCCACAAGTCATATTCCAATGACATGAAGATAAACAAGGTGGAATCCTATGAGAGAAGTGAGTATCTGGGAGATGCCATACTTGAATACATAGTAAGTGAATATCTATATAAGGAATATCCTGATTATACAGAGGGACAGCTTACAAAGCTCCGAGCGAGCCTTGTGTGTGAGTTTACCCTGTCCCAGGTATCAAGGGATATAGGATATGGAGATTATGTGAGACTCAGCAAGGGTGAGGAGCTCACTGGTGGGCGGAACAGAAGCTCCATAATGTGTGACCTTTTTGAGGCAGTGCTTGGAGCCATATATCTTGATGGAGGCATAGAGCCTGCGAAGAAATATGTCAGAACATTCCTGTTAAATGATATAGAAGGAAAAATGTTGTTTTATGACGCCAAGTCCACGCTTCAGGAGTATGCCCAGAGCAGGGGCAGTGTTCTCGAGTATAATCTCATTTCCGAGAATGGTCCCGATCACAACAAGGAGTATTGTTCCGAGGTAAGGCTTGACGGCATTCAGCTTGCAGTGGCAAAGGGCCACTCAAAGAAGGCTTCAGAGCAGACGGCGGCATATAATGCACTATTAACAATAAATAAAAAGCAGGATTAACAATGTATTTAAAAAGCATAGAAGTAAACGGCTTCAAATCATTTGCAAATAAAATAGTCTTTAAATTCAATCATGGTATCACATGTATAGTAGGTCCTAATGGTTCAGGTAAGAGTAACGTAGGTGATGCGGTGAGATGGGTTCTTGGTGAGCAGAGTGCCAAGAGTCTCCGAGGTTCCAAGATGGAGGATGTAATATTTTCGGGAACTGAGCTTAGAAAGCCACAGGGCTCTGCCTATGTTGCAATCACCCTTGACAACAGTGACCACAGTCTACCTGTGGATTACAATGAGGTTACGGTGGCAAGGCGTGTATATCGTTCCGGAGAAAGTGAATACCTCATAAACGGAACCGTAAGCCGACTTAAGGACGTACATTCGCTGTTCTTTGATACAGGTATAGGTAAAGAAGGCTATTCCATTATCGGACAGGGACAGATCGAGAAGATACTTAACGGTAAGCCGGAGGAGAGACGTGAGCTTTTTGATGAGGCTGCTGGTATAGTTAAGTTTAAGAAGAATAAGCTTGCCGCAGAGAAGTCATTGGAGACGGAGAGAGATAATCTCAACCGTGTGAATGATATACTCTACGAGTTAGAGAAGCAGGTTGGTCCCCTTAAGGCTCAGTCCGAGAAGGCGAGAAAATATCTTGCTTACAAAGAAGAATTAAAGAAGTTTGATATAAATGCTTATCTTATAGAAGAAAAAGAAATCAAGGAAGGTATCGAGAAGCAGACGGCGGATCTTAATATAATAAATGACGATCTGGCGGAGAAAAATCAGGCGTACGATTCTACCAAGGAAGAGTATGAGAAGATAGAACAGACCATCGAGGAATTAAATGAGCTTATTGAGTCTGTGAAGAATGATATCCATGAAAAGGAAATGGAAAATCAGAAGCTTACAGGTGATATAGGTATCCTTGATCAGCAGATCATTAATTACAGGATGAATGATGAGAATATTAATGATCAGATAAAAAGGCTGGAGAAACAGATAGAGGACAGCAAGGCTGCCATACTCTCATACATAGATCAGAAGAACGGACTTCTTGAGAAGAAGAATGCCTCAGACAATGACCTGTCAGAAGCAAAGAAAAAGAGTGCCGGGATCAGTGCTGACATAGAAAAGATGGAGCAGGAGATCGAGGACTGCAAGAGTGATATCATAGAGTATATCAGCGAGAGCGGTTCTGTTAAGGCTAAAGTGGGCAGATATGATGCCATGCTTGAAAATATTAATTTCAGGAAGACTAAGCTTAACCAGAGATTTCTCCAGTTTAAGAGCGATGAAGCCCACGACCGTCAGGAATATAACAAGTTAAACAGTGACCTTGAAACCCTTGAAGCTCAGATCGAGGAGAAGGTAAGCAGACTTAATGAAGTAGAGAAGCAGCTTGCCGACAATCAGGAGAGAAACAAGGAAAACAGACTTCTCATCCACAACACCAACGAGAGACTTTCGGCAACCAAGTCAAAGCGTGAGGCTTTAAGGAACATAACCGAGCGGTATGACGGTTACGGCAACAGTATCAAGAAGGTTATGGAACAAAAAACGAACAATCCGGGTATACTTGGAGTTGTTGCCGATCTTATATCTGTAAATAGGGATTATGAGATAGCTGTGGAGACAGCCCTTGGAGGAAGTATCCAGAATATCGTTACAGAGGATGACACCACAGCCAAGAAGATGATAGCATATCTTAAGAATAACAGATTGGGACGTGCCACTTTCTTACCTCTTAATAATATTTCAGACCGAGGCTCTGTAAGAAGCGAGGTACTGTCTGAGCGAGGTGTGATCGGGGTTGCCTCAGAGCTTGTTACAGTGGATAAGAAGTACGAGCCACTGGCGAAGAACCTTCTTGGCAGGATAATCGTTGCGGATAATATTGATAACGCCCTGGCTGTTGCAAGAAAATATAATCACACCTTAAGGATAGTTACCCTTGAGGGAGAGCTTCTTAATCCGGGCGGTTCCCTTACAGGTGGAGCCTACAGGAATAACAGTAATCTTCTTGGAAGAAAGAGAGAGCTTGATGAATTAAAGCAGCTTATCAACAAGCTTAACAAGACTGCCCTTGACGCATCAAGGCTTGACGAGGAGTTAAAGACCCAGAGAGAGTCATTCAGAGCGGAGATCGACAGCCTTAATGTATACCTCCAGAAGGCATATATTGAGAAGAATACCCTCACTCTTAATATAGAGCAGGTATCCTCAAGATTATCAGAGTCCAATAATGCTTTCTCGTCTATCCAGAAGGAGATAAATGAGTTAAACAATCAGGTTATCGAGATAAACAGTAATAAAAGTAAACTTTATGATGACAGTAAGAAGCATGAGGATGCCAAGGCGTCCTGTGAGGAGCGTATAAATGAGCTGACAGAGAAGATAGCAAAAGAGCGGGAGGCTCTTACCGGAGCAAATGAAAAGGTATCGACGTTTCTGGTAGACAATAATGCCATCACTCAGCAGGAAGAGTTTATTACCAGCAATATCTCAAGGATTAAGCAGGACATAGATTCCTACACAAGAGAAAAGGAAGACTATATGTCAAGGCTTACGGAGAAATCCCAGGAGATCAAGAAGCTGGATGAGGATATAACCCATTACAAAGAGCTTATTGAGGATAACAATGCCGTCCTTAAGCAGGATTCAGAAAAGCTTGAGTCCTATAATAAGGACAGGGAAGGGAATATAAACAGAAATAAGGAGTTCTTCAACAGAAGAGAAGAATTGAGCAAAAGTATAAGCGGTCTTGAAAAGGCTGCATACAAGCTTAATTCACTTATTGAGAAGAATACGGAGAAGTCCGACGCCCTGAACAATTACATGTGGGAGGAGTACGAGATCACTTACAGCAGTGCCCTTCCTATGTTTGACGAAGACCTTCAGGATCTAAACTCCCTTAAGAAGGAGATTGGAGCCATAAAGTCTAAGATAAAGTCTCTTGGGGACGTAAATGTTAATTCCATTGAGGACTACAAGGAAGTATCGGAAAGATATGAATTCTTAAAGGGACAGCATGACGATATTGTGGCTGCGGAGCATAACCTGATTTCCGTTATAAATGATCTTGACAAGGCAATGCAGGAGCAGTTTGCCCTTAAGTTTAAAGAGATACAGACCATGTTCGACAAGGTGTTCAAGGAGCTCTTTGGCGGTGGAAAGGGAGAGCTTGAGCTGGTGGATGATACAAACCTTCTTGAAACAGGAATAAGGATAATCGCTCAGCCACCGGGAAAGAAGTTGCAGAACATGATGCAGTTGTCAGGTGGAGAAAAATCCCTTACGGCCATTGCACTGTTATTTGCAATACAGAGTCTTAAGCCTTCACCTTTCTGTCTCCTTGACGAGATAGAGGCGGCACTTGATGACTCTAATGTAAGAAGATTTGCAAAGTATCTGAACAGACTTACAAAGGACACCCAGTTCATTGTTATATCCCACAGAAAGGGTACCATGGAGGCTGCGGACATCCTCTACGGAATAACAATGCAGGAAAAGGGTGTTTCAACACTTGTTTCAGTTAATATGATCGAGGGAGACCTTGACAAATAAGATACATATTTATTTTGACAGATATGTTTAATGGTATCAGACCCAGATAAAGGAGGAACAGGTTATGGCAGAAGAAAAAGAAAAGAAAGGTTTCTTTAAGAGACTTAAGGACGGTCTTACAAAGACCAGAAACAATATTGCAGAGAGCTTTGCTTCGGTATTCGGAGCCTCAAAGATAGATGATGATTTCTATGAGGAGCTTGAGGAAACATTTATCATGGCAGATATGGGCTATGAGACCACCGAGAAGGTAATAGAGAACCTTAAGGAGCGTGTAAAGGAAGCAAAGATAAAGGATCCTGCTGCCTGCAAGGAGCTTATCATCAATATAATCAGAGATCAGATGATGGTAGAGGAATCAGCATATGATTTTGAGAACATGAAGACAGTTGTGCTGGTAATAGGTGTAAATGGTGTAGGAAAGACTACAACCATAGGAAAGTTAGCTGCCCAGTATAAGAGAGCCGGCAAGAGAGTTCTTATAGCTGCCGCAGATACCTTCAGAGCTGCTGCCATAGATCAGCTTAAGACATGGGCAGACAGAGCAGAGGTTGATATGATATCCCACAGCGAGGGGGCTGATCCTTCCGCTGTTGTCTATGACGCAGTTGCTGCTGCCAAGGCGAGGAATACAGATATTCTTCTTATAGACACAGCAGGAAGACTCCATAACAAGAAAAATCTTATGGATGAGCTCGCCAAAATGAGAAGGATAATAGGAAGAGACTATCCGGATGCCCATGTGGAGTCCCTTATAGTCCTTGACGGAACCACAGGTCAGAACGCCTTAGAGCAGGCAAGACAGTTCTCAAATGTAACAGAGATAGACGGTATAGTCATAACGAAGCTTGACGGAACAGCTAAGGGCGGTATTGCCATTGCCATCCAGGAGGAGCTTAATGTTCCGGTTAAGTTTATCGGAATCGGTGAGAAGATCAGTGATCTCCAGAGATTTGACCCATCAGCATATGTAGACGCATTGTTTGCAGATTTTGATGAGGACAGAAGTGAGTTGGATATTCTCATGGGAGATGAAATAAAATAGGAATATGAGAAGAATAATCCTAGAAAAATATAACATGAATGACAGAGTACTTATGGATGTGAAGGAGACAGAAAAAACATGGCTGAAGAACTTACATTGAAGAAATTTGAAGAGGCGTATGAGATAATAAAAAAGGTTGTACTTCCTACCAATCTTGTTGAAAGCGAATATTTCAGCAAGCAGACAGGAAACAAAGTATATTTCAAGCCTGAGAACATGCAGCTTACAGGTGCATACAAGATCAGAGGTGCATACTACAAGATCAGCACATTAAGTGATGAACTGAGACAGAAGGGACTTATCACAGCGTCAGCAGGAAACCATGCCCAGGGTGTTGCCTATGCAGCAAAGGCATACGGAGTTAAGGCTACTATTGTAATGCCTGCTTCAACACCGCTTATTAAGGTAAACAGAACAAAATCCTACGGAGCTGATGTTATCCTTTACGGAGACGTATATGACGAGGCATGTGCATATGCATTAGAGCTTGCAGAGGATAAGGGATATACATTTATCCATCCGTTTGATGATCTTGACGTTGCAACAGGACAGGGTTCAGTAGCCATGGAGATCATAAAGGAACTTCCGTTTGTTGATTACATACTTGTTCCTATCGGCGGTGGCGGACTTGCCACAGGTGTGTCTACCCTTGCCAAGATGATGAATCCTAACATCAAGGTAATAGGTGTTGAGCCTGCCGGTGCCAACTGTATGCAGGTGTCCTTAAAGAATAAGAAGGTGACAACTCTTCCATCGGTTGATACAATAGCAGACGGTACAGCAGTTAAGACACCGGGAACCAAGATATTTCCATATATACAGAAGAATATAGATGGCATAATAACTGTTGAGGACAGTGAACTTATAGTTGCTTTCCTTGACATGTTAGAGAACCACAAAATGCTTGTGGAGAATTCGGGACTTCTTACAGTAGCGGCTCTTAAGCACCTTAATGTCAAGGGAAAGAAAGTCGTCAGCATATTAAGTGGCGGAAATATGGATATGATCACCTTCTCTTCAATAGTACAGCATGGACTTATTGCAAGAGACAGAATATTCACCGTATCAACACTGCTTCCTGACAAGCCGGGTGCTCTTATGAACATATCGAAGGTTATTGCTGATCTTAACGGTAATATCATCAAGCTGGAGCACAACCAGTTCGTATCTATCAACAGAAGCTCTGCCGTTGAACTTATTATTACAATGGAGGCCTTCGGATCTGAGCACAAGCAGCTTATAATCAATACTCTTTCAGAGAAAGGATATAAGCCTAAGGAAGTAATGACCAAGGGAATTTATTAATATTTATGTGCATAGTAACTGTGAATAAGAAAAACAGCATATCCTGCGAGCCGGGGACCAACCTGTATAAGCTTTTGTGTGACAACGGATATTTCTTTCAGGGAAACTGTGGAGGAAATGGAAGATGTAACGCATGTAACGTGCTTATAACAAACAAGGGACAGTTTGTGAAGAGCTGCCGGTATGAGGTTACGGAAGATATTGAGATATACATGGATATAAAGGAAACAAATATTCTGGCAGATCACTCAGTTGATCCGGGGATTGTTAAAGATGCAATAGCTGCAGGTGACAGCAAAATGCCGCAGGGGTATGGAATAGCCGTTGATATCGGAACCACCACAATAGCCATGGAGCTTATTAAGCTTAGTGACGGTTCAAGGGCTTCTGTATATAAGACTATCAATTCACAGACTGCAACCGGGGCCGATGTGGTAAGCCGTATTAATCTTGCGGCGGAGGCATCGGGACTTGAACTGCTCCATAACATGGTGGCAGAAGATATATTAAAGGGTGTAGATGAGCTTATAAAAAAGACAGGTATATCTGATACCGAGATCAGCAGGATATGCTTTTCGGGCAATACGGCAATGACCTATATCCTGGTAGGAACCGGAACGGAATGTTTTGCTTCATATCCCTTTAAAACAAAAAAAATAATGTATCACGGAGAGGACGTGTCGGATATACTGGGGCATAGCAGAACCGGTGGTGTCAGCCTTTCCGGGATCCCGTATTATATTGCACCGGAGATAAGCGCATTTGTAGGGGGAGATATCTCCTCCGGTGCAGCGACGCTTGGACTCTATGACAGTAAAAAGTACAGGCTGCTCATAGATCTTGGAACAAATGGCGAGATACTTCTTGCCGGCAGGGATGGGGGATTTGCAGTATCCACAGCCTGCGGACCTGCCTTTGAGGGAGCCTTCAGCGGAGGACTTTATGGTTCTACATTATTTGACTATATAGATCTCTACAGGAGATCCGGTAAGATAGATGAAAATGGTATCATCTGCCCTGAGTATTTCGATGAGGGCCTTCCACTGACCGGGGACAATGTTCTCACAATGGACATGGTGCACGATTTTCTTCTTGCAAAGGCTGCCATAGCAGGGGGCATATGTACCCTCATAAAAGAAGCCGGTGTGTCCGTTTCGGACATTGAGAATATATATATATCAGGTGGATTTGGTTTTCATCTGGATACAGACAAGGCCATAAGGCTTGGGATGTTCCCGGGATATTTCTCGGGAAAGACAAAGATTTCAGGAAACACATCCCTGGCAGGCTCATATCTAATGTTATTCAGATCAGACATAACAGAAGATATCATCAGAAATAATAAAAAGACAGAATATATAAATCTTGCCGCAAATGAACACTTCAATAATGTGTTCGTAGACAGCATGAGGCTTGTACAGATATAGCCTGTCAGAATACTAAAGAGGTATATTTTGTGAAACTGTTAAGTATAGCCAGCGGAAGCAGCGGAAATTGCTATTACGTCGGAAATTCAGATACACATATCCTTGTGGACGCAGGGGTAAGCGGAAAAAAGATAGAAAACGGACTTAGGGAGATAGGCATAAAGCCATCAGAGTTAAATGGTGTTCTTGTAACCCATGAGCATATAGACCATGTAAAGGGGCTTGGGATAATAGCCAGGAAATACGGTGTCCCCATATATGCCACAAGGGGGACCATAGAGGGCATAACAGCCAACAAAACATTGGGACAGATAGATGAAGAACTTTATCGTACCGTATCACCGGATCAGGTCTTTGAGATAAATGACATATCTGTGGATCCTACAGCCATATGGCATGACGCAAATGATCCGGTATGCTATTCCATGTCAAATGATGGGAAAAAGATATCCATTGCAACAGATTTGGGAGATTATGACGATTATATAGTTGACAAGTTGAAAAATTCAGACATAATGGTCATTGAGGCCAATCACGATGTGAGAATGCTTGAGGCGGGATCATATCCCTATTACCTTAAGAGGAGGATACTTGGATCCCACGGCCATCTGTCAAACGAAAGATCAGGTCAGCTCATAAAGGAACTGCTCAATGATCATATCAAGGGCATATTGCTTGGTCATCTTAGCAAGGAGAATAACTTCGAGGAGCTTGCCTATGAAACTGTCAAGCTTGAGATGGCAGGAAACAGCTTCAGTAATGACGTAAGAGATTTTGGCTTATGTGTTGCCAGAAGAGATATGCCGGGACATATTATAGAAACTAATTAATTTTAAGTTTAAATAAATTACTCAAAGAATTAATGGAGGATGCTTTCATGAAGAAGAGAATTGTAACTGTAGTAGGTAAGGACTCTGTAGGTATTATTGCAAAGGTGTGTGTATACTTTGCTGACAATGAGATCAATATACTGGATATTACTCAGACAATAGTCGGGGGGTACTTCAATATGATGATGGTAGTAGATATTGAGAAGTCTTCAAAGGGAACAGCTGCAATCGCTTCTGACCTCGATAAAATCGGTGAGGAAATCGGTGTTCAGATCAAGATACAGCATGAATCAATATTTGAATCAATGCACAGAATCTAATCACTATTATAATATATAACCGGAGGAAAGATATGATCAGTATAAATGAGGTTTTGGAGACGAATGCAATGGTTTCCAAGATGAATCTTGATGTTAGGACCATAACAATGGGTATCAGTCTTCTTGACTGCGTAGGTGCAGATGTGGAGGATACTTGTAATAAGATATATAAGAAGATAACAACAAAGGCAGAGCACCTTGTTGCCACAGGTGAGAAGATTTCAGAGATGTACGGCGTACCTGTTGTACATAAGAGAATTTCCGTTACACCTATAGCGTTAGTGGGCGGTTCTGTATGTAAGACAACTGATGATTTTGTTAAGCTTGCGGAAACTCTTGATAAGGCTGCCAAGAAGGTGGGCGTTAATTTCATCGGTGGATATTCAGCCCTTGTATGTAAGGGAATGACTCCTGCAGATGAGCTTCTCATCCGTTCCATACCTAAGGCTTTAGCAACTACAGATGTTGTGTGCAGTTCTGTAAATGTAGGCTCCACAAAGACCGGTATAAACATGGACGCTGTAAAGCTTATCGGTGAGATGATCCTTGAGACAGCAGAGCTTACAAAGGAACAGGATTCCCTTGGATGTTGTAAGTTCGTAGTGTTCTGTAATGCCCCTGACGATAATCCGTTCATGGCAGGTGCATTCCACGGTGTTACAGAAGCTGACTGTATCATAAATGTAGGTGTCAGCGGTCCGGGTGTCGTTAAGAGTGCCCTTGAGCAGGTAAGAGGAGAGAACTTCGAGGTTCTCTGTGAGACAATAAAGAAGACAGCATTTAAGGTTACAAGAGTAGGTCAGCTGGTGGCAAAGGAGGCTTCAAAGCTTCTTGACGTTCCTTTCGGAATCGTAGATCTTTCCCTGGCTCCAACTCCTGCAGTAGGTGACAGTGTAGGTGAAATCCTTGAGGAGATCGGTCTTGAGTATGCCGGCGCCCCTGGAACAACAGCAGCTCTTGCTATGTTGAACGATCAGGTTAAGAAGGGCGGAGTTATGGCTTCATCATATGTAGGCGGATTAAGCGGTGCTTTCATACCTGTAAGTGAGGATCAGAGAATGATAGATGCTGTTTCGGCAGGTGCTCTCACACTGGAGAAGCTTGAGGCTATGACCTGCGTATGTTCAGTAGGTCTTGATATGATAGCAATTCCGGGTGATACAAAGGCTACAACTATTTCCGGTATCATTGCTGATGAGATGGCTCTTGGAATGATCAACCAGAAGACCACAGCAGTAAGACTTATACCTGTTATAGGCAAGACAGTAGGCGATACAGTTGAATTTGGCGGACTCTTAGGTTATGCACCTATAATGCCTGTAAATCAGTTTGCCTGCGATAAGTTCATCAACAGAGGCGGAAGAATACCTGCTCCTATCCACAGCTTTAAGAATTAAGCATAAGGCTTGATAATATATACTGCAAGATCATACGTCAGCCCTGCCGGTTACGGAGTGGGCTGACGTTCGATTATGTGGAAAAATATTTGAATCTGAAAAGAATTTGAAAAGGATATTTTTAATTAATGAGAAAGTTAGCTTTATCGGACGAGATACTTATGTCTGTTGAGAAGCCTGCCAGATATATAGGCGGTGAGTACAACAGTGTAATGAAAAGTCTGGAAGATATAGATATAAGATTTTGCATGTGTTTTCCTGATGTATATGAGATTGGAATGTCTCATCTGGGAATACAGATACTATATGATATGTTTAACAGAAGAGAGGATACCTGGTGTGAGAGAGTGTACTCACCGTGGCCGGATCTTGACAAGATAATGAGGGAGAAGGATATACCCTTATTTGCCCTTGAGTCCCAGGACCCCATAAAAGATTTTGATTTTCTTGGAATAACACTTCAGTACGAGATGTGCTACACCAATATACTTCAGATTCTTGATCTGTCAGGCTTACCTATAAGGTCAAGGGACAGAAAGAAGGGAGATACCATAGTCATATGCGGCGGTCCATGTGCCTATAATCCTGAGCCTATAGCAGATTTCTTCGACATTGTATATATCGGTGAGGGAGAGACCTCCTATGACGCATTGCTTGATCTTTATAAGGTATACAAGCACTCAGAAATGACAAGAAAAGAGTTCCTGATCAAGGCCTCTAACATACCGGGCTTATATGTGCCATCTCTTTATGAGGTGACATATAAGGAGGATGGTACCATAGAATCATTTGAACCGATGTATGATGAAGTTCCTGCAAAAGTAGTGAAGCAGGTGGTAAAGGACATGTCCTCCTCAGTATATCCTATAAAGCCTGTGGTATCCTTTATGAAGGTGACTCAGGACAGAGTTGTCCTTGAGATAATGAGAGGCTGTATAAGGGGCTGCAGGTTCTGTCAGGCGGGAATGATATACCGTCCAACAAGACCTAAGGACGTGGAGGTCTTAAAGAATTACGCCACGGAGATGCTTAAGAATACCGGACAGGAGGAGATTACCTTCAGCTCTCTAAGCTCCAGTGACTACAGAGGTCTTCCCGAGCTTACAGATTGTCTTATTGAACAGATGAACAACAACCATGTGAATATATCCCTGCCATCCTTAAGAATTGATGAGTTCTCACTTGATGTAATGAGCAAGATACAGGATGTAAAGAAGAACTCACTGACATTTGCACCGGAGGCAGGAACCCAGAGACTCAGAAACGTCATAAACAAAGGTCTCACCAAGGAAGATATACTTGGCGGAGCCTTAAAGGCATTCAAGGGAGGCTGGGACAAGGTTAAGCTTTATTTCATGATGGGACTTCCTACGGAGACCTATGACGATATCGGCGGCATAGCAGATCTGTCCGAGGAGATCACAGAGCTTTACTTTGCAAATGTTCCAAAGGAGGAGAGAAACGGACGAGTAATGGTGACTGCGTCAGCTTCCTACTTCGTCCCGAAGCCATTTACCCCGTTCCAGTGGGCACCTATGATAAGACCTGAGGAATTTGTCAAGAGAGCCTACTATGTAAAGGACAGATTTAAGACCGAGAAGAACCACAAGAGCCTGAAATTCCAGTATCATGAGGCTGACATAACCATCCTTGAGGGCTTGCTTGCCAGAGGCGACAGAAAGCTGTGCGACGTTATATATGATGTATATAAGAAGGGACAGATATATGATGCCTGGACGGAGTATTTCCACAAGGAGAACTGGGACAAGGCAATGGAGGAACACGGCATTGATATAGGCTTCTATGTATACAGGGACAGAAGCCTTGACGAGATCCTTCCATGGGATTTTATAGATATCGGAGTGACCAAGAATTTCATGAAGAATGAATGGCATCGTGCCGTAAATGAAGAGGTTACACCTAACTGCAGAATGAAATGTTCCGGTTGTGGTGCCGCAAGATACGGAGGAGGTGTCTGTTTTGAAGCTCAGAATTAAATACTCAAAGCTTGGGAATCTTCGTTTTATCGGACACCTTGATGTTATGAGATATTTTCAGAAGGAGATAAGAAGAGCAGGTATAAAGGTTTCCTACTCAAAGGGATATTCACCTCACCAGATAATATCATTTGCAGCTCCCCTTGCCATGGGAGTTACATCTGACGGCGAATATTTCGACGGTGAGTTTGACGAGATAACCACCTCGGAGGACATGATAAATGCCTTAAACGCCGTATCCGTTGATGAAATGCGGGTGTCTGAGATTGTGCTTCTTCCTGATAATGCGGGAAATTCCATGTCGGTAGTAGCTGCCTCAGACTATGTAATATCCTTTAATGAAGGAAATGACAAGGAAGATAAGCTGCTTAATGCTGTGGAGGATTTTATGGCACAGCCGGAGATAATCATTCTCAAGAAGACCAAGAAAAGTGAACGTGAGGAAAATATCAAGCCCGGAATCATGAAGCTTGAGGTAAGGGATGGTAAGATATACATGCTGTTAAGTACAGGAAGCGTGTATAACCTGAAGCCTGACCTTGTTATGCAGGCACTGTGTACATCTGCAGGGGTTACTTACAGCTTTTTTGACTACCATATCCACCGGCTTGAGACATATATGGATGATGATAGGGGAGAGCTTGTTCCACTTTACATGGCAGGAACAAGATTTTAGTGATTGAAAGTGACTTAATATGAACAAACTGATCATAACTGATTACAGCAAAAAAATAGTGTCGGCATTCTATTCGGATATGGAGCTTAAGGAACTGTCCTGCTCTGATGGGGCATCATCCCTTGGAGGCATATATGTGGGTAAGGTGGCAAATGTGGTAAATAATCTTAATGCCTGTTTCATTAATTACGGTGGAGACAAGCCTGCATATTACAGCATGGATGACAACAGGCATATATTCTTAAGCCCACACGGAAACAGGACAACACCAAAGGTGGGAGACGAGCTTCTTATACAGATAAGCAAGGAGGGCATAAAGACCAAGAACCCTGTGGCAAGTGCCGATCTGAATATTAAGGGTGAATATCTGATAGTAAATTTAAGCGGCAATATAGGCGTATCAAACAAGATAAAGGATAAGAAGCTCAGGGATGAGTTTAAGACTGCTGCCGCTGGGGTACTTTCAGAGGGCTTCGGCTGTATATTCAGAACCTCAGCAGAGAATGCTGATATTAATACGGTGATCCCGGAGCTTAAGCAATTAAACGAAAGGCTTAGAACCATCATTGACACTGCTGCAACAAGGAAGCTCTACAGCCTGCTTTATAGGCCTGAGAATGAATATATTAACTTCTTTATATCAAAAAGAGGTGCCGGTTTAGAAGAAGTGGTTACTGACAATAAGGATATATATGATGAATTTAATGAGCATTTTCTGGAGCATGACATTACTGATGTGAAGCTTACATTCTATGATGACAGTATTTGCTCTCTTAAGGCAGTGTATAACCTTAACAAGAACCTGGAAAATGCATTAAAGCCTGTGGTGTGGCTAAAGTCAGGAGCGTATCTTGTAATAGAACAGACAGAGGCCATGGTGGTAATTGATGTGAATACCGGAAAGGCAGTTAAGGGAAAGAGCCTTGACGAGAACCTTTATAAGGTAAATCTTGAAGCTGCCTATGAATGCTGCAGGCAGTTAAGGCTCAGAAATCTGTCTGGGATCATAATAATAGATTTCATTAACATGAAGGATCCGATGTATATGAACAATATAAAAAATGTCCTTACAGAGGAGCTGGAAAAGGATTCCGTACCTGCAAAGTTTGTTGACATAACTAAGCTGGGACTGGTAGAGCTCACCAGAAAGAAAATCAGAAAATCCCTGAAAGAAATGATATAAAACTGTTGACAAATGTCTTATTGGATGTTAGATTATATGAGTATGCCGCACAGTGAGGTATAAGTTTGCTCATGCAACACCATAACTGGCGAGTTTGATTAAGGAGGATAACCCTATGTACGCAATTATAGCAACAGGCGGAAAGCAGTACAAGGTAGCTGAAGGAGATGTTATCAAGGTTGAGAAGCTTAATGCAGAGGCAGGAAGCGAAGTTACTTTTGATGATGTTATCTTAGTAAGTACTGATTCAGACGTTTTATGTGGTGATAAGGTTGCTAACGCAACAGTATCAGCTTCAGTTGTAGGTGACGGAAAGTCAAAGAAGGTAATCGTTTACAAGTATAAGAGAAAAACCGGTTACCACAAGAAGAATGGTCACAGACAGTCATATACAAAGGTTGAGATCAAGAAGATCAACGCTTAATTTGTTAATATGATAAATGTATCGTTATTTGAAGACAGTAATAAGAATGTTGTAGGCTTTGAGGTCAGTGGACATGCTGAGTATGCGGATCCGGGAATGGATATAGTATGCAGTGCAGTTTCCGCACTTACCATTACTGTGATAAACTCCATTGAGGAGCAGTGTGATGACGATTTTTATTCGGACTTCCATCAGGAGACCGGGTACATATCACTTCATTTTCACGGAGAGCCATCAGATACGGCACTTATAATATTAAGGCTGTTCAGATGTGGTATGATGGGGCTTGAAGAGTCCTACGGCGATTATATTTTGATAACCTTTAAGGAGGTGTAGAGATCATGATGAAGATGGAACTTCAGTTTTTCGCTCATAAGAAAGGTGTAGGTTCTACTAAGAACGGTAGAGATTCCGAGTCAAAGAGACTTGGTGCCAAGAGAGCTGACGGTCAGTTCGTTAAGGCTGGTAACATTTTATACAGACAGCGTGGTACAAAGATTCATCCAGGTGTTAACGTAGGCATCGGTGGAGATGATACATTATATGCAACAGCTGATGGAATCGTAAGATTCGAGAGAAAGGGCAGAGACAAGAAGCAGGTTTCAATTTACCCAGTTGTAAGTGAGTAATCTGTGATGCCTATGGCTTTTAACAGGCTATTATCAAGACCGGAGTATTAAATATTCCGGTCTTTTTTACTATATTGTACAAAATATTAAGGAGGTAAATGCAATGTTTGCCGATAGAGCTAAGATATATATCAGAGCCGGCAAGGGCGGCGACGGACATGTTTCATTCCGTCGTGAGAAATATGTGCCTGACGGCGGTCCTGATGGCGGTGACGGCGGTAACGGCGGCGATGTAGTGTTCGTAGTTGATGAAGGTATGAACACCCTTACAAATTATCGTCATGTGACCAAGTACAGGGCAGAAGACGGTGAAGCCGGTGGAAAGCGTAATTGTCACGGCAGCAACGGAGCGGATGTTGTTCTTAAGGTTCCACCCGGAACAGTCATAAAGGACGCAGAAAGCGGTAAGGTCATTATGGATATGGCTTACAAGAAGGAGCCGGTGATACTTCTTAAGGGTGGTCGCGGCGGCCGTGGTAACAGACAGTATGTAACTGCTACCATGCAGGCACCAAAGTATGCCCAGCCGGGACAGCCTGCCAAGGAGCTTACAGTTGAGCTTGAATTAAAGTGTATAGCAGACGTGGGACTTGTGGGATTTCCAAGCGTAGGTAAGTCCACATTCTTAAGCCGTGTTACAAATGCACAACCTAAGATCGCAGAGTACCATTTCACAACCCTTACACCGAACCTGGGTGTGGTTGACCTTGGGGACAAGAACGGATTTGTCATTGCAGATATTCCGGGTATCATTGAAGGGGCTGCTGAAGGCAAGGGTCTGGGACTCCAGTTCTTAAGACATATTGAGAGAACAAAGGTCATAATGCACATAGTAGATGCCGCTTCGGTTGAAGGCAGGGATCCTATTGAGGACATAAAGGTCATCAACGAGGAGCTAAAGAAGTATAATAAGGATATTGAGAACCGCCCTACAGTTATAGTTGCAAATAAGATTGACGTCCTTGACGAGGTAGGCTATGACACTGTTATCACCATGCTCCGTGAGGAGTTTGAGGACAAGATGGGTGTTAAGGTATTCCCAATTTCTGCAGTGACCGGAAAGGGAGTCAAGGAGCTTCTCTGGTATGTAAATGACCTGGTTAAGCAGGCACCTGCAGATGTGAATGAATTTGAAGCAGAGATAGACCTTTCAACAATGGATGATCCTGAGCTTCCGTTTGAGGTGCGAAAGTCCGATGAGGAAGAGGGCGTATATATTGTTGAAGGACCTCGTATAGAAAAGATGTTAGGTTATACCAATCTTGAATCTGAGAAGGGCTTTGATTTCTTCCAGAAGTTCTTAAGAGATAATGGTATATTAAAGCAGTTAGAGGATCTGGGAATAGGTGAGGGAGATACAGTTAAGATGTACTTCCTGGAACTTGACTACTATAAGTAAGGAGTATTGATTATGACAAGTAAGCAGAGAGCATATCTTAAGGGACTTGCTATGAATATTGAGCCTATCTTAAGCCTTGGCAAAGCAAGCCTTACGCCGGAATTCACCAATTCCGTGGCAGAGGCACTGGCAGCCAGGGAGCTGGTTAAGATAAATGTTTTAAAGAACTGTATGGATGATCCAAGAGAGATAGCAGCTATAATCGCCGAGCGTACAAAATCAGAGATTGTACAGGTAATAGGCAGAAAGATAGTGTTCTACAAGGAATCAAAGGACAAGAAAAAGATAGAGCTTCCTAAGAGTAAGTAAGATGGATATATCAAGAGAACAGACATTAAATATAGGAATCCTTGGAGGAACCTTTAATCCCATCCATATAGGACATATGGAGCTGGCAATGAAGGCTCTTAAGCAGTTTAATCTGGACAGAGTTTATATAATGCCAAACAACCTGCCGGATTACAAGGAAAATCATGGAATCGTTGAGGGAAGGCATCGTCTTGCCATGGCAGATATAGCCTGTATGGGGCATGAGGCTATTCTTGCGTCGGATTTCGAATTGAAGCTGTCCGGGTATACATACACTGCAAATACCTTGACGATGCTCCATGAAATGTACCCTCTGGTACACTGGTATTTTATAATGGGGGCGGATTCCATCATGTATTTTGAAAAATGGAAGAAGCCTGAGGTTATTGCAGGCCTTGCAACCCTGGTGATCACTATAAGGGATGATCTTGACTATAGCAGTCTTTATGAAAAGATCAGGGAGCTTGAAGCTATATTTTCAGGTATAGACATACAGATCGCCAGGATAGATAATATAAACGTATCCTCAAGTGAGATAAGGCAGGGCATAAAATCAGGTAAAGATATGTCGGATAGCCTGCCGGAAGGAGTATATTCCTATATTATGGACAATCACCTGTATCAGGGATGAGAATATGTACTATTTATATGACTTGGATTTTTGACCGGAAAAGAGGAAGATTACAATGGATAGAACAGAAATGAGAGAAAAGCTTGAGAAGAAGCTTACGCAGAAAAGGTACGAACACTCTCTTGGTGTAGAATATGTGTCAGGCTGTCTTGCCATGGTTTATGGTGCTGACGTGGAAAAGGCACTTACGGCAGGACTTCTGCATGATTGTGCCAAGTGTCTGACCGGCGATGAGAAGATTGCCAGATGTACTAAGCTGGGACTTCCTGTATCTGATGTGGAGAAAAAAAATCCTGAGCTTCTCCATGCAAAGCTTGGAGCCTATTATGCCAGAACAAAGTATGGAGTTACAGATGAGAATATATTATCTGCAATAGAGTTTCACACTACCGGTAAGCCGGATATGAACGTTCTTGAAAAGATAGTATTTGTTGCAGATTATATTGAGCCTAACAGACGTCCGTTAAATGAGATTGCGGAGATAAGAAAGGAAGCATTTACAGATATAGATACCTGTATAGTGCATATTTTAAAGAATACCCTTTCATATCTTGAAACATCAACTGCTCAGACCGATGAAATGTCTGTGAAGACTTATGAGTATTATGTTAAAAAAAGGGGATAATATGACAGACGCAATAAATATGTTAAAAACGGCTTATAAAGCCCTTGATGATAAGAAAGCATATGATATAAAGATCCTTGATATAAAGAAGATATCATCCATAGCTGATTATATGGTCATAGCTGACGGTACAAATAAGAACCAGGTCCAGGCCATGTGCGATGCTGTTACGGAAGAAATGGGTAAGGCAGGATTTCTTTCAAAAAGTATTGAGGGATATTCAGAAGGTGGATGGATTTTATTGGATTATTATGATATAATCATTCATATATTCTCAGATGAGGCCAGAAGGTTCTATGACATTGAGCGTATCTGGAGTGATGGGAAGTACGTGGATATATCTGAATTATAGTTCTTGGAGTTATGGAACATGGGAGAGAAAACATTACTTGACAACAATTATATAAAGATCAATCATATCGCCTCAAAGTGTATGAGGATTTTTATAGTGCTTATTGTTGCCCTGTGGTGTTTTTCTTTTTTTAGCGGTAACTGCAACAGGGTAGTCCTTTCATATGTCATGTCTGCTGCAGCAGTTATTGCGTTCATACCCACATTTGTCATAGATTTTCTTAAGTATGATAAGAGTACCCATATAAAGTACATCGTAATAGCCATTGCTGTTATAGACTGTACTCTTATGAACAGTATCCTGTCCCATACATGTCTGGTTGTATGGATATTCCCTATACTGATTTCTTCATTGTATTATAACAGGACACTGGTGCTGTATGCGTCCCTGTTCTCCATAATAGGTGTGCTTGCGGCAAATCTTTATAATTTTTATCTGCCTGAGTTCACCGTGGCGCCTATATATAACGATATAAACGATCAGATGTTGTTCACCATTTTTCCATGTGTTCTTACAATATGTATCCTGTCATTTGTGGCATATTTTATTGTGGCAAGAAATTCCGATATGTTAAGGAACATAATCTCAAGCTCGGAGGAAATGAAGAGTAACCAGAAAGAGCTTATATTTGCATTTGCAGAGCTTTCAGAGAGCAAATCCAAGTATACCGGTGAGCATATCAAGCGAGTTGCCGAGTACATGAAGATACTGGGAGAAGCGTCAGGCTTCGATGAAGAGTATGTGGATATGCTTTCGACAGCAGCCATGATGCACGATATAGGAAAGCTGATGATCCCCGAAGAGATTCTTGATAAGCCGGGAAGACTTACCGATGAGGAATTTGCCATTATGAAGAGCCACGTACTCTATGGTGATGCACTTCTTGAGAAGTGTCCGGGAGAGATCATGAAGATAGCCAGGATAATCGCCAAGGAGCATCATGAGAAATGGGACGGCACAGGATATCTTGGTATGAAGGGTGAGGAGATTGCCTATATAAGCCGTCTTATGTCGGTATGTGATGTATTTGATGCCCTGACGTCAGAGAGATATTACAAGCGGGGCTGGAGCCTTGAGGAAACCTACAATGAGATCGTATCCTTAAGCGGCAGATCCTTTGATCCAAAGGTTGTGGGGCTCTTTAAGGAGAACTTCGACAAGTTCAAGAAGGTATCACAGCAAAATCCGGATAAGTCTATTTATTAAAATCAAATTATATTCTGGAAATACAGCAAGAAGATATGTTAGAAAACCATAATAATGGTATGGAAGTCCGGATACTTTAGTAAATGATAGTACAAAAATAACCCTGAGATGAACGAATGTATTACAATAGCAAGGTTCGTCTCAGGGTTGTTTTTTTGTTATAGCAACGAGTCAAGCGCAACACGCTTGCGTGTTTGCATTTGACGACTGCTAATCAGCGGATAAAACTCGCAAAGCGTGTTTTATCGCTGTGGTTATTATCGGTATGAACGGAACAGCCCGATGACCTTTCCAAGGATATCGCAGGATTCCACGATGATAGGATCCATTGCGTCGTTCTCAGGCTGGAGTCTGATATAACCGTTCTCTCTGTAGAAGGTTTTAACAGTAGCGGAGTCATCCACAAGAGCCACCACAAGATCACCATTTGACGCTGTGTTACACTGCTCAACAATAACCAGATCTCCGTTGTTTATTCCTATGTTTATCATACTTTCACCTTTTACCTTGAGTATAAAGGTCTGTTTATTGGTATTATGGAGAAATTCAGGCGGAATAGGAAAGTAATCTGTAATATTCTCTGTTGCAAGTATAGGCTCACCTGCTGCAACTGTTCCTACTATAGGTACGTTCACAAGCTCTCTTCTTGTGAGAGCAAATTCCTCGTCAATTATATCAATGGCTCTTGGCTTGGTAGGGTCACGTCTTATGTATCCCTTCTCCTCAAGCTGTGATAAATGAGAGTGAACTGAAGATGTAGATCTAAGTCCCACTGCCTGACATATCTCTCTTACTGATGGTGGATATCCGTTCGCCAGTATCTTTTCTCTTATAAATTCCAAAATCTCTGTCTGCTTGTCTGTAAGCTTTCCTGTGCCCATATGTATTCCTCCTCGTGGTGGATAATTCATCCTTATATGAACAAGTATAGCACATGTGTTCTATTAATGCAAAGAAAAAAGAACAAACGTTTGAAAAAATATTGACAAACGAATGTTCGGGTTATATAATCATAACATGAAAACAAACGAATGTTCGCGAACACATTTAAAGAGTTGATCTTATATAGGTATTGAAATTATCACAGTACACTAAAGCGGAGGGACGATTATGGCAGATATGAACAGAACAAAAAAGGCAACAGGACATAGATATCATGACAGAGTAATGAAGAGACGCAGAGCAAGAATAAGAAAGGTTACAGTATTTTCAGTTGCTGTTCTTGCACTTGCATTTGGAATAATATTCTTTGCAGGAAGTACCAAGAGCAGATCAAAGGCAGGAAACGCCAGCGAGAAGTATTTTACCTGCTACACAATACAGTCAGGCGACAGCCTCTGGAGTATCGCAGAGGATCATATGACAGAAGAGTACAGCTCAGTGAACCAGTACATAGATGAGGTTATGAGCATTAACGGTCTTACTTCATCAGATATTGTAAGCGGAACAAGCATTGTAATACCTTATTACGAGATTAGGAATTATTAAGAAGCATAAGCACATTAATATATGAGTCGCAACATCAGCTGCCATTTTTATGGGAGCGGTGTTGGGGCTCTTTTTTTACATGATAGATAATTTATTTTACTGATTTTTTATACTTGTGTAACATATGTCAAATCAAAATAGTATACAATAGGCTTCACAACATTCTTTATAGCTGGCGACGGCGGTCGCTGGTTTCATACAACTGAACAGATTACAGGTTTTCATCCATATTTCAAGTGATTGTGTCAGGTTTTATCTGAGAACTTGACATTAAGTGTCAGCCCTTTATTAAATTTTAAATGGGCTGATGTTCAAAATATGGAGGAACGTAATATGAAAGAACATTCAACCAGTTCAGTAAAAACAGGTTCATTAAAAAAATCCAAACTATTAAGAGCATTGATCTCCCTGATCGTATGTATTTCCATTATTACATTATATATTCCTGCGAGCCTTACGGTGGAGGCTGAAACAGAGGAGGAACAGGTATCTTTCGGTAATGAACAAGCCAAAGACGATGAAGATAAAACAGAATATATCAGTGAAGATAAGCCGGCATACGACGGCGAAGATGTGCGAGAAGATGATGACAAAGATATGCGTGAGTACGATGGTGAGTCACTGGAGGAGATAATCCGGTATGGTGATAATGGTGGCGATCTTGATCATTTCTTCTGGGGAAGCATATATTATGGACTTTCCCTGGAGGACTTAAAGGCATATAAAGCCGGTGGTAATACCATGGAAGATATTATGTCTGAATTGTCAGTAAGATATGCCAAGGCGGATCAAGTTATGGATATCTACAGTGGCATGTCGCCGGACATAAGGTATATTCCTGAGAGCCCTGTTGTAGCCACAGGAAGTGATGCGTCAGGGATAAAAAGTATATCAGATACAAGCAGAACATCCATTATATCAGAGGTAGTGCCCATATCCTCAGAAAGCCTTAAGGATAGCATGTCTGCCCTTGGCTGCAATTATCATGGAAGGATCAATAAGCTTATCATGAAGTCTGAGACAGGGGACACAGAGGCTTTTTGCATAGATATCGGTATGCGTGCACGGGCCGGGGACAAATATTCCTGTTATAAGAAGGACGCAGGAAATTATGTGTATGGAAAAGTTTACTACTGGTATTTTAACAACAGAAATGACAATGCCTATGCTGCAGCGTCTTTATTTTTCTGGGTATACAGCAGTGGAGTTAAGACACCGAAGGATATCCATACCAGGGAATATGCCGAGTACTATAACAATTATTATAAGGCTGCTGTAGATATACTGGGGAATGATACTATGCTTGACGGACAGGCCGTGAAGAAATACATAGGAGAGATAGTTACTGCAGCTAATTCCGGAAATAGCTGCTCGGTTTACTACTGGAAAAATCCCAACGAGAAAAACCAGAGACTTATTACCGGAAATTATAAGGAAAAAGTATATCATATCAAAGTAAATAAATGTGGACTTTACGGAAAGGCTGTAATGGATGTTAAGCTTCCGGGAGCTGAGTTTGGTGTATATTCAGAGAACGATTGCAGCAATAGATCACTTCTCAAAAAGTATGTGACCGATTCTGAGGGACAGTTTTATATAGACTTACTTTCAGACGGAGCTTGCTTGTACATGAAGGAAATAAAGGCTCCAAAGGGATATAAGATTAATGAGACAGTTTACAAGCTGTTTCAGGATACCGGCAGTATAAAAGTGGAAGACCAGTATTCAGATGTGGGAAGGTTTGGCATTAAAAAGACAGATTCCGAAAATGGACAGCCTGTAAACGATGCAGGAAGTGATTACAGGACCAGCGGCTGCTATATATTATACAATGACAGCAACTGCAGGGAGATGGCGAAGGATGTGTACGGTAATAATGTGAGAATGTTTGTAAGCAGGCAGGTCCATGACAGATATTGGGAGTCAAAGAAAACCTATGGAAGCGGAAGTGTATTTGCAGGAAACGACGGATATGTATACTCAGGTATATTAAGGACAGGTACTTATTACCTTAAGGAGACCCAGGCTCCAGCAGGATACTATCTTAATCCTGACATGATAAAGGTGGTCATAACTGCCGGTGGGAGCAGCGTGAAAAATGCCCTGAAGATAGACACAAGAAAGACCAGTGATATAAAGAAATCCGGAGGGCTTGGACTTAGCAAGCATGTGGCAGATACCTATATTGAGTACGATAATGTGGAGGGAGCTGTGTACAAGCTCTATGCAGCAACAGATATCAAGATCGGAACCGGCAATATAAAGGAACGTGCCTATGTGTCAACATTTCCTGAGACAAATGAAATGGGCTACGCCGAACTTACGGGCATATCACCGGGAAAATATTACATAGTAGAAGAAACTGCCCCGGAAGGACTTTACAATGCCTCTGACAGTGCCATAAAGCCACTGGAGTACGATGAACAGGGAAATATAGTCTCTGATATTACTGTGGAAAATGCGGCGGATTATGGCGTAGTAGTTACTGAGGTAAATGAATCAGACAACCAGGTAGATGTATATGATAAGGCTAAGAAATATAAGATATCTCTGGACAAGACTGTTGATGGAGCAAATGGTGAGAAATTGCCTTTGGCGGATGCAGGATTTATGCTATTTGACAGGGACAAGATTGAGGCGTATATAAAGGCAGATTCAGAGCCTGAAAATATAGCCCATGAAAATAATGAAAACGGGAATAAAAAGAGTGGTATACCGGTAAATGAAGACGAATGTCCTGACTATGGGGCATTTGCAAAGGAGGACTGGGACAGATTTCTTGACGCTGCCGTAGTTCTTAAAGGGAAGGAGACTATAATTTATACAGATGAAAAAGGGCATCTGGAGACTGATATTATAATCCCTTACGGCAATTATGTTCTTGTGGAATATGATGTACCGTTAAACAGCAGCGGCTTCGAGTATATTAAAGCGATAGAACCTGTAAATATAAGCTTTCCGGAGGCATGCGAGGAAGGACAATACGAATATAAGCTAAGTCTTAATGATGAGAAACTTAAGGTAAGATTCAATATTGTTAAATATGATGGAGATACATTAATACCTATAGAAGCCAATTCCTGCAGGATAAGGTTGATAAACAAGGAGACAGAAGAAGCTGTTACAGACAGTGCTACAGGTTTTGATTATTTCTCCACTGATGAAAAGGGTTATATCAATATAAACGGCAATATGGAGCCGGGAGTATATTATCTTGAGGAACTGGAAGCCCCGGAGGGGTACGCCCTGCTTGAAGAGAAGATGCTTATCCGTGTGAGAGTAGTTGATAGAAAAACGGAAATCGGCATATATGATCAAGATAAGGAAGATTATGTGGACGAGGTGAGCACTGGATCAGTTGATCTCACAGGAGATGAAGTGAGTCCCGGGGATGGGGGTGTTGAGCAAAATGGGGCTGAGCCCGAGATACATATTTACAATGTCAGGTACAAATTGGATATCAGAAAGATTGATGATGCAGGTGAGCCGGTGGAAAATGCAGTGCTGGGATTATATCCGTATGCGGACAATAGTGAGGATATAAAAGATGCCGATAATGTAAAAGGGGATGATAATACAAAAAATGATGATAACATAAAAGATTCTGAAAATACCAATGATGTTAACCGTAAAATATTTATGTATACTAACTATGAAGAACTTAGTAATGTTAGTCTGAAAGATGATCACCTGGAGATAATTACCGGTACAGAGAAAACGGAAATATCCGGGCTTCCTGAGGGAACATATATACTAAAAGAGATAAAAGCACCGGATGGTTACATGAAAAGTGAGGATATAGTAATAAATATAGGAAATGATAAGACACAGGAAACAATCACTTCCGGACAAATTGAATATTCAGATGGTAGCATTATAGTAAATATGGTGGATGTTAGATGTGGAAGGATAACACTTAATAAAACCGGAGATTTATTTACAGATTTCAAAAAAGAAAAAGGAAATGAGGGTGAATATTACAGGCTTATAACATCAAAATTACCTTTAGGTGGTGCGGTATTTGGTATTTTTGACAGTGAACATAATAAAATATGCGAGATAACCAGCGGAGACGATGGCACATGCAACAGCGACTATCTGCCATACGGCGAGTACTATATAAAGGAATTAGCTGCTCCTGATGGATATATTGCAAATGACAGGGAAATACCTGTCTCATTATATGAAGAGTGCGTAGATTTAAGCCAGACAGCGGATATATACAATGAGTACAGAACCATAAATATAAGTCTTGAAAAGAAGATAATTGGCGAATCCGGGGATAAGATGCCATTAAAGGGTGCAGTATTTGCAGTGTATAACGAAAATGAAATAAATATCTCAGGCAAAGAAATCCCTAAAGAGTCATGCCTTGGTTTCATAACCACGGATGATAAAGGAAAGGGAATATATTCAGGAAAACTTCCGGTGGGCAGTTATTATGTGAAAGAAGTCAAGACATTGGATGGCTATGTCCTTGATACATATAAATATCAGGTCAACTATGATGGAAACTCAGACGGAATTTTTGTACTGAATAATGGCAATGATATCATGAATTACAGCTCCGGCGGTAAATTATGTATAAACAAGCTTGACGCTCAGGGGGATACTTATCTTAAAGGTGCGGAATTTACCGTATATAACAAGGAAAATGACAAGAAGGTTCTTACACTGATAACGGATGATAAAGGATATGCCGAGGCAAATATTCCTAATGGAGACTATTATATGGTGGAGACAAAATCTCCGGAAGGCTATATAAAAGATGAAACCAGACAGGAGTTCACCATCGATAACGACAATACAACCGCCTATTACAATATGAAGAATGACAGGAAGGTTAAGCTTGGTGTAAATGAGATCTGGTATATTACGGCAAGTCTCGGTTCAATATTTATCATAATTATGTTTATGCTCTATGTGTTCGTCATAAGCAGAAAGAAAAATGTGGTCAGAAAAAATGAAGAAAAATAATGCTGAAAACCATCTGCACGTTGCATGTTTTATAATAGGAACGATATTTCTTATCATAGGAGCAGTGACAATCTATAATTTGATCAGGATAAAAAGATACAATGATCTAAACAGTGAACTATGCGATATGTATATGTCAGAATGTGATAAAGATACAGAAAAAAATAGCCCTAATAGCGTAAACTTCGGTGGGAGAGACCTGAAAGAGGGCAGTAGTAGAACCACAGTGGATGATAATACCGGTATTGGTAATGATATTTGTGCAGGTAATGCTGCTGGTGCTTATGTATATAATATGGGTAATTCTCCAGGTACTTCATTATCCGATGAAAATGAAACAGGTGGTACTGATCATACCGGCATAAATATAGAAGATATCGACTCAATTCTTATGATAAAAAAGATAGATCTTGAAATGCCTGTATTTAATGGTTCAAAAAGATCTGAGTACCTGGACAGATTTTTTCTCATAACCGGATATAGTAAAAATGAATATGGTAACGGAAATTATTACATATTCGGACACCAGTCAAGAACCTTCGGGTATTCTTTAAACCGACTTAATTCCCTAAGTTATGGGGATGAAATTCTTATTTATAAATCCGGAGAATATCATACATATTATGTTGAGGCCATATCTAAAACTCAGGAAATGAGCATTGACAGGAACACATCTGAAACAACAGACTCAATAATAATCTATACCTGTGACAAATCTAAGGCAGCAAACAAACCCTATATAAAACTATGTGCAGGCAGGAAAAATAAATAATTAATGTAGTCCAAATAATAAAAACATAAATATAATATGGTTTTAAATAATTCTTCAAAGGCTCATATAGTTATAAAGCAATAAAAAATGCATAGATCCCGTATATTCATGTATACCCGGTGATTTATGCATTTTTATTTGCACAATTTCTACAAACAATCTCAACATAAATAACAATATTCATCAGATGTCCCTAACAATTTGAATATGAAATCCGAAACAGTAGTGGATGTGGAAAGTGTTGATAGTGATTTGTTATATTTATTGCTTCAACATATTTATTCGCAAAACTCAGGTGCAGTTTTTCGCTATTAATTTTTGTATTTTTTAGCGGCAAAGGGTATAGCCGCTATTTTTTTTATTCAGTGAAAACCTATTCGGGTTTTATCTCCCCTTAAAGTTTTGTTTACAATTTAATAATTAGTTGGAGGGCTTTATATGTGAAAATATGGCATTTGTTATTTTAGTTGTAAAGGTAATATGGACTTTTTTAATTTTATAGTAATTGATAAGCCTGCATTAATTCCTTTTGACCTGCGTCAGAACTCCGGTGCTGTTCTCTTTTGTTATGATGGAGAAGAGGAACGTAAGAGTGGACGGATAGTACTACTTGATTTAATTGGTCTTGTAACGTCAACTGATTTAATTGGAATGGTTGAAAGTCTGAAAGACATGTCAGAGTTTAGAGATTGTGTTTATCGTAAGTGCGATTAATTGGAGGTATGAAAAATGGAATGTTTACATGGTAATTTTATGATTGTTTCAAAAAATGAAAAAGAGATTAAGAAAAAAGATGGAACGCTTGATGGTAGTTACTTTGAGGTTGGTTTATCTGATGGTAGGACAGTTATTACTTTAACTGCTGGCGGTGAAAATCCTCTTGTTAAGGCGGATATGTTTAAAACTTATAGTATGGGTTTTGATTTTGCTGATAAAAAGTTGAAATGTACAAGTGTTACGGCTGATCCGCCAAAGGGTGAGCCAAAGAAGTAATACTTGCTTATATAAAAATACTTAATAAAGGGGGTGTATGTTATGGAATTTACAGCAGTTACAACAGCTCTTGGAAATCTTGGTTCTGTTATGGACACTGTTTTAACAACGATCGCAGGCAATCCGTATATGATGTTATTCATGGCTGTTCCTGTGCTTGCCGTTGGTTGTAAGTCTCTGAGAAAGCTTATCAGAGTTGCCCGATAGTGAAAGCAAGGGCGTACACAAAAAAAGAAGGTTGGGAGAACCTTCTTTTTTTAACAATTAGTGGCGGTTTAAGTAATTGATGATTGTATTAATTAGTTTTTTAATTGGTTTATAAAAAATGAGATATACGATTACTATTGCCAAGATGTAAAAGATTAGTTGTGTAATTGAACTAGATGAACTAATTAATGTGCTGTCTAGTATTGTTGTTATTTTATCCATGTTGCGTTTCCTTTCTTTTTTGAAAATAATTATAGAGGAGGTTTGTTGTGAAATCAATACAAAAAAATAAAATGCCATTATTAATATCTTTAATATTGATTGTGGTTATGATGTTTGGCTCGGTTTGTTATGCTTCAAGTGATAATTCTTTTTCTGATGATGGCTTTAAGGATACCGGGTATAGTGATGGCTCGCTTAAGTCTTTGGATGATGTTGTAAAATTTGTTGGTGGTGTAGATGTTAATGATAGTGGATTGTATCAAGCGGCTGTAGATCAGTGGGGTACTGGTAATGTTGATTTTTACTATGTATTATCAACTTCTCCTTGTGAAGAATATACATTATATGCCTGGTTGTATGTCGCTTGTGAAAAAGGTACTAACATTGGGCTTTTTTCAAAAAAAGAAAGTTCTGGTTATAAGCGTTATTTTTTGAAATCAAATAAGAAATTTATGACTTGGCGTAAATGGAGAAGGCATGATGAATATGGTGATACTGATTGGAATAAAGACAACTTGAATGAACACAGGGACGCTAATTATAATCATGTAGTTACCATGGGAACGTTTTCTAAAGATTCATCTATCACTGCCACTAATTTGCCTCGTTTTAATGATGAGGATGCACTTAATAATTATCTTAAAACTGGTAATCCTGTAGGAGCTGTTAATTATAATAATCCGGATGGAAATGATGGTTCTTCTTTTGGGTGGGATAGTTTTAAAGGGACACTTACTGGCGGGTATGATGAAAAATCATACAATTTAATTATTAATAGAACTTATAGTGCTTCTGGCATGTTGTCGCATCCTGGGGATTATTTTGTTTCATATATTCCACTTATTAAACTTGTTGGAAAAAATAAAAATGGTGAAGTTATTATGGGCGGATATAAATTTGCTACTACTGGAAGTATTCCATTAAATGATTTTAGAGATGGCTACATTGAAACATTTAATTCTTTAAATGGTACTTTAAGTGTATATGGAAATTTTCCGTCGTTAAAAGATGTTTATAATAAAGAATTTGGTGAAGTTATACGTATTGTATCATCGTTTATTGCTGGTAGTAGTGCCTATGATATAGAGGTTACATCATGTCGTTTATATGTCACTTATTATTTGTATTGTAAAGGATCTGGTCTTTCTATAGGTCGTCGCTCTGATGATGTTCGTTGTTTATCGTTTGATCTTTTAAACTATGATGGCAGCTCTCAAGGCGGAGAAGAAGTAGATCCTGCAGAGGGAACAGAAGATGGATCAGGTAATGGTGGCGGCAGTGGCAACGGCTCAGGTGATGGAAGTGGGCAAGGTATTAATATAAACATTAATAATCAGAATACGCAAAATAACGGCAGCTCTTCCAGTGATCCTAAACTTGATATTGATGATGATGATTTTAGTATGTCGAACGTGTGGAAGAATATAAAATCGCTGTTCGGTCTGATTGATGATCCTTCGACACCTGAACCGGATGACGGAGTTATGCAGATGGTAAAAGCCGGGATGGGGTTCATGCCGTCCGAATATTGGACTATGATAATTGGTTTATTATCCAGTGCTGGTATAGTCTCAATGATAAGAATTTTTAGGGGGTCTTGATATGGCAATAGAATTTTTTCGGTATTTATTCGGTATGATCTTAGGATATATGAATTATGAATTTGTATTCCTAGATTTTCGGTTTACTCTTTGGCAAGTTATTCTTGCTGAGTGTTTTTGTGGTGTTGTTGGTTATTTGAGTTATGAATTATGGCTTACAGATTAGAGGAGTGATTTTTTATGAAGTGGAAAATATTTTTTTTATTGTTGTTTGTTGGGCTGTTAATTGAATGGTTAATGTCAGCGTTTACCAAGTTGTGTATCAGGTTAATTACTAAAATTAAGCAGCGTAAACGTGAGAAGCTGGAAGAACTTAACCAGGAAGAAGAAGGTGATTAACATGTGGGGCTTTTTGATGTTTGCGACATTTGTTGTTGGGTCTATCCAGTTGATTAATGAATACAAGTATGTATTGGAATTTAAGAAGGAGGAGCGTTTATTTGATGAATATAAAAAGAAAAGTACTCAGGAACTTAATGATATTCTTACTGATCCTGATGCCGATAAGTTTTAATGCTACACGTGTAGAAGCTGCTCCGGATGTAAGTACAGAAGATACCGGAACTGAGATTACAACTGAAGAAGAAAAAAACTTTCCGGATGATTACAAAGTTGTAACTTTTGCCACTCCGACGGATGGAGTGGGTACACCTACTGATCAACTCGATATACAGCTTATAGACGTATACAAGGTCCTTGTGGCTATTCTAGCATGTTTTGTATGTTTGATAGCTTGGGGGGTATTTAGGACGGCTTATAGGATACTAACAAGCCAAAAAATGTAGGAGGTAATGGAATGGACGAATTAGTAATGTACATATATGCAGAGGGTGACTTATATTTAATGCTTGCCCGGATGTTTGTATTCTTATTTTTGCTCCTGGGACTTAGTTGTATACTCGGAGCTATTAGAGGGCTTCGCTTATGATTGTACTGATTTTAATTATTGTATTTATCATTTTGTACGCTTGTATTCCTTTTATCCCCTTCTTCGTTAAGAACCTGTATAGGTTCATATTATGGGGAGCTATGGACGTGTACGAGTACATTAAATACAAGAAATATAATGTGTGCCCCTATTATGGGCGTGTTGATGTTATTAGTGCTTACAAAAATAAAGTGTTTGGCTCTGGTAAAACATTAGATGGAACTATGGTTATACGTGCGATCTACAAGAAGTATAATGGACTTCCTGTATGGGATGATGAAGAAAAGAAGTTTGTCCCGCAGCATATACATATTATTTCTAATGTTGACATTAAGGACATACCATATATTAAGTTTAAAACCAGTAAACAGATGCTTAACATTGAACAGGAAAAAACGGATGTCACTATATTTTTCTTCGATGAGATCGGGGCTCTCTGGAACTCCAGGAACTATAAAGACAATATCAGTACTGAACTTCTTAAGGAACTTTTGCAGTGCCGAAAAAATAAGGTGTATATCCTTGGAACTTCACAGCGTTTCCGGTTCATTGATGTAATGCTCCGGCAGATCACAAGCCGACTTGTATGTGTTAATAAAACTTGGCGTATCCTCAAGTGTGTTGAATATGACCCATTCGAATATGAGAATTGTTCTAACTTGGAAATGATTAAACCGCTGCACACTGAGTATAAGTTTATTTTTAATAAAGATTACTTTGCTTATGACACCGGGGAGAAAGTGGAAGACCTGTTAAAGCTCGACTTATTGCCGGATGAGGTTGTAATACAAAACCAGCAGTTGGCAACGTCTGATCTGTCTGTGGTTCGTCTTAAACGTAGATTTAGAGGGCGTAGAAAAGGTCGTTAATAAATGGCTGCGTGTGGCAGTCCCATACTTGGGACTGCGTAACTATAAATGACATGCCAAGGGAGCAAGGCTGTCATAGGGGAAAAGCGCGTTTGCGCGTCCCTTGACAGCCTGCCCCGGCATGTATGGAGGTATGGCATGAAACTACTTAGACTATTTAATAATATAGTTTCGTTATTTAACAATTTGCTTCGATTAATAACAAGGCTGTTACGTTGAAATTTCACCCCTATGTCTAATAGGGGGTGAAATATGTATTTTAATACATTTGGGAAAAAGAAAAAGGTGTGAAAATATGTTTTATTCATCTTTGAGTTGTAAAAGTAGAACTGGAGAAACCTACTCGGTGGATATGGTAAGACTTAAATTTGAATTTAGTAAAGACAGCTCCGGTAATTGTTTAGTTAATTATATAAAGCGGAATGATGGGGTATTGTTCAATGTAGACAGTATTCGAAAATATGTTCTTTTTAAGTATCAGTATCACTATACAGTCAAAACCTTGTCAGGTAGTGTTTTGGTCATTGAACATTGGTTTCATGACGATACTGCGGAAGGTATGCGAAAAGGCTTTATTGAATTTAATCCAAATAAATTTATATCTGAGGATGATTATTATGTTCTAAACGGTTTTTTAACCGTGTTAGGTGACGATATTCTTTATGGAGCTAATTACTTTACTAACGTCTTTGAACTCGTACGTTGGGATTTGGCTATTGACTTTCCGGAGCTCCGGGACAACATGTATCTAGTCAAGGATAAGAGAAACTATCAGTACATAAATGGAAGAGGGGGAGTGACTCAGTATTTGGGAGTAAGAAACTCTGGTGGCTTCGTTAAGCTTTATGATAAGACTAAAGAGTCTAAACTTAATGAAACAGTAACAAGGCTTGAATTGACATTTGACGGATATGATTATCCAACATTACCACAAGTCTATATAAAACGGCAGCAACAACGTCTTACATTAGATCTTAATGATACGCAGCTTGTTCTTGTTGACCTGCTTAATCGTTTAGATCCACATGAAAAGACGGTGTATTTTAATCGTTTGGGACGTGTATTGAGAAACAAACTTAAAGACGCTGTTTTTGACGATCATCAGTATGAATATGATTTTCAAGCTATATACAATTTAATAGACAAGCTTAATCAACTTGAAAAGGGATATATTGACCCTAGTCCGGATATGGGGGCAACTGAATTTCATGATAGTGAAAATCTGACATTTGATTAGTCTGGAATTATTCGTGTGTAGATTTCTCCAATAAAAGTGAAAAAATTAATTGAAAAACTGAAGTTTTACGATAGAGTTGGAAGTGCAGCCATAAAAAAATGTTGGCAGTGTTGACAATGTTGGAAGTGATATGTTATATTTTGGTTGTAAACAAAACTCTTCGTAAAACTCAGGTTTTACGAAAAAATATGTTGCAAACTGTGGACAGAGCTGATACTATATGAGTAAATGGTATTTTCAAGCCCCGAAAGTGGCTGAAAGCCTTGAAAATAAAGGATTTGTCAAAAATAGAAAAAGCCACCTGCAATTACAAAACAATCAATTTATAATTGTTTAAGCAGATAAATTACATTACAAAAGTCAGATCATAATTTATAATATTGATGTATGATATAGATTATAGAATAATTATTTTGGAGGTATAAACAATGGCCAGATCATACAGCGACCAGGTAAATGACAACAATATTTTGCTCATACGGCAGATACTTGCTGAGCTGCCACCATACGTTAAAATATTTATCAGAGGTATCGAACCTACTACGGCTTCAAGAACCCGTGTGGGCTATTGCCGTGATCTGAAATCCTTTTATGAGTTTCTGGTCACTTCTAATCCTTATTTTAAGGATCGTGGTTTAAGCGAAATATCCCTTGAGGACCTGTCTAATCTCCAGGCTGAGGACATTGAGGAATACCTGGAATATTTGAAATATTATAAGAAAAACGGACGTGTATACACAAACGGCGAACGTGCCATTAAAAGGAAATTATCAGCCTTAAGGACATTTTATGCGTATTTGTATAAGAATGACAAGGTAACGGCAAATCCTGCTGAAAAGGTTGATATGCCTAAGATACATAAAAAGGCCATCATCCGTATGGATACCAATGAAGTTGCTGAATTTCTGGACGCAGTCGAATATGGAAATAAATTATCTGAAAGGCAGCAATTATATCATAAAAAGACCCAGAAAAGGGATCTCGCCCTGCTTACTCTTATGCTTGGTACCGGGATCCGTGTGTCTGAGTGCGTTGGAATTGATATAAATGACATAGACTTCAATAACAGCCGTATAAAAATTGTCAGAAAAGGTGGCTATGAGTCATTTGTTTATTTCAGTGATGAAGTTGCTGAAGCTTTGCTTGATTATCTTGATGAAAGAAAGCATATTACTGCCCTTTCCGGTCATGAAAATGCATTTTTTCTTTCAAGCCAGTTAAGACGTATATCTGTAAGATCCGTTGAAAATCTTGTAAAAAAATATTCAGCAGGTGTAACCCCTATGAAGCATATTACACCCCATAAATTAAGGAGTACCTATGGCACTGAATTATACAAGGAAACCGGCGACATATATCTTGTGGCAGATGTGTTGGGACACAGTGATGTAAACACCACCAAGAAGCATTATGCGGATATTGATGAGGAGCGACGCAGGTATGCCAAGGACAAGGTACAGCTCAGAGAAAAATTTGATCACAACTAATGTCACAAGATCAAGTACTCGTTGGAATACTGAACTTGATACAATTTAACCATATTCATCCCAGTGGGTGTTGTTCAAAGGAGGGTTCATTTGAACATCCCTTGAGCAATGGCACTTGCAGGCATAAAAGTTGGCAGGCAGTCTCGTTACAAGACCACCTGCCTGTTGATTATTCTTATTCTGTTTTCTGTATCTCGTCAGCCCGATAAACTGGAAATTATCTATTTCTCCTCTTCGTTAAGACCTAGTTCATTAGATATTACTTGCTATCCCTGATACCTTATTCTTTCTACCAGCGTTTCTTTTTTCAGATTACTGCTTAAAACGCAGGAAAGTACAATTTGCAACAGACCGACCAAAAAAATCATACTAAAAATTGGTACGATTGGAACATGATAGATATTCATTCCAAATATTCCAATATGTTTTGCATAGGAAAAAAGTGCATAGCCGAGTGGCAGACCAATAATCAAAGCTATACATATGGTACCAACCGTAAACATCAGTCCCTGTAACTGCAGGCATAAATTTAATTGCTTATTTGTCATACCCACAGCCTGTAATATACCATATTCCTGCTTTTTTGTCGTAATATTCATGATCATGGTATTCGCCATATTCATAAACCCGATGAGTCCTACAATAGCCATAAACAGATAACAGCCAAGCTTCATCATGCTGCTTGCAAATTCGACAGATTGTAACTGCGCATGATAAGTATCCATTTTTATATGCGAAGTATTAGAAATCAAAGTATTCAGACTTTGTTCTACAGATGCCACATCTTTTTTATCACAGTCCACCCACAGATAGCCATAGGCTGTTCCGCTCGGATTCATGGAACGATATACACCTTCCGGAATGACAAGATAAGTGTCCGCACTTACAAAAGATCCTGCAATCTTTCCCTGATAGGTATAGATTCCACTTCCATTTTCAAAGTCAAATGCAATGGATTCCCCCGGAGCATATCCATCTTGTTCCATCCACGTTGACCAGCCAAAGAAAATATCACCATTCTTTACCGCCTGATCATAGTCCATAGAGCCAATATCCCCTTCTTGGCGCATAAAATCAAAATCCTTTTTACTCACAATAGTAGCCGGAAATCTTGTTCCGTTCAGATTTACAGAGACAATCTCTCTCGTCATGACATCTGTTACTCCCGGAATGCTTTTGATTTCTTCAATCAGCGAATCATTCAATGGATCATCCGTCAGAATCGTATCCAGATTATTCTCCGGATATCTTTCATCATACTCAGCAGAATAGTCAAGCTGCAGTTCAAATTGTCCATGATTAACGGAAAGACGTGCTTCATGCTCCGTGTCAATATTTCCCACATAATTAGAGATAATCACAAACAATACGCAAGAAAAACCCATTGTGAGGATAGTACCAATAGTTCTTTTGGGATTACCCGTTACATTTGCCATTGCCATAGAAAACACGGTGACATTTTTTCTGCCATTTCGTTTTCCTTTTTTTTGTGTTTCTGCATTTTCTAAATACCGTGTTGCTTCGATAGGCGAAATCCGTGAAACAATTTTCATTGGTTTACGCAGTGCCAAAGTAACGGTAAGAAATGATACGAAAATACAGAGAAGCATAACAGGCAGGGAAAACAGAGAAACCTGCTGATTTTGAACTCCCATAGAGCCAGTTCCGGTTGATACAAGGTTCCCCTGTTCTACCAGCCAGCTAAAACCGCATTTTGCAATCAGAAAGCCAAAAAGCAATCCAACTGGTATTGAAAAAAATGTCAAAAAAATGCCCTCTCTGAAGATCAGTTGTTTCATCTGCTTTTTTGTCGCTCCCAGAGCCTTGATTTTTCCATACTCCTGTATCTTGTTGGCAATACCTACCTGAAAAATATTATAAATAACCACAACAGAGAAAAGTACAATTGCAAGAATCAAAACCCCGCATACCGCAATCGTTTCATAGCTCGGCTGCAAGACCCATTGCAAATAGAGATCATTGACTATAACGTTTTTTTCTTCGATCCCACAAGCTGCTGCAATCTGCTTTATAACCGAATCAATATTATTCATAGATACATTTGCAGAATCATTTAAAGTAAAATAAATATTATACTGTCTGTCATTCTCTGCGACGTGCTCATCATAAAACTCCTGTGACCCGAAAGCAACATAAGATGCCTCAATGGTATACGCATCCCGATCATATAGGATTCCGCTGACAACAAATTCTTCCGGCTTATATTCTGACTGCATCCCTGCGCGGTAATCCAGTGTAACCGTATCTCCGACCTTTACATCATCATATCCCATTTCACTAAAAAATGCTCTTCCTGCGGCAATTTCCTGCGTTCCCACCGGATACTTTCCTTCCTTTAACTCATATTCCTTATTATAGGGAAGCATTTTTCTTGCAGTCTCATCCATGCAGACAAACCCACCGTTTTCGTTGCCTTTTATGATACCTTCGGTGCACATAGTGCCTGTAGCATCTATTTCCGCACGGCGGTTTACTTCTTTTAACTGCGATCCGTCTGCTGCGACAAACAAACCATAATTGCTTCCATATGAGCCTGCCGCCTGACTTTTCTGTAAACGGATCATTCCATTTCCCACAGTACTGATAATCACAAGCAGCATCGTAGTCAGACATATGGACATCATAATCAGTATACTTCTTGTCTTGTTCTTTTTGTCATTGCTATATGCAATCCTGCTTATTGTCTTCATCTAAAATCCACCACCTGTCCATCCTCAATTACCAGAATACGATCAGCGACCTGTGCAATTTCGTCATCATGGGTAATCATTACAATTGTCTGTCCATATTTTTTTGCTGTCATCTTAAGCAGGGCGATTACCTCATCACTGGTCTTAGAATCAAGATTTCCTGTCGGCTCATCTGCAAATATAATTTCCGGACGGTTCACCAGTGCTCTTGCAATTGCTACTCTCTGCTGCTGTCCTCCGGATAACTGATTTGGTAGATTATAAATCCGGTTTTCAATCCCCAGAGTTGCAATAATATCATTTACATACGCTTCATCCACTTTTCTTCCATCCAGCCCCAGTGGCAGTACAATATTTTCCCAGACATTAACAGATGAAACCAGATTAAATGCCTGAAAAACAAATCCGATTTTTCTTCTGCGGAAAACAGCAAGGGCATCTTCCTTCATCCTGTATAAATCTTTCCCTGCTAAAGTAACACTGCCTTTTGTCGGGGTGTCTAGCCCTCCAAGCATATGAAGTAATGTACTTTTACCGGAACCTGACTTTCCAACAATTGCGACAAATTCTCCCTGCTCAATCTGAATGTCCACCTGATTGACCGCTTTGACCTGATTCTCACCTGCACCATAAAACTTACAAAGCTGCTTGGTTTCTAATATCACACTCATGTGTTGCCTCCTTTTCAATTCTGTAAAGCGTACTTTTTCAGCACGCTTTCTTTGCCTGTTTATATATTGGGTCATTTTTCAACCTACATCCAAATTGTATCAGGACAATCTTTCATTTCATTTTCAAAAAACGAGCAGAAGTCTTACAGAATTGTAAGATTCCTGCTCACTAAAATTTAACCAATATATGGTAATTGGATCACAAATGTGCTTCCTTTTTTCTTTTTGCCGGAGGTTACCATGATCGTACCTCCGTGTTTTTCGATAATTTCTCTCGATAGAAAAAGTCCGATTCCTGTACCACTCTTTTCCATGACCTCCTTGGAACTTCCTCTGTAAAATCGTTGAAAAATTTTGTGATATTCATTCTGCGGAATACCAATTCCCTGATCCTCAATTTCCATTCTTACAAGATAGTTTCTTTTTTGTAACCGGATAAATATTTTTGAACCACACGGACTGTACTTGACCGCATTATCCAGAACGTTGATCACAGCTTCACCAAGCCACCTTTTATCCTGCATAATCGTGCATGTTTCCAGCTCTTTTTCATAGTCAAAAACGAATTCAATTTCTTTCTCATCCGCTTTAGGATAAATACGGTTCACAGCAGATATGACAGTATCCATAAGCGGAAGTTTTTTCTTATTAATCTGAATCAGTCCAGTTTCCATCTTGGATATTTCAAGAAGCGACTGCAATAATGTCTCCAGTCCATCCAGAGCACTCCGACAACGGATACGAAACTCCTCCTGTTCTGTGGCACTTAAGTCATTCTGCATCAGCACACTAAAACATGTATCCAAAGCTGCAACCGGTGTCTTTAACTGGTGAGAAATATCAGAAACCATTTCTTTCGTGTTCTCCTTTTCTGCCCTTGCTTCTTCCTTTATCAACTGAATATGATGTCCGATTGCTTCAAGCTGGTCATTCAATTTTTCCAGTTCTGCATGATTTTCCGTTTTCAGTAAATCATCAAATTTATTTTCACGGAATCTGATCAGAATTTCTTCCAACTGGTCTAAAATTTTCTGATGACACGCATCTTCTTTTTTCTTCCAATAAAGTAAAAAAGTCAAAAGAAGCACGCATATCACAGTGCTTACAGCACCAGTCACCATAACCTGATGCCGGAATTGCGAATAAAATGCATTCCCTTTATTCCCCCAGTATCCATATTGCTCCAATAATCGCCTTCCCTGTTCGTTAGTTTCAATGTCTTTATCCTTAAGCAATTCCGAAACAGCATCCAGCCCGGAAAATTCTTCCTTTGCAGCAATCTCTGTCATAAGATTCATTTTATATTTATAATCTTCATAAAACACATACGTGGTAAAGCAATTTAATATTGCAAACACTAATATGACCGGCAATACCAACGACAAGACTGATGTGAGTTTCCTGTGATATCTCTTTGTCACTGCCTTACCTCCTGATTCCATATATACCCAAGACCTCTGATATTCTTTATATAGACCGGTGCAGCCGGATTGTCTTCAATTTTCTCACGGAGTCTTCTGATATTGACAGCGATTGTATTTTCATCCACAAAATCCCCTTCCAGATCAAACACATTTTCCAATATTTGTGTTTTTGAAAGAATCTGTTTCGGATTCTGAAGAAAAAAAGTCAGCATTTTCAACTCCGTTTTTGTCAGACTGATTTCACGACTCTTTATCAGGACTTTCATTTCTCCTGCGATAAATACGATATCTCCCGAAATCATCTTTCCGGCTTCCGTTTTCTCCTGTCTGCGGCGGAAATGTGCTTCTATTTTCAAAAGAAGTACCGAAAGACTAAAGGGCTTTGTAATATAATCATCTGCCCCTGCTTCATATCCCATAACCTGATCCATCTCCTGATCTAGTGCTGTAAGGCAAATAATGTATGTATTATAATTGCTTCTCATCCACCTTACAAATTCCAGTCCATTCCCATCCGGAAGATTCACATCACAAATGGTAACATCCACATTATTATCACTTGCAATTCTTTTCGCTTTTTTCACTGATTCTGCGGAAAAAACCTCATATCCGGATTTTTTCAGTGAGAATGTAATTCCACGATTTAAATTTTCATCATCTTCAACCACGAGTATACCTGGCATAGCATATGCACCTCTCTTTACTAACTATTTTTCCTCTTCGTTACATATATGTTCTGCTTCAATATCCTCGGTAGTGACTTTCCCTGTAATATCCCTATAGGCTTCTTTTATTCCATTTTTGACCGCCCACTTAATTATAAAATATAATGCAAGTAAGACGATTAGTGCTGTGCCAAAACTAATTCCTAATTCTTCAAACATTTCATTACCTCTGTCAATACCGATTTATGTATTTGTCTTATTATTATAATAACATAAAACACCAATCACCAATCACCATTATGTCTTAGAATCCTCGAAATATACCATACATCTATTAACATCTTTTGGGGAATAAAAAACCGGGATTTTCTTCTTTATAAATAATTCTTTGTCACTTTGGAGCATATTGTCTAACTCCGGTTCTATTCCTTCTTCGCAATCTCCATAATGCCCTATGGTGAGGAGACACTCGTGTTCAATATTATCTTTTGTTTTGAATATAATATGAGCTTCTGTGTAGGGCTGGTCATAATCATTAGTTAAAGTTACATCCTCAATGATTCCCTCGACCAGATTCCATTTTATGATTATGAAAACTCGATTGACCAAATAGATGATAGGAATAAAGGCAAAGAGAGCAACTAAAAAAAGCCATCTATAAAAAAGTCCGGCAATGATTCCGGAGATAGCTATTATAATAACCGCAATCATACATCTTTTAAATGTCCTCTTTAATACCTTATTTTTGTATTTTTGTCCATCCATTTTCTCTCAGCTTTCCTTACAATTATTAGTATTTAGAGTGTTTTACTTTCTCCCACTGCTCTTTTGTCATTATATTTGTATGTCCCACTCTCGTTTCATTGAGTAGCGGCACCGGAACATCTTCACATGTGTGATGATAAACAAATCCAACTTTTTCCTGAACTCGTTTCGATTTTTGATTGCCATCATAATAGCCGCACCATATGGTATGCATTCCAAGATCCTCAAAGCCGTGGCGAAGGATCTCTCTGACAGCCTCCGGTACATAGCCTCTGCCCCAGTACGGCTGTCCCAACCAATAGCCCAACTCACACTCATCATCTCGGTCTGTCATATCTGTATGCCCGTTCAACATCAGTTCGATGGCCCCGATCGCTTTTCCATTCTCTTTTTCACAGATGGCATAACTTTCCGCACCATTAAATACATTCTTTATCACATGCAGACTTTCTTCTATGGATTTATGTGGCGGCCATCCTGCAATCGGTCCGATCTCCGGGTTCTTCGCATATTCAAACAGGCTATCTGCATCAGATTCCTGCCATTTTCTTAATAGTAATCTCTCGGTTTTTAACATTATCCCTACCTCCGTAACTTCTCATGTCAGCGTCAGTATTAAATTAGAAATGGCGTGAAATAAAAAGGCTTTAACAATAAGTTTTCCTCTTTTCCTACGTCTTTTTGTGATATTAAATATATCTTATTTACATTTTGAGAAAATTTTTTGGAAAATTCTGTTATTGACTCATGTTTTCCTGTTCCGGAAGACTTAATCTCAAATGCATTTATTTTGCTTCCTTCTGATACTAGAAAATCCACCTCATAATAATGAGTACTTTTATTCTTTTCCCATGTATGATAGAACAATTCTCTACCAGATGAAGCAATCATCTGCGCCACAAGATTCTCATATAAATAACCCAAATTGGCAGGTAATTTATCAGAAAGCAGCTTAGCATATATATCATTTTCCGTTACTGGGCGATCAATAAACAATAGTGTAATAAATAAGCCCGTATCAGAAAAATGTGATTTTCTTCAATGTTTTAATTTTAAAATATGTACCTTTCTTCAAAATTATTTTATTGGTTTTTGTGCTTTTCTTCAGAATTATATGTTTTGGATTAAAAAAAGCGATCAGTCTTATCATAAGACCAATCGCTTTTTTGCTCTTAAGTCTGTAATCTCTATTGTTTCACAGCTATATTCTCTAGTGTCATCTATATATTACTTAGTAAGCTCAGCAACCACCTGGTTGATAACCTTGCCGTCAGCCTTGCCCTTTAACTCAGGCATAACAGCCTTCATGATCTGACCTTTGTTCTTGGTGGCAAGTACATCTGAGAATTTCTCCTGTAGAATTGCGGAAACCTCCTCTGCTGAAAGCATTTTAGGGGCAAATTCACTCATGATATCATAACGTTTCCTGTACTCCTCAAGAAGCTCTGTACGATCAGCAGGGCATGTATCAATCTGCTCTCTTACTGACTTGATCTCCTTTAAGATGGCTTCATTTGCCATTTCATCAGGAATATCATCACGGCAGCCTGCGTCTATACCCTTTTTCTTAACGGCAGAGACAAGATCTGCAATGGAGTCCTTTCTGAATTTATCCTTTGCCTTCATGGCAGCGATCATTGCGTCCTGTAATTCTTTAAGTTTCATTTTCTATCGTCTCCTCGAATATAATTTATTGGATTTTAGCAGCGTCACAGATCATCTGAACTGTACGTTCCTTACCAAATGCACTGGTGTTGATACAGAGGTCATAGCCCTTCATCTCGCCCCAGCGTTTTGATGTATAATAATTATAATACGAAGCTCTTGATTTGTCTTCCTTTTTAATGAGATCTTTTGCCTTTGCCTCAGTTAAATTATATTTTTCTGAGATCCTCTTTACTCTGTTTTCGATATCTGAATATATAAATACATTAAGTACATTCGGAGTATCCTTTAAAGCATAATCTGCACAACGACCTACAAATACACATGAACCATTGTCGTTTGCAAGCTTTTTAATGGTATCAAAGGCTGCAAGGAAAACTTTGTGGTTTATAGGCAGCTCCCCATTTGAATTAAATCCGAGAGAATATGGATCCATCACCAGGGAATAAAGAAAGCTGTTTGTAGGCTTCTCGTCAAAGCTGTCAAATAACTCCTCACATATTCCGCTTGCCTTGGCTGCTTCCTTAAGAAGCTCCTTGTCATAGAAAGGTACACCAAGTCTCTTGGATATCTCTTCTCCTATCTCCTTACCACCGCTTCCGAATTGTCTTCCTATTGTAATGATCTTAGTATTGCTCATGATAACTACCTCCTTTTTGGTACATCAGACCGCTTGAATTTGCTTTACCCCATATCTGTGTCATGAATACAATAACCACAATGGTGTGAAGTGATTTTTATTATATATTATGTATAAAATATAATAAAAACTATAGATAAATTATAACATTTCAACAAAAAATAGTAAACATAAAACATTGTTAAATATTTACAAAATATCCAACATTCTCTTGCTTTATGCTTACTATCTATATCTACGATAAAAAATTTAACACACTTATTGTCCGTTTGCTCATTATTAATATCATTATATGAATATCCATCTGATAACCGGTTATCTAGAATCCCCTGAGATTGACAAGGAGTTTGTTAAAATACTCCGGAAGCTCTGACTTAAATTCCACATACTCTCCGGTTGTAGGATGTATAAATCCAAGAACACCGGCATGTAGGGTCTGACCTGTAAGCTTGAATGGACAGTTGGCAGGCCCATATACATCATCACCAAGTATAGGATGGTGTATTGACGCCATATGCACCCTTATCTGGTGGGTACGTCCTGTTTCAAGCTGACATTCTATAAAGGCATACTTATTATTGCCAAGTCTTTCAAGAACCTTGTAATGAGTTACGGCGTCTCTTCCGTTTTTGTAATTTATCGCCATTTTCTTACGATCCTTAGGATGTCGTCCTATAGGCAGGTTCACAGTGCCCTCGTCTTCACTTATATTATTGCACACAATGGCATAATACTTTCTGGTGATGGAATGAACCTTAAGTTGCTCAGAAAGGGATTTATGAGCCTTGTCATTCTTGCAGACCACAAGTATACCGGTGGTATTCATGTCGATCCTGTGGACTATGCCCGGTCTGAACTCGCCGTTGATGGATGACAGCCCTTCCTTGCCGAAATGGTACATAAGAGCATTTACAAGGGTTCCGGTAGCATGTCCCGGTGCCGGGTGAACTACCATGCCCTTAGGTTTATTCACTATGATTATATCGTCATCCTCATACACTATATCAAGAGGGATGTCTTCCGGAATTATATCTGTCTGTTCCACGTCCGGAACCGTTATGTTTATAAGATCTCCAAGACTTACCTTGGCACTTGGTTTTATGACCCTGCCGTTACAGGTGATCAGACGGTCGTCAAAGAGCTTCCTGACAAATGACCTGGAATACTCCTCAAAATAATCCGAAATGGCTTTATCGGCCCTTTTATCGCTCCAGGAAGCGTCTGCCTCAAGATTATAATATTCCATATATTTTATCCTTATTCTATCTTGATCTGAATTTATACCGTACAGTGTTTGTTCAATACATATTTACGCTGGCCGGTATTCATAAAAACTGATATTATTTATCTGTGTTGTCATTGACCTTGCTTTTTTTTTCTGCATTATCGTCTTTATCCACATCGCCGTTTTTTCTTAAGGCTGCGAAGTCATCATCATTATATTTAAACAGTATAAGTATCATTCCGATGATAACACTGCAGGTAACATATATGTCAGCCACATTAAATACAGGGAAATGTATCAGCTTGAAATCAAACATATCAACAACATATCCCTTTGTAAATCTGTCTATCATATTGCCGATGGCTCCTGATGCAAGAAATACCATAAGTACTCTTAATGGCTTGAATATGTCTTTCTTAAGGAACACAACGTATGCCATGATCACTGCTACCAGGATCACGGCAGTTACGGATAACAGCATTACCGTCTTTCCTGAGAAGCTGCTCCAGGCTGCTCCTTCATTTACAACATATGTGATGTGGAACACGTTCTTTATTACAGGTGTTGTTTCGCCAACCTTAAAATTTGAATCAATATATATCTTCACTGCCTGATCAAGAAAAATCAGCAGGATCATGGAGATAAATGCCATAACTCCATTGACAATTTTTTTAGTATTCTTCATAGTCCGGTATCCTCATAAAACAGCACTTAAAAAGCATTTTAAAAAATGTCGCCTTTAAAGCATTGTTTTTCATAATATTTGTTACTTTGATACAGATTCATTAAGAGCTGCGATCATGTCAGACTCTGACACATTCATGTCTATGTATGCATTACCTATGCTGTGCAGCAGTATGAATTTTATGCTGTCACCTACCATTTTTTTATCATTCTTGGTATATCTTACAATTTCGTTTACATCAATATCAGCCGGAAGAAGGTCAAATCCAAATGTCTTAAACGCCTCAACTATTGAATGGTACTGATTCATATCAATACAGTTCTTCTTATAAGAAATATACGCTGCAAGAATACATCCGATACCTACACAGGCACCGTGACTCATGGTGAAATTCATGTATTTCTCAATGGCATGTCCCAGGGTGTGACCGAAATTAAGAAGTGCTCTCTCTCCTTTCTCGGTAGGATCCGTTTCAACTACCATCCGCTTTATGTTACAGCTTACCTTTATCATATGAAGAAGCTTGTCGGGAACGCGTTCCTTGATGGCTTCGGCATTGGCTATCATCCAGTTAAAGTACTCTTCATCCTTTATGAGACCGTGCTTGATAATCTCCCCCATGCCCGATATGAACTGGGTATTGTCCAGAGTCCTGATGGTGGAAATATTTATATATACAAGCTTAGGCATATGGAATGCTCCAACCATATTTTTGTATGAATCAAAGTCAACGCCTGTCTTACCGCCGATACTGCTGTCTACCTGTGACAACAGAGTGGTAGGAATCTGAATGAAATCTATACCCCTTAAATAGGTTGCAGCGGCAAATCCGGTTATGTCTCCGGTAACACCGCCACCCAGAGCAACAAGCATATCCTTTCGGTCAAAATGAGCCTTGATAAGTTCCTCATAAATATATTTGACAGTATCAAGATTTTTGTTTTCCTCTCCTGCTTTGAATATTATGGATATAAGTTCTTTGCATTTTCCCTTTAACTGCTCCTTCACTATATCAAGGTAAAGAGGCGCTACAGTGGTTTCTGTAACAATACATACCCTTTTATCAGCAATTCCCTGTCCGGCTAAAAGCTCAGGCAGGGAATTAAAATCATCTGCAAAGACTATATCATATATAGGTTTTTTGTCCATGTGGACCGTCAACTTATCTAACATGACATACTCCTTTATATTTTATTAATCATTATTCGTGAATTTGAATGGATCTACAAATGATCCACCACCAAGGTTCTTGGTGTATACAGAAGAGTCACTGGTAACACTTCCGCTACTCATTCCGCCAAGTGTGGAATCTCCCATGGCAGAACCACTGCCGCCGCCTAATGAAGATTCTTCACGACCTTGTGGATCACCAGAGAAAGCAGCAAATTTATCTTCTGAACTCATCCCTTTAGAACTGTCAGGCGTTCCGTAAGATGCACCGGCATATTCGTTACTATATTTCATTACATCGGAGAAATCCACACCAAGCTCCTCATTGATAGGATTTTCTGCCAGGAAACGTAAGTGGGCATCCATCATATTCTTAAACGAGGCAGCATAATCTCTGTACTGCTGTTTAATGGATTCAATGCTTCCCTCAATTCTGTCAAGCTCCTCCTTGGCCTCATGAACAATGCTGTTGGCTTTTAGCTTTGCATCATTTTCAATAAGCCTTGCTTTGTCACTGGCATTCTTCGCTGATTCCTCAGCATTTTTTTCTGCCAGCATAAGAGACTTTTGAAGCTTGGATTCTGTTGTTCTGTAATGAACCAATGTATCTGTAAGAGTTTTTACCTGATTTGTAAGTTCTGCGTTAGACTTATATAAATCCGTGTAGCTGTGTACTACAATATCAAAGAAAGAATCAACATCCTTCCTTGCATAACCCATACCCTGCTTAAATTTTTTCTGTTGTAAATCTACAGGTGTAAGCATTTTTATTCCTCCTCCTGGTATACATGACTCCCCCATGTCTTATATATTATAAGTATAAACCAATCTTAGTAGTAACCACCTACAGATGGAGCATTAAGTGAAGCAGAAGCTTCATTTAATATTTCATCTCTAATATCACCTGAAACATCAATGTTGTTTGGTGCTGCGATAAATATACTTCCTGAGATAGCCTGAAGTGTTCCGTCAACTGCGTAGCAGGCTCCGGCAACGAAATCAATGATTCTCTGGGCTGTATTAACCTCAAGACCCTCAACATTAAGGACGATGGTCATATCCTCCTTAAGATGTACTACAACATCCTGTGCGTCATCAAATTCCTCAGGCTTTACAACCTTAACTGTATGTATTGAATTTACATTTCGTCTATTATTTATTGAGACAACATTATTACGTGAAACTGTTGGTGCAGACTGTGGTCTCTCAGGCTTTGCCTGTGTCTTCCTAAATGCAGATGTAAGTGATGAAGCAGGCTTTGATGTATATGTCTTTGCTGGCTTTACTTCTTCCTCTTCCTCGAAGTCGTCATCATCGTCATAGTCCTCGTCAAGGTCATCATCATCATCGTATTCTTCATCTTCGTCAAATAAGTCATCATCATACTCGTCTTCTGTATCATTTAACTTAAAGAAATCCAGAAAACTCTTCTTACTATGCTTTGCCATTGTTATCTCCTTTATGATAAGTTATAGTTTCTTGCGCCGAATATGCCGGTTCCAACTCTAACAAGCGTTGCACCTTCCTCCACCGCAACAACATAATCATTTGTCATACCCATTGATAAGACACTCATATCGATATTATCAATGTTTTTAGAGGCTATGTCAAGGGATAAATCCCTTAATGTTCTAAAATAAACACGATTATCCTCAGGGTTTTCCACAAATGGGGCAATAGTCATAAGTCCCTTTACCTTTACATGAGGCAGATCCTTTATCTGCTCAATAAGCGGAAGGACTTCTTCACATCTTACACCAAACTTGGTCTCTTCCTCAGCAACATTTACTTCAATAAGTATGTTGGCTGTTACATTTCTTTTGACTGCTTCCTTTTCAATGGTCTTTGCCAGATTAAAGGAATCTACAGAGTGGATGAGACATGCCTTGTCAACTATGTATTTAACCTTGTTTGTCTGAAGGTGTCCTATAAGGTGCCAGTTTACAGGCGTTGATACCTTCTCATATTTGTCAACCATTTCCTGGACCTTGTTTTCTCCGAAATCACGGGTATCCGTGGTGGCGATAACCTCTTCGATGTCGGATAATGGTTTTGTCTTACTTACTGCAATAAGAGTTACCTCTTCAGGATTTCTTCCTGCCCTTTCACAGGCAAGTTCTATGTTCTTTCTGACAACAGCAATATTGTCCTTTAACATTTTATCATCTCCTTTGGGATTGTTGATTTTTCCTGTACAGAGTCATCAATATATTACCTGATTTTCAACTACTGTCTTATAATCAAGGACGATCCTGTCGTAGGCTGCTATTCCATGGGCGGTACCCTCCTCTATTATGGAGTAATCATCACCGTTTACAGTAACTACTATCCTTCTGAATGACGCTGTTCCCTGGGTTACGCAGTATACACCGGGCATGTCATATCTCTGACATGTAGTGACTGCAAACGTATCATTGGTGTCATTTTCTATAAGGACTGCATCCGTATCCATATCGTCAGGATTCACATAGCAGTAGTCGTCATCTGTATAATATATGGTAGGGGAGATAAGCTTACTGGTTATCTCACCTGTGTCTGTCATAACCTTCTGGTTGAAGTATATTTCATCAGTATCTCCCTTGCCTGCCGTAAGATAGCTCTTAGGAATCATATATACCTGCTTGGTAAGTATTGATGAGTTAGGAATCTTAAGCCCCTTTGTTTCACTGAACGAAAAGCTTACGTTAACGTACCTGTCAGATACATACTGTGCCAGATACCTTGTCATATTAAGTACTACAAATTTGCCGTTATCATTTGACACGAGATCATAGGAAGCTCTGTATTTCTTCGCCGAATCATCTATTGTAAATCTTAAGGTATCATTCTCATAGGATTCAATCTTGGTATACTCATCATCGGTAAGCTCTACAACAATCTGCCAGTCCTCACCGTCGATGATCTTATATACAGGTTCACCTACACCGATTATCTCACCGGTCTTAAGGGATTTCTTTTCATAGACTGTCTTATCAAAGCTCTCTGAGGTGAGATCATTTACGGTAGTGTCCTCAAATCCATCCTCAAAATATGTAACAATACCGCTTATATCGGATTTTACCGCAGCAAAAGTACTGTCAAATGAATTATCACTTGACAACTGGGCAAGAGCCATATCCTCATATATTTCAAGCACCTTATTGTCCAGGTTATTTTTAAAGTCATACACATCAGAGAAGTTGGATTCAGAAAAACCTGCCTTAAACATGGTAATCTGATCGGTTATATCCTTCTTCTCGGTTTCCGAAAGGGAATAGCCGTCTCCGTTCTGGGCTTCATAGAGGGCATCATGCATGGAACCTGTCTCATCTATGGAGTACACATTGGAGTTCTTGGATACCTTCTCACCGTTTCTGATGTAATAGCATACATAACCTGAGCTTGTACTGGTTTTTAGTTTTTCATTTCTCAATATAATGCCGGTCTTCTTGAAATCAGTATCATAAGAGCTCTCTTCAACCTGAAATACACCTGTGTCCACATTATTAACGGACATTATAATGCGAATCAGCATGTACACGAACATGATCGAAAAGAGGTAAAAGCCAAAGCCTATCTGTATAGGTTTCTTTTTACGTTTCTTTCTTTTTATAGGGACACCCATAATACTCTCCCATTTAAAAAATTTTAAAAAATTACGCAAATCATATATTACAGAGCTGCAATGATATTTTCTGTATACTTCTCGGGAATTGTAGAAACATCCGTGGCAAAGCATATAACAAATTCAATCTCATATTTGTCTGAGATTGCCTTAACTTTGTCAAGAGCTTCTTCCACAGTTGTCTTATCTGAATATACGATAGTTGTGAAATTATCAATATAGATCTTCTCAATATTCTTATCCTGGGATATTATTCCAAGAATAAATCCAATAAACATATCAAGAGCTTCAATGTTATAGTTTGAACAGTTGATCATATTTACACGATTGGATAGTTCGTATAAATGCTTATTGTTGTTGTCAATAAATACTACAGAACCTGCAACAACCTTTACATCATTGTTTACCTTCTCAATAAGAACCTTTGTTTTTCCTTTTCCCTTGTCACCAGTAATAATTTCTAACATAGTGTCCTCCTCGTAAGTGCTTTTTTATTTTGATGTTTTAATTAAGTCAGTAATATGTCCGTACAGTGCATCTCGATCAACATTTCCGGCGCATACTGCGAAAAACTTGTCTCCTGTAGAGTTATTTACAAATTCCACGATAAGACAGTGACCTGCCTGCATGGTGGTTCCTGATTTCCATGAACCTATGGAGAAACCTGAAGGAAGCTGATATTCTCCTGTCATAAATCCGTTTGTAGGCTCAAGCTCCTCGCTGCAACTGTTTCCTGAAGGATCCTTATACTGGAAGGTATAGGATGATGTGGAGTCAATTACATATGCAAGATCGTGGGATGTAAATTCCTTAAATATAAGATAAAGATCATAGGCGGTTGTGTAGTGCCCATCATCATGGAGACCGTGTGGATTTTTGTAGTGGGTGTTGGTGGCACCGAGCTCCTTTGCCCTGGTATTCATTGCCTCAACAAATGCCGATTCACTTCCGCTTACAAGCTCGCTTAAGATTACGGCACAGTCATTGTAGGATGATATAAGAAGTCCGTAGAGAAGATCCTTGACGGTTGTCTTGCAGCCCACGGTAAGGGGACTGGCAACAGCACCCCAGTCATCGAAGGTTACGGTACGGTCAAGTGTCACCTCCTCATCAAGAGATAAGGTTCCTGCTTCAATGCTCTCTATAACAAGAAGTCCAGTCATGAGCTTGGTCATGCTGGCAGGGTAGATAAGCTTATGGACATCCTTAACAACCTCCGGAGTATTGGTGGTGTCATTTATAAGTAATGTAGAATATGTATCGCTGTATTTGCTGTCATTTAATTCTGAATCATACTTCACCACTGCATACTTATCGGACATCATGGTGATGTCTGAGGTAGGCATGTCATTCTGGACAGACACCTTAAGCTGCTTTGAAGCAGAATAATCAGGTGCGGCACATCCGCTGAAGCATAAAACGGCAGCTAAAAATATTGTAATTATCTTGGATGTATTCTTCATAACAAGTTCTCTCCGGGTATATTATTTATAAAACTCACGCCAGTCAAGATCACCTCTGTCCAGAGCAAGGATAAGAAGCTCTGCAGTGGCAAGGTTGGTGGCAAGGGGGATATTATGTGTATCACATAATGTGAAGATATTATTTATGTCAGGCTCATGCATCTTCGGATGAAGGGGATCCCTTAAGAATATGACCATATCAATGTCATTGTTCTCTATCTGGGCACCGAGCTGTTTCTCACCCCCAAGATGACCCGCTATATATTTATGGACGGTAAGGTTTGTAACCTCCTCTATAAGACGTCCTGTTGTTCCTGTGGCATACAATTCATTTTTGCTAAGAATACCTTTATATGCTATACAAAAGTTCTGCATAAGTTTTTTCTTGGCATCATGGGCAATTAAACCAATATTCATAGGTACCTCCTCATTCTCTGTGTATCATCAAGCAATCTGCTGTATATCAATAATTTTTTTTCTGTAGATTAACATTCATTACCAGCCCGATTCCTATACAGATACTAAGCAATGAACTGAGTCCGTAGCTGATAAACGGAAGCGGTATACCGGTATTTGGAAGTAATGCGGTCGCAACACCGATATTTATAAATGTCTGGAAGGCAAGCAGTGATGCTATACCTGTTGCAATGTACATTCCTTTCTGATTGCTGGCACGCCTAGCAACCCTTATACATTGTAACACTATAAGCAATAAAATTGCAATAATAATAACACTTCCCACGAAACCAACCTCTTCTCCTATGGCAGAGAATATGAAGTCAGTCTGCTGCTCTGAAATAAGATTTGTATCCTTAACAGTGGCGGCATCGGTATTGTTGAAGCCTTTGCCGGTAAGCTGTCCAGAACCTATGGCCATTACCGAGTTATCCTGCTGATCTGTGGATGAACCATATTCACTTCCGTACAGATGCCCGAGGATACGGTTTATCATGTAGTCGTTAAGAAACTGAGGCAGGTTATCCTGCTGAATATACCATAAAAATCCTGCCAGTGAAGGAACTAATATCAGTACCATGATACCAATAAGCTTAAGGCTTAAGCCTCCTACAAATATAACTATAAACAGTGTAAACAGAAGACATAATGTGGTTGAAAGGTCTGGTTCAATAAATATCAGGGCTGCAGGAACTGCAATAAATGCCGCAAGCTTCATAAGGCATTTAAAGGTGTTTAGCTCGTCATGATGTTTGTCCAGGAACACTGCAACACAGACTATCATGATGATCTTTGAGAACTCTGATGGCTGCAGGGTCAGACCTCCGATATATATCCATCTGCTGGCACCGTAGGATGTATCTGCACCAAAGCCTATGAGCTTAACAAGTATGAGCAGTACCAGGTTGATACCATAGAGGATCATATAGTATTTGCATATAAAGTTATAATCAATAAGGGAGACAACTATAAGTGCTGTTATACACAGTCCCACACCTATAAGCTGTTTGGTCATGTATGTAATATCTACACTTAATATGGTAAGGGTGCCGAGGGCTATGGCAGCCATTACAAGAAAAAGCAGCTTGAAATTATAATTCTTAAGCATGTATTTTCTGTCTTCCATATATTTTTCTTCTCTTCTGTTATGTATAAATTTCATTGTTATGCATTCTTCCTTCGAAATAATCTGAAAAACGGGTTACGCCTTGAGGCAAGATAATAATCATCAAATGCTATGGACTCTCCCATTATCCTTTTTGCTATATTCATAAATTCTATACCTGAGAAATTGGACTGACCTACAATAGGCTCTCCGGTATTGGTGGATATGACGATCTGGTCATCATCAGGCAGTACTCCGATAAGGTTTAAAGCAAGTATGGAGGCTACATCATCAACGGTCATCATGTCTCCGTGCTCTATCATATCGAAATGTACTCTGTTCACCACCAGGTCTATACGGGATATCTCATATGCCTCAAGCAATCCTACCACACGGTCTGCATCTCTTATTGCAGATACTGATGGGGTCGTTACCACTATGGCTCTGTCTGCGGGCGCAATGGCATTCTTAAACCCCTGCTCTATACCCGCAGGGCAGTCAAGGATTATATAGTCAAATTCGTTTCTCAGATTGTCAACAAATTTTACAAGCTGTTCGGGCATAATGCTTGTCTTATCCTTGGTCTGGGCACAGGGCAGTAAAAAAAGATCGGGTATGTATCTGTCCTTTATTAAAGCTTGCTTATAACGGCAGTTTCCTTCAATGACATCCACCAGGTTGTATACAACTCTATTCTCAAGCCCCATTACTACATCCAGATTTCTAAGCCCTATATCTGTATCAATAAGCAGAACTTTGTTTCGCAGCATGGCAAGACCGGTTCCCATATTTGCCGTGGTGGTGGTCTTTCCTACACCGCCCTTTCCGGAGGTTACAACTATTACTTCACACATATTATTTCACCCTTTCAAATACATTAGTCATACTTTCAATCCTTAATGATCTTATCAGGTGTATAATGCTCTAAAGAATATTTTATCGTTTTTAAGTACCGCAACGGCGGCTCTGTCCCAGGGATCGTAACGGCCGTCCCCGTATCTTCTGTACCTTCCAATCTGGACTATCTCAGGTCTCATACTTAAGGCTGCGATATACCTGTCTCTTTTTCTGTCGAGACCTGCTATGGCAAGCCCCTTAAGCTCCCCAACAATAATTATGTTTTTCAGGGTTGTAACTCTTGCACCGGCTTCAACATTTCCTATGAGCACAACGGATTTGTGGGTTTCAAGCACATCTCCCTCCGACATATTTCCATGAAAGTAAAGGACATCTTTTCTTTCTGTTACAAATAAAGCCGAAGGTGCTGTATCCTTCCTTATCTCCGGAAGCTTGCTCTCTACCGGTACAGGCTCTTTTTTTAATTTGTATTGTATAAAGTGTGTATTTATACAATCTAATGAATTTAACGAATCAATAAGCCAGGTTTTTTGAAGTTCATTAAGGTCCGCTCCGATAAACCTGATACTTATGTTTCCACATTTTGAAAAAAGTTCCGCTGACATGGTAAAGCGTTTAACGGTAAGTCTGTATATCCGGAGAAAATCCATTTCTCCAGGTAGCTGTACTATAAGTCCATTGGCATCAGCTTTTATTTTTACTGGATTATCCACTGGTATCTGCTCCTATAAAATATTCTTTCTTTCCTTAAGAAAGCTTATCGTAAGTAGCCTTGTGGTATTGGACTTATTAGTCAGACATCTGGTTGTCACCGGTAACAGTCATGTTTTCAAGGGCGTCAGGATCATACATATAAGCATAGACCATGGCGGCAAGCTCCTCTGCATTACCTGATGAGTATCCGTTAGGTATTACAGCTGTAACGCATACCTTAGGATTGCTGTATGGTGCGAAGGATATAAACAGGGCGTGGTTTGGTCTTGTTTTGTCCTCCTGTGCAGTACCGGTCTTACCGGCAACCTCAACATTTATCTTGTTAATAAGTGCATCCTTATCTGTATGGACAGATACAACCTGTCTCATACCCTGTTTTATTGTTTTCCAGTCAGAGGCCGGAATATCTATCTGGTTATATACTGTGTGCTCATCTTTATATACAGAGTTCCCTTCATTATTCTTTATTTCAGATACAAGGCTTAAGTTGTATACCGTACCTTCATTTGCAACGGCAGTTACATACCTTGCGATCTGGGTTGCGGTATAGTTGTGGTTACCCTGTCCGATGGCTGAACGTATAGCATCAGAATCTGAAATATGGGGATCACTTTCAGGAAGTTCAATCCCTGATGTAGTGTTAAGACCGAACATTTCAGCATACTTCTGTATTATCTTGATACCGGTGGTATTTTTGAAGGTTCCTGTGTCTGAGGTTCCCATTCTGTAGCCCATTTCATAGAAATAATAGTTACAGGATTCCTCTATAGCTCTGGCCATGGCTATATCTCCGTGAGCCATAGGATATATCCAACACTTGGCGGGATCCTCTGTTTTCTCGAATATACCTGTTGCATGTATTGTCTCATCTGCTGTCACAAGATTTTCTTCAAGAGCTGCGACAGAGGTGATTATCTTAAAGGTGGAACCGGGAGCCGTTTTCTGCATGGTTGCTCTGTTGTACATAGGTGTTGTCTTGTCATTTGTAACCTTTGCATAGTAATCAGGATCTATGGTGTTGGTAAGCAGGTTATTGTCATAGCTTGGATAACTTACCATAGCTCTGATCTCACCGGTTGCAGGATCGGTCACAACTATTGATCCTGAACATGGATCCAGTGCAAGCATGGCAGGTGTAATCTCAAGATTTTTGATCTTGTTGTACATAAAATCATAGCTTCCCACAAGACCGCTCTTGAAATTAGCGTAATCTGTATCGCCATTTTCTGTCAGTATACCCTGGTCATACAGCAGATCGATTACATCGGCTCCTGTAATCTGACCAGATAATAACATGTATTTGAATATTAGTTTGTCGAAATCAGTATCATCCTTAAATTCTTCCAGAATATAGTCTGCAAGAACATCATATATCTCATCTGTATCGTAATAGTTACTGCTGGTGGATATACTGGAGATATCTATGGCACCCTTGCTTATACAGTACTTGAGATAATCATAGGCTGATATAAGCTCATCTGCATAGTTTATATATGTTCTGTCTGTAGATGGAATTATGGTGTTGTCATATATTCCCTTGTTTTTTAACATTACGAATATATATTCCATGTAATCCTTGTACTCATCTGTAAGACCGTTTACAGGAGTATGATTCACCTTGAGGATACTGTCAAGCTGGTTAAGGATATTTGCTTTGGCAGTGCTAAAAGACTGGTATACACTCCTCTCCAGTTCACTGGCGTCAGCAGCAGATAGATTATCAATGCTTATTATGTTATTGTCAAACAGTGCCGCATATACATCCATGATGGTTATGTCATCATCACTTACTGCAAATGTTTCATTTCTCAGATGTGAAAGCAGGATACTCGAGATCTCCTGTTCCAGGGCATTATAGCAGTATTTCTGAAGGTCCGAGTCAATGGTAAGATATATGTCATTGCCCGCTACTGCATCAGTAGAATCGATAACCTCAAGAATCTTTCCCATGTTGTCCACGTACATCTTCTGGGACCCAGTGGTTCCTCTGAGTTGGGATTCAAACTGCTTTTCTATTCCCATTTTTCCTACCACATCACTCATGTCGTACTTATTCTTGTCATCAAGATTCTTATTATACTCATCCATTTCCTCTGACGAGATATTTCCTATATATCCTATTATATGAGCAAAATAAACGGAGTCATTGTATACTCTGTGAGATTCAATGTTCACATTCATTCCGTAGAGCTCGTCCTTGCTTTCGAGTATTGCAGCATAGGTTTCCTTGCTTACATCTGTGGCGATGTCAACGGACATGTATTGTTGATACCTGTTCAGCCATATCTCATATCTTACTGCCAGAATCTTTAGTACATACTCAGGAGAATATACATCATCTACGTCAAATAATTTTGAGCTGCGCATGTAATCATATACATCCTTTGCAGTTGAATTCTTCTGGGCGTCGGTTAGGGAATCAACGGAGCTTGCACCATATACGTTCATAAGGAATGTGTTAAGAGTTGTTCCCGATATGGTGAAGCAAAGGCTGCCGTCATCGTTGAGCTTGATAGGAAGATCAACGGACAGAGAGTCTCCGTTTTGTTCAAGTATCAGGATAGTTTTATATACTATCTGGTTTCTTAACTGGTTCACTGTCATGTCCATCTTCTTGGCGATACTTGTAAGGTCTGTGTCACTTACATAGGAAACAGCGTAGGATGACTCATTGTAGGCAATAAGCTTTCCGTTACAGTCATAAATATTTCCCCTTGAGGGCTCCACCGTTACGGTCTTTACCGACTTGTAGGTGAAGTTATTCTGGTACTTCTTTCCGTTCTTGATCTGAAGATTAAAGAGTCTCAGCACAAGAACAGAAAATAACACGATAAACAGCAAGCTTACGAAGAACAATCTGTGCTTAACGTGTTCAAATATGCTTTCTTTTATATAAATAAGAATTTCTCTGATCATAGTCCACACCATCCTGTAATGATGAAGTCTGAATTACTCCATGCCTTTTTCAAATTTTTTAAGAGTTTTGTTGACAAATACAAAAAACTTAAATACAACGACAGTAAGTATAGCGGTATAAAACATATCGGGTATAACGATATGTTTAAGATATTTAACAAAATCCAGCCTGTTCCTCATAAGGAAGAAAATAAGATAAGTGGAGAAATTAAACAGGAAATCGTCAAATATCATTATTATTACCGGAAGGAGTATGTCATCAACCTGATACAGCCTGTGAAAGAAACCGTTACAGTAGCCTATCAGCATATAGATGAGCATATAAGGCCCGATAATAAAACCGAAGTAGATATCATATAAAAAACCGCAGAAAAAGCCTACAAACATTCCTTCCATTCTTCCGCGCATAAGTCCGAAGGATACCGTCAATATAAGCAGCAGGTTCGGATTTATATTGGCTATTTCTATTAAAGGAAGAAGGGATGTCTGCAGGACGAAACATATAATTATCAATATTCCAAGAACAATTATTCTCTTCAATAGATACACCTTCTAATCAGCAAATTTATTAATCGGTAACATTCTTTTTAGTCTGCAATACAACCAGAACCTCTTCAATATTGGAGAAGTCTGTGGCAGGGATTATATAAGCTCTCTTTGTGAGATTGTTGGAGTCATACTCTATCTTTGAGATATATCCAATGGTGAATCCTGCAAGATACTTGCTTGACACATATGAGGTCACAACCTCGTCACCCTCTTCTATCTCAGCGTCCTTGTCTATATTCTCTGCAATAAGATAGCCGTCCTCGTAATTTGTAAGGCTTCCTGATACATCACATATAGCCTCAGCCGGAAGTACCATGGCATTTACATTTGAAGTGTCATCGATGATGGCTCTTATCTGTGCATAGTCTGTCCCCGCATCTGTTACGATACCGCAGAGACCATTTCCAAATAATACGTTGCAGCCTACAACTACTCCGTCATCAGTTCCCTTGTCTATATAGAATACATCAAACCAGTTGCCTGAATCCTTGGCTATGACCCTGGCGACAGTCTTTTTGTAATCAGGATATTTTGAGTCAAGCTCATACAGGTTTTTAAGACGGTTTAATTCGTAGGAATCCTGCTGATACTGTTTTATCTCTGACTGGTATGACTGGAGCTGCTCCTTAAGGTCGTTGTTCTCAGCCACTACATCCTCATAATTTCTGAAAGCGTCAACCTTCTTCTCAACATAGGTTCCTATGCTGTTGACACCCTTTTGCATAGGTGTGATTATAGCACCTGTAATTCCCTTAAGGGAGGATGAAAGTCCGTCAAAAAACAGCGAAACAACCATCAGTATAACACATAAAATCGTAAGTGCCAGAAGTATATATTTCGGTGGCACATCTATTGGCTTTTTTCTACGTCTCATTTAATATATCCCCGTTCAGCTAAACTTACATAACATCTGTTCCCAAGGATTATATGGTCGGACAGCTTAATTTCAAGCAGACAGCCTGCCTGCTCTATTCTGTCTGTCACCTCCAGATCGGCAGCACTTGGCTCCGGATCTCCTGATGGATGATTATGTAATAAAACAATATATACAGCCTTATATTTCAAGGCTTCGATATACACATCCCTTGAGGATACCAGTGACTGGTTCACCGTCCCCTCGGAAAGTGTTATTTCCTTTATCAGTCTGTGTTTACTGTCAAATAAAAGCAGATACACATACTCCTTCTCAAGATACCTGGTACTCTCCATAAAATAATCGGCAATGGTTGCCGGTGAGTCAAATATCATAAAAGGCTTGAGATTGGCTCTGCTCATTCTCTTTGACAGCTCCGCAATGCACATTATCTGGACAGCCTTAACAGGACCTATCCCAGGTATAGCTACAAGAAGGTTATAATCCAGGTAATTAAGACCTGCTATCCCCTTGTGTACAGGATGGGCATTAAGAAGCCGTTCGCATAACTGCACCACATTGTGTTCCCTGCAGCCCGTTCTTAAAAAGATGGCAAGCAGCTCTGCGTCAGAGAGAGTTTCCACGCCATGATTTCGGCACTTCTCGTAAGGTCTCTCCTCTGAACACATGTCATGAATTGTTAATTTATCCATATGATACCTTTCCGCACGTCTTCTCCAGGCAGGGGTATAACGGATATTTCAAAGAATTAATTTACCATACAATAAGGTTTTTTTCTACCATTTTTTGTAAAGACACAATTATTCCATATTTTGCATGCTGGTAAGTAAGACCGCCCTGGAAGTAGACGGCATAAGGCTCTCTTATAGGCGCATCGGCACTTAACTCGATGGACGAGCCTGAGACAAATGCTCCTGCTGCCATAATTACCGGTGAATCATATCCCGGCATGTCCCATGGAACCGGAGTTACATAGCTGTCCACCGGGGCTGCTGCCTGTATGCCCTCGCAGAAGGCACACACTCTCTCCTCGTTTCCAAGCTCCACAGCCTGGATTATGTCATAACGTGGCTCTGTGCTGTTTGGAACAGACTTAAAGCCAAGCCCCTCATAGCAGTTTGCAGCAAATATAGCACCCTTTAATGCATTTGCAGTGACAGAAGGTGACAAGAACAATCCCTGGGCAAATGCCCTTGTGTTGTTAAGGGAAGCACCTACCTCCTTACCAAGTCCCGGAGTTGTAAGCCTGTATGAAGCATTCTCCACATACTCCTTCTTCCCGCAGATATATCCACCTATAGGAGCAAGACCGCCTCCCGGATTTTTAATAAGGGAGCCCACCACCATGTCTGCACCGAAGTCAGAAGGCTCTACCGTCTGGACAAATTCGCCGTAGCAGTTGTCTACCATGCAGATAATGTCAGGATTGATACTCTTCACAAATGAAATAAGCTCACCGATTTTCTCGCAGGAGAAGGTAGGTCTCACGGCATAACCCTTTGAACGCTGTATCTCCACAAGCTTTGTCTTGCCATTTATGGCTTTTCTGATATTGTCGTAGTCGAAGCTTCCGTCAGGAAGAAGGTCAACCTGTCTGTAGCTAACTCCGTACTCTGCAAGGGAACCTCTGGCAGGAGTTATTCCGATGATGCTGTCTAAGGTATCGTAGGGCTTGCCTGCCGGTGCAAGGATTTCATCTCCCGGTCTTAAGTTGCCAAACAGTGCAGTGGCAAGGGCATGGGTTCCGCACACAATCTGGGAACGTACCAGTGCGTCCTCTGTATGGAACACGTCAGCATATATTGCCTCCAGGGCATCCCGTCCCTCATCAGTGTAGCCGTAGCCTGTTGATCCTGCAAAATGAGCCTCGTTAAGTCTGTTATCCTGCATTGCCTTTATGACCTTGATCTGGTTGATCTCACACACCTTATCAATATCCCTGAAGCGTTTCGTCAGCCTTTCTTCTATGCTATCACAATATTCAAGTACTTTTTTGTCAATATTCATACTTGTATAAAAATCAAATAATTCTTTATTCATTATAAATCTTCCTTTTTATCTTATGATCTGCCGTGTCAATAATACATCATCCATATATGAAAGTATAGCATTGTCATCGGCAAATTCATTTTTATTTACCCATATAACATCTCTCTCCCGCTTAAACCAGGTGATCTGTCTTTTGGCAAAATGTCTGGTGTCCCTCTTTAAGATGTACACTGCTTCATCATAGCTGATATCACCGGACAGGTAATCTATGATCTCCTTATAGCCAAGTCCCTGCATGGAAACCATATCTCTTGTGTAGCCCTGATCCATGAGTGCTTTAACCTCATCCACCAGACCATTTTCCAGCATGATATCCACACGTCTGTCTATCCTGTTATAGAGCACATCTCTGCTGTTATTAAGAACAAAATATGCGAAATTGTAAGGGGAGGTTCTTGCCCGCTCCTCTTCATTGTGCTTTGATATCTGCTTTCCCGTCTTTTTATAAAACTCCAGGGCACGTATCACACGCTTTACGTTATTTTCGTGGATGGCGGCAGCAGAATCCGGATCGACAGCCTTAAGCATATCATGGAGCTTTGATACCCCGTAAGCGGAAGCCAGTTCTTCAAGCTCATGTCTGTAGGACATGTCTCCGTCATTTTCATCGAAATTAATGTCATATAACAGTGCCTGGATATAAAAGCCTGTGCCGCCTGTAATGATTGGAATATGATTTCTTGAATATATCTCATCCATGGCAGCAAGGGCATATTTCTTAAATAGCACAACGTTAAAATCCTCAGAGGGGTCAAGGATATCTATAAGATGATGTCTTACTCCATCCATTTCCTCCGGCATGATCTTTGCTGTTCCTATATCCATTTTTTTGTATACCTGCATGGAGTCCGCAGAAATTATCTCTCCGTTTACTTTTTTTGCAAGTAAAAGGGAAAGGTCTGTCTTACCCACTGCGGTAGGCCCTGTAAGTATGATCAAAGGTTTTTTTTCACTCATATTACACGATCCTCTTGAATTTCTTCTCAAGCTCTGCTTCTGTCATGGAGATAAGTGTAGGTCTTCCGTGAGGACAGGTGTATGGATTTTCAAGCTTAAGAAGCTGGTCTATAAGCACGTCGGCTTCCTTGAAGGAGATTTCAGTATTTCCCTTTATGGCTGCTTTACATGCCATTGTTGACAGCTTTGCGATAAAAGCTGTTATTGTAGAATTTTTGTTATTCTCACTTAATTCACCGATGAACTCCAGGAACAGCTCTCTGCCGTCTATGCCGAACAGGTTGGCTGGAACTGATGAAAGCTTGTACTCTCTTCCTCCGAAGCTCTCAATGGTATATCCAAGGTTTTCGAAGAATTCCATATTATCGTTTAAGAAGGTGATCTCGTCTGCTGTAAGAGTAACTATTGCCGGTGGCATAAGATACTGAGGGATGGCCTTCTTATTCCTGTAATTGTTCATTAGCTCCTCGAACTTTACCTTTTCGTGGGCTGCATGCTGATCCATGATAAATAATTTCTTATCATATTCAATAAGCCAGAAGGTCTTGAACACCTGACCGATAAGTCTGTGCTTAGGTCTTGCCTCCTCAGACAGCATTTTTGTGCCGAACATATCAAGCTGGCTGTATTTTTTCTCTTTTTCAGGAACCTGTGGCTGAGGGGCTGCAACCTCTGCAGGGGTGGTTGTTTTGGTCTGCGTTGCAGTGCCTTCACCCGCCTGTGTATTGGTCACAGTGATCTCACTTGTGATACGGCTCACATTTACAGAATTATCTTTATCTGTAATACTCTCCTGATCTGCTGATAATGCCGATGTTGCTGGTGTGCTTTCATTAACCGGCTGCGACTGCGATTGCTGTGTTGCCTGCTGGGTCTGTGCCTGCTGTGATACCGGATTGTTTGGTATATTCTGTGGTTGATCCGGTACTCGGTTAAGTATCCTTGCATATGGATTGTTCTCAGGTTTTATTATAGGTTTTATGTTGTAAGGTCTTTCCGCTTCCTTTACGGCAGCAGGCTTTATGCCTATCTGCTCACGGCGCTGCTTCTCGAAAGGCTCCGGTGCAGAACCTGTATTTCTGTGATTTAAGGTCTCAGCAGGCTTCTGTTTGCCCGGTGTCACCTCCGGTATAAGCTCTCTGTGAAGCAGTGCTTCCCTTATGGTGTCGTAGGTATAATTGTATATGTCCGACTCGTTCATGAACTTCATTTCCCTCTTTGCCGGGTGGATGTTCACATCTATCTGTGCCGGATCTATCTTGAAGTTTAATACTGTGAATGGAAACTTGTGTATCATTACAAAAGTCCTGAAGGCGTCTTCTATAGCCTTGGTTATAACAGGATTTTTAACATACCTGTTATTCACATAATAATCCTCAAAGGAACGGTTCCCTCTGGATACCGCAGGCTTTGCAATATAACCTGATATCTCAAGGGTGTTGAATTTCCTGTTTACATCAATAAGGTTTGAGGTAATGTCTCTTCCGTATATGTGATATATAATGTCCTTAAGCTTTCCGTTTCCTGAGGTGAAGAGCTTATTGGTATTATTTGCAGTGAACTTAAAAGAAATCTCGGGATGGGACATACTTATACGACAGATAAGGTCATATATGTATGACATCTCTGTGGTGGGACTCTTCATGAACTTCTTTCTGGCAGGGGTGTTATAGAACAGATTTCTGACTATGATGGTGGTACCATCGGGACAGCCGATCTCCTCATAGGAAACTTCCTTGCCGCCGTGTATCTGGTATCTTATTCCGCACACGCTGTCCTTTTCTTTTGTTATAAGCTCCACCTGTCCAACAGAGGCAATAGAAGACAATGCTTCACCTCGAAATCCCAGAGATGACAGCTCAAGAAGATCTTCCACCTTTATGAGCTTACTTGTGGCATGCCTTAAGAAGGCGGTTCTTACCTCATCCCTGTTTATTCCCGATCCATTGTCAGTTATCCTGATAAATGACATTCCGCCGTCCTTTATCTCTATGGTTATGGCGGTGGCTCCCGAGTCAATGGAATTTTCAACTAATTCCTTTACAACGGAGCTGGGTCTTTCTATTACCTCGCCGGCTGCGATCTTGTCAATGGTTATCTGGTCAAGAACATTTATCATTTATTTAGCCTTTCCTGTAATTCATTGAGATAAAGCAGAGCCTTCATAGGTGTCATGTTGCCCAGATCTGCGGTTTTTATCTCCTGTATTATTGCACTTTCGTTAAAATCTGCAAATAATGACATCTGTCCGTCTGCTTTATTGTTTTTCTTACTCTTACTGTCAGAAAAATCATTTCTGACCTTTATATCTTTTATCTTTGTATTAATATCTGCGTCAATAAGGGTGTTGCAGATCTCATTTGCACGCTTTATTACAATATCCGGAACTCCTGCCAGCTTGGCAACCTGTATACCATAGCTTCTGTCAGCACCGCCCTTGATTATCTTCCTTAAGAATACTATGTCATCTCCATCCTCCTTGACGGCGATACAGTAGTTGTTCACAGAAGAAAGCTTGCCCTCAAGCTCTGTAAGCTCGTGGTAATGGGTGGCAAATAAGGTCTTTGCACCTAAAAGCTCACTGTTGCTTATGTACTCAACAACTGCCCAGGCAATACTTAATCCGTCATAGGTACTGGTTCCGCGGCCTATCTCATCAAGGATAAGGAGACTGTTCTTAGTGGCGTTTCTTAAGATGTTTGCCACCTCGCTCATCTCCACCATGAAGGTACTCTGACCGGAGGCCAGATCGTCTGAGGCACCTACTCTTGTAAATATCCTGTCGCATATGCCTATATGGGCATGGCTTGCAGGGACAAATGATCCTATCTGTGCCATAAGCACGATAAGTGCTGTCTGCCTCATGTAGGTGGATTTTCCTGCCATGTTAGGGCCTGTGATTATTGATATCCTGCTTTCAAGGTTGTTGAGATAGGTGTCATTTGCAATGAACATGTCATTGGCGGTCATCTTCTCAACTACAGGATGTCTTCCGTCCTTAATGTCGATAACTCCGTCGGTGGATATCTCCGGACGTATGTAATTGTTGGCAACTGCCACATATGACAGAGATGCCATAACGTCAAGGACTGCTATACAATGGGCTGTCTTCTGGACTCTTACAAGCTCTCCTGCCAGCCTGTCCCTAAGCTTCACATACTCTTGATACTCAAGAGCTGTAAGCTTGTCCTCGGAGCCTATGATGGTTCCTGCCAGCTCGTCAAGCTCCTTGGAGGTATATCTCTCGGCATTTGCCAGGGTCTGCTTTCTTATAAAGTACTCCGGCACAAGAGACTTAAAGGAGTTGGTAACCTCAAAATAATATCCGAATACCTTGTTGTACTTTACCTTAAGGTTTTTGATACCGGTCTTTTCCCGCTCTCTTGCTTCAAGGTCCGCAAGCCATGTCTTTCCGTCGGTCTTGGCATTTTTAAGAACATCTATATCGTTAAGATATCCATCTTTGAATATGCCGCCCTCTCTTATAAGAATTGGAGGTTCCTCGTTGATTGATGACTCAAGAAGCTCATAGAGGTCAGTCAGTTCATCAAGATCCTCATACATCTTCTTGAACAATGTGGTATCAAAGGCTGCCACAAGTCTCTTTATGAAAGGAAGCAGCTTCAAGGATGACTTAAAGGCGATAAGATCCCTTGGATTGGCTGTTCTTAAGGAGATACGGGTCATAAGTCTCTCCATGTCGTATATTGGATTTAAGTATTCCCTGATCTCGTCACGGGTTATGACATCATTGTTAAATGCCTCTATGGCGTCAAGTCTGTTATTGATCTCATCCTCCATAATAAGAGGCTGCTCTATGTAATTTTTTAAGAGACGGGCACCCATGGCTGTCTTTGTCTTGTCAAGTACCCATAAAAGTGAGCCTTTTTTGTTCTTGTCCCTTAAGGTTTCTGTAAGCTCCAGATTTCTTCTGGTGGAGCTGTCGATTATCATGTAATCATCTATGGAATATATCTCCAGCTTGTTTATATGCTCCAGGGAATTTTTCTGGGTTTCATGGAGATACTGGAGTAAGGCTCCTGTGGAATATATGGATTCAGGCATGTCAGAAAGTCCGAGACCTGCCATATTGTTGGTGCCGAGCTGTCTTGAGATAACATCCTCGCAGATACTCTGGTTGAAATAGTGCTCCGGCGTCTTCGATATGGCTATCTTCTGACGATCCTTCATATACTCAAAGTCTAATGGGGCATTAAGGAAATCATCATTGCCGATTATCTCTGACGGAGAATATTTGTTTATCTCATCAGCAAGCTTTGCTATGGATGAGATACGGCAGGTCTTAAATTCGCCTGTAGTTATGTCAACTACCGATACTCCCGACATATCCTTTGACAGATATATGCTCATGAGATAGTTGTTGGTATTCTCATCAAGGATAGCCTGGGACATATTTGTACCCGGTGTGACGACACGGATAACATCACGCTTAACAAGTCCCTTGGCAAGCTTCGGATCCTCCACCTGTTCACAGATAGCCACCTTAAATCCATTTTCAATAAGCTTATTGAGATAAACATCACAGGCATGGTAAGGAACGCCACACATAGGTGCCCTTTCCTCCTGACCGCAATCCTTTCCGGTAAGGGTTATCTCAAGTACCTTTGAAGCGGTTATGGCATCCTCAAAGAACATTTCATAGAAATCACCTATCCTGTAGAAAAGTATACAGTCCTTATATTTCTCTTTCACCTCCACATATTGTTGCATCATTGGTGTTAATGCTGCCATTATTTATATCCTCTCTTCTGAAGTTTATACGCTTAGATAACAGCTTCGCCCATGTAATAAAAGCCCTTGCTCTCCACAAGCTTCACATCTATTATCTTTCCTATAAGGGATTCACATCCCACAAAATGTACAAGGGTATTGTTTGAAAGTCTTCCTGTAAGAAGGCTTCCGTTTTCCTCGCTCTTTCCCTCAACCAACACAGGAAGAACCTGTCCGGTAAGTCCTTTTATCTTCTCGGCACTTATCTCCTGTACCCTCTTTATAAGTCTCTGGTATCTTTCATTTATCACAGCCTTGTCATTTGTATCTGTCATGGCAGCTGCCGGGGTTCCGGTCCTCTTTGAATAGATAAATGTAAATGCTGCGTCATATCTGACCTGCTCTACCATATCCATGGTATCATTAAAGTCCTCTTCGGTCTCTCCCGGGAAGCCTACGATAATGTCGGTGGTAAGTGCTATATCAGGTATCCTGTTTCTGATCTTATCCACAAGGGTAAGGTACTGCTCCCTTGTATAGCTTCGGTTCATCTGCTTTAATATACGGCTTGATCCTGACTGTACAGGAAGATGAAGATGTCTGCACACTTTGTCCGAAGAAGCCATAACCTCTATAAGCTCATCTGACAGATCCTTAGGATGGGATGTCATGAATCGGACTCTTTTTATCTTGTCTATCTCAGTAACCCTCTTAAGTAATTGTGCAAATGTTATATTCTCCTTAAGTCCCTTGCCGTAGGAATTAACATTCTGACCCAGGAGCATGATCTCCACAACTCCGTCATCTGCAAGTCTTTTGATCTCGTTTATGATATCCTCAGGCTCCCTGCTGCGTTCTCTTCCCCTTACATAAGGAACGATACAGTAGGTACAGAAATTATTACAGCCGAACATGATATTTACACCGGACTTAAAACTGCTGTCCCTTGTGGTGGGAAGATCCTCCACAATAAGGTTGGTGTCCTTCCATATATCGATGACTGTGCCCTTTGCATGAAAGCTGTTGCAGTATAATTCCGCAAGCTTATATACATTATGGGTTCCAAACACTATATCAACGAATTTGTACTTTTCGCTGATGGTCTGTACCACCTGGGGCTCCTGCATCATACATCCGCACAGGGCTATCATCATGTGGGGATTTGACTCCTTCTCATGCTTCATGATACCCAGATGTCCATATACCTTACGGTTGGCATTCTCTCTCACGGTACAGGTGTTGTATATTACAAAATCTGCTTCCTCGCTGTCGGATCTTTTATAGCCTATGGTCTCAAGTATTCCTGCAAGCTTCTCTGAGTCTCTTACATTCATCTGACAGCCAAAGGTCTTTATGGTACAGGTAAGGTCTCTTCCTGCCTCTTCCCTTTTAAGCTTATAGATCTCTTTGGCCTTTTTTATGAAGTAATACTGTCTTTCCGGCTCATTCGCAGGAACCGGCTCCGTTATGTCAATCTTATCTAAATTGTTTATAATTTCCTTACTGGTCATATCTGTTAATTATCCTTTTTGTTTTTGCGAGATATTTACTTATCGTATTTGCTTATCATGTCTGTGAGGTTCTTCATGTTGTCTGAAACCCGGTCGCTTATATCCATGTAGCGGAACTTCGCCTTTATTTCATTTAAGTCATTCTGCTCAAGCAAAGGAAGCTGCTCCTTGTAGCATGGGTCATCAGTGAAATATAATTTAAGTGCCCTTAAGGCGTCCCTGTAGCCAAGTTCTATCCGGAAGAGTATGTCTTTTTTGGAGTAATTCAATGTACCATCAATAAGGTCTCCCAGATACACACTCGGGTATATCTCTATGAAGTCTGCGTCCTTATAGCCGGATAAATCCTTGGCGTTCTTCCTGCCGCAGCCCACCACGATGATATGTCTGTAGCCATTGTGGTATAATACCTCCACAGGGATATTGTTTGAAAGACCTCCGTCAACCATTTCCTGGTTTTCATAGGTTACCGATTCGTAGAGAAACGGAAGGGCTGAAGCTGCACATAAAAGATCTATGATCTCATCCTTAGGAAGATCGTTAAGCTTATAATAATTCTCTTTCTTTGCCCCATCAGATATTACTGTGGTGTTTATGTATGTGCTGATATTTCCTGCATAGAATTTGTCCAAATCAATATATCTGTTTAGGATATCCACAAGCCCCTTCCGGTTAAAAAATCCCGGCTTGCCGTTAAACATAAGGGATGGATCTGCTTCAAATACTGTTTCGAATTTTATATCCTTCCACACCTTCTCAGGAAGCTCAGGATCCTGCATGTTATAGAGCATGGAATTTAATGCACCTATGGAGGCTCCCGATACAGCCTTTATGCGTTTAAACATATCATACTTGGCAAGTGCCTTTATAACACCTGCTTCATAGGCACCCTTTCCGCCACCACCGCCGAAGCATACGGCGAAGTCTCCTTCCGGTACGACAGCAGTACTCTTACTGTGCTCCATACCGCACATGGACGCCTTTACCTTCTCATCCAGTTCCCTTAATTTTGCCTGAAGCTCGTTATTATCCATATTTACCACCTCAAAATGGCACCATATACTTCTGGTGCCATAAGCTTGTTGACAGACTACGTGTTGCTGCTATTCTCTGATCTGGCCATTGCCATATATTATATATTTCGTGGATGTGAGAGCTAAAAGTCCCATAGGTCCCCTTGCATGAAGCTTCTGTGTGCTTATGCCTATCTCGGCTCCGAATCCGAACATAAATCCATCTGTAAAACGTGTTGACGCATTGACATATACACAGGCAGAATCAATCTCATCAAGAAATCTCTGGGCACTGTTGTAATCCTCTGTGATTATAGCCTCGGAGTGACCTGTACTGCAGTTGTTTATATGCTCCACGGCTTCATCAAAACTGTCAACGATCTTGGCTGATATGATCTTGGCAAGATACTCTGTCTTGAAATCATCTTCTGTGGCTTCCTTTATGTAACTGTCTATTGCCATTGCGGCCTTATCTCCACGTATCTCACAGTCATTTTCCTTAAGATCTGCAACGATAAGAGGAATTGCAAGATCGGCAATGTCCTTGTGGATAACCAGTGACTCACAGGCGTTACATACACCTAAACGCTGAAGCTTTGCATTGTGGATTATAGGTATCGCCTTGTTAAGATCTGCGTATTTGTCGATGTAAATGTGGCAATTGCCTGTACCTGTTTCAATTACAGGAACAGTTGCGTTCTCAACCACATTTTTTATAAGTCCCGCACCGCCTCTCGGTATGAGCAGGTCAACATATTTGTTAAGCTTAAGAAGTTCATTTACAATGGCACGGTCGGTATTTTCTATAAGGATTATGGCGTCCTCTGTAATACCACTTGACGCAAGGGACTCCCTTATTACATTTACAAGGGCGATATTTGAATTGATACAGTCACTTCCGCCACGAAGTATTACCGCATTGCCGGTCTTAAAGGTAAGGGCAAATGCGTCAACGGTAACATTAGGTCTTGATTCATAGATTATTCCGATAACTCCCATAGGAACCCGCTTCTTGCCAATAAGAAGTCCGTTAGGTCTCTTCTTCATATCAATGACCTCACCTATAGGATCTTCAAGGTCTGCCACCTGCCTTAATCCCTCTACTATGCCGTCAAATCTGGAATCTGTAAGCATAAGTCTGTCTACAAGTGCCTCCGGCATGTGGTTTTTTCTTCCATTTTCCACGTCAATCTCATTTGCACTGATTATCTCTGACTTGTGGGCAAGAAGATCCTCTGCCACCTTAAGAAGTGCGTTGTTTTTTTCCGCCTGACCAAGTCTTGCCATTATCCTTGAAGCTTTCTTGGCTCTTGCTCCGATATTCTCTAAATACATGTTATGCTCCACCTCCGGTTATGATCTGCGTCTCTGTGCATAAAGCAGATACTCTAATATCAAATTCTTCTGTGTCTATGTGGTCTATCACCTGAAAGTCATAGGCGAGACCAATGGTCTTAAGATCATGGTGCTCCATAAAATAACGGTCGTAATAACCGCCGCCGAAGCCTACGCGGTTAAGTTTCCTGTCAAATACTATCCCCGGCACCAGCATTACATCTGATTGCTCCGGCACCACTATATCATCAGATACAGGCTCCGGGATATTAAAGCTTCCGGGCTTCAACTGGGAGAAATCCGTGATCCCCACGAAATCCATTTCCTTACCCCGAACTCTTGGGGCGCATACCTTTATGCCCTGGTCAAGGCAGAATTTTATGATGTTTATGGTATCTACCTCTTTATATGCACTGACATAGGTAAATATCCGGCTTATGTCATCAAACACACCGAAATCTCTCAGATTGTTGAATATAAGTGCCGAGTGTAAGCCTATATATTCATTGGTCAATGCTCTTCTTTTTTCTTTGATAGTATTTCTTGCCTGATCTTTATCCATATTAAAATTAAACTCTCTTTGTACTGATTGAAATCAAACTATCGTTGTTTTAATTAAAATCAAACTTTCTTTGTCTTGTCAAATTTGCTCAGATCTGTGATACTGCCATCCTTTTCCTTAATGCTTATGTTGTTAAGAGTGTTTCTCAGGTCATTCTTTATTGCCCACACATACTCCTGCCTGAGAGCCTTCTGCTCTTCCTTTTCAGCCACCGTAAGTCCCGTGGTCTTTGACTTGTGATACAGTTCATTTATTCTGGCTATTTTCTTATCATCCATACTTTTCTACTCCAGATATTCCTTGCTTAATATAAATTTCTCCACATTGAAGTCCTTTTCCTTATGAGACATGAACAATGTGCCTATGTCCTCGCCGTGTAAGAGCCTGTTTATATTATTTAAATCCGCTCCCGACACGATGGCCATATCGGTGTTTGAGTTGGTGGCTATCCTTGCAGCGGCAATCTTGGTGGACATGCCACCGGTGCCGTAGCTGCTCATGGCTCCCTTCGCCATGGACTTAATGTTATCGTCTATTTCCTCTACCACATGGATAAGTTTTGCGTCTGCATGGGTATGAGGATCGTCTGTATAGAGACCGTCTATATCTGTAAGGATTATAAGCAGGTCTGCATGTATCATTGACGCAACTATGGCTGACAATGTATCATTATCTCCAAAGGTAACGCTGTCATCAAGCTCATCTATTCCCACTGTATCATTTTCATTTACAACAGGAACCACATCAAGCTGCAGCAGCTCGTTAAATGTGTTTATGGCATTGTGACGTCTCTCATCTGAGGACACCACGTCAAATGTGAGAAGAACCTGTGCTGCTGTCTTATGATATTCAAAGAAGAGCTTCTGGTAGATCATCATAAGCTGTCCCTGGCCTACTGCGGCACATGCCTGCTTTAAGGACACGGTCTTAGGCTTTCTAAGTAATCCGAGAGCCTTGACTCCCACGCCTATGGCACCTGATGAAACAAGGACTACCTCTTTGCCCTGATTTTTCAGATCGCATATTATCCTTACAAGCTTCTCAAGCTTATCATAGTCAAGACCGCCGGTCTCTTCATGTATAAGGGATGAGGAACCGATCTTTATAACTATCCTGTTTTTATTTTTGAAATATTTTTCTTTATCCATTATATATAATCCTGTCACTTTCCTGTCTTGTGTGTTTTTATTTTTATTCATGTGTATTCTTATATCTTGATATTACAGCCTCCGCTGCCTTTATTCCGTCCACTGCCGCAGAGGTTATGCCACCGGCATATCCGGCACCTTCACCACAGGGGTAAATCAGTCCGTGATATGATGTCATTTCCTCATTTCTGGTTATCCTTACAGGCGATGAGGTTCTTGCCTCGATCCCGCTTATCACTGCGTCATCACAGGCATAGCCCGGCATATATCTGTCGAAGGCCAAAACTCCTTCTATTATAGCATTCTTTATATACTTAGGCAAACAGTCTTTAAGGCTTGCCAGGCGGTATTTTCCCTTGATACAGGGCTTTATATTCCCAAGATGAGATATTTTTTCATCTGTTTTAAAGCCCTTAAAAGTAGTTACCGGAATATCTCCGTTTCCTGCCTTGTATGCCATCTCCTCGTAATGCTCCTGCATGTACATACCTGCCAGAGGATGATCTGAGCCGAAATCCTCGGGAGTGACATTTACTACCACGGCACTGTTTGAATTGTCTGCCATTCTGTCACTGTAGCTCATGCCGTTTACACATAATCTTCCGGACTCCGATGAGGAATTTACAACATAACCTCCGGGACACATGCAGAAGGAATACACGGATCTTCCGTTATCACAGCTATGAGCGAACTTGTAATCTGCGGTAGGCAGAAGCTTCTCATACTCCGGCTTATCGCCATACTTCCCCCGGTTAATGAACTCCCTTTTATGTTCGATCCTGACTCCCATGGCAAATGCCTTCTGTTCCACCTTAAGTCCCTTGTCATACAGAAGTTTGAAGGTGTCCCTGGCACTGTGGCCTATGGCAAGGATAAGCACTTCCGTGTTGTAGGTTGTTATCTGTTCGTCCTTAAGTATGGATAAGTTAAGTGTCCCATCTTCCTTTAAAGTAAAATCCGTAAGCTTTGATGAAAAATTCACCTGCCCGCCAAGCCTTATGATATCCTGACGGATGTTCTTGACTACCTTAGCAAGAACATCCGTGCCTATATGGGGCTTATTTGATACAAGTATCTCCGGATCTGCTCCATACTCTGCAAATGTCTTTAAAACAAAGGTTCTTCTTCCTGACTTATCCTTTATTACTGAGTTTAGCTTGCCGTCAGAAAATGTGCCTGCCCCGCCTTCACCAAACAGCACATTTGATTCAGGGTTAAGGGGGGTGTCGCCATTCCAGAAATCATTAACACATTTTGTCCTGCTGTCCACATCCATTCCACGTTCAAACACTATAGGATTAAATCCCAGCCTAGCCAGCATTAACGCTGCAAATAATCCTGCGGGTCCCATTCCCACCACCACCGGAGGAGCCTTGATGACACTTTCTCCTGTTACCTGTGGGATATATTCAACAGGTGTAGTTAACATAATATTTTTATTGCTTACTCGTTTTAATATACTTTTTTCATTGACATTAAGGATGTCGCAGGAGATGATGATCTTAACATCATTTATCTTTCTATCATCAATGGACAGCTTGGATATCCTGTACTCAGGTACGGTCTTAAGCTTAAGCTGTCTCTTTATCTCAGCCTCAAGGTCTCTATTGGTATATCCGGGTTTAAGTTTTATATTGTTTATCCTTATCATATATGTATTCCTTCTCCGGCTGCCATTCCGGTTATTACTGCCCATGTTATATTGTAGCCTCCGCATATTCCGTCCACGTCAAGAGCCTCACCTGTTACAAAGAGACCATCTAAAAGCTTTGACTCCATTGTTACGGGACTGAAATATGATGTATCTGCACCACCGCTTACAACCTGTGCCTCACTGTAATCTCCATGACCGGTAATATCAAATTCCAGATTTTTAATGGTGTGGGCAAGGTCTGCCGCTTCTTTATCAGTAATATTTTTCACAGGTCTGTTTTCTACACCTGCAATGTCCATGACATATTGTACTGCTCTTTCATTTAACATGCCGTTAAGACATGCAAATACGGTTCTGTCACCATTTGCAGATTTGGAATTTATTATGATTTTTTTTATCTCTTCTTCTGTAAGCTCGGGAACCAGGGATATATATATCTTCACCCTGTGTCCTTCATGAAGACACCTTACTGCCTGGGAACTCAGGTTAAATATCATTATTCCTGACAGATATTCACCGCTTATCTGAAGCTCACCCTGTTCGTGTCCGTATTCTATGTCATCAACTGTAAGCCTTGCTTCGGCAGCAGTACGCAGGCCGTTCATTCCCGATATGTTCCGGCTGCACTTTAACTTACATAATGCCGGATACACAGGGACCATCCTGTGGCCTGTAGTCTCAAGAAGCTTATAGCCTGTATCACTTCCACCGAGACTTTCGTAGGAAGAGCCTCCGGTACTTATAATAAGATTTCTGCACTGATAGGTGCCCTTGTCTGTTGTTACCTTAAAGAGATTTTCTCCATCAATTGAAACATTTTTTATACCGGTTATACCTGTGACCTCTTCCTTAAGCCTAACTTCAATACCGAGGCTTTTTATCCTGTCTGAAAGGCTCCATACCACTGTGGAAGCCTGCAGGGACATGGGGTAGAAATATCCGTTGGTGTCAGTCGATGGAACTCCAAGCTCAAAGAAGAAATCATTTACCCGCCTGTAGCTATCATTGTTTATAATTTCATAAGGAAAAAATTCCTGACTGCTGTTATAGCAGGATATGTCAAAGTGTGCGTTTGATATGTTACATCTTCCGTTACCTGTGGCATATAATTTCCTGCCAAGCTTCTTGTTCTTATCTATTATGAGAACACCGGGAGCCTCATTTGACTGTTTCCCTGATGTATTCTGTTTTATTTTCTCTGCAGCCTTAATGGCAGCCACTATTCCGGAGGCCCCGCCACCTGCTATGATCGCATTATATATCATATGTTCTCCCTGATCCTACCGTCACGTTCCGGCGTGCATCTTTCATGCAAAACCTCCATAACCTGACAGATAAAATCTCTGGTTTTAAAATAAAGTTTCTGACTTCACAGGTTAGATTTTAACATTTTCACTCATATGATTCAAGAAATGAAAATAATTCGTTTAAGGAATTGAAATGCATACCATAGTGTATCCTCACCCTGTCATTTAAAGGGAAAGCGGTCACCTGTATGTCAGTATACATATACAGGTTTTTATCTCCTGTAAGTATGACGGCAGCGCCATCAAGTTCCATAAGATAATACCCATCCACAGCATTTACATTATCATCGTTAAGAACAGTTGTGATATTCTTCATGTCATTACCTATGATTCCCGTAGCCTCCCTGCCTTCGTCATCTGCAATGCTCATCCTCATATAAGGAGTGACGTCCATATCACTTACCTTATGGATCTCACATACGTCAGTGCCGCTTACTCCGGGTATGAAAAATTTAAGGACAAATCCTATTACTGTGAACATTAATGTAATTACGGCACCTATAAGTATCAGCTTTCTCACCACACAAATCCCCTCTTTGTATCCGGATGTTTTGAAAACCTTTTCAAAAAACATATTTTTATCACAATAAGGACAAAGAAAATTCACAAATATATATTATATTATCAACATGAATATTAAATATATTCATTTATTTTCAGTCCTTAAAAGGGCTGATACAATTTTCATATTTGTGACATCGGATATAGAAAATCCTACTCCCCATATTCGATGTCAACCTCCCTCTTAAAATATATACAAAACAAAAAAGGAGCCTCGGCTCCTTTTTTTGTATGCAAAAACATAAATATAATATTGATCAGATCATGGATTTAACCATTTCAATGCATTGCAATATTTGTTTTATTTTAATCTTACTCGTAAGTAACATTTGACTTGTCGTTCTTCTCAAATACGGTAACCCATGTCTTTCCAGGGTTAAGCTTTAACTCTTCCCCATCAGCTGTGTAGTACTTGGTCTGTGAATTAAGACTTGTCTTCTCCCATGTTACAGGTACAATAACACCGTTTGAAGCGTAATATCCGTCACCCTTACCCACAAGGGCAATATCCTGTCTTCCGTAATCATCGATAGTTGAGTATTCAGCAAACTGTATAAGGACATTCTCGTACTTAAGCTGCTCACCTGTCACGTCATCAATATGCTCTTCACCATACTGGAATCTGTAGTAAAGACCATCATCGGAGTGATATTCAAACCAAGGTGTTCTGCTGCTGTCAAATGCAGTTGTGATCTTGTTGGCTGTCTCGCCACCCTCAGGTGTCACAACCTCATCATTGAACTTGAATACGCTTTTGAAATCAGAAGGATGTTCTGTGGAATATCCCTTATATTCAATACCTGCTTTTATCATATCAGTAGTTGTATAAACATTATGTGGTGCTGAGCGGTCTGAAGAACGGTAATATACTGTACTTCCCTCTGCACTTAATCCACTGAGGTCATTTATGCCTGTGCTGTCGATCATATCCTGTCCCTGTGGAGACTGTCCATAGTGAAGATATATGGAATCAAATTCATTGGCAATAGTTACATAATAGTGACGACAGCTTCTGATAGAACCTAACTTCTCTATGTTGTCATAGTCGTTAAAGATTGCCAGAAGTCGTGTGATGCCACCCTCAACAACACATTCATATACTATATCTGCCTTGGATACGTCGCTCTGTGGCATTGCGTCAATGATGTTGTTGATCATTACGCTTATAGGTCTGCCATAAGGAGTTGTCCTTTCGGTATTCCACTCACCGGTAAGATCATTGTAGTAGCCTTCGTGCTGTACCTCTGTAACTGCCTCCGATGTATCTGGAAATTCTGCCTCCGTAATCTCAACAGTAGGCTCCGTCGTAGTTGTTGTTTTTTCTTCCTTGTTTCCACATGCTGCCATGCTGAATACCATAGCTGCTGCTGCGATCACACAACCAAGCTTAAATTTTTTCATAGTCTCTTGTGTATCCTTTCATTGTAAGAATTTTTTTCTGAAGCTTCTCCATAAGAATCCGTTCCTCATCCTCCATATGGTCATAGCCAAACAAATGAAGCATGCTATGTGCCACAAGAAATGCAAGTTCCCGGTGAACAGAATGATTGTATTCTCTTGCCTGCTCGTAAACCTTGTCTATGGATATAACTATATCCCCAAGGAGTAATTCTCCTGATTCCGGATTGAAATAATCCGAAACGGCAGATTCTACAATACTGAAATCTCCAGGAGTTTTATAATCAATCAAAGGAAATGACAGTACATCTGTAGGTCTGTCGATATTCCTTTGCTGGTTATTTATTTCGTGTATTGAGGCATTGTCCGTAAGCAGGACATTCACCTCACATTCGTAGGGACATTCTATGAAATCCAGTGCCCCGTCAATAATGTCATTAATGACCTTTTCATAGTCAGAAATTTCAATATCACCATATTCATTTTCTATAAAATAAGACATATATACTACCTCTTACTTCTTTCGTCAGCGTGATTTTTCCTTGGCTTGCTGCTCTTTCTTTCCGCCTGCTTCTTCTCTCTGGCTGCATTCTTAGATTCATAGGCTTCATATGCATTTACGATCTTCTGTACCAGAGGATGTCTTACAACATCAAGGCTTGTAAGCCTGCACACACTGATCTCGTCCACGTTCTTAAGCACATCCAGAGCAACCTCAAGACCTGACTTGGAATCAAAGGGAAGATCCTTCTGGGAAAGATCTCCGGTTATTATAGCCTTTGAACCAAAGCCTATTCTTGTAAGAAACATCTTCATCTGGGCAGGCGTTGTATTCTGTGCCTCATCTAAAACAATATATGCATTGTCCAGTGTTCTTCCTCGCATGTATGCAAGTGGGGCAACCTCTATAAGTCCCTTTTCCATATTCTTCATGAAGCTTTCTGCTCCCATGATCTCATAAAGGGCATCATAGAGAGGCCTTAAGTATGGATCAACCTTGCTTTGAAGATCTCCGGGAAGAAATCCCAGCTTCTCACCGGCCTCTATGGCAGGTCTGGTCATTATTATCCTTGATACCTCGCCATTCTTAAATGCAGTTATGGCCTTCGCCATGGCAATATAGGTTTTACCGGTTCCGGCAGGTCCAACACCGAATACTATCATGGACTTGTCTATGGCATTAACATAGCTCTTCTGACCATGGGTTTTAGGCTTTACAGGTTTTCCCTGAACAGTGTGACATATTATATCCCTGTCCAGATCCACCAGCTTTTCCGTAGTGTTGTTCACTGTACCTGTAGCCATTGATATGGAATAATCAACCTTCTGGGCGTCTATTATATTACCTCTCTCAGAAAGCTCTATCAACTCGCTCATTACTCTGATGGCCTTGTCTACAGATGTCTCCTCACCTGATATCTTTAACTTGTCATCCCTGAATATCATGGTGACTGAAAATGCTTTTTCGATTTTCTTGGCATTTGCATCAAACTGTCCGAATACATTCTGAACATGATCTGTTGCAACAGTAATAGATTTTGAAATACTTTCCAATTTTCTTTCCTTCTCCTAAGCTGATACTGCCATACGGCATGATCTACTGTTCTGTCGCCGGCACCTCATGAAGCTCCGCAGGTACCCCCGCCTGTGTTACAACCCTTATGGTTCCACTGGCTTTTAATGTTTCGCCGACAGTTATTATTTTAACATTTTTTTCTACTATTTGCACCCCTTTTTCTTGCAAAGTGTCAATATAATAATTCAGGTCACTGTCAGCTATAATCCGTAGCTCCTCTTCTGTATATTTTGCCTCCTTTAAGTTGTATCCGCTGTAGTTATTGTTGATTATATATATGGGGAGATACATTTTATTAAAGAAGCATACCTGGGTCTGCTCCTGCCGCTTCTCAAAGCTTTTACCTGATGGTTCCCCGCCCATATCAAGGCGGAGTCTTCCTACAACGATACTTTTATATTGCCCTGTTTCCCCGGAAGGTTCCTTACTGTAGTAGCTGTAGGAATATGTTCTGTCATAATCAACGTCACAGTAGACATATATGACTCCGGACGCTTTTACTTGTTTTGTCCGGATAGTATCACCGCTATCATCATTTATGGATACGGATCCTGATATAAGTATATCTCCGGCACTCACCTCATCTCCTGCGGAAACCACCGGAGTTCCGTTTGAAGTGATTATGGATTTTATGATACAGTCCCTGTCTGCCACTATGTTACAGTACTCCATGAAATTTTTCTCCACATCGGAGATATTTGCCGAAGCACCGCCATAATTATTGTATACCCTGGCAACCTCCATATCAAGATACAGACAGGTACCTTTTGTGTATACACTTATCCATATTACCTTTGGATATTTTTCCTTTATGAGGCTTTCTATGTGTTCTTTTTCCACATCCTTTTTTAACATTCCGGTTCTGATGTTACAGGTGGCCAGATAGTCTGAAATCTCCTCATTGGTGTAAGCATAGTCTCCTGTGGTGTCAAGACCTGTTATTTCTATCCTCCATATAAACAGATTCTGTATGTATAATATTGTACATACAGACAAAAATACCCCCAGGATCACAAGCTTGTTTCTTATCCTGCGACATATGCAGTTAAGACCACATTCCTCCAGCTTTATGTCAGTGCCGGTTTTCTCTGCTATTTTTACAAGCATTTCTTTATTTTTTATACTTGTGCGAAAGCTCACTTCATCACTGTCGGTCATACTCTCAATACCTGATATCTTCACCCTTTTTAATCTGCATATATTGAAAAACCTCACACTGATTTTACTGTCAATGCTTACAGTCACATATCCCCGAAAAATCATATTTAGATAATCCCACATACTAACTCCCTGAAGTCTTTATATCATTTCATAGGATATGCTGCTGATAAAACCTGTGATTCTTATTTCATAATCTGTGAAATTCTGCAGCATAAGCTTTCTTCCTGTTATGTTTACGATATATTTCTTGCATTTTATTCTTATGTTATCTTCTGAAACACAAATTATCTTCTTGAAATTTTCTATGGATATGAACCGATATGAAAGAACAGTAACTCTTGAATTAGCCGTGAACACATCCTCCGGGATACCGATGTATTCATTTAACCATTTTAATTTAAGCATATATGATACACAGAACATTCCAGACTTTTTCTTTTAAATATATTCCATGACCGGGAAAATAAGAACGAAAAAGCAATAAATCAACGATAAAACACGCTTTGCTAGTTTTATCCGCTGATCAGCAGTCGTCAAATGCAATCATGCAAGCATGTTGCACTTGACTCGTTGCCATAACAAAAAACAGGTGCCATATGACACCTGCTTTTGTAAAAAAATCATTTCACATATTTATACGTCTTATTTATACTTACGCTTTCTAGCTGCCTCTGATTTCTTTTTACGCTTTACAGAAGGTTTCTCGTAATGCTCTCTCTTACGTATCTCCTGCTGGATACCTGCCTTCGCACAGTTTCTCTTGAATCTGCGAAGAGCGCTATCTAATGTTTCGTTTTCTTTAACTATTACGTTTGACATCTCTCACCTGACCTCCCTCCAGTTGTATATTGTGCAACAAAAAAACAACTGTTTGGGTTTTTTAAGCACATGTTGTATTATAGCATAATTTATCCATTCGTCAACAAAAATTTATTAAAATGTAGTAAATTATATGAAATGTCGATAATCCGTGGCTTAAAGCTGTTCTTTTACCACCTCTACAGCCTTGGCTAAGGCCTCGTTAATGCCCTCAGGCTTCTTACCGCCTGCCTGTGCCATGTTTGGACGTCCACCACCGCCGCCGCCTACGATAGCTGCGATCTGCTTGATGATATTGCCTGCATGGGCACCTGCCTTAACAGCGTCATCTGTTGCCATGGCAATAAGATTTACCTTGCCATCAAGCTCTGAAGCCAGAACGATAACCGAACATCCAAGCTTTGATTTGAACTCGTCACCAAGATTTCTCAGTGAGTTCATATCTGTACCAGGAATATTAACAGGAAGAATCTTAACTCCGTTATGCTCAACCACGTTGCTCATAACGTCACCTACAGAATCCTTTGCCATCTTGTCCTTAAGCTTCTTGTTCTCAGCATTTAAGGTCTTTATCTCCTGGAGAAGCTGGTCTATCCTTGCTGCAACACCTGACATGTCTGTCTTGGCTGCCTTTGCTGCGGCAATAAGGTCGCTCTCAGCTTTCTTGTAGTAATCTATGGCTCCTTTTGATGTAAGTGCTTCTATTCTTCTTGTTCCTGCAGCGACACCGGCTTCTGATACAATCTTGAAGGTTCCGATATCTGATGTGTTCTTAACATGAGTACCACCACAGAGTTCCCTTGAGAAGTTACCTATGGATACAACTCTTACTGAGTCTCCGTACTTCTCGCCGAAGAGAGCCATCGCCCCTGTCTTTTTAGCCTCATCAAGAGTCATGATATTGGTCTCTACATCTATTGCTGCTTCAATCTCATTATTTACAATGTCCTCAACCTCAGCTATTTCTTCCTTTGTCATAGCCTGATCATGAGAGAAGTCGAAACGAAGTCTTCCCGGCTCAACAAGAGAGCCTGCCTGCTCAACGTGATCTCCGAGAACCATCTTGAGTGCCTTCTGGAGAAGGTGTGTTGCTGAGTGGTTGTTACATATAAGAGCTCTTCTTTCTGCGTCAACCAAAAGGTGCGCAGGATCACCTACATTGAGCTCGCCTGACTCAACATATCCTATATGGGCGATCTTACCGCCTACAACCTTAACTGTATCCTGAACTACAAATGTACCGTTTTCTGTCTTTATTATACCTGTATCTCCGATCTGACCACCCATGGTAGCATAAAACGGAGTTTCAGAAAGGATAACAGAAGCCTGCATACCCTCAGATATTGTATCAACTATAGCAGATTTCTTCTTGTCACCTTCTGTGATATCTGTTGTAAGTGCATCGATCTTCGAATCATCCTCAAGCTTGTCATAGCCTGTAAATGTTGAAGTCATATCTACCGGAAGCTCCTCATATATGGTAGCGTCAGCACCCATATATGTCGAAACCTTACGTGCTTTTCTTGCAGTCTCACGCTGGATGTTCATGCACTCTGTGAACTTCTCTTCGTCTACTGTGAAACCGTCATCCTCAATGATCTCCTTTGTGAGGTCAAGAGGGAATCCATATGTGTCATAGAGTTTGAAAGCATCCTCACCATTAAGAACTGTCTTGCCGGCAGCCTTAAGCTCCTCTGTATATTTCTTGAGGATAGCAAGACCTGTATCTATAGTCTTATTGAAGCTTTCCTCTTCCTTTTTGATCTTGTTGAAGATATATTCCTTCTTCTCTCCAAGTTCAGGATATGCGTCCTGCGAAACCTCAATAACTGTATTTGCCAGTTCTGTAAGGAACTGACCCTCTATTCCCAGAAGTCTTCCGTGTCTTGCAGCACGTCTTAAGAGTCTCCTTAATACATAGCCTCTTCCCTCGTTTGAAGGTACAATACCGTCAGATGTCATGAATGTAACGGATCTGATGTGATCTGTAATAAGACGGATGGAGACATCCTTCTTGGGATCCTCAAGATATGTCACATGAGCCATATCACATACCTTATCTCTTAATGCCTTGATAGTATCAACGTCAAATATGGAATCTACATCCTGTACAACTACTGCCAGTCTCTCAAGACCCATACCTGTATCTATATTCTTCTGCTCAAGCTCTGTATAGTTATTGTGTCCGTCATTGTTGAACTGTGTAAATACATTGTTCCATACCTCCATGTATCTGTCACAGTCACAGCCTACGGTACATCCGGGCTTGCCACATCCGTACTTCTCGCCTCTGTCGTAGTAAACCTCTGAACATGGACCACAAGGACCTGCACCATGCTCCCAGAAGTTGTCTTCCTTGCCAAATCTGAATATCCTTGATGAATCTATGCCTATCTGTTTGTTCCAGATATCGAAAGCTTCATCATCGTCCTGATATACTGATGGATACAGTCTGTCAGGATCAAGTCCCACAACGTCTGTAAGGAACTCCCATGTCCAGTGTATAGCCTCGGTCTTGAAATAATCGCCAAATGAGAAATTACCCAGCATTTCAAAGAATGTACCATGTCTTGCTGTCTTACCTACATTCTCGATATCACCTGTTCTGATACACTTCTGGCATGTGGTAACACGTCTTCTTGGTGGTATCTCCTGCCCGGTGAAGTATGGCTTAAGTGGTGCCATACCTGAATTGATGAGAAGTAAGCTGTTGTCATTATGTGGAATAAGTGAAAAGCTGTTCATCTTAAGATGTCCCTTGCTCTCAAAAAACTCCAAAAACATTTTTCTTAATTCATTTACGCCGTAATATTTCATTACATTTTCCTCCAACTATTGGCACGGCTCATAAAGTGATGGCGTGCTTTCCTTTTTTCATGTGTCAGTTGACACTTTCCTATGAACAACCGTCCATTTGATTTTTGATTTTCCTTTTTATCTTCTATCTGATAACTCCTTGGTTATATCATCCCAGGTGATGCCCTGTTCAACCATGAGCACCATAAGGTGATAAAGGAGATCAGATATTTCATATTTTGTTTCCTCTGTATCAGAGTTCTTGGCTGCCACAAGCACCTCGGTCACAGCCTCACCAAGCTTCTTTAAGATCTTGTCCGTACCCTTGTCCAGAAGATAGTTCACATATGAACCTCTCTCAGGATTTTTCTGTTTATCCTCAATATACTCGTACTCATCCTCGAATACCTTAAGAGGGTTTGTATCATCATACTGCTTTTTAACAAGATTTGTAAAGAAGCAGTTATGGCTTCCGGTATGGCAGGCTGCACCAATCTGTGATACTCTGGCAAGTATAGTATCCTTGTCACAGTCAAGATCCAGAGACTTAACATATTGGAAATGTCCCGATGTCTCTCCCTTGGTCCACAGTTCCTGTCTGCTTCTGCTGAAATAGCACATCTTACCGGTCTCGATGGTCCTGTTAAAGGACTCCTTATTCATGTATGCCAGCATAAGAACCTCACCGGTCTTGTACTCCTGGACGATGCATGGTATAAGTCCGTCTGAATTTAACTTAAACTCGTCAAATGAAATTGTTGACTCAAATACAGTAACAGGAATATTTTCTTTCCTGCACTCCTGCTTTATCTGCATTATATCCATCCTTGACAGATTATACAATGATACTGACTCCGCTTCTGTTTCATCAAGAAGAGAAGCTACCTCACTGCCCTCTGTGGAATAAGAGGACACTATAACAGGAAGGCCAACCAGTTCACGTATCTCCTTAACTATATTCACATAATCCGGCACCTCATTATTATGGAGAAGCAGTAGTTCTCCGGCTCCAAGGCTCTTTAATTTCTTGGCATAAGCCACAGGATCATCGCACTCTGTAAGATCTATGGTGACGATTATCCTTCCTGAACCGAAGCTGTCCGCCGCCTCTGTTACAAGTGCAGGATTGTTCAGAGCTGCCGATTTTATACACACCTTTGAGGCTCCCGCATAGAGAACCCGCTTCACATCATCTATAGTTTTAATTCCGCCGCAGGCAAGAAGTGGAATATCTATATTCTTGCAGATATCTCTTATGGTGGATATATCCGCCTCTCTTCCTTCTTTTGTTGCCTTACTGTCGAAGAAAGCAACCTCGTCCGCACCTGCGTCATTGTAGTATTTTGCCATGCCCACCGGATCATTAAGATCAAGACATGGGATAACCTTTACGTTGTTCATATTATCACTCCTCAGATTATTGAACATCAGCCCATTAAAATTTGCCTTCGGCAAAGGGCTGACGCTACATGTCAAGTTTTCATATAAAACTTGACACAATCACAGAACATCAGCCCATTAAAATCTTTCATTTAAATCTTAATGGTGCTTCCTCTTTAATGTTATAACGAACCCTTTGTTGAAAGCAGCTTTCCCTTAAGTCTCTCGTCTATTGAGGTTGCCTCATCAAGAGCCTTGGCAAATGCCTTAAATGCCGCTTCTATAATATGATGGTCGTTCTCTCCTGAAAATTGTTTAAGGTTAATATTCATCTCAGCAGCATAGGATACCGCATAGAAGAACTCCTTAACCATCTGCGTATCAAAATATCCCACTTTCTCAGTGGAGAGATTAAGATCGTATACAAGATAAGGTCTGCCGGACAGATCTATGGCACACATGACCAATGTTTCATCCATAGGAAGAAAGAAATTACCGAAACGCTTAATTGACTTCTTATCTCCCAGGGCACCCTTGATGGCCTTGCCAAGCACGATACCCGTATCTTCTATTGTATGATGGCAGTCCACATAGAGATCACCCTTTACAGTCAGATTAAGATCAAAGAATCCGTGTTTTGCAAAACTGGTAAGCATATGATCAAAAAATCCAATACCTGTGTTTATCTTTGAATTACCGCTTCCGTCCAGGTTCAGTTCAAGACTGATGTCTGTTTCGCTGGTCTTTCTGGTACATTTCACTGCTCTGTCAGCCATTATCCTTATCTCCTTAATATTTTTTATTTAAAAGTGCGGTTATACAATCTGTATAACCGCACATAATTATAGCAAAGTAATCAATATATATCAAATAATTCTTTACTTACTTTGATTTTTGCCACAAAAATAACCTTATTTACCGTCAAATCTTACTGCAATAGAGTTGGCATGGGCAGTAAGCTTCTCAGACTTGGCAAATGTCTCGATATCCTCATGTACTGCCTCAAGAGCTTCCTTTGAGTAGTAGATTATTGAAGACTTTTTGATGAAATCATCTACTGAAAGCGGTGAGAAGAACTTAGCTGTTCCGTTTGTAGGAAGTACATGGTTAGGACCTGCGAAGTAATCTCCAAGAGGCTCTGATGAATATTCACCGATAAATATGGCTCCCGCATTCTTTATCTTAGTCATAACCTCAAACGGATTGGTTGTCACTATCTCTAAGTGCTCGGAAGCAATATCGTTTACTGCGTCAATGGCGTCTTTAAGATTGTCTGCAAGAAGGATGTATCCGTAAGTATCTATTGACTTTCTCATGATCTCCTTACGGGACAGGGAATCAATAAACTTGTCAACCCATATGGAAACCTCATCTGCCAGCTTACTTGATGTGGTAACAAGGATTGCTGACGCCATCTCGTCATGCTCAGCCTGTGACAGAAGATCCGCGGCCACATATCTTGGATTGGCAGTTTCATCCGCAAGTACCATTACCTCTGACGGGCCTGCTATGGAGTCAATGCTTACATGTCCGTATACGGCTCTCTTGGCAAGGGCAACGAATATATTTCCGGGACCTACGATCTTATCAACCTTAGGAATCGACTCTGTACCATATGCCAGTGCTGCTATTGCCTGGGCACCGCCTGCCTTGAAGATCTTGGTGGCACCTGCTTCATTTGCAGCTACAAGAGTTGTAGGATATACCTTTCCTTCACTGTCACATGGAGTAGTCATGTATATATTCTTAACTCCCGCAACCTTTGCAGGCATGATGTTCATGAGAACTGATGAAGGATATACTGCCTTTCCTCCGGGAACATATACACCAACAGACTCAAGGGCACTTACCTTCTGGCCTAACAGTATTCCGCTTTCATCTGTATCAAACCAGCTGTACTGCTTCTGCTTCTCGTGATATACCCTGATATTCTCTTTTGCCTTTCTGATAACATCAAGGAGTGCAGGATCAACCTGTGTATATGCGTAATCAATCTCTTCCTTTGTAACAAGGATATTGCTTTCATCTATATCTGCCTTGTCAAATTTCTTGGTGTATGAGAACAGAGCCTTGTTGCCGTTATCTCTCACATCATCAACTATAGCCTGTACAGTTGCTGCATAATCGCCATAGTTGTTAGGGCTTCTCTTTAAAAGGCTGTTTAACAGATCCTTCTTTGTATCATTGTTTAATTTTACTATTCTCATTTTTGTTCCTCCGATCCTGTACATCAACCCATTTAATAATATGTGTCTTCGACACCAGGTGCTTCCTCCGGCAAAGGGCTGACGTGCCTTTTTTTACATCTGTCTCTATTAATTTATTTTTTGTTCGTTGCTCTGTATCAGATTGTTAAGGTCTGCAAGAAGCTTTCTTATCCTCTGGTTTTCAAGCTTAAGACTTACCTGATTTACTACCATTCTTGCTGAAAGCGGACATATTTCTTCAAGAACAGTAAGCCCGTTCTCCTTTAAGGTGCTTCCTGTCTCCACAATATCAACGATAACCTCTGACAGTCCCACAATAGGTGCAAGCTCCACGGAGCCGTTAAGCTTGATGATCTCTACCGTCTGGTTTTTCCTGTTATTAAAGTAATCCTTTGCTATGACAGGGTATTTGCTGGCAACCCTTATGATTTCATTTTTCTTTAAAAGCTCTCTTGCTGACTCAGGACCGCACACGCACATTCTGCATTTGCCAAAGCCCAGATCCATAACCTCGTAGAGATTTCTTCCCTCTTCAAGGATGGTATCCTTTCCCACAACTCCTATATCCGCTGCACCATACTCCACATATGTAGGTACATCTGTTGCCTTTGAAAGGAAAAATTTAAGCTTCAATTCCTCATTTACAAATATAAGCTTTCTTGTATCCGGATCCTTCATCTCATCACAGGTTATACCTATCTGCTCCAAAAGTGATAATGTTTTCTTGGCAAGTCTTCCCTTAGCCAATGCAAATGTTAAATATCTCATATATATTCCTCTTATTCTTCTTTATTATCTAACATCAGTTATTTTGTGACAGGTCAAAAACCTGTGTTCTGTTGTTTTCCTCTACGAAAATAAGGCTTTCAAAATTCTCCCGTCTGCCGTACTCCACATATTCCTCCAGAGACTTTCTGGTCGACTTTCTTATAAGCTCCACAGATCTTCCATCTGCACGCTTCTTCATGGCAAATGCAATAGCTGCCTCTTGGTTTTCTATTTCATAAAGAACAATGGAGTCGGTACGTTCAACCGGTATCTCTATGTCCTGTCTGTTCATGGCGTTCATAAGCTCGTCAACCTTAAAGGCAAAACCTATGGAAGGTGCGTCCTTGCCAAACTGCTTAAGAAGATTGTTGTATCTTCCACCTGTTACTATGGCGTCACCTGTACCGTAGGTGTAGCCCCGGAAGATGATCCCTGTATAGTAATTGTATCCGTCTAACATGGACAGGTCAAAGCCGATATTTGTCTCATAACCATAATAACTAAGAGCCTTGTATATACGTCTTAACCTTTCACACGCCTGTACAGACATATCATTTGCCACATAAGATATGGCTCTGTCTATCATTTCTTCACCGCCAAACAGTGAATCAAAGGCAAGGAATGCTTCCTTAATGTTATCCGGCACATTTAATTCCTTAAGGTACTCTGAAAGTCCGAAGAAATTCTTGATATTTATATATTCCTTGATCCTTACTGCCGTCTCTTCGCTTATGCCCGACTCTTTTACCAATCCCACGAAGTAATCCATGGAACCTATCTCGATCTGAAAATCCTTTATGCCGATCTCCTTAAAGCAGTCGATAACTGTTGATATGATCTCAGCGTCTGCAGCAGTTGAATCATCATTTATAAGCTCCGCACCTATCTGGGTGGTCTCCTTCAGCTTACCCTGGAGCTTAAGGGTGTTGATGTATGTATTTCCTGTATAACACAATCTCACAGGAAAATCCTCATCCGCATAATACTTTGCCACACATCTTGCGATACTCGGAGTTATATCCGGTCTAAGCACAAGGGTATTGTTATCCCTGTCAAAGAACTTGTACATTTCATTTGAAGGAACAGAGCCCTTGTCTCTGTTAAATATATCGAAAAATTCAAATGTAGGGGTTTCTATATCATGATAACTGTACAGCTTAAGTACATGGTGGAGTTTAGCAAGAAGATTTCTTTTTTTCTCACACTCTGTACCATATGTGTCCCTTACGCCGTCCGGTGTCTGTAATAGTTTGTCCTGCATTTCAATAGTCCTCCTGATTTTTGATCATGTTTAGAAGCTTTACTTTAACAAATTAAAGTGATAATTTGATACTTCAATAAAACGTGTAAATTATATTAGACAAAACTAATTTTGTCAATAGTATTATCTTGATAATAAATCTCGGCTTAAACATTCAAGATAATGGACCATGGCTCCGTTCTTTCCCTTGATGAACCAGTCCTTTGAAAGCTCATCATACCTGAAGTTCTTAGCATGTCCGTCTTTTACCCTGTCCACATAGCCCTTGATCTCACTGTATCTCATATAATAGAACTCATTCCTGTGGGTAAATAATATTATGAGGAACGCAATCCCCTCCTGTTTCTCAAAGTTTTCCATAAATTCAAGCTGGTGATCATGGATATTCTGCAATGAGAACACATCCTTGCTGCATTCCTTTGCGTCAAAGCAAATGGGAACTCCCTGACACACCCCAATATAATCCACTGTGGAATCCTTCTCGAAGTACGCCAGAGTTATCTGGCTGCTTTCCTTATCTATCTTTATGGGGGTTATGGGTGTGGGGATTTTCTGCACAAGAGCAAGTCCCTTTTCCTTATAGTATTCATTTGTATAATTAATAAGCTCCTCCAAGGTAGAACCTCGTAAGCCTCTGGAATTCCAAGTTGCCATTAGAATAAATCCTTACAGATCCTGTTATAATGATCCGGAAAATCTGCCTTGATGGTTTTGCCGGACATGTATGACAGTTCATTTTTAATATCTCCGAACACATACTCGCCACATATGAGAAGCTGATTTTTTAGTCCGTATCTGTCAGCGAAATATCTGTTTACCCTTTTGTCACCATATTTTCTGTCACCTATAAGAGAATATCCAAGGTGTTTAAGCTGGGCTCTTATCTGATGGGACTTACCTGTTATAAGCTCCACCTTCACCAGAGTATAGCTTCTGTTACATGCCACCGGGGTAAATATTGAATGTATGTACTCACTTCCCGGAGTCTTATCACGGGAAACTACAGCCGTGTTGTTTTTCCTGTCTTTGGTTATATATGCACTGCTATCTATTGTTTTTCCGATTTTTCCCGATACTATGGTGTAGTAAAATTTATGAAGAGTCCTATCCTTTATTATCTCTGAAAGGCACCTGCTTCCCATAAGGGATATGCCGGCGGTTATAAGCCCTTCGGTATTCCTGTCAAGCCTGTTGCACACAGAGGGCTTAAAGGTTTCAAGACTTTTTAAAGTTATGATATTGTTATCCAGAAGAAAATCTATGATAGCCTCGTTTATGGAGTAGTCGCCATTGTCTGCCTTCTGGGACAGCACCCCTGCAGGCTTGTAGGCAATAAGGATGTTGTCATCCTTATATACAACATCAAATTTGATCTTCCTGTCCCTGCCGCCATATACTTCGGCTGATGGAGCATTGCCGGAGTCTTTACGCCTGTCTGTATCTGATACTGCCGGACTCTCATATCCGGCGTTTTTTCTGAATTTGCTGATGGTTTCATCACTTAAGAAGATCTTAACAACGTCTCCGTCCTTAAGGATTTCCCTACCGTCAGCCTTTCCTCCGTTTAATTTTATATTCTTTTTTCTGAGCATTTTGTAGATAAAGCTGTCGGGGGCTGTATTAAGATATGTGGAAAGCAGCTTGCTTAAACGCTTGCCTGCTTCATTTGCCGATACGATTATTTCCTGCATTTATAATCCAAGCTCCAGTATTTTCTTCTTTACTCGTCCGTCCTTATTGACGAAGTCCTCATGAACGTTCCTGACACCACATGCCTTTTTGATAAAATCCTCAAGGTCTGTGGTTACAACCGCAAGATAAGGCTTAGGTGTCTGTTCAAACACCTTGTCTATAGCTTTCTTTAATTCGTTCTTATCCTTTATCTTCGAATTAAAGCTGCCGTTATAGTAGAATATCATCCTGCCATCCCTTACAAGCACAACAGGAAAATATATCATTCCCTCATATCTGCTGATACTCACGTCATATAAAAGATCTCTCCTTATATCCTCAGGAATCTCAGTCTCAGTCCTTTTATACTCCTCCTCTGTAAGCCAGTGGAACTTACCACAGAGGATAAGGGCAACCACCTGCTTTGAAAATGGAAGAGCCGTAAGTATCGGTACTATGATCATTACTGTCTTTGTTGTGCCAAAAAGAAAAAGGGACAAAGCAACACCGGCAACTATTATGATACCGGTGCTTATTATGCTTATGATGACTTTCTTCTTATGTCTTTTAAGATATCCGTATTGTCCTCTGTCCATTAAAAGCTCCTTGTCTAGTTAAAAAACTTGAGTATGACTGATGTAGGTATAACTGATGTAAGACCTCTGAAAGCATTCATGGCTACGCCGTATACCGACATTTCCTTACCGTGATATGCGTCTGTAAGGGCTTTTCTTACTACGTCTTCAGGTTTAACAAGAAAATACTTCTTAACAGGTATCATCTGGGCGTACACCTGCGCCCTGTCGAAGAATTCCGTATCTACAGGTCCCGGGCATACCGCTGTAACCGTTACTCCCTTTCCTGCCATTTCCTGATTTAAGGCCCTTGAGAAGCTTAATACCAGTGACTTTGTTGCTGCATACACTGCAAATGAAGGCTGCGGCATAAATGCTGCCGATGAAGCCATGTTTATGATATTTGACGGATATGTCATATATGGCAGTGAGATATGGGTCATTGCAATTAAGGCACGGCAGTTAAGGTCTACCATATCAACAGAGTCCTCATAACTTATCTTGTCCACATGTCCCATAACTCCGAAGCCTGCTGCATTAACAAGAACTCTTATGCCTGCGTGCTGTCTTTCAAGAAGCTTCTTGTAGAAATCAATATCACTCTGCTTACTGAGATCAAGAGTAAGTACTCTTACGGTCTTATCGCTTATTTCCTTTATCTCCTTTTTAAGATTGTCAAGTCTGTCTGTTCTTCTGGCTATGATCCATATCTCCTGAACAGTCTTGTAATGTCTGGCAATCTGTAATGCAAATTCTCTTCCAAGTCCTGAGGAAGCGCCTGTTATCACTGCTATCTTTTTCATATCTACATCATCCTCCATCCTGTTAAGTATTTATTCTTCAAGGTTCCCTTATTATTCTTAGCCCATCCCAAAGGATATCCGTCTACACAGACCAGAGTGTAACCGTTTCTTAGAGTATTATCATCCTCTGCTTCTATTGTTTCACCTTTAAGATATTTTATAACCCTGTTATCATCAGCAGTCATGCTGTATACATTGTCAAATTCATCAGCCCTTAGGAACATTGCAAGGGACTGGCTCGGTTCAAATCTGTTCTTCTTTATCTCTCCTAAGAAGAGTCCGTTCCTTAAGAGCCTTAAGCCCTTAACATCCGGCATATCCTCACATATATAGAATAACCTTCCGGATTTCTCCTCTATCCTTCCTGTATCAAATCTGTCTGATTTTATCTTACTGAAGAACTCTTCTGTTACCGTGTCCATTCTGTAAGGCTTAAAAGCATACTCACCGGAGGCATCACCATGGCACATATCAGGATCAGTCTCCTTTTTTATGAGGGCCACGAAATGTCCTTCACCTCTGATCTTATGAGGCCACAGTCTGGCACATTTTGTAAGCTCCTTATTTCCTGTATTGCCCCATTCCGGGTGTCCGTCATCAAAGCCATCAACCTTTGGCACATCTATAAGTCTTAAGCTCGGATCAAGCCCCAACAGATATTCCACCGACTGTTCGTTTTCCATAGGGGAAAATGTACATGTGGAATAAAGCATGGTTCCTCCCGGCTTTAACATCTTCACAACCTCATTTAATATGCCTCTCTGAAGCCCTGCAAAAAGCTCCACACCGTTGTTCTCCCAGGCTGTCACCATGGACTGGGATTTTCTGAACATTCCCTCACCGGAGCAGGGAGCATCCACCAGGATCTTGTCGAAGGTATTGCAGAACCTTTCAGACAGCTTATTAGGAGGTTCGCTTACAACAGACATATTTCCTGTTCCGAATAATTCAAGGTTCTTAAGAAGAGCCTTGGCTCTTGAATTACTTATATCATTTGATATGAGAACTCCTGTATTACCAAGCTTCGCCGCCAGTTCTGTGGACTTTCCTCCCGGAGCTGCACATATGTCAAGAACGGTATCTCCCGGCTTAATATCAAGAACACTTGCCGGAGTCATGGCACTTGGTTCCTGGATGTAATAAAGTCCGGCATAGTAATAAGGGTGCTTTGACGGAACATACTTCTTGTCATCATAATAGAAACCGTTGTCTGTCCATGGGATACTCTCTAATTCAAAGGGAGATATCTTAAGAAAATCCTCTACGGATATCTTAGCCGTATTTACCCTTATACCATGGTTCATGCCCTTATCCAGGCAGCCTATATAATCCTCGTATTCATCTTTTAACTGTTCTTTTATTCTGTCTTTAAAGCTTTCAGGTAATATCATTATCTCTGTATTATCTCCTTGGGGCAAATGTTATCCTGCTGTTCTTAAATGCTCTGTGCCTTGTATTCCTCTGCCATGATATCAAGCTGCTTTGAGAAGTTCGTGAGAAGCTCCAGATCATCCTTCTCATAAATCTGATAGAACTCATCCTGTATCTTGGCTATCTCTCTCTGATTTCCTACCTTATAAAGGTTCTGTATATCATTTAAAATATCCGCTACAATATTTGCCTTAATGTTAAAGGAGTTCTGGGCGTCTATTATCTCATCTCTTACCTGGCTCATCTCATGGTCAAGGGCTACCGTGGCATTGGCTGCATTTAAGAGTTTGCCCCTGACATGATCAGGAATATTCTTTTTGTATTTGTACTGCAGTGAATGTTCGATAGTTGCCCAGAAATTCATGGCAAGTGTCCTTATCTGTATCTCTGCCTGTATGGTCTTGTTTCCATGAATGGTATTGACCTTGTAATTGATTATCATGTGGTAGCTTCTGTAGCCGCTTGCTTTGAAGTTTGATATATAATCCTTCTCCTCGCGGACCTCCATGTCCTCTCTGGATCTTATGATCTCCACCACCTTGTAGATATCCTCCACGAACTGGCACATTATACGGATACCTGCAATGTCGTCCATTTCCTCAACAATCTGATCCATAGGGATGTTCTTCTTCTGGAGCTTGTCAAGGATACTGGATATGGTCTTTACTCTTCCGGTAACTGCTTCTATAGGTGAATACATGCTGGCATTCTTATAGTCAGCTATTATGTGATTGAATTTAATCAGCAGCTCGTCGACTGCCTGTGAATATGGCGCAAGTATCTCACGCCAAAGCTGTATTTCCATGATTACTACTCTCCTTCTGTAACATCAGTATTTCCCTTGTCGTGACTGGCTCTGGTGTAAAGAAAATCATATTCCTTCTGTGCCTGCTCATTGTCCGGGTACTGGGTAAGCAGATCTGACACAAGCCCGAAGGCTTCATCATAATTGCTCATGGCCTCATAATATGCTATCTCAAGCAATCTGAGATTTAAATTGTAAGTCTTGTCACTGGTAAGACCTGTCTGTATATATCCGTATGCCTGATCAAGATCTCCTGTCTTAAGATAGTATGCGGCAAGCTGGGTATACAGGTATGAATTATATCCATACTCAGCTATGTATTTATCATAACATTCAAGCATTTTGTCGTACTGCTCTGTCTCTGCATAACAGGTTCCGGCATACACATACATGGTGGTATATCCTGCCTTGGCAGCTTTCATGAAGAGGTCAACAGTTCCTGCGTAATTGCCCTTGTTGAAGTCGCTAAGTGCCTGGGACATGTTCTTAAGTATCTCAGTCTGTTCCTTATCCGCCTTCTTATACAGCTCAACCCTTTTGTATTCGTCAACGGCGTCGGTATATCTCTGCTGCTGGAGACATATATCTGCAATATACATGTGTATGTTCATATCTGTCTTCTTGGAGAATAACTGCTTCTCGTCCAGAGCGTCATTGAAATACTCCAAGGCTGTGGCATAGTCTCCCTTGTTGTAATATTCTGTTCCCTGTTTATAGTACTCATCCTTGTGAGAAAGTATCTGTGAACCCAGTATTATAAGAAGTCCTATGGCAGCTATGACCAGCACTGCAAATAATACTATCTTCTTTATATCGTATCTGTTCTTTTTACGTCTTCTTCTGTATCTGTCATATCGTCTTCTTCTGGACATGAGGTGATCTCCTTAAATAAAATAATATCCAAACAGTCTGTCGGATAAATCTCCGGCAAACCATTTGGATAAAATTATATCATAGATTTATTTGTTTTAAAAGTATTGTTATAAACGATTAGTAATGATTAGTGGTGGAATAATCTTATTCCTGTAAATACCATTGCCATGTTGTATTTATTCGCACATTCGATCACAAGATCATCTCTTACAGATCCGCCCGGCTGTGCAATATACTTAACACCACTCTTGTGGGCTCTCTCGATGTTATCTGAGAATGGGAAGAATGCGTCTGAACCAAGAGTTACATCAGTATTCCCCGCAAGCCATGCCTTCTTCTCCTCCCTTGTGAATACCGGTGGCTTAACCTTGAAGATGTTCTGCCACTCGCCCTCACGGAGCACGTCCTCATACTCATCACCTATATATACATCTATGGCATTATCCCTGTTGGCTCTTCCGAGACCATCAACAAACTGGAGAGAAAGAACCTGTGGTGACTGTCTGAGATACCAGTTGTCAGCCTTCTGTCCTGCAAGCCTTGTACAGTGGATCCTGCTCTGCTGACCTGCACCGATACCGATTGCCTGTCCACCCTTTACATAGCATACTGAATTTGACTGTGTATACTTAAGGGTTATAAGTGATATCTTAAGGTCAATAAGTGCCTCCTCAGGAATATCCTTGTTCTCTGTAACGATATTTGAAAGAAGATCTCCGTTGATATCAAGCTCGTTTCTTCCCTGCTCGAAGCTCACACCGTAAACCTGCTTTGTCTCAATCTCTGCAGGAACATAGTTCTCATCTATCTGGATGATGTTGTAGTTTCCCTTCTTCTTAGCCATGAGAAGCTCCATAGCCTCATCTGTGTAGCCCGGAGCGATAACACCGTCTGATACTTCTCTCTTAATAAGTCTTGCTGTATCTGCGTCGCACACATCTGAAAGTGCAATAAAATCTCCAAATGATGACATTCTGTCAGCACCTCTTGCCCTTGCATAGGCACATGCCAGTGGTGAAAGCTCACCAAGATCATCAACCCAGTATATCTTGGCAAGAGTGTCTGTAAGTGGAAGTCCTACTGCCGCACCTGCCGGTGATACATGCTTGAAGGATGTTGCTGCAGGAAGCCCTGTAGCTGCCTTAAGCTCCTTAACAAGCTGCCAGCCGTTAAATGCGTCAAGGAAATTGATATATCCGGGCTTGCCGTTTAATACTGTTACAGGAAGATCGCTTCCGTCAGCCATGTATATTCTTGATGGCTTCTGATTAGGGTTGCATCCGTATTTTAACTGAATTTCGTTCATGTCTTTTCTCCTTTACTTATGGCTTTTTATATGCCACCTGTCACTATATTTGTATTTTTTATTTATACTTTTTGTCTGTTATTAATCTTTACTTGTTCTTGTTTACGATCTTTGTCTCGTACTCGCCGGTTTCGATATCAATAAATCTTACAAAAAGTGAAACCTTGTTGTCCTGGTTAAGGTTGTTCCATACCATGTCTGTGAACTGGTCGATATCTCCGTCGATCTCCACCAGCTTAGGTTCACCCTCGAAGCTTGGAAGTGGATTTCCATCATGCATGTATGTATGGATGAAATGTCCCTCACCTGCCACAGGATTTTCATAGGCAAATGTATATCTGTTACAAGCTTCAGGATTTCCGTTATTGCTCTTTAAGATAGACATTGCATAGTTGTATGTTCCGTTTTCAATATGCATAACACCTGATATTCTAGGAGTGTAATTTGGTCCGTCCGGCTCAAACTCTCTTGATCTTAGGGACTGCTCAAAGGTAAGCTGCTTGTCCATTCCCTCATAAATCGTATCTGTCTGATCACCGTTTGTAACTATTGTCTTGTTGCCAAGAACTCTTACAGGTGCGTAGATGATAAGACTTGGATCCTCAAGCTTTGAAGGATCAAATGCCTCTGTTCTGATACCCTCTCCCTCTGTTACAAACACTCTGTTTCTGCTGTTGCTGCTTCTTCCCATAATGAAGTAAGCTGTTACTGCTTTCTTTCCGTCCTTGGTCTTTCCGATAACGATTCCTCTTCCCGGATACGCATTTGAGCTAAGCTCCTTTGCCAGTGATAACATTTCCATAATCTTTCTGCCTCCTTGGATTGGTATATGATAAGTTAATCTTGTACTTGTGATCATCATGGGCTTTAAAAACGATGTTACGGACATCATTACAAAAAGTGGAGCAGCAACCATTAGAAATTGCCTGTTTGGTATCGCCACCTCATATTCATTCGGCGGCATTTCGTCAGCACCATTCTAAATGTGTCTTCGACACTTGGTGCTTCCTACGGCAAGGGTTGCTGCAGCGTAACGATGTCAAGGACATCATTACAATACAAAAAAAGCCAACGGTCTGAGCACACAAATACGCACATAAAAATATTTGTCTGCCCAGGCGGTCGGCTCTTGTTATGGCACACTCCCTATAGGTATATCCTATCAGCCCTGAGACTGTCTCCGCCAGTCGTGTACCGAACTGGTTTCATAATATAATATATTGAAAATTATTGCAAGGATAATTTCTTTCTTCATTGCATAAAAGGAGTACGCCATCTGTTAAAATGACGCACTCCTTTTGTTATTAAATCACACAATTGGATATTTAGAGACTGTGACTGCACCCACCATGACACTTGGAACAGTCGCCACCACATATGTGTCTGCCCTTTTTTCTATCCTTCACCATTCCCCTCACTATGAAGAATACTATAAGAAGGACTATAGCTGCCACGATTATTGTACCTATATACTCTGACATGAGTCACCACTCCTTTATAAAACTCTATAGATTATGCGTTAAGAAATTCACTGCTTGTCTTAACCTTCTTGTTTGGATCCGGACGGAACAGTAAGAAGAAGAATAAGACGATCAGAAGGATTGCTACTACTGACCAGATTCCGAATGTGCAGGCACCTGTGAAGAGACCTGCGATTCTGAATACAACAAGCGAAACAAGGTAAGCAAAACCACACTGGTATCCGATTGCGAACCAGAACCACTTTGCGCTGTTCATCTCTCTCTTAATGGCACCCATAGCTGCGAAACATGGTGCACAGAGAAGGTTGAATACAAGGAATGCAAATCCGCTTGCGGTTGTGAACGCACCGGCAAGTGCCTGATATACAGTGCCGTCACCGCCACCGTAGAGGATACCCATTGTACCAACGATATTCTCCTTAGCAACAAGACCTGTGATAGAAGCAACAGTTGCCTGCCAGTTACCAAATCCCTGAGGAACGAATATCCATGCGATACCCTTACCGATTGTTGCAAGGATACTGTAATCGATCTCGCTTTCTTCAAGCATACGGAATGTTCCGTCTACAACACCGAAGTATGTTGTGAACCATACAGCGATAGTTGAAAGTGTAATAATTGTACCAGCTTTTTTAATAAATGACCAGCCACGCTCCCACATACTTCTTAATACAGAACCTATTGTAGGAATGTGGTATGGAGGAAGCTCCATAACGAATGGTGACGGATCTCCGGCAAACATTTTTGTCTTCTTAAGCATGATACCTGAACAGATGATTGCTGCGATACCAATGAAGTATGCGCTTGTAGCAACTAATGATGAGCCACCGAATATAGCACCTGCGATCATGGCTATGAACGGAACCTTAGCACCGCAAGGGATAAATGTTGTTGTAATGATTGTCATACGACGATCTTTTTCGTTTTCTATTGTACGTGAAGCCATGATACCTGGAACACCACAACCTGTACCTACGAGCATAGGTATGAAGGACTTACCTGAAAGTCCGAACTTTCTGAATACACGGTCCATGATGAAAGCGATACGTGCCATGTAACCACAGTACTCAAGGATTGCAAGTAAGATGAACAATACAAGCATCTGAGGAACGAAACCAAGTACGGCACCGACACCGGCTACAATACCGTCGATTATAAGACCATGGAGCCAGTCAGCACAGTTAAGCTTGTCAAGACCTGCTGAAATAAGATCAGGTATAGATGGAACGAACACGCCGTAATCAGCAGGATCGATCTCAGCCATCTCTGTATCGTTTAAGTACCTAACTGCATCTTCATATGTCATTGCGTTAGTTGTTTCTTTATCAGCTCCTGATGGAATCTCTGAATAGTATACGTCAATATCGTATGTATCAAGAGTTTCCTCATCTTCCATCTCGTACTTAACACTTGCTTCTGTGTTAGTATTTGCTTCGATGGCTGCCTTTGTTGCGTCTACATCAACAGCGTCTTCATCATCTGTTACAAGAACACCATAAGCGTCAAGGGCATTAATGGCTGCGTCATAGTCTCCGCTGGATTCTTCATAATCTGAGCTTCCGATTCCGAAAAGATGGAAACCATCACCGAAGAGGTTATCATTTGTCCAGTCTGTGCACCATGCACCTACTGTTGACATTGCTATGTAATAAACTAACCACATTACAAGTACGAATATCGGGAGAGCAAGGATACGGTTTGTAACAACCTTGTCTATCTTATCTGAAACTGTAAGCTTCTGACCATTTGAAGCCTTCTTAAGGCATTTATCGATTATTGATGTAATATATGAGTATCTTTCGTTTGTAATGATACTCTCTGTATCGTCGTCAAACTCATCCTCAAGCTGTTTGATCTCTGCTGAGCAATCAGGAACATTCTTCATCTGCTCGATGATCTTGCTATCCTTCTCAATGAGCTTGATAGCGAAGAATCTCTTCTTGTTCTCTTCTATATCTAACTTAGCTGATACGCTGTCGATGGCAGTCTCAACCTTGTCATCAAACTTGTGAACGATCTTGTTTGCAGCCTTTGCCTTTGCAGCAGCTACAGCCTTTTCCTTAACCTCATTGATACCTGTTCCCTTAAGAGCTGAGATCTCAACAACCTCACATCCAAGAGATTCCTTAAGGTTTTTGATGTTGATGGAGTCACCGTTCTTCTTAACAAGATCCATCATGTTGACAGCCATTACAACCGGGATCCCTAACTCAATAAGCTGTGTTGAAAGGTAAAGGTTTCTCTCTATATTTGTACCATCAATTATGTTGATGATGGCATCAGGATATTCCTGAATAAGATAATTTCTTGCAACTACTTCCTCAAGAGTATATGGAGAAAGTGAGTAGATACCCGGAAGATCTGTGATGGTTACATCTTTATTGCCCTTAAGCTTACCTTCCTTCTTCTCAACTGTAACACCTGGCCAGTTACCTACGTACTGGTTAGCGCCAGTTAAAGCATTGAATAATGTTGTTTTACCGCAGTTAGGATTTCCTGCAAGTGCAATCTTTACTGACATTGTTTACCTTCTTTCCTATATATGTTTATCTTACTTTGAAGAGACCTGTTATCTGGTAATATATATGTTACATTAGTCTCTTCTATCACCTGTTAGAGTTTACTAACGCATGAACAAAAAAATAAGCGATTACTGAACCTCTATGATCTCAGCATCAGCCTTACGTATTGATAACTCATATCCTCTTACGGTAACCTCTACAGGATCGCCGAGAGGTGCCACCTTACGTACATAGATCTCTACGCCTTTAGTGATACCCATGTCCATGATTCTTCTTCTGACAGGTCCTTCACCGGACAGCTTGACAACCTTTACTGTCTGACCAACAGAAACATCCCTTAAAGTCATTATCTTTCCTCCATTCATCATTATGAAACCATGATCTTATTTGCCATTTCTTTTCCTATGGCAACACGAGAATCCTTAATATTTACTATTAAGTTACCTGCTATCACAGATATAACTGTAACCGGGCTTCCAACAACAAAACCTAGCTTCTCAAGGAATAGTCTCGTTTCTTCTTTTCCGCCAACTTTTTGTATTACATTTACTTCACCGCTTTTAGCCATTGATAAAGGCATCATAAGTCACGCTCCTTATTTTTTTCTCGTGGTTAGTATAGTCTAACATTTATTAGAAGTCAATAATATTTTGATAACTTTTTTCGTGTTTGTTGATAATTAATTATCAATAACGTTATGCCCTTTCCGTGTGAAAATAAAGATTTGAAGACTTTTTAACAGTATGCTATAATAAACCCTGTATATTGGGTGTATTGATAAATTTATCAATATTATTTATTTGTGCATAGCACAGAAAGAGGCATGTATGTTAATAACCAACGAATCAGTAGAGAATTATCTCGAGACAATATTAAGACTGAGCGAAAAGCTTCCGGTGGTACGTTCTGTAGATATCGCGGAGGAATTAGGATATAAGAAGTCAAGTATAAGCGTTGCCATGAAGAACCTTAAGAACCAGGAATACATCACCGTATCCGACAGAGGATATATTGAGCTTACGGAATCCGGCATGAGGATTGCAAGAAAGATATATGAAAGGCATGATGTCATATCTACATGGCTTGTTACTCTTGGTGTAGATCCACAGGTTGCATCCGATGATGCATGCAAGCTTGAGCATGTATTAAGCGATCAGACCTTTAATGCCCTTAAGGACCATATAAACGGGTTAAGATAATATTATAAGATCCCGTAACCTACATATATATTTGGATAATTTTTAAAAATATCAAGCTGCTCTGCCGTTTCGGTGAGGGCAGCTTTTACTTTTTCTCCATACATAAATCTGTCATTATTATTTACAATCCCCCACTCCATAAGGCTTCCGGCTATACCGCTTACATAGGGCACTGCCATAGATGTTCCCGAAGCATATACATACCTGTTACCGGGGTATGCTGTGTATATATCCACTCCCGGTGCAGCAATATCCGGCTTAACCCTGTTATCTGTTGTGTAGCCCCTGCCTGAAAATCCGGCAATATCCATAAGCGTGCTGTCATAGGCGCCAACTGTTATTATCCTGTTTCCTGTTCCCGGTATGGTGAGGGTAGACGCTGTGACGGGATATGAAAATCTCACATCACTGCTTATCGGAAGATATGCATTGTAGCTCCCTGCCACAGACTGTCTTGGAATCAAGACTATCCGCCACACTCCCTCATATATATAAGTATTGCTGTTAAAGCCTATATATATTTCCTTTAGGGTATTTACCGGTGTAGGTTCAAACATTATGCCGTCAATGACTGTATCTCCGTAGTATGCCCTTGTACTTCTCTGATACTCTGTCATATTCATTACAATGCTTCCTCCCGGAGACATAACACCCACATCAAAGATATCAACGGGATTATACCATATAGACACATTAAAGCTTCTGCTGTAATTATATACTGCAATATCTATAAATTCATCTTCAGACATACCCACATCTCCCGATGTATGAAGTCCTGACAGGGCATAATTTCCGCTCCCGCCTATTATAGTTACTGTTGTAAGTCCTGAAACGCTGTCTATATATTCCTCAGCCATGGATTTTCCGTTGTGAGCTCCGTAATTATTTCCATAGCTTAAATTTATGACCAGAGGAACCATTTCCTCCAGTGCTCTCCGCATACAGAAGTCAATTCCCATTATAAGATCTATGATATTTGACTCACCGTTTCTGGTATTAAGCTTAACCGCCCATATACCTGCCCGATTAAGTCTCCCTGTGGTATTACCGCAGCATATTCCGGCAACCTCCGTTCCATGCCCCGACCGATCTCTTAACAAATATTCGTAATTATCTAAAGAAGTCTGGAGCTCATCCAATTCATAAACTGCCCCGATACCGTATTCATTTATCCTGTTCTGATCGTAAATTGCACTCTGGTCCCATAGAACCTCAACCCTTGTAATGCCATCCGTAAGGAATTGTTCATGTCCATAATCAATGCCTGAATCTATAAATGCAACCTTCACTCCCTCTCCCCTTAAGGCTGCTCCATAATAAGCAGGTGTCCGTGATATGTCCGTTCTGCTCTCCGACATTCTCCCAAGCTGCACGGGTCTGTTTGCTTCCATATATATTATCCGGGAATCTCCGCTACATTCCATCACCCTGTCCCTGTATATGTACATAACGGCATAGTTATTTAATAATTTTATCAGCCTGTTGCAAATCCCCGGAACCATATCATCTATATCACCCACATACTTGACAAACAAAACAACCTCTTCGGTTCCATCTTCGTTATTGATATCTATGTATAATTCCGGATCCAACTTGTTGTCCATATTTCTCTCCGTATTCTTAATGTATATATATATATGTTCTAATTATTTGCAAATATGTCGTAAGTTGTATGAATATATTAGCGAATATATTCAATTTTACAACTTTTCCACATTATCCACATATTTATACACATTTTCAGAAGTAAAACAACGATTTTTGTCATAATATCCAGGAGTTATCCACTATGCACAATTCCATTTGTCTAACATTATCGAAATTCATTTTTTTCAAAGTACATAAACTGACCAATTATTCACGGCATATTAAATATAATTCTCTTTGCAATAAAGAAAGCAGGTATTTATATGGAGAACATTATTGAACTGTTGATCGGATTCAGGGATAAAGCTGTTGTCACCAGAGGTTTTCTTGATACAGGGAATAATCTTTATGACAGAGTCACAGGTAAACCAATAGTAGTTGCTGCTCCGGATATCATTAAAAAACTTTATAGCAAAACATATGGCAGTATATTGAGTTTTTATTTCAACGGCTCTACCGGGGAAATAAAAGATCTTGATAATTTCCAGAACAGGATACACATGATAAGCTATTCAACCATTTCCAGAAAGGATAATGTAATGCCGGCATTTGATTGCGACTTTTTCTTTCTCGGGTCAAAGCTCATAAAGGCAAAGCCTTTGATCGGCATGAGTATGGTAGCTTTCGGAAATGAACAAAAAAGCTACTCTGTGCTGTTGCATAACAGTTTCAGCCTGTACTGACCGGCTGACGTTTTATAAAGAAAGCGTAAAATAACACAAAAAGGGCGCAAACCGTGCCAATAAAAAGAGGTGCTAGAAATGATAAATACAATTAAAACCGAGGATTTCAGATACTCTGTTATGAAAAATATACGGGGAGGCAGAAACACTGAGGAAAATGAAATACATTACATAGGCGGTTCCGAGATCCTTCCTGCGCCACTGTCCCAGAAGGAAGAAAGTACCGTGGTGATAGATCTTCTTAATAATAACAGCATAGACGCAAGGAAGACTCTTATTGAGCGTAACCTGCGTCTGGTAGTATACATAGCAAAAAAATTCGACAATACCGGCGTTGGTACCGAGGATCTCATATCCATAGGAACCATCGGACTTATAAAGGCAATAAACACCTTCAAATATGACAAGAACATAAAGCTTGCCACCTATGCCTCCAGGTGTATTGAAAATGAGATCCTTATGTATCTCAGACGCAATAACAAGACCAGACTGGAAATATCCATAGATGAACCTTTAAATGTGGACTGGGACGGAAATGAACTCCTTCTGTCTGACATCCTTGGTACCGACGATGATGTTGTCTACAAAAATCTCGAGACGGAAATGGATAAGAATCTTCTTGAAATAGCTGTTTCAAAATTATGTGAAAGAGAAAGAACTATAATCGAGCTGCGATACGGTATCCACACAATAAATGGCATAGAAAAAACCCAGAAGGAAGTTGCGGATATGTTGGGAATATCACAGTCCTACATTTCCCGCCTGGAAAAGAAGATCATCAAAAAGCTTAAGAAAGAAATAATTAAATTATCCTGATACTTTTTTAGTGGTGATAGTTGGCAAGCCTTCTCTTGGTATCATCTACAAGATTTCTGTATCTTTCATAATACTTTCCCTTGAGTTCACCGCTTGCCGCCATCTCCGTCACCTGCCTGTCTAACTCCTTAAGGGCATCGTGGGCAAGATCCTTATAATTATTCTCAAGATTTACATTCATTTCATTTATGAGTGAATCAAGCTTCTTTTTTGTTTTTCTGTTTAACATATATACTCCTCTCTGTTGATTTTCAATGTTGACACCTTATCCAGTCTTATGTTAATATAACAAAGGTTTCAAAACTAAGCCGGCGTGTCGGAATTGGCAGACGAGGCAGACTCAAAATCTGTTGGCGGCAACGTCGTGCGGGTTCAAGTCCCGCCGCCGGCATTATATACAGCCGTGTCGTCATGGCAGTTGATAATAAATTAATTTTACAACCTTGCAGATGTGCAAGGTTTTTTTGTTAAGGCAACGAGTTAAATGTAATATGCAATTAATTACTTATCTTTTTCGCCACAACCACATATCTTCCGTCGTTCACATGGTATGAACAGGTGGAAAGGGTTATGAGCTTGTCTCCATAATTTGCAGTTGAGTCAAAATCATATGTACAGCAGGATCTGATATACTGTATAAATTCATTAAACTCCTCTTCGTCCGCGGCGTTGTGGAAATCGTAATAGTGATAATGTTCCGTGTCTCCCTTCTCATATACCTGGGTTTTAAAGGCTGCTATGACCTCATAGGTTCCGGTGTCCTCAAGGGTATCAAAACTTAAGTATTTATGATCCCGGTAGAAGCTTTCATACCTGTACAAGGTCAGTTGATGGAACATGGTGCCGCTCTTCATATTATGTCCATATATGATGATATTATCCGATATATCATCACCTGTAGGTATGCAGAGATTATCTATGAAGAGACATCCCGCATAGCTGTACTCCCTGTCAAAATTCTTATGAAGATAATACTCCCTTTCGTCAGGGGTGTACATTACCGGATAATCTATATCAGTTCCATCTATCTTAAGCCAGCCCATAAAGTCCGTATTCGCTTTATAAAGCTTCTGATACTTTATGAGCACATCTCTTCCGTCTATATCAACAAGATCTGTTCTTTTTGTGTTATCACTAACATTTTCTGCATTTGAACTATCTCCCGCTTCTATATTTCCAACCCGGTCATCCTGAACCTCAACTATCATATTCCTGAGATCATCAAACCTTGCCTCAGTCTTCCTGCTCGTATAGTAATAGTTTATAATATATGCACCTGCAGAAACTGCGATCAGTGTAAATACCACAATAAGGATATCAAGCACTATCTGACGCTTCTTACTGCCTTTTGCAGCCTTATCCTCATTACCGGTCACACGGCTTTCATGATGGTTTTCGTTTTTATCTATCATGTTTCTGCATTCAAAGTCAGTCACATTTTTATTTTTATCTTTATTATTATTTGTTTTCTCCATGTTCGGTGTCTTCTTTACAATATTTTTTCATCGAGCAGCAACAATTGAAATTGCCTGTTTGGCATCACCATTCTAAATGTGTCTTCGACACTTGGTGCTTCCTCCGGCAAGGGGCTGCTGCAGCATAACGATGTCATAGACATCATTATATAACTTAAAGAAAAAGGCCTCTGCAAATGAATGCAGAAGCCCTCTCTTAGGATCTCTCACGATCTTATTGATCTCAATAATACTTCTTATTTCCCCACAAACCAGCTTTCTTAAGTTCCACATACTCTGAGTATGCCTGCTCGAGAATCTGTTTTTCATTTGGAAATTTCAGAAGGTGGTAGGCTTCATGATATTTATAGTATCCGGAGTCCACAAAATATTCCTCTCTCTGAGGCTTGCTGTAATAGCTGTCAGCCATCATGAGAAACCAGTGTACATCCTTATTTACTACATCAAAAGCAGTATTAAACGTATAATTGCTCTTACCTACATACTTAATAATAGATGCGCTTACACCTGTCTCCTCTTTTACTTCTCTAAGTGCAGTTTCATTATGTTCTTCACCTTTTTCAACTGTACCTTTGGGGAGAACCCATCCTTCATATTTGTTTTTGTAGTTTTTGTAAAGTAATAATACTTTTCCCCTGAAGATTACCACACCTCCACAGCTTGTTGCCTCTATCATCGCAAAACCTCCGTTTTCTGGTGTGACCTAATTGGGATAAGTATAACATATACTTACCTGGTTGGCAATCCTAGTCAGCCACATTGTTGTAATAGCAGTCAAATATCTGTCTGGCGATATATGACGCAGAAGCTCCGGTATTGCTGGCATTTTCCACAATAACACATACCACTATGTCAGGATCATCCTTATCTGCAAATCCCACAAACCATGAGTGTGAATCATTATTTGCATTAAACTCGGCAGTACCGGTCTTTCCTATTATCTTGTAGGATGAGCCGTAGAAATAGTCAGCCGCAGTACCATACTCTGACACTCCGCTCAAAAGCCCGATCATCCTTGACGCTTCTGTAGGGGATATTATCTTACCGTAGGAATCCGGCTTAAAGGTCTTCACTACCGCTCCGTCACAATTCTCTATCCTGTCTATCATGTACGGCTTCATCATAACTCCGCCATTTGCAATGGTACTCATGATAAGGGCGTTGTGAAGAGGTGTTATAAGGGTATTTCCCTGTCCTATGGCAGTCTGAGGTGCCAATGACTTATCACTCTTGCCATCAAGCTCAAAGACCGACTTGTTATAGTATCCGCTGTATGGCAGGGACTTGTTAAAGAGGAAATCTTCGCACAGAGTCCTGAACTTGCCCATGTCTATCGTTATTCCAATATTTGAAAATGACGTATTACATGAATATGCCAGTGAATCCTTAAGGTCTACCGTACCATGAACTTTATAGTGGTAACAGTGGATAGGTACTCCTGCAAATGTACCCTCGCCGGTACATTCATATGAATAATTCTCATAATCAGGATTTTCCCTGGTATACTCCAGTGCCGTAAGCACCTTAAATGTAGATCCCGGAGGATAAAGCCCCTGGGTAACCCTGTTTACAAGGTATGAGCCACCTGTGGTCTGGCTGTCTGCAATGACATTCTCAATATCGTTAGGATCATAATCAGGCTTTGATACCATGGCAAGGATCTTGCCGGTATCCGGCTCTATAACAACAACAGCACCATCATTGTAGCCAAGAGCGTCATAGGCTGTTGTCTGTAGGTCGTAATTAAGAGTTGACACCACATTATTTCCCTTGTTTTTCTCATTCTTAAGGGCGTGGTATATCTGCTTTACAATATTCTCATTGGAGGTAAGAAGATAATAAGTGGAATCCATCTCCAATCCTGCCTGTCCGTTGCTGTCGTATCCCACAGCATGGACGAACTTGTTGGCATATGGGTAATATCTGTATTCATTACCATTATCATCTGTCTTAGTCTCTGCAAGAACTACACCATCGCTTGAAATTATGGAGCCCTTTATAACCTTCTTGGCATATAAGTTCTGCCTGGTATTATAAGGGTTAGCAATGGTTGTCTCCGAATCAACTGCAACATACTTAACCAGATATGCCATCATGGACACAAAGAGTATTACCACAATATAAGTGATAACAAGTACAGGAACATTTCTCTTGTCATTATTCTTTTTTTCTATCTCTTCTCTACTCACCCGAGAAGTCCTGGTAGTATTCTTTCTGCTCATAATTCTCACTTTCTTCACTAGAATTTTCTTCGCCGCCATGTTCCATAACACATATTCCCTGTATAATTCCAAATATTATAAGGGTACTTACAATAGAGCTGACACCATAGCTTACCAGAGGAAGTGTCACACCGGTAGATGGTATGAATTTTATAACACCGCCTACATTTAAGAATATCTGAAAAATGAAACATACAGTAAATCCAAATGCCACATTCTTATAGAACGGATCTCTTATCTTCATGGAGATATTTATAAAGTATATAAATATACTGAGATACATAAGAAGAAGGCACAATGCGAATATTACACCTAACTCCTCACATATAGCTGCAAATATAAAGTCTGACTCCACGACTATGACTGCATTAGGTGCTCCCTGGCAAAGCCCGGTTCCCACAAAGCCACCTGAGCCTATGGCAAATAATGAGGTTGCCACCTGATATCCGCTGTCATTTATGTATTTAAACGGATCCAGCCATGCATTTATTCTTGTGGTAACGTGACCCAGCTTGTCCTTAAACAGCAGGTAGCCGCCGGTTGCCGCCAGGGCACCGAAGCCTCCGCCGCATATCAGTATAGACAACCTCTGGGTTGCCACATATAACATCATAAGGTAGATCATGCAGAATATGACCGCACCACCAAGATCCTTTTCAGCTACAAGCACAAGGACAAACATAAATGCCACAACTGTAGTCTTCACCATGTCCTTAAAGCCACAGGATTTCTCAAGGGAGCTGGCAACAAAAAATACAAATATTATCTTAACAAGCTCCATTGGCTGGAAGGAGAAATCACCTATACCTATCCAGTTTCTGGCACCGTACTTGGATATACCAAGTCCCGGTACAAATACAGTGGCAAGAAGCCCTATACCAAATATTGCATAGAACACGTTCAGATACTTAAGACGTTTAACATTTACAACCACCTTAGGTATAAAGGCGGTCACTACAAGGGCTATTGTTGCGAAGATAAACTGTCTCTTGGCAAGAGAAAAATCAATCCTCGTAAGCATAACAAAACCTATAAGCAACAGGAAGGTCATATTGTTAGTTATAAGTCGTGACGAGTTCTTGTATATGCCGTGGTATGAAACCATGTATACTATGGCAACTATCATCTGTGCCACATAAAATATGGCTATTTCTTTCTTTTTATAATTCAGATAAAGTGTAAGATAACAGAGAAAGTGAATTATAAAAACGTAAAATATCTGCACATTCAATGCCCTTCTCTTCTTAGCAGGGCTGCATGGCTTTAACACTGTAAAACACTTCACCGTATACAATACCATGAAAAATATTATTAAATATTTTGCTACTTCCGAAATAATTCTAACCATTAATCAATTCCTCTGACAAAATGTCCTCTAGTATATTTCAGATCACGGAAAAATTCCTGATCCGGGCCCTCCCCGGTAAATCCAAGGGCATTACAGAGCCTCAATGTCTCTCTTCCATCCTCAATGGTAAACTCTGCCAGCTCTCCTGCCTGATTACCCGGAGTCTTCTCCAAAAGCAGGTCGGCAATATATGCAGGTCTTCCGTTGTAAATTATATTATAGCAGTAATCGCAGTGATTTACTGCATAAAAAACATTTCCGAGCTCGTCTCTTAAAGGGATGAGCTTTTCCTTAAAGCATTCCCTGCCACGGTGGCATTTGTTCATGCACTGGGCAGTGATCATCAGCTTGTCATGACCATATTCCTTATATATGACAGGAGCATTTATCCCGTTAAGTTCAGATAAGGTAAGCTCTGCCGAACTGACTATCATAAATTCAGGCATCACTATCCTGTAATAGTCTACCGCTTCATTATTATAGCAGTATATGGATGAATCAAGAATTATTTTTTTATTAAGATAATGTTTCTTTACATATAGGATTTCATCCATATTTCTTACAAGGACATATGCGAAGCTGTCCATATATCTGTCAAGCTCCTCCATAGCCTTAAGCTTATCCTGCCTTAAGACCTCAGGCAGTGCAATTCCAAGCTCCGGTTTATTCTCAGCCGGCTCATCCTCAGGCAATCCGTTCTCAGACAATTCTTTCTCGGATAGCCCATTCATAACCCTGACTGCCAACGGAACTATACCATGGTCAACAAATATCACTCCATTGAAAGCCATGGCAGCCACAGACTTTAGCTGCTCTAAGGTTCTCACATAGACATATCTCTTTTCGTCTGCCAATTCATTTTTTTTCAACTTAATATCATGCTGTCCATTATTTTCCTGTTCCATGTGAGCCAGTCTGATTTTTTCTTGTTTGATATCAGCAAGTCTGGTTTCTTCCTGTTCTGCACGGTCATCCATCTGCTCCGGTACCTGCTCTCTCATAAAGCGTTTCACAAGCTCCTTTTCAAGAAGCTCTATGCCCCTTCGTCTCACGTCATTTATGACGCTCACCGGCAGAAATGCATTGTCCGGTACATAACCCTCTATATCCTTAAATACAAATCCGGTATTTCCTGTTTTACCAAGTCTTTCCTTAAGCTGTCCGGCAGTAACCGGTTTGTTATTTGCAGGCTGAACAATATCTCCTGTAACATCCACATATATATCATACTCAGGAATAGAAAGATTAACTGTAAAGGGTGCTCCCACTTCTCCGTAGAAGTAACATCCTGCACTGACAGTCTTATCACTATTTATGAGTTCTTTGTTTATCTGATCTATAAGCACATTATTTCTGGTTCTGAATACTCTCTGGCCCCTTTTTATATGCTTAAGCTCCTTGCCCTTTATGCTTATATTCTTCCCGGCTGCACCGGTAACATTCAAGGTAAGCTCTATATTACCGGAAGGTGTCCTGATCTCCAGAACGTCTCCCTTATTTACATCAGCCTTAAGAGTTATGTCAACTTCCGGAGCATTTACTCCGACAACAGTTCCCACCTCAACACCTGTATGGTTAGGTCTGTCAAGACTCAGCATTTCATTGCCATTATGCATATGATAATATCCGGATATGAAACCGCCACGATTATATATGTCAAGAAGCCTGTAATTCTCCATTTCAATATCCTTATTATGAAGATTTCCGCTTAAGTACAGGTCTCGGATGTTCCTGTAGGCATTTGCCGTTGCTGCAACATACTCAGGCTTCTTCATCCTTCCTTCTATCTTAAAGGAATCTATGCCTGTATCAATAAGCTCCGGCAATATGGACAGAGTACACATATCTTTCATGCTTAAGGCATAATCAGCTTTTTCTCCTTCAACAGAATACTGCTTACGGCAAGGTCCCGCACAGCGTCCCCTGTTTCCGCTTCTTCCCCCTGCAAAGCTGCTGAACAGGCATTTGCCGGAATAGGCGAAGCACATGGCACCGTGAACGAAAGTCTCTATCTCTATATCAACCGCCGATCTTATGTCCTTTATCTCCCTTAAGGACAGCTCTCTTGACGGGACAAATCTCGTAAATCCCATATCCTTAAGCAGCGTTGCCCCATACTCCGAAGACACACTGAGCTGGGTGCTTCCGTGTAAAGGAAGGTCAGGAAAGCACCTGCCAAGGACACCGGCAACGCCCATATCCTGTACGATTATTCCGTCCACTCCCTCTCTGTAGAATGGAAGAATATAGTCATACAACCCTGAGATCTCCGTATTCTTTAATAACGTATTAACTGCCATATATAATTTAATATTATGGATATGGCAGTAATCTATGGCTTTTAATAATTCAGTTGTGTCAAAATTAGACGCAAATGCTCTGGCACTGAACAGACTTCCTCCCAGGTACACTGCGTCTGCTCCGGCATTGACAGCGGCATGTAATGCCTCCATGCTTCCTGCCGGTGCAAGTATCTCTGGTTTATTTAACATTATTCTCCGCTTCCAACTTGATTATCTGTCTCTGAAGTTCACTTATCTTTTCCTTGTATTCATCTGCCATCTTCTGGGCAGCCTCACACTTGATCTGATACTCTATAACGTCATGACGAAGGTCATATATCTGCTTGTCCTTGTCATCGTCATCTGAAAGCATTTGATTAACCTGCATTTTTGCTTTGAAATAATCATCAGCGATATTTAATGCAAGAAGAATATTCTGATACTCTGCACTTGAACGCTTGTAGCTCTCTGATGTCTGACATTCTGCGATCTTTGAGTTTATATATGTTGCCACATTCTGAAGATACTCTTCACTTTCCATACCACTTAATGTGAAGACTTTATTATTTATTACAACCGGTATATCATGTTTCTGTGCCATTTTCTCTTCTCCTTGTCTTTTTATCAGCCTTTTATGCTGTTATCTCTTCTACTGTATTTCCTATTATTACTTATATGGTTCAAGCCCGAAGTGCCTGTAGCATACATCTGTAACTATTCTTCCCCTTGGAGTACGATTTATGAATCCGTTTTTTATAAGATACGGCTCATATACATCCTCCACAGTTCCCGGATCCTCACCTATGGCTGCTGAAAGGGTATCCAGTCCCACAGGACCTCCTGAGAATTTATTTATCATTGTAAATAATATATTTCTGTCCACATGATCTAGTCCCATGGAATCAACTTCAAGGCGGTCAAGTGCCGTCTGGGCAGTATCCTTGTTTATAACTCCGTTGTGGCACACCTGGGCGAAATCCCTGCAACGCTTTAACAGCCTGTTGGCAAGTCTCGGAGTGCCTCTTGATCTTCTGGCTATCTCATAGGCACCATCCTCAGTAATATCCACATTAAGCACCTGAGCCGAACGGATAACTATATCCTTAAGCTCCTCCGGTGTGTAGAACTCCAACCTGTCTACCATCCCGAATCTGTCTCTTAAAGGTGCTGTCAGCATTCCTGCCCTGGTGGTAGCACCAATAAGAGTAAACCTTGGCAGCTCAAGTCTTATGGATCTGGCTCCTGCCCCCTTACCAATAACAACATCAATGGCATAATCCTCCATCGCAGGATACAGAACCTCTTCAACCTGACTGTTTAAACGGTGTATCTCGTCTATGAACAAAACATCATTTTCAGAGAGGTTATTAAGGATCGCCGCCAGTTCTCCCGGCTTCTCAATGGCAGGACCTGATGTGATCTTGATGTTGACGTCCATTTCATTTGCAACTATTGAGGCAAGGGTGGTCTTACCAAGTCCCGGTGGTCCGTACAGAAGAAGGTGATCTAAAGGTTCATTCCTCTTCTTCGCCGCATCGATAAAGATACGGAGATTGTTCTTAACCTTGCTCTGACCAATGTATTCCTTAAGGAATCTCGGTCTGAGACTTTGTTCGCTATTTATTTCTTCTATATCTGCTTCCGTAGATATGATCCTGTTCATTTAAAACATTCCTCATTCCCATGAACACCGGCAACTAATCCCTGATGTTACATTATCTTCTTTAAAGCCGCACTTAAAAGCTGCTCTGTTGACATGTCGTCAACATCCTTTACCTTCTTTATGGCTGCGGCAGCCTCTGAGCCACTGTATCCAAGAGAAGTCAGTGCCAGTATTACCTCATTTGTGACACTGCTTGACGGAGCCGCCTCAGTAACCTGTCTATCATAGGCACCGGATATAAGATCTTCCATCTTCATCTTGTCCTTAAGCTCCATTATGATCCTCTGGGCACCCTTGGTTCCAACACCATTTGCCTTTGTAATACTCTTCACATCATCTGTTACCACTGCAAATTGCAGCTCTGATACAGACATTGCAGAAAGCACTGAAAGTGCCGCCTTGGGGCCGATCCCGTTTATGGATATAAGAAGCTTGAAGGTCTCAAGCTCAGAATTATCTGCAAATCCGTAAAGGCTCAGCTCATCCTCACGTATATATATATAAGTATATACCTTAACTGCCGCTCCTATGGCAGGAAGTCTCATGGCAAACTGTTCAGATATGAACAGCATATAGCCTATTCCTCCACATTCCACAACAATGCTTCCGTCATTTTTCTCGACTAGATCGCCCTTTATATATGAAAACATATTTACCTCTTCAATATATATGGATATATATCCCATATCAAAATTATATTTAGTCAATTACCCACACGGATTATACCACACAAATTATCAAATGGGAATATATGTTTGCTTTTTTAATAAACTGTTGCTATGATTATATGGGATATTGCAAATGTAGTCGGGAGGAACGGAACTTGAAGATATATACCTACAGAGAAAAACTGAATACACTCCACTGTGAGGAATATGGGATAGATACAGGCAAAACTATTTTCTTTGATATAGAAACCACCGGGCTTTCCGCAAAAAATTCCTACATATACATGATAGGCTACGGAATTACAGACAATTCAGGAAACGCGGAGATCACGCTGCTGTTTAATGACGACGGCACGCCCGTATCCGAAAAGGAAATGCTCATTTACTTCGCAGATATCTCAGAGCACTTCTCCCATACACTTACCTATAACGGCAATACCTTTGATATTCCCTATGTAAGGGAAAGGTTAAAAAAGCACGATCTTGCCGATATATTCGAGTCTATGACAAGCATTGATCTTTTTGTTCTTATAAGGAAGTATAAGGCTAAGCTTCATCTTAACAGCTGTCACCAGTCAGATATTGAAGAGCTCTGTGGCATCCATCGTAACGACTTTTGTTCCGGCGGAAAGCTCATAGGCGTATATAAGAAATACCTTAAGACAAAGGACAATGCTGATCTTGATGATCTTCTGAAACATAATCACGATGACATCCTGGGGCTTATGTCCATAACAGATATGGCAGCCCTTAACTACACATTTTCGGGAAATTACACTATCACATCCGCCTCTATAGATAATGACGGAAATCTGACAGTAACCTGCAGCACTGCCTACATACCTACCCGTGTCACCTATTCAAATGGAGACATGTTCGTAAATCTCTACAAGAACACCATGACATTGCGGTTTAAGCCTGTATCAGACACAATGAAATATTATTTCAGGGATTATAAAAACTACTACTATATGCCCCTTGAGAATAAGGTCATACACAAATCCCTGGCACGCTATGTGGAACCGGAATTCATAGAGAAGGCCACAAAGGAAAACGCCTATACAGTAAAGCAGGGCTTTTTCCTCACCCAGGCAAAGACAAGGCTTGGCTACGAATACAGGTACAACCTTGATGATAAGCAGACCTTTATGGATATTGAGGGATTTGAAAAAGCCGCCCCTCAGGATAAGAGTCTGTACATAAAGGAACGACTTAATGAAAAATATAAAGCATAACCGCTTAAACATCGATTGGCAGCTCATCAGTCGTTAAATGAAATCATGTAAACATGCTGCATTTGACTCGTCACAATAACTCGTCACAACAAAAACAGCGTAGAACTTGTCTACGCTGTTTTTTTCACTTAATATCATACAAATCATTAACTCACGCAGACACATCCTGCAACTGCGATCACCATGATATCATATGTATCATTTAATATATTATCTGATTACTCCTCTACAGGTGCCTCTTCCTCAACTGGTGGCTCCTGTAAAGCCTTGATTGATAAGCTGATCTTCTTATCTTCAGGCTTGAAGTCAACAATCTTAGCCTCGATCTCATCACCGATCTTGAATACATCCTCAGGCTTAGCAACATGCTCATATGAAATCTGTGATACATGAAGTAATGCGTCAACCCCTGGCTCAAGTTCAACGAATGCGCCAAAATCTGTCATTCTTGCAATTCTTCCCTTAACAACATTGCCGATTGCATACTTCTCTTCTGCATTAACCCATGGGTTTGTCTCATCAAACTTTAAGCTGAGAGCAATCTTCTCACCATCAATAGCCTTGATGAATGCCTTAACCTTGTCGCCAACCTTGAATACCTTCTTAGGGCTCTCAACTCTTCCCCATGACATCTCTGAGATATGAAGAAGTCCGTCTGCTCCGCCTAAATCAATGAATGCACCGAAGTCTGTAACATTCTTAACTGTTCCTTCAACAACCATGCCAACTTCGATTCTTGCGAATAATTCCTTAGCTGCCTCAGCCTTCTGCTCAACAACAAGCTTCTTTCTGTTACCGATTATTCTTCTCTTCTTAGGGTTGAACTCTGTTAATACGAACTCGATCTCCTGATCAAGATACTTGTCAAGGTTCTTCTCATATACATCTGATACAAGGCTTGCAGGTATGAATACTCTTGACTCCTCAACATTTACGTTTAAGCCGCCCTTAACAACCTGAATTACCTTACCCTTGAGAACTTCACCGTTATTGAAAGCTTCTTCAAGCTTCTCATTAACCTTCTCTGCAGCAACCTGCTTATATGAAAGAGCAACCTGTCCTTCTCCGTCATTTGTCTTAATAACCTTTACAGTGATAGGGTCACCAACGTGTACAAGTTCTGTAAGATCAACATTAGGAGCGTTTGTGTACTCACTCTTTGTGATGATACCATCTGACTTATACTTGATATCAACCACGATCTCATCAGGCTTAACATCGATTACTGTTCCATCAACAAGCTCTCCCTGTCTGATAGATACCTTGCTCTCATCATTCTCTAACATCTGTTCAAAACTTAACTCTGCCATGCTACTATGAACCTCCTTAATAATATAATTTGGGGTAGATGCCCCCGCTGTAATACCTACCCTACTAACGGATTCAAAAGTAGTCAAATCCAAATCAACGAGTGTCTGTATATAGTAAGTATTCTCACATTCTTTTTTGCTTATGTCATATAGCTTCTGAGTATTAGAGCTGTTCCTGCCGCCTATAACTATCATGGCATCAACCCTTGAAGCAATCTCCTTCGCTTCTTTCTGCCTGACAGCTGTAGCGTTACAGATAGTCTCATAAACATTAACATTATACAATTTATTTCTAATAATATCAACAATATTATTAAATTTATTCAAATTAAAAGTGGTCTGGCTTACAACGCTGATCTCATGGTTCTCATCCGACAATGCATCTATCAGGGAAATTATACCTTCCTCGCTGTCTACAACGTGTACCTCACCGCTGCACCAGCCTACTATCCCCTTAACCTCCTGGTGGTTTGGATCTCCCACAATAATGATAACACGGCCTGCTTCGGAATCATTTTTCACAATATTGTGGATCTTCTTCACAAATGGACAGGTGGCGTCCACCACATGTATACCCCTTGAATTGAGATCATCGTATACCTTTTTTTCTACACCGTGGGAACGGATCACAACCGTGCAGTCCGACTTCCCCTCTAATTCATCCAGGTCTTCTATTATATTGACGCCCTTGCTCTTAAGGTCCTCAATAACCTCCTCATTATGGATTATAGGACCGAATGTATATACCTCTCTGTGTCCCGCCTGCTCATAAGCCATATCGACTGCCCTCTGAACGCCAAAGCAGAAGCCCGCAGACTTGGCAAGTATTATTTCCATGCTTGTACTTCTCCCCAAATCAAACTTGATATTTATTTTCTGTCACTCATTTAATTTAAGTAATGTATTACCGGTCAACCATTTAATCCATACGGTATATTACCGGTAACCCCTTCAATTAATACAGTATATTACTCCTCAGTTAATTCATATGATCTATCATTGATCATATTCTCTCACGGGCATATCCTATGATGGTTCCTGTCACCGTATCTATGTCCATGGCTGAGCTGTCAAGATACACTGCGTCCTCTGCCTGCTTAAGAGGTGCTGTCTTTCTGCTCATATCCTGCTCATCCCTAGTGATTATATCTGCTTCGATCTGTGAAAGATCGGCAGATTTGCCGGCTGCAACCAGCTCGTCATAACGTCTCTTGGCTCTGACAGCAGATGAAGCAGTCAGATATATCTTAAGCTCCGCACTTGGAAGTATATTTGTTCCTATATCCCTGCCGTCCATTACCACGTTATTTGCAACGGCAAGATCACGCTGTAAGGATAAAAGCTTTTCTCTCACAACCGATATGGCAGATGATTTGGACGCCATATTTCCAACGGCTTCCTCTCTCAATCTTCCGGTAACATTCTCATCATTTAGTATTACCTGCTGCTTACCATCCCGGTACTTTATCTCGATCTTTATGGCTGAAAGTGCAGTCTCAACCTGCTCCATATCAGCTATATCTACCTTATTGTTTATAAAATACAGTGCAATGGCTCTGTACATTGCTCCGGTATCAACATATATGAATCCCAGTTCCTTTGCCACAAGCTTGGCAATAGTACTCTTTCCTGCACCGGCAGGCCCGTCTATAGCTATGTTCATATTATCCTTTTCCTCCGTGATATTATTCCTCTGCGGCACACATTCCCGCTAGTCTTCCCGTGGACCACGCCACTTGAAGATTAAAGCCTCCAGTAAGGGCGTCCACATCTATGATCTCACCTGCAAAATACAGTCTTCTCACAAGCTTTGACTCCATTGTGGCAGGATTTATTTCCTTTGTATTTATTCCACCCTTTGTTATTATTGCCTCATCTAAGCCTCTTAAACCATCAAAGGTGAGTTCCATGTGTTTTATTGTATCCACAAGCCTTTCCCGCTCCTCTCTGGTAACGGAATTAACCTGTTTATAGGGATCTATAGCTGTAATTTCTATTATAACAGGTATCAGCTTAACAGGGAGCAGTTCTCCCAGGGAATTTTTAAACTCTTTATTTATGTTCTTCTTGAAATCCCTCACGATCCTCTGATCCAGTGCCTCTCTGTCAAGAGCCGGCTTCAGATCAATGTACATGGATAGTTCCTTGTCCAGATAACGATGTATATAAGCTGACGACTTGATAACCAACGGTCCGCTTATTCCAAAATGGGTAAACAACATTTCTCCCTGTTCATTAAAGACGGTCTTCTTTCCTGATCTTATGCAGAAGCTTACATTTTTAAGGGATAATCCCATAAGCTCCTTGCAGAAGGCCTCTTTTATGTTGTAAGGAACCAATGAAGGCATAATATCCTTTATGGTATGACCGAATTTTTCTGCCATGTTATACCCGTCTCCTGTGGAGCCTGTAAGAGGATAGGACTTTCCTCCGGTAGCCAGGATAACTGCGTCACATTTAATCTCTCCGGTACCGGTCTTAACTCCTGTAACACATCCGTCCTTTACAACTATATCCTGTACCCTTGTATTAAGCATGACCTCTATGTTCCTGTTTCTGTTTATGAGGGTCTTTAACACACCTATAACATCAGAGGAATGATCGCTGGCAGGAAATACTCTGTCTCCCCGTTCCACCTTTGTAACAAGTCCCGCCTTATTGAAGAAGTCTATGACCGCCTCATTGTCAAATGTATATATGGAGCTGTACATAAACTTAGGATTAGTGGTAATAGCATTGAAAAGCCTGTCTATATCACAGGCATTTGTAAGATTACATCTGCCCTTACCTGTAATAAACAGCTTCTTTCCCAGCCTGTCATTTCTCTCAACAAGTATAACTTTATTATTACCGGCAGCCGTTATGGCTGCCATCATTCCTGCAGCACCGCCGCCTACTACAACTATTGTTCCCATTATATATTCCTTTATGTCGCACCTGCTTAGTTACTATATCAAATAAGAGGCGGAAATCTCCCGCCTCTTACCAGAAAATCATTTTCCTAATTTATTAAATATTATACAGGATATGCCTTGCTGTCATTGTCTACTAATGTAGCGTCAACCTTTGTATCCTGTGCGTCTCTGAGCTTAAAGTACTCAAGAGCAACCTGTGGGAATAATGCATATGTTAATACATCCTCATCCTGCTTCTTGTACTGGATCATTTCCTTCTCGATCTTATCAAGCTCGTTGTCTAAGAGATCGGCCGGACGACATGTGATAGGCTCCTTGTCGCCGATAACCTTCTTCTTAACCTCAGGATCAACAGGCTTAACTGACTGACCATACTCGCCGCCAACAAGAGCCTTTGACTCCTTTGTACACATCTTATATCTCTCACCTGTAACAACATTGAGAACTGCCTGTGTACCAACGATCTGGCTTGAAGGTGTAACAAGTGGTGGCTCACCATAGTCCTTACGAACTCTTGGAACCTCTTCAAGAACCTCATTGAACTTATCCTCTGCGTTCATTTCCTTAAGCTGTGAAACAAGGTTTGAAAGCATACCACCAGGTACCTGATATAAAAGTGTCTTAACATTAACACCAAGAACCTTTGGATTGAGAAGTCCGCTCTTTAACCACTCTTCTCTCATTGGTCTGAAGTAATCAGCGATCTCAGCAAGGAGATTCTGATCAAAGCCAGGATCATACTCTGTACCCTCAAATGTTTTAGCCATAACCTCTGTAGCCGGCTGGCTTGTGCCAAGGGCAAGTGGTGAAATTGCTGTGTCGATAATATCACATCCTGCTTCAACTGCCTTAAGATATGTCATTGAAGCAACACCTGATGTGTAGTGTGTATGAAGCTGGATCGGAAGCTTTGAACCATCCTTGAGAGCCTCAACAAGCTCTGTTGCCTTATATGGAACAAGAAGACCTGCCATATCCTTGATACAGATTGAATCTGCACCCATATCTTCAATTCTCTTTGCCATATCCTTCCAGTAATCAAGTGTATATGCATCACCTAAAGTATAAGCAAGCGCAACCTGTGCATGTCCCTTTTCCTTGTTACATGCCTTAACTGCTGTCTGAAGGTTTCTTAAATCGTTAAGACAGTCAAATATTCTGATAATATCAATACCATTTGCTATTGACTTCTGAACGAAATACTCAACAACATCATCGGCATAATGACGGTAACCAAGAATATTCTGACCTCTGAATAACATCTGAAGCTTTGTATTCTTGAAACCATCTCTTAACTTTCTGAGTCTGTCCCATGGATCTTCCTTAAGGAATCTAAGTGAAGCATCAAATGTAGCGCCACCCCAGCACTCTACTGAATGATATCCAACCTTATCCATCTTGTCGATGATAGGAAGCATCTGCTCAGTTGTCATACGAGTAGCTATAAGTGACTGATGCGCATCACGCAATACTGTTTCGGTAATCTTTACCGGTTTCTTATCTGCCATTTCATGACCTCCTGTAAATCTTCTGTCTACTAAACATTATATAGATTTTCCGATATATTATATCGTTCTGCTGAATTTTATTTTAAAATTAAATTCCGAATATAGCAAGGAATGTACCTGCTGCAACGGCTGTACCAATAACACCTGCTACGTTTGGACCCATGGCATTCATGAGAAGGAAGTTTGTTGGATCATACTGTGCTCCAACCTTCTGTGAAACTCTGGCCGCCATTGGAACTGCTGAAACTCCGGCTGAACCGATAAGTGGATTAACCTTACCCTTTGTAGCCCAACACATTAACTTACCAAACAATACACCGGCTGCTGTACCGAACGCAAATGCCACAAGACCTAAAAGAAAGATCTTAAGTGTACTAACCTGAAGGAATGCTTCAGCACTTGTAGATGCACCAACTGATGTGCCGAGAAGGATAACTACGATGTACATCATGGCATTTGAAGCTGTCTCTGTAAGCTGCTTAACAACTCCACACTCTCTGAAGAGGTTACCTAACATAAGCATACCAACAAGTGGTGCTGTTGTTGGGAGAATTAATACAACTACCAGTGTAACGATGATTGGGAAGAGAATCTTCTCAAGCTTTGTTACAGGACGAAGCTGAGGCATCTTAACAAGTCTTTCCTTCTTTGTTGTAAGAGCCTTCATGATAGGTGGCTGGATAACAGGAACAAGTGACATATATGAATATGCTGCAACTGCTATAGGGCCTAAAAGTGTTCCACCCATACCAAGCTTACCTGCAAGGTAGATAGATGTAGGACCATCGGCACCACCGATTATTGAGATTGCTGCTGCTTCCTTTCCGTTGAATCCCATAAGGAATGCAAGGAAGTATGCTGCATAGATACCAAACTGAGCTGCTGCACCCAGCAGGAAGCTCTTTGGATTTGCGATAAGCGGACCAAAGTCTGTCATGGCACCAACACCCATGAAAATAAGTGATGGAAGAATACTCCACTCATCAAGTAAATAGAAATAATGTAATAAACCACCTTCTGCCATTATGTCCGGGAACATATTGACCAAAAACATACCAAATGAGATTGGTACCAGAAGTAATGGTTCGAAACCTTTTCCAATTGCAAGATACATGAAAACAAAAGCTACAAGAATCATGATGTAGTTTTTCCAGTCAAGATTTGCAAATCCGGTCTGATTAGCTAAATTTGACAAAACGTCAAGTATACTACTGCCCATTTAGTTGTTTCCTCCTATAAATTATTCGACGTACCAAATTAGTTGAGAGATGCTAATGTATCTCCTGCCTCAACCATTGCGCCAACTGCAACATCAACGCTTGCAACTGTACCGTCTTCCGGAGCAACAACTTCGTTTTCCATCTTCATAGCCTCAAGTATAAGTAATACCTGACCCTTCTTTACTGCGTCGCCAACCTTTGTCTTAACATCAAGGATCTTACCAGGCATTGGTGAAGCAACCTTTATTGAACCTGCGCCTGTGCTCTTAGCTGCTGGTGCAGGAGCTGCTGCTGGAGCCGGTGCTGCTACAGGTGCTGCAACCTGTGCTACTGGTGCAGGTGCTGCGCCTGCTGCTAATTCTTCAACTGCAACATCATATGCTGTTCCATTAACTGTAATTCTATAATTCTTCATAATCGATATCCTCCTATATTATCTTCTTACTCGTCTGATCGGTCTTGCAACCAGCTTATCATTACTTGGGTATGTCACCTGGGAATTGTTACCACTCTCATATGCTGCAACTGCGGCTGAGATAACTGCAACAAGCTGTGAATCATCCATAACGCTTGCTCCTGTCTCTGTGTTAACAATATCAACGACAGCATTTGAAGGCTTCTGCTCTTCTGCTGCTTCGTCTGTGCCGGCTGCGCCGGCAGCCACCTTAGCCTTTTCTGCCTTTCTCTTTTCCCTTGTCTCTTTGTCTAATAACATAGGAACATACTTTAACAGAGAAATAACAAATGAAATAAATATAAGTACAACGAATACTATACCCATACCTATTATTGTATTAGTGCCGGCATCCTTCATCTTCTCGCCGAGAGTCTGAACTTTGCCTGTCTCGAATTCTGATGGCTTATATGGATATACGCCCTGTGCAATAAGGCTGTCTGCGTCCATCTGATAGAACTCGCATAAATAGTTAAATCTTGCAGTATCATCTACAAAAGTAACTTTTACTTCAGCTGTTTCTTTTTCACATTTTGCTGTAAGTGTTACGATTACGGTATCCTTTACCTCTTCGATCTCATATGTTGAGTCAAGGCTTTCAAACTTACCGTAGTCCTTCTCCATACTGCTGAACACCTTTACAGCGTCAACATCTGACTGAGAAATACTTACCTGCTGTCCCTGACCTGATATATATACTGCATCTGTGCCGTTTGCTTCCCAGTTTTCTACAACTGCTTCGTCTTCTGACAACTTGATATATCCGTTTGCCAGTGTATTCGCATATGCGGCAATGGTGTCATTATCATAGTCAAAGGCAACCTTCTTGTCGTTTGAAGAACATCCTGCCAATGTAAAGGCAACAGCTAACATAGAAATTATTAAGAATAATCTTTTCTTCATTAAGTTGTCACTCCTTTATATTGTACTATGCTTCTTATATGGTCTCATTTCATCCTTTGAATAAAGCATTTCAAATGCAGCAATAACTCTCTTTCTTGTTGCATCCGGTTCGATAACATCATCAACATAGCCTCTGCTTGCTGCTGAAACAGCTCCTGAAAGAGCCTCTGTGTATTCAGCCTTCTTCTCCTTGATGAATGCCATCTTATCAGCAGCGGCTGAGATCTCATCCTCATACATGATCTTAACAGCCATCTCAGGATCCATTGTTCCGATAACTGCGTCAGGCCATGCATATACAAGATCAGCACCGATAGCCTTTGAATTCATAACTGTGTAAGCTGTACCATAAGCCTTGTCAAGGATAACAGTAACCTTTGGTGTTGTTGCGTCTGCATAAGCGTTTGTAAGCTTTGCAAGTGCTCTTGAAATTGTATGCTCCTCATCAATAGTAGCAGCAAAGCCTGTAACATTAACAAGTGTAAGTACAGGGATATCAAAAGCGTCACAGAAATTAACAAAATCTGCAGCCTTGTATGCGCCGTCGGTTGTGATAACATCCTTCTGGTTTACAACACATCCTACAGCATATCCGTTAAGCTTGATAAATGCTGTAACGATATCCTGAGCGAAATCCTTCTTAAGCTCAAGGATAAATGAGTTGTCTGAAATGTTCATAAGAACTGCCTTTGCGTCATTCTTGAAACCTTCAAGGTTAGGAATGATCCTGTTAATGTTATCTGTGCAGTTCTCCTGCTTGTCTGTATCTGTGTTACATGATGGAAGCATTTCAACAAGACTTCTGATAGTTCCGAGAACCTCTTCCTCTGTCTCAAATACACCATCAACATTAGCTGTATTCTCACTTACATACTCTGCTGTTGAAGTGTCAAGTTTAACAACATTGTTCTCTTCTAACGCATTAGGACTGTTTACAAAAAGCTTTGCACCTTCCTTTGTCATGAATGTAAAATCTGTAAGTGTAGGAATAAGAGCAGCTCCACCGCCACATGTTCCAAAAATAGCAGTGATCTGTGGTATTACTCCCGATGCTAATGACTGCTTGAGATATACCTCGCCAAATGCGTTAAGTGCATCTGTTGCCTCCTGTAATCTTAAGCCGGCACAATCGACGAGACCGATAACCGGTGCTCCCATCTTCATAGCCATGTCATAAATCTTAGCAATCTTTCTCGCGTGCATTTCGCCTATTGATCCGCCTAAAACCTTAGCGTCCTGGCTGTACACATATACTAAATTGCCATTGATTACTCCGTATCCGGTAATAACACCATCTTTAGGAGTTTCCTTGTCCTGGATGTTAAAGTCAGTGTTTCTTGCTGTTACATATGCACCAACTTCAACAAAACTTGAGTCATCAAGTAATGCATTAATTCTATCACTTGCTGACAAGCTTGGTTTGTTGCTCATTTTTAGCCCTCCGTTTGATATATTTTTAGGATATTCCGTATTATGGAAAATCCAATTTCTGCCGAGTATAATTGTAATGCCTTTGACAACATATTTCAAGTAAAAAAACACCTTTACGGCATTTTTTATAATTTGTACACAATATTATCACCATATACAAGGCAGTAAAAAGGAGCGAGATAAATACATCTTATATTTTACCCCGCCCCTTATTTTTTTAATTATAAACTAATTACAGATATTTTTCGGACATCAGCCCTTAAGCACATCCCTGTTCTTAATAAGATAATCAAGAAGAGAGATGATGGTAAGTGCAAGTGACGCATATATGAGCACCTGCTCAAGGTAATATATAAACTGTGATGAAAGGTTTGCTATAAGGAAGCATACCATTATCATCTGGACAGTTGTCTTTATCTTTCCCCACCATCCGGCTGCTATTACTACTCCCTTCTCGGCAGCAATAAGTCTGAAGCCGCTTATGATAAATTCCCTTGCGATTATAACTATAACGATCCAACCCGGCATCCTGTGAAGATCCGTAAAAGCAATAAGTGCCGAACACACCAGCAGCTTGTCTGCCAGAGGATCCATGAACTTTCCAAAGTTTGTTACAAGATGGCAGCGTCTGGCGATCTGTCCGTCTAATGTATCTGTGATGGCAGCCACGATAAATATTCCAAGTGCCACCCATTTTGTCCAGGAAGCTTCCATGTACAGAAATACAAGGAAGAACGGTATCATTATAACTCTTAATATTGTCAGTTTATTTGGTAGATTCATTCCGCAACATCTCCTATCAGGTCATATTCATTTGCCTCGGTAATATCCACATCCACAAAGGCTCCCGAGATCAGTTCATGATCGGCATGGACAAATATCATGCCGTCAACAGAAGGTGCGTCCCTGTATGAGCGTCCTATGTAGACATCTCCATCATCAAGATATCCCTCAATGAGAACCTTAAGTCGCTTTCCCACAAAGCTCTGATTCCTGTCGTAGGATATCTCCTGCTGAAGCTCCATGATCTCATCACGCCAGCCTTCGGCAATATCCTCAGGAACCTGATCCTCAAAAGCTGCCGCCGGAGTTCCCTCCTCAGGGGAATATGTGAACACTCCAAGCCTGTCAAACTCCATATCATTTATAAATTCGCACACGCTCTCATGCTCTTCTTCAGTCTCTCCCGGAAATCCGGTGATCAGTGTTGTCCGTATGGCGATATCCGGTATCCTGCTTCTTAAAGCTGTTATAAGATCCACCAGTTCTTTTCTGGTGGTTCTTCTTCCCATACGCTTTAATATCTTGTCCTCTGAATGTTGGATAGGTATATCAATGTATTTACATATTTTATCACAATCTGCCATAACATCAATAAGTTCTTCTGTTATTTCTTCAGGATAACAATACATAAGTCTTATCCACTCTATGCCGTCTATCTCACAAAGCTTACGGAGCAGCTCCGGAAGTTTTTTCTTTCCATAGATATCCGTGCCGTATAATGTAGTCTCCTGGGCAACTAGTATAAGCTCCCTGACGCCGTCTCTTGCCAGCATCTCTGCCTGGGACAGCAGCTTCTCCATAGGTACACTTCTGTACTTACCCCTGATATACGGAATAACGCAGTAGGTACACATCTTACCGCATCCCTCAGCGATCTTGAGATACGCCATGCCTGCAAGGGTTGTAACAATCCTGTCGTTATCTGTATCCGGCATATAATTTATACTGTCTATGATCTTGGTATCATCGGTTCCGACAGCCTCAAGTATCTTGTCAAAATTGGTGGAACCCAAGATGACATCTATCTCCGGAAGCTCCTCCAAGATCTCGTCCTGATATCTCTGGGACAGACAGCCTGCAACTATAAGCTTCTTAAGATTAGCTGTCTTCTTAAGCTCAGCCATCTCGATAATGGTATTGATACTTTCCTGCTTTGCGTCCTTTATAAATGCACAGGTATTTATGACCACAACCTCTGCTTCCTGCTCATCATTTGTTATCTCATGACCTGCACTGTGAAGCTTTCCAAGCATGGCCTCGCTATCGCATAGATTTTTGTCGCAGCCAAGTGAAACCATTAATATTTTCATATTTTACATCACCTTATAATTATTTTTTCTGTATAGCAACTGAATTGACACAATTGTTCATGAGCATGGCAATGGTCATAGGTCCTACACCGCCGGGAACCGGAGTGATGGCACCTGCCACAGGCTCAACGGAAGCAAAATCTACGTCTCCGCACAGCTTATTATCGGCACCTCTGTGTATTCCCACATCAATAACAACCGCTCCGTCCTTAACATATGACTTGTCGATCATCTTTGGTCTTCCGATAGCAACCACAAGGATATCTGCTCTCTTGCATACTTCCTTAAGGTTCTTTGTCCTTGAATGGCATATGGTTACTGTGCCGTTTTCTCTCAACAGAAGAAGTGCCATTGGCTTTCCAACAATATTGCTTCTGCCTATAACCACACATTCCTTGCCCTCTATATCTGCTCCCGATCTCTTGATAAGCTCGATTATGCCCGCCGGCGTACATGAAACGAAGCCCGGCTGCCCAATGCTTAAAGCTCCTACGCTCATAGGATGGAAGCCATCCACGTCCTTTAGTGGAGATATAGCCTTGATGACCTTATCCTCATCAATATGTTTAGGAAGTGGAAGCTGCACCAGTATGCCATTTATCTTGTCATCGTTATTAAGCTTGTCTATAAGTTCAAGAAGCTCTGCCTCAGTTGTATCCTCGGGCAACTCATATGATACAGAATTAATCCCTGTATATTCACATGCCTTCTTCTTATTTCCTACATACACTGTGCTGGCGGGATCATTTCCCACAAGCACAACTGCAAGGCTTATCTCTATGCCCTGTGCCTTATAAGCACTTACCTTTTCCTTAACCTCATCCTTGATCTGTTTCGAGATCACCTTTCCGTCTATTATCTGTGCCATTATATCATCCTCTATTCTGTCATTATTTTCTGCCGGGTACTAGAACAGACCTTTTATAACCCCGTCATCTGTCACGCTGATATTAAATGCAGCAGGATTCTTTGGAAGTCCAGGCATGGTCATTATAGTTCCTGTTATGGCAACTACGAAGCCTGCGCCTGCACTTACATAAACCTCACGGATATTTATATCAAAGCCTGTTGGTCTTCCAAGCTTGTTAGGATCATCTGACAGCGAATACTGGTTCTTTGCCATACATACAGGGAAATTACCGAATCCCATTTCCTCTATTTTCTTGATGGCTCTTGAAGCCTCAGGGCTGTAGGTTACATTGTCAGCACCATATATCTCTGTAGCTATTGTACTGATCTTGTCCTTTATAGAAAGATCATCCTCATAGAGAACCTTGAAGTTGCTTTTCTTTGTCTCTAAGGTGTTGAGGACTGCATTTGCCAGCTCTATTCCACCTTCGCCACCCTTCTCCCATACATTTGCAAGGGCAAAATCACATCCTCTTGCAGTACAGAATTCTTTAACGAAGTCAAGCTCTGCGTCTGTATCTGTGATAAATCTGTTTAATGTTACAACAACAGGCACGCCGTACTTCTGGAGATTTTCAATATGCTTCTCAAGGTTTACGATACCCTTCTTTAACGCCTCAAGATTTTCTGCTGTAAGCTCTGTCTTAGGAACCCCACCGTTATACTTGAGAGCTTTGACTGTAGCCACAAGAACTACTGCGTCCGGCTTGAGTCCGTTCATACGGCACTTGATATCGAAGAACTTCTCAGCTCCCAGATCTGCACCGAAGCCTGCCTCTGTAATAACATAGTCAGCAAGCTTTAAGGCTGTCTTTGTTGCCATTACACTGTTACAGCCATGGGCTATATTTGCAAATGGGCCACCATGTACTATTGCAGGTGTATTCTCAAGGGTCTGGATAAGGTTTGGCTTGATGGCGTCCTTAAGAAGTGCTGACATTGCTCCAACTGCCTTTAAGTCAGCGGCAGTTACAGGCTCATTGTCGTAATTGTATGCAACTATTATCCTGCCAAGTCTGTCCTGAAGATCCCTAAAGTCCTTTGCAAGACAGAGGATGGCCATTATTTCTGAGGCAACTGTTATAACGAAGCCGTCTTCACGAGGCACACCATCCACACGCTTTCCGAGACCTACTATTGTATGGCGGAGTGATCTGTCGTTCATGTCCATACATCTCTTGAACACTATACGATTCACGTCTATCCTAAGCTCGTTTCCCTGATGTATATGGTTGTCCATCATTGCTGCAAGGAGATTATTTGCTGATGTTATGGCATGAAAATCACCTGTGAAATGAAGGTTAAGATCCTCCATAGGTACAACCTGGGCATATCCGCCGCCGGCTGCTCCACCCTTAATGCCGAAACAAGGTCCTAGGGATGGTTCTCTTAATGCTATGAGAGACTTCTTTCCAAGCTTTGCCATGGCCTCACCTAGACCAACTGTAACTGTTGTCTTGCCCTCTCCTGCAGGGGTCGGGTTGATGGCTGTTACAAGTATAAGCTTTCCATCATCATTGTCTGAAACCTTCTTAATAAGTTCACTTGAAAGCTTTGCCTTGTACTTTCCATACATTTCTATGTCGTCCTCGGCAATTCCTATTGACGCAGCCACATCCTTAATATTTGCCATGTGAGCCTGCTGAGCGATTTCGATATCGTTTAACATACATTTGTCTCCTTTGTCGTTTTTTATATATGTATATTTAATATTTCTAAATAACATCTTCTGTAATCTGTTTTTTTAGTAACAGTCCTTATTAATGTATTTTAATAATACTCATCTATGTACTGTTCAAATTGTTCCTCAGACATTAATATCTTCCTTGCCTTTGTGCCCTCTTCAGGACCCACAACTCCTGCGTCCGCAAGCTGATCCATTATCCTTGCAGCCCTGTTAAAGCCGATCTTAAATGCCCTCTGTAACATTCCTATAGAAGCTTTTTCTTTGTCTATTATGAACTTCCCTGCTTCAATGAAGTACTCATCCCTGTCATTTCCACCGGAACCTGCGCCGTTTAACGATCCATCTGAACCGCTGGCAATGGAATTTGATACGGATTCATCGTATGTACCCACGCCATTGGACTTCTTAAGGTAATCCACAACTCTTGCCACCTCATCATCTGATATGAAGGCACCCTGGACTCGCACAGGCTTAGGGAAGCCTGTAGGGTAAAACAGCATATCTCCCTTACCAAGAAGCTTCTCGGCACCATTCATGTCAAGGATGGTTCTTGAATCCACACCTGATGACACTGCAAATGCTATTCTTGACGGAACATTAGCCTTTATAAGACCGGTGATTACATCTACAGATGGTCTCTGGGTAGCTATTACAAGGTGTATTCCCGCCGCTCTGGCAAGCTGTGAAAGTCTTACTATGGCATCCTCCACCTCACCGTGGGCAACCATCATAAGGTCAGCCAGCTCATCTACGATAACAACGATCTGCGGAAGCTTCGTGAGCTTCTCAGGATCAACACCTCCGGATGCCAGTGCGTCGGCAACCTTCTCATTATAGCCTGTGAGATTTCTCACTCCTGTATCTGCAAATAACTGATATCGCCTTGTCATCTCCTCAACTGCCCAGTTAAGAGCTCCGGCAGCTTTCTTAGGATCTGTCACAACCGGTATAAGAAGATGTGGTATTCCGTTATAACAGGTGAGCTCAACCATCTTAGGATCTACCATTATAAGCTTGACCTCCTCCGGCCTTGCCTTAAAGAGAATACTCATTATAAGTGTATTTATACATACAGACTTACCTGAGCCTGTGGAGCCTGCAATGAGAAGATGTGGCATTTTGGCAATATCTGTGGTGATAACCTGTCCGCTTATATCCATTCCCACTGCAAATGATATCTTGGATTTCGCCTTCTTAAAGTTCTCTGACTCAACTAATTCCCTGAATGTAACAACGGATATCTCCTTGTTAGGAACCTCTATTCCTATAGCAGCCTTTCCCGGTATAGGAGCTTCTATCCTTATATCGGCAGCAGCAAGATTAAGCTTGATATCATCGGCAAGATTAAGTATCTTGCTGACCTTGACTCCCTGCTCCGGCTGCATTTCAAATCTTGTTACTGCCGGACCGCAGCTGTAATTCGTTATGGTTACATTTACACCAAAGTTTTCAAGAGTGTTTTTGAGTTTAATGGCTGTCTCCCTTACATAAGCGTCCCTGTTGGTATTGTTCTGCTTCTCAGCCTTTGTAAGAAGTGACGCGTCCGGCAGAGTATATCTGCCACCCTCGGTGTAACTCTTCTGTGGAGCCGTGCTCTCATTTTTCCTGACAGCCGGCTTTGAAGCCTTAGCTGCGTCAGCTCCACTGCCACCAGTAACTGACTCAAATGCCGAGTCATGCTCCGGACTGTAATCACTGATGGTCTCAGGATGAAGATTGCCGTTTACCGCACCAGCCAGTACATCTTCTCCCATATCTATGGTTGCCTTACCTGCTGTGCCAAAATCTGTAGTCTTAGGTTTAGACATACCAATGCCCACGCCTGAAGTATTAGGCTGCAATACTCCTGCACCGGCAGCACCTTTAACACCGGCTCCTGAAATGCCCGGATAAAGATTTCCTGTTCCTGAAGCAATTTTCTGTGCAGCTTCCGCTGTCTTTGATACTGTTCCCGCCTTTGTTCTGCGATTTCTTGGCTTAGGTGCTTCCGCCCTGTCCTGTTCAGTCTCGTCATGCATGTTGATACGCTCGATACCGTTATCATCAGGATCTATATCAAAGAAATCCCTTGGCTTGTCCTTTACCTCATGGACATCGTGAGGACTATCTGTCTTACCCTTCCTGGAAGGAGTTTTTCGGGTTGAATCGAACACATTGATATTATTCATATCAACTCTCGGTCCTTTGTTTCTGCCTGTTTCCTCAAAATCATCCATATCATCATCTAAAAGTCCGAACTCATCTATCTGTTCTCTTCTGCGTTTCTTTCTCTGGGTGCTTCTTTCACTCTTCTTTTCATCGGAGAAATGCACTGATATGCTGTTCTTAATATCCCTTGCCATTCCTTCGATGGATATCTCACACAACAGCATGAACATGATAGCTGTTACCACAACCATGACAATGATGGTTCCAGGTATACCGATAACAGTCCTTAAAAGGAAGAATACCAGACCGGCTATCAACCCTCCGCCCTTATGGTTCTTATATCCATCCATGTATATGTTCTTTACGGATTCAAAATCACTGGCAGATAACATCTGACAGAGCATTGAGAACATACAGAGCAGAACGCCAACATAAATTATCTTCTTTAATATCCTTCTGTCAAAACGATTTGACACAAGGAACGCTGCTGAAAAGAACATATAGACAGGGAAGAAATATTCCACCGAACCTATAAGACCGAAGAAAAATCCCGAAATTGCATTTCCAAAGGTACCGCATTTGCCGAAATTTGCTATAAAGAGAAATACTGCAAATGCAAGAACGCAGATAAGTATAACCTCAAGCCTTACTGCCTGCTCCTGTTCATTTCTCACCTGCCTTCCCCTGGCAGATGTATTTTTCCTGCCCTTTGCGGTGCTTTTAGTATTTTTTTTGCTTTTGGAAGCACCGGAGTTACGTCCGGTGGTCTTCTTAGTATTTGTAGCCATCTTAAACCATCCTCACACTTCAATACATCTTATAAAACCATGTAGCACACTATGGAGATCAGTCCGGCACACAGACAATATATTGAAAATCCCTTAAATTTATTAGTTTTAACAATCCGGAGCATAAATTTTATGCACACGAATCCAACCACTCCGGCAACTATCATTCCTACTATGTAGTTAAATATCTTCCCGCCTGACAGCTTGGCACCGGCAAGATCCGGAAGCTCCAGGATACAGGCTCCAAGTATTGCAGGAATAGACATTATAAAAGAATACTTCACTGCAAATTCCCTTGTAAAACCACAGGCAAGCCCTGCCGCAATAGTACTTCCTGAACGTGACAGTCCGGGCAGAGTTGCAGCTCCCTGAGCCAGTCCCACCATAACTGAGTCCTTATAGGTTGCAGTGGAAGCATTTTTATTTCCAACCCTTAAATTATCTGCTATGTATAACACCGCTGATGTTACCACAAGACATATTCCCGGTATCAGCAGTGTATTTCCTGCATTTCCTATAAAATGTTCAAAAGGAAGTGCTATGCACATAGTAACAAAGGTTGAAAATAATACAAGTATGACAAATCTTCTGTATGGTGTTGTAGCGATCTTCACATATTTCTTTTTCTTCTTGGTCTTATAAAGATTATTGATAAATCTTCCGATATTCACAAATACCAGTCCAAGTATGGTAAAGCCCTCTATGAGAAGCTCGCCTATGTCTCTTCTGTATATTATGATTATAGCCACCAGGGTTCCAAGATGAAGAAGTATATCAAACAGTATCCCTGTGTCAGTATTCATATGGAATATGTTTCTGAATATGGCAAGATGTCCCGAACTGCTCACCGGGAGAAATTCCGTTGCACCCTGGATTATTCCCATTATTATAGCCTGTAGTAAATTCATATTTTATCTTTTATCTCCCATTTTTTTGGAACATCAGCCCATCAAAAATCCATCTTAGCTAAATGTCTGATGCTGCATGCCAAGTTTCCCTGTAAAAATCGATACAATAGATACCCTACGATATTCTACTATCATTTTCATTTTTTATCAAGTCATACAATTTATTAACTGCATCAGACAACCCGCCTTCTGATTTTATTATGCCACATTTGACCGCCTGGGCTCCCACCAGCACCGAACCTATATCCTTTGAAAGCTCCTTTGTATTAAACATAAGAGCCTTTACCTGATTTTCCGTTATATCGGAATGAGACACTATAAAATCTATTATACGATCCTGCATTTTCTCAATGTAGTAAAAGTTCTGTCTGGCTCCAAGCGTCACCCCTGCAACTCTTATGGGATGGACTATCATGGTGGCTGATTTTACTATGAAGGAATAATCTCCTGCCACCGCCAAGGGCACCCCTATGGAGTGGCCTCCTCCAAGCACCACTGTCACCACCGGCTTGCTTACGGACGCCAGAGCCTCTGCTATGGAAAGCCCCGACTCCACATCTCCTCCTGTGGTATTTATAAGTACAAGAACCCCTTTTATATCATCATTCAACTCTATTCCGGCACACCATGGTATTATCTCCTCATATTTTGTGGTTTTCGCACCTCCGGGCAAGGAATTGTGTCCCTCTACCTCCCCAAATATATTTATAACGGCTATCCCTTTATCCATGTTTTCTACTCCTTCTTCGGCAACGATAACATGACATCATTACATAACAGCAATAAAGCACGCTTTGCGAGTTTTATCCGCTGATTAGCAATCGTCAAATGCAACCATGCAAGCATGTTGCACTTGACTCATTGCCATAACAAAAAGAGAGGCATAAGCCTCTCTTTTTAATATGTCCTTATATTGAAATAAAATACTATTACATTGTGTATACTATCTCATTTACATCCTGAAGGTCTGCTGCAGGAATATAATTTCCATCATATGCCTTGCCATTTACAACCATTGATGTACAGCCGCTTTCGTGTCCGTCTGGATTTAATACCTTAATGTTAAGCTTCCTTCCGCGGAAATTCTTCTCGATAGTAAACTCCTTCCAATCAGAAGGAACAGAAGGTGCTATCTGTAAGCCGCCAAAATCAGGTCTCATACCAAGGATACCTTCAACGCAGCCCACCATACATGTGGAAGCTGTTCCTGTAAGCCAGTGAACATGAGCTCTTCCCTCGTAAGGGCTTCCCACAGACTCAGTAAACTGTCCATGGCAATATGGCTCAAGCTTTCTTATCTCTGCCCTGTCGTTCATGGAAGCAGGTGATGTTTCATTAAAGTACTCAAAGGCTCTGTTTCCATGTCCCATAAGAGCCTCGGCAAGGATTATCCATCCCTGTGGCTGTGAGAATATACCTGCATTCTCCTTAGTACCTGCATTGAACAGTATCATAAGTGCCCCGTCAAAGGCATGCTTCCTGTAAGGTGGATACATAAGTCTTACACCATATTCTGTGTTAAGCTCCTTATGTACAGTCTCAAGAGCTGTCTCTGCCTGTTCCTTGCTTGCAAGACCGCTTATAACAGCCCAGCTCTGTGGATTGAGCCACATGCTCGCCTCAGGATCATGCTTTGAACCGATGACCATTCCGCCTTCCTTATAACCACGGATATATCTGTCATCCTCCCAGCACTTCTCCTGGATAGTGTTATAAAGATCTGACTGGATCTTATCTATATACTTAATATACTCTTCATCATTCTTCTGCTCTGCGAACTTCTTGATAACAGTCATGGCATAATAAAGCTGCATGGCAACGAATGTTGACTCTCCGCGCTTTCCAAGTCTTAAGCAGTCATTCCAGTCTGCATGAAGACCTGCCGGCATGTTATTGTCTCCAAGTCTGTTCATTGAGAAGTCAATAGCTCTCTTTAAGTGCTCGTATACAGTTCCCTCGCCGCCATTTGCGAATAATATAACTTCGTCGATGAAATCAACGTTTCCCGTCTCGGCAATATACTTGTATACAGTTGGGAACAGCCACAGTGCATCGTCTGCTCTGTAAGCAGGATGACCTGTTGCCTGTACATATGAAGGATCATCCGGAGTATCCTCATGTCCTGCATTGTGGTTGAACTTAACCAGCGGAAGTCCTCCGCCATTGTCAACCTGGGCTGAAAGCATAAATCTGATCTTCTCCAATGCCATTTCAGGATCAAGATGAATAACACCCTGAATATCCTGAACTGTATCTCTGTATCCATATCCGTTTCTCAGACCACAGTATGAGAAGGAAGCTGCTCTTGACCATATAAATGTCATGAAGCACTGATATGAATTCCATGTATTTATCATATTGTTAAATGAATCACTAGGTGTATGCACCTGGAAGTTATTTAACTTGCCATGCCAGTATGTCTTAAGCTCTTTAAGCTCATCCGCACAAGTCTTTACACTGTCCTCATAGCGGGAAAGTATCTCGTCTGCAGCCTTTCCATTCTTCATTCCAAGAACAAATGCAAATTCCTTAGTCTCGCCCGGCTCAAGCTCAAGCTTTGTGCTTAATGCACCACAACCGTTACCGTTGTAATTAAGCTTGTTGCCGCAGTCTCCGTTTATAATACCTACAGGATCCGCATATGTGTGATATCTTCCAAGGAACTCCTCCTTGTCACCACAATATGTATCAACAGGTGCACCTGCAAGACCCAAAAATCTCTGAACTGCAGAATTTCCATTTACAGGGCTGTCAACACAGTTTTCATTTATGAACTGCATTATCTTGTTGTTCTCAAAGAATGTTCTTGTTATAAACAGTGTGTACTGAAGGTTTACCTGATCCTGCTCATAATTGTTGTCATTTGTGAACTCACAGAAGCCGGTGACTGTAAGCCTCCTCTTAACATCGGAAGCATTTGTCACCTTTACCTTCCATACTTCATAAGTCTTATCCAGAGGCACATAATAAAGCACCTCTGAATTGATTCCTGAATACTCAGCTTTGATGTTAGTGTAGGCAGTACCATGATGGCACTCGCTCTTGTATGTCTCAAGATCCTTGCCTACAGGCTGCCATGAAGCAGACCAGTAATCCTTTGACTCGTCATCTCTTAAATAAACATATCTTCCCGGCTGGTCAAAGTTATTAAATATATATCTTATGATCCTGCCGTTTGCTCCTGATTTCTCGAAGCTGTAACCACCCGCATTATTTGATATGATAGCACCATACTCAGGAGAACCGAGATAGTTCGCCCATGGTGCGGGAGTATCAGGTCTGTCTATGATGTACTCCTTATTTGCTTCATCAAAATAGCCAAATCTCATTAGCTTACCCCCTTATTTATTATTCTGCTGAACCTGTGCCTTCCTTTACATCCTTAAGACTAAGGCTTATCCTTCCGGCTCTCTCATCGATCTTGATGACCTTAACAGTTACGTCATCGCCTACATTTACAACATCCTCAACCTTATTTACATGCTTGTCTGAAAGCTTTGAAATATGGATGAGTCCATCCTTGTTAGGTGCAAGTGATACGATGGCACCGCACTCTATAACCTTAACTACCTTACCTGCGTAGTTCTTTCCTACTTCAAGTGGCTCAACTATCATCTTGATCATATTGATGGCCTTGTCCATGCCGTCCTGATCAACACCACAGATTGATACTCTTCCCTCATCATCGATATCAATCTTAACGCCTGTCTCCTCAATGATAGTGTTGATAGTCTTACCTCTCTGTCCGATAACCTCACCGATCTTATCAGGATCGATCTTGATCTGTACGATCTTAGGTGCGTACTCATTTACGTTTGGTCTTGGTTCAGAAATAGCAGGCTTCATACATGTATCCATGATGAAGAGTCTTGCCTCTCTTGTTCTTCTGATAGCCTCCTCAACTATAGGTCTTGTAAGGCCATGTATCTTAATATCCATCTGAATAGCTGTGATACCCTCTGTTGTACCTGTTACCTTGAAGTCCATATCGCCGAAGAAGTCCTCAAGTCCCTGGATATCTGTAAGCACGATGTAATCATCATCTGTATCACCTGTAACAAGACCGCATGAGATACCTGCAACCATGCTCTTGATAGGAACACCGGCAGCCATAAGTGACATACATGATGAACATGTTGATGCCATTGATGTTGAACCATTTGACTCAAATGTCTCAGATACTGTTCTTATTGCATATGGGAACTCCTCAGGTGATGGAAGTACAGGAAGAAGAGCTCTCTCAGCAAGGGCACCATGTCCGATCTCACGACGTCCGGGACCTCTTGAAACCTTTGTCTCACCTACTGAATATGAAGGGAAGTTGTAATGGTGCATATATCTCTTTGATGTAACATTCTCATCAAGTCCGTCGATCTTCTGGATCTCTGAAAGTGGGGCAAGTGTACATACGTTACAGATCTGTGTCTGTCCTCTTGTGAACATTGCTGAGCCATGTACTCTAGGCACGATATCTACCTCGGCTGCAAGCGGTCTGATCTGGTCGATGGCACGTCCGTCTGGTCTCTTGTGATCCTTTAAGATCATCTTTCTTACAGTCTTCTTCTGATACTGGTAAAGTGCTTCAGGAACAAGTGCAAGCCACTCTTCATTATCTGCAAATGCTTCCTCAAACTTATCTCTGATCTGTCTTATATTCTCTTCTCTTACCTGCTTCTCGTCTGTGAATACAGCAACCTCCATCTCAGCAGGTGTAACGATCTCTTTCATTGCCGCAAATAATTCCTCAGGAATTGCACAGCTCTCATATGAATGCTTTGGCTTACCAATCTCAGCAACGATCTTGTTAATGAACTCAATGATGGTCTGATTTACATCATGAGCAAGGTAAATAGCCTCGATCATCTTAGCCTCAGGAACTATATTAGCTCCTGCCTCAATCATGATAACCTTCTCGCTTGTTGAAGCAACTGTAAGCTTAAGATCTCCCTCTGCCCACTGTTTCTGTGATGGGTTGATGATAAACTCACCGTCTACAAGACCTACCTGTGTCATTGCACATGGTCCGCAGAAAGGAACATCTGAAATACATGTTGCAATAGCTGAACCAAGCATTGCTACGAGCTCAGGTCTGCACTCAGGATCAACTGACATTACCATATTGTTAAGTGTAACATCATTTCTGTAATCCTTAGGGAACAGAGGTCTCATAGGTCTGTCTATAACTCTTGATGTAAGGACAGCATTCTCTGAAGCCTTGCCCTCTCTCTTATTAAATCCTCCCGGAATCTTTCCTACAGCATACATCTTCTCTTCGTATTCAACGCTGAGCGGGAAGAAATCAATACCGTCTCTTGGCTTCTCTGACGCTGTTATTGTTGAAAGTACTGTTGTGTCTCCGTAGTGCATAAATGCTGCACCATTTGCCTGTGCCGCTACCCTGCCGATATCAACTGTAAGTGTTCTTCCTGCAAGTTCCATAGAGTATCTCTTAAACTCTTTGCTCATATTATTTTTTCTCCTATCCGAATTATAATTGTATTGTGAAAGACGTCGAAACAACTACAAAAACTACCGTAAACCGATAATCTTTATAGAAGTCTCGATATGTCTTATCACAATCTTTTAAATTTTATCATAGAGCCGCCAAAAAGACAACAGTATATAAAATAATTTTGCCATAATAAAAACTCCACCGGTATTACTACCGATGGAGCGTATCTTTTTTGCCGCTATAGAAATTACTTTCTTAAACCAAGGCTCTCAATTAATGTTCTGTAACGATTGATGTCCTTGCTCTTAAGGTATGCAAGAAGGTTTCTTCTCTGACCAACCATCTTAAGAAGACCACGATTTGAGTGATGATCCTTAGGATTAGCCTTGAAGTGACCGTTTAAGTCATTGATTCTTGCTGTAAGAAGTGCGATCTGTACCTCAGTTGAACCTGTGTCCTGTGCATCCTTACCATACTTTTCTACGATTGCCTGCTTCTGTTCCTTTGTTATCATTGTAACAAACCTCCTAAATATTATAATACACGGCCAAAACTGAGCAACAGGTTGGAGTATCCTGTAACTAAGCATTGGCTGACCTTGATTAAGGTATCATAAAAAACCCGCAAAGTAAAGTCTTTTTTGCTTATTTTTTGTTGAAAGCTATATTCATGTCAGTTATAATGTTACGGTAACTCAAAACACAGTATAGACTCCATTATAACATGTACATCACACAGTGTTCATCATGCAGGGCTCATCACACAGGGAATATAAAGCACCGTTTACGAGATATTGTTATTTTGATAAGTCACATACGCCGTGATCATGCATCGGGCCTCAGATCACGGAATATAACAGGCCTGTGAAAATGGTATATAATATGGCAGGATCAACAATAGGTAATAAATTTTCCATAACAACCTGGGGAGAATCCCACGGCAAAGCCCTTGGGGTGGTAGTTGACGGATGTCCCGCAGGTCTCACACTTGATGAGAATGATATACAGATATATCTTGATCGTAGAAAGCCGGGATTTTCCCAGTTTTCAACTCCAAGAAAAGAATCGGATAAAGTAGAGATATTATCCGGAATATTCGAGGGCAGGACAACCGGCACCCCTATTTCCATGATAGTCCACAATACATCCCAGCGTTCATCGGACTATGGTGACATAGCAACCTACTACAGACCCGGACATGCAGATTACACCTTTGATGAGAAATACGGCTTCAGAGACTACAGAGGCGGTGGACGTTCATCAGGAAGAGAGACCATAGGACGTGTGGCAGCCGGGGCTATCGCAGCCAAGATACTTAAACAGTTAGGCATAGAGATAACCACCTATGTATCATCTATCGGCGATGTCCAAGTGTCTCCTGAGAACTTCAACAGAGAATACATAATGCAGAACGAGCTTTATATGCCCGATAAGGACAGCTACGAAAGAGCCTCTGCTCTTCTGTCCGACATCATGGCTGCAAATGATTCCATAGGCTCCTCTGTCCAGTGCATCATAAAAGGCATGCCTGCCGGAATAGGTGAACCGGTATTTGACAAGCTTGATGCCAACCTTGCCAAGGCAATAATGTCAATAGGTGCAGTAAAAGCCATTGAAATTGGGGATGGCTGTATGGTATCGGAAAATCAGGGAAGCTACAACAACGACAACTTCTCCATGAAGGATGGCAAAGTGTCCAAGCAGAGCAACCATGCCGGAGGAATCCTCGGCGGAATGAGCGATGGAAGTGACATCGTCATAAAGGCTCACTTCAAGCCCACCCCATCCATTGCATCCACCCAGCATACTATAAATAAAAGTGGCGAGAATATTGAAGTATCCATAAAAGGCAGACACGATCCTATAATCGGACCTCGTGCAGTAGTTGTGGTTGAGTCCATGGCTGCCATAACCGTTCTTGATCTATTATTTGATAATATGAGTTCAAGGCTTGACAAGATCATAGATTTCTATTCATAATATCAAATTATGAAAACCATCATAAAATAATTTTGATCAAAAAAATCATGATCAAATACAAAAAAAGATTCAAAAAACCTCAGGACATATGAGTCCTGAGGTTTTTTCACATAATATTTATACAATGAAACTTATACTGGATAAGTGTTCATGTCCCCTGATAATGATATCCGGTTTATTTAATCTCCTCTTTACTTTTTCCTATCTTCCATATAGCGTAAAGCCCGAGAGAAACTACCACACAACCTCCTACGATGTTACCAAGCGTAACAGGTATAAGATTCTTAACTCCAAATCCATACACATTAAGCTGCGAATGTATCTGATCTGCTGTATATCCGTACAGCTCGCATGCCTTGTCCACGTATTTGTCATTTGTAGCTGCAATCATCCCCGCCGGAATATAGTACATATTGGCAACGCAGTGCTCAAATCCTGATATTACGAAGACCATGATTGGAAAAAATGCTGCAAATATCTTACCGATGATATCCTTTGACGCAGAACACATAAGAACTGCAAGACATACAAGGATATTACACATTATTCCTGAGAAAAATGCCTTATCAAAGCTAAGCCCTGTCTTACCCATGGCAACCTTTATTGTGAAAGCTCCAAGCCCACCATCTGAATAATCGAACTGTCCTGATGCAAATACCGCATAGGCTGCAAATAACGCACCAAGGAAGTTGCTTAAGTATACAAGGATCCAGTTTTTTAACATTCCTGTAAGCCTTGCCTTACCATCCACAACTGCCATAATGATCATACAGTTGCCTGTAAATAACTCACCTCCGATTATTATCACCAGCATAAGTCCCACCGGGAACACTGCTCCCGCCAGGGTTCTTGAAAGCCCCACATTGCTTACCGTATGTATGGCAAGGTTAGAACCTTCTGCGCCGATAGCAATAAATAAGCCTGCGAAAAATCCCATTATCATCATCTTGATCACATTCAGATTGGCTTTTGTCACTCCGGTCTTAATGTTGTTTTCAACAATCTGGGTAGGGTTAAAAAAATTCATTTCCATTTTTGATATTATCTCCTGTGTCTTTTATGTATTTCATTTATTAAGCTCTTGGATGGGCCTTTCTGTACTCTTCCTTAAGCCTGCTCTGCTTGCTGTTCAGATATATCTGAGTTGTAGATATATCTGCATGTCCGAGCATTTCCTGCACAGCCTTCAGATCCGCACCGTTATTTACAAGATGTGATGCAAATGAGTGCCTGATCATATGTGGGGTAATATCCTTCTCAATTCCAGCCTTGTTGGCATAATATTTAATTATCTTCCAGAAGCCCTGCCTTGTCATAGGTGCACCCTTGCAGTTAGAAAACAGATAATCACTATCCTTGCACATCTCATCATGCACTTCGTTTAAATATCTGCCCACTGCATTCTGGGCAGCATCCTCAATAGGTATTATTCTGGACTTGTTGGCATCGTGACACTCTATGTAACCAAGACTTAAGTTCACATCCGCCTTCTTAAGAGTAACAAGCTCAGTAACTCTTATACCTGTAGCATAGAGCAGTTCAAGCATTGCCCTGTCCCTTATCTCTTTTGGCGTCCTGTCTCCCGGCTGCTCAAGGAGCTTTGTAACCTCTTCAACTGTCAATACGTCAGGTGCCTTCTTCTCGATCTTAGGTGTCTTAACCGTATCACAAGGATTGCTGTCTACAATTCCTTCCTTAATGAGGAAATTATAGAATGACTTGATCGATGCCACGTTCCTCGACACGGTTGCCGCTGACATCCCCTGTTTCTCAATATACAGCACATACGAATTGACCTTCGTCTCATTAATATCCTTGATATCCGTTATTCCGGTTTCCATAAAATAGTGATTAAACTTCATCAAATCTCTCTTATATGAAGCCACCGTATTAGCTCTGGACTTCTTCGTATCTTTCAAGAAAATCACATATTGATCTATTAATTGTTCCACTTGTTCTTCCCCTTGTTATGTTGACTAGTTAACATTATAAATACAATTTACAATAAAATCAAACATAATTTTTTGCCCTGTATTACAACTTTTTCGAGTTTTTTGGTAAAATGTACCAAATAATGTATCAATATAATTTATGTATACTAGATATTGTCAAAAATAATTTCAAAAAAATTTCAAAATTTTTAATTGAGTGACAAGATTTGTTAACATAAATGTAATAAAAAGTGCCATCCGCCTGCTTTTAGCCTGTAAAAAAAGTGGTTTACTATAATTTTTGTTAATCGGCTGATCAATCAGCAGTAACAGAATTGAAACATAATACAGAACTGCCGACAACACATATGGGGCAAGCGCCCTTATCTGATAGAACAGTATCCTGTCATCGAACCGTCCCGTGACAATGCATGCCGTTGAAAATGTAAATACAACGGTCACAATCTGCACCGAATACTTAAGCGGAACAAAGCTCAAAAAGAAAAACATAAGTACCATCACAAGATTTATCACCAACAATATCTGGGCTGTTTTCATATTTTGAAATGCATTATTGTATATCGTTGTGATCACAGTGTTACCGCACACAAGAAAAGACCCAGATAAAAGTCCCAGATAATACATAACATAGAAACAAGTCCTGTTCATAAGCCACTCCACAATTGTTCTGCTGTCTGAAACCATATATACATATTTCAGGCTATATATTATTTTATTATCTTTCCGAAATTATATGAGTTATTCTTTAGAAGTAATTCTCTTAAAATCATTCTTTTATGTCTATCCTTTTTATTTACTCTGCTGTTTTATGGATCACCTTTTACCATCTTCCCTGATTGCCCTATAAGCATATATAGCGATCAGGGTTTTTGAATCAACGATCTCCCCTCTTCTTATCATGCGATCAACCTGTTCCATATCAAAAAGACATACATCAATAAATTCATTCTCATCCATATGGCGGTCTGTTTTCTCAAGCTTTGTACCAAGATAAATATATGTCTGCTCATTACTGGTACCAACAGCAAGAATAGTCTTTGTTATGAATATCCTCTTTCCAGGAACAAGGCCTGTTTCCTCCCTTGTCTCACGCACAGCACACTCCTCAGGGCTCTCGCCGGGCTCCATGCAGCCTGCCGGCACCTCATATGTAAGCCTGTCCAGGGTGTTCCTGTACTGCTTCACAAGATATACCCTGCCGTCATCTGTGATCGGAAGTATACAGGCTCCGTCCACATGATCTATCAGGTCATATACCACTTCTCTGCCATCCGGAAGCACAAGATAGTCGTTATATACGTCAAATATATGTGCCTTGTAGGCAAGCTCCTTTTTTATTCTTTTATATTTATTACATTCCATAGTCGCACCTCATCCTTACAATCGGATATGCTCCTCCTACTGGATGGCATAGACATCATTACATAACGAAAAAGGTGCAGACAAATTTGTCTGCACCCTCTTATTTATTTTGCGTAATCAGTTACGCGAGACTCTCTAATAATATTAACTTTAATCTGACCAGGATACTCAAGCTCAGCCTCAATCTGCTTCGCAATATCTCTTGCCAGTAATACCATATCAGAATCACTAACGTGCTCAGGAACTACCATTACACGAATTTCTCTACCTGCCTGAATGGCAAATGTCTTATCAACACCCTTATGAGAGTTAGCAATGTCTTCTAACTTCTTAAGTCTTGTTGTATAAGTCTCAAGTGTCTCTCTTCTTGCGCCCGGTCTTGCAGCAGAAATCGTATCTGCAGCCTGAACAAGACATGCAATAAGAGATTCAGGTTCAACGTCACCATGATGAGCCTCAACCGCATTAACAACAATAGCTGACTCCTTGTATTTTCTACAAAGATCTGCACCTATCTGTACATGTGATCCCTCAATCTCATGGTCGATGGACTTACCAATATCATGGAGAAGTCCTGCACGCTTGGCAACCTTAACATCAACACCTATTTCGCCGGCCAATAAACCACAAAGATGTGCTACTTCTACAGAATGTTTTAAAGCATTCTGACCATAGCTTGTTCTAAATTTCATCTTACCAAGAAGTCTCACCAATTCTGGATGGAGACCATGAATACCCACATCTAATACAGCTGCTTCACCCTCTTCACGCATCATAGTTTCAACTTCCTTCTGCGCTTTTTCTACCATCTCTTCAATTCTGGCAGGATGAATTCTTCCATCCACAATAAGCTTTTCAAGGGCAATTCTTGCCACTTCACGTCTTACCGGATCAAAGCTTGATAAAATTACTGCTTCCGGTGTATCGTCAATTATAAGATCTACACCTGTCATTGTCTCAAGAGTACGGATATTCCTTCCCTCACGACCGATAATTCTACCCTTCATTTCATCGTTAGGCAACTGTACTAATGAGATAGTTGTCTCGGATACATGATCAACTGCACATTTCTGAATGGCAGTGACAACATAATCTCTCGCCTTTTTGTTAGCTTCCTCTTTTGCTCTGGTTTCTAATTCCTTGACCATAACTGCTGTTTCATGCTTTACTTCATCTTCAACAGTCTTTAATAAGTATTCTTTTGCCTGTTCAGAGGTTAATCCTGAAATTCTTTCAAGTTCCTGTAGTTTCTTTGCCTGTAGCTCATCGATCTTTGCCTTCTGCTTCTCAATAGCGTTTTCCTTCTGCGCAAGACTGTTTTCTTTCTTTTCAACAGCCTCTGCCTTACGGTCGATGTTCTCTTCCCTGGCAAGTATTCTCTTTTCCATACGGGATAACTCGCCACGTCTGTCCTTTACTTCTTTTTCAAGTTCATTACGTGTCTTGAGAGCATCTTCTTTGGCTTCAAGCATTGCTTCACGCTTCTTAGCTTCGGCGGTCTTCTGAGCTTCATTTATAATCTCCTTAGCCTGCTCTTCTGCTGTACCGATCTTAGCCTCTGCAATATTCTTACGATATGCTATGGCAACAAACCAGGCAACAACAATAAGGACAAGGGCAATAACGCCTTCGATTATATAATATCCCACAGGAGCACCTCCTTATTTAGTTTTCATTGTACAAGAATACAACATTGATATTTTATTATTTTTTGTGAATTATGTCAAGTAAAATCTAATCTTTTATGTATACTTTAACCAAATAAGCAAAGGAATTACACACCTGTATACTCATCTATGCATAATTTTATATCTCTGTACTTAAAACCTTTTCGCAGAAAAAAAGCAATGATCCTGTCCCTTTTTTCAAGACAGTCATGAACATCATACCGTCTTTCAAGCACCCTCATAATGGTTCCTTTCTCATCCGGAATATCTGACTGGGATATGGCCTCATCTATGATATCTCCCGGTACTCCCTTTGCTATAAGCTCATAGCTTATGACATTAATGCCCTTTTTATTAATGCGGCTCCTAATATATGCTCTGCTATACCTAAGGTCATCAATATAACCGTATTCCTTTAATTTATTCATGGTGGCATCGATTATATCCTGGTCGCAATAATACTCTTTCAGCTTCTTTCTCAGTTCTGCCTCACACTTGTCGGCGCATTTTATACATCCAACAGCTCTGTTCATGGCTCTCTTATAAAGGTATTCTTTCCTGAAGTTATCCAGAACGGCAGTATCCACTTCCTCTCCCACAATCAGCTTAAGCCGCCTTATATCCGAAGTATATACCACGGAATAAGGCTCATAGTCTGTGTACAGAACATACTTGCCCTCTGAAAGCTTCTTTAATTCAGTAACCTGCATGGATAAAATTTAGTCCTCTTTATTCCTCTTTATTCTCTTCCTGCTTAGAATCAGTATTACCTATACCAACCTTCTCCAGTACAAGTGCCTCTATCTCATTGCATACATCCTCATGCTCAGAAAGGTACAGCTTTGCATTCTCACGTCCCTGGCCTATCTTATCACCCTTATATGCATACCATGCGCCTGCCTTGTTCACGATATTATGTTCTACTGCCAGATCAAGTATATCTCCCGTCTTTGATATACCTTTACCGAACATAATATCAAACTCAGCCTCCTTAAATGGTGGAGCCACCTTATTCTTAACAACCTTAACTCTTGTTCTGTTACCAACTATCTCGCCGCTTACGCGAAGTGTATCTATTCTTCTTACATCCATTCTTACGGAAGCGTAAAACTTTAACGCACGTCCACCGGTGGTAACCTCAGGATTACCGAACACTACACCAACCTTCTCTCTTAACTGGTTGATGAAGATAACCACACAGTTTGTTTTGCTGACAACAGCTGTAAGCTTTCTTAATGCCTGTGACATAAGTCTTGCATGGAGACCCATATGGGAATCTCCCATCTCACCATCTATCTCTGCCTTTGGAACAAGGGCTGCAACCGAGTCAACGATCACCACATCAACAGCTCCCGATCTTACCATTGTCTCTGTTATCTCAAGTGCCTGCTCTCCGCAATCAGGCTGTGAAATATACAAATTGTCGATATCAACGCCTATATTCTTGGCATATGTAGGATCAAGGGCATGCTCTGCATCAATAAATCCTGCAATTCCGCCACGCTTCTGTATCTCTGCAACCACATGAAGGGCAACAGTTGTCTTACCTGATGACTCAGGTCCGAAGATCTCGATTATCCTTCCTCTTGGGATACCGCCAAGTCCAAGTGCTATATCAAGACTTAAAGATCCGGTAGGAATAACCTCAATATTCATGTTGGAAGCTGAATCCCCAAGCTTCATAACCGATCCCTTACCATACTGCTTCTCTATATGTGCCAGTGCGGCGTCAAGTGCCTTTATTCTCTCTTCATTATTTACTGCCATAATACAATTCTCCTCCTATGAACATCTGTTCGATTTAACTACATATTATACAACTACGGTTACTTTGTCAATACTTTTTCAACTGTAAATAATAAAAAATCCAGATCATAACGCTTTTTGATTATACTACATTTTACAACAGGATATAATTAATATATAATAAACTGATCATAAATTATTTAGAAAACGGAGGAACCAAATGTCCACAGTAGGTATAATCGCAGAATACAATCCCTTCCACAACGGTCATATGCTGCATTTAAACAGAGCCAAAGAGCTTACCGGTGCAGACCATGCCCTGTCCGTAATGAGCGGAAATTTTCTCCAGAGAGGACTTCCTGCCTTCTGCGACAAGTACAGCCGTGCCTTTCTCGCCGTATCCTGTGGGCTTGACGCTGTGTTCGAGCTTCCCTTCATATACGCAGTATCCGGTGCAGGGGAATTTGCAGCAGCAGGAATATCATTGCTCAACAGCCTTGGTGCAGTGGACTATGTAGCCTTCGGAGCCGAGGACAACGCGCCGGAGCTTTTTGATGAGATATCCCAACTGATGACAGAAGAACCTGAGGAATACAGCCTACGCCTTAAAAGCCTGTTAAAGAGCGGTCATTCCTTCGCCTCAGCCAGAGCAGCTGCCCTGTCGGAGGTATTTGGTGATACCTGTGCGGCTATAATAAACAAACCTAACAACATTCTTGCCATAGAATACTGTACAGCCCTTAAGAAAACCGGCTCCCATATCAAGCCGGTGATAATAACAAGAAAATATTCCGATTACAACAGCACAGAGCTTAATCCTGCCGTGTCCTCCGCCAGCGCCATTAACCGGGCAATATATGACTCCGGAAGCTACAGCAATATCAAGGGCAATGTGCCGGAGGCTGTCTATAGTTTTATTGCAGACAACTTCAACAGAAGGCTGCCGGTATATCACGATGACATGTCACAATTGCTGCAGCACAAAAGATTGTTTTCAAATACAGCAGATCCGAATGGCAACCCGAATGGCAAAAAATATGGCAACATAAATCCGAACGGCAAATATACAGGTACAGAAATATATGACATGTCCACAGAGATTGAAAACCGTCTGAAAAAGCTGCCGGTAAACGACACTATAAGTAATGTTGCCGGAGCCCTTAAGACCAGGAACTATACTTACACCAGAGTATGCAGGGCTCTTGTTCACTATATATTCGGAGTTACCGGTGAGGAATTTCAAAGAGAAAAGGCAGACGGCTATATAAGATATGCAAGGCTCCTGTCCTTCAGAAAAGACTCAGGAGCTATGTTAAAGGAAATCAAAAGCAAGGCCACTGTTCCTGTCATCACCAAAATGGCGGATACCGCCCCTGAAATCATAGGCTCCCTTCAGATGAAATATGACCTGATGGCTACAAATATATACAACAATATGATCTACAACAAGTTCGGAGAGATACTTCCGAACGATTTCACTGCAAATATACCAATATATTAACACGAATAATATAACAGGCAAAAAGCACATATAATAAATAAAAAAGAGTATCCATCATCATGATCTCAGTTATATTTATCATATGTGTTTTATTTTCCTGTATAAACAACAAAGTCATTATTGAAGGATGTCGTGAAGGTCTGCTGGTATGGTATGACTCTGCTCTTCCTGTGATACTGCCCTTCCTTCTGCTTACGTCCCTTTACACATCCTATCTGTCCTTAAAAAACATATCCCAAAAAAGATCCATCTTAACAATGCTCATAACAGGATTGTTCTGCGGCTTCCCAACAGGAGCATTGACCTGCTGTAACCTGTTAGGAAGTCATCAGACCGACAAAAAAACAGTATATGCCCTTATGCCCCTGTGCAACAACATAAGTCCCATGTTTTTATTTGGATACATATATCCCATTATAAGTCCTCTGGGAGCAAGCCTGCCCCACATGCTTATATGTCTGTATGCGCCGGAGTTGTTATTCTGTCTCGCATACCTGGTGCTCCATCAGACACATAATGAAAGAACAAACGAATCTGCTGCCACTATCTCCCACATGCAAAAAAATGAAGCAGTGATTCCCTGCAGGAAATCACCTGAGGATCCTCTTATGTCATCAATAAAGGCAATAACCATGATCGGCATATACATAATCATTTTCTCCATACTGTCTAATATCATAGAATATATAAGTCACAGTAATAGTTATGTAAACTTTGTACTTCCTATGCTTGAGATCACAAAGGGAAGTCTCCTTCTTGAAGGCCTTATAATTGCAGACAAAATAAAAACAGCCCTGATCATCTTCTTAACATCCTTCGGAGGAGTATGTGCCATCCTCCAGGCAGGACATTTCCTAAGAAAATCCGGACTGTCTTTATTATTCTATACAACATCTAAAATAACATGTGCCATAGCGTCAGTCGCACTGCACCTGTTGCTTACCATGATATAATCACTCGTCGATCTGATTACTCGTCAAGGAAATCCTCATCGTAATCTTCATCATCCTCATCAAAATCAACATCATCCGAGTAACCTGCATCGCCGTACACATTAAACTTCTCCTCAGGAGCAGCTGTTGCGGCACTCTCATCCTCCTCAGGCACAAGCTTTGTATCACCATTCATAGATGCAATGCTTGTGTTAAGCTCTGCAACATTTCCTGTAACTGTATCAAGCTCTGACTGAAGTGACGCAATAAGGTTCTCATAATTTGCCTTTTCTGCCTCAAGAGTAGCAGCAAGGAAATTCTGTATACCCACAACCTGATCCTTTGAGTAATACATTGAACCAAGTCTTACTTCGTTAGCCTGGGCATTCGCCTCTGACATGATCTGGTCAGCCTGTGCCCTTGCTGTCTCAACGATCTCATTCGCACGAATGTTGGCAAGCTCAACTATCTGGCTCTGCTCAACAAGCTTGTTAGCCTGAGCGATAGACTCTGTAACAACAGAATCAGCACGAGTTCTGGCATCAGCAAGGATAGCTTCCTTGTTTCTCATGATCTTCTTACATCTATCTATCTCCCCAGGGAGCTTCATCTTTAATTCATCCAACATCTGGAGCAGATCTTCCTTTGGAACAACGATCTTGCTGGAAGATAATGGCTGGAATTTACAGTTCTCAATAAATATCTCAATCTCACCAATCATATCTTCAATGCTCTTCTTACCCATTTTTCTTATCCTCCTAATAATTAACTGTACACACTGCTACTCTATTGTATATTTCTCTTTAAGCTTCTGCAAAACACACTCAGGAACAAAACCATCAACGCAAACACCGTATCTGGCATATTCCTTTACTATACTTGAACTCAGATACGCATACTCAATGCTTGTTGTAAGAAATACTGTGTCAATATCCGGAGCAACCTTTCTGTTGCTCTGGGCTATCTGGAGCTCATATTCAAAGTCTGTAACGGCACGAAGTCCCCTCACCAGAACATTAATATCATTGTCTCTTGCAAAATCTATCAATAGTCCGTCAAAATTTTTTACTGTAACATTCGGGATACCCGCCACAGCCTCATTCAACATATTAACACGTTCAGTCACGGAAAACAACGGCGTTTTTTGAGTATTGTTCAAAACCCCCACTATCACCTCGTCAAATATATCTGCCGAACGCTTTATAATATCCAGATGTCCTAAAGTAACCGGGTCGAAGCTTCCCGGATATATTGCTCTGCTCATATCAGTCTCCTGCGGATAAATGTATGCTTGTTTGTCTTGTACACTTTTGATTTGTACACCTCAAAACCAGCATCATACAAATAATCAAACTCTGTATCAATATCAGACTCTACGATCACAACCGTATCAACGTCAACGATACCGGAAGCTGACAGCCTCAACAGAACTCTCTTCTCAAGTAACTTACCATAAGGCGGATCCATGAAGATAACATCAAACACAAGTCCCTTGCTTTCAAGAAGATCGATCACTCCCACCGCGTCTCTCTTGTACACAACAGCATTCTCGCCAAGATTGGTAAATTCAAGATTTCTCTCTATACACGCCACTGCCTTTCTGCTGTTTTCAACAAAACAAGCACCGGCTGCACCACGGCTCAGAGCCTCAATACCTATGGCTCCGCTTCCTGCAAAAAGATCAAGGAACCTACATCCAGGCATAAGTACATTTATCATGTTAAACAAGGTTTCCTTTATCCTGTCTGTTGTGGGTCTTGTATCCAGCGAATCAATAGTTTCTAATTTTAAACTTCTTGCTGTTCCTGATATCACTCTCATATGTCTGTCTTATTCTACCCTTATACTCTGCTATGTCTGACCAAATTCCAAGCCAAACACAATGTATATTTTATATAAATGTTGGATTTTGTCAACCATTAATTTACATAACTAATTACCAAGTATTTTATCTCTTATATATTTTCCTGTGTCGGATATGTCCGATTCACTGAAATCTGATACCGTCGTTGAAGACGATGAGAACAGGGAAGCAGTCTCCGCCTTGTTAGACAGGCTCCAGGATGCATAGCTCAAATTATATTTATCGATAAATTCAAACCAGGCATCAGCCTCATTATAATCTATGGCTCCGTTTCCCGATGCATCACATATACTGAACTCACTTATAAATACAGGAAGACCGTTGTCTATAGCCTTGCTTATCTTATCCCTCAGCTCCTGCTTGTGAGTTGCCGCATAGAAGTGGGCAGCATACATTATATTGTCATATCCTGTTACAGGATTCTCTGACGCAATATCCACATCCTGTGACCAGGTAGGTGTGCCAACTATGATGATGGCATCCTTGTCATTTGCCCTTATAACCGGTATTATAGTCTCCGCATAGCTCTTAACATCGGTCCATGTGGTTCCGCCGTTAGGTTCATTACATATCTCGTAAAGCACGTTGTCATACTCTGCGTATTCCTTTGAAACCGTATTAAAGAAATCCTTAGCGTCCTCAATATGATTATTAGGATTATTGTCATTTAATATGTGCCAGTCGATTATCACATACATACCAAGATCTGATGCATAGCCAACTCCGTCATCAAGAAGCTTCTTTATCTCAGCCTTGTCTCCTCCGCTGCAATAACCATAGGAGTCGCCTGTATCGGTATACATGGCAAGTCGGATGAGATTTGCCCCCCAGTCGTCCCTTAAGGTTTTGAATGTTTCTTCACTTACATACTGTGGGAACCATGTCATTCCATGAGTACTTAATCCCTTAAGCTGGTACTTATCGCCGTTTTTGTCCACAAGATCAGTGCCCTTTACGCTGAGCTTTCCATGATTTTCAACAGGTGTGCCACTCTCCGGTTCGGGCTTCTTTTTACTTTCAGCCTCTGCCTCCGCTTCCTCAGTTTCGGTCTCTTTCTTCTCTGTACCTGTATATAACTCGCCATTTATATACAGCCTGTAGTCCTTCACTGTAACATCATCAGCCTTCACATTGAAGCCAAAATTAACATTTCCACCTGCCTTAAGTTCAGCAGTATAATCATATCCCACTACTGTAATGGTATCGCCGTTTACCTCTGCCTTGCCGCCCCATATATCCGCAAGCTCAGGCTCCGATGCAAATACCAGCTCGATCTTCCAGCCAGTAACATCCTTCTTGTCCTTATTGTAAATGATCACATTCTTGGTTGCGGCGTTCTTACCGTTTTCCTGCCATGAAGAATTGTCCGAAATGCTGGCATAATACAACATCTCCACATCCTTCGAAGCCGCTTCCGTGCTCTCCTCTGATGAAGTATCTTCCCCCTCATCCTTTGCGCTTTCCGTAGCTGCCTCTGTAGATACATAAGGAACCGTATCGTCATTACCTGTTTTGTCATCCTTTTTTCCTGATAATGAAATAATAACCGCTGTAAGTACCCCTATAACAAGTACAAGTCCGATTATCACCCCAAGCATTATCTTACTTTTCTTATCCTTCATCATTCTCTCCTCCTTGAACTTCAGCCTATTTAAAATTTGTCTTCGGCTACATAGCAAGTTTTTATACAATATTTGTCATGCTCTATATCACTTAACGCTTTATTTTTCTTATGGCTCTGTTTAACTCCGACATTTCCTTTACACCGGCTCGTCCTCTTCCGTACCTTACCCTGCGGTACACATCTGACACATGACTGAAATCTTCATCTGTGGTCTGCTCTATGGCAGTATCTATGTCCCTGGTGGTCATCTGAGCCTTAAGTGTTATATCATACCTGTAGTTCATAACCGCATATCTGTAGATCTTTCTGAACCTCTCCTCAAGGCTTAACTGCTCCTTTATCCTTTGGAACACATTCTTTTTCTCCACATCATAGTCCACACTCATATCAGCCTTTTCTACTATGTCAGTCCGGACACGTCTTGCCATTACCCTTTTTAACATCCACCTGATCAGTCTGTACATTAAATACAGTGCAAGCACGGTCATTACGAAGTATAACAGCACATCAAAGTTTTCTCCCACATACCCCGACGCCTGCCGGCTTCTTTCGTTTTGCACCGTATCAGCTCCCGAAGACGCCTGTCCCGTATACGACACGAAGCTGTACAGGAAATGATATGCCAGATATATGGCAGCGCCTATGTACTTCACCACGGTAACTATCATATCAAGCATCCTGTTAAAGATCCTCTCAACCATATCAACCCTGGATACAAAGAAGCACAGGGAAAATATCAAAAGAAAGGTGATAACAAAGCCGGAATTTATCCTTATTATGTTTCTGAATGGTATCATTTCTGTATCAGCGGTACAACCGATATACTTATCTATTCCTTCCGCATACATGCTAAGAAGATAACAAAGAAGCAGCACCAGCAGGAACGCAAATGCCACATTCTTTAAAAGACCGCTTCCCACATATACTCCGTATATGTATATGATGAGACAGGTTAAGAACATGACCCATGGCACATCATCCACCTTCTTCAGGTTCATTCCGCGTCTGTTGTATATGACTGACTCACCTGCATTGTGAAATATGAGCAGTCCGAAAAATATCCTGTATCCAACTGTGAATACCGGAAAAAACAAGGGGACAACAAGAATCAAATGCAGTGCTTCCATAAGGAAATAGTAAGGTACCATTTCCCTGATAACCCAGGACAAAGCAAATATCCCTGCAATATATACCATATCCCATGTCCTCGGTTCCTGTTTCACACATATGACACAGAAGAAAAAGTACAGTAGAACAGAATACAGAACATCATATATACATGCAAGTATCCTTCTGCCTGCATACAGCTTATGTTTCATTATACCCTATCTCCACTCCCTTCATATATCCCCGAACAGACTCAAAGCCGTTTATATCATAATATGGCACCAGCATACTTATACCTACGCCATTTGCCCACATATGATCAAGCTTCTGTAACAGATCAGCCTTATAATAAGGGGAAATCACCACATAATATATATCAGGATCCACATTTCTCACTTCCCTGTCCAGCACCTCATAAAAATCCTGAATACCGCTGTTGCCGTTTATCCTGGCCAGGCATTTATTTACAGATTTAAGAGCCTCGGATCCGTTGCCCTTAAACATACAATTCTCCTTAGTTTCAAGGATATCCCTGCCATTTGAATAAAATTCAATATCCTGTTTCCTGCCAACCAGGCTTTCAGCCACAGTCCTCACCAGACTTATGCTTACCTCCTGAAGCTTCTCCGGCCTGATCATGGAATGAGGCTCCAGATTAAGAAGTATCCTTACGACTCCGCTGCACACACTGTTATGCTTGTTCACCATAAGCCTGTCATTCATGGCGGATGCCTTCCAGTTGATACTTCTCATGCTGTCTCCGTACACATACTCCCTTATACCTGCATAGGCAAATGGGTCGGGCATAAGCCGTCTCCTGACCTCTATCTCCCCAAGGATATCATTCATGCTGTCCTCTATCCTGTCATATGGATACGCCAAAGGGAATACATACACACCGGCATCAAGCTTAAGATATCTGGCATACTGCTTCACCATAAAATAATCCCTGGCAATAATGCTTACAGAGCTTATGGAATAAAATCCACGTTTTCTTGCAACAAAATCTATATTTCTGGTTATCTTTTCATTGCTCATTACAGAAAATCCGTCATTCCTGTAATTCATATCCGTAACATCAGTATTCACCCTGTCACAGAACTCAAGATATCTGGACACGGCGAATTTAACATGAAGTACTGTAAGCGGTAGCACCTTGGCATTATTTATCCGTTCTGATATGTATGCCTTCTCACCGATCTCCATATGGGGAACCGAAAAGGAAACGTCAACATCCAGCCGCCTGTCCCAGTTCTTTTTAAATATTTTTTGCTGAGCATAATATATACATATACATATAACAGCCGAAACAACAAGTACCATTTATCTTTCCCAACTTTCAACAGGAACCTGTATCTCCCCTACAATATTCTCAATCAGTCTGTAGGAATTTCTCGTATCTCCCATGGAATTGACGGCTATGATCCTGTGTCCCAGCACATAAGGTGCAACAGCTCTCACATCATCCGGTTCAACATATCCACGCCCCCTCATGGCAGCATATGCCTGACTGCACCCGGCTAACATCAGCGTTCCTCTGGAGCTGGCGCCACATGAAATATGAGGATTTTTCCTGGTTCCCATAATTATGTCAACTATATATTTCTTTACACATTCATGGACAAATACACCCTTGATGCTTTTCTTCATTTCCATAATATCAGAAATATCCACAACACTTTCTATCTTTATCTCCTTTTCTCCTGCGATAAATCTGTTTATTATGGCAAGCTCCTCATTACTGTCTGTGTCCTCCATGCTTATCTTCATGGAGAATCTGTCAAGCTCTGCCTCAGGAAGCGGATATGTGCCTGCATTTTCAATGGAGTTTTCTGTTGCAATAACAAAAAAAGGCTCTGTCAAAGCTCTGGTAACTCCGTCTGTACTTACCTGCCTCTCACCCATTGCCTCAAGAAGTGCCGACTGGGTTCTCGGAGTGGCACGGTTTATCTCATCAGCCAGCAATATATTGGCAAATACCGGTCCCGGCACAAACTCAAACTCAGAGGTGCTTCTATTAAATATATTAATTCCGGTTATATCCGACGGCAGCAGGTCAGGGGTAAACTGAACACGCTTGAATACACCAGATATACTTTCCGCAAGGCATCTTGCCATGGTGGTCTTTCCTGTTCCCGGTCTGTCCTCAAGCAACACATGTCCGTCAGCAAGAAGAGACACCAGCATAAGCTCAATAGCTTTGTCCTTACCCACTATTACACGACTTATATTATCCTTTATAAGCTTTATCTTTGATGCAATTTCTTTGATCTCCATATCTTCTCCCAATACATCATAATACAGTCTGGGCAGTCATAGCATTTCCCATCCTGCCAACATCCAGTTTATCTTTATATTCCCGGTATACATCCTGGGCAAGTCTAAGCATATCTGCGTGGTTATAGATATCACCCACCTTAAACATAAACTCACCACTCTGCCTTATTCCGAAGAAATCCCCGGGACCTCTGCGCTTAAGATCTTCATTTGCAATGTAGAAGCCATCATTGGACTCTGCCAGTACGTTAAGCCTGTCCATTATCTCTTCCTTCTTGCTTCCACTTAAGAATATACAGTAGGACTGGTTACTGCCCCTTCCCACGCGGCCTCTGAGCTGATGAAGGGCGGCAAGACCGAAACGCTCGGAATTCTCCACCATCATGACTGTGGCATTAGGATTATTTATACCAACCTCTATAACCGTGGTGGATACCAGTACGTCTATGGTTCCATCATAGAAATCCTGAAGTATCTGCCTCTTCTCCTCACCGGACATCTTTCCGTGTAGATAAGCTACTGACACTTCATTTCCATAATATTTCTTCAGGTCATCGGCGTAATCAATTACATTTGCCACGTCGTCCATATCCTCATTCTGGTTCACCATAGGACACACGATATAGGCCTGATGGCCCTTCTTCACCTCACTTCCGATAAACTTGTGGGCAGTCTCCCTGTAGTTGTAATCAACCACGCAGTTCTTTATAGGTATCCTTCCTGCAGGAAGCTCATTTATCACCGAAATGTCCAGATCACCATACATTATTATGGCAAGGGTTCTGGGTATCGGTGTGGCACTCATGACCATAACATGGGGATTATAGCCCTTAAGTGCCAGGTTTTCTCTTTGTCTCACTCCAAATCTGTGCTGCTCATCTGTTATAACAAGCCCCAGCTCATCATATGTAACCTTCTCCTGGATCAGGGCATGGGTTCCTATTATTATGTCTGCCCTGTGTTCACTTATATCGCTGCACACAAGCCTTTTTTCCTTTGCCGTCATAGAACCGCACAACAGGACAACTTTTATATCATAAGGTTCAAATAACTTAACAAGGTCGTTATAATGCTGGGTTGCCAGCACCTCCGTAGGTGCCATGAGGACTCCCTGTCTTCCCGACAATGCCATGGCATATAATGCTATGGCTGCAACTATTGTCTTTCCCGACCCTACATCACCCTCTATGAGCCTGTTCATGATCCTGTCTGACGCCATGTCTGAAAGCACATCATCCACCGCATTTTTCTGTCCCCCGGTGAGCTTATAGGGAAGTGACTCTATAAATTCTGCCACCTGAACATCCTTATTTACCACATAATGATTTTCATTTACAGAGTTGCTCTCTTTGTTCCTGTCCATATTGTAGAGAAAACCAATAAACTCGTTAAAGGCAATACGCTTTATGGCCGCAACCAGAGACTCCTCATTTGCCGGATAATGTATGTTCATAAGAGCGTCACTCATACTCATCAGATGATTTCTCTTTCTGATATCCTCCGGCAGGAAATCCTTCATACGCTTTATCACTGCCTCACTGTTTTTTACAGCCTTCTGTATGGTCTTGCTGGTCACGCCCTTGACACAGGAATATACCGGCTGCCACACAGACAGCAGCTCCATATATTTATTCTTCACATAGTATTCAGGCTGGGTCATCGTAAGCATGCCATTCTTCCTGGTCACATCCCCCACGAATACATAGCTCTCACCAATATGAAAAAAATTACGCAGAAAAGGACAATTAAACCATGTAAGTTTAATTGTCCCTGTAAAATCTTTGGCATAAACGGAGCACAATGTCATATTGCGCACCTTCTTAACCTCAACCCTTGAATTTATAACTGCAAATACCGCCTCTCTTGCTCCGCATGAAACGTCAGCTATGTCCTTAGGGCTGCTGTAATTAACATATGATCTTGGATAGTAATTAACAAGGTCTTCCACAGTAAAAATCCCAAGCCTTGAAAAAGACTCTGCGGTCTTCTCTCCAACACCCTTTACTGCTGTAACACTATCACCAATTACCATCTCTGTTCTCCCTGTTATAAACCATCAGTGACAATCCGGCAGCAACACCGGTATTACTCAACTGATACTATATAATAGTATATAGGCTGGCCTCCGAAATAAAGTGATACATCACAGTCAGGAAACTCTTCCGATACTCTCTCTGACAATTTCTCTGCATCCTCTTTCGTTACATCACTGCCGTAATATATACTGATTATCTCCTTGTCCTCGTCATAGCACTCTGAAATAACATCAAATGCCACATCCGCAATATCACTTCCCACTGCAAGAAGTCCCTTGTCGGAAAGACCCATTATGTCTCCCTGCTTTATAGTCTTGCCGTCTATGCTTGTATCCCTTACTGCATATGTCACCTGTCCGCTCTTGACATTCTCGATAGCCTCAAGCATATTCGTCTTATTGTCCTCAAGACTGATGGTCGAATCATAAGCTATCATCGCACTTATGCCCTGTGGAGCATTGGCGGTAGCCATTACTATGACATTCTTGTCCTCACAGAGATCGGCAGCCTGGTTGGCAGCAAGCACAACATTCTTATTATTAGGAAAGATAAATACATTCTTTGCATTAACCTTGTCAATGGCATTGAGCATATCCTCAGTACTTGGGTTCATGGTCTGACCACCTTCTATAACATAATCAACCCCAAGCTCCACAAAGAGATCCTTGAGACCATCACCCATTGATACGGCTATGAAACCACATTCCTTGGAAGGCTTCTCCTGCTTCTTACGTCTAATCTCTTCCTGTTTCTCTGCTTCTTCCTTGTCCGCTGAGGTCATAAGTCTCTCATTATGCTCAAGCCTCATATTATCGACCTTCATATTAGAGAGGTATCCGTAGGTAAGACCCTTCTCAAATGCCTGACCAGGATGATTTGTATGAACATGTATCTTAACGATACCATCAAAGGCAACACATACTATTGAATCACCAATAGACTCAAGGTAAGCTTTAAGCTTATCCTCCTCATCCTCGTCAAAGGGCTTCTCAAGATTTATTATAAACTCTGTACAATATCCGAATTTAATATCTGCTGTGGATATATCGTTGCTTGACGCTCCTGTCACAGTCTTCTTAACCACCGGTGCAGTCATGGTCTCATCCACAACAACCTTTCCTGTAAGGGCATCAACGGCTCCCTGAAGGACAACCATAAGTCCCTTTCCACCGGAATCCACAACACCCGCCTCCTTAAGTACAGGAAGCATCTCGGGAGTCCTGTCAAGGACCTCATTACCATGGGCAATAACATCTTCACAGAACTGCTCAAGGGACACATCAGCATCGGCGCACTCTCTTGCCTTGGTTGCAACGCCCTTGGCAACGGTAAGGATAGTTCCCTCCTTAGGCTTCATAACCGCCTTGTATGCAGTCTCAACTGCCTTCTGGAATGCATCAGCTATCACATGGACATCCAGTTCCTTCTCGTCAGCTATCTTCTTGCTGAAGCCACGAAGCAGCTGGGATAATATAACACCCGAATTACCTCTGGCACCTCTTAATGATCCTGTAGACATGGCTCTTGCTATGCCAGGCATATCAGAATCTGACACTGCCTCAACCTCTCTCTTGGCTGAAAGTATGGTAAGGGTCATATTAGTTCCGGTATCTCCGTCAGGAACCGGAAAGACATTCAGTTCATTAATGTATTCCTTATTCTTATCAAGATTTAATGCACCGGCAACAAATGCTTTCTTAAGCATTGCTGCGTTAATCGTATTATTCACTGCTAACTATCCTCCAACTAATCCAATACCTTAACGTCTTCCACATATACATTTATCTGGCTGACCTTAAGAGAAGTAAAATCTTCCACCTTATACTTAACAGACTGCATAAGGTTATCTGTAACTGCCTTGATACTGACACCATAAGCAACAACTATATGAAAATCTATAACTATATCACCGTTCTCATCAAACTTAACGCTGACACCCTTACTGATATTGTCTCTCTTCAACTGTTTTACGAGACCATCCTTAAGACTGACTATTCCCATTCCGACTATTCCGAAACAATCAAGAGCAGTAAGCCCTGCCACCTGCGCTACCACATTCTCATCAAGACTTACGGTCCCGATATCACCATCAATATATTCTTTCATAAAAGCCTCCAATTTCAAAACATCGAGCAGCAACCATTGAAATTGTCTGTTTGGTATCGTCACCTCATATTATGTGTAACGCCACCTCGTTTACACTGGGTAGCATTTAGTCAGCGCCATTCTAAATGTGTCTTCGACACTTGGTGCTTCCTCCGACAAGGGTTGCTGCAACGTATCGATGTCATAGTCATCATTACATAACTGTAAATGCATCGTAACAGACGCATTAAAACGCATTATGCTTTATTATATCACACCATAGGAAAAAATAAATAAAAACTTTTTAAATTTATGCTTGCATATGCTGACATTATCTGTTAGAATGAGTTCTGTTGTGAACAAACGGATAACTAATTAAGGAGGTGCTATCATGGCAAAATGCTCAGTTTGTGATAAGGCTGCTCATTTTGGAATTAAGGTGAGCCATTCTCATAGAAGATCAAACAGAATGTGGAAGTCAAACGTAAAGTCAGTTAAGGCGATTGTTGACGGAACACCAAAGAGAATTTACGTTTGCACAAAGTGCTTAAGAGCAGGCAAGGTAGAACGTGCTTAATTCTGAATAAAGACGAGAAAAAAAAGACTGATGACTCAGTCTTTTTTTATTGTAATGACGTCTGGGACATCGTTACGCTGCAGTTATCCCATAAGTACTATACGCTTCTATCTTCTGCAGAAGAATATATATGATAAAAGTAATAAGATGGTTATTACCAGAAATTCTATAAAGCCTTCAACAAGATAGGCTATCAACATCCCTACTGCAACACAGAACAAAGCGAAACCGATTATTTTTGACAAAATAAAAACCACCGCCCTATACAGTATATTAAAAGTATATGACAGTGGTTTTATTTAAGTGCGGTTATTATTCTTCTTTTTTGGAAACATCCTTGACAACCTGTTCCACTTCGATTTCTTCCTCACTCTTGTTCTTCTTAAAAAGTGCACAGATCTTATCTACGATCTCAGGAGCCATATCCATAGCCTTTGTAACAGCATCCTGATTCTTGATATTTACAAGTCTGGTCTTGCCCTCAGATATAACGAGAACTGCTGAAGGTGACAGCTTAGCTCCGATACCGCCTGCAGCATTGCTTCCCTTCTCCTTGTTAAATGCTCCCGCTGCCATTCCGAAATTAACATCAAGGAGCGGTATGATTATTGTATCTCCAACCTTAATAGGATCTCCGACAACAGACTTTGATGAAACAAATCCATCCATTCCACTGAAAAGTGTTTTCATTGTGTTCTCAATATTAATATTTGCCATTACTATTTCCTCCCTGAAATACGTTTAAAGTCACTTAAAGCAGCTCTGCAGTTCTTATTAAACATAACCCTCACTGCTACAACAAGTATTTTTCCTAATCTTATACGTCCCTTGGCATACAGATTTCCTTCAAGAATCTTCTTTGAGAAATCCGGTGTCACATCTATCTTGTCATAATACAACGGATACGCCACACTCATCAGTCCCAGGTGTTCACCGGTGGTTGCCGGATCTCCTGTTCCGTACACCAGCTCACCTGTAAGCTTCTTAGGTCCTATGGTCTTAAGAAGGCTTATGAGATTGAACTTCACAACCGTAAGTGCCAGTCTGGTATTTTCCTTTCTTATAAATCCCATATAAGAATCCTTCATGTCCTTAAGGGATCTGAACTTCTCAATACCGTTTGCTATTATCCTGTATATCTTACCTGCTACCTTATCTATGAAACCACCTATGAGCTTCTTTATGCCGCATGCAATATCATAGAGATCAGCGTCATTCTTTATAAATCTGATAGCGTCTGCCTTAAGGCTGTCATCTTCATTGGATGTTTTTTCTCTGCCAGTGATATTCTCTTCACCGTAAGCAGTTTCCTTGTCAGAAACATTATCTGTATCTGAATTTTCTCCCTTGCCGAAAATATTCTCATGAAGAATTTTTTCCTTATCGGAAGAAGCTTCACTGCTCCAAGCCACATCCTGCTTCTTCACATCAGAAGCTGCCTCAGGCTTATCTGCTTTTACCTCTGCTTCGCCGGTTTCAGGATTCTGAACAGACATGCCATTCTTTCTTGCAAGCTTTGCCTGCTTTCTTATTTCCTTTATTTCCTGTTTTTCTTTTTTCTTTGTTTCCTTAAGATCCTTCTTGGCCTGTTTCTTAGCTTCCTTTTCCTGCTTACGCTTCTCAGCCTCACGAGCCTCCTCCGGAGTCATCTTATGTCTGTTGTCCATAAGCGTTCCGCCGAAGGTCTTAAGCCTGTAATACAAGCCATCTTCATTGTAATCCGCTTTCAGGCACAGAACAAATCCCATATATGACACCTTAAGCTTCGCCACAAACTTCTCATGCTTGTCTGCGTATACCTTATATCTGAAAGGCACCAGTAGAAGAAGTAACAGAAGAACTATAGCCAGTCCAAGAAGAATAAGCACTGTAAATAACAGGATCTTCAATATCAGCAATGTAATATGTAACATTATCTACCCCTCTGTTTCGTCTTTTCTGTCTGTCTTGCCCAGTTTCAGCTTTTCATAGTTCCTAAAATAAGATACACAATCAAAACCCCCTGTAGCAGTATACACATCATCTATTATAGCTCTCACCAGTGAGTATGCCTGGATCTTCGAGCTTGCGATCCCGACGATATGTATATCATTGCTTCTCTGCTTATAATGGGGCTGGGTAAGCTCCGGCTGGTGATACACCTCAAGAAGTCCTTCTCCCGATAACGGCAGGGTGATGAGCACCACTCCCGGACACAGCTTAAACTTCTGTATATTTTTAATTGTCTTGATCACATTGATACCCGGCATCCTGCCGACGTACAAATGTTTATCTATAACCATTACGCATCTCCTACTAACGCACCGTCATTAATCTTCCATTATTCCCCTTATCACTGAATAACAGGCAATCTGCTCACCCCTGTTGCTGCAATGGGCAAGAGAATGTTCAATATATTCCTTTATCTCCTCAGTGGTGTTAAAGAAAACCGGTATATTAGACAGTGCCTTTGCCATGATAGCCCTGTTGACTATCATCTTGTTCTCTTCAAAAAGACCTGCAAATCCCTCACAGAGCTTGTCCTTAAATGCCACGATAGTCTCTGTGTCGGCAGGCATTGTATTGTATCCTGATACATTATCTATATCAGCAAATAAACTTCCTGACAGAAGCTTATTGATTGCTTCAAGATCCTTAAAATCAGAACCAAGTCCGCACTGCTCTATCTGAACACTGTTCCCTGTTACAATATCATAAAAAGAAGCCTCAGGCAACATCTTATGCTCTCCCGCCTGCTCCTGAAGGCCAACAAGCCCTGACAAAAGCTCATATGTATCATCATCCATGGCAGTGTCCTTCTCAACTGAGGCTGCTATAGAAGCAATGACATCAATAGCTTTTTTGTAATCATCGCCAATAGAATCCCTTGCGTCATTTACAAGGAGCATTGTATACGTATCATTTATAAGCTCAATGAGCATCATGTAATCAGACACCGTATCATTGATATAGGTGGCAGCACTGTCAAGAACTGCGGCAAGTCTTCTGTAATCCTCAAGGGACAAGTCTGTGTAATCATATTCCTTAAGCTCTGTGTATGCCTTAAAAAGCTCAGGGTAGAACTCCTCAAAGCCCTCCGGCTTATTTATAAGCACCGTATCACATACCATATCACAGAATTCATTAAGACTTCCTATCTCCGATCCATTATATATGGAAAGAGTCTGTCCAATTATATCGTAGAACTTATTCTTGGTCATTCTTAAAGGTAACTGTCCGATCAGTGACTGTATCTTGGAATTAACAGCCATCTTATCCTTATCCGCAAATATAAAATTATATATCTCCTGAGAGAAAGCGTCCACGTCATATTCAGAAAACATCTTCTCCACCTCTTCGGTGACATTCTCCTCAAATCCAAATTCCTTTCTGTTAAGGATATATTCATACAGCTCAAAAGCATCCGTATAAGCTGTAAGCACCTTCATTCTGGCAGTGACTTTGTTACGCATATCGCTCACAAGAAGCATATCCTTAGGATCAACCTCGCCGCACTTTCCAGCCACATAGGTATTCACCAGCTTGTTGATACCCATTATAAAGCTTACGATCTCCGGTTCGATCTTTTCCTTCTTGTCCTCAAGCATTTCCTTGACAGTAAAGAAGTTAAGAGCAAACTTGGACACCGCATATTCATAGTCTGCACTCTTCATGCAGGAAACATACTTTGGCAGATTTTCCTCTAAATTCTTCTTTCTTCCTATATCTGTAATTATCTTTTTCTCTTCGTTGTACATCTCTCGTCCCTCACAATTTATTGTATATGTGTATGGGTAAATAAATGGTTCTGGCAATACTCTCTGTTACCCTTACACTTACTGCAGTATCTGAACTGCATATCCGGAGCATCCTTATCTGTTATACCACAAACTGCACATTTATGCCCAACATTTTCCGCATTCTTAACCTTTACCTGCTTGGTATAATCCCTTTTACGCTTCATCTGCTTCGGCGAGAACCTCCGGAAGTTCTTGGTGCTCAGATAGAATACAACAAAGTTAAGCAGTGACAGAACTATGTTGACCCTTCCGTAGAAGCTTTCCCCTGCAAACGAATAAGCTACAAATATCAGGTAAAGCACTGAAAGCCACTTCATCTTAAGTGGGATTATAAATGCATAGAGCACTGTCATATCCGGGTAGCATACAGCCACAGCCAGGAATATTGAAAGCAGAATATAATAGGTAGAAACTATGCAGTCAGCATTGCCGGCATTAGGTACATTAAGCACATAGTTGCAGAATATATGCACCAGCATGGTTCCTATGGTAGTAACAAGGACTCCGCCAAATATATATACATTGTACAGGAACGTGCCAATGGTGCGTTCCAGAAGATTACCTATGCTGTAATAGAAGAACAGCATAATGATAAATACCAGAGGTTGTCCACCCTGAGGGGTAATGACCCAGGTAATAAGTCTCCAGACCTGTCCTCTCATAACCAGTGACGGAATGAGCATAAGATTAAACAGAACCTGCGGTGCAAGATAGCTCATCACGTAACCTATGACCATAGCTGCTATCATATAAGCGGTAAGGTTCTTCACTGAATATCTTCCAACTTTTCTCTCAAGCTTAGATAAAATTTTCATATATAAGATCTTCCTTTTCCAGGTGGGCGCCCGGATATTTCCGGGCAGCCACATCCATTTTCTCAAAATTATATTACAACCTACTCTTCTTTACAATAAAATAATAATGAAGTTTTTCTAACTTTATTATTTTTCACATGTACCGCCGGAGATATCAAGCACAGTTCCCGGTTTTATCTCCATATCATAAAGCTTGTCATTGTGGTCAAAAAGCTCATTTAAAGTAAGTCCGAACCTGCTACACAGTGTTCCTACCGTATCACCCTCCACAGTTTCATAATCTGTTACACATACTATGTCAATGACCGGTATGCACAGCTCATCTCCTATGGTGAGATTATAGATATTCACATAGGGATTTGCAGAGATGATATCTCCCACCTTCACATTGTGCATTTTAGATATCTTGTAAAGAGTATCCCCCTTTTTAACAACATGAATCAACCCATCGCATTTTTTCTGTTCTTTCATAAAAAAGCCCTTTTTGTTATGATATGTCAAATACTGGCAATAGTTAAACTTTTATAAAAATGTTGTTTTTTACTTCTCTATTTACTATAATAAGGTGACTTAAGACATAATCAGACAAATTTTAAAGTTTTTTAAGAATGGAAGGTTTTATAGAATGTACAAGTTAGGTATTGATATTGGCTCAACAACAGTAAAAATAGCAGTATTGGATGAACAGCACAATATTGTATTTTCTGATTACAAAAGACATTTTGCCAATATTAAGGAAACATTAAAGGATTTGGTTGACGAAGCAGCTGAGAGCCTTGGCAATATAGAGGTAACTCCTTCTATCACAGGTTCAGGCGGACTGGCTCTGGCAACTCTTATAAATATCCCATTTACCCAGGAGGTTGTATGTGTATCTGAAGCACTCCAGGACTACGCCCCTAAGACAGACGTGGCTATAGAGCTGGGCGGTGAGGACGCCAAGATCATATATTTCACAAATGGTATCGAACAGCGTATGAATGGTGTATGTGCCGGAGGAACAGGCTCATTTATCGATCAGATGGCTACTCTCCTTCAGACCGACGCCTCAGGATTAAATGAATATGCAAAGGATTATGACACCATATATCCTATTGCTGCAAGATGTGGTGTATTTGCCAAGACAGATATACAACCGCTTATCAATGAGGGTGCGACCAAGCCAAACCTTGCTGCCTCCATATTCCAGGCTGTGGTAAACCAGACCATATCAGGTCTTGCCTGTGGTAAGCCTATCCGTGGAAATGTTGCATTCCTGGGTGGACCTCTCCACTTCCTTGACCAGCTTAAGGCAGCCTTCATAAGAACTCTTGAGCTTAAGGATGACGAGATCATAGATCCCGGTCACTCACATCTCTTCGCAGCTGTAGGTGCCGGACTTAACTCAAAGGAAGATATATATGTTTCACTGAATGGCCTGTCAGAGAAATTAAGCGGTGAGCTTAAGCTTTCATCAGGTGTTGACCGTCTCGCTCCACTGTTTAACAGTGATGAGGAATACGAGGAATTTAAGAAAGAACACAACAGACATTCTGTAAAGAGAGGAAATCTTGCAGAGTACAAGGGACCATGCTTCATAGGTATTGACGCCGGTTCAACAACCACCAAGGTTGCTCTGGTAAGCAATACCGGCGATCTTCTGTACGACTTCTACAGCAGTAATAACGGAAGTCCTCTCAATACCACCATAAGATCCATAAAGGAAATCTACTCTCTCCTTCCGGAGGGTGCATACATAGCAGGCTCCTGCTCAACAGGTTACGGCGAAGCCCTTATCAAGCAGGCTCTGTCCCTTGATCACGGTGAGGTTGAGACCATCGCCCACTACACTGCCGCTGCATTCTTTGATCCTGAGGTTGACTGTATCCTTGATATCGGTGGTCAGGACATGAAGTGTATCAAGATAAAGAACAAGGTGGTAGACAGCGTAATGTTAAATGAGGCATGTTCATCAGGATGTGGTTCCTTCATAGAGACATTTGCAAAGTCCTTGAACTACGAGATCGCCGATTTCGCAAAGATAGCCATCTCAGCAAAAAATCCTATAGATCTTGGTTCAAGATGTACCGTATTCATGAACTCAAAGGTTAAACAGGCACAGAAGGAAGGTGCCTCTGTAGCTGATATCTCTGCAGGTCTTGCATATTCAGTTATTAAGAATGCCCTTCTCAAGGTTATAAAGCTTACTGATCCTAAGGATCTCGGCGAGCACATCGTTGTACAGGGTGGTACATTCTACAACGACGCCGTCCTTAAGAGCTTCGAGATCGTATCCGGAAGAAGTGCCGTACGTCCTGATATCTCAGGTATAATGGGGGCCTTCGGTGCAGCCCTTATTGCCATGAACAAATATAAAGAAGGCAGCAAGACATCTATGCTGTCCATTGATGAGATCAGCAGCCTTACATACGAAACTTCAATGACAAGATGTAAGGGCTGTACAAACAGCTGCCTTCTCACCATAAATAAATTCAATAACGGCAGACGTTTCATAACAGGAAACAGATGTGAAAAAGGTGTAGGTCACAAGAAGAACGCTGACAATATACCTAACCTTTTTGAATACAAATTAAAGAAGATGTTCGATTACACCCCTCTTACAGAGGAAGAAGCCACAAGAGGAAGGATCGGTGTACCACGAGTACTCAACATGTATGAGAACTACCCATTCTGGTTCACATTCCTTACAAAGCTCGGATTCTCGGTAGTACTTTCACCTAAGTCATCAAGGGATATATACAGTCTCGGTATAGAATCAATACCATCAGAGTCCGAGTGTTATCCTGCCAAGATATCCCACGGTCACGTTATGTGGCTTATCAAGAACGGGCTTAAGCAGATCTTCTATCCTTGTGTACCTTATGAAATGAACGAGACTACCGGGGCAAATAACCACTATAACTGCCCTATCGTTACATCCTATGCAGAGAACATCAAGAATAATATGGAGGAATTAAAGGATGACTCTATCCTCTTCATAAGACCATTTGTGGCTCTGGATAACGAAGCTGCTCTCGTGGCAAGACTCTACAGGGAGATGAAGAAGCACTATGATGTTACCGAACACGAAATAAAAGAGGCTGTTAAGGCTGCCTATGCGGAAGCAGAAAAAGTCAAAGCAGACATCAGGGAAAAGGGTGAGGAAACCCTCAGATACATAAACAACAATGATATCCTTGGTATCGTCCTTGCAGGAAGACCATATCATATTGACCCTGAGATAAATCACGGTCTGCCTGAGCTTATCAACTCATACAAGATCGCAGTCCTCACAGAGGATTCAATAGCCCATCTGGGAACAGTTGAGCGTCCTCTTATAGTATCCGACCAATGGATGTACCACTCAAGACTCTATAAGGCTGCAAGCTACGTGAAGACCTGTGACAATCTTGAACTTATACAGCTTAATTCATTTGGATGTGGTCTTGATGCCGTAACAACAGACTGTGTAAATGACATCCTGACAAAATCAGGAAAGATATATACTGTCCTTAAGATCGATGAAGTAAGTAATCTCGGTGCCGCCAGAATAAGAATAAGATCTCTTATAAGTGCAGTAAATTCAAGAAAGGAACAGCATTATAAGACATGTCCGTCATCAAGTGCCATAAACAGAATAGAGTTCACCAAGGATATGATGAAGGATTATACCGTCCTTGCACCACAGATGTCTCCTATCCACTTCGATATGCTGGCACCTGCTTTTGAGTGTATGGGAATCCATGTGAAGATCCTTCCTGACGCAACCAAGGAGACCATTGATACAGGACTTAAATATGTAAATAACGACGCATGTTATCCTTCTCTTATCGTAGTTGGCCAGATGATGCAGGCAATAACTTCCGGCAAATATGACGTGAATAAGCTTGCGGTTATCATGAGCCAGACAGGCGGTGGATGTCGTGCCACAAACTATGTAGGCTTCATAAGACGAGCACTGTCAAAGGCAGGTTACGGACAGATACCTGTTATCGCCCTCTCCGCCCAGGGCTTTGAGAAGAACTCAGGCTTCCAGATCTCCTACAAGGTACTTAAGAGAGCCATGCAGGCTATCATATATGGTGATCTCTTTATGAGATGCCTCTATAAGACAAGACCATATGAGAAGGAAAAGGGTTCTGCAAATGCTTTACATGAGAAATGGAAGAAGATCTGCATAGATACATTAAGAGAAACAGGAAGCACTGCAAGATTTAAGAAGAACTGTCAGGGAATAGTTAAGGACTTCGACAATCTCCCACTTCTTGATATCAAGAAGCCAAGGGTAGGTATCGTAGGTGAGATCCTTGTTAAGTTCCTTCCATCAGCCAACAATCACCTTGTAGACCTCTTAGAGGCTGAGGGTGCCGAGGCTGTAATGCCTGACCTGCTTGACTTCTTCATGTACTGCTTCTACAACAACAACTACAAGTTCGAGTTCTTAGGTAAGACAAAGAAGAGTGCCATCGTGGGCAATGCAGGAATAGCTCTCCTTGAGCGTTTCAGAAAGCCTGCCAAGGACGCCCTGGCTGCCAGCAAACGATTTGAGCCACCTACACATATAAGTAAGCTTGCCGAATATGCAAGACCTATCGTATCCATAGGAAACCAGACCGGTGAGGGATGGTTCCTTACAGGCGAAATGATAGAGCTTATAAACAGCGGTGCTTCAAATATTGTATGTGCACAGCCATTTGCATGTCTGCCTAATCACATTGTAGGAAAGGGTGTTATAAAGAAATTAAGAGAGGCATATCCTGACGCCAACATTGTTGCCGTAGACTACGATCCGGGAGCTTCTGAAGTAAACCAGATCAACAGGATCAAGCTTATGTTGGCAGCAGCTAATAAGAAGATAAAGTAGCAAAAAAAATAATAATAAAAGCATGTAAATGTGAATGAAAATTCACATTTACATGCTTTTTTATTTATAACCTTACCGGTACATTTTTTGACTTAAGATATTCTTTCACTTCGGATATTTCCAGTTCCTTGTAATGGAACAATGAAGCTGCAAGGGCGGCTTCTGCTTTACCCTCTGTAAGTGCCTCATAGAAATGCTCCTTTGTTCCTGCACCGCCGGACGCGATAACCGGGACATTTACATTTTCTGATATGGTTCTTGTAAGCTCAATATCATAGCCTGCCTTTGTGCCGTCACAATCCATGCTGGTAAGGAGTATCTCTCCGGCACCAAGCCCGGCAGCCTTCATAGCCCACTCAACAGCGTCTATACCGCAGTCTATCCTTCCGCCATGCTTATATATATTCCAGCCGCTTCCGTCTTCACGTCTCTTGGCGTCTATGGCAAGAACCACACACTGGCTTCCGAACTTGTCGGCAGCCTCTGAAATAAGATATGGATTATCTATAGCCGCGGAGTTCACAGATATCTTATCTGCTCCCTCCCTTAATATCGCCTTGAAATCATCAACTGTTCTTATGCCGCCGCCAACGGTAAATGGAATAAATATGTTCTCTGCAACACGCCTTACCATATCCACCACAATATTCCTCTGGTCTGAGGATGCTGTGATATCAAGAAATACAAGCTCATCAGCCCCTGCCTTATCATAAGCCATACCGACCTGGACCGGATCTCCTGCATCCACAAGATTCACAAAATTTATACCTTTTACTACTCTTCCGTTTTTTACATCAAGACATGGAATGATCCTTTTAGTATGCATTATCTGTTGTCCTCCATTTCTATGAAATTCTTCAGTATCTTTAATCCAACCTCTGAACTCTTCTCAGGATGGAACTGGCATGCAAACACATTTCCGTGCTCTACTGCTGCATGGATATGTACCGAATACTCAGTGGAAGCAGCCACATCCTCTTCATTTGCAGCCTTAAGATAATAGGAATGAACAAAATATACATATGGATTATCCGGAAGTCCTTTAAATATCCTCTTTTCTCTGTTTATATCCAGAGTGTTCCATCCGATCTGCGGGATCTTGAGACCCTCCTTATCAGGTATACGGAGTATCTCGCCATCAAGTATTCCAAGCCCCGTAGCCCCCGGGCTCTCTTCACTGGATTTAAACAAAAGCTGAAGTCCCAGGCATATGCCTAAGAATGGCTTATCAGCGTCCACCACATCATATATAACCTTATCAAGACCATATTCCCTGATCTTGTCCATGGCATCCTTGAAACAGCCAACCCCCGGAAGGATAACCTTATCACTGGCAAGGATAACATCTCTGTCTCTGGTGATCACAGCCTCTTCCCCAAGGTACTTTATTGCCTTTTCAACGCTTTTAATATTACCGGCATCATAATCGATTATTGATATCATAGTCTCAAATCCTTTCAAATTAAGCCTTTTCGGCTATGGATTTTTTAATACATTCCGCATTGCATTATAGCATACTTGGGATACGCTGTCTATTTCCTTAATTTCAGCAAACCTTGATCTTATTATGTTCTATTCTCCATATGTTGGGATTTCAAACCAACATATATCACCACACTCTTTATTGATTTAATATTCTTTTTTCCAATAATCTTGATTTATATATAATAAGTTCCACCAAATAATCATAATAATCAGCCCATCTTTTGTTTTCACCCTCTCACAAGAAAAACTATCATATCTTTAGAGAAAATCAATCAAAATCGCACCAATTTCGCTTCAAAACACATCATAGGTAAACTTAATCAGCTACGCACTTACAAAGTCAATTTGCCCTCAAAATCACTTATTTTCACAAAGAATAATAGCATATACCCGGGGTGCTGTAAAACTATACTACAAACCAGCTTGATCAACCCCATATACTGCCTGTTCATAGCTAAATCCTTCATGCTGCAACTGGTGGAGCAGTCTATCTTTTCCCATATCTGGAGAAGAATTTAAATAAGACTTTGCTTTTTTATACGCTTGATCGTTCCAATCTGCATTACAATTATCTACTCCATATTGAGCTTCATCTTCTGTGAACCCTTCATATTCAAGTTGATGTTGTAATCCACTATATGAGAATGCAGAGCTATTCAAATATGACTTAGCCTTTTTCAATGCCTGTTCTTTCCAATTAGCACCACAATTATCCGCACCATACGTTGCTTCAGATGTAGAAAATCCTTCATATTCTAATTGATGTATCAATCCGGTATAGGAAAATGCAGAACTATTAAGATATGATTCCGCTTTTGCTTTTGCTCCAGCATTACCTGTCTTTGGCACATAGTCATAATTTGAATCATATGAGTATGCTAAGGAATGATACACACAATATTTGCTATTTTCTGTTCTCTTTTCTGTACAACCATCAAATGCACATCTGGTAGAAAAGTGATATATGCAGAATATTAGAATACTCGCTACAGCCACACCGATAATAGCTTTTACATTGATTTTATTTGCCGGTGCAGCAGTATTTGAAACAAATTCTTTCTGCTGTTCTGCTTCATAATATGCTTTTATATTATAGCCACATCCAGGGCAAGACTTAGCTGTACTTGATACATTTTCTCTACCACATTCAGGACACTTTACTAATGCCATTCGCTTTCTCCACTTTGATAAACTTGCAACCTATAACTCCACAGGCAATGCCACCTAAACATAATACAATAGCTTGTATGCGATATTCCCATATTTTCTTATTATCGTCTTTTGCCATATCCTCATATTCAGATGCAATATATCTATATGTACCACTAAACCATGATCCAGAATTTCTTGCATTCGCACTATTTTCTGCATATCCTTCCATACACTCTTCATAGTGCTGTTTATAGAAAGAATATGTATCATTGTTAATTCTAGTAAAGGCAACAATCAGCATGATACACGCTACCACGCAAAGGGTAATTCCAATATATTTTTTATTCTTATATACCGGCACTGTCGCTGTTGTATTTGTGTTATCTTCTACTGCTTCAGTTTCAGATTGAACAACTTCATATCCACAACTTGGACATACATTTACATTATCAGCCACCTCAGTTCCACATTCAGGACATTTCATAAAATCCCCCCATCTATCATTATCTATTCGATAATCTTGATCGTTGAATAAGCATCATTTTTAAGGACTGTTTTTAAGCGTGGCAAATCAACATCTCCAACTTTATCATTGCCATCTACATACAGATTTATCAACTCACAAATTAACAGTTTATACATATCGTCTTCATCGTCAGAATCATAATCATCTTCATCTAATGAATTACATGTTCCCAAAATCTTATATACCTTATCGTCTGTATTATAATATCCTAACACATATCCTGTAGTATTGCCACCAAATCCATTTTGCGCACCATAATGTATAATACAAGCTGGGTGTTTGTCAGATACTTCTTCTTCCGTATTATCTGATTGTTCTGTATTTTCTGAATCTTTTTCTCCACCCATTGAAGCATAAAATGTTATATCATATGGTTGAAAAGAATCTGGATTTTTAAGATAACTCTTCAAATCGTTTATAGTTGAATATGCATAGGATTCGTATTTCAACTGTTCCCGAATTGTATCCACATCCTTATATCCACCAATAGAATCTAACATCTTATCAGCTTCTTCATATTTACCTTTTTCCAAAAGTGTCATAGCCTCATTATATGTATTCTTAGGCTTAACCACTTTAACATTATAAATAATCAAACCTACAACAATTACAACAACTGCTGCAACAACAGGAATTATAATCTTTTTCAGATTTTTCTTTGGTTTTTCTGCTATTGTTGTTTGTACTGGTGTCTCCACAGTAGTTTCTTCCTCAAATGGACATCCACAATGTACACATTCTGTAGCATCAATCGAATTTTCCTTTCCACAGTCGCTACATACTTTAGTAGCCGGCTTCTCTTCAATCAATATCTTTCCACAATGTACACATTTTTTTGCTTTGTCTGAAATCTCTTGTCCACATTCTGGACACTTAATCATAGCCATATTTTGTACCTCTCTTCTTTGGGTTTTTATTTTATAGTTCTAAAACTACACGATATTATTATATTCGTTATAACGAAGATATTCAAGTAAAAGTATACACAGTACACTTATTTCATAAACTATTAGAAATGGAGGTACTGTGATGATCGATTATTCCCCATTCTGGAATACTCTTGAAAAGTCAAGCGAGAACTGGTATACACTTACAAACAAATATCATATGTCACACAGCACTCTCCACAGATTAAAACATAATATGGATGTATCAACCAAGACTCTAAACGATTTGTGTAGAATTCTTAAATGTGACATCTGCGATATAGTTAGATACATTCCATCCGATACAGATCAGGTCTTGTAATGTCAAATAAAAAAGACATTAAATTGATTAAAGTCTTTTTCGACTTGTCTAATTCAATGTCTTTTATAAAAATATCTTCTTTATTCTTAATTAAATTATATCCAGATCAAAGTAGAACACTACACCATCATCTGTATTATATACGCCATATGCCTTTCCATGGGCATCCATTGTGGCTGCAACTATGGATAGTCCTATTCCGGAGCCTCCATATTCCCTTGTCCTTGCTTTATCTACCTTGTAGAATTTTATGAAGACCTTATCTATATCTTCATCCGGTATCTGAGGTCCCTGGTCATATACGAATATCCTCAGATTACCCCTTATGAGCTTGCCATCAACTACTCTTCCGTATTCCTTATCATTTTCATCATAGTATCTGGTCTCTGAGTATATCCTTACATTTCCTTCTTCATTGCAATAATGTATGGCATTTGTAAGATAATTGGTAAATACCTGCTCGATCATGAACTCATCAGCATATACATTTATGTCCGCCGGAACCTCATCCACGACCACCGCCTTTTTCTGTTCGACCAATATGGATGACGAAGCTATTACATTCTTAATAAGGTCATTTATAAGGAAATCCTCCCTTGTGACCCGGTTCTGTCCGAATTCTATCTCGTTAAGTTCCAGTAATTGCTTCACAAGCTTGTTCATCTTCTCAGCTTCATCCATTATTACTTCACAATAGAAATTCCTGCTTTCTTCATCATCATTTATATTATCCTTCAGTCCCTCGGCATAGCCAAGAACCAGTGCTATAGGGGTCTTGAGCTCATGGGATACATGAGACAGGAATTCCTTTCTCATGTCATCTATGGCAATCTTTTCTTCAATATCAGTCTGGAGCTTACTGTTAGCCTCCTGCAGCTCATTTAAGGTGGTGCTCAGCCGGTCAGCCAGCTCATTCATACATATAGCCAGCTCGCCTATCTCATCATTAGATGGATTTTCTATCCTGGCGTCAAAATCCATGTCGGTCATCTTCTTGGCAACGGCTGTAAGACGCTTTATAGGTATGGCAAATACATTACTGAAGAAATACATAAGTATACATCCTATTGCCGCTACCACAATAAGCACGTAACAGAAAAACATTGTTATGGTCTTTATGGTATTATTTACCCTTGCCGCCGGAACCCTTACTATTATAGGGCTGCCATCTGACAGATAACCCATAAGATCAAAATACTTATATCCGCTGTCAGTATCAGTACTGAGCTGTATGCTATAGTGTGAATATATGGTCTTGTCCTCAACCTTTATATTGTCAGGCATGTCATCTTCATTGTACAGAAGAACCCCTGCCAGCTCAGTAAGCTTATCATAGACCTTATTTTCCTTATTTACTGTTGTGTATATGAGCATGTGGGATACATCCAGGATATACACATACGCCCCTGCGTCATTTACAGTGTTATCATTAAATGTTCTGAAATCAATATTATCAGATTTGGAGAATTTCCTGTCATATGATTCATATGTGCTGATCATCTGGTTTTTCGTCTGGGAATAAAAGTATCTCTTAATAAAAACCACTGATAACAATGCAGACATAAGGATTATGACAGTAAGGATAGCTGTAAGGCAAAGGGATATCTTGATCCTGATAGAATACTTAATCCTGGTTGATCTCTTCGCTCTTCTTGGCTTCTTCGTTTTTGCTGCCTTCATCCTCACTCACCTCGAACTTATATCCCATTCCCCATATGGTCTTTATATAATCTCCGCACTCTCCAAGCTTGCTACGTAACTTCTTGACATGGGTATCTATGGTTCTGGCATCACCATAATAATCATAGTTCCATACATTGTTAAGTATCTTCTCTCGGGAAAGTGCCACTCCCTTGTTTACTATAAAGTAATTAAGAAGCTCAAATTCCTTGAAGCTCAGATCTATATTATTGCCCTTTATCTGGACTATATGTGCAGACAGATCCATCTTTATATCTCCAACCTCAAGAATACTCTCCTGACTTACATCACCGCTTCTGCGGAGCACAGCCTCAACTCTTGCCACAAGGATCTTGGGGCTGAATGGCTTGGTAATGTACTCGTCAACACCCAGTCCGAAGCCTGCCAGCTCATCTCTTTCATCAGACTTTGCCGTAAGCATTATTATAGGGACATCCGAGTACTTTCTTATCTCCTTACAGGTTTCAAATCCGTCCATCTTAGGCATCATGACATCAAGAAGTATCAATGCAATATCCTTGTTCGCCATGAATATATCTATAGCCTGTTCGCCGTCTCCCGCCTCAAGAATCTCATATCCTGCCTTAACAAGGAAATCCTTAACAAGCTTTCTCATTCTGCTTTCATCATCAACCACTAATATCTTTAACTTGTCCATAACATCCTCCATACAAATTATTCCAACTGATATTAAAGATACCAGCAAATTATGTAATAACTGTGAATTTTCTCAAGTCAATGTTTATTTTGTATCCAAAAAGAACCGGTACACATGACCTAAACCACTGTATCGGTTCTTAATTATTTCATTCCTATTCCTGAGAAGATGTATCTGTAGTTTCCTCTGATGTTATCTCCTCCGATGTTGTTTCTTCTGATGTCGCCTCATCTGATGATGCCTCTGTGGAAGCATCAGATGAATTCACACTGTTGGTTGCAACATCGGCGAACTCACCGTTTAACTTTATACCATATTTATCCGCAAGCTCTTTAACCAGTATCTGATATGTTGAATACTTGTTCCTTGCATCATTAAACAGTCCTACTGCTTCTGTCTGCATATCTGTATCACTGTTTCTGAGTGCCTGCTCCATCTTGCACAGTCCGTCATACTGAAGCTTCATAGCCTCGCTGTAAGCGTCATATATCTTCTTTACTTCATCAGTCTCAACTGTGATAGCCTCAAGGTCTGAGAGAAATTCATTATAATCCGGTATGACCGTATTATTCATCTCCTTAAGCAATGCTGCCGTATCCACTGTTTCTCCGGTGAAATATTTGTTATAGGCTGCCATCGCCTCTGTTTCCTTGGCTACTACAGGCGGAAGCTCCGTATTCATAAATTCTACGAAATCACTTACCACAGGTGACGCCTCTGCCTCCGTGGTTGTATTCGAACCATTGTTACCACATGCACATAACATGACTCCCATTACTGCTACTATGATTCCCCTTAATAATTTCTTCTTCATCTGCACCTGTCCTCCAGTCATTATCTTAAGTATGATATTATTCCGCTGTATCATTTAAATACAGCAGATATATTATACCACTTTTATCAATGAAGTAATATCTCTTAATGATATTTACAGAGATTTTTCTGTAAATATTTGTATAATTCCGGCTCTAAGTATTCTCTTATGATCTCTTTTCTTTGGTTTCAATATATTTCTCATACATGTCCGGGCGTCGTTCTTTTGTACGTTTTACGGCCTCCTCCAGTCTGTATGCTTCTATATTCTTATGATGGCCGGACAAAAGCACATCAGGAACCCGCTTCCCCATAAATTCCACAGGTCTTGTATACTGTGGGTATTCAAGAAGTCCATCCTCAAAGGATTCCGTCTGGGCACTCACGTCATTATTAAGTACTCCGGGAACCAGTCTTGATATGGCGTCCACCACTACCATGGCAGGAAGCTCCCCGCCTGTCAGAACAAAATCTCCTATGGAGATATTATCGTCCACGATCATCTCCAGTATTCTCTCGTCCACGCCCTCGTAATGTCCGCATAATATAATGAGGTCATCTTCTGTGGAGTATTCCTTTGCGATCTCCTGGTTGAATGTTCTGCCTTGTGGGGTCATATATACAACCTTCGGCTTTTTATCCGGATTGCCTATCTTCTCTACAATATGATTGTAACACTTGTATATGGGCATTGGCTGCATGACCATGCCGGCACCACCGCCATAGGGATAATCATCCACATGTCCATGCTTCTCATCTGTGAAATCACGTATATTCACTGCTTCTATATTTATAAGTCCCTGCTTGCAGGCTCTTCCTGTTATGCTGGTATTAAGCCCATCCATTACCATCTCAGGAAATAAAGTCATAATATGAAAATTCATCCTGTTACCTCTTTTATGGAACATCAGCATGTCTGACGATCCTTACTATCTTATTGTCTGTATCTACCTCAGTCACCCATTCCCTGACTAATGGCACCAGCAGTTCTTTACCATGCTTGTCCTTTATAACAAGTATATGTGAAGCAGGGGTCTCAAGTATATCCGTAAGCTTTCCCACCTGACGGTTATCCTGGTCATATACATCTGCGTCCATAATATCGCACAGGAAAAATTCATCCTCGGAAAGCTCCACGGCGTTCTCCCTGTCAACCAGTATATCGTAATTCCTATAACCCTCAACCTGGTTTATATTGTCAAATTCCTTAAACTTTAATATGACCATATTCTTAAAGAATTTACAGGACTCACAGGTAACAGGGATCTCCCTGCCATCCTTCACAAGAAAACATCCCTTAAGCTCTTTAAACCTGTTCACATCATCTGTTGTGGGGAATACTTTAACCTCACCCTTTATGCCGTGTGTTGTTGTTATCACACCAACTCTTAATCTATTATCCATTCATACCTCTTTTTGTTGCATAATATTATTAAAGGGAGAGCAAAAGCTCTCCCTCTGTATTATCGTTATCCATGTTAAAAGAGACAACCAAATAAATTATTTTATGTCTACAATAACCTTCTTGTCACCCTTTGAAGCTGCTGCTTTAACAACTGTACGGATGGACTTTGCAATTCTTCCTTGCTTTCCTATAACCTTGCCCATATCTTCAGGTGCAACGTTAAGCTCAACTTTTATTACATCATCATCACAGGTTTCAGTTACTGTGATCTGATCAGGATGATCTACCAGGGATTTTGCAATGATTTCTACTAAATCTTTCACGTTATACCTCCCAAGCAAATTTATTTTTCAATACCTGCCTGCTTAAGTAACTTAGCTACTGTATCTGTTGGCTGAGCACCAGTCTGTAACCACTTCTTAGCAGCTTCCTCATCAATCTTTACTACACTTGGCTCCTGGTTAGGATCATATGTTCCGATCTCCTCGATAAATCTACCATCTCTTGGTGATCTTGAATCTGCTACTACTACTCTGTAAAAAGGATGCTTCTTATAACCCATTCTTCTTAATCTGATCTTTACTGCCATTTTTAATGTTCCTCCTAAAAAATAAATTAAAATAATGTTATCTTAAGCCAAAAGGCAATTTAAAACCTCCACGCTTCTTGCCACCCATCATTCCCGACATCTGCTTCATCATCTTCTTGGACTGCTCAAACTGCTTCAGAAATCTGTTCACATCGGCAATGGCAACACCTGCACCATCTGCGATCCTCTTCTTTCTTGAAGGATTGATAGGATCCTGAAGAGCTCTCTCTCTAGGTGTCATTGACTGAATGATAGCCTTAGGCATCTTCGCGGCGTTTTCATCTATTTCAACATTCTTCATCTGGCTGGCCATCCCCGGCATCATAGCCAGCAGATCCTGTATACCGCCCATATTCTCGAGCTGAGCCATCTGATCAAGAAAATCATTGAAATCAAAGGTTGCTTTACGGAACTTTTGTTCCATCTCTCTTGCTTTATCCTCATCAATAGCCGCCTGAGCCTTCTCGATAAGAGACTCAACATCTCCCATCCCAAGGATCCTGCTGGCCATTCTGTCCGGATAAAACGGTTCAAGGTCTGTAAGCTTCTCACCCATACCACAGTACAGGATAGGCTTACCGGTTACAGCTTTTATGGAAAGGGCTGCACCACCTCTGGTATCACCGTCTAACTTAGTAAGGATGACACCGTCAATACCAATCTTTTCATTAAACGACAATGCAACATTTACAGCGTCCTGACCCGTCATGGAGTCAACTGTAAGTATTGTATATGTTATATCTATATTCTCTTTTATCCCCTGTAACTCAGCCATCATATCTTCATCCACATGAAGACGTCCCGCTGTATCAAGGAACACAAGATTGTTACCATTCTTGGCTGCATGAGCTATGGCTGCCTTGGCAATATCCAGGGGCTTGTTGCCATCTCCCATGGAGAACACAGGAACTCCAACCTTCTCACCATTGACCTGGAGCTGTTTGATAGCAGCCGGTCTGTACACGTCACAGGCAACCAACAATGGCTTCTTGCCCTTGTTCTTATACTGGCCTGCCAGCTTGGCAACGGTTGTTGTCTTACCTGCACCCTGAAGGCCGCACATCATGATCACAGTAATCTCGTTGGAAGGCTTAAGCTTAAGCTCTGTAACCTCAGAGCCCATAAGAGCATCCATCTCTTCCTTTACGATCTTTATTACCATGTGACCGGGATTCAGTCCCTTAAGAACCTCCTCACCAACTGCACGTTCACTTACAGTCTTCACAAAGGACTTGACTACCTTGAAGTTAACGTCCGCCTCAAGCAAAGCTCTTTTTACTTCCTTCATGGCTTCCTTAACATCATTCTCGGTCAGTACACCTTTGCTTCTGAGCTTTTTAAATACATTTTGTAGTTTCTCACTTAAACTGTCAAAAGCCATGCTTACTCCTCTTAAAACTCATCTATGATACTACCTGATAATTTAACTATCTCTTCTATCTTTGAATCCAGTCTCTCATCTGTGTTCATCTCTTTCAGCTCATCAATACAAGCCATAACCTCTGTAAGTCTTGCAGATGCAACAGAAAACTTCTCAACAAGATGAAGCTTATCTTCGTATTCCTCCAGGATCTTATCACATCTCTTTATTATGTCATACACGCCCTGTCTGCTGATATTATTGATCTTGGCTATCTCCGAATATGACAGGTCATTGTTGACCACATCCTCATACACACTCTTCTGATGTTCGTTCAATAATTCACCATAGAAGTCATACAGCATTGACTGTCGTACTATCTTCTCCATAGCATACCACCTGTAAAGTATTTTTCCTTTACCGAAAGTGATGATACACCTTTATTCCGTATCTGTCAAGTACTTTTCCTTTACATACTGTATATCTTTGTCCATCTGCTCCCTAAGTGCCTCAAGTGAGGAGAATTTCACCTCGCCTCTCACTCTCTCAAGGAAATAAACATGGATCTCTTCCCCATATATCATCCTGTAAAACTCAAATATATTGGTCTCTATGGTTACATTACCACCAGAATTCACTGTGGGATTGCTGCCGATATTGGTGATACCTGTATATGAGCTGTGATCCTGCAGCTCAACCTTCACAGCATAAACTCCGGTTTCAGGATAAAGCTTTCCTGCTTCAGGAAGCAGATTGGCTGTAGGTATACCTATGGTTCTTCCAAGCTCCCTGCCGTGGACCACCTCACCCCTTATAAAATAAGGATGTCCCAGATAATCCGCAGCTGTATCTACATTTCCAAGCTTTATCTCTTCCCTTATCCTTGTGGCACTTATAACGTCTCCGTGGTCAGCCGCCTTACTTATGCTTATGACCTTAAAGCCATACTCACTGCCCATGGCATTAAGCATGTCCACATCTCCAAGACGATTTCTTCCAAAATGAAAGTCCTCACCAACCACCAGATATCTCGGTGCAAGCCTGTCAACCAGTACATCCTTCACGAAATCCTCAGGCTCCATATCAGCGAATTCATCATCAAAGGGATATTCTATGAGATAGTCCACCCCCATAGAGTTTAAAACCTCTCTTTTTTCTTCCTTTGTATAAATGTTCCTTAAGGATGATATATCGAATATTTTATTTTCTCTCATGTCAAATGTGAACACAACACTGCTTACACCTTCACCGGTATGTGACAGTATCTCATCTATCAAAAGCTTATGCCCCCTGTGTATACCATCGAACTTTCCCAGTGCAACGGCTGTATCTTTCAGTCTGAATCCACCTTTTTCACTTATAATCTTCAATCTCTTATCCTCTATGTCAAAAACATTTTGTAGGCTCTGTAACACTCCTGTTCAGTATCAGCGGTATATAATGCTGTAAATTCTCCTGAGCCATCATATATCCTTACAATACTGCCGGAAATCTCTAATCCGTTCCGGGCAGCCACTATATCCGTGAACATATCAGGTGACAGCTTATTGCCATTTGCCAGGAAACGCTGTCCTTTACTGTTCACTGTAAGAGAAGCATACTCATTTAAGAAATAATCCAGTCCGTACACATGGGAGTCAAGCTCTCCCCTGTCCCTTAGGCACTCTATCTCTCCAAGGGTAACGCTGTCTTTTATATCAAATTCTCTTACGGAGGTTCTTACTAAGGCCTCCATAACGGCTCCACATCCAAGCTTGTCTCCTATATCCCTGCACAGGCTCCTGATATATGTTCCCTTGGAGCAGTGTACATCAAACATTACCTCAGTTCCATCCACCTTTATGTTATCAATGGAATATATATGCACACGCCTTGGCTGCCTCTCTATGACCTGTCCGTTTCTTGCCAGCTCATAAAGCTTCTTGCCGTTGACCTTGATCGCCGAATACATGGGCGGTATCTGATCATACTCTCCCTCATAGAACTTTACGGCACTCCTTATCTCCGCTTCATCGGGAACAGGCTCGTCACTATATGTAAGGCTCCCTGTTATGTCCTCTGTATCAGAACGTATCCCAAGCTTCATTGTACACCTGTATTTCTTATCCTTGTCAGTGAGCATTTCACTGAGCTTTGTCGCCCTGCCCAGACATACTAAAAGCACACCTTCAGCCATTGGATCCAGTGTGCCTGTATGACCGATTTTTTTCTGTTTAAGTATTCCCCGGAGCTTGGCAACCACATCTAATGAAGTGAAACCCTGTTCCTTATAAACATTAATAAATCCATCTATCATTTTTTCACCATTTAAAATTAAACACCAAGCTGCATACATATCTCAGATACGATCAGTGAAACTATCTCCCGGATATCTCCCATCATGGAAAATCCCGCGGCTCTGATATGTCCGCCGCCTCCATGGGACACGGCTATACGGCTTACGTCCACTATGCTGTTTGAACGGAGACTGACCTTATATCCGTCATCAAGCTGGTACATAAACACTGCTGTTTCTGTGCCCTCGGTGATCCTTAACTGGTCTACTATACCATCCGTATCAGCCTTTGTTGTTCCTGTCTTTTTAAAGTCTTCCTTTGACAGAACCGAAAGTGTTATCTTTCCGTCTGCATACTGTATTGCATTGCCAAGGGCAACTCCTAACAGCTTATTCTGGGCAAATGTCTTCTTATAGAAGGTTTCATCAATGACATAATATGGTCTTGCCCCCTTCTCTATAAGATCTCCTGCTACTGTCATGGCATGCTTTGTGGTGTTGCTGTGCTTAAACACACCTGTATCATGAACGATACCCAGATACAGGCACTCAGCCCCATAATAATTGATCTTGTCCGGCTCCATAAGCTTGTAAAGAGCCTCTGAAGCTGAACATGCCTCGTCATCCACATAGCACACATCAGCAAATCCGGCATTTGAAATATGATGATCCACGCACATGGTTCTTGGTGACTCATCATAATACTTCTGGAACATGCCTGTCCTGTCAAGACTGCCACAGTCACATACGATACACAGATCGTAATGGCTGTCATCTGGCTGAAACCTTACCTTGTCAGCACCGTTTAAAAATCTGAAATTGTGTGGCAGTGACTCTAGATATACCTGAACCTTCTTGTCATAATTTGCAATGATATAATTATACAATCCAAGGGTTGAACCGATACAGTCTCCGTCAGGATTTATATGTCCAAGTATAGCTATTGTCCCTGCTTCTTCTATCTCCCTAAGAAAATCATTCTTCATTCTCTATATCCTTATTAACATCATCAATCTTCTTAGACATTGTTACGCCATATTCTATTGACTGATCCATAATAAATGTTATCTCCGGTGTATTTCTCAGATTAACTGAATGAGCCAGCTCACGTCTGATATAGGATGTTGCCGATATCAGACCTTCATATGTGCTCTTCACCGAATCGGCATTACCAAGTACACTGATATATGCCTTACAATACTTCAGGTCAGGAGTAACCTCAACATCCACCACTGATGTCATAGGATTGATCCTTGGATCCTTGATCTCACGGCTTATGATCCTGCTGAGTTCTCTCATAACCTGCTCATTTATCCTGTTATTTTTAACGCTGTTCTTTCTCATTCTACTTTCTTGGCACCTCAACCATAATATATGCTTCAATCTGGTCTTCTTCTGCAATATCGTTAAAGTTCTCCAGTACGATACCGCACTCGAAGCCTGCCTTTACTTCCTTTACATCATCCTTAAATCTCTTAAGGGACGCGATCTTTCCTTCAAATATAAGGTTTCCTTCTCTGGTTATCCTTACACTGGCATTTCTTGTAATATTTCCGTCAAGGACATATGAACCGGCGATGATACCTACATTTGAAGCCTTATATGTCTGTCTTACCTCTGCATGACCTATTACCTTCTCCTCATATACAGGATCCAGCATACCCTTCATTGCAGACTCAATATCCTCTATAGCATTGTAGATTACTCTGTAGAGTCTTACATCAACACCCTCAGTCTCAGCCATATCCTTGGCTCTGGCATCAGGTCTTACGTTAAATCCTATAACGATGGCATTTGAAGCTGACGCAAGAATTATATCGGACTCATTTATGGCACCTACACCTGCATGTATACACTTAACTGCAACTTCTTCATTTGAAAGCTTAAGAAGACTCTGCTTAACTGCCTCAACAGAACCCTGTACATCAGCCTTGATGATGATATTGAGTTCCTTGATGTTTCCTGCCTGTATCTGGCTGTAGAGATCATCAAGAGACATTCTTGCCTTTGTATCCGCAAGCATCTTAACTCTTCCCTGTGATATATACGTCTCAGATATCTGTCTTGCTTCCTTCTCGTTGTCAACTGCCATGAATATCTCGCCTGCCTCAGGAACTGTATCAAGTCCAAGTATCTGTACAGGTGTTGATGGAGTTGCCTTTGTAACTCTCTCACCTACTGAGTTGATCATGGCACGTACCTTACCATGGGATGAACCTACTGCAAGGTAATCACCTACATGAAGTGTACCCTTCTGTACGAGCATTGTGGCAACAGGACCTCTTCCCTTGTCCAGCTCAGCCTCGATAACAATACCTCTTGCCTTTCTGTCAGGGTTAGCCTTAAGCTCAAGAACCTCTGCTGTAAGAAGGATCATCTCAAGGAGATTGTCGATACCTTCCTTAGTATGTGCTGATACAGGACAGAATATTGTTGATCCGCCCCAGTCCTCAGGGATAAGCTCATACTCTGTAAGCTCCTGTTTTACTCTCTCGATATTGGCACTTTCCTTATCTATCTTGTTGATGGCAACGATTATCTCGATACCGGCAGCCTTTGCATGGTTTATAGCCTCTACTGTCTGTGGCATTACACCGTCATCGGCAGCTACCACAAGGATTGCTATATCAGTACTCTGGGCACCTCTCATTCTCATGGCAGTGAAGGCTTCATGTCCCGGTGTATCAAGGAAGGTGATGGTCTGTCCGTTGATATTAACTACCGAAGCACCGATAGCCTGGGTGATTCCGCCTGCCTCACTCCTTGTAACATTTGTCTCTCTGATGGCGTCAAGAAGTGATGTCTTACCATGATCTACATGACCCATAACACATACAACAGGTGGTCTTGGAACCATATCCTTCTCGTCTTCCTCGTCCTCCTTAAGAAGCTCCTCGATAACGTCAACCTTCTCTTCTTCCTCTGCTATACAGTTATACTCAAGAGCGATCTCTGAAGCTGAGTCGAAATCAAGCTCAGAATTAACATTAACCATCTTTCCTGCAAGAAACAGCTTCTTTATAAGAGCATTTACAGGAGTTTTAAGTGCATCCGCCAGCTCCTTGATGGTAACCACCTCAGGAAGTGTGATGGATCTGATGGTATCCTCAGCCTCCACCGGTTCCTTAACAGGTTCATGCTTAACAGGCTTATTCTTTACATTCTTGGCAAGTCTGCTGATATCAGCCTCCACCTCAAGCTCGCTCTTTCTGTTGCCCTTTCTAGGCTTATTCTTATCTCTGTTATAGTTATCTCTGTTCTGGCTCTTAAGATCTCTGCCCGGAACCTCCTTGGCATCGAAATCCTTTCTGTCATTGCCCTTAAACTTTCTTCTCTGTGGTGTTGGCTGATCGTCATCATCCTTGCCGAAGGCAGGACTCATGCCACCGTTTCTTCCGTAATTGTTGTTGGAGAAACGATTGTCTCTTGAACCTCCGAACCTGTTCCTGTCACTGCCGTCACCGTTATTATATCTTCTGTCACCGTTTGGTCTGTCACCATTGTTATATCTTGGTCTGTCGCCGTTTGGTCTGTCACCGTTATTATTATATCTTGGTCTGTCGCCGTTTGGTCTGTCACCGTTATTATATCTTGGTCTGTCACCGTTCGGTCTGTCACCATTTGATCTGTCATTGTTATATCTTGGACTGTCACCGTTTGGTCTGTCACCATTATTATATCTTGGTCTGTCGCCGTTTGGTCTGTCACCGTTATTATATCTTGGTCTGTCACCGTTCGGTCTGTCACCATTTGATCTGTCATTGTTATATCTTGGCCTGTCACCGTTTGGTCTGTCACCATTATTATATCTTGGTCTGTCGCCGTTTGGTCTGTCACCGTTATTATATCTTGGTCTGTCGCCGTTCGGTCTGTCACCGTTATTATATCTTGGTCTGTCGCCGTTTGACCTGTCACCGTTATTATATCTTGGTCTGTCGCCGTTTGATCTGTCACCGTTTGATCTGTCATTGTTATATCTTGGTCTGTCACCGTTTGATCTGTCATTATTCACAAATCTTACTCTTTCTCCTGACTTCTGTCTGTCCATGCTTCTTGCCTTATCATCACTTACAAACTTTGTATGTCCATCAGCCTTATTGTTAAAACGTGGCTTCTCTGCTTCCTTTGTATCCCTGGCAGGCTTTACTGTCTCTTTTGTATCCTTCACTACCCTGTTGTCCTTCACTTCCGTCTTTTTATCAGTCTCTGCCTTTGGTGCTGTCTCCTGCTTTGGTGCAGGATCAGACTTTCCATAGAACTTCTTAACATATGCAATCATATCATCATCTACTGCTGACATATGACTTTTCACGTTTATTCCTCTTCTTGCAAGGGTTTCTTTTATATCGTTATTTGAAATATTTAATTCCTTAGCCAGTTCATGTACTCTCATTTTTGCCAAAAGTTACGCCTCCATATTCTCATTTATGCTAATGTAATTGATGATCTGATCTGCAAATCCCTTGTCAAGGACTGCCACTGAGGTTCTCATCTCCTTACCGATAAACCTGCCCAGACTGTCTTTATCGCCATATTCGTAGTATGGGATATTATAATAATTACATTTCTGATCAAATAGTTTCTTTGTATTTTTTGAAGCATCCTTAGCTACGATAACTATATATGCCTTGTTGTCCTTCACTGCACTCTCTACACTGAAATTCCCGCTGGTGAGTCTTCCCGCCTTGGCACACAGAGAAAGCAGCGAATAAACTCTATCCTTCAAGCTCTATCAACTCCTTATTCAATTTGTCATATACTTCTTCAGGAATTGCCATTTTAAAGGATCTCGAAAGACCATTATTCCTGATAGCCTTCTTAAGGCAGTCAGCTTTTCTGCAAATATATGCGCCTCTTCCGTTCAGTCTTCCTGTAGCGTCTATGGTGAAGTTGTCCTTATTATCCTTCACAATCCTGATAAGCAGGTTCTTCGGAGCCATTTCGCCACATCCAAGACATTGCCTGAGAGGTATTTTTTTTGCCATACGATCACTTCCTTCTTTAACATATACAGTCAATCACAGCTTATGAGTATCTCAGATCTGTCCTACTCCTCTTCAGAAGCAGTCTCCTCTGAAACAGCGTCATCATAAACCGGCTCTGTCTCTTCATAAGCATCTTCATTGTCAGAAGCAGTCTCTTCGTCGTATCTCTCATCATTATCATCATCTGAGAAATATCCCATCTCCTCTGCCTGTGACTCACTCTTTATATCTATCTTATAGCCTGTAAGCTTGGCTGCAAGTCTTGCATTCTGTCCCTTTTTACCTATGGCCAGTGAAAGCTGGAAATCAGGAACAACTACAAATGCACTCTTCTCCTCAAGATCAACATCTACAGATATAACCTCTGATGGGCTTAATGCATTCTTTATAAATATTGCAGGATTCTCGTCCCAACAGATGATGTCGATCTTCTCACCATTTAAGTCTTCAACTACATTGTTTACTCTGCTTCCGTTCACACCTACACATGCTCCTACAGGATCAACATTAGGATCCTTTGACCATACGGCGATCTTTGATCTTGAACCTGCCTCACGGCATGAATTCTTAATAACAACTGTTCCATCCGCAAGCTCTGAAACTTCCTTCTCAAACAGTCTCTTAACAAGATCAGGATGAGTTCTTGAAACTGATATCTTAGGTCCTCTTGAGCTCTTTCTTACCTCTGTTACATATAACTTGATCCTGTCACCTCTCTCGTAAGTCTCACCGGGAACCATCTCAGTATCCTTTAATATTGCCTCAGTCTTATCATCAAGGCTTACATTTATGTTATTACCAATATATCTCTGTACAATACCTGTTACTATGTCCTTCTCCTTTGTCTGGAAGTGGTCATATATGGCATCTCTCTCTCCCTCGTTGATGGCCTGTACGATTACATTTCTTGCTCTCTGGGCAGCTATTCTTCCGAATGCCTTTGTTGTTATCTCCTTGGTAACTACATCACCAAGATCATAAGAAGGATCTATAAGCTTAGCCTGCTCAATGGAAATCTGGGTTGCGAAGTCCTCTACATCCGCTACAACCTCTTTCTTGGCATAGACATGAAACTCTCCTGTTTCCCTATCCATAACAACATCAATATTCTCATCAGCACCAAAGTCCTTCTTGCATGCTACCTTAAGGGATCTTTCAATAGCGTCCAACAGACTCTCCTTGCTGACATTTTTCTCCTTTTCCAATTGATTTAAAGCTTCAATAATTTCTGACACTTTTCTTTCCTCCTGTTTAATATGTAAATTATACAAATGCTAATCTGATCATAGATATATCTTTTCTTGCAATAACTATATCTTCGTCATCAATGGTTATGGTTATACTCTCTTCATCATATGCTGTAAGAATACCTTCAAATTCTTTAAAACCATTAATTTTGACAAATGTCTTGACCTCCACCAGCTTACCAATGCTTCTGGCGAAATCCTTTTCCTTTTTTAAAGGTCTTGTAAGTCCCGGAGAACTTACCTCAAGTATATATGCATCATCAATGTAATCCTCTACATCAAGGATATCGCTCATGGCTCTGTTGACGATCTCACAGTCTCCTATTGTTATTCCGCCTTCCTTGTCAGCATAGATCCTCAGATAATAATCACTTCCCTCCTTGACGTACTCAACGTCAACAAGCTCCAGATTATTCTTCTCGATGATCGGTGTAACAAGCTCACAGGTCTTAGCTTCAATATCTGCCTTCTTCGTAGTAAAACCACCTTTCTTAACTATATAATATAATGAAAAGAGTGAACCGACGGTTCACTCTTTAATAGTATCTTATTCAACTGTCACGAAACATTATAGCACTTAAAAATATAATTGCAAGACAGTTTTTTCAGTTATTTCCTTATTTTACGGATATTTGCCCTTTTTTTGGGCATTTTCTGCTTTTATATCCCTTCTTATCTCTTTCTTCTCTTATCCTCTTTTATATAACGTTCAAGAATCTTATTTGCATGCTTATCATCAAGGACATATCTGTTCTCCACCGCACTCTTCACCATATCATCCAGTGCCATCTCTCTTAAGGTACGATCACTGATGTAGTAGTCTGCCTGTTCTTTCATGTACGCCATCTTTCTTGTGAGGGGGCCGAACTCCTGTGGGATAGCACGCTCCACCAGCTTTTTTACCTCCTTGGACACACTTGGACTGCAGCCTCCGGTGGTTATGCCCAGAACCAGCTCGTCCCTGTATATGACTCCCGGAAAGAGAAAGCTGCTCAATGCCGGATTATCCGCCACATTTACAGGTATGTTCCTATCAAGGCAGTACCTTCCTATCTTGTCATTTACCTCCGGTCTGTTAGTGGCTGCCACAACCATATAGGCATTATCAAGTACATCCAGTGTAAGGTTCATCTCATGAACACTTATTCCCCTGATGGCCTTAAGCTCATCACATACCCTTGGGGCAATGACCGCTATCCTGCATCCGAAGTTAATAAGGGAATATACCTTTTTAAGGGCAGTATTGCCGCCGCCAAGGACTATTATCTTCTCGTCTTCAATATTTACAAACATGGGAAAAAAAGGCATTATAAATTCCTCCTGCAGTTATTTTTCGTTTATATTAAGCGTCTGTACCGTTAAAATGTCAGTTTTTCATATAAGCCCTGCACATTCTTCGGTATCATATTCTTCATTATAACATATAATACATAGATAATACATATTGGTGAATATTATATGAATGAATCTTCAACATTAAGGATTGAGCTTTTAGACCAGACCCTCTACGTCCCGGTGTCAGATGCCATCATAAAGATATATGACGTATCAGGCACTGATAATCTTTTATTTGAAACCACCACCGATGAAAATGGTGTTGCCGAGGTATCTGATATTCCAACCCCGGACAAGAGCTTAAGTGAAGCTCCATCAGATAAACAGCCCTACTCTCTCTATAATCTGGAAGTCACCGCGGATGGATATGTAACCTTTATTATATCAGGAGTACAGATGTTTTCCAATGTGAAGGCTATCCAACAGGTTCCCATGATCCCCTCGGACGGAACCGATACTCCCGCCCCTGTGGTCATCGACGCCCATACTCTCTGGAAGCAGTATCCACCAAAGATTGCTGAAAATGAAGTAAAGGATATAAGTGAGACCGGAGAGATCGTATTGAGCCGTGTAGTCATTCCCGAGACCATTGTGGTCCATGATGGTGCACCTACAGACAATACTGCCCAAAATTATTATGTTCCCTATAAAACCTATATTAAGAATGTTGCTTCAAACGAGATCTACTCCACCTGGCCGGAGGCTGCCATAACTGCAAATATCCTTGCCATAATGTCATTTACCTTAAACAGGGTATATACTGAGTGGTACAGAAGCCGCGGCTATGATTTCACCATAACCAGCAACACCGCCTATGACCAGAAATGGATATACGGCAAGACCATCTATACCAATATATCAAATATTGTGGATTCTATATTTTCAAATTACCTCTCAAAGCCAAACGTAAAGCAACCCCTCTTCACCCAGTACTGCGACGGCAAGAGGGTGAACTGTCCTAACTGGATGTCCCAGTGGGGTTCAAGGGATCTGGCTGTCCGGGGCTTAAGTGCCATAGAAATCCTCAGATACTACTACGGCAATGAGATCTATATAAACAGCACAGAGCAGATATCGGGAATACCTTATTCCTATCCCGGTTCTCCCTTAAGCAACGGTTCAAGAGGTGAAAAGGTCACTGAGCTGCAACGTCAGCTTATAAGGATACGACAGAATTATCCGGCTCTGCCCGCTCTTACTGCCGACGGCATATATGGTCCTGCCACAGAGAATGCCGTAAGCTCCTTCCAGCGCATATTCGACCTTCCTGTAACAGGAATAACCGATTACGCCACCTGGTACAAAGTCTCACAGGTATATGTGGGCGTCACTAAGATTGCAGAGACCTTCTAGCATATTTCTTTCTGACATGCCTCATGGCACATATATAACAAATGGCGAGAGCTATTATTACAATTATCCAGCTTACAGTATATGTTAAGTACAGAGAAATCACTGTGTGGAATTGTGGCTGCCTGAAGAAGGTGAATATCCACAGAAGTCTTACGCCGCATATTCCCACAAGGGAAACTATGGTTGGAAGTATGGCGTATCCCATGCCTCTTAAGGATCCCACCAGCACATCCATCATTCCGCACAGTGCATAAGTTCTCGATATGACTCCCAGTCTGTCCATTCCGGCAGCTGCCACAGCACTACTGTCAGTGTATATGTACAATAATTTATCGCCAAGCAGATAAGCTGCATTTCCCATAATAATTCCTGTAACAGTAACACAGATCTCCGCTGTTATAAGTATCTTTCTTATCCTGTCAAACTTAGCAGCTCCCATATTCTGCCCTGTAAATGACACCGTTGCCTGATGGAAGGCATTCATGGACATATATACAAAGCCCTCTATATTGGCTGCGGCAGAGCTTCCTGCCAGCACTGTCTCTCCAAATGAATTGACTGAGGACTGGATTATTACATTTGAAATTGAGAATATAACCCCCTGAAAGCTGGCGGGAAGTCCCACCTTAAGTATCTTAGAGAATATATTCCAGTTTATACCTATAGCCTTTATCTTTAATCTTATGGATCCCTCAGACCTTACAAGACATATCACAATAAGTACCGCAGATATGGTCTGGGATATTATGGTGGCATATGCAACACCTGCCACTCCAAGATCAAAGCATATTACAAATAAAAGGTTCAGCAGTACATTTATGACACCGGCAGCCAGAAGAAAGTAAAGAGGTCTTTTGGTGTCCCCCACTGCTCTAAGTATTGCACTTCCAAAGTTATATATCATGGTACTGGTCATTCCCACGAAATAGATTCTCAGATATGTGGCGGCAAGGGGCAGCACCTTCTCCGGTGTGCTCATCCACTCAAGTATCTGCCTTGTAAATATACAGCCTATAGCTGTTATTATGATTCCGCTGACAATACTTAATGCCATAGCTGTGTGAACTGTCCTGCTTACATTTTCATCGTTCTTTGAGCCTATATTATGGGCACATACTACATTTGCACCTACAGACAGTCCCACAAAGAAATTAACCAGCAGATTTATAAGGGCTGTATTGGAGCCAACGGCAGCCAGCGCATTATCTCCGCACCAATTTCCCACTACAACTATATCGGCAGCATTAAACAGGAGCTGCAATATACTGGAGAACATAAGCGGCACGGTAAACCTTAACAGCTTGGAAAGGATGGGGCCGTTACACATATCAAGTTCATATTTCTTACTCATAATCTTATCCTTCTTACTATCCAACCAAATTAAACTCATCAAGCAGAAATAAAACATGCTTTGCAAGTTTTATCCGCTGATTAGTAGTCGCCAAATGCGACATGTTTGCATATGGCACTTTCCTTATTACATAAGAAAAAGGTCGGATAATATTATCCGACCTTTTAGCAGTTCGTAGGGGAATCGAACCCCTGTTTTCGCCGTGAGAGGGCGACGTCTTAACCGCTTGACCAACGAACCATGTCCTCGCGACTTGTTTAATTTACCACATGTCAAAACAAAATGCAAGCACTTTTTTTATTTTTTCGTAATTTTTTTATTTTATGTTTTTGGGAGCTGTTTTTTCCTGATCTTTCTGCTCTCCAAGAAACATACCTTCTGCTATATTTCGGTTACTTTTATATGTACAGGTGTACCCCGGCGCAGTAAAAAATTTTTTTCAACCGCACCAAAGCACACTTAACATACTTATATCAAGCCTTCAGCACAAAACCATCCCTGCAGGACCAGCCCATATCAAACTATATCGCATCTGATTCTGATACAATCTCAGATAAAATCAAATGTAAGCTGGTTGGTATCCGGCATATCTGCAAGGATTCCCAGCTCCGTCATCTTCTCCACGGCACTCTTTCCTATCTTCGCCTTACTCATAAGATCTTCCTTTGATATAAACTCTCCCTGTCTTGCAGCGTCTCTTATCTGCTTGGCAGCCTTGCCACCAAGACCTTCTATGGATGCCAGGGAAGCCATGATCTTACCGTCATCGGTTATGATAAATCTGTCATCCTCCGCCTTATATATATCAATAGGAGCAAATTCTATACCTCTTGCGTACATCTCAAGGACTATCTTTAAGTCTCTAAGTTTATCATCATCCTTGGCTGAACGCTTATTCTTGTCTATCTTTGATATCTCATTTATATGGAAGAGAACTCTTTCCTTACCAAAGCACATCATCTCGTAGGAGAAGGCTGACGCTCTGATACTGAAGAATGCAGTATAATATTCCTTAGGCTTATTTACCTTAAACCAGGCTATACGCCATGCCATCATAACGTAAGCAACCGCATGTGCCTTAGGGAACATATACTTTATCTTCTTACAGGACCATATATACCAGTCAGGCACGTTATGGGCAAGCATATCATCTATCCATTCCTGTTTAAGACCTTTACCCTTTCGAACACTCTCCATGATTGTGAATGCCTTTCCTTTGTCCAGTCCCATGCTTATAAGATATATCATGATATCATCTCGACAACATATGGCAGATGAAAGCACACATTTGCCCTCCTGGATCAGTACCTGGGCATTACCAAGCCATACATCAGTACCGTGCGAAAGACCTGATATACGCACCAGATCCGAGAAATTCTGCGGATTGGCGTCAATAAGCATCTGCATTGCGAATTCTGTACCAAACTCAGGTATACCAAGACTTCCTAACGGAATACCGTTTATATCCTCCGGAGTGATCCCCAGTGCCTCTGTTCCGTGGAACAGGCTCATTACAGCTGCATCATCAAGTTTGATCTTCTTGGCGTCAAGTCCCGTGAGATCCTCAAGACGTCTTATCATGGTAGGATCATCATGTCCGAGAATATCAAGCTTTAATAGATTGTGGTCTATAGAATGATATTCGAAATGGGATGTGATTATATCCGTAGTCATGTCATTTGCAGGCTTCTGTATAGGGGTAAATGTATATATCTCCTCATGTCTCGGAAGAACTATCATACCTCCCGGGTGCTGTCCCGTTGTTCTCTTGACCCCGGTACAGCCCTTTGCAAGTCTTTCTATCTCGCAGTTTCTCTTGGTGACAACCGCATGCTCTTCCACATACTTCTCTGTCTCCTTAGGGCTCATGCCGCTGCTCATGGCTTCCGCCCTTAACTTGTCCTTTATCTCATCCTTAAAGTAATTGTATACATATCCGTAGGCGGTCTTCTCCGCAACAGAACCTATGGTTCCCGCTCTGAACGCCTTCCCCTTTCCGAACAGCACCTCTGTATAATGATGGGCACAGGACTGATACTCACCGGAGAAATTAAGGTCAATATCCGGCTCCTTGTCTCCCTTGAAACCTAAGAAGGTCTCAAACGGTATGTCATGTCCCTCTTTCACAAGCGGAATATGACAATTAGGGCAATCCATATCCGGCATATCACAGCCTGAAAATCCCACATAGGATTTAACCAGATCCGAATCAAAATCAACGTAGTGGCACTTCGGACATATATAGTGGGCTGACAATGGATTAACCTCTGTGATACCTGACATTGTAGCTACAAATGATGATCCTACGGAACCTCTTGAGCCTACCAGATATCCGTGGTCATTGGAATCCCACACCAGCTTCTGGGCTATTATGTACATAACCGCAAATCCGTTTGATATGATGGAGTTAAGCTCTCTCTGGAGTCTCTCCTCTACCACCGGCGGAAGATCCGGACCATATATCTGATGAGCCTTCGTATAGCATATCTCCGTTAGGGTCTCATCGGACTTGTCGATTATAGGCGGTGCCTTATCAGGTCTTACCGGCTCTATCTTCTCTATCATATCGGCGATCATGTTAGTATTGGTTATAACAACCTCCTTCGCCTTATCGCTTCCCAGATATTCGAACTCAGCCAGCATTTCCTCAGTGGTCCTGAAATAAAGGGGTGGCTGCTGTCTTGCATCATCAAAGCCCTTGCTTGACATGATTATGGCTCTGTATATGCTGTCCTCAGGATTGAGGAAATGTACATCACAGGTTGCCACCACCGGCTTGCCGTATATCTCACCAAGCTTGACGATCTTTCTGTTATGGTCCTTAAGATCCTCCCAGGTACATGGATTTTCCTTCTTTCTGGTAAGGAACTCATTATTTCCCAATGGCTGTATCTCAAGGTAATCGAAGAACTTCACTATCCTGGCAATCTCCTCATCACTGGCATCATTTAATATTGCCTGATACAGTTCTCCGTCTACACAGGCAGAACCCAGGATAAGTCCCTCACGATATTTATTGATCATACTCATAGGGATTCTTGGTCTTCTTGCAAAATAATTGATATGGGACTCTGATACGAGTCTGTACAGGTTTATCCTTCCAATCTCATTCTTGGCAAGTATGATACCGTGGTAAGTTCTTCCCTTCTTTATGGTATCCGGCGAAACCGCCGCAATCTCATTTAACTGATCAAGGGTCTGTACATCATGCTCCTTAACCATATCCATCAACTTAAAGAATATAAGTGATGTTGCCTCTGCATCATCTATGGCTCTGTGATGGTGATTGTTCTTGACATTGAAATGCTTACACAATCTGTCCAGAGTGTATTTTCCAAGCTCCGGTATAAGTATATGGCTCAGGGTCATGGTATCCATTATGGTGTTGGTGAAGCTTAATCCCATATCCTTGGCATTCTTTTTTATAAAGCCCGTATCAAATGAAGCATTGTGGGCTACCACTATATCGTCTCCGCAGAACTCAATAAATTTCGGCAGTATAACATTCACAGTAGGAGCGTCCATTACCATACTGTCATTTATGGATGTAAGCTGCTCTATATTGTATGGAATAGGTACCTCAGGATTGATAAACTCGGAAAATCTGTCTATTACCTCTCCATCCTTCACCTTAACGGCACCTATCTCTATGATCTTATTATGCTTTACACTTAAGCCTGTGGTCTCAATATCAAATATTACAAATTCCGAATCTATTGGCTGGTTCCTTGAATCTGTAATGAGATCCTTAAGGTCATCAACAAAATATCCCTCAAGACCGTATATGATCTTGAAGTCATCCCTTAAGCCCCCGGTGTGATTGGCTACAGGGAACGCCTGTACAACACCATGGTCAGTTATGGCTACAGCCCTGTGTCCCCAGTCATTTGCCAGCTTGACAACCTTCTGTATATCCACAACACTGTCCATCTCGCTCATAACCGTGTGCAGATGAAGCTCCACACGCTTCTCAATAGAGGTATCCTTTCTCACCTCCCTGAAATCAGGAATATGCTTTATTCCCTTAACAGAGGATATACTTACCTCCTTGGCATACATATCGTATAAAGGTACTCCCTTAACTCTATAGAAGCTTCCTACCTTAAGTTCATCCGAGTATATCGGTGCGTCATCTGCCGATGAGAATATCTTAAAGCCTATGGTATCGTTAAAGTCAGTTATATACCCTGCAAATATGATCTTGCCGTTTCTCAGCTCCTTGGTTTCAAGATTTATAAGCTGGCCATGGATACAGATCTCACCCATGCCCTCTATAATAGAGGCTATGCCCACCAGCTCACCCTCACATTCACGTCCGTAGAAGCAGTCCGGATCCATGGATCTGTTCTTCTTCCTTGCCTGGACAGGCTCCGGCTTCTTAGGCTGCTCCTCAGTCTTCTTTGCCCTGAAGGTTGTGTCTTCACCGTCCCCTGCTTTATCCTTACTTACAACCTTGCCGTCGATCTTCACCTCCGGTGTCTCGCCTATGTTGTTAAGGATTGCCTCTACCTCAAGCTGCATTTTCTGCTCATTTGCCCTTCTTAAGGCTTCCTTGTCAACCTCTGTGTAATCAAAGCCTACCTTTATCTCCATATTGAACCTGTCAAGAAATGTATCAACCAGATAATTTTTTAGATTTTCCGCCTGTATCTTGGCAAGTCTGGAATCCTCCACCGCCAATGTAAGGACATTCTCATCCGCATACAGCTCAGACTTTTCTATCATTCTGGATATTATGTGACTGGTCTTTCTGATCTCGTATACCAGACTTGGCTTATAAAGCTCTATAAGGGCAGCCAGAGTATACTGCTTCGACAGTGTATAGTGATCCCTTATGATAACCTCGTATTTCCTGGTGCCGAATATATATTTCTTCAGATTTTCCGCAGCCAGATCGATCTTCTGCCTGCTTATAAGGTGTGACGAGTTAAGGTCAATAACAAGCTTCTTGTCAGCAGTAATATTCGTAATTTTTAATATATATGTATCTCTGAACAGCTCATTTAGTTCCTCCGACATGGAAAACTCCGGAAAAACCACAAAGAAAGCCTGTTTATTATCCAATATCATTCACCACGCATTTCATCAAGCTCTTCCTTCAACACCTGAAGGATATCTTTTTCGTCTACTTTCTTAACGATCGCGCCCTTCTTTATAAGAACGGCACAGCCCTTACCTCCGGCAATACCCAGGTCTGCCTCTCTCGCTTCTCCGGGGCCGTTTACTATGCAGCCCATAACCGCAACCTTTATGTCAAGATCGTCATAATCCTGTATAAGCTTCTCGACCTTATCTGCAAGGGTTATAAGGTCTATCTCCGTACGTCCACAGGTAGGACAGGACACCAGCTCAACGCCGCCCTTTTTTAGTCCCAGGGTCTTAAGTATGGTCTTGGCGGTAAATATTTCATTTACGGGATCTCCTGTGAGGGAAACCCTTATGGTATCTCCTATTCCTTCATTAAGGATTATACCAAGACCTACTGATGACTTGATATTGCCAAGAGTAACTGTTCCCGCCTCTGTAATGCCCACATGAAGAGGGTATACTGTTTTATCTGCTATAAGCTCGTGAGCCTTGACACACATCATTACATCAGATGACTTTATGCTGATGACGATATTGTCATATCCGCAGTCCTCTATCATATGAACCTTGTCAAGGGCACTTTCAACTATTGCCTCAGCGGTAACACCACCGTACTTCTCAAGAAGATCCTTCTCAAGGGAACCGGAATTGACCCCTACACGGATAGGCACATTATACTGCTTCGCCACTTCCACCACCTTGGTAAGCTTCTCCCTTCCTCCTATGTTTCCGGGATTTATCCTTATCTTATCTGCACCGTTCATTATAGCCATGATGGCAAGTCTGTAATCAAAATGTATATCTGCCACAAAAGGAATGTGGATCCTTTTCTTTATCTCTGGGATAGCCCTGGCGGCAGCCTCGTCATTTACAGTACATCTGATTATGTCACAGCCTGCCTTCTCAAGCTCAAGTATCTGAGCCACAGTGGCTTCTACGTCACCGGTCTTTGTATTCGTCATGGACTGGATCAATATGGGATTTCCTCCGCCTATTACCCTGTCACCGATCTTTATTACCTTTGTATTATCTCTGTACATACTATCTTCCTCTTATATCCATACTGTGATCGATCATAACAACTATGTTTTTCACCGCAAACAAATAAAAAATAACAACTATGGTTCATCACTGCGATCAACCGAAAAATACGTTCTTGATATCGTTAAATAATATAACCACCATCAAAAGCATAACAAGCACGAATCCTATCATCGTAACAAGGTTTTCCTTGTCCTTAGGGACCTTCTTTCTTGTTACTGCCTCTATGAGCAGAAAGAGGAATCTTCCTCCGTCAAGCCCCGGAATAGGCAGAAGATTCATGACACCAAGGTTCGCCGAAAGAAGTACTATATAATTCATCCAGTTAAGGATAAGGTCAATGGTACTGCTCTTTGCCGCCTCATTAAAGGTCTGGTTCATGCTGGAAGCCACGCCTATAGGTCCTGATATCTCATCTGAGCTTACCTGTCTTGTAAATATAAGCTTAAGGCTTAAGAAGGTTGCCTTAACCCAGTATCTTGTTTCATAAAGGGAATATCTGCAGAGCTCTCCAAAGCTTTCGGGAAGTACTCTGCCGATACTCATTATTCCTATCTTATAGGATCCTCCTACCTCTGCCGGGTAAACCGTTGTATCGTAGACTGTTCCGTCTTCCCTTTCAAGGGTAAGCTCTATGGGGTCACTGGAATTATATATCTCAAGATATATCTGAAGCTCCCTGAAATTCTTTATGGTGCTTCCGTTGATCTTAAGTACTGTATCCCCTGCCTGTATACCTGCGTCTGCCGCCGGATATGTGCCATTAAAGGGATCTGTACCATCCTGGGTATATTCCTGTATGTTGCTGCTGTCGTATACTCCACCGATCTCTGCCGGATCGCTTCCGCAGAAATGGATTATCACCATTGAGAATAAAAACGCAATGACAAAGTTCATAAAAGGACCTGCCAGTATGGTTGCCATCCTTGCCCATACAGATTTCTTGTCGAAGGAATTCTCATCCCTTTCATTTTCCTCTTCATCCTCGCTGAGCATCATACAGTATCCGCCTAATGGAATAAGCCTTAAGGTATACTGTGTCTCCTTCTTCTTAAAAGAAAAAAGCTTAGGTCCGAATCCCATGGAGAACTCTCTTACGGTTATATGATTGAGCTTCGCCACAGCAAAATGTCCCATTTCATGGAAGAATATGATAACGCCGAAGACAAGTATTATCAAAATAATATTCAACTACCTGCACCTGCTTTCTATAAAATTATAAACCCACTGTTCCATATCAAATATATCACCTAATTGTGGATTTTCCATGTTCACACAGTTATCCATGGATTCTCTTATAAGTGTATATATATCAAGAAACTGTATCTTCTCCTGTAAGAACAGGGCTACTGCTTTTTCATTTGCAGCGTTTAATACTGTAGGCATAAGTCCTCCGGTCTTTATGGCCTCGTAAGCATATTTCAGTCCAAGAAATGTATCCATGTCCGGCTTCTCAAGCTTTATCTCTGACAGTTTACTAAAGTCCAACCTGTCTCCCCTAAGATATCTTCTCTCAGGATAAAACAGCGCATACTGTATAGGAAGACGCATATCCGCAGTTCCAAGCTGTGCTATAACTGCTCCGTCCCTGTACTCCACCATTGAGTGTATTATGCTCTGGGGCTGCACTACCACATTGATATCATCAGGGTTCACGTCAAACAGCCATCTTGCTTCTATAACCTCAAGGCCTTTGTTCACCATGGAAGCAGAGTCAATGGTTATCTTCTTTCCCATGGACCAGTTCGGGTGCTTTAATGCATCGCCAACTGTAACATGCTTAAGCTCCTCTCTGGTTCTTCCTCTGAAGGGACCTCCCGATGCTGTAAGATGTATCTTTGCAATATCTCCGTGGGTATTTCCCTGAAGAGCCTGGAATATGGCTGAGTGTTCACTGTCAACGGGAAGTATGGACACATGCTTCTCCTTTGCCAGGGACATGATGATATGTCCCGCCGTAACCAATGTCTCCTTATTTGCCAGGGCTATATCCTTACCTGCGTTTATGGCGGCAACAGTAGGCTTTATACCTATCATTCCGACTATTGCAGTAACCAGTATGTCTGAGCTTTCTATACATGCCACCTCTATCAGTCCGTCCATTCCATAGGTTATCCTGACGTCAACGTCCTTGAGTCTTAGCTTAAGCTCCTCTGCCAGCTCATATGTACCTATGCATATAAGCTCCGGCTTGAATTCTCTTGTCTGCTTCTCTAATAAATCTATGTTACTTCCTGCTGATAAAGCACAAATATTTATATCTCTGTTATCTCTTGCTATCTCAAGAGTCTGGGTTCCTATGGAACCTGTGGATCCGATTATTGCTACATTCCTCATAACTCTATCCTTTCATTGAACACCTACTAAAGAAAGCAGTGTTGTGACAAACACTGCTTTACATTGGAGCCCGGTTTCACCATACTCATGATATTTATTTTACGAACATAAATATAAGCAGGTAATAGACGATAGGTGCAGTAAATATTATACTGTCAAACCTGTCCATCACACCACCATGTCCCGGTATAAGCTTTCCGTAATCCTTAATATCGTTATTTCTCTTGATAGCTGACGCTGCCAGATCACCTACAACAGCAGGCAATGCACCGATACCACCTATAACAGCGAATATCACAGGTGCCATGGCAAGAGTATCAACATATCTGTTAAATAAAAATCCGAATAATGCACCAAGAAGCGCAGCTCCCACTATACCGCCTATAAGCCCCTCAACGCTCTTCTTAGGACTGAGCTTAGGGGACATCTTATGCTTTCCTATGGCTCTTCCCACCAGATATGCACAGGTGTCATTGCCCCAAGAGCTTACAAATATAAGTATGACAAGTATTCCCCCATGTTCAAGTCCTCTTATCCTGTATACAAACGAAAGCATCATGGCAACATAGAAGAAAGGAAGGAAGCCCTCCAGTATCTCCTTGTCTGTATACTTTGGATATGTGAGAACAAACAGCGCCATGATGATAAGTACATAAAGCACTATCAAAGGCAATGTGAACCTGTCATCCATAAAGTACAATAAAGCATAATATCCGATAGTAAATATATAATTTATCCATCCTATAACTCTCTTATTCAGCTTATATACACGTAGCAGCTCCATGACACCCACCAGTGACACAAAGCACATAAGTATATTGGTTGCCAACGGTCCCAGATAAAATGCAAGGGCTACTATGACCACCAAAATAAATCCGCTGATAGTTCTTGTTATAAACATATTAGAAACCTCTTTTTCTTCATCTCTTACTTGACGCCACCATATCTCCTGTCACGTCCTGTGTAATATCTGACCGCCTTAACCAGCTCATTCATATCAAAGTCCGGCCACATACAGTCAGTAAAATAAAATTCGGAATATGCAATCTGCCATGGAAGAAAATTCGAGGTTCTGAGCTCTCCGCTGGTTCTGATAAGCAGATCGGGATCTGTTATCTCCCTGGTGTCGAGATACCGTGACATAAGGTCTTCGGTTATATCAGCCTCTGTGATGATACCATCCTTGTAATCCTTTGCAATATTCTTTGCCGCTCTTACCAGTTCATCCCTGCCGCCGTAATTGATAGCCACCGTAAACTGTAATCCGGTGTTGCCTGCCGTTGCTTTCTCCAGATCTTCTATCTTCTTTACTATATCCTCAGGAAGCCCTTCTCTCTTTCCTATGATTCTGACGCGCATGTTGTTCCTGTTGGAACGCTCTATACTGTCCACCAGGTACTTTCTGAAGATATTCATTATGGTAGAAACCTCTTCCACGGAGCGCTTCCAGTTTTCTGTGGAAAAAGCATACACTGTAAGATACTTTATGCCTATCTCATCACAGTTCTCACAGGCTGCCTCAATAGCCTTTGCTCCGACTGAGTGTCCATATGTCCTTGGCATAAGACGTTTCTTCGCCCATCTGCCGTTTCCATCCATTATTACCGCTACATGCTCAGGTATATTGAGCACTTCACCATTTATAGTTTTTTCCATAATTCCCTTTACTATACAGTCATGATTTCATTTGACTTTGCTTCCACTGCCTTGTCAATAAGACCTACATACTTGTCTGTAAGCTTCTGGATCTTATCTTCATTATCCTTCTGCTCATCCTCTGAGATCTCATTTGCCTTAAGCTGTTTCTTGAATCCGTCATTTGCGTCACGTCTGATATTTCTGATGGCGACCTTAGCCTGCTCACCCTTCTTCTTGATGTCCTTAACAAGTTCCTTTCTTCTGTCCTCTGTAAGCTCAGGGAAGTTAAGAATAATATTCTTACCATCGTTGTTTGGAGTGATTCCAAGATCAGAATTAAGTATGGCTTTCTCGATAGCCTTAACAAGTGATGGCTCCCATGGTGCGATCATAAGTGTTCTTGCCTCAGGAACTGTTATATTCGCAAGCTGCTGCATAGGTGTAGGCACACCGTAATACTCAACCTTGATCTTATTAAGAATGTTAGGATTGGCACGTCCTGCTCTTATTGATGTGTATTCACTCTCAAGATTCTCCAGGGTCTTTGTCATTTTGTCTTCAAACTGTGTAAGCATTTATTCTTCCTCCAAATATATTTATTATTGATATTATACGTTCACATAGGTTCCTGTAAATCCGCCGGTTACAGCCTTTACGATACTGTCCTCCCCATTCAGTCCGAAGAGCATCATAGGCATTTTGTTCTCCATGGCAAGTACCGCAGACGCCAGATCAACAACTCCAAGCTTCTTGTCTACGATATCGCTCATCTGCATTGAGTCATACTTTATGGCATTAGGATTAACCTTAGGATCACTGTCATATACACCGTCTATAGCCTTGGCTGACAGGATAACATCCACGCCTACCTCAACAGCCATGAGGACAGTAGCCATATCTGTTGAGAAGTAAGGATGTCCGATACCTCCTGCGAAGAATACAACTTCTCCGGCGTCCATATACTCTATAGCCTTATCCTTGTTAAACAACTCTGTCATGTTGCCGCATATAAACGGTGTCATTATGTGAGTCTTTATTCCCTGGTTCCTAAAGCTGTCTGCTGCATATATACAGTTCATGACTGTTGCTAACATTCCTATAGAATCAGCCTTTACTCTGTCCATATTCTCTGAGGTCCTTCCTCTCCAGAAGTTACCCCCACCGATAACTACACACACCTTTATACCCTTGTCCAATACCTGCTTAACCTGTCTGGACACATCGGCAACGGTCTTCTCATCAAAGCCATGCTTCTTGTCGCCGGCAAGGGCCTCTCCACTGAGCTTTAATAAAACCTTATCCATCTTCATTACTTCATCCTCTTTCTTCCTGGGGACACATCCCTTCGGATTTATCTTACATATTTTTTATTTCTTATAACCATATTCTGACTCATTATAGCATAATTGTATACTGTTGAAAATAAGTAAATAAATAAAAATACCGCACTGACGGAACAATTCCTGCTTCTGTCAGTGCGGTTTATATTCATCGTGATATCTATGCCATGGTACATATCTGCCAATAGAACCTATTCCATAATATCTGTCGGCTGATATGTTTTGTGCCGTGCTATTTATTGGCAATGGAATCCGGGTCATCCTCGATACGGAAGGTATCAATATCCAGAGTATTGGTGAAACCTGTCATATTGACAATTTCCTGACTTGTGTTCTTAACTGTGTCAGACGCCTCATAGGTATCATTTCCATACAGGAACTTGTGAAGCATTTTAACATTCGTCTCAAGGTCACACGGAATAAGTATGCTTCCGAGAGTGTCATGATTCATGGTGTTCCATGTGAATGGGAAACCTGTCGTAACATCAAGCTCATAGCCCTCTGTTATAAAGTTCTTGGCAAGACTCATTATCTCATCCTTTGAAAGGCTTGTGCTGACATAATCAACAACTGAATCTATGGTGGCAAGGAGTGTGTCAAGATCTGACTGCTTTGCCTTTTCGATCATCTTCGAGATAACGGTTCTCTGTCTCCAGGTTCTTGTGATATCACCCTGGTCTGTGGCTCTTACTCTTGCCCAGGCAGTAGCCTGTACACCATCCATATGAATGAGACCTGTCTGGTCTATAAGAGAAGAGTTCATGGATGGATCATAGTACATCTGCTCTCTTATACTGTCATTGAGCTTCTTAAGCTCACTTTCCTTAACCTCTATATCAAGTCCGCCCATGGCGTCTATTGCCTTCTCAAGGGCTGTGAAATTGACTGTTACAAAATCCTGAATGTTCAGATCCAGGTTCGTATTAAGCATATTTATGGACTGCTGCACACCACCATAGGCATATGCATGGGCTGCCTTCTGGAAGCCGTGGGTATCATCTCCCATATCAAGGATTGTGTCTCTGTATACTGACACAAGCTTAACCTTCTTGGTATCATTGTTTATAACACAGATTATCATGCAGTCTGATCTTGACGAGCTCTTGTCAAGATCAAGGTCTCTGGTATCCAGTCCGTACAGCACAAAGGTCTGGGTTCCCGTCATCTTCTGTACTGTCTCTTCCTTCATATCCTCATTAGTCTTTGTCTCGTTAAGATCCACCTTCTTAATTCTGTCCAGCCTTGAATCAGCCCACTCATACGCAAATGCTCCCACAAGTACAAGCACAAGTACCAACTCAAGCACAAGAGCAATGACCCACGGAAGGTTTTTGTGCTTCTTCTGCTTCGGTTCTTCCACGACTATACCTGTCTTTCCTGAGTAATCCTCATTATATGAACGTCTGCTTCTTGCGTCCATATTCTGCTTAGGCTTTCCTGATGGGGCAGTGCGTCTTGCCGGCTGACTGCCGCTTCTTGAAGCTCCCTGTTTTCCTGAACCGCCATTACTTCTGTTCCGGCTGTTTCTGTTCTGCGGACTGCCGTTTCTACTCTGGCTGTTTCTATTCTGAGAACCGCCGTTCTTACTCTGTCCACCAGTCCTGCCGGAAGAATTTCTGTTTCTGTCTCTATTGGAAGCGGAGCCTGTGCTCCCCTGTCTTCTTTCTCTATTGTTGTCGCTTGCCATATTTTTTCTCCTAAAAGTATATGTCTGTGATTAACAAACTGTATTCTACATCATAAGAATTGTAAATTCAATTAAATTATTAGTTTTTTTCATAAAACCAGATGTCAAAGTATGAATTTGTCAATTACATCAGCGATACCGTCTTCTTCATTTGACCTGGTTATATAATCTGCATGATCCTTTACCACCTGCTGGGCGTTGGCCATGGCAACTCCCACGCCGGCATATTCTATCATTGTTAGATCATTATAACCGTCACCGCAGGCTATGAGATCCTTTCTGTCCATCTTAAGTATACCTAAAAGCTTCTCAAGAGAGGTTGCCTTGTGTACATCCTTAGGCATTATCTCAACGAAAAACGGTTCGGATCTGAATATCGTCACCCTGTCACCGAACTTCTCATTAAGCTCCTTTTCTATAACCGCAGCAGTCTCATCCTGAGCACCTATAAGGCATTTATTCACAGGAAAATCAACATATTTTTTAAAGTTGTCTACCTTTTTTAACGGCATAAAATTAAGTCTCGCCTCAAATTCTGTATATTCATTTATCCCTGTGCCCGTTATTACCGTGTCATTCTCATATGTCACATAGCTGGCGTCCTTGTCCTTTATATAGTCATAGATATCCATGATCACATTATGGGGTACCTGTGCCTGATATACTACCTCACCGGTCTTGTAATTGACTATCCTTCCCCCATTAAAGGCAAGAACATACCCACCATACTTCTCAAGTTCCAGGGTATCCGCTATCTTCCTTATCCCCGGAAGAGGACGCCCCGAAGCTATGGCAACAATATGTCCCAGCCCCTGTATCTCCTTTATCTTCTTAAGAGTAAGAGGTGTCACTTCCTTATTACTGTTAGTAAGTGTTCCGTCAATATCAAGTGCAAGTATTTTTCTCTCCATCATATTTTACCTTTCTCTTTTCTTGTTTTCTCTTTCTTATGTTGTTTTAGGATTCGGCACTGATTATTTTGCCAACTATTATCTCTGGCTTATCTTTACCTGTTCCAACAGTCTCAGCTGCTTGGAGTCCGGCTTCTTTGTAAATCTGCTCACCACAAGAATAACTATCATGTTAACTGCAAATGCAAACACACCTTCATTTATATCTGACACATAGGGAATAGTAAGTCCTGTAACAACCGGTATATATGAAATCAGCCCATAAGTCAGCGCCCCGGCAAAAAATCCCGAATATATGCCTGTTTTGGTGGACTTGTCATACAATATGCCACATATAAGCGGTGCTGCAAATACGCCTCCGCACACATCCCAGTCCCTGACTATTATGCTTATGGCGTCAAGATCCGAATAGAGATACATCAAAAGCACGATACTTACCACTATGGATATGATAAGTATGTCCACATACACCCGGTGTACGTGAATCCTTCCTATCCTTACGCTTGGGATTATGCCACGAAGCAGCTCCGCTATCATTAAAAGCAGTGAGCCCGCAAAGAATATAAGTGCCAGAAGATATACTCCTATGCTTATATCCTTTATCAGCACACCATATTTATAATCTGCCGACAGGGCATTTATGGCTTTATTAAACACCTCATAGGAATTTTTTATACTCTTTGCCTTTACCGGGTAAAAAGTAACTATTGAAAGCAGTGCAAAAAAGCTCACCGTAATAACCGATATTCCTGATATAAGCATGCCAAGTACCCTGCTCTTGTCCACTTCCTTACTGTCCCGGCACCTTAATATGCCACCAAAGAAAAACGGAAATCCTATGCTTCCAAGTGCGGCGGACACCATGGAGATTATATCTGTTACCTGAATCGCCTTTCCGTCATGATACATAATGTCAAGATATGTCCTGGTGCCTCCCGGAAGATTACACTTCCTATATATATCCAATATACCTGTAGGTGAAAAATGAACGAATATAAGCACTATAAGTGCTATAACTATCCCAAGTATTGTGATGTATGTTACCGCCTTACCTATAAGGAAGAACTTACCGTCCGCAACACTTATTATGGCAACAAGAGCCACCAGTATGATGAATATATATATGATACTGTCCTTGTTGGTGTGTCCCCCTATGATCTTCGCCACATAGGTCAGCACAAGATACAGGATGAACATAAGTATTATCATCCAGGAGATCGCAAGTATATAGTTGAGTCCCCTGGCTCCGTATCTGACACTCATGAAATCCGAAGCATTATATATTTCTTTCTTGGATAATTCCTGATAAGCCTTTATCCTTCTGGCAAGGAACAGCCAGTTAAATACATTTCCCACAAACAGTCCCACCGCCACGAAGCACTGTCCCGCTCCGTAAGTTATTATGCTTATGGGAAGAACTATAAAGGACCACAGTATCATATCATTTGCGGAAAGCCCTGCCGCCGTTACCACTCCCCCTATATGTCTGCTGCGTCTGTTCAATATTCCATTATGCTTGATATCATACATACTCCGACACCTCAACACTGAAATTTATTTTCTGTAATTTAACCATAGATTCGTACATAATATATCACAAATTTGTACCACATTCCATAAAATATATTTTTATTACTTATTGATAGATTAACAATTATTAATGTGATATAATCTAGTAGTTATTTGACCAATTTTTTACATTTTTTTAGGAGGATTTTACACTTGGATATCTTTTCTATTTTAACACTGCTGGGTGGTGTAGGTCTCTTCCTGTACGGAATGAACCTTATGGGAGCCTCACTTAAGAACCTTGCAGGAGGCAGTCTCCAGAAAGTACTTGAGAAATTAACAACAGGAAAAAACAAAGCGACCGGTGCAATAAAGGGCTTTGGTCTGGGAACCGGAGTGACAGCCATCATACAGAGCTCCGCAGCAACAACCATAATGCTCATAGGCTTCGTAAATGCCGGGATCATGAAACTTGGTCAGGCTATACCCGTCGTGTTCGGAGCAAATATAGGTAGTACCGCAACTGCACAGATCTTACGACTTGGTGATCTTGGTGAGAACAACGTATTTATAAAGTTATTTAAGCCCTCATCATTTGCACCGATGCTCATATGTATAGGAGCATTTATAATACTCTTCTCCAAAAAGAAAAGAAACAAAGACATTGCCGGTATCCTGGTAGGTCTTGGTGTACTGTTCTTCGGTATGACCACCATGGAGGGTGTATTCGCGCCACTTAAAGAATCAGAAAAATTCCAGGAGCTGTTCACATCCTTTAACAACCCATTACTTGGTATATTGATCGGTCTTGTGCTCACTGCCATAATCCAGAGCTCATCAGCTTCTGTCGGCATACTCCAGGCAATATCTTCAACCGGAGTGGTAACCTATGGAACAGCTATTCCTATCATCATAGGTCAGAATATCGGAAAATGTATGACCATTATCCTTGGAAGTATCGGTGCCAACAAAAAGGCAAAGCGTGTATCACTGTCTTACCTTTTATTCAACCTCTTCGGTGCCGTATTCTTTACTATAGTGATATATGGTCTCCAGCTATTTATCAAAATGCCGTTTATGGATAATGTCATAAATCGTGGCGGAATTGCGAATGTGCATTTTCTATTTAACTTCCTTACAAGCTTGATGCTTCTTCCGTTAACCAGTAAGATGGCTGACATTACAGGAAAGCTCATTGGTGATGATGAGGAATCAAAAATCGACAAGGAGCTCAGAAGTCTTGATCCTATGCTTCTTACCACTCCTAACGTTGCTATAACCCAGTGTAAGAATGTTATGCACTCCATGATGGACGCTGTATCAGAGAACTTCCATATAGGTTGTGATCTCATTAAGAAGTACGATCAGAAGCAGGCTGATATTCTCCTGGAAAATGAGGAATTTATAGATAGATGTGAAAGTGCCTTAAACGAATATCTGTTGAAGGTCACCTCCAAGAACCTGACAAAGCATGACAGACGGCAGGCATCAGAGCTGTTAAACAGTGTAAGTGACCTTGAACGTATCGGTGATTACTGCGAGAACCTTATGGTGACAGCCAAGAGTATCGAAGAACAGAAGATAACCTTCTCTGAGGATGGATCTGAAGAGCTCTTCACAATCCTTGCCGCAACCGAGAACATCATCACCACTACATTCAACGCCTTCAAGGATGATGATCTTACTGCCATAGCAAGAATTGAGCCTCTCGCCCAGACCATAAGCGAGGTTAAGGAGATCATCAAGGAGCACCATGTAATCCGTCTCCAGACCGGAGAGTGCGGAATAGCCGGTGGCTTCGCCCTCGTGGATATCCTTACAGGTCTTGACCGTATCGGAAGCCACTGTTCGAATATCGGTCTTCACATTGCCAAGAAGATCAGCTCGGAAAATATCGATGAAATGCATGGTCATATATACACTGTAGGTTACAAGACCTCAGAGGAATACAAGGCTCTGTACTGCTACTATGTATCACTGTACTCTTCTCCTATCACATCGAGATATGAGAACAAATTCAGCAATGATACTATTGAGAGAAAGGCTGTTGCAGAGGATATCCCAGACCACAAGTCTTCATCTGACAGCAAAGAAGGTTCTGAACATAAAGATTCTTCCGATCGCAAAAAGACATCTGACCGTAAAGATACTCCGGTGCGTAAGCTTGCCTCAGAGGTGAAGAACAAAAAGAAATCAGACAAGCAGAAGTCAAAGAATAAGAAGAAATGATGATATATTTAATCTCCCCATGATCAATAGAGGAAGATCAAAAAAATATAATATTTTGAATATAACAAAGAAGCCGGAACACGAATCGTGCTCCGGCTTCTTTAACAATGTCTATAATGTCTTTAATATCAGTCGTGGCTCTCCATAACAAGAAGGTATCCACTCTCAAGGTCTATAATACCATTTTCTTTAACAATACTGTTACTTACTCCAAGGCTGTCCCCGGGCTTGAAAACAATACTCTCCCCGTAATATTCAAAGCCCTTAAGGCTTCTTACTACTGCTTCACCGCCATAAGGAATCAGGGATATGAAAGGATACTCATTGTCCTTTGCCACCTTATAGACTGCATCCCCGGATATCATCCTTATCCTGCAGTGTCCGTCTATTATAAAGGCTTCTGTACCCCTGTCAGCACATTGCTTTAAAAGTCCCATATTGGCCATGGTATGATCCATCCTGGTGCCTGTGGCTCCAACTAGATATATGGGGGCATATCCCTTTTCAAGGGCATAGGCAAGAGCCTTATGTGTATCTGTGAAATCCTTATGTGTATCAAGATCCACAAACTCTGTACGTCCTCTGTAGCTCTTTACCATTGTGTCATCTGCAGAATCAAAATCTCCCACCACTATATCCGGCATTATACCACAGGTATCACAGGCACACAGACCTCTGTCTGCAGCAATAACCTCATCAGGACATTTCTCCTTATACAGCCTCTCAAGTATTACATGATCAACCGTACCGCCTGTAACTATAAGTACACTGCTCAATTATCCTTCAACCTCACAGTCCTTAAATACTTCAAGAAAATCCTCCACATTCTTTGTGATATCTCCCTTGAATATAGCAGATCCCGCAACAATGACATTGGCACCGGCAGCAAGAACCTCCTTTAAGTTCTCAAGCTTCACACCGCCGTCAACCTCTATATCCACATTAAGTTCTCTGTCATCAATAAGCTTCTTAACCTCTCTTATCTTGTCAAGGGATGACGGAATAAATGACTGGCCGCCAAAGCCCGGATTAACACTCATAACCAGCACCATATCAATGTCCTGAAGTATATAATCAAGCACAGAAACAGGTGTTGCCGGATTAAGAGCCACACCGGCTTTCATGCCAAGAGCCTTGATCTGCATTATGGTACTGTGAAGATGGCGGCAGCTCTCTGCATGAACAGTAACTATATCTGCTCCGGCATCCTTGAAGTCATTGAGATATCTTGCCGGCTCTTCTATCATCAAATGCACATCAAATACTCTGTCTGTTGTATTTCTTATACCCTTTATGACAGGTGCTCCAAAGGATATGTTAGGAACAAATGCTCCATCCATAACATCAAGATGGACATACTGTGCTCCTGCCTTATCTATCATTTCTATTCCGTCTGCTATGTGTCCGAAATCAACTGACAACAGTGAAGGTGATAAAATCATCATACTACCATTTCCTCTTTTCTTTTAATTCATTGTACAGTGCAACATAATTATCGTATCTTATCCTGCTTACCCTGCCGTCCTCAACGGCTTCCTTAACCCTGCAGTCCGGCTCGCTTATATGATTGCACATATTGAACCTGCAGGCTCCTGTATACTCTGCTATATCCGGGAAATACTCCTTAAGCTCCCCTTCTTCTATACCTTCAATGTACAGAGAGCTGAATCCCGGCGTATCCATGATATAGGTTTCATCCTCAATGTGTATAAGCTCAGAATGTCTGGTGGTGTGCTTTCCCCTCTGTATCTTCTCGCTTAATTCTCCGGTCTTCACCTCTGCCTCCGGCTTGATGGTATTAAGGGTTGAGGACTTGCCTACTCCGGAAGGACCGGCGAATACCGTGGTCTTATTCTTAATAAGGCTGTGGAGTTCATCAAGACCGTCACCATTCTTAGCACTTATATACATGATTTTGTATCCCGACTTCTCATAGGATTGACATTTATCTCTATAGATCTCAAACTCATTAAGATCAGTCTTATTAAAGCATATTACGGTCTCAACTCCCGCCATCTCCATGTTCACCAGAAACCTGTCCAGAAGATTAAAGTTAGGCTCAGGATAAGCTCCCGAAAAAATTATTATGGTCTGATCCACATTGGCAACTGCCGGTCTTATTAAAGAATTAAATCTAGGCAATATCTCAATAATATTGCCTAGATTTTTTGTTCTGTCAAGGATCTCTATATTTACATTATCGCCTACAAGAGGCTTAATCTTTTTGTTCCGGAATATTCCCTTAGCCTTACATTCATACTCTGTTCCGTCTTCACAGAATACATAGTAGAAGCCGCCTATTCCTTTTATTATCTTTCCCTGCATAGCCATCCTATTCTTCACTGAAGGACGCAACGAGTCCGCTTGTGTTAAACATTGCTGTTACGTCATTATTACTTGAATCAACAATAGTTACGCCAAATGTACCTGAATTGCTTGTAAGTCCTGTGATAGGTGCTGCACTGTCGATGCTAAGTGGGAATGAACTGTCTGTTGCAGCTCCTGAATACAGTGTGTGGGTATTACCATCAACAGTGTATGTTATTGTCACACTTACTGTTCCGAGTGTATCAAAGTCATATACATTGTTGGATATACTTCCTGAGAATGTAACCTTGTATGTGCTTGACTCCTTACCTTTACTTACAACGTAAGTGATGGTTGTGCCCTCTGCGATCTCTGAACCTGCCGGAGTACCCTGGCTTATAACCTGTCCTGCCGGAACAGTATCACTGAACTCATATGATGGGCTTCCGTATAACTTGGCACTTGAGAGAAGTGATGTTGCTTCTGTCTCAGACTTTCCTACAAGTTTAGGAACTGTTGTAAGAGTCTCCTCAGCACCATTGCTTATAACAATCTTTATGGTGGATCCGCTGGCAGCCTTTGTACCGGCTTCAGGATCTGTGGATATAACCTGATCCTTCTCTACCTTGTCATCAAACTCATATGCCTTTGTCACCTTAAAGCCTGCCTTAGTAAGAGTTTTCTCTGCTTCATCCTTATCCATACCAACTACGTAAGGAACCTTTACATCCTCCGGTCCCTTTGAAATATAAAGGATTATCTCTTCGTCCTTAGGTATCTTCTCACCCTTATTAACACTCTGTCTGAGTACATAACCCACCTTATCAGGATCGTCATCTGATACTTCTTCAAACTTTATGTTAGTGAAACCAATCTTCTTAAGAGTTTCCTCTGCCGCATTCTTATAGAGACCTACAACATCATCCATAACAAGAAGCTCATCTTCACTTGTTGCCTCCGATGTTATAAGCACATCATTCTTATCCTTATCCTTGCTGCTGGAAAACAGGTTCCAGCCTGCAATCTCTCCTATAAGGACAACTATAAGTATTATGACTATAAGTGCCGCAGCAACCGCAGCAATAACTATAACCTTCTTAAGCCCCGGATCCACCTCATCATCAGGGATGCCGGTTCTGGCTGTACCTCTTGAGGATGCCCCGACGTTTCTGGCTGATGTGACACCTGCCCGGCTGTCATCATCATCGTATCCGTCATCATAATCATCGTAATCATCATCAAAAAGCTCATCAAACTTTGACGGTGCCACCTCCGGTACAGTTGCCTGAGGTCTTGATGAACGTGCAGATCTTCCATTTGTCCCATATGTATCACCGGTATCGTTTACTGCATTGTCACCATAATCGTCATCATAATCATAGCCATACTGATCATCTGCAGGTGCCGCCTGACCGTCAACTGCATCCTCTTCACCCATTACCCTGCCATTCTTTATAGCCTCAAGCTCTTCCTTGGTCATCTGGACAGTTGGCGAGCTTGGTACAACAGGTGGTACTACGACGCAATCTATATTAGGATTCTCCTGAACTCTCTTAAGGTCTGCAATAAATGCACTTGCTGTAAGATATCTCCTCTCAGGCTTCTTCTGTGTGGCCTTTGCTATTATCTTCTCCAGGCTTGTAGGGATATCCTCATAATAGCTTCTTGGTGAAGGTATCTCTCCCTGGATATGCTGTAATGCTATTGATACATTATTGTCTCCCTCAAACGGCACATGACCTGTAAGCATTTCAAAAAGGGTTATACCGAGGGAATAAATATCACTTCTCTCATCACTGTAACCGCCTCTTGCCTGCTCAGGTGATATATAATGTACGCTTCCCATAGCATTGGATGTCATGGTATTGCTTGAGGCTGCCCTCGCTATTCCAAAGTCTGTAACCTTTATGGCTCCGTTCTTGGCGACTATTATATTCTGTGGTTTTATATCTCTGTGTATTGTGTGATGTTCATGAGCAGCCTGGAGTCCCTGGGCGATCTCTATAGCAAACTTTATAGCCTCGTCCGGCATAAGTCTTCCCTTTTTCTCTATGTATTCCTTAAGGGTTATTCCTTCAACCAGCTCCATAACAATATAATAAATACCGTTATCCTCACCTACATCATATACATTCACAATATTAGGATGTGAAAGCCCTGCTGCCGACTGGGCTTCAATCCTGAACTTTGTTACAAAATTAACATCCTGGCTGAATTCAGGCTTAAGTACCTTTATGGCAACATATCTGTTAAGCACATGGCACTTTGCCTTATACACCTCTGACATACCGCCAGAACCTACCAGTTCAATTATTTCATATCGATTGCTGAGTATCATTCCTGCATTTAACATGTCCACACCTCACACTTATCTAACGGCAATAATGACAGATATATTATCCCTGCCACCATAATAATTTGCCTGATCTATCAGCACACTGCATGCCTTACTTATATCTTCGCTGTTATCAACTATGTCCTTTATCTCGTCATCCTCGATCATATTGGATAATCCGTCCGAGCACATAAGAATCTTATCTCCCGGCTTCAGTCTGACCTCAAAGAAATCAGGCTCCACCTCTTCGTCAATTCCAAGTGCCTTAGTTATTATATTCTTCTCCGGATGATTTCTTCCTTTGTTCCTGTCAAGCCTTCCTGACCGGATCAATTCCTCAACCAGTGAGTGATCCATTGTCACCTGCTCTATGTCATCCTTTATGGTATACAGTCTGCTGTCACCGATATTGGCTACATATAATGTATCCTCGTCCACAACTGCGGCAACAAATGTAGTACCCATTCCACTGTATGCCCTGTTTCCTCTGGCAAGCTTGAGCACCTGCGCATTAGCATATATTATAGCTCTCCTCAGAATAGTAACCGGATTCTTCAGACCACTGTCCTTTATGTATTCTATTGTGCTCTCAACAGCCGTCTTGGAAGCAATATCTCCTGCATTATGTCCTCCCATGCCATCTGCAACAATGTACAGATTAGGAAGAGCTCCCACCTTGTCATCAGAATAAAACAGATAATCCTGATTCTGCTGTCTCTTCATGCCAACGTCTGTAAGTCCGGCGGATTTCATACAAAGCCTCCATTCCTTTACCATCAGTCTCGCCGCTCCCTGTATACACATGGGGCAGATATAACTGTGGCAACTCTATTTTCCTGCTGCCGCATCAGACTCATACTTCCTGCGGAGCTGTCCACAAGCTGCGTCTATATCGCTGCCCATACTCCTTCTTATAGTAACATTTATTTTATTTTTTTCAAGTGTGTATTTGAACTTTTCAATGGAATCAGCCTCTGAGCGGGCATAATCACGTTCTTTTATGGGATTTACCGGAATAAGGTTCACATGACAGTTCATGCCCCTTATAAGATCTGCCAGCCTCTTTGCATGTGCTACGCTGTCATTTTCATCCTTCACAAGAGCATACTCAAATGTAACTCTTCTTCCTGTCCGGTCGAAGTAATACCTGCAGGCGTCTATAACCTCATCTATACTGTACTTATTGGCTATAGGCATAAGCTTCCTTCTCTCTTCCCCCGTAGTTCCGTGTAAGGACAGGGCAAATGTTATGGAAAGCTTAAGATCAGCCAGCTTCTTTATCTCAGGAACAAGACCGCAGCTTGATACTGTGATATTTCTCTGGCTGAGATTTCTTCCTTCCTTAGATGTAAGTATGGTAATAAAATCCACAAGATTGTCAAAGTTGTCAAGAGGTTCTCCTGTTCCCATTACAACCACATTGGAGACCTTCTCCCCTGTAATCCTCTCCATGCTATATATCTGCTCAAGCATTTCCGACACAGTAAGATTTCTCACCAGTCCCGACAATGTTGACGCACAGAACCTGCAGCCCATACGACATCCCACCTGGGAGGATATACACACAGAATTACCATGCTTATACTTCATAAACACACTCTCTATGACATTTCCATCCTGTAACCTAAATAAGAACTTGTTGGTGCCATCCTGTTTTGAGACAAGTCTTGTGACCACTGTAAGCTCTGTAAATCCCATTTCCTCTATCTTCTGTATAAGCTTCTTAGGTACATTAGTCATCTGCGAAGGGTGCTCCACCATATCCTGATGTATCCACTTATATATCTGAGCTGCACGGAATGCCGGCTCCTTCTGTTCCTTTATGTAGTCTGTCAGCTCTGAAAGAGTCATTGACTTTATATCTTTCATTACACTTCCACCTTAATCTTCATTAAATCCTGTTTTCAACTGATATTTCTATCAATCTTCTGAGGCAATTCTATCTGTTTGTTTCTTGCTGCCTATTTCTTGCTATTTTTTTAATTTACGCCTATCGTTTCCTGACAAATCTTGCCATGAAAAATCCGTCACAGCTATCCTTTCCCTGCAACAATGTCATATATCCCCTGTTTCCTCTGTCCTTAAGGCTCTCCGGCAGATGATCCGCAAGCGTTTCAGGCACCAGATCCGTGTTCTCCCGGATCCACTTTACCGTATCTTCATTTTCAAGTCCGGTAATGGTACATGTGGAAAACAGCAATGTTCCTCCGGGCTTCACATACCTGCAGGCATTTGAAAGGATCTGCTTTGAAAGCCCGGAAAGACTGATAACCCCCGCCTTATCTATATTGTATTTAATGTCGTTCTTTCTTCCCATTATGCCAAGACCTGAGCATGGCACGTCACACAGCACAACATCTGCCTTGCCTTCCATGGTCTCGTCATAGACACAGGCGTCAAATACCTGGGGTTTAACATTCTCATATCCAAGTCTCTCTATGTTCTCTTCAATGAGCTCCACCTTGTTATCTGACACATCTCTTGAGACCACCGTTCCTGTAGGACCTGTAAGCTCTGCCGCATACATGGTCTTTCCGCCCGGTGCCGCACACATATCAAGCACCAGATCTCCCTTATTTATACCGGCACAGTCAACTGCCATGACCGAGCTTTCATCCGTAACATTAAAGTACCCCTGATGAAATCCCGGGACCTTTCTTATATAATCATAGTCATCTATCAGAAGTGTATTGTCTGTGTAATTTCCCCTTCTGACGGATATTCCATTACTTTCAAGCTCCTTTTTGAACTCATCCACAGATATCCTGTCCCTATTCACCCTTATGGTGGTGCTCCTGTCTGCAAATGCCGCACCAACTATGCTTTCCACATCCTCAGGGCTGTAGTCCTCTTCCAGTATATCTATTACCTCTTCCGGTACAGAATACATTACGGATATATATTTTCTGTGTTCGTTTGCTTTGTCTGGATATTTTATATTGTCCTTGTTTCTGCTTATGTTCCTTAAGACGCCATTTACAAAGCCCTTGAGATTACGGAAGCCTCTTTTTTCTGCCAGCTTGACACATTCATTGCAGGCTGCCTCGTCAGGAACCTTCTCCATATAAAATATCTGGTATGTTCCCATTCTCAATATACACCTGATAAGTGGCTTGCATTTGTTCACCTTCGTATTGGAAAATGAATTGATTATATAGTCAAGTCTTATCCTGGTCTCCACAACTCCTTCCACAAGCCTTGTGATAAATGCCCTCTCCTGCTTACTCATAAACTGATTTGACCTGAGTCCTGTGTTTAATGCAGTATTTGAAAATATTTTATTTTTCTCTATGTCAAGCAGTATATCCAGTGCTATCTCTCTGGGATTTTTCTCCATTATCTTATTTCCTCACAAACATCAAAATATGTCTTATTCTCCTGCCATATCTCCGGGATTTAACTTGTTACCCGCAAGAAATGCTGCTGCATCCATAACCTTCTTGCCTTCAGGCTGGAGTCTCTTTATCTTAAGTGTACCCTCGCCACAGGCGATAGTGAAGCTCTTCTTGGTAACAGCTGTTATCATGCCGGGCACCACATCAGCTCCAAGGCTTTCATCTGTATCACAGACCTCTGCCTCGTATATCTTAACCCCCTTACCGGCGACCCTTGTGTAGACGCAAGGCCACGGCTGCAAACCCCTTATAAGGCAGTTTATCTTATGTGCAGACATGGTGAAATCAAGCCTTCCCATCTCTTTATTTAACATACTTGCATAGCTTGACTCCTCGTCATTCTGAGGTATCCTTACGGCTGTTCCGTCTTCAAGCTGATGAAGGGTTTTTACTATAAGCTCTGCCCCAACAACTGCAAGCCTGCCTCTTAATTCTTCTCCTGTTTCGCTGTCGCTGATCTCCACTTCTGACTTAAGGATCATGTCCCCCTTGTCAAGTCCCTTTGACATATACATGGTGGTGACTCCCGTCCTGTCGCATCCGTCTATGATGGACCACTCTATAGGTGCAGCTCCTCTGTATTTTGGAAGCAGTGACGCATGGATATTGATACATCCGTACTTTGGTATATTCAGTATGCTCTCAGGAAGTATCTGTCCGTAGGCTGCGACAACTATGCAGTCAGGAGCAAGCTCCCTTATTATCTCAATATTCTCAGGTTCCCTGAGCTTAACAGGCTGATAGACCTGTATGTCATACCTTTCACAGGCAATCTTAACCGGCGATTTTGCCAGGTTCTTGCCTCTGCCCTTTGGCTTGTCCGGCTGCGTAAAGCATGCCATCACGTTATGTCCGTCAGCCACTATGGCATCCAGTGCATTTACTGCAAATTCAGGTGTACCCATATATACTATATTCATACAAATTCCCCCTATCTTGAACTATAATTTGATATTTTCAGATATTTCTATTCAACATCAAATATTCCGTCTACAGTCTTGTCCTTATAAAGAATTCCGTCAAGATGATCTGTCTCGTGACATATAGCTCTTGCAAGGAGTCCCTCACCGGTTATGGTTATCTCCTCCATGTTCTCATTGAAAGCCTTACATACAACCTTCATAGGTCTTGTTACAGTACCGATCTTGCCCGGAAGACTGAGGCATCCCTCATCACCGGTCTGTTCTCCTTCCGTTTCAACTATAACAGGATTAATAAGACATAACGGCTCATCATTTCCTATATCTATAACAACGATTCTCTTTAATACGCCAACCTGTGGTGCTGCGAGGCCTACGCCGTTGGCCTCATACATTGTATCAAACATATCGTCAATAAGTGTAAGAGTTCTCTCATTCATCTCCTTAACAGGCTTGCATACCTTCCTTAATATTTCATCTCCGTCATATCTTATATTTCTTATTGCCATTTTCTCGCTTCTCCCTTTTTAATATGTGATTTCTTATATTTACCTTTATTTGTTTTTATATGTGACTTCCAATATGTGAGTTCTTGTATTTGATCTCATATATTTAATTTCATATATTTGATCTTTTACATCCGTTCTCGTCTGTTTAATACAAATTCATAGGGTTGAAGTCAAACTGTATGTTCACTCCGTATCCATTATCCCTTGTATTCACATATTCCTCAACTGCGTCCTTGAAGTGTATAAGCTCATTGTAGTCGCAGTCCTTTATATATATAACACGTCTGTGCATATCTCTTATCTTGGATATTACAGGAACAGCCGGTCCTATAAGGATCATCCTGCTGTCCTCATTCCGATTGCCATTCACTATATCCACTATGACTCCGGCTTCCTCTTCAAGCCGCTTCTCGTTATCTGACACCATGATGATAACCAGCATATTCCACACCGGCGGATATCTGAGAAGGCTCCTGTATGCCTCTTCATTATGATAGAAGCTTTCATAATCCTGCTTCGCCGCATTTACTATGGCATAATTATCCGGCTTATAGGTCTGTATGATCACATCTCCCGGCTTGTCTCCCCTGCCGGCTCTGCCTGCTGCCTGCACAAGAAGGTCAAAGGTCCTCTCTGCCGCCCTGTAATCACTGTCAAATAAGGTCAGATCCGCAAGTATTATGCCCACCAGAGTGACATTTTCAAAGTCATGTCCCTTGACTATCATCTGGGTTCCGATAAGGATATCTGCTTCCCTGTCTGCGAATTTCTTTATTATCTCCTGATGGGAATTCTTCCCGGAGGTTGTGTCCCTGTCCATCCTAAGCACCGAGGCAGATGGGAATAACTTCTTAATCTCTTCCTCGATCTTCTCCGTACCCGTTCCGTAACCGCCTATAAGCTTTGACTTACACCCCGGACATCTGTCAGGCATATTGGTGGTATATCCACAATAGTGGCAGGTCAGTCTGTTGTCGTAATGCCTTGTAAGGGATACGTCACAGTGGGGACATTTCACAGGCTCACCGCAGCTTCTGCAGGACACAAAACTATTATATCCCCTTTTGTTCATAAATAACATGATCTGTTCATGCTTCTCAAGCCTGTCTGCTATGGCATTTAAAAGCTCGCCGCTGATTATGGATCTGTTGCCCCGTCTCAGCTCATCCCTTAGATCCACGATATGACATTCCGGCATAGGATTGTTCCTTGCTCTCCTTGTCATGGTCCAAAGCCTGTAATCTCCCGACACAGCTTTTCTGTAGCTTTCAACCGATGGTGTCGCAGATCCAAGTATCACAGGGCATCCGCACATTCCGGCACGCTCTATGGCAACCTCCCTTGCATGGTACTTTGGAGGATAGTCACTCTTGTAGCTGTTCTCATGTTCCTCGTCTATTATTATCAATCCCAGCCTTTTAAAAGGAGCAAATAACGCCGACCGCGGTCCGATCACCACATCAACCTCGCCTCTCTCGGCTCTCTTAAACTGATCGTATTTCTCCCCGGCAGACAATCTTGAATTGATAACCGTCACCCGGTCTCCAAAATACCTGGCAAAATATCCAACTATCTGATATGTAAGAGATATCTCCGGTATGAGGACTATTGCCTGTCTTCCCTGTTCTATAACCTTTCTTATTGCCTGGACATACACCTGGGTCTTACCACTTCCTGTAACTCCGTGAAGCAGATATGTCCTGTTCACCCCCTGATCAATATCCCGGTCAAACTCATCAACTATAGTCTGCTGTTCTTCGTTAAGTATAAGCTCCGGTATATCCCTTGTCATTCCGGCAGTCACATCCCTATACTGCTGTTCACTGACAATATTTATCACGCCCTCATCCGCCATACCCTTAAGAGTTGAAGAGGATATATTGAGAACTGATGTGGCATACTCCATGGTGATGGTATTAATCTCCTTTAGAGTATACAAAAGTCTTAATCTTGCCACGGCATTTTTCTTCGTATATCTGTAGGCCGCTTTTTCTATCCCGTTATCGTCCAAATTTATACAGATATACTTCTTCACCACAGGTTTCACCTTGTTCTTTACCGGCATAACTGTCTTCAGTGCATTTATCATGGTGGAACCATACCGTTCCTTTATAAAGCCTGCAAGCCTTATAAGCTGGCTGTCAATCTCCACAGCCTTATCATCAACCTCAAGGATAGACTTAAGACGCTCTGTATCATATTCAGTTTTATCACCGATCCCTATGACATATCCCTTTCTTCTGGTATTTCCCCTGCCGAAGGGGATTATCACCTGACTGCCTATGACAACCCTGTCCATAAGGCTCTCAGGTATTATATACTGGAAGCTTCTGTCTATAGCTTCATGGGAAATGTCTATGATCACATCTGCATACAATCTTTCCATATAGTATAAAATCCGAAAATATAAATCCCGATATCGAGCAGCAACCATTGGAAATTGCCTGTGGCAATGGGGTTGCTGCGACGTAACGATGTCACAGACATCATTACAATAAATAAAAACTAAGAGGCTGCGAATCCTACACAGCCTCTATATGAATTAATTATTCCTCGTCTTCGTCATCTCCGACAATCTTAATCTTACCTTTATAGAGCTCATCAACTGCTATTGACAAAGGCTTGTTACTGTCTGACTTAACAAGCGGCTCCTCGCCGGCAATTATCTCACGGGCTCTCTTTGCTGTAGCAAGTACTATTGAATATCTGCTGTTTACTACAGGATGTTCACCCGGCTCTACCTCTGAATTTACTACTGCCATTAAATCAGTATATGATGGATGTATCATAATATATCCCCTTTCCGATTTTCAATCATTGTTTCTTTTATAACATAATTTGCAATTATATGCAATTCAGTTCATCTCTAATTCCGTTAATAAAGTCAACATTGTTTGCCTGTCTGCAGCCGTAGCTTACAATAACGGAATTTACCACCTCAACACACTTGTCGAGATCATCATTTACAACTATATAGTCGTACTTATCCATGTCGGAAGCTTCCTCTGTGGCTTTCTTAAGTCTCTTCACTATAGTTGCTTCATTCTCTGTACCTCGGCCGGCAAGTCTTGCCTTAAGGCTGCTTATACTTGGTGCAGCTATGAATATGAGCAGTGCGTCAGGGTACTGCTCCTTTATCTTCATGGCACCCATAACCTCTATCTCAAGGATTATGTTCTTCCCCTCGTTAAGACTCTGCTCAACATATTTCTTAGGTGTACCGTAGTAATTCTCAACATACTGAGTCCACTCTATGAATCCGCCGTAATCTATGAGATTTTCAAATTCCGACCTGCTCATAAAGAAATATTCTCTTCCGTTCTCCTCACCCTCTCTTGGTGAACGCGTTGTGGCTGATATGGAAAGATCATATCCGTATTGGGATATAAGTCTCTTAACAACTGTTCCCTTTCCAACACCGGAGAAGCCCGAAATAACTATTAATGATCCCTTGTTCTTCATATCTGTACCAGTCCCTTACTCTAAATTCTGTATCTGTTCTCTTACCTTCTCAATATTCGTCTTTAGAGAAATGGCGATATCCGATATCTCCAGAGAATTAACCTTTGACAATATGGTATTTGATTCTCTGTTCATCTCCTGGGCAATGAAGTCTAACTTTCTGCCCACACTGCCGCCTGCAAGAAGAATATCCTTTGTACTGTCGATATGGCTTATAAGTCTTACTATCTCCTCATCCACACATATCTTGTCAGCATATATGACCACCTCTGTGGCTATCCTTGACTCATCCACACTGGCTGTGCCAAGAAGCTCTCTTACCTTTTCCGTAAGCTTCTCCCGGTAATCAGCCACCAGCTTTGGTGATATCTCTTCTATACGTTCCACGTTCCTCTTCATGGAATCAAGCTTATCCACGAGATCCTTCTTAAGGTTCTCGCCTTCCTTCTCCCTTGACTCCACAAATCTCCTGCATGCCTCATCAAGAGGAACCACAAGCTGCTTCCACAGCTCGTCAGGATCAACGTTCTCTTCCTCAATGGTAAATATCTCAGGATAATTTCCAAGATCTGTAAGCTTGATATCCATAGGGATCTCAAACTCCTCGGACATTCTCTTGAAATAATTCATGTACACTCTGGCAACATCATCGTTATATCTGATATTGGCATTGTCTGATGAATAATCCTCATATGTAATGAAGACATCCACCTTTCCACGCTCCACATATTTCTTAAGATAAGTTCTTATGTTGGTCTCAAGAAAACTGATCTTCTTTGGAAGCTTTATACTCATATCACAGAATCTGTGATTTACTGACTTTATCTCAACGGCAAATTTTCTGTCGTTTTCCACTATTTCACTTCGACCAAAACCGGTCATACTTTTTATCATCTTTTGTTCTCCAATATATGATTTTTCAGATATATTATTATAATCCCTATCCCGGAAAATATCAAGTCAATTCCTGTATACCTGAGATATCCGGCTCGGCAACCATGGAATAATTTGTGTGGTATATTACGAAGCCCGGCTTGGCCCCCGCAGGCTTCTTAAGGTTCTTCCTCTCGGTGTAGTCGATCTCCACCTTAGGGTTCGTCCTTCCTGAGGAATAATAGGCCGCAAGCCTTGCCGCCTCCTCGTAGGTCTGATCCGGCAGCTCATCCGCTTCCATAAGCTTCACTATAACATGGGAGCCGGGCATTTTCTTGGCATGGAACCACATATCCTTACCATTTGCGAATTTAAAAGTAAGCTCATCATTCTGGAGATTGTTCTTTCCCACATACATATGGAAGCCATCGGAAGAAACATAGTGATAAGGCTTGCTCTTAACCTTCTTTTTGTTGTTTTTGCTTCCGTAATGTCCTCTGATATATCCGCACATGGTAAGCTCTTCTTTAACCTCTGCCAGTGCAGCCTCATCAACTGCCATATCAAGAAATGCCTGTACCGACTGCAGGTGCTCCAACTCTTCCCTTGTTTCAACCGTGAGCTTTGTGAGAGCCTCGCAGGTTCTCTTCTGCTTATTGTACTTGGCAAAATATCTCTTGGCATTATCCATAACCGGTATCTGGCTGTCAAGGGGTATGATGATCTCCTCATTTGTATAGTAATTAAGCGCCTTAAAGCTCTTCTCTCCCTGCTTCACACTATATCCATAGGTATTGATCAGCTCACCGTACACCTTGTATTTCTCCCTGTTCTCCGTGTCCTTAAGCTGCTTCATCTGCAGGTCATACTTTCTGCTGGTACGCTCTATTGCTGTCTGGACTATCCTTCTTAAGTCCGTGGACTTCTGTCTCATTCTGGTAACAAGGGCTTTCCTGTAATAGTACTCATCAAGAAGCTCTGATATGCTGTTTCTGTGCTCTATCTGCTTGTCACTGTACATGGTAAGCATTACCGACGAGAACTCCACAGGCTTATAGCCATCAAAAACTATCACAGGATCATAGTCACACCTCTTTATCTGATCCACAATATCCATTGTGCACTTATATAACCTGTCTGCCCCCTCACCAAGCTCTGCCACTGAGGTTCTTGGGTCTATGTCTGCCCTGTAGCATATTTCATTTGCAACAACCGGACTGAAACCGGTCAGTGATGTATATATCGCCTTGCACGCATCTGCGGTCTTCGTCATTACAGTGCTGTCAAAGAGTCCTCTGTCAAGCTCCATCGGGTTTATCTTTCCTCCGTCAGGCGGATACTCATACCGTCTTCCCGGCAGAACCTCCCTGACCGAGCTTACAAGATGTGACACATGCTTTATACTGTCAATTATCATTCCCTTATGATCTGTAAATATTATATTGCTGTGCTTACCCATTATCTCTATGATAAGCTTCTTCCTGCACACATCGCCCATCTCGTCAAGATGTTCTATGGTAAATTCGACAATCCTCTCAAATCCCGGCTGCATCACATCTATTATCCTGCCGTTACCTATGTGCTTTCTCAAAAGCATACAGAAATTCGGCGCCGACATGGGATTTTCCTTTGACAGTCCCAGTATATAGATAAGAGGCAGGCTGGCGTCCGCCGACAGCATAAGCCTGTAGCTATCCTTGTTATTCTTTATAACTATATTAAGCTCATCATTCTCAGGCTGATATATTTTGTATATCCTGCCACCTGTAAGCTTCTCCCTCAGATCATAGACTATATTTGAAATTACAACTCCGTCGAATGCCATCTTGCACCTCCTATAACAGCACAGTTTCCGGGAATCTAAGCCACCGATATGCTCAAAAATATTGGGCAGAAACTAATATCCCTGCCCAATATATCCTTCTTAATTTATATTCAAACTCTTATAAAGAATTATACAGATCATTGTAGATCTTGGCTGAACTGTACCACGAGTAATCCATGCTCATGCCACGCTCAATGATACCATACCAGTTATCCTTATGATTGTAATATACTTCCTTTGCGTAATTGATCGCTCCAAGCAATTCATATGCGTCATAATTTGCAAATGAGAAGCCTGTACCTTTATTCTCATACTCGTTATATGGGAATACTGTATCGGCAAGACCACCTGTCTCACGCACTACAGGAACAGTTCCATATCTCAGTGCCATAAGCTGTGTAAGTCCGCATGGCTCAAATCTTGATGGAACAAGCATTACATCACAGCCTGCATACATCTTGTGTGATCTCTCATCTGAATAGTAGATATTGGCTGAAACCTTTGCAGGATGTATTCCCTGATAGTATCTGAACATATCCTCATATCTTCTGTCGCCGGTTCCGAGTACTATGAACTGTACACCATCACAGCAGATATCGTTCATTATCCTGTCCACAAGATCAAGTCCTTTCTGGTCTGTAAGACGTGAGATGATTCCGATAACAAACTGGTTCTCATCCTGAGGAAGTCCACATTCCTTCTGGAGTTCAAGCTTGTTTATCTTCTTAAGCTCTCTGAAATTATGGATATTATAGTTCTTATATACCTGAGGATCTGTCTCAGGATTCCATACATCGTAATCAATACCGTTTACAATGCCCCACAGAGACTGCCATCTTGCTGACAGAAGTCCGTCAAGACCCTCACCGTAATAAGGTGTCTGTATCTCCTTGGCATAGGTATTGCTGACTGTTGTGATCTTATCAGCATAAACAAGACCGCCCTTGAGCATTGATGCGTCCTTGCTTATCTCAAGCTTGTCAGGGGTAAATACATAATCAGGAAGTCCCGAATATCCTTGTATGGTCTCTATATCCCATTTTCCCTGGAACTGGAGATTATGTATGGTCATAACCGATTTCATTCCGCTGTAGAATGGATTCCCTGCAAATAATGTCTTAAGATATACCGGCACAAGTCCTGCCTGCCAGTCATGGCAGTGTACAATATCAGGCTGGAAGCCGATAGTCGGCAGTATACACAATGCTGCCTTTGAGAAGTAACAGAACTTCTCTATATCCCACTTAACATCTCCGTAAGGAGTAAAGCCGTTAAAGTAATATTCGTTGTCAATAAAATATACCTTAACACCCTCGTACTCAAGATACATTACACCCACATACTCATTCTTGTAACCGATGTCCATGTAAAAGCTTGTAAGATACTGCATCTTCTCTCTGTACTTGTTTGGTATACAGAGATAATTAGGAATGATGACTCTTACGTCATACTCATTTTTATCAAAAATCTTAGGCAGTGTTCCCACAACGTCCGCAAGTCCACCTGTCTTAATAAAAGGAACACATTCTGAAGCAATATAAGCTACCTTTTTCATAAATAATACCCTCCCACGATTCAGCACGCAAAATTGCCTTGGCGGTAATTTTATCCTGCATAAATGAACATATGTCTGTTATCTCACAGACATATTCACTATACCATAATCCAATGATTATTTCAATAAAACCCCAAATAATGTTTAACTGTTTTTAGTGGCTATATTCTTGATTCCGGACAGGATTTAATGTATATTTATCCCATGATATGTATCATATCAATATTTGTAACAGATAAGGAGAATTTTAATGGCACAGAATAAAGACCAGGATGAAGAAATCGAATTAATGACTCTGTATTTAGATGACGGTTCAGAGCTTGAATGTGAGATACTTGCAGTATTCCCTGCAGCAGGAAACGATTATATCGCCCTCCTCCCAACCAATCCTCCTGAAGGATATGAAAGTGACGAGGCACTCATCTACCGTTATGTGGAAAACGGCGACGATTACGAGCTGCTGTCCATAGAGGATGACGATGAATTCGAGAAGGCTGCCGACGCCTTTGACGAGCTTCTTGACGAGATGGAATTTAACGACATGGACTGATTTCACTATCATCAAAGCCGTATCAATTTAAAAAACTGATGAGCAAACAGGCTCACTGCCACCTTTACAGGATGGTAATGAGCCTGTTTTTTGCTATATATTCCTTATTTAATTTCTTTGACTCTCCGCTGTCAAAGGCCACAATCACATTCTGATCATCTGCAAATGTTATAATCCCCACTCCGTATTTCTTATGGGAAACCCTGACCCCCACCTTAAGATCAGCCCCCGGGCATATCATTTCATCCACAAACCGGGACTCTTCCGCTTTTCTGCCTCTTATATACCGGGGCACATAAATATTAAGTCCATACCTGGCTCTGGTGACAGCTACGTAGAACATCCTACGTTCTTCCTCAAGCTGTCCGGGATCCTTGGATTTCTTATGGGGTGTTATATCCTCAACTGCATCAATGATAAATACATGATCAAATTCCAGCCCCTTGGAGCCGTGCATGGTAGCTATGGTTATGGCATCAGGCTGGTCATTTCTGCTTCTATTGATCTCTGTAAGTTCATTTTTATATTCTTCTATGAAATCAAACCACTCGTCGTAGCTTCCAAAGCCCTTTGCCATGTCCTGGATCTCATCCATTATATCCTCAAATTCCTGAGTCTCTATGTCCCTGTACCGGCAATACTCTCTTATATACTCATTGTATCCCACTCCACGACGTATATAGTTAATACCTGCCCATGGGGACATATCTTTTATACGCTTAAGATCATTCTCAAGCACTACTAAATTCCGGACTATTCTGTAATTACCACTGTATTCATTCATAAGCCCCGACAGATCTATTGTGTCATCCGACAGTCTGTCCCTGCTTATGTATCTGTTAGGTCTGTTTATTATCTTAAGATAATTTCTCCTGCTGTTATCTCCCATGGCAATCTTCACATACGCCATTATATTATCAGCAATAAAATGATTGTATATATCCGGCATACTTTCCTTCATCTTAAACGGAATGTTATACAGCATAAGCTTTGTTGCCAGACTGTGAACCTCTGTGTTGGTCCTTGATATTACAGCCATGTTGCCATAAGGGATACCTGCCTGGGTCAGCCGTCTTATATCATCTATTATGGTATCATTCTGTTCCCTGACGTCCTTGACGGTTTTTATCTTTATCCTTTTTAAACCGTCTCCCTCATAAGCTGATACTATGTTCTTTTCATACCTGTTTTTATTATTTGCAATAAGTCTTCCTGCCGCCTCAGTTATACATTTGCTGCATCTGTAGTTCACAGAAAGCCTGACAATACCGGAATCCTTAAAGTCATCAGGAAATCCAAGCATTATATCCGGGCTTGCCCCTCTGAAGCTATATACCGACTGATCATCGTCCCCTACCACAAATAAGTTATTATCCGGTGCAGCGAGCATACACAATATCTTATACTGGATGCTGTTGATATCCTGAAACTCATCCACCAGGATATACTTAAACATCCTCTGCCAGCTTTTAAGTATATCCTTTCTGGCACAAAAAAGCTCATAAGCATATACCAGCATATCATCAAAATCAATCTTTCCGTTATCTGTAAGAAGTTTCTGATAGTCACTAAAAATCGCCCTGAAATCCTCAGGCTTCATATTCGCTGAGCTGTATGCCCCTATATCAAGCATTTCACTCTTAACATAGCTTATCTCTGATATGATATTCCTTAAAAATTCATCAGAAGGATCATACCCCAGCTCTCTTTCATGGATTCTCTCCCGAAGCATTGTATACTTGGATGACTCATCAATTATATTCTGTGTGGTATAGCCATAGGCATTCTTCAATATCCAGAAAAACACAGAATGAAAAGTTCCGAATATAGTCCTGTATGTATTTCCGGTTATATGATTAAAACGCTGCTGCATTTCTGTTGCTGCAGCTTTAGTATAAGTTATAACAAGTATATTCTCCGGTCTAACCCCATAGACTTCAATTAGAGTCTTTACCCTGTAGGTAATGACCGTTGTCTTTCCTGAGCCGGGACCTGCAAGCACCATAAGCGGTCCATCTTTATGTTCTATTGCTTTCTTCTGTTCTTCGCTGAACTGCGACATACATTCTCCTCTACCATAATAAATTAGAGCAGCAACCATTAGAAATTGCCTGTTTGGTATTGCCCCCCTCATATTATAGGTAACGCCCCCTCGTTTACACTCGGCGGCAAGTCGTCAGCACCATTCTAAATGTGTCTTCGACACTTGGTGCTTCCTACGGCAAGGGTTGCTGCAGCGTAACGATGTCCACGGACATCGTTACAATAAAAAGGGTACCAGAACATTACCGGTACCCTTAATGATCATTTTATATGTTTTGTATGACCGATATGTCAAGGCGATTAAAATCTAACCCTACCATTTACGATCTTGTAATTCCTTCCGTTGTACTTAATTGTTCCTGTGTAGCCTGACTGCCACTTACCGGCCTTGATGTAGTACCATGAACCACTGTACTTAACAAGTCCTGTGTAGCTTGACTGCATCTTACCTGACTTAACATAGAACCATGAGCCACTGTGCTTAACAAGTCCTGTGTATGTTGACTGCATCTTACCTGACTTAACATAGAACCATGAGCCGCCATTCTTAACAAGTCCTACATAAGATGTATCCATCTTACCGTTCTTAACGTAATACCATACACCTGATGAGTTCTTGCATAAGCCTGTGTATCCTGACTGCATTTTTCCGGCCTTGATGTAGTAGTAGCTGCCGTTGTACTTCCACATACCTGTGTAGTCTGATCTTATGTATCCATTGCCATCAACGAGCCACCAGCCTAAAACACCATCATTTGTTCCCTTGGTCATCTCCCAGTTCTTACCCGGAACCATATTAAAGCCGATGGTAGTCTGTCCTGATATTCCTGATGCTTTATATCTTACGAAATATCTTCCTACATCTGCTTTATCAGTCTGTACTGTGTACTTAAGATGTGTGATCGAGTTGCTTGAGCTGAAGTAGTTTGAGTAGTTTGCGCAAACTTTCCCCTTTGAATCAATGATCTGGATAGTGTACTTCTCAAGATAAAACTTGCCGTATGCTCTCAGATCAAACATAAATACCATATCCTGACCAACTTCCACGTTGGAATTGGCAACCTTGCTTGAACCATTTAATGATACAAGTTTGATCGTATTATGGTAATTCGCCTTTACTGATGTGCTGTCATCTGTTGTCTCAACTGTTGTTGCCTGTCCTGCGTCCTCTGCTGCTGAAACAGTAGCCACAGCAGTTCCTGCTGAACCGATAAATAATGCAGCAGCCATAGCCGCGCCTGCTATGAGCTTTGAAATAGTTCTTTTCTTCATATTTGTTGACCTCCCGAAATACTCTTGGAACAAAACAATAATTTCCGTCTTTGATTATACAACCTAAAAACGCAGACAGTCAACACCCGTCTGCGCTTTTTGCTCTGTCAAAAGCATACAATGTATTTTGTATACTTTCACCAATCAATTTTCTGTTTATTAGACAGATATACCATTTAACCGATACCAGCCGATATTATCTGCCACAGCACTTCTTATACTTCTTGCCACTTCCGCAAGGACATGGATCATTTCTTCCAACCTTAGGTGGCTTTACTACCGTATGACTTGTCTTCTCCTGCTTGTAGAGCTGGTCTCTCTTCTCCTTTGTAAAGATAGCATCCCACATTGGAAGTGTATATAACCACTCAGCATTACAACCAACCATGTTCATGTAAAGCTTCTCGTAGTCAATGTCAAGAGTAACCTCTGAGTCCTCTGTAATATCATCAAGATTGTTTGAAGTAAAAAGACTGTCATCAATTCCATCAAGGAAACCAACCATAGTCTGGAGGCTTACACCATACTTCTCTGCAAGTTCCTTAACAATACCCTTTACAGGATCTGCTCCAGGTGTTGCAAGAATCTTCTCATATATACCCTTCTCTGCCTGGAAATAATTAAGCCAGAACTCTTTTCCTTCAGGTGTTCTGTCGTCTAAGCCGTATGCATAATCACGCCATTCTGTTAATAAGCTCATTTTTTCTACCTCATCTCAAAATTTAGTATTAATTTTACAAACTTTTTAGAGTATATCAAATTATTTCTGACATTTCAACATTTTTCTCTTATCCGGTCTTCTGTTTCGTCAGACACATCATTTTCCTTGATTCGGTTTCTATTTTATCAGACATATCATTTTTCCTGATCTAATCTTTCTTTTCGTCAGATGCAGCATTCTCTTTGATCTCATCCTCTGTCCCGTGAATGGTATCCTTCTTCTGCTCCTCCGCCAGCTCCTCGCCACGCCTCTTAAAGAGTCCAGCGAAAAACATCATCGCCCACAGAAGCACGGGCACTATCATGCACATGAACAGCATACCGAAGAAGTACTTACTTCCCGTAACGCCGGTAATGCATGTAATTACCACAACCGCACACATGACCACTATGGCTATCCATGCCAGTACTCTCTTCATAATCACTGCTCCTTCTTTATAAATTCAAAATACTTCTTGATATCCTTCTCATATCCGTTGTCTGACGGTTCATAGAACCTTTCATCGGCCACCTTATCAGGAAGGTACTGCTGCTTAACATAGTGATTAGGATAATCATGTGCATATTTATATCCTGAATGTCCAAGCTTCTTCGCCCCACCATAATGAGCATCTTTGAGATAAGGAGGAACCTCTCCCGTCTCCCGGTTCTTAACGATGTCTGCCGCTGCAAATATCGCATTCACCACGGAATTACTCTTCGGTGCACAGGCAACATATATGGCCGCATGGGCAAGTATTATCTGTGCCTCCGGCATACCCACTCTCTCAACCGCCTGAGCACATGCCGTAGCAACTACTATTGCATTAGGGTCTGCATTTCCCACGTCCTCGCTGGCACATATCATTATCCTTCTTGCTATAAATGTGACACTCTCGCCGCCATACAACATTTTGGCAAGATAAAATACTGCCGCGTCCGGATCCGAGCCACGCATGCTCTTTATAAATGCCGATATGATATCGTAGTGATTATCTCCGTCTTTGTCATATCTTATGGCTCTTTTCTGTATACATTCCTCTGCCACAGGAAGAGTTATATGGATCTTGCCATCCTCAGACCTCTCCGTTGACAATATTCCAAGCTCCACGGCATTAAGAGCACTTCTGGCGTCTCCCCCTGCCATATCGCTTAAGAACTCCGCCGCCTCATCATCTATACATGCGTTAAATGCCTGCATACCCTTTGGATCATATACCGCCTTAAGTACAAGCTGCTTTATGTTATCCTTTGACAGGGGCTTAAGCTCAAAAATATTAGACCTTGATAAAAGAGCCCCATTTACTTCAAAATAAGGGTTCTCTGTGGTTGCTCCAATAAGGATAACCGTACCATCCTCAACGAAGGGTAACAGATAATCCTGCTGGCTTTTATTAAATCTGTGGATCTCGTCAACAAATAATATGGTCTTCTTACCATACATGCCCCTGTCGTCCTTGGCTTCATTTATTATAGCCTCCATATCCTTCTTACCGGCTGTAGTGGCATTTATCTGCTTAAACTCAGCCTTTGTACCGTGGGCTATGACCATGGCAAGTGTCGTCTTACCTGTTCCCGGAGGTCCGTAGAATATAAGAGAGCTTATCTTATCCGCTTTGATTGCGCGATACAAAAGCTTGTCTTTTCCTATGATGTGCTCCTGCCCCACCACCTCGTCCAGGGTCTCTGGTCTCAGTCTCTTGGCAAGAGGAGAATCGTCATCATGGCTGTTCTCTCTCATATAACTGAATAAATCCATATCTTCCATCTTATATTATGTCCAGATTCTTAAGTATTTCGTTAAATTTCATTATATCAATAGGCTTGCAGATATAGTCGTCATAATCGTCACTGGCTACAGAGCTGTCGAAGCTTGCCTCATCAAGGGCACTGGTCATTATAACCTTTGTCCTTAACATTCTTGATACTCCATGCTTACGCTCTGCGCTTCTTATGGATGAAAGAGCCTTGTATCCGTCAATCTTAGGCATCATTATGTCCAAACAGCACAATTCGAAAGGTTCTCCGTACTCCAAAGCATTGACAAATGCATCAACTGCCTCAATACCATCCTTTGTTACAACTACCTCTCCAAACTTTCCCAGATATTTTGACAAAAACTTTGCATTTGCTAAATCATCCTCTGCGATCAATATTCTCATAATTCTACTAACCTCCTGTAATATACGATTCTGATAATCACTTCATGGCTTATGCTAATACTTAAGACTTTTCTGTATATTCTCAAGCATTTCCTTTATGGTTACTTTAAAGCTTTTTCTTGAATATTCCGTTCTTCTCTGAAGGATACCCTCAGTAAACATTCCGTTAAATATAAATGTAAGCTGTTCCGGCGTGAACAAAGGTCTCAATTCCTTATTCGCCAATGCTCCGGACCAAAGCTTATTGACAAAACTATTTCTCTTTATCATACATTCTGAAATAATATCCCTGGTCTCAGGTCTGTGAAGCAGCTCTTCATAATGAAGGATTATTGCCCCCATTCCAAGATAATTATCATAGTACGTAGCATAAATGTCTGCATAATAATTAATCTTGTCCATATAGGTTCCGTCTATCTTCAGCGCCGTTTTCTGAATATTATCATCAAACGCCACATATTGCTTCACAACCTCCACAAGAACCTCATCTATCCCACCAAAATACTTGTATACCAGAGTCTCTGATACATTCTCCCTAAGGGCAAGATTCTTGGTAGACAGCGCATGAAGCCCCGCATCTCCTATAAGATCTATTGCAGATGCTATTATTTTATCTCTTCTTGAAATATAATTATCTGCCAAAACCAATCCCCCTAACGCACCTGTGTTGTTCTAATACATATCTAGTTAATTGTATTTCATGAGACTTTTTTTGTCAATGTACAAACCTGCTTTTAGTTTACATAATTGCAATTTTTTTGTATCTTTTGTATACTATCAGAATTTTTTTTGTATAAATTCTATATTTGTTTTCCGAATCATGGTTATTTTAATATCTCTACTTTATCTTCTCTCCTCCTGTATATGTAGAGGTTATCCGAAAGCTTCTCTGACTTCTTCACAATATTTTTATTTGCAAGAATTATACACTCTATTATATCTTTTGCATCAACTTCATTGCCCGCTTTAACAAACAGCACCTCGTGTATACTTGATGGAATGATATAAATATCACCATCCAACATATCTGCACACCTAGCCAGTACTCCGGGATATAACATAGCCGCAGCCCCATTCGTATAATAGGAGTTTGTGATTATATACATGTCTTTTTCCGGATCCTTTTCCGGATTATTTTCTGCCATTCCATCTTTCTTAACGTCAATCCCATACTGTCTCATAAGTAGAGATACCAGATTTTCCACATGTTCAGGAAACAGTCTCCTGGTATTCTCCGATGCAATATCATAAAGCTCCCTGACATTGACACCCCACCTTCTTATATCCCTGTTTGTCACAAGGGATGTACCTATGCTCTCAGGAGATTTCACAGCCAGCCAGCGAAAAACTATGGCAAGGTCCTCAAATGGTATATAGGGCGCATTCGTAAGCATCTCGCTGTTAAGTTCCCTGTTCACCAGCATCATTATAATAAAATCCCTCACACTATCATAATCCGTGAATTTACTTATATCCAGTCTGCCCTGCTCCCTTCTGTCTCCGTAACTATCCACAATCTCCTCTACTATATCCTGCAGCATCCTGCCGTTATTATACTGTTCGTAATATCTTTCCATATACACACTGGGACTCACATTACTCCCACGAGCAAAAATACTCAGGCACTTTAATCTACACCCGTTATTTTTAACTACAGTCTCAGCATTTACCCTTACCTCCATATTTCTTTCCTTCGCAATTTTTTCTACCAGTGTTCTTACCTTCTCTACAAATATGTCAAACTCCATCCGATCATTTACAATAATTATTGCATACTCCTTTCCATATATTCATTTGACCGGACTCCCGGGAATCCTTTTTGAAATCAATTTCATCTGCATGATATTAGTATTCATGCAAATAGTCAATAGCCCGGATGACTATGTGAAAGTCATCTGCGCACCACATAGTTAACGTCAAAAAAAAATCCCGGAAACAGCCATTTTCCATCACATTACTTAATGCAATTCAGGTTGTTTCCAGGTTTTTTACTCTTTATATATACAATTTGTAATACTCATACAGAAAGTCACATCATAATCTTCATAGGATCATACAAGATTTCCGGCAACGCTATACAAGGCTCTTTAAAAACTCAATGCACTTATCCATTTCATCATCAGTTCCAATGCTGATCCTTAAGTAATTGTCTATTCTTGGCTTGTTAAAATATCTGAAATAGATATTATTTTTTCTCGCCTCGTCGAATATCTCCTTTGCAGGAATTGACTTGTGGGTTGCGAATACAAAATTGGCTGAAGACTTCGGGCATGTGAAGCCAAGCTTCTCTATCTCATTAACAAATCTTTCTCTTGTGTTAATAATCTTGCCGATAGTCTCTTTGAAATATTCATCATCCTTTATGGACTCAATTCCAAGCATTATGGATGGACGGTTCATTGTATACGAATTAAATGAATACTTCACATCATTAAGTGCCTTGATAAGTGTCTTGTTGCTTATGGCATAGCCTATTCTGAGACCAGCCATTGCTCTGGACTTTGAAAATGTCCTTGTGACCACAAGATTATCATACTTATCAATAAGAGGAAGTACAGTCTCCCCGCCAAAATCAATATATGCCTCATCAATTATTACGATGGAGTCCGGATTGTCCTTTACTATATCCTCAACAAATTCAACGCTTTCGCATATTCCGGTAGGGGCATTAGGATTAGGGAACACTATTCCACCGTTTGGTCTCCTATAATCAGCCGGATCTATCCTGAAGTCCTTTGTAAGAGCAGGTGTCTCATAAGGTATTCTGAACAGATCTGCCCACACATCATAAAATGAATATGTTATATCCGGGAAAAGTATCGGCTTATTTGAATTGAAAAATGTCATGAAGGACATGGCAAGCACATCATCTGAGCCTACTCCTACAAATACCTGGGCAGGGTCTACTCCGTGGTACTCTGCAATGGCAGTAACTAGATCACTGGCAGCAGGATCCGGATAAAGCCTGAGGCTGTCCGGGTCTGAGACCACGCTCTCCACCTTCTTTGATGGTCCGTAAGGATTTTCATTTGTATTTAGCTTTATTACGTCTAAATCCTTAGGCTGTTCCCCCGGTGTATATGGTACAACCTTGCGGATATTGTCTCTCCATGCTTCCATGTTTATTCATCCTCCCTGCGTATAATTGTATAATTTTATACACAATGTACTATTTTTGTTAAAAATACGAAAATTTCAGTATTTTACGGCATAATATACATACATGTTTTTATATTTATTCTTCATCCTGCATGTTAGAAAGCTTTGCAGCCTGGTCTGCTGCAATAAGACTGTCAATGATCTCATCAAGATCACCGTTCATTATCTGGTCAAGCTTATACAGTGTAAGCTTGATTCTGTGGTCTGTAACTCTTCCCTCAGGGAAGTTATAGGTTCTGATCTTCTCAGATCTGTCACCTGTACCTACCTGGCTCTTTCTCTCTGCAGCCTCAGCGTCGTGCTGCTTCTGAAGCTCCAGGTCATAGAGCTTTGAACGAAGAAGTGCAAATGCCTTTGCCTTATTCTGAAGCTGTGACTTCTCTGTCTGGCTATATATAACTATTCCTGTCGGAATATGTGTAAGACGTACTGCTGAGTCTGTGGTATTGACACACTGTCCACCATTTCCCGAAGCTCTCATTACATCTATTCTGATATCATTCTCATTTATCTCAACATCCACATCTTCTGCCTCAGGCATAACCGCAACAGTGATGGTAGATGTATGTATCCTTCCGCCCGACTCGGTCTTTGGAATACGCTGAACACGATGAACACCGCTTTCGTACTTCATCTTTGAGTACGCACCCTCACCATTTATCATAAATACCGCTTCCTTGAAGCCTCCGATACCATTTTCATTCACAGATACCAGTTCAACCTTCCATCTGAACTTCTCAACGTACTTCTGATACATACGAAATACTTCATATGCAAATAAAGCAGCCTCATCACCACCGGCACCGGCACGGATCTCCACTACTACATTCTTGGAATCGTTAGGATCCTTTGGAAGAAGAAGTATCTTAAGCTCTCCCTCAATAATCTCAAGACGGCTCTTGGCATCATTAAGCTCTTCTTTCGCCATCTCTCTGAGTTCTTCGTCACTTTCCTCCTCAAGCATCTGGAGACTGTCGTCTATAGTCTGCTTTGTGTCCTTGTACTCCTTATACTTCTCAACTATAGGAGTAAGGTCGCTCTGCTCCTTCATAAGCTTTCTGAACTTGTTCTGGTCAGACACAACATCCGGGTCTGTAAGCATGTTATTTATGGTGTCTATCCTGTCTACCAGGTCCTCTAATTTCTCAAACATATTGTCCTCCATCTATCGAACACAAAATTTATTTAATATCAATATTACTGTATTACCGATGCTTTTGCACCACAGCTACAGGTGTCCCGTAACAGCCCTGTCGTTGTTATTGAGATCCTTTAAAACTGTTACATCACTGAAACCATTTTTCCTCATTATAGCAGAAACTTCATCTCCCTGGTCATTTCCAATCTCGTACACAAGATAACCGCCGGCATTAAGATAATCTGCCGCATCAGCAGAAATCCTCCTGTAGAATACCAGTCCATCAGCACTTCCGTCAAGAGCAAGCTTCGGCTCATGATCCTTAACCTCTGGCATAAGTGTAGGTATAACATCACTTCTAATGTACGGAGGGTTGGAAATGATCAGGTCAAATCTGCCATCTATCCCAGAAAACATATCCGTCTCAACAATATTACAGACTATATCAAGCCTGTCAGCATTCTTCTCTGTCAGGGAAACTGCCTGCCCTGATATATCCCCAAGCACCAGCCTGTTAATATTACATTCATGTCCTATGGTCAGTCCTATGCAGCCGGAGCCACAGCACATATCAAGCACCGATGTATATTTCTTCTTCTTTATTATATCTATAGCGGAGCTTACAACAGTTTCCGTATCATACCTTGGTATAAGAACCCCCGGTGCAGTCAAAAAATCAAGCCCCATAAAATTCTGTATACCTGTAATATACTGCAAAGGAGTCCTGTCACACCGTCTATGCACGAAGTTCATATATCTGCTGTATATACCGTCATCCACCTGTTCGTTCATATTAAGAAGCATGGCAATCCTGTCCTGCCCTGTAGCATATTCCCACAAAGCCCTGGAATCATAATACGATTCCTCTATGCCCGCCTCTGCCATCTTATGTTCGGCATTTTCAATTATCTCTCTGACCGTCATACTTCCACCTATTCAAGCTCTCCCTTATGCATTGCTTCCTCATAGGCTCTCCAGTCAAGCACTGCTTCCACCGATTTAATGGCGACCTCGCACATCTCAAGATCCGGCTCCCTGGTGGTAAGTCTCTGTACCCACATACCCGGAACGCTCAGATAATATGCAAGCTTAGAGTCACTCTTGCCCGTAAGCATTATAAACTCGTAGGAAACTCCCGCAACCACAGGCACCAGCAGCAGTCTGAGCAGCATACGGAACCACATGGTCTTTGCCTTTATAAACATAAACACAATAATACTTATTATCATCACCATAAAAAGGAAGCTGGTTCCACATCTCTTGTGATATCTTGAATGCTTCTTCACATTCTCCGGGGTAAGGGGATCTCCTGCCTCAAGGCAGTTGATACTCTTATGCTCCGCTCCATGGTACATGAATACCCTCTGGATATCCTTCATCAGTGAAATGATTGCCACATATCCCAGGAATATCGCAAGCCGTATCACCCCTTCTATCAATGAAAGTGCCACATGGTTGGAGACAACCTTGGATATAAGCTCCACAATAAATGCCGGCAGCATCATAAATAATGCCACTGCAAATACCACTGACACTGCCACAGAAAGAAATACCCACAAATTGTCGGAATCCTTCTTTTCTTTTTTATCTTTATCAGCAATGTTCTCCGTCTTTCCTGACGAAGCCTTATCATCAACATCCAACTTCTTAGCGTCCTTGTTCTTTTTACCCGTATCTGTCTTTTTCTCCGGCTCCTCGTCGTCAAAAAATGACGCAGAATATGTAAGGGTCGAAACACCTATCACAAGGGATTCTATGAAATTAACAACGCCTCTTATTATAGGAAGCTTAAATAACGGATATCTGTCTCCAAATGCTCTGTATTCGCTGACCTTTATCTCTATATCATTATCCGGCTTTCTGACCGCAACCGCATATTTGTCACGATTTTTCATCATGACACCTTCAATTACCGCCTGACCGCCAATCCTTACTCTCTTCAATGATCCGTTTCTCCTTTAAAGCTGTCAATGACTTCCCTTTAAAGTAAAAAAACAGGTTGAGTTTTTGTAAAACTCAACCTGTCATACTTTTTATTAGTTAGCCTGTGTAACGCCGTACTTACGGTTAAACATATCAATTCTTCCACGAGCTTTTGCAGCCTTCTGCTGACCTGTGTAGAATGAATGACACTTTGAGCATATTTCAACATGAATTTCCTGCTTTGTTGAACCTGTAACAAACTCATTTCCACAGTTGCAAATAACCTTTGCCTGATAATAATCTGGATGTATTCCTTCTTTCATTTCTTTCACCTCACATTTCTCCATTAAACACAGCTTTCACAGTATAGCATAGCTAAAATATTAAAGCAAGCGTTTTTTTTATTATTACGCATAATTTATTGTACAATATTAATGTCTCAAAAGACTCTTCTCAACATAGTACATAAATTCTTCGTTATTCTTTGTACGGACAAAAAGCTTAAGCACGTCCTCAAGCACATCCTCGGATTTATTTCCAAGTAAAGCCTTATGTATGGCAGTAACGATCTCCTGCTCTTTTTTCGAAAGAAGAAGGTCATCTCTTCTGGTACCCGATCTGGCTATATCAATGGCAGGGAATATCCTCTTTTCCGACAGTTTCCTATCAAGGACAAGCTCCATATTACCTGTACCCTTAAACTCCTCGAATACAACGTCATCCATCTTACTTCCTGTCTCAACCAAGGCTGTGGCGAGTATTGTAAGGCTTCCGCCCTCTCTCATATTCCTTGCTGCGCCGAAGAACTTCTTAGGCATATGAAGAGCTGCCGGATCAAGTCCGCCTGAAAGAGTACGTCCACTAGGCTGTACCGTCAGATTGTAGGCTCTGGCAAGTCTTGTGATGCTGTCAAGGAGTATGACTACATCCTTCTTCTGTTCCACCAGTCGCTTCGCTCTCTCTATAACCATTTCTGACACTCTCTTATGATGTTCAGGCAGTTCATCGAATGTAGAGTATATAACTTCAACATTAGGTCCCTCTATGGATTCCCTGATATCCGTAACCTCTTCCGGTCTCTCATCTATGAGAAGCACGAGAAGATGCATATCTGTATATTTTGTGCTTATACATTTTGCAATCTGTTTAATAAGGGTTGTCTTACCTGTCTTAGGCGGAGAAACGATCATTCCTCTCTGTCCCTTACCTATAGGTGCAAGAAGATCAATCATCCTTATCGGTACCGGCGAATTATTTCCATCTAATACAATACGTTCATTAGGGAATATAGGTGTAAGATCTTCAAAGCTTTTTCTTCCCGCTATAGTCTCAGGCGACAGATCATTTACAGAATTAACATATAAAAGGGCTGAGAATTTCTCTCCCTGGGTCTTAACTCTGATACTTCCAGATATAATATCTCCTGTCTTAAGTCCAAGCCTCCTGATCTGGGCAGGAGATACATATATGTCCTGATCCCCCGGCATATAATTCGCACTTCTTATAAAGCCAAAGCCCTCAGGCATAACCTCGAGTATACCGTTTGCCGTCTTACCACTGTCAAGTTCGTTGTACAGTGCCTCATTATTCTCAGGAGTAGGTGGCTGTATATCGGAATTGTCATACCGGCTGTCTGTACGATTATCAGCTCTGCCATCATAACGGTTGTCCTGTCTGTTCTCACAACGGCTATCCGTGCGGTTGTCATACTTTATCTCAACACGGCTCTCTGCCCTGTTGTCATAGCGGTTATCGTACCGGTTGTCATTCCGGTTATCGTACCGGTTGTCATTCCGGTTATCGTACCGGTTATCATTCCGGTTATCGTACCGGTTGTCATTCCGGTTATCGTACCGGTTATCATTCCTTGAATCAGTACGCCTGTCCTGTCTGTAATCGGTTCTTGGATCATTCTTATGATCCGCTCTATATACGTCTCGTCTTGCTTCCACATGATTATCGTATCGGTTATCGCCACGGTTATCGACCCTTCCACGATAATTTCTCACAGTGTTTCTAAGTCTTCGTCCGTTATCCTGTCTGTATCTTCCATCTCCTGACTCTACATCTATATGTAATGTTCCATCGGAAGCCTCGCCCTTGTCTGTAACGGAAGTCATATCATTGTAAGTCACATTCTGTTCACTTCCGGTCCGGAAGCTCTCGTCAACATAGCCGCCAGCAATATTTTTCTCTTCTGACGCTTCTGATATTTCCATATTTTTCTCAATCGTATTTTTTTCTTTTCTTATTTTTCCAACTTTTTTCTTTTGATTATTATTGGTTTTCTCTGATGTTGCGGACTTGATATCCCCATTGTTTTGTTCTCTCTCAATGAGATACTCTGCCAGCTCCTTCTTTTTCATTGCAGAAGTGCCCTTTATGCCGTTTGCCTTAACATACTGACGCAACTCAGCAAGGGATGCATTGTTAAAATCCATAAGCTTCCTCTTTCTTAAATATCATTATATCTTATATACATTTCTCATACTCTATTACAGTTTTTCATGGGTAACATTTGAAATTTAGAAACTAAGATAGACCCAGTATACCACAAACATTTAATTTGTAAAGGCATATTAATAATTGATTTTACATACTCCAAGTGTTATTATGGTCATTGTATCGCCTGTCGAAATATATGTTTTACTGGAGGGATAACATGAGCGTCGATTCAATGGTCTTATATAAATTAATAATACTGTATATGCTTGACAGAGTGGACTTTCCCCTTACAAATTCCCAGATTTCTGAATTTGTCCTGACCAAGAAATATACCAACTATTTCACTCTTCAGGAGTCCATAAACGACCTTATTGACAGTAGCTATGTAAGTGTATCCACAATAAGAAGTTCATCTCATTACAAAATAACTGACAAGGGAGAGGAAGCTCTCAGTTTATTTGAGAACAGGATTCCTCACGATATAAAAGAGGATATCCTCGAATACTTTGAAAACCAGAAGATCAATCTTAAGAACGAAGCAGAGATTTATTCAGATTATTCCTTAAATGAAAATAAGGAATACACAGTTTCATGTATCATTAAGGATCGAAACGAGACCCTGTTAGACCTTAAACTGTGTGTTCCCCTTAAATCCCAGGCTGTTGCCATCTGCGATAACTGGCGTGGCAAAAGTACTGATGTATATGATTACATAGTCAACGAATTGCTCATCTTATAAAAAGCATCCATATTTCCGATCTATCATTGCAATATAGTCATGGTTTTCCCTGTCAGCTCCTATGATGTAGCGATCGTATCTTCGATCAACTGCCATATTTCTTCTCTTCCCTGCTTGCTTTGAGAAGAAAATGGTATAATGGTCGTACCCTCTACAGGGCGTATCTTCTGCTTTATCATCTTTATGTGCTTCTGCACCTGGCTTCTCTTTATCTTGTCAAGCTTGGTGGCAATTATCACCGGCTCATATCCGTTTTCCACAATCCAGTTATACATGATACAGTCATTTTCCGAAGGCTCATGTCTTATGTCTATCAGAAGAAACACCTTCTTTATGACCTTTGAGGTGTTGAGATATCTCTCTATCATCTTACCCCATTTTGCTCTTATTTCCTGAGATACAGCAGCATAACCATACCCCGGAAGATCAACAAAATATAACTGTTTATTTACATTATAGAAATTAATTGTCTGTGTCTTGCCAGGCTGTGAGGATGTCCTTGCCAGAGACTTTCGGTTTAACAATCCATTTATAAGGGAAGACTTTCCCACATTGGATTTTCCTGCAAATGCAATCTCCGGCAGAATATTATCCGGAAGCTTACTGGTAATACCACATACTGTTTCCAGTTCCACATTTTTTATAACCATAGTTTTCCTCTCAATTCTTAATCATCTGTACAATTATATAATTCCTACACTATTGTATCATTATATACTCATAACCTTTTGAATTATTGCTTCGCTTCACTCTTATTCATACTACACTATCGCATTATCGAGCACCTGCGACATATCTGACGCAAATACTATATTTAATCCATCCTTTATATCTGAAGCTATATCGTTAAGATCTCTCTTATTTCCTGCAGGTATGATAAGATTTGTTATCCCTATAAGCTTGGCAGCAAGCATTTTCTCCTTTAAGCCGCCGATAGGAAGCACATCACCTCTTATGGTTATCTCTCCGGTCATGGCAAGATTACCCTTTACAGTCTTCTTAAATATAGCTGAATACAGTGCTGTTGCCATGGTTATACCTGCTGAAGGTCCATCCTTAGGTACAGCCCCCTCAGGAATATGGATATGTATATCATGGGTTTCAAAGAAATCATTTCCAAGCTTTTCACACTCCTTAAGAGAACGCACATAACTTAAGCCCGCCACAGCAGACTCTTTCATAACGTCCCCCATCTTTCCTGTAAGCTCAAGTTGTCCGTTTCCCGGGAATACATTTACCTCTATATCAAGGGTAACGCCTCCCACGGACGTCCACGCCAGACCTCTGACAGCCCCTATCTTATTGTTAAGACGCTGTTTTTCTTCCGCGTATTTCTCTGTTCCCAGATATGCACTTACATTCTTCTTAGTTATCTTTACACAACCTTCTTCATCGCACAATATCTCACGGCATGCCTTTCTGCATATCCTGTCTATATTACGCTCAAGGCTTCTCACTCCGGCCTCTCTTGTATAATTTCTGATAATATATCTTATGGCATCAGAATTGATTTTTAACTGATTTTTGGTAAGTCCGTTTCTCTCTATGCATTTCTTTACAAGATACAACTTCGCAATATTGTACTTCTCATTTTCAGTATACCCCGAGATTTCTATAATCTCCATTCTGTCAAGGAGTGGGCCCGGTATTGTTGAAGCATCATTTGCTGTGGCTATAAATAACACCTGACTCAGGTCCACAGGCACCTCGAAATAATGATCCATGAACTTATTGTTCTGTTCACTGTCAAGGACCTCAAGAAGCGCTGATGACACATCACCCTTGTAGTCGCTGCTTACCTTGTCTATCTCATCCAGTAATACCAGCGGGTTATTGGTTTTCGTTCTGGCTATGGATTGGACTATCCTGCCCGGCATAGCTCCCACATAGGTCTTTCTGTGGCCTCTGATCTCTGCCTCATCTCTTACTCCGCCCAGTGACAATCTTATATATTCCTTGCCTGTAGCTTCCGCAATGGATCTTGCTATGGAAGTCTTACCGGTTCCCGGAGGACCCACCAGACAGATGATCGGCATATTTCCCTTTTTGTTAAGGATACGGACTGCAAGATAATCTATTATCCTCTCTTTGACGTCATCAAGACCATAATGATCACGTTCAAGTATCTTTATGGCTTTATTCAGATCTCCGTTCTCCTGTGAACTTTTATTCCACGGATAATCAAGAAGTGTCTCTATATAATTGGACAGGACACCACTCTCAGGTGCCATGGATGGCAGTGACTTAAAACGTCCTATCTCCTTCTTAATCTTGTCAGTCACTTCCTCCGGAGCTCCAAGCCCAGATAGCTCTTTATCATATTCGTCCGCTATCTCGTCCGTGTCATCCTCTCCCAGCTCCTTCTTGATGACTTTAAGCTGTTCCCTAAGAACATACTCTCTTTGATGTTTATTTACACATTCCTTGAGCTTTTCCTGTATCTCATTTCTAATGGTAAGGATCTCCAGCTCATCATCAATATAGCCTATGAGAATCTCAGCTCTCTCCTTAACATCATCCATGGCTATGAGAATTCTCTTCTTATCAACCGGAAGGGGTACAAACTCAGCCACACGGTTGCACATCTTAGATAATACCACTGTCTTAACAATCTGTGCATACATGATCTTATTTGTCCCAAGACCATTTGAATAGGCCTGCTTAACTTTATTCTCAAGCATTCTCTTAAGAGCCTCTGCTTCCTTGTCGTCCCTGCCAGGCTCTTCATCCGCAAGCAGCTCCACGTCTCCGTTATATGCATCATCATCCTTATTCAGCAGTTCAACATTACCCCTTGAGGTTGTCTCAAGAAGGATGCGCATTGTCTTATCCGGCATTTTGAGCATCTGCTTGATCTTGGCAACCACTCCGATCCTCTTTATGTCTCCCTTATCCAGCTCATCCATGGAATCAACACTCAGAAGAAATACTATGTTGTCCATAGCCATGGCTTTTTCCACAGCTTTGCAGGATTCCGGAGTTACCACATCTATATTAGAATTTGAATCAGGCATAATGACAATATTGTGAAGAATTATCACCGGCATATTCCATACTACTTTATCCAAATTTCCTATCTCCTTAGTAATCAAAAATATTATAATATTATACTAAAGGCTGGGAATATAAAATACCCCAGCCCTTGCTTTTAACTATCTGTCTATCATGCTGTCTCGTCAGACTTCTTCTCGGTATGCTTTTTCTTGAGAGGCACCGGCTGATCTAAGGCATCGTCTGAGTAAGTCACTATAGGTGCCGCTCCATTCTCAATAACATCCTTGGTTATGACACATGATACTATATTCTCCTCTGATGGAATCTCATACATAAGATCAAGAGTTGCTTTCTCTATGATTGATCTTAAACCACGGGCACCGGTTTTTCTCTCCATTGCCTCTCTGGCAATAGCCCGCAACGCATCATCCTCAAAGGTCAGATCTACATTATCCATCTTGAACAACTTCTTATACTGCTTGCAGATAGCACTCTTAGGCTCCTTAAGAATCCTTATAAGTGCCTCCTCATCAAGCAGATCAAGTGTTACCGCTACAGGCACTCTTCCCACAAACTCCGGAATAAGACCAAACTTAACGAAATCCTGTGGTGTAACCTGCTTAAGCAGCGTATCTATATCCTGTTCTGTCTGAGATATGACATCGGCATTAAATCCCATGGATTTCTTGCCTACACGATTCTCGATGATCTTATCAAGTCCATCAAACGCTCCGCCACATATAAACAAAATGTTAGAAGTATCAATCTGTATAAACTCCTGATGTGGATGTTTTCTTCCCCCTTGAGGCGGAACTGACGCAACTGTACCCTCAATAATCTTGAGTAACGCCTGCTGCACTCCTTCACCGGATACATCCCTGGTTATGGATACGTTCTCACTCTTCTTAGTGATCTTGTCTATCTCATCAATATAGATGATACCATGCTCTGCACGCTCAACGTCATAATCCGCCGCCTGGATAAGCTTAAGAAGGATGTTCTCAACGTCCTCGCCTACATAACCGGCTTCGGTAAGTGCTGTTGCGTCTGCTATTGCAAATGGTACATTAAGCAGTTTCGCAAGTGTCTGGGCAAGATATGTCTTACCTGAACCTGTAGGTCCTACCATAAGGATGTTGCTCTTTTGAAGCTCAACATCAAAATCCTTCTCGCCAAACACTCTCTTATAATGGTTATATACTGCTACAGCCAAGACCTTCTTGGCCTCCTCCTGTCCAATAACGTACTGATCCAGGAAGTTCTTTATCTCTTTTGGTTTAAGGAGATTTACATCATCCGAAAGATGTGTGTCCTCCATCTCCTCTTCAACTATCTCGTTACATATACGGATACACTCATCGCAAATATATGCATTAGGTCCTGCAATAAGCTTATGGACCTGCTCCTGTGGTCTGTTACAAAACGAACATCTCAAAGGCTTCTTTTCGTCACTACGACCTGCCATTACCATACCCCTTTAGATTATTAAATATTACCTATTAGCTATAACACTATCTATAAGGCCATACTCACATGCCTCAGCAGCAGACATCCAGTTGTCTCTCTCTGTATCAGCAGCAATAACATCATATGGCTTTCCTGTGTTCTCGCTTAACATCTTATTTAACTTTTCCTTAGTGCGCAGAATGTGCTTTGCGGCAATCTCAATCTCTGTTGCCTGTCCCTGCGCACCGCCAAGCGGCTGGTGGATCATGATCTCGGAATTAGGAAGGGCATATCTCTTTCCCTTTGCACCACCCGCAAGAAGGAACGCGCCCATGCTTGCCGCCATACCGCAGCAGATTGTTGACACATCACACTTTATATACTGCATTGTGTCGTATATTCCAAGACCTGCTGTAACAGATCCTCCCGGACTGTTAATATACAGTGAAATATCCTTTCCAGGATCCTCTGACTCCAAAAACAAAAGCTGTGCAATAATCAAACTTGCTGTCACATCATTTACTTCTTCGCCCAGGAATATAATTCTGTCTTTAAGTAATCTTGAATAAATATCATATGAACGCTCACCTCTGCTGGTCTGTTCAATGACATATGGAACTAAACTCATTTAACATCTTCCTTTCAACTATACAAAGCACGTCTGCTTTATTAGACTTCCTTTGCAGCGTCAACAACGAGGTCGATAGCCTTCTTAACTGCTATATCCTTGTTAATGCTTGCGCGCTCTGCATCACCCATGAATCCCTTGATATCCTCAAGCTTCATCTGATACTGTGCTGCCATCTTTGTAAGCTCCTCATCTGTCTCTTCCTCTGATACCTGAATATCCTCTGCTGCTGCAACAGCCTCAAGAACAAGACGTGACTTAATTCTTCTCTCAGCGTCCGGCTTAATCCTCTCCATAAGAGCATCCTCAGTTACGTTGCAGATCTGAAGGTACTGTGAAAGCTCGATTCCCTGATACTTAAGGCTCTGTGCGAACTCGTCCTTCATTCTCTCCTGCATATCATAGATCATTGCATCAGCAACATCCATTGTTGCATTCTCGATAATCTTTGTTATAACTGCTTCTTCCTTCTGGTTTCTTGCATCCTTCTGCTTTCTTGAAAGAAGTGACTGCTTTACCTCTTCCTTGTATGCATCAAGTGTATCACAGCCTGAAACCTCTGAAGCGAACTCATCATCAAGTGCAGGGAGCTCGTTCTCGAATATATCGTTGATCTTGCACTTGAATACTGCAGGCTTTCCTGCAAGATCCTTAGCCTGGTAATCCTCAGGGAATGTTACGTTTACTTCGCACTCCTCACCGATATTCTTACCTACTAACTGATCCTCAAATGTGTCGATAAATGAATGTGAGCCAAGTACAAGCTTATAGTTCTCAGCCTTACCACCCTCGAAAGCTTCGCCGTCTACAAATCCTTCGAAATCAAGTGTAATCTCATCATCCATCTGTGCTGCTCTGTCTGTTACGCTCTTCTTGCTGGCATTCTTCTTCTGCTCATTTAATATCTCAGCCATAACATCATCGTCTGTTACTTCAACAGCTACTGCAGGAACCTCTACACCCTTGTACTCGCCAAGAGTAACCTCAGGCTTAACTGCAACCTCTGCTGTAAATATAAAATTCTTTCCCTTTTCAATCTGTGTTACATCAATAGTAGGTCTTGATGCGATCTCTATATCAATATCGGCTGTTTCCTTTGGATAGAACTCATTGATTACATGATTTGCAGCCTCTTCGTAAAATACTTCAGGACCGTACATCTTCTCGATAAATGACTGTGGAACCTTTCCCTTACGGAAACCAGGCACATTAAACTTACCCTTCTGCTTCTTGTAAGCCTCTGTCAACGCCTTCTCAAACTCTTCTGCTGGTACTTCAATAGTAAGTTTAGCCATACTATGCTCAAGCTTTTCTACTGATAAACTCATCTTATTATTTCCTCCTTAAAATCACAAATGAAGCTCTCTATATATTTTATGCCTTCATTTTTTATATTCTTGTATTTATATACGGCTATATAACCGCATCAATCACTCGATTATACCATATCTCCAACAATTATGTCTAGCCTAAACGCCTCAACTTTTGTGTTTTATGTCCCCACTCCATATAAAATATGTATAAACTTTATCCGGTATTCAGATTAACCAACGCAAAAATCGGATGACAGATACATAAACTGTCATCCGATCCTGTCATATTGACAAAAGCTAATAGTATTTTATAACTATCTGCCTGACATCTGCTGCTCCTGCTTCTTAATCATCTGACGAACCATCTCGCCACCGATTGATCCGCTCTCAGCCGATGTTAAGTCACCGTTATAACCTTCCTTAAGGTTTACACCAATCTCCTTGGCAACCTCCATCTTAAACTTGTTCATAGCGTTCTTTGCCTCTGGTACTGAACCAGAATTCTTTGTGTTTGCCATTGTAATGACCTCCATAAAAATATTATTAAGACTTATGTCTTGATAATATTATTGGCAGATGCACAAATACTATGATGCCAAATTTTTACAATCACAACCGCAGATATCACCCAGTTAAAAATCAAAGGATTAATACTTCATCGGCTTCTCTTCACCATTCATGACTCTGAGTGCACCCTGTGCAAGGGCAAGAAGTTCATCCTCACCAGGATATACCGTGAAGTCTGCAATGAAGCCTGCCCTCTTCTTAAGCTCGTTACATGTATGTTCAGAATATGCAATACCACCTGTAAGGATGATCTGGTCTACCTTACCTCTTAATACAGTTGACATTGCTCCTATATCCTTGGCAACCTGCTGGTAGAACGCATCCTGAACAAGCTTTGCATGCTCATCACCTTCATTTACCATCTTCTCAAGATCTCTTGCATCATTGCTTCCGATATATGCGTTAAATCCGCCCTTACCAACAAGCTTCTTCATAACTTCCTGCTGTGTGTACTCTCCTGAGAAACAAAGTTTAACAAGATCGCCTGATGGAACACCACCGGCTCTCTCAGGTGAGAATGCGCCCTCACCATCAAGGGCATTATTTACATCTACAATACGTCCATGATCATGGGCACCGACCGATACACCGCCACCCATATGACATACAATAAGATTGAGATCCTCATACTTCTTGCCTGTCTCCCTAGCGTATCTCTTAGCTACAGCCTTCTGATTAAGTGCATGGAATACACTTCTTCTCGGAAGCTCAGGAACACCGGAGAGTCTTGATGACGGCATTAACTCATCAACAACAACAGGATCTACTATATATGATGGAACACCTATCTCATCACCTATCTCACGGGCAAGCACACCACCTAAATTTGAAGCATGCTGTCCCTGCTTACCGATCTTTAAATCCTCTAAAAGCTCGTCGCTTACAGGATATGTTCCGCCAGGGATAGGCTTAAGCATACCGCCACGACCTACGCATACGTCAAGTGTATGTATGTCAAAGTTCTTCTCGGCAAGAATGTCAAGAATAACCTTCTTTCTGAAATCCTTCTGCTCAATAATAAGATTGAAGCCTGCAAGCTCCTCTGTTGTATGTCTGAGTGTCTCTTCAAATAATAGTGTCTCATCCTCGAACACACCGATCTTTGTTGATGTCGAACCAGGATTGATAATAAGAATCTTGTATGACATTTCAGTAATCCTCCATTTATTCATATTTGTTATTTGTTTCTTAATTTATACGCTCCATCTTAACAGTCATCCGGGCATTACTTATTCTTCATATGCTCTGCAACAACAGCACCAAGAACAAGTGAATTCATCTTAACTTCAAACGTATCTGAACGTGATGTAAGGATTACAGGAGCTGCTGTACCTGTTATAAGGTTTCCGTTTACAACCTTTGTATTGTGGACAAGTGCCTTATATGTAATATTTCCTGCATGTATATCAGGGAAAAGAAGTATATCTGCGTCACCTACGATCTTTCTTCCTTCTGCTCCCTTATGCTTAGCTGCCTCAGGGCATGTAGCAAGATCAAATGAAAGTGGTCCGTCAACTATACAGTTCTTTATCTCCCCTGCCTCATTCATCTTTGTAAGCTCATCAGCCTCAACTGTTACAGGCATCTTAGGATTTACTACCTCAACTGCTGCCAGTGGAGCAACCTTAGGATTCTTAACACCACATGCCTCACATATTTCTACTGTGTTATTAATAATATTTACCTTGTCATCAAGTGTTGGATATGGAATAAATGCAACATCTGTAAGGAATAAAAGATGATCAACCTCAGGGAGATCAAATACACATACATGTGAAAGTGGCTTTCCTGTTCTTAAACCAACTTCCTTATCAAGAACGCTCTTAAGGAAGTGTTTTGTATCTATAAGTCCCTTCATGTACATATCAGCCTTATTGTTATGTACAAGCTCAACAGCCTTAAGTGCGGCCTGTATATCATCAGGCTCATTTATGATTTTATAGTCCGAAAGATCCATATTAATAGAAGCGGCGATTTCTCTGATCTTTGCCTCATCTCCAACAAGAATAGCGTCTACAATACCCTTTTCCTTAGCTGCTCTTACAGCCTCAAGAACTGCGTCATCCTGTGCACAGCAGACTGAAACTGTCTTCTTCTCGCACTTAGTTACCTGCTCAACTAAATCTCCAAAACTTTTACTCATCTTTCTTACCTCTCTTAATTTTTCTTTTCTATATCGTAAGCCGAGTACTACGCACTCTTCGCTTCAAAGCCAAACTTATCGTATCACTAAAAAAACAAAAGGTCAACTGTATCTGATCATCCCTCCGGATACACAAGTCTGTCTTCTGTTATGTTGTATAAAACCTCTGTAAGGAATTTCTCTGCATAATAGTTTGCCATCGCCAGATTCATATCCTGATAGTTTCCACATTCTCTTGGGTTTGCACCCGGAACAGGATCCTGGTAGTGTCTTACAAACTCAAACATTGATATCATAAGTTCAACAATATCTTTCGATTCATAATCACCTGCAAGTATCAGATAAAAACCTGTACGGCATCCCATAGGTCCGAAGTATACAACCTTGTCCCTAAACTTCTCATCATTTCTTAAGAAGGTTGCCCCAAGATGCTCAATGGTATGCACCTCGGCAGTATTCATCACCGGTTCAAAATTAGGTTTAGTGATCCTTATGTCAAATGTCGTAACAACCTGATCTCCCACCTTATCTTTCCTGGATACATATATTCCCGGATTAAGTATAAGATGGTTTATCTTAAAGCTTGCAATTTTCTCCATTGTCTCCCACTCCTTATATTTTCATTCATTATTTTTACTTCCAGTGTTAAAAGCTTTTTATTATCTCTGTCATCATCTTTATACTGTTGTCTATTGCCATAGCTGCAAATGTAGGATAGTCCATATCCGCAGTATCATCAGCCTTATCTGATATGGCCCGGCAAACTAAAAACGGAACTCTGTTAAGACAGGCAACATGCCCTATGGAAGCCCCTTCCATCTCAGCACACAAACCACCGAATTGATTCACCAACCATTCCTTCTTCTCCTTACTTGATATGAACTGATCTCCGCTTACTACTCTTCCTGTGAACACACCCACTGTAAGTCCACAGTTCTTCACAGCATTCTTTGCTATATCAAGAAGATGTTCATCAGACTTGAAGACACTCATCTCTGTGTCAGGGATTATTCCAGGCTCATATCCAAGGGCAGCCACATCCATATCATGCTCCACCGCATCGCAAGCGAATACTATATCTCCTATGTTAATATCCGCATTAAGGGATCCTGCTATTCCTGTATTGATTATGCTGTCAACGTTAAATACATCTATCATGGTCTGTGTACACATGGCAGCATTTACCTTTCCCACACCACATTTAACAACCACAACATTCTTACCTTCTATTGTGCCCTTATAGAAGTCCATGCCGGATTTCTTTATAAGCTCCGGCTCAGTCATCATCTCTTTAAGCTTGATGACCTCCTCTTCCATGGCCCCGATTATGCCTAATAAACTCATACGTATCTCCATTTCATTTTTCATTCTATAAATCATAAAATCCGTCAACAGGTCGATCAAAAATCATCAACTCAAAACTCCCGGACTGATATAAGCTCTGTAACCTAAGCACTCCGAAAGCAGATATAAAATCCGGAACTTAAAATACTCCAAAGGATTGTAGCAGCAGCAGGAACAGAAGTATAGGCGCTATAACCTTGACCATTGCTATATAGAGTCCCTTTCTTCTGAACTTAATCTGTCCTCCGTTTGTAACCTCATCGATTATAGTCTTAGGCTTAACTACCCATCCGATAAAGATACATGTAAACAATGCCACTAACGGCATGAATATGTTGTTACTTAAGAAGTCCATAACATCAAGTATCTGTCCTGTAGAACCTGTAGGAAGCTTAATCTCGAAGTACAACTTATTGTATCCAAGACATACCACTATCAGTGTGATGATAGCATAGGCAAGACATATAACAGTACTCTTCTTTCTTGAGAACCTGAACTTGTCCATGATACCGGACACTATTGCCTCCATGACCGATACAGAAGATGTAACCGCCGCAAATAATGTCATAAGGAAGAACAACAGCCCTATAACATAACCAACCGAACCCATGGCATTAAATACCTTAGGCAGGGAAACAAACATAAGTCCCGGTCCTCCAGACATTCCTTCCTGACCCATGAATACATACACAGCAGGAACGATCATCATACCGGCAAGCATGGCAACAACTGTATCGAATATCTCGATCTGGTTTATGGAAGCCATAAGGTTTACATCTTTCTTAACATACGAACCATAGGTAACCATAATACCCATAGCTACACTTATTGAGAAGAATAACTGTCCCATGGCATCAATAACTATCATACAAAATTGTTTAAATGATATCCCCGAAAAATCAGGTATTACATACATCCTAAGACCCTCTAAACCAGTTCTCACAGTTCCGTCATCTGCTGTATGGCTTAAGGTTACTGAGTAAATTGATATTCCTATTATAAGTATAAGCAATACAGGCATAAGTATCTTGCTTATACGCTCAATTCCGTTGTCCACACCAAGAAATACAACTATAGCTGTAACAAACAGATAAATTATGCCGAATACCATTGGGGCATAATCAGAGGTTATGAATCCTGTGAAGAATGTATCTGCAACCGCAGACTTCCCTGCTCCTGTAAGGTAAACTGTAAAATATTTGAATACCCAGCCACCGATGGTACAGTAATACGGAAGGATGATAACCGGAACCAGCCACGCCAGTATTCCTATTCCGTTCCAGCCCTTATGCAATATTCCATATGCTGTAAGCGGTCCCTGGCCGGTCTTTCTTCCTATGGCTATCTCTGTTGTAAGAAGTGTAAATCCGAAGCTGAGTGCAAGTATGATATATACAAGTATAAACACTCCGCCATGATCCTTTGCTGCAAGATATGGGAACCTCCATATATTACCAAGTCCTACTGCACTTCCCGCCGCAGCAAGGACAAATCCTACCTTACCTGAAAAGTTTCCTCTATTTTCCCCCATGTGTCACCTTTTAACCCTCTGTTTCATATGCAGAAGATTTTTCCTTTCTGAAAATTTTTATATCCACCGGTCTTTATACCGTGAATTAATTATTTTTTTGTAAAAGTCAGTACACCGACTTTTCTATTTTTATTTTCTCATGTCAGTTCTTTATATATTTATTCTTTTAAATCGTCCAGTCGTATGGTGTTATCTGGTATACGTAATAATTAAGCCAGTTAGCATACAGTGTATTGGCATGGCACCTCCATGACTTGACAGGCTTCCTCGTAGGGTCATCGTCAGGATAATAATTCACCGGTATATCCGGGTTAAGTCCCTTCTTCTTATCTCTTTTATATTCCTTATCCAGAGTAAGCACATCATACTCAGGATGTCCTGTGACAAATATATTCTTTCCTCCATCACCTATGATAAGATAAGGGCCTGCCTCCTCAGACTCTGCAACTATATCAAGATGAGGATTGTTCACAATATCTTCCTTGGATACCCCCGTATATCTTGAATGAGGAACAAAGAAGGAGTCGTCAAAGCCTCTGACCAAAGGGGTCTTCCTGTGGAATGTATGGTGCTCATAAATACCTGAAAGCTTCTTCGGAAGATCGTACTTCCGAACTCCGTATCTGTAGTATAGCCCTGCCTGGGCTCCCCAGCATATATGCATGGTTGAGGTTACGTTGTCCTCTGACCAGTCCATTATCTCCCTAAGCTCATCCCAGTAATCCACATCCTCAAACTCGTATTTTTCAACCGGTGCACCTGTTATTATGAAACCGTCCCACTTCTTATTCCTTACACTTGAGAAGTCCTCATAAAATCTGTCCAGATGTCCCTTAGTAACATTCTTTGACTGATATGTCATAGTCCTTAGTAATGTTATATTAACCTGAAGAGGTGTATTTGAAAGACTTCGCATAAGCTGCAGCTCTGTTTCCTCCTTCAAAGGCATAAGGTTTAAGATAAGGATATTAAGCGGTCTTATCTCCTGACCTACAGCTCTTCTGGTTCCCATTACGAATATATTCTCATCTTCCAGTATTTTCTTTACAGGTAAATCATCATCTATTCTTATTGGCATATTTATCATTTCCTTTCATTGCTTGTTCAATAATCCGTAATTCTTTATCGGAATATCTGCAAAAATGCCATTTCAAGACAAAAGCTTAATATAATCTTCTTCGGATATAACAGGCACATTAAGACTTCTTGCCTTTTTATTCTTTGAGGACTGGGAGTTTACATCATTATTTATAAGATATGATGTCTTTGACGACACAGATCCCGCAACCTTTCCTCCAAGGCTCTCGATCTCTGCCTTTAAGTTGTCTCTGTTATCATAGTGGTTAAGTGATCCTGTCACCACGAAGGTCATCCCTTCAAATATCTGTTCCGCCGTATTTTTCTCAATTTGAAACTCCAGCTCCTGTCTCAACTTTTCTATAGTATCACAATTTTCTTTATTTTCAAAGTATCTTACAATATCTCCTGCCATAATTTTTCCGATACCGTCAATTTCTACCAGCTCGTCGTATCTGGCATTAATGATCTTATCCAGATCATTCTTAAAATATCTTGCGATCACCTTGGCATTCGCCTCGCCTACTCCCTGTATCCCAAGACCGTTTAAAAGTCTTGCCACAGTAGTCTTTCTGGATGTATCCACCGCCTCAATAAGCTTCGCGTAGGACTTATCTCCAAAGCCCTCCATGCCTGTTATCTCCTCCTTGTACCTGTCCAGATGGTAAAGATCATCAAAGTTATCCAGATAGCCGGAATCTATAAATTTCTCCAGGGTAGACTCAGACAGTCCGTCGATATTCATTGCATTTCTCGATACAAAATGTCCAAATGACTTAAGCTTCTTGGCAGGGCAGTACTCATTTGTACAATAAAGGGTCTCTACTCCCTCCTCATTCCTTATCTCTGTCTCACCGCCGCACACAGGACAGGACTTTGGTATCTCTGCGCTGCCGCTTCTTGTGAGATTTTTTGAAATCTGAGGTATTATCATGTTCGCCTTATATACAGCAATCTCATCTCCTATACCAAGCTCAAGCGATCTCACTATACTCACATTATGGATACTTGCTCTGCTTACGGTAGTGCCCTCAAGCTCCACTGGTTCAAATACAGCCACAGGATTTATAAGTCCGGTTCTTGAAGCACTCCAGCATATGTCCGTAAGATGAGTTACCGCCTCCTCATCAGCCCATTTGAATGCCATGGAATCCCTTGGGAACTTGGCAGTTCTTCCAAGACTTCTTCCGTAGGCTATATCATCAAGTACCAGTACAAGTCCATCGGAAGGAAAATCATTTCCTGATATCTTCTCAGAGAACATCTTTACCTTATCCTTAAGATCTGCCCCATCGGTAAGATAGTGCTCAACCACCTCAAACCCCTGAGACTCAAGCCAGTCAAGCTGTCCGTTAAAGGAATTACCCAGATCAACATCATCCCCTGTCACCAGGTTAAAGGCGAAGAAATTAACATTTCTCTCCTTAGTTATCTTATTGTTCAACTGCCTCACGGATCCACTGCAGAGATTTCTCGGATTCTTATATTTTGCCGATACATCTGTAATGGCATCATTTATCCTGTTAAAGTCTGAGTACCTTATAACCGCCTCTCCACGGATTATAAGCTTTCCCTTGTAGCCGATCCTGTGAGGTATGTTCACAAACATCTTTGCATTTCCTGTAATTACCTCTCCGATCTCTCCGTTTCCTCTGGTTACTGCCTTAACCAGCTCACCATTCTCATAGGTCAGAACAACCGTAAGTCCATCCATCTTCCAGGATATGACCCCCTTATTACTTCCAAGCCAGGAAACAAGAGCGTCCACATCCTTTGTCTTATCAAGGGAAAGCATAGGACTCTCATGCCTCTCCCTTGGAAGCTCACTTAATATCTCATAACCAACCTTAATAGTCGGGCTGTTTGACAAAACTATACCTGTATCCTTTTCAAGTTTACATAACTCGTCATAAAGTTTATCATACTCGAAGTTGCTCATGATCTCAGTATCTTCCTGATAATACTTCATGGCGGCATAATTAAGTGTCTTCACCAGCTCTTTTATTCTGTCTATATCCTTCATAAAATCCCCCTTTAATTCTTTCCGACCAATCGCCTCAGCTCACTTTCTTCCTTGGATGTAAGGGGTCTGAGTTCTCCCGGTCTCATATCTCCAAGCCTTACATTCATGACTCTTATCCGCTTAAGATTCACAACCTTATATCCAAAATAGTCACACATTCTTCTGATCTGCCTGTTTAACCCCTGAGTCAGTACTATCGTAAACGAATAGTTGTCCAGCTTCTTAAGTCTGCATTTCTTGGTGACCGTATCCAATATAGGAACTCCTTCGCCCATGGCTCTCAAAAATTCCTCCGTAACAGGTTTGTTTACTCTTACCCTGTACTCTTTCTCGTGATTATTTACAGACTTCTGTATGCTGTTTGAAAGATCACCATCATTGGTAAGCAGCAGAAGTCCCTGGGAATCCTTGTCCAGTCTTCCCACATATTGAAGTCTTATAGGATAATCTATATGGGCAAATATATTGTCCTTATCTCTCTCATCCGCTGTGCAGGTAAGACCTATGGGCTTATTATATGCAAGAACCACCATCTTATCTGCCGGTCTCACAACACAGCCCTTAAAGGTAACCTTGTCTCCCGGCATGACCTTCTGTCCCATTTCCGCAGGTTTTCCGTTAATACATACTTTTCCCTCTGATATATATGTATCAGCAGCTCTTCTGGAACATGCACCGGCTTCGCTGAGATACTTATTTAATCTTATTCCTTCATTCTCCGCCATCAATTTATCTCCGTTTCATTTTCATTTCTTCGGTGTTTCCTCTGGTTTTATCCATACAAATAGAGGTTTTGGAGAAAAAAATAAACTTTTTCTCATTTTTCACTTGTTTTTTTAAACTTAATAATATATAATTCAATCATCACAAGGGCGTGTTTCATTATGAAATGCGCCTTTTTACATAATTATCCAAACAAAGATTATATAGAAAAGGATGTGGCACATATGGACGCTATCGACAGAAAAATATTACATTTACTCCAGACAAATGCAAGAACTCCACTTAAGTATCTTGCCAGTAAGGTCTTCCTCTCTTCTCCTGCTGTCTCAGCAAGAATAGACAGACTGGAAAAAAACGGTATAATCACAGGATATCACGCTTCTGTCAACCCGGAAGCCCTTGGTTATCACATCACAGCATTTATTCATATGGCTCTTGACCCGAAGCAGAAGCCAACCTTCTATCCTTTTATCGATTCATGCCCTAATGTGCTTGAATGCAACTGTGTTACCGGCTCCTACTCAATGCTTATGAAGGTATGCTTTCCAAGTACCATGGAGCTTGACGCCTTTATCGGTCAGCTTCAGAAGTTCGGAAATACCGAGACACAGATCGTGTTCTCGACACCTGTCCAGACCAGAGGAATAGATATCGCCCTGAGCGGAAGTGACGCCGAAGCCATCTGATACGTAATCCACACATTATATATATATTATATAAAAAGCTGCCTTTCTTAAAAGCAGCTTTTTTTATCCTTTGTAAGTTCGTACCTACTGGGCAGACTCTGTAGAAGCTTCTGTTCCTTCCTGCGTGTCTGCTTCTGAGGATGAATCATCCTCAGAGGTTGCCTCCTCACTTGAACCATCACCGGTATTGTCTGTATCTGTAGGATGTATCTTATCGTAGAAATCCTTAAAGGCAGGATCGTTATTATAGAGATACTGTACATTGTCGCTTACATGAGCATATATCTTCTGTATATCAGACTTGGCTATTACATTGTTTATATAGCTCTCAATACCTGTTGATCTGTTTTCATTTATCTTATATGTGCCGTCACTCTGCTTTGCCACATAGAAGGATTCAATATTAAGCGGATTAGAATCAACATCGGCAATAACAAGATTGGAAAGTACAAATACCACCTTACCGTTATCATCATATCCATCTGCTACATAGCAGGTTACATTCTTATATTCCTTGATAAATTCTGCAGCAGAATTCACCTTTGACATATCATCATAGTTCTCTGTCTCAAGAACACAGGACTTAAGACCATCCTGATCACAGTTTACCTTAGCTGTAAGGAAGGCATTTATCACATCTGTAATTGCTGTATCATCGCACTTCTTATAAGAAGCGTTCTCAGGAATATCAAGCTCAACCGAATTATCCTTGCCCACATCATCAGCAGAAACCTCTTCTGTTGAAGCTGCTTCAGAGCCGGTCTGTTCTGTATCCTGGACAACTGCGGTATTTCCTGTATTGCCCTTATCCTTGGAGGTATCCTTTATAAAGAAGAAATACACATAGGCAACGCATAACACTGCAAATAATATCCAGCAGGTAACAAGCGGAGCCACCGATGGCTTCTTAGGCCCATTATACTCCTTCTTCTCAGGACGCTCGTCCCACATATCTCCAAAGGCGTCATCTATGTACTGCTTATTATTCTTGTAATCTGTATTATCCTGATAATCGTCAACGTAGGCTTCATCAGAATCATACTGATCGTCTTCTTCGTACTGACCGTCCTCAGAATACTCCTCGCCATCTTCGTACTCACCATCCTCAGAATATTCCCCGTCTTCTTCGTACCGATCATCCTCAGAATACTCCTCGCCGTCTTCGTACTGACCATCCTCAGAATACTCCCCGCCGTCTTCGTACTGACCGTCCTCAGAATACTCCTCGCCATCTTCGTACTCACCATCCTCAGAATATTCCCCGTCTTCTTCGTACTGATCATCCTCAGAATACTCCTCGCCGTCTTCGTACTGACCATCCTCAGAATACTCCCCGCCGTCTTCGTACTGACCGTCCTCAGAATACTCCTCGCCATCTTCGTACTCACCATCCTCAGAATACTCACCATCATCCGGGTACTCTACATCATCGTCAT
>NZ_QULM01000002.1:298325-369485 GCF_003482105.1 Coprococcus sp. OM04-5BH
CTCACCATCATCCGGGTACTCTACATCATCGTCATAATCAGCTTCATCATCATAAGCCGTCTCGTCATCATACACTTCACCAGCATAATCAGTATCATCATATGATGTATCGTCATTTATATCTTTATCCGGCAGATCGTCATAAATTTCTTCGTTATTCTTCTTTTTATTCTTAGCCATTACAAGCACCGAACCTTTCGTTTCACACTCTATCTGTAATCATACAAGGTGAATATTAACATTATCATTGTCAAATTGCAAGTTTATATTAAATGCAAAATATCCCAAGACCATAAAATATCCCACAACCATAAAATAATATTTGCTAATAACTACTTTTTGTATTAAAATACTCTTGTTGCACCAGTAGCTCAGTGGATAGAGCAATGGCCTCCGGAGCCATGTGCGGTGGTTCGATTCCACTCTGGTGCGTATATATAAAAGGACCCGTGAAAAAATGATCACTCATCTTTCCACGGGTCCTTTTATTTTTATTGTTTGTAATGATATCCGTGACATCGTTACGCTTCAGCAACCCATATTTCTAATGGTTGCTGCTCTATTTGTGTGTATCTCAAGTCCCTTGAGGAAGCACCGCCTCAAATCCTGTGACCTGAAACAGCGTTGACGAAATGGGGGGACCGTGTTACATAGTTACCGTTACGAACTTGCATATAAAGAGAAGTGCAATGATCGCTACTATGATATCCTTCTTCTTGAACTTTCCTGTAAAGAGGGCGATAACTGTGTAAGAAATCGCACCGATACCGATACCATTTGAAATTGAGTATGTGAGTGGCATCATGATGAGTGTAAGGAAAGCAGGAACTGCCGAACCCATATCATCCATGTCTACCTTAGCGAAGTTCTTAGACATAAGAACACCTACATATATAAGAGCAGGAGCTGTTGCACAGCTAGGAACAATGCTTGCAAGTGGGCTTAAGAATAAGCACACAGCAAAGCATGCAGCAGTGATAACACTGGCAAAGCCTGTTCTACCGCCGGCACCAACACCCGATGCTGACTCTACGAATGTTGTACATGTTGATGTACCAAGTACAGCGCCTGATACTGTACCGATAGAGTCACAGAGCATTGCCTGGTCAAGACTTATAGGATCACCGTTTTCATCAAGCATACCTGCTGAAGTTGCTGTACCATAGATAGTTCCAAGAGTATCGAACATATCTACAAGACAGAATGCTACAACAAGCATTATAGCTGAGAATATACCACCAATATAAGAGCTGTCAACAAGTGCTGACCATGCGTCACCATTGAATACACCTAAGAATCCGATCTCGCCGAAATCCTTGAACGACTGTGAGATACCGCTTACGTCAAAGCTTGGGACCTCCCACATCATTGCCCAGTAAAGAACTGTTGATATGAGGATACCAATGATAACGCTTGCCTTTAAACCACGTCTTGCAAGGGCTGCAATGATGAATACACCAAGGATTGCTACAAGAACAGGTACGCACTGTCTCCAGACATCAAATGATGTTGTAACAACACCATCAACCTCTGTGCCTATAGAAGAAATTCTTCCGTGGAAATCAAAGAACTGAACAAATGTATAAGGATTGTCCTCTATTATTCCTGCGTTCTTTAATCCGATAAGGGCGATAAAAAGACCGATACCTGCTGATATTGACTTCTTGAGACATTCAGGAAGTGAAATTGCAATATACTTTCTAAGTCCTGTAACTGAAAGAATAAGGAAAACCACACCTGAAAGGAATACTACCACAAGACCTGACTGATAACCTGTGATAACATCTGCACCGGCGAAGAATGCACCTGATACAAATATTGTACAGAAGAATGAGTTAAGACCCATTCCACAAGCCTGGGCAAATGGCATTTTAGCAACAAATGCCATAAGTAATGTACCGATAATAGCTACAATGATTGATGCGATATATACAGAATTCCATATCTTACCCATAGCTACAGGGTCTGCACCAAGTCCTACCAACCAGCCGTTTGCACCTTCCGCAGCAACCTGGTTTGGATTTACAAAAATGATATATGCCATAGCAAAGAATGTTGTGATTCCGGCAAATATCTCTGTTTTTACTGAACTTCCTCTTTCGGAAATCTTAAAAAATTTGTCCATTTTTGCTCTCTCCTGATTTAGTTTTTTGGTAATATTCTCATCTCAGATTTATTTCCTTTAAACTCTTCCCCTCCTATTCGTCAAAGTAGAGACATTAATATTACATTTTTACCCTATTATATTAACATATTTTGACGATTTTCAAAGTGATAATGACGAGATATTTTATATTTTTAAAAATTTTATGAAAAAATCTGAAATTTTATCCCTTTATTGCACTGATAAAATCCTTAAGCTTTGCCTTCTTGCCGTTAAAGAACATCATGCCCTTGTACAGTCTTGCCGCAACGTAGAGGATGATCATTCCCGATACAACAGAAATGATCAGGGACACTATAGCCATAGGAACAGAAAGTGTTCCTATGAGCACACTGGCAGGAGCCGTCATTGCCGCAGAAAACGGTACAAGATTATATGCCAATGGGATATTGTAATTTCCCGATGCTGTCAAGCCTGAAGCAAACAACACCAGCATGAATGCTGCCACTAAAGGAATTATAAATATGCTCTGGACATTTGCTGCGTCCTCAGGCCTTGCAAGAGCCGAGCCTGCAAGTCCCGCCAGCATAAGGTAGAATACCAGTCCTGCAATAAAAAGCAGCACCGCAAGAACTATTGAAATCCCTGAAAATCCCATGCCGTCGAACCAATCCCTCAAAAGATCTAAAGCTGTTGTCACCGCACTGGTATCAACGCCCAAGACAGTCTTAGACAGAACATCTCCAAGCAGTACACCACCGACAATGCAGCCTATCCATATAATGAACTGAATAACGCTGGCAAATACCATGGCAAGTATCTTACCGCTTACCAGGGCATAAGGTGTCACGGACATCATTATCTGCTCCACCAGCTTACTGGTCTTCTCCATAGGTACATCTGCGCATATCTGCTGACCATAAATAAGAACTGCAAAATATATGATCATTACAAACGCCATCATCATGATAACCGCAACTATATGCTTGCTCTGGTTCTCACTTTCTCCACCGATTTTTGATACATTGATGGCGGTAGGAAGCATAACCTGTACTATCTGCTCCCCGGTAAGACCTGATACCTGGAACAGATGGGTCTTAAAACAAGGCACAAGATATTCCTCCATTGCAGCGGTGTTGAAATCAACCTGCTCATCTGTCACATTATCAGTATTGCCAAAGATAACACACAGCACAAAGGAATCACCGGATTTCTTCTGTACTACCACATACTGTGCTCCATCCGTATCCACCAGCTCCTCCGGGCTTTTATCAGATGTGACAAATTCCGTATCAGCGGCGTCCTCATATCCAAGTGCTGCTCCATACGTGCTGTAATCCGGAACTCCAAGTCCTGTCTCATCAACAACATAAACCTTGTCCACATTGTATGTATACTGATCTTTCCTGCTGTTTTTGTCACTCATGATCATGATAAATATACTTATTCCCGCAAGCAGGAACACTGCCAGTATTATGGTCACTGCCAGATATTTCTTAGATTTCATATGGATCCCAAGATTATGGGAAAATACAGTTTTAAATCCATGCATTTTATTTTTCATTTCCGGCAGCCCCCTTTCCAGAAAAAGCATACTTTACCATGGTTATCATTTCCTTCACCCCGATAGGATTACCGTTCATAACTATGACATTCTCGTATACAGACGCAACAAATCTAAGCAATACAACGGCAAATACCACCATTATAACAGCCGATACAGCTACCATAACCAGATTTACCTTTCCTATTATGATCATACCCGGCAGAACCATCACAGAAGTAAGAGGAAAATAAACACAAAAATCTACAAATCCATTCACCCCCACGTTTACCATGGTATTGACTGCTGCAAATGACACCAGGAAAGCTATAAGTATTATCATACTATATACCTTCATTCCCTGCTGCAGATCCTCCATCCTGCTTACCGACGCTGCAAATAAAGCCGACAGCATACCGTACATTATCATTCCGATTATAAGTATCAGTATGCATATGGCATATCCCTTCACATCAAGTCCTGTAAGAACGTCAAAAGGTATCACACTCTTACCATCTGGTGAAGCTCCGTTTCCAATGACAGTGTCTGTGATATTCTTTGACAGAACTGCTGCCCCGCTTATTATGAGCACCTGTCCCACAGTTGCCACCAGCATAGCCATGATCTTACCAAACATCAATGCCATAGGTCTTACGGTGGTCATAAGGTATTCCACGATCCTGTTGGCCTTCTCCTCCACAACCTTATTTGCCACAAGGGAAGCAGACATAACGATTATCATATAAAACAATACCAGCATCACATATACAACAGAAAACTGGGTGAGGGATATGGTACTAACCTCATCAGTCTTTCTGAACTCATCAATATCCATAACATCTGTTGTTACTCCCGCTGTCACCTTCATAAGGGTGTCCTTATCTATATTAAGGATCTGCACCTTATACTCGGAGAACCAGTCCTCTAGCTCTGTTCCAAGGGAATACACATCATCCTCAGACACCTTGCTGTTCTCAGGATAATACATGTCGAATATATATCCTCCCGATTCCAGATCCATCTTGGCCCTTAGTATGACCGCATTTTCATTATTTTCGTCTACAGTGTTATAAAAATTGTTAACATCTTCTTCGCTATAGTCTTCCCCGGAAAACACACTTTCTATGTGGATATTCTTATTTTCAAGCTCTATGGGCAGCTCGGAAATATTAGTTTCATTTATCACATACAGCTTCTCTACAGATGAAGAATCTGAGGAATCTCCATCCTTTTTCTGTCCTATGGCTATAACAGGAAATGCCCCGATAGCCACAATAAGCATTATGACAAATGCTACTATGAAGGATTTCTGCTTAAGTGTCTGCCTGAGGGTAAATTTAAAGACATAGCTAAAGCCTGCAAAATCACTTTTCTTCATTTACATCCCCTACCTTCTCAACAAAAATCTCATGTAACGACGGCTCCGCCAGTTCAAACCTGATGATGTTCACACCTGCATCAACAAGCTTGTGAAGAAGCTCATTGGCCTGCTCCTCCCTGTCAAGCTTGACCATTATTGCATCGGGAGTCTCCTCTTTGATCTTAAGTCCCAGCTCATTTATATATGAGCTTATATCCTCCTCTGCCTTGACTATGAGATTTACTCTTCCATAGCTCTTCTTTATCTCGTTTAAGTTGCCGCTAAGCACCACATTGCCGTGATTTAATATGGTGATATCACTGCAGAACTCCTCTATGGTTGCCATCTGATGGGAGCTCATGATTATATATTTGTCATTTGCAGCTACCTCATGGATTATATCCTTGAAGATATTGGTATTAACCGGATCAAGACCTGACAGCGGCTCATCCAGTACAATTATGTCAGGATCCGCAATCAAGGTTGCCATAAGCTGTACCTTCTGCTGATTTCCCTTACTTAACTGGTCTGCCTTATAGGGCTTGGCAGGAACCTTTCTCCCCTTCTTCATGACCGGCTCCGGATAGAAATATTCCATAAGTTTTAATTTCTCAGCCCAATACTTTATCCTTTCTGCAGCCTGTTTCTTAGGTACATTCTTAAGTGCAGCGAAGTAGAGCATTTGATCCATAAGTGTGACCTTAGGATATAGACCTCTCTCCTCTGCCAGATAACCTACATTTACCTCTTCCGTGGAAAGGGGCTTTCCGTTAAATAACACCTCGCCCTCATCACGCTTAAGCATACCTAATATCATTCTTAAAGATGTTGTTTTACCTGCTCCGTTCGTACCTAACAGAGCATATACTCCCGGTCTGTCCATGGCAAATGACAGATGATCCACAACAACTCTGTCTCCGTAGCTCTTCACCAGGTCTTTTATTTCAAGTCCCATATTTCTTTCCTCCCATATTGAATGTCAAGCTTTCATATAAAACTTGACACAAGTATTGAACATCAGTCTATTAAAAATCCACCCTTATAACTGAACAAAGGGCCGTCACATTATTTTTCGTGCCAGCCCTTTAAGATTATTGTAATGATGTCTAGGACATTGTATATCTTATTTGTCTGTTATCTCACTGTGGAGCTGCTGTAATGACTTACTCTCACAGTTGTCATGAGTCTTAAGATACTCTATTCCCTCGATAGTTGCCTTGGCAGCAGCTATTGTGGTCATGTAAGGAGTCTTAGTCTTAATGGCAGCCTTTCTTAAGTAACTGTCATCACTTACACTTTCCTTGCCGATAGGGGAGTTGATTATAAGATCAATCTCACCATTTGTAATGGCGTCAAGTACGTTCGGACGGCCCTCATAGAGCTTCTTTATCTTCTTGGCAGGTATTCCTGCTGCTGTAATAAGGTCACAGGTATTGCCTGTAGCTACGATCTCGAAGCCTGCAGCATTATATCTCTTGGCAAGAGCTACGATATCCTCCTTGTCCTTTCTGTTTACTGACATAAGAACCTTACCTGACATAGGGAGCTTAGAACCTACGCCCTCCTGAGCCTTAAAGAATGCCTCACCGTATGATGGTGAAAGTCCGAGAACCTCACCTGTTGAACGCATTTCAGGTCCGAGGATAGGATCAACCTCCTGGAACATATTGAATGGGAATGCAGCCTCCTTAACACCGTAGTAAGGAATATGCTTCTCCTTAAGTTCAGGAACCGGTGATGGTCTTCCTGTAAGCTCACTTGTGATTATATCTGTTGCGATAGGTACCATTCTTACATTACATACCTTTGAAACAAGAGGTACTGTACGGGAGGCTCTTGGATTTGCCTCAAGAACATATACCTTGCCCTTCTCAATAGCATACTGCATGTTCATAAGACCCTTTACATGCATTTCCTCTGCTATCTTTCTTGTATATTCCTTAATTGTCTTAACATTCTCCTCTGAGATGTGTACTGATGGAATGATACATGCTGAATCTCCGGAATGTACACCGGCTAACTCTACATGCTCCATAACAGCAGGGACAAATGCATGTGTTCCATCACTTATAGCGTCTGCCTCACACTCAAGGGCATTGTTAAGGAAACGGTCGATAAGTATTGGTCTGTCAGGAGTCACACCGACTGCCGCCTTCATGTAGTCTGCCATGCTGGCGTCATCATATACAACTTCCATTCCACGTCCGCCGAGAACGTATGAAGGACGAACCATTACAGGGTAACCTATGCTGTTGGCGATTGAAACTGCCTCATCAACAGTTGTAGCCATTCCTGACTCAGGCATCGGGATCTCAAGCTTGTCCATCATCTCTCTAAACAGATCTCTGTCCTCTGCAAGATCGATAACTGCAGGAGATGTTCCAAGAATCTTAACGCCATTTCTCTCAAGGTCTGCTGCAAGGTTAAGTGGAGTCTGACCACCAAACTGTGCGATAACACCAAGTGGTTTCTCCTTCTTATATATACTTAATACATCCTCAAGTGTTAACGGCTCGAAGTATAACTTGTCTGATGTATCGTAGTCTGTTGAAACTGTCTCAGGATTACAGTTGACGATTATTGTCTCAAATCCCAGCTTCTTTAACGCAAGAGCTGCATGTACACAACAGTAATCGAACTCAATACCCTGTCCTATTCTGTTAGGACCACCGCCAAGGATCATGATCTTTCTGTTATCTGTAACTTCGCTCTTGTCCTCTGCATTATATGTTGAGAAATAATAAGCACTGTCCTCTGTGCCTGATACATGTACACCTTCCCATGCCTCTTCTACACCAAGCCCGATCCTCTTGTTTCTGATATCATCCTCTGCTATCTCAAGAAGCTGACTTAAGTACTTGTCTGAGAAGCCGTCCTTCTTAGCCTGGATAAGAAGCTCATCTGCAGGAAGTCCACCCTTATACTTAAGAATCTCCTCCTCTTCTTCAACAAGCTCTCTCATCTGCTGTATGAAGTAATGCTTAACCTTTGTAAGTTCAAATATCTCATCATTTGTAGCACCCTTTCTGATAGCCTCATACATAATGAAATGTCTCTCAGATGATGGTGTGATAAGCATGTTAAGAAGCTCTTCCTTTGAAAGTGTATCGAAGTTCTTGGCATGACCAAGTCCGTATCTTCCGATTTCAAGGCTTCTGATAGCCTTTTGGAAGGCTTCCTTATAGTTCTTACCGATACTCATGACCTCACCTACGGCTCGCATCTGTGTACCCAGCTTATCCTCTACACCCTTGAACTTCTCAAATGCCCAACGAGCGAACTTGATAACCACATAATCTCCGTCAGGTACATATCTGTCAAGGGTTCCGTACTTACCACATGGGATATCCTTAAGTGTAAGACCTGTTGCAAGCATTGCCGATACAAGAGCGATAGGGAAACCTGTTGCCTTTGACGCAAGGGCTGATGAACGGGATGTACGAGGGTTGATCTCTATAACTATTATTCTGTCTGATACAGGATCATGGGCAAACTGTACATTCGTACCACCTACAACCTGTACCTTATCTACTATCTTATATGCCTGCTCCTGAAGCTTCTTCTGACATTCCTCAGAAATTGTAAGCATAGGTGCTGAACAGAATGAATCACCTGTATGTACTCCAAGTGGATCGATATTCTCAATAAAGCATACTGTGATCATGTTGCCTTCACAGTCACGTACTACCTCAAGCTCAAGCTCTTCCCATCCAAGGATAGACTCCTCAACAAGAACCTGACCTACAAGACTTGCCTGAAGACCTCTTGCACATACGACCTTAAGTTCTTCCTTGTTGTATACGAGACCGCCGCCGGCTCCACCCATTGTGTAAGCAGGACGAAGTACTACAGGATAACCTAACTTGTCTGCGATAGCAAGTGCCTCATCTACTGTATAGGCAACCTCACTTCTTGCCATCTCGATACCCAGCTCGTTCATTGTCTTCTTGAACTCAATTCTGTCCTCGCCTCTTTCAATGGCGTCAACCTGAACACCGATAACCTTTACATTATACTTATCAAGAATTCCAGCCTTATAAAGCTCTGAACAAAGATTGAGTCCTGACTGGCCACCAAGATTAGGGAGTAACGCATCAGGGCGTTCCTTCTTAATAATCATCTCAAGACGTTCTACATTAAGGGGCTCAATATATGTAACATCTGCTGTCTCCGGATCTGTCATGATAGTTGCAGGATTGGAATTAACAAGTACGATCTCATATCCAAGCTTTCTAAGGGCTTTACACGCCTGTGTTCCTGAATAATCAAACTCACATGCCTGCCCTATAACTATAGGACCTGATCCAATAATAAGTACTTTGTTTATATCTGTTCTCTTTGGCATAATTACCTCCACTGTATTTTTATTCAATTTCTTATTATACACAATTTTATTAATTTTATAAACAAGAAACTTAATTTTTTTAATATTTTTTTGCATAAATATGCACGTGCAAATGTCTCCGGCTTACAACTTTTCACTGTCCGACGGCCGGTTACATTTTTCAGGTGCTTCCATGCGGTTAATTATATGTATTTACAGGTCTGCTCACACCTGTTGATCAGTTGCTCTTACAAGTCTGCTCCGTCGGTTGATCAGTTATGATCACAGGTCTGCTCCGCCGGTTAATGGGTTGACCTTGGCGGTAATATGGGTGACTGTGAGTTTCGCCACCGCGGTACGGGAAACGGCACTTTTGTTGTACTGAAAATCCCTGGTCTCATCATATCGATCCATTATGATGTAATCTATTGCCTGCTGCTTTTCATCACCTTCAAGGAACTCAACCGCTGCCTGTCCCATGACACATTTGTATCTCATGGTCACATCCTTCTGCTCCACCAGGCAGTCCATCTTAAGGGGAATATCCATCTCGAAGCTGCACACAGGATTTGCCTGTAACATTTCATATTTTCTTCCTGCCATGGCTCCGTGTATATACAGGCAAAGCTTCCCAGCTTCCACCTTGTAGGCGAAATTCACAGGAACTATATATGGATAATCTCCGTCAGCAAGCCCAAGTCTCACTATGTCGCATTCATCAACTATCTTTATGATCTCATTAAAATCTGTAACTTCTCTGTCTTTTCTTCTCATATTTCTTCCTCCGGGTACTTGAGTCCCCATTCATTTCTGGCTTCTGAAGAGCTTCCTCTGTAGCTCCAGCAGTTATCTTCTCTGTATGTCCGTCATCGGTGTAGGTTATGACCGCCTCATCACCTCTTGGATATTCGTATATCTCTATGTATCCATGTTCAAATGATATGGTTCCACGCTTTGGCTGCTTGGCATGTAATGACAGGATTATTGTAGCCATCTCCTGCTTCTCATTCATAAGCAGCATGCTTGCCTGCTCATCTACTCCCGTAGGGGCCAATCTCACCTGTGTTGCCATCTTGTCCGGTGTCTCTGTCATGAACCACCTTACAAATGAAAGGGCATACACGCCTATATCAAGCATTGCTCCACCGGCAAGGTTTCTGTTAAAGAACCTGTTGTTCATATCCCAGTCCTTATAGCTTCCGAAGTTCATCTGTATAAGCTTTAACGGTCCAAGCTTTCCCTCTGCGATTATCTCGTTAAGCTTCCTGTATATAGGCATGTGATATATGGTCATTGCCTCCGCAAGCACCACATGATTTTTCCCAGCAAGCTCCACCGCCTCAGCAAGCTCATCACTGTTTAAGGTTATTGATTTCTCGCACAGCACATGCTTACCATTTGCAATGGCTTTCTTTAATATATCTATATGGGTGTTGTGTGGAGTTGATATATAGATTATATCCACATCTGGATCAGTGAACATCTCCTCCGGATCCTTATAGACCTTATTTATTCCATACTCACGGGCGAATTTCACAGCCTTGTCATAGGTACGGTTTCCAACACTGTAAAGGGAACCTCCCAGACTGTTCATTGCCTCAGCAAGCTGATGTCCTATAACGCCTACGCCATATGTTGCCCAATTATATTTTACTGCCATATGTCATCTACCTCGTCTTTCATCTGATATTTATTAAGATCAACCTTTCCATTTACAACCTCTATTCCGTCTGCCATGAGCCTATCTTCCTGCACGGTCTCCCCGCCAAAGGCAAATGCACCTGCAAGCTCACCCTTGGAATTGACAACCCTATAGCATGGAATGTGCTCCGGATCGGGATTTTTATGCAATGCATTACCCACAGCACGTGCCATCTTTTTATCCCCCGCCATAGCCGCCACCTGTCCATAAGTCGCAACACAACCTTTAGGTATCCGCTTTACTGCCTCGTATATTCTCTTTGTAGGGCTGTCCGTTACACAATCGTAGCTTTCGGCGATCATCTGCTTTATGACTTCATCGGGAACTGTTCCGTCAAGGATAATGGTATTCCAATGCTCCCTGTTCTGGTGCCATCCAGGAACTACGGAAGCATAAGCCATCCTCATTAAATCTCTGGTATCCGGTGTAACCTTTACATTCAGATTAATATAGCCGTTTCTTTCATAAGTCCAGAGAAATGCCTTTTTGCTATCCTTTACTCTTACAAGCTGCCAGTTATCATCATGAAACGGAGCGTCCTGATAAGAGTCAGGAAATGACAGGGCATACTCAAGTGCTTCTTCTCTTGTGGTCATACTTAATCACACCTCTGTTTATTTTGTAAAAACTTATAACTTTTAATATATAATATAACCTTATCCGGCAAATTTTTATCCTGTCATTTACCTGAAGGTCTTAAGATAAGCTTTTTGCTCATCTGTTATACGGTAGCTCTCCACTGCCTTCTGTATGGTCTTTCTGTGAACCCAGTCATCAAGCCTATGCTCCTCAATATAGGGAACCACTGCCTCCCACTGTTTGGCAAGTGCCGTAGCAAAATACCAGGCTATCATCATATTTATATAATATTCATCGGAATGAACTGCCGCCACCTTCTCTGGGTACTCCGGCCTAAAATCGTCATCCAGAAACAGCCTCATAAGCAATCCGATACCATATCTCACTGTATAGGTATGATTCGACGCAAGGAAACTGTCTATTTCCTTTAACACATCTTCCTTGTGATCTTCAAAGATCCTCGGTGTTGGGAAATCACAGGTTGCCCAGTTATCTATGTACGGAAGCATATTTTTCAGTTCTGCCATGCATGTATCGTAGTCCCTAATGCTACCGATCAGTATCATGTGAAGGTTATCCTCTTCATAGTATTTGTGTGGCAATTCCTTGAGGAACTGCGCCCAGCCCGGTTCCTTCATGTATTCCTTTGCAACTTTCTTGAGAACAGGAGTCCTGATACCGATGATCTTATCCTTATCTACACCCGGCATGAGTCTTGAATGAAAGTCCCTGTATTTCAGATCCTGCAATTCAAACAGTCGCTGCTGTAGTTCTGTCATTTTAAATTCTCCTTACGCCTTTTCCTGGAACAGCTCTATCTCCTCGCCAAGAGGTCCCCTGCAGAAAGCGATCCTTGCGGGAAAGACCGGATCTGACTGTATCTGGATATCCTTAGGTTCAATAAACACTTCATAGCCTGCGGTTCTCACAGCCTCAGCCACCTCGTCAACATTATCCGTACTAAATGCAAAATGGCGTATAGCTCCCTGTACCGGATGATCATCACCATTGTTAAATATCTCTATAATGGCTGCACCGGTGGTTAACATAATTCCTTCATTCCAGCTTCTTAGAACTTCAAGTCCCAGCACATCCCGGTAAAAACCCACAACCTTTTCAAATTCCTCATTTCCACAGCATTTAAGAGCCACATGATGTATTCCTTTTATCATACCCTTATCCTCCCTGTCCATTGAACATGCGAGCATGTCACACTTGACTCGTTGTTATAACAGCGATAAAACATGTTTTGCGAGTTTTATCCGCTGATTAACAGTCGTCAAATGCAATCATGCAAGCATATTGCACTTGACTCGTTGTTATAAATAGAGCAGCAACCATTTGAAATTGCCTGCGGCAAGGGTTGTTGCAGCGTAACGATGTCTATGACATCATTACAATAAACAAAAAAGATGATGTAATAACATCATCTTTTTGTATTCTAACATATAGGTCTATGAGGAAACAAGTCCCACGCCTCTAACAATATACCCTTGGTACAGACGAATTCACAAATAACGGATTGATTGGAAATGAAACCTGATCACCTACAGCAATCTTCACCCTGGAGGCATCCAGGATACAGGAATTCATATTTATCTGTCCAAGGACAGGCATACTTCTTCCATCGAAGGTTGCTGTGGTTTTCTTATTTATACAGGCATGCTTGCACAAACGCAGCATACCAAGGAAGGAGGGGCGTCTGTAATTGGTCTCTCTGGTCATACCGAGACCATGAAAATATCCTGCAGACACAACTGCAGTCCGTGTAGCCTTAGCCAGCCGAAATCCTGTTCCGTAACCTACATTATGTCCTGCCGGCAGCTCATAGATATCATCAACGGCTGCACTCAGCTTGCAGACATTTGCAAAGTCATAGGGATTTTCTACGGCAAGTCTCCCAAGAAATGCAGAGCCTATTCTTACAGCGTCAAGGTTCATGTCAGGGAAACGGACAAGGGATGTTGAGGAGGAAATATGCTTCATGCCCACCAGCACTCCATCATCTTCAAGACTGCCACACAACTCTTCAAACAGATCAAACTGATTTCTCACACTACATTCATTCTTGCTGCATGCAGCATGGAAATGCGAGTATATCCCTGTCACATGAATATGGTGCATATTCTGGGAAATGTCCGTTATCTCTTCAATGCATCTGCCCTTGACCTCCGGCTCATCATTATATAAAAATCCGTACCTGCCAAAGCCTGTATCTATGCACATATGTACATGGGCGAAGAAATGATTAAGATATCCGGCGGTCTGTTCAATGACTTTACCATTTTCATAGCTTGTGACGCTCATTGTTATTCCATTCTTTATTGCCAGTGTTATACTTTCTGCGTCATGGATCGGGGTAAGGAGAAGGATCTCGCCCTCTATGTTATTATCCCGAAGAGCTATGGCATCGCTTAATTCTGTAACGGCGAAATGCCTTATTCCTCTCTTCTCAAGAAACGCTGCAAATCTGCACAGCCCAAGACCATATGCATTTCCCTTTAGCACTGCTATGATCTGTGACCGTCCCGCCAGTTCTCTTATTATATCTATGTTGTGTTCAAGTGCTTGTATACTGATATCCAATGTAGTCATATTTATCTCCCTATTCCAGTCCAAATCTTTTTTATCCCAGATCTTCTTACTACATCTAAAAGTATAGCTTAAACTTGTATTTTAGTTGTTTCATACCTGTAAAATACTTGCAAAAGTACCGTTTACAAATTGTTTTCAGCAGTCGCCAAATGCAAGCATGAAAACTTATTGCACTTGACTCGTTGCCATAACAAAAAGAGGGGGACAAAGCGTCTCCCTCCCGGTGTTTTATATTATGTAATTATCTAGTTTCTATGTCATTCTACTTTTCTCGTTGTAAATCTACGTTATCAGTATATCTTAATTACTGCTGACCATTTGCACATTTTATATCTATAGCCTGAATTGCAGCGTCAAAATTATTTCTGAAATAATTCTCTACATCCTCGGAATATCCATAGATCACACCTGTTCTGTACTGTCCTATAACTCCGTGGATCTGCTCCATAGCCTCACCTGTAGGATTTTTCTTGGAAAATCCATTTGTAGTTACCTGACAGAGTGCTGTGATCTCACCTGTACGATCAAGCAGATAAAGTGTATGATACTTGGCTGTCGGAATAAAGTTCGTGGTCTGCTTCACAACATTTCCATATATCCACATTACATTGCGGACAGGGATAACCCTGACAGTTTTTGTTATGTAAACCACTATAGCAACCGGCGTGACAATACATGTCTTTTGTATCTTAACTCCATATGGTATCTGCTGTTCAAGGACTGTCATCTCCTGAGGAGAAAGACTCGCCCATGACTGCTCTGCAAGAGCATATGCCTTCTTGTTAAATGCCGTCTCCTTAACCTTTCCAAAACCTGCAACAGCTGCACTTATATTTGGATAACCTGAAAAATCCATATCTTTAACCTCCAAACTTTAGAACTCCAGCCATGCAAAATTTGCCTTTGGCAAATGGCTGGAGTTACATATCAAGTTTTCATAGAAAACATGACACATCCTTTAGCCTTTAAGGCTTAAATATACAAGATTTTACCATATATACCCTGTTTGCTCATTGGATAAATATACTAAATATTTTTATGCTATTATAATAATTGACACAGCCTTAACACTTAAATAAATGCCACCATGTATAGTGGCAATGTGATTATTCCTTCCTCGCTTTCACCTATGTTTCCATCAACAAGCTTATATCCGTAACAAATATCTTTATTATTTTTCATCAGAGCATTTAAAGAATTTGCGCGTGTATTTCCACTTTTAACTTCAATAGGAACTACGCTTCCATCCTTTTGAATAATTACGTCTATTTCTCTTTTTGATGTTTCATTCTTGTAGAAATATAATCGATATCCCTTCTTATAAAGTGCATCTGCTACTGCACATTCATATATTCCACCTTTTGAATTACCCTCAAGAGTATTTTCTACAATGCGCTGCTTCAATGAAAAATCCTTCATTGCCATCAACAGAGACAGATCGGTTGTATATGCCCTGAAAAAATCATCTCTGGTATAATCATCCAGATCAAACCGGACATCTGTTACTAATTTGCACAGATGTACCATGTCTGCACGCAGCAGCCACTCAATGCTGGAATAATATTTTTGCGCTCTGGCTCCATGTTCAATTATCTTATATTGAAATTTATGATTTTCCTTGTCCAGTAGCTGTTTTGCAAGTGAGAGATAACAATTCTCTGCTTTCACTTTTTCTTCAGAGCTGGCATAATGTGCTATATCATACTGGTACCCCTGCAAAAGACTCCTTTGTATCCTGTCTACCTCTCGAAAATCCTTTGTGTCTACATACTTCTGTACAGCCTCTGGCATACCACCCACTGCAATATACTGTCTATAATAATTCATCATCTGCACATTAATTGCTTCAGGAATAGCAGTTTTCGAAATCATGTAGCTGCACACATTCTTTATCATGTCGTCAGTAATTCCAAATCCCCAAAGAAATTCCTCAAAATCCATACCATGCATCTTAAGATAATCAACATAACCAACCGGATAAGAAGATGCACGTTTATAGTCGATTCCAAGAAGAGAACCCGATGCAATAACATCAAATCGATTGTCCGTTGCCCAGAATTTAAGCGACGTTATCGCTTCCTGACACTCCTGAATCTCGTCCAGAAAAATCATAGTTTTTCCAGGAATAATCTTCTTTTCAGGAAAGCGGAACCTCATAGCCATAACCATATTATCTACTGTAAGATCGCCCTCAAAAATATCCTTTGCAGAGATCATCTGTTTAAAATTTATTTCGACTAATTCCTCATAATGTTCCTCTGCAAATCGTTCTACGACATATGTTTTTCCTGTTTGTCTTGCCCCTTGTACCACAAGACATTTTTTTTCTTTAGACTCAACCCATTTTTTTATAAATTCACTTGCTTTTCTTTTTAACATAACTTCACCTCTCGTATTGAACATCAGCCCATAATAAATCGCCTGCGGCGAGGGCTGACGCTACATGTCAAGTTATCATAGAAAACTTGACACAATCATAAATCTGACACAGTCTAAATATTCCTATTGAAAATCACCAAAAACAGTTGTATCAGCAATCCAGAAAGTCAAAATGTAGTTTTGTCAACATTTTTGAAAGTAAAAATATCATCATATCAACATTTTGCAATGTAAAAATGTAGTTTTATCAACATTTTAGAAAGCATAAATGTAGTTTTGTCAACATTTTTGAATATTATAACACAAAATGGGATGCATTAAAAGCCCAACTTAAAACAGACTAGAACTTGTGAAAGTCACGGTCTGTATATTTTCCAACTGCTTAGATTTAATGTCATTATCCTAATCCTGCTGTAATGGGCTGTAGTCATCTATATCATACTGTGGCACATCCTGTACCACTCCCCAGCCAGTGTATTTACTAGGAAGAGCCCTGCCGCTCTCATCATAGGTCACAGTCTCCTCCGACAAGGCAGATACTACTCCCATATTGTAATCAACTGTGGTTACATACATGTTTCCATTCATTCTGCCATAGCAATAATAAAATATACCTTTATCAGTATATACAAACCCTCCCTCAATCTTTTCAATCTCATTCTTAGCCTTTACAAGCCGGTCTCCCTTATTTATATACACTTCAAAACAATTCTGTAATATAGGCTGTCCATTATCTAAAGGATAATATATTACAAGATCCTCAGCACCATCCCCATTAAAATCATATAACTGATATGTGACCTTATACGAATCATTATTGTATACCGGCTGACCCTCATACTGTGTAGTATCAACAGACTTCAATGTCTTTATGAACATATCTGCCTGTCCGGATTTAGTCCTATCTGCCTTCTTATCCTGTCCATTATCATCAAGCTGATCTCCGAAATTATCCTTTATAGAACCTGCAAGGATCTCCCTAACCTGATACTTTCCATCCTCCTTAGGTGATAGAACTGCAGTTCTCACAACATCATAGTTATCTTCTGGATCTGCTATCTTTCGAAGCATAAAGTTATACTCCACATACATATCCTCTCCCGGCATGTATCTGCTGTCAAGAATCTCCGCATCATTGTCTCTTGAGCCTGTCACTGCTGTATATATGCTGATTTCATCCCCATTAACCTCTGCATAATAAGGATCATTGCAATTCTTTTCTGTACACAGATCATCTGTCACAACAGACAAATAATCATTTACGTCCTGCAGCTTGTATACTGTTTTTTCTGCTTCTGTCCTCACTGGCTGCAGCTCACATTTACTACGTCCATTAGTCAGATAAAGAAGCGTGATATCACCATTTTTGATCTCCTTAATATCATCATTCATGCCACCTTTTTCTGACACATATGCCAGCATGAATTCAAACTCTGGCTTAGTAAGTCCACCCTTTAAGATCTTAGACCATTCGTCATCTGCTACAGGTGCATATGCTGCCTCTGTAGTGACCTCTGTGGTCTCTTCTGTTGTGACCTCGGTTGTTTCTGATGAGGCAACCTCTGTGGTATTTTCTGATGTTGCTTCTGTTGTGGTCTCAACCTTATTCTTTTTATCATTGTGATTTACAATGGCTCCGGTAACTGCACCACCTACTACACCGACAGCTATTACGCCACATACAACCTTAAAGCCTATTGTTCCTACAATTCCACCCTTGGCGGCTCCTGTAGCGCCTGCTGCTGCCGCTGCCTTTCCGGCTCCGGCCGCTTTTCCTGCTCCGGCAGCTGCTCTTCCTGCCTCTGCTGCTTTTCCTGCTCCGGCGGCTGCCTTTCCTACGCCTGCCTCGGTCATGCTGCCAGCCACACCATTACCTGCCATTGCTTTACCTGTGGCTGTTCCAACAGCATTTCCTGCCATTTCTCCGGCCTGACTTCCAACTGCACCGGTATTCACTGCGGCAGCTGCATTTGCATTTAAGACATTTCCGGCGGCTGAACCTCCAACTGCTGCTCCGGCTCCGGCAGAGGCACCGACTATGACTCCACCAACCGCTGACTTATCATCATCCGACTCAAGCTCAGCAACCTTTCTGGTCGCTATATCATCAACTACATTTACCAGCCAGCCGTCAAACTGATTAATATTTGTCACATATTTTATATTTGCAAATACAAATTCATAGGCTTCCTTAAGAATGTCCTGTATGAACTTCTCCTTATCCTGCTCAGCCATCTCAATGTTTGAAATATTACCATACACCCGCGTATACTGGTCTTTGTAAGTGTTGTAGTAAATGTAATTTAATCCCTCCTGATCTCCTGCCTGTGCAGCAGGAATTGCTTCGCTAATATTATTTATCATTTTCATCCCTCTTTCGTATGTGTTTTCAATATGTGTTTTCAACACACGAGCATAATCTCTCGGCGACAGTTCGTAAACACCATTCTAAATGCGTCTTCGACACTTAGTGCTTCCTCCTATGCATGGATAATACCCCAACACACTATACCATTTTTTTGCGATTTTTTCATCTCAAAATACAAAACAGCCGCTACCTAAAACAGCAAAATGCTTACAATTTGGTTCGGGAAGATTAAATTTCACAATAAAAAACCTCCACGGGTCAGATCTTATAGCTTGTCCTACATCATGAAGGTTATTTTTATAAACTTATTTAATTTGCCTTTTTACTCAGAGCCTCATCTAGGGTATGCCAGCCAAGCACCGCACATTTTACCCTTGCAGGCATGTGGGATATATCCTTAAGAGCTGATGCTTCTTCAAGCTCGTCTATTTCCTCGTCGCTTGCCTCACCCTTGATCATCCGAAAGAACAGATCACCAAGATGTCTGGCCTCTTCCTCTGATCTGCCGATTATCATTCCAAGCATAATGTCCGCTGACGCCTGGGAGATGGCACATCCGTCTCCTACAAATGCACCATCCTCTATAATTCCATTTTCAACCTTTAACTTAAGCCATATATCGTCTCCACAGTTGGGATTGACTCCCTCAAGGACGATATTCGCATCCGGGAGATCATGCTTAAAATCCGGTCTCATATTATGCTCTGTAAGTATCTCATTGTAAAATATTCTATTCGCCATAGCCCATACTCCTTCTGACTCCTGCCACACTCTTTACAAATGCGTCAACTTCTTCCTCCGTATTGTAGAACATAAAGCTTGCCCTGGTAGCATTGTGCACGCCAAGATAGGTAAGAAGCGGCTGGGCACAGTGATGGCCTGCCCTTACATCTATGCCATCTGAGGCAAGTATCTCACTTACATCGTGAGGATGAACTCCATCTATTAAGAACGCTACTATTCCTGTGTGATTTGCAGGGTCATCCGAACCGAGAACAGTAACGTGAGGAACCCTGGCAAGCCCCTTCATTGCTCTCTTTGTAAGTGCCTGCTCACGCTCTTCTATATAGCCAAATCCAACGCTCTCCACATACTTTATGGCAGCCGCAAGTCCAACAGCTCCGGCAGCATTGACAGTTCCTGCCTCGAACTTATGAGGAAGCTCAGCATACACTGCGCCTTCTCTTGTAACTGACTGGATCATCTCGCCACCTGTAAGGAACGGCGGCATTTTATCAAGCAGTTCCTTTCTGCCGTAAAGAACACCTATACCCATAGGTCCCATTAATTTGTGACCTGAAAATGCAAGAAAATCAACGTCCAGCGCCTGGACATCTGTAGCCATGTGTGGCACGCTCTGGGCACCGTCAACCACTACAACTGCTCCAACCTCATGGGCAAGTCTTACAACCTTTTCTATAGGATTGACACAGCCAAGGACATTTGACACCTGGGTCATGGCAACCAGCTTAGTCCTGGAATTGATCCCTTCTTTTAAAGTTTCCTCTGCAAATGTTCCGTCCTTCTCACACTCAAGATATCTAAGGGTTGCTCCGGTCTGCTTCGCTACCATCTGCCATGGCAGCATATTGCTGTGATGTTCCATGATGGTTATGGCGATCTCGTCTCCTGCCTTAATGTTGTTAAGTCCATAGCTGTAAGCAATAAGATTAATGCTCTCTGTGGTATTTCTCGTGAAGATGATCTCCTGCTCTGACCTGGCATTGATGAACGCCTTCACAACAGTCCTTGAATCTTCATAGCGTTTGGTAGCCTCAAGACTCAATGGGTAGAAACCCCGGAGAGGATTGGCATTTGCCTCCTCGTAGAACTTCTTCTCAGCTTCTATGACCACTGCAGGTCTCTGGGATGTAGCTGCATTATCTATATAAATGGTGTCGTTATTCTGAAGAAGGGGGAAATCCTTCCTATACTTCTTCTCTGTCATATCCCATCACCTCCGCTAACTGCTCCTCTACAAGCTTCTCAGTAACCTCGTCATTTATCTTTCTGTATAAGACTTCCATCTTACCCTTGGTCATGATATCCTCTGCCAGCTCCTGATCAATGCCTCTGGAAGCGAAGTAGAACATGGTCTCCTCATCAAGCTCGCCGATGGTTGCACCGTGGGAGCCTTCCACATCCTCCTCAGCACAGAGGATAACAGGAATTGTTTTATTCACCACATTGTCACCAAGAAGGAGAACATTCTCTGTCTCAGCTCCAACTGACTGTGATGAACCATTCTTGAAATCAATGGTGCCACGGAAGGTCTTCTCTGCCTCGTCCTTCAGGGTTCCATCCACCTGGATCTCACTGCCTGTCTTCTTGCCAAGGTGATTTACCACAAGATTTATGTCAACCACCTGTTTGTTCTGCCCCAGGTAGCCTATTGACTTTTCTGTATGTGCCTTGTCACCCTTAAGGTCTGTTCTTATACCATTGTAGAGATTTCCCTTACCTGCAAATATCTGCAACACCTCTAAGTCTGCATTTTCCTCGCACACACAGCCCACATCATTAAGTAAAGTCTGATCTTCAAGGAATATCTGCACAAGTCTCACCCTGCTGTTCTTCTCTGCCTGAACCAGTGTACGGAAGGCAATGCTGCCATTTCCACCCTTGCCAAATGTCTCTATAACAGACACGCTGGAATTTTCCTTTCCATGGATCTTCAGAACTCCGGCAGATGAAGTTTTGTTCGATGTTATGTCAACGTGAACCACTTTCTCACATACACCTGAATTACTGTCTGCAGCTTCTGCATTGTCTGAATTTCCAAAGCTAAGTGCTGCCACATTAGCTTTACCGTTTTCCCCTGCAAATATTACATCCGCAGCCTCTCCGGCACCTGTCTTTATATCTCCCCAGATGTCAGCGTCCTTAGCTTTTTCATTATTATCTTCTTTTATCTCTATATTACATGGCCCTATATCCATGTTCCATTTTACATTTACATCATTGAGCCGCAGCCAGTTCCAGGTTATAGATGGCAGCGGATTTATCTTAAATTCTTCTATTTGTCCCATTGTCAGTTCCTCCTAATCTTATATCGGGGTAAAGGGGTGCCTCCTCTTAACCTATACTGCCCTTCATCTCAAGACGTATCAGATTGTTCATCTCAAGAGCATACTCAAGCGGCAGCTCCTTAGATACATTATCTGCGAATCCACTTACAATACATGCCCTTGCGTCCTCCTCGCTCATGCCTCTTGACATAAGGTAGAACACTGCCTCATCACTGATACTTCCGATCTGTGCCTCATGACCGATATTTGCCTTTCTTGTACGAACATCCATGGCAGGAATAGTATCTGAACGGGATATGGAGTCAAGCATAAGTGACTGACATGAAACAGCCGACTTGGAGTTCTCCGCTTCCTTGGTGACCACAACAGATGAACGGAATGTGCTTATTCCTCCATCCTTTGATATTGATCTGGTGTTCATGTATGAACTTGTATCCGGTGCCGCATGTACTACCTTTGCTCCTGTGTCCAGGTTCTGTCCCTTTCCTGCAAATGTCACACCTGTAAATTCCATTCTTGAGCCCTTTCCCTTAAGTATGCTCATAGGATACAGGTAGGATACATGGGAGCCAAATGAACCTGAAACCCACTCAATGGTTCCGCCCTCTTCAACAATGGCTCTCTTGGTGTTCAGGTTGTACATATTCTTTGACCAGTTCTCAATGGTAGAATATCTGAGCTTCGCATTCTTTCCTACAAATAACTCAACGCAGCCTGCATGAAGATTTGCCACGTTGTACTTAGGTGCTGAACATCCCTCTATGAAATGAAGGTCTGCTCCCTCATCAACAATGATCAGTGTGTGCTCAAACTGTCCTGCACCTGCTGCATTAAGTCTGAAATATGACTGGAGGGGAATATCGACCTTAACTCCCTTAGGAACATATACAAATGATCCGCCGGACCACACTGCTCCATGAAGTGCTGCAAATTTGTGATCGTGTGGAGTTACAAGCTTCATGAAATGCTCCTTCACCATATCTGCAAATTCTCCGTTTAAGGCACTCTCCATATCTGTATATACAACACCCTTGGCAGCAACCTCTTCACGGACATTATGATATACAAGCTCTGAATCATACTGAGCTCCCACACCTGCCAGGGATTTACGCTCTGCCTGAGGTATACCCAGACGCTCAAAGGTGTTCTTAATATCCTCAGGAACATCCTTCCAGTCTGCCTTCATATTGGTATTTGGTCTTACATAAGTAACAATGTTGTCAATGTTAAGACCTTCTATAGATGGTCCCCAGTCAGGAACCGGTATTTCATTATATAATTTCAAAGAGTCAAGTCTGAACTGTCTCATCCATTCCGGATCATGCTTCTCGGCAGACAACTGTTCAACTATCTCCGGAGTAAGTCCTGCCTTTAACTTGTATGCGTCCTTATCGTCATATTTGAAATCATATATATTTCTGTCTATGTCTTCTACATATGTCTTTTCTTTCATCTTCGTCTACAGACTCCTTCCCGGTTATTCTGTCTTCTCGTTCTCATATCTGCCGAAGCCTTCACGATTGATCTCATCAACCAGGGAGGCGTCACCGGTCTTGATCATTTTACCCTCAACCATTACATGGGTGTAATCAACTGAAAGTGACTCAAGGATCTTGGTACTGTGGGTGATTATCAAAAGACTGCCGTCACAGGTCTTCTGATATGCCTCAATTCCTGCTGATACAGTACGAACAGCGTCTACATCAAGACCTGAGTCTGTCTCATCAAGTATTGCAAGAGATGGCTTAAGCATAAGCAACTGTAATATCTCTGCCTTCTTCTTCTCACCACCGGAGAAGCCTACATTCAGATCTCTCTCTGCATATGAAGGATCCATCTGGAGAAGCTCCATTGTCTTCTCCAATTCCTTCTTGAAATCCCAGAGACGTATTCTCTTTCCTGTCTTCTGCTCAAGAGCACTTCTTATAAATGAACTAAGGGTAACTCCCGGAACCTCAAGAGGGTTCTGGAAGGAAAGGAACATACCTGATTTTGCTCTGAAATCTACAGCTTCTTCTGTGATGTTCTGTCCCTTAAACCATATCTCTCCTTCTGTTACTGTATATCTTGGATTCCCCATCAATGCATAGCCAAGTGTTGACTTACCTGTTCCGTTAGGTCCCATAAGTACGTGAGTCTCTCCTGTTCCTATGCTAAGATCAACGCCATGTAAGATTTCCTTATCCTCAACATTTACATGGAGATTTTTAACTGTTAATAACTGATTGTCTGACATGATATGTCCTCCTTAATATTTTTATCATTTTATTCCTTATTTAGACGATACCGTTTTTTTCGTCATTTGCAGTGCAGAATCCACAACATCCTGCAAGGTGATATCTTTAAAATAATTATCTATAACCTCTGCCAGCCCCTTCCAGATAGGTCTTGTATAACATGCCTCGCTGTTGCAGCACGTGTCATCATCCTTCACACAGGCCGCCGGCGCCAGGGATCCTTCCATAAGATTAAGGATCTCGTCAAGGGTATACTCTGACGGCTCCCTTGTGAGCCTTAAGCCTCCACCGTGACCGCTGACTGCTTCTATAAGCTTGCCCTTGGACAACACTCTGGTGATACTCTCCAGATATTTCTGGGACAGGTCTTCTGCGTCTGTTATCTCTTTAAGAGGTATGCAGCCGTCCCCCTGATTTATCGCCAGATACACCATAACTCTTATGGCATACCTGCCCTTAGATGAAATGAGCATATATCCATCACATCCTTTGCCAAATTTTACTATGGAGATAATACCGCCCATTTACCTACTATGTCAATAGGTAATTATGAGAAAATGCAAAAAAATACCTATAATACAGCTTTCATTACATATTTAATATGCTTTTGACTGTATTATAGGTACTTTCGGTTTTTTTACCTTATAAAATTACTGAATGACTTTATTGCTTCTTTTACACATGCAATTCTGCCTCAGACCTGCCGGTATGATCCTTCTTAACCACTATCTGCTTCTCTATCTTCTCCTTGAGTTCAGACACGTGGGATATAATACCAACAAGCTTGTTGCCTTCCGTTACACTGGTCAGTGCATTATATGCCTGTGGCAGGGTCTTCTCCGTATCAAGGGAACCAAAGCCCTCATCCACGAACATTGTATCTATCTGGATTCCACCTGCTGACGCCTGAACTTCATCGGAAAGTCCCAGTGCAAGGGAAAGGGACGCCATAAATGACTCGCCTCCGGAAAGGGTCTTTACATTTCTCCTGCTTCCGTTGTAATGATCGATAACACAGAGATCAAGACCTACCTGACTCTGTTTGTTATCACTCACCCTGACTCTCTCAAGCTCATACTGTCCATCCGACATCTTAAGAAATCTTTTATTTGCCCGCTTTATCATTCTGTCAAAATACGTCATCTGAACATAGGTTTCAAACTGTATCTTATCTTTTGATGAAACTTTTCCCGACGCCGTATCAGAAAGTGCTGACATCCACCTGAACCGCTCATCAAGTTTTGAAAGCTCATCAGACCTCTTAGTTATGTTAACCTTCTGGGTCTTATTTGTTGCAATGCGATGTTTAATGTTTTCTATTTCTTTTCTCATACTATTAAGTCTCTGCTGTACTTCTCCCCTTTCAGCCGTAAGCTTTTCAAGTTCGATTTCAGGAGCACCCTGTAATGACTTTTCAAGGGTTTCTATCTGTGCCATATATGCTGATATGACTTTATCAATATCATTATATGTCTTTTCCGTCCTGCCATAATCATCCTGCAATTTATTTGCCCGCCTTGCAAATATCTCCATCTGGGCTGCAGCTTCCTTGCGGTTGGCATACTTTAAACCATCCGCCAGTTCATCACACTGCTCCTTATCACTGTTAAGCTTCGTTTTTAGAGACGCACACTCCTTATCAAGCTCTGTCACTTTGCTTTGGCTATCCACAAGTTTTTTCTCTGCCTCAGGGATAAGATCTGCAAGCTCATCTCTTCTGGCAATCTTCCTTTTTTCAGAAACAATTTCCTCATTGATTTCAGATATTCTCTGGGATTTTTCCTTAATATCCGCTGTAAGCTTCTCTGTAATCTCCACAATGTTCAGCACATTTCCCCGACCGGCATTATTACCTGTGTCATCAACATTATCGTCAAATACTATTTCTATTTCAGGATAAATCTTAGCCGCCTGACAGATTATATTATTCTTAGCTTCATCAACTCTTGACATCTTAACATTAACATCTGTAGAGCTTTCACTTGCAGCATTATGAGCGTCATCACTGATTTTCTTTGCCAGGTCAAGCTTTTCCTTGGTAAGCTCCTTGTTCATATCACTGATAACCGCAAGCTTTGGATGTTTTGTTGAACCACATACAGGACACTCATCTCCATCCTTCAGATTACTTGCGAGGATACCAGCCTGCTCATCTCTGTAGGCCTTGTCCATAGCCTCATATGCCTTGCGTCTTTCATCATATTCCGCACTCAGCTTAAGATATTTTTTTCTGGAAGTTTCCACAAGCTGCTCACGTTTATGAAGATCAGAAATCTTATTCTGAAGATCTTTCATATCCTCAACATTAAGGGACAACCTGCCTTTATCCGTCTCAAGCTCTGCACGTTTCTCACCGGCAGACATAAGCTTCTCATTTTCAGCCTTAAGCCTTTCAAGCTCTGTCTGCCTGACTGTGATATCAGTTTTATTCTTCTCAAGCTTAATTTCATTCTGCCTGAGTTTCATTTCAGTATCACTTACCTGAAGCTTCAATTCATTTAATCTGTCATACTTTGGAAGCTCAGCCTCAATAACTGCCGCCTGCTTCTGCAATCCTTCCACGTCACCAAGGGCTGATTTTGCTGCTTTAAATTCCTCCTCCGCATGCTGTTTTTTATCCTTTGCCTGCTCAAGGGATATCTTTGTCTTATCCAGTTCTTTCTTTGATCTATCTAATTCCTGAGCCTTACCGATCAATTTATCAAGTTCTTCTTTTTGGTTATCTATTTCATTATACTTTTTTTCATGAACATCTGCCGCTTCGGTGTCATTTTCAATCAATGTATCAATGAGTTCAACTATATCGGCGGTCAAGAGTCCACCTGCCTTAGCCTTATCCACCTTAATAGATAAAACATCATCCTCATGGCAGACAATTCCTGAGACGTACTGGTCTATGCTCTTCTTCATATCATCCCGAGTGCGTCTGATCTCCGCAGTCTCCTTCTGGAGTGCAGCCTGAAGTTCGCCATACTTAGCTGTGTGAAATAATTCACTGAATATCTTTCTTCTGTCATCTGTCGATGCTAACAGTAATTTAAGGAAATCTCCCTGTGCAAGCATTGATATCTGGGTGAACTGACTCCTGTCCACACCAAGAAGATTTTTGATCTGTTCTGCAACAACCTTTCTGTCTGAAATAACCACTCCGTCAGGCCTCAGATATTCAACTTTTGCGGAATCTATCTTTGTTCCCTCGCCCCTCTTCTTGGCTCTTTCCTGCTCAGGCCAGCGCTTTATCTTATACTCTTCTCCCCTATGCTCAAATACCAGCTCTACAAATGTCTCTGTATCCGTTGCAGCATAGGTTGAACGGAGCATTTTCGAATCTCGATTTACTCCGCTTGGTGCGTCATATAGTGCATAGCATATGGCGTCAAATATGGTTGTCTTTCCTGCTCCGGTGTCTCCGGTTATAAGGTACAGTCCATTATCCCCCAGCTTCTCAAGAGGAAGCTTCTGCTCTCCGGCATATGGACCAAATGCTGACATGGTTAAATTTAATGGTCTCATTACTCTTCCTCCTTAAACACTTTATTTATAAGCTCTTCCATGAACTCTCTCTGCTCAGGGCTCATAGACTTATTGTTCTGTTTCTCATACAACTCCTCAAAGAGGTCTATAGGCTGCTTTCCTTCTAGCACCGCCCCCTCCTCAATTATATTGTCTGTCCTGGTTCTTGTATTGTCATAACGAAGCTTCATAATATTAGGATAGATCACCCGAAGCTTACCAAGGGCGTCCGGTATATCCTCCTCATCGGTAAGAACCACATAGATATAATCCTCCACAGGTGTGCCCTCGTAGTATGCTTTGTCTGTAAGCTCTGCAAATGTCCCCTTGATCTCCCTTAAGTCTCTCATAGGTACAAGCTCAACAGTCCTAAGTTCTATCTTTTTATTTTCAGGAATATCGATCACTGTAACGGACTTATGATGTTTTGCCTCAGAAAGGGAATACTTAAGTGGTGTTCCTGAATATCTTACAGTATCCCTGCCTACCTTCTGCGGTCCGTGTATATGCCCCAATGCCACATAGTCAAATGGGGCAAATACCCCCACATCCACATTATCAAGTCCACCAATATTCTCCTCTGAATCCGAACGTTCTGCACCGGTAACAAACTGATGAGCCACAAGAATATTTGTAGTAGTCTCATCAATATCCATGTGCTCTATTGCTACACGACAGGCACCGGTGTAATCCTTGATATCCTCTGCCTCATCCTTGAATATATTCTTCACTGTTACAGGCTTCACAAAAGGCAGCATATATATATTCGCTGATATACCATCAGAACCTTCAAGTCTCATTGGCTCCACATTCCCATCATAAACCGGTGCAATATGAATACCGCTAAGATCAATAAGGCCGGACGCAAATGATAACTTCACCGCTGAATCATGGTTTCCGCTAATGATATACACCTGCAGCTTTCTCTTCGCCAGAGATGTAAGGAATCGGTCAAGAAGCTTCACCGCGTCCTCGCTTGGCATTGTCCTGTCATAGACGTCACCGGCTATTATGACCCCATCCGGCTTCTCATCGTCTATGATGTTTAATATTCTCTTTAATATGTACTCCTGATCCTCCAGCATGGAAAACTCGTTGACACGCTTTCCTATATGAAGGTCGGATAAATGAATAAGACGCATGTAATCTCCCTCCTTCAATAAAATATAAGTTAATTCCTACCAATTCAGCCCATGATGTATTGAATATTCCTTTTTCATTAACTTTCCGTCTACTCTTATTTTCGACTTTTCTCTTCAATCTCCTAATTAATTATGGACTATTTTCTGTCTAAATTCTACATATTTCAGTCGACAAATGTAAACTGCGTCCAAAACAGTTTTCTCTACCCCACCATATCTTCTATATTTTCCACCACATGTATTTCCTCCTGCATGCTGCTCTCCACCTGCTGCTTTACATCCTGCTTATCATCAGCCTCTGAAATCCCCACAATGCTTTTCACTTCTTCCAGATTTGCCTCGCAGGTGTCGGCAAGTGAATCACAATCTATATAATCCGTAAGGGCATACAGACAATCAAGTTCCCCGGTCTTTGACTTTCTCTCAAGTCTGAGTTCCTTTAATCGCTTAAACACCTTGTAGCCCTGTGCCACGTTGCAATTTGCAGCTTCGGTTTCCAAAAGTATATCTTCGATTTCCTTATCTATCTCTGCAATGTCTAACTTAAGATTTGTTATATACTGTCCTGCATTTCTGTAGAACTCAGCCTGCTGCCTTGCAAATGAAAGCCAATCGTTTTCTTTTCCATCATAAGGAGTATAATTTCTCTCTTCCACGTTAATTATTTCCTCTCTATCTTCATCTTCTGTATGTCTAGCATTAACTCTTCTCTCAAAATTGGGCTTGTTTACTTCTGCCTCATATATATCGTCTCTCTGAAGACGCTTATCCTTAAGTACGCAATTCTCAAATAGCTCATCATATTTTCTCGGCTTATATTTTCTGGTTTCGAGCCCTTTAATAGCCTTAAGCGCCTGCTTGGCCTTTGTAGCATTAGCATTTGTACCCAGGTTGACCTGAAAGTACTCTATCCTCTGGAGTTCGTCCTTAATCTCTCTCCTGTTCTCACGGCACACCCTGAGCAGTTCTATCAGATCTATGGCTTCGTCATCATTTGTCTCGCACAATTCAATATAGTGGAGTATATCGCAGATTTTCTGATCTATATCTGAATGTTTCTTAGCTAGATAGTCCCGATAATTTTTAATCCCCGATACAAGATATATGAAGTGTGTAAGATATTCTCCCCAATCCATCTCAGACAGGTCATAAGACGATGCGTTTTTCTCTATCTCATCTGTCACTTCATCATAAATAATCTCCTTAACCGTTGATACAGATTTATCCTCTATGGGAACCATGCAATAAAATGCTGCCTTCTTGCCAACATTTACCCGTCCATTTGCCTGTGCAAATGTAAATGTCTCGGCGTCATGTTGATCCGTTGCCACAACCAGTTGATCACCCTGTCCAAGCTTATAATAATTGCCACTGTAATCCATAATGTAATATAATAAATCTGTTCCCATGGGCACCTCCAAAACACTAAATAAATACAACAATAAATTGAGCAGCAACCATTTATAATTGCCTACGGCAAGGGTTGCTGCAGCGTAACGATGTCACAGACATCATTACAATAACTTGAGCAGCAACCATTTATAATTGCCTATGGCAAGGGTTGCTGCAGCGTAACGATGTCACGGACATCATTACAATAATAAAAAAGAACCAATAGGTTTTTGTCCCTATCTGGTTCTTATTATACAGAACAAGGTGTCCCATAAACACACCTTGCATACCGAATCTATGTTCATTTATAAGTCTAAGTTTGCTAAACCTTATTTTCTATATTGTCTGATCAGCCGGTCTATCTCCTCATTCATCAATGCCACCACATTGTCCGGAGACACAAGCTTCACGCCCTCTCCCAGTCCTATGACCCAAGCCAAAAACTGTCGGCTGACTGCCACATCTACGCTCACATAAAAATGCTTATCATCTATGGGAATCATAGTCACATCTTTTCCAAAACGATCTATAACAACCCCTGCAAGTGAATTGTCACACTCTATCCGTACCGTTTCTTCTTTTCCTGCATACATGCCAAATACTTTTCTGGCATACGCTGCCATGTCAAAGGATTTAAACTCCTGTTCACCTTCTCTGTGTCTGCCGTTTGACTGGATATGCAACATCTTGTCCACCCGGAAGTGCTTTATTATCTTCTCTGAACTGTCATATGCTATGAGGTAGTAATTTTCATCATCCCAGGATAATGACCACGGACTTACCTCATACAAAGCTCCATTATGGCGAAGTTCCATTTTTTTAGCCACATTCCACTGGAAATATTGAAAGGTTATCCTTGAATTTTCCGCTATAGCTGTATGTATCCTGTCCACATTATAGTAAATGCTTTCATTCATGGTCTTAACGCGGCCGGCAACAAATACCTGTCTGTGCAGCTGTGATGCTTCATATTTGCTGGCAAGCCCCTCGATCTTCTTAATGAGTTCATTTGACTTCTTAACTGTTATGAATTTCGCAGACTGAACAGAATCAACCAACAGTTTCAACTCCGCAAGCTCAAACTGCCTGTTGCCAACATAATATGAATAAGTTCTGTCCTCCTGCTTTCCGATAACATCCAACCCATAAATTCTGAGATTTTCAATATCGTTATACAAACTCTTACGCTCTGCACTTATATCGTACGCTGCCAATGCCTCAATTATCTCAGGCATGGTAATGCTATGTGTTTCATCTGTCCTCTCAAGAAGGATCTTCATTAGATATATAAGCTTTAATTTCTGATTTGATGACTTAGGCATCCTATTTCTCCCCTGTACAAACTGTCATCATTTTACCATTTGCTGATAAAACTCCACTGCTCCGGCTAAGCCCTCATCACTTGGAAGCTTCTCGCCTCTCCTGCGAAACAATCCGGAAAAGCCGGTTGTAGCTACCTCTTGTGTTTTGCAGTAATATCTGCCCTTTATTGTATAATTTTTCTTATTTAATATCTTCTCTACTGCCTTAAATGACGAATTTCCCTCGTAGGTGCTGATCAAAAATGTTTCTCTGCCCTCCGGGAAATACTTGGAAATGTAATTTAAAAATGCTTTGAAGAATTTGCCGGGACAATCACCCACTACAACACCGATCATGTCATATTCCGTCAGATCAATCTTCATGGAAAGCTGTCCATCTATCAAGTCAACATCATTGCCATTTGATAGCTTTTCCAGCAAAGTGTATGTATCATCATTAGGAATTGATGTATATACTATCGCTACTTTCATATAAAATTTCTCCCCTTGTCTCAGCTTCTGTCTTTATAATCCAACATGAAAATATATATAATACTAATTAAATATATTTATACAACAATTCTCAATTACTTTTCAAGCTTAATCTTAAAATCACTACTCCGTATTATCTATAATCCCCTGACACATCCAACATATGCAAATGTATTATATATCCTGTCCAATTTCGTTTTCTTTTGCCATAAGTACGAGTTTCTCAAATGACCGGGCAAACCGCACGTCATCTTCTTCAGTCCTCCTCCTTTTTTCTGTTTCCTCCGCTAATTCTCATAAATAGCCTCCACGATCTTTAATGTGTCATAACCTACCTCACACAGAAGATACAGAACCTTCACGCCACTTCTTTTTGCCTCGTTAAGTGCCTCGCCAAATTCCTTGTGTATGCTCACACATGGTCTGACCTCACGGACTCCTTCCATCTGCACCACAAATGCCACCGTACAGTCATAGCCGGCCTTGCTTGCACCGGCAAGTTCTCTTAAATGTTTTACTCCACGTTCTGTGGGTGCGTCGGGAAAATATCCTATACCATCGATCTCCAGGGTGCAGCCCTTAACCTCCATAAGGTACTTCATATCGCCTTTTTCCATATAGAAATCTACTCTTGAAGCTCCGTATCTATATTCAGGTCTCACCAGGTCATAGTCCTGGGTATCCAACCACTCCTTCACTACCTTATTTGGAGCCTGACTGTCTATGTTCACCCAACCAAGAGTCTTCTTATACACTGCAACAAGATCATACTTTGTCTTTCTCGCGGGGTTGTCCGACACCTCGAGTCTCACATCGACTCCCGGAAGCAGCAGTTCACGACACCTTCCGGTATTCTTAACATGAACCGTCTCTGTCACACCATTTACCATAACATGTGCTATGAAACGGTTTGGACGATCTACAAATTTTCCTTCTATAACCTCTCTATATTGCATAATCATTCCTCTTATATGTTTAATAACATATATCTATATTTTCTTCATCAGCAATCCCATATTGCTTCTTAAATTTTCTAAGATCTGCTTCATCTCTTATAAGCATTACATCATGGAATTTTCCTGTATGGATATCCTTAAAGCCTGCCACCTGCTCACCGGTGCATATACTTGATCTTATTGCAGGCTTTTCATTTGCCCTGTCATAGAGCATTACATTCTTTTTCTTCTTAAACAAATTCATTACATTCTTCCTATAATACTGCTGCCATTGTCCTTAAGCCACTTTTTCGCCTTTTTATAATCCGGCAGTACCTTCTGAACCTCTGCCCAGAAAGCAGCCGAATGATCCATATGTATTCTATGGCACAGTTCATGAACAACCACATAATCGATCACATCCGGTGGTGTAAGCATAAGCAGGCAGTTAAAGTTCAGATTTCCCTTTTCACTGCAGCTTCCCCATCTGGATTTCTGGTTCCGTATGGTGATCCTGCCGTAGCTTATGCCATTTGCCCCAACCATAGGTGCATAATGCTTCACCCTATCAGGAATGTATGCCAGTGCCTCTTCAGCCAGCTTCTTAATATCATCCATGGATAACATTGGCTGTTTCCTCGCTTCAAGCTCTGAATTTCTCACCTGCATTTGCTCCAGGTGCTTATTGATCCACGACTGTTTTTCATTCAATATCTGGTCTATCTCCTTTTCCGTGATACGACGCGGCACTCTGAGAGTCACTGTCAGATCAGGCTTAACTTCTATTGATACTGTTTTTCTGTTTGAACGTATTATTGTTACGTCTGTTTTTTGAGAGTACATTTTATTTTCCTCTTTTCTCAACTTCCAGATCGAGACCTAACAAATTGATCAAATCTATTGTTTTCCCTATTTCTGCCGTAGCCTTTCCTCGTTCAAGATCCGATATAAAGCTTACACTGAACCCTGTAAAATCAGACAAATATGCCTGAGTGTATCCCAGTTCCTTTCTTCTTTTTCGGATTGCTTCCCCAAGAACTTTTGAGTCTATTATCTTCATATCGTTTTCCTTTATTATTAGTCATTATAAAACTCGCCTGGCAAACAATTCTTTCAAATTAAAGTTTTAGCCGTACGACTTATTTTATATATTATGTCACAAATTACGCCGTACGGCAATATTTTTTATACTTTTGCATGTTTTAGCCGTACGGTTCATTTTTTATAACTCCTCCCTTATCCGTCTGAAAAATGTAGACTCTGATATTCCACACTCATCCAATATCACTTCAAGTTTCATCCTTTTATGCTTCCAGAGATATACAAAATATTCAAAATCGCATGGCACCTCCGAGGCTGGTCGTCCCATATGTATGCCTCGCTCCTTTGCGGCAGCTATGCCTTCCGCCTGCCTCTTCCTGATATTTTCCCTTTCATTCTGTGCAACAAATGACAATATCTGAAGTACAAGATCTGCTATGAATGTTCCCATTAAATCCTTACCGTTTCTTGTATCAAGAAGCGGCATGTCTATGACACATATATCTATTCCGATTTCCTTGGTGAGCTGCCGCCACTGCTCCTGTATCTCCTCATAATTTCTCCCTAATCTGTCTATGCTAAGAATATAAAGTATGTCCCCCTTCTTCATTTGAGACTTCATTTTCTTATATGCAGGCCGCTCAAAATCCTTGCCGGAAATCTTATCAATATAAATATTTTCCACATCTATGTCCTTGTAGCTTAAGGCAATAAGCTGTCTGTCCTCATTCTGATCCGTAGTAGACACTCTGACATATCCGTATGCCCTTACCTCCCCTTTATTATCAGTCGCAATAATCTGCTCATAATCTTCCATACTATATTTTCCCCTTTGTCTATTGTTATCTGCAGGCAATAGTTATACAGTCTTAACATCACCTGCTCTTGGCATGATAATCCATTTTCAGGGGAAACGGGAGTAGCCATAAAAAATCACAGGTCAAATTTATGACCTGTGATTCTTTGCTCATTTGCTTATTTTAATTTTTCTTTCCACTCTGTTTCCTTAAATCCCACAAGAACAGTTTTCTCATCCACCACCATAGGGCGTTTAACCAGCATACCATTTGTAGCAAGGAGCTTTAACTGATCATCCTCGCTCATGGATGGAAGCTTGTCCTTAAGCTTCATTTCCTTATAAAGCATACCACTGGTGTTGAAGAACTTCTTTAATGGCAACCCACTGATTGCATGCCATTTTTTCAATTCTTCATATGTGGGATTACTCTCAACTATATGACGCTCTGTGTAATCTATCCCATTCTCATCTAACCATTTTTTTGCCTTTTGGCAGGTTGAACATTTCGGATAACATATAAATAACATTTTCATCACTCTCCATGCTTTTTCTTAAACAATTATCTTATTTCTGCACCAAATGGCATTAAAACTAACTTTGCGATCTTGAAAAACTGCTTTCCAAATGGTATTCCGATGATTGTCTTATCCTTATTATATTACCATTTATTTTCTTTAATTAACAGTATTTTGTTTCCATCACAGCTAAAAATGCCGAAAGAAAAACAGACTTCAAATCCTGACTTATCATCAGGATCTGAAGCCCGCTAAATTTACCAAACAACTCATGCTTTATTTTTAGCCTTTTCAATAAATCTAACAATAATACCAGCAATCATCACAGCATATACAATGTATATCACAGTAAAAGCCACTCCTTTATCAAATGATCCCGGTACAATTCCTCTGTCAGAAAAATCCCATTTAAGCACTTCAAATGCTACAATAGTAAGAACACATGAAACAATCATTCCAACAGGCTTCATCTTTACACATGTGATGAGATAAATTATAGCAAACAATATTATAAGCCCCAACATTGTTGGCACAAATATTTTGTAAAAGGTTTCATACTCCTTGCTACCCCATACCCCAGAGTCTGAATTTATGTATAGCTTTGCAATTCCAAATAATGATTCATTTACCATATGCGACTCTGCAAATGTCAAAAACAATGATATTATCGCCAATGTCGCTCCGGCTATCCCTATAAACATACCAATTATTTTGTTATTTGTTTTCTCCATACTATTTACCCTCCTGTGTTTTCCTCTTCTAATTTTGATATTATATCCTTTGCCTCATTTATAAGCTGCCCATAAGCCTCTCTTTTTTCCTGCATAACCTGTATCTGCAATTCCAGACGTATCTTTAATTCCTTATTAGGCAGATCAAATAACTTTTTTATATCATCCAGAGAAAATCCAAATTGCTGATACAAACGTATCCTTTTCACCCGCTTCTGAGCCTCTTCATTATATAACAAATGTCCGTATTTATTGGTGGCTGCAGCAGATACGAGTTTCTTTTGCTCATACCCCTGAACCATCCTCCTCGTTACCCTCTCCCTTCTGCACATTTCTTTCAAAGTTATCAATTCGCCCATGTTATACCTCTCTATTTGACCTTAAGGCTGCACGTAACGTGCAGTCAAACATTTTCTTGTTTCATAAAAGGTCTTGTAAATTTCGCGAATTACAACTTTAAGCAAATAGAGCAGCAACCATTTGAAATTGCCTGCTGCAACGTAACGATGTCCCAGACATCATTACAATAATAAAAAAATCCTCACCAAAATGGTGAGGATCTACTCATTCTTATTAAATTATACTATCTTTCTGGATCTCTCTATATCTTCCACCACAATCAATACATTTCGTAATTTCATGGATTCTACATATCTCCGTTGTCCTGCACAGTTTTTGACAGATCCTTCACGATCTCACCTGCGATCATAAGTCCTGCCACTGCCGGTACAAATGCTGTACTGCCCGGAATGTCCCTACGCTCTGTACATTTGTGCTGTGCTCCCGGTGGGCAGATACAACCTGTTCTGCAGCTTATGCTCATATCCTCAAGAGGTCTTATAGGCTGTTCATCAGAATATACAACCTTAAGGTTCTTCACATGTCTCTTCTTGAGCTCTCTACGCATGACTCTTGCCAGTGGGCACACGCTGGTCTGGTAAATATCAGCGATCTTAAATCTGCCGGGATCCAGCTTATTTCCCGCTCCCATGGCACTGATGATCGGCACGTTATGAGCCTTGGCTCTGAGTATCAGTTCAATCTTGGCAGTAACCGTATCCACTGCGTCAACCACATAATCATATTCGTCAAATGGGAAATCATCCGCATTTTCAGGAAGAAAGAAACATCTGTGTATCCTGACATCAACATCCGGATTTATATCTAACATCCTTTCCTTCATGACATCTGCCTTGTACTTGCCTACAGTCTTTCTGGTTGCAATGATCTGTCTGTTAAGATTTGTAAGGCACACCTTGTCGTCATCCACCAGGTCAAATGCCCCAACACCGCTTCTTACCAGTGCTTCACATACATAGCCGCCGACACCGCCTATTCCAAATACTGCAACTCTGGACTTCTGTAATTTATTTATGGCAGCTTCACCTATTAAAAGCTGCGTTCTCGAAAACTGATTTAACATCTTCCACTAACCTCTTCGTAATTTAAGATAGGGTTATCTTAACTCACAATAACCGACGATATATTATATCAACCCGGTATTTTGGTGTCAATGCAATGTTATTTCTTTACTTCAACACCCACATATCCATAGCCGCTCCGCCTGTTTCATTAGGTCTCCGTTCGAAACCAAACTGCTCATAAAAGCTCTCCCTGCCAACAGCCGCCATAAGGAACAATTTTACTGCAAATCCCTCCTCCATGGTATCCTCCAGATGTTTCATGGTCTGTCTGAGCATATGCCCGGCGATCCCCTGCCCTCTGTAATCTTCGTCTACCACCACGTCTGTTATGTAGGCACAATAATCCCCATTCCATAACAAACGTATCATACCGATGACCTTCTCGTCATCATAACAGCACAGGGAATAGAAGCAGTTATTTACAGCATTCTCCGCCTGCTTCACAGGCAGTTCCTTCCATGCTACCTGACGCCTCAGTCTCTGATAGTCCTCAACCGGTATCTTGTGTTCGTAATGTATCATGTACATACGCCTCCTTTACTATGGTAATATTATGCCATAGTTATGATATTTAAAAGCTAAACATAACAAAAAAGAGAGCCTTTAGATTTCTCTAAAAGCCCTCTGATCCGCTTAAAATCAAGCCTTTTATTTAGAACTTACCAGCCTTTGCTGCTTCCTCAACAGAAACTGCAACTGCAACTGTAGCACCAACCATAGGGTTGTTACCCATTCCGATAAGACCCATCATTTCTACGTGTGCAGGAACTGATGATGAACCAGCGAACTGTGCATCTGAGTGCATACGTCCAAGTGTATCTGTCATACCATATGAAGCTGGACCTGCAGCCATGTTATCTGGATGAAGTGTACGTCCTGTACCACCGCCTGATGCTACTGAGAAGTACTTCTTACCCTGCTCGATACATTCCTTCTTGTATGTACCTGCAACCGGATGCTGGAAACGTGTAGGGTTTGTTGAGTTACCTGTGATAGATACGCCAACATTCTCGTAGTGCATTATAGCAACACCTTCCTGAACATCGTCAGCACCGTAGCACTTAACTGTTGCACGAAGACCATTTGAATATGGCTTCTCATATACTACGTTGAGCTTAGCTTCCTTGTAGTCATACTTTGTCTCAACATATGTGAATCCGTTAATTCTTGAGATGATCTGAGCTGCGTCCTTACCAAGACCGTTAAGGATAACTCTAAGAGGCTTCTGACGAACCTTGTTAGCCTTCTCAGCGATACCGATAGCACCCTCAGCTGCCGCAAATGACTCATGACCTGCTAAGAAACAGAAGCACTCTGTCTCTTCCTCAAGTAACATCTTACCAAGGTTACCATGTCCAAGACCAACCTTACGATGATCAGCAACTGATCCAGGAATACAGAATGACTGAAGTCCCTCACCGATAGCTGCTGCAGCGTCTGCTGCCTTTCTGCAACCCTTCTTAATAGCGATAGCTGCACCTACTGTGTAAGCCCAGCATGCGTTCTCAAAACAAATTGGCTGAATCTTCTTAACCTGCTCGTAAACGTCAAGTCCAGCGTCCTTTGTAATCTTCTCAGCTTCTTCAATAGAAGCAATACCATAGCTGTTAAGTACAGCGTTAATCTGGTCTATTCTTCTTTCATATGATTCAAATAATGCCATTGTTCTCGTTTCTCCTTTCTATTACTCCTGTCTTGGGTCAATGATCTTAACGGCATCAGCAACACGGCCATACTGACCCTTTGCCTTCTCCCAAGCTGTGTTAGGGTCATCACCCTTCTTGATGAAATCAGTCATCTTTCCAAGAGAAACGAACTGATATCCAATAACCTCATTGTCTGCGTCAAGTGCAATACCTGTTACATAGCCCTCTGCCATCTCAAGGTAACGAACACCCTTAGCCTTTGTTGCGTACATTGTACCAACCTGTGAACGGAGACCCTTACCAAGATCCTCAAGTCCTGCACCAACTGCAAGTCCGTCATCTGAGAATGCTGACTGTGTACGTCCGTATACGATCTGGAGGAATAACTCTCTCATAGCTGTGTTGATAGCATCACAAACAAGGTCTGTGTTAAGTGCTTCAAGAATTGTCTTGCCCTGAAGAACCTCAGCAGCCATAGCAGCTGAATGTGTCATACCTGAACAACCAATAGTCTCAACCAATGCTTCCTCAATAATACCATCTTTTACGTTAAGTGAAAGCTTGCAGGCACCCTGCTGTGGTGCACACCAGCCTACGCCGTGTGTAAAACCGGAGATGTCTTCAATCTTCTTTGAGTAAACCCACTTTCCTTCTTCTGGAATAGGAGCTGGCTCATGCTTTGCACCCTTAGCAACAGGGCACATGTTTTCAACTTCCTTAGTGTAAATCATTGTGAAACTCCTTTCGAAATATAAATTACTTAATTAGGTTATGGATATTCTTAAAAACCACACCATTGGATACATTTTCTCATAAATTGACAATTTAGTCTATACCAAACCGAAAAAAAGTTATTAATAAGGAATAAAAAATTGCATATTCGCCTTATAGTTGATATCCACATATCAATAAACGTCATTACAGGCATTTTCAATTTCATTTAAAGCCTTCTTGTTATAGATTTAATTATATCAACTATATTTATCGGTAAGGTATTTGACCTTATCAACCTGTTAAGATAAAATTAAGTAAATAATTAACAATCGCCTCACTGGCAAGAATAATGGTAAGGTGACACCTGACAGTCAGGTTTTTAATAGACTGATATTCAAAAAAGGGGAATCAATATGAAATACATAGACATGCACATACACACAACCGCTTCTGATGGTTCATGTACCCCGGAGGAGGTATGTCAGAAAGTAATCGAAAAGGATCTTGCTGCATTTGCAATTACAGACCATGACACGGTAGACGGAATATTGCCGGCACTTTCATATATGAAGGAAGCCACCGGAACCGAACATGCTGACACTCTCCCGGATTTCATTCCGGGCATAGAGCTTTCCGCCATGTACAAGGACAGGGAGATCCACATCCTTGGATATTATGTGGACTATACCAATCCTGAATTTCTCGCTATACTTGACGATATAAAAAATGATCGTATCAAGCGTAATACTGCCATGTGTGAACTCTTTCAGGCACAGGGTATTGACATGACCATGGAGAAGCTTGCCCACGGCAATCCCGGTTCAGTCATTACCAGGGCACATTTTGCCAGGGTTCTTCTTGAAGAAGGCATTGTAAAGAACAAGGAACAGGCATTTAAGAAATACCTTGGGGAAGGCTGCAAATGTTATATAAAGAAAGAGGAAATTCCCTGCGAATATGCCATGAAAATTCTTAGGAAATACAGTAAGGGTGCTTTTCTTGCCCACCCTATGCTGTACAAATACGGTTACAGGGAGATTGAAGAATTGATAGAATATCTTATCCCTCTGGGACTTAAGGGCATAGAGGCGTATCATTCATCAAATAACGGCTACGACAGCGGACGTCTTCGTGAGATTGCTCTCCACTATGATCTTCTGGTATCCGGCGGCTCTGATTTTCACGGTTATATCAAGCCCGACATAGATATAGGCAGTGGACGTGGAAGCCTTCGTGTTACGGAAGCTGTATATCAAAACTGGAGCAGCAACCATTTGTAATTGCCTACGGCAAGAGTTGCTGCAACGTAACGATGTCACAGACATCATTACAATAAATAAAACACAGCCTTGGATGATCCAATGGCTGTGTTTATCTGTCTATACGAAATATTACTTATCTTCTGACTCTACTGCTGTTCCCTGCTTCTCAAGCTCTGCAACTGCATTCTTGTGCATTGGTATTCTACAGTTCTTATTGTTACCGAACTCTACAATGATAGTTGTGTCATCAGGAATATCAAGGATTGTTCCGTAGAAACCACATGTAGTCATGATATTGTCACCAGGCTCCATAGCCTTGTGCATTTCTTCTGTCTTGTTCTTCTGCTTCTTCTGAGGTCTGATCATCAGAAAGTAGAATATACCAACAAAGATCACGATATACATTACAAGCATAACAACTGAGCTTGTTGTAGATCCCTGTGGTTTACCGGATAAAACTGCTGCTAATAAATTCATTATTATTCTCCTTTTTCGTTACTCGGCACAGTCCACAAATCAATGGAGCGCCTCACTTTTTAATTTGTAATGTTAAACATTCTCATTACTTGTCAGACTTTCTATCATGGACTTCTTGTATTCAGGATACCTGTTCTCCCTGATAGCCTGTCTGATCTCTTTCATCATATTATTATAAAAATACAAATTATGCAATACACAAAATCTCATACCAAGCATTTCATTTGCCTTTAAGAGGTGTCTTATATATGCTCTGCTATAGTGGGCACAGGCAGGACATCCACATCCCTCTTCTATCGGTCTGTCATCTGTTTCATACTTTGCATTCTTAAGATTAAGCTTACCATGCTTTGTATATACATGGGCATGACGTCCGTTTCTTGATGGATATACGCAATCAAAGAAATCCACGCCTCTGTCCACAGCCTCGAGGATGTTCACAGGAGTGCCTACACCCATAAGGTATGTAGGTCTGTTCTCAGGAAGATACGGAACTGTTACATCAAGGATATTATACATCTGCTCCGCTGTCTCACCTACCGCAAGTCCTCCAACTGCATATCCCGGAAGATCAAGCTCACTTATACGCTTTGCGTGATCGATCCTTATATCCTCATATATGGCGCCCTGATTTATTCCAAATAAAAGCTGCTCCTTGTTGATTGTATCCGGAAGACCATTGAGTCTGTTCATCTCATTCTTACATCTCACAAGCCATCTGGCTGTTCTTGCCACTGAATTCTCCACATACTTTCTGTCTGCCAGTGCCGGTGCACACTCGTCAAATGCCATTGCAATGGTAGACGCAAGGTTTGACTGGATCTGCATGCTCTCCTCCGGTCCCATAAAGATCTTTCTTCCGTCCACATGGGAATTGAAGGTTACCCCCTCTTCCTTTATCTTTCTGAGTCCCGCCAGTGAGAATACCTGAAATCCGCCCGAGTCTGTAAGTATCGGTCTGTCCCAATACATAAACTTATGAAGTCCGCCCATCTTCTTTACAACCTGATCGCCGGGTCTTACGTGAAGATGGTAAGTGTTCGACAACTCAATCTGACAACCTATTTCCTTAAGATCTGTCGTTGCAACCGCACCCTTTATAGCCGCCGCTGTTCCTACATTCATGAACACCGGTGTCTCCACCGTTCCATGAACGGTTTCAAATGTGGCACTTTTGGCTCTGCCGCATTTTGCAACTATTTCATATTTATACATCAAATACTCCTTATTACTTTAATCATCTGTTACAAAAACTGTCCACATGATATAATGCACCAAATACCGCTTAAATGCAACACCTAATATATAAAAACAGACATCATTAGGAGCAGCAAACCTCCTCGGATCCGCTGCTCCTGCTTAAACCAATATATCTAACTGCACTATACAATGATCTTTTACGTTTAGTTCTTAGCTTCAAGTACTGCGTCTACACTCATCTGTTCATAATTTCCTGAGTTGTATCTGTAGTATCCGATCTTAACTGTATCTCCCGGCTGGAGCTTTGCGATCATCTTCTGAAGCTCTGTGATATCTGTTACTGTCTTACCATTAAATTCACAGATGATATCGCCTGTCTGAAGACCACACTTCTCTGCTGGTGAGCCTGAAGACACTGCTGTGATATTGACACCTGATGGCATTCCAAAGCCCTTTGTGTACTCATCAGTTACTGTCTGGGCTGTAATTCCAAGGTATGCACTTGATGATGTGCTTGTTGAAGCATTTGTACCGTTCTTGATGATATCCTGGATAATATCTGAGATATCTGAGATAGGAAGTGCATAACCCATGCCCTCTACCTGGCTGTCTACTGACTTAGCTGTGTTCATACCGATAAGCTCACCCTTCATATTTACAAGGGCGCCACCTGAATTACCAGGATTGATGGCTGCGTCTGTCTGGATAACCTTAACTGTTGAACCGTCTGAAAGTGATATCTCTCTGTCTATTGCACTTACATATCCTACTGTTACTGACTGTCCATATCCAAGGGCATTACCTATGGCAACACAAGGTGAACCAACCTCAAGATTATCTGATGAACCCATTGTGATAGCCTTTATACTGCTCTTTGTGCTGTCTTTGATCTGATCAAGGGGTACTGATACAACCGCCACATCATTGTCCTCATCATATCCCTTAACTGTTGCTTCCACTGACTCGCCATCAACAAAGCCTACGCTTAATGCCGTGGAATTCTTAACTACATGATAGTTAGTAAGGACCAAAAGATTACTGTCATCCTGGCTGATTATTATTCCTGAGCCTGCGCCCTCTGTCTCCTGCTGATATGTGTTGAACCAGTTCTGGTATGTGTTCATATATGTTCCTGATATGGAAACAATGGATGGCATTACATTCTTTGAAACTGTTGTAACATCATACACTGTATCTGTTGTGGTTGATGTCTTTGTTATAGTAGAATTATCTGCTGAATTATCCGTAGAAGCTTCTGTATCCGATGTGTCGGCAGTAGTGCTCTCTGTTATCACGCCGTTCCTGGCAAATAACTTATCTGAGCCATACTTGACTCCCTGGAATGTAGCTCCTGCAAGGATCCCGAATACTGCGCCTGCACATGCCATCCATGCCAGCTTTCTTCCAAATCCATTATTATTTTTCTTTGCTGATTTCTTTTCTGTATGCTTCTTATTCTTAACAGGAGGTGTCTGGCTGCCGCCGTTATACCCTGTACTTTCTGTAGATGTGAAATTGTTAATATGCTGAGTTCCTGCTGATGTGAAACTGCTGTTCATATGTTGTGTGCCTATGGTTCCGTAGCCGTTATACAGGTGCTGGGCACCTGCATTTCCATAACCGCTGTTCATACGCTGGGTTCCTGTGCTTCCATAGCCGCTGTTCATGTGCTGAGCACCTGTGGTTCCATAGCCACCACTCATCTGCTGTGTATAGCTGTTATCCATGCCCTGATTTTCTTTGCGGCTGTATCTGCTTCCTGTATCCAGATCGCCTGCCTGTGTGTATCCATTATTCACACTGTTTTCTGCAGACTTGCTGTTTACATTGTCCATGCCCTGTTCTTCTGTATGTGTGCATCTAGTCTCCTGGGAGGTCTCTGCTCTGTCGGTGCTTCCAGATCCTGACTCAAGCTTATCTGCCTCCATTCTTCTGCTCTCTGTCTCCGGTGTATCACTACCGAACGCATCAAAGCTCCTGTTCATGTTGTTCTGTTCATTTGAATTACTGTTATCCATATATGTCATCCTTTCTGTAGTTAATTATCAATGTCTGTATCATTTACTCGAGTTGATCATCTATGTCATTTCCTCTTTACAGGTAATAATATAATCGGAAAATGTGACGCAAATGTGTTTTTAATGTTTAAAAAATGTGTCATTTGCCCATATATCCACCTTGTTAATAAATATGAATTAATATATAATTTTCTATACATAATTTAAACTAAGCCCTTTGGGAGGATACTATAATGTTCAGAGTCTGGGGAAAGATAATGAAGGAAAACCGCCTGGTAAAGGACACAGTTATCGAGATAGATGACTACGAAATGTCCCGTACCAAGCGTGTATATAAGGCACTTGAAGATATGTGTTACGAATTTGATCTTGCCGTACCTATATGGCTTAAGAAAAATCAGGAGGATTTCATCTGCTACGCAAGGACCAGATTTACCTCTGATAACTTTATCGATTCCATTGATTTCGATTATCTGGATTTTCATGTGATCGAGGAATAAAAGTCACCGGCTACAAAGGTCAGATACACTTATAAAAAATCATGTATATCCATGCAAAATACTCATAAGCAGAACGTGTGTATATACAATACAATACAATACTCATAAACAGAGTGCATGTCTGTGCATAACCAGAGCACACACATTTGCATTAACAAAATATATGAACATAAGGAAACAATAATGTTTGAAATTAAAAAAATCTCTAAATCCTTTGGAAGAAAGAAGGTTCTTTCATCGGTTTCATTTAATGTTGAACCCGGAAGCTGTGTAGGTCTTCTGGGCATAAACGGATCAGGGAAGTCCACGCTTCTCAATATTCTGGCAGGATGTATAAAGGCTGACTCCGGAAGCTTCGGCTTCACCGGATCCGGTAAGAGGATAAGCTTTCTGCCACAGGACAATCCCCTTATTCCGGAATTATCCGCTATAGACAATATTAAATTATGGCACTCCGGTGGCAATAAAGTCCTTACCTCTGAGTATGCAGTCTCCATCCTTGAGAAGCTTGGGGTAAATGCATTCCTCCATAAAAAGGTAAAGGACATGTCCGGCGGTATGAGAAAGAGGCTCAGCCTTGCCATCACTATGATGGAAGCCCCTGATCTCCTACTCCTTGATGAACCCCTGGCAGCTCTTGACATGCTGTGCAAGAATGGGATACTGTCCTATCTCACAGAATACAGAAATTCCGGCGGAAGTATAATAATCGCCACCCATGAAGCGGCGGCTCTCAACATCTGTACTACAGTCAATATACTGAGAAACGGAACTATGACCGTGGTGCAAGGCTCAGGAAGCAGGCTTCTTGAGGAGGATTACATGCGTCTTCTCCTTGGAAAGGATATATAAGGAATAAATGTTTAAACGATTGATCTTAACTGACCTAAAAAGAATAAAGACATTATTTGTGCCAATGCTTATTGCCTCCTTTTTTCTTGCTGCCATAATATCCGGTCTGTCTGTACTCTCAGGAAAATTATTATACAGCAAGGATAAACAGGAGCCTGTTGACATAGGAATAGTAATGTCCGCAGATTCAAGTATGTCTAACATGGCATACAACATGGTCTCCGACATGAAAAGCTACAGCAGCTACACCAATATAATAAAATATCAGGACAAAGCCTCCGGCATAAAAGCTGTTGAATCCGGAGAATTAAAGGCTCTGATACTGGTTCCCGACAACGTGCTGTCAAGCATTATGAACGGGGAAAATGAACCCATAGAGGTCTACTACAATCAGGACGGGACCCTTACCACCTACCTGCTAAAGGATATATTTGTATCTACCTCATCAATGCTTGGAACCTCCCAGGCAGTCATATACGCCTACCAGAGGATGGCACGGAGCATGGAATGGCCCGATGAGATTTATTCTGCCATGCTCCAGGAAATAAATGAGCTTACAATAAACTATGTATTAAACAGAACAGATATATTTGCAGAGATACACGCAGACGCCACAGGAGTCTATACTCCAACGGAGCATTATCTGGCGTCCGGCATACTTATACTGCTGTCCCTCCTTGGGATAATATATATTTCATTTATCAAAAACAACAACCGGGCATATATCATAAAATTAAAATCCCATGGTATCGGTGGGGTGAAATGCTCTGTAAGCCAGATGATTGCCATGACATCAGGCTTGTATGTAATATTCATTCTGCTGTATGGAATACTTTTTATAGTCTCCCGGCTGTCAGATGGTCTGGACATAAGCTTCACACCATGGATATTCCTCTATGGACTTTTGCTGTGTCTTACAGTTTCCTTATTTACCCTTGCAATAGGAAAGCTTCCTGTAAGCCAGGCTGCCGCAGGGCTGTTATATCTGTGTATCCTTATTGCCCTTGCTTATATAGGCGGGCTGCTGGTTCCACGAAATCTGCTGCCGGAATTCGCAGGGGATATCAGCGGATACTCACCATACCACCTTCTCCACAAGATGTTGTGCAGATGTCTGTACGGCTAAAGCAAACAAGGGGCACTAACGAAAACAATTTTAACTGGTTAATATTAAGGACAAGAAATGAAGAAATTTTTGATACTTTTTAAAAGAATGTGCATGAAGCCATTAAATCTTATAATATTATTGATCCTGCCGGTCATAGCCATCACCTTCCGTATGCTTCCGGAGAAGTCCGTGAAGAGCAGCATTACCACCGGCATATATATTGAACAGGAAGACCAGTGGCTTGACAGCTTTAAGAAGCTTATGGGCACTCATAGTGACGCCTTTGTATTTGAATTTGCAGGATCGTCAGATGAATTGAGAAATGCTGTGGAATCAGGAAGATATGATTGCGGATATGTAATAGGTAAGGATTTCTCGGCTAACTTCATAGAGGATTACAAGTCTGCAAGGATAAATGTCCTTACAACAAGCAACACCTCCTACGACACCGTAACCATGGAGATTATCATGTCAGAGCTGTTAAAGGCTTATGATGGTGCCATAATCGATCATTATCTGTCGGTGTCCTCTTCTGCCTCCCCATATTATACAGATGACGCAGAGAAGCTCCTTGATACTGCATATTCCGAGATACTTAACAGCGACGAGATATTCTCAATCTCTGCAAATGATACCGGTGAATTTGCCAGCATCAGGCTGTTGGATTTCACATTTCCTTTTGAAAAATTCGCAGGCTTTGTAATATTCACCGCTTCACTTATGGGACTTCTGACCTATAAAAAAGATGAAAATGACAATATATACAAAAAGCTTAACAAGTCCGGTCAACTTAAATTCTATGTTGTAAATGTACTGGTTTATCTGCTGCCTGCTGCCTTGTCAGGCTTTATTGCAATAGGAATATTTAAGGGCTTTGATAACACACCTGCACTTCTTCTCAAGATGTTATTGTACATCCTCATATGTATGATATTCTGTTCGGTGCTTGAGATTTTCGTGAAAAGCTACAGGGTATTCACCGCCGTACTTCCTATCATTCTGGCATGTACCCTGGTGCTTTCACCTATATTTATAGATCTGACTGATAAGAATGTAATGTTCAGGCTTCTGTCATACCTGTTCCCACCAACTTATATGTAGGTTATGATACTTATACTATAAAGCGTTCATCCTTAACTGAGATCTCTGCTCTTGCGGCAGTGGTTTCAGTTATTTTTTTTGTGAGCATGTCCACCGCTTCCACAGGGATCAGCGCTGTAAATCTCACATTTTCAGTGTACTCCGTTCCGGCTATTATCACATCCTCATTATTAAGCAGGTATGATATCTTTCCTGAATCGTTGTAATTTGTAGTTATGTCAACTTCTTTTATTTTGTACTTCTTCTTGATACCGGCAGCATTTAACGCCACCTTGGCGGCTTCCGTATATGCTCTCACGAGACCACCTGTTCCCAGAAGTGTTCCACCGAAATACCTTGTGACAACTATGCATATATCAACCACTTGATTGCCTGTTATCACTTCAAGTATAGGCTTTCCCGCAGTTCCCGAAGGTTCCCCATCATCAGAAAACCTGAGCAGTGTATTTTCATTTCCAATGGCAAATGCATAACAGTTATGCCTTGCGTCATAACGCTTCTTTCTTATCTTCTCAATAAAGGCAAGAGCTTCCTCCTCGGAAGCAACAGGCTCCGCATAGCCGATAAATCTGGATTTTTTCTCTACTATCTCATCTGTCCCCGAATTAGTTATGGTAAAAAAAGTGTCTGCCATAATTCCTCCTTTCAAAGCAAATTTGATCTACAATATTTTAAAAATTAAAAGCCACAATGCCTTGAGTGTGCCCAAAACATCATGGCTGTTTTTACCGGTCTTACTGGCTGAGCAATTTTGTAAGCTCATCCATAAATGTATTAACGTCCTTGAACTCTCTGTACACCGAAGCAAATCTTACATATGCCACCTGATCAAGATCCTTTATCTTATCCATAACAATCTCACCGATCTGTGTGCTGTCAACCTCCTTAACTTCAAGGTTGAAGATTTCATTTTCAATATCATCAATGCACTTTGTAACCGCTTCTGCCGAAACAGGTCTCTTATGACAGGATTTGATAACCCCTGCCTCTATCTTTCTTCTGTCGTAGGTTTCTCTGTTCTTATCTTTCTTGATAACAATAAGAGGAATCGTCTCAACCTTCTCATAGGTTGTAAATCTTCTTCCACAAGCATCGCACTGTCTTCTTCTTCTGATAGAATCGCCGTCATCTGCCGGTCTTGAATCAATTACTCTTGTATTATCTACGCTGCAAAATGGACATTTCATATGTTCTTTTCTCCTTATACCTCTGCTCTTCCTATTTCGGGGCACACATCTACCAGAACTATGTCCGGTCCAATCCTGACTACATTACAGAAATCTATGTAATATTCCTCTGCCACTCCAAAGCACCAGAAGCTCTTGCTCTGATTTGGGACAATGATAGCCAGTATCTTACCTGAACACGGATCAAATTCTATATCTGTTACATAACCCAGTCGCCTGCAATCCTTGCAGTTAATAACTTCCTTCTCTCTCAATTCACAAAATCTCATAGGACACCAGATGAATTATATTATAATATATTCTATGCTTCCACATGAAATTGATGAATTACTCATATAATATTATCATTTATGCCACCGTCAACTGTATTACGGTGACACAAATGATATTCATAGTTCTTATAATGATCTTTCATACCGATCTTTTTATACTGACCTTTAGTGATCCTTCGTAATGATCTTAACCGGACACTTTGAGGCACATGTACCACAATGGTTACACAGCTCAGGATTAATATGTGCAAGATTCTGGTCAAAGGATATGGCCTTCATCTCACAGTTTCTCACACACAGGGTACAACCGATACAGCCTGTCTGGCACACCGCCTTAACCTCCTTGCCCTTTTCCTTTGAATTACATCTTACAAGATAAGGGGCATCATAAGGAACCAGCTCAATGAGCTTTCTAGGGCAGACAGATACACATTTGCCACATGCCTTACACTTGTCCTTGTTTATCACTGCAATTCCGTCCACTATATCTATGGCATCAAATTCACACACTGCTTTACATGAACCAAATCCTGTACATCCATAAGTACATCCCTTAGGTCCGTTGTTAGGATTGTTCTGTGCCAGCCTGCAGTCCTTAGGTCCTACATACTCATACACATCCTTTGCCTTCTCACAGTCTCCTGCGCACTTGACAAATGCCACATATCTGGTATTCTCCACGTTCTCAACCCCAAGCACTGCACTGATCTTTTCCGCCACTGCCGCTCCGCCTACAGGACATGCTGAAGGTGGCATTTCGCCCTTGGCAATAGCTGCTGCCAGACCATCACAGCCGGGATATCCACATCCACCGCAGTTATTTCCCGGAAGTGCCTCTCTTATGGCGACCTCCTTAGGATCAACCTCAACCTTTAATTTCTCTCCGGCAACACCAAGGAGTATGCCCACGAGAATACCTATACCACCAACTACCGCTACTGCAATAAGTACTGCTTCAATATTCATAGCCACACCTCCTACATCATTCCTGCGAAGCCGAAGAATGCGATAGCCATAAGTCCTGATGTAAGAAGCACGATAGGTGTTCCCTTAAATGCCTCAGGTATATCGCTGTACTCTATCTTCTCTCTTATTCCCGCAAGTATTGTGATTGCTATCGCGAATCCCAGTGCAGAACCAAATCCGTTGATAGTACTCTTTAAGATACTGTATTCTGCCTGAACATTGTTAAGTGCGATACCAAGCACTGCACAGTTTGTTGTGATCAGCGGAAGATACACACCAAGTGCCTCATAGAGAGGCTTAACCTTCTTCTTAAGGAACATCTCAACCAACTGTACAAGTGCTGCAATAACAAGAATGAACACTATGGTATTGAGATATTCAAGATGAAGCTTCACAAGTATTCCGTAATATATACCGCTTGTCACACAGGAGGCAATGGTCATTACAAAGATTACCGCTCCACCCATACCTGTGGCTGTCTTAACTGACTTGGATACTCCAAGGAACGGACATAAGCCCAGGAACTGGCTGAGTATTACGTTATTTACAAGGGCTGCCCCAATAGCAAAAAGTAAAAGCTCCATTATGCCTCACCGTCCTTTCCTGTTTCCCTGGCTTCCGGCTTATTCTCGGCCGGCTTAACCTCAGGTTTTACTTCTGTATTAATCTCAGGCTTTTTCTCAACAGGTTTTGCCACTGTTTTCTGTTCAACAGGCTTTGTCTCTGCCTGAGCCTCTGCTGCCTTCTTGCCGGCACACAATACATTTGCACAGCCTGCACAACCCTCAGGTCTGCAGAACTCTGATGTATCCTTGCCCTCCGCTGCTGCCTTTGCTGCCTTTTTTGCATTTCTCTTATTTAAGAATGCTATAAGAAATGCAAGTACAAAGAATGCCCCCGGTGCCAGGACAAATATTGTTATCGGCTTGTAATATGCAAGTACATCACCGATGGATTTTAATGCACCGTTGCTGTTTGATGATAGAAGATTTCCGTCACCAAGTATCTGATAGTTAAATACACAGCCCTTACCGATAAGTTCTCTGAAAGCACCTATAACAGTAAGGCCTATTGTAAATCCAAGTCCCATTCCAAGACCATCAAAGAGTGATGGCATAACCTTATTCTTTGACGCATAGCTCTCTGCACGTCCGAGAATAATACAGTTTACAACTATAAGCGGAATGTAGATACCAAGACTGTCGTTCAGTGATGGTATGAATGCCTGAAGAAGAAACTGTATAACTGTAACGAATGATGCGATTATTACGATATAGGCAGGTATCCTGACCTTGTCCGGGATAACCTTTCTGAGTAATGATATCGCCACATTTGAAAGCACCAGGATACAGGTCGTTGTAAGACCCATTCCTGCACCGTTTATTGCTGAAGAAGTAACCGCAAGTGTAGGACACATACCAAGCATCTGTACAAATGTAGGGTTTTCTTTAACAATACCATTGTATAAGCGTTCCGTACATTTACCCATTAGTTGTTACCTCCTTCTATGCTCTTAAAGTAACTTATACCGGAATTAACGGCATTGGTTACGGCATTGGTAGTTATAGTGGCACCACTCAAGGCGTCTATCTCATTGTCTGCTGCGGCACCTGACTTGGTATACTTGAACTCGTCCACCTTCTTGCCTGCGAACTGCTCCTTAAATGTATCCTTGTCAGCCTCCATACCAAGACCTGCTGTCTCGGAAAGTGAAAGGAACGAGATACCGTTTACGGTTCCGTCCGTTGTGATACCCATGGCAAGCTGGAGGCTTCCGCCGTAAGCTTCATTTGATGTTACAAGGAATACATAACCCACTGTCTCACCGGATGAATCCTTAGCTGCTACCGCCTCATCTATTACATCACTGTCAAAGCCTGCTGCTTTTAACACATCTGCCGCATCGGAGCAGTCATACTCTTCAAATGAATCGGCACCGTTAAATACTGCCTTGTATGCCTCTTCCTTGGCATTCTGCTCTGCCTGTGCTATAGGCTCCTTTGTAATGTCATATACATATCCAAGGGCAAATCCTGCCACACAGGTGATTATAAGTATCGCAGCAACTGCAATGGCAATAGACTTCTTATCAACACGCTTGCTGCTGCCCGCCTGTGAGCCCTCTGCCTTGAGAAGCTCTGCTCCCTGTCCGAAGGACTTAGGCATTGTAACCTTCTCAATAAGAGGCACAAGAAGATTTGCAAATATAATTGAATATGATACTCCCTCTGCTGAACCTCCGAATATTCTGAAAAGGAAGGTCAGAAGTCCAAGGAGTGCACCGAATATATATTTGCCCCCCTTTGTTATAGGGGATGTAACATAGTCTGTTGCCATGAAGAATGCACCTAACATAAGTCCGCCGCCACACAGGTGAGCTGCAAGATATGTTGGGTCGAAGCCGCCATTTGCCGCACTGTATACTGATATGAGCACTGCAAATGTTCCTATGTACATAAGCGGTATGATAGGGCTGATAACTCTCTTGACGATAAGGTAGATACCGCCCACAAGGATACATATAACCGAGGTCTCACCGATGGTTCCCGGTATTGTGCCCTTGAACATATCAAGAAGATTTATGGCACTTACGCCATTTGCCTTAAGCTCTGCAAGTGGTGTTGCTGTTGTCACACCATCGTATGTGAAGCTTGTCATCTGTCCTGCAAATGAAATAAGCAGGAAACATCTGGCACCCAGGGCAGGGTTCATGAAGTTCTGTCCAAGGCCGCCGAACAACTGCTTTACTATTACTATTGCAAATGCACTTCCAAGGATTGCCATCCATACAGGCACATCCGGTGAAAGGTTAAGGGCAAGAAGAAGTCCTGTTACAATGGCACTGCAGTCCTTGACTGTCACCTTTCTCTTAAATAAAACCTGACAGCCCCACTCAAATAAAACGCAGGAAACTATACAGGTGAGCACCAAAAACAGTGCATGATATCCAAAATTGTATATTCCAAATATGGTTGCAGGCATTAATGCGATGATAACATCTGCCATCAGACCTGTAGTCGTTCCGTCATCTCTTACGTGAGGAGATGATGATATCTTAAATGTCTGTTCCACTGTCTTCACCTCCTACTTTTTCTTTGACGCCAGGATCTGTTTTCTTGTACCTGCTATGGTCTGGGTCAGATGTCTCTTCGCCGGACAGATATAAGAACAGCATCCACATTCGCAACATTCCATGCCGTGATTTGCAAGGAATGCATCTATATTTCCATGCTCTGCGTACTTTGCCAGAAGTGATGGAACCACTCGTCCCGGACATACGGATACGCAGCGTCCGCATCTGATACAGTTGGACGGCTCGTACTTTGTAACTTCATCATGGGTCATGCATAACAAAGCTGAAAGTCCCTTGACTGATGGGATATCCAATGTGTACAATGCCTTACCCATCATAGGGCCGCCGGCTATGATTTTCTCCGGCATCTTATCATCCTTGAAACCGCCTGCTGCCTCTATAAGCTCCTGACAGTTGGTTCCTGTTCTTACAAGTAGGTTGCAAGGCTCCTTTATGGCATCACCGGTAACTGTAACTATCCTTGATATAAGAGGCTTGCCTTCAACAACTGCCTCATATATTGCCACTACTGTATCTACATTATGTACTATACAGCCGGCATCGGCAGGAAGCATTTTTGAATTGACATACCTTCCGGTATTTGCATATATGAGCTGTCGCTCAGCTCCCTGAGGATACTTTGTCTTTAATTCATTGATTGTTATCTTATCGTTGTCCTTGGTAAGCTCTCTTAAAAGCTTGATAGCCTCATGCTTGTTATCCTCTATGGCTATGATACCCTTGGCATTATCAAAGAGATTTATACAGATTTCAAGTCCATGGATCAGCTTCTCCGGCTCCTCAATCATTCTTCTGTAATCGGAAGTAAGATACGGCTCACACTCAGCTCCGTTGACGATTATGTAATCAATCTCGTCCTCGTTCTTAGGAGTAAGCTTGACATTTGCAGGGAAGCCAGCACCACCCATACCGACAATACCTGCCTCCTTGATGATATTTCTCACATCATCCCTGTACAATGTTTCAAGCTCCATCTTGTTCTGTGAATAATCTACAGACTCGAACAGGCCATCATTTTCAATAACTATGGAATTAACCTTACTGCCACTTGATGTCATACGTGGCTCAATCACCTTAACGGTTCCTGAAATTGACGCATGGATATTGGCTGAAACGAAGCCTGCGGCTTCTGCTATCTTCTGTCCTGCCAGTACTCTGTCACCTTTTTTTACGATTGGCACAGCAGGAGCACCTATATGCTGACTTAATGGATATACGCAATCTCCCTTTGGGAGATATTCCACTACGGGCTTGTCCATGGTCAACTTTTTTCCTTCATTGGGATGGATACCACCTGGGAATGTTAATTTGCCCATTGATCTACCTCTTTCCTGGTTATTTGTATGTCTGTGACTACCCCTTCTACCAACATGAAACAGCGGTAAAAATATCCGTAAAAATATCCGTAAAGATATCCGCAAAAATATTGATAAAAATAATCACAAACACACCCTTTATAATAATACTTTAGGGGCTTAAAAACAACCAAAATATAGTGGAAAATTTTGATAGAAGTGTTGATCAAATGCTATATGTTGATTAATTGGTATATGTCTGTCAGAATCTGGTCTGTGAGAGAAATTTTATTTGTCAATATTTACTCTGTAGGTAATGGCAACTGCCAGGATACCTGTAACGATACCAGCTATGGTTCCTGATATGATAAGGACCGGGGCATAATAAAGCACATGCTGATCAGCCAGCATAATCATTGCAAGAACCAGCTGTCCCATATTGTGAGCCACACCTCCTGCTATACTTACGCCTGCAATAGAGAAGAATTTTAGTTTACATAACAATGTCATAACCAACAGACTTACCATAGCACCCGCAAGACTGTACAGCATTACTGTTATATTCCCGAACAACATGGCTGACAGCACTATCCTTATAAGGGATACCAGCACTGCTCTTCCCACACCAAGCTTGTGAAGTACCACTATGGTAACTATGTTTGCCAGTCCCAGCTTCACTCCAGGCACACCTACGTTTATCGGTATAAAGGTCTCAATATATGAAAATACCATAGCAAGGGCAATAAACACTCCTGTTACAGCTACGTTTTTAGCTGATGAATGGGATGTAGCTGAAGTCTTTGAGTCTTTGCTGTTTTTGATATTTTTCCTATTTTTGATATTGTTTTTTGATGGCTCTTTTTTTGCTTGTTTTTTCACTTGCCTTTTTGTTGATTTATTGGATTTGCTCATAGTATGTTTTTATTGTCCTGTCAATTTTCTTCTTCGTCTTATTTCTTTTTTATCTTATTTGTTTTTTCCATTCTGATAATTCTTGTTTATCTTATTTGTTCTTCCAATTCTGATAATTCTTGTTTATCTTATTTGTTTTTCCAATTCTGATAATTCTTGTTTATCTTATTTGTTTTTCCAATTCTAATAATTCTTGTTTAATTTATACTATCCTGTTTAAGACGTTTTTACTCAATAGCATAGTCAGCTTCTAATCGGCTTACCTGATATCATAGTCAGCCCCATCTCCTCCGGTCACTGTCACGATGACCTTGTGTGGCAGGCATACAATAGACTCGCCGTTCTTGCTTATACTTCCCTGTTTCACACATAAACGATCAGGGCAATCCGCGTCCTTCATCATGGCTTCTCCACCTTTGATCACAAGAGTATTATTTCCATTCTTACCATTGATGGAATAAATTCCGTCATCCTTAAGACTATATGTGGCAGTTTCCTTTCCGTCCACATACACCTTAACCTCACTACCGTTTTCAGGCAGAAACTTCATACACAGATATGCAATTATTCCTATAACAAGCATCGTCGCCGCCAGTATAAAATCTCTTTTAATTACCATTTCCTTTATTTACCATTTCCTGCTATATGTGATTCTCTTTGTTATATTTTCCGGACACATGAATTTCTATTATGTTTATATTTGTATTTGTGCATTTGTATTTGTGCATTACCTGACGTAAAAAATTCCTTTGCCTTATGAACGTTATTGACTTGTTCTCAAAATATTGAAATTCAGGTCACGGAATTTCTTTACCTTTCTTGACTCATTTTCCAGTATTCTAAATTCAAGTCATTATTTTCCACTATTATTTATGACCTATTTTAAGGATTTTAACTTTCAGGTCATTTCTTTTCGCTTTTTTTCTTGACCCATTTTCCAGTATTCTAAATTCAAGTCATTATTTCCCACTATTATTTATGACCTATTTTAAGGATTTTAACTTTCAGGTCATTTCTTTTCGCTTTTTTTCTTGACCCATTTTCCAGTATTCTAAATTCAAGTCATTATTTCCCACTATTATTTATGACCTATTTTAAGGATTTTAACTTTCAGGTCATTTCTTTTCGCTTTTTTTCTTGACCCATTTTCCAGTATTCTAAATTCAAGTCATTATTTCCCACTATTATTTATGACCTATTTTAAGGATTTTAACTTTCAGGTCATTTCCTCTTGCGTTTTTCCTTGACTCTTTCCTCGAATTTTAACTTTTAGGTCATAGCAAGAGATATACCCGTCGGAGCAGGCATTTTCTCCTGCCAAATCAAATTTCTTTTCCCTCTTTGAAACGCTTCATCATCTCATTTGTCAGGCTGAACTCTCCCGGTTGAAGGACAATGTCCTTTCTGTGCACCCATTCCGCATATTTAAGCTCTTCGGAATCCATGTAAATCCTGTCATCTCCGTCAACATCACAGTAAAATCCAAGGAGGATATCATTTGCAGAGCCCCATGGCTGAGACTTGTAATATCTTATATTCTTCACCCGGACGCCTGCTTCTTCCATCACCTCACGCTGGACAGTTTCCTCCATTGTCTCACCGATCTCAGTAAATCCGGCAACAAGGGCATTATACCTGAAACCTGTACGGTATCTGGTGATCAACAGCTTATCGCCGTTAGTAACGCCCACGATCACTGCCGGCATGATCCTTGGATATGCAGTATAATGACACGCCTCACAGACCATGGCTCTCTCTTTTTTTGAATGTATCATTCTATGCCCGCACCTTCCACAGAACCTTGTGTCCCGATACCAGTCTGCCAGATGCTTGCCTGTAATAGCTGCAAATAAATGATCGTCCGGTCCAATTCCTTCTTTCCTCAGGCTCCTCTCATCAACGTATGCATATCCTGCCGGAATTTCTCCCGATTCAAGCATGGTATCAAGAAGAAAATACTTTGTTTCATCTATGGAAAAGAGATAACGCAGTTTTTCCCCTTCACTTTTCATACAACTATCTGCACCATCCTTCACCTTGGGAAATGCGACCTTGTTGACATCCTTTACTCCCGGAAATACAATTTCACTGACATCCTTCACCCTTGGAAATACAATCTCATTGTCTTCAAAGCGGCACTCCTGAACCAATATCTTCCCCTCTGTTATGCACAACAGAATATCTTCGTTCCCGGCATGTACCTCCGGATCAAAATGATTATTAAGTTTATGAGGATAAATATCCTGTATCATATGCACTGCCTCCTAAATTACACATATGCCAAGCCATCAAAAAAGACAAAGGGCTGACGCTACATCTCAAGTTTTCAAAGAAAACTTGAGACATTTTCAATTATCCCTTTCATGATCAGAAGATCATTTACTACATCTCCGGTCTCCATGGAATGATTAGCATTTTCTGTTATATATAATGGCAAATTTCTCTTCCTGCACTCTGTCTTTATAAGCTCCGTATCTGCCCACGGATCAGCAGTTCCATGAAATACTATTCCCGGCTGTTTAATATATGCAAATGACTCAGGCACCGGAGTGAAATAAATATGTCTCGCATTTATATGATTTTCATCTGCAAAAGCGGCAGCAACGGCAGTTCCGACACTTTTTGAAATAAACAAAATCTCATCGTATGATCTGAAATCAATTTCCTGTAACTGCTTTGTGGCATATTTTAATGCAAGCTTAAAGGCTTCTAACATTTTCTCCGGATTTCCTTTCACTCCTGAAGGCAATACACCGTACTTCACATCTGCAATCTTATATCCCTTATTCATGACAAGCTTCTTACTGTAATATAAGAGAGGCTTGTCTGCATGATAACCTATTCCCGGAAACAATACTGCTATTTTCTTCATAACTTTTCCCTTCCTCTGGCACAATCACATTTGTTCGGCGGCAAGTCGATTGTGCCATTCCAATATGTGTTTTCAACACATAGGCACAATCACTCCACTACCTTATAGTTATTGTCTTTTATTGTAAATTTGTCAACAAGTCCATCAGTTATGTAGACTTGTTTATCTTCATCTATCATAATAGCCTCGGCGTTATATTTCTTCAGAACCTTCATGGCATCTTCTCTCCCCATGAGTATGCACACTGTAGACAGGGCGTCACTGACCGCCCCACTATCACACACAACAGTAGCGGATATGATCCCTGTGTCCGCCGGATAACCGGTCTTAGGATTTAGTATATGATGATATCTCCTGCCGTCCTTTATGAAATATTTCTCATAATCTCCGGATGTTGATACATATACCGGTTTTTCTGTGGAGTCAATGCTCAGGATCCCACACATATTTTCCGTATCATCGTCATCAACCCTTGGATTTTTAATTCCGACCTTGAACTCTGTATCCTCCGAACCATTTCCAGGCTTCTTTCCATACACAAGTATACTTCCGCCTACAGATACACAGGCGCCGGTCACTGATGAACCACTGATAATTTCATACAGTTCATCACAGGCTATACCCTTACCCAGGGCTCCAAGGTCAAGCATCATCCCGGTTCTGTCTATTGTAACTCCATAGCTGTTGCCATTTTGACCTTTTTCTGTGCTTACCGTCACATGACTGTATCCCACATTCTTGAGTGCCTCAGCTATATCTGCGTCTGCAGGTACTTCTGTGCTGCCATCCTCTATGCCCCATACATCTGCAAGGGGTCTGATGGTAATGTCAAATGTGCCATTGCTGTCATCACCGATCCTTAGAGCCAGCTCAATGTATCCGGCAAGCTTCTCATCCAGTTCATAAGCCTGCCCCGGAACATAATTATTGTTTACGTCATATATGGCAGAGCCTTTCACGCGGAATGAAAGGTACTGCTTCTCCAACTCATCAAGCTTCCTATATATCTCATCATGCACGGAACTGCTGCCACCGTAGGTAACCACCGATATGGCCGTGCCCATAGCTGTTCCTTCTGTTCTTATGCTTTCGGTGTTTCCGCCCTTTCTTCCGGCAGTCCACGCCAATGCCACACCGAGCATCACGAGAATTGTACATATTATAAAAATTTTCAATTCACTTCTCTTCATATCATACATCTCCTGCCAACATCACCCCATCGTCGTTTCGTCAGTATCAGTACATATATTTATTCAACGTATTACACTTCATCAAAACCACCATATACCTTAAACACTTTACACTTCACCAGAACCATCATATATCTTAAACACTTTACACTTCACCAGAACCATCATATATCTTAAACACTTTACACTTCACCAAAACCATCATATATCTTAAACACTTTACACCTCATAAGCACCACTATATATATTCAATTCATGCAATCCATGGCACTTTCTTCGGCAAATAACCGGTGTTTATAACCTGCATTTTACCAACCGTCTGATTTATAAGAAAAATTAATAAAATCTTTATAGATTTAGCACCAGTAATCTTATAATATCACTTGCTTAAAGTCAACGTAATAGATATAATTAACAGGCAGAAAATAATCAACAAATGGTGAATAAAATGATACTTGATTGTCAAAACATCTGCAAATCATTCGGTGTAGATGACATACTAAAAAATATAAGTTTTCATCTTGAAGACAAAGAAAAAATGGCCATTGTGGGAATAAATGGTGCAGGAAAAACAACCCTTATAAAGATCATCATAGGCGAGGAGCCTGCGGACTCCGGCCAGGTGATAATCTCCAAGGACAGGACTATAGGCTATCTTTCACAGCATCAGGACATGAATTTTAACGACACAGTATACAATGTTATGCTGGATGTTATGAAGCCTATTATCCAACTGTCGGAAAAGATCAGGGAACTGGAGCTTGCCATGAAGGATCTTGAAGGTGATGAGCTTGCAAATATTCTTGAGACCTATAACAGATATACCCATGAATTTGAATATAAAAACGGCTACGCCTACGAAAGCGAGCTTACAGGCGTCCTTAAGGGACTTGGTTTTGCCAGGGAGGACTTCGACAGACATGCAAATACCCTGTCTGGAGGTCAGAAAACCCGTCTTGCCCTTGGTCGTCTCCTGTTACTTAAGCCCGACATTATTATTCTCGACGAGCCTACCAACCATCTGGACATGGAGTCAATCTCCTGGCTTGAAGGATTTCTGGCAGCTTATCAGGGAAGCGTTATAATCGTGTCCCATGACCGTTATTTCCTTGACAAGATAGTGACTAAGGTTGTGGAACTGGACAATGGCGAGTCCCATGTATATAACGGAAATTACAGCTACTACGCAGAGAAGCGTTTTGAGATAAGGGCAAATATGATGAAGGCCTACCTTAACCAGCAGGCCGAGATCAAACATCAGGAAGAGGTTATCACAAAGCTTAAACAGTTTAATCGTGAGAAATCCATCAAGCGTGCCGAGAGCCGCGAAAAAGCCCTTGATAAGATAGATCGTCTGGAGAAGCCTACAGAAGTCAACAGCGAAATGCATATCGTCCTTGAGCCATCAGTACTCAGCGGTGATGACGTTCTGACCATAAGAGGTCTTTCCAAATCATTTGCAGACAATACCCTCTTCACTGACCTTGACATGGACATCAAGCGTGGGGAGCACGTGGCACTGATCGGTGGAAACGGAACCGGCAAGACCACTATACTTAAGATGATAAACCGTCTCCTGGCAAAAGACGCAGGAACCATCGTTCTGGGCTCAAGAGTCCAGATTGGCTACTACGATCAGGAGCACCAGGTACTCAATATGTCCAATACAATATTTGATGAAATAAGCGACGCGTATCCTGAGCTTACCAACACAAGGATAAGAAATGTCCTGGCAGCCTTCCTGTTTACCGGGGATGATGTATTCAAAAGGATCGGTGATCTCAGTGGTGGTGAGCGTGGTCGTGTAAGTCTTGCGAAGCTCATGCTCTCCGAGGCGAATTTCCTTATCCTTGATGAGCCTACCAACCATTTGGATATTGTATCAAAGGAGATCCTGGAGAATGCCATTAAGAATTACACCGGCACCGTCCTCTATGTATCTCACGACAGATACTTCATTAACCAGACTGCCTCAAGGATCATAGAGCTTAAGGATAAAAATCTTCACAATTACATCGGCAATTATGATTACTATGAAAGCCACCGGAATTATGATACCGGCACCCCGTCAGGCTTCTCCTCCGTATCCGGTCATACCGTGTCAGAGAAGAACACCTCAGATTCAGAGGCTAAGCTTACCTGGCAGGAGAACAAGGCAAGGCAGGCAGCCCTCAGAAAGAAAGCAAATGAGCTAAAAAAACTTGAGGACAAGATTGAAAAGCTTGAAAATAATATTGCCGAGATCGACGAGCAGTTTTCACTTCCCGAAAATGCAACAAATTCGTCACTGTTAAATGAACTGACTTCGAAACGCAACGCCCTGCAGTCAGAGCTTGATGAAGCCTATGAAAAATGGGAAGAAATGTCGGAATAAGAAAGGCTTATAGCAGTATGAAAGCATTTTTTAAAAAATACAGCCACGCATGGGTACTTATTTATATATTTATATATTTTCCATGGTTTTTATACCTTGAGAAAACCGTAACAATGGATTTTCATGTTATACACTGCCCTTTAGATGACAAAATACCTTTTATAGATGTATTTATAGTCCCATACATGCTATGGTTTGTATATGTAGCCGCCACACTTATATATCTCTTCTTCTACTCAAAGAGTGAGTTTTATTATAGCTGCGGCTTCCTTATAAGCGGAATGACACTGTTTCTGATCATTTGCACCATATATCCAAATGGTCTTACATTAAGACAGTCTATCGTACTTAACGATAATGTCTTTTCAAGAATTGTGGACTTCCTGCAGAAGACAGACACATGTACTAATGTCCTTCCAAGCATACACGCCTATAACAGTATTGGCTGTATGATCGCCATACTTAAAAGTAACGGCATGAAGAGCCATAAAATACTTAAGATATCTTCGGTTGTACTTACTGTTTTAATAATTATGTCAACCATGTTTCTTAAGCAGCACTCAGTCATTGATGTAGCGTCAGCTGTCATAATGTCAGTGGTATTCTATTTTGTGTTCTATGTACTTATATACAGGCACAGAACTGCCACAAAAGAAACGCAATAAGCAAAATAAAATCAATGTTTATGATAATACAGATAAGCTATCAGTATATACAAGCATATTGCATTTTCCCGGTTAGCTTGACAGACAAAGACTCTTTGGATCAATTAAATCCAAAGAGTCTTTGTACTATATGGTATCCTGTTTTTGACAGGTATCGTCCCGCTTTTCCAGGAAGGTTCATAACCACACCAAGAAGTGCATGACGAACCTCTCTGTATAATTTTTTATCCTTATATTTCAGGTATGCCCACAACTTCTTCTTCTTCTCAAGGCATTCCTCCGTACCTCCCACGATGCATATAATAGAGCTTACGCACATCATCATCTCAAGGTACTGTAACAGAAAAGTATACAACTGCTTATTCAGATTCTTCTTCTTGGTGAAGTAGTTGATAAGCTCCTTGTTAATATATATCTGCTGATCAATACGCTTTACCATAGTCTGTTCATTTACAGACTGGTCAGCTCTTCCTATGAAATATCTGTACAGATCCACATTCACATACATAAGTGTATTTACATACATCATCGGTACAAATACAAATATGTTGTCCACATAGAAGGTATGCTTAGGAAGTGAAAGCTTTATGTCCTTAAGTATCTTTGTCCTATAGATAACTGAGTGCATGAGCACATATTGATACTGTCTGAACTTTATCCTGGCTGAATCCCAGGTAAGAAGTTTATCCTCCTCAAGGGCTCCCGTATAACGCATTACACGCTTCTTCTTTCTGCCTACCTTGTCATATACATAATTTGAAATCAGAACATCAAGCTCCGGCTCCCGCTCCTCATTCTCAGCCGCCCAGGCAAATTCTCTAAGTACGCTTAATACTTTCTTCAAAGGCTCGCTACTCAACCAGTCATCACTATCAACCACCTTGAAATAAAAGCCTGTGGCATTTGCGATTCCATAATTAACCGCATCACCGTGACCACCGTTTTCCTTGTGGACCACCTTTACTATTGATGGATACATTCTTTTATATTCCTCGGCAATCTTCGCAGTGTCGTCCGTTGATCCGTCATTTACAATGATGATCTCAACTTCTTCTCCCCCAACAAGTATACTGTCTATACATTTTCTCATGTAATCCTGTGAATTGTAACAGGGAACCGCCACCGATAATATTTTATTTTTCATAACAGTTATGTAAACCTTTCTATCATCTTACAAATTCTTCAGAAACAGCCTCTCTAAGTCTATATCTGAAAGCTTTCTCGTATTCTATGTCATCCTCAACACTGTGACTTGTCTCTTCGAAGTAACTCTTGTTAATATCATCCATAGAGTATATCTTAGGACTGTTGCTGTTCTTTGTCCAATATAACACAGCCCCCTCTACTTTGTCAGCACCAAAATATTCACCAAGCCTGGTCTTACAATCCTCATCACAGGTGAGAACATGCCCTATTCCCGAAAGAGTTCGCTTTAGTATATCAGCTTCAATGATATATCCATCAAAATCCAATGCCCATTCAGGTATAATATCCGGCTTTACGAGAACTATGATTGGAAGCTTTCTGGTCTTATCTTCAACCAGGTCATAGAGCTCCGGATAACTTACCATCCTTGCCTTGACATTCTCACCAAGGGTTCTTCCGCAGTCAATATATCCAACCTGATTATATATATCTCTCATGAACTTTGGTCTGTTATATCGTCTCTCCCTTGAATTCATGGTCTCACATATATTCTCACCATGGAGCATAAGTCCCACATTATCCTCATGTATGGTCGCTCTTGAATGCCAGATAACTCCGGGTTCGTCACAGCTTATATGTTGCATATCCATATAAAGCTCTTTGTCTTTTTTAGTTATGTCAACCTTGTATCCTATGGTCTCATAATGGACATCACACATTTCCTTCGGCATTTGCTTGAACACAGGATTCATATGCTGGTATACCCAGTCATATATTATCTCGCATGCTCTCTCAAAACCATTTCCATCTATGTAGATACTCTGGTTATATACATAATCCGAAACTAACGGATGAACCTCTGAACGTATATCCTTATTGCTTACTCTTACAAACTGCTCCTTATCCAGCAGCCCTGAAATATACTCATCGTGGACTATCTCCTTGTTTATGAGATATATTACCCTGTCCGGTGTAAGCTTCTTGTGATATTTCTTATTCAAAAGAATATACACAAGCTGAACCTTTGACACTGCAAAAAATTCACTTACCTTGTCAGGATTTTCATTGAAATATGTTCTGATCTCCGGTTTAAGATCATCCTGTGTGATCCTTAACCTGTATTTGCTTCTTATGGCATATTCCCAATTTCCTGCCTGAAACTGAGTTCTTGCAATATTGTCAAATATCTGCATTATGGACCAGTCGCACAGCTCCAGATTGGCAATGATGCTGTTCATTACCCTGGCAAGCTTCTCCTGCCCATCCCACAGATTGTTTGGATGTTCCGGGTCATCAATCTTGTATTTGTATCTCATCTCGTGCTCAATCTCATGCCAGCCCTCGAAAAGTACCGTCCTTAGCTGTACCTCAAAGGTCTGGTCAAATGGATACTCCCATAAGTCATTGGTTATATTCCTCAGATATCGGCTTGGTATCCTGAACACACCATTACACTTCTGGGCCTCAAACTTGTTCTCTTCCCATTCAGACTTTGACCAGTTATCATTCTTGAAGGTATCCTCAAGAATCTGCTCACATATCCTTATATCCTCCGAATAAAAAAGATTTATTCTTATACCGATTATATCCTGTATCTTTCTGCCATTGTCATAATTACTGTACTTTCCCGTGGCAAGCTTATGGATTATAGACTCATCCGTCTTAACTCTTGATATGGTATGAAAATAAATACCTGCATTTGTGAGTTTGGTATCTATACTCTGTTCAATGGCAATCCTTATATTGTTCAATTCCGTTAAATTCTTGCTGCTTATTAATCCTTCCAAATAATCACCCCATAATATGCGAAGAAACCCCCTGATCGTCCGTCAGGGAGTCTTTCATTATATTAGATATTAAATATATTAATTGTTGTCTACCTTTATTGCATGGTTAAGTTTAACAATTTTAGTAGCATACGAATTTCCGCTGCCAGGTGTAAGGTAACAGTTATTGCAAATGTAAACTGAATTATTTGAACCCATTCCACCTTCTATACACCAGTATGCTGAATCATTTCCCTCGTAATAGCCCCCCCAGGTTTTTACGTTATTTGCAATGACGGTGTCTGAAACTCCCATGTTCTTAAGGTAAGTCTTCAGGGAATCTACAGTGGAGAACTTGCCAATATAGAGTGAAATATGGGTAGTATCGCCACCCTGCTCATATATTATAAGATCTCCCGGTTCAAGATCATTGTAATTGAAATCCACGATATTCTTATTGAGAACTATATTCTGGTTCTCAACCCATGCTCCGTTGCTGGCATATGTAAGCTTTCCGTACACAGTGCCCCACCTCCAGGCTCTTATCATCGGTGAACCTGTTGCTAATATTCCGCCTGAGGACTGGTCCTTAAATCTCACATCCCTCTCTGAAGCTACATTGTCGCCGCCGATCAATGCAAGTGCCAGATTGGTAAATGTATTACAATACAGGGAATTTGTTCCCAGATACTTCTTAAATACTCTTGACATCCACACGTCATTATCCCATGAAAGTCCTGCCACAGCCTTTCTCTCTGTGGCATATCCGTACTCATTAAAGACATATGCAAATCCGCCTACTGTTGCCTCACCCACATAGCAGACACCATTTTCATATGGATAATAATATACAACATCGCCATTAATCTTGGCTGCTCTTACTCCTCTAGGTGCAAGGGCAAGCTTCTCTCCTGTCTTGTATGTTGTAGTCTTGGTTGTTGGATTATAGCTTACATATTCTGTTACAAGCCCCTTGTCATTTACATAGAGGACACTCTTGTCAGCATAGTCCTTCCAACCCATTACATCAACCTGAGAACCTGCTGAATTCAGCCATACATAACCATTGTCCACTGATGCAATCCTGCCTGTAAGCTTGGTCCACTTATCACTGCTGATATCATAGTCCCATACAGTACCTGTATAATCCACATTGTAGAAATTACGTGCAAGATAACATCTTGAAGCATATCCATTTGCACAGAAATACATCTTTATTCCTGTTGAAGTCTTAAACCAGGCACCTGACTTGGATACAAACTTATTGTTCACACAACTATACAGTGTGTACTTATTTCCAGCAAAGGCAACCTTCTCTGTTATAAGCCCCTTGGTAACATTTATATAGTAATTAGAGCCGTAGAGCACAAACTTATCTCCGGTAACCCTCTTACCTTCCTCGAAGTACATATAGTCTCCGGATATTATATATGCACCCTTCTGTACCGTAGTGTATGCACCATTTGTAAAAATCTCAAGAGTTCCGGCTTTGTCCTCATCATCATAATCTTCTTCATAATATATTCTTGAATTTGAACCTTTTGCGTCAAAGTATCTTCTTACATTGTTTGAGGTCTTCCATATGTTAGTCGCGAATTTACCGTATTCATCCAGAAAATAGTAATAGCTGTTGAACTGATACATCTTATTCTGTACCAGTGTCCAAGACTTATTCTTATATTCCTGTATAGTGTTTCTGTATTTCTCATTTGAATTTGTGCTGTCTATAAGTCTTACGGTTGCAAGACCATTTGCACCAAAGTAAAATGACATACCATAAAGAGGAGCGGCATATTCATTCTCAGCAATAATCCACTGGCTTCCCTTTAACTTCCAGTACTGGTATGTATTCTCATAATTTGTAAGCTTGTGTATACACTTACCCTGATTGATATACAGATGATAGGAGTTGTTGTACTTCACCCATGTGGTTCCTGTATAATGCTTTCCGTTTCTGAAATAATAATAGGAGTCACCTACCAGATATGCACCTTCAGTTACATTGCTCCACTTTCCCTTGGACAACATCTCACAAGTGCCTCGTCTTGATGTTTCTGAGTAATCATATCCGTAGTAATTCCTTATGTTCTTACCGGTTCCGTCAAAATACATCTCAACCTTATCAACTGTAACCCAGGTTGCCTTAACGATCTTGCCAAATGCGTCGGTATAATATTTGTTGCCCTCGAACTCCACAAGCTCCTTAGGCACTACCTTACCATCCTTGAAGAAGTACTTCACCCCGTCCACGTCAACAATTCCGTCTGCGAAATCCTGATCTACATAGTAGAGACCACAAAACCATCCGTCGGGAGAAACTGAGTAAGTACCTGTGTATATAAATGTATTTCCAAGCTCTTTATCCTCGTCCTTTATCTCTACGTTTACTATCGAATTGTCTTCGTCATAATCTGCCACATCAGGCTGAAGCTCTTTCTTGTTCTTGCCATCTGCTGAATATGTACTGACACTGTTGCCCTTATCCTTTATATCTACGAAGAAGCTGTCATCATACTTTCCTGAATAATCACTTAAATACTTGTCATAATCTGCAATTACCAGATAATATTCGTCTTCATATGTGACAAGTACATAGGCAACCTCATTCGCCTTGTCCTCGGCATATCCAACGAAATAATCCTCATCCTCTGCATATTCAAGAACGAAGGTGCCGTCATTCGCATTTGATATTACATGATTTTCTCTGTCGATACTAAACTCTGTCTCAGCTCTACGTGTGGTATCATCCGGTGTTGCCACCTGATCAGCCTCTGCAAATGCTACTATCCCAGTCTGCAGTGCTGCAAGGGATACTATACATATTCCTGCTTTTTTTATATTTGATAATCTCATCTTTTTCCTCACATTGTTTTTTAACTGTTTTTTTCTCTGATAAATACTATATGTGGTGGTTTAAAAAACAAACCGGGGAATATTATACCATGAATTTAACATTTTCTCAACATAAATGTAATATTTTTTGTATTTCTATAACTCTTTCTTTATCTCAAACCAGTTTTTCCTGCACCCGATAATCCCCTCTTTTTTCATCCTGCCAAGCTCCTTTGACAACGCACTTCTCTCCACTCCCAGGTAGTCTGCCATGGCTTGTCTGTCAAACGGGATTTCGAATGTATTGCTTCCCTGTCTTACTGCCTCTGCTGACAAATACATTACAACTCTTTCTCTTATGGTCTTTGCTGAAGTATAAAAGTTTCTCCTTGAAAGATTCAGGTTCTTCATGGCTGTCATCCTGAGTAAATTCTGTAACATTACCTGCCTCCAGCTCCCTACACGCTCTTCTTTATCTGCGTGCTCCAGCCCATCCATGTCAACAAACATTATCTCCGAATCCTTTGCAGCCACTGCCTCGACCAATAACGGCTCAGTTCTTATCATTGCATAGCTCTCTGCAAATAACTGTCCAGACTCCACATATCCCATTACATTTCTGTTTCCGTAAAAATCATGATTTACGATCATTACTGCCCCAGACATCACAATGCCAAATTCATGTATCTTCTCACCGGAATAAAATATCACTTCATCCTTCCTGTACTTCTTCGTATTTATATTCAACACTTCTGTGATTTCATTCCAGTCATTTTCATTTATATTTTTAAATATAGGATAATTTTTTATTTTGTTATACATTTATGTAAACCTCATTTTTTTATTTTAAATACTTTTTTCGTAATTTTTGTCAAATAATTTTTCCGCTTCTTAAAACTTATGTAAACTTATTTTTATTCCTGTAACTTGTTTTTCTGACTTTAACTTGTTTTTCTGACTTTAACTTGTTTTTCTCATAGTTTATTCTATCATAATTGTTTTTTCAAAATTATGTTAGAGATAAATTTTATATTTTGTGGTTCTAACCACATATTTGCGTTTTGAAATATATTATATTCTTTTTGCAGACACAATAGAACAAACTATCAAAGGAGATTTTTATGATTCGTAGAGTAATTAATATTGATGAAGATAAATGTAACGGCTGCGGCATATGTGTTAATGCCTGCCATGAAGGTGCGATCGGTCTTGTTGACGGTAAAGCAAAACTCATGCGGGACGATTACTGTGACGGCCTCGGCGACTGTCTTCCAACATGTCCTACCGGAGCTATTACATTTGTAGAAAGGGAAGCTGTCCCTTATAACGAAGCTGCCGTCATGGAAAATAAGAAGAGAAATCAGCAGGCAAATAATAATGCCGGCAATAATAACAACAATAATAATGGTGGTAACAATAACAGCAGCAATAATAATATTGACAATAGTGGTCATGCTGCGGTGCATGTACACTCAGGTTGTCCGGGATCCATGATGAGAAGTCTGAGGAACAGAAATATCAATGACTCAGTTTCCGAAAATGACGGCATTACAGGTAATCAAGCCATGCCTTGTGCGATCCAATCACGACTTGAGAACTGGCCTGTACAGATCAAGCTTGCACCGGTAAATGCACCTTATTTCAAAAATGCTAAACTGCTTATTGCGGCTGATTGTACTGCATATGCCTATGCAGGCTTTCATGACAAATTCATAAAGGACAAGATTACATTGATCGGATGTCCTAAGCTTGACAGCACTGATTACAGTGATAAATTGAGTGAAATCCTTAGATACAATGATATCAAGAGTATCACTGTTGTCAGAATGGAAGTTCCTTGCTGTGGCGGTCTCGCCCATGCAGCCATGGAAGCTCTGAGAAAAAGCGAAAAAATGATTCCATGGAATGTAGTTACCATATCCCTTGACGGGCATATTATCGATGAATAAACAGCTCACAGGATTAAACCGTCTTCAGCCCTTGTGAATAAAGGGTTGGAGGCGGTTTTTATCAATACGTTTTTCCCTATAGCTCTCAAATGCAAAAAAGAAATCATATTGCACTTGACTCGTTGTCATAAAAAGAAAAGAACCTAAACACTTCGTGCTCAGGTTCTTTTCTTTTTCACAAAATATATACAATAAAATGTTCTTTCAGAATTTCATACAAACAGGAAATGCAAGTTTCCAATACTTCAAAGCAATCA
>NZ_QULM01000003.1:0-421 GCF_003482105.1 Coprococcus sp. OM04-5BH
GACAAGAATATCACTGAACAGAGCGAAGTGGATGCAATGGCACAGGCGATCGAAGATGCCATTGCCGCTCTTGAGAAGAAGCAGGCAAGCGTAGAGACCCTTAAGAAGATAAACGGTAAGTGGTATTACATAAAGGATGGCAAGCAGGATCTTACTGTTACTAAGCTTGTTAAGTATGGAACAAAGTGGTACTACGTTAAGAATGGTGTGGTAGACTTCACCGCAACAACTCTTGTCAAGCAGAACACAAAGTGGTATTACGTTAAGAACGGTGTTATAGATTTCTCATTTACAGGTCTTACAAAATACAACAATACCTGGTTCTATGTATATAAGGGTGTTGTGAATTTCAATTCCGAAACATTGGTTAAGTACAATACAAGATGGTACTATGTTAAGAATGGAAGGGTTGACTTCAAGT
>NZ_QULM01000003.1:431-272053 GCF_003482105.1 Coprococcus sp. OM04-5BH
TTATGTTAAGAATGGAAGGGTTGACTTCAAGTACACAGGTAATGTAACATATAAGGGTTCTGTATACTATGTGAAGAACGGAGTAATGCAAAAGAAGGTAAGTTAAGAAGTGAGTAAGTCAGAGCATCAGCTTGCAAAGGAGCACGCACGTAATAAGAAGATCATTGATACAGCCTTTAAGGTATTTGTTGAGAAGAAGATCGAAGCAGTAAGCATGGGAGAGATAGCCCAGGCGGCAGGTATAGGCAGGGCGACATTGTTCCGCTGTTATGCCGGCAAGACAGAGCTGGTTATCGCAGTCTGTGCTGCCAAGTGGAAGGAATATCTGGATGAACTGGACGAGAGAAGACCAATATCATCAGTAGGAGATATACCTGCCATCGGACGATTTATATTTACACTGGACAGTTATATCGACATGTACAGAAACCACAAGGAGCTTCTGGTGTACAATGATAACTTTAATTATTACGTCACTCACGAGGGTGTTTCTGATGACGAATTGAAGGAATTCCGTGCCTCGCTTATTTCGGCAGATACGAGATTTGATATGATGTATGAGAAGGCAAAGGAAGATAAAACCTTTCGCACAGATATACCCCAGGATGAATTTATGCGTGTGACAGTGCATACAATGATGGCGGCATGTACTCATTATGCAGGAGGCTTCATATGGGGAGCAGAATGGAATAAAGATTACACCCCGGAGCTTCTGCTGCTTAAAGAAATGATATTGAATTATGTAAAATGTTAAAAAGATACCCTCAGGAAGTCGGAGGAAGCCCTGACAACCTGAGGGTATTTTTATAAATTCTTATAATAAAAGCATGCAAGCTGTGTCCTGTCACGAAGCTCCAGCTTGTCAAGGATATTGCTTATATAATTTCTTATGGTACCTTCACCAAGAAAGAGCTTCTCTGCGATCTCCCGGTTGTTAAGTCCGTCCGCAATAAGGGTGATGATCTCATACTCCTTGTCAGACAGACCGAAGTCGGCAGGGGAGTGGTGTTTTTTTCCATTATCTGACATAAGGGCGGGTATCCTTGTCATTACCTCACCACCGAATACTGTCTGCCCATTGTATACGGCATTAATGGCAGGGGCAATGCTTTCAAAATCCTGTTTTAGTATGTAGCCCTTAGCTCCCATCTGTATTGCCTTTACGATGTATTCGTCATCAGAGAAGGTGGTTAAAAGCAGTATCTTTGCCGCAGGAAATTCCTTCATGATAAGCTTGCCGGCCTCAAGTCCTGTCATGCCCTCCATCCTTATATCCATAAGAAGAACGTCAGGCTTATATTCTCTGTACAGCTCTATGGCTTCCTGCCCACTTTTTCCCACCGCCGATATATTTATGTCAGTGGTGGCTTCAAGAATTGTCTTTATGGACAGTGACACCAACTGGTCATCATCTACGATCAATATATTCATATAATGTTTCAGATCCTTTCACATTTACTTTGCCACCGTAATAAGAAGCTTAAAACCATTGTCGGTGGATATCTTAAGGGTGCCCTTCATGGCATTTACCCTGTCGGTTATATTGGCAAGTCCTATACCGGTATTGTTTATCTTAATGTCAGTTCCGTTATCCTTTACAATAAGCTGATAGAAGCCCGGATGTTCCCGGAGAAGTATGTCCAGGGTATCTCCGTTGCTGTGCTTTACGGCATTACTCACAGCCTCCTTGGTTATGGCTATGAATGAATACTTTATATCCTTTGGGATGGTGTTGCTCATGTCGTAGTCCACATGTATATCAAGGGCTGAGATCCCTTCTGTAAGCTGTCTTATGGAGCTTTCAAGATCTATGGATTCGTCATGGAGATCGTGGACACTTTTTCTTATATTTGTCATGGCGTCACCCAGGGAGCCGTGGAGATCCTCCAGAGGCTTCTTAAGGACAGGCTCCGTATTTATCGCCTTTATGGCTCCAAGCTGCAGGATGGAGCGGGTCAGGGTGTGTCCCACATTGTCGTGTATCTCTCTTGCAATCCGGTTTCGCTCTTTAAGGGTTGCCATGTATATCATGTTATTCTGATTTTCCATGAGCATACGATCGTGCTCCTTCTGTATCATGTCCTTCTCCGTCTGGTCGTCGTGAAGTACCTTAAGCTCTTCCTTAAGCTGCAGGTTCTGTCTGTCCCCATGCTCCAGATGGACAGCCAGTGCCACAAGAAGGGCTACCGCCACCGGGGTAAATATTGATGGAGCAGTACCGGCAGCCTGAGATATGCCTGTGAATATATCTGCAAATGAATATACATATACAACTCCTGCCATCACCATAGGAACCTTAAGTCTGTATCTTATACAATCGTATAGCATCACCGGCAGGAAGAGGACCACACAGGAAAGCTTAATAGCTGATAGAAATATCAGGGAGATAATAAGACTGCACCACATTTTATACCTGTGTCTGTTTTTCATATCAAGGTCGGTAATGGGATCTTTTTTTGTCAGAATATCCTCCAGTATGACGTAGGAGATATTTGCCCCGATAATACCTAAGAGACAGGAAGCAACCATAGGAAGGTCATAGCTTTCCCGGCATAACACCGGCAGAAATCCGGATATATAAAGAAATAATTTAGACCAGATAATCCCCATAATGCTCCTCCTGTTTATAGTCTTCCCCCGAGTCCTCCTAAGCCTGGCTGTAATTGATATATTCCTGTTGATAAGTATACAGGCAGCCTCAAGGAAAAGCAATAATGACAAATGTCACATAATTTAATGACCTTACTCACTATGAGAAGACAGAGAAAAATTGTAATATATAAATATAAGATAAGCACTACACGTCATCACTTTGTGAGCCGTGTCAACAGCAGGATGTGTCAAGTTTTCTATGAAAACTTGACATGTAGCGTCAGCCCTCGCCGTAGGCGATTTATTATGGGCTGATGTTCAATTAAGGAGGGATTGAAAATGGAATATGCCATAGAGGTAAATAATCTGGTGAAGCGGTATAAGGATATGCTGGCACTGGATCATTTTAATATGAGTGTTAAAGAGGGAGAGGTATTCGGTCTTCTGGGACCGAATGGATCAGGAAAGACCACCACCATAAATTGTATCCTTTCTCTGCTTTCATATGATAAGGGCGACATTAAGGTGTTCGGAAAGAAGATGACTTCCGGAAGCTATGACCTTAAGCGGGACATAGGAGTGGTAATGCAGAATGTGGCGGTATTTGACGAGCTTAACGTATATGATAATATAGATTACTTCTGCGGACTGTACATAAAGGACAAGAAACTTCGTGCCGGATATGTGGAGGAAGCAATGGAATTTGTTGATATAGCAGACTACAGGAAGTTTGTTCCAAAGAAGCTGTCGGGAGGTCTGTTAAGAAGACTTAACATAGCCTGCGGGATTGCCCACAAGCCAAAGCTCATTTTCTTCGATGAGCCGACTGTGGCAGTTGATCCCCAGAGCAGAAACAATATCCTTGAGGGGATAAAGAAGCTTAACAGGGAAGGGGCAACTATAGTTTATACGTCTCATTACATGGAGGAGGTGGAGCAGCTCTGCGACCGTATCCTCATTATGGATAAGGGCAAGAGTGTGGCTCTGGGAACCAAGGAAGAGCTTAAGCGGATGATCAAGAATACGGAGACCATTACAGTTGAGATCGCTGACGTTACAGAGGAGCTTCTTACTTCCATAAAGGCTGTCCCTCATGTGTATGACGTTGTAATGAGGGATGAAAGCGTCAAGGTTTATTTCTCCGGCGGAAGCCATAATATCATAAGACTTATGGAGCTTCTTAAGGACAGGGACATAACCTACGGAAGAGTATATACAGAGCTTCCAACCTTAAATGATGTATTCCTTGAGATTACCGGAAAGGAACTTAGGGACTAGGAGGTGCTCATGCATCGAAGGTGCATATTAAAATGGTGCACTTTATATCTTAAGGAGGGAAACGAATATGTTTTTTCACAATTTTAAATATTGCATAAAAACAATAATAAACGGAAAGGTGACGCTCTTCTGGACCCTGATATTCCCCATAGCCCTGGCAACCTTCATGTATATGGCCATGGGCAATCTTATGGAGAAGGGTGAGATGTTTAAGGACGTGAAGGTGGCTCTGGTGGAACAGGAGACGGACAATTCGTTAATGCTTAATACCTTATTCTCATCCATAAAGGGAGAGAATGGTGAGGCACTTATTGAGCCGGAAGTAATGGATGAGCAGGAGGCACAGGACGCTTTAAACAATGATGAGGTGTGTGCGGTCATATATTCCGGGGACTGTCATATGGATACAAGAGATGAGAACTACAAAACATCAACGGTCAAGAATATATTGGATCAGTATCTACAGAACAGCTATATGTATAAGAAGATTGCAGAGGATGATCCGGATAAGCTGTCGGAGATCATGGGATCTATGTTATGGGATACTGTATTCTATACAGAGGAGGCAACCACCGACGGCTCCCAGGATCAGTACAATAATTATTTCTTTGCTATATTTGCCATGAGTTGTCTCTTCGCCTCATTTTCATCCCTGTATACAACTCACAACATCCAGGGAAATGTAAGTGCCCTGGGAATGAGGAGAAACATATCAGCCACCGGAAAGCTGATGATAGTATGTGCGGAATATGCGGCAATGCTGTTCATACATTTTGTTGTTGAGCTTATAACCCTTCTGTATATGACCTTTCTTGGAGTGGACTTTGGACACAAATATCCGGCGATCATCCTTACACTGTTTGTAGGCTGCATGATAGGCCTTGCCATGGGCGTCATAATCGGAAGCATAAGAAATATCGGTGTCGGTGGTAAGATAGGTATAGCAGTGGGAGTGTCCATGGCACTTTCTGTTATGGCAGATCTGTGTGTGTCGGGACTTAAGAACATGATAGAAATGAAGTGCCCGGTGATCAACAGGATAAACCCGGCGGCACTTATCACAGACTGCTTCTATACGTTAAATGTATATGATAACTACAACAGATTTACAAAGGATATAGTGACCCTTGTAATAGAGTCGGTGCTCCTTGTGGCTGTGAGTATCCTGATAGTAAGGAGGAATAAATATGCAAGTGTTTAAGTCTTATTTTAAGATACTCCGAAGATATGTAGGCCAGGTGTTAATGTGGCTTGGAATATTCATAGGAATGATGATGATCATATTGAATGTCAGCACTGAGGAGGAAACGGAGTACACGGATAAGCAGTGTTTATTTGCATATTCGGATCATGATGGAAGCAGCATATCAAAGGAACTGACGGATTACCTGAGTGAGCACCATGAAAGGGTGGCTGGCATTGATGAGGATAAGGAGTCTGTTCAGGATGCCCTTTACAACAGGAACATACACTGTTATCTGGTGATACCGGAGGGCTTTGGTGAGGCAGTTAAGGCGGGAAATGCCGATGGGATGTTAAAGCTCATGACAATCCCAGGAACTGACACCGCAAGCTTATTTGAGGGAGACATGAACGGCTTTATGCAGAAGCTTTCTACTCTGATGGCGGCAGGCTATGATGAGGGGGAGGCAGCAGATATCATAGGAGACTCCCTTAAGGAACATGCGGAGGTGAAGCTTAAGGGGAATAAAAGTTATTTCTCCAAGCAGGAGCGGCTTTATTCCTATATACCGTGGATACTGCTTATGCAGCTTGTGAATGTTATAACGCCGATACTTATGATCTATAACAAAAAGGAGCTTAGAAACAGGATCCAGTGTTCATCATACAAATATGTGAATATCAATAAGGAGCTGCTTCTTGCGGTTATCATTACAGGACTTGGGGGCTGTGTGCCGTATGTTATGATGGATGGAATAATGCTCCGGGACAATCTGCTTACTGTCCAGAGTTGTCTTTACATGGCCAATATGCTTGTGTACATGTTAGTGGCAGTGAATATTGCCTTCCTGTTCAGTAAGGTGGCGGCAAATGACCAGGTGGTTTCAATGCTCTCCAACATAGTAGGTCTTGGAATGGCATTTTTATCCGGCGTATTTGTGCCTATGCAGTATCTTGGAGCAGGAGTCATAAAGGTAGCACATTTTCTTCCTGCATATTGGTATGTGATCGCCTGCGAGAACATATATAAGAACGGCAGTGGAAAGCTTGGTGTGACACTACAGGCAATGGGAGTCCAGGTATTATTTGCCGTGGCGATCTTCATGATGACCCTGGTAGTGGGAAAGAACAAAAAGAGTATACAGAACTGAAAAAGGGGGCTATACAATCTGTGATGACTGTGTGTCATCAAGACTGTATAGCCCCTGTATTTTATCTGCGAAAAAATATTATTTCTCTTCCTTCTTCTCACGCTCGGCCTTAAGCATTGCACGAACCTTCATTGAAAGACCAAAGAGGTTGATGAAGCCTGAAGCGTCCTTGTGATCATAAAGATCACCGGTTGTGAATGAAGCAAGGCTCTCTGAGTAAAGTGAGTATGGAGAGGTTGTTCCCTGCTTGATGATGTTACCCTTGTAGAGCTTCATCTTAACTGTACCTGTAACAGTCTTGTCTGTCTCATCAACAAATGCTGAAAGGCTTTCACGGAGTGGTGTGAACCATTTTCCTTCATACACAAGATCTGCAAATCTTGTTGAAACGATCTTCTTGAATGCAAGAGTCTCACGGTCAAGGCAGATCTCCTCAAGCTGCTTGTGAGCTTCCATAAGGATTGTTCCGCCGGGAGTCTCGTAAACACCTCTTGACTTCATACCGACAACACGGTTCTCAACAATATCAATGATACCAATACCATGCTTGCCTCCGAGAGCGTTAAGCTCTCTGATGATGTCAGAGGTCTTCATCTTCTTGCCGTTTATTGCAACAGGCATACCTGCTTCGAACTCAAGCTCAACATCCTCAGCCTCATCTGGAGCGTTCTGTGGGGTTACGCTTAATACAAGAAGGTCATCATAGTTAGGAGCACATGCAGGGTTCTCAAGCTCAAGACCCTCATGGCTTATATGCCAGATGTTTCTGTCACGGCTGTATGAATGGCTTGCGTCAAATGGAAGATCAATGCCATGAGCCTTACAGAATGCGATCTCATCATCTCTTGACTGAAGTGTCCACTTTGGATCACGCCATACAGCGATAACCTTGATGTCCGGTGCAAGGGCTTTAATAGAAAGCTCGAAACGGAGCTGGTCATTTCCCTTACCTGTAGCACCGTGGCAGATAGCAACAGCACCCTCTTCACGGGCTATACGAACAAGCTCCTTAGCAATAAGAGGTCTTGCAAATGATGTGCCGAGAAGATACTTGTTCTCGTAAACTGCGTCAGCCTTAACAGTAGGCATTATGTAATTATCACATAATTCATCAACAACATCACAGATATATAACTTAGAAGCACCTGATTCCTTTGCTCTCTTATCAAGACCGTCAAGCTCGCTTTCCTGACCTACATCTATACATGCACAGATAACTTCGTAGTCATAGAAATCCTTTAACCAAGGTATGATAGTAGTGGTATCAAGACCACCTGAATAAGCAAGGACAACTTTTTCTTTTGCCATTTTATAAATCCTCCTGAATAAAAATTCTCTTTTTGTCTAATATACAACTACTATGAATAATATGCAAGCCTAAAAAAGAAAATATACAAAAAAATATACATGAAAATATTATAATATGCATTGAGAAAAAACTGGAAACCCACTTGCAAACACTTAGAAAATGCCACGAAATAGCCACGTTTGCAGAAGAATAGCGGCAATAGAAAATATAATCGAAAAACATCTTGCATATTATGCATGAAGAATGTATAATTATAAACCAAGCGAAGCACGGGATAAGAAGTTTGTATAACTGAATACAACCGCAGGCTCGTATCTTGTTTGTATGTATGGCAATAAGACAGAGTATATACCATCGTATACGAAGCAAAAAATTTGACTATGTGGATAAATAAGAGTAGTATGTAATCTGTATGCATACTGATAAATCGATGGCATACAAGGACGTATTTGCAGTGTTAGAATGATTTTGTAAATTTCACATAAGAAATAGGAATGGAAGGACACAAGGTATGATTAAAGCAGGTATCATAGGTTCTACAGGATATGCAGGACAGGAAATCGTAAGAATACTTCTGGGACATAAGGACGCAGAGATAGTCTGGTATGGCTCAAGAAGTTATATTGATAAGAAGTATTATGAGGTATACGGCAACATGTTCCAGATCGTAGATGACAAGTGCATGGACGATAATATGGAAGAGCTTGCAGAGAAGGTTGATGTAATATTCACCGCTACACCACAGGGACTCTGTGCCTCACTGGTGAATGAGAAGATACTTAGCAAGGTTAAGATCATTGATCTTAGTGCTGACTTCAGGATAAAGGATGTTGCTACATATGAGAAGTGGTACAAGATAGAACACAAGAGCCCTGAGTTCATAGATGAAGCTGTGTATGGTCTCTGTGAGATCAACAGGGATAAGGTTAAGAACTGTCGTCTCCTGGCAAATCCGGGCTGCTACACCACATGCTCGATCCTTACCTTATATCCGTTAGTTAAGGAAGGGCTTATCGATCCTAATTCAATTATAATAGATGCTAAGTCAGGAACCTCTGGGGCAGGAAGAAGTGCCAAGCTTGCAAATCTCTTCTGCGAGGTAAATGAAAGCATAAAGGCATACGGCGTTACAACCCACAGACACACCCCTGAGATCGAGGAGCAGCTTGGTTACGCCTGTGGCGAGAAGATACTTATAAACTTCACACCGCACCTTGTTCCAATGAACAGAGGTATCCTTGTAACAGCTTACGGCAACCTAAAGGAGAAGGTAACATACGAGCAGGTAAAGGCAGTTTACGACAAGTACTATGCTGCCGAGAGATTTGTGAGAGTCCTTGATAAGGATGTATGCCCTGAGACCAGATGGGTAGAGGGAAGCAATTACGTTGATGTGAACTTCAAGATAGATGAAAGAACCAACAGGATAGTGGCAATGGGAGCCCTTGACAACATAGTAAAGGGTGCCGCCGGCCAGGCAGTCCAGAACATGAACCTTATGTTTGGACTCCCTGAGGAAGAGGGGCTCATGATGGCTCCTATATTCCCATAAAGAAATAAAAATCGGAGAAAGACATGGAGATAATCTCAGGTGGAGTAACAGCACCGAAGGGATTTCGTGCAGGCGGCGTACATGCAGGTGTAAGAAAGAACAAGCTCAAGAAGGATATGGCACTGCTGGTCAGTGACGTTCCGGCAGTTACGGTTGGAACCTACACCTTAAATGTAGTGAAAGCGGCTCCTGTTATGTGGGATCGCAGTTTGACCGACGGGAAGAAGAAATGTCAGGCACTGGTGGTAAACAGCGGCGTGGCAAATACCTGTACCGGCGATGCGGGATATCATGACGTGGTGGAAACGGCGGAATACCTTGGAAGAAAACTAAATATAGACAGAGAAAGCATTGCGGTAGCCTCCACAGGAGTAATAGGTCTCAGACTTCCGATGGATACCATCAGGCATGGCATAGATATGTTGGTCAAGGATTACGACTATGACATAGCCCACGGTACCGATGCCAGTCATGCCATAATGACCACTGATCTCTATAATAAGGAGATAGCGGTTAAGATAAAGATAAAGGGCAGGGACATAACCATCGGTGGAATGTGCAAGGGCTCAGGAATGATAAATCCCAACCTTGGCACGGTACTGAGCTTTATCACAACAGATCTCAATGTGGAATATGATCTTCTTCACAGGCTTCTTAAGGAGGATGTGGACGAGACCTACAACATGGTATCTGTGGACGGAGATATGTCTACAAATGATACGGTAATGATATTTGCAAATGGAATGGCGGGAAATCCGGTGCTTACAGAAGCTGATACCGAGGACGTTAAGGTATTTGCAGAGGCATTAAAATATATAAACACATACTTTGCCAAGGCTATAGCGGCAGACGGTGAGGGAGCCACCAGGATGTTCCAGGTGGACGTGGTAAATGCACCTAACCTCATAAATGCCAGAAAGCTTGCAAAGGCTATTGTGTGTTCAAACCTTATAAAGTGTGCCATATACGGCTCAGATGCTAACTGGGGCAGATTTATAAGTGCCATGGGACAGAGTGGGGCACATTTTGATCCCTACAGGACAGACCTCCATATTGCCAGCAGTGTGGGAGAGCTGTTGATAGTTGAAAATGGTATGGCAACGGAATATGATGAGGAATACGCAACCAGGATCCTTTCGGAGAAGAGTGTTACCTGCACTGTTGACCTGAAGCTTGGAAAGGCTGAGGCAACTGCCTGGGGCTGTGATCTCACATATGATTACATCAAGATAAATGCAGAATACAGAAAGTAGATTGTTACATAGTGGAAAGCGAGGAGTAAGATAAAATGGTAAAAGGCGATTATTCAGTAGAACAGATCATTTCAAAGGCACAGACCCTTATAGAGGCACTTCCTTTTATACAGAAGTTCCAGGGCAAGACAGTGGTTGTAAAGTATGGTGGAAGTGCAATGCTTGATGAGAAGCTTAAATACAATGTTATCAAGGACGTTGCCCTCTTAAAGCTTGTGGGCATGAAGCCTGTCATCGTTCATGGCGGCGGCAAGGAGATCAGCAAGTGGGTAGAGAAGGTTGGCAAGGAGGCTGAGTTCATAAACGGTCTTCGTGTTACCGACGCAGAGACCATGGAGATCGCAGAGATGGTTCTCTCAAAGGTAAATAAGAGCCTTGTAAGCCTTATGCAGCAGGTTGGTCTTAAGGCAGTTGGTATAAGCGGCAAGGACGGCGGACTCTTAAAGGTTAAGAAGCGTTTCCCCGGCGGCAAGGATATAGGTTATGTAGGTGAGGTCACAGAGGTTGACACAGAGATCCTCAACACCCTGATTGAGCATGACTTCATTCCTGTTGTAGCCCCTATCGGTGTAAGTGATGAATTTGAAGATTATAACATAAATGCAGATGACGCAGCGTGTGCGGTTGCAACAGCCTTAAATGCAGAGAAGCTGGTATTCCTTACAGATATCGAGGGAGTATTCATCGATCCTACAGACAAGTCAACTCTTATTTCGGAGATGAACCTGGACGAGGCCAGAGAGCTTATTGACAATGGTGTAGTTGGCGGCGGTATGCTTCCAAAGCTTAACAACTGTATTGCGGCAATGGATAACGGCGTAGCAAGAGTCCATATCCTTGACGGACGTCTTGAACACTGCCTGCTTCTTGAGTTCTTTACTGAGAAGGGTATTGGTACTGCTATTCTTAAGACACCGTTGTTTTAATTACATGGCAGATTACAGTTCATAATAGTTTAATAGAGTGGGGCAAGGGTTAAGCTTGACCATGCCGTACGGAAAAATAAGGAATATATAGTATTAGTGACCCCTTTCACTATGGTCACTGCAGACTATATATTCCTTTTATTTTTCTGATTTACATGAAAGAAATATTTTATTAATAGTTTGAAAATAATATTGTAAAAAAGTTGAAACTTGGTTAAAATTATAGTGTGTGCGTTTAGCGTCCTGATATTGCAATGAAATGGGTTCATTACCCAATGGGTGTATGCAATGACAGGAGGTAGACTATTTGAATAAAATTAATAAGCAGGTATTTGTAAGGGCATTTCTTGTATGGATGTTGATATTCATGGGAGCTGTCTCACTTTCGGGATGTGGGGAAACCATTTCCTACAATTCCGGTGACAGCAGTGAGACTACCGGGACAGAAGCTGTTTCGGGAAGTGGCGGTTCGAAGGACGATTCCGGTGAAGAGGACATATCAGGTGATAGTTCAAAGGATGTACAGGATGAAGCTGCTGCAGTAGATGGTGGCTCAGAAGGAAGATCCGGTAATGGATCAACAGATGGTCATGGTGATGGTGTTACATCTGACGGCGCGTTGTGTGTATTTGTCTGCGGAGCAGTTAAGACCGAGGGCTTGTATTATATTCCGGCAGGCAGCAGATACAACGACGCACTTATTGCGGCAGGGGGATTTGCCGAGGACGCCGATACATCAGGAATAAATCTTGCAGCATTTGTAACGGATGGTGAGAAGATTTATTTTCCCCATGAGGGCGAAGTGGTTCCCGGAGATGGTGGCTATCCCTCAACCGGGGGTGGACTGAGTGCCGGAAGCGAAGGAACGTCTGCCGGTGGGAACAGCGGTGGCTCCGGGAATGGGTCAGATAGCAGAGTGAATATAAATACCGCGTCAGAAGAGGAACTGACAGCTATTTCCGGTATCGGGCAGAAGAAAGCCCGGGCGATAGTGGAATACAGAAGCCAAAACGGAGCATTCAGTTCAATAGATGAGATTAAGAATGTAAATGGCATAGGTGATGCCCTTTACGAGAAGATAAAAGACAGTATTTGCATATAGAAGAAACAACAGGGTACATGCAGCAGACTGACAGGATTTTGTGCCGGAGGATGGTGAAGGCAGAAGGTTTTGGACAGGCCTGGCAGGAATCCGAATCTGGGAGGAAAGTTAATAATGAAGAGAGTTCTTGTGGTAGATGATGAGAAATTAATAGTTAAGGGACTGAAATTTAGTCTTGAGCAGGATGATATGGAGGTTGACGTTGCCTACGATGGTGGCGAGGCCTTTGAGAAGATAAAGAATAATAATTACGATATTGTATTGTTGGACATCATGCTTCCTGTTTATACAGGAATAGAGGTGTGTCAGCTTGTCAGGGAATTTTCCAATGTACCTATTATCATGCTTACAGCAAAGGGTGATGATATGGACAAGATCATGGGTCTGGAGTATGGGGCTGATGATTACATTACCAAGCCATTTAATATCCTTGAGGTTAAGGCAAGAATCAAGGCAATATTAAGAAGAAGCGGAAGAAAGACAGAGCCTGTTAAGCCTGCCAATATCATGGAGATCAACGGCATGAAAGTTGAGATTGACAGCAGAAGAGTGTTTGTCCAGGGGGCTGAGCTTAATCTTACCGCTAAGGAATTTGACCTGCTGGAGCTTCTTATGGCACATCCTAACAAGGTTTATTCCAGAAATGAACTCCTTGATACCATATGGGGCAGCACATATCCGGGAGACGCAAGAACAGTGGATGTACATGTCAGGAGATTGAGAGAGAAGATAGAGAAAAATCCGGGTGAGCCTGTGTATATTCATACCAAATGGGGAGTAGGATATTTCTTTAAAGGTTAATTGTGAGTGATGGCAGTTATGGAGAATAAGGCAGTAAGTACGGAAACAGAAAAAGCAGAACAGCAGCCGCAGACAGGGGGGCAGTCCCAGAAGGAGGGAAGCTTCAGATTAAGCCAAAAGCTTACCATTACCTTTCTGATACTGTTACTGGTGTGTACATTTGTATTTGCAGCTCTGGTGGTTACATGCCTGTACACAAAGAGAAGATTAAGGGACGATCTGGAGCATAGGCTGGCTAAAGGGGCTGAGCAGCTTGATGAAATGCTCATTGGAGGAAGCCTCCGGGAGATGGATTACTATTATTGCAATGATGATATTTCTACTCTTGCCAGTGCATTTGCAGGCAGGATAATAGTGCTTGATGATAATTACAGAGTTGCTGTGGATACATACCACAAGCTGGACGGACGCATATTGCTGGATTCGGATATCTATAAGGTTATGACCGGCAAATTGGATAAATATGCGGAGTATTCAGATCAATATGTGCATTATGTAAGTCCGGTTACCTCGGGGGATAATAATATTTCAGGTGTTGCGGTGATCGTTGCCGCTACAGACAGCATAGATACGCTGCTTAGATATCAGAGAAAGCTTTCGTATGTAATCCTTGTGCTGATAGGATTATTTACAGTGATCCTGGCATTTCTTATTGCGAGACTTTCCGTCTGTGATATCATGAAGCTCAGAAAACATGTGGAGAACATGAAGGACGGTTTCCTCAGCCACATTGACATAAAAGGTGGTTTTAGGGAGACGTGTATACTGACAAATGACATAAATAAAGTATTTGCACAGGCACAGGTTCTTGAGGAATCCCGCCAGGAATTTGTTTCAAACGTATCCCATGAATTAAAAACGCCAATAACATCAATGAAGGTCCTGTCTGAGTCACTTCTTATGCAGGAGAATGTGCCTGCGGACATGTACCGTGAATTTATGAAGGATATTGTGTCTGAGATAGACCGCGAGAGCCAGATAATCACAGATCTTCTTACCCTTGTTAAGACAGAGAAGGATTCGGGCAATCTGAACTTTGAGAGAACAGATATAAATGAACTGATGGATGTTATACTAAAGAGACTTAATCCTTTGGCAAGAAAGAGGAATATAGATATATCCTATGAAAGCTTCCGTGATGTTGAAGCAGATATAGATAAGGTGAAGTTTACGCTTGCCATATCCAATCTTATTGAAAACGGAATTAAGTACAACATAGAAGGTGGTTCCATCAGAGTATCCCTTAATGCGGATTACAACAATCTGTACATTAAAGTGGCAGATACCGGTGTTGGAATACCTGATGACTGCGTAGATCATATATTTGAGAGATTTTACAGAGTCGATAAGGCGAGAAGCCGTGATACGGGAGGAACCGGTCTTGGTCTGTCTATTTCAAAAAATATAATAACGCTTCATAGAGGCACCATTAATGTATATAGTGAGCCCGGTAAGGGAACCACATTTACGGTGAGAGTTCCTATGAACAGGGAAAAGGATGGTGAATAGACATGGGGCTTTTTAAGAAAAACAGTAAACTGGTCTTTATTATTTTGCTGGCAGGTCTTTTTCTTTCATCGTGTGGAAAAGGTGCTGATGATGAGAAGAATACAATAGTCATGGATAATAACAGCGAGGCAAGTACTGTAATCGTGGATGATAATGAAGGAGACGGCGAAGCAGCAAATGCCCTTAAGACCATGACTGTAAGCTATGTTGACCATGACTGGACAGACTTAAGCAACGCAGAAATTAATGTGGATCCCCTTGCCTCAACTGAGAGCATGATTGATGCAGTTATGAATGCCATCATAACCGAACCGGAGGATGCCGCGAAGGCTGTCCCGGTGGCCCAGGGAATGGAGTATCAGCGATATAGCTTTGATGGTGAGGGAACGGTGACGGTTATCTTCAATATCGATAGTTCAAGGACAGACGCATATACCCTTAATCTTTCAAAAAAGGCATTTACCTTGAGCCTGTGCAGGATAGAGGGAGTGAATTCCGTCACCTTTGAAATGCACAATATCGTTACCGGTGATGATGCCATATATCATGGCTACAATGAAAATTCATTTGCAAATATAGACGATGCTAATCTTGAGGCAGAATACAATGTAATGGTGTACTACGGAACCCTGGACGGAGCAGGACTGGTGGGACGGGAGATAAATGTAGATCTGTCTGATGCAATATCTGTAGAGAAGCAGATCATAGAAGCACTGAAGGTAAGTTCCGGTGATGATACTGAACCGACGCTTCCGTCGGACACATATATTGTAAGTCTCAGTGTAAATGATGGTGTGTGCTATATTGAGTTTAGCCGGGAGTTTTTGAGCAATGCTGTTGCCAAAACGGATATTGCCATGTACTCGGTAATTAATTCACTGACATCTCTTTCGTATATAGACAATGTTAACATCATGGTAGAAGGTGTCACAGACAATAATATCAGCGAGAAGGTACAGCTTGCCGTAACCTACGGACCGGATTATACACTGTGCCGATAAGCTGATGAGAAATCGAAAGGTAATTAAAAACTGCAAAGCCGGTAATTAACAGGCTTTCAGTAGAAAGGAATAGAAAATAAAAAGACCAATATTCTTTGTTGCATTATGCATGTTGCTTGGAGAGGCCGCGGTAATCACAGAGAATTATTTTTGGTGCGTGATAATATTATTAACAACCATACTCTGGATAGTAAGAAATAAGAATATCCAGAGTATGGTTGCTTTATTTTTCATGTTCATTTTTTTTGTAATGGGCGTGTTGAACATTATGAGTACCGGAAAAAAGGAAAAGCTCTGTACGGAAATCGGAGATCGTGAGCTGCCCTGTACAGTTTCCGGTAAGATAAAGGAAATAAAAACGGACGGTCTCAGCGATACTTACTATATTATGGCGGATAGTATAGTAAGCTCTGAATTTGCCTATAAAGGGAAAATCGGAATTGTTATATATACTTCTGCAGGGAAGGAACGGAAGAACAATCCCGGCAATACAGATCATATTTATTTAGATTATATTAATGGAGATTATATCTGTATGTCGGGGACTGTAAGCGTTCCTGATTCCGCTACAAATCCGGGAACTTTTGATCAATACATATATCTGAGAAATAAGGGATATTATCTTTGTATTTCAAATGGGACTATAGAAAGCGGAAACCACAGACCATACAGCATTGAAGGCTTTCTTTACGGAATAAAGAACAGGTGCACAAAAATAATAGATAATTCATTTGACTCCGAGTCTGCCGGCATAGTAAAGGCAATGCTCGTTGCAGACAAATCCACATTGGACAAAAATATAAAAAAGCTCTATAGCGAAAATGGAATTGCTCATATCATGGCCATATCGGGTGTTCATGTTGCTATTATTGGCATGACTTTGTATGGCTTTTTGAGAAAATTAAGGATTGGCAGGCTTATATCAGGAACATTTTCAATTGCTATAATAATCCTATATGGAATTATGACAGGTATGTCGTCTTCTACGGAACGGGCGGTGATAATGCTTATATTATCCATAGCTGCCGAGTATTTCGGAAGAAAGACCGACGCACCAACATCCATGGGATTTGCAATGATAATAATGGTCTTGGGAAATCCTTATGTAATATTGGATGCCGGATTTCAGCTTTCGTTTGCGGCAATAACAGGAGTGACAGTTGTTGCACCCCAATTGCGTAAATTGTTGGGGGTGTTTAAGCGGTTCATCAAAGCGGCGGATGAAAAGAAAAAACAAAAGCATAAAAAGATTATGAGCTTAAGGAAAATGATAATAAAATTAATTGATGCTCTCGTGGTGGGAATTGCGTCATTTATTACTACCACACCTGTTATCATTTACTATTACTATCAATTTCCGCCGTACTCGATCTTTATTAACCTGATAGTGATTCCGCTGGTGTCACTAATTGTAGGCGGAAGTATCCTGGTTGTATTGACCGGTTTGTTCTTTACGGGGGCTGCAGTTGTCATGACATATCCTGTCAGACTTATTCTTTTTGGCTATAAACATTTATGTATATTTGCCTCTGGACTTCCCGATGCTTCCGTGCTTGTGGGACACATAAGTATTGGAATGGTATTTGTATATTATCTCTCGGTTGTTTTGATATTTGCCATATTGCGGATGATCCGGATTGGAAAAACAGAGAGGGAAGGACCAATTTTGTATTTGATGCTGGCTGCAGTACTTTTTTTGACTGTGGTATATGAAGTGTATTCGTATGACAAATCTCTCAAGATTGTCTACATGGACGTAGGGCAGGGGGACGGAGTGCTGCTTCGTACATCCGGTCATGGGGGAATACTTATTGATGGGGGCTCTTCCTCAAACAAAAGAGTCGGAGAGTATGTTATGGTACCTGTTTTGAAATATTATGGGGTTTCGGAGGTGGAATATGCGTTTGTCTCACATGGTGACGTAGATCATGTGTCCGGTCTGGAATATTTGTTAAATGAGGAACAGAGCGGCGTGCATGTGGTCAATCTGGTGCTGCCTGAGTACGGGGATCAAGATGCCCTCCAAGAATTGAAGTCAGAGGCAATAGCAAATAACGTGAACATAATATACATGAAGCCCGGTGATAACATTACATATAATCACCAACATGCTGAGACCATAAATATAGAATGTCTGTATCCGGATGAAGAAGCCGGACAGGGTGTCTTGAATACAAACAACCTGTCCATGATCTTGAAAACAACAATTACATGGGACGTAAGAGAAGCGGATATAGAAAATTTAAATAAATCAAGTGACTCAGATGCTTCTTTGAGTCTGTTGTTTGTGGGGGACGCAGGTATTGCTGCGGAAAAAAGACTTATTGAATTGTATGAAAAAAATAGTCTGGGGGGGATTTCCGATAGTATAGCCTGCGATATTCTGAAGGTGGGACATCATGGAAGCAGGAATAGCAGCGGCAGTGATTTCTTAAAAAGAGTGTCGGCAATGTATGGAATTATATCCTGTGGAAAAGACAATAGATATGGACATCCACATGCAGAGACGCTGGAGAGGTTGAAGATGGCAGATACAAAATATATGACAACAAAGGAGCACGGAGCAATCATATTATCTATAGAAAGAGGTGATTGGAGCTTGTCGGGATATATAGATTAAGCAGGTTTTTCTGCGTCAGGTGGAAGATTAAAGAAAAATGATATTTCACGTAATAAATCACGGGACATTTTAAAGAAAAAAGCTTATAATTGCACTGATATAAATTACGAAAAATGAAGGCCGGTGTACAAAATGAAACAGGAAGACAAAGACAGGATAATAAAAAAGCTGATTGAAACACATACAACTATTTCCACAATGGAGAGCTGTACCTCTGGTATGATAGCTTCCATGATAACGGATACCGAAGGGGCATCTGGTATATTTCCGGGGGGATATGTTACTTACCTGAATGAGACTAAAGTACTTATTGGGGTGAACGAGAAGATTATAAAAAAATATGGAGTATATTCAAGTGAATGTGCCGCTGAAATGGCGCGTACAGTTAAGGATAAGTTAAAGACGGACATTGCCATCGGGATAACCGGGACGACCGGTAATATAGATCCAAATAATCCGGATAGTGTTCAAGGACAAGTATATTTTTGTATTATTGCAGATGGCAGGGAAAATACATTTCGGTTTAGTTCAGATGTGGCTGGCATGACGAGACATAACATAAAGCAACTGTATGCAGACAGGGTGTTTATGGAACTGGAGAAACTTATTTGATATACAGAAGATGTGATATTGTCAGACACTGCCAAAGGTTCCCGCAGCAGTATATGTTGACAGAAATATCCAATAATATTTTTGCAAATACCACTGGGGATGTGTTACAATTAAAAGCGTATTGTGAATATTTGTTTGGAGCGGCTTAAGGCTGCGGAATGGAGTATATATGTTTAATGATATAAATATAGGACCGTTGACCCTTCACATGTACGGACTTATGATCGCTGTAGGGTTTCTTGCGGCATTATTCCTGTCAGAGTACTGGACTAAGAAGAAGGGGCTTGATCGGGATATTCTGTATGGAATACTGGTGTGTGCCATAGTCGGCGGAATAGTTGGCTGTAAGCTTTTGTATTATATAGTAGAGCTTCCGCAGATAATAAAGGATCCGTCTATACTCTTGGATTTCAAGAATGGTTTCGTGGTATACGGAGGTATAATCGGCGGAGTGCTTGCCAGCATGCTATATATCAAGAAGATAAAGAAAACCGCATTTTTACCATATCTTGATATAGTAATGCCGGGAGTTGCCGTTGGACAGGGATTCGGACGTATAGGATGTTTCTTTGCAGGCTGCTGTTACGGTGCAAGAACAGAGTCGGCATTTTCCATTGTATTTAAACATTCGGATTATGCACCGAATAATGTAAAGCTTATACCTACACAGCTCATATCTTCAGCGGGAGATTTTGTGATAGCTGCTGTTTTGTATTTCTACTTAAGCAGGAAACATGCAGATGGAAGAGTAGGTGCACTCTATTTTATATTGTATGGAATCGGAAGATTTGCCATAGAATTTTTAAGGGATGATTACAGGGGAAGTATTGGAGTATTTTCAACATCCCAGATTATTTCACTTGCAGTTGTTGTACTTGGAGCGGTGTTGTTTGTGAGGACTGGAAAGAGGTAGGACATGAGTGTAGTGACCAAAGAAAAAATATATGAAGTGATAAACGGATTGCCCGATGATGTGTCTGATCACAATCAGGTAAATAAGCATATCAGCATCGCAATAGAGGATGTGTGTAAAAAGCTTAATGTCGGATGTATGACAGTAAGCATTGAGTCTCCGGTGCACAATCCCCTGACCCAGGGAGAGCGGTTAAACTTTAATCTGGTTGAGTCGGAGGCTGGCTATGATGAAGAATGTGCTTACAGAAAGAAGTATGTGACACCTCAGAAGTGTGTTGTGACCATCACCTCATACCCTGTCAGAAATACAGTGTTTTCAGATGAGGAGATATCGGATATAGACGAGATCTCCAGGCTTATATTCTTTTACGGAACAAGAAGCAGAGCATACAGGTTTCTGGACAAGGCTATAAATTATGATACCCTTACAGGTGTTTTAAACCAGCATGGTATGGTCATGAACGTTATGAAGATGGGGGATAAGGATGCATTTAAAGACTACAATGCAGTTTTCTTTAACATAAGGAATTTCAAGTATATTAATAGCCGTGTAGGTTCAAGACGCGGTGATGAGGCACTTATAGCCTATGCAAATACCATAAAGACGCATCTTGCAGATCATGGAATGGTATGCCGCCTTGGCGGAGATAATTTCTTTGTTCTGGTAAAGAAGGAATTTGCATCGGATTTCATAAGCTTCCTTAAGCAGGTGACTATCACAGTGAATACCAGATACGAGAATGTAAATTTTGACGTGTCTGCCAGAATTGGAATGTATGAGATAGAGGACGGAGATTCATTTCCATCGGCTATCAACAAGGCATCCATCGCATACAGTGCAACGAGACGCAGCGGCGCAGATTCCTTTCACGTGTACAGATCAGAGATGATGAAGAGGGATACAGAGAACAAGAAGGTGTCCATGACCTTTAAGAAGGCTTTAGACGATGAGAATATTGTTGTTTACTATCAGCCTAAGGTAAATATACTTACAAATGAGATCGTCGGTGCAGAGGCTTTAGTAAGATGGAAGCGTGAGGGAAGAGTTGATTCTCCTTCCGTGTTCATTCCTATACTTGAAGCAGATGGAAATGTCAGGGAACTCGACATATATGTATTTGAAAAGGTATGTCAGAATATAAGAGAACAGATTGACGCAGGCATAGAGCCTGTAAAGGTTTCGGTCAATTTCTCAAGGGTTCATTTGTTCAATGAGGCACTTACAGAGAAGATTATTGGTATTGTTGAGAGATACAATGTGCCAAGACGGTATATTGAGATTGAAATAACAGAGTCTGCATATTACAGCGATACAGAGTCGCAGGATTACTTTATAAAGGTAATGCATGAAGCAGGCTTTACCGTGGCTATAGATGATTTTGGAACAGGACTTTCATCCCTCAGTATCCTTACAAATGGTAATATTGACGTGATAAAGCTTGATAAGTCCCTGGTTGATAACGTGGCGTCGGCAGAGGGCAAGGATGCAGTGCTCTTTAAATGTATCGTAAGGATGATCTACAGTATGGGAATAGATATGATTGCCGAAGGCGTGGAGACAAAGGAATAGCTTGAGTTCCTTAAGACAGAAAAGTGCAATAACGTTCAGGGATTTTTATATGACAGACCGCTGGAGTATAGAGTATTCAGGGGACGTCTTGTAAATTCCAGAACATATGCAGTATAAAGAACTTATATACAGCGTCAGAGGTTAGGATATGGCAGCTAAGAAAACAGAAAAAAAGAATCCGATGACCATAATCAACAGCCATATAAAGGCAGGGGAGTTCAAAAGAGTTTACCTGTTATTCGGAGATGAGACGTATCTTGTACAGCAGTACAAGGATAAACTGGTAAATGCTCTTACAGATGTGGAGGACACTTTAAACTTCTCAAAGTTTGTAGGAGAAGAATCAGATCCGGCGGAGATGATAAGCTTCTGCCAGACAATGCCGTTTTTCGCAGACAGAAGAGTGGTGCTGGTAAGCGGAAGCGGGTTATTTGCCAAGAGTAATGATTATCTTGCGGATAATATACCGGGGCTTCCGGATACCGCCGTTATGGTATTTGTGGAGAAGGATGTAGACAAGCGGAGCAGAACCTATAAGGCGGTGGACAGATACGGCGAGACACTGGAATTTGTCACACCTGATGAGAGAACGCTCACCATCTGGATAACAGCCCGGGTTAAGGCTGTATCGAAGGAGATAGAGCAGAGCGCGGTATTCAAGCTTATAGAGAATGCAGGGAGTGACATGAATGTCATAAGGAATGAACTGGATAAGCTTATTGCTTATTGTATGGATGTGCCGAGGATTACTCTTAAGGATGTAAATGAGATATGTATCTCAAACCCGGAGGATGATGTATTCCAGATGATCGAGTGCATAGCCAGAGGCCAGAAGTCGAAAGCAATACATCTGTACCACGGACTTCTTGACAGAAAGGAGCCGGCGTTAAAGATACTGTTCCTTATAGCAAGACAGTTTGATATCCTTCTTAAGATAAAGCTGTGTGTCAGAGAGGGAAAGACTGACGAGCAGACTGCAGAGATCACGGGAATACGTTCCTGGCTTGTGAAGAAGTACAGGGAGCAGAGCGACAGATATTCCTACGAGCAGCTTAGGACTATCGTTGACAAATGCCAGGAGATGGATTATAAATTCAAGACCGGTCAGATATCAGACACCATCGCGGTAGAATTGCTGATAGTAGAGATATCCGGCGGATATAAGATGTCAGATATGTAAAAAATACGAGGCATACAAAATAGGAAGCATGTGAAATAGGAAGCATGCGAAATAGGAAGCATGTGAAATAGGAAACATCTAAAACAGAAAATATATAAAATAAAAAATCGCCTTGGGTTGAGGCGATTTTTTAATGCTCATATGTGCAGCCAACATATGATATACAATATATAAAAATTAATAAAATGATTTAAGCTTAAGCCATCTTGCTTACAGCAGCGCTGAGACGAGCTACCTTACGAGCGGCATTGTTCTTGTGGTAGATACCCTTTGAAGCAGCCTTACCGATCTCTGATGTAGCAACCTTTAAGCTTGCCTGTGCAGCAGACTTATCACCTGAAGCGATGTCAGCCTCTACCTTCTTAATTACAGTCTTAATCTTAGACTTGATCATCTTATTTCTTAATGTCTTTGTTTCGATTACAGAAATTCTCTTCTTTGCTGATTTAATATTAGCCAAAACCTTTACCTCCATTCGTAATAATTATAATAATGGTTTTACATTAAAACCGGACACGGACAATTCAATGTAAACATACTATTCAATAATAGTAGAAAGGCATATGGTTGTCAAGGGTAAATTTAACTTTTTTCGTCAGGAAATAAGCGACTTTTAATAGGCGGCTGTTTATTTACATTACCCCTGTAAAATGGTAAAATAAACAGGTGTGGTGAGTTTTTTGCCAACAATATAAATTTACGAACAGGGTAATGGCAGCATGGCTGCCTGTTAATATAGAAAGATGAAATCAAGATACAGGATACACCAGATCATTATGGGTTTTGCCATAATGATAATGATATTGTCTGCGGCAGTAAGCGCTGCATTTATGTTCAGGGATGTTCCCTTTGACAAGTACACATCCAATGTGACCAGAGGTCAGTCAGACATAGTGAATGAAACCACAGGAGAGAAGCTTACGTCATACGAGGCGTGGCTGCAGTACAGCATAATGTCTGACAGCTTCAGTGCCAGAAACCGTGAGGGCTTCGACTCGGCAACCATCAAGCTGAGTGATTTCAACAGCAAAAGGATAGAGAAGCTCGACAGGGTATACAGGGCTTCAAGGGTGCTTATATTTGTGTCCGTGATTCTTCTGGTATTTGGTTTTCTGGTGGTACGGAGAAGAAGGATGTACGACTGTGTGGTCTGGGGCGGCCTCGCAGGAACCATGATTGGGATTATCTTTATATTGCTGGTATGGATCGGAAAGGGAGATTTCTTCGGCGGTATAAAGGCAATGGCATTTAAACATGATTATTCGGTCTTCTTCAACGGGGACGATTATCTGCGGGATATCCTTCCTGATAGGATGGGAATAAACATGTTTACAGCATTTGCCGTGGTATTGATAGTGGGATTTCTAGTTACTCTTATCGTAAGGATAGTGAGTATGAGAAAGTCAGAACCTCACAGATTCAGATAAATATTCAAAATGGAGGTATATATGAACAAGAAGGTAGAAGATTGGGTTAATTGGGTATTATATGATGAGCTTACCGCAGGGAAGATAAATGCACCAAAGCATCTTCTGGGTAATCATGATTACGGAGAGGGGCAGGTGATCACGGTATACCGTCCTCACGCAGAGAAGGTGGTCGTAACATCTGCGACAGGTAAGCGTGCAAAGGAGCTTGACAGGATCACAGATGCAGGCTTGTTCGGTGCGTATTTTCCAAAGAAACAGTACGATGGTACAAAGTATCGTGTGGAGACCACATATGAGGATGGTTCTGTAGTTAAATGTGCTGATGCGTATGCATTTCCTTCAATGATATCAGATTTTGATATATATCTTTTTGCAGAGGGCAAGCATTACGATATATATGAGAAGCTGGGAGCTCATCCTATGACTGTGGACGGTGTGAAGGGCACATATTTTGCGGTATGGGCACCTCATGCAAGACGTGTAAGCGTTGTAGGTGATTTCAACATGTGGGACGGAGCACTTAATCCTATGCAGATCACTCAAAACGGCGGTATATATGAGTTGTTCATTCCGGGAGTTATGCCGGGCGCTATCTACAAATACCAGATACTCACCAGATATGATGAGATCCTTTACAAGAGTGATCCATACGGCAATCAGTCACAGATGAGACCGGAGAACGCTTCTGTGGTAGCCGATCTTTCATACAAGTGGAATGATGACGCATGGATGAAGGAGAGAGGTACCTACAGCAGAACCGACAGAATGGCAAAGCCTATGTCTATATATGAAATGCACCTGGGTTCCTGGAAGAAGAAGGTTGAAGAGGCGGATGACGGCTTCTTCAGTTACAGAGAGCTGGCACCTCAGATCGCTTCATACATTAAGGAGATGGGTTATACCCATATAGAGCTTATGGGTATTGCAGAGTATCCGTTTGACGGCTCCTGGGGCTATCAGGTTACAAATTACTACGCACCTACCAGCAGATACGGCGCACCTGCCGATTTCATGTATTTCGTGGATTACATGCATAAGAACGGTATCAGCGTTATCCTTGACTGGGTACCTGCTCATTTCCCAAGAGACGCCCATGGCCTTGGACGTTTCGACGGTATGCCTTTGTATGAGCACCCGGATCCAAGAAGAGGAGAGCACCCTGACTGGGGAACATATATATTTGATTACGGCAGATGTGAGGTGGCTAACTTCCTTATTGCAAATGCTCTTTTCTGGGTTGAGAAGTTCCATATTGACGGTCTCCGTGTGGATGCCGTTGCTTCAATGCTCTACCTTGATTACGGTAAGCAGGATGGCCAGTGGCTTCCTAACAAGGACGGTGGAAATGAAAACTACGAGGCGATAGCACTGCTTCAGAACATAAACAGGATAATGGAAGAGAGAAATCCGGGAGCGTATCTTATAGCAGAGGAGTCAACTGCATGGGCAGGTGTTACTGCACCGGCTTCAATGAACGGTCTTGGCTTCCTGTTTAAGTGGAATATGGGCTGGATGAATGACTTCCTTGAGTACATGAAGATGGATCCGTACTTCAGACAGAACAACCAGAACATGCTTACCTTCAGTATATCCTATGCTTATGCGGAGAATTATGTGCTTGTGCTGTCCCATGATGAGGTGGTACACCTTAAGTGCTCAATGATAAATAAAATGCCGGGACTTGAAGGAGATAAATTTGCGAATCTCCGTGTGGCATACGGTTATATGTATGGACATCCGGGTAAGAAGCTTCTGTTCATGGGTCAGGAATTTGCCCAGCCTAGGGAGTGGAGTGAGGCCAGAAGCCTTGACTGGTTTGTACTTGACAATCCGCTTAACCAGGGTATACAGAGATATGTTAAGGCTCTTAATAAGCTCTATTCAGAAAATGACGCCTTATATGCAAATGACAGCAACCCTATGGGCTTTGAGTGGACAGATTGTGATCATCCTGATACAAGCATAATTTCATTTGTAAGAAGAGGTTCAACAGCTAAGAAGCAGCTTCTGTTCATCTGTAACTTCACACCGGTTGACAGACAGAACTACAAGATACCTGTTCCATGCTACACAAAGTACAAGGAGATACTTAACTCAGATGATATAAGCTTCGGGGGTTCAGGCAGACTTAATCCAAAGCCGATAATGGCAGAGGCCCTTAAGAACCAGAGAACAGATTATACCATTACTCTGGATGTGCCTCCACTTTCGACAGTTATACTTGAATATGACTACACCGACGCAAAGCCGGTAGTTAAGAAGACAGTGAAAAAGCCTGTGGCAGCAGCTAAAAGAAGAACTGTAACAGAGAAGAAAACCACAGGAACCAAAACCACAGGAACCAAAGCTGCAGGAACCAAAGCTGCAGGAACCAAAGCTGCAGGAACTAAAGCTGCGGCAGCAAAGGCTCCATCAACTACAGCTAAAGAAAAAACTGTGACGGAAAAGAAGACTGCTGCAACCGGAAAGCGCAGTACCAGATAAAACAGTAACGGCAGCTAAGAAAAACAAGTAAAAACACTGAAAACTGTTTTTAAAACATAAAATCACAAAAACACTGAAAAAACACAAAAAATATCTTGCATTATGGATAAATAGGAAATATAATGCATATATGGAATGCAAAGGGGCATAGAACATAGTGGTTCTGTGTCCTTTTGTTGTTTTCTGTTCGAATGTGTGTTGGGTTTTCTGTGAAGATTCGGCATGCAGCGTCATCCTAATGAGATTATTAGTGGGTTGATGTTAAATGTAAGGAGGTATATGTAATGAAAACAGGAACAGTAAAATGGTTTAATGCAAAGAAGGGCTATGGCTTCATCAGCGATGAGAACGGAACAGATATTTTCGTTCATTTCTCAGCACTTAACATGGATGGCTTCAAGGTTCTTGAAGAAGGCGACAAGGTTGAGTATGAAGTTATAGATGGCGAGAAGGGTCCACAGGCAGCAAACGTAACAAAGCTGTAAGGTCATTGGCTCTGCTCTATATATAGAGATTTACGAGAAATACCGGAAAAGTTAGCTGTTAGTTTGAAGCTGAAAAAATCCTGCAATATCACCTGATGATTGGAATTCCAATACATAACAGGTCTGATACGCAGGATTTTTATTTTATGATTACAGCAACCCTTGCTGTGGCAATTAAAATGATTGTTGTATCTTATTCATTACTTAATTCACTTAATTCTTAGAACATCTGAAGAGGAGCTCTTCCCATCTTCTGTCTACCTCTTCCTGATACTGAACAAGAAGGTTCTCGTTCTCAGGCTTGAAGAGGTGCTTGAATCTTCCCTGGGTTCTTAAGAAGTCCTCAATAGGGAGCTTTTTCTTAGGAGAGTAGGAGAGGATCCATTTGCCCTCAATAACCTCAAACAGTGGCCAGTAGCAGGTCTCAACAGCAAGCTTGCAGATATCCATGATCTTTTCTGTAGGATATCTCCAGCCTCTAGGACATGGAGCCATAACATTAAGGAAGGCAGCACCCGGTGTATAGATGGCTTTTTCTGACTTCTCGTAGAGATCACGCATATTTCCTATAAGGGTCGTCTGACCCACATATGGAATGTCATGGGCAGCCATAACCTGTGCAAGATCCTTACGGTTCTGCATTTTACCGTTTGACTGGGTACCTACAGGAGTTGTGGTTGTATCAGCATACATAGGAGTAGCTGATGAACGCTGGATACCAGTGTTCATGTATGCACCGTTGTCGTAGCATACATATACCATGTCGTGATTTCGTTCCATGGCACCTGACAGTGACTGGAGACCGATATCGTATGTACCGCCGTCGCCTCCAAAGGTTATGAATTTATAAGTATCGTCTATTTTGCCCTTCTTTTTAAGGACGTGATATGCAGTTTCAACACCTGAAAGGGTAGCACCTGCATTTTCAAATGCATTGTGGATGTAGCTGTCCTCATAGGCTGTGTAAGGATACATGAAGGTTGAAACCTCAAGACATCCTGTGGCATTACCTATAACAGCCTTATCACCCTCGTGAAGGGCACGGAGTACATTTCTTACTGTGATGGTACCGCCGCAGCCTGCACACATTCTATGACCTGGAGCAAGACGCTCAGGCTTATTCATTACTTCTTTAAAATTATATGCCATTTCATCTTACCTCCTATTTTCTAAGTCCTATATACCGATACTGTGGAAGCTTGGTTCCGTTCTCGATCATATCTTCAAGTTCAGCGTATACCTGCTTAGCTTCATCTACAGTGTAATCACGACCGCCCAGACCGTATATATAGCTGACAGCCTTTGTGGTAAGTCCTGCGTCGTAGAAATGCTCCTTAATCTCTGCTGAGAGAGGGCCGCCACCGGCTCTGAAGCCTTCTGATCTGTCTAATATGGCAACTGCTTTTGTGTGGGACAGTGCCTTGGCAATCTCATCGCCAGGGAATGGTCTGAATACACGAAGCTTAAGAAGACCAACCTTCTTGCCCTGATTTCTAAGTTCATCTATGGCATCCTTTGTGGTACCTGCTGCAGAACCTATCATGACAATGGCGTAATCAGCGTCCTCAAGTCTGTATTCCTCGAAGAAGCCGTACTGTCTTCCTGTCATCCGGGCAAATTCATCTGCCACATCAAGAATGACTTTTTTGGCATTCTTCATTGCCTCGTTCTGTGCCATCTTGGTCTCCATGTAGAATGGGGAAGTGGCATAAGGTCCCATAGCCATAGGCATTTTAGGATTTAAGAGATACTGCTCAGGCTCATATTCGCCTACGAACTTCTTGACCTGGTCTGTCTCAATAAGCTCAATATTCTCTACAGCATGGCTTGTGATGAATCCATCCTGGCATACCATGATAGGAAGTCTTACATCCTTATGTTCTGCGATTCTGTAAGCCTGGACGAAGTTATCATATACCTCCTGATTGTTCTCTGCATATATCTGGATCCATCCTGTATCCCTTGCACCCATACTGTCTGAGTGATCACAGTTGATATTGATAGGACCGGATAAGGCTCTGTTTACAAGTGCAAGAGCCAGAGGAAGTCTGTTGGAAGCTGCCACATAAAGCTCCTCCCACATAAGAGCCATACCACATGAGGATGTGGCTGTAAGAGTACGGCAGCCGGCAGCCTCTGCACCGATGGCAGCACTCATGGCACTGTGTTCACTCTCCACAGGAATAAATTCTGTATCGATCTCTCCGTTGGAGATAAAAGTAGAAACAAACTGAGGTATCTCAGTTGAAGGAGTGATAGGGAATGCAGGCATTACATCAGGGTTGATCTGCTTGATAGCATGTGCAACCGCCTCATTTCCGGATAAGCGTTCTCTGATACCCATATTATTTGCCCTCCTTCATTGTGATGGCACCGAACTTACACTGGTATGCACATATACCACAGCCCTTGCAGTGGTCAAGGTCAAATGCAAGCCTTTTGCCGCTTATTACAGGTATACAACTGTCAGGACACACAGGCGCACATAAAAGACAGTGTACACATTTGCTTTCATCTATAACAGGGGTTGCAGTTCTCCATTCACCGGTATTAAAAGCCTTTGAAGTTCCGCCGCCATATACCTGATTACCGGGAGTGATATCCTGATATCTGGTTTTTTCATGGATTTTGCTGATATCTGTTCTCATTATTTTGTTACCTCCGCAAATGCAAGCTCAAGTGCCTTCATGTTGCCTTCGATAACTTCAGGCTTCTTGGCGAATTTGTGCTTGTATGAAACTCTCATGTCTGCAAGAAAGGCATCCTTCTCCATGATACCGCTGACTGCAACGATGGCAGCAAGCATAGGAGAGTTAGGGAAGTTCTTTCCCAGAGTCTGCATGGAGATCTCCCTTGCATCAAGTGTATATACTTTACCCTTATATCCGTTAAGGTGAGGGCGTATCTCGTCGGCACTCTTTGGAGTATTTACAACGATAGCACCATCCTCCTTAAGACCGGCAGTAACATCAACAGATTCAATAAGTGATTCATCTACAACAACTACATACAGTGGAGTGTAGATATTAGAATGAACCCTGATAGGGTCGCTGCTTATTCTGTTATAAGCTGTGATTGGGGCACCCATACGCTCCGGACCATACTCAGGAAATCCCTGAACATATTTGCCTGTTTTAAAGGCAACGTCTGCAAGCAAAAGGGCTGCTGTCTTGGCACCTTGACCGCCACGGCCGTGCCATCTTATTTCGATTGTGTCCTTCACTTTCGCATCTCCTTGTGTAATACAAATATGACAAATATGACGAAAAAACATTGATAACCGCCATATAAACCCGATTATTGATAAAAAATCATAATCTATACAATTATATCATGTGTAAGAAATCTGTAAAGTGGGAAGTTTACAGGGAGACTTGGATATATTTCATATGAAAGAACAGTAATTCCTGCGATTAAGACAGGTAAGAATTCATAAATCATGATTTAATGGAGGAGGCACCCTGTAATTTGTATATTTTCCAGGGGGAATATATGTGATAAAATAGACGTGTATATTCGGAATTAAGGCAAATGTTAAATGAGCCGATATTAAATGGGAGGAGAAATTAAAAATGAAGCTGACAGGAAGGAAGAAAAAGAGCAAGAGCAGACTGGTCATAGAGATCATAGTCCTTGTTATAATCGCATACAACATTATACTTAGGGCTATTCCGGTATCATTTGGAGTTATTTCCAATGATGACGATGCAAATGATGCGGTGGTAAGAGGCGCACTGAGATACAGTAATTCATTTTCAATTAAGACTGAAAATGATCCGTATCTTGACTACCAGTGGATCCTTGATGGCATCATGGAGAAGAACATGTATGCCGGCGGTGAGTTCTATGCATTCAGTTATACCACAAGAGACAAGGGAGATTATTGCAACGTAAAGATAAATATAAGGCGCATGAGCAGAGTGAAGAGCATGCTTGTTAATTTAAGGACAACTCTCATTGCGAATAAGATCAAAGGCCTTTCCGATTATGAAAAGGTAAAGGCGGTCCATGACTATATTATATTACATAATGAGTACGATATAGCTGCCGGAGGATCCTTTAATGCACTGTATATCGGCGGTTCAAGCTGTAACGGCTATGCCCTTTCCTTCTACATGATAATGAAAAAAGCGGGAGTTCCCGTTACCTGTGAATATGGATATGGAAATGGTGGCGAACATCTGTGGAACAGGGTAAAGGTAGACGGTTACTGGTATAACATAGACCTTACCTGGGACGACCATGGCGGCAACCGGGTAGGCTATGAGTATTTCCTTAAGAGTGACGCGGATTTTGGTGATCATGAAACTGAAAATACCCGTGAGAACCAGGACGGACCGGACGCAACGGAGTCCCATCCGGTAACAGGAAAGTCGGCTGAGGAATACGCAGACATGTTCCCGAATTATAATCTCATAATGATAGTGATCATAGTGGTTATCATAGCAGGATCATTTGCACTGTATTTATGGCTTCTTGACAGAAAGATGAAGAGAGAAAAAATAGAAAAGCAGAAAATAGAAGAGTATGAGGAACAGTTAAGGCGGGAGAATATGCAGGAACGCTTGAAGAACATGTCCATAGGAGAAGATGTGTTTAGCAGCGGAGAGAAAGCCAATCTTTATGGTGATATATCAGGTGACTATGAAAATTTATCGAAAGTATCTGGGGCTGATGAAGATAATGCCCATAATAAGACAGTAGATGATGGTCAGAAGAATACAATGGGTGATGCGAGTTCTGAGGACGCTCAAAGTAATACGCGCTCCAGTGAAGCGGATTTAGGTAATAAGAATGAACCGCCTTCAACCGGCAGCAAGTTCAGGCTTAAAGATTAATTCCTGACGATAATTTTTGTTCACAAGTATATGATATTGTGATAAAATATATCAGGCCTTTCATGAAAATGGATAGGGGATATTACAAAACAGATTCAGATAACATCGGTCCCGTGCAGTCTGATGTTTGAGATTAGGAGGAACAGACATGATTAACTTATTTGAACATGGTGCTTATCTTTTAAACGGTAAGGAACTTGTGGAAGATAATGCAGACGCTGCAGCAATACTTTCATCCAAGCTCGGAAGTGCACCATCAAAGGAAGAAGCCTCAAAGAATACCATGGCATATGGAATCCTTGAGAAGCATAATACTTCAGGCAATATGGAGAACCTTAAGATAAAGTTTGATAAGATGACTTCCCACGATATAACATTTGTAGGAATCATCCAGACAGCAAGAGCGTCAGGACTTAAGGAATTTCCTATTCCATATGTACTTACAAACTGTCACAACTCACTTTGTGCGGTAGGTGGAACCATCAATGAGGATGACCACATGTTTGGACTTTCCTGTGCCAAGAAATTCGGTGGTGTATATGTACCACCTCATCAGGCAGTAATACATCAGTACGCAAGAGAAATGCTTGCAGAGTGCGGAGCAATGATACTTGGTTCTGATTCACATACACGTTATGGAGCCTTAGGTACAATGGCTATCGGTGAAGGCGGCGGAGAGCTGGCAAAGCAGCTTCTCTGTAAGACCTATGATGTTGCAAGACCGGGCGTAGTAGCTATTTACCTTGACGGCGAGGTTGCCAGGGGCGTAGGTCCTCAGGATGTGGCTCTTGCCATAATCGGTGCAACATTTGGCTGTGGTTATGTTAAGAATAAGGTAATGGAGTTTGTGGGACCTGGTGTTGATAAGCTTTCGGCAGACTTCCGTATCGGTATAGACGTAATGACAACAGAGACCACATGTCTGTCATCAATCTGGAAGACTGATGAGAAGATCAAGGAGTGGTACGATGTTCACTACAGACCGGAAGCATATAAGGAAATGAATCCCGGTGACGTGGCATATTACGATGGCGTTGTATATGTAGATCTTTCAAAGATCAAGCCAATGATCGCCATGCCATTCCATCCAAGTAATACATACACTATCGAGGACGTAAATGCCAATCTTGCAGATGTTCTTGCAGATGTTGAGAAGAGAGCACTTGTAAGCCTTGACGGTAAGGTCGATTACTCATTAAAGGATAAGGTAAGAAACGGTAAGCTTTATGTAGATCAGGGTATCATCGCAGGCTGTGCCGGTGGTGGCTTTGAGAATATCTGTGAGGCTGCCGATATAATAAGAGGAAAGAGCATAGGTGATGATGAGTTCACATTATCAGTATACCCTGCTTCAACTCCTATATATATGGAGCTTGCTAAGAATGGTGTTCTTGCAGACCTCATTGAGACAGGTGCCATTGTCAAGACTGCATTCTGTGGACCATGTTTCGGTGCAGGAGATACTCCGGCAAATAATGCATTTTCAATCAGACATTCAACACGTAACTTCCCTAACAGAGAGGGCTCAAAGATACAGAATGGTCAGATATCATCAGTTGCTCTTATGGACGCACGTTCTATTGCAGCAACAGCGGCAAATAAGGGATATCTTACACCTGCAACTGATCTTGATGTTGAGTACAAGGGACAGAAGTATTTCTTCGACAGAAATATCTACGACAGAAGAGTATATAACGGAGTAGGAAAGGCAGACCCAAGTGTAGAGATCAAGTTTGGTCCGAATATCAAGGACTGGCCTGAGATGGTTGCCCTTACAGACAATCTTGTCCTCAAGGTTGCGTCAGTTATACATGACCCTGTAACCACAACAGACGAGCTTATCCCATCAGGTGAGACTTCATCATACAGATCAAATCCTCTTGGACTTGCAGAGTTCACCCTTTCAAGAAAGGATCCTGAATATGTAGGCCGTGCAAAGGCAGTTCAGGCAGTAGAGAAGGTGAGAGAGTCCGGTGAGTGCATGGGTAAGGCTTATCCATGGATGAAGGATATCATGCACACTATCAAAGATAGATACCCTGATGTATGCGGATCAAATACAGGCGTAGGAAGCACAATATTCGCAGTTAAGCCGGGAGACGGTTCGGCCCGTGAGCAGGCTGCTTCATGCCAGAAGGTATTAGGCGGCTGGGCAAATATCGCCAAGGAGTACGCAACCAAGAGATATCGTTCAAACCTTATCAACTGGGGTATGCTTCCGTTTGTAATTGAGAAGGACTTTGATTTTGAAAATGATGACTGTATCTTCATTCCTGGCATTAGACAGGCAGTGATAAACAAGGATGAGGTTATCAAGGCATATGTGGTCAACAAGGATTTCGCAGAGCTTGAGCTTAAGCTTGGTTCTCTCACAGACGACGAGAGACAGATAATCGTTGACGGATGTCTCATCAACTACTACAAGCACAACTAAAACATAATATAAAAGATGATCTATCAGCCCATTTGGAATTTTGAAAATTGAATTTTAAATGGGCTGAAATTAGATTATTGTAATGATGTCGGAGACATCGTTACGCTGCAGCAACCCTTGCCGTAGGAAGCACCAAGTGTCGAAGACACATTTAGAATGGTGCTGACGACTTGCCGCCGAGTGTAAACGAGGGGGCGTTACCAAACAGGCAATTTCAATGGTTGCTGCTCCAATACCCAAGCGGGGCATAGGATTAAGAATATGATGTAAGAAGGGGGCGTAGAATGAAAGCGGTATGTAAAACCTGTGGCAAGAAATTTGATCCGGATAAGACGGATTTTCTCTGCCCGAAATGCGGTGCCTGGTATATAACAGGAAATCATTACGACATTGGAAATGAAAACAACCAGGGCACTATCTATGATTGTGATGACTGTGATCATGAGAACAAGATGGCGTCTAAAGAACCAAAGTGTCATGACACATTTTCAGGAGACGGCGGCCAGACCTGGGATAGTAACGGAAGTGACAGCACAGACCGGACATTCAACAGTTCTGCCAATAGTGGCACAGGTCAAACATGGGGCGGCAACGGAAGCAATGGCACCAGCCGGACTTGGAGCACCACCGGCGACAATGGCAGCAAAAAAGTCATCGTCGGTCCGAATGGAGACATGACCAAAGCGGCAAAGAAGATGATCGGACTGGCAGCTGTGATAATAATAATCGTCAGCATAGGAATTGTTGCGGTATCTGTTTTTATGGCAATGACCGGAGATTATGATGATGAGTATTATGATAACGAATATTACGATGACGGATATTACGGCGATGAAAACCATGACGATGGGTACTATGGCTCTGATGATGAAGATATAGTATCAGATGACCATATGGAAGGCGATGGATTTGGCAGTAACGATTACGTTGACTCTGATTACATTGATTCCGATTACTATGACTCCGTAAATGTATATGACAAGGGCAGTGATCTTAATGTTATGGACTATTCCTACGGAGAGGCTATAGCCGGACTTAATGGTGATATGGGCATCCTTTTGACCGTAGATGAGCCGGTGATTGTTGATTCAGGGAATCTTGATATCCCTGAAGGGTGTATACTTTACAGGGTTCATTATAGTTATATTTATCCAAGTGGATACAATTCTGATTCTGATTATGGTTATGGGGATTCTGTGGGTGTACCGGAGCTTTATATGTATACAAAGTCGGGAACCTTTCTCAAACCTCTTGATGCGGTGGAAAGACTTGAATTGTTTTCCTATGATCAGGACAAATATGTGGAGATTGGTGACAGTAGAAGTGGCATATATGCAGGAGATGGAAATTTGTTTTTTATTACCACAAATGTAGATTATGATTACCTTGTGGTGTACGATATGGTGGATGAAACGGAAACTGAAAATCAGACTGAAGAAATGATATGTCTGGTGGGCAGTCCTCTTCAGGAGATGGAGTGGCCAGGTATACCGGAGAATGCTTCCAATACATCAGGATTTATGTTTGATTTGTACAGTCTTCCATACATTGAGAAGATAGAGCCGGGTACTGTAGTGGATCTGCCTGTATACAAGGATTTTGACCTGACAGAGTATGCCGCTGACAATGATCTGCCGGATGTAGATGAGTATGACTGCTATGTGGTAGGAATGAATTGGGTGAACTATACAGACAGGACTCTGAGTTTCCCTTACATCACCGGTATAAATTTTGACTCCGGAGACGGTGTGAGTGTAAGCCAGATAAAGTACTACGAAAATGAAGATCAGTATATCCCACCTGCTTCCGTGGCTGCAAGATACTATCTGGTATTCATGCCGAAGGACGCAGAGCCAACGCTGACAGTAATCTTCTATAATAGTAAGGCGGACGATTTGAGTATAAGCTTAATGAATGAGCATACCTTCACTCTTAAGTAAAAAAGAAGAAGCAAAAGAAAATCCCGGGTGGCGGAGGACATACGAATATGTCATAACCGCTACACGGGATTTTTCAAATATACTTTTAAAATCAATTCAAACAGGATCAATAATATCAAATTACAAGTATAAATCATCGACATTAGGTCATTCATATCAAACGATTAATATCAATGCCTGTGTCGGTTTTATGATCGTTAGATCTCTGTTAGTTATCCTTCTTGGCAACCTCAACAAGTGATGAAGCAAGACCTGCGATTCCCTGTATTTCTGATGGAATGATGATCTTTGTTGACTTGCCGTCTGCAGCCTTGGCAAATGCTTCAAGACTCTTGATGGTAAGGACCTGATTAGAAGGTGACGATTCATTTAATGCTCTGATACCATCAGCGTTAGCCTGCTGTACTGCAAGTATAGCCTGGGCCTGACCTTCGGCTTCCTTAATAGTTGCTTCCTTCTTAGCTTCTGCACGAAGTATCTGTGATTCCTTCTCGGCCTCAGCCTCAAGGATAAGTGACTGCTTATTACCTTCTGCAATAAGGATCTTTGACTTCTTCTCACCTTCTGCACGGAGGATCTGCTCACGTCTTTCACGCTCTGCTTTCATCTGCTTCTCCATTGCATCCTGAATGGCAGCAGGTGGAATGATGTTCTTTAACTCAACACGGTTTACCTTTATTCCCCAAGGATCAGTAGCCTCGTCAAGAGTAGATCTCATTTTGGTGTTGATCGTCTCTCTCGATGTAAGCGTCTGGTCAAGCTCAAGATCACCGATGATGTTACGAAGAGTAGTAGCCGTAAGATTTTCTATAGCCATGATAGGATTTTCAACACCATAGCAGAAAAGCTTAGGGTCTGTGATCTGGAAGAATACGACTGTATCAATTCGCATTGTAACGTTATCCTTTGTGATAACCGGCTGTGGAGCGAAGTCAACAACCTGCTCCTTTAAGGTTACCCTTCTGGCAACCTTGTCGATAATAGGTGCTTTCATGTGAAGACCAACTGACCATGTACCATTATAGGTGCCAAGTCTTTCTATTACGTATGCATGTGCCTGTGGCACGATTTTGATTGTACTGAGAATGATTACTATTACTACAAATACGAGAATGGTTAGAATAACTCCGATAGCTCCGTCCATTTTAAATACCTCCTAAGTTTAAAACTAAATCTTTTTTTGTATAAATTACTAATGGGTTAAAATCAGTTTCCTTTTCTGACTATAGCCTTCACACCGGAAATGGCTGTGATTTCAACCTCAGTTCCCATTGGTATGGGTTCGTCATCAACTGAACGGGCCGTCCATTCCAGACCATTAATTTTTATCTGCCCCTTTGAATTTACGTTATCAATGTCGGCAGTGACCAGTGCTTTTTTGCCTATCAACCCGTCTATATTGGTTTTTGCCAGCTTTTTCTGGTTAAGGAATCTCCTGGCAAATGGTCTTGTTACTGCAAGCAGTACAAGCGATGTAATGGCGAATACAAGAATCTGGATAGTATAATCCACCTTGAACAGGGAAAGTATTCCTGCAATCAGTGCACCGCCGGCAAACCATATTGATGTAAGACCAAGAGTCATAATTTCTGCTATAGTACAGAATATAAATATTGCAGACCAGAAAATGAGTTGAGCTAACATAATAAACACCCCCTTTGTAAATGTCAGTTTATCTGCAATGCAGATTTAAAATTGCAACTCATGGCTATATTTTACTATGTAATATATATATGTACAATGATTTTTTGTGAAACGAAAAAATGCTTTAAAGGGTAAATACAGCACTTTAAAAATTCCGGCAGCCCAACACAGAAGCATTGTATCCTGTTAATATAAATTCTATGTAATGATCAGTTGAAAAAGGGATAAAGACATGTCATTTCTTAAAAATAAATAATATAAAATTGACAGTTCACTATTGCTATAAAAATAAAATAATATTATAATTCCTGTGTATACAGAGACGAAAATTAGAGAGAAACATAAAAGTATTTTAGTTGTGGGAGTGAAAAGATGTCAGAAGAAAGAAAAAAGAGGATATTCAGGGTGGCATTTACTGTTCTTGGAATCATAGTTGCTGCACTTGTTATTAACAAATTGCTGGATTCCTGGACGGGAGTAAAGGCGGTCGGAAGTAAGATCACCAGTGCTGCTGCACCTATAATAGTGGGTGCGGTTATTGCTTTTTTGATGAATCCTGTACTGGTGTTTTTTGACAGGTTGTTTCTTACTTTGTTTGAGGACAGACTCATAAAAACAAGAAAGAAAGCTAAGAAAGCTTCAAGGACATGTTCTGTAATAATTACTGTAATACTATTCCTGGGTATAATAGCTGGACTTCTGTGGATGGTTATCCCACAGTTATATGAGAGTATAAAATTACTTATCAGTAACATGGATACATACTATGACAACATAATGAAAAATATTGATATGTTGTACGCCAAGTTCAAAAAAACGAATATACCTGAGAGTGATCTTAAGAAGGTCGTAAATACCGTATATGGGAAGATGAATACCTGGATAAACAAAGATTTTCTTCCGAATCTTGATCAGATAGCACTTAAGCTTGGAACGGGACTTATGGGCGGTCTTAAGTTCGTGTACAACTTCTTCCTTGGAATAATTGCTTCTATATATATTATGTTCAACAAAGAATATCTTTCCACAAGAATGAAGAAGATCATTTATGCAACCTTCAGTGTTAAGAAAGCAAATCTTGTTATGGACGGCGTTGAGTGTACAAGCAGGATATTCAGCCAGTTTATCGGCGGCAAGATTCTGGATTCCATAATAATAGGACTTATAACATTTATTGTCACTACTATCGTGAAGATACCTTATGCACTTCTGGTCAGTGCCATAGTCGGAGTTACAAATGTAATTCCGTTCTTCGGTCCGATCATAGGTGCGGTACCTTGTGTGATCATAGTGCTGATTGCGGATCCTATCATGAGTGTCATCCTTCTGCTCATCATTCTTATAATCCAGCAGTTTGACGGAAATGTACTGGGACCTAAGATCTTAGGCGATGTTACGGGACTCTCAAGCTTCTGGGTACTCACATCGGTTGTTGTGGGTGGCGGATTATTTGGCTTTTATGGAATGCTGCTTGGTGTTCCTGTATTTGCCTGCTGTTACATGTACATAAACAGGGTGTGTACCGGTAAGCTTATGGAGAAGACAAATGTGTATAATACCGCAGACTTTGATAATCTTAAGAGAATCGATGAAGCTACCGGCAATGGAATATATATGACAGAGGATGAGCTTGATATAAGGTTTAAGAAGAAAACTCCTGAAGAAAAGGCAGCCATAAAGCTTGCTAAGGAAGAAAAGAAAAAGTCGTCTGTGGCAGGTAAGATCAAGAATCAGATCCACAAGATGGAAGCGCATCATGAGGCTAAGAAAGCCGTAGAGCATAAAGAAAAAGAAAATTAATAGAAAAGGTGGGGCTGTTTTATCAGACCCACCTCTTTTTCTGTAAGGATGTCTTTAACATCGTTACATCGCAGCAAGCCTTGCCGTAGGAAGTACCAAGTGCCGAAGACACATTTAGAATAGTTGCTGTTCCATTTAATTGATCATGCCGAATGATTTACACAAATTTGTTAAGGCTGCTGTCGTATTCATAATCTATCTTGGACAGTGCGGATGAGATATCCTCGGGCTTAACATTAAAATTTTCACAGAAGGCTTCCAGTGAAGGGAAGTCGTCCCTCAGCTTGGTATTTACAAAGCTTAGCAGTATCATAGGATCTTTGGGAAGGTCTTTATAGTTCATGTTTTTCTCCTTTATAACTTTATTTTATGGTATCATGCATAAATCAGATATGGCAGGAAATACATTAATAAAAATATACACTTGAAGTATTTTCATATATGTGTGATAATTCCAACTGCATGTGTTATGCTGATACATATAATATATTTTTCAATGTAGCATAATACATATATACCATTTAATTGGTCTGATGTTAAGGGGAAAGATGTGCTTCGGGGATTATTTCAGAATTAATTGTTGGCAGGAGACATGTGTAATGAGCGATAATACATCAAAAAATAAAGAGAGGCGGGCGTCAGGCTTTGCAGCCCAGGCGGCAATCCTTGCGGGAGCAGGAATTGTATCAAGGATAATCGGAGTACTGTATCGTTCCCCATTGTTCCATATAATAGGAGATGAAGGAAATGGTTATTATGGATCCGCGTATGCAATATATGCCATGATCCTTATGGTATCAACATATAGTATTCCTACGGCAGTTTCCAAGATCATATCCGGCAAGCTTGCCATGAAGGAATACAAGAGTGCAAGACAGGTATTTAAGTGCTCACTGGTTTATGTGGCTGTAGTGGGAGCCGTTGCGGCGGGACTCACATATATATTTGCACCGGTGCTTGTTAAAGAACAGCCCAATGCACTGCCTTGTATGAAATTATTTGCACCTACCATATTCCTTGCGGGATTTCTCGGAGTATACAGAGGATATCTTCAGGCGTACAACACCATGGTGCCCACCTCCATATCCCAGATTATAGAGCAGTTGGTAAATGCTGTTGTCAGCGTGGTAGCAGCGTATTTCTTTTCACTTCCATTCACAAAGGGAACCACAGAATACGCCATGCATGGCGCGCAGGGCTCAGCATTGGGAACCGGAATGGGAGTTGTGGCAGGTCTTATCTTTATTCTTATTGCTTATGGCAGCAGGAGAAAAGAGATAATGAAGACTGTGGAGATGGACACAAAGCATGAGGAGGAGTCATATACACGTCTGCTCAAACAGATATTCTTCATTGTTACACCTATAATAATCGCCTCATTTGTCTACAACATAACAACAACTGTAGATATGAAGATTTTCTACGGAATATTGAACACCAAGCATGTGGATACTGTTTACTCTGCAAATATGTACGGAATCTTCTCAGGTCAGTACACTGTGCTGATAAATCTTCCGGTATCTATTGCGTCGGCAGTAGGCACGGCACTTATACCAAGTATTTCTGCGGAATATACAAAGGGAGATAAGAAGAGTGCGGAAAAGGTATTCAATCAGTCCTTAAGTATGACAATGCTTGTGACTATACCTTGCGCAGTCGGTATGGCAGTGCTGGCAGAACCGGTGGTACAGCTGCTGTTTCGTGGGGCCACAAAGACTGCGTCCAGTGCTCTGACTGCAGGTGCAATAGCAGTGGTATTTTATGCAATGTCAACTGTGACCAACAGTGTTCTTCAGGGAATAGGTAAGGTTATGGCGCCGGTTATCAATTCAGCATTTGCACTGGTGATACACATAATAATCCTTGTGCCTATATTGTTTGCAACGGAGCTTAACATATATGCACTGGTCATCGGAACAGTGGTATATTCATTTATAATGTGTGTGTTAAACGGCATTTCAGTGAAGAAATCCATCGGAGCTACCATGGATGTGAAGAAGATATTCGTGGCACCTGCCATAGCTTCGCTGTTCATGGGAATTGCAGCCTGGGGCAGCTACCAGCTTATATACAGGATCGTACACATTAATTCGGTATCCCTGATCATTGCGGTGATCATTGCCATTGTATTCTACTTTATGTGCATACTTGGACTTGGAGTGTATAAGGAGGACGACCTCTTAAGACTTCCAAAGGGAAATCTTGTGGTTAAGCTTGCGAAGAAGCTCCATATGTTAAGAGACTAAGAATAGCGGGGAATAAAAAGAAGGACGAACGTCCTTCTTTTTATTTTGTTATGGTAACGAGAATGCTGCAGCATGGCTGCAGGTTTGAATTTGGCGACTGCTTATCAGCAGATAAAACTCACAAAGCGTGTTTTGTTGCTACCCAAATGCAGAAAAGCATAGTAAAATAAAGATTTAGGAAGACTTGCAATATAAACGGCTGATGAACGTATAAAGATAAAAGGAAATTAAACCTATGGAAGAATATTGGCTGGCTCCGGGAATCTGTATTGATGGCGGCAAATACCGCATTGAAAAGGTTCTTGGAGATGGTGGATTTGGAATTACATATCTTGGGTGCGACGAGAGGCTTGGAAGGAAGGTTGCTATCAAGGAATTTTACCTGAAGGGTTGCTGCTACAGGAGATCCGGAAGCCTTATGGTATACGCCAGTGATGAAAAGAAGACTGTGTTTGAAAAGGCGAAGGCACAGTTCATCAAGGAGGGCAGGGTATTGGCACTTCTTGGAGAACAGGCAGGCGTGGTGAATGTATATACATTTGCAGAGGAGAATAACACAGCTTATCTGGTGATGGAATATGTGGAGGGGCAGTCTCTTGACGAATATGTGAAAGCCGGAGGGGGAAAGCTTTCTGTTTCCCGTACTCTTGCCATAATGAAGCCTGTGATACATGCCCTGGCAGGGATTCATAAAAGAGGTGTCATACATCGTGATATAAGTCCGGATAACATTATGATAACTGCTGACAGGAAGGTTAAGCTAATTGATTTCGGAGCGGCAAGGCAGTATGGGGATTATAACGAGGACAAGGTTTTTAAGGGGGGCTACACGCCCCTTGAACAGGTATCTGCAAATGGCCAGGTGGGACCGTATTCAGACATATATTCCGTCTGTGCAACCATGTACACCTGTATATCAGGCAGGATGGTTACGCCTGCCCGGGAAAGACTTAGGCATGACGATCTGCAGACTTTTTCCAAGCTGGGGATTGATGTAAAACCATCTGTGGAGGCTGCCATAATGAAGGGGCTGGCATTGTATCCGGAGAACAGAGGGGCACAGAATGGAGAAGACCTGTATAAGCTTTTGTATGAAGAAGTGCCATCAAAGACACAGAAAGATACCGGGGTAGTAAATGCGGTAAATAAGATGATTGCTGATGTGAAGCAGGATCAGAAAAATGACCGGAAGAAAAAGAGGGTTGCCGGAATTGTAATTGCAGTTGGCTTGGTGGCACTGGTGGTTCTGTTTCTGGTAACCGGCGGATGGCATTTTCTGCATAGAACCCCCAATGATATTGAACATGAAAAGGATGGCAGTATTGAACAAATAAAAGACAGCGGCAGTGAAAATATAGATGACGGTGAGGATGCAGATAATGGTGAAACTGCATATGACAGTGAAATTGATGATAACGATGAAGGTATAGATGATGGTGAAGAAATAGGTGGTTATGAAAAAACTGAAGCCGGCGATGAGAAAGTGACTTCCGAAGCTATGGAACAATATGGTGAAGGAGTATATGCCCTCTATCAGGATGTTCATAATGTCAATGACATAGAATTTGTCAGGGACGAAAATCTTAAAGCGGCGGCAAAATGGGCAGCGGAAGCTGCTGTCAGTGAAGCGGAGGCTTCCGGGTACAGCAATGAAGCTGAACTGAATGCAATATTAAGAAAGGCAGGAAATGAAGCACTGCTGGAGTTTAAAGAATACAGTGCAGGCTGGTTGATATATACATTTGCAGAGAAGACAGATGTGCAGGTAGTAAAGGCGGCTCTTGACGGATATGTAGATAATATGAATGAGGAAAATGAGGGAGCACTGACTCTTGATAACTGTGAAAGTCTGGGAATCGGCGTTGCCCGGGCAGATGACGGAACATATTTTTTCGCGGTGTTCTACAGATAAATAACGGAAGGGAAGAAACGTATGGATTCAGCTATTAGCAGGCAGATAGAAAAATTCAAGATGGGAGATTTCAGCGGCTATCAGGAGTTCTATGATGAGACGGTGAGGACGGCCTATACAATGCTCCGCACCATCATCCCGGATGAGCAGATGGCACTGGCACAGATACCGGCTGTTTATGACAGTATGTATAAAAATGTAAATGAACTTGAACGTACGGAGCTTTTCTATGAGTGGATGGGAAAGCAGGTAAATGATGTGTCATTGCAGTGTGTTGATACAGATATTTCCGGTGATGGTAATGTAGATGATGGCAGTACAAATGATAAAAGTACATGTGATGAAGGTTCAGGAGAGGAAGCTTTCTTCGATTATGCGGCAGAGGATGAGGCTCTTACCATAACAGAAGAACAGGCAGGAGATGTAACATTTGCAGGGAGATTACAGCAGATAGTTGATGGACTTACACCTATGGAGAAGATAGTGTTCCAGAAATACTATTACTTTGGTGAGAGGACAGGAGACATTGCCGCGAAAACAGGATTGACGAATGCAGTCATAAAAAATATCCTGAAGAACACAAGGACGGCAATAGTTTCAGCTATTGAAGATACAGCTACTGAGGAAACAGGCGAACAAAAAAAATACAGCCTGAAAAATGTTCCGTGGCTGTGGATCATGTTCCGGAATAACGTGGCAGGAACAGTGGGGCTTCCTTATGTGGGACTGTCAGAGTTTATGATGGGGATAGGTGGCAGCTCAGGCGTGACTTCAGGCGCTGCAGGACAGACACCGGGTAGTGCCCCGGGAGGTGCTGCAGGACAGACACCGGGTAGTGCTCCGGGAGGTGCTGCAGGACAGGTGTCTTCCGGCATGGCAAAAAGTGCTCATGGGCTTGGCAGGATGATGGGAACCCTCGGAGGAAAGATCACGGTGGGAGTAATATCTGCTGCGGTGTTGGTGGCTATCGGCGTGGGTGTTCATCATGTCCTGACGGACAAAAATGACTCAGATAAAAACAGTGCAGGTAAAAATGGGGAAGACTATGTGGGTACGGTACTTCCGGAGGGTGATACCGGTGACACATCTGACCAGTGGGCTCAGGAGCAGCCGGAAGATATAGAAGAGGATGGTGCAAAGACCAGATTTGAGGGTATGCTTGATCAGGCCAGAGACACAGTAGAGAGATATCAGCAGACCGGTGAAACAGATGACTATTATATGGTATATAAGGATCCTAAGAAGGACTGTCTCTATGCAGTTTATGATGTGGACGGAGACGGCGAGGATGAGCTGTTGCTTGGCTGTTGGGATGAAGAGTCCCGCCAGGTGGAGCTTCGCAATATAATATATGAGGATACCACTACAGTCCATGAGGACATGACCTACTACTGCGGCGATACAAAGCTGGCAGTTTTCGTGAGACGGGAGGATGATTATGAGCTTGTTACATACAAGCATGATAGTGAGTATGACGATGACTCATATCTTAAGATATTACAGGATGGAACGTGGAGATATTATAATGTAGGCTACGTGGAAGCCACAGACATCACTATAGGAAATGAAACCGGAGGAAGCTTCGGAGAGGAGAATTATAAAAACTGCGATCATGATTTTCTTATAGATCATATTAACGATGACTATTTCAGTGGTTATTATACTGAGATCTCCGAGGCACAGTGGAATGAAAAGCAGCAGGAATATTCCTATACCGGGTTAGAGTGGAAGCCTTTATTTTCCGATGAAACAATATTGACGGATGATCCGGACATACCTGACAGTGACGGAAGATTTTAAGACACACACCTGTGTAAACTTCGCATGGAAGAAAATTTTATACAGGTGTAAACTTCACACGGAAGCAAAATTCATACAGTTGTAAACTTCTCACAGAAGCGAAATACCTGCAAGTGTAAACTTCACCTGAAAACACTTCTCTTTGGTTCTTGTATTATAAGTACATCAGCAGGAGCTGAAAATATTTTATATATGATCAGGAGGAGAAGAGAAGATGAAGAGAATTGAAATCGCGCAGTACATAGCAGTAGGAGCAACATGTTTGGTGGTGATATCATTTATACTGGCGAAGATCACAGGAGCAAACTTTTTTGTGTCGCTGATGGGACTTGGCGTTATGGGAGGAATGGTTTCCTATTTCTTCGGAGGCTTTGGAACAGCGGTGAGGATGTCAGGAAAGATAGCAAAATGGGGCTGGCTGATACTGCCATTTCCATATGATATCATGACAGGAATCGTAGCATTTATATTTTCTATCATGATATTTATATTTGTGCCGATCATACCTGTAAGAAAGGCATACAAAGAACAGATGATGGAGTAAATAACCCAAGAGGTCCGGTATGGATAAAAGTACAGAAACGAAATACATAAAAGAAGAAATTGAAAAATGTGAGGAACTTTCTGACCTTAAGGAAAGGATACTTCCAATGCTTAAGTCCCAGCAGGAGCTGTGGGCAGAGAAGATAAGGCAGGTCATAGAAGAGAGCGGCTGCAGCAAAACAGCATTTGCAAAGAAATGCAATGTGAGCCGGGTGGCAGTGGATAAATGGTGTAAAGGCGCGGTTCCGAGAAACCGAGAGACATTTTTGAGGATAGGCCTTGCAGCAGGCTATGAACTGGCAAGAATGAATCAGCTTCTTGCCAGATACGGCAGATATCCGGAGCTTTATTCCAAGAGCCTTGAGGACTGCGTGTGCATATATGTCATAAGCAGTCCCGGAGATGTTGATATGGTGGAGAGCTATGATTACATATTGGAGCGGATCAGGACCAATATGGTGGAGGACGAGATTATGCCTGTTCCTGATATATGTACGGCACAATTCGCGGAGAGACTGGCGCAGGTTCATGGTGAGGACGCATTGGCACAGTTTATCTATGATAACATTGCAGCTTTTTCCACAGCGTACCAGAAGTTCTATGCATATGTGAAGATGTATGTAACTATAAATTATCAGAGATACTCATCAAGCATTGCCAATCTGGCGGACGGACAGGGGTGGTCCTCATCCCTTAAGCAGTGCGTGTCTGCCATAAGACAGAACAAATGGTATCCCACCAGAAATAAGATACTGTCCCTGGGGCTGCACCTGAGTATGGATCGGGAGCAGATTGATGAAATGCTGACGCTGGCACACATGGAACCGCTGTGCGCCAAGAACCCCTTTGAGAGCGTGATTATCTTTATACTGGAGGATGCCAGTCTTAACAACATACTTGATACGGACTCGGAGGAATTTGACCCGGACGAACTGTGCAGGTATGCGAAGGAGGTCCTGAGCGGACTTGATCTTCCGGAGGTTGATACATTCATATCGGAGCTTAATATTGATATGTAAGGATATATTGGAATGAAAAATAATCTGATTGTAATTGAAAATGGTCAATTAAATACTTATTTGCTTGATACCAGAGTGAGCTGGGAGGTGGGCAGGCTGTCAAAGGATAATACACCTGACATTGCCATGCATGCCACAACTGTCAGCCGCAGGCAGGGCAAATTTCAGAATATGGATGGGATATGGTTCTACATGGATTACAATCCAACAAACAGAACCTTTAGGAATGGCAGGAAGCTTACCGGGGGGCTTAACGGAAGAGTGAGACCTGTGATGGTGTCTGACGGAGACTCATTTATGTTTGGTGGCGGTGATAAGCCGATGGTGTGTCCCGGAACCGTGTGGGCTTTTTTCTCTGAAAATTCCTACGATACTCCATGGCGTGCTGTGGCAACGGCGGGTTTTGATAAGCTGGTGGTCATGGATGATGAAGCTGGTGGCAGAAAGTATCAGTATGAGGATCTCCATCCGGGCAAGGTGCTTGCGTGTCAAAAGGGTATGGCGATCTATATGGGAGATATAACATATGTGACGGGAAAGATTAAGCTTATGGGAGCGAAACGGAGAGGGCAGAAGCTGAGCCAGTGAAAGCAGAGGTTGTATACTCTCCAATGGTTGCTGAACCACAGGAGTATCAGTATAATGCAGATGCATTTGAGCTAGAGGTGTGGATGAGGTGAAGCAGAAAGCGACACATAAGGAAGTATCAAAGGTAAGGGAAGATAAAGCCAGATAGTTGTGAGGACGTGGGAGAAATCCTGCGTCCTTTTCTTGTCGCCTGAAATGCGACACATAAGAAATGGTTCTTGTTATAATTATCATAGCACATGAAATAAGAATCGTTTGAACTCATAGCTGTCCTTTTTATTGGACACATGGTGTGCGTATAATGTAAGTACAAAGAACTTTGAAGAGAACTTTAAAACATGTAAAAATTGTTTGGAAGGAGCTGATTGATATGAAAAAAGAAGGATATAGCTGCCCGGGATTATTTGGCACAATGAATCATTATGATGCGAATGGCAATAAAATTGGAGAGAGCACACCGGGATTCTTTGGTGGTATGAATAACTATGATGCTAATGGACATAAAGTAGGACATAGCAGTCCCGGATTGTTCGGTACAATGAATCATTATGATAATAGTGGTCAAAAAGTAGGACACAGCAACCCTGGATTGTTTGGAAGTGTCAACACATATGATAATAATGGACATAAGACAAGCCATAGTGACAGAGGTTTGTTTGGCGGATTCAATCATTACGAAAATTAGGAGGATAGGGATATGTTAGGAAAAGATGGAAGATTATATGATTCGGATTTTGATTTTGATGGAGATGGAAAACTTAATGCTTATGAGTATTCTGTAATGGATGATGTGGTTTTCGGTCATGAGGATACGCATACAAGTGAGGAGGATGAACTGGAAGATGATTTATCCTTGGCAGGATTAGATGCAACAGAGCTTGAATATATGGATGCAGATGAGAGAAGAGAGGCATTGGAGGATGCCGGCTTAGATCCGTATGACTATGATTTTGACTGAGATTTTTTCAAAGGAGGCTGATTTGTATGAGAAAGAATTCATTTGGACAGGGACTGGCAGTATTTTTTGTGATAATAGTTATTCTGTTTGCGATAGGCTCAATAGGTGAAGCAAGGGAGCCTAAGTGCATTATGGCAGGCTGTAATAATAGACAGGCAAGTGGAAGCAGTTTTTGTTATCTGCATAAATCATATAAGAGAAGCAGTACATACCATAGCAGTTCATCATATAGCAATAAATCGTCCGGTGGTACTTCCAAGAGTAGTACAAGTAACTCTGGTTCTAGCGGTAGTTACAGTAATAAATCAAATTCAACGAACAAGTCATCATATAGCGGTGGCACCAAGAAAAGTACAAAGACAAAGAAGAGTACATATGATTCTTATGATGACGGCTATGACGATATATATATGGATGGAGATTATGACTATGACAGATATGACAGGGATAGCGATTATGCTGATGGTGTAGATGATGCGATTGATGAGTACGGAGAAGATTATTAAAGTTGGTAGAGTGTGCTGAAGGAGACTATTATGGAAGAACTTTATTTTACAATAGCAGGTTGCAGTCATTACTTTGGTAGTGATTTTATGGAAAAAGGAATGAAAGTCAAACTTGAAAAAGAGCCGGATAATGAGTACGACAAAGAAGCAATACAGGTAAAGATAAAAGGACTTGGAAAGATAGGATATGTGGCTAACAGTCCTTTTACTGTAAAGGGTGAAGCTATGAGTGCTGGCAGGCTGTATGACAGGATTGGAGATAAGGCAAAAGGAAAGGTTTTATTTGTGGTTGATGGTGGGGTTGTGTGCAGGATTACTGATACTGGCACAGATGATATAAAATTGTTTGATTCACAGCATAAAGAATTAATATGAAAATAAAATAGTCGAATTATTTTTGAAAAGCAATAATTGAGGATACTAATAATAAATGTTATACTAATTTCATGATTGAGTGACATAAAATCAGTAAATTATAAAAAGGAAATCCCAAATAGATATGAGTGAAAATAGAACTTTAGATTATTACAATAAAAATGCCAGCAGTTTTGCAGAAACAACGATTGATGTGGATTTCCAGGAGACACAGAAGCGTTTTCAGAAATTGTTGCCTATGCAGGGATATATCCTTGATTTTGGTTGTGGTTCTGGAAGAGATACAAAATATTTTTTGAACCAAAATTTTAAGGTCGATGCAATAGATGGTTCGGAAAAATTATGTCGAATTGCAAGTGACTATACGGGCATAAAAGTAAAAAAAAAATGTTTTTTGAAGAACTTGACGAAAAAAAAATACGATGGAATATGGGCATGTGCTTCAATACTACATCTCCCTCAAAATGAACTTCGAATGGTGTTTAGAAAAATGGTAAAGGCGCTAAAAAGAGATGGTATTATTTATACATCTTTTAAGTATGGCGATTTTGAAGGAGAGAGAAATGGACGCTATTTTACAGATTTTACAGAGGAGAAGTTTAATAAATTTGCTCATAATATAGAATGTGTTAAATTGAAGGAAGCGTGGATTACGCGTGATGTAAGACCCGGTCGTGGAGAGGAAAAATGGCTGAACTTAATACTGCAGAAGAATTAGATGATATTTATGAAATGGAATATTGTACGGATGCAATAACTGGAGGTCAAGATAAGAGGATGTATCTGTATTATCAGTTGATTAATGGTCTGAAACAGGCTGATAGTGTGGATATTGTTGTTTCTTTTCTGATGGAATCTGGTGTCAGAATGCTGCTCAGAGAACTTGAGAATGCATTTAAACGTGGAGCAAAAATCAGGATTCTTACAGGAAATTATCTTGGCATAACACAGCCCTCGGCATTGTATCTTATCAAGCATAAGCTTGGGGAACAGGTGGATTTACGTTTTTATAATGAAAAATCGTTCATTTCATCCGAAATCATACATGTTTCATTACAAAGAGTACAGTACGATATACATAGGGTCGTCAAATATTTCAAGGAGTGCATTGACATCTGGTATTGAATGGAATTATCGATTTAGCAGCAAAACAGATCCGCAAAACTATGAAAAATTTTACAATACATTTCTTGATTTATTTGAAAATCATTCCGTAGTAATAGATGATGATGAACTAAAAAGATATTCAAAAAACTGGCACCGCCCAGCTGTATCAAAAGATCTGGATAAGTATGATTTACAGGATAGTGAAACTTCAAATAATATAGTTTTATTTGAACCAAGAGGGGCACAGATAGGAGCTTTGTGTGCACTGGAAAATACCAGAGCAGAGGGGGCAAGAAGAGCCTTAGTTCAGGCTGCGACAGGTGTTGGAAAAACGTATCTTGCAGCATTTGATTCAAAGAAATATGAGAGAGTATTATTTGTGGCACATAGAGAAGAAATCTTAAAGCAGGCAGCAGAATCGTTTAAAAATGTGAGAAATTCAGAGAATTATGGATTTTTTGACGGAGAAAGTAAATGCACGGATAAATCGGTAATTTTTGCTTCGGTTGCAACGCTTGGAAGGAATGAATACCTGAATAATAAGTATTTTCCTTCGGATTATTTTAATTATGTTGTAATCGATGAGTATGCGATAATAGGTCTAAGTCAAGAAGCCGCTTAAAGCGATGGCTTTTCAGACTTAGTCCTATTTTTTCGACCAATTTATAGGCGGTTGAGATTAAGGACGGCGCCGAACTTAATTAAATAACCTACACAGATAAAGACAGAGGGAGTACCAGGCTTCCAGGACAACTGTTTTTATTGTTGCGTGCAAATGGATGGGACTTTACATTTTCGGATGTGGGTCCCTTTTTTTCGTGGTTCGTTCTGGAACCGCACATCAAATCATATCGGAGGTAATGCTTATGGCAGTCAGAAAAGAATATAGAGATCTCACTGTGGGTGATATCTACAGAAATGGTAAGAGCGTTCCAATGCTCAGGGTCAGCGGTTTATGGTTGGAGGAACTTGGTTTCAAGACCGGTGATTTTGTTAGAATCAAGTGTGAGGATGGTCAGTTGATCATCAGCTTGAATGAAGAAAAGGCTCAGGAGAAAGCGGCAGAAAAAGTTTTTATGGATGAAGAAATAAAAAAGTTGAGGAAGAGATATCAAAAGGAAAAAGAGGAAATCTGTGCCAGATATGTGGCTGAGGGAAAAGCGGGGTACGGTTCATGAGGAAAGATATTTTAACAAAGGTGACGTTTGTTGTTCTCATAGTGATTATTATTTTCTTTGTGATGTTTGGTAAAGAAATTATGGCAGCTATTAATGGTTTGATAGAGACTGAATCTTTAATGGATCAGCTACTCAGATAGGAGGCAATTATGGGAAAGATTTATATGACGGCTTGCATGAAAGGTGGTTGTGCAAAAACGGTCACAACTTATAATTTGGCGTATTCATTAAAAGAACTTGGCAAGAAAGTATTGTGTGTGGATTTTGATAGCCAGGCAAACTTAAGTACCTGTTTTGGCGTGGAGAATCCGGCAGCAGTTCCGGTAACAATCGGACATCTGATGATGGCTCAGATCGATGATGATGAATTACCTGGATTCAAAGAATATATACGGAGTAGAAATGGTGTGGATTTTATTTCATCTTCAATGATGTTGTCTGCTGTGGATGCAAAACTCCGACTTGAAATGGGTGCAGAGAAGATGCTTTCGGAGATATTAGAGCCACTTAGAGACAGATATGATGCAATTATCATTGATACTGCACCAACACTTGGAGCGCTGAATATCAATGCACTTGCGGCGGCAGATGAAGTGATTATCACTGTAAATCCACAGTTGCTTGCAATGATGGGATTACAGGATTTCATTAAGACAGTGAAAAAAATAAGAACCAGAGTAAATGACAGACTTTCTGTTGCTGGAATCTTGTTGACGATGTGTGATGCAAGAACAAATCTGTGTAAGGTTATTACAGAACAGGTTCGTGATACCTTTGAGGGACAGATACGAATCTTTGAAAGTTGGATTCCTAATACTGTTAAGGTTGGAGAGTCGGTTTATTATTCGGAGCCACTTATTGAGTATGCTCCGGAGTCTAATGCAACCAAGGCATATAAGAATTTGGCAAAGGAGTTGATCAATTATGAAGGCTAATGCAAATAAAAGAAAAATATTTGATGCGGTGGATCTGCTGACAGAGGATACTTCGGCGCAGACCACAGCGGTTAAGGCAGAGAATGGCATAGAGCAGATTGCAATTGATTCTATAAAAGCATTCCATAATCATCCGTTCCATTTATATGAGGGAGAACGCCTTAATGATATGGTGGAGAGTATTCGTGAGCATGGTATTCTGAATCCGGTTATTGTGCTTAAAACGGATAATGGATATGAAATGCTTTCCGGTCATAACAGAGCTAATGCTGCAAAGATTGCAGGACTTTCTGAAGTTCCGGCTATTATAAGGGTATTACGAATAGCGATATTGCAGTAGGTTCAAATGCAATGTTGAAATTTATGTGTGCTTATGGTAGCAATGTGGAAACGGTGTTAGGGGAAATTCTTCTTTATGTTTTTTTGGAGCAAGCATTGGATGCACCAAAGATAATGACCAAATTGGAGATAAATGAGCTGAATGGTGGATTTATCAGCAAAAGTGATGGTGTTCATTTGCTCAGAGAAGAGATTTCAGGTCAACCATTTCATCAACTGGTATTTGGGGCATCTGATATAACTGGACAACTTAAATTAGCAATTGACAGGGCTTTTGAAAAGATTATAGAAATCGAAAATAACTATGATGATGAACTTAAAATTGTGGACAGCACCTGTCAGTGGACAATTTATAATCCGGAAGCAACAAAATTTATGGTTGAATTGATGACACCTAATCGGAATGGTGATTATAAACCAGATATGGCATTTGGAGCATTTCTGGGATATGAAATAGTATGGTCTGTGGTAAGGCAGCTGCTTGATATGACAGATGTCTTTAAGTAGAAACTGGACAAGCAGAATAATGTCAGCAGACAGGACAAATCTGATTCTGGCTGAAAAACTTGCCAGGTTGCAGCAGGAAAAGGAAAAATGTGGATCAGTTTATGGCGGGTCAGTTGGATAAAGAAGTGTATCAGAGAAGAAGAGCAGATCTTGGTAGGTTAGCTGAAAAATTCGATGCTGATATAGCAGAACTGGAGCAGAAGCTTAAGGATGCAGAAACCATGAAGGATGACAATTTATCTCAGGCGCTTAGTGTTATGAAAAAGTATTCTGGAGCAGATGAACTGACGCAGGCAATGGTGCAGGAACTGATTGAGAAGGTTGTTGTCACGGATCCAGAGCATGTGGAGATTGTTTGGAAGTTCAAGGATGAGGTTAGGAATTTTATAGGGATTTAGGACAGGAGCCGGTTGGATGATAAGTCTGACTGGCTTCTTTTTGGATTGAAAAAATCACATTTTTGTTGTACTATAAATTATACGAAAAAGATAACCGATATAGTTCAATAGAGGTATGGATTGATGGTTAAAAACAATATTGAATTAGATGTAAAGACAAAGTGTATAGAGCAAGGGAAAACACAGGTGCAGATTGCAGAAGAGATAGATACCACAAAGGCCTATGTTAATCGTGTGATTAAGAAGAAAGATGGTGTGGTGAATAAAACTTTTGTGCAGATGATGGAAGCACTGGGGTATGATATAGAACTGACTTATGTAAAGCAGAAAAACCAGGAGGATGTGTAACGATGGAGCGTCATATATGCGTATGGCATAAGGAAAATAGCGATAACTCTGACGAAGTTGGAGAATTAATTATAGATGGAAATTTAGTTGAATTTTACAGCAGATTTCATGGAGAAGTATTTCCATCTACTTTTATTGGGAGAGATGGAGATCATGGATATAAAGTATTCGTGAATGGTTCCGCAAAACATAGTGAAAGAAAGTCTTTAGATTTTTCTAGTTCACATAGAGTTTTTTGTGTTTTAATGCAAAACTACCAATTTTCAAAAGGAATAGACATATCAGGTATCAAGGAGTTTTCTTTTGAAATACCTGAATTGATTAAATGGATTGGAACAAAGACCGTAGAATTTGCGGAATCAGATCTGGGAACATTAGGTGCTATAGAATTAGATATGAAACCAATTGTGTTAAAACAAGCGGATCCGCATATAGAAATAAGATTAGAATCAAAGTCATTTAATAACTCTATTCGTGGAAACGATAATGTATCACTTACAATTAATAGTGTTCCAAGGATATTTGTCGACTATGGGGAAGGACAAAATATTGAAAAATTAATGGATGATATTAATTGTTTAATGCAATTTTTTGGTTTGCTAATAGGAACTGTGAGCACAGTAGATGATATTCGATTAACTGTTGAAGGGCAAAAACTAAAAAGCTGGTTGTACATTAACAGAGACTTCTCATACAATCTACGGACACAGGATATATTGGATAAACCGAGAACATATTACTATGTATTGGCTGATAATTTGGAAAGATATTATGAATCTTGGAGATCTTTTTACTACGATGAAACGTATGAATTGTTAAGAAGAATTTATTTTGCTACAAATGGACGTAAGGAATTATTTGCGGAAGAAATCTTTGTTGAGTATATGAGGTTTCTTGATGGGTATCATACTCGTATTTGTGGAGATGAGGAAACTAAAAGAAAAATAAAAGAATCATTAAAAGAGTCTACAAATAAAATAAAAGAATTGCTGTTTAATGATGAGGGAAAAGCTTTATTTGAGAAAGCTATGGTTAAAGCTGATCCGGACTGGAAATGTAATTCAACTCATATTAAAGAAATAGCTGGATGGATTGCTGCAGGATATCTTGGAAAGACACAATTATCATATCGTCTTCAAGAACTTGATAAAATGTTCTATTCAATTATTGCCTTAAATGCAGCTGATGTCGAAAAGAATACTAGGAATTCGCAAAGATACGAAAATAAAACGAGTGAGGAATTAGTACAGAATTATTTTAAAGAATTGGGTGATACAAGAAACTTCTATTCGCACTATAAATTGGATAAGAGTGGTGTATTAGAGATTCAGCAAATATGTACTTCCATAACAGTGCTGAAATCGACAATAATTGCTATATTGTTGTCACATATGGGAATAGATAAGGAATTGATACGAAAAATCATTGAGTTTGATAATGAATTACATTGGCAGACTATGTGTCTGAGAAAAGAAGATGAAACTCCATTTCTGCATCCTAGTCAGATAGAAAAAAATGAAGAATAGGAGCATTCTTCTGCCATCTGAAAAATGGCAGAAAAATTGTTAGACCTATCTTGACATACGCTGATGAATTCCACCATGCAATTAATGACCAGTATCAAAGGATTGTAAATTATTTTAAACCACAGTTTTTGCTGGGGTTAACAGCAACTCCAGAGAGAATGGATGGTCGAAATATCTATGAAATCTGTGATTATAATGTGCCTTATGAGATTTCATTAAAAGAAGCCATCAATAAGGGCATGCTCGTACCATTTCATTATTATGGTATTTTTGATGATACTGATTATTCAAAAATACACATTGTAAGGGGAAGGTATGATGAAAAAGAATTGAATGAAACCTATATCGGAAATGTTCACAGATATGAGCTGATTTATAAATATTACTGCAAATATGGTTCCAGGCAGGCTCTTGGATTCTGTTGTTCCAAGGAGCATGCAAGAGAGATGGCGAAAGAATTTTCATCAAGAGGAATACCGTCAGTTGCTGTATTTAGTGATGCAAGTGGGGAATATACTGAGAAACGAAATGTAGCAATACAAAAATTGAAGAATGGCGAAATAAAAGTGATTTTTCTGTGGATATGTTTAATGAAGGCGTTGATATTACATCGGTTGATATGGTGATGTTCTTAAGACCTACAGAATCGCCAATAGTTTTCCTTCAGCAGCTTGGAAGAGGACTTAGAAAATATAGGGGTAAAGAGTTTTTGACAGTGCTTGATTTTATTGGTAATTATGGGAAAGCAGGCAGAGTGCGTTTTCTGCTCGAAGGAAAAACTGATGTGCAAAGAGAAGGAGTTCATCTATCAGATGCGTTGCAATTTCCAGATGATTGTCTGGTTGATTTTGATATGAAACTGATTGATCTTTTGCGGAAATGGATAGAAAGCATTTAAAACTTAAGGATCAGATAATCAATGAATATTTCAAGGTAAAAGAGCTGCTTGCGAAGCGTCCTACCAGACTGGATCTGTTTACATATATGGATGATAATATTTATGAAGCTGCAATTACACATTCCAAAGATAATCCGTTTAAAAGATATCTGGAGTTCCTCAATGATTTGGGAGAACTAAGTCAAATAGAAGAATTTTACAAAGGAATTGGAAGAGAATTTATCAGCCTGATTGAAAATACAAATATGTCAAAAGTATATAAGATGCCGGTGTTTATGGCATTTTATAATAACTCTAATGTGTTGATGGAAGTAACAGAAAAACAACTTCTTTCAAGCTGGAAAAAATTTTTCTCAACTGGAACAAACTGGAAAGATCTTGATAAAAATATGACATTACAGAAGTATAAAGATATTTCAGATAAGGAACATTTAAGGAAGATTCTCGCTATGCCAGTGCATTTCCTTTTGGAATCAGGGAAAGGTTTTTTTATTAAAGATGATGATGTGATATTAGGTTTAAGAGAAGAATTACGTCCGCTAATTGATAATTCTGTCATGATCCAGCAGATGAAAGACGTGATAGATTATAGGACAATGGATTATTACAAGAGAAGATATAGAGAGAAGCAGAATTAATTGTTAAGATAAAGACACAGGAGGATTACATCATGGAACGAGTAGTACAATTTTTAAAAGAAGCAGAGACATATTATCTGGCAACAGTGGAAGGCGACCAGCCAAGAGTTAGACCTTTTGGTACAGCACACATTTTTGAAGGAAAGCTGTATATTCAGACTGGAAAGGTAAAGGATGTTTCAAAGCAGATTCACGCAAACCCGAAGGTAGAAGTCTGTGCATTAAAAAATGGCGAGTGGCTTCGTGTAGCCGGAGAACTTGTAGAAGATGACAGAAGAGAAGCAAGACAGTCTATGCTCGATGCTTATCCATCTTTACAGAATATGTACTCAGCAGATGATGGAAATACCGAGGTATTCTATTTTAAAAATGCGACAGCTACATTTTCATCATTTACAAATGAGCCGGAAGTAGTGAAGTTTTAATGACTAAGGATGAATGGTACAGACAGTTATTTGAGCGACTGGATAATTCCAAGTTCCGAAGCAGTTTCCATCTGAAGCAGAAAGATATTGATTACATAAATGAAAAGGGACTTGATGTTATCAGACAACATGCAAAGGATTTCATTGCAAAGAGAGAAGCTCCAGCATATATAGCAAATGATGGTAAACAGACACCAATGCGTGGTCATCCTGTATTTATTGCCCAGCATGCAACGGCAACATGCTGCAGGGAGTGCATCCGAAAGTGGCATAAAATTCAGCCGGGAAAGGAACTAAGTCAGGTACAGCAGGATTACCTTGTAGATGTAATTATGACATGGATTCAACGAGAAATGGAGAGGCAGGAACATATAATATGAGTTTGAAAAATGTATTGATTATTGTTGATAACATTGACGAATCAATTGATTTTTATGAAGAATTATTTGGATTGTGTGTGATTACAAGGATGGAAGGAAATGTGATAATGTCTGAGGGGCTTGTATTACAGGATGTAGATGTATGGTATGACAGTACAAAAATACCTACAACTCCACATAACAATATGACAGAACTTTATTTTGAAGATAATGATATAGAAGGTATTATTGAAAAACTGGAGTCTGGCAAGTATGTTGTGAGTTATGTTACGGAATTAATGGAACTTGAAGGTGGACAGAAGCTTGTAAGATTTTATGATCCATCAGGAAATCTTATAGAAGTACGAACACCAGTTAGTTACAACTGAAGAAAGCGGATTTGAAGAAAAATGCAGATATTTGTAGATGCAGATGCGTGTCCGGTAGTGGACATTGTTGAGACAATAGCAGAGAAATACAATATTTCTACCACCTTGTTGTGTGATACGAATCATATTTTGTATTCTGATTACAGCGAAGTGATTGTAGTAGGTGCAGGAGCAGATGCAGTGGACTATAAACTGATCAGCATTTGTCATAAAGGGGATGTAGTAGTATCGCAGGATTATGGTGTCGCTGCTATGGCACTTGGGAAAGGTGCATATGCTATTCACCAATCAGGCAAGTGGTACACGAATGAGAATATAGATCAGATGCTTATGGAGAGGCATCTTAACAAGAAGGCAAGACGAAGCTCTCATAAGTGCCATATTAAGGGACCGAGAAAGCGTACAGAAGATGATGATGTATGCTTTGCACAGTCCTTTGAAAAACTTATACTGATGGCAAAGTCAAAAGAAGGTGCTCAAAGTGGGACTATTTAGAAAAAAGACAGTTACAAAGACATATGATAAAGAGAATAAGAAACCAGTTATCAAGGCGAGCATATGTAATGGCGAGCAGGTTGCAGACTTTAAGGACATTCATACAGGTAAGATAGAAGAGGTTATGCTGATTAAGAACCAGGCAGACCTTGATGCATTCAAGAAAATGTATGGAATAGATGGCGAGATAGAGAAGGAATATTAAACAATGTATTTGATTAAGACGATAAAAGGTGACATAACGAATGTAACAGATGTGCAGGCAATTGTGAATGCAGCAAACAATTCCCTTCTTGGCGGAGGTGGTGTAGATGGTGCGATTCACAGAGCAGCAGGACCAGAGCTATTAGCGGAGTGCAGGACGCTTCACGGATGTGAAACTGGCGAAGCAAAGATTACAAAAGCATATAATCTGCCTTGTGATTATGTAATACATACAGTTGGACCGATATGGTATGGAGGTAGGGATAAGGAAGAGGAACTTTTGGCAAGCTGTTATTTTAATTCGATGAAACTTGCATTAGAGAATGGAATCAGAAAAATTGCATTTCCATCTATATCAACTGGTGTGTATGCATTTCCTGTAGAACTGGCAGCAAAGGTTGCAGTAAAGATAGTTAATAGATTCCTGCAAGATAATCCGGACAGCTTTGATTTAGTCGAGTGGGTGTTGTTTGATGCTCATACTGAGGCGGTATATGAGGCTGAGGTGGATAAGATATATGAATAATAGAAACGAAATGTCTAGTATATCTGTTGATGATTTTGTTTTTGTCGATATAATATATTGTGAGAAATGAAGAAAAGGAGATTAACCAAATGGATAACAATGAAGTAGTAGTAGCAGAAGAAGTGGCAGCAGTTGCTGAAAATAATACAGGTATTGAAATTGAGCCTTTATTTGAAGAGTAGGTTGATTTTGATACATTTTCAAAGTCAGATTTTCGTGTTGTAAAGGTGAAGAATTGTGAAGCAGTTCCAAAGAGCAAGAAGCTTCTTAGATTTACGCTTGATGATGGAACTGAGAATGAGAGAACGATTCTTTCAGGAGTACATGCTTTTTATGAGCCAGAGGAACTTGTTGGAAAGACATTATTGGCAATCGTAAATCTTCCACCACGTTCTATGGTGGGAATAGATTCATGTGGTATGCTTCTTTCTGCAATTCACAATGTAAATGGAGAAGAAAAACTGAATCTGGTAATGTTAGATGATGCAATTCCAGCAGGTGCAAAATTGTATTAAGAGTATAAATGTCACATGGTTGTTAATAATTGTGTGGCATTTTATCGTTGTTGTTGATAAGAATGTGAAAAGCAGGAGGAACTACGGAGAGAGGTAAAACATATAAGGTTATTATGTGACTTTGATGATAAAGTAGCATATATCATTGGTTATGTTACATACAAATGAGGTTGCAGATATTAGTGAAAGAATGATTGAGTAGAATAAATTATTAGTATTTTATTAGAAAGGTGGAATATATATGAAACAAGATACTTTAGAGGGCAAAGCAAAAACAAAAAATGGGGTAAAACGGCTGTGTTTTTCCATAATCTGCATTCTTCTGGAAGTGATTTTTATTATTACTATCGTAAAACGCTTGAATGAATATGCAGAAATCATAAATTTATTTACAAGGATTTTGAGTGGAATCTTGGTTTTGGGATTGTACGCATCAAATAAGACATCCTCTATGAAAATGCCTTGGGTCATCTTAATTCTAATTTTCCCAATTATGGGTGTAGGCCTGTATTTGTTGATTGGTTTGAATGGTGGCACACATAAAATGCGTGAGCGATATGCAGAAATTGATAGCAAATTGTTACCAATGCTTCCGGACAGTCAGGAGTGTTTGAGCAGAATAAAAGAAACAATTCCGAAAGCAGGAAATATAGCAAGTTACATACAAAGAAATTCGCAGTATCCAATCTATCAGAATACGGATATTGTGTATTTTGATGAAGCAGTGAAAGGATTAGAGGCACAGCTTAAGGATTTGGAGAAAGCACAGAAGTTTATCTTTATGGAATATCATGCGATAGAAGACGCTGAAGCATGGCATAAGATTCAAGATGTTCTGGAAGAGCGAGTAAAAGCAGGTGTGGAAGTTAGAGTATTCTACGATGATATGGGTTCTATAGGCTTTATTAACACAGATTTTGTGAAAAAGATGGAGGCAATAGGAATTCATTGCCGTGTATTCAATCCGTTTATGCCAGGTTTAAATCTGTTTTTGAACAATCGTGATCATAGAAAAATAACAGTTATTGATGGAAAAGTCGGATTTACAGGTGGATATAATCTAGCAAACGAATATTTTAATTACACACACCCGTATGGACAGTGGAAAGATACAGGTATTCGTTTAGAAGGAGATGCTGTTCAGTCGCTTACGGTGACATTTTTGGAAATGTGGAATGCAGTAAGTGATAAGGATGCTAATGATTCTGATTTTAGTAAATACCTTTTCCACTATGATTATACGGCACAGCAAACTGGGTTTGTTCAACCTTATGCAGACAGCCCTATGGATAATGAGCAAGTAGGAGAAGAAGTTTATATCAGTATGATAAATAAAGCTGAAAAATATTGTTGGTTTATGACTCCATATCTAATCATAACAGATGAAATGACGCATGCGTTATGTCTGGCAGCTAAGCGAGGGGTAGACGTAAGAATTATCACACCTGGTATCCCTGATAAAAAATTCATTTATAATATAACTCGTTCTTTTTATCATGGATTAGTTAAACATGGTGTTCGTGTTTATGAATGGACTCCTGGTTTCTGTCATGCAAAAATGAGTGTGGCAGATGACTGTATGGCAACTTGTGGAACAATTAATCTGGATTATCGAAGTTTATATCACCATTTTGAAAACGGCTGTTTTATGGCAGATTGTCAGGCAGTTGTGGAAATAAAAAATGATCTGATAAGAACGATGGGAGAATGTCGTGATGTGACAGACCAATATCAAACCGGACGAAGTGCATATTTGCGACTGGGACAATTATTTATGAGATTATTTGCTGGATTGCTATAAGAATCTGATGAAACGACCTTTCAAAAAACAGTTGATTTAGAAGTTAACTGTTTTTGAAAGGCCGTTTTTGCTATATCTAACAGTCTGTTGTACAAAGAAGATTTTGCATGGATGAAAAAACAAACCTTGTTGAGGTTAAATTGAGATTGACTTTGTATTGTATAAGTATGAAATAAAAAGGAATCAGGTGATGTACAATGATAAAGCATAAAATATGTAAAATCCTTCTTGTTATACTGGCAATTTTTTTATGTGTGGCTTTTTATGAATTGCTCGGAATCTGCGTTGCATATAAAAAGCAGCCGGAAGTGTCCAATACAACCAAAAAAGAAACAAAAAATGGGTCATGGAACGAATGCAGTGAAAATACAGAACGGGCAGTAATCATAGAAAAGAATCCAGAAGCGCTTTTACAAAGAGTGCGTTTGATCAAGAATGCAAAAAAGGAAATTATTCTTTCTACTTTTGCATTTCAATCCGATGAAAGTGGAAAATTGATTTTAGGAGCACTGCATGATGCGGCAGACAGAGGTGTACATATTCGTCTGTTAGTAGATGGAATGGAGAGCTGGATTGATATGGAAGGAAATCCGTATTTCTATGGATTATCTTCCCATGAGAATGTTGAAATTAAACTATATAATAAGGCCAATCCGTTGAAACCATGGAAGATGATGGGTAGAATGCATGATAAATATTTGATTGCAGATGGAAAGAGATATATTCTTGGGGGAAGAAATACACACAATTATTTCCTGGGTGATTTTCCGGGACATAAGAACTATGACAGAGACGTGTTAGTGGTTTGCGATGAACCTGAGAAAGAAAATTCAGTTAACCAGTTGTTAGAGTATTTTGAAACCATATGGAATCAGGAAGACAGTGGTTATTTTCATGACAATAAAAAACTGGCAAATAGAAAATCTGTAAAGAACGCAGTTTTAGAGTTGCAGAACGGCTATCAGAAATATTTTGAAGAGAATAAGGAAAGAATCTGCGATACCGATTACACGGACGAAACTTTTGAGACAGAAAAGATTGCATTAGTGTCAAATCCTATTCACACAGGTTCCAAAGAACCAGTAGTGTGGTATCAGTTGGGAGAATTGATGAAAAATGCAAAAAATCGTGTGAAGATCCACACGCCATATATTATCTGTAATGATAAGATGTATAATACATGGGAGGAGATTGCAGAGAACGTTTCAGATTTTTCTATCATGACAAATTCAGTTGCGAATAATGGGAATCCATTTGGGGCTGCCGATTATGCGAAAAACAGAAATAGAATCTTAAGTACAGGAATTAATATCTGGGAATATGAAGGCGGTTATTCATACCACGGAAAAAGTATTCTGATTGACGATGATCTGTCTGTAATCGGTTCCTTTAATATGGACATGAGAAGTGCATATCTGGATACGGAACTGATGCTTGTAATTCGCAGTAAAGATATTAATAAACAGTTGGAAGAGGGCATGATGGAATATGAAAGAGTGTCCCGCCAGGTATTGGAAGATGGAACCTATCGTGATCCATATCATGTAGAGCCAATCGAATTAACAAAGAAACGTCAGAGAAAAATATTTTTGGTACAGCATCTGCTTGGATGGGCAAGGTATCTGTTTTAATAAGGAGGAAGGAAAACGTGTTTCAAATATTGATTGTAGAAGATGATAAAGAATTAAGCCAGCTATTCCAAAAAGTGCTTGAGAAGAATGGATATCAGGTCAAAAGTGCATCGGATGGAGCACAGGCATTAGAAGTATTGGATAAGGAATATATTGATCTGATCATTTCTGATATTATGATGCCGGTTATGGATGGCTATGAACTGGTGTCAGAACTTCGTTCAGCAGGATATCAGATACCAGTGCTTATGATCACTGCGAAAGGTTCCTTTGATGATATGCGTCAGGGATTTCTTTCGGGAAGTGACGATTATATGGTAAAACCGGTAAATGTGAATGAAATGGTTTTAAGAGTTGGAGCACTGCTTCGCCGTGCACAGATACTGAATGAACACAAAATTGTGATCGGTTCAACAGAGTTTGATTATGATGCAATGACGGTTACAACTGATAAGGAAAGTCTTGTTTTGCCTAAAAAAGAATTCCTGCTTTTATATAAGCTTGCAGCTTCGCCAGGCAGAACATTTACAAAACAACAGTTGATGGATGAAGTATGGGGATACGAGACGGAGGCAGACCCACATACGATAGAGGTACATATAGGAAGAATCAGAGAGCGTTTTAAAGATAACCCTGATTTTGAAATCGTAACAATGCGTGGAATTGGATACAAGGTGGTGAAAAAATAATGGAACAAAAGAAAGAAAAAGGATTGCGGATCCGATCCTGTCTGACTGGTGCAATCTGGCTGGCACTTGTATTTTCAACAGTCATATCTGCTTTATTATTTGCTTTTTTGAATCATTTTTTTAATCTGCCGGGCAGCATACCTGTGCTTGGCTGGCTTTTGATTTTCAATACATTGATTGCAGGGCTGATCACTTCCTTTATTAATGCAAAGTTACTGGAACCAATTACCAGACTTAGTAAAGCAATGAAGGAAGTTTCTCGGGGAGATTTTGAACAGCATTTGGAAACGAACAGCCGTATAGCAGAAGTTGGAGAATCTTATCAGAGTTTTAATGTGATGACAAAAGAACTTCGTGCAACAGAGGTGCTGCAGATGGATTTTGTATCTAATGTTTCTCATGAGTTTAAGACCCCGATTAATGCCATTGAAGGATATACAATGCTGCTTCAGGGAGAAGAACTGTCTCTGGATCAAGAGGAATATGTAGAAAAAATCTTATTTAACACCCAAAGACTTTCCGGATTGGTTGGAAATATTTTGCTGTTATCCAAGTTAGAGAATCAGAACATACCAATGAAAAAAACAGAATATCGTTTGGATGAACAGATCCGTCAGGCATTTCTTTCCCTGGAGACAAAATGGACAGAAAAAGAAATTGGTTTCCAGGTAGAGCTGGAGGAAGTTAAATATACTGGGAATGAAGGACTTTTTATGCATATATGGATGAATCTTTTAGATAATGCGATTAAGTTCAGTCCTGCAAAGGGGACAATTATGATGTTTCTGAAGCAGGAAAAGGATTCTGTAATGTTTATTCTGGAAGATGAAGGACCGGGAATAGAGGATGATGTGAAAACCAGAATATTTGATAAATTTTATCAGGCAGACGGTTCTCACAAAGCAGAAGGAAATGGTCTTGGCCTTGCACTTGTGAAACGGATCGTAGATAGTGCTGGCGGGACAATCAAGGCAGAAAACCGGGAATATGGTGGATGCAGATTTGTTGTAGAGCTTCCAATACAGAAAGATGAGGCCATATAAGTTTAAGAAAAACAGATAGAGGAGGAATTACATGACATTTTATCAGGAATTGCAGTTAAATCAGGCAGGTTCTAAAAATCTGTTGAAAAAGAGTGAAACAGTGAAAGAAAAATCATATCATATACTGGTATATTTGGTAAAGATAGCTGTTACAATGGCATTTTGTTTTTTATTTGTTACTATTTTCAGTATCTTATTTGGAAATGAGAATAGTATTGTGGGTGTAGTAGTTTTATTATGCCTTATGGTATTTCGGAATGCGGATCTGGGGATCCACACCGGACAATCTACGATGCTTTTGGCTTTGTTCTTTGTAATTATGACTGTATGTCCGCATTTAGCAAATCAGTTTTCACCGGTATTGGGAATGCTGTTAAATATTGCGGCACTGGCTGTGTTGATTCTGTTCGGATGCCATAATCCATTCATGTTTAATCAATCTACATTGGTTCTTGGGTATCTACTGCTATATGGTTATGATGTTACGGGAAAAAGCTATCAGATGCGATTAGTCGGAATGGCTTTAGGTGCGGCACTTACCTGCTTCGTATTTTATCGAAATCATAAAAACAGAACTTATAAAAGAAATCTGAAAGATCTGATACATGAATTTGATATCACTTCTTCCAGAACAAAATGGCAGATATGTCAGATTTTATGCGTACCGATTGTCCTTTGCATTGCAGAACTTTGTAATATGCCACGTGCAATGTGGGCTGGTATTGCGGCCATGTCCGTGATTTTGCCGTTTATGGAAGATATGCACTACAGAGTCCGTAAAAGGATTGTCGGAAATATTGTAGGTGTTATATGTTTTACAGTATTATATTTTCTGCTTCCTTCGTCAATCTATGCATATATAGGAATTCTTGGTGGAATCGGTGTAGGATTTTCAGCACAATATGGCTGGCAGGCAGTATTTAACACATTTGGTGCTTTAGCCATTGCTGCAGAGACTTATGGACTACAAGGAGCGGTTAGTCTTAGAGTGATTCAAAATGTTTTTGGTGTTGTGTTTGCTTTAGCATTTTGTGTTATATTTTATTGGTTTATGTCTAAAAAAAAGGAAAGTGAGGTGACCGTACATGCAGAGTGAAGTGAATCAGGAAGAAAATTTGAATAGAATTATTACGATTCCTAATCTTCTTTCTTTTTTTCGGTTTTGTCTGATTCCGGTAATTATATGGAGTTATTGTGTAAAGAAAAATCCTCTGTTAGCTGGTGAAATCTTATTGCTGTCTGGTCTTACGGATCTTGCTGATGGATATATCGCAAGAAGATTCCATAGGATTAGTAATTTAGGAAAAATACTTGATCCGGTGGCTGATAAGCTGACACAGGCAGCGATGTTAATCTGTCTGTTTACTCGCTTTCCGCATGTGCTTCTTTTAATCGTAATAATGGCAGGTAAGGAGCTGTATATGGTAGTCAGTGGATGTCTTGTGATACGAAAGACAGGAAAAGTACATGGTGCAGACTGGCATGGAAAGATAGTAACCTTTTTATTATATGGAACTGCAGCGGTGCATATTATATGGTTCCACATTACACCGATGGTATCAGATCTGTTGATTGGTTTGTGCGCTATAATGATGGTCATATCGGTCGCTCTGTATATTATCCAGAATACCAGGACTCTTAAGGGAGAGACTGTATAAGCAATTTTATATTGCAATGACTAGAAAAACATTTAGGAGAAGATAGATATAAACAGTAAGTCAAACACACAAACTATGGAGTCTTTAGTAGGTTTAATAAAATTTTAGATAGAAAATAAATCATTCAATTTCATTTAGATAAGGTTTTTTATGACAAAAAGACAGATTACTTATCTGCCTTATAATGGTAACGAGATTTATGCAACCCGATACATGAAATCCCTATTTTTCTTTGGACGGAGGTGGATAGGATATTTTCGATTGTACCTGACAGGTGTCAGATACTTTTGTATGAGAAGCATGGACTCTGTTTCGTTACCACCGTGTTTGAGATATGCCCTGCATATGTTTACTGCATTTGAAACGGATTTACTCTGCATCTGGAGCATAAACTGAATATACTCGCGGAAAGAAAGTTTGCGGTTCCTGGTAAAATCACTTTCCGGATTACGGCAGAACATGGAGTGAATTTCATCAAGTTCTGTGATGCAGTTGTCGAGTGTGGATTTTAAATTAGATAAGAAAAAATCAGCCATAATGAGCCTCCTTGAAATATGTTTATAATCAAGGCTTGCACAACATATATTGGCTTACTTGTCAACTGTTTTTTGTAATATTTTTAAAGTTTTTAGGCATAAAAACAGTGGCTTTCTATGACAGAAAACCACTAAAATGATGCTTAACTGAATGGCATTGCTTTATCACCACTTTAAAAATGGTTGTTTTATGGCAGATAGACAAGCTAAATGCACTTGTGGGGAAATATGTGAATCTGGAATATCAACTGCCAAACGGACAAAAAGTGAAATTCCTTGATGATCAGAAAACCTATCTGGGGAATCAACTGGGATCTGAATTCGGAGGAGACAGATGTTTTGGCATTCTGGCAGGCATGGATTTTATTCTGGTATGTACATATGAGAAGGATGGGGAAAATCCGGAGCTGTTGCTTTATAAAAAGAGATAGTATAAGCAAAAAGAAAAACCTTGACAAATAAACGACCGTTTACTATCATTAAGATGTAAACGGTCGTTTATTTGTCGTGGAGGGAATGTGCATGGGTAATAGGAAAGAGGAAATATTAATTGTGGCACTGCATCTGTTCGCCAGAGATGGTTACGAGGCTGTCTCAGTCAGCCAGATAGCAGGAGAACTTGATATGACAAAAGGGGCATTGTACCGTCATTACAAAAGCAAAAGAGATATTTTTGACTGTATTGTGCAGCGTATGGAGCAGCAGGATGGTGAACAGGCAACAGAATATGATATGCCACAAGAGAATAAAGAGAAAATGCCTGAAAAGTATGAGGAAGTATCATTTGATGATTTTGTGGGATACAGCAAGTCTATGTTTGAATACTGGACAGAGGATGATTTTGCATCATCGTTTCGGAAGATGCTGACAATAGAGCAATTTCGCAGTGAAGAGATGCAGAATTTATATCAGCAATATCTGGTATCCGGACCGGCAGAATACGTGAAGGATCTGTTCAAAAATATGGGAATAAAAAATCCGGAAGAGAAGGCAGTTAAATTTTATGCAAATATGTTTTTCTATTATAGCATGTATGATGGAGCAGCAGACAAGACGAAGGCAAAAAGGCAGTTTGAACAGATGGTGGATAAAATTGCAGAGGAAATAAAACAGTAACATAAGAGAGGATATAAAAGAAGTGGAAAACAGTAATATTAGAGTAATTATGGTTGTGAATTATCTAAAATGTATATGGAGGTTAGCTGATATGGTTTTGTGAGGAAAATGCTGTATGATAAAGAAAAAGAATTTATTGAATTATTGTGGATTACTTGGAGCAGATGATAAGAGCTGGGTGGTAAAGCTTCTGGAAGAACATATGGATCATTTCCTACAGGAAATGCAGGCAGGCTGAGAGAATGAAGCATTGTGAATGATGTATCAAGGCAATTACAAAGGAGGTAAATACGGACATGGGTACATTTGAACATGATCTTACAAAAGGGAATATATGGAAACAGCTTGTGAAGTTTGCTGTGCCATTCTTTATTAGTAATTTGATCCAGTCTTTATATAGTCTGGTTGACCTGATCATTTTAGGACATTTTGGTGGAACAAATTCTATATCAGCAGCAAATATTGGAGGACAGGTACTTGTGATTCTGACAAATCTGGCAGCAGGTTTGGCAGGAGGGGGAACGGTGATGATCGGAAATTATCTGGGCTCTAAGCAAAAAGATAAAATTAATGGGACAATTAGTACATTACTTATTACATTGATGGTTATGGCAGCAGTATTTATGGTTTTGTTATTTATATTTGAACACCCCTTACTGCGTCTGCTGGATACTCCGGATGAAGCGTATGGTCAGGCAGGGCAATATATGTTTATTTGTTCTATCGGTCTATTGTTTATTTATGGATATAATGCATTGAGTGCAATTATGCGTGGACTTGGCGACAGTCGTACTCCGATGATATTTGTTATAATTGCCTGTGCGATCAACATTATACTGGATCTGGTTTTAGTGGCCGGATTTCATATGGGAGCAGGTGGTGCGGCATTTGCAACTATATTTGCACAAGGCTGCTCGATGCTGTTTTGTATCCTATATTTGAAAAGGCATGATTTCATGTTTGATTTCAGAGCTTCATCGTTTCATTTTGTAAAAGAAGAATTTCATACTTTGCTTCGTTGCGGCCTTCCGCTTAGTATTCAGATGGTAGGAACCAATTTTTCGTTCCTGATTCTGACAACATTTATTAACAGGGCAGGAGGTGTAGATGCATCAGCAGCTGCCGGAATTGTTAATAATTTCAATGGATTTGCAATTTTGCCACAAGCAGCATTTAGTTCTGCTGCGGCAGCAATGATCGCCCAAAACATGGGAAAGGGAGATATAAAACGATCGGAAAAGACTATGCATTGTTGTCTGGTACTCTGCCTTGGCGTATCGGTAATTGTTTTTGCATTGATGCACATCTTTCCAGAGCAGATATTTTATCTGTTTGGTGTAAAAGCTGATGTTCTGGCTTATGGTCTGCCATATATTTATGCTTTTTCATTTGAATATATCGGATTGCCATTTATCATGTCATTTAATACAGTATCAACTGCAACCGGAAATGGGTGGATTACACTGGTTGCCAATTTGACATCAGCATTTTTAGTTCGTATTCCGCTAGCATATTTTCTGGCGTTCGTGAGGGGATATGGTGTAAGCGGAATAGCAGCAGCCATACCGTTGGCTACAATTGTCGGGGCAATAATTTCATTTGTATTTTATTTGAGCGGCATTTGGCGAAAACATGTCATGTTATGAAAAAATACTGGAAGAAGCTTTGCATGGATATTACGAAAGCTGTATTGCTACAATTGAGGATAATCAGATTGAGATCACAGTATAATTTGAAATGCAGGCATTTGAAAGGACAAAAACATGGCTTCAAGCAAAGAATATTTACATTTTATATTAGAGCATTTATCTGATTTGGAAGAAATTAATTATCGTGCAATGATGGGAGAGAAGGCGCTGAAGGCGGTAATAGTTCCCAAATAAATGAAAACTTTTCCAAAATGTTCTTTAATATTATAAAATTAAAGAACGATATTTACAAATGTTCTTTTGAATGATAAAATTAAAGAACGCTTTGAGAAAGGCAGGTGATAGATATGGATTATTATATTGATCATATTAAGTTACTTATTGAACAAAATGGTGGAATTGTTTCTGCACAGGATATTCAAAATGCAGGAATAGACAGAGCTTTGATTTATGACAGTCTGGCTAAAGGAATTATTTTGAAAGAATCTCATGGAAATTATGTATTGGCAGCTGATAAACCTGATGAGTTTAGAATTATTCAGAGTAGATCTGATAAGCTTATTTTCTCGCATGGAACAGCACTGTTTTTACATGGAATGTCTGATCGTGTTCCTCATATATTGGATATAACTGTGCCTCAAGGTGACAATGTGTCGAGGATAAAGAAAAACTATGAGCATACTAAGTTTCATTATTGCAAAAAAGAATTATGGAATTTGGGAATTGTTACGATAAAGACTCCTCAAGGCTATGATGTAAAAGCCTATGATTTGGAAAGGTGCATATGTGATTTAATCAGAGATAAAAAAGGCATTGATGCACAGATTTATACGCAGGCATTGAAAGAGTATTTTGGTGGTAAGTGTAATCCAAGAAAAATAATTAAATATGCCAGACAATTTAATTTGGAGCCAAAGGTAAGGACATATATGGAGGTGTTAGGATGAAAGAGAGAACTCCAGAGCAGTTGAAAGGACAGATACGTAGCTTTGCTGTAAAACGTAATCTGCAATCGCAGGAAGTGCTACAGATGTTTTTGCTGGAACGTGTGTTGGATAGGTTATCCAAATCGAAATACAAAGACAATTTTATCTTAAAGGGTGGACTGCTTATTTCCTCAATGATAGGAATTACTGAAAGAACAACCATGGATATGGATACTACAGTAATTGGAATCAATATGGAGGAGACGGAAATTGAAAAAATTATTCGTGAGATTTTATTGATTGATGTATTTGATGGAATAGAGTTTACATTTGAAAAGCTTGAGCCTATCCGAGAAGACGATGATTATAATAATTTCAGAGCATACTTTGTTGCACATTACGGTAAGATCGCAAATAAGATGAAGATTGATATCACAACTGGAGATGAGATTACACCTGGAGCGATTCGGTATTCTTATAAGACCATTTTGGATGATGATGAAATTGGAGTAATGGCATACAATATAGAAACTATTATTGCTGAAAAGTATGAGACCATCATCCGTAGAAATATTGGAACCTCAAGAGCAAGAGATTTCTATGACCTTCATGTGTTCTATAATCTGTATAAAGACTCAATTAATTTGGAAATTTTGAAACTTGCAGTGACTAGGACTGCAAAGAAAAGAGAGTCGTTAGACACAATGGCTGAGTGGAAAGAAATCATTGAGGACATGAAAATGGATACAGCGATTAAGGAGCTTTGGAAAAATTATTGTGAGAACAATACATATGCGTCTGAAGTTAGTTTTGAAAATGTAATGGAAACAACCTTACATATAGCTGAAATGCTGGGATTCTAATTATTATGTAACTATATGTCACTATTAGTCAGTGCGCATAGTGTGATACTATAATATTAACAATAGAACAGCAGGTGCAATCTTATGTAGATGCAGGAAGGACATAGTATATATTCAAAAAGGTATTCTCGTTTGGCCAAAAGTGGGATAAGAAGGAGTCAAGATGAGTTTGTTCGTTTTGCAAATCATACGTTTTGATGTTTGTCGTAAAACATGATCTCATCAGCTGGAGGAAGATCAAAATGAATATTCACAAAAATAAGATGCTATGGTATAATGCAAGGTATTGTATTAGGGCTTCTTATGAGAGAAGCCAAAGTATGGAATACTGTTGCAGTGCAAAGGAGTGGCGTATCGGAGAGCCAAAGAGTAAATCAGGTTACCGTACGATACCCTCAACAGAAGAAGCGGTTACTATACTAAAAAAAGAAAAGAATAAGAAGATTTCAGAAATTTCAACAGGATGGGAAGGATTTGTGTTTCTGTGTCTAAAAGGAACACCGGTCAAGAACAGTACATATGATATAACGCTGTTTAAAATCTGTGATAAAGCAAAACTCCAGGATTTTCGATGCATATCCCGAGACATACTTTTGCTGCCAGATGTATTGAAGCAGGAATGAACCCCAAAACACTTAAAAATAAGTATGCTGAAATCCCTTGAAATCAAAGGATTTATAGGAGGAAATATATAAAAATGAAATTAGGAATCGTAGGACTCCCTAACGTAGGAAAAAGTACATTGTTCAATTCCATAACAAAGGCAGGAGCAGAGTCAGCCAACTATCCATTCTGTACAATAGAGCCAAACGTAGGTGTTGTGGCAGTGCCGGATGAGAGACTTGAGAAGCTTACAGAGATGTATAACTCAGCCAAGACAACTCCGGCAGTTATAGAATTTGTTGACATAGCAGGACTTGTTAAGGGCGCATCGAAGGGCGAGGGACTTGGAAATCAGTTCCTTGCAAATATCAGAGAGGTGGACGCCATAGTCCACGTGGTAAGATGTTTCGAGGATCCTAACGTAATACATGTAGATGGTTCTGTAGATCCTATAAGAGATATTGAGACTATAAATATAGAGCTTATCTTCTCAGACCTTGAGGTTCTTGAGAGGAGAATCGCCAAGACTGTAAGAGGGGCCAGAAATGATAAGACTCTTGCCAAGGAGCTTGATCTTCAGGAGCGAATTAAGGCACATCTTGAAGCAGGAAAGCTTGCCAAGACATTTGTTACAGATGATGAGGATGAGCTGGCATGGCTTAAGGAGTACAACTTGCTCACATATAAGCCGGTTATCTTCGCTGCCAATGTAAGTGAGGACGATATTGCAGATGATGGAGCAGGTAATGAATATGTTCAAAAGGTAAGAGAGTATGCAAAGGATTTCGACGCAGAGGTATTTGCACTTTGTGCCCAGATAGAGCAGGAACTTGCGGAGCTTGAGGATGACGAGAAGATGGCATTCCTTGAGGAGCTTGGTGCCAAGGAATCAGGACTTGATAAGCTGATCAAGGCAAGCTACTCACTTCTTGGGCTTATAAGCTACCTGACCTCAGGACCTGACGAGACAAGAGCATGGACCATCACCAAGGGAACAAAGGCACCTCAGGCAGCAGGTAAGATCCACACAGATTTTGAACGTGGATTTATCAAGGCAGAGGTTGTTGCCTACAAGGATCTTATGGAGTGTGGCAGCATGGTGGCAGCTAAGGAAAAGGGACTTGTAAGACAGGAAGGAAAAGAATACGTGGTTGAGGATGGAGACGTTATCCTCTTTAAATTCAACGTATAATCGTATCCGGTATTTTGAGATATAAATGCAGCCCGGTATTTTGACATACGAGTGGAGCTTCGCTGGTAAGTGGGCTTCAGTGGGTTGAAATACAAAGTGGCGCCCGGTGGGTAATAAGGGCATTAAAGTGGCATTTAGTGCCTGATATATATAAAATATAGGGAAAATAAGTGGGAACGATAGGCCTTAAGTGGTTATCGCTCCCACTTTTTGCTTATTGTAATGATGTCTGAGACATCGTTACACTGCAGCAACCCTCGCCGTAGGCGATTTCTAATGGTTGCTGCTCAACTGATCTTTAATATGAAAAAATCTGGGATTTGCCTCCACCAAATATTTACATTGATTATGTAAACTATAAATAGCCTATATTTTGTGCTTTATTAAATAAAGATACAAGGTATAGGTTATTATTTTTTTGCTGAAAACGGCATAAATACAATGAAAAATGCATATAAATCCAGTGAATATAAAATAATTAAAAGTATTTCAATAAATAGCCATTAAGGGGTTGCATTTTAAATACTTGTAAGCTAAAATAAGCGTATGTGGCGACAAAATGGTGATTTGTGAAACTAAGTGGGACGATGTGGGGATCACCGGGAAATTCATTCGAAGGAGGGAAAAGCAATGGCAAGATGTCTTACAGGCGAATATGAACATAAGCTTGATGCTAAGGGCAGATTAATAATGCCATTGAAACTCCGTGAAGAATTAGGATGCACATTTATGGTCACAAAGGGTCTTGATGATTGTCTTTTCGTTTATCCAAATGACGAATGGGAGAGATTCGCAGCAGAGCTCAATGAGCTGCCTTTACTTAATACCAAGGCAAGAGCATTGAAGAGACGTTTCAATTCAGGTGCTGTCAAGTGTGATACCGACAGCCAGGGAAGAATACTCCTTCCACAGACATTAAGGGATTTTGCAGGGATAGATAAGGAAGTAGTCATAATAGGAAACGGAGAGAGAGCCGAGATCTGGAGCAAGGAGAGCTGGGAAGCAGTAAATTGCGATGAAGGAATAGATATGGACGCAATAGCTGCAGAGCTTGATACACTTGGCTTCAAATTATAGGAGATGAGCAAAGCTCAAAAATGGTAGTTTAAATGGAATTTGTACATAAGTCAGTTTTACTTAATGAGACAATAGAAAATCTGAACATAAAACCTGATGGGATATATGTTGATGGCACCCTTGGGGGAGCCGGTCATTCTTATGAGATATGTAAGAGGTTGTCAGACCGGGGAAGACTGATCGGTATAGATCAGGATAAGGACGCCATAGCGGCGGCAACGGAGAGGCTGAAGCCGTTTTCCGACAGAGTTACTATTGTAAGGAACAACTACTGTAATTTTAAAAGTATATTAGACGAGCTAAATATAAGTGCAGTGGACGGAATGCTCCTGGATTTGGGAGTGTCCTCCTATCAGCTCGATAATGTGGATAGGGGATTTACATATCGGGCTGATGCACCACTGGACATGAGAATGGATGACAGGCAGGATAAGACGGCAAAGGATATCGTAAATGGTTATTCTGAGAGGGAATTGTTCAGGATTATACATGAATTTGGCGAGGACAAGTATGCTAAGAGCATTGCCTATCATATCTGCCGATACAGAGAGAACAAGACGATAGAGACAACAGAGGAGCTTAACGATATAATCAGAGGCTCCATACCGGCAAAGGCGAGAAACGGAAAGGGACATCCTTCAAAGCAGACCTTTCAGGCAATAAGGATAGAGCTTAACAAGGAGCTTGAGGTACTGACCAATTCCATAGACGATATGATAAAGAGCCTTAAACCGGGTGGCAGATTATGTATAATCACGTTCCATTCCCTTGAGGACAGGATAGTGAAAAATGCATTCAGAAAGAATGAAAATCCATGTATATGCCCTCCAAACTTTCCGGTATGTACATGTGGAAGAGTTTCCCTTGGACATGTTGTCACAAGGAAGCCGATAGTTCCGGGAGAAGAGGAGCTGGAGGAGAATTCAAGAGCCAAGAGCTCAAAGTTAAGAGTATTTGAAAGAGTATAGTTGATAACTGATAAATAGCAGCGTGAGGTGATTTTATGGCAGCAAACAGAAGATACTACATTGATGGTAGTACAGTAAGAAAAATTGAAGATATGCCAGAAAAGCAGGTAAGGAGAACTTCAGATGAAGTGAGGGGCAATACCGTAAGAAAAGCATCTGCATTACCGGCTGAACCTGAACGCAGGAAACCTGTTCGCAAGGCAAGACCGAAGACAAGAAAGAAGAGGAGCAGGCTTTTCAGAAGAAACCAGGATGTGTCCTTTAGACGCGAACTTGGATACAGCGTATTTTCATTGGTGATAGTTGGAATAATGGTATTGGCAGGATACAATTATCTCAGCCTGGCAGCAGATGTGCGTGCAGATAAGAGTGAGATATCCGCATTGCAGAAGGAACTTACCAATCAGAAGAACGCCAATTCTGAATATAAGTCAAGACTTGAAGCGTCAGTAGATCTTGATGAAATATATAAGATTGCTACACAGGAACTTGGAATGGTTTACTCAAAGCCGGGACAGACGGTTTACTATTCAAAGAACAGTGAAGACTATGTAGTGCAGTACAAGGATATTCCTGAGACTAAGTAGGCCTCAGGAATAACTTTTATTAATGGTTATAATATTTTTTATACGGAGAAGAGATAGATATGTCGAGACAGAGAAAGCGTTTTCTTGAGAGAATGAAGAAAAAACTATTTGTGGTGTTCCTTATAGCAATGCTTGGATTTGTAGCACTGATCATAAGAGTTGCCTATCTGGAGATTGCCAAGGGTAAGAATTACTCCGAGCAGGTTCTGTCACAGAAGCAGTACGAGAGCCTGGAGATTCCTTATGAGCGAGGCGAGATCGTAGACAGGAACGGTAATGTGCTTGCCACAAATGAAAAGGTATACAATCTCATAATAGAGCCTAAGAATATATTAAGCTCAGACAAAGGAAGAGAAGCAACATATACAGCTCTCAATAAATTCTTTGGGATAGACAAGGAAACCTATGATTCGTATATGCAGAGAAATGATTCTCTCTATTGTCTGGTAAAGAAGGAGATCGCTTATGCAGATGTCCAGGCATTCAGAGAGTACTGCGATACAAATGCAGGAAAGGATGTTGTAGGTGTATGGTTCGAGGATCAGTATAAGAGAACCTATCCTAATAACAGTCTTGCATGTCATATACTTGGTTACACCGTAAGTGGTAACGTGGGACAGGGTGGTATCGAGGGATATTACAACAGCTACCTTAATGGTACAAACGGTAAGACCTACGGATACCTGACAAATGACAACACAGTTCAGTCGGTAACTGTTCCGGCTGTGGACGGTTATACGGTAGTATCCACAATAGATCTGAACATTCAGAAAATAGTTGAAGATAATATAAAGCAGTACATGCAGGAGACCGGTGCCAAGAAGATCGGTGTTGTAGCCATGGATCCTGACAACGGAGAAGTTCTTGCCATGGCTTCATCATATTCATATGATCCGAATGATCCTATGGATACGTCAAAGCTTAGGAACATGACAGTTAATGTCTCAAATCCTGCGAAGCGTCAGGATACCACAGAGGAGGCATCCACAGAGGACGCGTCTACGGAAGATGGCAGTACTGAGGAAGAAAGCTCGGAGGAGACCTCGGAGGAGACCTCTGAGGAAGATACATCAGAGGATGGAAGCACTGAGGAAGCTTCCACAGAAGAAATACCGGAAGAGCTGGAATATGATTTCTCACAGATGACAGATGCAGAGTTCAAGAGTACGCTGGACAGCTTTGACAGCACCCAGTTGTATGAGGCTTTGAATTCTCTCTGGAGAAATTTTTGTATAAGTGATAACTTTGAGCCGGGTTCAACTTTTAAGCCGTTTACCGTTGCGGGAGCCATTGAAGATGATGTGGTACAGGACGGGGATACATTTTACTGCGATGGATACCAGCAGATTGGAGAGGACAGGATCTATTGCCATAACAGAAGCGGTGATGGTATGCTGACAGTAAGACAGGCCCTTGAGCAGTCCTGTAATGATGGCCTTATGCAGATTGCAGCCAAGGAGGGAGCAAGCACATTTGACAAATATCAGGAGCTGTTCGGAATAGGAAGCTACACAGGTATTGATCTGTATGGTGAGTCGGTTGGCGCCAAGTTTGACGCAGATAAGCTTAATCCCACAGAGCTTGCAACTTCATCATTCGGACAGGGTGTTAATGTTACAATGATACAGATGGCAGCGGGCTTCTGCTCAATAATAAACGGTGGAAATTATTACACACCACATGTGGCAAAACAGATCCTTGATAATGACGGAAGCATAATTGAGGCGGTGGAGCCTGAGCTTGTGAGAAAGACTATTTCCAAGAGTACATCAGATCTTCTCAAGAGTTATCTTGCAGGAGTTGTAACAGACGGTACAGGTAAGAGGGCAGCAGTTGACGGCTACACCATCGGTGGTAAGACGGGTACGGCAGAGAAGCTTCCGAGAGGAACAGGAAGATACATTCTTTCGTTCATAGGATTTTCGCCGGTTGAACATCCCCAGATCATGGTTTATGTAGTGGTTGATGAACCGGATGTGGAGAGTCAGTCAACATCGGGTGCAGGTGCATTACTGTTCCACGCTATCATGGAGGATCTTCTTCCATATATGAACGTGTATCAGAGTAGTGATGAGACAATAGTTCCGGACGGAAATGATGAGCCTATCGGTTCTGCCTTTGACGAGACAGGGGATACAACCGGTACGGGTGATGGTACAGAACCTGGAAGCGAGGCGGGAACAGATACCACCACAGAAACTACCACAGAGGCAGGCACAGGTGATGGGACAGGCAATTACGTTGATCCTGTAACTGGGCTTGACGAGTAATTAAAAATGAATAAAGATATTTTCAATTTAATATAATGTATGGATAAAATATTAAGGGATGACTGATGTTTTTCCATAGCTATAATAGACGTAAGACAGCAGGGATACTAGTATTCCTGCTGTGTCTGATGTTAGTGTGTATTTGCAGGCTGGGATATCTGATGCTATATAAGGGAGAGTATTACACGGACATTGCTGACGCTCTTCATGAAAGGGAGAGGGAGGTTAAAGCACCAAGGGGCAAGATTCTTGACAGAAATGGAAATGTACTGGCGGATAACCAGATTGTATGCCAGGTGTCGGTGGTACACAGCCAGATCGAGGACGAGGCTGCTGCAGTGGAGGCATTGGTCCGGTACACAGGCGCTGATGAGGCAAAGATAAGAAAATCCGTAGAGAAGAATTCTTCCAGGGAGATCATTAAAAAAAATCTGGACAAAGAGTCCGGAGAAAAGCTTGAAGCCCTTGGAATAAAGGGAATAAAGGTTGACTGGGATTATAAAAGGTATTATCCTTATGGAAGCCTTTTATCGAAGGTTATGGGATTTGCCGGAAGTGATAACCAGGGAGTCCTGGGACTTGAGGTCACATATGATGATGTGCTTAAGGGCATCAACGGAAGTGTTAATGAAGTTACCGACGCCAAGGGAAATGAGCTTTCGGAGTCACCGGAGACCATTACGGAATCCATACCCGGCAATAATCTTGTAACTACAATAGATATAAATATACAGAAGTATGCAGAGAGAACCGCTGATAAGATCCTTGAGGAAAAGAATGCCAAGAGGGTAAGTATCATTGTCATGAATCCTAAAAACGGTGAGATTTATGCAATGGTGGATGCTCCGGAATATGATCTGAACAATCCCTATGAATACATAGGAAATGATGCTATAACCTCTGAAAACGAAACTGAATTACTGAACCGTATGTGGAGAAACTACCTTATAAGTGACACCTATGAGCCGGGTTCCATCTGCAAGATAATAACTGCCTCGGCTGCCATAGAAAAGGGCGTTGTGTCGGATTCGGATATGTTTTACTGTCCCGGATACAGGATTGTGGAGGACAGAAGGATAAGGTGCCATAAGACCACAGGTCATGGCAGTGAAACCTTTGAACAGGCATTGATGAATTCCTGCAATCCTGCATTTATGGATATCGGCAGCAGGGTAGGGGCAGAATATATGCTCACCTATTATGAACAGCTTGGACTGTACAGTAAAACAGGTATTGATCTTCCCGGAGAGGGAAACTCCATCATGCATAAGCTTCAGGATATCGGAGAGGTAGAGCTTGCTACCATGTCATTTGGCCAGTCCTTTCAGATTACACCAATACAGTTTGTGACTGCCATTGCCACAGTTATAAACGGCGGCAGCAGGATTACTCCTCATATTGGTATGGAAATTACAGATAATTGTGGTAATATAGTGATGGATTGCCAATATAAGGCTGAAAATGGTATTATATCCCCGGAAACCTCCGAGAAAATGCGGCAGATGCTTGAGAAGGTCGTGTCTGAGGGCGGTGGAAACAAAGCGTACATAGAAGGCTACAGGATTGGCGGCAAAACAGCCACCAGCGAGAAGTTCCCCAGAGGAACAGGAAAATATATAGCTTCATTTATGGGATTTGCCCCGGCTGATGATCCACAGGTAATGGCAATGATCCTCATAGATGAACCGGAAGGTGCATACTACGGTGGAGTTATAGCGGCACCGGTTATAAAGGATCTTTTTCTTAATATCCTGCCGTATCTTAATATTCCTGCCGTTCAATAATAAACTGCCTGAACATCAGGCTGATAAGGAGTAATAATATGAATACTGGTAATTTACAAATCATCACACCTGTTTTTATTGCCTTCGCAATAAGTGTAGTTCTTTGTCCGATACTTATCCCATTACTTAAGAGATTGAAGTTCGGACAGGAGGTAAGAGATGACGGACCTAAGACTCATCTTAAGAAAGAGGGAACACCTACAATGGGTGGCGTTGTCATCCTCATTGCCATTGCTGTAACATGTCTCTTCTATATGAAGGATTATCCGGAGATACTTCCGATACTTTTCGTAACCATCGGCTTTGGTCTTATCGGTTTCCTTGATGACTTCATCAAGATAGTCATGAAGCGTTCGCTGGGACTGCGTGCATGGCAGAAGATGTTATTACAGATAGTGGTTGCAGGGGTATTTGCGTACTATGTTGTAAATTACACAGATCTTAATAATGAAATAATCATTCCGTTTACAGGTAAGATAGTGACACTTAGCAACTGGGCATATGTGCTGCTTCTTATGTTTGTTGTGGTTGGTACTGTAAACGGTTCTAATTTCACAGACGGACTTGATGGTCTTGCGTCATCGGTAACTGCCCTTATTGCAACATTCTTCACAGTAGTAGCAATAGGAACAGGCTCGGGAGTTGCTCCTGTTACCTGTGCAGCCGTAGGCGCGTTGCTTGGATTCCTTGTGTTTAATGTATATCCTGCCAAGGTGTTCATGGGAGACACAGGCTCACTGGCACTGGGAGGTTTTGTGGCAGCAACAGCATATATGCTTAAAATGCCACTGTTTATAGTTATAGTTGCTTTCATATATCTTGCAGAGGTTCTTTCTGTTATAATCCAGGTTGTATCATTTAAGACAACAGGCAAGAGAGTATTTAAGATGGCACCTATACACCATCATTTTGAATTGTGTGGATGGCCTGAGAGCAAGGTCGTTGCCATATTTGATATAGTTACAGCTTTATTGTGTGTATTAGGTCTTATAGCACTGTAATGCTGCGATAGTGGAATGGAGGAAGATCCGAGATGGAAATTAAAAATGCAATAGTAGCAGGAACAGGAAAAAGCGGAATAAGTGCTGCTAATCTTCTCACAAAGCATGAAGTAAATGTAGTTCTATTCGATGAGAACGAGAAGAGGGATGTGCAGCAGGTAAAGGAGAAGTTACATAATCCGGAGCTGGTGGATATCGAACTTGGAAAGCTTTCAGACAAGGCATATTCTGAGGCTGAGCTTATGGTTATAAGCCCTGGAATACCCGTTGACGAACCATTTGTAGATGAGGTGAGAGCCCATGATATACCGGTGTGGAGCGAGATAGAACTTGCATATAATTATGGTAAGGGAATGATTGCAGCCATTACGGGGACGAATGGCAAGACTACCACAACTGCACTGGTCGGAGAGATCGCAAAGGCGTACAATGACAGCACTATAGTCGTTGGAAATATAGGAATACCATATACAGAGTTAGCAGATACAACAACAGACGACAGCTTCACAGTGGCTGAGATAAGCAGCTTTCAGCTTGAGACTATCATTGATTTCCATCCACATGTAAGTGCAGTGCTTAACCTTACACCGGATCATCTCAACAGACATTATACATTTGAGAATTACGGAAATGTCAAGAAATCAATAGCAAAGAACCAGACAGCAGATGATTATATGGTCCTTAACTATGATGATGAGTATACAAAAAAGATGGCAGAGGGCTACGCTGTTAAGCCTATATTCTTCAGCAGAAAGGAAAAGCCTGCAGGAGGCGTATATGTTGAGGACGGAAGCATAGTACTTGAGGATAAGGGTGAGAAGCTACATATACTTGATCTCAAGGATCTTATACTTCTTGGAGACCATAACGTAGAGAATGTTCTTGCGGCATGTGCCATTTCATATTATATGGGAATACCGGTACCTGTTATAGAGAAGGTTGCCACATCATTTAAGGCAGTGGAACATAGAATAGAATATGTGGACACCATTGACGGAGTTGACTATTACAATGACTCAAAGGGTACTAATCCGGACGCTGCAATAAAGGGTATTAAGGCTATGGTTAAGCCTACTTACCTTATAGGCGGAGGCTATGACAAGGGCTCTGAGTATGATGAATGGATAAATGCTTTTGATGGTAAGGTTAAGGAACTTATACTTATAGGCCAGACTGCAGATAAGATAGAAGCCTGTGCACATAAGCTTGGATTTATGAATACAGTAAAATTAGATAATCTTGAAGAAGCAGTTAAGCATTGCCATGATAAAGCTGAAAACGGAGATGCGGTGCTTCTTTCACCGGCATGTGCCAGCTGGGGACAGTTCGACAATTACGAACAGCGAGGCAGAATGTTTAAGGAGTATGTATTAAGCTTTAAGGAGTGATGCCGTTGAGTAATAGCACAACCCAGGTTGTTTCAGGAAAACAAAAGAAGAAAAAAACGGATTTTGTATTGATCACAGCACTGGTATTGATACTTGCCATAGGCTTTGTTATGGTATACAGTACCAGCTCCTATAAAGCAGTGGAGATGTATGGCGACAGCTTTTATTTCCTAAAGAGACAGTTGATATTTTCACTGGTGGGAATGGTCATCATGTTTATTATTGCAAAAAAAGATTATGAGGTGCTGTATGAGTACTCAAGAGTTATACTCATAGTATCAATGGCGCTTCTGTGTCTTGTGTACATAATCGGAAGTGCCAGCCATGGTTCTTCCAGATGGCTCAATATAGGTCCTTTCAGATTTCAGCCGTCAGAATTTGCCAAGCTTGCGCTTATTATCTATACAGCGGCCGTATGTACTGCGAAGACAAAGGAACTGGCGAAGTTTAAGAGCTTTCTTAAGGCTATGATACTGCCTTTTACGGCTATCGTTTTGATCGCCATAGAAAACCTGAGCACAGCAATCATATGTCTTGTTATTGTTGCGGCAGTAACTTTTGTGGCAAGCCCTAAGAACTGGTATTTTGTGGTTCTTGGATTGATGGTGGTGGTGTTCTGCGTGCTGTTTATTGCATTTGCAGGCTACAGAGCCCAGAGGATAAAGGTGTGGCTTCACCCGGAGCAGTATGATAACGGATATCAGACCCTGCAGTCCTTATATGCCATCGGTTCCGGAGGCCTGTTCGGAAGAGGACTTTTTAAGAGCATACAGAAGATGGGATTCATACCTGAGTCACATAACGATATGATCTTCTCTGTAATATGTGAGGAGCTTGGATTCATAGGAGCGGTGATGATAATAGCTCTGTTTGTGATAATAATAAAGAGATGTGCGGTGGTGGCAATGAACAGCCGTGACCGTTTCGGAGGCCTGTTGGTAGTGGGCGTAATGGCACATATAGCTATTCAGGTGCTTATAAATATATGTGTGGTTACCAATACTATACCGCCTACAGGGGTACCGCTTCCGTTTATCAGCTACGGAGGAAGTTCTATGGTATGCACGCTTATGGAACTTGGAATAGTATTTTCCGTGGCATCACACAGGGAGCAGATGACTCCCGACATGGAAGACAAGAAGAATGCCAACTGATTATAGGTGACAGATATGGATAGAGAAGAGAAGTTAAGGGAAAAGAAAAATACGAAAACTTCATCAGAACGACAGGAGACTGCAGAAAGAAAAAGGGAGAAGAAAAAGATCCCTTTCTTCCTTAAGGTGGTACTTATAGTGCTGGCAGTGATTCTTGTTTTATGTATCGGAGTGGTGGTTTATATCCAGTCAAATTACAAGCTGGATAAGGTACAGGTGGTGGGGAATGTCCATTACACCGAGGAGCAGATAATAGACATTTTCTCCAAGGAAAAAAACATGAACAATACAGTTGTGTTTTATTTTGAGAACAAATGGCATCCTGTTGAAAATGTCACTTTCATAGACAAGTTTGAAATCGAGATGATAGACAAGAATACCGTTACCATTACCGTGTATGAGAAATCCATGGCGGGCTGTGTAATGTATATGGATGAGTATGTTTACTTTGACGATAATGGCGTGGTGCTCGAAACGTCTTCGGAGAAGTTGAGCGATGTTCCCTGCATACAGGGGCTTAATTTCAAGAGGATAGTGCTGGGAGAGAAGCTTCCGGTGACAAATGATGATATGTTCAAACGTATTCTTACCATGACCCAGCTTATAGACAAAAATGATCTTCTTATAGATGAGATACGTTTTAATAAGGATAAGGAGATTATCTTAAGGAAGGATAATATAAAAATTCAGCTGGGCTCAGGAACAAATCTTGAAGATAAGCTCATGAACCTTGGTAACATTCTGGAAAAGATACAAGGAAAAAAAGGTACTCTGGATATGTCAGATTATACTGCAGAAAGTGGAAATGCCATTTTTAAGGAAAATTAAAGAAAATAACTGTTGAAATTTTCAAGGAAAAATCGTATTATGTTAATACGAATGCACTATAGGGGTATAATGCATTTGTATCAAATGATAATCAGACAGTTAGTAAAATAATAAATTAATTAAGGAGGACGTAACCTTGCTCGAAATAAAATCAAACGATGAAAAAACACCAGCAAGAATTCTTGTCATAGGAGTTGGAGGAGCTGGAAATAATGCAGTTAACAGAATGATTGATGAAAATGTTGAAGGTGTGGAGCTTATTGCCATCAATACAGATAAGCAGGCACTTTCATTAAGTAGAGCTACAACAAAGATCCAGATAGGCGAGAAGCTTACAAAGGGTCTTGGTGCCGGCGCAAAGCCTGAGATTGGTGCCAGTGCAGTGGAAGAAAATAGAGAAGAGATTTCAGACATTATCAAGGATGCCAACATGGTATTTGTAACATGCGGTATGGGCGGTGGTACCGGCACAGGTGCTGCTCCTGTAGTTGCAGAGATGGCAAGAAATCTTGGTATACTTACAGTCGGTGTTGTAACAAAGCCTTTCAGCTTTGAAGGTAAGCCTCGTATGAAGAATGCTCTCGAAGGTATAGAGAGACTTAAGCAGAATGTAGATACACTTATTGTTATCCCTAACGATAAGCTTCTTCAGATTTGTGATAAGAGAACAAGTATTCCTGAAGCCCTTAAGAAGGCAGATCAGGTTCTTCAGCAGGGTGTCCAGGGTGTTACAGACCTTATTAACAAGCCTGGTCTTATCAACCTTGACTTTGCTGATATCCAGACAGTAATGAGAGATAAGGGTATTGCCCATATCGGTATCGGTTCGGCCAGTGGTGAGAACAAGGCTGTTGATGCTATCAAGGAAGCCATGGATTCACCATTACTTGAGACAACTGTTTCAGGTGCTTCAGATATCATTGTCAACTTCTCAGGTAACATTGGTATTGTTGAAGCCTATGACGCTGTTACATATCTTACAGAACAGGCAGGAGACGGAGTTAATATCATCTTCGGTACAGTTGATAATGATAACATGGGTGAGGAGATCAGCATTACAATTATTGCCACAGGTCTTGAGAGATCTTCATCAGCTATTCCTGTATCGGTTGCCCAGACATATGTAGAGCCTGCACACAAGGCTGCTGAGACAGTAAGTCCTGCACCTACATACAACGGTCAGAGACTTGGCTCAGGCATTACAAAGCCATCGTTTATGACAGATACTGCAACATCACAGGCAGCAGTTAAGCCTGCACAGACAACTGCTCCACAGACAGTAGCTGCCAAGCCTGCCGCAACACAGCCGGTAAGACCTACAGTCCAGCCTAATAATGACGGAATAAAGATCCCTGATTTCCTTAAGAAGAGATAAATTCTACATTGGAATATCGGAGATCAGGTTTATAATATTTAATAAAAAGCGGAACACGGATTTTTTCCTGTTCCGCTTTTTTTACTTGCCATACTGTAAAAAAACATATAAACTTATAGATGGATTTTTCTGTAAAAAAATTATCTTTTATGATGATAATATAAAAAGGCAGGAAATACGGATAAGCGGATAATAAGCCATATAGATGAGTGATATGGAGAGGCACAAGTCCGTGTATGAAAGGTTATTTGGAATGGATAAAGATGAAAAGGTAGAACAGGTTGAACAATCAGAGCTTTATGATTACTATAAAGAGATGATGTCCGATGCCCATAAACATATACTGATAGGAACAGACAGTGTTCTGGGAACCAGAGATAACCAGGAGGACGCTGTCATATTTGACTGTGAAGATGATCGCTGCATGGCGGTACTTTGTGATGGCATGGGTGGATTGAATAAGGGTGAGGTGGCCAGTAACACCACTGTAAGTACTTTACTTGAGGACTACAAGGGTGCCCGGCCTATAGAGAATTACCCGGAATTTTTTTATAATGAAGCGGTTAAAATTGACAATATAGTACATTCTCTAACAGATGAACAGGGAGAGCGACTGGAGTGCGGTTCCACAATGGTTGCCGTTGCTATAGATGGCGACAGGCTGTATTGGTTGAGCGTTGGCGACAGCAGGATATATATTATCAGAAACGAGCAGATCATGGTTGTGAACGAAGAACACAATTATGAAACAAAGCTCAATAAGCTTCTTATGGCAGGTCAGATAGACATGGAGATCTACAGCACGGAGATGAAGCGGGGGGCAGCCCTTACAAGCTTTATAGGAATAGGAAATATAAGTCTTATGGATATAAATAATGATCCTTATATCCTTGAGGATGGAGATATAATATTGCTTGCCAGTGATGGTTTGTACAGAAAAGTGAGTGAGGATATCATATTGGATGTGCTTGATAATTCGGGAGCAGATCTTAAACTTGCAGCCACAAGGCTTACATCAAAGGCAACAGAACTTACGGTGAAAAGCCAGGATAACACAACAGTGGCATTGATACTGTATAAGAAGTAGATGAAAACGATATATAACTATTAAGCATGTAGCTTCAGCCCTTTGCCGGAGGAAGCACCAAGTGTCGAAGACACACTTTAAATGGTGCTGACGAACTGCCGCCGAGAGATTGTGCCCATGCGTTTAAAACGCATATTGGCGTTACCTGTAATGCGAGGCGGCAATACCAGGCAGGCAAATTTTAAATGGGCTGATGTTCAATGGATGTGTCAGGTTTTAAAAAAACCTGACATGTAGCTTCAGCCCTTTGCCGAAGGCAAATTTTAAATGGGCTGATGTTCAATAGGAGCGGGGATAAATATGAAATTAGTAAAATGTTCAAATGGTCATTTCTATGATGCCGAAGCAAATGTTACATGTCCTTATTGTGATGATATGGACAAAGATAATAAAACAGTACAGGATGATTCATCAATGATATATGGTGAAAGACATAATGCAATTCCGGGACGGACAGGAATGCCGCAAATGCCAAAGCCGGGTCAGGCATCACAAATGTCTGCTATGCCACAGCCGCCGGTAATGAACAATGTACCGCCGGTACCACCGAATATGCCACATCCGCTGGTAATGAACAATGTACCGCCGGTGCCACCGAATATGCCACAGCCGCCGGTGATGAACAATGTACCGCCGGTACCACCGAATATGCCGCAGCCGCCGGTGATGAACAATGTACCGCCGGTACCACCGAATATGCCGCAGCCGCCGGTGATGAACAATGTACCGCCGGTACCTCCATATATGACCGGGATGACCCAGGCAGCACCGGTTACCCACGCACAGATGGGAAATATATCGAATATGCCGCAGACACCGGTAATGAACAATATACCGAATATGCCGCAGACACCGGTAATGAACAATATACCGAATGTGCCGCAGACACCGGTAATGAACAACGTACCGAATATGCCGCAGACACCGGTAATGAATAACGTGTCGAATGTGCCGCAGACACCGGTAATGAACAACGTACCGAATATGCCGCAGACACCAATGATGAACAATGCGTTGCCGGCAGTTCATCAGACCGCGGAGATTCCCGGCATGCCTGTTACAGGATGGCTGGTATGTATCTGCGGGGAAGCAAAAGGGAAGAGCTACAATATAGTCAGTGGTCTTAACTATGTGGGTAGAAGAAAAGATATGGATATCTGTATTGAAGGCGATATAAGCATATCCAGATACAGACATGCTGTAGTAGAGTACAGTGAAGAGAGAAAAGAATTTTTGCTCAGACTCGGTGAATCAAAGGAAAAGATATATATTACCAGAGACCGGCAGAAGAGAATACTTGAGGGAACCATAAAGCTTGAAGTCTATGATGTGATTACTCTCGGAAGGACAGAGCTGATGTTTGTGCCTTTCTGTGGCGACAGGTTTACATGGTGATATTTGCATATACTAACGTGCATTACAGGAGAGAAAGATCATAATGCAGATTTGTCTTAATTGTTTAAATACATATGAAGAGGGTGTGAAGGTATGCCCTCACTGCGGTCTTGGAAACTGGAAGTATCAGGCTGCAGAGAAGACACTTGAGCTCGGTACAATGTTAAAGAGCAGATATAAGATCGGCACAGTTATCGGTGACGGTGGCTTTGGAATAACCTACAGGGCGGTGGATATGAACACAGGCAAGGGTGTTGCCGTTAAGGAGTTTTATCCAAGAGAGGTGGTTGCCAGAAGCAGTATGGACCATACCACGGTGAAGCTGGTGAACAGGGATAATACAGCACAGTTCCAGAAGGGACTTAATAGCTTTCTGGAGGAGGCAAATGGACTTGCAAGATTTAACAACACCGATAAGATTGTAAATGTATATGACTTTTTTGAGCAGAACGGCACAGCTTACATAGTTATGGAGTATCTTAGGGGAAAACCATTATCCAGATACGCCAAGGATCACGGTGGAAAGATCAGTGTAAGTGCAGCCATTAACGTGATAATGAAAATGTGTGAGGCACTGTCCTATGTTCATGGTGCCGGTATGGTACACAGGGATATAAGCCCGGACAATATATTTGTTGAGAAGACAGGTAAGATAAAGCTTATAGATTTCGGTGCCGCCAGAGAAAGCTATGGTAACGAGGAGAAAACATTATCAATTGTTTTAAAGCCTAATTATGCGCCCCCGGAGCAGTTTCGTAAGAAAAGTCGTCAGGGTCCATGGACAGATGTATATGCTCTTGGTGCCACAGTATACAAGCTTCTTACAGGCAGAACACCCGATCAGGCGATAGACAGGATAATGGAAGATGAAATGCAGGTTCCTTCCAGGTATAATCCGGAGGTTCCATTGTTTCTTGACCGGATCGTTATGAAGATGATGGCACCTAAGATAGAGGACAGATTTCAGAATTGCGATGAAGTAAGAAGAGAGATGCTCAAGCATGTCACATATAATCCTAATGCTGCTTTAGATTATGGACGCAGCAGGGGCGGTGGGGCTTCAGACACCACATCTGTAACAGGAAATTCATACAGCACCGGACAGGTGTCCATGAACAGAAGCTATCAGGCAAACAGTACCGGTAGTAGAAATTATACCGGCCAGAACGGTATGAGTGGCAGCAGGGCTTATACCGGCCAGAATGGTATGAGCGGCAGTAGGGCTTATACCGGCCAGAACGGTATGAACGGCAGCAGGGCTTATACCGGCCAGAACGGTATGAACGGCAGCAGGGCTTATACCGGCCAGAATGGTATGAACGGCAGCAGGGCTTATACCGGCCAGAACAGTATGAACGGCAGCAGGGCTTATACCGGCCAGAACAGTATGAACGGCAGCAGGGCTTATACCGGCCAGAACAGTATGAAAGGCAGCAGAAATTACGCCGCTTCGAATAATGCGAATGGTAACAGGAACTACGTCGGCGGTAATGTGAGAAGCCGGAAAAAAAGCAAATCAAGAAACATTATACTTGGAATTGTTTCCTTTGTGGTGACGGCAGTCCTGGTATTTGTAATAGTTACTGTTATAAGGAATGGCGGTAACAATTCTGGAAGCAGCGGAAGTAAGAAGGGCACCGCAGGAAATACAACATCTACCACAGGTGCAGACACTGAGATGGCATCAACTGAAGCTCCGGCATCAACCGTTGATTATGGAAGATATATTTATGACGAGGACGGGATTTTCTATGTTGATCCTGATATCTTCTATAAGAGCGGCAGCTATGTAACCGGAAACGCGGATGTTACATATGAGGTCGATACTTCAAACCCTGATAACAGCAAGGAGTATCTTGCTTTCATCGACCATGAAAACTTTAACTGTATAGATATTACCGAGGACAGCACAGGTATAAATGAGGTCATGTTTGTGGGAGACTACAGCACCGGCTTTAAGGATAAAGTCTATGCCGCTCTGACAGAAAAATATGGCGAGTATCCGGAAAGTATTGATTCGGGATATTCATGGAATACAGGGAAGATGATTGCTTACATGCTGTATGATGAGACCGATGGATATGTCTCCATATTCTATAGTATTAGTTAGGGAAAATAAAAAAACGATAAAAGAACCTGTAGGGCAGATGACAGGTTTTGTTAAATAAGTTCTGTGAAAGAGGAAATTTATGACACATTGTTTAAATTGTATGAAGGTATATGAGGGAAATTCAGAGTCGTGTCCGTACTGCGGTTACAGATACGGTACGCCGCCTAAGGCAGCATACCATATCACACCGGGAAAGCTGCTACATGAGAGATACGAGATGGGGACAGTTATCGGCGCAGGCGGCTTTGGCATAACATACCACGCATGGGATACATATCAGAATATTCCTGTTGCTATAAAGGAATATTACCCTGTGGGAACTGCCCAGAGAGCAGATAACACACTTTCTATAAGAACCTGTGAGCAGGACAAGGAAAAGGATTATGAGAAGGCTATAGAGAGCTTTCTTAATGAGGGTAGAAGCCTCATGGAGTTTAATAACGAGCCGGGGATAGTTCATGTACACGATTTCTTTGAGGAGAATAACACTGCATATATAATAATGGAGTATCTTGAGGGAAATAATCTCAGTGAGTTTCTCAGACAGCATGACAATTACGTACCGGATGACTTCGCCCTTAAGGTTATGATGTCTTTAATAAGGGCATTGGAAGCCATACATTCCAAGGGAATGATACATAGAGATATAAGTCTTGATAATATCTTTGTGTGTAAAGACTCAATCATAAAGCTTATAGATTTTGGGGCTGCCAAGAGCATGGCATTTGCCTCGGGAAAATCCATATCTGTGGTAGTGAAGCCGAATTATGCACCACCGGAGCAGTTCAACAGCAGAGGAAGTCTGGGACCATGGAGTGATATCTATGCCCTTGGTGCTACCATGTATCGTCTTGTGACAGGAACAATGCCTGTTGAGGCAATATCAAGGCTTATGGGAGATACGCTTGAACCTCCTGTAAGGATTAAGAATGGCGTGAATCCTGTGCTGAGCGATGTGATTATGAAGTGTATGGATCTGAACATAGAGAACAGATATGCTACAGTGATGGATATGAAGCGTGAGCTTATCATGGGCTTGTATGGTGCGTATAACACAGATACCTTAAGACACAGCGAGACCTATGCTGATATTCCTATTGAGCTTATATATAAAATGGGACTAAACTACAACCACCAGAACAGTGCAGCTGCAGTACAGCAGAACCGGAATATACAGCAAAACCAGGGCATGTATCAAAACCAGGGCATGTATCAAAACCAGGGCATGCAGCAAAACCAGGGCATGTATCAAAACCAGGGCATGTATCAAAACCAGAGCATGAGTCAGAATCAGCGAAGGGATCAATCGCCCTTCAGGCTTAAGGGCAGCCAGGGGGCAAATACCAACTCAATGCCGAAGTACAGCCAGCTCAGCGTGAGATTAAACAGCAGTAACGGAAACACGGGAAATAATCCAATGGGAGCAGGCGGCACTGCCATAGTAAACAACAACGGCAGTGGAAATAAGCCCGGCGGACTTTTTGAACGTATGCAGACAAATTATAAACCCAGGCCTAAAAATTCAAATGATGTATGGCCGGTGCATATGAAACCTGATAAAAACATGCAGAACATGGAGGGCAATATGAACACACAGGATAACGACGTAAGACTCTCTCCTGAAGAGATCAGGGAAATGCAGGAAAGAGAGAAAAAGGAAAGAGCCATAAAAGAGGCAAAGGAAAAGAAAATGAGGCTGATCCAGTACTACAGTGCGGCTATTGGCTTTATTGAGAATGCCAAGACTGAGACAGAGCTTGATCAGGCAATAAGGCTGCTTGAGAAATGTGGAGATTACAAGGATTCAAAGCAGCTTATAGACATGGCTCAGGATATGAGAAAAGAATATATGAGCCAGGTCAAGAACTATCGTAAATATATTGAGGATCACAAGGATCTTCTTGAGGCAAGGAAGCGTAATGAGGAGATAAAAAGGCAGGATCGTGAGTATATAGGCGGTATTCTTGCAGAGAAGAGCAAGCTTCTTGATGAGATAAGCAAGGGTGATACATGGGGCAAGAGTCCGGAACGCCATATGAGGAGGATCAGGGAAATAGATAACGAGGTCGCAATGATAAAGGCTAAGTATAAGCAGTAATTTCATATGCGAAAGATTATATAGATCCATTAAAATGAGGACCGGAAGATACCGGTACAGGAGGAAGAAAGAGAAAATGGCAGAATTGGCACACAAGAGCAAAAGGGGAAGTCTCATCATCATGATGAATGGCGAGATCATTACTAAGAAGCTCATAAAGGATAAGACATTTATAGGAAGGATAACCAATTCTCCGGATATTGATATTCAGTTAGACAGCCCGGTTTTGTCCAAGGCTCACGGAGTTATATTCCGGGAGAATGGAAAGTACTACTATGGTGACAACAACAGCACCAACGGATCTATAGTGGACGGGCAGTATATCAAGAACGGGGTAGCTCCGTTAAATGAAAGCTCCGTCATAGAGATAAAGAGCCATAACGAGAATTTTGGAGTGCTTATATTATTCTCAATGTTTGATTATTCAAGACAGAAGTGGCAGTCAAGAAATCTGTATGACGGTTCATCAGATCCTATATATATTGGACGTATGGTAGGACAAAATGACATATCTATACCATCCGTACAGATATCAAGGCAGCACGGTGTATTTACAAGAAACGGAAATGACTGGATATATCAGGATCTCAACAGTAAGAACGGTACATTCATTAACCGTAAGCTGGTGGTGAAGCCTACAGTACTTAGGGAGAATGACATAATCCAGATCGTGAACGTAAAGCTCATATTTGCAAGGGGAATGTTGATATATAATCTTCCGAATGCAGGCTGTGAGTTAAAGGTTGATAACATATCTAAGATGGTCAAATGCCCTAAGACAGATCCGTCATACAAGAAATCACCGAACCATAAGAAGTGCATCCTTGACAGGGTGAATGTAACCATTGAACCGTCAGAGTTTGTTGCAGTGCTTGGAGGCTCCGGTGCAGGAAAGACAACCTTCCTTAACTGCATAAACGGATACGAGGAGGCTACCAGCGGAGCAGTTTATATGGATGGTATCAATCTTTACGAGCACAAGGATTCCTTAAAGAAGCAGATAGGATATGTTCCTCAGGAGGATCTCTTAAGAAATGGCATAAGCGTAAGACAGACTCTTAGATATATCGCCAAGATGAGACTGCCTAAGGACGTTGACAAAAAGGAAAGAGAGAAGAGGATCGACCATACCTTCGACATGCTGGGGCTTGATGCAAAGTGTCAGGCAAGTGATGTGAAGAAGGTCAGCGGTGGACAGAGAAAGAGAGTAAGCATTGCCTCTGAGCTGGTTTCGGATCCGCCTATCCTGTTCCTTGACGAGCCTACCTCAGGTCTCGATCCTGAGACAGAGACCAATCTGATAAAGTCATTACAGGAGCTCGCCCATACTCATGAGAAGACTGTAATAGTTATCACTCATACACTTAAGAATATTGATCTGTTTGACAAGGTGCTGTTCTTCGCACCGGGAGGCAAGTTATGCTTTGCCGGTCCACCGGAGGAGGCATACGAGCTGTTCAAAGTAAGTGACATGACAGATGTATATAAGATCGTCCGTGAGTACACAGATGAATTTGATGCATATTACAGACAGACAAATAATTAAGAAGTTGAGGACAGGATAAATGGGAAAGAAAAATGAAGTGGGTGGTTTCCGTCAGATGAACATCATGATGGCGAGAAATTTCAATCTGATGTTTAACAACAAGATAAAAATGGGAATGATAGTCATATTCCCTGTGGCAATAGGCTTCCTTCTTTCGTATGTTATGAAGAAGAATACCTTTGAGTGCTTCGAGAATACATCATCAGCATTCTTCTCAATAACGAGTGCTGCGGTGTATATAGGAATGTTCAATTCTTTAACTGAGATATGTAAGGAGAGAAGTGTAGTAAAGAGAGAGTACATGACCAATATGAAGATACCTTCATACATAATGTCAATAATGCTGGTACAGGGTATTGTATGTCTCTTCCAGAGTGCCATAATGACGGCAATCTGTTACAAATGTCTCAAGTTCCCTGCATCAGATCTGTTGTTTAAGGGACATTCATTTGTGAAGTATTACATAACTATGTTTCTGATAATGTACGCTGCTGACGCCATGGGTGTGCTTATATCGTCAATAGTAAAGACAAATGAGCTTGCAAATCTCATAGCACCTATTATAATTATAGTTCAGTTAGTATTGTCAGGTGTGCTTTTTGAGCTTAAAGGTGCAGCCGAGAAGGTTTCGTACCTTACCATAAGCCATTGGGGAATGTCAGCCTTCGGTCGTCTGTCAGGGATAAATGATAAGGTTCCGAGAGCGGTATTCGAGGATACAAAGGGTATGCTCACAGCAGATATGCTTCCTGACATTTCAAAGAAATGCTATGAGGCAACAGCTTCGGGACTTGTATCTGTATGGCTGATACTTCTTGGATTTGTTGTAGTATTTGCAATCTTATCAATGCTGTTCTTAAGAAGGATAGAGAAGGATGCGAGATAATATGGAATATCTTGTTACAGCCTGTGAAATGCAGGAGATAGACAGAATAACAATAAACGAGACCGGGATACCCGGTCTTGTACTTATGGAAAGAGCGGCTTACGCTCTTTCGCAGTATATAAAGGAAAAAATAAGCAGGAATGACCGGATACTGTTTGTGGTGGAGACAGGAAATAACGGCGGAGACGGAGTTGCGGCTGCAAGGATCCTGACGCTGCAGGATTATATGGCAGACATATATGTGATCGGCGGATTAAAGAAGGAGACAGACAGCTTCATGACCCAGAGACACATTGCCGAAAATCTTGGCTTAAACTTTCTTACAGAGCTGCCGGAGAACGGATATGATGTTATAGTTGACGGCATATTCGGCGTGGGGCTTAAGAGACCTGTTGAGGGCATATGGAGAAAGGCCATAGAGACCATAAACAACATGGACGGCATGAAGATCGCCATAGACATCCCATCAGGGATAAATGGTGACAACGGTCAGGTTATGGGCTGCGCAGTAAAGGCAGATCACACAGTGACCTTTGGCAATAAAAAGCTTGGAATGGTACTGTATCCGGGAAGCGACTATTGTGGGCACATAGAGGTGTGTGATATTGGATTTCCGGAGTGTAACGTCAAGAAGGTGAGACCTAAGTACTATACTTTAGGTGAGGAGTGCATATCCTACCTTCCGGAAAGGTCAGACAGTGCCAATAAGGGAACCTGCGGCAAGCTTGCCATCATAGCAGGAAGTGCCGACATGGCCGGGGCGGCAGTGTTCTCGGTAAATGCAGCCTACAGAATGGGAGCAGGGCTTGTTAAGCTTGTGACCCATGAAAATAACAGGAACATTGTGGGAAGCCTGGCGCCTGAAGCAGTGGTTTCATATTACAATGACGAGGCATCCGCTGTTTCGGAAGCTGCGGCAGTGATCACCTGGGCAGACGCAGTTCTGGTGGGTCCCGGCATATCAACGGATGATACGGCGGAAGCTCTCATAAGATATGTTATGGCAAATGCCACATGTCCGGTGATAATAGATGCCGATGGCATAAACATCATTGCAAAAGACCGGGATATATTAAAAGACCATAAAGTGCCTGTGATAATAACTCCTCATATGATGGAAATGTCAAGACTTACAGGACGTACCATAGAAGAGCTAAAAGAAAATCAGATTTCCTGTGCAAGTGAGTGTGCAAAGGATTATAATGTTACATGTGTATTAAAGGACGCCAGAACGGTGGTGGCAGGAAGCCTTGAACGGGTATTTGTCAATACAAGGGGAAATAACGGAATGGCAACTGCCGGTTCGGGAGATGTGCTTGCCGGTATCATATCCGGTATAGTGGCAGCGGGGGTGTCAGACGATGCACTGGACTATCAGGACATGGCAGCCTTTGGAGTTACCATACATGCCCTGGCAGGAGACGAGGCAGAGGAAAGACTCGGAGTAAGGAGTCTTATGGCAAGGAACATAGTAGAATCCATAGGGAATGTTCTTAAATGCAGATAATTTGGAGGCATAAAGCAAATGGATAAGGTAAACAGAGTAGAGGCTGATATCAACCTCGATAATATACGGGATAATGTGAAGATGATGAAGGCATGTGTAAGGGAGGATATGAAGCTTCTGGCAGTTATCAAGGCTGACGGATACGGACATGGGGCTGTTACCCTTGCAAGGGCTCTTGATGATCTTGCAGACTTCTATGCAGTGGCATGTATCGATGAGGGAGTGGAGCTTAGAAAAGCCGGAATAGAAAAGCCGATACTCATACTTGGTTATACAGATCCTACATCCTACGAGGACCTTATTAAGAATGACATAAGGACAGCATTTTACGATGTGGACAGGGCGAAGAAATTGAGTCTTGTTGCACAGAAGCTTAATATGACCGCGAAGATCCATATTAAGATTGACACAGGAATGGGAAGGATAGGCTTCCCGTGTGACGAAGCTGGCATGAAGGAGATCCTTGAGATATCAAAACTCCCTAATATAGAGTGCGAGGGAATATTCACCCATTATGCCAAGGCTGATGAATATGACAAGACCTCTGCAAATGAACAGCTTAAGAAATTCAGATGGATGATAGCCCGTCTTAAGGAAAATGGCCTTGATATACCTGTAAAGCATATAGCTAACAGTGCCGGAATAATGGAGATGGACAATGAAGGCTTTGACATGGTAAGGGCAGGAATTGTAATATACGGACTCTACCCGTCAGAGGAGGTAGACAAGAATATTGCGAAGCTTAAGCCTGCCATGGAATTTGTATCAAGAGTCATCCATGTAAAGGATGTGGAGCCGGGAACAGGAATAGGCTACGGCTGGTCATTTATAGCAGACCACCCCATGAAGATAGCCACAGTGTCCTGCGGTTATGCAGACGGATATCCAAGGGCACAGTCCAATATCGGAAGAGTCATAATCCATGACAGATATGCCCCTATAACAGGAAGGGTATGTATGGACCAGTTTATGATAGACGTTACCCACATACCGGATGTTAAGGTGGGAGATGAGGTTGTCCTCTTTGGAAGAAGGGGAGACTGTGAGATCTCTGTGGAAGAAGTGGCAGAGCCTGCCGCAAGCTTTAATTACGAGCTTGTATGTAATATAGGAAGACGTGTTCCAAGGGTATACATAGAAAACGGCAGGAAGACATCCACAGTAAATTATCTCCTGTAGATAAAGTGCACACAACTGAATAAATCTCATTTCGGTGGAGATACTTTTTATAGCGACATACATAAAATATATAAATGCCGCATGATTATGTAATATGAGGTGAGTTTTATTTGGTGATCAGACGAGGAGATATATATTATGCCGACCTAAGTCCCGTAGTGGGTTCCGAGCAAGGGGGAGTCAGACCGGTACTTATAATACAGAATGAAGTAGGAAACAGACACAGCTCAACAGTGATAGTTGCAGCCATAACCAGTAAGATGAAGCCAAAGCTTCCAACTCATGTGGAGCTTCTGGCAAGAAGCAACGAGCTTACAAGGGATTCGGTTATACTGTTGGAGCAGCTCCGTACCATAGATAAGGCAAGACTTAAGGAAAAGGTGTGCCACATAAACGAGGATATACTTAAGAGGGTTGATTCGGCTCTTAAGATAAGTCTTGAATTGATGTAGAAAATACGCTATCTTATATATTTAAAGGAAGGTGATTGGTAAGACAGAAATGTCAGTTATATGAAGATATTTAACAGAAAAGCAGAAGAAGAAAAAGTAGAGGAAGAAATTATTTCCATGGTTAATGAGGGAAATGAACAAGGGCTTATTGAGGATGATGAGAAAGAGATGATAACGAATATCTTTGAGTTCTCTGAGAAGGAAGCCAGGGATGTTATGACACCTCGTACCAATGTGGTTGCATTTGACAAGAGCTGCAGACTTGTTGACATTATGGATGATATGCTGGAGTACAATTATTCAAGATATCCGGTGTATGATGGTGATATAGATAATATTGTGGGAATCGTTTATTTCAAGGATTTTGTCAGAGAGTATCTTAAGCACAAGGAGAGTCTTGTAGAGTCGGTCATGGTGGAGCCTTATTTCGTTCATCCAACCCGAAATATATCCAAGCTGTTTAAACAGATGCAGAATGACAAGATACATATGGCAATCATCACTGATGAATACGGACAGACAGATGGAGTTATCTCCATGGAGGATATTCTGGAAGAGATAGTGGGAAATATATTTGACGAATACGACGACGAGGAAGATGAGGTCAGGCGTGTGGGAAATGACTATGTGGTTGATGGTACTGCGGAGCTTGATGAGATATCAGAGCTTCTGGGCATTGAATTTCCGGATGAGGATTTCCAGACTATCAATGGCTTTCTTTTGTATGAGCTGGGAAGACTTCCCTTTGAACACGAGGATATACAGATAGAGTATCAGGGATACAGGTTCATCACCACAGGTCACAAAAATAAGATGATAGATAAGGTGAGGATTACTAAGGTTGAAAAATCTTCTGTATAGTGTTAATATAGTGGACGGTTGTATTTTATAGCGACATATATATGAGAAAAATAAGAAACATTACAGACAAGTGAGGAGTAATAAAGATGTCAGGACATTCAAAATTTGCAAACATCAAACATAAGAAAGAGAAGAATGACGCAGCAAAGGGAAAGATATTCACAATCATAGGTAAGGAAATCGTTATTGCAGTAAAAGAGGGGGGAGCTAACCCTGAGAATAATAGCAAGCTCCGTGATGTTATAGCAAAGGCAAAGGCCAACAACATGCCTAACGATACCATCAAGAGAGGTATCGAGCGTGCAGCAGGAGATGCCAATTCAGTAAACTACGTTACATGTACATATGAAGGATATGGTCCTAACGGAACAGCCATTATTGTAGATGCACTTACAGATAACAAGAACAGAACAGCGGCGAATGTCCGTAACTGCTTCACAAAAGGCGGCGGAAATGTAGGAACAACAGGCTGTGTATCATACATGTTCGACCAGATGGGACAGATCATCATTGCCAAGGAAGAGTGCGATATGGACGCAGATGACCTTATGATGGCCGCTCTTGACGCAGGTGCAGAGGACGTTGTGGAGGATGACGACAGCTTTGAGGTGCTCACAACACCTGAGAATTTCTCAGAGGTAAGAGAAGCACTTGAGAAGCAGGGAATACCGATGGCTGAGGCAGAGGTTACAATGATACCTCAGAATTATGTAGATCTTACAGATCCTGAGGCAGTGAAGAAGTTCACAAGGATCATTGATATGCTTGACGATGACGATGATGTACAGGCAGTATATCACAATGCAAATCTTCCTGAGGAAGAATAATCGGTATCAGGCGTTTTTACACTGTTTTTTACGTATACGGCTGGTGTTTGTGCCGCTTGGAATATGTTTTGTTGAAGGGCGTTTATGTACGCCCTTTAACGCATTTATATACAAAAAACAGATTATGGAAAAAATACGTACAGGCAAATTTTAAATAGCTGGATTTAAATGGGCTGATGTTTGGGGCATGAGAGGAAAGTAAATGAAGAAGGTTTTATCGTATTTAAAGGGATATGGAAAGGAAACGGTTCTGGCACCCCTGTTTAAGATGTTGGAGGCGTGCTTTGAACTATTTGTCCCTCTTGTTATGGCGAAGATAATTGATGTTGGTATATACAATAAGGATATGGGCTATGTCCTCAGGATGTGTCTTGTTATGGTGCTCCTTGGTGTTATAGGTCTTACCTGTTCATTGACAGCCCAGTACTTCTCGGCCAAGGCAGCAACAGGCTTTGGTACAGGGCTCAGAAGTGCATTGTTTAAGCACATAACTTCATTATCATACACTGAGATAGATACAATAGGAACATCAACATTACTTACACGAATGACCAGTGATATCAACCAGATACAGACAGGTGTCAATCTGGTGCTGAGATTGTTTTTAAGATCGCCGTTTATAGTGTTTGGTGCAATGATAATGGCATTTACCATAGACGTGAAGTCAGCCATGACCTTCGTTGTCACAATACCGGCACTTTCAGTGGTGGTATTCGGTATAATGCTCATTACAATCCCGCTGTTTAAGAAGGTACAGAACAGGCTTGACAGAGTTACCCTTTTAACCAGAGAGAACCTTTCCGGTGCAAGAGTGATAAGGGCCTTTAACAGGGAAGAGAAGGAATTTGCCGAGTTTGACGGAGCTACAGATGAGCTCATGAAGGTGCAGCTATTTGTAGGAAAGATATCAGCCTTCTTAAATCCTGTTACTTACGTGATCATAAACCTTGCCACTGTTGCCATCATATGGATAGCAGGTGGCCAGGCCAATAAGGGTATCATTACCCAGGGGCAGGTTGTAGCTCTTGTGAACTATATGTCACAGATACTTGTGGAGCTGGTTAAGCTTGCAAATCTCATCATAAACATTACCAAGTCCATTGCCTGCGGCAAGCGTATCAGTGCGGTGTTTGACACTGAGCCTTCTATTGTATCAGGAAAAAACGCCACAGAAAATACCTTGGCGGCAGGAAACGGCAAGGAAAACACCGGGGCAGAAGCTACAGACTGCGTAACCTTTAAGAATGTAAACCTTAAGTATAAGGGTTCGGGAGCCGACTCCCTTACAGGTCTTGACTTCACTGTGAGGCATGGAGAGACTGTAGGTATCATAGGCGGTACCGGTTCAGGAAAGAGCTCCCTTGTAAATCTTATTCCGAGATTTTACGATGCCACAGAGGGACAGGTTCTTGTGGATGGAGTAGATGTAAAGGATTATGACCTTAAGGATTTAAGAGCCAGAGTTGGTGTGGTTCCCCAGAAGGCAGTTTTATTTGCAGGAACCATAGCAGAGAACATGAGATACGGCAGGAATGACGCCACAGATGAGGAGATCATGGAAGCTCTTGATATCGCTCAGGCAAAGGAGTTTGTAGAAAGCAAGGATGGCGGCATAGAGTTTAAGATTACCCAGGGAGGTAAGAACCTTTCAGGTGGACAGAAGCAGAGACTTACAATAGCAAGAGCTGTTGTGAAGAAGCCTGAGATACTTATCCTTGACGACAGTGCATCTGCCCTTGACTTCGCAACAGACGCAGCCCTAAGAAAGGCAATATCAACAAGGATAAAGGAAAGTACAGTATTTATCGTATCCCAGAGAGCGTCAACCATAATGGCAGCAGATAAGATCATTGTTCTTGACGATGGTGAGGTGTGTGGAATAGGTACACATAAGGAACTCATAGATCAGTGTGAGGTATACAAAGAGATTTGTATGTCACAGCTTTCAGAAAAAGAGATGGGAAGGTGATACTATGAGCAGCAGAAAATTAGCAAAGCTTGAGAATAAAGATCAGAATAAACAGACACTTAAGAGGATACTTAAGTGCATTAAGAAGTATTCGGTGCTGGTGGTATTTTCGCTGATATGTGCAGCCGTTTCAGTTGTACTTACATTGTATGCGCCTATCCTTATGGGAAATGGTGTGGACAAGATAGTCGGAGCAGGCAACGTTGATTTCGACGGATTAAAGGCGGTGCTTGTGAAGCTGGTGGTGGTAGTTGCCATCACAGCCATTGCCCAGTGGCTCATGAACATAATCAACAACAGGATAACCTACAAGGTTGTAAATGATGTAAGGACAATGGCATTTGACAAGCTGTCAAGGTTGCCGCTTTCATATGTGGACTCACATACTCACGGAGATATCGTCAGCAGGATAATAGCAGACGTAGATCAGTTCTCAGACGGACTCTTAATGGGCTTCACCCAGTTATTTACAGGTGTAATGACCATAGTGGGAACACTGGTGTTCATGCTTTCAATCAACAGGATAATCACAGTGGTTGTAGTAGTTATAACTCCTGTATCATTATTTGCAGCGTCATTTATAGCAAAAAAGACTTACAACATGTTCAAGAAGCAGTCGGAGATAAAGGGTGAACTTACCTCCATAGTAAATGAAATGGTGGAAAACCAGAAGGTTGTAACAGCCTTCTCTATGGAAGATAAGGTAAATGACAGGTTTAACGAGGTAAATGACAGACTTAATGTGGCAGGACTTAAGGCTACGTTCTTCTCGTCAACAACCAATCCTGTAACAAGATTTGTAAACAGCCTTGTGTATACGGGTGTTGGTATAATAGGTGCTGTAATGGCAATAAAGGGACGTATAACAGTAGGTCAGTTATCAAGCTTCTTAAGTTATGCGAACCAATATACAAAGCCATTTAACGAGATCTCAGGCGTCGTTACGGAGCTTCAGAACGCTATGGCGTCAGCAGCCAGAGTATTTGAGCTTATTGACGAGGAGGCAGAGATAGCAGACAAGAGCGATGCGGTAGTACTTAAGGATGTGTCGGGAAGTGTTAAGCTTACAGATGTTGATTTCTCATATGATAAGAGTAAGGAGCTTATCAAGGATCTTAATCTTGACGTTAAGCCGGGAGCAAGGATAGCCATAGTAGGACCTACAGGTTGTGGTAAGAGTACAGTAATAAATCTTCTTATGAGATTTTATGATGTGGATTCGGGAAGCATAGCTGTAAGCGGCCATGATATAAAGGATGTTACAAGGCACAGCCTTAGGGAGAATTACGGAATGGTGCTCCAGGAGACATGGCTTAAGTCAGGTACTATAAAAGAAAATATTGCATATGGAAGACCGGATGCCACAGATGAAGAGATCATAGAGGCAGCGAAGCAGTCCCATGCCCATAGCTTTATAAAGAGGCTTCCGAAGGGATATGATACGGTGATAACGGAGGACGGAGGAAATCTCTCCCAGGGACAGAAGCAGCTTCTCTGTATCACAAGGGTAATGCTTGATCTTCCGCCTATGCTTATTCTTGATGAGGCAACCTCATCCATAGACACAAGAACAGAGATAAGGATTCAGAGAGCATTTAACAAGATGATGAAGGGTAGGACAAGCTTCGTGGTTGCCCACAGACTTTCTACCATTAAGGAGTCTGATGTTATCCTTGTTATGAAGGACGGACATATCATAGAGCAGGGAAATCACGAAACATTGCTTGCAATGAACGGCTTCTATACGAATTTGTATAATTCACAGTTCGCCCATTAATATGCACAGCCTGCAATTAACATGCATGGCTTGATTATTGATCCGCAGGGCTTGATCATTAATCTGTGGAAGTTATGATATAAAATATTAAATTAAAAAACATAAAATGCAAAATTGCAATATAAAAACAAAAAATGTAAAAACAATATGTCAAGGAGGAACAGTCAATGAAGGTCAGTGACACAGGATATACAAGAGAAGAGCTTTTAGAGATGGCGGACACCTATCTTACAGAGAAAACAAGAAGATGGGAGTTCATTGAGGAACAGGGAGACGGCATGTATGTATACGCAGAAAACGGAGACCGTTATCTGGACTTCTTCGGAGGAATTGCGGTAAACAGCACAGGTAACTGTAACAAGAAGGTGGCAGAGGCCATTGCTACCCAGTGTAAGCAGGTAATACATGCTTCAAATTATGCCTATACACTTCCTATGCTCCTTCTTGCCAAGAAAGTGTGCGACACTATCGGAATGGAGAAGATCGTATTCCAGAACTCAGGTACAGAGGCAAATGAAGCTATGATAAAGCTTGCCAGAAAGTACGGAACAGACAACTACGGTCCTGACCGTTACCATATCGTAACAGCAAAGAACAGCTTCCACGGCAGAACCTACGGGGCACTTTCAGCTACAGGCCAGCCTGACAATGCATGTCAGATAGGCTTCAAGCCGATGCTTCCGGGCTTCACATATGCAGAGTACAACAATCTTGAGGACTTCAAGAGTAAGTGTACAAAGGATACAATAGCCATCATGGTTGAGCCTGTCCAGGGCGAGGGCGGCGTATATCCTGCCACAAAGGAATTCCTCCAGGGCTTAAGAAAGTTCTGTGATGAGAACGATATGCTCTTATTATTTGACGAGGTACAGACCGGATGGGGACGTACAGGCGATATAATGGCATATATGGAGTATGGTGTTAAGCCTGACGCAGTATCAATGGCAAAAGCTATCGGCGGCGGTATGCCGATAGGTGCCATGTGTACAACAGAAAAGTTCGCCAGTGCATTTACCCCGGGTGCCCACGGTTCAACATATGCAGCCAATCCTGTATGCTGTGCGGCAGCCCTTGCAGAGATAGAGGAGATCATGGACAACAATCTTGCGGCAAATGCGAAAGAAGTAGGAGCCTACTTCATGGAGCAGCTTAAGGCTCTTCCATGCGTAAAGGAGATAAGAGGTAAAGGCCTTTTGGTAGGTGTTGAATTCAGAGAACCTATTGCCTTTGAGGTGAAGCACCAGGCGGTTGAGAACAGACTTCTCATAACAGCTGTAAGAGACAACATCATCAGACTCGCACCACCGCTTATAGCCAATAAGGAGCAGTGTGACGAGGCAGTCAAGATACTTATCAAGTGTGTTTCGGCAGCTCTTGTGAAGTAGTATGGAGGTTCGTATGAGCAGAGATAAGAGTGAGATGGGAGATATCAGTCTCCTTGGAAATAAAAATGTAGCATACAAGACAGATTACTGTCCTGAGGTTCTTGAGACTTTTATAAATAAGCACCAGGAAAATGATTACTTTGTTAAGTTTAACTGCCCTGAGTTCACAAGTCTCTGTCCTATAACAGGACAGCCGGACTTCGCAACAGTATATATATCTTATGTACCGGATGTGAAGATGGTTGAGAGCAAATCATTGAAGCTGTATCTGTTCAGCTTCAGAAATCATGGAGATTTCCATGAGGACTGCATGAATGTTATTATGAAGGATCTTATAAAGCTTATGGATCCAAAGTATATAGAGGTGTGGGGCAAATTCACTCCAAGGGGAGGAATATCAATAGACCCATATTGTAACTACGGAAGACCGGGAACAAAGTGGGAAGAGGTAGCCTGGAACAGGCTTTCAAACCATGACCTGTATCCTGAGAAGGTAGATAACAGATAATAAATGGCAGGTAAAAAGCAATGCTCAGTTACGAAGAAGCAGTAAAATATATACTTGATATACCCATGTTTGCACAGAAGATTGGCAGGGAGAACCTTGCCGGTCTTCTTGCTCGTTTAGGAAATCCCGAGAAACATCCCCACATAATACATGTGGCGGGAACCAACGGAAAGGGAAGCACCTGTAAAATGCTGGCAACTCTTTTAATGAAGTCGGGCTGCCGGGTAGGATTATTCACATCCCCTCATCTGGTGAAGATAAATGAGAGGATAAGGATAAATGATGAGATAATTTCAGACGAAGATTTTGCCAGAGTGTTCTGCCGGGTGAAGGAAAAGTTCACCGTGCATCCATCCTTCTTTGAAGTAATGTTCGCCATGGCTGCGGTTTACTTTAATGAGCAGAAGGTTGATTATATAATATATGAAACCGGCATGGGAGGAAGACTTGACGCCACCAACATAGTGGAGCCGGAGCTTACCATCATAACCTCCATAGGCTATGACCATATGGAATATCTCGGGGATACACTGGAGAAGATCGCGGCAGAGAAGGCAGGTATCATAAAGCCGGGTGTGCCTGTCATTTATTTCGACAGGGATCCACAGGTGAAGGCGGTAATAGAAAAACAGGCAGAAAGCCGGGGGGCAGCCTTCTATCCGGTCGAAAAAACCAACTATATAATAAACAGTTTGGGACACAAAACCATTGATTTTTCATTTCATAATGGATATTATAAGTATGTTCATCTGAAACTTGGAGCAACGGCACTGTACCAGGTTGAGAATGCCTGTCTGGCAGTTGTTGCATACAGCTTACTGATGAAGAATATAGGTGAAAGAGAGCTTCAGATATTATCTGAAGGGCTGCTTTCCTTTTATTGGGAGGGCAGAATGGAGGAGATACTTCCGGGAGTGTATGTAGACGGAGCTCATAATGTTGAGGCTGTTACATCCTATTGCGATACAATGGAGCGTATGTACAGAGGAGACAGGAAGCTGCTGGTATTCGCTGTAGTTAAGGATAAGGAATACGAAAGTATGATAGATATACTTACAGGCAGGCTGTCCTTTGAACACATTATAGTGACAAATGTATCCGAGCATCGGAAGGCGGATATCCACACCATAGCAGAGCTGTTTAAAAGCAGGACAGAGACCGGGGTTACGGAGGCCGCGGATGTAGCCGGTGCCATGGAGATGGCAATGGATATAAAGGAAAAAAGCGGCTGCAACGTGTATTGTGTAGGATCCCTTTACCTTGTAGGAGAGGTTAAGAAATGGCTTGATAAATGGAGCAGAGTGCATAGGATATAATGATAAAATAACAGGAAGGAAACATGGATCATGATAAATTTTGATGAAGAAGTCAAGAAGTTTCGCCCGATACTTGAGTTAGATCAGGCGGAAGATGCTATATATAACAATGACCTTAAGGATTTCACTGACATCATGCAGGAAATGATGAGAGTCACCAAGGAGAAAGAGGAATAGTATGGCAGATGTTTTATACTGTAAGAGATGTGGCGGACAGATACTTGTTACAGGATACTGCAGTCAGTGTGGCTTAAAGAGCGAGTATGTCAACAAGGCTATCAATACATCTAAATTTTATTACAATATAGGGCTTGATAAAGCAAAGGTCAGAGATATGACAGGGGCGGCAGCAGCACTTACCGTTTCCCTTAAATATGACAAGATGAACATTGACGCCAGAAACCTTCTGGGACTTGTATATTACGAAACAGGTAAAGTGGTTGAGGCTTTAAACGAATGGGTCATCAGCGTCAATCTCTTTGACGGAAGAAATGTTGCCAAGAGATACATAAAGGAAGTAAAGGCAAATCCTCACAAGCTTGAGGCAACCAATAATGTGGCAAGAAAGTACAATCAGGCACTTAACTATGCAAGACAGGGAAGCAAGGATCTTGCATTTATACAGCTTAGGAAGGTGCTTTCGGATAATGGAAAGTTTGTAGATGGGTATCTGTTATTTGCCCTGCTTAACATTGACGCCGGAAGGTATGACAAGGCGAAGAAGGCCTTAAAGAGGGTAATAAAGATAGACAGGACAAATCCTCTTGCGGTAAGGTACTTTAACGAAATGGGAGTGCCGGATTCCGATGTGATGGATTACAGGGATTTTCCTGAAGACGATTATGATGCAGACATTCTTTTCACTACAGACGAGCCTCATGCATATGTGGAGACCGGTAAGCCTCTTGCCAAGGCTGATGACAGTGTAGTTCCTGTGGGACACTATAAGGATATTAATTTCTACAAATACTCCATGGCCTACGTTATTGCCGGAATAGTACTTGGCGTGGCAGTGATGTTTTTTCTCGTAATGCCTCAGAGGCAGAAGAGTAATGACAATACCAGCAAGGAATTGAAGATAACCTTCAGTGAGCAGATAGCTGATAAGAATGTTAAGATCTCGTCTCTTGAGAATGAGGTTAAGTCTATACAGTCTGAGCTTGACCAGGCAAATGCCACCATAGATGACTACAAGGCAAACAGCAAGATACTTTCAAATGAAGATAAGGTAAGTATGCAGCTTGCCGTCAAGAAGTATATAGATGGTGACTATGAGGGGGCTCTTACATCATTTGAGAAGCTTATGGAGACAAATGAGAACTATGACGAGCTTCTGTTCTATGCAGGACTCTGTTATGAGAAGCTCGGACAGTATGAGAATGCAGTTACTGCATTTACAAATCTGACAACTAACTGTCCGGACTCCATATACTACACAGTGGCGTCCACAAAGGCAAAGACCAACAATGCCGCAGGTGACGGAGTTACGGATACTACCACCGAAAACCCTTATTCTGAAGGCGGTACAGGTGATGGCACCGACACGGGAATCGGAGATGGAACCGGTGCCGGAGACGGCGATTCAGTAATACCGGATGATGGATCCGTTGGATAGAGAGAATACAGATGCTGAAAATCAAATATAGATATTGGATTGACAATATCAACGATACTAAGGACAAATGATCAATTTCATTTGTCCTTTTCTTATTATTTACGATCAAAAAAGAAGGGGGAAAAGCAGGTATCATGAATAATTGTGAAAAAATTGGAGATACTGTAATAATAAGACTGCCTTCAGAGGTGGATGATTATGTAGCCACCGGCATTATAGAAAATACCAGGGAGGTGTTCTCAGATAAAAGGGTAAAATACGTGATCTTTGATTTTGAACATACAAGGATGATGGACAGCTCGGGCATAGGGCTTATAACCAGGCGGTTCAGGGATGTCTATGATCGGAAAGGACTAGTTTACATAATTAATGAATCAGAACAGATGAAGAAGATACTTACAATGTCAGGGATATACAGGATCGTGAACCGGGCGGCAGATATTGAGGAGGCATACGCCAAGGCTCACGGCAGTTTTGTTTACCAGACCTGATATGTTTATTTTATTTGGCAAAATCCTTTGAAAAGGAATAAGAAATCTGTAAAAAATATGGATTGGGGAATATGTGAAGTCTATGAATAGAAATGAAATGAGTTTAGAAATAGAAAGTGATCCAAGAAACGAGAGCTTTGCAAGGGTGGTTGTGGCATCGTTTATGACCAGAATCAACCCGACACTTGAAGAGGTGGCAGATGTTAAGACAGCGGTATCAGAGGCTGTTACTAACGCCATTGTACACGGATATGATGAAGGGGAAGGCAGGATAATCATAAAAGCGGTTACAGATGTGGAGGAGCGTACTCTTGAGGTTTGGATAATCGATTGCGGCAAGGGTATAGAAGATATAAAAAAGGCAATGGAGCCAATGTACACCAGCAAGCCGGACAAGGGAAGAAGCGGTATGGGATTTTCATTTATGGAGGCATTCATGGATGAGCTGGCAGTAGAATCAGAACCGGGTAAGGGAACCACGGTAAAAATGAAAAAGAAAGTGGGAAACTCAGACAGGGAGACAGATGGAGAATAATTTGGAATTGTTAGTCAGAGCAAAAGAAGGTGACAAAGATTCCAAAGACAAGCTTGTTATGGGCAACATGGGGCTTGTGTGGAGCATTGCAAGGAGATTTACAGGAAGAGGCTGTGAGCTTGAGGATATAGTATCCATAGGAACAATAGGCCTCATAAAGGCCATAGACAGATTTGACATGAAATACGAAGTGGAGTTTTCTACCTATGCGGTGCCCATGATAACCGGAGAAATCAAAAGATTTTTCAGGGATTCCGGCACCATAAAGGTGAGCCGCAGCCTGAAGGAAATATATGGGAAGATATATGCATACAGGGATACATACATTAAACAAAAGGGCAGGGAGCCGGAGCTGTCGGAGATAGCCGAAGCCCTGAACATAGAGCCTGAGGAGATAACCATGGCTATGGAAGCCGCGAGACCTGTGGAGTCCTTTGACAATCCCGGTGTCATGGAAGTAAAAGGCGAAGACCGGGAAGAGAAGCTTATGGATAAGTTATTGGTAGATGAGCTTATGGCGAACCTTTCAGAGGAGGAATACAGGCTTATAGAACTCCGGTATTTCAGGGAAATGTCCCAGTCAGATACCGGAAGGCGGCTGGGCTTTTCCCAGGTGCAGGTAAGCAGGTATGAGAAAAAAATAATAGAGAAATTAAGAAATATGGTATAAGCCAAAAGAATAAAAATCGGGATCATACAGATAATAAACCTTAATGAAAGATATAGTGATTTAAAATAAAAATCTTCAGAGAGGAAAATTAATATTATGGCTGATCTACTTTATATAAAACCTAAACAGAGCGTAAAAGTAAACGAGAGAAAGGTACTTCTAAAGGACATGGCGGAGATATATTCGGATAATCCAGATATAGCATTTGCCGCAGACAAGATAGAGGTATACAAATTTAAAGAAAAAGGAAAAAAACAACATATAATATCAATTCTTGATGTGGTCACAACCCTCACCTCAATGTTTGCTGATGTAGACATAATCAATCTGGGCGAGCCTGATACCATCATTTATTATGAGGCTTCCGATTCAAATGTGAACGTAAAGGAGATCCTCAAATTCATCGGATTATGTTTCATTGCCTTCTTCGGAGCGGCATTCTCCATAATGTCCTATAACTCTGACGTAAATCTTGTGGGGCAGCTTGAGCTTATGCAGGATCTCTTTGTAGGAGGCGATGAAGCAGGAATATCCATCGCAGGAATGTTCTATTCAATAGGCCTGTTTCTCGGGATAATCATTTTCTTCAACCATGGTGCAGCCAAGAAGTTCACAGACGAACCAACGCCTCTCCAGGTGCAGTTAAGAAAGTACGAGCAGGACGTGAACCAGACTATTATCACAGATATGGACAGGAGACCTGAAAAATGAATCCAGCTTATATTTTATTGGCATTTGCCGCAATGGCAGGTGGTGCAGCCATAGCTGCCGGATATTTTGCATTTATATCCATGATCGGTATATTTCCAAAGCTTTTGAGCAAAATACAGTACAACAGACATTATATGCTCGTGGAAAATCTTCTTGCATACGGAGCAGCCCTTGGAAATGTCATCTATATATTTACCATAAGGATTCCCCTTACTCTTTTTGGGTTTGCTATCCTGGCACTGTTTGGAGGGATATTTGTAGGCTGTCTGGCAGGTGCACTGACAGAGGTGTTAAATGTGTTCCCGATCATATCCAGAAGATTTAAGATCAGAAAATATCTGCCCTATGCCATATATGCACTGGCGGCAGGAAAGACCGCGGGCAGTATAGTCATGGTGATCACCACGTTGGTGTGATTATAAAATAATCTATATCCTAAACAGATTGGCGTAAGAAAGGAGCAATACAATGAAATACGAACCGAAACAGGAAGATTATAATAAATATGTGAATCAGGTGACACCGAAATCCAACTCGGTGAAAAACTGTATCTGGGCCTTCCTTGCAGGTGGCGGCATCTGTCTTGTAGGACAGATAATAAAGCACATCCTCATGGCAAATAACGTGTCTGAGGACGATGCCTATGGCTATGTGTCAATAATACTGGTCCTTGCCAGTGTAGTGCTGACAGGTCTTAATCTTTATAAGGGCTTTGCCAAGTTCGCCGGAGCCGGAGCACTGGTGCCCATAACAGGATTTGCAAATGGTGTGTGCTCCCCTATAGTGGAATTTCAGACCGAGGGAGAGGTGTTCGGTAAGGGAGTCAAGGCCTTCACTATCGCAGGTCCTGTAATAATGTTTGGTATATTTGCATCATTTATCGCAGGACTTATATATTACATTATCGGGCTGTTTTGATCATAAGCTGTAACATTAGAAGGATTTATATTATTTTAGTGTCAGTCATCCACAGGATAATAGATGCCGCATATTGGCAAATATTAATAAAATATGTCGAAAATGTAATTTTATATTAAGTTTGAAAACGGTAGTTGTATACGAAAAACTTTGTGATATAATACACCTGTGCAGACAGACTTTTTTCGAATTTATTTGCATAAATTATTCATAAATAGTATAGAGCATGAAAGGTACAGTTGATGAAAAAGGTATTAAGATCTAAGGTTTTTATTGCATGTGCGGTAGTGGTGGCACTGTTTCTGATGTACGTAGTGTTGTGTTTCGTAATAGATGACCGCACATTCTACCAGAACACCACAATAAACGGAATAGACGTAAGCGGACTTACGGTGGAGGAAGCCTCCGAACAGATAAAAGGCAAGTTCCAGGACACATACAGAACCGCCCAGCTTAACGTAGACTTAAGTGGAGAGAAGTATGTGATAGACGTGTCGGACGCTATTAATCTTAACGTAAATGACGCAGTTGAGAAGAAATGTCTTGAGACCCACTCATTTTTCAAGAGAGGTGTGAACTACGTTGTGGCATTGTTCTCATCCTGTGATTATGCTATTGCCCCTGAGGTACAGAGCAGGGAGAAGCTTCACGAAGCCATTGCCGTAAGTGGTCTTGCAGATCTCCAGAAGGAGAACAAGGACGCCTACAAGATAGATGGTGACAAGCTTGTGGTAGTAAAGGGAAGAGGCATGTTTGCCGTAGATGAAGAAGCACTTGCCGACGAGGTAGAGAAGAGGCTTCTTTCACAGAAATTTGATGAGGTAATAGAGTGCCCGCTGGTTAAGGGAGATGTGGATATAGATAAGCTCCACCATCAGGTATATACAGAGGTTAAGGAGCCTACACTGGATCCGGATAATAACTATGCGGTGGTAGAGGCTGTTACAGGTATGGACTTTGACGTGGCTGAAGCGAAGAAGCTTCTTGAGGCTGCCAAGGACGGCGAGGAGGTTCGCATACCACTTAAGATAACCGAACCTAAGATAAGCACCGAGGAATATACCAGAAACCTTTTTAAGGATGAGCTTGGAAGCTGCACAACGGTTGCCACAGGTACCAGCGGCAGAAAGTCAAATGTCAAGCTGGCAGCAGACTACTGTAACGGTACGATCCTTATGCCGGGAGAACAGTTCTCTTACAACAATGTGGTAGGAGAGAGAACCAGCGACAGGGGATTTTCACCGGCTCCGTCTTATGTAGGCGGCGAGTCCGTTGATTCCATCGGTGGTGGAATATGCCAGACATCCTCAACACTTTACGATGCAGTATTATATGCTAATCTTCAGATAGATGAGAGACATCCTCATCCCTATGTTTCAGGATATATAGGAGCAGGTCTTGACGCTACGGTTGCCTGGGGCGGATATGATTTCAGATTTACAAATACTCTGGAGTATCCGGTCAAGATAGTCACCAGCTTTGAAAATGACAACGTAACCTGCAAGGTCTACGGTACAAATCTAGACGGTATACATGTGGAGTTGTCCACAGAGTTTTTGGGATACGTGGACTACGACACAGAGTACAAAGACGATGACAGCCATGAGGTAGGATACGAAGAGGTTGAGACCTCGGGTATAAGAGGTCAGATATACCAGTCCTACAGAACAGTGTACGACAAGGATGGAAATGTAATCTCAACAACAAAGGAATCACTTAGTGAGTACAGCACGAGAACAGAGGTAATAATCCGAGGTACAAAAGAACCTGAGACGGAAGCCCCTACAACCGAGGCACCTACTACGGAAGCCCCTACAACCGAGGCACCAACCACTGAGGATCCATCAGGTGGTGACGATCCTGCGGTAGATATCCCTGACAGTGTTCAGAGTGTGAGCGGTAAATACGCAAAGAAGGTTTTTTTCTAAACTTTTTTGAAAATACATAGTATAAATGATATAATAGAACCGGTTTTCTGATGTTATATGGCATGGGAAATCCGGTTCTTTTATTTTGAACGATTGTATAAGATTTATTTAAAAAGTTTAAAGCGGGCAGACAATGTAGATTGTTTGATGAACACTGATTACGATTGGATTCGGCTGATATGACAGTAGGGGTGCAGATAAATTATAAAAGAAATATTTTTGGAATTTTAGGAGGAATGGTATGTATTTGATATTTGATATTGGCGGAACATTTTCCAAGTATGCTTTAATGAAAGCAGACGGAACAATAGTTGATAAGGGCAAATTCGAAACCAAGAATAAAGAGGGGGATACGGTAGATGATTTTGTGGACTCTCTGGTGGCAGTCTATGACAATTATAAAACCTATACAGTCATAGAAGGTATATCTATGTCACTGCCTGGACAGATAGACGTGGAAAACGGGATAGTGTATTTAGGTGGGGCACTGCCTTTCTTACATAAGGTGAGATTTGGAAAGCTCATGTCAGACAGATGTGACCATAAGCCTGTTACGCTTGAAAACGATGCAAAATGTGCAGCCCTTGCTGAGATCTGGAAAGGAAACGCATCAGATTGTACTAATGCTGTACTATTCATAATTGGAACAGGAGTAGGCGGCGGTGTCATAATTGACAGAAAGGTTCACCGTGGAAACAGGATGATCGCCGGGGAGTTTTCTTATATATTTGACACCATAACCAGGGAAGAAGCGGAACATAAACTGCTTAATGTTGATGATATGGGACAGCTCGAGAATAAGTATGGTGATGGCATATACAGTCTGTCAAAGACAGCAGCCACTTATTCACTCCGTGTACGTGTGTCCAAAGAGAAGAATATTCCGTTAGAACAGGTGACAGGAGAATTGATATACAAATGGTCAGACGAAGGAGACGAAATATGCAGCAATGCTCTTAAGGACATGTATTTTGCTATTGCCAAGCAGTGTCTTAATATGTATGTTATCCTTAACCCGGATGTGATACTGATCGGTGGCGGCATAAGCTCCGAACCACGATTTATAGAAGGTATCAGATATTATGCGAAGATGTTGAGCAATGCTGCAGAAATGTTTAAGGGATATAAGATTGAACTGTGCAAATTCGGAAATGACTCTAACCTTTTAGGCGCTTTATACAATTTCTTGCAGATGCATGATCTGACAAAATAAATAAATGGGTGAAGTGAAAATCCCTGATAGGATTAAATGTCAAAACACATTAGATGTGAATTGGGCATGCAGTCTTATCAGGGATTTAATTATTTTTACGCTATTACTCGTTATTCATCAAGCTCAGGCTGATCCGCTGAATGTTCATCCTTTCTTGCGGCAGTGTGGACCTCTTTGTTAGTGTAAAGATTAACATAGTGTGGTCTCAGCTTTGAGTATATTATCTTCTGTTCGCTGTATAGACTGTAGTAGCCGGACATCATATAACTGATGGCACAGGCAATGGCAAATAATATCAGTCCATCAGATCCAAACAGCTCAATTCCAAGCAATATGGAAGTGAGAGGACAGTTTACCACCGCACAGAAGAAGCATACCAGACCCACTGCAGCACTGGTTGCCGGATCAAGCCCCATAAGATTTCCCAGCGCACATCCAAAGGTTGAACCGATGAAGAACGCCGGTACGATCTCGCCGCCACGGAAGCCGCAGCCGATTGTGACACAGGTAAATAACATTTTCAGCAAAAATGCATAGGGCTTTGCATCGCCATGGATGGCATTGGTGATTATGCCCATTCCGGCACCGTTGTAATCGGTGCTTCCAATCAGGTGGGTGAGGATAACAATGATCAGACCACCAACAAATATACGCACATACTGATTCTTGAAGAAGTGCTTAAAGAAGTCGGATGCCATATGCATGAGCATACAGAACAATACCGCCAGCACCGCACAGCAAATGCCGAGAACTCCCACCTTAAGCCCGATCTCTATATTTATCTCAGGCACCTGCTTTAATACGAAGTTGGTAGGGGTTATATTGAAGGCACAGGTTATTGCATAGGCAATAATAGCTGAAAGTGCACATGGAACCAGTGCACAGAAATACAAAATGCCTATGCTGATTACCTCCATGGAGAATAATGTAGCGGTAATAGGTGTTCCGAACAACGCAGCAAATACCGCACTCATGCCGCACAGAGTCATTATGTGTCTGTCATCATCAGAAAGCTTGAATAATTTGCCAATGGTAGATCCCATACTTCCGCCTAACTGCAGGGCGGCACCTTCTCGACCGGCAGAACCACCAAACATATGAGTGATGACTGTTGATATGAAGATTAGCGGAGCCATCTTGAAGGGGATGGTAAGGTTCTGATCCCTTATGGAACCGATGACCAGATTGGTTCCCTTATCATGCTTCATACCGCTGACCCTGTACAGGAAAACAATTATCAGACCTGCAAATGGCAGAAAGTTGATTATGAAGCTGTGGTTTTCTCTGACACCTGTAACATATTCAACACTGTAGTGGAAGGCTGTACCGACAGCTCCACACAGGGTACCGATAACCGTGGCAATGATACACCATTTCAGAAAGATCTTAGCATATCGCAGAGACCGCTTCCCACAATTTATCCAATATTCCTTAGTATATTCCATTATATTCTCTCCCATAAAAAATTGGCACCATGTGTAGTGCCTTAAGTCACTCATTTGATTATATCAGTGTGTGAAAAATCTTCAATAGGAAATTATTCTATTTGGAGTTTAAACTGATAGAAAGTTGACTTGCTAAAAGCTCACACTTTTTAAAATTTCACTCAGAAAAAATATAATGCTTTACCAATGATAAATTCATTTAATAATATAAATCTCAGGTTTAATATATCGATAATCGGGCAAAATAAGAAAAATGAACCTTATGAACGAAGTGAGGATTGCTGACATTAAAAAGGGAGGCACGCCATCACTTTGTAAGGTGTGCCAATAAAAAAAGGAGGGATTTATATGGGTGGAAATACTCAGATGGTTGGAAGACAAAGCTTGAAATTCAACAAGCCTGTGTACATTGAAGAGACGGCGGCGGTATGTGGTCCTAAAGAGGGGGATGGCCCTCTTGCAGCATATTTTGATGAGATAAGTGAAGATCCGTTTTTCGGTGCCGATTCATGGGAGGCTGGAGAAAGTGAGATGATCAGCAGAGCTGTAAATATCTGCCTGAACAAGGCAATGCTTAGACCTGATGATATCAGATATGTATTTGCTGGGGATCTTCTCGGACAGCTTATCGCAACAACCTTTGGAATCAAGGATTATGGAATACCATTGTTTGGACTGTATGGTGCATGCTCCACCTGTGGTGAAGCCTTAAGTCTTGGGGCAATGACAGTCGCTGCGGGATATGCTGACAAGGTACTTACTGTTACATCAAGCCACTACGGCAGCGCAGAGAAGCAGTTCAGATTCCCGCTTGAGTATGCGAACCAGAGACCATTATCAACTACCTGGACAGTAACCGGCTGTGGTGCATTTGTCCTTACAGATGCAACGTCAAATACCAGACGTGTAAGAATTACCGCCATAACTACCGGACGGATAAAGGATTACGGAATAAAGGACTCACTTAATATGGGAGCCTGCATGGCCCCTGCGGCGGCAGATCTTATATTTGAGAATTTAAAGGATTTTAATATCAAACCAACCTATTATGACAAGATTATTACCGGAGATCTTGGAATGGTGGGAAAAGATATCCTGATAGACCTTTTGAAGAAAAATAATATAGATATAGAGAAGCAGCATATGGATTGCGGTATAGAAATATTTAACAACCTGGAGCAGGATACACATTCAGGCGGTTCAGGCTGCGGCTGCTCGGCGATAACCATGGCAGGCTATATTATGAATATGTTCAGAGCAGGAGCTGTCAGAAGAATCTTATTTATCCCTACAGGTGCATTACTTTCAACCGTAAGCTATAACGAAGGACAGAACATTCCGGGAATAGCTCATGGTATTGTAATGGAGCTTGAAGAAGATCAGGACAATTAATTTATTATAGAAATTTGCAAATAATGATTTAGCACCATGCAGATAAGGGCTGATTATTATATTTGAAATTTTATGATGGAATATGAATTTGAAATATTAGGAAAAATTTTTTGATTTATATTGAAGCATATATTTTTTTGAAATTTATTTAGAAAGAATATTAAGGAGAAATACAAAAATGGAATATTTAAAGGCGTTTATAATTGGCGGAGTGATCTGTATGTTAGTCCAGATATTGATGGACCATACAAAACTCATGCCCGGAAGAATTATGGTGTTGCTTGTTTGTTCGGGCGTAGTACTTGGGGCAGTGGGCGTATATGAGCCATTCTTGAAATTTGCTGAGTGCGGTGCGTCAGTACCTCTTAGTGGATTTGGTTATAATCTGTGGAAGGGCGTAAAGGAAGCTGTAGATAGTGATGGATTTATCGGCTTGTTCAGAGGTGGATTTAAGATGGCGGCTGTTGGAACGTCGGCGGCATTGATATTTTCATATATAATTTCACTTATATTTAAACCTAAGATGCCTAAATAAGTAATAATGTTATAGCTGGCGGGACATAGTGAGCAGAAGAGACACCATGCTCCGCCTATTTTTTTGTCATTTTTAGCTACTGTAAGTGCATGAAATTACTTGATTATTTTATATGTTTTTCGTATCCTTTAAGTTATAAAAGTAATTAGATACGTAAAAGAAAATGATATTAGAAAACAATGCAATAAAACAACATTAGAAAATGACATTAGAGAACAATATTAAAGAAACAGCAATCGTAAAATATAATACAGGGGCGAAAACGGATTGAAGGATAAAAATACAGAGGAAAAACACCTCACAACAATACATAAAAGTATAAAGCAAAATCAAAAAAACAAATATCCGGTAATAGAGCGGAAAGGGCATAGTACAAAACATGAGACATTCAAGACAACAGAAAAAATTTCTGAGACCAAAGAAGAAAAGCTAAGGATCATACAAAAGACATCGGAGGCTGAACAAGAAATTTCAAATGCCAACCAGAAGGTTTCTATTTCTGAAGCTAGTCAGGATGATCTTCGAAATCCCGGAAATAATTCAGGCAGAAACTACGGCATAGATGCACTAAGGATGTTAGCAATGTTTATGATAGTAATTCTTCATGTGTTGAAACAAGGCGGCGTGTTAGATGGAGCGAGAGCCCTGTCGCCACAGTATGAGGCTGCCTGGCTATTGGAGACGGCAGCATTTTGTGCAGTAAACTGTTATGGGATTATATCCGGTTATGTGGGAGTGGACGGTAAGTATAGGTTCAGTAATATTGCATTGCTATGGCTTAGGGTTGTTTTCTATACATTAGGAATTACCGCTATATTCTGGATATTTGCACCTGAATATGTAGGGGTAAAACAGTGGCGAAATGCAATGTTTCCGGTTATGACAGAGCAGTATTGGTATTTCACAGCGTACTTTGCTATGTTCTTTTTTATGCCGATGCTTAATTCTGCTCTTAGGAATTTGAGCAGAAAAACCATGGGGCAAATGTTGATAGCACTGATTATCATATTTTCTGTTTTGCCGGTAATATTTAATACAGATCCTTTTATCATAAAAGCTGGATATTCGGCTTTGTGGCTTATGATACTATATCTTATAGGCGGTTATATAAAAAAGTATGGATTGTTTGAGAAGTGCAGGACGACATGGTTAGTTGCAGGTTACATAATAATGGCCTTGTGTTCATGGGGCTGCAAATACATATATGAATATTTGCAGGTGGAAAATCCGCAGAAGATAGGAATTTCCCGGGGAGACCGCATGATCAGTTATATTTCGCCTACAATGCTTGTGGCAGCAATATGCCTTTTTATGATATTTAAAAGACTAAATGTAAAAGAGTTTGCTAGAAAGATAATAAAAAAATATTCACCACTATCATTCAGTGTATATCTTATTCATGCTCACCCACTCATCTGGGGATGGATCTTGTCTCAGCTGTTCAGAGATTATGGTCAGTTAGCTTGGTATATTGAAGTCCCGGCAGTTTTGGGAACAGCCGCTGCCATATATGTTATATGCATTATGGTGGATATAGTACGTGAAAGCATATTTGATGTATTTAAGGTAAGAAAGTGCTTACAAAAGCTTGATCGTAGCACAGAAAAAAGTTTGGATAAATAATCATCACTATAGGTCAAAAATTAATGCCCGTAAGAAAAAGTAAGCGGGGCACAGTAGCCGGAAACAAGTCATTATGCCCCGCCCAAAAATAAGAAGACATGCAAGCATGCTGCACTTGACTCGTTGTCGTAACACAAAGCCCCTGAACCATTTTAATGGCTCAGGGGCTTTATTTAATCATTCATTCTATAGCACATTTAAATAAACATATTGTTAATTCTTTTTGATAAGCTTATTCAATATAGAAAATACATTCTCAAACGAATGAACACTGACCGCAGCGGAAGTGCGGCTTTTAGTATTTGTACTTGCTACATACACATCCCTCATCAGTGCTTCTGTTGAGGATTCCGGAATTGACATAGCTTCCGGCGAAGGTTCAACAGTAGGAGTTTCAGTTGATGGTGTTTCAGTGGTTGTATCCTCTGAGCTTGGCGGCTCCGGTGCAGGCGGCTCCTCGGTTGTTGGTGCTCCGCCTCCTGAGAATACTGCCGAAATCGTGTGGTCAGAGGTTACATTCGAGAAGGTGTAGCTTGAAACAGCACCTACGGAAGAACCATCTACATAAACATCAGCTATTGAATATCCGCTGTTTGCCTGAATATAAACTGTATAAGAATCACCCTCACTTACTGTCGTGCTTGGTGAGATAGTACCACCTTCACCGGCAGAAGTAGTAATAGTGAACTTCTTTTTATCATCATCAGAAGATTCGTCCTCTGAGTTCTCCTCTGTATGGATATTGCAGAGGGTAGTGAGGATAGAATTATCATACTGGAAGTCTGCTCCGATAATAGTTATATCACCGGTTTCATCATCTACAATGTATCTGTACTCTGTAGTCTCAGGACAGAACTCTGTGGCCTTAAGATGAGACTCGTTACAAAGAGTGATCCTGTTTCCGTCAGTAGCACCTGTACAATACTTAATAGGAACGGTTCCCTTGGCGAAGTACTCAGTCTTTGTCTGACATCCTTCTATAGGAAGAAGTCCTGACTCCTTACAAACCGTTGCCATGACAATTCCCTCAGGCTTTTCGAAACGCTTCGAAGTATCAAGCTCCTTGACCTCAACGATCTTATCCATTATCTTTCTCCACATTATCTTGTGATAGCTTCCTGCGGAGAACTGGGTATTAACATCATACCCGATCCAGATAGAAGCTGAGTAATAAGGAGTGATACCACAGAACCATGCATCAAAGTTGTTTGATGTAGTACCTGTCTTACCTGCCGCATAAAGACCGCTGTAAGGATTTGCTGTAGTACCTGTACCTGATGTAACAACGTCGTGCATAGCGTCTGTAAGGAGCCATGCATTCTCCTCGGAAATAACTTCCTTGTTCTCAGGTGTCCTGTTATCTATAATAAGATTTCCCTCATGGTCGTAAACCTCTGTGTAGAAGATTGGTTTATTGTACTTTCCGCCATTGGCAATGGTTGCATAAGCAGCAGTGATCTCAAGGTTTGTGATACCGTCTGTAAGACCACCCAGTACTGTTGAAAGGTGTTTGTCAGATACGATAGAACCATCTGACTCGGTTCTCTGGTCAACAAGGGTGGTGAAGCCAAGCTTCTGCAGATATTCAAATCCAACCTCAGGAGTTACCTCCTCGAAACACTTAACCGATACGATATTCTCGGAATCCCTGATGGCGTCTCTTATGGACTGAGGTCCACGATAAGAATCTCCCCACCAGTTTCTTACAGGAGTACCATCCGGGTAGCTGTAAGGCTCATCAACAAATGTTGTTGCAAGGGTCATTCCACATGCCTGAAGAGCAGGAAGGAAACCTGACACAACCTTAAATGCAGAACCCGGCTGTCTTGTAGCCTCTGAAGCCCTGTTGAAGGAACGGCTCTCGGTCTTATCTCCACGGCCTCCCACGATTGCCTTAACCTGACCTGTGGACTGATCCATAAGAGTAAATGAAATCTGTGGCTGAACTGTTACTTTATATGACTCTGCCAGTTCCTTGTAACCTGTCTGGTCAATCATGGCAGCCTTATATACATTCGCAGCTTCTCTGGCGTCCTCAGGAGTAGAGAACATCAGGTCGAAATTACTCTGACCCTGTTCCTCACGGTACCATTCCTGCATCATGTTCTCGCTATAGTTGTATGTGTCACCGTTAGTATCTGTAAGAGTGAGAGCATAGTTCAATTTGTATTCATCGTACGGGTAATTTGAACTGTCGTTTAGAACCTCGTCACATACATCCTGAAGCTCTGAATCCTGACATATCTTAACAGTAAGACCACCGGAGTAGATCATGTTGTCTGCTTCGGCAGTATCCTTGGCATAACCCATACTTACCAGATCTTCCTCAAGCTGGTTGATAGTGGCATCGGTGTAGTATGAATATACTTTTTGTGGTTTGTTTTCACGTCGCTCAGCTAAAGAGTTGATTCTGTCGTATACATTGTCTGCAAGCGCCTCATCATACTGTGCCTTGGTGATGTACCCAAGATCAAGCATTTCCTTTAATACCAGCACACGACGCTCGGCATTGTTATCAGGATTGATTACCGGATCATATCTTGATGGGTTCTGAGGTATTGCAGCAAGTACCGCACACTCAGACACTGTAAGTGCGCTCAGTTTCTTACCAAAGTAATATTCGGCAGCAGTCTGTACCCCATATCGGCTCTGGGAGAGGTAGATAGTGTTGAGGTAGTACTCAACGATCTCTTCCTTGGTCAGCGTCTTCTCCATCTCAATGGCAAGATACTGCTCCTGGATCTTTCGTTCAACCTTTTCAATGAAGGTTGTCTCATTAAGACCTACGTTGAAGATCTGATTCTTAATAAGCTGCTGTGTAAGAGTACTGGCACCCTGGGATGGATCTCTTGTCTTGATGGCTATCATGACAGCTCTTGCAATACCCTGTACATCAATTCCGTTGTGTTCCCAGAAACGTTTATCCTCAATGGCAACAAATGCATTGACAAGGTCCTTAGGAATGTCCTTGTATTCAACGTATTCTCGGTTCGAGTCATAGTTTGAAAGGGTTACTACAGTTTTTCCTGACTGATCAACGAGAGCCGACTGATAACCCTTAGGTATCAGATCTTCGGCTTTGACCTCCGGAGTATCATCCAGGATACCCTTGAGCATACCGAAGCCTGCGCCTACGCCTGCTATCATACACAGCAGCAGCATAACAAGGATAAGCTTAAATACTATGACCTGTACTTTCTTTTTATTTCTCGGCAATCGGGATACCAGCATGTCCTGCTTATTCTCGACGCCTTTCTTCGTGAAATTCATATATAAATTCCTCCTAGTATAAAATACGTCCTGATTCTCCACATTATATCAGATATATATATAATAATAAAGTAGTTTTTTCTTTAGAAAATATTAAGTTTCTGTGTCCTGATGGCATTATATAGTATCTGCATTTCGTACAATTAAATTTATGGATTATTAAGGGATATTTGCAATCTGCAAATTTATAAATTCTTAAGTTTTAATGTGAGCCGGCTTCATGTATAATGTTCATAGTCTGAAAATATTTTGAATGGAGTGAGTGATATGTACGAATCAATAGAAGATGCCATTGAGTGCTGGAATGAAGATTATTCCTTCATCGAAGCAGCGGAGGTCACAGGCTATGATGGCGGTTATCCTGTTGTGAGATTTACCATAAATGAAGCTGCAAAGGATCTTGTGAAATCTCCGAAGCACTTCAAGCATATAGCAAGAAGAGCCGAGATGGAGGGAGGAATAGAAGTCGGGGTGTGCACATGCTTTTATGACACCTGCCATATCAGCTATGAATTTCCTTATCTGACCATATGCGGTTACCCGGAGGTTATCCAGAGAGTCCTGAAATACATCATCGGCCTGTAAGATAGCTTGTCACGACGGGGTTAAGATTATATTCATCATGAGTTGAAAATATATGCTCTGAAAATATTTATCCATAATTGTCTTAAATATAATTGAAAACTTTAATGCCCTGATACATGGTATATAATCTGCCGGTTCAGGGCATTATTTTTTTATGGACAGAAAAACCCAGTAAAACAAACAGAAAATCTCAACACACCCGTACGATGACATAAATTCAAAAAAAGGAAATATTGCTATGGAAAATGTGAATGATATGAATAATCTTAACAGCATGAAGGTGAGGACAGACCTGGCACTGGAGCTTCGGGAGAAGGTTCAGGGGGATTGCAGCGGTATAAGGGTAAAGACCAGGATCAATCAGGATGACAGCATAAAGACCACAATAATAGATATTCTCAACAAGAGAGGGGAGGAAGCTCTTGGCAGGAAAAAGGGAAGATACATCACCATAGAAAGTGCTGCCCTCTGTGAGCCTGATATATCCTATCACAAGGAAATCTGCAGAGAGCTTAAGCTGGGACTGAAATCTATGATAAAGGATCACAAAAATGTGTTGCTTGCAGGTATAGGAAACAGAAACATAACAGCGGACGCTCTGGGACCTATGGTCATAGACAATATCAGTCCGTCACTCCTGTGTACAGATATGGCAATAGATGTAAGTGCCATCTGTCCCGGAGTTATGGCACAGACGGGACTTGAGACCGGAGACATATTAAGAGCAATCGTTAAGGAGAAAAAGGCAGACCTGCTGATCGTATTTGACGCCCTGTCAACCCTTAGCTGCAACAGACTTAATAAGACCATACAGATCACCGATACCGGTATAAATCCCGGGGCTGGCGTGGGCAACAACAGAAGTGAGATAAGCAGCAAGACCATGGGGACAGATGTTATCGCAGTGGGAGTGCCTACTGTCATTGCAGTCCCGGCACTTTTGTCAGACTCCATAGACCGCCTGTTAAATATACTTGACGGAGAAATGACAGATAGGAATATTTCAAATGGAAAAGCCCATAATGACCGGAACGAGGGACATATTACATTCACTGAAAATGAAAAGCTTGGCATTGCCTCCATGGCTGTACCGGAGGAACTTGCTGAGTTTTTTGTGACACCTAAGAATGTGGATGAGATCGTAAAGACAATAAGCTTCACGATTTCCGAAGCTATAAACGATATTTTTACTCCGGAACATATAGAATAAAACAAAAAAATATATCTGCTATCAAAATATTAAAGAATATATTCTGCCACCCCGGCATATTTCACCCACTCCCATCATAAACTGATTGATAAGAACAATGGGGGAATCATGAAGAGACTATGAACAGGCCGGGCAGAAGTAATGCACTAATATTGTTTGTTTTTCTGGTGCTCAGCACCATAGTATATGCTTATGACTTCCTTACGGATGCCGGTGATAGTGTAGGATATGGTAAGTGTCTTGGGGAAAATATTAATGCACAGAACCAGAGTCTTATGATACTTACAGGAACCACCGGGTACGTACCAGGGACAGCTTCAACCGACGGTGGATACGGACAATCTGTTTCTGAAAGCACCGGGGCAGAAAACGACGAGGCATCCGGAGCATCCATAACAGCCGGAGTCTCAGGGGATGGAACCATGCTTTCAGATGTGCCTGTGAATCTTATGGACATAAAAGGCATAAAAAACATGAACCTGGCAGGAAACCTTACAGACTATAACATCCTTACTACAGAATATTACAATATCGACAGCAAGACCTATATCTCAAAGAATGAGTTAAACGGAGAGTATCTGGCGGGAAAGGACATGTCCATAGATATGTCTGAGAATGGGTATCAGGTGCTTATATATCACACCCACGCCAGCGAAGCATTTGCAGATTCGGACGGCAGTATTGAGGACACCATTGTAGGCACCGGGGAATACCTGGCGGAACTTTTGAATAAAAGATACGGGATAAATGTGTACCATGACACTACCGTGTACGACATGGCAGGAGGAACCCTGGACAGGAGTCTGGCATATGATTATGCAAGGGAGGGAGTGAAGAAGATATTGGAGGAGCACCCGGAGATAAGCGTGGTCATTGACCTTCACAGGGATGGCGTGGCAGATGACGTCCATCTGGTTACAGAGGTAAATGGCAAGCCTACCGCCAGGATAATGTTCTTAAACGGTATAAGCCGTACCAGGGAACAAGGTAACCTTGACTATCTGAAGAATACATATATCGAGGATAATTTAGCCTTCAGTCTTCAGCTTTTCCTTACAGCCAAGGCCAATTACGGAGACTACATGAGGAAGCTTATGGTGAAGAGCTACAGGTACAATCTTGACCTCAGGGGACGATCACTTCTTGTGGAGGCAGGTGCCCAGACAAATACCTGTGAGGAGGCGAAGAATGCCATGGAACCCCTTGCCGCCGTGCTATACAAGGTATTGAGCGGAGAGTAAATCTGTGCTATAATGAGCCGATAAAACACAGGAGGACAACGATGGCACACATTGATCAGTCAAAGATAAGAAATTTTTGTATAATTGCACATATAGATCATGGTAAATCCACCCTTGCAGACAGGATCATAGAGAAGACAGGAACCCTGACAGCAAGAGAGATGCAGAATCAGGTTCTTGACAACATGGATCTTGAGAGGGAGAGAGGAATAACCATAAAGGCACAGTGTGTGCGTATCATATATAACGCCAAGGATGGCAACGAGTATATATTTAACCTGATCGACACACCGGGACATGTGGATTTTAATTATGAGGTGTCAAGAAGCCTTGCAGCCTGTGAGGGAGCTATTCTTGTGGTGGACGCCGCCCAGGGAATTGAGGCACAGACCCTTGCAAATGTCTATCTTGCCCTTGATCACGACCTGGACGTAATGCCGGTCATCAACAAGATTGATCTGCCTTCTGCCGATCCCGACAGAGTGGTAAGTGAAATAGAGGATGTAATAGGTCTTGAGGCAGCAGACGCCCCAAGGATATCAGCCAAGAACGGCATAAATATCGAAGAAGTACTGGAGCAGATAGTAACCAAGATACCTGCGCCCGCAGGAGATCCTGAGGCACCTTTAAAGGCACTTATATTTGACAGCCTTTACGATTCATACAAAGGCGTTATCATATTCTGCCGACTCTTCGACGGTTCCGTTAAGAGAGGGACGAATATCAGGATGATGGCAACAGGAGCTGTTGCGGAGGTAGTGGAAGTAGGTATATTCGGAGCAGGAAGATTTGTCCCTTGCGATGAGCTTTCTGCAGGAATGGTTGGATATATCACAGCCAGCCTTAAGGACGTAAAGGATACCACAGTGGGTGATACAGTTACAGATAACGACAGACCTACACCGGAGCCAATGCCTGGATACAAGAAAGCCCAGTCCATGGTGTACTGCGGAATGTATCCGGTAGACGGAGCAAAGTATCCGGATCTCAGGGACGCCCTTATGAAGCTGCAGCTTAACGATGCCTCATTAAGCTTCGAGCCTGAGACCTCCATAGCCTTAGGCTTTGGATTCAGATGTGGTTTCTTAGGACTGCTTCATCTTGAGATAATACAGGAAAGGCTTGAGAGAGAATTTAATCTTGACCTTATAACCACAGCTCCCGGAGTTGTATATAAAGTCCACACAACCGATGGAAATGTCATAGAGCTTACCAATCCGTCTAATCTGCCGGATCCTTCAAATATAGAGTATATGGAGGAGCCGTTTGTTGCTGCGGAGATAATGGTCACCACAGAGTATGTGGGAGCCATCATGCAGCTCTGCCAGGAGCGTAGAGGCGTATATAAGAGCATGGAATACATGGAAGAGACCAGAGCACTTTTAAAGTATGACCTTCCTCTTAACGAGATAATATACGATTTCTTTGATGCACTTAAGTCCAGATCCAGAGGCTATGCTTCATTTGACTATGAGCTTAAGGGATATGTACGCTCCAAGCTTGTTAAGATGGATATATTGATAAATAAGGAAGAGGTGGACGCACTGTCGTTTATCCTCCATGAAGATACAGCCTACGAGAGAGGCAGAAAGATGTGCGAGAAGCTTAAGGATGAGATCCCGAGACATCTCTTCGAGATACCTATACAGGCAGCCATCGGCGGCAAGGTCATAGCCCGTGAGACGGTAAGGGCAATGAGAAAGGATGTGCTTGCCAAGTGCTACGGCGGTGACATAAGCCGTAAGAGAAAGCTTCTGGAGAAACAGAAGGAAGGCAAGAAACGAATGAGACAGGTGGGAAATGTGGAGATTCCGCAGAAGGCATTCATGAGTGTTCTTAAGTTGGATGAAGAGTAAGGCACGCACCATAAAACAGCAGGAACAAAGCAACAGGAACAAAGCACAATAAAAAACGAAATATACAAAAGTAAAAAATACAACAAAAAACACACGAAATATATAAAAATACACAGAAGAAGCAGGGGACAGAGACAGACATGGTAAAGAGGAGACTGGGCATATACATACATATTCCATTTTGCGCAAGAAAATGTATTTATTGCGATTTTCTGTCCTTTGGAGTTGATGCCCAGAATTATGTCAACTGGAACGGCCTGAGAAAGGACTACATAAATGCCCTCTGCATAGAGCTTCTGTCATGCAAGCATTTAAGGGACAGTTATATAGTTGACACAATATTTATAGGCGGTGGAACTCCGTCTATTCTTATGCCCGGAGATATAGAGAAGATAATGGATACTCTCAGGTTGGCATTTTCGGTGTCAAAGAACGCAGAGATAACCATAGAAGCCAATCCCGGCACTCTGACAGAGAGCAAGGCGGCAGAATACATTCATGCAGGTATCAACAGGATAAGCATAGGACTCCAGTCTGCAAATGACGAAGAACTGGCACTTCTCGGAAGGATACACAATTACGATCAGTTCCTTGTGTCCTACGATAATGCCAGGGAAGCAGGCTTTGAAAATATCAACATAGACCTTATATCAGCTGTACCGGGACAGACACTACATACCTATCTGAACTCCCTTGAGAAGGTGATGAAGCTCAAGCCTGCCCATATATCCGCATACAGCCTGATAGTTGAGGACGGCACGCCTTTGGCAGAAAATGACCGCCTGTTAAGGCTGATACCGGATGAGGACACAGACAGAAAGATGTATGAGGCAACCGAGAGACTTCTTATATCAGGAGGCTATAACAGGTATGAGATCTCAAATTACGCAAGACCGGGCTACGAGTGCCGGCATAATATAAAGTACTGGACTCTCAAAGAGTACATAGGCTTTGGCATAGGTGCGTCATCCTTCTTTAATCAGAGGAGATTTTCAAATACACAGGATATGGATGAGTACATCCGCATAATGACAGCTGCGTCAAAATGCGGAAGCTTTGAAGAGGTTTCAGCCTGCGTGAATAATATAAGACATCTTGATGAGGCGGCAGACACCGGACATCTGATGGAAGAATTTATGTTTCTGGGTCTCCGTATGACAAAAGGAGTGTCTGCATCATCATTTCATAAGAAGTTTAACAGATCCATATACGAGGTGTACGGACAGGTCATAGACCGTTATGTAAGCTCCGGACACCTGGTGAATAATAAGGGAATAATTTCATTTACAAAAAAAGGCCTGGATGTAAGTAATTCAATTCTTGCAGATTTCCTGCTTGATTAACCGGACCTGCCGGATGTATATCCGGCACAAATCCCCAATACCCTAAAAAGTGCAGAAAATATAATAAAAAATATAATTAAAATGTTGACAAAATCACCGGCTGGTGTTAGATTAACTTTAGTGGTTAGCACTCGGGCATAATGAGTGCTAACAACATGAAAGGAAATGAGTGAATGGAACTTGACGAGAGAAAAGTCAAAATCCTGAAAGCTATCGTGGCTAATTACCTGGAGACAGGCGAACCGGTGGGTTCAAGAACCATATCCAAGTACACAGACCTTAATCTCAGTTCTGCAACAATAAGAAATGAGATGTCTGATCTGGAGGACATGGGTTATATCTGCCAGCCTCATACTTCCGCAGGAAGGATACCTACAGATGCGGGCTATAGATTTTATGTGGACAGTATCATGGAGGAGAAGCAGGAGGTAGAGACACAGAACGGAACATTGCTTGAGAGAGTAGATAAGATAGAGAAAATGCTCAAGCAGGTTGCCAAGGTTCTGGCGGTGAACACCAACTACGCAACACTGGTAACAATGCCTCAGTACGGCAATACGGTTAAGTTTATACAGTTGTCCAAGGTCAATAACTACAGACTGCTGGCAGTTATAATGGTTGACGGCAACATAGTAAGGAACAAGCTGATCGACACGGATTACGACTTAAAAGATGATGAGATATTGAAATTTAATATATTGCTCAACACATTCTTACAGGGGGCATCCATTCAGGATATTAACCTTGAACTGATACAGACCATGAAGAGTCAGGCAGGAGAATATGCTGAGATACTGGAAGTGATCTTCCAGGGTATTCTTGAAGCCATAAAGGAAGCTGATGATCTTAAGGTCTATACCAGCGGGGCAACCAACATGCTTAAGTATCCGGAACTTATCAATTCCCAGTCGGCGGAGAAGCTGCTTGGAACCTTCGAAGACATAGAAGACAAGGAAGAATTTGTCAAGTATGTGGAGGACGCCATATCGGGAGAGGATAAGGATATTCAGATCCATATCGGTGAAGAAAATCAGTCCGAAGAGCTTAAAGATTGTTCACTTATTACAGCAACCTATAAGATGCCTGAGGGCGCCAAGGGAACTATAGGAATCATAGGACCTAAGAGAATGGACTACAAGAAAGTGGTTACCATGCTAAAGAATCTTACAGGTGAGCTTGACGATATATTCAGTGAAAAGGAACAGGAGGACAGATAATGGCTGATAAAGAGTCTAAGAAAGTAAAAACTGAAGAGAGTGCTTACGATACAATAGTAGGTGAGACTTCAGCGGATATCAAGGAACAGGACGATGCCACAACAGATGTTAATGTGACAGAGACTGTGAATGTGCCGGAGGAAGAGGCTGAAGCAGCCAAACCGAAACCTGTGGCAAAAGATAACAGAAGAGGCAGCAAGGCACTCCGTGATGAGAATGCAAAGCTCAAGGAACGTGCTAAAGATGCCGAAGAGAAGTACAAGAGACTTCTCGCAGAGTGTGAGAACATCAGACAGAGAAATGAGAAGGAGACAGGCAAATATTTTGATATAGGTGCCAAGGATGTTCTTCTTAAGCTTCTGCCGGTTGTTGATAATTTTGAAAGAGCCCTTGCAACTGTTTCAGAAGAAGATAAGGAAAGACCTTTTGAGGCAGGCATGGAGAAGATATACAGAGGATTCCTGACATATCTTGAGTCCGTTGGTGTAACACCAATGAACTGTGAAGGGGAACAGTTTGATCCGACATTCCACAACGCAGTAATGCATGTTGAGGATGAGAGCCTTGGAGAGAATGTGATCCTTGAGGAGATGCAGAAGGGATATATGTATAAGGATCAGGTGCTCAGATATAGTATGGTTAAGGTGGCTAACTAAGGTGGCTGCCCTGACAGTTTTATCAATCAATTAAAATAAAAAATGGAAAAGATTTTGAATTTCTAAATAGGAGGAATTAAAAATGGGTAAGATTATAGGTATTGACTTAGGTACAACAAATTCATGTGTAGCTGTTATGGAAGGTGGTAAGCCTGTAGTTATAGCTAACACAGAGGGTATGAGAACTACACCTTCAGTAGTAGGTTTCTTAAAGACAGGTGAAAGAGTAGTAGGTGAGCCTGCAAAGCGTCAGGCTGTTACAAACGCAGAGAAGACGATTTCTTCTATCAAGCGTCATATGGGTTCAGATTACAAGGTAGATATTGATGGTAAGAAGTATTCACCACAGGAGATCTCAGCAATGATCCTCCAGAAGCTTAAGAGCGATGCAGAAGGATACCTTGGCGAGAAGGTTACAGAGGCAGTTATCACAGTTCCTGCTTACTTCTCAGACGCACAGCGTCAGGCAACAAAGGACGCAGGTAAGATCGCAGGTCTTGATGTAAAGCGTATCATCAACGAGCCTACAGCAGCAGCTCTTTCATATGGTCTTGATAACGAACAGGAACAGAAGATCATGGTATACGACTTAGGTGGTGGTACATTCGATGTATCTATCATTGAGATCGGTGACGGAGTAATCGAGGTTCTTGCTACAGCCGGTGATAACAAGCTCGGTGGTGATGACTTCGATAATGCCATTACACAGTACATGTTAGACGAGTTTAAGAAGGCAGAGGGCATCGACCTTTCAGGCGATAAGATGGCTATGCAGAGATTAAAGGAAGCAGCAGAGAAGGCTAAGAAGGAGCTTTCATCAGCAATGACAACAAACATCAACCTTCCTTTCATTACAGCAAACCAGGATGGACCAAAGCATTTTGATATGAACCTTACAAGAGCTAAGTTCGATGAGCTTACAGCATTCCTTGTAGACAAGACAAAGGTTCCTGTACAGACAGCACTTGATGACGCAGGCCTTACAGCAGCAGATCTTGACAAGGTACTTCTTGTTGGTGGTTCAACACGTATCATCGCAGTACAGGATGAGGTTAAGAGACTTACAGGTAAGGAGCCGTTCAAGGGCATTAACCCTGATGAGTGTGTTGCTATCGGTGCATGTATCCAGGGTGGTAAGCTTGCCGGAGACGCAGGTGCCGGTGATATCCTTCTTCTTGATGTTACACCACTTACACTTTCAATCGAGACAATGGGTGGTATCGCTACTCACCTTATTGAGAGAAATACAACTATCCCTACAAAGAAGAGCCAGATCTTCTCAACAGCACAGGATAATCAGGATGCCGTTGATATAAACGTAGTACAGGGTGAGAGACAGTTCGCTAAGGACAATAAGAGTCTTGGCAGATTCAGACTTGATGGTATCGCTCCTGCAAGACGTGGTATCCCACAGATTGAGGTTACATTCGATATCGATGCAAATGGTATCGTTAATGTATCAGCTAAGGATCTTGGAACAGGAAGAGAACAGCACATCACTATCACATCAGGAACATCACTTTCAGATGATGATATTGAAAGAGCTGTTAAGGAAGCTGCTGAGTATGAGGCACAGGATAAGAAGCGTAAGGAGGGCATCGAAACAAGAAACGAGGCTGACGCTCTTGTATTCCAGACAGATAAGGCATTAAATGAAGTAGGCGACAAGCTTGCTGATTCAGATAAGAACGCAGTTAAGGCAGATCTTGACGCATTACGTGCAATCATCGACAGCACAGACGCTGAGAATATGAGCGACATGGATGTAGAGAAGATCAAGGCTGGTAAGGATAAGCTTATGGAGAGCGCACAGAACTTATTTGCTAAGCTTTATGAGCAGAATGGTCCTGGCGCAAATGCAGGCACAGGAGCAGGTACACCTAATTATTCAGACAGTGATGTAGTAGACGGAGATTTCACAGAGGTTTAATTGTGACCACTATGATGGTGAGCAGTCTATAGTATATCGCGTATGAAAGGTGTAAGTTATGGCAGAAACAAAAACAGATTACTATGAGGTCCTTGGTGTTACCAAGGGAGCCTCAGAGGCAGAGATAAAGAAAGCCTATCGTATAGTAGCCAAGAAATATCATCCGGATGCCAATCCGGGTGATGAGGAGGCTGCTAACAAGTTCAAAGAGGCAGCAGAAGCATATGCAGTTCTTTCAGATCCTGAGAAACGTGCAAAGTACGATCAGTATGGTCATGCGGCCTTTGATCAGAACGGCGGCGACGGTGGCTTTGGAGGCTTCGGCTTTGACTTCGCTGATATGGGAGATATCTTTGGAGATATCTTCGGTGATATGTTTGGCGGTGGAAGCAGACAGAGAAATACCACAGGCCCTATGAAGGGGGCAAGTATTAAGACAACCATAAGAGTTTCGTTTGAAGAGGCAATCTTCGGAACCCAGAAGGAGCTTGAGCTCCCACTTAAGGATGAGTGTGATGTATGTAAAGGAACAGGTTCACAGCCTGGACACCAGCCTGAGATATGCAGCAAGTGTAGCGGTAAGGGCCAGATAGTTACAACACAGCAGTCACTCTTCGGCGTTGTTAAGAATATCCAGACCTGCCCGGAATGCGGCGGAGAAGGAAAGATAATCAAGTACAAGTGTAGTAACTGTGCAGGTACAGGTTATGTGAAGAGCAAGAAGAAGATTCAGATTGCTGTTCCACCCGGAGTTGATAACGGAACAAATATCCGTATCAAGGGTAAGGGTGAGCCCGGACGTAACGGCGGTGAAAGAGGAGATCTTCATGTTACTATCCTGGTAGACCGTCATCCAAAGTTCCAGAGACAGGATTACAACCTTTATTCATCAGAGCCTATAACATTTACACAGGCAGCTCTCGGCGGTACTATCAAGATAAATACCATTGAGGGTGAGATAGATTACCAGATTCCTGCAGGTACTCAGACAGACACAAGGATCAAGCTCAAAGGAAAGGGTGTTCCGAACCTTAAGAATCCTACCCAGAGAGGCGATCATTATGTAACACTTGTAGTTCAGGTTCCTGAGAATCTTACAGAGGAACAGAAGAACATCCTCAATCAGTATGAACAGGCAACTCTTGTAGAGACAAGACCTGCAACAGAGTCAGGCGGTACATTTAACTTCGGAGACCATAAGAGAAGAAAGAAAAAATAGGTAAAGTATATGAAATGGACACAGATCACAGTTGATACAACATGTGAAGCCGTGGACCTTATAAGCGCCTTCCTCACTGAGGAGGGCGTTTTGGGTGTACAGGTGGATGATAATACAGCACTTACAGAAGAGGAAATGGCGGAAATTTACGCGGATCTCCCGCCAGATGACGTGAAGGAGGATGACGGAACTGCCAGAGTATCATTCTTCCTTGATGAGGGACAGAATGAAGAAGAGATAGTAGAGGCAGTTAAGGGCGAGCTTAAGCGTCTTTCAGAGTTCGTAGATGTGGGAATCGGAGAGATACAGGTGTCTACCACCTGTGACGAAGACTGGATCAACAACTGGAAAGCGTATTTCAAGCCATTCAGGATATATGACAACATAGTCATCAAGCCAACATGGGAAGAGAATCCCTCAGATGTAAAGGAAGATGATATAGTTATAGAGATAGACCCGGGAACTGCTTTTGGTACAGGATCCCATGAAACTACAAAGCTTTGCATAGGACAGCTTAAGAAGCATATGAAGAAGAGAGCAGCAGTCCTTGATGCAGGAAGTGGCAGCGGTATATTGTCATTTATCTGCAATAAGCTCGGTGCGTCCCATGTGTATGGCGTGGATATAGATCCTGTGGCAGTTGAGGTTGCCGGAGAGAACAGGGATATCAACAATATACCTGCCGATCAGGTGGAATTTGCCTGTGGCAATATACTGACAGATGATGAATTTGTTGAAAATCTTCAGGGAAGATTTGATGTGGTAGTTGCGAATATTCTGGCTGATGTGATCATACCTCTCTCGGGAAAGGTATCAGAGCTTATGAAGGATGACGGAATATTCATATCCTCCGGCATAATAGATATGAAAGAGGATGAAGTCCGTAAGGCTATTCTTGACAATGGACTTAAGATAGTGGATACTGTTCACATGAAAGAATGGGTCAGCTTTGTGGCAGTTAAGGACGGGAAATAATTATGAACAGATTTTTCGTTGATGATCCCGGGGCATTTTCCGACAGATCGGTGGTAATAACCGGTGAAGATGTGAATCATGTGAAGAATGTTCTCAGGTTAAAAGAAAATGATGAATTGATAGTAAGCGACGGCAGGGGCAGAGATTACCACTGCCGTATTTCTGGTATTACAAATGAAGAAGTAGTTGCAGACATCTGTGATATATGTGATAATTTCTCGGAGCTTTCCACAGAGATAACTCTGTTCCAGGGATTTCCTAAGGGAGACAAGATGGAGCTCATTATCCAGAAGACAGTGGAGCTTGGGGTCACGAGGATAGTTCCGGTCATGACAAAGCGTACTGTTGTGAAGCTTGATGACAAGAAGGCTAAGAAGAAGACGGAACGCTACAATATGATAGCCGAGTCGGCAGCTAAGCAGTCAGGAAGAGGGATGATACCTGAGGTTACCATGCCGGTATCATTTGCAGAGGCTGTATCAATGGCAGAAAAGCTTGATATGAATATAATCCCCTATGAGGAAGCAGAGGGAGTGGAATATTCCAGAAATATCATAAAGAACATAAAGGGAAAGAAAAGCCTTGGTATATTTATAGGTCCCGAGGGTGGATTCGCCCGGGAAGAGGTAGAGAAAGCCTTAGACGCAGGGGTTTCAGCCATAACCCTTGGACACAGGATACTCAGAACAGAGACTGCCGGAATGGCGGTTATTTCAATAATAATGTTTGAACTTGAAGAGGACAGGTAGGAAGATGGAAGCATATTTTGACAATGCAGCAACAACAAAGGTTCTTCCACAGGTAAAAGACCTGATGGTTAAGATAATGGAAGAGGACTTCGGTAATCCCTCATCACTTCACATGAAGGGAGTGGATGCCGAGAAATATGTAAGACAGGGTAGAGAGACTCTGGCAAGGCTGTGGAAGGTGGATAAGTCGGAGATAATATTCACCTCCGGCGGTACAGAATCCAATAATATGGCCATAATCGGAGCTGCAAGAGCCCACGAGAAGGAAGGACACAGGGTCATAACTTCAGCAGTTGAACATGCCTCCGTGGCGAATCCCTTCAAGTACCTTGAGGAACAGGGCTTTGATGTTGTAAGGATCGGTGTTGACGAAAGAGGCATAGTAAAGCTTGATGAGCTTGAGGCTGCGTTGAATGATGACACCATACTTGTGTCAATAATGTATGTGAATAATGAGGTGGGTGCAGTTATGCCTGTTAAGGATATAGCGGACATGGTGCATGACATATGTCCCAAGGCAGTGTTCCATGTGGACGCCATACAGGCATTCGGAAAGTTCCATCTGTATCCTAAGAGAATGGGTATAGACCTTATGAGCGTAAGCGGACACAAGATCCACGGCCCTAAGGGAAGTGGCGCTTTATTTGTGAAGAGAGGGACAAGGATAGTTCCTATAATCCTTGGAGGCGGACAGCAGCAGGGTTATCGTTCGGGAACCGAGAATGTCCCTGCCATAGCAGGCATGTGCCTTGCAGCAGAGATTGCAGACAAGGAGATGGACGAAAGATGTGCCCATATGAAAGCACTTAAGGACAGACTTATATCAGGACTTACAGAGCTTGAGGGTGTGTACAGCAACTCAGGAGAAGCCTGCCATATAGCCAGCATATCATTTACAGGGGTCAGAAGCGAGATAATGCTCCACACCCTTGAGAATAGCGGCATATATGTGTCATCAGGTTCCGCCTGCTCATCAAACAAAACACAGAACAAGAATTTAAGCTCCACACTCCATGCCATGGGATTGTCACCGGAGAGACTTGAGTCAACACTACGTTTCAGTTTCGCCTATGACAACACAGAAGAACAGGTGGATTACGCCATTAATGTTATAAAAAAGGAACTTCCGGTGTTAAGGAAGTATGTAAGAAAATAGAGAATATGAAAGGTGCAGATATGGATTACAAGGCTTTTATGATCAAGTATGCCGAGATAGGCACAAAGGGTAAGAACAGATATATATTTGAAGATATTCTGTGCAGGAACATTAACAGGAAATTAAAGCCCCTGGGAGATTTCTATGTAAGAAAGGAACAGGGAAGGATATTCGTTGAGGCAAACAGCGACTATGACTACGAGGACGTGGTGGAAGCCCTTGGAAAGGTATTCGGAATAGTGGGAATATGCCCTGTTGTGGTACTCAATGAGACAGACTTTGACAGTATAAAGAACGCGGTTATCACTTATGTAGATAAGGCATACAGAAAGCATAACTTTACCTTCAAGGTAAATACCAGAAGAAATGACAAGTCATTCCCTATGACCTCAATGGAGGTCAATTCAGAGCTTGGACACTATCTTCTTGAGGCCTTCCCTGATATGAAGGTAGATGTGCATGAGCCTGAGGAGATCATAAATGTTGAGATAAGAAAGACTGTATATATTTATTCTATTACAATACCGGGTCCGGGAGGACTTCCGGTTGGCACCAACGGAAAGGGTATGGCACTGCTGTCAGGAGGAATAGACAGCCCTGTTGCAACCTATATGATCGCCAAGCGTGGTGTTAAGATGGAAGCCGTATATTATAATGCCCCTCCGTTTACCAGCGAGAGAGCGAAGCAGAAGGTTATCGATCTTGCCACAATAGTTGCGGATTACGCAGGCTCCATAAGACTTCATATAGTTAATTTCGCCGAGATACAGAAGGCCATATATGATAACTGCCCTCATGAGGAGCTTACCATAATCATGAAGAGATATATGATAAAGATCGCTGAGGAGCTTGCAAAGGCAAATGACTGTCAGATTACGGTTACAGGAGAGAGTATCGGACAGGTTTCAAGCCAGACAGTGTTCTCACTGGCAGTAATAAATGATGTGGCAACAATGCCTGTTATGAGACCTTGTATAGGTATGGATAAGCAGGAGATAGTTGATATATCTGAGAAGATCGGTTCCTATGAGACCTCAATACTTCCCTACGAGGACTGCTGTACAACATTTGTTGCAAAGCACCCGGTTACAAAGCCTATACTTTCGGCTATTGAGAAGTCGGAGGCTAAGCTTGAGGGAATAATCGAGCCGTTATATCAGAAGGCGTTGGAGACAGTAGAAGTTATAACCTGCAGAAGCGGCAATAATTAATTGGCTGAGAATAGAGCAGTAACCATTTGAAATTGCCTGCAATGCAACGATGCCACAGACATCAGCAATAATAAAAAATCCCGGAAGAAAATCCGGGATTTATATTACGCACATGCAATGCATGAAGCATATACAGGTATTATTCAGCGATGTAAGGCTTGATGGCTGCTAAAATGTCATCGAGACCTGACTCAGCGTAGATATGTAAATCTATAGGCTGTGAGATATCAAGACTGAAGATACCCATAATAGACTTAGCGTCTATAACGTAACGACCTGACACAAGATCAAACTCTGCGTCAAACTGTGCGATAGTGTTTACGAAACTTTTTACCTTATCGATTGAGTTTAAAGAAATTTTTAAAGCTGTCATATATAATCCTCCTGTTTATTCGGCTGTTAAACTCCAAAAATGATAATCAGAAGTTTTACACCCCCATGTAAAGTTTATACGTTAATAATATATATTTGACCCATAAAAGTCAAGATTTGGAAAGGTAAAAACTATGTTAAGTGGAAAGACTGTAGCTGCCTGTACACTGGGCTGCAAGACCAATCAGTATGAGACTGATGGAATGATAGAAATATTGAAAAAAATGGGAGCTTCGGTGGTGGATTTCGAGGATACTGCCGACGTATATCTTATAAATACATGCTCTGTAACCAATATGGCAGATAAAAAGTCCAGACAGATGATACATCGGGCAAGGAAGAATAATCCGAAAGCACTGGTCATAGCCTGCGGATGTTATGTCCAGGCTGAGAAGGAGAAGCTGTCTCAGGATAAGGACATAGATATAATAATAAGCAACAACAGAAAAAAAGATATAGGACACGTTATCGCAGAGTACTTTAACTCAGGAGAGACGGCCTGTTTCACAGATATTTCAAGAGAGAAGGAATTTGAAGAGCTGGATGTGAACAAGCCGGTATATCATACCAGAGCCTATGTGAAGATCCAGGATGGCTGTAACCAGTTCTGTACCTACTGCATAATACCTTATGTAAGAGGCAGGATAAGAAGCCGTAGTATGGATTCGGTTATTGATGAGATAAGCCGTCTTGCAGAGGCGGGTGTTAAAGAAGTGGTCCTTACAGGAATACATATTTCTTCTTATGGCAGAGATATGGATGGTGATACAGGTCTGGCTGACCTGGTAGAGAATATCTCAAAAATCGAAGGAATAGAGAGAATTCGTCTGGGATCCCTTGAACCGGGTATCATAACAGAAGAATTTGCCCACAGGATTAAGGCGGTAGACAAGCTCTGCCCGCACTTTCACCTGAGTCTCCAGAGTGGCTGCGATTCTGTGCTTAGACGCATGAACAGAAAGTATACCTGCAGTGAATACATGGAAAAATGTGAGCTCTTAAGAAAAGTGTACAAAAATCCAGCCATTACCACAGATGTAATAGTAGGCTTTCCGGGAGAGACAGAGGAAGAGTTTGAGTGTACAAGGAAATACCTTGAAGATATAAACTTATATGAAATGCATATATTCAAATATTCCCAGAGAAAGGGCACACCTGCGGCAACCATGCCTAACCAGGTGGATCCTTCGGTTAAGAACAGCAGAAGTGATGTGCTGCTTGCCATAAGCGAACATAACAAACATGCATATCAGGATCTGTTTGTGGGAACCACAGTTAAGGTGCTGGTGGAAGAATTGGTTGAGAAAAATGGCGAAGAATATATGAGAGGGCATACGGAGAGATACATGGATGTCCACATATCCACGGAAGGCATAACTGATCCTCAGAGCTTTAAGAACAGGATCGTAGAGGTAATGTACGAAAAGACAACCGCAGGAGAATATGTAGGAAAAATAAACCGTGGGTGAGATATAAGGTGTGATCTAAGTTCACAACATTTCATAATATACAATGTATACAATTAATGTAGTTGAATTTTCACCCTGTTTATATTAGAATGTATGGGAGAATGGACTGATGTCCGGAGAGAAGGACGTGAAGAGATGAAGAATGATAATACACAGCATATTGGACAGATAAAGGACAATACAATAGATGTTACTGATATTATCAGACAGGTGTATGAGGCACTTTCAGAGAAAGGATACAATCCTGTAAGCCAGCTTGTGGGATATATAATGAGTGGAGATCCTACTTATATCACAAGCTACAAGAACGCCAGAAGTCTCATAATGAAAGCGGAACGTGATGAGATAATAGAGGTGTTGTTCGAGGACTATATCAAGAATAATCTTGTGTAGCCTTACGGATTTGTATATATCAGATACACAAGAAAGGAGTGACCATCATAAAGCATCGGACAGATAAATGATGGTCGTGTTTTTATGCGCGTAATTGGTCTTGACTATGGTACTAAGACAGTGGGAGTGGCTGTAAGTGACGAGCTTATGCTCACTGCCCAGCCATACGAAACAATAGAAAGAAAATCTCCGGGAAAGCTCAGACAGACACTGGCGGAGATAGAGAGAGTCATAACTGAATATAACTGCGGACGTATTGTACTGGGATATCCCAAGAACATGAACAACACTGAGGGTGAGAGGGTCAGAGCCACAGAGGAGTTCAAGGAATCTCTTGAGAGAAGAACAGGTCTTGAGGTCATATTGTGGGATGAACGCCTTACCACAGTGGAGGCAGAGAGAATACTTATGGAGAGCGGCGTGAGACGCGAGAACAGAAAGCAGTATATTGACAAGATGGCTGCAGCAGTAATCCTGCAGAACTATCTTGATCGTGAGAAGAACAGAACGGAGAATTAGATGGACAACAATGCAATAATATTCACAACTGATGATGGAGAAGAAGTTACCTTTAATGTACTGGAACAGACCACTCTGGGAGGCGTGAACTATCTCCTTGTGGCGGAAGATACAGATGACGAAGAGGATGGATCTTTCCTTATCCTTAAAGAAGACAGAGAGGACGGCGGAGATGATATGGCTGAATTCTCCGTGGTTGAAGATGAGAGAGAGCTTCAGGCAGTTGCGAAGATTTTTAATGAATTGTTAGATGATTTGGATTTGGAGGTATAAAATTGAAAAAAGTAAATAAAAGAGCTGTGAAGATCATTCCCTTGGGCGGACTGGAACAGATCGGAATGAATATAACAGCTATAGAGTATGAAGACTCTATTATAGTCATTGACTGTGGTCTTGCATTTCCTGAGGATGACATGTTAGGTATAGATCTTGTAATACCTGATGTAACATACCTTAAGGAGAATGCAGATAAGGTTAAGGGACTTGTGGTTACCCATGGACATGAGGATCATATCGGAGCTATACCTTATATCGAGAAGGAACTCAATATGCCCATATACACTACGAAGCTTACCATGGGGCTTATTGAGAACAAATTAAAGGAACACAATCTTCTTAACAACACCAGGCGCAAGGTTGTTAAGTGCGGACAGACAATAAATCTTGGACAGTTCAGGATCGAATTTATCAAGACAAACCACTCAATAGCCGATTCAGTGGCACTTGCCATTTTCTCACCTGCCGGAATAATAATACACACAGGAGACTTTAAGATCGATTACACTCCTGTGTTTGGCGAGATGATAGACCTGCAGAGATTTGCAGAGTTAGGGAAGAAGGGCGTGCTTGCCCTCATGGCGGATTCTACAAATGCAGACAAGGAGGGCTTCACTCAGTCGGAGAAGACCGTGGGCAGAACCTTCGACAATCTCTTTAATGAGAATAAAGATCACAGGATAATAATCGCTACATTTGCATCGAATGTAGACCGTGTACAGCAGATAATCAATTCAGCTTACAAGTATGACCGTAAGGTCGTCATAGAGGGAAGAAGTATGGTTAATATAATCAATACCGCTTCCGAGCTTGGATATATAAATATACCTGACAGAACACTCATAGATATAAGTGAGATGAAGAGCTATCCTGACGAGAAGATAGTTCTTATCACCACAGGAAGCCAGGGAGAGAACATGGCTGCACTGTCAAGGATTGCGGCATCTATCCACAACAAGGTTGCCATAGTTCCGGGGGATGTGGTCATATTCAGCTCACATCCGATACCGGGAAATGAGAAGGCAGTGTTTAAGGTAATAAATGAGCTTGAGATGAAGGGGGCCAGAGTAATATTTGAGGATACCCATGTATCGGGACATGCCTGCAGAGAAGAACTTAAGCTTATATATGCACTTACGAAGCCTCAATATGCAATCCCTGTCCATGGAGAGTACAGACATCTTAAGAGACATGCGGAGCTTGCCAAGGAGATGGGTATTCCAAAGGAGAATATCAAGATCCTTAATACGGGAGATGTGTTAAGCGTAGGCGAGCATACATTTGAGGTGGTAGGAAAGGTTCCTGCCCAGGGAATATTCGTAGACGGACTTGGCGTAGGAGACGTAGGAAATATAGTGCTGCGAGACAGACAGATGCTGTCACAGAATGGTCTCATCATAGTTGTGGTAACACTGGATAAGTACAGCAACCAGATGATTGCCGGCCCTGATATTGTATCCCGTGGATTTGTGTATGTGAGAGAATCTGAGAATCTCATGGAGGACTGCAGGGTGGTAGTTGAGGAGGCACTTGAGAAGTGTCTCAGGAGAAATATAAGTGACTGGGGCAAGATCAAGACTACTATAAAGGATTCTCTTGGAGAGTTCCTGTGGAAGAGGACAAAGAGAAGCCCTATGATACTGCCTATAATTACAGAGGTGTAGAGCTATGAAGGATATAATGAAGGTTTCGGAAGAATTGAATAAGATGATCCTTGAATCCGATGTCTATACTATGTATATAAAGGCAAAGGAGAAGCTTATGGAGAGACCGGAGCTCCTTGACAGCGTGCGCCGCTTCAGACAGAGGAGCTATGATATACAGGAGAACTCCAATATAGATAATCCCTTTGATGAGATCAATAACCTTTCAAGGGAATATGATGAGGTGGTACATGATACTATAGTCAGTGAATACATCAGGGCGGAGCAGAGGTTCTGCAAGATGATGAACAGGATGTATGAGACCATTGCTGCGGATATAGATGTGGAATTGTAGGAAAAATGATATTAAACTACGGCTGCATAAGGAGCCTGGGCGGGACTTCCGGAGGACGAAGATGACAAAGAAGGATAAGTGGATTTCGTGGATCATGATCTTAGTTACATTTATATATATTGCGGTGATCTCTTATATTACGCCTTTGTCGTCCACGGATGATCTGAACTTCCTTATGATGAGCAGGAAGACTGACAGCACCATGCTTACAGAAGCATTGCATTATGGAAATGGCAGGCTCTTGGGGAATCTTACAGCTATGCTGTTGAGCAGGTATCTATGGCTCAGAACTATACTTAAACCTGCGGTTGTTGTCGGTATTATAGTCCTTTTATGGAAACTTCTTGATATAAATACAGTCGTGGGAAGATTTTTCATGACCCTTATGTTTTTGCTTATGCCTGCCTCACTGATGGCAGAGACGATTACATGGAACAGTGGATTCGCAAATTATGTTCCACCGGTTCTGGGGCTCCTTACCTGTGGGTGGCTTGTCTGCCGTATTGACGTTATAAGTTCTTCTACAACTACTTCCGAAGGCAGGAGAAGAAAGAACATAAAAAGAACAATAATGTTTACTGCTCTTGGCGTTACAGGCTTTGTTGGACAGTTGTTCGTGGAACACATAAGCCTTGTGGCTATTGCTATGTCCGGAGTACTTGTTATATGCATGAAGAAGAGGGGGAGAAGCATTACCGCCCCTGTGGTGTGGTTTGCTGTTGCCGTTGCAGGCATGTGTCTTATGACATTTATAAGCCTGCACTTTAAGGAATATGCATTTATTCCGGGATACAGACATGTGCCGAAAGATGTATCTACATTTATCGAATATGGATATATTAGTTTGTTTAGATTTACGATACCACTGCTTTCGCAGATGAGACTTTTTTGGGGGACGATTTTGATTGCAGCTTTACTTGTGACGGCAGGAAGTAGAAGAAAAACTGTACGGATTATTACTATGGAAATTGTGATTTTATTAAGTTCCATGGCAGATGGTTTTTCATTGGCGGGTATGGTGATTGAAAGTGTATTTATTGCAGGAATTACTGTACTGCTGGTTATGTTGATTGAAAGTGTTGATTGTGATACGAAATATAAACTTTTTTTTATCCTCCTATCTGGATATGCGGCTACATTTCCACTACAGTTTGTAAGACCATATGGCATAAGATGCATGATGTACCTGTATATGTGTGTATTTGCAGTTGTGGTGACGGCAGTTGACAGATGGCTAGGAAGGAACATGGGCAGATTGCAGATTAAGATAAAAAAAGGAATGGTAGTTTCGGTTGAGTATACTATTTGTTGCACGATGGCTTTGTTCTGTGTTATATATGACAGCTATGCTGTAAGAGAGCTGTTGAGACTTAGGGCTATAAACATTTATAATAAAAGCCAAATAGAACAGGGGATGAAAGAAAATTCGACTGCTATAACGATAAGAAGTGATGAATCTGTTTTTTTTCATGGTATTATTGGCAGCAATCTGGAGAATTACTATTATTACAGCAAGGCGGGGGACATACAGTTCGTTACGGAGGACTCAGATAAGCAGTGACATGGATGAGGTATGATTCGAATCAGCGGTAACTGTAAATACTTTACTTGATAAAACAATGAAACTGTGATATACATTTTATAGAATTGTTGAATTTGTTTGTAAAGATTTTGCAGATTATATCAATTGATATTTCAAGGTTAGGAGATTGATTATGGCATTTGACGGAGCTAAGAGTACAAAGAGAATATTCAGGATGGTTGTCAGATGGATCATAAATATTGTGATCGTGCTGATACTGGTGAAGGCGTTTTCATTTTCCTTTGATTTTATGTATAATGTTTTTTCTTCCGGTGCAAAAAATCCAAGTGATACAAAGGTTCTGACAGTAACCGTTAAGGATGATTCATCGACTTCGGATGTGTGTGCAGCTCTTGAGGATGCAGGAGTTATAAATAATAAATATGCCTTTGTTGTTAAGCTGTGGCTGGATAAGGCGAGTATTAAGCCGGGAGTATATGAGGTATCCCCGAGCTATGGAGCCAAGAAACTTGTCAGTATAATCACGGGTAATGGAGATCCGGATGCCACGGCGACCAAGAGTAGCAAATAGAAAGTATGGCACGCTGTCACTGTGTGGGTCGTGCCGGTAGTGTGAGGAAAGCAGAATATGATAACTGATGAGAGAATTGCGTCATATATAGATTCATTTAATAAAGATTATGCCCCGATCATTATGAGCATCAGGCGGGAAGCAGAAGAGAATGGTGTGCCTATAATTAGAAAGGAAGCCGGGGAATTTATAAAGCTTTTAATGCTTATGAATAAACCGGAGAATATACTTGAGATAGGGGCAGCAGTTGGCTTTTCTGCTATTTTTATGAGCAGGTTTCTGCCACCCGGAGGTCATATAACAACTATAGAAAATTACGAACCCAGGATAAAGGCGGCAAGAGAGAATATAAAGCGGGTACAGGCAGAAGACCTTATAACCCTTATTGAGGGGGATGCCACAGAGGAGCTTAAGAAGCTTTCACCGGGATATGATTTTATATTCATGGACGCTGCCAAGGGACAGTATGGATTATTCTTTGAAGAAGCTATAGGACTTTTGAAGCCCGGTGGAGTGCTCCTTTGCGATAATGTGCTGCAGGATGGTGATGTTTTGGAGAGCAGGTTCGCTGTGACCAGGAGAAACAGGACCATACACAGCAGGATGAGGGAATATCTGTATGCCCTGAAGCATAATGCCGGACTTGAAACCGCCATATTGAATATCGGCGATGGAATGTCCTTAAGTATAAAGAAAAATGAAAAATGGTGATGACATGGAGAACAAGAGAAAGAGAAATAAAGTAGAACTTCTGCTTCCGGCGGGGAATCTTGAAACCCTAAAGGTAGCAATCAGATATGGCGCTGATGCAGTATATATAGGCGGACAGGCATATGGTCTTAGAGCGAAAGCAGATAACTTCAGTATAGAGGATATGAAGGCGGCAGCAGAGTATGCCCATGCCCATGGAAAGAAGGTATATCTCACAGCAAACATATATGCCCATAATTATGATATTGAGGGGGTCAGGAAATATTTTGCCCAGGTGAAGGATACAGGCATTGACGCAGTTCTTGTGTCTGATCCGGGAATGTTTATGCTGGCAAGGGAGGTTATGCCTGATATGGAGCTTCATATCAGTACCCAGGCCAATAATACCAATTATCTCACTTTTCAGTTCTGGAATAAGATGGGAGCAAAAAGAGTGGTTACCGCAAGGGAGCTGTCTCTTAAAGAGATAGGCGAGATCAGGGATAACATACCTGATGATATGGAGATAGAGTCGTTTATACACGGAGCTATGTGCATATCCTATTCCGGAAGGTGCCTGCTCAGTAATTATTTCACAGGACGTGACGCCAACAGAGGCGCCTGCACCCATCCTTGCAGATGGAAGTATCACATTGTGGAGGAGACCAGACCGGGGGAGTATCTTCCTGTGAATGAAGACGAGAGGGGAACCTATATATTCAATTCCAAGGATCTGTGCATGATAGAGCATGTGCCGGAGATGATAGAAGCAGGTATCGACAGCTTCAAGATAGAGGGCAGGATGAAGACTGCGTTATATGTGGCTGCTGTAGCAAGAACCTATAGAAAGGCAATAGATGATTATCTCGAGTCTGAGGAGAAGTACAGGGCGAATCTGGACTATTACAGGACAGAGATAGCAAAATGTACCTACAGGCAGTTCACCACAGGCTTTTATTTTGGTAAGCCGGATGAAACTGCCCAGATATACGATTCCAACACATATCTTAAGAACTGCACCTATATAGGCAACGTGGAACATGTTACAGAGGATGGCATGGCATGCTTTGAACAGAAGAATAAGTTCAGTGTAGGTGAGAATATAGAATGTATGGATTTTGACGGAACCAATATAAATGGCACCGTGGAAGCAATATACGATATTGACGGCAATCCTATGGAAGCGGCACCTCATCCGAAACAGCCCCTTAAGGTTAAGTTCAGCTGCGATGTAAAACCCGGCATGATACTCAGAAGAGTTGAGGATGTGGATAACAGCGTGCGGTAATTAGGGTCGGCAGGTCAGGATGTAGCATTATCAAGAGCTCTGGCAAGTTTTTTCAGGGCTCTTTTTTCTATTCTTGATATATATGATCTTGATATTCCCATTATCTCTGCTACCTGCTTCTGGGTCATGGGCTCTTTGTCCGGTATGCCGTATCTCATGTGTATGATCTGCTTTTCCTTAGGAGACAGGGAGTCTTCTATGCAGCTTTCGAGATTCTGTAACTGGAAATCCTCTATCATCTGTTCTATGGTACTGACATGGTTGCACATTATAACGTCCATAAGATTTATTTCGTTGCCTTCCTTGTCCGTGCCTATGGGTTCATATATGGATATCTCCCTGGAGCATTTCTTCTCCCGGCGCAACATCATAAGGATCTCGTTCTCGATACATCTGGCGGCATAGGTGGCAAAACGGTTGCTTTTTTCGTAGTCGAAGGAATTGCATGCCTTGATGAGACCTATAGTTCCCATGGAGATAAGATCTTCACTGTTTCTTGTGGGTGCGGAGTATTTCTTGGATATGTGTGCCACAAGGCGCATGTTGGCTTCGATGAGGGTGCTCCTGGCGGCAGAATCCCCGGATCTTACCTTCGTCAGAATGAGGGCCTCCTCCTCTTTGGTCAGTGGTTTTCTGAATGCCTTCACAATAATTTACTCCGGCTTTTTATATTATATTATGAGAAAACCCGGTAAATAGTGCATAATCATCAAGAAAAAAATACAAATTGTGACAAGCATATGGAAATATGCAAAAAAAACATATAAAAAAATATACAAAATGTTTAAATTTGAAATATAGTGTGATATAATGACCCAATAGGAAATTGTACAAAATTAATAGGAGGGGATGTACAGATATGCGATTAGGAATGGGACGTAAGAAGATAAGGATAGGCGATGTCCTTATTGCGGCAGGTGCCATAACAGAGGAACAGCTTCAGGAGGCTCTCGATTACCAGAAGGAGAATGGCGGCAAGCTTGGTAATGTGCTTGTGGAACTGGGGTTCATAAGTGACCAGATCCTTATTACACTGCTTACACAGCAGTTGGGAATTGATTACATAAGTCTTAAGGGAGCCAAAATAGAGGACAGCGTTGTTCATCTCGTTCCGGAACCGATGATAGCCAAGTACAGGGTAATGCCTGTTGAGATCGATCCGGATAATCCTAATATTCTTAAGGTTGCCATGTCAGATCCTCAGGATCTTGATGCTATTGATGATATAAGCCTTGTTACGAACCTTCAGGTAGAACCGATGCTTGCCAATGAATCGGATATCAACGATGCTATAGGTAAGTACTACGGCAGCGCCCAGGCTATGGAGGCAGCGGAACAGTACAAGAAGGAACAGGCTGTTTCACTTGGACCTGATGAGAATGAAGAGGGGAACGAAGATATTGATAATTCACCTATCGTTCTTCTTGTTAAGCAGATTATTGAAGGCGGAGTGAGACAGAGGGCATCAGATATACATATAGAGGCTCTTGAGACCGGAGTCCGTGTAAGATACAGGATAGATGGTGCTTTAAAGCAGGTTATGAGCTACGACCTGAGTATCCTTCCGGGTATCACAGCCCGTATCAAGATCATCGGCGGTATGGATATTGCCGAGAAGAGAAAACCTCAGGACGGCCGTATCACCATTATGGTAGACCGTAAGGAGTTTGATGTCCGTGTATCTATTCTTCCTACAGTGTTCGGAGAGAAGACGGTTATGAGACTTACCTCCAAGGACGGACTTACAAAGCCTAAGAGCGGACTTGGTTTCGATGAAGAACAGCTTAAGGTGTTTGACGGAATATTGAGCAACCCACATGGTATCATCCTGGTAACAGGACCTACAGGTTCAGGTAAGTCAACAACACTGTACACATCCTTAAGTGAATTGAATAAAGAAGATGTTAATATTATTACAGTAGAAGACCCTGTCGAGGCTAATATAAACGGTATCAACCAGGTGCAGGTTAATGTTAAGGCAGAGATGACCTTCGCGGCAGCCTTAAGATCTATCCTTCGTCAGGATCCGGATATCATCATGATAGGAGAGATTCGAGACGGTGAGACAGCCAACATAGCAGTTCAGGCGGCTATCACCGGACACCTTGTTGTATCCACACTCCATACAAACTCGGCAGCCTCCACCATTACCCGTCTTGTAGATATGGGGATCGAGGATTACATTGTTGGTGATGCGGTTGTTGGTGTTATTGCCCAGCGACTTGTAAGACGTCTGTGCACAAACTGTAAGCAGCCTAGATATGTAGAAGACGAAGAGAGACAGCTCCTCGGTGTTCCTGAGGATGAGGAGGATGTCATCGTGTATGAGCCGGTAGGATGTCCGCTCTGTAACGATACAGGTTATTCAGGACGAATAGGTGTGTATGAGATGATGCCTGTATCAAGAAGTCTTCAGGCCATCATCGCCTCAGGCGCAACTGCAGATAAGATAGAAAAGCAGGCACTTAAGGAAGGTATGCTGACACTTAGAATGGGTGCGGCGAAGCACGTACTTAACGGTATCACATCTATTGCAGAGATGAAGAAGATAGTACATACAACTCAGGTCGATCTTGATCTTGAGACAACAGATAGATAACGAATCTGACGAACGAAAGAAGGAAACATCGGCCTACTGCCCTTTGGGTGACGATGTTTCTTACAGGGTTCGGGGGAGATAAATTGAAATTATTAACGCATAAATGAAAGGATGGACGAAAACAATGTTAGACATGAAAGAGTTACTGGCATTCTCGGTAGAAGCCAAAGCATCTGACGTTCATATCGCAGTAGGTATTCCGCCTAAGCTTCGTATTAACGGTAAGCTTACAGAGGTAGAGGTTCCACCGCTTACTCCTGCTGACGCAGCAGAGGCTATCGGTGCTACTATGAAGGACAGACATGTAGCAATACTTAAGGACAGAGGAGAAGTGGACTTCTCATTCGATTCACCTGAGACCGGCCGTTTCCGTGTGAATGTATTCATGGACAGAGGAAACATGGCAGCAGCCTACAGACGAGTTGAGACCCAGATCCCAAGACCGGATCAGCTTGGTATTCCAAGAGAGGTAGTTGATCTGTACAAGAGAAAGAGAGGACTTGTTCTTGTAACAGGACCTACAGGTTCAGGCAAGTCAACAACCCTTGCTTCTATTATAAATAAGGCGAATGAGAACCTTACGGATCATATCATCACACTGGAGGATCCTATAGAGTATATACATCATCACAACAAGGCTATTGTGAATCAGCGAGAAGTGGGAATGGATACATTAAGCTATGCTAATGCACTTCGTGCAGCCCTCCGAGAAGATCCTGATATCATCTTGGTAGGAGAGATGAGAGACCTGGAGACTATCTCAACAGCCATCACAGCGGCTGAGACAGGACACCTGGTTTTCTCAACACTTCATACAATAGGTGCAGCCAGTACTATCGATAGAATTATAGATATCTTCCCTACAAACCAGCAGCAGCAGGTAAGAGTACAGCTCGCCATGGTTCTTGAGGGAGTTATATCACAGTCACTGCTTCCTATAGCGTCAGGAAACGGACGAGTAGCAGCTTTCGAGGTAATGCTTGCGTCACCTGCCATAAGAAGCTTGATCCGTGAAGCCAAGACCCATCAGATACAGTCGACCATACAGACCAGCAGGCAGCAGGGTATGATCACCATGGATGACGCGTTATATGACCTGTTCTCGGCAGGAACTATAACAAGAGAGATGGCACTGACCTATGCACAGGATCAGCAGTATCTCAGAAAGAAGATCAATGGTCAGTAAAATATACAAAACACTTAAGCAAAATACACAAAAAGTTCATAATTTCCAATTAAATATTGATTAACATTGCTGTTTATAGTATTATCAATATATTAACATAAGTAGATTGCGTTATTTTGCACCCTTAAGAGGGAGAATTTAAGCGGTTGAAAGTAAAAAATATGATTGGGTCGGAGGAGAGACAATGGCAACATTTAATTACAAAGTTGTTGACAGAGATGGTAAGAATAAAAAGGGTACCATCGAAGCCTCTAACAGGGACGGCGCAGAGAAGAAGCTGAAGGCCGATGGCTATACCATCATGAGCCTTACAGAACAGAGCAGTCCGTTGGCTGGGGGATTTTTTAAGAAAAAAGTAAAATCAAAAGACCTTGCAGTATTCTGCAAGCAGTTCTCGTCTGTAATAAGAGCTGGTGTTACCATTATATCAGCCCTGGAGCTCATGGGAGACCAGATTGAGAACCCTACACTCAGAAAGGCTATCATGGATGCCAAGACATATGTTGAAAAGGGTGGTACACTTTCAGATGCCATGAGGATCAATCCATCGATATTCCCGCCTATTATGATCAACATGGTGGCGGCCGGTGAGATGTCAGGTAACCTTGAGGTGTGTCTTGACAGACTTACAGAGCACTTCGAGAAGGATAATGCTCTTGCATCAAAGATCAAGGGTGCCATGACATATCCTATCGTGGTATTTATAGTAATGATTGCAGTAGTAATCGTAGTTATGGTAATGGTTATTCCTAACTTCACAAGTATGTTTGAGGAGATGGGAACAGATCTTCCGCTTGCTACAAGGATAATGGTTGCATTATCGGATTTTATTATACATAAGTGGTGGCTGCTCATTATCATTGTTGCGGCTATAGTAGTTGGAGTTAAGGCGTTTAAGAGAAGCCCGGTAGGTGAGCAGCTTTTTGCCAATATCGGACTTAAGGCACCTATCTTCGGTAACCTTAACATCAAGTCGGCATGTTCAAGATTTGCAAGAACAATGAGCACACTGATGGCGTCAGGTATCTCGATGATCGATGCAGTAGAACAGGTTGCCAAGATGATGGATAACAAGATCATCAGAGACGGCTTATTAGACGCTAAGACACAGGTTGCAAAGGGTGTTCCTCTTTCAAAGCCTCTTAAAGATATGGAGATGCTTCCACCAATGCTCTCAGCCATGACTAAGATTGGTGAGGAGACAGGCGATATCGAGGAGATGCTTTCAAAGGTTGCCGATTACTATGACGAGGAAGTTGAAGCAGCAACTAATGCTCTTACAGCAGCCATGGAGCCAATGATCATGGTTGTACTTGCACTTATCGTAGGTATGATCGTTGCAGCTGTATACGGACCTATCATGAGCATGTACAATGCCCTTGATGGAGTATAAGATCAAGAACGTAATAATAAAACTTTAAAAATGTTTAATCCCGATATTACGAGGGTATCGGTATTAATAAATGTGCCGGAGGCACAGACAAAACAACAAAGAATATATTAATTAAAAAGGAGAGAATTATTATGAAGAACAATAAAGGTTTCTCATTAGTAGAGTTAATTATCGTTATTGCTATTATGGCAATACTTGCAGGTGCTCTTGCTCCAGCTCTTATTAAGTACATTAACAAGTCAAGAAAGTCAACAGATATCTCAAACGGTGACCTTATCGCTAAGGCTGTAACAACAGCTCTTGCTGAGGAGGCTGGTTTCGAGGCTTGTACAAAGACATCTTACTCATCAACAGAGCTTTGCTCAGATGGAAATGCATTCACAGATGAGACACACTCAACACTTGGTGCTGCAAGCATGAAGGTTAAGTATGGTAACAGCAAGGGTAAGGATTTCACAATCGAAGTTGACAAGGCTAACAACAAGTGTATAGTTTACGCTAACCCAACAAAGAATGCTGACGATCAGGTATATCCAGAGCAGGGTAAGAACTACAAGTAAGATATAAGCCTGAATGTACAAAACATTCCCTCCGGGGAATGTTTGTAAGTCACATCTACAGATGTGATATCAGAGACTTAGAACGGATTATATATGCCTATAGTCCTCGTATAAGGCATATCCGTTCCCCCGGTCTCTGACTTTATTATTTTAAACGGTGCGGATTATGTCCGGAACCGGCTTTTTTGCAGTCAGCGGTTTTTATTGCTGTGCTTTCCCTTCTATATATAATATGACATGCGGAAGGGATTAACGCGACGACATAAAACTCATGGCGGCAACCGGCTTGCTACCAGGCTGGAAACTTATTTTTTAGTATCGGAGTTTTGAACTGCTAACTGGATCGATGGCAGATGACAGATGATGGTACTGCTAAAAGGGTAACAGAATGTTGACCTTTTGATTATATGGGGTGGACAGCTCGTAAGCTGGTACTCAAGCATTTTGGAAGAGTGATTCTTCCGTGAAAAACTACTGATTAGCGAGGGAGGCTATTTAAGATGGCGAGTAATAACAAAGTATTAACTATCGACATTACAAATGAAAGTATTACTATCATTGAAGCAACAGCTTCAGCAAAAAAACAGTCTACTGTACATAATGCCATAATCTTCGAAACACCGGATGATGCTTATGAAGACGGCGTGATCAGAGACAAAGAGAGAATAGCAGATGCTATTAAAGCACAGCTTAGTGCGAACGGAATAACCAATAAGAACGCAGTGTTCGTTCTTACCTCTACAAAGATTGTTTCCAGAGAGGTTCTTGTACCTTTCGTAAAGGAAAACAAAGTAAAAGGAATTATTAATGCGAACTCATCAGAGTATTTCCCTGTTAATATAGAGGATTACGTTGTATCACACTCTATATTAGAGACTGTAACTGACGCTGAGAACAACAAGCAGTTGAGAGTTCTTGCGGTAGCGGCACCACAGAGTATGGTTAAGGCATATTATGATGTTGCCAATATGGTAGGACTTAAGACAGTTACCCTTGATTTCGTAGGTAACGCAATGCTTCAGCTTATCAAGACACAGACCAGTGACAGTATGACAACAATGGTAATCCAGTTAGGAAGTGAGTCTACAGTTCTTAACATTGTAAAGGGAGACACATTACTGTTACAGAGAACTGTTCCATACGGAACAAATGTTGTAGTCAACGAGGTAATGGACGCCAAGGGCGTAGATGCCACAACGGCCATGACATTACTTCAGAATGAAAGACTTATAACCGTGGATTTCGATGATAATGCCATCACAGGTTCATTTAGATACCTCATCAACAATATAGGAAGAGTAATGGATTTCTTTGCTTCAAAGAATCCTGATAAGCCTATTGATGATGTATTCCTTACAGGTGACGGTGCGCTTATCAAAGGAATTGACGGCTTATTTAAGGTTCAGTTAAATGTATCTACCAGAGTTATGGACACACTTTTAAACATCAAATTCGATCCAAAGATTGACTTAAAGATTTATAACCCTGTATATCTTATGGTACCTATCGGTGCTGCATTTGCACCAATGGGCTTTGACATTGCAGACGCTGCATCGGCAAAGGCATCAAACGGCTTCGACCCAACAGCACTTGTTGTTGCTTTCCTGATCCTGGCAGTTATTGTGGCAGGTGCGGTAACAGCTACTTCATACATATTGAAGAATAAGGCACAGTCAGAGCTTGATGATATAAATGCCAAGATTGCCAGCATAAAGGATATTGAAGATATCGTAAATGAGTACAATGATGCACAGAGCACATATGTAGACGCTGCAGCAATGTACGGATATACAGAAAACCTCAATGAAAATGTAGGAACTCTTATTGCAAACCTTGAGGAAGTAATGCCTTCAGGAATATCTGTTACAAGCTTTGACTCTGCTTCAGATGGTGTAACTATCGAGGGATCAACAGTAACATATGAAGACATTGCCAAGTTTGCTATCAATTTAAAGACTATCGAATGCATTGACCAGACATTTGTTGGTTCGATCACAGAGAATGTGGATGATCAGAGTGGCAAGGTTATGTATGATTTTGTTGTAACATGTGTATACAGTCAGCCTGATGTTATAACAGACACTGACGATACAGTAGAAGTACAGTAAGGGAGGATATAGAACATGGATTCAATAACAAAAGGACAGAGAAATTTATTATTATTCATATTAGGATGTGCAATCATATTCTTCCCTATCAAGTATCTTGCAATGGATAACTTCCAGGAGAGAAAGGATCTTATCTCTGAGAGGGATAAGCAGGAAGTATATTACAATGATCTTAACACCAAGAACCAGAACAGACAGACATATATTGATGGCGCAGCACAGTATAAGGCTGATTATGAGGCTGTTCTTGCTGAGTTCCCTTCAGAACTCTACCAGGAGAACATAATCATGTACCTTGAGGGAATCAAGAACGAGTATGATTATGATTTCACAGATGTAACAATGGGCGAGAGTACATTATTCTACACACTTGGTACAGGTGCCGTAGGTGATGTGACAATAGATTCAACAGCAAGCACAAGTACAGATGCTGACACTACAGGGGCTGCAGGCTCAAGTGATGCATATAACTGTTATGTGGCTACATTCCCGGTTTCATACAAGGGATCATACCAGAATGTTAAGAATGTTATTGATTATATCGAGAGCAGCGACTTCAGAATGACAGTAGACAGTATCAACATTGCTTTTGACGAAGAAACTGGTCTTTATGCAGGTGAGATGGTATTCTCAGCGTATGCAGTAAATGGTGGTGACAGAACAACAGATCAGGTTGATGTTAATGTTAAGACAGGCACATCAAATATCTTTGGCAATCCAACTGTGAAAAGAGCTACTACAGATTCAACAACATCAACACAGAACTAGGTATTAGTTCTGATCATGTAACTGCAGGTTTAATTGAACGGAGTGAAAGTTAATGGCAAAGAATAATAATAAAGGCTTTAGCTTAGTTGAAGTAATTGTTGCCATAGCAGTATTTGCAATATTGATCGTTCCACTTACATCGCAGCTTATTGGTGCCATCAGAACCAACGAGACATCTAAGAAGAAGCAGTATGCGATTGAAAAGGCCGAGGAGATAATGGAGCAGTTTAAGGTATGCGATTTCTCAAAGGATATAAGGATACCTGATGGAAACAGCACCGGAGATTATCTTTTTACTCTCAGCAACTCTGAGAAAAAGTCAATGAGTCTTCCTAATGGAAAGACTGTGGATTACAGTATTGATACATATAAGTGTAATCTGTCTTTAGGCGAAGAGTATGAGAAGTATACCTGTGAGGTACAGGTGAACAGCCTTGCATACGCAGTTCTTTCAGGTGGTTATGTATGGGATTCTGAGAAGAATACATTCAAGGAAGACAGTAAAGGAAATCCTGTTCGTGCGTCAGAAGCAACAGGTGATATCAGAAACCTTGACAATGACCAGGCTGCCATAATCTCAGGTGCAACATACCTGGGACAGAACAGTGGAGTGGAAGGCAATAGTCTTGATAATAAAGCATTCCAGTATTTTCAGGATGCCAAGCTTGATATCCTGAAGAAATATGATGTGTACTACAGCCAGTATCTTTCCGGTGCGGACTATTTCGTAAACGACTCTTTCAACAAGTATACTGACATAAAGGTTGAGAAGAAGGCTGGAAAGTATGTGGTGAGCTGTGTTGTTCACTATGAGGACAATACTAAGCTTGGTATTATCAAGAGTGCATATGCCGCAAGTGGTACAAATGTATATTATCCGGATACAATATATGGAAAGGGTGTAGTGTATGAGAAGGAGTATGACATGCTTCCACCTATATACCTCTTATATGTACCGGCTGTCTATAATGGGGCATACTGTCCTGTAGATAATATTTCGGTTGATACATCAGGTCTTGCAGAGGGAGACAAAGCTAAGATCTATGTATTCGAGACAGCTGCAGAGATAGATGATAAGTATAAGGATATCATCTGTAAGCAGTTTGGGGTTGATGATGTAGAGGATCTTGTTTACAAGAATTCAAAATACACATTAAACCAGAAGAATGTAAAAGTAAGAGCTAATCTGGCAGGAGGAACACTTGATAATTTTGATATGTTTGCCAACTTCAAGATAGATCAGGCTAACTCAGACATCCAGGTTAAATCTACTGATGACGACACAAGCGACAATGTATATATGTATGATATCAAAGTTACTCTTACCGACAGTGACAAAAAGAAGACAGAGGTAACAGGAACAAGGGGGAAGAGATAAATGATGGAGAAGATAAAGAGCAAACTCAAGAAGCTCAATGATCGTGGTTCAAGCTTTGTACTCGTTATAGTTTCCACAACATTCCTTGCTGTCCTGATCTCAGCTTTGATATTGGGCGTTCTTCTGGCATATAAGATCAAGTTCTATAGATTAAATTCTATGAACAACTTCTATGCATGTGAGAAGGCAATGGATGAGATATATGCAGGTATCGGTGCTTCAACCAATGAGCATCTGTACGCAGCATATACAACTACAGCAGAGTACGTGGTGACATACGACTCAAAGAAGGGTTATTACATGAACCTTACAAATGAGGAGGCTAATGACCTTTTCAAGAAGCTCTTCATGTTAGGTATGATGGAGGACAGTGGTTACAATGAGATTGATCAGTTAATAACCACTCTTGAGGGTTTTATTACCGATTCAAATGTTAAATTATGTAAGAATAACTTAAAGATAGTATATGTTGATGATGCAGGTAGAAAGAGCTATAAGATCTGCAAGGAGAATGAGGACGGATCCGTAAGTCTTGGCAAGGTAAGAGAGAACGGCTTCAATGAGTCAAAGATCGTGCAGATAGAGTTCGACAATGTTGGTGTTAAGAGAACTATCGAGATCACTAAAGGCGCCAAGGCATCGATGGCTCCGGGCACATATGAGCAGTCTATTACTACAGATATTGTTCTTACAGAGCCGGAGTACAATGTTTCATTTGACATGGCAGGAGCTGACAGCAACAGCCTGTACAACTTCGCATTCCTTGCTGATATGGGATTACAGGTTAATCCGACTACAGCAGGAACATCAGTAAGGGTTAAAGGAAACATCTACACAGCAACAGATTACTACAACAAGGATTACAATGGTTCAACAGACACAAAGGTAACAAATGCGTATGCTGACTCAGTTACAACAAAGTGGGGCTCTGTTGACGAAAGCTTATATTCAGGAATTTATGCTGATGGTGATAACACAGATCTTACACTTAATTCTGATGTTATCATTAATGCCGGTTCATTGTCAGCAATGAACGGTGCACAGATCAGCATTGCAGGAAGAACAAATCTTCTTTCGGAATTATGGACAGATGGTATTGTTATAGCAGGAGACGAAGGCGGTAAGATCAATGCGGCTGCCAATGCTTATGTATATGATGATACAGAGATTAATGCCGAGAAATCAGAGCTTACTTTCACAAAGGGTACATATTATGGTTACAGCTACACAGCGGACGACGTAAGATCAGTAAATCTTCTCAGATCAAGCGGTAATCTTGCTACAGGCTATAAGCTCAGATCACACTTCTCAGACAGTGCCATAATCGTAAACGGTAAAGAATCAACAATCGATATGTCAGGTCTTGACTCAATATATGTAGCAGGTAAGTCATATATCGAGTTCTCAAAGATCGCGGCAGATAAGGTTACAGACAAGGAGAAGGAAGACAAGGAGATAACCGTTGATGAAAATGCAGATGTTGCATATACATCATTAAAGGATTACTCAACAGGTGAGTCCTTCGACGTAAAATCTAACCAGTTAATATTCCTGTCACAGTGGGAGTGTATACCGGACACAGAGGTTACGGATCCTGATACAGGAATTACAACATGCAATCTGAGATTCCCTAAGACATGGACCGCAAGTGCTCCACTTATGGATCTGTACAGCGATTTCCTTACAGATATGAAGGATGGAACATATATCGCCAAGGCGATCAAGCAGGTTGTATCAGGTCATCCATATTATTATCTTTACATCCAGCCGGGTGATAACAATAATAATGATATAGATGACGCAGAGGAGTTTGCTGAGAAGTATTACGATATGTTTAACACATATAATGAGGAGATCACAAAGAGCCTTAAGAATGTTGTTAAGTACGAAGACTTCCCGGTTAAACTTATACTTCCAAGATCAGGTGCAACGGTTGATACATCTAAGATTAAGACAAATGCAGCTCTGACATATCAGAATGCGGACGATTCATTATTCTATAAGAAGTCAACAGAGACTACACTTGACGTATCACAGGCACTGGTTAAAAGTGCTACAGTAAACAATAAGACCTTTACATCACTTATGGGTGTGCAGAATTTCACAGATAATACAGTTATAAATGACACATACAGATCACTTGTGGCAGATGCTGATAAGCTTCAGAAGTCATCCACAGACAAGGAAGAGGGTGTAAGTAACTTCCTTACATACTTATATATCAATATGAGAGATCACCTTTCACTTGAGAATAAGAAGGATGCTGACAAGAAGGATATATCAGCCTGGGAGATCGCAGGATATGACAGCACAGCATCAGGTTATACTTATTCATATAACAAGGCTGATGATAAGTATTCATACGATTACAGTATCACACCACTTAATACATATGTGAATTATGACTATATCTTCAGCAAGAACGTATCAATCAATAAGTCCATATCTGACTCAGTTGTTGTAGTTTCAACTTCTAATGTACATCTTGGAACAAGCAATGCTGACGGATCCCTTCAGGGTATCGTAATATGTGGTGGAAATGTTGGATTTGACAGTTCAGTTAAGTCCTTTAAGGGACTTATCATTGCCGGCGGCAAGGTTATATGTGACAACAGTATCAGCATCTCTGCTGATGCATCATATGTTGCCGGTCTGTTACAGAAGTGTTCAGAGAATGAGGATGAGAACATCAATGTTATAACAAGAGAAATCCTCAAGAACTACACTGCAACGAAGGAAGAAAATAAATCAGAAGTATCTGGCGTTTCTATTTCAGATATCTCTTACGAAGACATTCTTTCATTCAATAACTGGAAGAAGAATGTAGAATAGGAGGAGGATGAATGAAGAAATTAAGAGAAAATAAGGGCTATTCAATGGTAGAGATGATAATATGTCTTGCAATTATCATGATCTTGGCAGGAATGGCAGTTGTAACAATAAGTTCAATAAGCAGTTCGAAGGCAAGTGCATCAAGGGAAACCTTTGATGCAGAGCTTTCGGCTCTGCAGGCAAGAACCAAAAGCCAGAGTCCGGACAATGCTATCAAGCTGGTGAAGAATGGTGATAGGTATGATATTTATTACGGAACCAGCAAGGACGGAACGGACTTCACACCAAATGATGCGTCAAAGCCTGATGCAAAGCTTGAGAAGGTAAGCATCACATATTCATCAGATGGCAGTGCGGGCACAGAGGTTAATGAACAGATTATTAAGTTCAGAAAATCAGATGGCTCAGTTGTTGTTGGTTACGGAGTGTATAGGTTCAATAAGGCAGGAAGTGGTAAGTTGGTTGCCAGAGTCACATTGAACAAGGACACTGGTAATCATTACTATGGAGAATAAGGGGGCCGGAATGATGAAGAAAAATAATAATAAAGGTTTCACCTTTATAGAGTTAGTAATCTATATGGGTATCTTAGGTATCTTCATGGTAGCTGTTGTTACATTCATTGGTTCAACATTGAATGCATACAAGGTAAACAACAGCAGAAAGAAGCTCCAGACTCAGGCTTCTGAGACATACGATATGGTTTCGGATATGCTTATGGCAGGCACAGAGGTGAAGATCGTCGGTTCAGCATATATTAAGGGAACATCAGCGGGTGTTGATACATATACACAGAGAGACGGTTGCTTTGTTGTTCCGGCTGACAAGGAAAAGGTTGACAAGACATCAGGTGCTATTATTGCAGAAGGCGGTCTGGCGGCGAGAACCGAGTCCATAGTAAATGGTGGATCAGCAGCATGCTATGACATTGCGGCAGTGAAACCATTCACATCAACAGATACTCCATCAACAGATAAACAGACCATGATAGATGTTAAGTATCTCTATATAAAGTATACATCGGATCTTACAAATGACGGGGCTAACATATATACTTATTGCACATTGAAATATGATGAGACAGAGAAGAAGTTATATGTATATAAGACTAATTCAAACGATGCAGGCTTTGACGAGGTAGCAGCGTCTAAGATTCATGATAACTCCAGCGCTGGTGACAGCGTTGTATGTAAGAATGTAGAACAGTTCAAGCTTCAGGTTAATCCTGATACAGGAACATTCGCAATTATTCTTGAACTTGATGACCCACAGACATCAGCACAGTACGATATGAATGGTGTTGTAAGTCTGAGAAATTCATTCGTGCTTAAGAAGCATGAGTGGAAATAATTAAGGAGGGAACTATGGTGTTAAAGAATAGAAGAGTTCTACTGTCATCGATAGCTATTGTTCTTACACTTATTGTGTCAGCAATATTCGTGAACTTCACATTGGCCGGTTCGAACAAAGCCGCTGATGATGAGCAGATGACAGAAATACAGGCTTCTAACAGTCTGACCGGATATTCAAACATTGATCTCGCTATTGTAAACTCCAATGATGCAGCAAAGAAAAAGGCTAACGAAGATAAGTTCCGTGTAGTACAGATACTTCCAAACAGTATGTCTGAATATGCTAAGGCTGATCAGGATATAACAAAGATTATTACAGCTTCTGATTATAAGGGAGATGTTTCGAAGGATAGTAAGAATTATAAAACTTCAGATCTTTGGAAGTATGTATATGATGGTGAGTTTTTCAGACTTGCAGTATTTAATGGCTACAAGGAGATGGCTAAGGATGATATGGCTAAGGGAGCCGTACAGCTTACCACATATACAGTTTCTGAATTAACAAAGACAGACGCAGATGGTTCTACATCCATTCCGGATGATGTTAAAGAAGCTCTTTCAAATGCAGATTTCGTATATGTTGCAGCATATAAGAGTAGCGATTATACAGGCAATAATGATATCAGCGAAGATGTATACACATGGTTAAATAACTATGCAACAGTAGACAATCATCCACTTGTTATCGACAGATATGCTCTTGGAGTTGATGATCCAAGTACAATCAAAGGTAATAACGACAGCACAAGAATGGGTGCTATGGCATTCAGAGTGATAACAAAGACTCTGACATCCAGATATGATAATGTATTAGTTACAGAACCTGGCTTCTTTGCAACATTATACAAGGAAGCTGATGACAACAAGCATATTGATCCAATGACACCTACCACTAAGACTATTTCAGACTTTATACTTACTGCTGAGAGAACAGCAGATGAGGGTGGTAATGATTATATCCATAACAGGACATACTATAAGTGGTATCTTTCAGATTCATTTGAGGATTTCACAAGTGGTCATGTTACACATGAGGATTCAGCTTATGCACCTGTTAAGCCTGGTTCATCAGGAAACACAGCGTCAAGAACCTCATGGGAGATGGACAATGCCAATATCCTTGTAATTACAAAGGATAGTGGTGAATACAATGATATTTATAATTATCTTTCAGAAAACAACGACGGAGTTGATCTGAATAAGGATACATACACTTCAGCAGATGCTAACGGTGTATGGCGTGCAAGCACTGATGGCGGACACAACAGTGTGGTAACAACAAATCTCTATGCGAAGGGTATGGCTTCAGTACCAAGTGGTGCCAATATCTATAAGATCTCAGATGCGGATCTTAAGGAAGCAGTAGAGAATCCGGGAGTTCCGTTCCTTGCAGTAGATCCTGCAGCAACATTTAACCCGGATATTGAGACAACTAAGATTGCCGGAACAATTACAACTCATGGTGATCTTGAGCTTGACAACACAACATTACATCTTCTCGTTGATACCGGTGAAGGTGTATACAAGAGAGCTGTAGATGAGAATGGAGACGAGATAACATTAGACATTGATAGCTCGGATTATACAGATGATGGCAATGGAGGATTTGTATATAAGTACGAGTTCCCATTACTTAATCCAACATATTCGTACAAGGTAGTAGCAGAAAATGGTGACGATACACTTGTTGTTGGTGTAAATGGTAATGATTATGAGATCCATGGTAATGGAGTGGATATGGCAGCCGGATACACATATACAGGTGTGGTTGCAACATATCAGCAGTACCTGGACGCAGTAAACAATGGTGACACAGCATATGCTGATGAGACTTCAACAGCAGATTATGTATTACTTGATACAAAAGACAGAGTATATGCTTATGCCAGATCGCTGTATGATACATACTCAGCCAAGTTATCAGCAGAGGCAGGAAATCCAACAACTCCACTTGATTTTTCAAGCTTTGATTTTGTATTCATTGAGTCCGGTAAATACAGCAATGAGATCGAGCAGAACGCATATGATCTTCTTTGTTCAGCAGCGGATCAGAGAACATACTTCATCGTAAGCTCGGAGGCTGGAGACGGAAAAGGTTCAGCAGGCGGCAACGGCGGTGGTGGCAAGAGAGATGATATCATCGTAACATCACCATCAGCTAAGGCACTGGCAGATATAATCAATGCAGGTGTATATAGAAACGGTGCAGATAACAAGTTTAGAGTACTTGAGATCCAGCCGGATTATCCTATTGACCTTGAGGTGGCATCTAAGGCAGCTAATGTAACTACCGCATGGAAGAAGAGAACTGACGGATCAGCTATTACAGGTGATTACTATACAGTACCATCTGATGTAGTTGAGGGTAAGGCTCAGGAAGAGCTTCAGTCACTTACAGAGCAGTATTATGACTTTGATCTTACAAAGGCAAAGCTTGCTTATGCCATAGATGGTTTATCATATGGACAGATAGAGCTTACCCAGGTATCCGGTGAGGCTATAGAGGGTATGACAGCAGATGTTATGGCTACATATGATCTTGTTTACATTGGTGGTGACATCAGTGCATTAGACAGGGATCCATCAGAGGTATATGGCTCATCCAAGTTCGGATGGAACAGTGGTGGTGCGGGAAGCTATATCTTCAAGGCATTACCAACATTCATAATGTACTACCATACAGGTATGCTCACAGAGGTGGCAGGTGCCGGTACATACCACATGGATAGAAATAAAGCTGACGGAACTACGATGCTTGCGGTTCCACAGGTGACACCTAAGACAACAGATAACACATTCCTTGCAGAAAACGGTAATGACCTTACCAACACAAAGCTTGAACAGCTTCAGGAATATGTTAATTCAGGAAGACCTATAATCGTAAGCTCAGAGCTTTCAAAGATATATGACAACATGAATGCTGAGGGACAGCCAAAGCTCAGTGAGTCACAGCTTCTCATGGGTTACTGGTATAATGAAGGTCATGCTGAGCGTACTAACTATTATCTTGATCCATCGTCAAGAATGTATAAGCTTCTCGGACAGATCAAGTCTAAGAGCGACAGCAATAGTGTAGTATGGGGCTTTGATCCATCTAAGGAGATGAAGGTTGATAATTCAGAAAGTAAATATGGAATTACAAACTTTACCTTCTATCATGGCAATATTTATAAGGATGTAGATGCCCAGAAGGAGGCCTGGTATAATAACGATGGCGTAGTTAAATGCTATGCAACCGTATACAATAATGACAACAATGTACTTATAAATGATGCGGTTAAGAAGTCAGCTAAGCGTGCAAGGCTTACAGTTATAACTTCACCTACAGCATATAAGGAAGGCATTGAGTCAACCTATATAAGTACAACGAACCTTTCGTTTACAATCCTTGTAGATGGAGCAAATAAGACATACAACTATAAGCTGTATGTTGATAAGGATAAGAACACAGCTTTTGAGGATGATAAGGACTATGTAACCTCGGGAACAGTTACCTCAAGTGAAGAAAAGACAATAAGTATTGCTCTTGATAATGATTTCTTCGGAGCAGCTTACTGGAAGATCGAGATTACAGACGCTGATGGAAATGTTGTTGCAGTTAAGACCGGTATCAGCAAGATTGTTAATACAACAGATGGTATCAGTGAGATCAATGTTCTTCAGGTTCAGACAATGGCAGAGGGACAGAGTGCAAGTACATGGACAGCAACAGATACATTGTACTTTGATATTGAATCACAGACAGCTCATAAGATTGCCAAGTATAATACATATGCTAATCAGGTAGATCTTGATAACTCTCAGCCACAGCAGTATAGGGCTCTTGGTTTACATGAGAACAGGTTTGGTATCATAGAGTACGATATGGGTGCAGGTCAGGATGATTACTATTCTAACCTTGCAGAGGCTCTTGGGGATGACTATGATATTAATCTTGATATGGTAGTAGCAACTCAGGACAGAGAGAACTTCACTACAGGTGATAATGCGACCAGCTCATATAATTCTCTTGAGAGATGGGTAGCAGAGGCAGAGGAGATCGAGACAACAGGATCTTACAATGGTACTACTAAGGCTGAGTATGAGACTCTTGCAGCTGCAGCGTTAAGCCAGTACAACCAGGCATCAGCTGACTGTGATGCACCTCTTAAGGAGTTACAGACATTTGTTGAGAATGCACTGCTTCGTTCAAAGGGACAGTACTCAGGAAAAGATACAGCTACACTTGACAGCTTCCTTAATAACTTTGGATGTTCAGTATCAGAGAGAAACAAGGTTCTTCAGTATATGATCGATACAGGAGAGTATCACATAATATACTGGCCTAAGTACAACAGGATGAACCATTGCGCAGGCGAGTGGTCAAGCGGAGCTAAGTGGTCTAATGACTTTGGCTCAAAATATGGTGAGTTACTTTATAATTATACAGCAGCTCGCGACGTAAAGATAACAGCATGGAACAACTACAGAACCAATCTTAGAAGATCATATGGTGAGGACTTCTTAAGCAAGATGTATTCAATCCTTATACTTGGTCCTTCGGACTCATTTGGTAACTATCTTGTAAATCCAAATGCTAAGACCTGTGAGTATATTCTTAAGTATGTAGGCAAGGGCGGAGATTTATTCTTCTTCCATGACTCAATGTCAACAGTAGCAGATGCAGGTGCAGTTGAACTCACCAAGACACTGCTTTCAGTAGTTGGAATGAACAGATTCCACGTTGATCTTACAAACCAGGCTAATTCTTACACAGTTAAGGAGGCCAAAGTACAGATACTGAACCCTAACGGTGCAAGCATGAATGGTAAGAAGATCACAGATGTACAGTACAAGTCAAGCAATAAGGATCTGTACTACATGACTCCATATTGTATGCTTGGAGATGTTCTCCTTAACAGTATGAATGACGCATTGTATGCAGACAGACAGGGACAGTGGACACCTGCTCTTGGAGAGGCATATAACATAAGGATAAGTGGTCTTGCCATGACAAACCTGTACTATAACAGAAATAATGGCGGAGCTACAACTACATTACCATATGTATACGCTCAGGAGTCATTTACACAGGCAACATCATGGTCAGGTGCAGCAAACCAGGATCAGTCAGGACTTGCTCAGACGGTTAAGGCGGCTAAGTTAAATGATGGTCTTGTGACAATGTATCCATTCCAGATTGGTGATCAGCTTAATATATCAGGTACTCACCAGCAGGGATTCGCACTTGATCTTGAGTCAGATAAGGTTAATGTATGGTACACACTGGCAGGTTCTAACAACGTAAACAGTGCTAAGACAAGATCTTCACTTTACGCAGCCAGCCCACATGACGCTACAGAGAGTTACTTCATCTATACAACCTCTTACGGCAGTGGTGCTATCACATACTGTGGTGCCGGACATTCATCAGTAACAGGTAAGACAACAAAGAACAATGATGAGAGAAGACTCTTCATCAACGTAATCGTAAACAGTGCCGAGGCAGTAACACCAAAGCCGAAGATTACAATTTATGAGCCTGACACAGATCTGGTTGAAGAGGAAGAGATTGACGAGGAAGTACAGGAGACAACAGGTAAGAAGCTTTACTTAGCTGATTACGACAGTGTAACAGATCCTGGAAAGGTTGATTTCAAGGTAACATTCCCAGAGGGTGTAAAGCTTACATTAGTAAATGTATACTTTGATCTTGATTATGATGACAGTGATTACACTAACAGACCATCTTACAATAATAAGACAGATGTAATGATTAAGTCTTACACAACAAATGATGGACTTGATAAGCTTGCGGCTGACGCTACTGCATTTGGAGCACAGCTTAGAACAGCAAATACAAATGGCAAGGTAGATCTCAAGGATGAGTACTTCGAGCCATACGGTGGAAACTACACATATGTTGTTGTTGAGGCTTATTACCAGGGTGGAAAGAATCCTGTATACGTTATGTATAAGCTTAAGGTTTCAGATCCACTGTTCAATCTTACAGAGATAGACGGAGATATGATCGAATATCTTGACGCTGTAGCAGTTGATAAGAAGGTAATATCATAAATTTAATAAGGTGAAGCTGACATAACAGAGACCTAAAAAGTCAATATTATGGAAGCAAAACCGAAGAGATCATAACATGATAGTTTCAGGGAGCAGATAGTTAATATCTGCTCCTTTTTTTTCGTCTGAAAATATTATATAATCAAACTTGTGGTGTTTTAGAAGATTTATTATTTATAATGCAAGGCTTATATATAATGAGATGAATATAGACAACAAGAAAGATAAAGACTAGGAGAGTATAGAAAATATGGGCATAGATATAGATGGAAAGACAAGATTACTTGGACTTATGGGAGATCCTGTGGAGCATACCCTGTCACCGGTAATACACAATACATTAAGTGAGATCCTGGGACTGAATAACGTGTATGTGCCGTTTCATGTTAAGAAGGAAGGTCTGGCAAAGGCTGTGGAAGGAGCCTTTCAGTTGAATATACTGGGACTTAACGTAACGGTTCCTCACAAAAATGATGTGATAGCAAGTCTCTGCTCGGTTTCTGATGAAGGTCTTGCCATAGGTGCAGTCAACACTCTGGTAAGGACGGAGAATGGTTACAGGGGATATAACACAGATATGCTTGGTCTTACAAGGGAGATTAAGAGCTATGGCATAGAGCTTGTGGGCAGGAAGGTTATAATCCTTGGAGCCGGCGGTGCGGCGAAGGCGGTGGCATATATGTGTATGGCAGAGAAAGCTTCAGATATATATATATTGAACCGTACATTGGAGAAAGCAACGGAGATTGCAGAGCACATGAACAGCTTCTTCGGACGTCAGACCATCCGTGCCATGAAGCTTTCTGACTGGCGGGAGCTTGTAAAAAATAGATCAGATAGAGATAAATCCAGTGAAAATAAAGCCGGTGGAAATAAAGCCGGTGGAAATGGTACTGATGAAATTGTATTTTCAGAAAAATATATAGCCATACAGTCTACATCTATAGGTCTTAAGCCGGACAATGACAGGGCTGTTATAGAGGATGAGGATTTCTATAGAATGATCGATACAGGAGTGGATCTTATCTACAGTCCGTTTGAAACTAAGTTTATGAAGTTATGCCGTAGAAATGGGGCAAAGGCATACAATGGACTTAAGATGTTATTGTATCAGGGGATTATTGCCTATGAGCTGTGGAATGACATAAGCGTGTCTGAGGAAGTGGCAGATCGGGTGTATGAGGTGTTAGAGAAGAACGCAAGGAACAATACAGTTTTAACAGGCTTTATGGGCTGTGGCAAGTCTACAGTGGGAAAGAGGCTTGCTAAGGCTACCGGAAGAGATTTCCTTGATGTAGATAAATATATTGTGGACAAGGCAGGCTGCTCCATCAGCCGGATATTCGCAGAGCACGGAGAGGAATATTTCAGAGCCCTTGAGACAGAGGCATTAAATGAGATATACAACACCGTCACAGGAACGGTCATATCTACCGGCGGCGGACTGCCAATGAGAAAGGTCAACAGGGATATATTAAACAGACTGGGAGAGGTTGTATATCTGGATGTAAGCCCTGATTGCGTGTATGAGAGGCTTAAGGGTGATACCACAAGACCATTGCTACAGTCTGAAAATCCTATGGAACGTATAGAGGAGCTGTTGGGCTTTAGGAGACCTGTATACCTTGATGGGGCAGATAGGACGGTTAATGTGTCCTACAGGACCGTTGAGGACATAATAAAGGATATAATTGATTAGGTGCAGTATGGAGGAAATGAACAAAAGATGTAATAAAAGAAGTGATAAAAGAAGCGGACTGATTACATACATTCTGGTGTTCCTGTTCTCAGTGGCATTATATGTGGTGTTGTTGTGGGTAGACAGGGCTGCACCCTTTGGAAGCAGATCGTTTTTGTATGATGACGCTTATGTACAGTATGACAATATGCTAAGAACCCTCATAGAGTTCATACATTCCCCTGACAAGAATGTCTTTATGTGGAACAAGGGGCTTGGAACGGATTTCTACTTAAATGCCATATATTACATGCTGAGTCCCTTTAACCTTATAGTTACGTTGATGGGAGAGAGCCATGTGGCAGCGTCCCTTACAATGATGATAATATTGAAGTGTTCGCTGATATCTGTTGCAGGAGTATATTATTTCAGAAATACTGTATTTAACAAACTTGATTCGGTGTTTAATTCGGTGGTTATTCCGGCAGTGTTTGGGATTGCCTTTGGCTTCTGCGGATATATCATGGCATACGGACATCATATAATATGGCTTGAGGGGCTTATACTTATGCCGGTCCTTGCCATAGCCATAGAGAAGCTTAATTACGATAAAAAAGTGGTTCCTTATACGCTTCTTCTGGCATTTATTATCATTGTGAATTTCTACTATGCAGTGTATGTGTGTTTATTTGCAGTGTTTTACTTCCTGCTCCTTAACAGGGAGAGCTTTAAGGAATTTCTGCGGTGTGCGGGAAGATTTGCCCTGTGCTCTGTTATAGCGGCAATGATGGCGGGCCTTGTGATAGTGCCTGCGTTTGTCAGCATAAGAAATGCGGGAGCGTCAATGCTTGGACTTGACACCCCGGGAAATAATGTGTGGGGAAGCATTACAGGGTATATCAATTCATTCTTCCCTGCCTGCGACATACAGACAGGATATCTGTACAGCAATAATAATTACTGCGGAAGTATCGCACTGATACTTCTGGGGATGTTCTTTGTATGCGGCTATATGGGCATAAAGGACAGGATAAAGTATGCTATAGAGCTTGGCACGCTGATCCTTGCAGCTAATTTCCTGTATCTTAATTATGTGTTTCACGGATTTGCTGTTCCTCATGGTATGGGAAACAGATTTGCAATAATCCTTACGTTTATAGTTTTAAATGCAGCCTTCAGGGTCATGATCCGCTATGAGGAATTAAGGATGAGAGAAGTGTTGGCAGGCATATTATCTGCAGTGGCATTGCTCGTGGCGGTGCTCATGTTCAATGGCAAGCTTGAGCAGCCAATGGGCTATATTATCTATATTCTCGTGGTGTTCCTTGCGGGAACGGCATTTGTCCTTTACAGGAGAAAAAGTATAAAGGCGGGGGCATTTATTGGACTTATCTCCCTTTTATGGATTGGCGAGATAATTGTGAATACTCTGATAACCATGCCGGATGTTACCAGGGACGAGTCCCTTGACAGCTATATCCTGCTTGACCGGTGGAAGGATGATTATGAAGATCTGACTCTTGCAGATGGTGAGCGTAAGACGGCACTGGTAAATGAGTCCTATACTCCTGCCAGCGAAACCGACTGGTATTCCTCCATGATAAATGGCTACATGACGGAGGCGTATACTACCATGGGATTGTCCCACTTTGATAATGTGCAGTGTATATATGACGGAACAACACCCCTTACGGCTCTTATGTATAATGTAAGATATATCATTAGCAACGGTATTGCTGTAAATGGCGGGTATCATGACATCAAAGAGGGGGACGGTTACACAGTTTACGAGGCGGATATGCTTGCGGGCATGGGCTTCATGGCAGATGAGGATATTGTAAACTGGAAGTGTGACGGCACCCCGGCAGAAAACCAGAATGAATTCGTGGAGCTGGCAACTAATGGACAATGTAAGTTGTTCAAGGAGATAACCGAGGATGACATGCCAGGGCTTCAGGTGTCCTGCAATTCCTGTGAAATAAAGAATACTGGCGATGGAGTATATGAGTACACCACGAATACTACATTTACCCCGAACATAGTGTATGATTTCGTGGCAGATAAGGACATGGACCTTTATGTGTACAGCACCGACACCAGGGAGCAGACTGTCATGGTGAAGGTTGACAAGAAAACTGTTGCGGAGTCAGGATATTTTTCTTCCGGCAATTTTGTCCATGGGGGAATTGTTAAAAAGGGTCAGAGCGTAAGAGTTATCCTGTATGGGGGAGCACCTCTTGGTGAGACCGCAGAAAAGACTGTGAAGTTTTATGACTTTAACAATGAGCTGTGGGATAGCATAAAGGATGGATTTACTGAGCAGACCCTGGAATTTGACGGCTATGAGGGAGATATCTTTAAGGGACATATAGATGTTACCGAGGCAGGAATTTTATATCTGGCGTTCCCTTACAATGAGGGATTTATCCTTAAGGTTGATGGGGAGCCTGCACAAAAGCTCCTGCTTGGCAAGGGCAATATGGGTGTAAGGCTTACCACAGGCCCACATGATATCCGGATCATATACCGCACACCGGGAGTGATGGCAGGAATTATCCTGTCCTGTGTGGGAATCATATTATTTGCGGTACTAGCAAGTATTGGTAAAAAACTCTTGAAATAAATCTTATTATATTATAAAATGTGACAAGAAGTTTATATCTTATTAAGGAGGAAGTTAATTATGGCAGAGATGATCTCAGCTGGTGAATTTAGAAATGGTGTCACAATTGAATTTGAAGGCAATATTTTTCAGATCATAGAGTTTCAGCATGTTAAGCCGGGTAAGGGCGCAGCATTCGTAAGAACAAAGCTTAAGAATATCAAGAGTGGCGGTGTTGTAGAGAAGTCTTTCCGTCCAACAGAGAAGTGCGAGAAGGCTCATATTGAGAGAAAGGATATGGAGTACCTCTACAATGATGGAGAGTTATATTACTTCATGGACCCTGAGACATATGACCAGTTGCCAATAAATGCAACAGTTATAGGTGATTCATTAAAGCTCGTTAAGGAGAATGAATTATGTAAGGTATGTTCACACAATGGTTCAGTATTCGCTGTAGAGCCACCATTGTTCGTAGAACTTCTTATTACAGAGTGTGAGCCTGGTGTTAAGGGTGATACAGCTACAGGCGCAACAAAGCCATGTACAGTAGAGACAGGTGCAACAATCTACGTTCCTTTATTTGTAAATGAAGGAGATACAATCAAGATCGATACACGTACAGGAGAGTACCTTTCAAGAGTATAATGTGCGGGAACCGTAATATATCTGCAGATTGAACTGCGAGAGTAAAAGAACTCTGAAATGTGAGATAATCATGTTTCGGAGTTCTTTTTTTGCCTTCTGCCACATATATAACTATAAAGGTCATAAAAGGAGATTGAAGGCTGGAGATAAGGAGATTATGAATCAGGACATAACGGGAATATTGAATATATTGTCGGCAAATATCAGAAATCTGTGCACAAGGCTTGACATAAAGAAGAGCAGACTCATAGAGGTGAGACTCAGGGTAAATGAGCCTCTGATCCTTATGTACGACAATATGGAATATATGGTTACGACAGATGGCAGGATGAAGAAAAGCAGTGAGGTATGCAAAAGCGGGCTGTATATAGTCACTATAAAGGACATAAATGAGACTGTGGAGCATATAAGCAAATATTCCTTATACGCATACGAGGACGAGGTGAGGCAGGGCTTTATAACCATAGAAGGGGGACACAGAGTCGGCATAGCCGGCAAGGTTATTCTTGAAAATGGCAGGATCAAGAACCTTAAGCATATAACATTTTTAAATATTAGGATTGCCCATGAGGTGAAGGGCTGTGGCAGCAACATAATACCGTACATAGTAAAGGACAATCTGGTGTGCCATACGCTGATCATTTCCCCGCCGAGATGCGGCAAGACAACTCTGCTCAGGGATATTGTAAGGCAGTTGTCAGATGGAAGCGAGATCATCCGGGGGCAGTCGGTGGGAGTTGTGGATGAGCGGTCTGAGATCGCTGCATGCTTTAATGGTATGCCTCAGAATGACGTGGGTATGAGAACGGATATACTTGACTGCTGCCCAAAGGCATATGGAATGATGATGCTTATAAGATCCATGTCACCTGCTATAATCGCTGTTGACGAGATAGGCAGCCATGAGGATATAGCGGCAATATATGACGCTATAAATTCCGGCTGTAAGATAATCGCAACTGTGCATGGAAATTCAGTTGATGATGTGTTATGTAAACCTGGCTTGCGGAAGCTGGTGGAAGAGAGAGTATTTGAAAGATATATAGTGCTGAACAACAAAGGGCATATCGGAAATGTACAGTACATATTTGATGAGAGAGGAAGTGTTCTGGCATAAAACTGTTAGGGGCAGGTATTATATTCGCAGCCTGTGTCCTGCTTGCTGTCAGATATGCCCACTACAGGAACAGTCTGTTCAGACAGCTTAAGGGTCTTATATCTCTGGTGGAAATAACAGAAGGGGAGCTTAGGTACAGCTCCACCCTGTTATGGGAGATATTTGACCGGGCTGTCCCAAGACTTGATCCCTGTTTTGAGAACTGGCTTAATTATCTTAAGGACAGGCTGGTGAATACAGATATGGCAACATTTGCAGAGATATGGGCAGATGGGGAGGCTGTGCTTTTTGCGGACACGTTTCTTATGGAGGCTTACGGAGAGTATGTGGAGGAGCTTGGCGGCGTGTTAAACTATCTTGATGTCACCACGCAGCTAAGCCGTATAGAGTATCTGAAGAGCAAGCTGATGGACGAGCTTGACAGGCTTAAGGAGGACAATGCAAGGAACATAAAGCTTGCTTATTACATATGTATCCTGGCCGGGGCTTTTCTGGTGATCCTGTTGTGGTAAAGGTTGCAGGGGTGAGGTGAGACATGGGAATACAAATACTTATAAAAATAGGTGCTGTGGGTATTCTTGTGGCACTGCTTAATCAGGTGCTCAAGCACTCGGGGAAGGAAGAGCATGCGTATCTTCTTAACCTTGCGGGGCTTATAATCGTTTTGTCCTGGCTCATACCCTACATAAAAGACCTGTTTAATGCCATAAGCGAGATTATGTCTATAGGGGGGTAGAGCTTATGAGTGTTATAGATATTGTTTTGTGTATGATCCTGGTGGTATTCCTGGGGTTAAAGCTTAAGAGTGTATACGGGGAGATAAATATCATGCTGAGCCTTGGGGCATGTCTCTTCATCACATATGCAGTGGTTACCAGACTTAACATACTCATACAGTACATAAGTCGTATCACCTCTGCCATTAATCTGGACATACAGTACATAGGGATAATCGTTAAGATGTTGGCGGTGTCGTATATATGCCAGCTTGGCTCGGCGGTATGCCGGGATGCCTCATACACAGCCATTGCGGTACAGATAGATATTATAGGACGTATATCAATGGTGCTTATAGGTATGCCTGTGATCATGGGAGTAGTGGAGCTGCTCTCGAAATTAATTGCGTGATATGGTATTTGTAAATGTTTATTTGCTGGTGATATTAAGTGCATTCACACCGGGAATGAGAGAAAAACAGAATTATGTAAACCAATATGACGCGAGCAGGTGTAGTTATTTGAGTGAGTTGTCCTGTAATGTGCATGGCAGAATAAATAGTGTTGATAGTCTGGATGGTGATGAAGGTGATACATCAAGCCCGGGGTTGCTTGATGATGTAAGGGATTACTCTGATGAAACCTATGATGATTGCATAGATTTTGACAGACTGGACGCAGTGTCAGGAGACAAGCTTTCCTTCAGTCGGGTATACGAAAGGCTTGAGAACTTTGATGTGGATGGATTATTTGCAGATATAGGGGATAGTATCCTTGGGACTATCAGCGATGAGATACTGGGGAATCGTGCAATGCTGGCAGAGCTTATTATCATAATTGTAATAGGCGGTATCATGTCAGTGGTGGCGTCACAGAACAACAGCGGCGTAAAGGAAAGCAGCTTTTATGTTATTTATCTGGCACTGTCGGGGCTTATGCTGGGATCATTTGCTGTGGTATATGATCTGGCAGGAAGTGTGATCCAGAGGATAAACGATTACATGATGGCGTTTGTCCCATCCATGTCCGTTGTCCTTGAAATGACAAATGGCAGCAGAACTGCGGTGTACGCCTACGAGGCAATAATCCTCACTGCATATCTGTGCGAGAAGGTGCTGGGCAGGATTGTTCTCCCTTTGATCAAGAGTATTGCCCTGATTTCCCTTGCAAATAAATTAAATACCGAAGGCTATTTCTCGAAGCTGATAGCCCTCATGACCAGCGTTGTAAACTGGATCATCAGGATACTTCTGGCACTTGTAACCGGGGTAAATGTAGTCAAGGGCATGCTTGCGGGAGCGGCGGATTCAGTTGAGAGAACAGGCTTCTTAAAGGCTGTCGCAATGCTCCCGGGCGGCAGAGCGTACTCGGTCATTGCGGATATATTTGTAAGCAGCGGGGTTGTTGTTAAGAACATATTGGGCATAGGCGGCTGCGTGGTACTGATCTCAATACTTATAGTTCCTGTAATCAAGGTGATCATAATAATGTTCTTATACAGAGTGACCGCTGCCATAACAGGGCCTGTTGGAGACCGGAGGTACTCTGACGGTGTAAGTATAATGGCGGCAGATATAGCCCTGCTCTTAAAGTCCTTGATGGTTGCACTTCTGATGTTCCTCATCTGCATAACTATAATACTTTATTTCGTTAAGGGGACAGGTTGATGGGAATGAAGCTTTTGTAGCGGGCGATGAAAGAATGGCGGAGTGCGGTTTGTGATGTTGAATTGGCAGGCTTGATTAAGGAGGAAGAGCGTGGGAGAGTGGATAAGGAATATTTCGTTATTTGCCATATTTTCATCATTGGTCCTGATGTTAGCTCCGGACTCCAACTACAGACACGAAATAGAGATAGTTACAGGACTGATCATGCTGATATTGGTGATCAATCCTGTAACTGTTTTTTTAAACGGAGATTACGACAATGAACTCCGTGCCATAATTGCAAATGAGAACAGCAATATCCGGGATATCCTGCAACAAGATAACACTTATGTAAACCAAAAAGATGACATGATCCTTGCCCTTGCCATAAAGAAATACATATATTCAGAGATGAGCATGGATTGTGACGTAACTGTAAGCGGAAGCTACGGGGTGAGTGGAGCAGCGAGCAACAAAAGAGGAGAGACAGGCAGCAAAGCAGGGGAAATAGCAGATAGTAAAACAGTAGGGTCAAGTGGTTTAATGCAAGTTTACATAACTATAAAGGGGCGCTATGCAATGTCACAGGGAATGGAGGATAATAATGAAATTATTGAAAACCAGGTTGTAAAGCTTGTTTGTAACGGCTTTGGAATTGATGAAGAGTGTATCAGCGTAAAACTTGAGATTAAATAGAACAGCAACCATTGGAATTTGCCTACGGCAAGAGGTTGCTGTGGCGTAACGATGTCGCAGACATCATTACAATAAACAAAAATAATGCCGGGCATAGCCACCGGAAATTAAACATAGTACTTCGCCTAAAAGAAAGGAGGGCTTGATCTTTATGCGTGCATTACTTAATGACAAGAAAATAAAAAATATAATAATGGCAATACTGATAGGCGTATGTATATTGATAATATCATGGCCCTCGGATAAAAGCACCGGAACATCCGGCAATTCAGGAGCAAATGGCAATTCCGGAAGCTCATACAACAATACTGGGAATTCTTCCGGAAATAACGCGGGAAACTATATTGGGACAGAAAATAATTCCGGTAACTACGGAAGCTCCGGAAACAATTCTGACACAACCGGCAATAATTCCGGCACCGGCTCAGCCCGGGCGGATGCATATATAGACAATAAAGAGGCGGAGCTTAAGGCGTTGCTTGAGAAGGTGTCCGGGGTTGGCAGCGTTGAGGTTATGATAACTCTTGAAGATGACGGCGAGGATATAGTTTTACGGGACAGCACCGGGGAAATATCCAGTGAGGCTGATGCCAGCAGGAGCAGCAGCTCCACAAGTGCGGTGGAGGGAAGCAACGGAGATCCTTATGTTGTAAGGAATGTGAAGCCTCAGATCAAGGGAGTAGTGGTGGCATGTGAGGGTGGAGGAGACCCGGAGGTGGCACTTAAAATTTCAGAGGCTGTACAGGCATTATTTGGACTTCCTGCACATAAGATTGTAGTGTTAGAAATAAAATGATGGAGGTTATTATGAAGAGGAAGATCAAGAAGAATACTCTTGTAGTAATGGCACTTTCAGTAATGATAGGCGTAGCAGGCTATCTGAATTTCAGCGACAATGCACATAGCAGCAATAAGGCTAAGACACCTTCCGATGACAATGTGGAGGTGATTAATTATCAGGGGAATGTGAGTGCGGCAACCTCAGGGGACGCAGCGCAGTACAGCAGTGTGGATACATATAATACACCTGATGATGTGGATAAGGTGGAGCTTAACGGCGATGAGGATGATATAGGCAAGGCAGTGCTTACAAGTGCCGAGATTGCCAAGAACAATGTGGCAACTGCCAAGCTCAACAGGGAACAGAACAGATCCAAAAACCTTGAAGCTCTGCTTTCTGTTATAAATGATGAAAATAGTACTGACGCAAGGAGACAGGAAGCTATTGATTCATACGTTGAATTAAGTGATATAATAAAGATGGAGTCCGACGCAGAGACCATACTTACTGCAAAGGGCTTTGAGGATGCAATAGTAACAGTTAATGATAGCTATGTTGATGTTACTCTTATACAGGATGAGATAACGGATACCGAGAAGGCACAGATAGAGGATGCAGTAACAAGAAAGACCGGATATGATATAGACAAGGTCGTTATATCATTTGCAAACAGTAAATAAGATGCCTTTTTGTTGCCAAATACCATAAAGTTGATATATAATAATACTTTGAAGTGGTTTGAGTAAAAATAGAATAAACAGTGATAAGCTGATGTTCGAGAAAGATACTTATTATATACGGAGGTATAATTATGAGTGAAGTAATAGAAGATGTATATGATATTAAAGAGGAAACTTCCTATGGACAGGTGCAGATAGCAGGTGATGTGGTTGCTGTTATTGCAGGCATTGCAGCCAGTGAGGTTGATGGTGTGTATAAGCTTGCAGGAAACCTTTCAAATGAGATCGCCAGCAGGCTGGGAAGAAAAAATCCTGCAAAGGGAGTTAAGGTGGATCTTATTCCCGGAGAGGTCAGAGTAGATCTTGGTATAATAGTTTATTATGAGTACAAGATAAAGAAGGTTTCTGAGCAGGTTCAGGAAAAGGTTAAGCAGGCTATAGAAACAATGACAGGATTAAATGTTACTAAAGTAAATATAAGGGTGGCAGGCGTTAAGATGAACGATGCCAATTAGGATTAGATCATGACTAGAAGAGAAATTAGAGAAAAAGTATTTAAGATATTATTTGCACTTCCGTTCAACAGTCCGGAAGAGATGGAAGAACAGGTGGAGATGTCATTTGCCACTTATCCTGATGACGACGAGGAGGGAAGCATCCTTGATGCGTTGATGTATGAGGATAAGGACAAAGAGTATATCAAGAAGAGAGTTCTGGATATAACAGCCCATGTGGATGAGATCGACAAGATCATAGATGGAATATCAGAGGGCTGGAAGCTTAACCGTATAGGTAAGGCGGAGCTTGCAATCCTGAGGCTTGCCATTTACGAAATAAAATATGATGATGACATTCCTGAGAAGGTAGCTATAAATGAGGCTATTGAGCTTACCAAGTTATATTGTGACGAAGAAGCAAGAAAGTTCATCAACGCATTACTTGGCAAGCTTGTATAAAGAAAAATAATACACAGCCGGCAGAAATGATGAGAAAAAGTTCATCAAAACACTGCCTGACAGGCTGGTGTAAGGAGTACTATGACAGAGTACACTGTAGGACAGGTAAACAGCTATATTAAGAATATGATGGCCACTGATCCATTCCTTGGCAATATATATGTTAAGGGCGAGGCTTCAAATGTTAAGTACCACAGCTCGGGACACATATACTTCTCCATTAAGGACGAGACAGGGGCGGTGGCATGCGTTATGTTCAGGAGTAATGCCATGACAGGGCTTGGCTTCCGTATGGAGAACGGACAGCAGATCATCGCCCACGGAAGCATTAATGTGTACGAAAGAGACGGCAGATATCAGCTCTATGTACAGGACATAAGGCTTGCAGGAACAGGCAGTCTGTATGAGGAATACGAGAGACTGAAGCAGAAGCTGTACGATCTGGGTGTGTTTGATTTTGAGATAAAGAAGGAGATTCCCCGCTATCCTAAGCGTGTGGGAATAGTGACTGCTGCCACCGGGGCAGCTATACAGGATATAAGGAATATTGCCCGGAGAAGAAATCCTTATGTACAGCTTATATTGTATCCGGCACTGGTTCAAGGTGACGGAGCGGCAAAGGATATTGCCAGAGGTATAGAAACTCTGGATTCCATGAACGTAGATACTATTATCATCGGCCGTGGTGGCGGATCTATTGAAGACCTTTGGGCTTTCAATGAAGAGATTGTTGCCATGGCGATTTTCCATGCCCGGACACCCATAATCTCAGGTACGGGACATGAGACAGACAATACTATAGCAGATTATGCGGCAGACAAACGTGCCCCAACACCTTCTGCGGCATGTGAGCTGGCAATACCTGATGTGATGACCACCGTAAGGAGATTTGAGGATGCGGAAAGATCCATCAACAGGCTGATGGGTTTTAAGGTCAGCCAGGCATTGGCAAGGCTTGACAGTGTAGAGGAGAAGCTAAGGATATTAAATCCGAAGCAGAAGCTTATTGATCACAGCATATATGTGGACAATCTTGCGGACAGGATCGGAAGAGCCATGAACATGTCATTAGACAGGAATAAGAACAGACTCAGGATACTGGCAAGCAGGATAAACGGACACTCTCCAAGTGCCAAGCTGATAGGCGGCTTTGGATATGTGGAGTGTGACGGTGAGCCGGTAAAGGAAGCGGAAGCGGTGAACTCCGGTGACAGGATCAGGATAACCATGTCTGACGGAAGCTTCGAGGCGGATGTTGTGTGATTTTTATAAATATATACAGATCGAAGTTTTGTAGGTAAAAACAAAGACCAGAAAATAACAATAATTCAGTAAATATTAATTTGACAGATAATAACACAGGAAACGACAGCATGGAAAATAATACAGAAATGAATATTATACAAACAAATAACACAGAAAAAGGTGACTCCACAGCAGAACGCTTCGATCTTGAGGCGGCACTGGCAAGACTGGAGGATATTGCAGGTATCCTTGAGAAGCAGGACACACCTTTAAGGGATGCCCTTGATGTGTACAGTGAGGGTGTGAAGCTCATTAAGGAGTGCCGGGATAATCTTTGTGATGTGGAGAAGGAAATGATCGTCCTTAGCAAGGAGGGGGAAAATGACGTTTAGTGAAGAACTGAAGCAGAAGACCGCCCATGTGGAAGAGGTTATAACAGGCTTTCTTCCTGAGGGAGACGGTTTTAATGACACAGTGATAAAGGCAATGAAGTATTCCTTTATGGCAGGTGGCAAGAGACTCCGCCCTATGCTGATGGAGGAATGTTACCATATGTTCGGCGGAAGCGGCGATGCAGTACAACCATTTATGGCAGCTATTGAGATGATACATACATATTCCCTTATACATGATGACCTTCCTGCTTTAGACAATGATGATCTGAGACGCGGAAGACCTACAAACCATAAGGTGTATGGCGAGGCAATGGCTATCCTTGCGGGAGATGCACTGCTTAATTATGCCTATGAGACTGCTGCCGGGGCATTTGACAGTGAATGTAATATAAAGTATGCGGCAGCAGCCATGAAGATACTTGCCCGTAAGCCCGGAATAAGCGGTATGCTTGGGGGTCAGGTGGCAGATGTGGAGCTTACAGGCAGCAGGTTAAGCGAAGAACAGCTCCACTACATATATGAGAATAAGACAGGGGCACTTATAGAGGCTTCTATGATGATCGGAACAGTACTTGCCGGAGCAGAGGAGAGATATGTTGATATTATGGAACAGATCGCTTCTGCGGTAGGTATAGCCTTCCAGATACAGGACGATATACTTGATGTTGTGGGAGATACAGAGGTTATAGGTAAGCCTGCCCATTCCGACATGGATAACGGCAAGATTACTTACGTCACGATACATGGACTGGACAAGGCGGCAGAGGATGTGAAGAAGATTTCCGAACATGCTGTAGAGCTTCTTGACAGTCTGCCATATGAAAATAAATTCCTGAGGGAGCTTATATTATCCCTTATATCGAGAAATAAATAAGTTATGATGAAATTACTTGATAGAATAAATAATCCAAATGACATAAAGCAACTCAGCCGTAAGGAGCTTAAGCCTCTGGCACAGGAGATACGTGAATTCCTTATAGAAAAGGTAAGCCATACAGGCGGTCATCTTGCGTCCAATCTTGGATGTGTGGAGATAACCATGGCACTTCACCGTGTAATGAATTTCCCTGAGGATAAGATCATATGGGATGTGGGACACCAGTCCTATGTCCATAAAATACTTACGGGCAGAAAAAACGAATTTGATACTTTGAGACAGTTGGGAGGGCTAAGTGGATTCCCGAAGACCTCCGAGAGTGACTGTGACGCATTTAACACCGGACACAGCTCTACTTCCATGTCTGCGGCTCTTGGAATGGCGTGCGCAAGAGATATACGCGGGGAACATGAGAGGATAGCTGCGGTGATCGGAGACGGCTCATTTACAGGGGGACTTGTATACGAAGCCCTGAACAATATGGGCTCTAAGCAGTCAGGCTGTCTTATAGTTTTAAATGATAATGAAATGTCTATAGATGAGAATGTAGGTGGCATGTCCACTTACCTCAGCAGATTCAGAGTAGGACAGGCATACAATGAGATCAAGGGCACTGTGGAGAAGATACTTCTCCATATTCCGGTGGCAGGAGAGAAGCTTGCCAGGGGTGTTAAGCGTTCTAAGGATTCCATCAAGCAGATGCTTGTGCCGGGAATGTTCTTCGAGGATCTGGGAGTTACTTATATAGGACCTATAGACGGTCATGACATAGAACTTATGTCTGCAACCTTTGAGAAGGCTTTTCAGCTTGACAGACCTATAATCGTCCATGTAAAGACGGTTAAGGGTAAGGGGTACAAATGGTCAGAGAAGCACCCAAGCTATTTCCATGGTGTTGCTCCCTTTGATGTTGATACCGGCAAGGTTATAACAAAGAGCAGAAATAAGACCTATACAGGTATATTTGGCAGAAAGCTTGTGGAGCTGGCTGCGGAGAATAAAAACATTGTAGCCATAACAGCGGCTATGGCACAGGGAACAGGACTTGCAAAATTTGCAGAGAAATATCCCGACAGATTTTTTGATGTGGGAATAGCAGAGGAACATGCTGTGACATTTGCAGCGGGACTTGCGGCAGCAGGAATGACACCGGTGGTTGCCATATATTCCTCGTTCCTACAGAGAGCCTATGACCAGATCCTGCATGATGTATGCCTGCAGAATCTTCATGTGGTGTTCGCCATAGACAGAGCGGGACTTGTAGGACCTGACGGAGAGACTCACCAGGGACTGTTTGACATTGCATATATGTCACAGATCCCGGGTATGACCATAGTTTCCCCTAAGAACAGGTATGATCTTACGAGGCTTATGGAATGGGCTGTTTCCTATGACGGTCCTGTTGCCATAAGATATGCCAAGGGTGAGGCTTACTATGGATTAAGCTCCATACAGGAGCCTGTAGTGTATGGCAAGAGTGAATATATAACCAGAGGAAGCGGTATTGCAGTTCTGGCGGTGGGACAGATGGTCTACGAGGCCGAGAAGCTGTATAACATATTCCTTGATGATAAGAAGGAGATCACAGTGGTAAATGCGAGATTTGTCAAGCCGGTGGATCACGAAATGATAGACGAGCTTGTGAAGGAGCATGAGATACTTGTGGTCATGGAAGAGGGAATTAAACATGGTGGCTATGCCGCTGCTGTAGAGGAATATATAGCAGAGAAGGGTTACAGGATAAAGCTTGTGGTGGCAGCCGTGGATGATTGCTATGTAAAGCAGGGAAGCATAGCCGAACTGCGTAAGTTATGTAAACTAGATGCAGACTCTGTTTATGACAGGATAAAGCATGCTGAAATGGAGATAAAACTTTGAAAGAGAGATTAGATGTACTTCTTGTTAAGAAGGGACTTGCTGAATCCCGGGAGAAAGCCAAGGCGATCATAATGTCCGGGATAGTATATGTGGATAACAACAAGGAAGATAAGGCAGGACAGACCTTTAATGAGGACGCACTTATAGAGGTCAGGGGCAATACCTTAAGGTATGTGAGCAGAGGCGGACTTAAGCTTGAGAAAGCCATGAACTGCTTCGGCGTTACCCTTGAGGGGAAGATAGCCATGGATGTGGGAGCTTCCACCGGAGGTTTCACAGACTGTATGCTGCAAAACGGTGCTGTGAAGGTTTATTCTGTAGATGTGGGACACGGACAGCTTGCCTGGAAGCTCAGAAATGATGAGCGGGTTGTGTGTATGGAGAAGACAAATATCCGTTATGTGACACCTGATGATGTGGCAGACAAGATAGATTTTGCTTCTATTGATGTGTCGTTTATATCACTTAAGAAGGTGCTCCCTGCGGTTTATGATCTTTTAACTGATGTGGGTGAGGTCGTGTGCCTTATAAAGCCACAATTTGAAGCAGGTCGTGAAAAGGTTGGCAAGAAGGGTGTAGTAAGAGAGCAGTCGGTCCATGTGGAGGTTGTGGATATGATAGTTTCATTTGCAAGGGAAATGGGATTTGTGACCCTTGACCTGTCATATTCCCCTATAAAGGGACCTGAGGGCAACATTGAATATCTGCTCTATATAACCAAGGATACCTCAAGAGAGGGCAGGGAATTTGATATAAATGCCCTTGTAAAGGAATCCCACGAGAAACTGTAGATGATATATTTCCACTTTAGGTGGAATGGAGATTACTATGAAGAACTTTCTGATGGTTGTTAATCCATATAAGGATGATGAATCCACAATTTCAAGGCTGGTGGACAGTCAGATCAGGATACTGGGGGGCGATACCCTTATTACAGATGTGAGCACATTCTGTAACAGTGACCATGACAGGATGAGTGAGATGACCGGTAAAATGGATTGCATACTGGTGCTTGGAGGGGACGGTACCCTTTTAAGTGTGGCGTCAGCCATTGAGGATATAGATATTCCGTTACTTGGCATAAATCTTGGAACAGTAGGCTTCCTAACAGAGGTGGAGCTTGTGGACATAGAGAGCGTGCTCTACAGGCTTGTAAATGATGATTACGCCATTGAAGAGCGCATGATGTTGGAAGGTATTGTGAAAAAGACCGATGGCAGTGAATACAGAAAGAGCGCATTAAATGATGTGGTGGTATCAAGAGCCGGATTTTCAAGAATCATTGGTCTTAATATGTACGCAGGAAACCACATGGTGGATACATATGAGGCTGACGGAGTTGTGGTGGCTACACCTACCGGGTCTACCGGATACAGCCTGTCCGCAGGAGGACCTATCGTAAGTCCGGGCGGCAGGGTCATAGTCATAACACCGGTTTCTCCACATTCCCTTACCGCCAAGAGTATAGTCATGTCCGGTGATGAGGAGATAAGGATAGAGATCGTTAAGAAGAGAAAGACCCAGGAGACGGAGGCCATCGTGGCATTTGACGGAGGCAGCGATATAGGACTTTCTGCAGGGGATGAGATATACATCAGAAGATCGGCAAATGTTACCAAGCTTATAAAGGCAACGGACAAGAATTTCTATGAGCTTCTCAGAAGCAAATTTGGGGGTGCGCAGTAGTGAAGCAGAGACGTCAGGCTAAGATAATAGAGATAGTTGAGAACAATGATATAGAAACCCAGGATGAGCTTCTGACGAAGCTTACGGAGGCGGGCTTTAACACTACTCAGGCCACCATATCAAGGGATATAAGGGATATAAATCTCACAAAGGTGTCAGTGGCAGGAGGCAGACAGAAGTATGCCCTTGGCAAAAGTGCCGGCAGGGAATCCATCAATTCCTATAAGCAGGTGCTTTCCACCTGTATATTGTCCATGGAGGCAGCGGAAAATCTCATAGTCATAAAGACTGTTTCGGGAATGGCGATGGCTGTGGGGGCAGCTCTTGACAATCTTTCCATTAATGGACTTATGGGCTGTATCGCCGGTGATGATACCCTTTTTCTTGCAGTGCGTTCAAGGGAGCTTGTGAAATCTGTTATTACTACCATCGAAAGATACCAGAAATAAGGAGAATAAATGCTATTAAATGTACATATAAAGAATCTCGCCCTCATTGAGGACGCAGATATAACCTTCACCGACGGTCTGAATATACTGACCGGTGAAACCGGTGCCGGTAAATCCATAATTATCGGTGCCCTTAAGATAGGAATGGGAGGAAGGCTTCCCAAGGATATGCTCAGAGATCCCTCGAAGGAAGGTCTGTGCCAACTCCTTTTCATTGTGAATGATGAGCGGATTAAGGGGGCTCTTAAGGAGCTTGAGGTATATCCGTCTGAGGACGGAGAACTGATCATTTCCCGTAAGATCATGGGAAACAGAACCGTTAATACCATAAATGATGTGGCTGTTACGGCGGCGAAGCTCCGGGATGTGACCGCACTTTTAGTTGATATGCATGCCCAGCATGAGCAGCAGACCCTGCTTAAGAAGACTGAGCACTTAAACATACTGGATGCCTATGGCAAGAAGGTTCTTGATCCTTTAAAGGAGAATGTGAAGAAGGCGTATCACGCATATAAGGATATAGAGGAGAAGCTTGCTTCGGCTACCATGGATGACAGCGACAGAAACAGGCGTCTTGAGTTCCTTAAGTACGAGGTGAATGAGATAGAGGCAGCAGCCTTAAGACCTGAAGAGGACGAAGAGGTTGAGCGACAGTATAACAGGATGACCAATGCCAGGGACATTGTAAGTGCCGCCGGCTCTGTATATGCCGAAACAGGATATGAGGCTACGGATTCCGTTGGAAATAAGATAAGCAGGGCACTTAATTCCCTGAGGGCTGTGAAGGAGCTTGATCCGGAGCTTGAGAACATATATGGACAGCTTGTTACGGTCGACTCACTTTTGAACGATTTCAATGTGGATATAAGTGACTATATCCAGGGCATGGAATTTGACAATGAAACCTTTGAGGAGGTTGTGAAGCGTCTTGATGTTATAAACAACATGAAGGGCAAATACGGAGACACCATATCTGTTATTCTTGAAGAGGCAGAAAAGAAGAAGCGGGAGATAGAGCAGCTTGAGCAGTATGACCGGTACATAGCAGAGCTTGAGAGCAGTCGTTCATCTGCCGAGGAGACCTTGAAGGCTTCAGCAGAGGAACTCAGTAAGGCGAGAAAGGCTGAGGCTGTGAAGTTATGTGACAGCATAAGGGGAGCACTGGCAGACTTAAGCTTCATGGAGGTTAAGTTTGACATGGTATTTGACAGGCTTTCATTCCCTTCTGCAAATGGTATTGATGATTGCTATTTCGTCATATCCACGAATGTAGGTGAGAAGCTCAGGCCTCTTTATGAGGTGGCATCAGGCGGTGAGCTTTCAAGGATAATGCTTGCTGTTAAGTCCTGTATGGCGTCCGAGGACAATATAGACACTCTTATATTTGACGAGATAGATGTGGGAATAAGCGGCATGGCAGCCCAGAAGGTGGCAGAGAAGATGAATGTCATAGCGGCAGCCCATCAGGTCATAAGCATAACCCACCTTCCACAGATAGCAGCCATGGCAGACAGCCATTATTGCATTAAAAAAATGGCAGAAAATGGTAAGACCGTGACCAAGATAGAGAGACTTTCAGCTGAAGAGTCTGTAAATGAGATCGCGAGACTTCTTGGCGGAGCTTCAATAACTGACGCGGTAATATCAAATGCCAGAGAGATGAAATCTATGGCTTCAAACATAAAGAAGTAAGCCATAAATAAGTTCGTAAATAAAAATCATAAATGTGCAGATAATAAAGTCAGTATCATCATTTTATTTTGATGGCACTGGCTTTTTTATTGTAATGATGTATGCGACATCTTTACGTCGTAGCTGGATTTTTAAGGAGAAGTACTATGCACAGATATGACAATGAGGACAGAGCAAGGACCTATAAGAGGATACTTTACGGAATGCTGATATTTGGCTGTATGTGTGCAGCCTGTATCATATTTATATTTGTAAGGATGGAATATGCTGCCGATGATGAGGCCTCTGTCTATAGCGAATGTATAGAGGAGAACAGTAAGGAGAAGTATGTGATCCCGTCGGGGGAGCCTATAGGTATATATATCAAGACTGATGGAGTGTTCGTGGTGAACACGGAGATAGTTGATGATGTAGAGGGCGGACATACGTCACCCTGCGAGGGCAAGCTTAAACAGGGGGATTATATTGTGAGCATAGACGGAACCGAAGTAAATACCAGAAAGCAGGTCACAGATCTGGTAAATAAGTGCCATGGGGACTGCATCACCATTGGATACAGAAGAGACGGTGTAGTAAATAAAGTTGACATAACTCCGACACGGGTATCGGAATCCAGCTACAAGCTGGGATTATGGATCAAGGATGATATATCGGGAATAGGTACAATGACCTATATAGACGAAGATTCGTTTGCAGCATTGGGACACAGTGTTTCAGACTACGACACGGGTCTTGAGATGAACAGTGTAAGCGGTGGAGTATACGAGGCCACAATACTTGGTATAGATAAGTCATCCCAGGATAATCCCGGCAAGATAAGGGGAAGCATAATGTACAGCACCAAGCTTATAGGCATTGTGAATAAAAATATCTATAGCGGTGTCACAGGAAAATTAAATAAAAACTATGTGAAGAAGCATTATGATGAGGAGGAGAAAGTCCTTCTCGGAAGCTCCGAGGATGTGTCCTTAGGAAAGGCGTACATTTACTCCAGGATAACCGGTGAGCTTGAGAAATATGAGATAAATATAGTTAGGATAGATTATGACGGGGATGTGAGAAACCTCCAGCTTAAGGTTACTGATGACAGGCTCATAGAGCTTACCGGCGGCATAGTCCAGGGCATGAGTGGTTCGCCTATAATTCAGGATGACAAGCTTATTGGAGCCGTAACCCACGTTATAGTGGATGACCCAACCATGGGCTACGGTATATTCATCGAAAATATGGAATAATATATCAGGGTTCGAAATTTTATATTTTAAAAATATTTAATATAAAAGATATTTAAAATAAATGATCAATTAAAAAAATATAAAAAATGAGCCATAGATCCTTTAGGATATATGACTCATCTGAAAATATATTTACTGTAACAATTCGCTGATATGTCTTGCCACATAAACTCCGCTGGCTGAGGCATGGGAAAGAGAGTGAGTTACACCGCTGCCATCACCTATGATGTACATTCCCTTATATTTACATTCGAGGTATTGATTAAGCTCTACTTCCATATTATAGAACTTGACCTCTACACCATAGAGGAGAGTGTCGTCATTTGCAGTTCCCGGAGCAATCTTGTCAAGGGCGTAGATCATCTCCATGATACCGTCCAGTATTCTCTTAGGAAGTACAAGACTTAAGTCTCCCGGGGTTGCGGAAAGGGTAGGAGTTACAAGACCTTCCCTGATCCTGCTTTCAGTACTTCTACGACCTCTTACCAGGTCGCCGAAACGCTGGACTATTACGCCGCCGCCTAACATATTTGACAGTCTGGCTATACTTTCTCCATAGCCGTTGCTGTCCTTAAATGGCTCTGAGAAATGCTTTGAAACCAGAAGAGCAAAGTTGGTGTTCTCTGTCTGCATTTCCTCATCCTCGTAGCTATGACCGTTTACTGTAACGATCCCGTTGGTATTTTCATTTACCACTATACCATGTGGGTTCATACAGAAGGTGCGGACATTGTCTTCGAATTGTTGTGTGCGGTATACGATCTTGCTTTCATATAATTCGTCGGTGAGATGTGAGAATATAACTGCCGGAAGTTCAACCCGGACACCTATATCCACACGGTTGGACCTGGTTGGTATATCAAGGGTATGACATACCTGCTCCATCCATTTGCTGCCGCTTCTTCCAACGGAGACTATGCAGTTCTTGCAACTGTAGTCACCAGCATCTGTGTGTATTACATAGCCATCATCAGGATGTCCGATGGATGTGACCGGAGTGTTGAAATAGAAGTCTGCCTTATCCTCAAGATATTCATACAGGTTCTTAAGTACGATGTAATTAACATCTGTTCCAAGATGTCTCACGGAAGCGTCAAGAAGCTTCAGCTTGTTCTGCATACATATCTTTTTGAATTTCGTTCCTGCAGTAGAGTAGAGCTTTGTTCCTTCACCGCCATATTCCATGTTGATGTCATCAACATACTTCATAAGGTTTATGGCCTGTTTTTTTCCGATATATTCGTAGAGGGTACCTCCGAAGTCATTAGTGATGTTGTATTTTCCATCTGAAAATGCACCTGCACCACCAAATCCACTCATGATGGAACAGCTCTTACAATGGATACAGCTCTTTATCCTGTCACCGTCAATAGGACATTTTCTTCCGGATAAACGGTTTCCTGACTCGAATACACCAATGGTAAGCTCAGGCTGTTTCTTGACCAGCTCATAGGTTGCAAATATTCCTCCCGGGCCTGCGCCAATTACTATAACGTCGTAATGCTTCATCTGTGTTCCTCCTTGATAAAAAATCATAAAAAAACTACCGCAAGATACAATATACCTATAATTGAATTATAGATAACTATTTGCGGTAGTTAGTAGAAACATTCATCCGTATTATGAACTTATATAATCCTTATTCATGATAGCAGAATAAAGGCTATAAATCAATATTTATTTGCCGGTGGCACGGTATTGTACCGGTGCCATGCCGTATACTTTCTTGAAGGAGCGGGAGAAGTGCTCCACGTTGGCGTAGCCTATGCTTTCTGCTATGCTTTCAATGGTCATACTGGTGGTCTTAAGCAGTGTCTTTGCTTTCTTCATCCTTACCTGTCTTACATAATCACCAAATGTTACCTGTGCCTTTTCTTTGAAGTACTTGGACACATAAGGCACTGAGAGATTAACCTTCGTGGCCATATCCTCAAGAGTAACTGTCTGATAGTTGGTCTGTATGTAGTTCTTCATGGTTATGAGCCTTTCGTCGGCCTTGGCAGTGATTTCTGAAAGCACCGGAAGCTTGTTTACAGCACATACAAGGGCATTAATGGAGGATTTTATTATATCGTCATCGATACCTACACCCCAGTAAAGCTTTTCGTTGTAGGTGATACCTACAAATGACATTGCCTTTGAAGAAGAACCGGTGGTTAAGGCGTGCTCCTCGTATACACTTAACTCGTAGCTTATCTCAAAGAACTGCTTTATGGTGTTGGATACCGCGTCAAGACGGCCGTTTCCGTTTGCCTCTATCTTATTTATATGGTTGTCGTAGGCTATGGAGGCTTCTGCCATGATACCGTTTATCTGCTTGAAGTGGCATTCCGGTATCTGGAAGCGGGTATGGGTTGACACATAATTATCTATAAGTATGTCATATATCAGGTCAGGTGAAAGCTCCTTGTGAGCCTCGTCAGATACATGCTTTACCAGGTATCCGAATTCCTCACGCATCTTATCCGGAAGGGTTATTCCGTAGTTCTGCTTAAGTATGTAGTTGACGCCGCCCTTTCCTGACTGGCTGTTGATTCTTATTACATCAGATTCGTAGGCACGTCCCACATCCTTTGGATCTATAGGAAGATATGGCACTGACCATTTGTGCAGGTGCTTCTCCTTGCGCCATGTCATTCCCTTTGATATAGCGTCCTGGTGGGAGCCGGAGAATGCGGTAAATACCAGATCGCCTGAGTAAGGAGTTCTTTCATGCACATGCATTCTGGTGAGACGCTCATAGCAAGTACGGATCTCGGACATATTGGAGAAGTCAAGCTGTGGATCGACGCCCTGGGAGAACATGTTCATGGCGAGGGCTACTATATCAACATTGCCGGTACGCTCACCGTTGCCGAAAAGAGTACCCTCTATTCTGTCTGCACCGGCCAGAAGTCCCATCTCTGCGTCGCTTATGCCGCAGCCTCTGTCGTTATGAGGATGAAGGCTTAAGGTTACGGCGTCCCTGTTGTGGAGGTTCTTGCTTAAGTATTCCACTTGTGTTGCAAATACATGCGGCATTGCTATCTGTACGGTGGTAGGGATATTGATTATAACCTTATTTGAAGGTTTAGGCTCCCATACATCTATAACTGCGTTACATACCTCAAGGGCATAGTCAACCTCGGTTCCCGGGAAGCTCTCAGGGCTGTACTCAAAGGAGAAGTTGCCGTCTGTTTCATCAGCAAGACGCTTTAAAAGCTTTGCTCCGTCTACGGCAATCTTCTTGATCTCTTCCTTGTCTTTCTTGAATACCTGCTCCCTCTGGGCAACAGAGGTGGAGTTGTAGAGATGAATCACAGCATGGCCTGCGCCTTTAACGGCCTCGAAGGTTTTCTTTATTATGTGTTCTCTTGCCTGGGTAAGTACCTGTATGGTCACATCCTCGGGGATCATATTATTGTCTATAAGTGCTCTTATGAAGTTGTACTCTGTTTCGGATGCGGCAGGGAAGCCTACCTCGATCTCCTTGAAGCCTATGTCCACCAACATCTTGAAGAATTCCAGCTTCTCCTCAAGGCTCATAGGCTCAATAAGTGCCTGGTTGCCATCCCTTAAATCTACGCTGCACCATATAGGTGCCTTGTCTACATGATCCTTCTTCACCCAGTCGTATGTACATACAGGTGGCATAAAATATGCTCTTTCGTATTTATCGTAGCCTTTCATAACGTACCTCCTATAACAGAACATCGGTCCATTAAGATTTTGCATGTGGTAGCACTATTCTAAATGTGTCTTCGACACTTAGTACTTCTTTTGACAAAAAATATCAACCGTTTTGATGTTTGTTATGATAACACACAAAAAATGACATTTGAATGATTAAATTTAATCAATCTACATGATTAATATTAATATCTGCGGCGTAGAATGTAATATGGGGGTAGCTTTTGGTCATATGCTGTGAGTGTGTGTCGCAACTTGCGTCTTAAAGCATATTCCCAATTAATATGGGCAAATATATAATAATTTATGCGAGACATGTAAGGTTACTCCAGGTGCCTTTACAGTATATAAAAGTTGATTTGGAGGTAGATATGAGCAGGGTTAAGGTGCTTATAGCAAAGCGGGACAAAAGAGAAGCGGAACAGCTAAGCACTGCGTTAAAGGATACAGGTAATTGTGAGATAACAGGAATGTGTCATGAGGGCGATGAGGTGGCAGGCAGGGTAAGTGCCAGAACACCGGACGTTATAGTGACAGATGAAATGCTGGGAGATAAGAGCCTCATAGATATAGTTGAGGATATAAAGAACAGAACAGGAGTGGACAACCTTAAGTTTATGGTAATGGCAGATGTGGGTCATGAGAAATATCTGGAGTTTCTCTGCAGGGCACTGGAAAACTGCGCGGTGCTTAAGGTGTTCAACAAGGACGGAGATCCGGAGCTGTTAAAGAAAGAGATAGTTTCATTTGCAAGGAGCAGCAAGAATGTTCCCTATGGAAGTGGGACTACCATACCGGATGAAGGAGAATTGATGGGTATAATAACCGGCATAATACACGAACTTGGAGTTCCGGCTCATATTAAAGGATATCAATATCTGAGAAGTGCCATACTTATGGCAGTGGAGGACATGGACATTCTTAATTCCATAACAAAACAGTTATACCCCGGTATAGCCAAGGTTTACAACACTACGCCTTCAAGGGTGGAGCGTGCTATAAGACATGCCATAGAGGTTGCATTCGGAAGAGGAAAATTAGATACGATAAATGAAATGTTCGGTTATACCATAAGTGCAGGAAAGGGAAAACCGACAAATAGTGAATTTATTGCACTGATCGCAGACAAAATTAGACTTGACAACAGACGTAAGACGGCATAATATATTACTATGATATCAAAAACAATATCATATGCAAACACACAACAGCATACTATATAATATGAGCGTTATAGTGTGCACCAGGGTAGAAAAGGGGAATAAGAACATGAATGAAAAGGGAAACGTGATGAAAGTAGTAATTGCAGACAGTAACTGTCTGTCCATAGCAGAGGATCTTGCACGTTCGGGGGACGAAAGAATTGAGATTGTGGAATGTGTAAAAGACGGAAACCGTGCGTTGGCTGCTATCAAAAGACATCAGCCTGAGGTAGTTATAATTGATATCTGTCTTGCGGGTATTGATGGCCTTGGAGTTATTGAACAGCTTAAGGCAGAAAATCAGATGGAGAATACAGTGTTTATTGTATTATCATCCTTGTATTCACAGAAGCTGATCAATTGTGCATTCGAGCTTGGTGCTACATATTACATGAGAAAGCCATATAAGCCGGAGATACTGGCAAGGCGTATTACGCAGATGTATAATCTTAAGCTGAGAAAAGATACTGACTCTCATGGAGAGCTTATCTGTATGGGCAATGATCTGAAGATACCGGATGGTATTCCTGATCTCATGGCAGAGGTTACAGAGATCATCAGAGATATAGGTATCCCTGCCAATATAAAAGGATACCAGTATATAAGAGAGGGCATTATAATGTGTGTAAATGACAGTAATAATCTCAATTACATCACAAAGCTTCTGTATCCTTCCATTGCAAAGAAATACAATACTACATCATCTTCTGTTGAGAGAGCTATAAGACATGCCATAGAGGTGGCATTTGCAAGGGGACAGATAGATACAATAAATGACATGTTCGGATATACGGTCAATGCCTTTAAGGGCAAGCCGACTAACTCGGAGTTTATAGCCATGATAGCGGACAAGCTCAGGATCAAGTATAAGAAGAGAGCATAAAATGGGATAATGAAGCCGTGACAGATATCTGCGGAAGCCTCATATAGTATTTGAAAAAAGACCGGAAAAGTGTATAATATAATCAGCACATTGCGTGCGGTATAAAGTACATTGAGGTGGAATTCTAATGATAGAAACTGTTGCGTCTGCGGATATGCTGATCGAAGAGGTTATAAGGGTAAAAAAGAATCACCTTGAGCCTGATATGACTACCGGCAGGGAGAAGAGACTTAGTATAGTGTCCGGTATACATGGCGACGAGGTGGCGGGACAGTATATCTGCTATGAAATTATCAGGCGGATAAAAAGTGAGTTCACAAAGCTTAAGGGAATAGTGGATGTATATCCATTTTTAAATCCAATGGGACTCGAATCAAGATACAGGGATATACCGGTTATAGATATTGACATGAATACGGTGTTCCCGGGCTCGGCTGATGGTACGGTTGGGGAGTACATTGCAGCCAAGGTAGTTGAGGATATAGATGGGTCGGATATATGTCTTGATGTACATTCAAGCAGTGTATATCTCAAGGAGATCCCCCAGGTCAGAGTGAACTCTGATATAGCTGATGACATAATAGAGTATGCGTCAAGGCTTAATACGGACGTAGTGTGGGTACACCCATCATCTACGGTTATGCCGGGAAGTATAGCGTATGCCCTTAATGATATCGGAGTAAAAACTATGGTGGTGGAGTCAGGAGTGGCTCTGACCATTGATTATGAATATTGCAGCCAGATAGTGGAGGGTATATTCTCACTTATGGAGTACATGGGCATATGGGATGGCTGCGCGAATAATACCCACATGCCGAAGATAGCCGCTGATGCGGATGTTGCCTTTGTTAATGCAGAGAGCAGCGGAATATTTATCCCTTCAGTAAAACATTCGGGGCTTATAAAGCGCGGAGGCGAGATAGGCAAGATCGTCAATGTGCTCACCGGCTCTATAGAAGAAGTAATTAAATCTCCCAGAACAGGAGTGGTATTTTCACTCAGGTCTTATCCTATAATAGAGGAAGGCTCTCTTGTGGCAAGAGTGTTTGGAGGTCCTGATGAATAAAGAAATAGTTTACTCAATGAATACAGCTTACAGGGGTGAATACACAATATACGGCTATTCTTTTGGAAGCGGAGAAAAGGCAGCATGCATAATCGGAGCCTTAAGGGGAAATGAATACCAGCAGCTCTATATAAGCTCGCTGATGTCAAAAAAGCTTTATGATCTTGAGACAAGAGGCTCTATAGTTGCAGGAAAGAGGATATTGCTGATACCGTCACTTAATTACAGCTCCATGAATATGGGACAGAAGTACTGGATATCGGACAATGCGGATCTTAACAGGGCTTTTCCGGGTAATCCGGAAGGACAGGCGGTAAGCAGAATCGCTGATGCGGTGCTTTCTTATACAGATGGCTATGCCTATGGAATACAATTCGCAAGCTTTTATATGGAGGGACAGTTTATCCCTCATGTAAGGATGATGGAGACAGGAAGACAGAGTAATTCATTGGCGAACCTTTTTGGTATGCAGTATGTGCTTACGGCAGAACCGAGAGCATATGACAGGGCAACTCTTAATTATAACTGGCAGATGAACGGAACCGAGGCTTTCTCGATATATTCCGGAGCTACGGAGAGGATTGATGAAGTAAGTGCCAACAATGCCGTATCGGCAGTGCTCAGGTTCCTTACCAGAATGGGTATCATAAGATATAACTGCCACGCAGGATATATCTCCACGGTTTTGGATGAGGAGGAATTACTCAGCATAAGATCGGATAAGGCAGGCGGTTTCTTCAGAAGACTGGCAGGTCCGGGAGACGAGGTCACCAGAGGAGATATAATCGCCAATATCGTAAATCCTATGACCGGTGATGTGAAATCCCAGATATATGCCCCTACTGACGGAATAATATTCTTCGCTGAGGAGGCACCTATGGTGTACCAGAATTCGGTTATTTTCAAAATGATACGACGATTACACAATTAATATGAAATTACAGCTATTCAAGATTTAATAAAAGTGCTATTATTATGTATGTATGTGCATGATAACAGCACTTTTATTTATTGTAATGATGTCTGTGACATCGTTACGCCGCAGCACCCACAATTTTAAATGGTTGCTGCTCCAACTGTTGAAAATTAATTTACATTACGGAGGTCTACCATGAGTAAGGTAAGAAGAGTTTACGTTGAAAAAAAGCCGGACTACGCAGTTAAGGCTAAGGAACTCCATGACGAGATCAAGAACTATCTTAACATTGATGCTGAATATGTAAGAGTACTTGTCCGTTATGATGTTGAGAATCTTTCAGATGAGACATACAGAAAAGCAATCAATACCGTATTTTCTGAGCCACCTGTAGATATGGTCTATGAGGGCGATGAGCTTCCAATGCAGGACACAGATAAGGTGTTCTCTGTAGAAGCGCTTCCGGGACAGTTCGATCAGAGAGCAGATTCTGCGGAGCAGTGTGTAAAACTTCTTAATGAGGATGAGGATCCTATCATAAAGACTGCAACTACATATATTCTTTCAGGAAATGTTACAGATGAGCAGTTTAAGAGCGTTATGGAATATTGTATCAATCCTGTCGACTCAAGAGCCTGTGGTCTTGAGATCCCAGAGACTCTTGTTACTGAGTATGATGAGCCTGCGGATGTTATCATATTTGACGGATTTAAAGATATGCCTGAGGACAAGCTTAAGGAGCTTTATGAGTCACTTGGTCTTGCCATGACATTCAAGGATTTCCTTCACATCCAGAATTATTTTAAGAATGACGAGAAGAGAGATCCTTCCATGACTGAGATCAGAGTCCTTGACACATACTGGTCAGATCACTGCCGTCATACCACCTTCTCCACAGAGCTTACAGATGTAACCTTTGACGATGGAGATTACAAGGAGCTTCTTGAGAAGACATTTGACGCATATCGTGCTGAGATGAAGGAGATGTACAAGGACAGAGACGACAAGTTCGTATGTCTTATGGATATAGCCCTTATGGGTATGAAGCAGCTTAAGGCAGCAGGAAAGCTTGATGACATGGAAGTATCAGATGAGATAAATGCATGTTCGATAGTAGTTCCTGTGGAGGTTGACGGTGTTACTGAGGAGTGGCTGGTATTCTTCAAGAACGAGACCCACAACCATCCTACAGAGATAGAGCCGTTCGGTGGTGCTGCCACATGCTTAGGCGGTGCTATCCGTGATCCGCTTTCAGGAAGAGGCTATGTATACCAGGCCATGAGAGTTACAGGTGCTGCAGATCCTACAAAGTCCCTTAAGGAGACACTTCCTAACAAGCTTCCACAGAGAAAGATTGTTACCACAGCTGCCCATGGTTACAGCTCATACGGTAACCAGATCGGACTTGCAACAGGACTTGTAAATGAAATATATCATCCGAATTATGTTGCCAAGAGAATGGAGATCGGTGCTGTCATGGGTGCTGCTCCAAGACGTGCGGTTAAGAGACTTACATCAGATCCCGGGGACATGATAATCCTTTTAGGCGGACGTACAGGACGTGATGGCTGTGGCGGAGCTACAGGTTCATCAAAGGCTCATGATTCACACTCCCTTGAGAGCTGTGGTGCAGAGGTTCAGAAGGGTAATCCTCCTACAGAGAGAAAGATACAGAGACTCTTCAGAAGAGAAGAGGTTTCTTCACTTATAAAGAAATGTAACGACTTCGGTGCCGGCGGTGTATCTGTTGCCATCGGAGAGCTGGCAGACGGTCTTACAGTAGACCTTGACAAGGTTCCTAAGAAATATGCAGGTCTTGACGGAACAGAGCTTGCTATCTCAGAGTCCCAGGAGCGTATGGCTATAGTAGTAGATCCTGCCGATGTGGACAAAATGCTTGGGTATGCAGAAGAGGAGAACCTTGAGGCTGTAGTTGTTGCGGTAGTAACAGAGGATCCTAGACTTGTCCTTAAGTGGAGAGGCAAGGAGATCGTTAATATAAAGAGAGCATTCCTTGACACCAACGGTGCTCATCAGGAGACAACAGTTAAGGTTAATGTTCCAAGCAAGGCAGATAACTACTTTGATGAGGTTAAGGAGCCTGCTGATGTTAAGAAGGCATGGCTTGATACACTGTCAGACCTTAATGTATGTTCACAGAAGGGACTTGTGGAGATGTTCGACAGCTCCATCGGTGCTTCAACAGTAACAATGCCATACGGTGGTAAGTATCAGCTTACACCAACCCAGACAATGATAGCTAAGCTTCCTGTACTTAAGGGTAAGACAGATACTATCACTATGATGAGCTACGGCCTTGATCCATATCTTTCAAGCTGGAGCCCATACCATGGTTCAGTATACGCAGTGCTTACATCAGTTGCCAAGATCGCGGCAGCAGGCGGAGATGTTTCAAAGATAAGACTTACCTTCCAGGAGTACTTTAAGAGACTTGGAACAGATCCATACAGATGGGGTCAGCCACTGGCAGCACTTCTTGGTGCATATGATGTCCAGATCGGTCTCGGACTTCCGTCAATAGGTGGTAAGGACAGTATGTCAGGTACATTTAATGACATAGATGTTCCTCCTACACTTTGTTCATTTGCAGTTGACGTATCAAGCTACAAGCATGTTGTTACACCTGAGCTTAAGGCAGCAGGCGATGTCCTTGTAAGACTTGATGTTGATAAGGATGAGAATGACATTCCTGTATATGCTGATGTCCTTGATAAGTATGACAAGCTCCATAAGGCAATTACAGAGGATAAGATCGAGGCTGCTTATGTAATAGGCTTTGGTGGTCTCATTGAGGCTGTATCAAAGATGGCATTCGGTAATAAATTCGGTGTTGCAATAGATGACGGTGTAACAAAGAGGAAGCTTGTTTCCAAGGATTACGGTTCTATCATCCTTGAGGTTAAGCCTGAGAATGTTGACAAGCTTGGAGTTACAGTTAAGAAGATCGGTACTGTAAATGACAGTGCGGCCTTCACATACGGTGATGTGACAGTAACTGTTGAGGAAGCCATCAAGGCATGGACAACAAAGCTTGAGAAGGTATTCCCAACAAAGAGCAAGGTTCCTCAGACAGAGATCAACACAGGTCTCTTTGACGCAAAGACCGTATATACATCAAAGAACAAGGTTGCTAAGCCAAAGGTATTCATCCCTGTATTCCCTGGTACCAACTGTGAGTATGATTCAGCTAAGGCATTTGAGAGAGCAGGAGCTGAGGTTCAGACAGTAGTATTCAGGAATATGACAGCTCAGGGAATAAGAGATTCAGTAGACGCATTTGCCAAGGCAATAAGCGATTCACAGATCATAATGTTCCCGGGTGGTTTCTCAGCAGGTGATGAGCCTGACGGATCAGGTAAGTTCATTGCCACAGCTTTCAGAAATGCCAAGATCTCAGAGGAGGTTATGAAGCTCCTTAATGAGAGAGACGGACTTGCCCTTGGTATCTGTAATGGCTTCCAGGCACTTATCAAGCTTGGTCTTGTACCATACGGTGAGATCAGACCACAGAGTGAGACATCACCAACACTTACAATGAACAGCATTGGACGTCACCAGTCCAAGATCGCATACACAAAGGTTGTTACAAACAAGAGCCCATGGCTTGCCCAGGCTGAGCTTGGCGGAGTTTATTCTATTCCTATCTCACATGGTGAGGGTAGATTCGTTGCCAGCAAGGAATGGTGCGAGAAGTTATTTGCAAATGGCCAGGTGGCTACCCAGTATGTAGACTTAAACGGAAATCCAACAATGGATGAGTACTACAATGTAAATGGTTCTTACTATGCTATCGAAGGTATCACAAGTCCTGACGGACGTGTCCTTGGTAAGATGGGTCACTCAGAGCGTATCGGTGAGGCTGTTGCTGTGAATATCTACGGCAACCAGGATCAGAAGATATTTGAGAGTGGTGTGGCTTACTTCAAGTAAGAGTAATATAAATATTAAAACTATACAGAGCGCATGATGCTTGACCGGTGTCATGCGCTTTGAAGATATGTAGGGAGATTTGTATGACAGAGAATAAAAAGAAAAGATGTATATGGTTGTATTTCGTGGCATTTGCAATTCCGGTGCTTACCATGCTTGCCCATATGTTTCTTACTAATTGCTATCCTTTCGGGGGGAATACTATTTTAATAGGCGATGCGGACAGCCAGTATGTACCTTTCTTAAGTTATATGGTGGAGAGATTTAAGAATGGAAGTTCTCTGCAGTTTGACTGGCACGGAGGATTGGGCTATGACTATTATGCTACATTTTTTTATTATCTTGCCAGTCCGTTTAATCTGCTGATGTTCCTGTTTGGTACATCCCATGTGGAGCTTGGGGCACTGGTGATATTCCTTGTGCAGATAGGCGGATGTGGTGTTACGGCTTTGTATTTCTTCAGACATACAAGATATAACAAGCTTACAACAGGAAGAGACATGATGAGTCTGCTGTTTGCTTCAGCCTATGCAATGTGCGGCTATATACTGGCATATCAGTATAATTTCATATGGCTTATAAGCCTTATGCTCACTCCGCTGGTATTGCTTGGCATAGAATATATGGTTGACAGGAGAGATTACAGGTTATATTTTGTCTCCCTGCTTCTTACATTGATCACTAATTTTTATTTTGCCTGGTATGTGTGTATATTCGCAGTGATCTATTTCATAGACCAGCACTATGATGGGGCGAAGGATTTCTTTAAGAAATTTTTGAAGTTCGTATGTGCTTCGGTTGTGGCTGCACTTTGTGCCGCAGTGGTGCTTGTGCCATGTTATCTCAGCATATTAAACAGGGATGTGGATACGAGCTGGTATACGCTTAACAGCTTCGGATATGGATATTTCGGCAATATAGGAGAGTTCTTCCAGGGATTTTTCTTTGCTGCATGGATGAACCCTAACGGAGATACATTCTTTGTAAATAACAATTACTGCGGTATCTTTACTGTGGTGCTTGCGGTTATGTTCGCCTTTAATCCAAAGCCTGAGAGACATCATAAGATAAAGAGGATAGTGGAGCTTATGATTATATCTGTTGCCTTTAACTGGATGACAACAGCCTATGTGCTCCAGGGCTTTACTGTTCCTCACAGCTATCTCAGCCGTTTCATGTTTATCCTTATAATGTTCCTGCTTATAACAGCCCTTGAGGGAATAGACGGACTTGAGGATATGAGATACAGGTGGATCGGTGCAGCATTTGCAGTGTTTGCGGTAATGTATGCACTGGCACTTATATGCGGTGACCAGTTAAACAGTGCAGGCTGCCTTATGGCAACTGCGTTGATAGGTGTGTACTATGTTATATGCATAGTGCTGTTTAAGAAAAAGAGTATCAAGAAGATAAGCCTTACGGTGAATCTACTGGTGCTTGGCATTGCGGAGTTATTTGTCAATGCCATAATTTCAGGAGAGGAGAATTATTCCTACTCAAATCTCAAGAAGATAAATTATGAGGGCTGGAAGCCCTTGTATGACAGTATAGAGACAATGCCGGGTGAGAGGAAGACTTCATGGATGGGCAATACAAATACAGCTTGTTGCTCAGACGGAAGTATATTCTCATCAGTAATAAATTCCGATGTGTTAAAGCTCTATAAAGGACTTGGAATGACATACCAGAAGAATGGTGGTGTTTATGCTTACTTTGGCACAACACCGATTTCTGCGCCACTGTTTAACATGAGATATGTGCTTACGGATAATCTGCTGGGTTTTGGAGGTTACGGTGTGGCAGGAACTGCAGGTGACAGCTACATTATGGTAAATGAGGGGGATATCGCTCCCGGAATGGTCATGCCTGAGTCTGTACTGGACTGGGATGTAAGCAATGTTTATGATGAAGGGGGAAGGATAGGTGTAACACCTATAGATATCCAGAATGAGCTTACAGATAAGGTCATGGGTATTGGTAAGGCGTTTGACGAGTATGAGCCTGGCAATCTCCAGACCTCGACCTACCTGTGCGTGGCTCTCGGAAAGAAAAAGAGAATCAATGATCTGGGTCTTCCGAGGTATCTTAAGAAGAGAGACTCCATATGGTATCAGAACCTGGGACTTGATCCTGATTCAAAGTCCATGATAAATGTGGAGTTTGTAGTAAGAGAAGCTACCGATCTGTATGCATACATAAGTGATGAGATCAATTCCGTAACTTACAGCGTTGAGATAGATGGTGAGCAGGCAGGGATAAATCTTTATCCAAGCCCGGCAGGAATAGCCCACATAGGAAATCTTCAGGTGGGCCAGAGAGTCCGTATAACTGTTGCCAATAACTCTACGGCTCTTGGATATGGTGTGGCAACTATAAAACTTTATTCTCTTAATGAGGATGTGGTCGGCAGATATTATGAGAGGATAGGGGAGTCAGTATTAAAGATCGACTCATTTGAAGATAGGGATATAAAAGGCTCTGTAAATGCCGCAGAGGATGGTATCCTCTATATGTCTGTACCGTATTTCAAAGGCTTTAAGGTATATGTGGACGGAAAGCAGGCTGAGATAGTTAAGGTTGGCGGTGCAATGCTTGGCGTAAGGATAAGTGCCGGAGAACATGATATACATATTACGTACAGAACCTATGGCCTTGTTCTTGGTGGAATATTAAGCTGTATTGGTGTACTCATGGTATTGGCATATGTCATTGTGTCGAGAAAGCGGAATCAATCTATGATAAAAAAGGATTGATCTATGATAAAAAAGGATTGATCTATGATGAGAAAGTAGATTGATTTATGGCAAGAAAGCGGGACTGATTTATGGCAAGAAAGATCGGAAGGATAATACTTAATGTACTTGTTTGTATAATATTAATGGCAGGGGTATGTCTGATGGTCACCACCAGGTGGGAGATAAACAACATAGGGCAGAGCAGGTTTGACAATATATTATTCTCCATATCAAACAGGCTTGACGGAGCTAATCTTCAACCATTTTATAATTTGATAATCTTCAATATCATTGCTGTGGTGGTGATAGTGGTGGTGTCGGTGATAATATTCCGGGTTAGCAGAAAATCTGCACATGGCAGGTTGTACAGGAATATTTATATTGCTGTTGCCGGTGCGATCCTTTGCTGTGGAATATGCTATTCGGGTGTTAAGCTTGGAATATTCGACTATGTGAAGGGGCATTACGTAAAGACACAGCTTTATGAGAAAAATTATGTGGCGTATGAGGCAGATAAAGTAGAATTTCCTGAGGATGGGGATAAGAAAAATCTTGTATACATATACCTTGAGTCCATGGAGCGGACATATGCTGACAGAGCTGATGGTGGTGCAATGGATGAAAACCTTATTCCTAAGCTTACTGAGCTTGCCATGGAAAATGAAGAATTTTCCGTTGACGATGTTCTTAACGGAGCTTATGTGACCACGGGAACGGATTGGACTGCCGCAAGTCAGGTGGCTCAGACTTGTGGTGTACCGTTAAAGGATTATACTAAGGCAGATAGCTTTCTTCCGGGGGTTACAAGCATTGGGGATATACTTAAGGACAATGGCTATTCTCTTGAATACATAGGTGGTTGTTCTGCGTCATATGGTGAGCTTGAACAGTATTTTGCCGAGCATGGCAGCTATTCCATAAGAGACTATAAGTATATGAAGGGAAACAGTCTCATACCTGAGGGGTATTACGTTAATTGGGGAGTTGAGGATGAAAAGGTATTTGATCTTGCAAAGGATGAAATAACGAGATTACAGGAGAAAGGTGAACCATTTGCAGTATCTATTGCCACAATGGACACACATTTTCCTGACGGCTATAAGTGCAGACTGTGTGGTGACACTTCAGATATACAATATGAGAACTCTATAATGTGTTCGGATTCCCAGGTGTATGTTTTTGTGGAGTGGCTTCGCAAGCAGGATTGCTATGATGATACGGTTATAGTATTATGTGGTGATCATCTTACGATGGATCAGAAGTATATTAACCAGAAGGGTGTTCCGGATAAATATGAAAGAAAGGTATATACTACTATAATTAATTCGACTTGCAGGTATGACATAGACCATACCAGAAAATACTCATTGTTTGACATGTATCCCACAACCCTTGCTGCTATGGGAGTAAAGATAGAGGGAGACAGATTGGGCTTAGGTGTGAATTTATATTCGGACGTTCCTACATTGGTGGAGGAGATGGGACTTGATAAGCTTAACAGTGAGCTTGAGAAGAAGTCGGTATATTATGATGAGAAATTAAAGTGATATGAATAGAGTTTTTAAGATTTTAGGTAAGATATTTTTAGTGGTTTTTCTGACAGTATCGCTGCTGTGTGCACTTGTATCGGGATGGCTTGTGAGTCATCTGGGAACAAGAGATTTATACGGAACCATATTCTCCATAACCCAGGGAGGCGACGGGGCGAATATGGAGCCGTTTTATTCTATAATTGCCAAGAGCATAATCCTGATAGTTGTAACTGTTGTGGGTTCGGTGGTTCTGTTCAGGGTGTTCAGGAACCGGGGCAGAAGATGGTTCTATTCTGTATACATTATGGCGGTGATATCGGCGTTTATAGTATGTATGCAATATTCCGAGGATGAGGTTGGACTGCTTACACTTATCAAGGGTCAGATAACTGAGACGACATTATTTGAGGATGAGTATGTGGATCCTGATGACGTGAAGATAACATTTCCGGAGGGAAAGAGAAATCTCATATATATATCCATAGAGTCCATGGAGGATACATTTTCCTTGGGGCAGTACGGAGGTGCCCTTGACAGGGATGTGATACCTGAGCTTACTGCGTTGCAGCTTGATAAGGACAATGTGAACTTTACTGCTGAGCATAATATGTTAAATGGAGCATATACCCCGGCAAATACAGCCTGGACAGCCGCAAGCCAGGTGGCTCAGACCTCAGGTGTTCCCCTTAAGGACTATGGAAGCACGGACAGATATATGCCGGGAATCGTAAGTATTGGTGACATACTTAACAGCTACGGATACAAACAGGTGTATATTGCAGGCTCTTACATGTATTATGCGGATATGAGCGAATACTATAGGCAGCATGGCAGCTATGAAATGCAGGACATGCATTATGCAGTGAAGAACGGATTGGTTCCTTCGGATTATTTTGAGAACTGGGGATATGAGGATGAGAAGCTGTTTCAATTTGCCAGGGATGAGCTTAGTAAGATAGGGGATAGCAGACAGCCCTTTAATCTGTTTATAGCCACAATGGATACACATTTTCCTGATGGTTACAAATGCAGGCTGTGCCCGGATGATTCTGATATACAGTATGAGAATGTACTTTCCTGTGAGTCAAGCCAGCTTGAGAGTTTTATAGAATGGGTGAAGGAACAGGATTTCTATGAGAATACCACCATAATCCTCTCCGGGGATCATCCTACCATGGAGAAGCGGTATATAAGGGAAAAGAATGTATCTGACCGGTATGACAGAAAGACTTATGTGGTCGTTATAAATTCAGGTGAGACTTACACCCTTGATTATGACAGACAGTTTACAGTCTTCGACATGTACCCGACCACTCTTGCGGCAATAGGAGCAGAGATAGAGGGGGACAGACTGGGACTTGGGGTTAATCTGTTTTCCGAGACACCGACTCTGCTTGAAAGATATGGTTATGACAAGCTTAACAGTGAGCTTGAGAAGAAGTCGGTGTATTACAATACGAAGTTAAAGGCGGGGAAGTAAAGCCGGATTTTAAAGATTGGGGGATTTTATGGGATTTGAGAAATATTGGGTTATAGGAGGAATGATTGTAGCTGTTGCTTTTGGAATTGCAATGTTTATATGTTATTCCATAAGGACGGGAAAGTATAAGGGATTTTCGAAAAATAGCCTTAGAAAATACAGGTGGATTTCAAGAGAAGATTTTGAAAAGGAAAAAAGAAAAATGCAAACGCAATTTTCAGAATTGGAATTTGATAATTTCTTTTATTTTCTAAAAAATTATGGTGGCGGATATGTACGAAGAAGCTATGGAAAGATAGTGTATCAGGATTATCTGCCAAGAGAAAAGGGAGATTTAAAGGGGATATTCTATCGTCTGGTGGTGTCTAATCACAATATTAACAGTGCTAAAAAGGAAGAATTTAGAAAATATCTTATATCCATCGGGGTGACAGGTGTGGAAAACAGACCGGAGTATGAGACCAGGGCTGCCAAGCTTGTAAACAGGGAGACAGAAGAGCAGAACTACATACGAAAGGAGGTTGGAAATTTAGGCGAGAAATTGGCAAGGGCTGAACTCAGTAAACTAATACCTTTGGGTTACAAGGTGATAAACGGACCTAGACTTAAGTGGAATAAGAAGGTGCATGAATATGACCATATTGTAATTGGCGATAATGGTGTATTTTGTGTTGAAACAAAGGCGTTTGGGATGACGGACGGCAAGGAGACTGTGGCGAAGCTGCTTATAAGCAGTTCGGATCAATGGACTATAAAGAAGGGCGAAAAGATCAGGCAGGTGAAATCACCTACAAGCCAGATACTGGCGGAAAAGCTGCATCTGGAGGAGATACTGTTAAAAAAATTCATACCGGTCAATGCGGTGTTGCTATTATGTAACAGGAAACTTACCGTAGAACATAGGGAGGAGCTTTTATACCCGGTGATAAAAATAGACGGTATCGTTGAGTACATACATAACTTTAAAGGTCATATCATCGAAACGGATAAGGAGTATATTTTAAGAGCTATAGATGGCAGCAGGGAGAATTAGGAAAGTGAATTTTATTCCTGTGCTTTACAATACTCAAGAAACTTAACAAGAGCAGTAGACATTTTCTTCCCGCTGTGGAAGGAGAAGCCTACTGTTCTTTTTTCTATTTCGGCGGGCAGGGGAAGTTCTATTATCTTGCCTTCATTAAGGGCGTCCAGTGCGAACTCCCTTACTACGCTGGCAACGCCCATGCCGATGGAAGCGAAGTCTACAAGGAGGTCCATGTTGTTTATCTCAAGGAGCTGGCTCGCCTTTATTTTGTGTTCCATCATGTATCTGTCCACATGCTGTCTGGTGACGTTGCCATCTTCAAGCACAAGGAGATTGGACTCCTCAAGAAGACTTAAGGTATCGGCACCATCCATGTTAAAAGGAGTCTTTAGTACAGGGATATTCGCTGCATCATCAATGGTGCGGATTTTGGACATGGAGTCTTGTGCCGGAGCCTGCATGGTGGATTGGCCTGGAACACCTAAAAATGCACCGATGCTTCCCATCAGCATATTCTCCACCGGAGTATTGGCGCTCTCATCATTATGGGATGAAAGGAAGCTGTCTATATAGTCATAATTTGCCACGAAGATATCATGAATTTCCTTGACCGGATGGTAGTTAAGTCCCTTTGGCAGATCGGTGTTGCAGATAAGTCCGATGTCAATGGAGTCATTTTTTAACAGACTTATAGTATTTATGGTGGAGTGGCAGTCTATACTTATCCTTATGTTGGGATTTTCCTTGATGAAATCCTTAAGGTAGTCGATAAGCACATATCTGCACAGAGAGGTGCTCACTCCGATCCTTATGTGTCCCATGCCTGTTTCGGAGTATTTCCTTACATTCTCCTCCCCCTGATCCAGGTTGTCCAGGGCGCGTTCAACGTATTCGTATAAAAGGTGTCCTTGCTCTGTGAGTGATACTCCTCTTGAATTTCGATGGAAGAGCGTGGTGCCAAGCTCAGCTTCAAGCTTAAGAATTGATTTACTTATGGCGGGCTGGCTGATGAACAGCTCCTTGGCTGCACGGCTGATATTGCCACACTTGGCTACCGTATGGAATATAATATAATTGTTGAGATTATCTATCATGGAAAATACCTCCTGGGTATAACTATAAATCATAATAATTATTACTATTATGTATTACAATTATATCATGCCATATGATAAAATCAACACAGTTGATAATTTAAACACAATAAGGAGGAAAATCTAATGGGTATGACAATGACTCAGAAGATATTGGCTGCGCATGCAGGACTTGATTCAGTCCAGGCAGGACAGTTGATTGAGGCTGATTTGGATCTGGTGCTTGGTAATGATGTTACAACACCTGTTGCCATTCATGAGATGGAGAAGTTTAATAAGAAGGAAGTATTTGACAAGACTAAGATAGCTCTTGTAATGGATCATTTCACGCCTAATAAAGATATTAAGAGTGCTGAGCACTGTAAGTGTGTAAGACAGTTCTCTGCAGCGAATGAGATCAAGAATTTCTTTGACGTTGGTTCGATGGGAATAGAGCATGCATTGCTTCCGGAAAAAGGACTTATAGTTGCAGGTGAGACCTGTATAGGTGCTGATTCACATACATGTACATATGGTGCTCTCGGAGCATTTTCAACAGGCGTTGGAAGTACAGATATGGCAGCCGGTATGGTTACAGGAAAGGCATGGTTCAAGGTACCATCAGCAATTAAGTTTAACATTGTTGGCGAGAAGGCACCTTACATAAGCGGCAAGGACGTTATCCTTCACATCATCGGCATGATCGGTGTGGACGGAGCACTTTATAAGTCAATGGAGTTTGTTGGTGACGGTATCAAGAACCTTACCATGGATGACAGATTTACCATTGCCAATATGGCTATCGAAGCAGGTGCTAAGAACGGCATCTTCCCTGTAGACGAGCTTACTGAGGAGTATATTAAGGAACATTCAGATAAGCCATATACAAAGTATGAGGCTGACGCCGATGCAGAATATGATGAGGAGTACACTATTGATTTAAGTACACTTAAGCCAACAGTTGCTTTCCCACACCTTCCTGAGAATACAAAGACTATTGATGAGGTTGGGGACATCAAGATAGACCAGGTTGTCATCGGTTCATGTACAAATGGACGTATCTCAGATATGCGTATCGCTGCTGAGATAATCAAGGGCAGAAAGGTCGCAGACGGAGTGAGAGTTATCGTTATTCCTGGTACTCAGGCAGTTTATCTCCAGTGTATCAAGGAAGGCCTTATGACAATATTTGTTGAGGCAGGTGCAGTGGTTTCAACTCCTACATGTGGTCCGTGTCTTGGAGGGCATATGGGTGTTATGGCTGCCGGAGAGAGAGCAGTATCCACCACAAACCGTAACTTTGTTGGACGTATGGGACATGTTGATTCAGAGGTATACCTTGCCAGCCCTGCTGTTGCAGCAGCTTCAGCTATCACAGGTAAGATCAGCAGCCCGGCAGAGCTTGGATTATAGAAAGGAGAATTGATATGAAGGCACATGGAACAGTACATAAGTATGGAGACAATGTAGATACAGACGTTATCATTCCTGCAAGATATCTGAATTCTTCTGATCCTGCAGAGCTTGCGAAGAGCTGCATGGAGGATATCGACAAGGATTTCGTAAAGCGTGTTAAGCCGGGAGATATCATGGTGGCAAGAAAGAACTTCGGTTGCGGCTCATCAAGAGAGCATGCACCTATAGCCATCAAGGCTTCAGGGATAAGCTGTGTTATAGCAGAGACATTTGCAAGAATATTCTATAGAAATTCTATCAATATAGGACTTCCTATCATTGAGTGTCCTGAGGCGGCAGAAGCCATTGAGGCAGGAGACGAGGTAGAGATAGACTTTGACAGCGGTATAATCTACGACGTAACAAAGGGAACCCAGTACAAGGGTCAGGCGTTCCCGCCGTTCATGCAGGAGATTATTAAGAGCGAGGGTCTTATAAATTACATCAACAGTAAGAATTAAGGAGATTTTTACACATTACCGGCACGTTAGAGGTGATGTGGGAAAATAGATTAAAGATGTTTCCTGGCTGATATCAGGAAGTTTAGAAGGAGGAAAGTATGAATCTTAAAAACGACAACAATTATAACGGATATGATCCAAGTCAGAATGCCACAACCCAGGGCTACGATAACCAGACATTTGGTGGACAGAACTACGGCAACCAGTATGGACAGCCGAATAATGACGGACAGAACTACGGCGACCAGTATGGACAGCCGAATTATGACGGACAGAACTATGGCAACCAGTATGGACAGCCGAATTATGACGGACAGAACTATGGCAACCAGTATGGACAGCCAAATTACGGCGGACAGAATTACAACCAGCCATATAATCAGCCTATATATACCAATCCGAGCACAGTTTCATCAAACGGACTTGGGATGAAGTGGTATAAATTCATAATCTATGTGCAGTTATTTTTGTCTGCATTGACAGGGCTTGTTAATGGTATAAAATATATAACAGGGTCAGTATATGGAAATGCGTCTGAGAGAGAAACAATATATGCATGGTTTCCAAGCATGAAGACGGTGTCAACCATCACCGGTATCCTCATGCTCGCTGCGGCGGTCGTTGCTATAATTGCAAGACAGAAGCTGGCAGGCTTTAAGCATGATGGCCCTATGTTCTATTACATTACATGTGGAATTTCAATAGGTGCATCTCTTATATACTGCATTGCAGCATATTCAGAGCTTAGCAAATACAGCTGGCTTGTTGATACATCAAGTTATCTCGCAGGAAGTATTATCGGTATACTTATCTCAGTTGGTCTTCTGATTGCAAATATCATATATTTTGGACACAGAAAAGATATGTTTACCAATTAATATCTGCAATATAAGTAAAGATCAAGGCGTGACAGGTTCTCGTAAAGGGAGCCTGTCATTACTTAATGATAGCGGATGGATAAAACTCTACGGAGATTGAAAATGGAGGAATACAGTAATGAAATGCAATCTTGCGGTTATTAAAGGTGACGGAATAGGACCTGAGGTAGTCACAGAGGCTATGAAGGTTCTCGATACGGTAGGAAAGATATACGGGCATGAATTCGACTATGAGGAGATCCTCATGGGTGGATGCTCAATAGACGCAACAGGAGTGCCTCTTACAGATGAGGCAGTTGCCATAGCAAAGTCAAAGGACGCAGTTCTTCTTGGCTCAATAGGCGGCAACACATCAACATCCCCATGGTATAAGCTTCCACCTAACTTAAGACCGGAAGCAGGACTTCTTAAGATAAGAAAAGAACTTGGATTATTTGCCAATCTTCGTCCTGCAAATCTCTATGATGAGTTAAAGGATGCCTGCCCACTGAGAGCTGAGATAGCAGAGCGTGGCTTCGACATGATGATGATGAGAGAGCTTACAGGCGGACTTTATTTCGGCGAGAGAAAGACAGAAGAGGTTGATGGCGTAATGACAGCCGTTGATACCCTTACATACAATGAGAACGAGATCAGAAGAATTGCCATCAAGGCATTCGACATTGCCATGAAGAGAAGAAAGAAAGTTACTTCTGTAGACAAGGCAAATGTCCTTGATTCATCAAGACTCTGGAGAAAGGTTGTAAATGAAGTGGCAGCCGATTATCCTGAGGTAACACTCGAGCACATGCTGGTTGACAACTGTGCAATGCAGCTTGTAAAGGATCCTGCACAGTTTGATGTAGTACTTACAGAGAATATGTTCGGAGATATCCTTTCAGACGAGGCTTCTATGATCTCAGGATCTATCGGAATGTTGTCGTCAGCGTCTCTTAATGAGACAAAATTCGGAATGTATGAACCATCAGGCGGATCAGCCCCTGACATAGCAGGCATGGACAAGGCAAATCCTATCGCCACCATCCTTTCGGCAGCTATGATGCTCAGATATACATTTGACCTTGATAAAGAGGCTGACGCCATTGAGGCAGCAGTAAAGCAGGTACTTAAAGACGGCTATAGAACTATAGATATTCATTCAGAAGGAACAACTCTTGTAAGCTGCTCCGAGATGGGTGATCTTATTTCAGAGAGAATTAAATAGGTACTTGGAAATTTTGAAACAAAATGTATATTTCCACATTCACATATAAATGTATAGCCATACACGTGAATTTTACTACTCGGTTCGACCAGCTTATTAACCAGCAGTCGCCCAAACTCGGAAAAATCATCACTCGCTTTACTCATAATGATTTTTCCTCAAACATGGGCTTTATGCTGGTAGCAAGGTCAAACCTCATAACGAAAAATTCACTATCGTCTGGACTTATACATTATATGTGAATGTGGAACTGATCATATACACTATTATATAATTTCAAAATATGAGCGAACGGTATCATATGCCACAAGTGGACATATGAGCCCACCGGTACTTGGCGAGATATTTCGAGCCTTAGTACCGCTGTAGGGCGAATAGAGCGGGAGCGTTCCACGGCTGGCATATTGATATAGTGAGCGTATTTTGTAAAATATTTTATAAAAAATCAGAAAGTATATGAGCCCCATATAACAGCAATTGCGAAGGAATTGTGTCAAGTTTTCTATGAAAACTTGACATGTAGTGTTAGCACTCGCCGCAGGCGATTTATTATGGGCTGATGTTCAATAGGAAAGGAAGTATAGAAATGAAAAGTGATAATGTAAAAACAGGAATGCAGCAGGCACCACATCGTTCCCTTTTCAATGCCCTCGGCATGACAAAGGAAGAGCTTGAAAAACCATTAGTTGGTATTGTCTGTTCATATAATGAGATAGTACCCGGACATATGAATCTTGATAAGATCGCCCAGGCAGTAAAGCTGGGAGTTGCAATGGCAGGCGGTACACCAGTTATGTTCCCTGCTATCGCAGTGTGTGACGGTATTGCCATGGGTCATATCGGAATGAAGTATTCACTGGTAACAAGAGATCTGATCGCAGACTCAACAGAGGCCATGGCTATCGCACATCAGTTTGATGCATTGGTTATGATCCCTAACTGTGATAAGAATGTTCCCGGACTTCTTATGGCAGCAGCAAGAGTAAATGTTCCTACAGTATTTGTATCAGGCGGTCCAATGCTTGCAGGTCACGTTAAGGGACATAAGACAAGTCTTTCAAGCATGTTCGAGGCTGTGGGTTCATATGCAGCCGGAACAATGAATGAGGATGACGTATACGAGTACGAGTGCAAGACCTGTCCTACATGTGGATCATGTTCAGGTATGTACACAGCGAATTCAATGAACTGCCTTACAGAGGCACTTGGTATGGGTCTTCCTGGAAATGGCACGATCCCTGCCGTATACTCTGAGAGAATAAAGCTTGCAAAGCATGCAGGTATGGCAGTTATGGAGATGTACAGAAAGAACATCCGTCCAAGAGATATCATCACAAAGGACGCAATATTAAATGCCCTTACAGTAGATATGGCCCTTGGATGTTCAACAAACTCAATGCTCCATATCCCTGCTATTGCCCATGAAATCGGATTCGACTTTGATATAGCATTTGCAAATGAGATCAGTGCCAAGACGCCTAACATCTGCCACCTTGCACCTGCAGGCCCTACATATATGGAAGACCTCTATGAGGCAGGCGGTGTATACGCAGTTATAAATGAGCTTAAAGAGGCAGGACTTATACATGAGGATTGCATGACAGTTACAGGAAAGACCATCGGCGAGGCTGTAGAAGGTCATGTAAACAGAAATCCTGAGGTTATCAGACCGCTTGATAATCCATACAGTAAGACTGGCGGACTTGCAGTACTTAAGGGAAATCTTGCACCGGATGGTTCAGTTGTCAAGCGTTCGGCAGTTGTTCCTGAAATGCTTGTTCATGAAGGACCTGCAAGAGTATTTGAATGTGAAGAAGATGCTATCGCAGCCATCAAGGGCGGCAAGATCGTTCCTGGTGACGTGGTAGTTATAAGATATGAGGGACCTAAGGGTGGCCCTGGTATGAGAGAAATGCTTAACCCAACATCTGCTATTGCAGGTATGGGACTCGGCTCATCAGTTGCCCTTATTACGGACGGACGTTTCTCAGGTGCCAGCCGTGGTGCTTCCATTGGACATGTAAGCCCTGAGGCTGCCGTAGGCGGACCTATAGCTCTTGTAGAAGAGGGAGATATCATTAAGATAGATATAAACAATACTACACTTACTCTTGATGTTCCTGATGAGGTTCTTGAGGCAAGACGTGCAGCATGGAAACCAAGACAGCCTAAGGTTACAACAGGTTACCTTGCAAGATACGCAAGCATGGTTACATCAGGTAACAGAGGTGCCGTTCTTGAGGTTCCTACAAAGTAGTATTTATTAGGATAAAAGTAGTAGAAAGGAAATTAACATGTCAAAATTAACAGGTTCTGAGATTGTAATAGAGTGTTTAAAAGAGCAGGGTGTTGATACGGTATTTGGTTATCCGGGAGGAACCATCCTTAACGTGTATGACGCACTGTACAAACATCAGGATGAGATAAATCATGTCCTTACATCCCACGAGCAGGGTGCAGCCCATGCCGCAGACGGATATGCAAGAGCAACAGGTAAGGTTGGCGTATGTATGGCCACATCGGGTCCCGGTGCCACAAACCTTGTAACAGGTATTGCTACAGCTTATATGGATTCAATTCCTATCGTAGCCATCACTGCAAATGTTGGTGTGAACATGTTAGGTAAGGACAGCTTCCAGGAGATAGACATCGCCGGTGTTGTAATGCCTATCACAAAGCACAGCTTCATTGTTAAGTCAGTTGAAGAGCTTGCTCCAACCATAAGAAGAGCATTTAAGATTGCCAAGTCAGGCAGACCGGGTCCTGTGCTTGTGGATATCACAAAGGATGTTACGGCTGCAGAGACGGATTATGAGCCGGTTGTTCCTGAGGAGATATCTCCTGTTACAGATACCATTAAGTCCGAGAGCGTTGAGAAGGTTCTTGAGATGATCAAGGTTTCAAGAAGACCATACATCCTTGTGGGTGGTGGTGTTACTCTTTCAGGTGCTTCAGAGGAGCTTGCTGAATTTGTAGAGAAGGTTGACGCTCCTGTATGTGATACACTTATGGGCAAGGGAGCATTTAACGGCAATTCAGAGAGATATACGGGTATGCTTGGTATGCACGGTACAAAGGCTTCAAACCTTGGTGTCAACAGAGCAGATCTTCTTATTGTTATCGGTGCGAGATTTTCTGACAGAGTTGTGGGAAATGCAGCTAAGTTTGTTCCAAATGCCAAGATCATCCACATTGATATCGATGCAGCGGAGATAGACAAGAATATACCTACAAATGCCAGTATCATAGGCGATGCCAGAGAGATCCTGAAAATCCTTAATGCAAGACTTGCAGCCCAGTCAAATAAGAACTGGATGGCAGAGATAGAGGCACTTAAGGAGAAATATCCTGATCCATACAACATGGATGTTCTAACAGGACCTGTTGCCATAAGAAAGATATATGAGCTTACAGAGGGCAAGGCTATAATCACTACTGACGTAGGACAGCACCAGATGTGGGCAGCTCAGAACTATGTATTCAGTGAGCCAAGAACATTACTTACCTCCGGTGGTCTGGGAACCATGGGATACGGTGTCGGTGCATGTATCGGTGCCAAGTACGGAAGACCTGACAAGGTGGTTATAAATATTGCCGGAGACGGATGCTTCAGAATGAACATGAACGAGATTGCCACAGCGGCAAGATACAATGTTCCGATCATCCAGGTGGTACTTAACAACCATGTGCTCGGTATGGTAAGACAGTGGCAGACGCTTTTCTATGACCACAGATACTCGAATACAGTGCTTAATGATGGCGTGGATTTCGTTAAGGTTGCGGAAGGTCTTGGTGCAATTGGCATAAAGGCAACAACCGTAGAGGAGTTTGAAGCTGCCATGAAGACTGCACTTTCAGCAGGAAGACCGGTGGTTATCGACGCCCAGATCCATGAGGATGACAAGGTATGGCCTATGGTTGCTCCGGGAGCTGCTATAGATACATGCTTTGATTCATCAGATATTGAGTAATGAATAATCGGAATTATATTTACATACAATTAATCAGATTTTTCTATACTATTTGTTGAAAAAAGTCAGATAAATTCATTTATAAGTTGAAAAAAATGTAAATTTATAGTAAAACAGTAACTAAGTTTCAAAAACTGATCAGATTTCCGGGGGCGGGGTTCCCCGGGGATCGTTATTCTAGGAAAAGAGGAGAGAAAAAATGGCAAGAGTTTATAATTTTTCAGCAGGTCCATCAATGTTACCTGAGGCAGTGCTTAAGGAAGCAGCAGCAGAAATGCTTGACTATCAGGGAACTGGTATGAGTGTTATGGAAATGAGCCACAGATCAAAGGCATTTGATAATATCATCAAAGAAGCTGAGGCTGATCTTCGTGACCTTATGAACATTCCGGACAACTATAAGGTGTTGTTCTTACAGGGCGGTGCTTCACAGCAGTTCGCAGCAGTACCAATGAACCTTATGAAGAACGGTGTGGCTGACTACATTATCACAGGTCAGTGGGCTAAGAAGGCATATGAGGAAGCTAAGAAGTACGGAAAGGCAAATGCAGTTGCTTCATCTGCAGACAAGACCTTCTCATACATTCCTGATTGCTCAGATCTTCCTATTGATGAGGACGCTGATTATGTATACATTTGTCATAATAATACAATATACGGTACAACATATCACAAGCTGCCTAATACAAAGGGTAAGATCCTTGTGGCAGACATGAGCTCAGATATTCTTTCACAGCCTGTAAATGTTGAGGATTACGGTATGATCTACTTCGGTGTACAGAAGAACGTAGGTCCTGCAGGTGTGGTTGTTGCCATCATCCGCGAAGACCTTATCAGAGATGACGTAATGCCATTTACACCAACTATGTTAAAGTATAAGACTCAGGCAGACAATGATTCACTTTACAACACACCTCCATGCTACGGTATCTATATCTGTGGCAAGGTATTCAAGTGGGTTAAGTCATTAGGCGGACTTGAGGCAATGAAGGAACGTAACGAGAAGAAGGCTGCTATACTTTATGATTTCCTTGACAGCTCAGAACTCTTTAAGGGAACTGTAGTTAAGGAAGACCGTTCACTTATGAATGTACCTTTCGTAACAGGAGACGCAGATCTTGACGCCAAGTTCGTTAAGGAAGCAACTGCTGCAGGTTTTGTAAATCTTAAGGGACACAGAACTGTAGGTGGTATGAGAGCTTCTATCTACAATGCAATGCCTATGGAGGGTGTAGAGAAGCTGGTTGAGTTTATGAAGAAGTTTGAAGAGGAGAATAAGTAATATGGCAGTTAAAGTAAATTGTTTAAACCCTATCGCAGCCTGCGGTATGGAATTATTACCGGATACATATGAAATTACGGATAACTATGCTGACGCAGAAGCAGTTCTTGTAAGATCTGCTTCAATGCATGACCTTGAGCTTTCAGATAAGCTCCTTGCGGTAGCAAGAGCAGGTGCAGGTGTCAACAATATCCCACTTGATAAGTGTGCCGAGAAGGGTATCGTTGTATTCAATACTCCGGGTGCAAATGCAAATGGTGTTAAGGAGCTTGTTGTTGCGGCACTCCTTATGGCTTCAAGAGATCTTGTAGGCGGTTACAACTGGGTTATGGAGAACGCTGCAGATCCTGACATTGCCAAGAAGGTAGAGAAGCAGAAGAAGAACTATGCAGGAAATGAGATTTCAGGCAAGAAGCTTGGTGTTATCGGTCTCGGAGCTATCGGTGCCAAGGTTGCGAATATCGCAGTAAGGCTTGGTATGGAAGTATACGGATACGATCCATATGTTTCGGTAGACGCAGCATGGGGACTTTCAAAGTACGTTAAGCATATTACAAATGTTGAAGATATATACAAAGAGTGTGATTATATCACAGTTCATGTACCTGCCCTTGACAGCACAAAGGGAATGATCAATGCAGGCGCATTTGCCCTTATGAAGGACGGAGTTAAGATCCTTAACTTCGCAAGAGATGTCCTTGTAAATGAGGATGACATTAAGGCTGCCATTGAGTCGGGCAAGGTAGCAAAGTACATGACAGACTTCCCAAATCCAAAGATCGCAGGCTTCAAGAATGTAGTAGCATTACCACATCTTGGTGCTTCAACAGAAGAGTCAGAAGACAACTGTGCGATCATGGCATGCAAGGAGATCAAGGATTTCATAGACAATGGTAATATCAAGAACTCAGTAAATTATCCGAATGTAAATATGGGTGTATGTACAGATGTTGCCCGTATCACCATATGCCATAAGAACATTCCTAACATGCTCACCCAGTTCACAAGTGTGTTCTCAAAGAAGGGTGGAAATGTATCAGGAATGATCAGCCAGGCAAGAGGCGATTATGCATATTCAATCCTTGATTCCGACGCAGCACCGACAGCAGAGGATGTTGCAGCACTCGAGGCTATTGACGGTGTTGTTAAGGTTCGTGTAATAAAGTAAAAAACAATAAAATATTCTGCACGGAATGATTTTTGCGCGGGATTTTTATGAAAACATGGTATGTAACGTCAGCCATTTGTCATAAGTATATTTTAGAGGGGTTGATGTTAAATAAAAGGAGATAAAATAATGAGCAATAAGTTAAGAGTAGGTATTCTTGGTGCTACAGGTATGGTAGGACAGAGATTCATTTCATTACTTGAGAACCACCCTTGGTTTGAGGTTGTAACAGTTGCTGCCAGCCCAAGAAGTGCAGGCAAGACATATGCAGAGGCTGTTGGCGACAGATGGAAGATGGATACTCCGATGCCTGAGGCAGTTAAGAACCTTGTAGTATATAATGTAAACGAAGTTGAGAAGGTTGCTTCAACTGTAGATTTCGTATTTTCAGCAGTTGATATGACAAAGGATGAGATAAAGGCTATTGAGGAGGCATATGCCAAGACAGAGACACCTGTAGTTTCAAACAACTCAGCTCACAGATGGACACCTGATGTACCTATGATGGTACCTGAGATCAATGCAGATCATGCAGAGGTTATTGAGTTCCAGAAGAAGAGACTTGGAACCAAGAGAGGTTTCGTTGCAGTAAAGCCTAACTGTTCTATCCAGAGCTATGCTCCTGTTCTTACAGCATGGATGGAGTTTGAACCATACGAGGTTATCGTAAGCACATATCAGGCAATTTCTGGTGCAGGTAAGACCTTTAAGGACTGGCCGGAGATGCTTGGAAATATAATCCCATACATTGGTGGTGAGGAAGAAAAGTCCGAGAAGGAGCCACTTCGTATCTGGGGTAAGGTTGACAAGGAAAACGGAGTTATCGTACCTGCAGAAGGAATAACAATCACAAGCCAGTGTATCAGAGTTCCTGTATTAAATGGTCACACAGCTACAGTATTTGTCAAGTTTAAGAAGAACCCAACAAAGGAACAGCTTATCGAGGCTATGACAAGCTTTAAGGGAGCACCTCAGGAGCTTAACCTTCCAAGTGCACCAAAGCAGTTCATCCAGTACCTTGAGGAGGACAATCGTCCGCAGGTAAGCCTTGATGTAAATTACGAGAACGGAATGGGAATAAGCGTAGGACGTCTCAGAGAGGACTCCGTATACGACTGGAAGTTCGTAGGACTTTCCCACAACACCGTAAGAGGTGCTGCCGGCGGAGCAGTTCTCTGTGCAGAGCTTCTTAAGGCAAAGGGCTATATCTCAGCAAAGTAAGCTGGAGATAATAGAGGCTTGAACAGCATATATATTTTTGTTCATCAGTAGTATCTGGTGGATAACGAAAAAACACCATGAGAGAATTGTAGATATACTTTTCGATCATGGTGTTTTTGTGTGTCGCAAATATAATGATAATACATAACCCGTATCCGCCGTATCGATATATGATATAAATGACAGGAACATTGTGAAAGATTTCGTGATGAGGTTTGCACTAGCTGTCAACTCAAAGCACATGGTTGAGCCGAAGGCGAGTTTGTGCGACAGTTGACATATAAGCGTGCGAACCGAGTAGAAATCTGAACAGTTCCTGCATTATATCATATTAAGATACGGTGTATGAATGGAGTATGAATGGAGTATGAATGGAGTATGAATGGAGTATATTTGTCGTACATATGGTGCACAGAAATATGCACAAAAAAATCATCAAGTCCCTTGTAACCATATTGCAGTTGTGATAAAATTAGACCAAATGTGAAAGAAAAAGCGGAGGAAACATACATGAAGAAATTAATATTAGTTACATCACCACCTGCATGTGGCAAGACTTTTATATCAAAACAGGTTGCAAAGGCACTGCATAACTGCGTATATCTCGATAAGGATACACTTATCGTGCTTTCAAAGCAGATATTCGTTGTAGGAGGTGCAGAGTACAACCGTTCATCAGATTTCTTCCAGAAGAATATAAGAGACTACGAGTATTACTGTATTCTCGACCTTGCATTTGAAGCACTGGATTACAACGATACAGTACTTATCAATGCACCATTTACAGAAGAGATAAGAGATGATGAGTACCTTGCGAATCTCCGCGCAAAGCTTGCTGAGAAGGACGCAGAATTGTTTGTTATCTGGGTTAATACAAGAAAAGATGTATGTCATGAGCGTATGATCAAGAGAGCATCAGACAGAGATACATGGAAGCTGGAGCACTGGGATGAGTACATCAACAGCCAGAACTTTAACCCACCAACTAATATCAAGGATCTCTTTATATTTGAGAATTCATCAGAAGAGGAATACAAGGAATCTATCGAGAGAGTAGTAAAGGCTGTAAGAGGCTAATAACGATATATGAAATGTAACAAAAATGAGTGGTTGGACGTAATAAGCTGATCACTCGTTTCTGTTTTTATGGATGATAATATTTGCAGAAAGGAACCGGATATGGCGATAATCAGAAGCTTTGGTGCATACAGACCAAGAACAGATATTGTAGACAGGGTGGCAGCACTTCCTTATGACGTGTATAACAGAGAGGAAGCATACGAAGAGGTTAAGCGTGAACCTATGTCATTCCTTAAGGTTGACAGGGCAGAGACCTCATTTGGCCCTGAGGTGGACACATATGCAGACTGCGTATATGATAAGGCAAGAGAGCTCCTTGATGGAATGATAGACGAGGGCGTATATGTGCATGACGACAAGGATGTATATTATGTTTATGAGCTTATAATGGATGGAAGACATCAGACAGGTCTTGTTGCCTGTGCGTCAATAGATGATTATGTAAGCGGAGTTATCAAGAAGCATGAGAATACCCGTGAGGACAAAGAGATAGACAGGATAAAGCATGTTATGACCTGCTCTGCCCACACCGGTCCTATATTTCTTGCATACCGTTCTATAGATAAGGTTAATAAGATAATAAACAGAGTCAAGACCGGAGAGAAGCTCTATGGTTTTACAACACCTGACAGTATAACCCACAATGTGTGGATCATAGATCAGGATAAGGACATAGAAGATATTAGGGAAGCATTTGCAGGGGTAAATGAGATATACATAGCAGACGGACATCATCGTTCAGCTTCTGCAGTGAAGGCTGGACTTAAGCTCCGTGAGGAAAATCCGGGGTATACAGGTGATGAGGAATTCAACTATTTTCTGTCAGTTCTGTTTCCTCATGACGAGCTGATGATACTTCCCTATAACAGAGTTGTAAGGGATTTGAACGGCTATTCAGAGGATGAATTTATGAACGCCGTTAAAGAGAAGTTCACAATAGATAAGGTGGAGGAGCCGTTTGCACCGGAGAACAAATGTGAGTTTGGAATGTACATGGATCATAAGTGGTACAGGCTTGGCTTTAAGAAGGAATTCATGGTGGATGACGTGGTTGAGAGACTTGACGTGTCCGTGTTGCAGAATAATCTTCTGGCACCGATCCTTGGAATAGGTGATCCGAGAACTGACAAGAGGATCACATTTGTAGGTGGCATAAGAGGTCTTTCCGAGCTTTCAAAGATGGTTGACAGTGATATGTACAAGGTGGCATTTTCGATGTATCCAACATCCATCACAGAGCTGTTTGACATAGCTGACGCAGGCAGGCTCATGCCTCCAAAGTCCACATGGTTCGAGCCGAAGCTTCGAAGCGGAATTTTTATCCACAGGTTTTAGTACAGGATACTTGGGGAGAAGGCTTTCATCGGCTCCTTCGGGGATCGGTATATTGGAAGTTTAAATAAACGAAAGGGATTAAAGATAAATGAGTAACAACAATCAGATTTTTGCGATAAACAGGGATGAGGTTATGGCTATCGTAGAGGCCAGACATGATAATCCACATCATATCCTGGGCATGCACCAGTGCCTTAAGGATCTGTATGTGAATGTATTTGCCCCTGATGTTGCACAGGTTTTCGTAGTAGATATTGCAAATGGGGATGAGTATGAAACAGAGGAGATCGTCTCCGGTTTCTATACTGTTAAGATATCAGGCAGGAAGCCGTTTGATTATGAGATAAAGACAGTGTGCACAACCTTTGATGAAGCCGGTGATCTGGTGGAGCGTGCAAGGGTATTTAAGGATCCGTATGCATTTCCGTATTCTGTTGATCCTGCAAAGGTTGTGGACATAATATCCGGAAGAACATCATTTGCAGATGGGTTCAAGGTAAAGGATATATTTGGTGTGAGATATATCACCTTAAATGGTGTAAGCGGAACCTCATTCTGTATGGAGGTAAAGGGAGCAAGACGTGTAAGCGTTGTGGGTGACTTCAATAACTGGGACGCTTCCGTTCATCAGTTAAGAAAGATTGATTATACCGACATATTTGAGCTGTTCATACCTGAGGTTATAAAGGACAGTAAATATAAGTTCAGCGTGCTCTTCTATGACGGCAGAGAAGAGCTGTGGGCAGATCCTTATGCCATTTGCTATGAGAAGGCACCGGGAAATGCTTCAATGCTTACAGAATTCTCATATGAGTATCATGATGATGAGTTTGTAAAGGCAAGGAAGAAGAATAAGGAGAGCCTTAATATATATGAGATACACATGTCCACATTTATGAGAAATGAGGACGGCAGTGTGCCGGGATATGCGGAATTTGCTGGGCTGGCATGTGATCATGTGGCAGATATGGGCTATAACTATGTTGAGCTTATGCCTGTTATGGAATACAGAGAGGGAGACACCTGGGGTTATGATACCACAGGCATGTTTGCTCCAAGCTCAAGATTTGGAACCCCTGTTGATTTCATGAGGATGATAGATGTATTCCATAAAAAGAATATCGGTGTGATCCTTGATATGGTGCCGGTTTCAGATATAGACTGCATATGCTACTGGCTTGAGACATACCATCTTGATGGAGTGAGACTTAACGACAAAAATCTGGCTGCAAAGCTTAAGGAAAGCCTTAAGAACAGCGACAGCTATGTGATAATTGACAGCCTTGAGAGTGAGCTTGTGGACAGGGTTGTATCCTACATGGCAGTGCCTCCGGTTCACAGAGGAAGCTTCACAGAATGTATAGGTGACTGTACTTGCAACATGAAGGAAGATACGGGAATAATCGCTCTTTCCCATGATGATGTGGCATTTGACAAGGGAAGCTTCATAGATAAGCTGCCGGGAGGCTACGAGGACAAGTACGCAGATCTTCGTGTACTCTACGGACTTGCCATGACTCTTAAGGGACATAAGCTGTTCTTTATGGGGCAGGAGCTTGGAGCCTTCGGCGGATTTGACGGAGTCAATCCTGTTGACTGGTCTGTTCTTGAATTCGATGCGAATACTTACATACAGAAGTATGTTAGGGAGTTAAATAAGCTCTATGCTTCAGAGTCTGCACTTAAGGCGGACAGCGATATAGTATTTGCAGATAAAGATGAAGGCAGGACCGCTGTATTTGCAAGAACATGCGGAGCAGATAGGCTTTATGTTGCATGTAATTTCGACACAAAGGATGTGAAGAACTTTGGCTTGAGGGTTGATAAAGCAGGAAGCTATAAGGAGATTTTCTCATCAGATAATGTTAAATTCGGTGGAGAAGGAAATAATAATAAGGGTACTAAAAAGGCTGCAGACGGTGTGGTTACGGTGACACTGCCGGCATTGTCGATCAGTGTGTTCAAGGCTGTTAAGTAATCGGCTCCCTGTGACACGGTGTTAAATAAATGGAATGGCATTACATATTGCAGATTGTGTCAAGTTTTCTATGAAAACCTGACATGTAGCGTCAGCCCTCGCCGTAGGCGATTTATTATGGGCTGATGTTCAATGATAGGAGAAATGATCATGACTATGGATATGATAAATAATTATGGCAGAAAATTTCTTGACTGGTTTATGTCAAAGCTTGGCAGTATAGCCATTGCACTCATATTTTTGGCGGTGTGCTTTAAGGTCATTAAGATAATAGTAAAGCTACTGAGAAAGGCATTTGACAAGTCGAGGCTTGACAAGAGCGTGGCGGGATTTTTCATCTCTGCCATAAGGGTGCTGCTCCAGTTTCTTGTGATTCTTACTGCGGCGTCAATGGTGGGATTTCAGATTACATCCTTTATCACGCTGCTTGGCACGGCGGGAGTTACCATAGGTCTTGCCCTCCAGGGAAGTCTTTCAAATCTTGCAGGCGGTGTGCTGATCCTTATACTTAAGCCCTTTAAGGTTGGGGATTATATAGTTGAGAATTCCACCCACTGTGAGGGTGTTGTAGTATCCATAGATATATTCTATACAAGACTCCGTACCTACGACAATCGTACCATAGTGATACCTAACGGAACTATTTCCAACACTTCACTGGTGAATATCTCCGGCAGGGGAACCAACAGGGTTGATGTGAAGTTCTCCGTTGCATATGAGTCTGACCTGAGCAAGGTAAAACAGGTGGTGCTTGATGTGGTGGATACCATTGACGGGCATATGACCGATAAGCCTGTAGAGTTCTTTATTGAGGAATTTGGCGAGAGCGGTATCGAGATGTATGTGAGATTTTTCACACCATTTGAGAAGAGCTATGACGCAAAAAGGGAGGCTCTGTGGAAGATAAAGGAAGCCTTCGATGCGAATGGCATTGAGATCCCGTACAACAAGCTGGATGTGAACATAAAGAGTGACGGGCAGGAAAAAGCATAGCTTTGGATATTTGATCGGGGCATATGCAAATGAGAAAATATATGTAAGAGACACAAAGTTTATAAAGATATAATAAATCGTCGTGATGGGTATTCTTGCAAAAATGTGATTATGCGAGTATAATTACGGGGATGTGGAAGCATATAAAGACATTTGCAGAGGCGTTATCTGTTATGTGGCAGGTGTGGATTTTTTCTGCAGATGTCATAATATATAATTTTTAGGATTAGGAGTGAAGAAAAAATGACAAAGATTGACATTATTTCAGGTTTCCTTGGTGCTGGTAAGACAACCCTTATCAAGAAGCTTATTGATGAGGCTTTTAAGGGTGAGAAGCTGGTGCTCATTGAGAATGAGTTCGGTGAGATCGGTATAGATGGCGGCTTCCTTAAGGATGCCGGTGTTCAGATTACAGAGATGAATTCAGGATGCATCTGCTGTTCACTGGTAGGTGATTTCGGTACAGCCTTAAAACAGGTTATAACAGATTATGCTCCTGACAGGATAATCATTGAGCCTTCAGGTGTGGGTAAGCTTTCAGATGTTATCAAGGCGGTTAAGGATGTTTCGGCAGATCTTGATGTGGATCTTGACAGCTACACAACAGTTGCAGACGTATCCAAGTGCAAGATATACATGAAGAACTTCGGCGAGTTCTTTAATAACCAGATTGAAAGCGCAAATACTATAATCTTAAGCAGAACCCAGAATGTATCACAGGATAAGATTGAAAAGGCTGTTTCTATGATAAGAGAACACAATCAGGAGGCTACAATAGTAACAACTCCTTGGAATGATATAAGCGGGGCAATGATCAGAGAGGCAATGCAGAACCATAAGACTCTTGAAGAATCCATGATGGAGGAAGAGCATGACCATGATCATCATGACCACGACGAGTGTGGCTGCCATGAACACGATCATCACGACCACGATCATCATCATGATCATGACGACGAGTGTGGCTGTCATGAACACGATCATCACGACCATGATCACCATCATGACCACGATCATGGTGACGGATGTACTTGCGGCTGTCACGATCATGACCATCATCATCACCATGCTGATGAAGTGTTCACAAGCTGGGGCAAGGAGACACCTCATAAGTATAATGAGACCAAGCTTAATGAGATCCTTGATACCCTTGCAGATACAGAGAAGTATGGTATCATCCTTCGTGCTAAGGGAATACTTCCAAGTGACGCAGGTGACTGGCTGTACTTCGACCTTGTACCGGGCGAGTATGAGATCAGAAAGGGCAACCCTGATATAACAGGTAAGCTTTGTGTAATAGGAAGCAAGCTTGACGAAGCAGCTCTTGCAGAGTTGTTTGAACTCGTATAAGCCAGGGCTTTATATACAGAACAACGATAATTTTCATCAGCCCTTAAAAGGGGCTGATGTTTGGTACAATAGGAAGGAAATAATATGATGGGACGTCAGGTAAAGGAAATTCCGGTTTATGTATTTATGGGATTTCTTGAAAGCGGTAAGACCACATTTGTAAAGGAAACACTTCTTGACAGATCATTTACCGGCGGAGAGAAGACTCTTCTTCTTGTATGCGAGGACGGTGAAGAGGAGTATGATGAGAAGGAGTTAAAGAAGAACAATATATATGTTGAATATATAGAAGAGGATCAGCTTACAACAGAGCACTTGCTTGATCTTCAGGACAAATATAAGCCTGAATCGGTAATGATCGAGTACAATGGTATGTGGAAGCTTGACAAGATATTTGAGATCAGGGTTCCAAAGGGTTGGACAGTTGTTCAGGTTCTGTCATTTATAAATGCAGAGACCTATGATCTGTACTCAAACAATATGAAGGCAACAATGGTTGAACAGTTCAGCAGTGCTGACATGGTAGTGTTCAACAGATGTAAGCCTGAGGACAAGCGTGCAGAGTGGAGACGTTCGATTAAGGCAGTAAACAGAAGAGCCCAGATTATATTCGAGATGGCAGACGGAAGCATTGCCCAGGACGAGAACACAGAAGAGGATCTTCCTTTTGATGTTAAGGCGGATGTTATAGACGTGAAGGATGAAGATTACGGAATCTGGTATGTTGACGCTTCAGACGCTCCTGACAGATATAAGGGAAAGAAGATACATTTTAAGGCAATGGTGTTCCATCCTAAGAACTATCCGGATAATATATTTGTTCCGGGAAGATTTGCCATGACCTGCTGCGCAGAGGACATCCAGTTCGTAGGTTACAAATGTTACTACAACGGAGCTAAAAATCTTGTGGACAGACAGTGGGTGGATGTAACCGCTACTATTGATTATGAGTTCTATCCTGATTTCGGAGGAGATGGTCCGGTACTTAAGGCTGAGAAGGTTGTGCTTACCGGTGCTCCGGAAGAAGAAGTGGTATACTTCAGTTAATATATGACCAGAGAAATATGACAGGAAAAGCCCTGAGACAGATCAGTTGTATTTTAAATACAGCCAATCTGTCTCAGGTTTTTTTATGGCAATGTGTCAGGTGTAACATGCTTGTATTTGACGACTGCTAAATGGAATCTTATAATTTATAAAAACTTAATTTGACCGTAAACAATATCTGCGATAACCTAAGGACATAGATTTTCCCGGAGAAGCCTGCTATTTGCAGGAAGGAGAATAATGTTCAGCAGAGTAATAAGCGGTACTGTACAGGGCATTGACGCAGTAATGATACAGGTAGAGGCAGACATGTCGGATGGACTGCCCGCATTTGTCATGGTGGGGTATCTTTCATCCTGTGTCAGGGAGGCAGCAGAGAGAGTCCGCACCGCACTTCGTAATTCCGGTGTGTCCGTTCCGCCCAGACGGATAACCGTAAATCTTTCACCGGCTGATATCAGAAAGGATGGTACAGCCTTCGATCTTCCCATTGCAGTATGTATACTGATATCCATGGGGATTATTTCAGAAGAAGCAATAAAGAATACTATGATAATAGGAGAGCTGGGACTAAACGGCGACATAAATGGCGTGCCGGGAGTTCTGTCCATGGTCCATTATGCCTCAGAACATGGGATTAACAGGTTTATTGTTCCCAGGGCCAATATGGAGGAGGCAGGTCTTATTAAAGGCATTGAAGTGATTGCAGTCTCGGGACTTCAGGAGCTTATAGACTATGAATGTAACGGCAGGAAGGTCATACATGATATGAATAAAAGCACGGGATATTACCCGGATGATTGCTATGACCTTGGTGACTTCGCCGATATTAAAGGACAGGTAATGTTAAAGCGAGGTGTGGAGATTGCTGTGGCAGGTTTACATAACATAATGATGACCGGGGCGGCAGGCTCAGGAAAGACAATGATCGCAAGACGGATACCTACCATAATGCCTAAGCTTACATTTGATGAAAGCATTGAAGTTACTAAGATATACAGTGTGGCAGGTATGCTTAAGAACGGACGTGGACTTATCACCAAAAGGCCGTTCAGGGCTCCCCACCACACCATATCCACAACCGCACTGGTGGGAGGTGGCGTAATTCCGGGACCGGGAGAGATAAGTCTGGCAGATCATGGTGTGCTTTTTCTTGATGAATTTCCGGAGTTTGGAAGAAATGTTCTTGAGACCCTAAGGCAGCCTCTTGAGGACAGGGAGGTGAATATATCAAGACTCAGCGGCAGATACAGATTTCCTGCAGATTTCATGCTGGTCACAGCCAGAAACAACTGTCCCTGCGGCGGCTGGCCCAATGCAAATAAATGTACATGCACCTACAAGCAGATAAGAAATTACAATGCAAGGATAAGCGGTCCCCTCCTTGACCGTATAGATATAAATGTGGATGTTGTGAGGGTTGACGTGGAGGAGTTATTTGACCACCGGGAAAATGAATCTTCCGAAACCATAAGAAAGAGAGTGATGGCTGCCCAAGAGATACAGCAGGAACGGTACAGACATGAGAAGATAAAATTCAATTCGGGACTTGATGGAGGTCTCATAAATAAATACATAAAGATAAATGGTGACGTCCGGGATATCCTAAGGGAAATGTACGAGAAAAGTCAGTTGTCCGCCAGAGGAAATAACAGGATATTGAAGATTGCCAGAACTATTGCGGATCTTGCAGGGGATACGGATATACAGGAAAAGCATGTAAGAGAGGCGATATTTTACAGGATGAAGGAGAATGGCGTATGACAGATGAACTTTATCATCTCTGGACCGGTACATTTCCGGAGATATCAGGCAAGTCCTTTAGCATGATATGTGATTACTTTGGCGGTGCGGAGGCGGTGTTTAATGAGAGTGATGAGAAGCTGCAGGATGTACTTAAGCCGGCACATTTCAGGCAGCTCAATATATATAGAAGAGAAAATTTGATAAGGGGATTTGCAGAGGAATTAAAAAGAAAAGAAATCGCATTCACTTATCCGGGACATGAACTGTATCCGGAGCGGCTGCTTAATATTCCTGACAGGCCAAGGCTGTTGTTCATAATGGGACAACATACTGTGCTTGAAGAATTAAATGCCCATCCTTCCCTGGCGGTAGTTGGTTCAAGGATGGCGACAAATTATGGTATATCCATGTGCAGGCGTATTGTAAGTCATGTGGCAAAGGAAGGGGTAGCCATTATAAGCGGTATGGCAGCAGGTATAGATGGTGTTGCTCACAGTACGGTGCTTGATCACCATGATAAAGTGATAAATGCTCTAAGTGAAGTGTCGGATAGTGTAGCTTTAACTGTAGGAGTTCTTGGCTGCGGGATAGATAAGATATATCCCGCAGAAAACAGGAAGCTTTTTAATAGAATGTATGAACAGGGAGTTGTCATATCGGAATACCCGCCGGGTACGGAGCCTGTGAGACATCATTTTCCTCTAAGAAACAGGATAATAAGCGGGCTGTCGGATGGAGTGCTGGTGGTGGAAGCAAAGGCGAAAAGCGGTTCACTTATTACTGCTGATCAGGCACTGGAGCAGGGAAAGGATGTGTATGCCGTTCCCGGAAGAGCCACAGACACCGGGAGTCTCGGGTGTATCAATCTTATAAAGCAGGGGGCGGCATGTGTCACTGGGGCGGAAGATATCATAGAGAATATGGCAGGGGAGAATAAATTGTTTATAGGCTTCTTTGACAAAGAGAAAACCGAGATAAAAAAAGAAATTGCTATAACGGCAAAAAACAATAAGGTGCAGAATTTAAATGGAATTATCAAAAAAGTGGGTGTGACAGGGAAAAAAACAGACAATGAGATAAAGGCTTTCAGAGAAGATCTCACGGAGGATGAAAAGCTGCTGTTGTCATTCATAAAGCAAGAACCTGTTCACATGGAGGAATTGTGTGCAAAAACAGGATTTGCCACGGGAAAGCTGCTTGATATTGTATACGGACTTGAGGGGCGGGGAATTATTATGAATGTATCAGGAGGGTATTATACATTGGTATAAAAAATGTAGAATATTGGCGGTATTACTGTAAAAAACAGATAAAAGTTAAAAAAAAGTTGTAATTTGCAGGGTTTTTGTCTATTATGTAATAGGTAAAAAATGAGAGACTTTTCAATGAAAGGGAACGATATGAAGAAAGTAGTTAAATTTGGCGGTAGTTCACTTGCCAGTGCTGAACAGTTTAAAAAGGTTGGTAATATAATCCGTGCCGATGAGAGCCGTGTCTATGTGGTTCCATCTGCTCCGGGTAAGAGAAATTCAGCAGATACAAAGGTTACTGATATGCTGCTCCACGCTTATGAGACAGCAAGCAAGGGTGAGGATATCACCGGTGAGATGGCTGCCATTAAGGCAAGATATGACGAGATAATCACAGGACTTGGACTTGACTTTAGTCTTGATAGGGACTTCGAGGAGATCACAGAGAAGCTTACTGCAGAGCCTCTTATGGATTATGCAGCATCAAGAGGTGAGTTCTTAAACGGTAAGATCATGGCGGCTTATCTTGGCATAACATTCATTGATGCCGCTGAGGTTATTTTCTTCAATGCAGAAGGCAACCTTAATGATTATAAAACATACAAGACGCTTGGACAGAGACTTAAGGAAAATGAGCGTGCGGTAATTCCGGGATTTTATGGAATGGGCAAGGATGGAAATGTAAAGACATTTTCCCGTGGCGGTTCAGACGTTACAGGCTCTATTGTGGCTAAGGCATGTCGTGCTGATGTTTACGAGAACTGGACAGATGTATCAGGCTTCCTTGTGGCAGATCCACGTATAGTACCTAATCCAAAGGCTATCAAGTATATCACATACAGAGAGCTCCGTGAGCTTTCATACATGGGTGCGTCAGTTCTCCACGAGGACGCTATATTCCCTGTACGTCATTGTGGTATTCCTATCAACATCAGAAATACAAATGCTCCTGAGGACAATGGAACCTGGATAGTGGAGAGTACATGTCAGAAGCAGGATTATGTTGTTACGGGTATTGCAGGTAAGAAAGACTTCTGTACTATATTTATCTCAAAGGCAATGATGAATTCAGAGATCGGTTTTGGGAGAAAGGTTCTTCAGGCGTTTGAGGAAAATAATATTTCGTTTGAACATATGCCATCAGGAATTGATACAATGACCATTGTTGTACATGCAGATGAATTTATCCATAAGGAGCAGAGCGTTGTGTCAGCTATACATCGTCTTGCAGAGCCTGACTCTGTTGAGATCGAATCAGGTCTTGCTCTTGTGGCGGTTGTTGGACGTGGCATGAAGTCAGCAAGCGGTACAGCAGGAAAGCTGTTCACTGCCCTTGCGAAGGAAGGTATAAATATCAGAATGATAGATCAGGGTTCATCAGAGCTTAATATCATAATCGGTGTTGACAACAAGGATTTCGAGACAGCTATCAAGGCTATATACAATACATTTATTGGTTAATACATTTGAGAAACAGGGGGCATGAAATTCATGCCCCTTTAGAAGTTGACGTTAGATATTATTTGGTTTGATCTTGAATAAAAGAGCTAAATGATATATGAAAAAGGCAGATAAGATAAAGAAGATATATATAATATAGATAAGGCGGTGGTACACAGTTGGCAGAAAACAAAAAGACAGGACTTATGGATATATTTCTTATTTTCCTTAAAATTGGTGCTTTTACCTTTGGCGGCGGTTATGCAATGATCGCCCTTCTGGAAGATGAATTCGTGGACAAACGTAGCTGGCTTAATGAGTCGGAGTTTCTTGATATGACTGCCATTGCAGAGTCCACCCCGGGACCTGTTGCCATTAATGCAGCAACATATCTTGGATATAAGCTTGCAGGCTTTAAGGGGGCTTTGGCTGCCAGTCTTGCAGTATGTATACCATCATTTGCAATAATATATGTGATCTCTTTTTTCTATGAGAGATTCCAGCAGATAACCTGGGTGGCATCGGCATTTAAGGGAATACAGGCGTGCGTGGTTTACCTGATACTGTCGGCGGGCTTAAGAATGTTTATTAAAATGAAGAAAAATGTGTTTAATGTAAGCATATTTGCAGTGGTATCAGTATCCTTTATATTTGTATCACTATTTGGAATATCCTTCTCAAGTATATATTATATATTAATATGCGGAGTCGTTGGAGTCGTAGTGGGAACATTGCATAATATGAGAAACCGGGAAGATGGAGGAGCGGCATGATATACTTGAAGCTTTTTCTTTATTTTCTTGAGGTGGGCACCGTATCCTTCGGTGGCGGTTACGGAATGATATCTCTTATAAGGGATATCGTGTTGTCACAGAACTGGCTTACTGAGGGAGAGCTTATGGATCTGGTTGCCATATCAGAGACCACACCGGGACCTCTTGCAGTGAATATGGCAACATTCGTAGGAGCAACAAAGGGAGGATTTTTTGGAGCCTTAATGGCAACCTTCGGTGTGGTGCTTCCGGCGTTTGTGGTCATAGTACTTATTTCTTCTGTTATGAAGAAGGCTATGGAGTATGCAGGGGTAAAACATATGCTTGACGGCATAAGACCATGTATAATCGCACTTATTATTTCAACGGCACTTATATTTGGATTGAAGAATTTAATGGGGATATCGTCAGTGGGAGACAGCCTCAGAATAGATAAGATGGGTGTTTGGATATTTGCAGTTTTAGTGGCTGTGGATCAGATTCCGAAGCGGCTTGCAGGCAGAAAGATATCGCCGATAATTCTTATTATAGTGTCGGCAATTCTGGGTGTTATCCTGTTTTAGAGGCGGAGGGTTAATAAATCTACACTTGCACTAAAAAAAAATATAGTGTATAGTTGTCTCGTTTGAAATCTGCGAAAGCAGACAGAGTATTATCGATAAAGGGGATAGTTTAGCATGGCTAAAAATCTTGTAATAGTAGAGTCGCCTACCAAAGCGGAGACAATAGGTAAGATACTTGGATCAAATTATGAAGTTATTGCATCTAACGGACATGTAAGGGATCTTCCAAAGAGCCAGATGGGTATAGATGTAGAAAATGATTTTGAACCGAAATACATTACCATAAGAGGAAAGGGAGATATACTCACAGCACTTAGAAAGGCTGTGAAGAAGGCGGATAAAGTTTATCTTGCAACTGACCCCGATCGTGAAGGAGAAGCAATATCTTATCATTTATCCGTGGCACTTAAGCTGCAGGATAAGAAATATAAGAGAATAACATTTAATGAGGTAACAAAGACGGCTGTTAAAAATTCTCTCAAAAATGCAAGGGATATAGACATGAATCTTGTTGACGCCCAGCAGGCAAGAAGAGTTCTGGACAGACTTGTTGGATATAAGATAAGCCCTGTGCTCTGGGCGAAGATCAAGAGAGGTCTTTCTGCCGGAAGAGTACAGTCTGTGGCATTAAAGATCATCTGCGACAGGGAGAAGGAGATAAATGACTTCATACCTAAGGAGTATTTTTCGCTTGTGGTCAATGCGGAGACTGAAAAGGGAAAGAAGGAGATACCATTCAGATTTGTATCAGGAAATGGTGAGAAGGAGGACATATCCTCAGCGGAAGCCCTTAATAAGATCGTTGCTGACATCAGTGAAAATGATCTGCTGGTTAAGTCCATAAAGCAGGGAGAGAAAACAAGAAAGTCACCATTGCCATTTACCACAAGTACATTGCAGCAGGAGGCTTCCAGCAAGCTTAATTTTGCAACCACAAAGACCATGAGGATTGCCCAGCAGCTATATGAAGGAATAAATATAAAGGGTAAGGGCACCATTGGTCTGATCACATATCTCCGTACAGATTCCACAAGAATTTCTGAGGAGGCAGACGCATCAGCAAGAAAGTACATTGGTGACAATTACGGCGAGAAATATATTGAGACACAGGATGGAAACGGCAGGCAGGATAAGGGCGGCAAAAAGATACAGGATGCTCATGAGGCGATAAGACCTACAGACATCACATTGTCACCTGTGAAGATAAAGGATGAGCTTTCAAGAGATCAGTACAGACTCTATCAGCTTATATATAACAGATTCCTTGCCAGTAGAATGGCAAATGCAGTTTATGAGACCAGAACGGTTAAGGCTGTTGCCGGAGAACAAAATCTCCAGGCTTCAAGCTCCAAGCTGGCATTTGACGGATTTATGGCAGTATATAATCCGGATCAGGAAAAGTCAGAGAATATCAGAGGTCTTAATGAGCTGAAGGAGGGAGATGTCCTTAAGATCACAGCTATTGAGGATAAGCAGCATTTTACACAGCCGCCTGCCAGATATACAGAGGCGTCTCTTGTAAAGACTCTTGAGGAGAAGGGAATAGGAAGACCAAGTACCTATGCACCGACTATCTCAACGATCCTTGCAAGACGATATATCACCAAGGAGAATAAGAAGCTTTATGTAACAGAGATCGGCGAAGCGGTAAATAATATTATGGAGCAGGCATTTCCTGTTATAGTTGATGTTAACTTCACTGCAAATCTTGAGTCACTGCTTGATACCATCGGTGAGGGAGCTATCAACTGGAAGGTTGTTGTGAGAAATTTCTATCCGGATCTCGATGATGCGGTTAAGAAGGCAGAGGCGGATCTTGAGAAGATTGATATCCAGGATGAAGTCAGTGACGAGATCTGTGACGAGTGCGGCAGGAACATGGTTGTCAAGTATGGTCCTCACGGAAAGTTCTTAGCATGCCCGGGCTTTCCGGATTGTAAATGTACAAAGCCTTTTTATGAGAAGATAGGTGTTACATGTCCTAAGTGCAAGACCGGAGATGTTGTCATAAAGATGAGCAAGAAGGGTAGACGTTACTACGGATGTACAAATGCTCCGGAGTGTGATTTTATGTCGTGGACCAGACCGGCGAAGCAGAAGTGTCCACAGTGCGGAAGCTATATGCTCATAAAGGGAAAGAAGCTTTTATGTGCCAATAATGAGTGCGGATACACCTGTGACGCGCCTAAGGAAGAGGCTTAAAAATTACTTAAAATACAAATTAAGTTAACAATAATTACAGAATAATTACAGAACTTATAAGAAGTTGTTTTTTTCTTATGAAATCCGATTTTTGTCAAAATTGGTTATTGTAGTTCACATAACTTTGTGCTACAATGCCAAATAGTCGAGATTTTTAGAGGCAAAAACAGCTTCTTTTTGCGTTGGTCCGGAGGGAAATAGATGAGTGTTCAGTTGTTAGATAAAACGAGGAAAATCAATAAATTATTGCACAATAATAACTCGCATAAGGTTGTTTTCAACGATATTTGCGATGTTTTAAGTGATATATTGACATCAAATGTGTTGGTAATAAGCAAGAAAGGTAAGGTCCTGGGCATAAAAAACAGGGCAGATATACCTGAGATTACAGAGCTTATAGAGGGAAAGGTTGGTTTACATATTGATTCCATGTTGAATGAGCGGCTATTGCTCGTTCTATCCACAAAGGAGAATGTAAACCTGACAACACTTGGATTTGATGGACATAACATTGACCAGTACAGAGGTCTTCTTCTTCCTATAGATATTGCGGGAGAGAGACTCGGTACATTGTTCTTGTACAGGATCGCCAGTGATTATGACATAGATGATATAATTCTCGGTGAGTATGGAACCACAGTTGTGGGACTTGAGATGATGAGAGCGTTAAACGAGGAAAATGCCGAGGAGGACAGAAAGGTGGCTATCGTCAAGTCAGCCATCAACACATTGTCATTTTCAGAGCTTCAGGCAATAAAGCATATTTTCTCAGAGTTAAAGGGGGATGAGGGAATACTTGTTGCCAGTAAGGTGGCAGATCGCGTTGGCATAACAAGATCGGTAATTGTAAATGCTCTTAGAAAGTTTGAGAGTGCAGGAGTCATTGAGGCAAGGTCTTCTGGAATGAAGGGAACCTATATCAGAGTTTTGAATGATGTGGTTTTTGATGAGCTTAAGAAGGCATAAGGGTTTATAAGATAAAAATATGAAGGCTGAGAAAAATAAAAACTCATAAAAATATAAACTCACAAAACTATGTAGGGTATAGTGGTTGAAAAAATATATTTGATATTTAGATAAAAATTTGGTTGTAAAATATTTATTTGCAAGGAGATAAAGAATATGGCAGCTGGTATTGTAACATTGATCGTAGGTGTAATTATCGTTATCGTGAGCTTCTTCATACTTGATTCTCACGATTACAAGAAGGAAGATCAGGAATTTAACGAGAGCTCAGAAGAGTTCAAACGAAGAATGCAGGAATTTAATGATGTGCTTATTGAGCAGCATAAGGAAGCTATCAGAAGCTACAGTGAAGATACGAAGAAGAAGCAGGAGCAGGAGATCAGGGACGAGATCGAGAAGTGTACTGATGAGCTTTCAGAGAAGGCTAAGGAAAATATGATCAGCTATATTAACAAGAGCCTTTCAGAGGCATATGACTCTTACAGCTCAGACGAAGAGAGACCTGCACCTGTTGAGTACAGCGAGGAAGCTGACCAGGAGACAGAGACTGAGACTTCCGCAGATAATGAGGCGTCTGCAACAGAAGATGTTGATACAGAAAGTGAGATCACTGCAACAGAGGCTGGCATGGCAAAGGATGAAAGCACAGCAGCACAGACCGGTGATGTTTCAAAGGATGAGGCTGAAGCAACAGAGGGTAACGGCAGTGAAAGTGTTGATGCAGAAGGTATTGCTAAGGAAGAAGAAAATAATTCAGAGAACGGATCTGCAGCTTCCGCAGATCATGAAGCAGGTGATGACGGAATTGCAGATAAATCAGAAAATGCAGCGGACAACAATTCCGGTGATAAATCTGAAAATGCAGTAGAGAAGAATGTCGGAAGTGTAGATGGAACAGAGGTCACAAAGCCTGCAGTAAAGAAAAATTCACGCAGAAGAAAAAAGAAAAAGACTAATGTAAATGCAAATAAAAGTGAAGCAGCAGTTCAGGAAAATAAAACAGCTGCTCAGGCTGATGAGCCGGCAGTCCAGAGTGACACAGTGGGACATGATAATGCAGATATGGGTAATGACGGAAAGTGGAGCGCATTTGCAGGGGACACAGACAGGGAAAATGAAACTGATAAAACAGAGATCCTGGCTGAGAATGTGACAGAGGAGACTGCTGCACCTAAAAGGCAGGAAACCGGAAATACAGAAAAACCAGACAGCAAGTCAGATGCCGATAAAGAACAGGCTGATAAAAAGGACGCTGGTAAAGAAATTAGCACTGCAGGAAATGGTGCGGGGGCTGAGGAGCCTAAGAAAACTGCTCCAAGAAAAAGGGGCGGAAGAAAACCAAAGGCAGCAAAGACTAAGCCTGAGGTAGAAATTAAGGACAGGGCACCTAAGCAGGCAGAGCCTATCTGGGATGATATGAAGGACACAAACAAGGAGGTTGCAAGGTTATACGGTCAGGGAATGGACATTATTGAAATTGCAAATCAACTTGGCATAGGTGTCGGAGAAGCAAGAACAGTAATTAACAAGCTTAAGAAGAGATAATTGGTCTGAAATTCAAGACATGCAAATTTTTAATGGACTGAAGTTCAATACTCAAGGAGAATGATATGAGGAAGAGATATTTTTTTAGAGGACTTGGATGTGGACTTATAATCGGTGCGATGGTTATGATGGTTACTTTTCAGACACAGAAGCCCACAGGCGATAGTTCCACAGTAAACAAGAATAATACTATAACTGAAGCTGTTACGGAAAATTCTTCTCAGGCATCAAATGATGATGTTGATAACAGCCAGGCGGGAAGCACGGAAGGGGCTTCATCTGAGGATAACACAAACCAGGCGGGCTCATCAGAAGCCGGGGCCGAAGTTACACCGGGTGACAACAATGGAAATGGCAGCGGTTCGGGCGATGGACAGAGTGCTGACAATGGAAACGGCAACGGTTCAGGTTCCGGCAATGGACAGGGTACCGGTAGTGGAGACGGCTCAGGTAGTGGCAACGGACAGGGTACCGGTAGTGGCAACGGTTCAGGTTCCGGTAATGGTTCGGGAAATGAATCAGGAACTCCTACGACAGAAGATATGCAGGGAGACAAGAATGATCCGGGTGATGACGCAACAAAGAAGGGTGGCACTATCACAGTAACTAAGGATATGACGGCAATGGATGTATGTAAGCTGTTGGCAGGTATCAATATGGTAAAGAGTGCGCAGGATTTTTATTCATATTTAAGTAATAAGGGTCTTGTAGGTTCCATAATCCCAGGCAAATACACATTCGACGGCACAGAGGATTATGATACCATTGTGGCGATGATCACCTCTTCAAGCTATAAATAATCTAAAGTTGATTGCGAAAAATGTAAGCATTAAAAAAGTTACAGGCATTATAAAGTTATAGATGTTATAAAAGTATAGATATTATAATGGTATAGACAATTTAAATGGTATAAAACCCAAATACATAAGAATGTGGAAATTATAAAATCCTTCCGGAACAGGTTTTGTTCATACAGAGATCTGTTTTGGAGGGATTTTTTGCTGCTGCAGCAAAAAAATGCTTGCTTCGCACTTTTACTTGTGTTACAATCGACTTTGCGTGAGTGGAAATACAGGATATTTCTGCCCATAAACAAATAATATACATGCTGGTTGATAGTTGGCGTGGTGCCTATAGCTCGGGTGGTCCAAAGAGATGATACCGGCAGAAGATTTTAACCATGGAGGTAAAGAAAATGAGCGTTATTTCAATGAAACAGTTATTAGAAGCAGGTGTACATTTCGGACATCAGACAAGAAGATGGAACCCTAAGATGAAGCCATATATCTACACAGAGCGTAATGGTATCTACATCATTGATCTTCAGAAGTCAGTTGGTATGGTTGACGATGCTTACAATGCAATCGGTGATTGCGTAGCTAACGGTGGCAAGATCCTTTTCGTTGGTACAAAGAAGCAGGCACAGGATTCAATCAAGAGCGAAGCAGAGCGTTGTGGTATGTACTATGTAAACGAGAGATGGTTAGGTGGTATGCTCACAAACTTCAAGACAATCCAGACAAGAATTGCTACACTTAAGAAGTATGAAACTATGGAAGAGGATGGCACATTTGATGTTCTTCCTAAGAAGGAAGTTATCCAGATTAAGAAGGAGATGGAGAAGCTTCAGAAGAACCTTGGTGGTATCAAGGACATGAAGGAAATTCCTGACATGATCTTTGTTGTAGATCCTAAGAAGGAAAGAATTTGTATCCAGGAGGCTCATTCACTTGGTATTAAGCTTGTTGGTATTGCAGATACTAACTGTGATCCGGAAGAGCTTGACTATGTAATCCCAGGTAATGATGACGCTATCAGAGCCGTTAAGCTTATCGTATCAAAGATGGCAGACGCAGTTATCGAGGCTCAGCAGGGTGCAGACGCAACAGATGTAGAAGACGCTGAGACAGAAGCTGAAGAAGTTGCAACAGAAGAATAATATTTTAATATAAATACTAGATTTATTTGGAGGTTATTACGATGGCTATTACAGCAAGCATGGTAAAAGAGTTAAGAGAGCTCACAGGTGCCGGTATGATGGATTGTAAGAAGGCACTTACAGAGACTAATGGTGATATGGACGCAGCTGTAGAAGTACTCAAGAAGAGCGGCGCTGCTAAGGCTGAGAAGAAGGCAGCAAGAATTGCAGCAGAGGGTATTGCAAAGGTTGCAATCGATGGAAATACAGCAGTTGTTGTTGAGGTTAACTCAGAGACAGACTTCGTTGCTAAGAACGAAGTATTCCAGGAGTTCGTACAGGCAGTTGCAGATAAGGCACTTACAGTAGATGTTGATAAGGCCGGAGATGGTGAGGATGTTGTTTCAATCCTTGACATGAAGGCTGATCTTGATGATAAGATCCTTAAGATCGGTGAGAAGATATCTATCAGAAGATTTGAGAAGGTTTCAGCAGATGTTGTTGCTTCATATATCCATGGCGGCGGAAGAATCGGTGTTCTTGTAGCAGGTAACGGTGCTTCAGGCGACGCAGCTAAGGAAGCTCTTACAAACATCGCAATGCAGATTGCAGCTATGAATCCACAGTACATCTCAAGAGATGAGATCTCAGCAGATGAACTTGCTAAGATCAGAGAGATCACAATCGACAGCGCATTAAACGATCCATTCTCACTTCCAAAGCCAGTTCTTTCAAAGCTGCTTGAGAAGGCTGTTGCAGGTGTATGGAGTGCAGAGGATGTAGCTTTATATGAAGAGCACAAGTCAAACATGAACTACTTACCAAACTTCCTTTCAAAGGAAGCTAAGGTTCAGTTAGCAGAGATCGCATGTGCTGACAAGGAAGAAATCTCAGGAAATAAGATCTTCTCAGGTCTTGTTGAGGGACGTATTTCTAAGCAGATGAAGGAAATCTGCCTTCTTGATCAGGTTTACGTTAAGGCTGAGGATGGCAAGCAGACAGTTGCTGCATACCTTAAGTCAGTAAGCGCAGACCTCAAGATCGCTAAGTTTGTTCGTTTTGAAGTTGGCGAAGGTATGGAAAAGAAGAATGAGGACTTCGCTGCAGAGGTAGCAAAGCAGATGAATGTTTAGTGTAAAGCGAACTTCACATATATATTTCTGAAATTATGATAACCCTTGCAAATGGTGGTGACACTGTTTGTGAGGGTTATTTTATAGTAAATTATTATAAATAAAATTCAGTAAAGCAATGCTTGCCACTCGGACTTGAAAATTTAGTTGTATCTGATAAAACATAGGTAAAAGTAAGTGCAATATGTTTCAGATGTTGCATAAACTATATAAGGATGATACAATCATCCAGGAGAGTTACTGCCGTTTGAGTGGAAGGTTTAACAGAAAGAGGCATCTGTAGAGATGCCTCTTTTTTAGAAAGCATAAATCATGATTATATTATGGCAAATGCAAATAAATAAGAAGGAATACAACATGCTGCACGATAAAGACATACGAGAGCCCTTATTTGAGTATCTTGAAGAAACTCATGGAAAGATAAGGATAATAGAAGAGAAGAATATGGGGGAGTCCAGGGCGGACGTGGTGATGATCTGCCCGGAGTCCATCACCGGAATTGAGATAAAAAGCGACGCGGATACATACACAAGGCTGGAGGGACAGATAAAGGATTATGACAAATTCTTTGACTATAATATTCTGGTTGTGGGAAGCACACATGCAGCCGGTGCTGCAGAACATATTCCTGAATACTGGGGACTGATCTCAGTGGAGGTAATTGATGAAAAGATTGATATCTATAAGATAAGAGACCCACAGCTTAATCCAAAGTGTGATATAAAAAATAAGATAAGACTCTTGTGGAGACCTGAACTTGCCCATATACAGGAAATATGTAAGCTTCCGGTGTATAAGGCAAAGAGCAAGGACTTTGTCCGGGAAGCAATAGTACAGAAGATTCCACGACCTCTTTTGGATACCTTGATAAGTGATGAACTGTTTGAGAGGGATTATAACACTATTGCCGAGAGCATTAAGCGATACAGACAGGAGCAGCACCCGGAAAAACGAGTCCGCAAGAAATCCTTCAGGCATAAACGCAAGAGAAAGTGATGGATGTGCATATGTCAGCAAAGGTTTTATCTGCTGATTAGCAGTCGCCAAATGCGATCATACAAGTATGTCGCATTTTCCTCATTGCTTTAACAAAAAGGCCATCATACGGGAGACTTTCAACAGAAGTCCTTGGATGATGGCCTTTTGTATACTTTAAGTTAGAGCTGCAATTTTTTCATATACTGTTATATAAACTTATATTTTATTCTTCCTCTGCGTCTTCGATTTCAGGGGTACACTTGCACTTGCAGGACTTCTTAGCTGCCTTTTTAGGTGAAGCAACCATTCCAACGATAACACCGGCAAGGAAAGAACAGAGAACTGTGAGACAGAGCTCCTTGTCAGTAAGAACATTTGCCTTTAAGTACTTAACAACATTGTCATATTTTTCTTTAAAATTATCCTTCATAATTCCATAACCTCCTTAAAATCTGCCGGCCCCATCTGCATGATGCCAACGCACATAAACGACCGGGCAATAAACTGTGCCTGTCAGATATTGTATCATATTCTTTTCTATTATAAAAGACATGATATAAAAGACATGTTGTCAGTAGTAACTAAAATTTAATTGATCAAATGAAAATATCCTGCCACATATCATAAAATAAAAAATCTTCAAGCACCCCCACATAAATATCATGTATCGGTAAATATTATCATTATGAAATATTGAATTATCTACTTGGTTAGGATAGACTAACTGTGCAAGCAAATTTGCAGAGAAACGTCAGAACCGGTCATTTGTCGTGGCAAAAGGGATGACGTCAGAAGAAGATGAAAGCACGCCATCCCTTGTGAGACGTGTCATATAATAAGGAGGAAACAGTATAATGAAGAGTTTAAAGATTACAAAGGTTGTAGGAAGAGAAATCCTGGATTCAAGAGGTAATCCGACAGTTGAGGCTGAGGTTTATCTTGAGGATGGAACTATCGGAAGAGGAACAGCACCTTCAGGTGCTTCTACAGGTGAGTTTGAAGCGTTGGAGCTCAGAGATGGCGACAAGTCAAGATATCTCGGCAAGGGTGTTACAAAGGCTGTCCAAAATATCAACGTAATTATCAATCAGGTGCTTACAGGCATGGACGCATCTGATATCTATGCTGTAGATAAGGCAATGATGGACGCAGACGGAACTAAGGGTAAGACAAAGCTTGGTGCGAATGCGATCCTTGCTGTATCTATTGCCTGTTCAAGAGCTGCTGCAAATGCACTTGATATCCCTCTATACAGATTCTTTGGTGGAATAAGCGGAAATAAGCTTCCTGTACCTATGATGAATATTGTAAATGGTGGATGCCATGCCCTTTCATCAGGACTTGATGTTCAGGAGTTCATGATAATGCCTGTTGGAGCACCATCATTCAAGGAGTGCTTAAGATGGTGTGCAGAAGTATTCCACGCCCTTGCTTCAATCCTTAAGGAGAGAGGGCTTGCTACATCTGTAGGTGATGAGGGTGGATTTGCCCCTGCCCTTGCTTCGGATGAGGAAGCTATCGAGACAATTCTTGAGGCTGTTAAGAAGGCAGGATATGAGCCGGGACGTGATTTCAAGATCGCTATGGATGCTGCTTCATCAGAGTGGAAGACAGGCAAGGTTGGTGAGTACAAGCTTCCTAAGGCCGGAACAGTATACACATCAGATGAGCTTATCGAGCATTGGAAGAAGTTAGTTGACAAGTACCCTATTATCTCTATTGAAGATGGCCTTGATGAAGAGGATTGGGAAGGCTGGAAGAAGCTGACTGCTGAGCTTGGTGACAAGGTGCAGTTAGTTGGTGATGACCTCTTCGTTACAAATACAGAGAGACTGCGGGAGGGTATCGAGCTTGGCTGCGGTAACTCAATCCTTATCAAGTTAAATCAGATCGGTTCGGTTTCAGAGACTCTTGAGGCTATAAAGATGGCTCACAAGGCTGGATATACAGCTATTGCTTCACATCGTTCAGGTGAGACAGAGGATACAACTATTGCAGATCTTGCAGTTGCTCTCAACACATGCCAGATCAAGACAGGTGCACCTTCAAGATCAGAGAGAGTTGCAAAGTACAACCAGCTTTTAAGAATTGAAGAGGAGCTTGGCGACAGCGCAGTATATCCCGGAATCAAGGCTTTCAATGTAAGGTAGTAGACATAACTTTGAAAATGGTAGACATAACCAACTCAATATATGGTAGTTAATCATAAAAAATCAAAAAATAAAAACTATATATTGACAGACGAAAGCTGCTGTATTATCATAACAGACGTTGTGCAGACGGATTCTTAAATTAATATAGACCAGGGAATGAGGCACTCCCTTGACAAGATTTGTCTAAACCGCCCGAAATGGCTGATGGCTTCTGCATTTTATGTAGAAGCTGTCGGCTATTTTTGTGTCAAGTTTTCAATGGGTTGATGTTCAATTTTTGTTATTAATTATTTCCATACTTGAGGCGGCAATACTAGGAGCTGTTATAGCTGCCGTATCACCGGCAGTTGTAGTGCCTAAGATGATACAGTTAATGGAAGAAGGTTATGGTATGAATAAGCAGATTCCACAGATAATATTAGCAGGAGCATCGGTGGATGATGTTTTTGTAATTGTACTTTTTACTTCGTTTACAGGGCTTGCCCAGGGAGATCAGATCTCCATAATGAAGTTTGTGAATATACCAATATCCATAATCGCAGGAATCCTCATAGGAGCAGTAATAGGAATTGCACTGGCCATATTCTTCACAAAAGTCCATATGAGAGATACCGTTAAGGTTATTATTATACTTTCACTTGCTTTTATTCTTGTTTCCCTTGAAGAGATGATAACTATACCGGTGACATTTGCAGCGTTGATATCTGTAATGTTCATGGGGATATTTTTAAAAAGAAAAAAGCCAGATACTTCCGCAAGATTATCTGCGAAATTTAATAAACTGTGGGTTATGGCAGAGATAATATTATTTGTTCTGGTGGGGGCGTCAGTTGACATAACTTTTATATCTAAGGCAGGACTTAAGACGGTGATCCTTATATTTGCAGTGCTGGTATTCAGGATGGCAGGCGTGTTTATCTGTATGCTTGGAACAAAGCTTAATGGCAGGGAGAGACTTTTCTGTATGCTGGCATACACTCCAAAGGCAACAGTCCAGGCGGCCATAGGCGGCGTACCCCTTGCCATGGGACTGGCATGCGGCAATATAGTCCTTACGGTTGCTGTCATAGCCATAGTGATAACTGCACCCCTTGGGGCATTTATGATAGAACATACCTATAAAAAACTTTTATCTAAAACTGAAAATAATGAAATGCTTTCAAAGAATAATTAACATGTTGCTCATATTGTGATAATATAGTAGATGTTTGTGTGAAGAAATGAACATTATCGGAGAAAGATTATGGTAAAAGTAGATCTTATAACCGGCTTTCTTGGGTCGGGAAAAACAACATTTTTAAAGAAATACGCAACATATTTAATGAAAAAAGGCGAGCATATTGGTATCATTGAGAATGACTTCGGAGCGGTCAATGTTGACATGATGCTCTTAAAGGATCTTGAAGGTGACAAGTGCGAGCTTGAAATGGTGTCCGGTGGTTGTGATTATGACTGTCACAGAAGAAGGTTCAAGACAAAGCTTATTGCCCTTGGCATGAGTGGTCTTGACAGGGTTATAGTGGAACCATCCGGTATATACGATGTGGAAGAGTTCTTTGATGTACTTTACGAGGAGCCACTTGATAAATGGTATACCATCGGCAATGTGATAACCATTGTAGACGCGGGGCTTGAGGATGATCTGTCCTATCAGTCAGAGTATCTTTTGGCATCACAGCTTGCGGACTGCGGAGCAGCTGTAGTAAGCAAGGTGGCTGCCCACAGTAAATATGATATTGATAAGACAATAGACCATATAAATAATTCTCTGTCCATGTTCTCCTGTAAGCGTAAGCTTGGCAGGGAGATTATTATTAAAGACTGGGAACAGTTCACAGACGAGGATTTTGAGCGGATATCCCACTCAGGATATTCCATATGGGATATTGCAAAGCCTTTGATCGATAAGGAAAAGGATTTCGATTCTGTATTTTATATGAATGTGAAGTTCACTTCCGAAGGTCTTAAGAAATCCATAGACAGGATATTTAATGACGAAGCCTGTGGTGATGTGAAGAGGATAAAGGGCTTCATCAAAAATGATGACGGAACCTATGTGGAGATAAATGCCACAAGGGAGAAGTCGGTATTTGTCCCTATAGCCGATGGTCAGGAAATAATCATTGTAATAGGAGAACACCTAAATAAAGAGAGATTGGACTGTCTGTTGTTGGACAGGGACGTTCAGGTGCATGAGTAGAAGAGAAAGAAGACCGGATTTCGAGGAAAAGGATAACAGAAAGAAAAGAAAAAAGAATAAAACCGAGAAGATACATGTTGAAGGTGATCGAAGAAGGATCGCGTCAAGGGTTATCTCCATTATAGCTTCTCTTGTGATGATCCTGGTCATAGTATGGAATACCTACCAGATATTTAACAGTGTTGTGATGTTTGCCCGGTATGTAAAGGGCGAGCCCATTATGGCAGCAGTCATGGATGTGGCAAGAATCATTATAAGAGTGGGTTGTATAGTGTATGCCGTTGCTATCATAATAGAGTCATTTCAGGTGTGGCTGGTACGCCGGGCTGACTGGAAGCAGGCAAAGCACAGAAGACTCAGCAGGAATACGGTGCGCTTTACCTGTGTAGGTGTGGGAGTGATGCTGTTAAGTCTCGGGGATCTTGTTACCAACTATCTTATGTGCATATGCCTTCTGGCACAGATGGTGCTTGCTATCATGTTCTCTATGCGAAAGTCACAGAGATTGGCTGTGTGGATACTTACTGTGGTTTATATCGTGGGTATCATTGCTATATTATATATTACTCTCTTTGACAGAAGTACAAGAGAGCCGCTGTCAGATCAGACCGGTGTAAGCACCGAGTCGGCCAGCAATTCCGTTATGAGCCAGCTGTGGGAGATGTCTGCATATCCGGAGTATTTTCATATGACTATGTATGCGAATAATCTCAGACATAATTACGGACTTATAACCGTGCCGGGACTTTTGTACGCTGACTCCATCAATGCAGCAACAAAGCAGGTGGATACATGCACCCAGGTTACACCTCAGGGACTTGCCATATCAGACAAATACATTTTCGTAAGCGCCTACTGTCATACAAAAAATCACAAATCCATGATATTTGTAATAGACAGGGAGAGCGGAGAATATGTGAAGGAAATAGTGCTTGCCGACAGAACTCATGCCGGAGGACTTGCTTATGATCCTTCCCACAATGTGTTGTGGATAGCCACTAAGATAAATAAGACTGATGAAAACGGAAATAAAGAACGTGTGGCGGCAGTTGGATGTATAACCCTGGAGGAAATCGAAGATTACGATTTTAAGGAAACCGGACAGCCTTTAAAATATCACAATGCCTGTGCCACAATGTTTGAGAATACATCATTTATCACCTATTATGACGGATATCTCTATTCAGGCTATTGGTTTGCCAGCAAGAAGAAGACCAGCCTTATGGCGAAGTTTAAGATCACAGATGACGGCATAAGCCTTGAGAAGCTTCCGGATATGATCGCATCTATTCCGGGACAGGTTCAGGGAATGATGGTGTATAAGGACAAGGTTATATTTGCAACGTCATACGGAATAGATGAATCGAAACTTAAGATATACAAAAATGGTGACGATATACTGAAATTCGACAATAAGATCCTTATAAGGAATATTGAGCTGCCCCAGAAACTGGAGCAGATATATTCGTACGGAGGACGATTGTATCTTTTGTTTGAATCAGGAAGCTATGCATACAGGCTTACAGCCCCGGTGTGTATGGATCATATTGTATCCATGAATGAGAATACAATAACTGTTACCGAGTAAGAAAAAGTAGGAGGTGCCTTATGGCCGGAAAAAACTTAAGATTTTATGTAGCATTGTATATGAGTAAACTGGCGCGTACAGCGTTAAGGGTTTTAAAGAGGAATGCCAGTTACTTTCCCGGAAAGCTTGCCATCAAGATATGCCCCGATTTCCTGGGTAGGATTAACAAGCCTGAGACAATAATAACCGTAACAGGAACAAATGGAAAGACCACGGTATGCAATATGATACTGGACGCACTGGAAGCCAACGGATATGATGTCTTAAACAACAAGGCGGGGTCAAATATAAATGCCGGCGTTGCCAGTTCACTGGTAGCAGAAAGCACAATGTCAGGCAAGTGCAGGAAGAAGATAGCAATATTTGAGATAGACGAGAGAAGCTCAAAGCTTATCTATCCCTATATCAAGCCGACCTATGCAGTCTGTACAAACCTTTTCAGGGATTCAATACACAGAAATGCAAATCCTGAATTTATATTTAACATAATAAACAGCAGCCTGCCTGAAAGCTCCCATATGATACTTAATGCGGATGATCTTATAAGCTGTAATCTTGGGGCCGCAAATGACAAGACATATTTCGCCATCGACAGACTCGCCACAGACAAGGAAGAGTCGGTGAACCTTATAAATGATGTAAGGATATGTCCTAAGTGCCATAAGCCTCTACATTACAACTATGTGAGATATCACCATATAGGAAATGCAAAATGTGAGTTCTGCGGATATGAGTCACCGAAGGCAGACTATCTAGGAAAGCTTGATATGGACAATCAGATACTTAATGTGGTAACACCTTTCGGTACCGAGGAGTACCATATGGTGAGCAACAGTATCTTCAATACCTATAATCAGCTTACAGCTATTACAGTGTTAAGAAAGCTGGGACTTTCCTATGAGGCAGTTAAGAAGTCATTTGCGGATCTTAACATTGTAGAGTCCAGGTATTCCAAGGAAACTGTAAATGGCATTGATGTGGTAACACATATGTCAAAGGGACAGAATCCTATTGCCTGCTCATGTGTATTTGACTATGTTAAGGATGAACCGGGAAATAAGGAGATAATACTTATACTTGACGATGTATTTGACAGACAGGGATCTTCGGAGAATATGACCTGGATATTCGATTGTGATTTTGAATTCTTAAATCAGCCGGATATAACCAACATAATCATAAGCGGTGTAAGATGCAATGATTACAAGCTTAGACTTCTTATGGCAGGGGTTCCGGAGGAGAAGCTTATGACCACCTCAGACGAGGTGAATTCACCTGAATTGCTTAAGCTTGACGGAACAGACGCGGTATACATCCTCCATGAGCTTTATGCTGCGAATACGGCAATGAAGGCAAGGGATAAGGCAGTTGCCGTAATAAAAGAAAGGGGTGCAAAGAATGAGTAAGAATATAAAGATAGAAGTATTATATGGTGAGTTTGCAAACCTTTTTGGCGAGCTTCAGAATATCAATTACATTAAGGATTGTGTGCCGGAGGCAGAGATTATCAATACAAAGCTTCATGATGTGCCTGCATTTGTGTCTGAGGATGTGGACATGGTATATATGGGTGCCATGACAGAGAATCAGCAGGAACTTGTAATAGAAGCCTTAAAACCTTACAGGGACAAGATAAATGAACTTATTGATAAGGGAACAGTGTTCCTTTTCACAGGAAATGCTCTTGAGATAGTTGAGAAATATATTGTTGCCGAGGATGGCAGAAAGATAGAAGCACTGGGTATCTTTGATACATATGCCAAGAGAGATATGATGCACAGATTTAATTCTCTTATCCTTGGGGAGTTTGAGGGTATAAAGCTTGTGAGCTTCAAGGCACAGTTCTCCAAGTCCTACGGAGACAACAGCAATGATTACTTTTTTGATGTTATAAGAGGGGAGGGGCTGGGACCTGATACCATGAAGGAGGGCTTAAGGAGAAATAACTTTTTTGCCACATATTCAGTGGGACCGTTCCTTGTGTTAAATCCATTATTTGTAAAATATCTCTTGAACCTTATGGGAGTAGAAGATGTCAGGCTGGCATTTGAACCTACCATTATGGCGGCTTATGAGCAGCGTCTTAAGGAGTTCTCGGACGAGAAGTGCAGATACCAGTAGAACCATGAAAATAAACATGTGAAATGCAAGTTGATGGTTTATAATAGCCGGCCTGTATGTTACAATGAAAGTAATATGTTGTTAGTGTAAGGAGCAGGACAGAGTACATGGATATAAGATGGAATAAATCATATAAGCCAAAGAGAAAGTTATATTTGATCAGAACGCTGGCAGCTACAGGATATGAAAGCTTCTGTGAGGAGATCGGCTACAACTGGTATGAGAGGCTTGTGGGTGTGTCTGATACCGTTGACAACAGAGCTATGTATTATCTTCCGGAGAAGATGTGCGATGATGGGTATTCAAGGATCTGTGGAGGTATTGAGGTTGCATACTCAAGTCAGAATCCGTGCCCTGAGGGGTGTGAGGAGAAGATTATTCCCGGCTTTGACGTTGTGGATCTTGTGGGCTTCCCGGTGGAGCTTCTGGATGATATACCTAGACTTATAACCAGCGCATATTCTTATGCCAAACTGTATATAGAGAATGAAAAAGTAAATATTGTTACGGATAATAAGATACCATATATAATCTATATGGAGAATCCTACGGAGCTCAGGGTTGAGATCCCTATATGGTCTGTTAAGACAAGGATGGAAGAAATGCTTACGGTGGACAGACTTTCAAAGAGGGATCTGTATAACCTTGCCTACAGAGATGGAACCACAGGGTTTTATAACTGGACCTGGCTTAAGGAGAAGCTTGAACAGTGTAAATATATAGGATATGACCGCTTCGTATTCGGCAGGTTTGATATAAAGAACTCAAAGGTCATATGTAATGTGTTTGGCCATGATGAGGAGCTGGCAGTCTACAAGATGATATGCAAGACTCTTACGGAACAGGATTTTATTATTTATTCTGCAAAGTGTGAGAACGATAATTTTGCAATGATCATGAAATATATGCCGGAGGAAGAGCTGGTTACGAAGATCCATGCAATGTTTGAGAAGATAGGTACACTTCCGTCAAACAAGAAGTTTAATATATTCTACAGGTGCGGTCTTGTTGAATACAATGAGGCTGATAATCTGAAGCTTACCATGTCCATGAATGAAATGGCTATCATGGCGCAGGAAAAGGGTATAAGAAATAACGAAACGGAGATAATTTATTATACGGAGGAAATGAAGCGTAGCTATATAATGGCACAGCAGTTCAAGGTTGAGCTCCCTAATGCTATTGAAAATGAGGACCTGGCCGTGTTCCTGCAGCCTAAGTATAATCCTCAGAACGACAAGCTTACCGGTGCGGAAGCCCTTATAAGATGGTTCTATAAGGGAGAGGATCTTCTTCCGCCTAAGTACTTTGTTCCTCAGTTTGAAGCAGACGGAACCATAGATATTATAGACAGGTATGTACTCCGTCAGGTATGCAGGAAATTTCAGGAGTGGAAGGTTCTTGGATATCCTCTATATCCTATATCCGTGAACCTGTCAAGACATCAGATAGTACGTCCTGATCTTATATATATCCTGTGTGATATCGTAGATGAATACAATGTAGATCACGGACTTATTGATTTTGAAATAACTGAGAGTGCTGAGTTTAATGATATGGATTATCTTATTAAGGTTCTTCATGAGATTAAGAAGGAGGGCTTTAAGATATCTATGGATGACTTCGGAACAGGATATTCCTGTCTGGGACTTCTTAAGGATATGCCCCTTGATGTACTCAAGATAGATAAGAGCTTTATTGATGGAATCGCTGTGGGCGATTATAACAACAAAGATATGCTGATGGCAAAGGATATTCTCACTATTGCCAATCATCTTGGCATTAAGAGTCTGGCGGAGGGTGTTGAGACTTTTGAACAGAAAGAATACCTGAGACAGTGGGGATGTCATTATATTCAGGGATACTTCTACAGTAAGCCTGTTACCATTGCCAATTATGAGTATCTCTTGAAACAGAATGTAACTGAATGATCCTGTTTGGGTATATAATGCAGATATATGTGCCGTATTATTGGCATATGAGGTGATATTATGGATGATAGATATGTTATTGTGACGGATTCTTCCTGTGATCTGTCAAAGGAAATGATACAGGAACTGGAGCTGGCTGTTATACAGCTTGAGGTGGTGTTCCCTGACGGAACTACCATGGCAAATGATAAGATAGATCCGGTTGAGATCTATAAGAGACTGCGTTCGGGAGAGGATATAAAGACCTCTGCTGTAAATGTATCAGACGCAGAGGCGGTTATGAGACCGATATTTGAGTCGGGGAAGGATATTTTTTATCTTGGATTTTCCTCATGCTTAAGCAGTACCTTCCAGAATGTAAGTCTTGCATTAAAAGAACTTTCGGAGGAATTCCCTGATAGAAAATTTGATGCTGTGGATACCCTTGCGGCTTCCATGGGGCAGGGGCTTTTGGTGTACAAGGCAGCTCTTGCCAGGCGGTCAGGCATGTCTCTTGAGGAAAATGCCAGGTATATTGAGTCTATTAAGCTGAAACTGTGTCATTGGTTTACAGTTGACGATCTATTTTTCCTGAAGCGTGGTGGGAGAGTGTCCGGAGTTACAGCAGCACTTGGAACCATGTTAAGTATAAAGCCGATACTTCATATGGATGATGAGGGACACCTTATAAGTGTAAGTAAGACCAGAGGAAGAAAGGCTTCAGTTGATGAGCTTTTTAAGAAAATGAAAGCCACAGCGGACAACCCGGATGGACAGACTATATTCATAAGTCATGGTGATTGTTATGATGATGCCTTGAGACTTAAGGAAATGATAGAGAAGGAGTTTAAGGTTGAACAGATAGCTATTAATTATGTAGGTCCTGTAATAGGTTCACATTCCGGACCGGGAACATTAGCATTGTTCTTTATTGGCTCCAAGAGATAGATTTGTCCCTAAATAGTGAATAATATGATGCCTCCTAAGCAGACAGTATAATGAAAACTGCTTAGGAGGTATTTTTTATCGTTATAATTATATAATTCAAACAAAAAATATATCATAAATTATAAAAAATATATAAACTATAAAGAATCATTCTTAATAAGGGTTGACAAATTATATTTCCTTATGTAAAATGACATCATGATAATAAAAAATATCAATAAACAAAAAAATAAATGATTGCTGACAGAAGGGCAGCAACATAAATTTAAGGAGGAAATAATATTATGGCAAAGTATGTATGTTCAGTATGTGGTTATGTTTATGAGGGAGATTCAGCACCTGAGAAGTGCCCACAGTGTGGGGTTCCGGGATCAAAGTTTGTAGAACAGAAGGATGATAAGACATGGGCATCAGAGCACGTTGTTGGTGTTGCCCAGGGTGTTCCTGAGGATATAATCAATGACTTAAGAGCTAACTTCCAGGGCGAGTGCTCAGAGGTTGGTATGTATCTTGCAATGGCAAGAGTTGCTTACAGAGAGGGATATCCTGAGATCGGTGCTTACTGGGAGAAGGCAGCTTACGAAGAGGCAGAGCATGCAGCTAAGTTCGCAGAGCTTCTTGGTGAGGTTGTTACAGACTCAACAAAGAAGAATCTTGAGATGAGAGTAGAGGCAGAGCACGGAGCAACAGAGGGCAAGACAGATCTTGCAAAGCGTGCTAAGGCATTAAATCTTGACGCTATCCATGATACAGTACACGAGATGGCAAGAGACGAGGCAAGACACGGCAAGGCATTCGAGGGACTGCTTAAGAGATACTTCGGTTAATTCCATTTCATGAACCCGGTAGGGGATTGCCGGATGATTAATAAATGAGCACAAGTCAAATGTAATCATGCAGGCATATTGTACTTGACTTGTTGCCATAACAAATAAGACGCCCAATGAGCTTTATAAAACTCATTGAGCGTCTTATTTTATATAACTTATTTAAGTTGCTGGTCTATTTTACTTACTTTAGCTTGAAGGTGTTATTATCAATTCCGCTGGTATTGGTTCCGGAATTTGATGAGGTCATATCTGCCCCGTTCCACGGAACAAAAGGCTGTCCCTGACCACTGTTTGGCTGACCTGTATATGCATTATCTCCACCGTTTGGCTGACTGCCATATGAATCACTTACACTGCCTGCCTGGGTTGTGTTAAATGGATTCTGACCCGAAAATGGATCTGATCCGTTTGGCTGGTATGTTGACTGAGTCATGAATTCAGGCGGAACAGAACCTGCCGGGGTAGAAGTCGAAGGACCGGCTGATATAGTATTTTTTGACTTTACAGCTTTAATAACAATTATAATGGCACATACAACAAGTATGGCAGCTCCGATAAGTATCATCGACAGATAGTCAGCAGGCTTTATGATCTGGATAGTATACGGAAGCTCATAGTAGTTTTTTGAAATAAGATCAGGATCCTGAAGCTCTTCGTCAGTAAAGCCTGACTTTATGAAATCCATTTTGTAGCCTTCCTCTTCACTGCCGGTAGAGTTTATCTTTCCCTTGAACTTGTATGTCCCCGGATCTGTGAAGGAGTCGCCATATGTATAATCGGTAAGCTCATCGAAGAATTCGTGGTCGCCGCTTCCGACATTGATACCTACATATCTGAAATCGTCAGAGAAGTCACCGGTGTCTTCATCATAGTAACATACAGGAATGAGATAGTAGTAGCCTGATGTTCTCTTGAATACATAGTTCGTTGTTTCTTCCATGGTTGCGTAACAGCCGTAGCTTATGTAGATCTCGCCCTCAACATATGTGCCGGATTTGAAATCAGACGGCTTGGCAGTTGAGATATCCAGGATGTTGCCGGAATTGACTTTCACACATTGAATGATTCCGTCGATAATAAGGAAGCCTGCCACAAGCACAAATATTACAAGTGTGATTATGGTATTGACCCCTGATTTTTTCTTGTTTTTTCTTAAATTCATTTCTCTTCCTCCCTGGTAATCGGCACGGCATGGCGTGCTGTTCTTTTTCGTGTGTCATTTGACACTTTTTATTATTGTAATGATGTCCGTGACATCGTTACGCTGCAGCAACCCTTGTCGTAGACAATTTTTAATGGTTGCTGCTCTACTTGGACATCTGTCCCTCATTAATACAGAGTACCAAGCTGATTCTATCAAAAATCCCGGATTGACACAATGTACATATTTATCTATAAAAATTGTACATTGTATATAACCGGCATTTGTTTCTACAAATATACACAAAATACGCGGCTTTTGTTTGTATATGTCGGATGAAGTGTGATATAATTAATTAACTGTGCTGTATGTGTTAATATAGATTAGGTGTACACAGAAAAAGGTTATGAACATGGCATTTAACGAAGATGGAAAAAATAATAAAATGCATAAAGCAACACCTGTGGTAAGATGGATTATGTTTCTTCCGGCAGTGATCTGGATGATATTTATATTTTACATGTCAGCCCAGACAGGAGGTGAGTCAGGCTCCTTAAGTGAGCGGATCACCAGACCTGTAATAGACCTGCTTGATCATATATTTAATTACGGTGAACATTATGCCGTGGCTTTTGACAGGATGGAATTTATTATAAGAAAATGTGCACATATGACGGAGTATGCCATATTGTTTCTGTTGATATTTTTCCCACTTAAGAAGTGTGCGGGAGTGTCGTGGAAAGCATATATGGTTGGCATGATAATTGCGGTTATCTATGCGGGAAGCGACGAAGTCCATCAGTATTTTGTTGAGGGAAGACATGGCTGTATATCGGATGTGCTTATAGATTCGGCAGGGGCGGTAACGGCTGCTGTGCTTACTGCACTGGCAAGTAACAAAAAGACTATTTTGGCTGCGGTGTGCATAGTATTATGTGGGGTAACCGGAGTTCTGATATATGTATAAGGAATGGTAGTTTTATGACATTAGAGGAAGTAAGAAGGAACATAGACAGGGTTGACGGGGAGATCAAGAGACTGTTTAAGGAGAGAATGGAGCTGGCAGACAATGTCGCCAGGGTAAAGGCTGAGACTGGAGATGTTATCTATAAGCCGGACAGGGAAGAGGTTATAATAAACACTCTGACTGCGGATGTGGATGACAATATAAAGCGTGAGTATACAGCTCTTATAAAGCGTATCATGGAGGTGAGCAGGAAGTACCAGTACGGAAGGACACTGGAGCTTAGGGACTGCTTTCCGGTACAGTATGAGGAGCATGAACCGGAGCTTAAGACACCTGCCATGCTTGACAGGGAGGTTCACCTGTGTGATGAGGATTTAAGAGCTTCTGTGGTTGTGGCAGATACATTTGAAGGGGTGGCAGAGCTTATAAATAACGGATCCGCTGACTGTGGAATGGGTGTTATAGAAGACATAGGATATGGAGTTAGTGATGCACTTCATGATATACTGACAGGGAATGGTCTGTATATATGCCGCTGTAAGGTGATAAATGAAGACGGACACAAGAAGAAGCTTGTGACATTTTCAGAACACCTGGCAGCAGAGGAGGAACACAACAGGATCAAGATCATGTTTGTATGTAAGAACCACAGCGGAAGCCTTGGAAGTGTGCTTTCCATGATAGCGGATTACGGTGTGAACCTTACAGAGATACATTCAGTACCATATACCAACACAGACTGGAATTACAGGATATATGCGGAGCTTAATGCTAATTTCAGAAGGAAAGATATCAAGGCACTCATATTCCAGCTTATTAACGAGACAGAAGAATTCAAGGTTCTTGGAAGCTATTGCTGTAATGAGTAAATGAGCGGGTATATCAATAAATTAATATATTCTATAAGGAGAAAATAAGATGATTGACAGATTAGTGGAGAATATCAAAAAAACAAATGCACCTATAGTTGTGGGACTTGATCCTATGCTTGCCTATGTGCCTGAGCATATTAAGACAGAGGCTTACAGAGAGTACGGTGAGACTCTTGAAGGTGCCGCAGATGCTATCTGGCAGTTCAATAAAGGCATAGTAGACGCAACATATGATATTATTCCGGCTGTTAAGCCGCAGATTGCTATGTATGAGCAGTTTGGCATACCGGGACTTATTGCATTTAAGAAGACTGTGGATTACTGCAAGGAAAAGGGACTTGTGGTTATCGGTGATATCAAGAGAGGAGACATTGGATCTACATCTACAGCTTACGCAGTAGGTCATCTGGGCAAGGTACAGGTGGGCTACAATACATATGCAGGTTTCGACGAGGACTTTGTTACAGTAAATCCATATCTTGGAACTGACGGAGTTAAGCCGTTTGTAGATGTATGTAAGGAAGAGAATAAGGGTATATTCGTTCTTGTTAAGACATCAAATCCTTCATCAGGTGAGTTTCAGGATAAGATTGTTGACGGCAAGCCTCTCTATGAGCTTGTAGGCAGGATGGTTGATACATGGGGCTCAGAGGTTATAGGAAAGTCAGGTTACTCAGCGGTTGGTGCCGTGGTTGGTGCAACATATCCTGAGATGGGCAGGGTTTTAAGAGATATTATGCCTAAGTCATATATCCTTGTACCTGGTTATGGTGCACAGGGCGGAAAGGCAAAGGATCTTGTACATTACTTCAATGAGGATGGGTTAGGTGCCATCGTTAATTCTTCAAGAGGAATAATCGCTGCATACAAGCAGGATAAATATGCTTCATTTGGGCCTGAGGCTTATGCAGACGCTTCAAGACAGGCTGTTGTTGACATGATCGAAGATATCAACGGAGCACTGGGAAGATAATAAAATAACAGAAAAAACACACTGAAATATTCATATGTGAGGTAGGAGGACCCTATGGGTAAATTAAAAATAAAGGCTCAGGTTGTGAGACAGGAGTGTATAGGAACAGGTATATACAGCCTTGTTTTAAAGGCAGAGCCTATTGCGGAGCAGGCAGTGGCAGGACAGTTTGTATCCGTATATTCATCTGATGGCAGCAAGCTTCTTCCAAGACCTATAAGTCTCTGCGATATAGATAAGGAAAAGGGAACACTTAGACTTGTGTACAGAGTTGTGGGAGCGGGAACAAAGGAATTTTCACAGCTTGCGGCAGGAGAATATGTTGATATACTTGGCCCCCTTGGAAATGGTTTCATGCAGGAAAAGAAGAAGGCGATACTTATAGGTGGCGGAATAGGAATACCTCCTATGTTAGAGCTTGCCAAGGAACTTGACTGTGAGAAATCCATAGTATTAGGCTACAGGGATGAGCTTTTTCTTAAGGATGAGTTTGAACAGTATGGTACATGCTACGTTTCATCAGAGGATGGTAAGCATGGCGTAAAGGGAAATGTCATTGATGCCATAAAGGAATATGGTGTTAAAGGAGATATAATATATGCGTGTGGTCCTACACCTATGTTAAGGGGAATAAAGGCCTACGCTATGGAGCAGGGAATAACCTGTGAGATATCCATGGAGGAAAGAATGGCATGTGGTATAGGCGCGTGCCTTGCCTGCGTATGCAAGACAAAGGATGTGGACGATCATTCAATGGTACATAACAGGAGAATCTGCAAGGATGGTCCTGTATTCTATGCGGAAGAGGTGGAACTGTAATGAACATGAGTGTAAATATAGCAGGTGTAGAATTAAAGAATCCCATAACCGTTGCCTCAGGAACATTTGGCTCAGGCATGGAATACTCAGAATTTGTGGACTTAAATAGACTTGGGGCAGTTACCACAAAGGGGGTTGCCATAATCCCCTGGCCGGGAAATCCCACACCTAGGATCGCTGAGACCTATGGGGGTATGATGAATGCCATCGGACTTCAGAATCCGGGAATTGATGTTTTTGTCAACAGAGACATTCCGTTTCTTAAGAAATATGATACAAAGATCATTGTAAATGTCTGCGGCAAGTCAGAGGATGATTATGTGGAGTGCGTAAGAAGACTGGCAGATGTGGACGTGGATCTTCTTGAGATAAATGTGTCATGCCCTAATGTAAAGGAAGGCGGAATAGCATTTGGCCAGGATCCCAAGGCTTTATACAGCATAACAGAGAAGGTTAAGGCTGTGGCGAAGCAGCCGGTCATCATGAAGCTCAGTCCTAATGTTACAGATATAACAGAGATGGCTAAGGCAGCAGAAGCAGCCGGAAGTGATGCGGTCTCTCTTATCAATACCCTTACAGGAATGAAGATAGATGTAAACAGAAGGACATTTGCAGTGGCAAATAAAACCGCTGGTGTGTCAGGACCTGCCATACATCCGATAGCTGTAAGGATGGTATATCAGGTTGCAAATGCAGTTAATATACCGATCATAGGCATGGGGGGAGTTGCCACCACCGAGGATGCTCTTGAGATGATAATGGCAGGGGCTTCAGCAGTTGCCGTTGGAACAGCTAATTTCAATAATCCGTATGTGACAGTAGAGATCATTGACGGAATAAAAGAGTATATGGAGAAGAATGGTATAGAGGATATTAACGAACTTATTGGATGCGTAAAGTAAACGATGATCGATAGAAGGTGTGCGTGTGAAGAAAAACTTTGAAATAGAAGAGGTTGTATATTCAAAATATTGTGTTGATGCCGAGGACGGAAGGATACTGTATGCAGATGACAATTTCTGCAATATTCTTGGATATACCCAGGAAGATATCAGAGAAAGAGAACTGACCCTCTGGGACATTATAGTTCCGGAGGATCTGGATGAATATGCCAAAAGAATAGGGGCTGTGATCGCTGCCGGGGGTGAAGCGTATCTGTCCCATGGTCTTGTGAAAAAGTCCGGTGAGAGTATATATGTATTCTGTTATGGAAAAGTAAGGAAATGTGAGGATGGAAGCGGCGTTGTTGCCGACATAATGATCACAGACGTTACAGCCGGCAGACAGCTTCAGGAATATGTTGAGATGCTGGCGGGACAGAATACAGAGCTGAATCATGAGCTTTCGGATAAGAACAGTCTTATTACTTCACTTATAGATAATTTTGCAGGAGGTGTAGGGGTGTTTGAGGTTGGCAAGGATAAGCTTACAGCAAAGTATCTGAGCCATAGCTTTTATAAGATGTTTGGTGTTAATGTCAGGGAAGTGAATGCTCATAATAGTGATGTGCTGGAGTTTACAGCTCCCGGTTACAGAAAAAGTCTCATGCACCAGATAAGACAGACTATAGCAAGCAATACAACTACCATAGGTGAGCATAAGTTCCTGAATTTTAAAGGAGGCAAGGAATTCTTTGTCCAGGCATGTATATCTGTGCTGTCCATAAGATCAGGAGTGATAAATGTATGCATAGTTTTTTATGAGCTTGGTGAGAAGAAAAAAAGGGAACTTGAGAAGAATGCTTACAATGAGCTTATTAAGATGATCGTTGAGGGCAGTAATGAATACATAGTTGATTATTCCTTCGGAGATGATATCATGCACCTTAAGAAGATTGACGATGGAGAACTGGTGGAGGTGGATTCCACCGAGGGCTTCTTCACCGGTCTTAAGGACAATGAATATATCCATCCGGACGACTATGGAAAGATTGGCTATATGAAGGATTATCTTTCAAAGAACAGGGATACAAAAACTGTAGATTTCAGATTCAGATTCTTCACAGAGGAGTACAGATGGTACAGGATGATGTTGGTAAGCATAGCCTCGGATGATGGTACCATAGGTAAGCTTGTGGGTAAGATGTATTCCATTCATGAGGAGAAGCTCCGGGCAGCGGAGCTTAAGAAAAAGGCAGAGTTGGATTCCCTTACCAATATTTACAATCATCAGACCTTTGAAAATAAGGTTATTGCGGAGCTTGGCAGGAAATTCTATGGAAGCATGGCATTATTTGTCATGGATATAGATGATTTCAAGCTTATAAATGACGCTCTTGGACATTATGAGGGTGACAGGGTTCTTGCGGATGTTGCACTGAAGCTGAAGCAGATCTCAGAAAGATACGGCGGATATGCCGGAAGGCTTGGGGGAGATGAGTTTTCGGTATTTATCCCGGGAATATCAAAAAAAGAGCAGATTGAGGAGATCGCAGGCAATCTGGGTAAGGATATTTCGGATATGCCTTGCGATATAAAGCATACTGCCTCTATCGGAATATATATGAAGTCTGATGACGAGGATATCGACTACTATGAGATGTATAGGCGGGCTGATAAGGCGCTGTACAGTTCCAAGAGGGCAGGGAAGAACAGGTATAGCTTTTATGAGGATACGGGGATTGCGGAAGAGAACCTTTCTGATGAGACAAAGGCAGTCTTTACAGATACGGAATATATGCTTTTAGACAATTATAATGCCATATCATATATTTCTGATTTGAATAATTATGACTTGTATTACATCAACAATGCATGTAAGAAAAATCTGGGGATGCAACCAGATGACGAGTCCTATGTAGGCAGGAAATGTTATGAGGTTCTTCAGGGACGGTCCGAGCCGTGTCCCTTCTGTACCAACAATATACTTGATAATAAGAAGACCTATATATGGAACCATGTAAATGACAATGATGGCTGCGCCTATGTACTTAAGGACAGTGTTGGGGACTGGAACGGACACAGGAGCAGACTTGAGCTTGCCATCAATATAACAGATGTGGATTCCACCACCAGAGCCATGGCGGAGAGACTGGACAATGAGGATCTGTTGAATGTGTGTGTCAATGAAATGGCATACAGCAATGATTTCAATAAGAGTTGTGAGCGTGTCCTTGAAGCCATTGGAGCATACTATGCTGCAACAAATATATTGCTGTTTGAATACAGCGGTGACAGTGGAAAGATATATGAATGGAAGAGCGACATTGCCACATCCTTAAGCATTACAAGCAGGATGTTCCTACAGCCGGATGTAAGGAAATGCCTTGACGGCTATTCTAATGAACAGGGTGTCTTTATGGTGGATTCGGAAATGTATGGGGGACTTGATGAGAGACTCAGATTATTCTTTGGAGCTAACAGAATCTGGACAGCATATTTCATGTCAATTAAGAACCGCAGCAGGGAGACTATAGGCAGGCTGTTGATAATCAATCCTAAGAAGCATGTGGGAGAGCTGCAGGTGGTGAATATAATAGGTACATACCTTGGAAGGGATATGTATGAAAAGGATAATAGATAAGCATATTATCGTTTTTAGGTACAATTAAAAATGGCACTGGTATCAGATGTTTCAGATGAAAAACCATGCATTTGTAATTAAGCAAATGCATGGTTTTTTTATGACGGCGCTTAAAAAGGGAAAAGAGGTAACGATAAGTTGACACGATATAGTGAATGGCACCGCTTGGCAAACTCAGGTTAACATTGGAAAAATATAGGTATACATGATATAATATTATATTATGAGAAGTTGGGTTGGTATTATGATGTAGGGAGAATATTGTATTGCCAGATAGATGATACTATTGATTATTCTATGAATGCGTATATGTAATTGGGAGGTGACTCTTATGAAATCAAACTTTGATTTTTTGCAATCAGAGTTTCCTGTTTTATCAACATTTGGTTGTCAGGCTGAAAAGTATTGCTTTTCTGATCCTAATTCATGTCTTATGAAATTGGGAATGATAGGGGAGAGTATTGTTAATTTAATGTTTACTTACGACAGAATTCAATTGCCATATGATAATACAGCAGTTGCGCGGATAGATACTCTTCAAAGAGAAGGATTGTTAACTAGAGATTTAACTGATATTTTACATGCACTTAGAAAAAACAGAAACAAGGCCGTGCATGAGAATTATGATTCTGTTTCAGAATGTAAAATTTTGCTTGAAATGGCACATAGTCTTTGTGAGTGGTTTATGCAGACTTATGGAGATTGGAATTATCAGCATCATGATTTTGTTATGCCTAAATTCGAAAATAAGAAAGTGTTGGTTACACAGGAGGAGAAAGCTGCAGAAGAGGAACAGGCAGAAGAACTAAAAAAACAGGCAGAACAAAAGGCGAGTACAGCTAAAACTATTTCTAAATCAGAACGACAGAAGCGGGCTGATAAAATGGCGAGTCAGCGACCTAAGTCAGAAGCTGAAACTAGATATATTATTGACGAGCAACTGCGCCAAGTGGGATGGGAGGCAGATACAGAAAATCTGCGTTACTCTAAAGGAACTCGTCCAGCAAAAGGACATAATATGGCTATTGCGGAATGGCCAACAAGCTCTACAGTAGGAAAGAGTGGACGTGTAGACTATGCGTTATTTGTTGACACTAAGTTGATAGGCGTTATTGAGGCAAAAGCAATACATAAGGATATTCCATCTGTTATTGATTACCAGGGGAAAGAATACCCACGTAATATTCGTAAGGAAGATTCAGAGTATCAGATTGGAAAATGGGGGGAATATAAAGTCCCATTTACTTTTGCGACCAATGGGAGACCATACTTAAAACAGCTTGAGACAAAGTCAGGCATATGGTTTTTAGATTTGAGAAATCCAGCAAATAATCCGACAGCCCTTCATGGTTGGATTAGTCCTATGGGAATGTTAGAGTTATTGGAAAAAAATCCTCAAGAGGGTAATTTAGCATTAAAAGTATTACCATATGATTTTCTTACAGATTCTAATGGACTGAATTTGCGTGAGTATCAGTTGAATGCCATTAAAGCGGCAGAACAGTCGGTTATTGAGGGGAAAAGGAATATTCTTTTGGCTATGGCCACAGGAACAGGAAAAACACGTACTGTATTAGGAATGATTTATCGTTTTTTAAAGACGAACCGCTTCAAGCGTATTTTGTTTCTAGTTGATCGTACTTCTCTCGGAGAACAAGCTGTAGACGTATTTAAAGAAGTAAAATTGGAAGATTTAATGACGCTTAATGAGATATACAATATAAAGGGGCTTGAAGATAAAAATATCGATAAGGAAACCAGAATTCAGGTTGCTACTGTGCAGAGTATGGTTAAGCGTATTTTATATAATGACGGAGAAAGTATGCCTGCTGTTACAGACTATGATTTGGTTATCATTGACGAAGCACACCGTGGATATATTCTTGACAAGGAAATGGGTGATACGGAAATTTTGTATCGTGACCAGAGAGATTATCAAAGCAAATATCGAAGCGTAATTGAATATTTCGATGCGGTGAAGATTGCACTTACAGCAACACCTGCACTTCAGACAACAGAAATTTTTGGGCAGCCTGTGTTTAAATACACATACCGGGAAGCTGTCATTGAGGGATATTTGGTAGACCATGATGCTCCTCATCATCTGGAAACAAAACTAAGCACAGGTGGAATACATTATAAATCAGGTGATACAGTTATGATTTATGACCCTGTGACCGGCGAAATTACAAACAGTGAGTTGCTGGATGATGAACTGAATTTTGATATCGAACAGTTCAATCGTCAGGTTATTACGGAGAATTTTAATAAGGCAGTTTTGAGTGAGATTTCCCGTGATATTGATCCTGAAAATCCAGAAGAACAGGGCAAAACTTTAATATATGCAGTTGATGACCAGCATGCAGATACGATTGTGTCAATTTTGAGAGATATTTATTCAGAATACGGAGTTTCTAATGAGGCTATTATGAAGATAACCGGCAGTGTTGGCGGTGGAAATCCTAAGAAGGTACAAGAGGCTATCAAACGCTTCAAAAATGAAAATTATCCAAGTATTGCAGTGACAGTTGACCTGTTGACTACGGGAATTGATGTGCCTGAAATTACAACATTAGTGTTTATGCGCCGGGTGAAATCACGTATTTTATTTGAACAGATGTTGGGACGGGCTACCAGGTTATGTCCGAAAATTCATAAGACACATTTTGAAATATATGATCCGGTGGGTGTATATGATTCTTTGAACGATGTGAATACTATGAAGCCAGTAGTGGTGAATCCAACAACAAGTTTTACCCAACTGTTAGATGGACTGTCTGAAATCAATGATGACAGACAGGTAGAACAGCAGATTAATCAGATAATTGCTAAACTACAGAGAAAGAAAAGAAACATGTCACCTAAAGTAATGAATTATTTCATCAGCATGACTGATGGAAAAGATCCATCGCAGTTTATTATGGAAATTGAAAAGGCAGATGTGCAGGAAGCAAAGAAGCGTTTACTTAAATATCGTGATGTGTTCAAAATGTTGCAAGAGACAAAAGCAAATGGTTCTCGTCCTGTTGTAGTTTCTGATGCGGAGGATGAGTTGACAGAACATTCACGTGGATATGGAAAGGCGGAAAAACCAGAGGATTACCTAAATGCATTTTCACACTATATTCAGAGTAATCGAAATGAAATTGCTGCATTGAATATTATTTGTACTAGCCCAAAGGATTTGACAAGAAAAGATTTGAAAGATCTGAGATTGACACTTGATAGAGAGGGCTTTACGACGCAGCAGTTGAATACTGCAATTTATGAATTGACTAATGAAGAGATAATGGCAGACATTATAAGCTTGATTCGACGTTATGCAATCGGTTCAACACTGATTAGTCATGAAGCACGTATTCACAGAGCGGTTGAGAAGCTTAGAAAAAAACATAATTTTTCAAAGCAAGAGCAGAGCTGGATATCCCGCATTGAAAAATATCTGCTTGGAGAATCCGTAATGAATATCAAAGTATTTGATGAAGATAGCAGATTTGCAAGTTATGGAGGATTTAATAAGATAAACAAAGTATTTCAGAATAATCTGGAAAATATCGTGCTAGAATTAAATGAATATTTATATGATGACGGAGGAAATGTTGCATGACAACACAAGAAATTGTATCGAAATTATGGAATTTATGTAACGTACTGAGGGATGATGGTATCACATATCATCAGTATGTTACAGAATTAACATATATTTTGTTTTTGAAAATGGCGAAGGAAACCGGAACGGAGGAACAGATTCCAGAGAAATATCGTTGGGATGAATTAAAGGCCAAAAGCGGAGTAGAATTGAAAAAGTTTTACAAAGAGCTGTTATCAGAACTTGGGGATAATAGTACGGGCAGAATTCGTGAAATATATCAGGGGGCAGCAACAAATATTGATGAGCCTAAGAATCTTGAAAAAATTATAGCTACAATAGATAGCCTTGATTGGTATTCCGCAAGAGAAGAAGGCCTTGGAAATCTGTATGAAGGATTGCTTGAGAAAAATGCTAACGAAAAGAAATCAGGGGCAGGGCAGTATTTTACTCCACGTGTTCTGATTGATGTGATGACAAAACTCATGAAGCCGCAAGTGGGTGAGAGATGTAATGATCCTGCCTGTGGAACATTTGGATTTATGATTGCTGCTCATCAATATGTTGCCGATCATACAGACAATTTTTTCGATATTGAAGATGCAGATTTAGCAAGATTTGAGAAAGAAGAAGCGTTTACAGGCTGTGAGCTTGTTCATGATACACACCGTTTGGCATTAATGAATGCTATGCTCCATGATATAGAAGCACCTATTACACTAGGTGATACACTTTCAAATATTGGAAAATCAATGCATGATTATGATCTTGTTTTGACTAATCCGCCTTTTGGTACTAAGAAGGGAGGAGAGCGTGCAACACGTGATGATTTTACCTATCCTACCAGCAACAAGCAGCTGAACTTTTTACAACATATTTATCGAAGTCTGAAAAACAACGGAAAAGCAAGAGCTGCCGTTGTATTGCCGGATAATGTGTTATTTGCAGATGGTGATGGCGAGAAAATAAGATTGGATTTATTAGACAAATGTAATCTACATACGATTTTGCGTCTGCCTACCGGAATATTTTATGCACAAGGTGTTAAGACAAATGTACTTTTCTTTACTCGTGGAAAGACAGATAAGGGAAATACAAAAGAAGTCTGGATTTATGATCTCAGAAATGATATGCCATCATTTGGAAAAACAAACCCTTTAAAGCCAGAGCACTTTGATGATTTCATAGCATGTTATGCAGATGGAGACCTGAGCAAGCGAAAAGAAACATATAGTGAGGAAAATCCAAATGGAAGATGGCGTAAGTTCTCAATTCAGGATATCCTTGCACGAGATAAGACAAGTCTGGATATTACATGGATGAAGACAGAATCTGATACAGATAATTATACACTTACAGAATTGCTGGATCAGATTAAAGAAAAATCTCAGAATATTGCCAACGCGGTTTCGGAATTAGAAAAGTTGATTGGAGAAGTGGAGGAGTAATGAATACAAAAGCATTAAGACAAAAAATACTTGACCTTGCTATACGCGGCAAGCTTGCTCCACAGGATCCGAATGATGAACCGGCAGAGGTATTATTGGAACGCATCAGAGAGCAGAAACAGCAGATGCTCAAAGAAGGTAAGCTTAAAAAGAAGGATATTAAGAATGATACAATTATCTTTAAAGGTGAGGATAATTTGCATTATGAGAAGTTTCAGGATGGGACTGTGAAATGTATTGAGGATGAGATACCGTTTGAAGTGCCGGAAGGGTGGGCTTGGTGCAGGTTGAACGATATATATAATTTTATTGATTATCGGGGTGCAACACCAACTAAAACAACAAATGGAATACCTTTGGTTACTGCTAAAAATGTCAAATCTGGATATATTGATTATACAATTGATGATTATATATCAGAAGAAGAGTTTAAAGAACGGCAGCAACGTGGCATTTCAAAAAAAGGTGATATTTTATTTACAACGGAAGCTCCTTTGGGCAATGCAGCTTTAGCTGATATAGAAAAGTTTAGTGCAGGGCAAAGATTAATTACGTTTCAACAATATGGTTCAAAGAATGAATTGATAAATTATGTTATGTTAATGTTTATATTGAGTGATTTTTTTCAGCAACAGTTATGTGTTAATAAAACTGGAAGTACTGTAGCTGGTATCAAAGCTGCAATATTAAAAACTTTATGGATACCTGTACCACCATATAACGAACAACTTAGAATTAGTAATACCTTGAAGTCTGCTGTAAATTTGATTGATAGTATTTCACAAAATAAAGAAATACTTAGTACAAGTATAAGTAATACAAAATCTAAAATCCTCGATCTTGCAATCCGTGGTAAACTTGTCCCACAAGATCCAAATGATGAGCCGGCTTCTGTTCTCCTTGAGCGTATACGTACAGAAAAAGAAGAACTGATTAAACAAGGCAAAATCAAGCGTGATAAGAAGGAATCTGTTATCTTCCGAGGTGATGATAACTCTTATTATCTGAGGACTGGTAGAGTTGAAGAATCTTTAGAGGATTGGAGATTTGATGACCTTCCTGAAACATGGAAAATATGTTGTTTGGGGGAGTTGTGTGATTATGGGGATTGTATTAATGTTAATACTGAAGATATAGCAGAAGACGCATGGATTCTTGACCTTGAAGATATAGAAAAAGATACCGGCACGGTCTTAAAGAAAGTGACAAAGGATCAACGAAATTCAGTTAGTACAAAGCACAAATTTCATTCGGGACAAGTATTGTATAGTAAACTGCGCCCATATCTCAATAAGGTGGTTTTATCAGATGCTGACGGATACTGCACTTCTGAAATTCTTCCTTTAGAATTTAAAAATTGTGTTCTTCCTGAATATGCTCGATATTATTTAATGTCGGGTACATTTATTACATACGCTAACCATTGCTCTTATGGTGTAAAAATGCCTCGTTTAGGAACAACAGATGGGAAAAAAGCTATTTTTTCATTACCGCCATTGTCAGAACAAAAACGTATTGTAGAAACAATAGACTTTTGCTTTATGCAGTTGAATAAAATTTCAGAAGCGCTTGCTTAACATACAGCCGCCCTCATCCGAGGACGGCTTAATTTTTACCAAGTTACAATTTTATCTACAAGTTCCTGCTGTTCGCTGGCAGTTCTACGAAGATATATGCGTGTAGTTTCAATACTTTCGTGTCCCATAAGGTCGGCAAGCAAAGCAATATCATTGTACTTCTCGAGAAAATTCTTTGCATATCTGTGGCGGAATGAATGTGGGTAAACCACCTTTTTGTCAAGTCCATATTTCTCGGCATAGTTTTTAAGTTGCTGAGAAATTCCTCTTGTGGTAATTCTATCTCCATATCTGTTAAGAAACAAATAACCAGAGGAACGGTGCGATTCCTCCAGCCATTCAAGAGTTTCTATTTTTAACTTTTGTGGTATGTATAATCGTCGTAGTTTACCACCTTTTGTGTATAGGTCAAAATATCCGATTTCTATATGCTCAATCTTAATTTGAATCAGCTCGCTTACTCTTGCCCCAGTAGCTGCTAAATACCAAACTACAAAATACCATTCCATATTACCATCTTTTTTAAGCTGTTTTTTAAGAAAATTATAATCTGCATTGCTGATAACATTCTCTAAGAAGTTTTTTTGCTGCACCTTTACAGCTTTCAACTGTAATTGCCGTTCTTCTAAATACTCCAAATATTTGTTTATTGCTTGTATACGTAGATTTACCGTTTTAGGCTTAAAGAATTCCATCAAATACCCTTTGTAGGCAAGCAGATTTTCTTTGCTAACAACATCGTAATTCGCATTGAAATAATTCACTGTCCATAGATACGATGTTATCGTATTTTCTGATAAGTTTTCCTTTCTCAAGTATTCTTCAAATGTTATTTTTGTCTCCATAAAAAGACACCTCCGATATAATATTTTTGCGAGAAATTCGCTCTAATATTATATCGAAGATGTTTACACTCCTCTTATTATGAGAAGGTGGGCAATAACGTAAATTGCATTGATGAAAAAATCCCATTTGAATTACCAGAAGGTTGGGCTTTTATTCGTCTAAATACTGCATGGGAACTAATATCTGGAAGAGATTTGTCTCCATCAGAATATAACGATAAAAATGATGGAATTCCATATATTACAGGTGCAAGCAATTTTAAAAATGGTCATATTAGCTTAATTCGTTGGACTCCCGTTCCGCAAGTTATTACTCGGAGGGGAGACTTACTTCTGACTTGCAAAGGAACTATTGGGGAAATCGCACATAATAACTTTGGGGAAGCTCACATTGCACGTCAAATTATGGCTATTCGCAATATCTATAGCCTTAATGTTGATTTTCTGGCATTATGCATTGAATATTCAATGACAAAAATCAAACAAGCTGCCAAGGGACTTATTCCGGGAATATCTCGTGAAGATATTCTTAACTTAGTTATACCTATTCCACCAACCAAAGAGCAAGAAAATATTTGCAACAAGCTCAAAGTAACTTTTTCAGCAATAGAGTATATTGAGAAGAGCCTCAATTGAGGCACTTTTCGATTATAGCTAGGTGGCTAAATGCAACATTTATAGATTTATCAATGCGTTTCTGTTCAGATAACGGAGGAACTGCTATGAGCATTTCTTTTAATGTAAGTGGCTTTAATTCCTTTTGATTTGTTGATCCTTCGCCTTTCTTTTCAAGTTCGGTTTGATGTGCCTTCATGAAAGCATATAGGTAATGTGAGCTGATGCAACTAAAGCTACGAATTACCGTAACATGGGAATCAGGAACAATTAAGAGACCTGTAGTATTATCGGTATTTCTATAAATTCCGACTCGTCCAAGAGTACCTGTTCCGGTTGAGTTAATTACTATATCTCCATCTTGCATATGTTCATCAGTCGGATAACGTTTTATTGTGGTCTCGTCAAGATATTGAGCCAAACTAATATCTATGCCGTTGTATTTGGTGTTGCATTTCTGAGCAAATACAATAACATTGCTGATTTCTGCATATTTTGGAGATTTTCCTCGACGAATTTCTTTAACACAGCAATTTTCTAAACGCATCCATGTCCAAGTATCTGGAATATCATATGGTATTTCTTCATCAATGCAAGACACCTCACCATCAATCTTCTCATAATAAGAG
>NZ_QULM01000004.1:0-199507 GCF_003482105.1 Coprococcus sp. OM04-5BH
ATGATTGCTTTGAAGTATTGGAAACTTGCATTTCCTGTTTGTATGAAATTCTGAAAGAATATTTGGTTTAAATATTGCTTTTCAGGGTTGGATATGTTATAATCCAACAGTACGCCGTGGTTATCACAGGTGTTAATCCTCGATAGCTCAATGGTAGAGCACTCGGCTGTTAACCGAGGGGTTGTAGGTTCGAGCCCTACTCGGGGAGCTTACTTACTAAGGCCCCATGGTCAAGCGGTTAAGACATCGCCCTTTCACGGCGGTAACACGAGTTCGAATCTCGTTGGGGTCATTGAGTTGAATAATGTCAACGTACAATTTAATATGCCGATGTGGCTCAATTGGCAGAGCAGCTGATTTGTAATCAGCAGGTTATCGGTTCGAGTCCGATCATCGGCTTTTGCTAAGGCGAAAGCTTTAGTATAATGGGTGGATTCCCGAGTGGCCAAAGGGGACAGACTGTAAATCTGCTGCGTAATGCTTCGATGGTTCGAATCCATCTCCGCCCATTTCTTTAACCGATATACAGGTTAAACCTTTCCCCAACATGTAGTTGTTAGGGATTATTTTATGACGCGGGGTGGAGCAGTCTGGAAGCTCGTCGGGCTCATAACCCGAAGGTCATAGGTTCAAATCCTGTCCCCGCTACTAATTGCATTTAATGCAATATATACAAAAGAAGAAACACATGCCCAGATAGCTCAGTTGGTAGAGCAGAGGACTGAAAATCCTCGTGTCGCTGGTTCGATTCCAGCTTTGGGCATCTTTTTTTTTCTAAAAATTAAATACGCCGATGTGGCTCAATTGGCAGAGCAGCTGATTTGTAATCAGCAGGTTATCGGTTCGAGTCCGATCATCGGCTTACAGGGGATCTCTTAGGATTAATTCTTAAGAGGTCTTTTTAATTGTAAGACAGTGCGGGAATCAAGCTATAGGATAAAACGTGTTGAAATAAAGATGTTGAAATAAAGGCGTTGAAATAAATGCATTGATATAAAGCTTTCTATATGCAAGGCATTGATATAAAGGTTTCGGTATGCAATGGCAACTATATTTTTTAAAGAAAAATTCAAAATAACCGATATACCGTATTAAAAGTAAGACAGTGATAATAATTCGTCGAAATCTCCCTGAAATCGGTATAATATTAGGGTTGATTTTTTGACAGGATGATTATAATATCATATGTGTTATAAATGGAAAGAGGAATATATCATTACAAAGAAAGGCACGCCATCACTTTGTGAGGCATGTCAATAAACGTGGGGTGATTTGATGAATAATATTTTGCAGGAAATGACAAGTAAATCTCTTAGTGAGGCTATGGTGGATTTCGCAGAGAAGGTGCCTGTGCAATATAGATCCGAGTACTTTGAAGCTATGGTGGACAAGTGGGGCTATGATGAGGTTATAGGCGGGCTTGCGGAGAAATACTGGTTTAATGTAGATCAGATCGCCAGGGTTATGAAAGATGTAGACAGATATAACAAGCCTCTGGATAGTTACAAAACACCTAAAACAATAGTTACATATTACAGGAACATTACAAATGGTGGTGCCCAGCGAGTTGTAACAATGCTGTGCAATATCTGGTCGTCAATGACAGACGAACAGGGAAATAAAAAGTATAATGTAATACTTGTTACGGACAATGGTCCGGAAGAAGATGAATACGAGTTAAATGCTGACGTGAAGAGAGAATATATCCCTTCATATAAAGTAGAGAAACGAGAATATCTTAAGCGAATGAAGGCAATAAATGATCTTCTCGATAGAAATAATGTGGATGTATTTGTATCCAATATGTTTACTCAGCATTGTACGTGGTGGGATATGCTGACTGTAAAGAGCCATCCTTCAAGACCGGCATTTGTTCTTCATGTTCATAGCTTTACATGTCTGCCCTATGGGCTTCAGGGGTGTGAGGCGGATTCCCTTCAATACATATATAGATTGTGTGATGGCATAGTTACATTATCAGTTACAGACGAGATGTATACACAGATATATAATAAAAAGGCGAAATGTATAGGTAATCCGTTTACATTCAATGTAAATGAGATAAAGATAAGCAATTATGTACCACACAGGATAGTATGGGTAGCTCGTATTGATGGAGTAAAGCGTCCCCTTGATCTGATTCCGGTTATGAAGCTTGTGACCCGGGAGATCAGCGATGCAAAGCTTGTCATAGTTGGCAAGGGTGATGAAAAATTAGAAGCTGAGCTGCGAAAGCTCATTAAAGAGAACCATTTGGAGAAGAACATAGAATGTGCAGGATTTACCATGGATGTGGGCAGATATTACTCAGAAGCTTCATTATTTGTGAGTACTTCCTCCAGTGAAGGGTATGGACTGACTTTCTATGAGGCACAGGCATATGGACTTCCGATAGTGTGCTATGAAATGCCATGGCTTGAGGTGGAGGAGTCCGGAGCAGGAGTTGTCAGCGTTACTCAGGAGAATGTTGTTCTTATGGCACAGGCTATCATAGACATATTAAAGGATAGCGATAAGGTGAAAAAGCTTGGTGCAGCCGGAAGAAAGCACATTGAAGAGGTAAGCAGCATAGACATAGGAGAGGCCTGGGAAGGCTTATTCAATGGGGTATACGGAGATGACAGTTATTTTGAGAGAGATTTAACTGCAGATGAATTGAAGTATAAGATGAAGATACTTATTACCAACCTCACAGGATACCAGCAGCAGGCAAAATATGATATAAAGAACCACAGGAGCAGAGAGCTTGATTTGGCATTTTCAGACAAGAAGGACATATATGATAAGCTCCAGCAGGCGTACGCAGAAAAGTCTGAGATAAATGCAAAACTTAAACAGACCTACGAGGAGAAATCCGAGATAAATGCCAAGCTTCAGCAGACCTATGCAGAGAAATCCGAGTTAAATGAGAAGCTTCAACAGACTTACGCAGAGAAATCCGAGTTGAATGAGAAGCTTCAACAGACCTATGCAGAGAAGTCTGAGATAAATGCCAAGCTTAAGCAGGCGTATGAGGACAAGACTGAGCGAGGTGAGCGTATAAAGGAGCTTGAGGCTGAACTGGCGGCTATCAGGGGCTCTGTTGGATATAAGCTCATGAAGGGTGTCAGACTGGTGCCGGGTAATGCAAAGAAGCACGATGAGTAGGTGAACGATATAAGATAAGAGCACAGGATGATTGCGGTGGTGCCATTAAATCCGGCACACTGCAGCACCTGTGCTTTTTTAAATTTTATGATTGTAAATTTTTAAAAGTTTACCTGACGCTTGACGGTAGTACATTTACATGGGAAAATATCAATGTGGCATCAGCTGTTTGGCGAAAAAGTAACGAAAGATTGACGTTCAAAGATTGCGTTAAGTTTTATATGAAAACTTGTATTTTGACATTTAATGGGTTTTTAATGGTTTTTAATGGGCTTTTTAATAGGATTTTTAATTGGCTGATGTTCAGATAGTGGGGGAGGGATCACATGCTTTTATACATGAATATGAAACAGCTTGGAAAACGAAGAAATACTGTGGATAAAGTGCCATTTGAATATGAGGCGGAACCGGAGACTTTGCGGGAACTTATAACAGAGACTGTTAAGATATGTGTCAGGGAATACATAGAGCGTATGGACAGAGGAGAAGCAGTCCTTACAAGTGATCAGATAGATGACATGGCACAGATCGGTAAGATAGCCTTCGGCATAGTGTACGGAGATAAGAAGCCTGATGTATCAAAAGCAGCGGATACGGCTATAACTGGCTTTGAGGATGGGCTGTTCAGGGTGTTCCTTGGGAGTGAGGAGCTTACGGAATTGGACGAGAAGGTTATATTTGCTGAGGGAGATGAGATCACGTTCATCAGACTCACAATGTTAGCCGGAAGAATGTGGTAGACAGAAGTAAAAAATCGAAAGGGGTTACGCATGGGAGAAGATAAGAAGACAAAGCTTGAGAGGGAAGCAGAGAAAAATCTTGCAGAGAATGTAAGAAAAGCATACAAGGAAAGGGCAGATGAACTTAAGAAGACATACAGCATGGAGGTTCAGAAGATCATTGAAGAAACCGGCAGATATAATGGGGCGGCTCATCTTACTGAAACAGGAAAGAAGCTGGAGAGATTTCTTAAGACAGAGGGCAACCGGCCATCAGATTTCTTCAGATCCGAAATGAAGAATATGCCTGGTTGGATACCGGATGATCTGCTAGAAGACTTCTATTGCACTATAGACAGCATAATAAAGTGGCAGGCGAGCCAGTCTTATTTCAGAAGGACTGTGCGGACGAAGAAGTATACATCATACATGGACAGATATTTCAGAATCATGGCTGCGTATCATGACATGGGAATATATAATGCAGACATAGTTTCCATATATAAGGGGAACGTGCCTGTGGATACGCTGTGCCTGTACAAGGATAAGGGGGCAAATGGCTGGAAGGCAATATCGGAATACTGGATACAGGCAGAGCTTGACAGGGGAAATGTCCAGCTTGAGGAAGCCCTTATGGACATTTTGTTTGGTGAGAGCACCGGGGCGAAGCTCACCACCGAAATGATCCGTGGAATATGTATGAGTGAAAACAACAGGCTACACGATGCTCTTGGTAAGCTGCTGCTGGCAGCAAGGCTTCAGGAGGGACTCCGCCAGGCAATATGCGAGAACATGGACTACGGAACCACAGAGGCCTTCATGACACTGTTTCGTGTGATCAAGGACAATGAGCTGTTGAGGTATGCCTCTGTCACAAGGGCTGTTGGTACATGGACGGGACTTGTGGCAAATGAAGAGAGCAAGATCGACCGTATACAGGAAAAACAGCTTTATATAATAGACACATATCTTCATGATGAGAACGCCAGACATGAGGCACTTATGGGCGAGGACGCCATGAAGATATACCTGGCACTGTGGTGTTACGGCTTCTTTGATATAGATGACGCATGCCGTATAATGCAGGAACTGGCACTTAACGGCACAAAGCACCAACGAATGGTATTTGCAATGTACATAGACGCCATGAGCCTTGGAAAGATGTATGTGCATAAGGTGGCAAAGGAATTTGTGGAGAGATATGGAGATGAACCTGACACCATGGCGGTTGTCATGCCAAGCTTCATGTCGGACTACCAGGTGTATATGAACGAGCTGGTATACGAGGAGGGACGCAGGTATAAGGGCAAGGTGAGAAAGAAAACATATGCGGAGTTTTCCAGATACTTTGACAGCAGGGAGGAGTGCCTCAGGATATATGATATCCTTATGGGGCTTCTTGACAAGATACCGGGCAGGAAGCTTGAGATAAATCCCTGCGTGTTCCCATGGAACGTGGCATATCTCGAGAAATCGGACGTTATCATGAGGCTTGGTGTGTGCGCCAGTGCCTTGAGAGATGAGGACAAGATCACTGCGGTTGCCCGCATGATGAGTGATATCGATCCGTCAAAATACTGCAGGGACACACTTATGATGGCACTTATAAGAGAACCTGCAAATGACGACCAGAGGGCACTTCTTGTGGAGGCTGTAGCCGACAAGGAAACATTTACCAGACAGAAGGCTGCCGAGCTTGTTAAGAACATGGAGCTTTCACCGGATAATTATACACAGCTTGAGAATATGCTCAAGTATAAGAAGGCTGACGTCAGGGATACGGTGCTGGCTATACTCTATAAGATGGATGGGGACAGCATGTATGAGCTTATCGGAAGACTTCTTGCAGATCCTAAGGAAGAGAAGCGGACTGCGGGGCTTGATCTTTTGTTGCAGTTAAAGAAGGATGAGGACAGGAAAGAATTATTTGCCAGGTGTGTCAAGCATATTGATACCATGGAGCACGCCGTTTCAAGAGTAAGCACCAAGGAACAGATCCTTATAAATGAAATAATAAATACCGGGGAGAATAAGCCGGATGCAGAAAGGGGATACGGTCTTTATGATGTAAATGCAACCTACGAACCGGTATTTGACGCGGCATATCTTGAGGATTGCAAGGAAGTATACAAAAGATATTTCCCTGACAGCGGTATTGCCATGGGGAAGATCGGTGGAGATACAGGAAAGCTTGCGGGGGCATTTTCCAGGTTAAAGTCGAAGCTTGGCACAGGCAAGACAGAAGCTGTTTCAGAGACAGACGAGATCATAAAGAAGCTTGACGCACTGATAGAGGAGCACAAGAACGATGAGTACACCAACAGGATCGGGGAGATCCGTATGCTTGGGGAGTCCGGTGGACTTTACAGTGAAGATGGAAATATACAATTTGCAGAGCTGTGGGAAGGCTTTTACAGGGAGAATATACAGACTCCGGAACGGCTTGTGCAGGTATACACTTATCTGCAGGGATGCAACAATGACAGAGAGGATTTCAAGAAATACTGCGAGAGCTTCATTGGGGATATGTTCGGCGGGCAGTATGTGGTGGAACAGTACAATTACGGCTATCTGTCACGGATAAAGACAGTCATTTCATACCTTTACGACAAATATGTGCTGATCCCCGATATGAGAAAGCTGGCAGTGGTGGCAGCGGATTATCTTATCTCCAGAAAGGCAGAGCTGGTGTATGATTTCCGTGTGGTAAGTCCAAGGGCGGATAAAGAGGAGAGAAACAGGGTATACCACAGGGGTGTTATAACGAATGAGCAGATCATGAAATTTACAGGATACCTTACCCTGGCGAAGAAGATCTGTTTTATTGAGGTGGAAGATGGTTCGGATACAGCCACGGCAAATGAGGCAGAGTTCCGTCATTTGTTCCCATATAATTATGCATTGTCTGAGTGCTATGGTTTCCGCGTGCCTGAAGATGTGGCAAATGTTCCGGGGGAGCCTTACTACTGGATACACACTGGAGAAATGATGTGGGTACCAACTCTTCATGATTACATTGCGGCATACAGCCGTGGAATCGTAACCAGGGATTATATGTACAAGATGGCATTTGAGGGAAATCCGCTGGACACTAACCTTAAGTGCGTGTCTGATATCATCAGGTACATTACTGAAAGAGACAGGCAGGTGCAGACCAGACGCAATGAATGGAGCTGGCTTGAGCAGAGAAGAGTCGAGAATATAAGAAGGATACTTCTGCATGATCCTTCAAAGGAGCTTTCTGAGACCGATCAGAGGATATTTGACATTGCTAAGGGGCTGTATGAGGACATGTCCGGGCTGGTTATGGAAGCTGAGCTTACAAGGGGAGATACGGAGACGGAATTCTCCCGGTATATATACGGACTTACAAGAATATATGGAGCAGAATACTTTGTGAGGATATTGTCAGCTCTGGGCAAGGAGACTCTGGAGAGATCATCATATTTTAACAGTGGCTACAGCTATGGCGGAAACAGAATGAAAGTAAGCAAGAAAAACAGTCTTTCGCACCTTCTCCAGTCATGTCTGCCGGGAGTTGGGGACAATGCGGAGACTCTTAAGAGTTATCTTGCAGGTACAGACATAAGTGAAGCCCGTCTGGTGGAGGCTGCCATGTATTCTCCGGAATGGATAGATATAGTTGGAGAGTATCTGGGCTGGGATGGATTCGCAGGGGGCTGTTATTACTTCATGGCACACATGAACGAGACATTTGACAATAAGAGGACAGCCATGATAGCAAGATACACACCGCTGTCTGTGGATGAGCTGAACGACGGAGCCTTTGACAGGGCGTGGTTTGCTGAGGTGTACGAGAAGCTTGGTGACAAACATTTTACCCTTATATATAAGGCAGCGAAGTATATTTCAGACGGAGCAAAGCATACCAGGGCGAGAAAGTACGCGGATGCAGCCCTGGGCAGATACAATGAGGCAGAGCTCATAGCTGAAATCGAGGCAAAGCGTAACAAGGATCTGCTTATGGCAGTGGGAATACTCCCTATTGATAATGAATCACAGATCAGGGACAGATACATGTTCCTCCAGAAGTTCAAGAAGGAGAGCAGGCAGTTCGGTGCCCAGAGGAGAGCCAGCGAGTCGGCAGCAGTACAGATCGCTCTGCAGAATATGGCGATAAATGCGGGCTATCAGGATGTGACCAGACTTATACTCCGTATGGAGAGCCTTGTGGCTCAGGGTATGTCGGATTATTTCAAGCCTCATGACGTGGGAGAGGTGTCCCTGTGGCTTGAAATGGGAGATGGCGGCAGATGTACCCTGATATGCGAGAAGAATGGCAAACAGCTTAAATCTGTGCCTGCCAAGCTTAAGAAGGATGAATATGTTGTGGCTCTCACAGAGGCGAAGAAGCAGATGGCAGAGCAGGCAAGGCGTACAAAGGCAATGCTTGAGGATGCCATGGAGAGCGAGGAAGTGTACACCTGGGCAGAGATAAAGGGAATGCTTGAAAATCCTGTTATCAGTGACATGGTGGCAGCAGTGGTATTTAAGGTGCAGGGAGAGAACGGAGACAGTGCAGCTTCGGATGATGAAACGAGTAAGACTAAGCTTTTTAATGGCGATCAACGTGAAAAGTGCGTGCTGGGATTTGCAACTCTTGAAGGTTTGAACGTGATCGGAGCTTATGCAATAAATGTTGAAGACAAGAATTTAAATGATAAAGGCAAGAGCTTAGATAATGCAGAACCGGAAGAGAACACAATAGATGTAGACAGCAATAGACTTTCGGATAGTATGATAGATGTTGGATGTATGGAATTGCCGGATGATACAAAGCTTGTTGTGGCACATCCGGTTCATATGTATAAGGCAGGTATGTGGCATGATGTGCAGAAGTATGTATTTGCCCGGAAGATAGTCCAGCCATTTAAGCAGGTATTCAGAGAGCTGTATGTTAAGACAGAAGAGGAGCTGGGACTTGAACATTCGCTCCGGTATGCAGGAAATCAGATACAGCCGAGGAAGACTCTTGGCTGCTTAAGATCCAGACACTGGGTTGCTGATGTGGATGAAGGCTTGCAGAAGGTCTACTATAAGGAAAATATTGTTGCAAGGATTTATGCCCTTGCAGACTGGTTCTCACCGTCGGACATCGAGGCTCCTACCCTTGAATGGGTGGTGTTCACAGACAGAAGGAACGGTAAGGATCTTAAGATAAAGGACATTCCGGATATTATTTTCTCAGAGGTTATGAGGGATGTGGATATGGCGGTAAGCGTTGCCCATGCCGGTGGCGTGGATCCGGAGACCTCCCACTCTACAATAGAGATGAGAAAAGCCATAGCAGAATTTACAATGCCTTTATTTAAACTGGCAAATGTATCATTTACCAGGAACCATGCAATTATAAATGGCAAGCGTGCCAACTACACGGTGCATCTGGGAAGTGGTGTGGTACATCAGGAAGCAGGACCTATGATCAATGTTCTTCCGGTTCAATCCCAGAGGCGGGGACGTATATTCCTGCCATTTGTGGATGACGACCCGAAGACCTCGGAGGTGCTCACCAAGATATTGTTCTTCGCTGAGGACAACAAGATCAAGGATCCGTTTATACTGGATCAGATAGAGTAGGGGTTATCGACATTTGGATAGGAAAAGTAAAAATACAGGAAGCAAAAATATTGATGAAACAGGTACTGGAAAAACAAAAATATAGGAAGACAGGTAAGAAGTTATAAATGAAAAAACAGGAGGGCGTGGCATATTTTCATCTGCCCGGATTATTTGAATTTTACGAATTATATAAGGTGTTTCTGCCCTTGTTTCATGAGCACAGGGAATATTTCTATGACTGGTGTGACATAGGCTCTATCTATGGTGCCCCTGCAGATTGTATCTGGGGTGGAGGTCGTGTGGGAGATGGAGACTGCAATGCCAGGGAAGTCCTTTCTCTGGTGAATAAATATGGCATTTCAGCAAGACTTACATTCAGCAATTCCTTGCTAAGGGAAGAACACCTTTCTGACAGAAGGTGCAATGAGCTATGCAGGATGTTCTGCCGGGAGCAGGATAGAGATAAAGAAATGTATAGTACCGGAGACCTTAACAGAAGTGGTAATGACGGTTGTGGGTATGGCAGGGTACGAAATGGTGTTATTGTACACTCGGAATTGCTGCTTGACTATTTGAAAGCAAACTATCCGGAACTTTATCTGGTGTCTTCAACCACTAAGGTTTTGACCGATTTTGATGAACTTGTGAAGGAACTGAATCGCGAGGATTTCAGTTATGTCGTGCCGGATTTCAGGTTGAATAAACGCTTTGACAGATTGGAGAATTTGTCTGAACAGCAGAAAAATAAAGTGGAATTTTTGTGTAACGAATGTTGCTACTTTGGTTGTACTGACCGTCGGGCATGTTATGAGGATGTGAGCCGCAGGATCCTTGGGGAAGCCGAGAAGGATTATGATTATGATAGCACTGGTTCGGAGCGGAGGCAGACGGAAGCAGAGCAAGCTCTAAGTGATGAAGTTGCAGATGAAAAACATGAACATGAATGTACAGCTCCGGATCATGATGGTGGATACCGCTTCTCTAAGGCCATGTTAAATCCGGGATTTATAGGAATCGATGACATCAGAAATATTTATATGCCAATGGGATACATGAACTTTAAGATTGAAGGCAGAGGACTTGGCAGTGCACTTATCCTGGAATTTCTATTGTATTACATGACAAAACCGGAATACCGGATAAATGTCAGGGAAGAAATATATCTGGATAATACCTTGGATCTTTTTTAGCTCAGAGACAGGTAAGAAATAAGTATATATTACCCAAAATAAAAAATTATTTAGCCGACACTATTTGACAGATTTTATGAGTGGCATAGTGTAATATGTATTTATCCCGAAAATGTAACAGGATTTGTAACGGGAAAGGGGGGAATGGGACCGGTACAGGTGAAGAAATGTACAGAACGCTATGAAAGAAATACTGCGAATAGAGCAGAAAAAACAGAAAATGTTGCAAAAAGCAGGGATAATCCGGTGCGTATACTATTGCATACAGGGTTTAAAATCGAATGGGGAAGATTGAGATACCCGGAGAGTGTGGATAGGGCTTGTGTAAGAGTGTCTGATTGGGGAATCGGAGACTTTGAATACAGGTAGATGATATAAGCCGGACTTCAATACATATCACATTTAACTGAAATTTGAAAAAACTTCAAATTAAAACTTAAAACATCGTTGGAAAACAAAATGCGAGAGACTCTGATTTATGCTATAAATAGATCAGAGTCTTATTTTGTTATGGAATGTCTCCTAATTAAATATTGTCAATCAGCCTAAAAGGGTGGTATAATATAATGACTTTTGATCATAAGACAGAAGAACTTATTGTTTGGAGGAAGAAAATGGGAATATATGAAGAGTTAGTAGCCAGAGGACTTATTGCCCAGACTACAAATGAAGAAGAAATAAGAGAATTGGTAAATAACGGCAAGGCCGTTTTCTATATAGGTTTTGACCCAACAGCAGACAGCCTTCATGTAGGTCACTTCATGGCACTGTGCCTTATGAAGAGATTACAGATGGCAGGAAATAAGCCTATCGCCCTTATCGGAGGCGGTACGGCCATGATCGGAGATCCATCAGGCCGTACAGATATGAGACAGATGATGACAAAGGAAACAATCCAGCATAACGTAGATTGCTTCAAGGTTCAGATGAGTAAGTTCATAGACTTCTCAGATGACAAGGCATTACTGGTCAATAACGCAGACTGGCTCCTTGACCTTAACTATGTTGAGGTTCTTCGTGAGGTTGGTGCGTGCTTCTCAGTAAATAACATGCTTCGTGCAGAGTGCTACAAGCAGCGTATGGAGAAGGGCTTAAGCTTCCTTGAGTTCAACTACATGATCATGCAGAGCTATGACTTCTATGCATTATTCCAGAAGTACGGCTGTAACATGCAGTTTGGCGGAGATGATCAGTGGAGCAACATGCTTGGCGGTACAGAGCTTATCAGAAGAAAGCTTGGTAAGGACGCACATGCCATGACCATCACACTTCTTCTTAATTCAGAGGGCAAGAAGATGGGTAAGACCCAGAAGGGTGCCGTATGGCTTGATCCGAATAAGACATCACCATTTGAGTTCTACCAGTACTGGAGAAATGTAGCAGATGCCGACGTTCTTAAGTGTATCCGTATGCTCACATTCCTTCCACTTGAAGAGATCGACAAGATGGATTCCTGGGAAGGCAGCCAGTTAAATCAGGCAAAGGAAATCCTTGCATACGAGCTTACAAAGCTTGTTCATGGCGAGGAAGAGGCAAAGAAGGCTCAGGATAGTGCAAGAGCATTGTTCTCAAAGGGCGTAGCTGCTGACATGCCGGCAGTAACACTTACAGCAGAAGACTTCAAGGATGGCGAGATCGATATCGTATCAGTGCTTGTTAAGTCAGGACTTGTTGCTTCACGTAACGAGGGCAGACGTGCCGTAGAGCAGGGCGGTGTAGCCGTTGATGGTGAGAAGGTGGCAGATATCTCAGTTAAGCTTCCTGAAGAGAAGTTTGATGGCGAAGGTATCGTAGTAAGACGTGGAAAGAAGAACTTCAGAAAGGTCAGCAAGTAAGGAAAAGCTGCCAGTGTAGTTCTGATAAGTGAACATTAGCTTTAAGATATAAATTCATGCAGACATGATGTTTACATGAAGGATTATTGTAGAAAAGGACAGTAGCTTTATGGCTGCTGTCCTTTTTCTGCGTTATGGATTTCTTCAATATCTTTTCTGACTAATGAACGCTTTCCGAACGGATATATCAGAAAAGTGAAGATCAGATATGCTGATATTAGTACCGGAGCAAGAATTAAATTCCTCAGGCAATTCATGTTCCACACCGCTATACTGAAATAAGTTATCAATATACAGATGAATATTGCTGTGATCAAATGCATTTTCTGCAGCATAATATAGGAAAGGTGATATCTGTCATCAACCGGCTGCAGCTTATCGGCAGGAATCCCTTTCTCGTACATACAGAAATTATAGTTATATATGCCTCTGGCAATATCAATATCCGAAATGTTGCCGGAGTAAATGTTATGCCTGAATAATCTGGCGAATTCCTCAGAACTCATATTTGTACTGCCGGCATAATATGAGAATTGAGCCAGCTTCTGATAGTGATTTTCCGAACGCAGTAAAATCAGGATGTTTAATATTCCATTTACCAATATTAAAATCATAATGATGGAGTACATCATGGATTGGTTCGGAATATGAAAATACTTAACATCAGGAAATGCAAGCTGCATAACCTGAGCCACTACGCCCACAGATGAAAGTATCATGATAAATGCTGTCAGCAGCTGCCATGAAAACTGACAGGTATCAGCTACCTGGTTGTAGATGTGCCTTATACAGTCCTCACTGTAATTGCTAAGTCTGTTGATGTCGTTGTGACGGAAATCATGCTCCCTGTAATCGTAGTCCCACCTGCATATTCTGGCAAGCCCATGCCTTGACGTAGGCTGGTGACCGTCTGTCTTAGAATTATTGTAATATCCGTCGTATTTCTTATAGCTGACCATATCGTGCATGAAGTTGTCCAGGAATAATACCACAGCAAATGTAGCTGCTACAAGGGCAACAAGTATAGGAAAGCTGTTAAGCACAAATGATATGGCAACATAGCATACACTTAATGAGCAGAAGATAAGTATTATATTCCGCCTGCTTCGCCGGATGTGTTCAAGTGTATGGGAACAGTTCTGAAATCTGTTCAGGGACACACTGTATAATTCGTTGGTTCTCTCAAATATTGAGTGCTCAAGAATGAGACTCAGTTGTGCGTATTTCTTCTGCATTGCAAATGGAATAAAACGCAGGGCGGTAAGGATAATGGTAACACACAGCAGTATCACGTTAAACATAATGTTTTCCATGCTGGTATCACTCCTGGGATCACTGTATACATATGAGATAATGGCAAGCAACATCTGGACAGCATAGGCTATCACCAGAACATAGCTTATGCAGCGCTGGTATATATCGGTTGATCTTAATTCACCGGTAAGCTTCTGTAAATGTGAGTTGTCGATACTCGCAGTGATACCATTGGACGTGTGCCTTAACTCATCAACTACCTTATTCTCCCGCACATATAATTGGAAGTTCTGCTCGTCAAACAATGCATATAACAGGAAAACAGCAATATATTCATCAGGAGAAGAACATTTCAGTGTACTGCAATGTTCTGCCAATATATTGTCACATGATAATATATTGTGTATGTATGCTTCGATTTTTGTGCTGAATTCTGGCGCAGTGTCACACTTATTCTTTATCAATATATCAATTCTCTTACACAGCTTTCTATAGTCTATAGAATTTAACAGCTCTCTTATGGCAGGCTGCTGACTGTTGCCGGTGTAATTCTTCTTTATCATATTAGAAAATAATACGCTTAACTTGGAGCCTGTAGGAAAGCTTTCATCGGGATTTATGATGAAATAAATAGGATTCTTGGTGGAGAGGGCTTCGCTCTTAAGCCGGTCAAGTTCAGTGTCCTTAAATACAGATAACTGTAATGTCTCGTCAAGATTCATGGATGGATCAATATTTTGTGAGAAAAACAGCTTATTAAAAGTATGTCTGTTGGAGTATGTGGAAGTCTGAGGTACTATAGGTATAGAAATTCCCAGATGTTCTGTAAATAACTCCTCAAGGGAACATATATCCTCGCTTATTCTGGTCCTGTACTTCATGTAAATCCTCCCTCTTGTCTTAAAGTTGATTATCATAATGCTTCACATTCTATTTCTATGGATGCTCCCGGATAAAATATGATCTGCACCCGCCGGGAAATGATATCTGTCAGAAATCCTGTAAGAATAATCTGACAACATATTTAGGATAAGGGATGATTGGCCATATTACAATAATTAATAATGTCGAGATAATATCAGATTTTGACGTGGTTAAAGTATCAAAAATGACTGAATGACAACAAAGTGTTCAAAAAGACATTGAAATGTTCCGATTAGACATTGCGACACGTAGAGCAGACAATGCAAATGTTCCCGGTCATATTACTTCAACTTCCTATAGGCTTGGTAATAATTGTTTTGATAGACAAAATTCGATAAAGTTGTGTTGCTGGAGATATCCGGTTAAAAAATGAGACCTGTGGGGATGGCAGAGATGAAAATATGTGTATGTGATTCTGATATTATTACAAGGGTTAAAACCTATAACACATTGAAGGCGAAATTCGCCGATGTAAAGGATGTTCTTATCGTGTGCAGTACACCATACGATATACTGTTTGATATTGAAGACGAGAAGTTTGACTATGATGTGTTTATCACAGACATAATTTTCATAGATACGAGGTTCACCGGAGTTGAATTAGTTAAAAAGATAAATGGTGTAGCTCCGTTATGCAAATGCATATATTACACCGATCAGGTTCCGGGAAATGTAGATATATACGAGACTAAGCATTTTAATTGTGTGATAAAAGGCATACAGGATTCAAGGCTGGAAAAATGTATAACTGAAATAATAAATGAAGCAGTGGAAGCCCGAAAGAATAATACCATAAAGATCAAGTTTGACAGATCGGTAAATATAATTGAGTGCAGCAAGATACGATTTATAAGAATTGAAAACAGAGTGACAAAGTTCTACACCGACAAAGAGGTCCTGTATGAGTATAAACCGCTCAGTCAGATACAAGAGGAGCTGCCGGATAATTTCATAAGGTGTCATAACGCCATAATAGTCAACAGAAATTACATAAAGAAGTTTAACCGGTCTGTCATAACCCTTGATGATGGAGAAAAGCTAAAGATAGGAAGAAGATATGTCAGTTCATTTGAAGAATAAGGATGTAAAACAGACATGCTTTCTTGCGGTATAAACATGGAAATAATTAACAGAAAAATATTGTGATAAAATTAATACATATTTCTGGCAATGTAGCACACAGTCAAAATTATTATTGGACAGTGAGTATTGTATATAAAGCAAAAAATGCCGGATGTAGACAAAGGGTGTAGTTCAGTTTTCAAAAGGAAAGGGGACACTTATGAAAAAGATTACACGAAAAATTAAATGCGCTTGTTGCGGACATGAGACAGAGATGGAAGTCAATGTGTCACGTAATGTTAATCCAGCGGGACTGGATGGAAGGCCACAGTACGAATGGCAGCTTCGACCTTATCAGGAGTGTCCAAAGTGTCATTATGTGTCTTGGGATATTAGCAGAAAAACCGGAGAAGATGTAGCAACCTTAGTGTCGTCTGATAAATACAGGAAAGTATTAGATAGTAATACGAATCAAAGTCGATATTACGAAGCGATGTTGTTATTGATTGCTAATCAAGAGGATAGCTTGAATGTCATATTGCAATATTTATGGTGGACGGAATTTACTGGTGACAGTCAAGGTACACAAGTTAGAGAAAGAGCAATATCGTTATTGAAAACGATTATTGATACAAAGCCTCTTGCGACGTATGTGTTTACATATATAGATTTATTGAGACGGAATTGTGAGTTTGATAAGGCGTCGGACATTTTGAACGATGTATCGTCATCAATGGAGAAGAACAAGGAAGACAACAAATTATTATATCAGATATATCAATATGAGCGCAGATTGATTGAAGCGAAGGATACGGCTCCTCATCTCGTAAGTGAGGTGGTTGTATGAGTTTGATTGATTTGATATTCCCGAGTTCAGAGCCGCAAGTAACGAATATAGACGAATTCGACTATCAGCAATTTGCTCCGGAGAATTGGTCAAGCCTTACAGATCAAGAAAAATTAGGCTTGCTTCAGGAGTTAGGAAATAGCTATGCGGAGTCTGTAAATATATATAACCCACCTACACTTGTGTCCGAGACAGATCCTGCACTATATGGTGGATACAATTATGGCACGAATGTCGTATCGGTAAACCTTGATCTTTGTGACAATCCTTATGAGGCGATGGATACCGTTATTCATGAGGAGAACCATGCACTTCAGGGACAGGCTGTGGATCTGAACTCTCAATACAGTAATGGAGAGAGGGCGCTTATTAAGGCTCAAATTGGTCCGGCGTACTATAGCAGCGGTGATGGATATAATGTTCAAAATATTGAGATGGACAGCAATAATGTTGCGGCAGAGTTTGTAATCAGCCATAGCGAAGGAATGCAAGATACACCTGAGTATCAAGAGTACATAGATGGAAGATTGGAACACTTCAGTGAAGTAAATGAGACGTTGACAACATCTGAAGGATATTGCAACACCTTGGAACATGAGCAAGTGGACGCAGCAAATAAACTTGGTGTAATTAGTGACAGCGAAAAAGAAGCTGCGGACGCTTATATAGACTCAGATAATAGGAGAGTTAGAGACAATAGCATTGCCGCAGAGGCAGATATCAAGGAGAACGGATATCAAAGCTCGTTGGCATATGCAGATAGGTTGCATAGTGAATATGAACAATTTGAGTTTGGAAATCATGATGAAAGGGCTGCAAAGAGCATTCTAAGCAAGAATGAAGAGTGCGTAGACCGTTTAAGTGATGCTAAGTTAGCAACCGATACAGAACTCGCTGATTTAAAAGCTCAACAGAACGAGTATATATGTGCTCATAATTATGGCATCAGAGATACTTTGAATGACAGCTTTTGCCAGGAACAAAACCAAAAGATCTGTGAACTGGAGGCACAAAAGGGAGAATATGAATATCATATATCTGAGTTGGAGACAGACAACCACATGGTGAATGAATCTATGGGCTGGACAGAAAAAGAAAACGCTCAGACAGATAACTCTCAGTCGGAGAGCAAGAATAATAACTACGAAATGTGATTGGAGGCATTGACTTGAGAAATAGAAGTATCTGGGATACTGATACGAGCGATGATACCGGCTACAGTGGAAACGAGAGCAGGAATAGTATTTGGGGCGATAGTGACTCAAGTTATGATTCCTATAATACTTCAAGTGACTATGGTAGCCATGATTATGACAATTATAATAGCAGCAATTATTCTTACGATGAGTATGGCAAAGATGATTCGTATTCATCATATAGTAATGATACACACTCAGATTCTTATGGCGAAAGCAATCGCAGAACCAGTGGTTGGAAGAAATTTGAAGATTTACCTACGGAGACTCATTCATCAAGAAGAAAATCAAACTTTAGTTTGAAAGATGTGCCGTTAGCTGTATGGATTTTCATGGGTGTAGTTGCTATGGTTGCCGTTATTGTGGCAATCGTTATGAATAATGGTTCGGCAATAAGAGAGCTAAACAACGGAATCGAGAATGTTGCAGCGGCAATTATTGCGTATCTTGTATACGTAGGAATCGTATGGCTTGTATTCTACTTTACATTTGGAAGGAGAATGTACTGGCGAACGAGATCTGTATTCCTAGGTATCATATGCTTGCTTGTATTGCTTTGTAATATTTTTCCCTCGCTGGGATTACTGTTGATTGTTTTGTGTATTTTACTTGTGTTGCTTTATAAGATATTTCGACCGTAGGCAGGAGATGAGTGCTACATGGAAAATTCAAAGGTTATATTTGGAAATGAACTGTTAGATGCATATAAAAATGACATGGATAATGCTGTTGTCAATTACTGGGATAGAACATATCCGAAGCAAGTCCATTTTTCTTTGAATTATAGTATGCTTTCTCGACACTTATTGTTGCTTGGGGGTGCAGGTTCGGGGAAAACTAATGTATTTAAACTGACCATGACACAGCTTAGGGAGAAGGCATCGACAAATGATGTGTTTATTGTATTCGACACAAAAGGAGATTTTTATGAAGGCTTCGGAAAAGATATGGACTTGATACTGGGAAACAGTAAGGAATACAGAGAAAAGAGCCAACGCTGGAATATATATGATGAGGTACTTGCTGACGGAGAGAATCCGGAAGATTACGAGGTAAACGCCCGTGAGATTGCAGCTTCGCTGTTTGAAGACAGAGGTTCGTCCTCACAACCGTTTTTCTCTAACGCAGCACGAGATATTTTTGCGCATGCATTAATATATTTTATAAGAGAGGCGGTTAATAATCCGGCGGATGGACTTAGAAAGCTTAACAACAAAAGCCTAACTGACTTTTTGCTAAATGCGAATGGCAGTGATTATGAAAAAATGTTTAACAAATACTCTGATATGAAAGGCGTTATGTCATATCTGGGCGATGGAACTTCAAATCAGGCATTAGGAGTCCTTGGTGAGTTAAAGAGTATGCTGTATGACTTGTTTATCGGCGTTTTTAATGACAATGACATGCATGGAAGATTTTCCATGAGAGATAGTGTAAGAAAAAAACAAGGGCGAGCAATTTTTATAGAATATGACTTGATGACAGGAGAGACTCTTACACCGATTTACAGATTGCTTGTTGACCTGGCACTCAAAGAAGCGTTGGGAAGAAGCGATAGTGAAGGCGGAAACGTATACATGATATTAGATGAGTTGAAACTTTTGCCAAAGCTGAAGCATATGGACGATGCGCTTAACTTCGGAAGAGGCAAAGGTGTAAAGGTTATAGCCGGCTTGCAAAGTATAAATCAGTTATACGACATTTATGGTGAAGCAAAAGGTAAGGTAATAGCCGGAGGGTTTTCGACACTGTTTGCATTTCATACATCCGACAACGAGTCGAGAGAATATGTGTCAAAACTTTTTGGGACAAACGTAGTTGGGTATCATTACACAGGAATTGATGGAGTTATTGAAAAGCGAGAACGTGAAGGGTATGCGGTTGAAACATGGGATCAGAGTTCGTTGAATATAGGTGAAGCGGTGATAGGACTGGCTGACAACGAAAACCCGTTTTTGTTTCAATTTACGGAGTATAAAGACAGGTAGGAGATGAGCGTACAATATGGGACTGTTTAATAGGAATACAGATGCAGAAAAAAGGAATGCTTTCAATCGCGACATAATAGAAAGCAAGGCTGAAAAAATTTCATATTGGATACCTAGTTTTGATACACCGGAGAATTTTTCAGTTTATGGCGGTGATAAATACATTCGAAATATGATTGTTATGGGAACCATAGCCAGATGCTATGGAAGAATGGGAGTTGTTGTTATTCATAATAACGGAACGCTTGTCGAAGAGATAAAAAAGTTTCGCGGCTATTTCCCTGAAATATTTAACGGATGTGCACGAAATGGTGTTCGCGTGATGAATTGTAATGTTGATAACACGAATCTTTTGTATGAACCGTTGTATGGAATGGGCATAGACAGAGCGGTTGAAGCCATATATCCACAAATGCCGGCAGAGAATCCATCTTATATGCAACAGCATATGTGCACCGAGATACTGAGAAAGTACATGATGATATTGAAAGCAAATGGTGAAGCGGTTGATCTGGATGGACTTCTCTATCTCTGCAATATGGACATACAGACATTGGAGAAGACAGCTATGCAGAAGCTGCCACAGGATGAAGTTAGAAATATTCTTGCTTCATTCCTTCAGAATAATAACTTGTATTTGCAAGTTCGAGCAGATGTGAATGCTTTTGCCGGACATCTTGAAAGTAGAATTTGGAGACGCAAGAAGAACTTGGACGAAGCGTCAGACGTGAGTATGACAGAGGCTGTCAAACACAGAGCGATACTAACTGTTAGGGTTCCATCAAATGTAGGGGTATTAAATTACTTGGCAACAGAGATTCGTTCAATGATAGATGATGGATTGGAATTTTTATTGGTTTTGGATTCTGTCATGATTGCAAACAGTACTATGAACAAAGAGATACTTCGCCAGTATTCATTGCCGATATCAACGGTTATTACTTGTGACAGTATAGCTGGGATATTTGATGATGAGAATGATATGTTGAACTCTTTGGGAAAGATGGAAAACACTATCATTATGAATACGCCTAATCTCAACGTGGCAGAGGTATACTCAAGAGCACTTGGACAATATATGAGACAATTTACAACTACTCATACCGGAAGTCACAGAGAAGCATTCAGAATCATGGGCGGATATGACACGTCACGGGATATGCATGAGGAGCTATTTAATCGGGTGACACCGCAAGAGTTTTCACAGCTTGGAGATGGAGCTGTTTTGATAAGCAAAAGCAATGGAGGTACAACAGTAAAAACAAAATATGTTAATTTGGATTATTTGCGATAAGCAGAAGATAAGCAAGTTAAATAAAATTGATGTGGAGGGAATAAAATGAATGAATTGGATTTGAGTCTTTATGATTATGTTGGTGGGGATAAAAGTGCTGGCTCTGAAGTAATGTTGAAAGAAGCACAAATTTATGGAATGGAAAGAAAATTTGAACATAATCGTCTTATAAAAAAGATTATTGCTCAAATAAGCGACAAATTTATGGGAAAAGTAAATAGAGAGATTGATAGTTGTAGTAGGGATAGAAGAGATTTAAGACAACGAGAAAAAATCTCTACGGGATTACACTTTTATATACATGCAAGAGATATATGTGGAATGGATATTTCAAGGGAACCCTATAAATTCAGAGATTTAACAGAGTTGGAACAAGTAGCTGTTTCAAAATTGATAGGAGATAAAGTTTCTGAACGCATCCGAAAAAAATGCAATAAAGGACCGAGAGGAACTCAAGCGTCAGTTATTGTAAAATATTATTGGGCCGGGCCTAGTGGGAATAAAGGAGTGGAAGTATTAATTGAATGGACAGCACAAAATGGATATGCAGGCAGAATAAAAGGGAAAGAGTGGTATTAGCTTAACAGAATCAAGGCAATGACATTTTAACAAAATGAACATATTAAAAGATATATATGGTCAAATCATATCCACCATCGGCAGTGTGTTGCCGGAAACGGGTGGTGTGTTAGGAATAAAAGACGGAATCATATGCGCATATTATTTTGATAGTTCTGGTAAGTGTGACAGTAATACATATAAACCGGACACAGATAATGTAAATAGAGTCATATCAGAATGGGAAAAGCAAGACATACAATTTGTAGGTGTAGTACACAGCCATGAAGAAAAGCAACCTGCGTTGTCATATGCAGACATAGTATATGCCCAAGCTATTATGAAGGCAAATGATATGGAAAGAATATTATTTCCGTTAGTCGTTATAGGTAACAAGGCAAGGTTCATCATGTATATGGTTGACAGGTGTGGAGATGTCACGGCAGAAGAGATAACCTTGATTTAAACAGATGTTACGTACATCTGGTTTAAATAAATCCAATGATAAGGAGGAACACAAAGATGAAAGAAGTCAAAGCTAACGTAAAGTTGCCGGAAGGAACATGCTGCGCATATGACTGCAAGGCTTGTGGATGGTCCGATCCGGGAGAGAAAGACAGTAGTGGCAAGATTTGGTGCACCAGAAATCATGCATACTACTATCCATGGGAGAGTTCATCTGGGTGTAGCGGCTATTTCACGAGAAAGTAATTATTAGGTTTTATTTACTAGTGTGTTAGGAATTATTTTGTGAAAGAGTGTGGCAAGGCAAGCGGCAGAACCATTTTGATGAGCAATAGAAGTTTTGATAAATGGTTCTGTTGCAAGCAGAAAATGAGATGCAGGTAAAAGGGATTATAAAGCCGGCAGGTGTAGACGCGGCTGATAAAATTTTAGGTTAGATGTGAAGGTGGATTGATTTGGCAACTTCAGGAAAAGAAAGCAGATACGGATTGGAGACGGTATAGAGACAATGGAAGATGTATCGGGTGCGATGTATATGAATATTGTTGGCGCGAGATATACGTTGTCATGGCATGACGATAATGAAGAATACTCTTCGGAATGGTTAAGGCAAGGAGTATACGATGCGACTACGAATGAGGGACAGAATTGTATGATAATTAGAAAATTATTAATGTGAGCGAAACGGGCTGACATTATTGTATATAAACCTAAGCCACAGATGGCAAGGATCTAAAAACGGAGGATAGAGACATGAAGAATACAGGCGCAAAAAAGATCAAACGAATCAGTATATCACTTTGCTTCGCAGCAGCGCTTTGCATATGTTTGTATGCAGTGGGGTTCTCAGTAAAGGCAGACAATCAAGCTACAATTAACAAGTACAACGTGGTAGTTGTTCTTGATTCCAGTGGTTCTATGGAAGATACAGATCCTGATGGTAACAGGTATGAAGCGATTGGACTATTTATCAACCTGCTTACAGAGAGTGGGAATAACATAGGTGGGGTTGTGTTCTCTAACGGCGTACAGCTAAGCGAGGATATCGTATCTGCGGACGATCAAAGCACAAAGGATGCTTTTATGGAAAAACTTAAATCCATTGCGCCGGCTGGCTGGACAGATACGGGAGCCGGACTGGAGACTGCCGTTAATATGATTGAGGAGCAAGGTGATCCAGAACTGCCGTCGGTTATTTTGTATTTAAGTGATGGCAACACGGAGATGGGTACCGACGCAGAAACAGAGGAGTCGCTTCAGAGAAAAGCTGACGCAATCCAAAAAGCACGTGAGAATAATATACAGGTATACAGTGTATGCCTTAATGCAAATCAAGACGCAGATGTTACAGAGATGAGCCAGATTGCAGATGCGACGGGCGGTATATTCAAAGAGATTACATCAGCGGCAGACTTGAAGGATGCGTTTAATCTTTTCTATGAAACAATATACGGAACATCGACGGTACAGATAGGAGATGAGACAGTCCCGGAAAGCGGAGTGATTGAGAAAGAATTTAGTCTTCCGGCGTTTGGCGTAGAAGAGGTTAACATCATAATTTACGGAGATGTTGATAATGTACAAATCACAAATCCGAACAACGCAGTTGTAGATTCTACGACAGTAAAATCAAATACATATACGATTGTTAAGTTTTCGGATGTGCAGGAGGGTAATTGGAAACTCAAGGCAAACGGAATACCAGGTACGAATGTCAAAGTCAATATGGTTTACAACACAGATTTGACTGTGCAAATCGGTTCAAATGCAGATGAGATCGGTCATTCCGTTACATCGGATGATGAATTAGAGATATATGCCAATTTGGTATCAAACGGAGAGACAGCTACGCAGGATAATCAGTATAACGGATATGAGGCGTCCCTTGTTGTGATGGATTCTTACAGAAATGTTATAGAAGATGATATTCAGATGGACGTCACAGGCGGAAAATTCTCTGTCAAGCGGAACTATGAGCCGGGGACATATTACTTCAAAGTGATTCTTACAGGAAATTATCTGTCAAAAGAATCAGAGGAACTTGGGGCAGTCACCGTGACAGAAACAGCTGAGCCGGAACCGGAACCTAACACGGCTCCGACACCGGTGAAAGATAAGATAATAAAAAAGGTATATGTAATACCGTTCAGAGACAACACATTTGAATTTGATGTAGATGGCATTGCAACGGACAAAGAAGACAAAGAACTTCATTATGAGATAGAATCCAGTTCTTTCGAGGAAGGGGAAGACTATACCTTCAGTGACAACAAGATAGAGCTGACACATTATAGTCTTAGCAAGGGAGCATTTACGATCCGCGCGTATGATTCCATGGGAGAGTATTGTGATGTAGAACTCGTGATTACCAGCATTAATGTAGGACTTGTAACCATGATTGTGCTGGCGGTGATTGCTCTTATTATTCTGATCATAGTCGGAATCATAGTATACAAAAACAGCATTATTTCGTTTAAGGGAACGATAGAAGTAAAAACTTGCGTCAATGACGTAGAAAAGAGTGACCGACGCGAGGGAAGACGCGGAAATGTAAAGTTGAGCAAGTTTAAAGTCGATGACTTGGGACTTAGAAAAAACACGCGATTCCAGGCAACGGGTAAGGATTATATATATTTCATAATCAAGCCGGGATTGTATATGGGAAATCGGAAGATTAAAAAGGTGAAGATTAATGGAGATGGCTCGGAACTTAGACTTTACAAAAAGGTAAGTAATGATGGGCAGATGTCGGATTGGATTGCAATCAGTTTTGTACCAAAGGTATATTCTTCACGCAAGCAGGATTTCTTTGGAAATGATTCATCGAATTCATGGGGGAACAATAATGGTGATTATGGTTCCATGCAAGGTGGTGGAGTGTTTAACGGCTTAGATGGTGATTACGGAGATGCGAATATGTATGGTGGTGAGCCAAAACAATCATCAGGCAACTCATCTTGGGGGAATCCTTGGGATGGACAGGGTAATAGCTATGACAATGGTGATACATGGCCGAAATAGGATTTTGTACAGGCTCATATAAAAAGCACAAGACGGAGGATGAAATAAATGGCACTAATTAGAAGCCTTGCGTTATCACAAGGTGGTGGAATAATTTCATATAATCAACAAGCCAAGCAGGAGGAGAATATTGTAAATATATTCATAGGTCTCGGTGGTACTGGTGTTGACTGCTTACGTGAGATAAAGACTCAGGTATATAACCGAATAGAGCCGGATTTGATTACTAATGATGGAAAAGTTGTATACGAGCATATTCGTTTTTTGGGAGTTGATCATGATATAATGTCGTTCCATTCCATTGGTGACGAGGATAGTAGGTGTAATTGCCTTCCTCTGTTCGAGAGTGAGATGTTTGCATTGGCGGGTTCAGGAATAATGCTAAAAGCTGTGAAGCAGGCCGGTGATGTGTTCACACAGTATGCATGGTTATCCGATCATATAGATCAGATAGGATTGGATGATTATGAACCGAGCGGTCTTCGCCAAGAGGGAAGATTTCTAATTATGGCGAAAGCTGACAAGTTTATGGCTAGGGTGCAAAACGTAATCGCAGATTCAAAACGTGGATTATGTAATCCGCGAGTTGTAATTCATATCATTTCAGGATTGTGTGGCGCAACAGGTTCAGGTATATTCTTGGATGTGTGTTACATGTTGCGTGAAATATTGAAGGCTGAGTGCAACACAGAAATGTGTGGATATTTTTTCACACCGGATGTAAATGTTGCTCATGTTCAATCAAACAATGTAAAAAAGCATATTCAACAGAACGGTTATGCAGCGTTACAAGAACTTGATTATTGCATGAATATTGAAAAAAATCATGGGAAATTTAGACAGGAGTATACTGGTGGTAAGTTAATAGATTGGGATCGCGCACCTGTTGACTATTGTCACTTAATATCAGCTCAGGATAACAATGGAATGTTCGTCAGGATGCATACAATTATGCAATGAAGGTGACGAGTGAGTATGCGCTTGAATTCATCAAAAAATCAGTACCAGGGTTTAATGTGTTTTCGTTTTTATATCGCTTATCGCCTATAGTATCTGAAAAAAGAGAACATAAAAGCTTTGGCTATAATATAAAATACCTAACAATTGGTGCCTCAAGTGCGGTTGTTCCTTTAAAGGAGATAAATACATATCTTGCAACCAGGCTTTTCGATAGATTTTCCGAAGTTGGCAAAGATATTCCGGATGAAAGTGATGTATGGAATTTTACAGTAGGCGTTTTCGGCGAAGATAAGAGTGACAAAGATATACAGAGCAGAGTATATGATGCTTTGTATGCAAATCTACAGGGGGATTCAAAAGAAGCATACAAGCAATGGGACGGTACTGCAAAGCAAATGGAAAAAAATGGCGATCAGGAAATAGTATATTTTTATGAGGATCAGACTGCAGAGAAGGAGGGAATATTAGCAAAAAATAAGGATCGATTGTTGGATGCTGAAAATCGTGATTCGTTGATTAGCAGAGTTAAAAAAATCATGTACACAGTTATTACTGATATAAACAGAGGTCCTGTATTTGGATTTAATATTTTGAATGGTGCAAATAATTTTAGCGTTGATATTAGCATTGATAATGTGATTAGTGGACTCATTACTACCAATACGGAAAAACTCAATAGACTGAGAACTTATACAAAGGGTAAGGAAGATGCGTGGAATGATGCAAAGAAAGGATGGGATGATCATAATTTCATTAATCGTGGTGTCAGGTATAACACATATGTGAATAAAACGTATGATTTGGAGCAACAAAAATATCTTGAAAAATCATATATGTATATGGATGAGTTGTTAAATAGTGTTAAGTTGCAGGTTAGGAATATGAGTTCAAATTATTATAGTGTTCTTTCACAAATATTTAAAAACCTAAGAGAAACATTTAAGGATAATTCTTCAGTACTAGCAAATGGTATTATATTTGATGAGGTAAAGGGATTTGAAAAAGCACTTATAAATATAGAGGATCCAAATCTACAGCAGGCATTGATAGGAGAACTTCGCAAGGTAACACCATCTACAGTATTTAAGCAGTTAATTGAAGCTCTGATAAAAGATGAAAAAGCATGGAAATCGGATACACAGATTGCAAGAGTAGTAACGGGATATTTTGTAGGGAATAACGGTATATTCCGCGACTTTGCAGACAAGACAATAGAAAATTTTTTAGAAATTGCATACGACACCGATAATATGGTAGAGATAGCGAAAAGGATAGAAACCGACTGGCTAAGTGATTTGCATAGCTCGGCAGTACCGCTAGTTTATAAGGACAACAAAGTTTATGAGGGGACTATTGCAACATTATGCAGAATGTCGGTTCCGATTGATGCTTTATCATTAGAAAGAGCTGCAGATGAATATATTCAAGTTAACTTTGACACAAAAATTGCTGTAACAGGAGCAAAAGATCGACTATCGTGCTTGACATATGCAGCCGGATTCCCAATCTGTTCACTTATGGGGTTGGACGAGGTAGAGAGAGAATACTTCAACGTTCCACTCATTGGTGCACATAGTTATGAGAGCACGGGACTTGATACAGAATTTAGTGATTGGAGAAAACTACCATTACTTACACCTGTATCGTTGTTTGAAGATAAACTTGACCGTTTGCCGCATATTATGTGTGAAAGCGTTAAGGCAAGTATAAAAACGTGTGATGATGTTCTCAAGTATGGCATTTACTCAGTGACAGATGGTTACCGATTACGCTTGTTATGCGTAAAAACTGAATTAGAAAGTGAATTACACAGGGTATCCGATGAGGCTCTTGCCTGTGTCAATGAATTTGAAACACTTAAAGAACAAAGCGAGTCAGCTGATGCAGATGTCGGTATAGATAAGCATAAAGGGCTTCTTAGTAGAAAAGACATGCTTATACAAAAAATATCAGAGATTCGGGACGGACTTAGTAATAAAGATTACTACGAAGATACGGATTATGAGCTCATAATTACAGGAGAGTTATACAACGATGATGATTTTATGAGAATAGCGAAAGACGAACTGTGTTATTCACCGGTCATGCTTTTAAATGCTCAAAAGAGTATAACCATAATTGAAAAAGCATATCAGACTATCGAGAAGATGGTGACAATGTTGCGATATATAAAATAGAATTGAAAGTTCACTTAAAAAACTTTCATTCAATAAATGAATTTAATTTTTCAAAAGATGTATAAAAACACAAGGAGGATACAAAGATGGCGATTATTAACAACTTAGCACTTTCAATGGGGGGAGGAATTATATCCCTTAAGCAGCAGGCAAAGCAGGCGGAAAATACGGTATCAATTCTGATAGGCTTGGGCGGTACAGGGGTTGATTGTATCAGAGAAATAAAGACACAGGTATATAGTCGAATCGAGCCTGATGGTGGCGAAGATGCAACCGTTGCCAGATATAGACATATACGATTCCTCGGAGTTGACGCTGATAATGCAAATGCTTCCAAGGAAGAGGAATCTGACAATAAGAAATCAATAAAAACCCTTTCACTCAGTGAAGATGAAGCATTTACACTAGCTGGTTCAGGTATAAGAATAGAGGATATAAAAAAAGCAAGTGATGTTTTTACGCAATATAATTGGGTATCCGACGATATAGAACAAACAGAGCTGGATGGAGCTGGAGCTGGTGGTGTGCGTCAGGTGGGAAGATTTATGCTAATGACAAGAGCTGCGGATTTTATGACTAATCTTGAAAATATGATTTCAGATGCAAAAGTAGGACTAGAAAATCCAGAGGTTGCTGTTCATATTTTTTCTGGCATGGGTGGAGGAACAGGATCAGGTACATTCCTTGATGTATGCTATATGGTTCGAGAAATTTTAAAAGGCGAAAAGAAGTCCTATACTTGTGGTTATTTTTTTATGCCGGATGTAAACGTATCACATGTTCGGACAGAAAGGGTTAAAAAGTACATTCGCGTTAATGGCTACGCTGCTATGCAGGAACTTGATTATTGTATGAATCTTGAAAATAATCATGGTAAATTCATGCAAGAATATACTGGTGGGAAACTTATAGAGTGGAATAGAAACCCTGTTGATTTCTGTCATCTTATATCAGCATTAGATAACAATGGAAATGTGCGTGAAGATGCATATAATTATGCTATGAGAGTTACTAGCGAATATGTTTTTGAATTTTTGGTAAAAGGTGCACCTGGGACTTTTACTATGAAGCAACATGTGAATAATCTGCCAATGTTGAAACGAACAGCAGAGCAAGAAAGATATTATGGATATTATGTAGGATATTTATCAATTGGAGCTTCAAGTGCCATTGTTCCTCTAAAAGAAATCAACACTTATCTTGCAACCAGGCTGTTTGAAAGATTCTCTCAGGTGGGTAAAGATATTCCGGATGAAAGTGATGTATGGAATTTTACAGTAGGCGTTTTCGGTGAAGATAAGAGTGACAAAGATATACAGAGCAGAGTATATGATGCTTTGTATGCAACCCTACAGGGGGATTCAAAAGAAGCATACAAGCAATGGGACGGAAGTGCAAGCCAGATGGAAAAGAACGGCGATCAGGAGATGGTGTATTTTTACGAAGGACAAACTTCAGAGAAAAAGGGAATATTAGCAAAAAATAAGGAACGATTGTTGGATGCTAAAAATCGTGATTCGTTGATTAGCAGAGTTAAAAAAATCATGTACACAGTTATTACTGATATAAACAGAGGTCCTGTATTTGGATTTAATATTTTGAATGGCGCTAATGAATTTAGTATTGATAATGTGATTAGTGGACTCATTACTACCAATACGGAAAAACTCAATAGCCTGAGAACTCATACAAAGGGTAAGAAAGATGCGTGGAATGATGCAAAGAAAGGATGGGATGATCATAATTTAATTAATCGTGGTGTCAGGTATAACACATATGTGAATAAAACGTATGATTTGGAGCAACAAAAATATCTTGATGAATCATATATGTATATGGATGAGTTGTTAAATAGTGTTAAGTTGCAGGTTAGGAATATGAGTTCAAATTATTATAGTGTTCTTTCACAAACATTTAAAAACCTAAGAGAAACATTTAAGGATAATTCTTCGGTACTAGCAAATGGTACTATATTTGATGAGGTAAAGGGATTTGAAAAAGCACTTATAAATATAGAGGATCCAAATCTACAGCAGGCATTGATAGGAGAACTTCGCAAGGTAACACCATCTACAGTATTTAAGCAGTTAATTGAAGCTCTGATAAAAGATGAAAAAGCATGGAAATCGGATACACAGATTGCAAGAGTAGTAACGGGATATTTTGTAGGGAATAACGGTATATTCCGCGACTTTGCAGACAAGACAATAGAAAATTTTTTAGAAATTGCATACGACACCGATAATATGGTAGAGATAGCGAAAAGGATAGAAACCGACTGGCTAAGAGATATGTATAGTGCTTCGGCTCCGTTATTCTCTAAAGACAATAATGTATGTCCGGGAGATATAGGAGATATGTGTAGACTATCTGTGCCAGATGGTGCTATATCATTAAAAAACGCTGCAAATACGTTCATTAGTTCTAATCAAAAAATTAAACTTGCAGAGGTTGAAACTAAGGATAGAATATTATTCCTTACGAGTGGAATGGCCTTCCCAATGAGTGCATGCAAGGATATTAGCGAAGTTGAAAGACAGTATTATAGTTCTACACGAATAGGAACTCATTATTATGAGGGAAAAGGATGCTTAAACATCGGTTTTTGCGACTGGAGAGATTTGCCATTTTTGACACCTATTGATCGAATAGAGGATGATAAGAAATTGCCTGATATGGCAGTGAAAAGGCGTAATCATATTCTACAGATATACAGTGGTATAGAGAAGTATCAATTATGTAAGGATAAAGGTAATTATAAAAGAACATTATTCATAGTGAATGACAACTATGATGAAGAGCTCAATCTGCTCAAGAATGATGTGGAACATTATTATGGTGACGAGAAAACGTCAGCTACTGCTATGAGGGAGAAAAGAGATGAATTATTAGACAGAGTGGACAAACTTAGAGTACATAGTTCTGATTTAGAGTATTGTGATGAAACTCAATATTCAATTGCTGTCGTAGGAAAGACAACAACTGAAACTGATTTTAATAGACTTTTGCGCGATATGATTTGCTATTCGCCTGTTATGCTGATGGAGGCGGAAAAGAGTATAAAGAAACTGGAAAATGGCAATAAAACATTGACTGAACTTGAAGAGAAAATTAAATCTGTTGATGCAACTTTAAGTAAATTAGCTGACAAAGAAAAGGTAATCTTCTTTAATGCGCTGTTTACGGGAGTAATTAAACTTGGCAAATCAACTGGTGAATTCACACCTATTGATGAAGACGGCATTGAGGATGAAACCATATGTCTTTCAAAAATGGATGATGAGTTTGAATATAACGATATCCTTCCTTATCAGGTATATAAGACATTTATAACCTTGGATTCAAAGACAAAGAATATTATGAAAGAGATGTCGAACAAGGTTATCAATGGTAGCGACGAAAAGGTGGCGGAGATAGTTACTGAGCTTACAAAAACATTTTCTAACAAAAATTATAAAGTATGGCTGTCAGATGCTAATGGTAACCATACTGGGGATAAAGAGGAAATAAAAGAATTTTTGAAAGAAACCATGAGACGTTTTAAGACTCAATGCATGAAGTATGATATAGAAGTCGAGCAGTAAGCTCAGCTTTAGAAGGAAATCTTGTCTGCCTGCAAGATAATATCAGGTAGACGAGATTTCTGTACAAAAGGAGAAGTGAAGCATGAAAAGAAATGATGAGTGCCTTCTTGGTGAACGGTTAGCATCGACAAAAGATAAACTAGTAAAAAGACAGAGAAATGAAATTCAGATGAGAGGTGGAAGACCTTACTTTCCGGTTTGCGTTTTTCTTGCTGGAGAAAAAGCATTTGCTCATTTCGCGGAATTAAGAGACAAGTTGAAGTTATTTTGGCCTGCATATTTAGATGTGCTTCGTTTCTTTTATATAGACGATTTTACAATAGCAGATATCACAGATATAAATTGTATAGATATGGATTCAACCAAGCAAAATACTGTAAATCTTATAGAGGAAATCGATAGCATGTACAATGAATCGAATGATATGCAGTCAAGCAGTAGATTATTGTCATATTTTGTATACGATTCCAGTGATTTAAAAAATAATGAGCAGGTTCAATGCCTGTTTACATTAGTAGATTCGATAGGACAATCCTTGCTGGATACTGGCTATGAGATTAGGTTTGCTGTGTTTCATTTGCTGAACGAGAGAGGAAAGAGTACAGCAAATGAAATAAAAAAGAAGTTGAAAGACGGTTGCTGTCGAGAAGGAGTTTCTAATTTTATTCTTAGTAATCGTTTTCGGAATAATAGAACGCTGATTCCTCAGAACGATGATCGGTATCGCCTAATTGGAACGTTGATCGCTCTTTCTGATGATGGCAGACATGATGGTGGAGTATTTAGTAGTGGAGAGATTCTTACTGTAAAATATTCGAAGATGGAAAAAGATTATAACACCATGGCTACCGCTGTTGTTGAAACTTTATTAAAGCGAATATATGACATGAAGGATAGTGAGGATTTTAGAACTACATTTTCTATTCCGGATGATATGACATCATTATTGGGTTTATCTGATGACTGTAAATTTGAGGAATTAGAGAATATTGTTAAAAGCAAAGAAATTAATCTAGGTGCGTTGCTACCGCTTTTGCCGAGAGAAAGTGAGGAAAGGCTGGATTCAGATATTGATATCAGAATGACAGAGCGTGAGATTGATAATCTGACCTTGGGAGGCTGGAGTGCATTAGCTCATGTAATAAGTGATGGTATTGTAAAAGAAGTAAATGAAACGACGCTTAGAAGTAGAGTTAAGGACAGCTATCGCAGCCTATTGATACGGAATATGAATGTATATCAGCTTGCATTTATTAAAGATAATTACAGGCTTATTGAAGAAAACATAAATAACAACGTAGTACGTTGGAATCCGGATGCAAGGTTATGCGATAAGATGAGTCAAGTATTACATCATTATGTGGCGATAAATCCGAGATCCGGAGAAGTTTTTATGGAAACTATGCGTGAGGTTAGCGATAAAGCTTCAAAATGCGTTGATATTATCAATGAGTTGTTGCGTGAGCTTGCAACCATACCAGAGCCGAAAGATAAAAAATTATATGACCTTATAAGTGATGAAGTATGCAAATACTCAGCAGAAAGTGGGAACTTGAATAGAATAAAGAAATTGTATCGTACAGTTGATGAAGGTGCAATTTTAAACGAGATTGATAGTATACTGGAAGATCTTACACAACTTTCTGTATTCAATTTCGACATGTTTGGATTAGTGCAGAAGATGATAAGTGAAGGTGAAGCAGAAGCAAGCGATTACATATGGAGAAGCCTTCATGCTGAACTTACAAACAGGCAGTATATGTCAACGATTACAGAACTTAATGCTCCAGGACTTTCTATGGTTATAACCAAGAAAGATACAAAACTGGCTCAGGTTTTGGAAGAAATTATCGGCGCAACCGGATATGAAATATATGATTCAGGAATAAGCGATGTGATAGAGTCTGTAGAAGTGTATACGGTTGATGATAGAGAAATTGCTGTTGGCTGAAAGGAGGAGAATCGCCATGTCTTATGAACTAAGAGAATATGACAGAAAGTATTATTGTAATAGCATCAGGATCAGCTCAGATGGGCTGATACAATGGGATTCATCCAGTGAGGCTGACACTTTGGTTGTATGTGTACCTATTGGAAGTGTAGATGTACGGTTATTGTCTAACTTCGGCGCTTCGTTAGTAAAACTATTAAATCGAGTGAATGAAGATATTCCTTACGCTGTGTATTCGGATATCGGTAGTGGCATATATGTAAAGCCATTAACTGTTGCTGATAAATCGAAGAATAATGGTACGCAGCTTCATATTCCGGGACGCGGATATTTGGTTTTGGCAATGCGGACAGAAGGGGATACTACTTATGTTTATCTTCCGAGAAGTACGGATTATTCCGTATATGCTGAAAGTGAAATGCGAATAAAGGTAGCGGTGACTGAAGAAACACGGAGGGTACAGACTTCTTCTGGGTTATTCGGGAGAAAATCGGTTGATAAAAGCTATTATAAAATATCATTCAGACCTGAATTCTCAAGTGGTTACATAGATGGATTGATATACTATCGAATTGGTAATTACAAGATACCAATCACACAGCAGATGATTGACCACAGAGAGATATATATAAATAAAGTGAATGATAATATGCCACGACCGTTAGTAGAGAGCGTATCGTCGCAGGTTAAGATTGACTAAAGATAAGGAGGTACACAAACATGGCGATAAAAATAACATGCCCTTATTGTTTTAGAGAATTTAATGATAATCAGGTGCATTTCAGATCGTCATATGTAAACACAGGAGCAAGGAAAATTGCAGGTCCTGATGGGCAGTTGTTTGACAGTATAAGTGAAATGGAGATGTCTTATGGAGACGAGGATAAGGCTGCAGTTGCCCAAATTGTACATGAGTATAAGGAATCCAGTTTTTACAATCCAGTTTCAAGTGATAAGGAGTATGACGCATTTTGGAAAAAATTTGGCGGTACAACAACCGAAGTCGACTCGGTCAATAAAGATCGCAATAAAAAATTAATGTATAGAAAGGTCATTGATCCTTCAGATATACAGCATCAAAAACATCTGGTAAAGCAAAAAAATGGAGACTATTTGATACGTGATCCGGAACTAAAAAATATGGTAACAAGTATACGCCTTGTTGATGGAGATAAATCTCAAACATCCATGCGTGTCTGCCCATTTTGCCATAATCCATTACCGGATGTATATGGATTGTACCCGGTAGAGTTTATATCGGTTATTGGTATTGTTGGTGCGGGGAAGACTGTGTTCTTGTCGCAGTTTATGAACGGATTCAGAGATTATGCGACGGAATGTGGATTGACTGCCATTAAATCGACGGCATCCATAACACAATTTTTGGAAAATAACAGGGTAAAAGAAGGAATGCCTTTACCGCCGCCGACTGCTGAGGGACGATTTGAGCAGCCTCTTATTTACAATATAGAGCGGACAAGTGAGAATAATAGTAAAGAAACTGTCACGATTGTAATGTACGATATCGCAGGAGAGGTGTTTAAAAATGCAAAGGCTCAGTCAGTAAAGGATTTTGCGCCATTTATTAAGAAATCAGATGGCATAATTCTTCTCATTGATCCTAAGCAGTTTGAGTCAATACAAGGGACACAATTTTTTGAAAGTTCAAACAATCAGGAAGATATACAGAAGCCGAGTGATGCCTTAGAGAACATACATAGCGTTATAATGGAAAGCGATCATAAGTATGATAAACCGCTTGCAGTGTGCGTATCAAAAATGGATGGAATTACTGAATATTTGAGTCGGGAGTTAATAGATTATATATCAACCCCTTATACCGGTGAGGAAATAAAAGGTACCTATTTGAATAAGCAGATATTCAATATGCAAGCGCACAAGGCTTATGATAGAGCTATGGCTGAATTTATAGCGCATAATGATAAGGCGACCATGCAGCAATTATCCACGGGATATACGAATTATAAATTTTTCGGGATTACTGCATTGGGACTTAACGCTGAGGTGATGGCTGATAAGAAGGTTAGCGGACATATACAGGCCAGAAGAATTGAGGAACCAATTTTATGGATGCTTAGTCAGGTTGGACTCATATGTTCGAATGAAGCTGAATGCCCATATTGTCATCAGAGAGATGCATTTGTGTCTCATAGATCGTGGAACATACAGATTAAGAAAGAGGTTGAAACAAAGAAACTTCATTTTATTTCAAAAAAAGAAGAAGTGTTGGTAGATGTGGAGGTTAATTGCAGGTGTAAGTGCTGTGGTATTGCTTTTTATTATGACGCTTACAGCGATCAGTCATTTGCTTATAAAGGTGAATGGAAGATGAATGGTGGGGTGTAAATGCAGATTAAAGATGTATGGCAATGCTGTTATGGCCACGACAATGGTTGGCAGGTGCTTTTTAATACAATTGAAGATGATAGAGTTGCTAAGAGATGTACGGATTTGTTGAACCGAAATTGTCAGGCAGAAACAAAATTTCTTTTAGAAACCCCAGACCTTAGCACGTATGGGATATATTGTGACGATTTAGCGGTGTATTGTTATAAGATCCAATATGGTTTGAGTGATGTACAAAACAGAAGTACGTCTTTTTCTCATGCCTATATATTTCCATGGAATGATAATGTCATAGCTGAACCGAATACGTTTCTTACGTTAGATGAAAGTAACTTTAAGAGTTCACTTAGTGAGGTACAGTCTATCCAGAATATGGAATTGACAAGACGAGAGGATTATTCACTTATGTCTATTTTCCCGGAGATGGATATAGATATGCAAGAGTACCGTGAATTAATTGATACTATTTTTTATAGATTTAACAGCGGTGTGGAGAACAATTCCATCTACGTAAAATATGATGGCTCCTATAAGCAGATGTGTGAGCTCCTGTATTGCATATTTGTTGGTGTACCGTTTCATTTGCGTAAAAAAATAACCGCACGTTCTCATCAGGCGGGTAATGCTACTGACGCTGCACTGATATTTTCCCCGAATGCACTAAATGAGCGCCTTCATCTGGTTCCGGGACAGGGTGTTAATAATAATGTTCTTAATTTGAGTGAATTAGAGGAGATCGATCAACAAGTTTATGTGAATGCGGGTGTTCGATTAGCTGAGGCTTGCATAAACAAGGGCATTATTCCGGAAATAGCGATGAGAGGACATTTTGCAAAATTAGACAGATACATAGTCGAAATATTTGGAAACGGAGAGGTTTCTGATGGAGATATTAATGTAGCACACAAGATCTCGATGGGTGTTGATCCGGATAACATGAACTCCTCATACAACCCAATGCCTGATCTTGTGAAGGCTTTATCAAGGGGAATAACCGGTAATAATGTGTTTGATGATTACATTATGAAGTTAGTCATGTGTGTCCAGAAACGCAAAACTAAGATACCGGAAAAGGCAGATGCTTATTTGGCAAAACAGGTAGCACAGTCACGTTATAATGGCTTGAAAGATGTATATCAGGAGTATTGCTTCCAACAGTTTATTAAACTGTCTCACGAAGAGCAGGTTCGTAAACTCTCATCGTTTGACAAAGATGGATTTGTTGAGTATGCGAATATGCTTATGCGTGATCAGAAAACACGGGTTACGCTGGATCAGTATTTTGAAACAGAAAGGCTGAAGGTAGAGTCGTGGGATAATCTGCTTTCCGTAATCGGAGAGATTGTTGATTTGGTAACAAGATACTATAGAGTCCCGGCGGAAACAGCTGAGGTGCTAAAGAAGAAGTATCTTGAAATTCATAATGAGATAGCTGTAAGTGATGCACTTGATTCTGCAGATGATGAATTTGATAAGGACGAGGTTTATGGCGAGATTGTCGGTATAAAAGACAGGTGGCCTCAGACATCGCAAAAGATAGTGAATATTGCGGAAAAGTTGTATTCATATGATGTTAGCAAAAGCGTGACGGTTAGTTTGTATAGAAAATACGAAGGTGTTATATCCCTTATATTCATGAGCGGTGATGATGGATCGGAGCTTGAGGAGAAGCTAAACAATGCACGAACTGTTTTCTGGGAGATGATGTCGCCTGCGTGGTTTTCTTTTAAGGAGAATTACGATATCGTTAAAACAAATTCAGAAGTTTGCTTTCGATATGAGGCTCTTGGTTCACTTGTAAAGGATATTGATTTAGTTGATGATGCAGAACTATATGGAAGGGTCAATAATTATTTTGCGGGTAGTTATAGAGAATACTATGACATGCACGCAGAAGAAAGAGACAATATTGTGCGAATGCTTGAAAGTTATGCCAACAATATGCGAATTTCAGTAAAACCGATAAAAGGTTCATGGCTTCAAATCGCGGCATCTATTTCAAACAGAGGTATTTATACTATGTTTGACCAGACACGTGCTGAAATCGATAGCTATATGGATAGCTCACAACTTGGCGGAGATATATATGCAAGATTAGTTGTAAGCGCATATCGATTGCATGACGCATTGGTTATTGAAACTGAGCGCGGCAAGATTAATCGTATCATGGCTGCAGAACTTGAACAGGTATGCATGGAAAAGGAAAAAACTGCAGGGAGTGCATCTGTGCCTCTTGATCTTTGGCTGATTGGCGGGTTATATGGAAATCAAAAAAATTTGTTTTGCCTATTGGAAAAGAAGATGCCATCTCTGCTGGAACAAAAAAATGAGGACATTGTAAAACATAGTTTGCTATTGTTGGATAAAAAAATCATAAGAGAAGCCAAATTGTACATGAGTAGAAAAGGGTTATTGGCTAAGCAAGTTAAAATATGGCTTGATTTGGTGAAGGACAAACCCGGTAAGAATTATTTGGCGGACAATCTTATTTCAAAAGAAGCAAAAATGGAGCCGAGACAAGAAGTTAAAAAGAGTACCGGCAAAAGGACTGTTTCTCCGGAAGAATTATGGGATGAATCTTTCGTAACCAAATCGAAAAATGAAGAACCGATAACTTCACTGGATAAGAAGAAAGCCGAGCAGTGGCAGCATACCGAGCAAATAGAGCAAGGCTGGACGGATAATCTACAGGATGACTGCATGAGTCTAGTAGATACAGGGACGCATCCTGCATCCATGGATCATGGATTTAAATTAAAACAAAAGGATGATTTTATGTTGGATTCCGATCAGAGAATGGATTACTATGGAAACCCGTTGTCCCATACCCATGCGCAAACATCTGATGTGAAGAAGAATGATAGTTCAGGTAAAAATGATAAGGGGCTATTTGGATTTTTCAGAAAGAAGAAAGAGTGATATGAATTATAAAATTGCAGATGAAATAAATTTCAGCATAATGCACCCGAGAACGTTTTATCACAGTGACGGTAGCCTTTTGTCACATGGCATTTTGAATAAGATGCATTGGGAAAACGGACAATCTGTCATATTGGCAGATGAGAACGAAAAAGAGAGATATTTTGCAAAGAGAATTCGGTTCCTTGGCGATAAGGAAGATTATAAAACCGGTATGGATGAGTATATCAGGATTCACTATGAGCGACTGATTGCAAATCCTCCGCTGAGCACTCAAATAATGTGGCCGCATGATATTGTGCTGCTTTCGGAGAATGTCGGAAGAAATGTAGATTTGATGGTGACTAATAATTATCAGGTGTTTTCGGAGGATGTGAAAGATGACTTGAGTCTATATGCACTGCTGTTCCCATGCGGGAATGATTCGGTCATATCCACAATTAAATGCTCTTTGCAAGATTGTTTGGAAGACATAAGACGAACGAACGGACCGGATAGTTGCAATTATACGAATAGCCTGATTAGACTGCTGGCATATTCAACGGTGTATGCCATATATGAGATTAATCGATTTGGATATCAATATTATGATATTGATATGTCACGGTTTTTTTTAGACAACAATGGATGGTTTGTTTTGGATTTTTCAAATATGATATATACAAGTGCAGAAATGCTCATGGTAAATGATGGCAAATCATGCATTGAGGAACCGGAAGAGTTTCCTATGACATATGCTGAGCCTGCATTGTTTCAGACTAAGACACAAATGAAACAAAATAATCAGAGTAAGATATTGTTACCGGATTATGCAGCACAAAACTACAGCTTATCAGCTTTGCTGTTTCGGTTGTTTTTTGATATTCATCCGTATAATGGACGATTATATGAGACTTACGATGAGAGTTCAAAAATGAAACGTTATAACAAGTGCGAGGCATACTTGAATAATCCTATATTTATCTTTGACAGAGAAAACAGGGATAATTGCATAGAGGATGACAGATATCAGACAGAACTGTGGAAAAATTGCCCGGAGGTATTGAGAAATACGTTCCTGAACATATTTGACATTGATAACTCGACCAGGCGTAACAGTAAATACTATTATCCAACGCCGGCAGAATGGCTTAACTTGCTGTCAGAACTAGGCTGGAGATAGAAAGGATTTGTGCTATGAAATTTAAACACAGTGACATAAATGAGTTGGAAGAAAAGGTAGCAAAATACTTGGATGTGGGTATGTTAAAGAGAGTTTTGCGTGAAGTCGTACAGAATAATGGCGCACAAATATATCTTGCCGATTATTCACTTCACGCAAAGCTTTACGAATATACGCAGGATAGCAAATATGGAATGACTCCTGCTGATGTAGAGAGGGTGTGCCTTGTAGCTTCATTGCCTATATTTAAGAAGATGATAACTTATCAGAAAAAGTACACGACCCAAGCAGAGTTTTGTACGTTTGTGAATTCAGCTATAGAAGAAACAGGTCTTATGAAATATGTTGCCTACGGTGTAGTGTGTGCGATTTGTTATTCATTAAATTGGATTGAAGAGATAAATTCTCTTGCTGCAAGTGATATAGGTGATTTCCATGAGGTCAAAAAAGGAATTGGGATACCGTATTCTGTGTATGATATGAGGGCTTTAAATGATGCAGCTTCTGACAATGCGAGTATGGAGTCAAATAGGGAAATTTTGAAATATTATGCGCAACTTGGTATTCCAAAAGCCAAGTACCTGCTGGCAAGAACAATGGATTGCAGTAAGGAGGAATCGGAAGGTTTTAAAATGATGTTATCCGCTGCTGATGACGGAGATTCTGAGGCAAGCATTTTCCTAGGCGATTATTATTATGGCAAGGGTGAAAGTACATGGGACAAAGCATATAAATATTATACAGGCTATGGACATGCAATATTGCATCCGAGAGAAAGAAACAATGTTACAAATATTTTGAATAAACAGCAATATAGTAAGTGGATGGTTGTAGCGAACTGGATATTTGTTGCGATTACATTGATTTCGTTAGTATGTATACCGCCGTTTTCTGTATTTCGTGGACAGGTTATTTTTGGAATCATAGCATTAGTTTTGGAAACCGGAATAGCTTTAGTGGGAACAAAATGGTATAAGGAATCGCCATTTACAGATGACGTTTCGTTTGTTACAATCGTTAATTTTGTAATATGGATGATATTTATTATGCTTAGAATAGGGCTGTAGGAGAATCGAATTTATGAGTAAATCGGAAAAAGAAAAAAAAGAAATAACATACAAATTTTTTGCTGCTTTTTGTATGTATATTCTGCATATTTTAGTTAACTGCGTATTTCTGATATCGTACTTTTCATGGATTGGGGTAGTAGCCCTGTTTTTGATTAATATAGCCGCTTTTTTGGTCGCGATGTTTAGAGATGATTTAAAAGCTATAGATAACATTCCATTGTCAGACAGGTATATGTCGCTGTATGTGTTAGATATACTATTGGTAACGTTTTGTAAATTGATTGATATTATTAAGTCGGCTCAATCTTATGTATCAGATGGAATGTTTGCTGGGTGGAATATAATCTTGATTCTGACGTTGGCGGGAGTTGTTATATTATTGATATCCGGTTCGAAAATTGTTTTATTTCTGCTTGGAATTTGCGAGATGTGGTATGTGTATGGTGATGTATATAATTTTTGGACATATGGAGGAAGATTCTTGTTTATATATGTGGTTGCCACACTTGTGTTGATTCTTCTTACGGATATATCAGAGATGTCGGTGGTCTATGAGCCAAAGGAAGGCGAGCAAAAAACGTATAAGTCCTATAAGAGGATTTGGTATTTTATATATATTTTGTTGACCGCATTATGGGCGATTCATGCTCGTATGAAAATGGACAGTTTAAATTGGACGGTTATGGAAAAGATTATTAACACGTTGTGGTCCAAATGGATTTGGATTACGGTATTGTTGTTTGCCATTATGTTTATATGCTATCAAATTGGCGAACTTAAAGATGCCGGTGAACAGAAAATGCCGATGCTCAATGATATGTACAATGCTATGTGCCTGACAATGACTTATTTATTGACAGGATTTATGGTAAAGACATACACGACATTGAATATACCTATTTTACTGGTATTTATAATTTATACAATGGTGATTAGACCGAGGAAGATTGCTTTTTCAACCACCTCAACTTTGGAGGGAGGAGTATATTACAAGTATTGTGAACAATTCCTGAGTGCGATTGCTCTATTTGTTTTAGGTATAGTCATTATATATATGTTTAGTAAAGGATTGTATCTGAATGCTGTAGTAACGATTATTTTGCTATTGAGTTTCTATAAAATGCTTAAGGCATGGAGAACAAAAAACGAGTTGGACAAATGTAACATGCTACTTTTAAGGGAATTTATTAAGCAAACACAATTAAATACGAGAAACCTATCTTTTTGGATAAAGGGAATTGTAATAGTGTCTTTGGAAGTTATTGTTTATGAGGCATCGAGGTGCTTTACAGCAGATAATTTTATAGAATATGTGAATGTTGGTGTGCCAGATTATAAAATCCTTATTGTTTATGCGATAATTGTTGCATTTACATTGCTGACGTATGCCATATTATACAAAAGGAATCCAATGGGTTGCAGACCGTCTGTTATGAAATGTGCAGTGGTATTCCTGACATTTTGTATGACTAGCGCAGTACTTATGACGAGTAGCAATCGTGCATTGGATGCAAAGTACGATATTCAAGACGGTACATATACGGTAAGTGTTGAGAGGCGCGATGATGTTGACTATGAGTTAAGTATTGATTTTGGAAATTGGGCACCCACCATTGAGAGAAAAAATTCAGAGAATGGAAAGTATGATGTTTATGAGATACCAGTAGATATTGATACTGACTGGGAAGATATGGAACATGTAACTATAAGTATTGATAATACCGATGGGACAAGTTCGTTATATGAAGACTGGACTCCAGCAATGTGGATGCATATGTATGCCGGGGATATCAAAGCGGGTAGCAGGTAATGGCGCAAGTAATGGCTTTTCATCTTCAAGGAATAAGTCCACACATATTTAAAAACTGTGGCTCCCTTGTTAATGTTCATTTGAGTAACGGCTTAAAGAGTATAGGAAGCAGAAGTTTTGAAAAATGTATTAAATTAGAAGATTTGTATATTCCAGACTCAGTTGAACATATAGGGGATGGTTTGTGCTGCGGTTGTACATCACTTAAGTCTGTTCATATGCCTAACGGTATAACTGAGCTAGGGTATGAAATCTTTCGAGATTGTATAAAACTGAGCAAAATTTATTTACCAAATGCATTAATGAAGATAGGGGCACGTGCCTTTGAGAATTGTTGTAATCTTCAGAGTCCATGGATTCCAAATGGATTGACGGAGATAGGTGAGAGAGCATTTGTTGGATGTAAATCGATAAGAGAGATATGGATTCCGGAAAGTGTTATTGCTATAGGAGAGGGTGCTTTTGATCAATGTACGGGTTTAATTATTAAAGGAAAACGAGGGTCTCTAGCAGAAAAATATGCAAAATATAATGGTTTTTCTTTTGTGCCTGACTAAGAGGAGGAGTGGAAAATGTATGATTTGACAAAATATAAGCATGCGCATCAGCAAAATTATGAGATTGCTCTGTCCGAAATACGAAACGGTAGAAAATCTAGTCATTGGATGTGGTATATATTTCCACAGTTAAAAGGTTTGGGAAGAAGTACGACATCTGAATATTACGGAATTCAGAATTTGGATGAAGCAAAAGAGTTTTTGGCAGATGACTATCTGGGAGGCCATTTGGTGGAAATATCATATGCTTTGCTTCGAATAGATTGTAATGATGCAAAGACGGTTTTTGGAAGACCTGATGATATGAAATTGAAATCTTCTATGACATTGTTTTCATTGGCAGCTTCTGATGAAGATGTTTTTAAAAAGGTTCTTGATAAATTTTTTGGTGGAAAGGTGGATTATAAAACAATGAAAATACTAGAAAGAAGATTGTACTAATGGGAGAGACATTGGTGGGTTAAAATCCTAACGGTTTACTATTAATCGAAGGAGAATGGGGAAAGTTTTTCTGTAAATTCAGATTTTCTATAATAAGATGTGAATGGGAAGTTCCTGCCGTTCGACCTTGATTATACTATATAATATAAATGAGCAAATATTGAAATTTGCACAAAATTACCCTACCATTGAGACCGTTTCAAGTTTTGTGTAAACGTTAAAAACCGATATAAGATTTGTGAATAGTTACAAATGGGCAGAGCCGACTTCGCGGGTTCTGCCCATATCTGCATTATACAGGAGTTTTTAGGCATGTCAATAAGACCTGCCTAAAACTATCTGTTTTACAGGTTCCGTCCTGCCAGGCGTTCTTCAAAATAGATTTCCAGCTGGGAGTGAATCTGACCCCAGTCGTGCCTATGACCTGTCCATTTTTTCGTGATATCCATAGTTGCCAAATACAGCATTTTTAAAAGGCTGTCATCTGATGGAAAAACAGTCTTGCTTTTTGTAACCTTTCGGAGCTGGCGGTTAAAACCTTCGATGGCGTTTGTTGTGTAAATCAGGCGCCTTACTGCTTCTGGATACTTGAAATAAGTCGACAGAGTTGCCCAGTTATCATACCAGGATTTGTAAATCTTAGGATACTTGGAATCCCATTTATCTCTAAACAGCTCTAGCTCATTTAATGCTGTTTCTTCCGTTGGTGCAGCATATACGAGTTTCAAATCAGCCATCAGTTTTTTGATGTCTTTATATGAAACAAATTTTGTTGAATTACGGATCTGATGGATGATACACTGCTGGATCTCTGTTTTAGGATAAACAGCCTCGATTGCCTGTGGAAATCCATTCAAACCATCAACACATGCAATAAGTATATCTTCAACTCCGCGGTTTTTTAATCCATTCATGATAGAAAGCCAAAACTTTGCACTTTCGTTTTCGCCTACGTACATTCCAAGGTCATCCTTTTTCCCATTCATGTCGATACCAAGAGCGATATAAACCGCACGTTTTACAATACGCCCTTCGCTGCGAACATGATAGTGGATCGCATCCATAAATACAACTGCATACACTTCTTCTAGAGGACGCTCCTGCCATTCCTTTACAATTGGCAGAATTTTGTCTGTGATCCTGCTGATTGTACTATCAGAAATATCAATATCGTATAATTCGCGCATGTGAGATTCGATATCGCCAGTTGTCATTCCTTTGGCATACATGGAAAGTATTTTTTCTTCCATGTCCTGAGTTACGGTATTTTGATATTTTTTAATCAGCTGTGGTTCATAATCACCGTTACGATCCCTTGGAATGGCTACATCCATATCTCCATAACTGGTATGCATAGTTTTACGGGAATGTCCATTTCTACTATTGTCCGTTTCTTTGTTTCGACAGTAATACTTGGAATATCCTAATTCCTCATCTAGTTCTTCATCCAAGGCACCTTCCAAAAGGACAGACATCATGTCGCGCATGATACTGTTTACATCGGTGCCATCTTTGATGCTGATATCATTATTTTTCAGATAGTCACGCATCATTTCTCTCATTGCTGCTTTTTGTGGGCTGTCTTTTCTTCTTGCCATAAAAATAATCTCCAAACTGAGTAATTTTATCTTACATCAGTTTGAAGGTTTACACAAACTTTGAGATACTCCCATTGATGAAAATAATGCAAACTATAGTAAAAAATAATAAGTTATATAATCTTTCGCATGAGATTGTAAAATATCACAAAAGCGGCATGCTAGTCCATTTGAACCAACATGCCGCTTTATTATGTCGTATACTCTTATACACATACGGATTATTATTTTTACTGGCCAGTGCCCCTGAAAGTGATTCTTGGTATCATTTACTGTCCTGTATCTCACTTATATATTTCTGTGCTTCGCCCTGGGAGATCTCACACTCATCAGCTATCTGGGCAAGAGATTTACCCTTCTGGAGTTTCTTTGCTATCTGCAGTAATAAATTTTGTTTCGCACCTTTCTCCATCCCCTGCTTAATCCCCTGCTTAATTCCTTGCTCAATTCCCTGTTCAATTCCCTGTTGTATAAGCCTGTCACTTAATGCTACATAATCTTCGTCACCCATTTCAGTCACCTTCTCCCTGATAAGATCGTCATTGTTTAACAGATTGTCTTCTATGTTGTGCAATGACGTTACTAATAGTTCAACTTCATTTGCATTAAGTATACCATTCTCATGGAGATTATCCAATTCCTTTTTTGCGTCAAGCTTGAAATGATACAGGGCTTCGGCGAGCTTTAATTTTGTTCTTTTTGTATAATGTTTTGCTTTTAACATACGGCTGTATAGCTGAACTTGTTGGAAGGGGATTAGGAGATACATTTTCTTTCTTGAAAGCTCGGATACGGTTTCGCTGGCGGATATACAGGGAAGTTCATAAGTGACCATCTTACCATTCGGCAGGTGCAGGTTGACAGTTATCTTATCCTCTTTATTGGCGCCTGCCAGGAATACCACAGCCTGCAGGGGCATTATTATCTCTATTTCATATCTGCCGTCTGAGACTCTGGTGATATCACCATTTTGTCTTAGGCCGCGGATTGTTTCTTTCATGCCGTATTCCACCATTCGTATAGCCATATTACCTTCTAATAACTGGTATTCGATGTGGTATCGGCAGCTTTCAATTTCAAGAAACATATCCATATAGGTTGTATTCTCGCCGGAATCAATGTTTTGCTCTTTGTCAAGAAATATTATATCTGCGTCTTCTGAGTGATGCTTTGAAAAAACAGAATTAATCATTAGAATTAACAGCCTGGGGCATGATTCACATACCCGCTTTATTTCTTTGTCGTAAAATGCCAAGTTCTACCTCCTTAAAATAATGAAAAATTGTATTTGTTTAATTTAGATTTGATCAAATAGGTTAAATATGGATTGCAATCGTTCAAATAATTATCTGGCTGTACAATAAATCATTTTTGCGGGGATGTCAAAAGTCAAGTGACTATCTGAACGTCATTTGGGAGAAAATAGATATTTTTGTAGAGAAGCAATTAATAAGCGGGAGAAAAATTCAAGAAAAAGTATTTTTTTACTGGAAATAGCATAAATGTAGTACACCTGGCTTGAGATTATGAAGTGCCAATGTTAATAGAAATTTTATATCTATACAGATTGTATAGTGACTAGGGATGTAAGATGCTGAAAATAAAGGAAAGGGTATTTGAGGATAATACATTTTGTACTAAAAAGCAAAGAAATTATAAAAATAACTGCAAGAAATCTTAGAACTCCAAAATACTTCTTTACAAAATGTTGTGACTGTGAAATCAAATCATCCTGCATTCCCAGAATTGCTCATGAACCAACTCATCTCCCATCCCTAAACATGATCGTAAACACACTGCCTTGGGGTTCATTATCCGCTACCGTCAACTCTGCATTATGCAGATCGGCAATACTTTTAGCGATGCTAAGTCCAAGTCCGAAGTGAGTGGCAGGGGTGTTGCGGCGGTGATAAAAGGTTTCAAAGATGTGTGGTCTATCTTCATCGCTTATGCCATGACCGGTATCTGCTACCCTGTAACACAAGTGCGTATCACACAGGGATACGGACAGAGTGATTTGTCCCGCTGAAGTGCAGGATATGGCGTTATCAACCAGGATGGACAGGCACTGGAGCATCCTGTCTCTGTCCATGGAGATGAGGGGCAGTGGTTCCTCCGGCAATGAAACTGTAAAGTTCAGCTCCTTTTGCAGGGCGACGGCCTCGAAACGGCTATAGCAGTCTATGAGAACATCCTCCGGATGGGAGTTTTTGAAATTATCTTTCCCGGATTTTTTTATATCTGCAAATGTCAGAAGGTTGTTTATCATATCGGTCATCCTGCCACATTCCCCAGTGGCGGTGGTTATGTAGTCATTTTCTTCACTGCTTTGATTATTTTCTGACAGTCCACTTAAGCAGGATTTTACAATGGTCAGGGGAGTTTTTAACTCATGAGATGCCACGGCTATAAAGAGATCCTGTTTCTCGTAGGCGTCTTTTACCGGGGCAAGAACCTTTATTATAAAGAAGTAAGAGAAGACAGCCAAAAGCAGTATGGCAGCCAGAGTTACAACAAAAAATAATATGCTCATTTTTATTTTATAATTGGTGATGATCTTATTATTGAACAGAGTATGGACGGTGTAATAAGTGCCACCAATATTAACGACACTGTAGCTGTTCCAGTATTTGATGTGGTTATAGCTTACTGTGTAGAAACGTCGATATGAATTTCCTCTGTTGATGGCACTGTAATAGTCATCCCAGTACCGGGGCTGGTTATATGGTGTTTCAAGGGCGAGAATAGAACTGTTGTCCTTAAAACTATTGGTTGACATAACTGCGTTGCCGCTTCGCAGTATATCTATGTTGATGTTATTGGCTTTGTATTCATTTAGGATAGACATATCTATAGAATTTGACTGCTCAAGATATGAATATAAAAGATTTGCATCCTTGGAGTATGAGGCATATGAGCTGTTAGTGTATTCCTGTATTACGGTGCGTAGAAGCAGGGATGCCATTACGATAAGGATCAAAGCAATAACCGAAGCCAGAAATATAGTGAGTTTTTTTCTAAGCTGTTCTATCATATGCTGGCTCCTCCTTTCATTAATTGTAATCCCCATAGAGTCCCATTTTTCAACAACAGCAATCCTCATAGAGACCTCTTTCTTCAACAACAGCAATCCCCGTAGAGTTCTCGTTTCATCAGCAACAGTAATCCCATAGAACCTTCTTTTTTTATAACTGCAATCCAAACAGTGACACTTAACTATTCATAGCTATATCTGTCTATTTTGTTTTCTGGCTGCTATCATTCCTTTATTTTCTCTCCTTCATCCACAAGGGCGTAGCCGCTTCCGTAGACACCCTTTATCACAAGCCTGCTGTTTATGGTCTTTAATCGGTTTCTGAGAAAATAAACATAGTTAAGGATATTGCCATTTCCCACGTTTGAGTTGAGACCCCATATGGCATCAATTATCTCGTCGTGGGTTACTAGCTTACCTGCAGATCTGAGTAACAGCTGGAACAACTGGGCTTCACGGTTTGTAAGCTGCACCGACTGGTCGCCGTGTCTGATGGTGTGGCTGTCTATAAGATATTCAATATCTCCGTATGAATAGTCAAATGAATGTACTTTGTTTGCCCTTCTATACAGGGCAAATATCCTGGCAAGCAGTTCGTCAGGTTCAAATGGCTTCACCACATAGTCATCGGCACCCAGGGAAAAGGCAGCAGTTTTATTTTCAAGGGTACCAAGTGCCGTGAGCATTATTACAGGAATTGAGATCCTGTCAAAATATAGCTGGTTAAGGATATCGAGACCGGACATGTCGGGAAGCATCCAGTCAAGTACCATAATATCTATGTCGGTGCCGGAATATATTAGCTCGGTGCACTGCCTTCCTGTGCCGCACAGAGTTACAGCAATGCCTTTTTCTTCCATTTGCCTTTTTAAAATATTTCCAATATTGATGTCATCTTCTACAAGCAGCAGTTTCATGCAGATCTCCATTTCCATAGTGATGTGGGCATAGCCAATACCCTGTTACCATACTAATCTATTTTAACGATGTTTAAAAGGAATATGTGCAAATTAGATATTTTTTAGACAATTCACTCTTACACAGATGATACAATCTGAATAAGGATAGGGTGTAATACATGCCGATCTGCCATCGAGAGATTGTGCACATGCGTTGGAGACGCATATTGGAATGGCAACACCAAACAGGCAAATTTTAAATGGGCTGATGTTGAAAAAAGGGGGAGATAACTAATGAAACAAACAGGGAAAATGACAATATTATTTCTACTTATATTAATAACCGGATTGCTCTGCGGCGGTTGTGGTGCAGGGAGTTCGAATGAGGCAGATAAAACAGGATCAACTGCTACAGAGCTGACTTCCTACCAACAGGCACAGCTTACCCTGGGGCAGATCTGTGGCTTTGGCAAGGTCGGAGATCAGTATGTGATGGTGGGAGCCGATGAAAATGGTGAGTACATAAAGCTTACAGGAGAAGCACTTGATGGTGAGTTCACCCGGGAGAAGCTGGAGCTTACGGGACTGATATCCGGGACAGATATGCTTTCTGCGGCATATATCTGTCAGGATGGCAGCATTTACCTTGCAGCAAGTAGTGTGGGTACAGGAAACAGCATAATAAGCAGGATCGCAGTGATCACACCGGAGAATGAGCTTCGTATCCTGTCAGAGGAAATTGACGGAAATGTAGACAGTATAAGACTTCTTGACGACGGCTCAGGTTATGTAATTTCCTGTTCCGGAGACAATATATACTGTTTTGATATGAAGGGGCAGGAGAGATGGGATATAAGTGATGTGAGCTGTACAGATATGTGTGTTGCCGGGGACAGTCTTGTGGTCCTTACGGAACGCAACATTCTTGTCTATGATGTGAGCAATGGAAGCCTTGATACCACAATCTCATCCTTTGATGGTACTATGGCGGAGGGACTGTCAGAGACTGCGGCGGAGAAGGGAAAGGACTCCTTAAGCTGCAGCAATATCATGCAATATGATAAAGGTACGGATCAGCTATACATTGTGTTAAACACGGGGATATTTGCCTATAAGCTGTCAGACAGGCTGGGCATAAAGATCACAACCTTTAAGAATACCGGCAGGATATATGACTTTGTAATTGAAGCCGAAGATACATTTGCAGTGGTGGAAGCGGGCTTAAATAACAAGAAGAATATTGTTGTATACTCTTCCTCTGACACCTATGCTTCCGGGGATAAGGGGCAGCCACAGACGGAGAAGAAGCAGGTTACCCTGTATTCTCTGTATTATTCCGAAACCTATGAAACTCTTGTGTCCTGGTATATGGGAGACAATCCTGACATGGATATAGAGTACATCTGGGGTGTGGATGACCAAAACGGCATATCTGAAAGTGACGCCATAAATTCCCTGAATACACAGCTGTTGGCAGGGGAAGGGCCGGATGTGCTCATTATGGATGGTCTGAATGTTAAGAGCTATGAGGATACGGGAGTGCTTATGGAGCTGTCCCGGGTTCTTGAAGATATACAGCAGGAAAATCCTGACTGCCTTGAAAATGTCCTTAATACATACCGGAATCCTGACGGTTCAATATACGCCGTTCCTGCCTATGAGACATTTACAGCGGTGGTGGCACCGGGCAGTGAGATAGGAGATCTTACGGATGTGGAGTCGCTTGTTATATACATGAACAGTCTGGACAAGCCTGCAAATGAAAGTGATATGTCGTTTTATTATTGGGAGTGTTACTTTGACACATTGTATCCCCTTTATGCGTCAGACATTGTTGACATGCATGGGACTTACAACAGGGAAAGGCTTAAGGAATTTCTGACAGACCTTAAGTCCATGTATGATGCCGGAATGGCGAGGACCACTAAAGAGCAGATAGCTGACTGGACTGCAAAATACGGAACCTATGAGGAGCAGACGAAGAAGGCTGTAAATAGTGCCTATATGAGTTCCCTGTTCAACAGAGACTGGTCAGGCAGGAGATTTGCCCTGGTGGATATGAAGTCTGAGCTGGAAGTCCAGTATTTCTACAGCATAAAGGAGGATGCGATAGTGGGCATGGAAGAAAACACTGCAAATGCTGACTACGAATACATGCTGTGGGGAAATGACGAGGGTGCGGTGTATACGCCAAACACGATATTTGCCATAAATAATAAGGAAGACAATCGGGACAATGGAATCCGGTTTGTTAAAGACATGTTCGGAGTAGATGTGCAGAAAATGTATTATGGCATTGATGTTGCAAATCCTGTAAATATAGACGGCATCCGGGCAAGCAATGAGATGGCTCTGGAGATGGGGACTCCGGGAGGAGGTATCAAGGTTGGTGAAAATCAATATCTGGATTGGTCCTACTGGCGTACCGACGAGTACCTTGAGGATTATATAGACAAGCTCAGACAGCTTAAGGTGCCGTCAAATACTGATGCCAGGATCAGAAATATGATAAGGGACAACATGGCTGATTACCTTGAGGGAGGGGTGAGCCTTGATGATACAATGGATGCCGTTGACAGTGCACTTTCAGTTTATTTAAGCGAGTGATTTATATGAGAAAAAAAGACAAAATGTACCCGTTCATAGTTCCGGGATTTGCAGGTGTCATGATCTTTGTAGTGCTTCCTCTGGCAGATGTGTTCGTATCATCCTTCAGGAGAGGCGGTCAGGGAAGCTTTGTGGGTTTGACAAATTACAGTGTAGTTCTTGATAATCAGGCATTTAGGCTGGCAGCAGGAAATTCGTTGCTTTTTGAACTGGTGAGTGTTCCATTATTGATAGTTGTATCGTTGGTGGTGGCTATAGAGGTTTATGAAATGAAAGGCAATATAGTGAAGTTCGCTTTTCTCATTCCTCTTGCAATCCCATCTAATTCCCTGGCAGTGGTTTGGAAGATATTGTTTGCTGAAAATGGAATAGTAAATGGACTTATCACAAAGGCAGGGGGCACACCCATAAGCTTCTTCACAGGAAGGGCGGTGTTCCGGTTATTTGTGGGAACATTTGTATTTAAGAACATTGGCTACAATATGCTTATATGGCTTGCGGGATTATCTGCCATACCCACTGAGATATATGAGGCCGCCAGGGTTGACGGAGCAGGCAGGTTTACAAGGATTTTTAAGATCACACTTCCGAATATGAAGCGGTCGTTTTTCATAGTGGCTATGCTGTCGGTGGTGAATTCCCTTAAGATATTCAGGGAGCAATATCTCATGGCGGGAGGATATCCGGATACTACCATATATCAGCTCCAGCATATATTTAACAACTGGTTTGAGAAGCTGGAGCTTGGCAAATTAACTGCCGGAGCGGTTATGACGGCAGTGGTGTTCTTCGGACTCATACTTATCATAAGGGTGATCTGTCTCACGGACTGGCATACGATCTATACAAGGCTGCGGGGAGGCAATGGAAGCTATAGGTTGATAAAGGATATACCGGCAAGGCTGCTGCATATCCTGATACGGATATTTGTCATATCAGCCGCAGTGGCATCAGTCATGCCTCTTGTATTTCTTATATGTGGTACATTCACAAATGAAGTGGAGCTGGATCAGATACTGGCATCTGTTATAGGAGATGGCATGGGCTATGCTACATGGCATTTCATACCTCTTTATCCCACCGTTAAAAATGTGGTTGAACTGTTATTTGACACTCCTGAATACTATGTGCTTTTCTGGAATTCCGTGAAGATAGTAGGCGTTGTGATAGCGGGGCAGCTTTTATTTGCAGTGCCGGCAGCATGGGGACTTGCCAGGAGCCGCAGCAGATGGGCAAAGCTGATATTTGGACTTTATATGTTCTGTATGATACTGCCGTTTCAGGTTACCATGCTGTCCCAGTACATAGTGCTTAACGGCATGCATATGATAAATACCCATTGGGCGATCATATTACCGCTGGTGTTTTCTACATTTCCCATATTTATCATGTTCAGTGCCTTTGAACAGGTGCCGGCTTCAGTGGTGGAGGCTGCAAGGCTTGACGGAGCAGGGGGCTTCAGGATATTTGCCCACATGGCTGTGCCCATAGCAAGGAAGGGGATACTTTCAGCGGCTATATTGGGATTTCTTGAATACTGGAATATAGTTGAGCAGCCGGTGGTGTTCCTCAGGGACAAGTCACTGTGGCCTCTGTCGGTGTATCTGCCGGAGGTGTCGGCAGGAGGGGCCGGCAGAGCATTTGCATTTGCCCTGTTTAGCTGCATACCGTCTCTTATTGTATTTTATATAGGAAGAGACGTGTTGGCAGAGGGCATATCCATAGGCTCCTCTGACGACTGATATTCAACAGATTGTGCCCATGAAACCAGGGGGCAACACCAGACAGGCAAAGTTTAATGGGCTGATGTTTGACATAAGGAGATAAGGAGGTGGGGTTATGAGACATAGAAGGATAAGAGGCTCGAAGGGAAATGGAGGCTCCGGTAAGAAAAGAATTGTGAGGATAGTGGCGGTATTTTTGGCTGTGGTATTTGCCGGCACAGTTATGGCAAGATGGGCAGCCACTGCACTGACTCCCAGAGTGGAGGTCATGTATGGAGCGTCCGGAACCATATCAAGGGACGTACTCCGGGAAGTGGTGGTTGAAAGTGATAAGAAAACTCCCGTGTATGTGTACCCGGAGCTTATGGTCAGTGAGATATATGTATCTTCCGGAAAGCAGGTGAGCAAAGGTGACAGGCTCCTGAGGGTGGATCCCCATGAAGCCGGATCTCTGTATCTGGAGAAGAAGCTTGAGCGTAAGAACCTTATGGATGGCTATTGGTATACCTGGGGTGATGAGAGAAATGTAATGGATGATAAGTTGGCAGATATAGACGCTGATATTCTAAGGCTGGAGACACTTATGGAAAATGATGGGCTGATCTGCTCGGAGTTTGATGGAGTTATCTCAGAGCTTAGACTTGAGGTCGGGCGCAGGACTACAGATGAGGCGGCTATAGTGGTTATGGAGAAGGCAGATGAGTACACTCTCAGAATGTCTGTGACGGAGGGGGAAAAGCAGTACATAGAGACAGGTGACAGAGTGACGGTACAGATAGATGACAGAAAAGTTAACACTGAGGTTTCTGCCCTGTACAAGAATGGGGCAAATGATCAGTGCTATGTGGTCGAGGCGGTGATCTCCGGAGATGTGTTCAATGTGGGGGACAGCGTGCTTACAGATATATCCCATCAGTCTGACAAGTATGATTTCGTGGTGCCTGTGTCAGCCATACATGCGGACACCCTTGGTTCCTATGTGTTGGTGGAGCGGTCCAAGGAGACTATTCTCGGAACAGAGACTGTGGCAGCAAAGGTATATGTGAAGGTGGGAGATACAAATAATTACGAGGTAGGAATTTCAGGTGAAGCCCTGACATCAGATGACAGGATCATAGTAAGTGCTGATAAGAAGGTGGAGGCAGGGGATACAGTTCTTGAAAAGACTGTGTCAGGTGTTAAATGAAAACCTGACATGTAGCTTTAATGGGCTGATGTTCAAAAGACAGGTGGATAAATATGAAGAAAATTGTAACGTGGATTATTCTGAGCATGCTGGCAGCGGTCGTGGCGGTATGGAACATTGCCTGTGGTATATCTGAGAGCTACAGGTATCGCCGGGACAGGGATTGTGCCATCATGACCACAGGACAGGCGGAATATTCCAAAATGAAGAATGAAGACTACATAAAGGGCACCTATTATATAGAACCGAAGATTTCCGTTACCGGTGCAGGAGTACACCTGGAGGTAAGGGCGGATATAGTTACAGTGGATCTTACTGTTGAGGATATGTTTGATACAGGCGGCAGACTTTCGGTGGATGACAGCTATGGCTGTATAGTAAGCAGCGAGCTGGCATATGAGCTGTTTGGAAGCACACAAGTGACCGGATGCAGGATATCATTTGGAGAGCAGGAGTATGTGGTGAGAGCTGTGATTGACTCCGGGGATGTATTTGTCATAATACAGGGGAAAGCTGAAAATAGACATGATGAAGACATGAAGGCTGTTGATAACAAAATTATAGATGGCATAATAATTGATGTATCAGAAGAAAATTACAGGGGAGAATATGCCTTAGAGGTGGCAGGACACCATGGCTATGATGGGAGCGGATATTATTATGTGACGGATTATCTGGATATGTTTCCCCATATTATGCTTCCTGCCAGGTGGTCGGATTTTGATTTCTGGAAGGATGTATCGGATGAGCTTGGGGAGATATCCGAAAGACGTATATACGCTGATAAGGATGTAATAGAGAGATTTTACTACAGACAGAGGAGGAAAATAAACGCATATCGGGTGCGGAGCATGGTGTCGGTGGTCATTTTAGTACCTTGTTTTATAGCAGTAATAAAAAAGCTCAAAAAAATTTAAAAATTATTAGCACTCACTATTGACGAGTGCTAACAAAAGTGATATATTAATACTCGTAAAGAGAAAATGTGATGTTCAGAGTGGTGAATGTTACATGTTGAACAGCCCGTTTGTATCTTCAAATGGGCTGATTATATATAAGGAGGCGAGTGTTATGGATATGGATAGATATACAAGGAAGTCTTTGGAAGTAGTTGAAAAGGCTAAAGAGAAGGCATTGGAATTTGATAATCAGGAGCTGACACAGCTTCATTTGCTGGCAGGACTCCTTGAGACAGATGAAAGTCTTATTCCTAAGATTTTCGAGAAAATGGATGTGAATGTCAGCGCGGCAGTAGACCGGGTTGAGAATAAGCTTGCTTCGTTACCTAAAGTAAGCGGTGGCAATATGTATGCCGGAAATGAATTTTCAAAGGCTCTTATACAGGCAGAAAAAGAAGCAAAGCAGATGGGCGATGAGTATATATCTGTTGAGCATTTGTTCCTGGGAATCATCAGCAAGGCTGACAGGGATGTTAAGGAGCTTTTAAAGGTTTGGAATATAGACAGGAACAGTTTTCTTACGGCATTGGCGTCCATCAGAGGAAATAAAAAGGTGGACAGTGATACTCCGGAGAACGGCTATGAGGCAATGGAGAAGTTCGGCTACGATCTGGTGGCAAGGGCTAAGGAGCAGAAGCTTGATCCTGTTATCGGCAGGGACGGCGAGATAAGAAATGTCATAAGGATTCTTTCAAGGAAGACCAAGAACAATCCGGTACTTATTGGTGAGCCTGGTGTAGGTAAGACTGCAGTAGTTGAAGGCCTGGCACAGAGGATCGTGCGTGGCGATGTACCTGAGGGACTTAAGAATAAGAAGATATTTGCACTGGATATGGGTGCGTTGGTGGCTGGTGCCAAGTATAGAGGTGAATTCGAGGAGCGTCTTAAGACAGTCCTTGATGAGGTGAAGAAATCAGAGGGAGAGATAATCCTATTCATAGATGAGCTTCATACCATTGTAGGTGCCGGTAAGACTGACGGTGCCATGGACGCAGGCAATATGTTAAAGCCTATGCTTGCCAGAGGTGAGCTTCACTGTATAGGTGCCACAACTCTTGATGAGTACAGGAAATATATTGAGAAGGACGCGGCTCTTGAGAGACGTTTCCAGCCGGTTACAGTAGATGAACCTACAGTTGAGGATACTATTTCAATCCTTCGAGGAATAAAGGAAAGGTATGAGGTGTTCCATGGCGTTAAGATTTCTGACGGCGCCCTGGTAAATGCCGCTGTTCTTTCAAACAGATATATAACAGACAGATTCCTTCCTGATAAGGCAATAGACCTGGTGGATGAGGCATGTGCCATGATAAAGACAGAGCTTGATTCAATGCCTGTTGAGGTGGATGAGATCACAAGAAAGATAATGCAGCTTGAGATTGAGGAAGCTGCCCTTAAGAAGGAAGAGGATCACTTAAGCAAGCAGCGTCTGGCTGATATCCAGGCAGAACTTTCAGAGCTTAAGGACAAGGCCAATAATCTTAAGGCAAAATGGGAGAATGAAAAGGCGAGTGTAGAGAAGATCCGTAACCTCAAGGAGGAAATGGAGAAGGTTAAGGCTGATATCCAGATGGCTCAGAGAAATTACGATCTTAACAAGGCGGCAGAGTTACAATATGGTAAGCTTCCTGCCATCAAGAAGGAGCTGGAGACCCTTGAGGCGTCTGCTTCCGACAAGGAAAGGGAGCTGGTACATGAGGTTGTATCCGAGGAGGAGATCTCCAAGATAGTATCAAAGTGGACCGGTATACCTGTATCGAAGCTTACCGAAAGCGAGAAGAGCAAGACCCTTAACCTGGCAAATGAGCTTAAGAAGAGAGTCGTTGGACAGGACAATGCCGTAGAACTTGTAAGTGACGCCATAATCAGATCAAAGGCAGGTATCAAGGATCCTACAAAGCCTATCGGTTCCTTCCTGTTCCTTGGTCCTACAGGTGTAGGTAAGACAGAGCTTGCCAAGTCACTGGCAGCAGCCTTATTTGACAATGAGGCTAATATGGTCCGTATCGATATGAGTGAATACATGGAGAAGCATTCAGTGGCAAGGCTTATAGGAGCGCCTCCGGGATATGTAGGATATGAAGAGGGTGGTCAGCTTACTGAGGCTGTAAGGAGAAAGCCATACTCAGTTATCCTTTTTGATGAGGTTGAGAAGGCTCACCCGGATGTATTCAATGTATTGCTTCAGGTGCTTGATGATGGACGTATAACAGACTCCCAGGGCAGAACTGTGGACTTTAAGAATACCATAATCATCATGACCTCTAATATAGGTGGTGCTGATATAGCTGCCGAGGGTGGCAACATAAGTGATAAGGTAAGAGAAGAGGTTATGAGTGAGCTTAAAGCTCATTTCAGACCAGAGTTCCTTAACCGTATAGATGAGACGATCCTGTTCAATGCTCTTTCAAGAGAGAATATCAAGGGTATTGTGGATCTTATGCTGGCTGATCTTAACAAGAGACTGGCAGACCGTGAGATAAGGATCGAGCTTACAGACGCAGCCAAGGAGGCAGTGGTAGAACAGGGCTATGATCAGGTATACGGTGCAAGACCTCTTAAGAGATATCTCCAGAAGAATGTGGAGACTCTGGTTGCCAGGATGATCCTTTCAGGACAGGTAAGCACAGATAAGCCGGTAGTCCTTGATTACGACGGAAAGGGGCTTGTGGCAAGAAATTAATAAAATAAGAAAATGATTTCCCTTCCTTGCAAATGTGTGTGCAGTTTGATACTATATATACATTAAGTTTAGGAGGAATCATTAATATGTTTGGATTTGAGGAAATTACGAAGGTAGATCCTGAAGTTGCGGCAGCAATGACAGATGAGTTAAACAGACAGAACAATAATCTTGAGCTTATTGCCTCAGAGAATATTGTTTCAAAGGCAGTTATGGCAGCTATGGGAAGCCATCTTACAAACAAGTATGCTGAGGGATATCCGGGCAAGAGATATTACGGTGGATGTCAGTATGTTGATGTGGTTGAAGATCTTGCCAGAGAGAGAGCCAAGGAATTATTCGGATGTGAGTATGTAAATGTTCAGCCTCATTCAGGTGCACAGGCCAATATGGCAGTGTTCTTCGCTATCATGCAGCCTGGTGACACATTCATGGGTATGAACCTTGACCACGGCGGACATCTTACCCACGGTTCACCTGTCAACATGTCAGGAAAGTACTTCCATTGTGTTCCTTATGGTGTTAATGATGATGGATTTATAGATTATGACAATGTTCTTGCCATTGCGAAGGAATGTAAGCCAAAGCTCATAGTAGCAGGTGCTTCAGCATATGCAAGAGCCATTGACTTCAAGAAGTTCAGAGAGATAGCTGACGAAGTAGGTGCATACCTTATGGTAGACATGGCACATATTGCGGGTCTTGTGGCAGCAGGACTTCACATGAGCCCTATCCCATATGCACATGTTACAACAACCACTACTCACAAGACCCTTCGCGGACCTCGTGGTGGTATGATCATGAGCAGCAATGAAGTAAATGAGAAGTTTAACTTCAATAAGGCAGTATTCCCTGGTATCCAGGGTGGACCTCTTATGCATGTTATCGCAGGTAAGGCAGTATGCTTCAAGGAAGCTCTTACACCTGAGTTCAAGGCATATCAGCAGCAGGTTGTCAAGAATGCGGCAGCTCTTGCTTCTGCACTTATGGCAAGAGGCTTTGATATTGTATCAGGCGGTACAGATAACCACCTTATGCTCCTTGATCTCAAGAGACTTGGACGTACAGGTAAGGAGGTTGAGAAGCTCCTTGATGAGGTTCATATTACAGCCAATAAGAACACAGTTCCAAATGATCCAAAGTCACCATTTGTAACAAGTGGTGTAAGACTTGGAACACCTGCTGTAACCTCAAGAGGTGCAGATGAAGCTGATATGGAGATTATCGCAGAAGCAATCAAGGCAGCAGTCCTTGACGGCGATAAGGCAAAGGCAGAAGAGCTGGTTAAGAGCATTGTAACAAAGTACCCACTCTACGCATAAAAACTTTTTGAAAAAGTGTAATATAAAGAAGACCATCTATCCAATACAGGAAAGGTGGTCTTTTTTTATAAATTTTTTCAAAAAAAACAATAACCATTCCCTTATATTTTCCCCTATAGTATTGCCTGAAAAAGGAAATACTAATATAATGTTACAGGTAAAATCAGTTTTTAAGACTGAAATATCTTATACAGAAAGGATAAGCTATTGGACGATAAGCAGAATAATAACGACATAAATGGAAATGACAATAACAATAAAAATAAGAAAAATCCGAAATCTATGATAGTTCTTATTGTTATTTCCGTTGTCCTTACACTTTTGTTCTGGAAGGTGTATAACCGTATATCCGACGGACGTACAGATGAAGCCCCATACAGCCAGTTTGTACAGGCACTTGACGCCGGAGAGATAAGTGAGGTTGAAGTATACAGCTCACAGATCAAATGGGTGCCTAAGCAGGGAACAGGAATACTGTCAAAGACAACCTATGTGACAGTTCCTATCGCTGATGACAGTCTGGCGCTGAGACTTAAGACAGCAGCGGACAAATACGGAACAGAATATAAGGGCGTTGACGAAAGCGGTGGAGCCATATTCTACAGTATTATTTCAAATGTGGCTATATTTGCCCTGTTCTTCCTCTTCTTAAATCTCATGATGAAGAAGGGCGGAGGAATAATGAACGTAGGCAAGTCCAACGCCAAGGTATATATGGAGAAGAAGACCGGAGTTACATTTGCAGATGTGGCAGGGGAGGAGGAGGCTAAGGAGTCCCTCACAGAGATGGTTGACTTCCTTCATAATCCGAAGAGGTATCTTGACATAGGTGCGAAGCTGCCAAAGGGAGCACTTCTTGTGGGACCTCCGGGAACAGGTAAGACCCTTCTTGCAAAGGCGGTTGCAGGTGAGGCTAATGTTCCTTTCTTCTCAATGTCAGGCTCAAGCTTTGTTGAGATGTATGTAGGCGTAGGCGCCTCAAGAGTAAGAGATCTGTTCAAACAGGCTGCTCAGATGGCACCATGTATTATATTTATTGATGAGATCGACGCCATCGGTAAGAGCAGGGACAGCCGTCATGGCGGTGACTCCGAGCGTGAACAGACTTTAAACCAGCTTCTTGCGGAGATGGATGGTTTTGATACATCTAAGGGTATAGTTATACTTGCGGCAACCAACAGACCGGAGACTCTTGACAAGGCGCTTCTCCGTCCGGGACGATTTGACAGAAGAGTTATTGTGGAGAAGCCTGATCTTAAGGGACGTGAGGATACCCTTAAGGTTCATTCAAAGAATGTTAAGATGGATGAGACTGTGGATCTTCATGAGCTGGCACTGGCAACCTCGGGAGCAGTTGGTGCCGACCTTGCGAATATCATAAATGAGGCAGCTCTTGCTGCTGTAAGGAACAACAGAGACTTAGTTTCGCAGCAGGATCTTATAGGTGCCGTGGAGGTGGTATTTGCAGGTAAGGAAAAGAAGGACAGACTGTTAAGCAGAGAAGAGAAGCGTATAGTTGCGTACCATGAGGTGGGACATGCGCTGCTTGTGGCACTGCAGAAGCATACAGAACCTATCCAGCGTATAACCATAGTTCCGAGAACCATGGGTTCCCTCGGCTATGTATGGCAGGTGCCGGAGGAAGAGAAATATCTGGTGTCAAAGGCTGAGATGGAGGCTGATATTGTTACACTCCTCGGTGGACGTGCTGCAGAGGAGCTGAAATTCGCCTCTGTGACCACAGGAGCTTCAAACGATATTGAGCAGGCAACCAGAAAGGCAAGAGCCATGGTTACAGTCTACGGTATGTCTGATAAGTTCGGAATGGTACAGCTTGAGGCTGTAGAGGGTCAGTATCTTGATAGAAGCATGGCACTCCAGTGCTCCGATGAAACAGCTACCAAGATAGATAAAGAAGTAAGAGACATGATAAAGGCGTCATATGTTAAGGCGAAGGGCATATTATCAAAGCATCTTGATACTCTTGACTCCATTGCGGCTTTCCTTATTGAACATGAAACAATTACAGGAAAGGAATTTATGGAGATATTTGAGAGGATAGAAGGGGCAAAAGAAACAAAGGAAGCCCAGCCTGTACAGGCGTAGATAGAGAAAAAAAGAGCACCCATTCTGGGTGCTCTTTGATTTTGTAATGATTGTTGCTCTATTTTTATATGGATAAATGATCAATACTTTGTTATACTTTGAATATATTACATTATGCTAATTGAAATTTACAAAGGAGGCAGTGATATTGGTAGAAAAAATTTCATTTAATGATAAAAATATCAATGTGGTTTCTTTTGATAGTCGTGATCAGATGATTTCTTCTCAGGAGTCTGAAATGGACAGAAGAGCAATCTGTGCCGTGAAAGCAGCCGTTGAAAAGGCGGTTGTGTGTAAGAAGCCTGTTGCAAAGTATGACGTGAAAGCAAAGAAAGCATATATTCAGTATGCAGATGGGAAGATTAAATATGTTGACTAAGAAGCCCATGGTCTTATTTTTTGCGGGACCTAATGGATCAGGGAAAAGTACTATAACACAATATTTTGATATTGTGGGAGAATATACAAATGCAGACGATATGGTAAAAACTGTTGGCATGAGTAATGCAGTTGCGGCTGTTCTGGCAGATGAAAAAAGGTATCAAACCATTGACGAGAAAAGAGATTTTACATTTGAAACAGTTTTATCATCTGGATATAAATTGAAGATATTAAATAAAGCAAAAGAGGAAGGATATTTTATAAAGGGAGTATTCGTATTAACCGTTGATCCTAATATAAATATTGCCAGAGTTGAAGCAAGGGTGGCGTCAGGCGGACATGATGTTGAAAGAGAGAAAATAGTTAGCCGATACACAAAATCGTTAAAGAATATCCCTGCCCTTATGGAACTGTGTGATATATTGCATGTGTACGATAATTCGGTAGAGCCTGTTCGTATAATCAGAAAGCATAAGGACGATATAACAATTTTCCCTAACGATATATGGAGCGAAGAACAAATACTTGGCTTGTTGGGATTTTAGTAAAAAGAGAGTATCCACTTTGAGGAGGTTTAATAATATGCCACTCAAAACAGATACTCTCTTTTTTATTTCTTCAACAGTTCATCAAGGGTCTTGCCGTAGGCAGGAAGAAATTCTTCAACGAAATCCTTTACCTCCGGGAAATTCCCGGTCAGTTCATTTATCCTGGTAGTTGTAGACTCCAGTGCACTCTTAAATTCTGTGTTGCCGGAGCCTGTCTCTTCCATACATTTAATAAGGGCTGACAGCTTGTCGGCACATTTTACGAGCTTCCACAGGTCGGCGTCCTCATTGCTTTTGATGAGCACGTTCTCGTAAGCACCGCGGAGATCCTCGGGAAGCTTGTACAGAAGCTTTCTTAAGGCAATATTCTCAACGGATTTAAAGGCGTCGGTAAGCTCATCATTATAGTATTTCACAGGGGTTGGCATGTCTCCGGTAATTATCTCCGATGCGTCATGGTACATGCCGATCAGGGCGGCCTTCTCCGCGTCATAGTCCTTGCCGTAGCGGACATTTGCAATGGTTGCAAGGGCATGGGAGATGAAAGCAACCTCAAGGCTGTGCTCGCAGAGACTTTCCTCCCGGGAATTTCTCATGAGAGCCCATCTGTCTATATATTTCATTCTTGATATAAGTGCAAAAAAATTGTATTCCATAAAGTATCCTTTCTCTGTAATTAGTCGTGAAAGATCAGGCTCATAAAAAGATCATGGCTTATTTTTACTCTTCACGTTTATTATCTGTTTGTTTATTTATTATCTGTCTGTTTATTATCTGCCTGTTTATTATTTCTCTGTTTTGTATTCCCTGACGTTGGACTTTCCTTATGAAAGAAGTCATATACATTCTTCGCTGCGTCCTTTGTCATGCCGGGAGCCATGGACAGGGTGGTGGCATCGGCGTTTTTTATGGCAGCTATGTCCTTGAAGTAGGCAAGCAGTGCCTTTCTGCGCTTGTCACCTATTCCCGGTATGTCATCAAGTATGGAGTGAACCTGGGATCTGCTTCTGAGACTTCTGTGGTACTCAATGGCAAATCTGTGGGCTTCGTCCTGCAGTCTTGTGATCATGTTAAATGCCTGCGTATTCGCAGGGAATTCTATTTCCTCGTTGTTGTAGTAAAGACCTCTGGTCCTGTGGTGGTCATCCTTTACCATGCCACATACAGGGATATCTATGTGAAGATCATTGAGTACCTCAAGGGCGATGTTCACCTGACCTTTACCACCATCCATCATAAGGATATCCGGGTAGATGTTAAAACGCTCGTCAGAAAATCTTCTGTATAAAACCTCCCTCATACTGGCGTAATCATCGGGACCGTCAATGGTCTTAAGCTTGAACTTCCTGTAGTCGTTCCGCTTCGCCTTGCCATCCTCGAACACCACCATTGAGGCAACGGAATGATATCCGCTTATGTGGGATATATCAAATGCCTCAAGCCTTCTGGCAGATGGCACTCCGATCAGGTTTGCAAGCTCCTTTGCAGCTCCTACGGTACGTTCTTGCTCACGCTTTAGTTTTTCCGTATCCTGGGAAAGTACAAGGTGGGCGTTGTCCCTTGCCAGCTTAAGCAGCTGCATTTTCTCGCCCTTGGCAGGAATGGTTATCTTGACCTGGTTGCCACGACGCTTGCTTAAGTATTCCTCCACCAGCCCGCAGTCCGTTATTTCATGCTCAACGATTATTTCCTTAGGCAGATACGGAGTGGCGGCGTAGTACTGCTTGATAAATGCGTTCAGGATATCTCCGTAGGTCTCGGACATTACACCCTTCATGTGAAAATGTTCCCTGCCAAGCATTTTGCCTCCGCGGATGAAGAAGATGGATATAACGCCCTCGTTCATGTTGTTTGAGGCGACGGCGATAACGTCTCTGTCCTCAGTGCTGTTGTTATCCACGCGCTGCTTCTCGGAAATATGCTTCACGCTTTCTATAAGATCCCGCATTTCCGCAGCCCGCTCAAATTCCATCTCGCCGGCATATTCCATCATTTTATCGTTCAGATCCTTCAGGACAGGCTTGTAGTGTCCGTTCAGAAATGCTATGGCTTTCTCGATGTTTTCTGCGTATGCCTCCTTGGAGATATATCCCTGGCAAGGGGCTTTGCACTGGTTTATCTGATAGTAAAGGCATGGACGCTCCAGACCTATATCTCTTGGAAGCTTCCTGTTGCAGGTCCTTATATTATATATTTTCCTCAGTAATTCGATAGTATCCTTAACAGCCCGGCTGTTGGTGTAGGGACCGAAATACTTGGAGTGGTCACGCTTCATCTGATGGGCATAAAGAATCCTTGGGAAATCCTCATTTACAGTTATCTGGATGTAAGGATAGCCCTTGTCATCTGTAAGCATAGTGTTGTAGTGGGGGTGGTGCTCCTTTATGAGATTACACTCAAGCACCAGCGCCTCGATCTCGGAGCCACAGATTATATACTCGAACCAGGCAATATGACTGACCATCTTCTCGATCTTAGGTGAACGCTTGTAACCCACCTGAAAGTACTGGTGCACCCGGTTATACAGGTCTATGGCCTTGCCCACATAGATGATCTGGTCGTTTTTGTCGTGCATAAGATAAACTCCCGGCGTATGGGGGAGTTTCTTTAATTCTTCTTCTATACTAAACATGTATCTGATCTCGTTTCATAAAAATTGGTCTTAATAGATTATACACACAACCGGGAAAAAACAAAATAGCGAATTCCGGAAAAAGGTACTTAAAACAAAATACAAAAACCGGCAGAAAACAATGCTTAAAACAAAACACAAAAAACAATGCCTAAAACAAAATGCCAAATTGAAGAAACAACCTGTAAAAACAGTGGCAGTACAACCGAAAATATGATATCATGTCCCTATAGTGCGTGTATGTGGCACAGGGGAGCCCTAAGATGGGTAGTTGGGTGCCGCTTGCGTATAAAATAAGGAGGAACAAGTATTAGTATGGATTACAGTGTTACAGTTTCCCAGCTTATAGAGAAAATGAACCTTAAGAATTATACTCCGGAGATAGATACCGACAAGGTCCTTATAATGGATCCGGGTATGAACAGACCGGCGGTACAGTTCGGCGGTTTCTTTGAGCATTTTGATGCGGGAAGAATACAGATCTGTGGTAACGTAGAGCATGCCTATATCAAGGCTATGCATACAGAGGAAGAGAATATTGAGATCATGAATGAATTCTTCTCATATAAGCCGCCATGTCTTATATTCTGCCGTGGGCTGGAGCCTTATGAATTTATAATAGAAGCAGGAAGAAAGCATGGGGTTCCTGTTCTTACATCAGACGCTGTCACATCGGCATTTGTCCATGAGGTTGACAGATGGCTCCACGTTGAACTGGCACCGAGGATATCGGTACATGCCGTACTTGTAGATGTATACGGCGAGGGTGTTCTTATCATGGGTGAGAGCGGAATAGGTAAGTCAGAGGCAGCTCTTGAACTTATAAAGAGAGGGCACAGACTTGTGGCGGATGATGTTGTTGAGATAAAGAAGGTCAGTGAGGCAACACTTCTTGGATCGGCACCTAATATCACAAGACATTTTATTGAGCTTCGTGGAATCGGTATCATAGACGTAAAGTCATTGTTTGGTGTAGAGTGTGTAAAGCTTGAGCAGAGTATAGACCTTGTTATCAATCTTGAGGAGTGGAGCAAGGATACGGAATACGACAGACTTGGTCTTGAGGATCAGTATACGGAGTTCCTTGGAAACAGAGTGGTAAGCCACAATATTCCTATCAGACCGGGTAGAAATATTGCAATCATAGTAGAATCGGCAGCCGTAAACCACAGACAGAAGAAGATGGGTTACAATGCTGCACAGGAGCTCTATAACAGAGTTACCCAGAACATAATGAAGGGCAATGCAAAGAAGGAGGATTAATTCAAAATGGCAAAGTATGTATTTGGAGTAGATATCGGGGGAACAACAGTAAAGATCGGTATATTCACAGATGACGGTAAGCTTCTTGACAAATGGGAGATACCTACAAGAACTGATGAAGGCGGAAAGTACATCCTCTCAGACATAGCTGAATCCGTTGAAGACAGGCGTGTTGAGATGGGAATTGACAAGAAGGATGTTCTTGGTGTAGGAATGGGCGTCCCGGGACCTGTAAGAGCAGACGGAACAGTTCTCAGATGTGTAAACCTTGGATGGGGAATCTTCAATGTTGAGGAGGAGCTTTCAAAGCTTACAGGATATGTAGTTAAGGCCGGAAATGACGCCAATATGGCAGCCCTCGGCGAGATGTGGCAGGGGGGTGGAAAAGGCCACAGAAACATAGTTATGGTCACACTTGGTACAGGCGTAGGCGGAGGAATAATCATCAACGGAAAGATGATCTCCGGTGTAAACGGTGCCGGCGGTGAGATCGGACATATCTGTGTAAATGACAGCGAGACAGAAAAGTGCGGCTGCGGCAACACAGGCTGTCTTGAGCAGTACACATCAGCCACAGGAATAGTAAGAAGTGCCAATATCCTTCTTAATACAACAGACAAGCCATCAAAGCTCCGTACAGTACAGTATATTTCAGCAAAAGAGATATTTGACGCTGCAAAGGACGGCGACGAGCTGGCAGCTTCTCTTGTGGAAAATCACGGCAAGGTCCTCGGTAAGGCACTGGCACAGATTGCATGCGTAGTTGACCCTGAGATCTTCGTAATCGGTGGTGGTGTTTCAAGAGCAGGAGATATTCTTGTTGATACTACAAAGAAGTATTTCCTTGAGTATGCTTTCCATGCATGCAGAACAACACAGTTTGCTCTTGCAACCCTTGGAAATGACGCCGGAATATACGGTGGAGCCTGCAGCATAATCACAAAATAGTGTTTTTTCGGAAAAATTAGCTAAAAATATACAAGACATTTGAAAATCCGGCATTATTTATATGGATTTTTCATATTGAATTTAAAAAGTCTTTAATGTATGATATGAATGTTTAGTTAGCATGGGATATATTTGTCCCGTGGAAACTGAATAAAATATGGTACATCAGAGACTTTTTTCGTGTTGGAAGGTTTGGAGTTATATATGACAGAATTTATTGACGCATTAAGAGAAGCAGTTCATGCAGAAAATGTTAAACAGAATGTTTTATTAAAAGAGCATACAACCTTCAAGATCGGCGGACCGGCTGATTATTTTGTAAGCCCTGAAACAGCAGAAGCCATAGCTGATGTGGTCAGAATATGCAGAGACTATGACATGCCATATTTTATACTTGGAAACGGAAGCAATGTACTGGCAGCAGATAAGGGCTACAGAGGTGTGGTGATCAATATTATGGGCAGGATGAACAACATAGCTGTTGATGGTAATATCATAACGGCGGAAGCGGGAGCATCCTTAATTAAGGTGTCACAGGTTGCCAGGAATAATGGACTTACGGGAATGGAATTCGCTTCGGGAATACCGGGAAGCCTCGGGGGTGCTGTGTACATGAATGCAGGAGCCTACGGCGGTGAGATGAAGCAGATAATACAATCTGTAAGTGTTATAGATGAGACAGGAAAGCTTTCGGAGCTTAGCTGTGAGGAGATGGATTTTTCCTACAGACACAGCCTGGCTGAGGAGAAGGGACTTATCGTTACCGGAGCGGTCATAGAGCTTAAAAAGGGTGATGTAAGTGATATACAGGCAGAGATGGACAGCCTTCTGGCAAAGAGAAGGGAAAAGCAGCCTTTAGCTTATCCTTCTGCCGGATCAACCTTTAAGAGACCTGAGGGATATTTTGCAGGCAAGCTTATAATGGACGCAGGTCTTCGGGGATACAAGGTAGGAGGAGCACAGGTTTCAGAGAAGCACTGCGGCTTTGTGATAAATACAGGAGAGGCTACGGCACAGGATGTTGTAACCCTTATGGATGATGTTGTAGAAAAGGTAAAGAGGGAGTTTGGCGTGACTCTTGAGCCTGAGGTTAAGATGTTAGGAGAGTTCTAGTATGAGATTTGTTATTGTTACCGGTATGAGCGGTGCAGGAAAAGGTACTGCCCTTAATACTCTTGAGGACGCCGGATATTTCTGCGTTGACAACCTTCCGATACAGCTTATAAAGAGATTTGCAGAGATAGCTTATGACGAACAGATACAGGTGGACAATGTGGCAATCGGTGTGGATATAAGAAGCGGACGCGCACTGTCACAGCTTAATTCCTGCCTTGCAGATCTTAAGAAATGCGGCTTCCCTTATGAGATATTGTTCATTGAATGTTCAGATGCTACACTTGTTAAAAGATATAAGGAGACCAGAAGAAACCATCCGCTTTCCACAAGGGATGGCAGGATAATAGATGGTATAAAGAAGGAAAGGGAACTTATAGGTTTCTTAAAGGAAGAGGCAGATTACATTATAGATACCTCAAGCCTTTTGGTGAGAGAGCTTAAGAAGGAGCTTGACAAGATATTTGTCAGCAATATGGAATACGGTAATTTCATAATCACGGTCATGTCCTTTGGATTCAAGTATGGAATACCGAGGGATTCGGATCTTGTATTTGATGTGAGATTTCTGCCGAATCCTTATTATGATCTTGAACTGAGACCTCTCACGGGAAATGATGAGCCTGTCCAGAAGTATGTAATGAACTGTGATGAAGCTTATACCTTTCTTGATAAATTTGACGACATGCTGCAATTTCTCATTCCTAATTACATAAAGGAAGGGAAGAACCAGTTGGTTATATCCATTGGATGTACAGGAGGAAAGCACAGGTCTGTTACTATTGCAAATAATGTGTATACAAGACTTTCAAAATCCCCGTATACCGTAAGGATAGTACATAGGGATATTGCCAAGGACGCAATAGTAAAACAACAGTAATGATGGATACAGGAGCAGCATATGTCATTTTCTTCTGATGTGAAAAAGGAACTTGCCAGGAACATAAGTGCTGCAAGGCATTGCAGGATCGCAGAACTGGCAGGGATGATAGGCATGGTGGGACATGTGGACTGCCAAGACGGGAAGCCGGTAAGGATAGTGATATCCACCGAGAGAAGTGTCATAGCAAATACCATGTCGGAGCTTATAAAGAAGCTGTTCGGGCTTGTGCCTGAGTGCTCGGTAAAGAGAGCCGGGGCAGACAGCCGTGTGTACAGAATGGTCTTTAATAGGCAGGAAGATGTTGAGAGGATACTTACAACATTAAAGATAACAGAAAAAACAGAAAACAACGGTGGAAATGTCCGTGGCATGGATTGCCAGGAAATGCATATAAGCGGTCTTGTGATACAGAAGGACTGTTGCAGGCGGGCATTTATAAAGGGAGTCTTCATGACATCCGGATCCATAAGTGATCCGGAGAAGGGGTATCATTTTGAGGTGGTATGTGATAACCCGGAGAGGGCAGAGCTTATATCAGGTATAATACATAATTTTGATATAGACAGTAAGGTTATTGCCAGAAAGAGATACCATGTGGTTTACATTAAGGACGGCACCATGATAGTTGACATGCTTAATCTCATGGGAGCTTATTCTTCTCTTATGGATATGGAGAATATAAGGATCCTTAAGGATATAGCCAATAATGTGAACCGGAAGGTGAACTGTGAGGCCGCAAATCTTAACAAGACTGTAAATGCGGCAGTGAGACAGATCGAGGATATAGAGTATATTATAAAAGTAAAGGGTATACACTATCTGCCTGACAACCTGGTGGAACTGGCACAGGCCAGGCTTGAGGCAAGAGATGCATCCCTTAAAGAGCTAGGTGAGATGATAAATCCCCCGATAGGAAAGTCGGGAGTGAATCATAGATTAAGAAAAATCAGTGAAATTGCAGACCACCTTCGTGGCTGCAGGTAAAACTTAGGAGGATTATTATGGTTGAAAAAACAGTGGAAATCGCATTGACAGCAGTTTCGGAGGAAAGACCTGTTGCGGTACTGGTGCAGCTTGCAAGTCAGTTCGACAGCAAGATACATCTTATTTCCGGTAATAAGAAGATAAATGCCAAGAGCATAATGGGTATGATGAGTCTTGGATTCGCAGAGGGCGAACCTATTACTGTTCAGGCAGAAGGGCCGGATGAGGAGAAAGCCTGTGAACAGCTTGCTGCCTATATTCAAAACGAAAAATAATCCTGTGTATATATCGCTTTTTATTGCACCAGTGATTTTATTGTGATAAAATTAAATCCGTTAGTGGACATTCAATGTCATCGGAGGAATGTAATATGGGATTTTTTGGTGGCTTATTCAGTAAGATATCTTTCGTTGCGAAGTTTTCAAAAAAGAAAGAGCCTGTAAACAATGTGGAGCTTCAGTTCAATAAGGCTATGAACCTTATGGATAATGGAGATGGGGAGGAGTCAGTTACAATACTTGAACAGGTTTCAGATATCGGAATCATGGATCCTCAGTACAGGAGCTATGGTAATGATGCACTTCTGGTTCTGGCTGAATTCTTTGAAAAGGGAAAGTATCGTAACGCTAAGACAGAGATTGATCTTAATAAAGCAACTAAATACTTAGAGAAATATGTTAATCAGAACAAGGATGGAGATACCATATATAAGCTGGCCAAGATGCTTTTAGAGGTGCAGAACTTCTCAAAGGCCATAAAGTACTTTGAGATGTCAGCTACAGAGTGTGGCATCAAGGCTGCATATATGAATCTGGGAGCCATATATGAGAGTGGACTTAATCGTGTTGACCAGTATGGTAACAAGAGTGATTTTGTTGTCCCTGTCGATATGGAGAAGGCTATGCACTGGTACAAGCTTCTTGCAGACACCGGTGATGCCAAGGCTAAAGCATCATATGAGAGAGTACTTTATGCCAGCACCCATGAGGACAGTATCGAATTCGAGGAAAAGGACAGGCTTTATACAGAGATAGCCGCCAGAAGAAAGGAAAAGGGAAAAGAGCCTAGATATAAAGTTATCGAGGCCTCGAGACTCCAGTACCAGTATACATATGTTCATAATCAGGTTGAGGGGTATATACATAAGCTTCCTAAGGACTGGGTAAAGACAATTAACGAGTCTACGGGAGAGGAATATTACGCACCTAGTCTTACATATAAGGATTTCGCTATATATGTTTATTATGACAGTATACCAAAGGATTCAAAGAAGACCCTTGAGAATTACCTGAGATATTGTAATGATGCATTTGATGAAGAACTTCAGCTTAAGGCCTATGTAACAGAGTACGCAGATGGTATATGCACTACATACTATCATAAGGATCTTGAGAAGGGTATTGTTTCATTTGCATTTTATCAGGGACGCCGACTGGCATGTATGAGGTTCGTATGTGCATCAATGGAGATTATTGAGCAGTACGAGGAGATTATATTTGAAACAGCGAATTCATTTGCATTTATAGATCCGACTCTTGTAAGTGAGGAAAGTGCCAACAGAAAGGATATGCAGTATTACAATGAGGCAATATACTGTTACTATCTGGAAGACTATGAGGGCGCCATGAAGGCTGCCAAGCAGGCACTTAAGTTCGGAAGTATTAAGGCAAGTTATCTGCTTATAGAGTTGTATTATGATGAGGATTCACCATACAGAGATATAGAGAAAACCATCAGCTATGCGAAGCAGCTCTTTGAAGCTACAAAGGATCCTGAGCTGGCGTTTCTTCTTGGACTGGTATATGACCAGCAGCTTAAGGATTACATGAAAGCTCTTAACTGGTATGAGAATGCAGAACGTCTTGGACACAAGAGAGTCGCATTCTACCTTGGAAGGATCTACTACTATGGCTTGCTCAGAACCAAGAGAGATGGTGCCAAGGCACTTATGTATTTCAAGAAAGCACAGGCTAATGGTGTGTCTGAGGCTGATGGATACATAAAGGATCTTGAGGAGCTTAAGGGAGAGGATCTTCAGACAGCCGTTGAGAAGTGGGAGAGAGCCGTACAGGCAGGCAGTGAGTCTGCAGCCATCAAGATTGCAATGATGAAGCAGAGACAGATATTCTATATTGCTACACCATACGAGATTGAGAAGGCATACCTTGAAGCTCTTGGACTCGGAAGCGCTCAGGCAGGATACGAGCTTGGTAAGATTTATCAGCTTCAGGAGAAGCAGGATGATTACAAGGGTGAGATAAAGAGTATAAAATACTTTGAAAAGGCATTTAACGCCAACTATGATGACTGGGATAAGGTTAATCTGTTTAAGGTTATCACATATAAGTGTGAGAAGGGACTTCCTAAGGAAGAAGCTATCAAGCTTTATATTGAGAATGCAAGCATGGGATATGTACCTGCCATAGAGAAGCTCATTGAACTGGTTCCTACAACTACAGCTCAGATATGGTCACTGTATAACGCACTCATTGACCTTGCGGAGACCGGAGATGAGACAGCCATTGTGGCTATGAACAAGCTTGAGCTTAATTATGTCGATCTGGTTCTCAGAGAACCTGACAAGAAACAAAAGGTTGTGGAGAATAAATTCTTCCGCCTCTGTGTTCCTAAGGAGTGTACAGCTACTATAAACGATGAGGGCGGCACGATTAAGCTTGCGGATTCAATTGTAGAGTTTGCCGTGGCAGAGATGCCTGTCAATGCCAGTGCTGAGGAGGATTACCTTAAGATATACAAGCTTATATGTTCGGAATATCTTCCTGATGAGAATGCAGATATCATCATTGCCAATTCAAGAATGGTAGGATCGGCGATACTCGCAAACAAAGAGAATGTTCATTCTTACAGCATACTTCTTATAAGCTCGAAGAACCAGTATATATTCAAGCTGAGTTCAAGAGACAGAAGAGAAATGATGCAGTTCAAGGATGTACTTATAAATATGGCTAAGACTCTTGTGGAGACTGGTGAGATATACAGAGCTACAGGTGACAGCAAGAAGAATATCGGTCTTGCGTTCCTGTTAAAGACAAACGAGAGTGGATACCTTTCAATCGGAAAGCAGTAGTAATATCTGGCTGTGGATTTACATAAATCCCGGAGGAATACTCCGGGATTTTCTTACATGTAATGTCAATGAAGGTGGCATTACATTGTAGCAGCCCTTGCTGCAGACAATTTCAAATGGACGTCGGTATTTTATATAATGGTTGAGGAACATGTCATACATGTTATAGCAGAAGAATTATCAGAAATAATAAGAAAGAAAAAGGGGTAATGTGAAATGGCAATAACCGCAAAAAAAGAAGTAAAAGTCAGACCGGTAAGAATGGATGTAAGATTGGCGAATGATGTAGAGAAGCTTGCGAGGAAGACTTTTCGGTCGCAAAATGATATAGCTGTGATTGCCATGAGAAAGTATCTTTATGAGAATCGCAGATTTTTTATAGAAGACATGATAGATGATTGCATATTCAGAGAGATAGAGCCTACAATAACAGTAAGAAAAGAGTCAGCTGCCGTAAGCTATGGTGTTATAGGGATCACGGCAGATAAGACTAAGAATCCGGATGTATATCATATAAAGACTGTTGTCAGAAATAAAGAGGGAGAATATATTTTTTCAGATGTTCATGACATCAATATTACAGGGAAGAATGATGACTGGAAGTGTTATAAGGAGTTTGTATACGGAATAGCAATTAAGTTCATTAATGTTGAAGATGATTGCTATAAGGATTATTTTTACGACAGATTCCAGTACGATTAAGCAAATTTATATTTACTAAATTGCAAAAAAGTGTTATCCTATTATAGTCTTTGACGTGAAATTGTTACTGGTAAAGAGACAGTATGGTTTGCGAAAAGTGTCGTTGCAAGAGGTGATAGGAAATGTTTAGGAACATTATTAATGATTTGGCCGGCTGGTATGAAAGAGAAGAGCAAAAGGCGGCATTAATAAAAGGTGGTAAGGCTGTAGGTAAAACATGGGCAGCTTTAGATTTTGCCACAGGTTTTTTTGATGAGTATATTGTGATAGATCTGGCAGAGTATCCTGATCTTCTTGAGTATATATCGAAGGAAAGAAAACCGGATAAGGTTCATGCAAAATTAGTTACAACTGTAGATAAGTATGATTTTGAGGGCAAGCTACTTATATTTGATAATGCCCAGTTAAATACACTATCCATAAAAAATCTTGCGATGTATGCAGGAAGCAGAAAGGACTGCCGTGTGCTTATTATTGCAACTGCAGGCGGGAAGCTGGATATCGAAGATCAGTGCAAGGATATACTTGATGTGTTTGAAATGACACCTATGACCTTCGAGGAGTTTCTTAAGGCCGGCAAGGGTAGGAAATTGTGTAAGTATATTGAAAATCAGATGATGGATGCCCTGTCTGATGAGGTCAGAGAAAGTGTCAAGACAATGCTTGAGACATTCTTCCTTACAGGTGGAATGCCGGAGGTGGTCAGTGCATATTACAAGAATGAAAGCTTTATTGACGCTGATGCTGCATTAATTAAGCTGCTGGACAGAATCAATGAATATATTGTGGACACAGCACCCAGGAGAAGTCTCCGTAAGGTAGTGGCTGTGTGGAAGAGTATTCCTAAACAGCTCACCAAGGATAACAAGAAGTTTATGTATGGTTATGTGGATCCTAAGGCAAGAGCGAGAGAGTATGAGGATTCTGTGGAGTTTCTTGTTAAGGCCGGTGTTGTTAACAGAGTGTACAGAATTAAGGAAGGTGTGCTTCCTCTTGAAAACCAGGTGGACGAAAAGTCTTTTGAATTGTACCATCTGGATCATGGGCTCTTGAGGATCATGTCTGAAATAAAATGTACGGATGTTGATTTGAATAATGTGTATGATACTATGGGAGGCGTTATTGCCGAGCAGTATGCATACTCGGAATTAAAGGCAAATAAGAAGATAGGTACTTTATATTTCTGGATATCATCCGCAACTGCCAAAGTTGATTTTGTTTATGAGGGAGAAGGAGAGGTTATACCTGTTGATGTGCAGACTGCTCCCCATTCAAAGGCACAGAGTGTAAAGGTGTTTACAGGAAGATATAATAATAATACGTCGGTTAGAATTTCCACTGATGACATGTATGTTAAGAAGGGATTGTTGAATATCCCATTATATGGAATCTGGAATTTCTGATATATTGCCGAAATAGCTCAGTTGGTAGAGCAACGCATTCGTAATGCGTGGGTCGAGGGTTCGAGTCCCTTTTTCGGCTGGTTATAACCCCCAAGGTGTGGATACAGACTTTGGGGCTTTTTCATATAATGGAAAAGGAAGTGCATGATATGACAAAATGGTATAAGCATTTGAAGACAATAAATAATCATAAAAGAATGGTGATGAAGTATTGCTTTAAGGTGGGGCTTTATAAGCAGGGTTTACTACATGACCTGTCTAAGTACTCTTATACCGAGTTTTCTGTGGGGGCGAAGTATTATCAGGGAACAAGAAGCCCTAATGACGCAGAACGTGAGGACAAGGGTTACTCCGGCGCATGGCTTCACCACAAGGGAAGGAATAAACACCATCTTGAATACTGGATAGATTACAGTTCCAACAGGTCAGAGGGACTGGTAGGCTGCAGGATGCCGGTTAAATATGTTGTGGAGATGTTCTGTGACAGGATAGCTGCTTCAAGAAATTATAATAAAGATAATTATACGGACGCGATGCCTCTTGAATATTTTGAGAAGGGGAGATCAAAGACTCTGCTGCACCCGGAAAGTGCGGAATTGTTGTACAGCCTTCTTCTAATGCTTAAGGAAAAGGGAGAGGATGAAACTTTCATGTATATCAGAAAGAATATCCTTCACAACAAGAAATAATATTAATACACTGAGAAATGATATTAATACACCGAGAAATGATATTAATACACCGAGAAATGATAATAATACAACAGAAATGATATTAATATAAGACCTGATCGGAGTGCCGGTCCGGTTTGGAAATGATTTTAAGATAAATGGGAGGAATATATGGAATTTACTCATCTGCATGTGCATACTGAATATAGTTTGTTAGATGGCTCAGCCAAGATAAAGGAACTGGTTGCCAGAGCGGCAGAACTTGGATATGACTCCCTTGCCATAACAGACCATGGTGTCATGTATGGCGTAATTGATTTCTATGAGGCTGCCAGAGCTGTCGGCATAAAGCCCATAATCGGATGTGAGGTCTATGTAAGCCCCGGATCCAGATTTGACAGAGAGGTGAATAAGGGAGAAGACAGATATTATCATCTGGTGCTTCTGGCAGAGAATAATACAGGATATAAAAACTTGTCCAAGATAGTGTCAAGAGGATTTACCGAGGGCTTTTATTACAAGCCCCGAGTGGATATGGAGGTTCTTAAGGAATTCCATGAGGGCATTATCGCGCTGTCCGCATGTCTTGCCGGTGAGGTGGCAGTTAATCTGAGAAAGGGTAATTATGCGGGGGCAAAGGAAGCTGCCTTAAGACATCTGGATATATTTGGGGAGAATAATTATTTCCTTGAAATGCAGGATCATGGTATTCCGGACCAGGCAACTGTGAATGCAGGGGTTATGAGACTGTCAAAGGAGCTTGGAATACCTATGGTAGTAACCAACGACTCTCATTACATATATGCGGAGGATGCAGACGCCCATGATATCCTCCTGTGTATTCAGACAAATAAAAAAGTTTCGGATACGGACAGGATGAAATATGATGGCGGTCAGTACTATCTTAAATCAAAGGAGGAAATGTACAGTTTGTTCCCATATGCCGGGGAGGCTCTGGAGAACACCCATAAGATAGCCGAGAGATGTAATGTTGAGATAGTGTTTGGCGAGCAGAAGGTTCCTGAGTTTAAGGTTCCGGACGGACTTACTGCCTATGAGTATCTCACAAAGCTGTGTATGGAGGGACTTAAGGAGAGATATCCGGTTCCGACAAAGGAGATCACCGACAGACTGGAGTATGAGCTTAATACCATAAAGAACATGGGATATGTGGATTACTTCCTTATAGTCCACGATTTCATAAAATATGCCAGGGATAATGACATTCCTGTAGGACCGGGACGAGGCTCTGCAGCAGGAAGTATAGTTTCCTATTGCCTTCATATAACCAGCCTTGATCCAATAAAATATAATCTTCTCTTTGAGAGATTTCTTAACCCTGAGAGAGTATCCATGCCCGATATAGACGTGGATTTCTGCTACGAGAGACGTCAGGAGGTAATAGATTACGTTGTAAGAAAGTACGGTAAGGAAAAGGTTGTGCAGATCGTAACCTTCCAGACAATGGCGGCAAGAAATGTAATTAGGGATGTGGGAAGAGTTCTTGACCTGCCTTATGCTCTCTGTGACGCAGTTGCCAAGTCGGTACCAATGGAGCTTAATATGACCATCACCAAGGCTCTTTCAGTAAGCAAGGATCTTAAGGATATGTATGAACAGAAACCTGAGGTCAAGCACCTTATAGATATGGCACTTAAGCTTGAGGGACTTCCGAGAAATACGGGTATGCATGCAGCCGGCGTTGTTATCGGCAGGGATTCCATAGATGAGTATGTTCCTCTTGCCAAGGGCGGTGATGATTCTGTTATTACACAGTTCACAGCCACTACCATTGAGCGTCTGGGACTTCTTAAGATGGACTTCTTAGGCTTAAGAACCCTTACGGTTATCCATGACGCAGTAAGATTTGCCAAGGAACAGTATGGCGTAGATATAGATATAAATAATCTGGATTACAATGATCCTAAGATATTCGAGCTTTTAAGCTCAGGTCACACAGAGGGAGTGTTCCAGCTTGAAAGTGCCGGTATGAAGAGCTTCATGAAGGAGCTTAAGCCAAGGAATCTTGAGGATGTTATTGCGGGAATATCCCTGTATCGTCCCGGACCGATGGATTTTATACCTAATTATATAAACGGAAAGGAGCACCCGGAGACCATAGCTTACGATACACCTCTTCTCGAGGATATACTTAAGCCTACCTACGGTTGTATTGTATATCAGGAACAGGTTATGCAGATAGTCATGAAGCTGGCAGGATATACCCTTGGACGAAGCGATCTGGTGAGAAGAGCTATGTCTAAGAAGAAAGCTGATGTAATGGCCAAGGAACGTCAGTATTTTGTATACGGAAATGAGGAGCTTAAGGTGCCTGGCTGTATAAATAACGGTATATCCGAAGATGTGGCAAATAAGATATTTGATGATATGACGGATTTCGCAAAATATGCCTTCAATAAATCCCATGCGGCGGTTTATGCCATTGTGGCATACCAGACTGCATATCTCAAGTACTATTATCCTACATGCTTTATGGCTGCCCTTATGTCGTCAGTTAAGGATAACAGTTCAAAGGTTGCTATGTATATTGCCCATTGCCGTCAAATGGGTATAGAGATACTGCCGCCGGATATCAATGAAGGCGTCAGCGGTTTCTCGGTTTCAGGCAATGCCATACGCTTTGGTCTTTCCGGACTTAAGAGTGTGGGAACTGCCGTGATAGACCGTGTGGTAAGGGAAAGAGATGAAAATGGTCCTTTTAAGGATTTCAAGGATTTCCTTATGAGGATGTCTTCTAAGGATACAAATAAGAAGACTGTGGAAGCTCTTATACTCGGTGGTGCCTTTGACAGCTTCGGACTCTACAGGAAGCAGCTTATGCTGGCATATCCTGTTATTGCAGATGAGGTGGCAAGGGAGAAGAAGAATTCCATGGCAGGACAGTTTTCATTTGCAGATATATTCGGAGAGGAATTCCAGGAAATGACTGCCGTGAAGTATCCGGATGTGCCGGAGTACGACCAGCAGGAGAAGCTGTCTCTGGAAAAGAATGTTCTTGGAGTGTATGTATCGGGGCATCCATTGCTCCAATATACTGATATGCTTGACAGATATACCAATGCCCTGACTACTGATTTCCAGGTAGACGAGGAGAGCGGAAGCCCTAAGGTGAAGGATCAGATAATGTACACGGTTGGTGGAATAATAACCACAGTATCCACTAAGGTCACCAAGAACGGGCAGAACATGGCATTTGTGACTCTGGAGGATATGGTGGGCACAGTCGAGGTTGTGGTATTCCCAAGAGATTATGATAAGTGCCGCAGCCTGTTATTTGCAGACAGTAAGGTCCTTATAAAGGGGCGTGCCCAGGCGTCGGAGGAAGGAGGCAAGCTTATTGCCTCAGAGGTTATGAGCTTTGATGAAGCGGAAAATGGAAAGCATTTTAACACCTTCAGACAAGCTGCCGGATATTATTCTTCCGGTTCGGGGAATATGAATGGAAATGCGGGCACCGGTTATGGTAATTACAATAATTACGGCTATCAGGATAAAGCTTCGGGAGTCAGTGATGAGGAAGTCTGGGTGTGCTTTGAGAATATGGAGCATTACAATAAAGAAGCAGAGAAATTTTCTGCCATACTTGAGAACCACAGGGGCTTGTGCCCGGTGATGGTGCAGCTTCGAGCCGAAAGACAGATAAAGAACATGGGCAGAGGATTTCTTGTGAATCCTGATGACACTCTTATGGAGGAACTTGCCGGGGCTTACGGCGGCGACAAGGTGCTTAAGCGTAAAAGAAAGTAATCACAATAACTGTGCGGTGCCGGACATGTGTGACGGGATTTTGCAATGCCCGGTAATAATAAAGCCGGTAATGAAAAATGCTGGCAATAAAAAGCCGGTAATAAAATTGATGATAATAAAAAAGCCGCTAATGAGATTGGCGGACTAACAGTGACTGAAAGGTTACAAACAGGAAAAGGAAAAGCTTGATCATATGGAGATAATAAGTTCAAATTCCAATAAAAATATTAAGGAGATAAATAAGCTGAATAAGGACTCTGCATACCGTAGAGAGCGGGATGTGTTTGTTGTGGAGGGCATAAGGATGTTCACTGAGCTTCCTATTGAAAGGATAGAGTCAGTGTATTTCTCCGAAAGTGCATTTGCAAGGTATGGGGAAGAGCTGGGATATACCGGTAACGAGCCTTCTGTATATGTGCTTAAGGACAATATATTCCACAGCATATCCCAGACAAAGACTCCCCAGGGGCTTCTGGCGGTGGTGAAATGTTACCATTATGAGCTTGCAGACATTCTGGATCACAAGGGTGAAGCAGGTATGTATCTTTTGGTTGAGTCCTTACAGGATCCGGGAAATCTTGGTACCATAATGCGTACCTCGGAGGCGGCAGGAGTTACATGCCTTATAATAGGCGGAGCTTCCTGTGATCCCTATAATCCTAAGGTGGTTCGTTCAACCATGGGAGCCATATTCAGACTTCCATTTGTATATAATGTGGATCTTCTTGAGGCGGCAGAGCTTCTTAAGGAGAAGGGGGTCGTTATATATGGTGCCCATCTGGCAGGGCAGAACATATATGACGAGGACTTCACAGGCGGTACAGCATTTCTTATCGGAAATGAGGGAAATGGGCTGTCGAAGGAGCTCAGCAGTAAGGCGGATAAGCTCATAAAAATACCAATGTGCGGAAAGGTTGAATCCCTAAATGCGGCAACATCCGCGGCTCTGGTATCCTATGAATGTATGAGACAGCGAATGAAATAAAAAAATGTGATGTGACGACATAAGGAGTCGAAAAAATACTTCGTATATAATAAAATAGTCTTGGAAAAGGCTGTAGATACAGGTCGATAAGTATTTGGAACATTCGGCAAAACTAGATTGTTTAAGGCAGCATAAATCTTTTTCCCGGAGAATATTCTTTAAGGTAAACAAAATACATAAGGAAATACCGGAAGGGAGAAAGAAATGACGGAAAAAACTTTAAACAATAATCAGGTAGTTGTAGCAGGGGAGATCGCATCGGAGTTTGTGTTCAGCCATGAAATATTTGGTGAGGGCTTTTATATGGTAGATCTGGTGGTGAGCCGCCTTAGTGATGCCTATGATGTTATCCCACTTATGGTGTCAGACAGACTGTTTGACGTAACAACTTCTCATGTTGGTGAAAAAATTATGGCAAAAGGTCAGTTCAGATCTTATAATAAGCATGAGGAGACTAAGAACAGACTTATATTGTCTGTATTTGTAAGGGAAATAGAGACTCTTGATGAGGAGGAAGCATGGGACAGCAAGCCTAATCAGGTATTCCTTGACGGTTATGTGTGTAAGGAGCCTGTGTACAGGATGACTCCTCTCGGAAGAGAGATAGCAGATATATTGCTGGCAGTGAACAGGGCGTATGGGAAGAGTGATTACATACCATGTATCTGTTGGGGAAGAAATGCCAGATTTGCAGGCAGGCTTTCAGTGGGTGAGCATATTGCCTTATGGGGCAGGATACAGAGCAGAGAGTATCAGAAACGGATAGGAAATGACCAGGTGGTGAGCAAGGTCGCATATGAGGTATCCGTGAGCAAGATGGAATGCCTGGAATGATAAACGTGTGCGGGGGTATTACGAAAGATGAAGAGCAGGTTGAATATTGGTGTACTTATTGATGATGTAAATGCGGTTTTTTCAAATTGGGCGATAAAGGGGCTGAATTTGGGACCGTGGCAATAGATGCAGATCTTTTTATAATCCCGGGAATGTACCTTGATGACAAGGATATTTCCGGGAAATTTATTACAATATTCCTTGTGCTAAATGATATTGACACTGACCCTTTTTAGTGCTATAGTATGCACTATCTAGGGATTACTAGAATAAATTAAAGTAGAGGTGCGAAGTTAAAGAGTATTCGGTTTGATGTATATGGAGCATTTGAGAGCCGGGGAAAGGGAAGTTCGCCGAAGGGTATGTCAGCCCATAATGATATATTCTGGTTGTGCAGTTAAGAGCTGTATGACTGTCATCGTAAGATGGAGAGCTACTTAATAGGATAAAGATATTCTATAGGTCGGCTCACGTCGACCTATTTTTTGTGCAATAAGCCGTTATGCAGAAATTGTGCTTGCACAAATTTCTATATGACGGCCAATGTGCATCGAGCCGACAGGCGAGATGGCATTGATTGCATGTCGAGTAGGTGTCAGCCTGCTCGATTGACATTTTTTCAAAAGCATACAGCATTATTTTGCATGTAGTAAAAATCGTGGAAAATGTATAATAAAAAACAGGTAGACGGAATTATTGGCTCGCATGAAAAGCGAAGCAGTTTATAATATTTAGGAGGTTTTTATTATGGCAATATTTACAGGTTCAGCAGTTGCATTAGTTACTCCGTTTAAGGACAACGGAGACGTTGATTTTGATAAACTTAAGGAGCTGGTTGAGTTTCATGTTGCCCACAAGACAGATGCTATTGTTATCTGCGGTACCACAGGTGAGGCAGCAACCCTTTCACACGAAGAGCACCTTGAGTGCATTAAGAAGTGCGTTGAGTTCGCCGATCACAGGATCAAGGTCGTTGCAGGTACAGGATCAAATTGTACGGCAACCGCTATCTACCTTTCCACAGAGGCAGAGAGCTATGGCGTAGATGGTCTTCTTGTGGTTACACCTTATTACAACAAGGCTACACAGAAGGGACTTATCGCTCACTTCACAGCAGTTGCAAATTCAGTTTCAGTTCCTATTATTCTATACAATGTTCCTTCAAGAACAGGCTGCAATATCCTTCCTGAGACAGCAGTCGAACTTGCAAAGACAGTTGACAACATCGTAGGTATCAAGGAAGCATCAGGTAACATCGGTCAGGTTGTTAAGCTTGCTTCACTGGCACAGGGATGTATAGATATTTATTCAGGAAATGACGATCAGGTTGTTCCGCTTCTTTCACTGGGCGGAAAAGGTGTTATCTCAGTAACAGCAAATATAATCCCTGAGGATACACATGATATGGTCATGAAGTTCCTTGAGGGCGATATAGAAGGAAGTCTCAAGCTTCAGCTTAAGGCAGTTGAGTTATGCAATGCATTGTTCTGCGAGGTGAATCCTATTCCTGTCAAGAAGGCAGTGGAGCTCTTAGGACTCTGCGGAGGAACCCTTAGGATGCCGCTTACAGAGATGGAACCTGCAAATGTGGAAAAACTTAAGACAGCAATGAAGAATTATGGTATACTTGCTTAATAATTGTTGAGAGCGGTACACAGATTCGAGGATATTGTGTTGGAATATGACATAATATAAAGTAAAAGATCGGGTAGGTGTTTCCTACTCGATCTTTTGTTATGGTAGCGAGTCAGGTGCAGCAGCCTTGCCGCAGGCAAATTAGAATGCTGCTGTAAGGACAGTAAAAAAATACGGAGGACAAAATAAATGGTAAAGATTATTATGCATGGTTGTAACGGTAAGATGGGACAGGTTATAACGGACATGGTGAAGAATGACGATACTGCAGAGATAGTTGCAGGAATAGATGTGGTAGATAACAGGGATAACGGATATCCTGTATTCACTGATATAGACGCCTGCGACGTGCCTGCAGATGTTATCATAGACTTTGCAGCAGCGGTGGCAGTGGATAAGCTTCTTGATTACAGTGTGAAGCATAAGATACCTGTTGTACTATGTACCACAGGCTTAAGTGAGGCACAGATCGCCAAGGTTGAAGAGGCAAGCAGGAAGGTTGCAGTCCTTCGTTCAGCCAACATGTCTCTTGGAATAAATACACTTATGAAGCTTTTAAAGGAAGCTGCAAATATATTTGCACCGGCAGGCTACGATATTGAGATCGTTGAGAAGCACCACAACCAGAAGGTTGACGCACCCTCAGGAACAGCTCTTGCACTGGCAGACTCCATCAATGAGGCAAGAAACAATGAGTATGAATATGTATATGACAGAAGCCAGGTAAGAAAGAAGAGAGACAAGAAGGAACTGGGAATTTCAGCAGTCAGAGGCGGTACTATCGTAGGTGAGCATGAGGTTATATTTGCCGGTGTTGATGAGGTTATAGAGTTCAAGCATACAGCTTATTCCAAGTCGGTATTTGCCAAAGGTGCAGTTGAAGCAGGAAAATATCTTGCAGGAAAGCCTGCGGGATTATATAATATGTCAGACGTTATAGGTTAATTCCTGTAACAATAAGTAAATTGGAGCGTTTATATGGATTCTAATAAGATCGTATTATGTGCAAGTTCAAAATATGAGCAGAAGTATTATCTGAACCAGGATTTTATAGGTCTGCCTGATGAGATAAAGAAGGAACTCAAGATCATGTGCGTTTTGTTCACTGAGGATGTGGGCGGAATATTTACATTGTATTTTGATGAGGACGGCGGACTGAACATAGAGACCGAAGCAGATGAATATGACGTGTTATATGATGATATAGGCAGTGCCTTAAAGGTAAAGCAGCTCAGAAAAGAGAAGCAGGATTTATTTTCAAGTCTCGAGATGTATTTCAGAGTATTTTATCTTGAAGAGTATCAGGAGTAAGGAGAGAAAAGATAATGTTACTTGCAGTGGATGTGGGAAATTCAAATATCACTATCGGTGTGTTCGATGGCAACAGCCTGGTACATACCTCAAGAATGACAACAGGTATTTCAAGGACTTCAGATGAGTTCGGTGTATTCCTGGTGGAGCTTATGCAGATGAAGGGACTGACTGTTGATATGGTCACAGAGGTTATCGTGACATCGGTTGTTCCGGACGTTATGCATTCTCTTACAAACGGAATAAAGAAGTATTTTAAATCTAATCCTCTTATTGTGGAGCCGGGGATCAAGACAGGTATAAATATTGCCATACCAAATCCGAAGCAGCTTGGTGCCGACAGAATAGTTGACGCGGTGGCTGCATATGAGATCTATGGTGGACCTGTAATAGTTATTGATTACGGAACAGCTACCACCTATGACCTTGTAAATGAAAGCGGAAGCTTCGTGGCAGAGGTTACATCACCGGGTATAAGGCTTAGTGCAAATGCACTGTGGAAGGGAACTGCCAAGCTCCCGGAGATTGAGATAAAGGTTCCTGAAACTATCCTGTGTAAGGATACCATATCCAGTATGCAGGCAGGTGTATGTCTCGGACATATCGGTCAGACTGAATATATAGTAAAGCGTATGAAAAAAGAGTCGGGATATAAGACTGTAAAGGTTGTTGCTACAGGTGGTCTCGGAAAGATGATATATGAGAATTCGGATTGTATAGATGTGTATGATCCTAATCTTACTCTTCAGGGACTTAGGATTATAATGGACAAACAGAGATGATTTTCAAGGACAAATTAATTCTGGCGCCAATGGCAGGTGTATGTGACCTGCCATTTCGTCTTTTATGTAAGGAAAAGGGCTGTGACATATTATATACAGAGATGATAAGTGCCAAGGGCCTTTATTACAACAATAAGAACACCGGACCGCTGCTCATGACAACGGAGGAGGAGAAACCTATAGGTGTCCAGTTGTTTGGCTCAGATCCGGAGCTCCTTGCGGACATGGCAAATAAAATAGAGGATAGGGGTTTTGCATTTGTAGATGTGAATATGGGATGTCCGGTTCCTAAGATTGTAAATAACGGTGAGGGATCAGCACTTATGAAAGATCCAAAGCTCATAGGGGATATTGTAAGTGCCATGGTGAAGAAATGCAGACTTCCTATTACCATAAAGATAAGAAGCGGCTTCGACGAGGAACATATCAATGCACCAGAGATTGCACATATTGCGGAGGTAAGCGGTGCCAGTGCCATTGCCGTACATGGAAGGACAAGAAGCCAGTATTACAGTGGGCATGCGGACTGGGATGTCATAAGACAGGTTAAGGAGCGGGTGACCATACCTGTTATAGGTAACGGAGATATAAATGATGTGTTCGATGTTATAAAAATGAGAGAACAGACCGGCTGCGACGGTTTTATGATCGGCAGGGGAGCAAGAGGCAACCCATGGATATTTGACGAGATCAAGACATATCTTGAAACCGGGGAGATAAAGGCAAGACCTGATCTCCATGAAATAAAAGACATGATGTTAAGACATGCAAGGCTCATGATAGAGTACAAGGGTGAGTTTACCGGTATCCATGAAATGCGTAAGCACGTGGCGTGGTATTCGGCAGGCTTTAAGGATTCTTCCAAGCTGCGTAATCTTATAAACCAGGTTGAGACCTATGATGAGATGGTGGAGCTTCTTGATCGGTATATAAAATAGCAATATACAGGCTCCGGATATACAAAACAGGTGTCTATGGGGGTTGACCTGGTGTTGGGAAGATTATATAATTATTGGTACGATTGTTTTGACTGCGTCACGATTACTTCGTGACTGTGATGATCGTGTCTGGTTTGACAGGCGAATGTTAATAGGCTGATGTTCAGATCATAACGGAGGTAAAGGCATGAAGAAGTATAATAGTCCTAAAGCAATGTTAAGTTCAAGGATTAAGAAGACCGGTATAGGTATCTGTGCCGGTGTAATAGTTGTGTCTGCAAGTATTGGAAGCCTGGCGGCATTCAAGGCGGACGACAAGCGTGTCTATTCCAAGAACAAAAATATGTACATGTCAGAAGCCGGAGCTACGGCGTTGGAGGATAACAAATTCGATGTGCAGGTGGCAAGCTATACGGACGCCAACCCCGATGGTAATTTCAACGGCAAGGCAAGGATAGATGATGACAGCACCTTTGAACTGGCAAGTGCAGAAGATCATACTGCAAGAGATCATGTGGATCACAGAACAGGTGGTGCACTTATAGATACACCGGATAATCCCATAGAAGGAGCTACGGAAGAACCTACAACCCAGCAGTTTGTGTTTATACCAGCGGGAGGAAGTACCGGCGGTGGTAATTCCGGAGGCGGTAATTCCGGCGGAGGAAATTCCGGTGGTGGTAATTCAGGAGGCGGAGGCTCAGATGGGACTACAGAAGAGAAAAAGCCTACAGACGGAATGGAATATCTTGGTGAATATACCATAACTGCTTACTGTCCATGTGAGAAGTGTACGGGAAAGGTTGATCCTGACGGAATCACAGCCAGCGGTAAGAAGGCTTCACCTAATCATACCATAGCGGCTCCGACGGAATTTGAGTTTGGAACCAAGTTGTACATAGATGGTATCACATACGAGGTAGAAGACAGAGGCGGTGCCATAACCGGAAAGCGTCTTGACATTTATTTTGATACCCACGAGGAGGCACTTGCTTTCCCTATGGGAACCTATGACGTATATCGTCCAAAGAATTAGAAAATTTGCCGTGAGCTTATGCAAGCGGTATAACATCATATATATAAGGAGAATTGGCAGATGGAACTTATTTACAAAAGCACTAGAAATGCAAATGAAACAGCAACAGCTTCACAGGCAATATTAAAGGGTCTTGCAAATGAGGGCGGTTTATTCGTGCCTGATTCAATACCTGCGCTTGACGTGTCACTTGAGGCACTTGCAGCAATGGATTACAGACAGGTGGCATACGAGGTTATGAAGCTCATGTTCACTGACTTCACAGAGGAGGAGTTAAAGGCTTGTATCAATTCAGCATATGACAGCAAATTTGATACACCGGAGATCGCACCGCTTGTTAAGAAGGCAGGGGCATATTATCTTGAGCTGTTCCATGGCTCAACTATCGCGTTCAAGGATATGGCTCTTTCAATTCTTCCATACCTCCTTACTACATCAGCAAAGAAAAATGGTGTAAAGAACGAGATAGTTATCCTTACAGCAACATCAGGAGATACAGGAAAGGCTGCACTTGCAGGATTTGCAGATGTTCCCGGAACAAAGATCATAGTATTCTATCCTAAGCATGGTGTGAGTCCTATCCAGGAGAAGCAGATGGTTACTCAGAAGGGTGACAATACATTTGTAGTTGGAATAACAGGAAACTTCGATGACGCCCAGACAGGTGTCAAGAAGATGTTCTCAGATACAGAGCTTGCTGCATACATGGATGAGAAGGGATATCAGTTCTCATCGGCGAATTCAATTAATATCGGACGTCTTGTACCACAGATGGTTTACTATGTATATGCATACACACGTCTTGTGGCAGACGGAACAATAAAGGCAGGGGACAAGATCAACGTAGTTGTTCCTACAGGAAACTTCGGAAATATCCTTGCCGCATATTACGCTAAGGAGATGGGGCTTCCTATAGCCAAGTTTATCTGTGCTTCGAATGATAACAAGGTTCTCTATGATTTCTTCACAACAGGAACATATGACAGAAACAGAGAGTTCATTCTTACAACATCACCATCAATGGATATTCTTATTTCAAGTAACCTTGAGAGACTTATATATAAGATTGCAGGAAATGACGCAGTAAAGAACAGTGAACTTATGAAGTCACTTTCATCAACAGGTGTATATACGATCACAGATGAAATGAAGAAGAGACTTGAGGAGTTCGCCGGCGGATATGCTACAGAAACAGAGACAGCAGCAACTATCAAGAGGATATATGAGTCAGACAATTATATAATTGACACTCATACAGCAGTTGCGGCTACTGTATATGACAAGTATGTTAAGGAAACAGGAGATACAACTCCTACAGTTATCGCTTCAACAGCAAGCCCATACAAGTTCACAAGAAGTGTAATGAATGCTATTGACAGTGAGTATGACAGCAAGTCAGACTTCGAGCTTGTTGATGAGCTTTCAAAGCTTTCAAAGGTAAAGGTTCCACAGGCTATTGAAGATATACGTACCGCACCGGTACTTCATGATACAGTATGCGATAAGGAAGACATGCTTAAGGTAGTTAAGGGATTTTTAGGAATATAATATATCACGATTGCAAAGCAATCATCAATATAATTAGTGGCAAAATATACGCGACGCTTAAGTCTTGCTTAAGCGTCATCACGATTGCAAAGCAATCGTGATAATGGACAGTTCGTTTGTACCATCCTGTCGGTAAACAAAACTAGGGCATTATTAAAAATGGATCTGCGGTAGTGGCGGGGCTGTTTATATAATGTTTTAGTTTATAAAAGACGAAATGGTATATGCATTTCGTCTTTTTGTTATGGCAAAGAGAAAAGTGCGACATGCTTGCATGATCGCATTTGACGACTGCTGATCAGCAGATGAAACTTGCAAAGCGTGTTTTGTCGTTGTAAAAGCAACGATGAAAATGCAATAATTAAATAAGTCATGGGAATTCGAAGAAAAAAATGACCTAAAAGGTGAAAAGGAAAAAACAGGTCAAGAAAAACCGGGGAAAAAAATGACCTAAAAGGTGAAAAGGAGAAAACAGGTCAAGAAAAACCGGGGGAAAAGATGACCTAAAAGGCGAAAAGGAGAAAATAGGTCAAGAAAAACCGGGGGAAAAGATGACCTAAAAGGCGAAAAGGAGAAAACAGGTCAAGAAAAACCGGGGGAAAAGATGACCTAAAAGGCGAAAAGGAGAAAATAGGTCAAGAAAAACCGGGGGAAAAGATGACCTAAAAGGCGAAAAGGAGAAAACAGGTCAAGAAAAACCGGGGGAAAAGATGACCTAAAAGGCGAAAAGGAGAAAATAGGTCAAGAAAAACCGGGGGAAAAGATGACCTAAAAGGCGAAAAGGAGAAAACAGGTCAAGAAAAACCGGGGGAAAAGATGACCTAAAAGGCGAAAAGGAGAAAATAGGTCAAGAAAAACCGGGGGAAAAGATGACCTAAAAGGCGAAAAGGAGAAAACAGGTCAAGAAAAACCGGGGGAAAAGATGACCTAAAAGGCGAAAAGGAGAAAATAGGTCAAGAAAAACCGGGGGAAAAGATGACCTAAAAGGCGAAAAGGAGAAAACAGGTCAAGAAAAACCGGGGGAAAAGATGACCTAAAAGGCGAAAAGGAGAAAATAGGTCAAGAAAAACCGGGGGAAAAGATGACCTAAAAGGCGAAAAGGAGAAAACAGGTCAAGAAAAACCGGGGGAAAAGATGACCTAAAAGGCGAAAAGGAGAAAATAGGTCAAGAAAAAAGCGAAAAAACATGACCTAAACGCTGAAAAAAAGAAACAGGTCAAGAAAAACGAATAAGGCCGGAAGAAATATAATAAACGGCATTATGATATTGAAAACTGAAATTATACAAGAATATAGAGTAAGAAAAAACAGAAAGGAAGAAGTATGTACAGATTAGAAACTAATGCAAGCTTTGACAGTGCCCATTTTCTAAAGGGGTATCAGGGAAAGTGCAGCAACATACATGGACACCGGTGGAAGGTGGAGGTTGCAGTTGCAGGTGAGAGATTAAGTGAAGAGAAACAGACTAGGGGTATGTTGGTAGATTTTGGCAACCTGAAGGCTGACCTAAAGGCACTTACGGACTATTATGATCATTGCCTGATAATAGAGAGAAATTCCCTTAAGGATAAAACCATGGAAGCCCTTGTGGAGGAGGGCTTCAGGATCATACAACTTGATTTCAGACCTACAGCGGAGAACTTTTCCAGGATGTTTTATAATGAGATGGAGAAAAAAGGCTACGATGTTTATGAGGTCAGAGTATATGAAACTCCAAACAATATGGCAATATATTCTAAACCAGAATAGAGAAAAAACAAAACAGTATAAACTAAGGAGATAAAAAATGGCACAATTCAAAGTTGCTGAACGTTTTGTCAGCATAAACGGTGAGAGCGCAAGAGCGGGTGAGCTTGCGGTGTTCATAAGATTTGCAGGGTGCAATCTTAATTGCGGTTACTGCGATACAAAATGGGCAAATGAAAAGGATACGGAATATGAGCTGCTTTCCGATGAGGAGCTTATAAGCTACATTAAGAGAACTGAAATAAAGAATGTTACTCTTACAGGTGGTGAGCCTCTTATACAGGAGGATATAGATGAACTTCTTCTGAAGCTTTCCCTTGAGGGGGATATAAGGGTAGAGGTTGAGACAAACGGCAGCATTGATATAGCAGAGTTTAAGGCAGTTGCAGATGGAATTTCTTACACCCTTGATTACAAGCTTCCGGGAAGCGGATGTGAGGACAAGATGTGTATATCAAATTATAATTATGTTGATAAGAATGATGCCGTTAAATTTGTTGTGGGTTCCATCAAGGATCTGGACAGAGCGAGAGAGGTAATATACACATATGGACTTGATGTAAAGACAAGAGTATATATAAGCCCGGTATTTGGAAGCATAGAACTTGAGGACATAGTTGATTACATGATTGAAAATAACATGAACGATGTAAAGCTTCAGCTTCAAATGCACAAGATAATCTGGGATCCGGAGACGAGAGGAGTATAAAATGGCAATAGATAAGGACGCAATAAGAGAGCATGTAAGAGGAATATTGATAGCTCTGGGAGATGACCCTGACAGAGAGGGACTTAAGGAGACCCCCGACAGAGTTGCCAGAATGTATGAAGAAGTATTTGCAGGGATGAACTACACAAATGATGAGATAGCAGAGATGTATGGCAAGACCTTCAAGGAAGAGGACACAAGACATACTGAGGATATGGTGTTTGTAAAGGACATTGAGGTGTTCTCATACTGCGAGCACCATATGGCACTGATGTATGACATGAAGGTGTCTATAGCATATCTTCCTAAGGACAAGCTCATAGGATTAAGCAAGCTGGCAAGGATTGCCGATATGGTAGCCAGAAGACTTCAGCTGCAGGAAAGAATAGGCACAGACATTGCATATATTGTAAGTAAGGTTACAGGTTCAGAGGATGTGGCAGTTCTGATCGAGGCAAATCATAGCTGTATGACAGCAAGAGGAATTAAGAAGCCGGGAACAAAGACGTTTACCACAACCTTCAGAGGCAAATTTGAAAATGACATTACACTGCAGAACAAGCTGCTCCTGATGAACACTCATTAGGAGCAACGACAGGCAAAATAATGAAATAGATATCAAGTGTAATAATAAAATAGTTCAACAATAAATAAGTGCAAAAAAACCAAATGTAAAACCGGAGAGAAATATCAGAAGTAACGCGACAATCTAAATGTAAAACCGGAGAGAAATATCAGAAGTAATGCGACAATCTAAATGTAAAACCGGAGGAGCAATACCGGAAGTGACGCAAGGCTCCTGATACAAAAAAATAGAAAGGAAAAAAGAAATCTGATGATCCTTGATCGATCATCGGATTATAAGGTGATGACAATGAGAAATAAAGAAGAAGCGGTAGTAGTATTCAGTGGCGGACAGGACAGTACAACATGCCTTTTGTGGGCACTGAGCAGATACAAGAAGGTGTATGCTATTTCATTTGACTATGGTCAGAGACATGTGGCAGAGCTTGACTGTGCAAAGGAAATCGCAGAAAAACTTGGAGTGGAACATTATATACTCGATATGACATTGCTTAATCAGCTTGCACCTAACTCACTTACAAGATCAGATATTAAGGTTGATGAAAATGCGCCTGAGGTTGGAACACCTAATTCATTTGTAGATGGAAGAAATCACCTGTTCCTTTCATTTGTTGCGGTATTTGCCAAGCAGAAGGGAATAAGTGATATAATTACAGGTGTGTCCCAGAGTGACTTCTCAGGATACCCTGATTGCAGGGATGCATTCGTAAAATCTCTCAATGTAACTCTCAATCTTGCCATGGACTATGAGTTTAACATAATCACACCCCTTATGTGGATCGATAAGATGGAGACATGGAAGATGGCTGATGAACTTGGTGGACTGGAACTGGTTCACGATATGACACTTACATGTTATAATGGCATAAAGGGCGACGGCTGCGGACACTGCCCTGCATGTAAGTTAAGAAAGAGAGGCTATGACCTCTACATGAAGTACAAGAAGAATAAGTAGACCAGATCATGTGAAAAAGCAAAGTAAACTGTGACAGAAGCTGCAGAAAATATAACGAAAATGCCAGTGGAAAGTAACAGAACAAGTAACAGTAAAAGGTGCGCAGCCTAAAATAATAGACAGGAGATAATGTGTTTTATGAAGAAAATGTTGTTTGTTGTAAATCCTAAGGCAGGTAAGACAACACTTAAGAATAGCCTTGCAGATGTAATAGATATATTCATAAAAAATGACTACGAAGTTACCATTCATATTACACAGAATGCGGACGACGCGTCAAGGATAGCAAAAGAGAGAAGCACGGACTTTGATGTGATTGTGTGCGCCGGCGGAGACGGAACCCTTGCAAATGTAATAAATGGTATCATGCAACTTCCAAAGGCTGACAGAGTACCTGTGGGCTATATTCCATGTGGCTCTACAAATGATTATGCCAGGAGCCTTGACATTCCGGATGTGGGCATTAAGGCAGCGAGAAAACTGGTTAAGGCACAGCCATTTGCAGTGGATATAGGACATTTAACCGATAAGTTCTTCGTGTATGTGGCAGCATTTGGTATATTCTCGGATGTGAGCTATGCAACGCCACAGAATATGAAGAATGTGCTGGGACACGGAGCCTATGTGTTACAGGGCATAAAGAGCGTTATAAATATACCATCGTATCATCTGGTCATAGAGCATGACAACGAGGTGGAAGAGGACGATTTCATATATGGAATGGTGTCAAACTCCGTGTCTGTAGGCGGCTACAAGAGTATGGTGAGAAATGGTGTTGAGTTTGATGACGGTTTATTTGAATGCCTGTTCATAAGGAAGATCAGAAATCCTGCGGATCTTAACAGGACGGTTGGAAGTTTCATAGGAGGTTATCCAAATGACAAGAATATGGTTTGTTTCAGAACCTCAAATGTGAAAATCAGAAGTGACAAGGAGCTTGCCTGGACTCTTGACGGTGAGTTTGGTGGAAATACCACAGACTGTGAGATAGAGATTATACCGAGAGCTATAGATATCCTTGTGTCCGCTGAGGGGGATGAGTAATAATACATTGCTTGCACATATCTGTAATGATGATATAATGAGCGTTAGCGAGCGGGAATAAGCGTAGCTTATTCATCGGGAGCGGTGAGTGGCGATCATGAACTAAGGTCATGATATAATGTAATAATAAATTTAACTTAACATGTAAAAAGGAATGGAATAATTATGGGTAAGTATTTTGGAACAGATGGATTCAGAGGCGAGGCAAATAAGGACCTTACTGTAGAACATGCATTTAAGGTTGGAAGATATCTTGGCTACTACTATGGAAAGAAAAATCCTGAAGGAAGGGCTAAGGTAGTTATAGGAAAGGATACCAGAAGATCAAGCTATATGTTTGAGTATGCCCTTGTGGCAGGACTTACAGCCAGCGGTGCAGATGCATATCTTATGCATGTAACTCCTACACCTAGTGTGTCATACATTGTGAGATCAGATAACTTTGACTGCGGCATCATGATATCTGCAAGCCACAATCCATACTACGATAATGGTATAAAGGTTATCAACGGAATGGGATACAAGCTTGAGGCGGCAGTAGAGGAGGAGATAGAGGCATACATTGACGGTGAGATCGGTGAGATACCGCTTGCTACCAGAGATAACATAGGAAAGACTGTGGACTATACCATGGGACGAAACCGTTACATAGGTTACCTCATGACTATTCCTACAAGGCCGTTTAAGAACATGAGAGTAGGACTTGATACTGCAAACGGTGCGTCGTATCTTATCGCCAAATCTGTATTTGACGCACTGGGAGCAAAAACATATATCATAAATAACGATCCTGATGGATTTAACATCAATACTGAGTGTGGATCAACACATATTGAGAAGCTGCAGGCATTTGTCAAGGAGAATAACCTGGATGTGGGATTTGCCTATGACGGAGATGCGGACAGGTGTCTTTGTGTGGATGACAAGGGCGAGATCGTTGATGGAGATAAGATACTCTATGTGTGTGGCCGTTATCTCAAGGATAAGGGTGAGCTTAACAATAACACAGTTGTTACTACGGTAATGTCAAACCTTGGACTGTACAAGGCATTTGACAAGAAAGGCATTAACTATGAGAAGACTGCCGTTGGTGACAAATATGTATTTGAAAATATGATGGAGAACGGACACTCTATCGGTGGTGAGCAGTCAGGACATATAATCTTCTCAAAGTATGCTACCACAGGAGACGGTGTTCTTACCTCTCTTATGATAATGGAAGTTATCCTTGGAAGAAAGGTGAAGCTGTCAGAGCTGTTTAACAGTCTTACAATATTCCCACAGCTTCTGGTGAACATTAAGGTTACCAGCAAGGATGATGTTATGAACGACCCGGATATCCTTAAACTCAATGACGAGATCGCAGAGGAGCTTGGAGACGACGGAAGACTTCTTCTCCGTAAGAGCGGAACCGAGCCGGTTATCCGTGTAATGGTTGAGGCAGGTACAGATGAGCTCTGTAAGAAGTATGTGGACCGCATGGTGGACTTCATAAAAGAAAAGGGCTATGCCATATAATTAAAAGAATAAATACAGTGTTACAGCGATAATACTTGGGATTATTAAGCGTAACAGCCGAAATAAAGGAAATTTTTTATAATAATACTTAAAAAATTTCCTTTATTTTATGCAAGAAGCAGATTTGACCAAATTAGATTGACATTGAAATAGAAAACCTTTAAAGTTTAAATGGTCATTGTATATTGATACAGGTTACACAACTAAATAAAAGGTAATGCTTGTACGGGTTACCCGGAAACAATAAGGAACACGAGAGGCAGATTATGAACGACAATATTAGATCACATTATTATGATGAAGACGGTATACATGAGGAATGTGGTGTCTTCGGAATGTATGATTTTGACGGAAATGATGTGGCAAACTCGATCTACTATGGTTTGTTTGCATTACAGCACAGAGGACAGGAGAGCTGCGGAATAGCAGTGTCCGACACAGAGGGACCTAAAGGAAAGGTTCTGTCAAGTAAGGGAATGGGACTTGTAAATGAAGTGTTTACTCCTGAGGATCTTGGAAAGCTTAAGGGAAACATAGGTGTTGGACATGTGCGGTATTCCACTGCAGGAGCAAGCACCATTGAGAACGCACAGCCCCTTGTGCTTAATTATGTAAAGGGTACATTAGGCCTTGCTCACAACGGAAATCTTGTGAATGCACCGGAATTAAGGAGAGAGCTGTCCCTTACAGGAGCTATCTTCCAGACTACCATTGACTCAGAGGTTATTGCATACCACATTGCAAGGGAAAGAGTAAAATGCGGAACTGCTGAGGAAGCGGTGATCAGGGCGCTCAGAAAGGTTAAGGGATCTTACTCGCTGGTTGTAATGAGCCCGAGAAAACTTATAGGTGCAAGGGATCCGTTTGGTTTCAGACCCCTTTGCATAGGTAAGAGAGACAATGCATATATACTGGCGTCGGAAACCTGTGCACTTGATACTATAGGTGCGGAATTTGTAAGAGACGTGGAGCCGGGAGAGGTTGTTGCTATTTCACCGGACAAGGGAATAGTTTCCTTCAAGGACATGTGTCAGAAGGAACATGCAAGGTGTATATTTGAGTACATATATTTTGCAAGGACAGATTCATATATCGATCAGATGAGCGTGTATGAGTCCAGGATAATTGCCGGAAGATGTCTGGCAAAGGACAGCCCTGTGGAGGCTGATCTTGTGGTTGGTGTTCCGGAATCGGGAAACGCTGCAGCCCTTGGATACTCTATGGAATCTGGAATACCGTACGGAACTGCATTTGTCAAGAACGGCTATGTAGGAAGAACCTTCATCAAGCCTGACCAGAGCCAGAGAGAATCCAGTGTTAAGGTTAAACTTAATGTGTTGAAGAATGCAGTTAAGGGAAAACGTGTTATAATGATAGATGATTCCATCGTAAGAGGAACCACCAGTGACAGGATAGTGAATATGTTAAGGGAGGCAGGTGCCACAGAGGTCCATGTAAGGATCAGTTCACCTCCATTCCTGTATCCATGTTACTTCGGAACAGATATACCTGACAGGGAGCAGCTTATAGCTTACAACAGAAGTGTTGATGATATCTGCAGGATAATAGGTGCAGATACTCTTGCCTATCTGGACATTGACAGGCTTGGAGAGCTGTCGGGAGGAAGACAGTTCTGTCACGGCTGTTTCAGCGGAAAGTATCCTATAGCACCACCGACAGAGGATATCCGGGGCGAGCATGAGGATTTCAAGCGTGGAGCAGATTCAAAGGTAAAGTAGTTTAGGGAAGACCTGACAGGATTTTTATGTTATACTGTTAAAGTATGAAATAATCGCCGGTCTCAGACAGATCGGTGGGAGATAATAAGTTTTATGAAGAAAGGTGCAGACAAATGAGTAATGATAAGTATGTAAGCCCACTTTGTGAAAGATATGCAAGCAAGGAAATGCAGTATATCTTTTCACCTGACATGAAGTTTAAGACATGGAGAAGACTCTGGATAGCTCTTGCAGAGACAGAGAAGGAATTAGGCCTCAAGGACGCTGACGGCAATGACAGAATTACAGATGAGCAGATTGAAGAGCTTAAGAGCCATGTTGATGACATTAACTATGAAGAGGCTAAGGCCAGAGAGAAATTAGTTCGTCATGATGTTATGAGCCATGTATACGCATACGGTCTTCAGTGCCCTAAGGCAGCAGGTATAATCCATCTTGGTGCCACAAGCTGCTACGTTGGTGACAATACAGATGTTATCGTTATGACAGAGGCAATGAAGTTAGTCAGAAAGAAGCTTTTAAACGTGATCGCTGAGCTTGCAAAATTTGCAGAGAAGTATGAGGATCTTCCTACACTGGCATTTACACATTTTCAGCCGGCACAGCCAACTACAGTTGGTAAGCGTGCAACCCTGTGGATGCAGGAATTACTTCTTGACCTTTCTGACCTTGAATATATGATAGGACAGCAGAAGCTTCTTGGCTCAAAAGGAACCACAGGAACCCAGGCAAGCTTTCTTGAGCTCTTTAACGGAGATCATGAGACCATAAGAAAGATCGACGGAATGATAGCTGAGAAGATGGGATTTAAGGAGTGTTATCCTGTTTCGGGACAGACCTATTCCCGTAAGGTAGATTCAAGAATACTCAACGTACTTTCGGGAATTGCCCAGTCAGCACATAAGTTCTCAAATGATATAAGACTCCTTCAGCACCTTAAGCAGATCGAGGAGCCGTTCGAGAAGAATCAGATCGGTTCATCAGCTATGGCTTATAAGAGAAATCCTATGAGAAGTGAGAGAATTGCTTCCCTTGCAAATTACGTTATGGCAGATGCTTTAAACCCTGCAATTACAGCGGCAACCCAGTGGTTTGAGAGAACCCTTGATGACTCTGCAAATAAAAGAATATCAATACCTGAGGCATTCCTTGCAATAGACGGAATTCTTGATCTCTACTTAAATGTTGTTGACGGACTTGTTGTATATGACAAGGTTATCTATCAGGCGTTCATGAAGGAGATCCCATTCATGGCAACTGAGAATATAATGATGGACGCTGTTAAGAGAGGCGGAAATCGTCAGGAGCTTCATGAGAAGATCCGTGAGTATTCAATGGAGGCAGGAAGACAGGTTAAGGCTCTTGGCCTTGAGAATAATCTTGTGGATCTTATTGCAGCGGATCCTGCATTCGGTATGACAAAGGAAGAGATCACTGCAATCCTTGAACCTAAGAATTTCGTTGGACGTGCTCCTGAGCAGACAAGAGAGTTCCTTGCTGAGATTGTCAAGCCTATCCTGGATGCAAATAAGGACGAGCTTGGAATGACTGCTGAGATTAATGTATAAAATGCATTAAAACAATATTCAGATAAAATATCCGGTAATGAAAATATTTGTTTCTAAAATATTTTGAGTGGATATGTATTTAAAGAAAAATGGAACTGCTGTTTTACAGCAGTTCCATTAATTTTTTAGCGGCAACACTCATGCCGTGGGTGTGGTCGCTTATTATACACATCTTTCTTGCAGGGATCGGATTGTTGAACTTAAGTTCAAATACCTGGTGGTCGCTTATGGCGTCCTCGGCGAAGTCGTAGACTACAGAGCCTATCCCAAGATTTTTCGCTGCAAATTGAACTATCATATTACTGGTTGATAGCTCAAATTCAGGTGTGAGGGATACGGCATTCTGGAGAAGGAAGGTATCTACATATTTTCTTGTGCTGGTATTTGGCTCAAGGCAGATGAGGGGTAGCTCCATAAGGTCGTGGTATGACAGAACCTGATCCCTGAGATATTCGAATTTCTTTCCGGCAATGAAGCAGTCCCGCAGTGGTCTTGCATCCCGTATGGACAGTCTTGTGTCTCCGGGCAGTGGGGTACTGACTATGCCGAAATCTATTCTGTTGGCATAAAGGTGTTCGATGGTAAGTGGAGTGGGAGCGTTGGTGACAGTTACCTTTATTCCGGGATACAACTGGTGGAATTTCTCCAGGTATGGGAGCAGATAATATTGTAGCGTCATGTCACTGGCACCTATTCTTATCTCACCGGAATCCATGTCTTTTAGATCAGTTAGTTTTTTTTCTCCCAGAAGTATGCTTTCATAACCCTTTGCCACATAGTGGAACAGGGTTTCCCCTGCCTGGGTCAGCTTGACACCCCTCTTGGTGCGGATGAATAATTCCGTATCCAGATCATTTTCCAGGGCTTTTATCCCCTGACTTACCGCAGGCTGGGATATGCACAGCTCCTTTGCTGCCAGGGTGATGTTGCCGGCTTTCGCCACATAATAAAAAACCTTATAGTATTCAAGATTTATATTCATGGTTAATGAGACCTTTCCTTGTGTTCTTAATTCGAAATTTACAAAAATATTATATCATAAAATATACTTATGTTAAATATAAACAATATTAATTTTACTTATATTTAACAATTAGATATAATCATAAAGTAAAAGGTGTAAAGTTTCTTTTACACCTTTTCTCTATTATGTATAGTTTTGTACAATGTGATGATTTCTGCCACATCGTTACATTTGATGTGTGTGCCATCATTATGTTGTAAGGACAAATCAATGATTGCCGATAAAGGCAACGAAAGAGAGGAATTTATTATGGTAAGAGCAGTCGTAGGTGCAAACTGGGGCGATGAAGGAAAAGGTAAGATCACAGATATGTTAGGACAGGAGTCAGATATAGTTATCAGATTCCAGGGTGGAGCAAATGCAGGTCATACTATTGTAAATGACTATGGTAAGTTTGCACTCCATACACTTCCGTCGGGAGTTTTCAGCGATAACGTAGTAAGTATAATCGGAAATGGTGTTGCACTTGATATTCCAAAGCTTTTTAATGAGATAAAGACAGTTGTTGCACAGGGGGTTCCTACACCTAAGATCCTTGTTTCAGACAGAGCACAGATGGTAATGCCATATCATATCATGTTTGATACATATGAGGAGGCAAGACTTGCAGGTAAGTCATTTGGCTCAACAAAGTCAGGTATCGCACCATTTTATTCAGATAAATATGCAAAGATCGGTTTTCAGGTTTCAGAGTTATTCGAGGATGAGGAATACTTAAGGGACAAGATCGAGAGAGTTATAACCCAGAAGAATGTGTTACTTGAGCACTTATATCATCAGCCATTATTAAAGGTAGATGATATCTACAATACATTAATGGAATACAAGAGCATGGTTGAGCCTTATGTATGTGATGTTTCAGCATACCTCTACAAGGCTATCAAGGAAGGAAAGAATATTCTTCTTGAGGGACAGTTAGGATCAATGAAGGATCCTGATCACGGTATCTACCCAATGGTTACATCATCATCAACACTTGCAGCATACGGTGCCATCGGCGCAGGTATCCCACCATATGAGATCAAGCAGATCATCACTGTATGTAAGGCATATTCAAGTGCCGTTGGTGCAGGAGAATTTGTAAGTGAGATATTCGGCGATGAGGCAGATGAGCTCAGAAGACGTGGCGGCGACGGCGGCGAATTCGGTGCTACCACAGGACGCCCAAGAAGAATGGGATGGTTCGACTGTGTTGCTTCACATTACGGCTGCAGGATTCAGGGTGCAACAGATGTGGCATTTACTGTACTTGATGTACTTGGATACCTTGACGAGATTCCTGTATGTGTTGCCTATGATATTGATGGCGAGATTACAACAGATTTCCCAACAACAAATAAGCTTAGGAAGGCTAAGCCTGTATACGAGACTCTTCCTGGATGGAAGTGCGATATCAGAGGTATCAAGAACTACGAAGACCTTCCTGAGAACTGCAGAAAGTACATTGAGTTCATCGAGGAAAAGATCGGCTTCCCTATCACAATGATCTCAAATGGTCCTGGAAGAAACGATATTATCTACAGAAATAAGTAATAGATCAGGATAATGACTGTTAAGGCGATTCCTTACAGTGGACAGAAAACGGCGGTGTTCATGCGACACCGTCTTTTTTGTTATCTGTTGTGGCAGTCGTCAAGTGCAACATGCTTGCATGATTGCATTTGACGACTGCTAATCAGCGGATAAAACTCGCATAGCGTGTTTTATCGCTGTTTTTTGGGTTGAAAGAGTGCGGCAACAATTATATAATTATGATGTTATGTCGCAAGGCAAATATGAGAAAACGGAAGAAATAATATTGGAAGAACATTTAACACACATAGTTAAGAAAAGACCTGCCACAAGAAATGCATACAGGATTGTAGGGCTTATATTCATTATCCTTGGAGTGTGGCTTATATACATGGCATTTAACGGAAGCGGAATGAGGATGATAAAGGCTGCTTTTGGAATATGTGCCATATTGTATGGCTGTACATTATTTGCAGGGTCCTTCAGACCGGCAGCATATACCGCCACCTATGTATTTTCTGATGATGGTATACACATGATACAGAAGAACAGGACCAGGATAATATCCTATGACAGTATTACAAATATTAATCTCGTGATTCCGAATCCGGACATGCCTTATTATATAATAAAGCTTGATATGGGAAGAAAGAACATGATACTCCCTTTTTCGGGTAAACGCGGCCAGTGTGACGCCATATATAAGGTACTGCTCAAGAAGACTGGAATATATAATGAGGCAACTGAGTAAACGAACATAGTTTAATTGGACATGGTTAAATTGCCGGATGTTCAATAAGGTTGGAGTGATAAGATGAAAGATAAGATTTTAGAGATTCTAAGGGAAAGTAATGATTTTGTGTCAGGGCAGGAGCTGTGCCGGAAACTTGGGGTTTCAAGAACCGCCGTATGGAAGAATATAAACAGCCTTAAGCAGGCAGGATATGTAATAGAAGGGGTAAATAATAAGGGCTATCGTCTTGTTTCTGAGCCGGATGTGATGTCTGAGGAGAATATCAGAAAGTACATGGCTCCGGATAGCATGATAAAGAGGATATTTTATTATGATGAGACAGACTCCACCAATATCCGGGCGAAGATCGCCGGAGAGACAGACGGACAGGACGGTGATCTGTTCGTGGCAGACTGTCAGGTAAGCGGAAGAGGAAGACGTGGCAGAGGCTGGACTACGGACAGCAAAACAGCTATTGCTATGACATTTCTCCTTAAGCCGTCTGTTGAGATAACCACTGCCTCAAGACTTACTCTTGTGGCAGCCCTTGCCATAGCAAGGGCACTGGGACATGTTGAGGGCATAAAGCCTCAGATCAAGTGGCCTAATGACATAGTGATCGGCGGTAAGAAGATATGCGGTATCCTTACGGAGATGAGCTCTGAGGGTGAGGATATTAAATATGTTGTGGTAGGAATAGGGATAAATATATATAACAGGGAATTTCCGGAGGAGCTTAAGGACAGGGCTACTTCCATATTCCTGGAAAATGGCAAAGGTGCCAACAGGTCAAAGATCGTGGCCTGTGTTGCAAATGAGTTTGAGAGGCTTTACCGTATGTTCTGTGAAAATCAGGATCTGGGATTTATGGTGGATGAGTATAACGAAATGCTGGTGAACCTTAACCGGAAGGTGTATGTGATAGAAAATGAAGATAAAACCGAATACACAAGCCTTGGCTTAAGTCCTGACGGAGGTCTCAAGGTCAGGGATATAGACGGCAAGGAGTCAGAGATAATATCCGGAGAGGTGTCTGTCAGGGGCATATACGGATATGTATAAGTAAGATTAAGTAGTGGAGTACCAAAAAGTAATAATTTGCACAGGTAACGTACATCTGCTATAATCGAGAGGACGTTAAGCTAAATGAATATCAGGGGGGATTCCCTGAAAAGATAAATTAAGGAGGCTTTTTAAGATGAATAAGATTCAAATGACAACACCACTTGTTGAGATGGATGGAGATGAGATGACCAGAATACTCTGGAAGTATATAAAGGATGAACTTATATATCCATTTATAGATCTCAAATCAGAATATTATGACCTGGGTCTGGTACACAGAAATGAGACAGACGATAAGGTTACATTTGACTCAGCATATGCAACAAAGAAGTATGGTGTAGCTGTTAAGTGTGCAACCATAACTCCAAATGCAGCCCGTGTTAAGGAATATGATCTCAAGGAAATGTGGAAGAGTCCGAATGGTACTATAAGAGCTATACTTGATGGTACAGTGTTCAGGGCACCTATTGTTGTCAAGGGAATCGAGCCATGTGTTAAGAACTGGGAGAAGCCTATTACAATAGCAAGACATGCCTATGGCGATGTATATAAGAGTGTAGAGATCGACGTTCCGGGTCCCGGTACTGCAGAGCTTGTATTTACAGGTGATGACGGACAGGTTATCAAGGAGACCATCCATAAGTTTGACGGACCGGGAGTTATCCAGGGACAGCATAATATTGACAAGTCTATTGAGAGCTTTGCGAGAAGCTGCTTCAATTATGCTCTTGATACAAAGCAGTCATTATGGTTTGCCACAAAGGATACGATCTCAAAGAAGTATGACCATACATTCAAGGATATCTTCCAGGAGATATTTGACAATGAGTACAAGGAGAAGTTTGATGCAGCAGGAATCGAATACTTCTATACACTTATAGATGACGCAGTTGCAAGAGTAATGAAGTCAAAGGGTGGTTACATCTGGGCATGCAAGAACTATGACGGTGATGTTATGAGTGATATGATCTCATCTGCATTTGGTTCACTTGCCATGATGACATCAGTACTTGTTTCACCGGACGGAAATTACGAGTATGAGGCAGCTCACGGTACAGTAATGAGACATTACTACAAGTACCTTGCAGGAGAAGAAACATCAACCAACTCGGTTGCAACAATATTTGCATGGTCTGGCGCTTTAAGAAAGCGTGGAGAGCTTGATGGAATCAAGGAGCTTCAGGACTTCGCAGATAAGCTTGAGGAAGCAACAATAAAGACTATAGAGGATGGAAAGATGACAAAGGATCTTGCCCTTATCACAACCCTTCCTAACCCTGTAGTATTAAATAGTGAGAACTTTATAAAGGCTATCAGAGAAACATTGGAGGCATTATTAGGTTGCTAGGATATAGTGTATTGATGGCGGTCTATTATAAGGAAAAATCTGATTGGTTACGCATAAGTCTGGACAGTATATTTGCCCAGACTTATGTGCCGTCAGAGGTTGTGATAGTAAAGGACGGACCGCTTAATGCTGAGCTTGATTCTGTACTTGATGAATACGAAGACACATATAAGGAAAAGATAAAGATAGTAGCCCTCCCTGAAAATGGAGGACTTGGAAAGGCTCTGGCAGCAGGACTTAAGGTGTGCACAAATGAATATATCGTAAGGGCGGATACAGATGATTATTCAAAGCCTGACAGGGTGGAGAAGCAGCTTAAGGCAATGGAGGCTCATTCTGCCGATGTGATAAGCTGCTATGTCAGTGAGTTTGACAGAGACATGGAGCATCCGGATAAGATCAAGGCTGTGCCTGTCACCCATGAGGAGATCATGAAGTACGGAAGAAGGAGAAATCCATTTAACCATCCGGCAGTCGTGTTCAGAAAAAGCAGGGCAGTACATGCCGGTGGATACAGACATGCTCCGTGGATTGAGGACTATGACCTGTGGATAAGAATGCTTATGGACGGCTCAAGGGGGTACAATCTTGAGGAACCGCTGGTGTGCATGAGGGTAAATTCCGACACCTATATGCGTCGTGGTGGCAGGGAATATCTGAAGTCCATGAAGGCCTTTAACAGGAAGTATTACAAGGCAGGCTGGTTTTCATTTGCAGATTATATGGTAAGGACATCAGCCAATATCCTGGTGGCTCTTTCCACGAACAGGCTCAGGGACATAATATACAAGAAGTTCTTAAGGAAACAAAGCATATAAGAATTTGCAAAGGATACCAATATATGGTAATATCAAGAAAGTGGCTTTATATGCCATTAACTCATTTTATAGATTCGTAAAGGTGGATTGGCCAATGACAATTACAGATGAAACCATTGATTATGTAGGCATACTCGCCAAGCTGGAGCTTTCTGCGGAAGAGAAGGAGCAGGCGAAGAAGGATATGTCTGATATGCTTGATTATGTGGGCAAGTTGAACGAGCTTGATACAGACAATGTAGAGGCCATGAGCCACACATTCCCATACAACAATGTATTCCGTGAGGATGTGGTGACAAATGGTGATGATAGAGAGAATCTTTTAAAGAATGCACCGGAAGAAAAAGACGGCTGCTACAAGGTTCCGAAGACATTTGATTAAGGAGGTAGAAGGACTTGGATTTAATGAGTTTGACTGCCGTTACATTAGGCAAGAAGATAAAAGCAGGAGAGGTAAGCGTTGCAGAGGCCGCCAAAGCCTGCATGGACAGCATTGAGAGATATGACAGCGAGTATAACTGCTTTGTGACAGTGGCTGACAGAGAAGGCGTGATGAAGCAGGCAGAGGAGATACAGAAGAAGATAGATAATGGGGAGCTTACAGGTCCCCTTGCAGGTGTGCCTGTGGCTATCAAGGATAACATGTGTCTTAATGGAATGCTCACCACATGCTCATCAAAGATACTTTCAAATTTCGTACCTACATATACCTCAGAGGCTGTAGAGAAGCTTATTGAGGCAGGTATGGTCATAGTAGGCAAGACAAATATGGATGAGTTCGCCATGGGAAGCACAACAGAGACCTCTTATTACGGCGAGACAAAAAACCCATGGGACAAGAATAAGGTTCCGGGTGGTTCATCAGGTGGTTCTGCGGCAGCAGTTGCGGCAGAGGAGGTTGTATGTGCCCTTGGATCAGATACAGGTGGTTCCATAAGACAGCCTGCGTCATTCTGTGGTGTTACAGGTATCAAGCCTACCTACGGAAGAGTCTCAAGATATGGTCTTATTGCATACGGTTCATCTCTTGATCAGATCGGACCTCTTGCAAAGGATGTTACAGACTGTGCGGCACTCCTTGAGATCATTTCCCAGTATGACAAGAAGGATTCCACATCAGTGAACAGAGATGATAATGATTTCACCGGTGCTCTTGTGGATGATGTAAAGGGGCTTAAGATAGGTCTTCCGAGAGATTATTTCTCAGAAGGGCTTGACCCTGATATAAAGGACGCTGTTTATGCGGCGGCTAAGAAGCTTGAGGAAAAGGGAGCTATTGTAGAGGAGTTTGACCTGGGAATGGTTGAGTATACTATCCCTACCTACTATATAATAGCAGCGGCAGAGGCAAGCTCAAACCTTGAGCGTTTCGACGGAGTTAAGTACGGCTACAGAACAGACAGCTATACAGATCTTCACAACATGTACAAGAAGAGCCGTTCAGAGGGCTTCGGTCCTGAGGTTAAGCGTAGGATCATGCTTGGTTCATTTGTACTAAGCTCAGGATATTATGATGCTTACTATGTAAAGGCGTTAAAGGCTAAGGCACTTATAAAGCGGGCCTACGACAAGGCATTTGAGAAGTATGACATAATCCTTGGACCTGTTGCGCCTACAACAGCTCTTAAGATGGGAGAGTCACTCAGTGATCCTATCAAGATGTATCTTGGAGATGTATATACAGTACCTGTAAATCTTGCAGGACTTCCGGGTATATCACTTCCGTGCGGATATGACAGGGACGGAATGCCGATAGGACTTCAGATGGTCAGCGACGCATTTAATGAAAAGACTATAATAAGAGCTGCTTATGCATATGAGCAGACAAGAGAATATAAGAGACCTGCAGATGTGGCAGAAAGGGGGCAGAACTAACATGAGTAAAGCATATGAAACAGTCATAGGACTTGAGGTTCATGTAGAGCTTGCAACCAGGACAAAGATCTTCTGTGGATGCAGTACAGCATTCGGCGGAGCACCTAATACACATACATGTCCTGTATGTACAGGTATGCCGGGTTCACTTCCTGTCCTTAACAAGGCAGTGGTTGAGAAGGCTATGGCAGTTGGTCTTGCCACAAACTGTAATATTACAAGAAATTGCAAATTCGACAGAAAGAACTATTTCTATCCTGATAACCCACAGAACTATCAGATATCCCAGTTATACTATCCTATATGCAGGGACGGTAAGGTTGAGATAGAGGTTGAGGGAAAAAAGAAATTTGTAAGGATACATGAGATCCATATGGAGGAGGATGCAGGCAAGCTGGTCCATGATCCATATACTGACAGCTCACTGGTAGACTTTAACCGTTCAGGTGTACCTCTTATTGAGATCGTATCAGAGCCTGATATGCGTTCCGCAGATGAGGTTATTGCGTACCTTGAGAAGCTCAGACTTATAATACAGTACCTTGGTGCTTCAGATTGTAAGCTCAACGAGGGCTCTATGAGAGCCGATGTAAACCTTTCCGTAAGAGAGGTTGGAGCAGAGGAGTTCGGTACAAGAACAGAGACCAAGAACCTTAATTCCTTCAAGGCTATTGCCCGTGCCATTGAGAACGAGAGAGAGAGACAGATCGATCTTATTGAATCCGGCGAGAAGGTAGTTCAGGAAACAAGAAGATGGGATGATACAAAGGAATATTCATATCCTATGCGATCAAAGGAAGACGCCCAGGATTACAGATATTTCCCTGATCCTGACCTGGTGCCTATACACATCAGTGACGAATGGATTGAGGAGATAAGATCAAAGCAGCCTGAGTTCAGAGATGAGAAGAGGGCAAGATACAGAGAAGAGTATCAGATCCCTGATTACGATATTGACATTATCACAAACTCAAAGAAGCTTGCAGATATATTCGAGGATACCATAGCTCTTGGAGCAGCACCTAAGAAGGTGTCTAACTGGCTCATGGTAGAGACCATGAGACTCCTTAAGGAGAATGTGATGGATCCTGAGGATATTAAGTTCACAGCTAAAAATCTTGCCAAGCTTATTAAGCTTGTGGACGCCAGAACCATCAACGGAAATGTTGCAAAGGAAGTGTTCGAGCATGTATTTGCTGAGGATATAGATCCTGAGGCTTATGTTAAGGAGCATGGCCTTGCAACCGTAAATGATGAGGGTGCCCTTAAGACAGCCTGTGAAGCAGCCATAGCAGGAAACAGCAAGGCTGTAGAGGATTACAAGGGCGGAAAAGAGAAAGCTCTTGGTGCACTTGTGGGACAGGTTATGAAGGCAATGAAGGGAAAGGCTGATCCGGGATCTGTTAATCAGATGCTCCGGGAGCTGTTGAAATAACTGTGTTAGTCATTTGCCAGAGTAAGCGCCTATGTGTTGAATCACATTTTGAATGGTGCTTACGGGATGCCTCCGGGTGTAAACAAGGGGGCACTACTAAACAGACAAATTTTAAATGAACTGATGTTCAATAAAGCAGGAGTAAGATATGGAAGAGAACAGACCTGTTAAAAAAAGAGAAATCTATAAGAGAGTGATATCATTTTTTGAAGGCTTTGTATTGCTGGCTATAGAAGTGTTGATGTTTGCGTACCTGTGGTACACAAATTACTCAAAAGACATTATAATACCTTTCGCCATGAGAGGTAACTGGGCTGTTGTAGGAATGTATGGACTTATAGTGTTCCTGTTCACTAAGCTTTATGGTGGTTACAAGGTGGGATTTTTAAGGATCATAGATGTACTTTACTCACAGATCCTGTCTATGGTATGCGCAAATATTGTTGCATACATACAGCTCTGTATGGTATGTCGTGATTATATTAATCCACTGGTTCTTGTAGAGTTGTCGGGAGCGGAGCTTCTGGTTATATTTGCATGGGTGTTTATATGCAGATATATGTACAGAAAGTATTATCCTCCAAGACATCTGCTTCTTATATATGGATACAAGACTCCTAAGGAGTTCATTGAGAAGATAAATGCCAGAAAAGACAAATATGTTATTCAGGATATAATACATGTCAGTGAAGGCGAGAAGGTTATCAAGGAGAAGATCCTTGATTATGAGGGCGTTATAATATGTGAGACTAAGGCATACATAAGAAATGAACTGGTTAAGTATTGCTTTGAACATTCCATCCGTTCCTATGTTGTTCCGAAGCTGTCAGATATCATCATCCTTGGAGCGGAGCCTATCCACCTCTTTGATACACCGTTGCTTCTGTCGCGTAACAGAGGCTTAAGCGGAGAGGATGTAATCGGTAAGAGAATCCTTGATATTATATGTGCCATTATACTTTTGGTGTTATTCTCGCCATTTATGATAATAATTGCCCTGTGTATCAAGCTCTATGACGGAGGACCTGTATTCTATAAGCAGGACAGACTTACCTTAAACGGAAGAGTGTTTAAGATATACAAGTTCAGAAGCATGAGAATGGATTCTGAGAAGGCAGGAGCCCAGCTTGCCAAGAAGAATGATGACAGGATCACACCTGTTGGTAAGGTCATCAGATCACTTCATCTGGATGAGCTGCCACAGATATTCAACATACTTAAGGGCGATATGTCGATGGTGGGTCCAAGACCTGAAAGACCGGAGATTGCAGCTCTCTACAGGGAAGAGTTCCCTGAGTTCGATTATCGTCTTAAGATGAAAGCGGGACTTACAGGCTATGCCCAGGTGTACGGCAAATACAATACAACACCAAGAGACAAGGTTAAGCTGGATCTTACCTATTATGAGCAGTATTCGGTATGGCTTGATATTAAGCTCATTCTGTTGACGTTTAAGATCCTGTTCCAGAAGGAGAATACTGAAGGAATAGATGCAAATATGACAACAGCCATAAGAGAGGATGTTAAGAAGCGTGTAAAGAAGAATGAGAAGCCGGCTGATTTTGATGAGACAACGGATTCGTTCTAGTCATCTGATATACGGATCAGTGTGCAAGTGATCCAAAGAAACGATAAAACAAATAAATGAAAAAATCCGGAGAATGTTACACACATCCTCCGGATTTTTGTAATAAGACTTTATTCAAAAATCATGCTTGCATGATCGCATCTGAACATTGCTGATTTATTTAATCTACAGTGTATATCCGTTTTTAACCAACAGAGCCTTGGCTGTTTCAATAGAGTCAACGCCTGTGGCATTCTTAATAGGGGCAAATTCCTTTTCTCTTACAACCTCAAATGGAAGACAGGTCTCCATGTAGCCTATCATATCAAGGGCAAGAGTCTCAAACTTATAACCGTTTGGTTCCTCAGGCTTAACAAGCTCACCTTCATTATTAATGTAAGGAACCTTTTTCTTTACCACATGAAGCGGCATTTTCTTGTCTAACAGGTTCATAAGCTTGTCTACAGGGAACATATAGTTGAGGGTGACACCATAGTTGTATGCGTACTCACCCCGTTCATTTTTCTCGTAAGCCATTTCCTCGCTTAATTCATAGTATTCAACAATGAAAGGCTTTCCGTCCTTCATACAGAGAACACCTACACGCTCATGAGGATCTGCTTTCTTTATAACCTTGCCGCCTGATACATAGCCTTCCTTAAGAACAGCCCCCAGGAAGACAGGGTCGGCAATGCCTTGAAGAACATTGTCTACAGAGAATACATTTATCCATTTAATATTGTCCTTAACAATTGTATCCATAAGGCCTGCTCGCTCAAGAGAAGAGAACCAGCCGCCGTTGCCATTTGGAGAGAGACATATCCGGCCCTTGTCCTCTAAGAGGATCTTGCCGTCAAAATCTGTTGAAGGAACCATTTCCTGGCGGAAGAAGTGGATATAATCCCTGTTGTATCCGAAATAATCATGCTCTCTAAAGAATGTGGTGGTCTGCTCATGGTTCTTCACATTTGTCATTATGAAGAAGTGAATCCATGTACCGGACTCATGCACTACATCCAGAGTGTGCTCCACAAGAAGCTGGAAGATGAACATATCCTTTGTCTCACCAACATTCAAGGTCCCCTTAGGACCATCAAAACCAAGGCGGGTTCCTTGTCCGCCGGCAAGAAGCACCAGTGCCAGATCCCCTGCCTTAATGGCTTTAAGACCTGCAGACTTGTATTCGTCGCGTTTTTTCTCAATATCCTCAAGCATCATTGCTTTTATAGGCACAATGGTAGATTCCTTTTTCTCTTCCTTAGCATGAAGATTATCTAAAATAGAAAAGTCTATATCTGAGATCTGCTTTAACAGAGACTCTTTTCCTTCGTTGTCAAGCTCATCATAGTACCTGAGTATGTGTAACTGATTCTTAGCTTTCAGCAATTCGTATGCTTCGTTATAATTCATAATTTTCTCCCTATTCTTGGAACATCAGCCCATTGAAATTGGTTTATTTGGTATCGCCCCTCACATTCGTGTTAGTGGTGTCACCTCACATACGTGTTGGTGTTGTCCCCTCACATTCGTTCGGCGACATTTCGTCGGTGTCATTCCAATATGCATCTTCGATGCATAGACACCTCCTCTCGGCGTCATTCCAATATGCATCTTCGATGCATAGACACCTCCTCTCGGCGACAGGTTGATTGTGCCATTTCAATATGTGTTTTCAACACATGGGTGCTTACTCTGGCAGCGGGCTGATGCTGCATATCAAATCATATCGATAGTTTAATTGTAGCTCTTTAGTTTCTTCTTAATATTTATTGTGTCCTTAAAAACTTGAAAAATGTCAGCGGGCTTGATCCTGCGGCCGTCTCCTGCGTCATCTCTTGAGTAGTTTAAGGTGATGGGAGCCTCGGCAATACGGAAGCCCTTTTTATTTGCCTTGGCAAGAATCTCAATGTCAAAGGCGTAGCCGGCGGTATCAAGAGTGCCGGTGATAGGCTTTATGACAGAATTTTTGAACAGCTTTATACCTGTCTGGGTATCATGGACATTGAGGCGGAAGAGTACCTTTAACATAAGGTAGTATCCGTAACTCATGATCTTTCTGATCAATGGGTAGTCAAGCTTTGAGTCCTTGTGAAGCTTTGAGCCGATAACTATATCTACATCCTGTTCCTTCATTATCTTAAGGAAGCCCTTGAGCATTTTAGGGCTAAGCTCCAGATCGGAGTCAAGGAATGCGATATATCTGCCGGAGGCGTTTTCTATTCCGTGACAAATGGCGTATCCCTTACCATGGTTATCACTGTAGCCGTAGTCTGAGACTGAGGCGAGCTTAGAGGCTGCTCTTTTTATCTCATCCCAGGTGTTGTCTTTGCTTCCGTCATTTACAGCGATTATTTCATAGCGTCTGACGAAAGTACTTAAGATCTTATCTGTCTCTACCAGATTGTCATATATATGCTGTCCTTCATTATATGCAGGCATAACAACAGATAAAGTTATATTTTCATTCATTTTAGTCACCAAAATCCGTAAATAATTATGTGTTTAAGCGGAAATATCACTGGTGGATTTCCACCTCTAAACAGTCTTACAGACAATATACATTTTTTGATAATGGCTGTCAAGTCTAAGGGGGAAAGGGGCAGAACTTAAGTGATATGGGAGATTCGCGTCGTCATTTTCAAACTGTTTTCGGTCATAAATATAATTTGGGACTGTTTTTTACAACCACTTTACTTAAAGGATATCTGGATTACATGTGGAGATGGCAATGTGATGTGAGAAGGCAATGTATTTTGCGGATATATATTTAGATTGACTTATATAAAAATTGATGGAGGATATAGGGCTGATGAATATTCTTGTGTGGGGAGCTATTGGTGCGGTGGTAGTCCACCTGTTTATGAAGGTGAGAAATAATGAGATAGATAAACCGGAAGAGGAAAGAAACCATGATCTTATCGGATATAATCTGAATGGATACGATAAAAAGCCGGGTGGATACAGCAAAGAGCCAAATGGACGCATTAAGGAGACGGGTGGGCATAAGAAAAAAGGCGGAGGCATGGCATTTGTATATATTGTCGGGATAATTGCCTTGTGTGGCATAGTATCCATAGCCGGAGCCTTAAAAGCGAAACGGCAGGAGCAGGATATAATAGATAATGGAAAGAAAACTGTGGCGGCTGTGACCGGGGTTGAAGTGTACGACACCTATGATACAGATGGTGATATAAATACGGAGAAGGATGTGTATCTTCAATACAAGGTGGATGGAAGGATACATAAGGCGATAATAAAAAAAGCTCATTTTTATCCTTCGGTGGGAGATCAGGTTGATATTTATTACAGAAGCAATCAGCCGGATGATATAGTGTGCCTGGCAAATACTCATGGAATCATGTCTGTAAAGTTTAAGACAGGTGTGGGAATATTGGTTTTTGTGGCATTTATGGTGGCGATATACATGTGGACCCGGATAAAGGAAGGACAAAAAGATAGCGGGATGCAATAAAAACGAAACAAAAATGCAATAAATTATGCCACTCTGCCATGCCTGTCTTGTAAAAATTGTAAAAATAATGTATTATACAAGAAGGTATGCAAATAAACACACAATTTTGATTGAGAGGAAATCCGTGATGGATAATAATATGTCAGAATACGAGAAGCGTCTGGCTGCCTTTAAGGCACAGGCAATGCAGAGAGCTGATGAGATAGTTGGAGATTTTGAAGACGAAGATGATCTTTCATCTATAATATCCAGACATAATGCAGGGGCAACCTCATCCGGTAAGGATGATATTGCAAATGACAGGATGGGCAATTCCGCAGGGAAAGCCCATGACGTAAGGAGAGCTGGTGACGTTAAGAAAGCTGATGATGTTAAGAAAGCTGATGATGTCAAGAAAGCTGGTGATGTAAGGACGGACAGATTAAAGCCTGCGTCAACAGGCTTTGAGACGAAACAACCTGAAACCACATCAGTACCTGCAAGTGAGACTATGAAGGTTAATATACCTGATAGTGTAAAAAAGAAGATAGAAAAGCCGAGGAATCTTGATGAGGAGGTTGAATCGGTACTGGCACAGGTTAATGCTCTTGCAGAGGCGGCTGCATCTCTTCATGAAAATGATATGCCGGCAGAGGAAGAGAAAGATGACAGTACAATGGATCAAAATACTGCAGGACTTGATGATGACGGCGGAAGTCATCCGGGAAGTGCTGCGGCAGACCATATTGATGATATTCGGGAAGAGCAGGGTACCGCAGGTTACCGGGAGGAGACTTGCGCGCATGACGGGACTGATGATTATCAGGATGGGGCTTACGATGACGAGACCGATGATTACGGAGAAGAGACCTGCGCAGACGAGACCGATGACTATGGAGAAGAGACTTACGCTGACGATGAGACAGACTATGATCAGAATGACGAATATACAGATGAAGAGACCGATGGATACCATGAGGAATATGAAGATGAGCCGTATCCGGAGGATGATGGCAGGGATCTAGGATACCTTGATGATCTCTATGAGGGCGAGGAGCATATGCCTGAGGAACTTCCGGTGGAAAAGAAGAAGAGCAATAAAGGCTGGACAGCAGTGTTTATTGTGATGGTACTTGCATTGGCAGCTTTATGCGTGGTTTATCTCAAGCAGAGAGCGACTCTTATGGGAGACGATATAAATGTTATCAATATCAAGCAGGCAGATATAGTTACCAACGAAGGCGTTGCCGAGGAAACAAAGGGATACACTACTATAGCCCTTTATGGTGTTGATTCAACAGACAGCAACAAGGGCAGCGGCACCAACAGTGACTGTGTAATGTTACTCAGCATAAACAATGCTACAGGAGAGATCAAGACAGTATCAGTATACAGAGATACATTGCTTGAGACCTATGGCATGGACAACAGTGCAATGAAGGTCAATTACGCTTATCAGATGGGCGGAGCATTGACAAGTATCAATACACTTAATACAAATCTTGATCTTAATATTACGGATTTTGTTACTATTGATTTTGACGGACTGGCAAGTATAATAAATGCCATTGGTGGAGTTACCATTGATGTGGATGAGAGCGAGCTTGACGCCTTTAATTTAAGCATTGCAAATCAGATAAAGGAGTCCGGTGACTTTATCGAGGGTATCCACTCTGCCGGCAAGCAGGTGTTAAACGGCGAGCAGGCAGTGGCATATTCAAGGATAAGGACTACCGATAAGGGAGATATAACAAGAACAGAGAGACAGAGAAAGGTTCTTTTTGCCATAGCAGGCAAGGTTAAGAGCATGGATGCTGCCACAGTTCTTAAATTCGTAGATGTGTCATTTGGATTTGTCTCTACAAGTATCACCAAAGATGAGATGGTTAAGCTTGCCAAGAAGGTGTCCGCATATGAATTTAAGGAAGAGATTGGTTTCCCTATGGAGTACAGCTCAGTTATACTTTCCGATAATCAGGGAGTTGTAGCTGCAAATGATCTGAGCAGCAATGTCAAGAGGCTTCATGAGTATCTCTATGGAAATGGAGGATACACTGTATCTAATACTGTAAGTGACATAAGTGACAGATTAAAGAGTCTTACAGGAGTAACAGGTACGGGAGATGCGCAGGCAGGCGGTGTGGGAGATGCACAGGCCGGTCAGGAAGCAGATACCACCGGTGAAGAGGAGTCCAGCGAGGAGGGAACTACTGCTGCTGAGTAAGACGGTGACGTGATAATATCATAATAGTATTTTTGTACTCGTATTGTTATAGAAATAATTTGAAATAATCAGAAAAAATAATCTAATATAAGCAATATATCAGAAGACCATAAACTACAGTTTTGATGACTGTGATTATGGTCTTTTTTTATTGAAATAAGCTCTTATATTAGTTAAGTCTGTGTATAACGGGACGACAGGGACTCTAATGAAAAAAGTATACGCAATTAAATGAATAGTAAATACAATAAAACGCATATAAGAGAATTGCGAAACTATCTGACAACTTGATAAAATTTACTATTTACAAACTGGATAAAAGGTAGTATAGTATCGAACTAGAAAAGGAAAAACAAGCAAAAAGCAACATTTACACAATAAAAACAAGCAAAAAACAAAAATACCGCAATTTTATTAAGAAAGGTATTTGCCTTTAAAATACGAGTAAAGTGTAGAATGATATAAAAAGGAAGGCACGCCGAGCCGTGCCAATAACCAGGAGGTGCAGTGATGAAAGAGTTACGAGAAAGCATAGGTTTATATGACAGCAGTTATGAGCATGACAACTGTGGTATAGGAGCTGTTGTTAATATAAAAGGAATCAAAACTCACGAGACGGTGAACAATGCACTTAAGATTGTAGAAAATCTTGAGCACAGAGCCGGAAAGGACGCAGAGGGTAAGACCGGAGACGGTGTTGGTATTCTTCTCCAGATATCCCACAAGTTCTTCAGCAAGACAGTTTCGGCCATGGGATATGATCTTGGAAATGAGAGAGAGTATGGCGTTGGTATGTTCTTCTTCCCTCAGAAGGAGCTTCCGAGAAAACAGGCCATGAAGATGTTTGAGGTTATCGTAGAGAAGGAAGGTCTTGAGTTCTTATGCTGGAGACAGGTGCCTACAACTCCGGGAATACTTGGAAAGAAAGCATTGGATGTTATGCCATGTATAATGCAGGCGTTTATTAAGAAGCCTGATTCAATAAAGAATATAATGGACTTTGACAGAAAGCTTTACTTTGTAAGAAGGATATTTGAGGAAAGTAATGATGATACATATGTACCTTCACTGTCAAGCAGGACAATAGTATACAAAGGAATGTTCCTGGTTGGAGAACTGAGACTCTTCTATAATGATCTGCAGGATCCTGATTATGAATCAGCAATCGCACTGGTACATTCAAGATTTTCAACAAATACAACTCCTTCCTGGCTGAGAGCCCATCCATACAGATATCTGTGCCATAACGGTGAGATCAACACAATCCGTGGAAATGAGGATAAGATGATAGCCCGTGAGGAGACCATGGAATCAACTATCATGCAGGATGAAATGTACAAGGTAATGCCTGTGCTGGATCCTGACGGCTCAGACTCAGCAAGACTTGATAACTGCCTTGAGTTCCTTGTGTTAAATGGAATCCCGCTTCCTCTTGCGGTTATGATAACAATTCCTGAACCTTGGGAGAATGACAGATATATGAGTCAGGAGAAGAAGGACTTCTATCAATACTACGCAACCATGATGGAGCCGTGGGATGGACCTGCTTCTATATTATTTACAGATGGAGATGTAATGGGAGCCGTACTGGACAGAAACGGACTCAGACCATCAAGATATTACATTACAGACGATGATTACCTTATCCTTTCGTCAGAGGTTGGTGTTCTGGAGGTTGATCCTGCCAAGATCGTGAAGAAGGATAGATTGAGACCGGGACGTATGCTTCTTGTGGATACTGTGAACGGACGCCTTATTTCAGACGAGGAGATCAAGGAGAAGTACGCCAAGGCTAAGCCATATGGTGAGTGGCTTGACAGCAATCTGGTACATCTTTCGGATCTGAAGATACCCAACGTACGCGTTGAGGAATATACAGACGAGGAAAGACAGAGACTTCAGAAGGCATTTGGATATACCTATGAGGATTTCAAGAATACCATCTATCCAATGGCAGAAAAGGGTACAGAGGCTATACATGCCATGGGTACAGATACTCCGCTGGCTGTTTTATCAAATCATCACAAGCCGCTGTTTAACTACTTCAAACAGTTATTTGCCCAGGTTACAAACCCACCTATTGATGCCATAAGAGAGGAAATCGTAACCTCCACATCAGTATATCTCGGAAAGGACGGTAACATCCTTGATGAGAAGCCGGAGAATTGTCATGTGCTTAAGATCAATCATCCTATCCTGACAAATACGGATCTTCTTAAGATAAAGAACATGAAGGTTGAGGGCCTTAAGGTTGCAACTCTTCCTATATTATATTATAAGAACACATCAATGGAGAAAGCCATAGACAGAATGTTCGTTGAGGCTGATAAGCTCTACAGGGATGGGGTAAATATCCTTATACTTTCAGACCGGGGGGTTGATGAGAACCATGTGGCTATACCATCACTGCTTGCTGTGTCAGCTATGCAGAAGCATCTGGTAAGAACAAAGAAGAGAACTTCGGTTGCCATTATCCTTGAAAGTGCAGATCCAAGAAATGTACATCATTTCGCTACACTTCTTGGCTATGGTGCCTGCGCGGTAAATCCATATCTTGCCATTGACACCATTAAGCAGATGGTTGATTCCCATTTGCTGAACAAGGATTTCTATGCTGCAGTTGATGATTACAACAGTGCAATATGTCATGGAATAGTTAAGATAGCTTCCAAGATGGGTGTATCCACCATCCAGTCATACATGGGTTCACAGATATTTGAATGTATCGGACTTTCAAAGGAGGTTGTGGACAGATACTTCACCAACACTGTAAGCGTTGTGGGGGGCTCAGGCATAGCAGAGCTTGAGAAGACAGTGGATGATCTTCATTCATCAGCATTTGACCCGCTGGGACTTGATACAAACCTTGCCCTTACAAGCATAGGTGCCCACAAGTTCAGAGGAAACAAGGAGGAGCACCTGTATAATCCTAATACAATACATCTTCTCCAGTTGTCCACATGGACAGGTGACTACAGCAAGTTCAAGGAGTACACCAAGGCACTGTACAACGAACAGAGACCGTTCCATCTGAGAAATCTCATGGAGTTCAAATATGCAGATAAACCAATACCACTTGATGAAGTAGAGCCTGCAAGCTCCATTGTTAAGAGATTTAAGACCGGTGCCATGAGCTACGGATCAATTTCAAAGGAAGCCCATGAATGTATGGCAATAGCCATGAACGAGCTGGGTGGAAAGTCCAACTCCGGTGAGGGCGGTGAGTCTGTTGAGAGACTTACCATAGGACCTGACGGTAAGAACAGGTGCTCAGCCATCAAGCAGGTGGCTTCGGGAAGATTTGGTGTCACATCAAGATATTTGGTAAGTGCCAAGGAGATCCAGATAAAGATGGCACAGGGTGCAAAACCTGGTGAAGGCGGACACCTTCCGGGCGGTAAGGTATATCCTTGGATCGCCAAGACAAGACTTTCAACTCCGGGAGTAAGTCTTATATCTCCACCACCTCATCATGATATTTACTCTATCGAGGATCTGGCACAGCTTATATATGATTGTAAGAATGCCAACAGGGACGCGAGAATATCAGTAAAGCTTGTTTCAGAGGCAGGGGTTGGTACTGTAGCAGCCGGTGTTGCCAAGGCAGGTGCTCAGGTAATCCTGGTATCCGGCTATGACGGAGGAACAGGTGCAGCACCACACAACTCAATACACTATGCAGGACTTCCATGGGAGCTTGGACTTGCTGAGACCCATCAGACCCTTATAAAGAATGACCTGAGAAATAAGGTTATCCTTGAGACTGACGGTAAGCTTATGACAGGCCGTGATGTGGCTATAGCAGCAATGCTTGGTGCAGAGGAGTTCGGATTTGCAACTGCTCCACTGGTAACAATGGGCTGTGTAATGATGAGAGTATGTAATCTGGATACATGTCCTGTGGGCGTGGCAACACAGAACCCTGAGCTTCGTAAGAGATTTAAGGGTAAGCCTGAGTATGTGAAGAATTTCATGCTGTTTATAGCTGAGGAACTTAGGGAGTACATGAGCAAGCTTGGTATAAGAACAGTTGATGAGCTGGTAGGACGTTCAGATCTCTTATATGCCGGAGAAGAGGCTAAGAAGAGAAATGTGATCCTTTCAAAGATCATTGATAACCCATACATTGATATGCCTCAGAATAAGGTTAAGTATAACGAGAAGAATGTATATGACTTCAAGCTTGATCAGACAATTGATATGAGGATACTCATGAAGCAGCTTGGCTCGGCATTGGCCAAGAAGCAGAGAAAGAGCATTGAGATAGATGTTGTGAATACTGACAGATCGGTAGGTACCATATTTGGCTCTGAGATCACAAAGAAGTACGGCGAGAGCCTTGAAGAGGATACTTATCTGGTAAAGTGTAACGGTGCCGGCGGACAGAGCTTTGGTGCATTTATTCCAAAGGGACTTACTCTTGAGCTTGTGGGTGACAGCAACGACTACTTCGGTAAGGGACTGTCAGGCGGTAAGCTTATTGTATATCCGCCAAGAGCTGCGAAATATAAGCATGAGGATAATATCATAATAGGAAATGTTGCCCTTTACGGTGCCACAAGCGGTAAGGCATTTATAAACGGTGTGGCAGGTGAGAGATTTGCAGTCCGTAATTCCGGAGCTGTGGCTGTTGTAGAAGGTGTCGGTGATCATGGCTGCGAGTACATGACAGGCGGTAAGGTGGTTGTTCTTGGACGAACTGGCAAGAACTTCGCTGCGGGTATGAGCGGAGGTATCGCATATGTCCTTGATAAGTCCAACGATCTCTACAAGAGACTTAACAAGGAAATGATCAACATAGAGACCCTCACTGACAAGTATGAGATAAATGAGCTTAAGCAGCTTATCATGGATCATGTAAACAATACCAATTCAGAGGTTGGAAAGAGGATCCTTGATGACTTCGCAGGTTATCTGCCTAAGTTCAAGAAGATCATTCCTGTTGATTACGAGAGGATGATGAATACCATGGTTTCTCTTGAGGAAAAAGGAATGTCAAGTGAACAGGCGTCAATAGAAGCATTTTACAAGATCAAGAATGGAGGTAAATAAATATGGGAAAGCCAACAGGATTTATGGAGTATGAAAGAAAGACAAGTGTTGAGATAAGTCCAAAGGAAAGAATCAAGAATTTTAATGAGTTCCATATTCCTCTTTCAAAGGAAGAACAGAAGATACAGGCGGCGAGATGTATGGACTGCGGTGTGCCTTTCTGTCAGGCAGGTATGATGATCTGTGGAATGACTTCAGGATGTCCCCTTAACAATCTGATACCTGAGTGGAATGACATGGTTTATAATGATAACTGGGAGCATGCTTACAGCAGACTTGCTAAGACAAATAACTTCCCTGAATTTACAAGTCGTGTGTGCCCTGCTCTGTGCGAGAAGGCATGTACCTGTAACATAAACGGAGATCCGGTGTCTGTAAGGGAAAATGAGAGAGCTATTATTGAAAATGCCTATGAGCAGCATCTTGTGCCAAGTGAGCCTCCTAAGGTAAGGACAGATAAGACTGTGGCTGTTATAGGCTCAGGACCTTCCGGACTTGCTGTGGCTGATATGCTTAATTCAAGAGGCCATAACGTGACTGTATATGAGAGAAGCGACAGGCCGGGCGGACTTCTTATGTATGGTATCCCTAATATGAAGCTTGAGAAATGGGTTATCGACAGGAAGATATCCTACCTTAAGAAGAGAGGCATAACCTTTATTACGAATACAGAGGTTGGTCCGGGAAAGGCAATGAAGAATAATTCCGTAGCCAAGGACGATCCGATGAAGGAATACCTTAAAAATCCAAACCAGAAGTATGTTAAGGCTGAGGATATCCTTAACCGGTACGATGCTGTAGTTCTTGCCTGCGGTGCTTCAAATCCAAGGGACATCAAGGCAGAGGGAAGAGATGCCAAGGGAATATACTTCGCTGTGGACTTCCTTAAGACTACAACCAAGTCCCTGGTTGATTCTGAATTTGCAAATAACAAATATGTAAATGTTAAAGGTAAGAAGGTATTAGTTATCGGTGGCGGTGACACAGGAAATGACTGTGTGGGAACCTCCGTAAGAGAGGGCGCAGCAGATGTTGTACAGCTTGAGATGATGCCTAAGCTTCCTGATACCAGAGCTGCAAATAATCCATGGCCTGAATGGCCAAGAGTCTGCAAGACAGACTATGGTCAGCAGGAGGCTATTGCAGTATACGGACATGACCCAAGAATTTATGAGACAACTGTTAAGGAGTTTATAAAGGACGAGAATGGAAATGTTAAGGCTGCCAGATGCGTAAAGCTTGACTGGAAGAAGGATTCTGAGACAGGTCGTATGAATATGACAGAGATCGCTGACAGTGAGTATGTTATAGAATGTGATACAGTCCTTATTGCAGCAGGCTTCTTAGGCTGCCAGACATATGTGGCAGAGAGCTTCGGTGTGGAGCTTAATCCAAGGACAAATGTAAAAACAGAAGGCCCTGACAAGTATGCCACAAATGTTCCTAAGGTATTTGCCGCAGGTGATATGCACAGAGGCCAGTCGCTGGTAGTATGGGCAATACATGAAGGAAGAGAAGCAGCAGTTGAGGTAGACACCATGCTTATGGGTTACTCAAATATGCAGGATTAAAAATGAAGATAGAAGTGTAACGTGTTTTTAACATTGTTACAGGAAATAAAAAAGCCCCGATCAGATCGGGGCTTTTTTAAAACAACAAAAGAAAAAAATTATTAATTTAAGAACTGTATTTATACTACAATATAAATATGAACAGAATATGTACAAAAATATAAAGGTTTGAAAAGTTTGTTTAAAATAAAAATGACGAAATTTGCCTGATTGTCAATACTGCACAAAGGTAAATCCGCCATTTTAATTTCAAGGTAAAAATGCACAAAACATAAAAATCCTGAATATGAACTTGTATATAATATTAACTTTACTCCTCAACCACAGGCTTGTTTAAGTGACTTACATCAAGGTATGCCGGAAGCCCGTCTCTGTACTGTAATGATACCTCTCCGATAATAAGTGGACGAAGATATGCAGTCATTTCTTCTGTCACATCGTTCTTCTCAGGTGTTATCCACTCAAGAGGAACGGATTTTGCCTTATTTGCAACATTTGCAACGTCAGTTGGTTCGATGATCCACTGGTATGGGTCGTTGCTTATGCGGTTGATAGACGCCATGATACCGGTCTTGCCGGTGGCTGCGTATTTTACTGCTGCCTGCCCCAGTGCAAATGATTCGTTGATATCTGTTCTTGAGGCAATGTGGGCTGAACATCTCTGGAGCACATTTAACTCAATAGAGCGTACCTTGATGCTCAGTTTTTCTTTAACAAGCATCTCCAGAGCCTTTCCTGTACCGCTTAACTGGGCATGACCGAATTTGTCGGCTACTGCAGAGGTGGCACTGATGTAATTGCCGTCCTTGTCATGTATACCTTCTGATACGGCTATGATAACAGTTCTGTTGGTCTTTAATTTCTCTTTTATATCTTCAATGAACTGATCTTCGTCAAAGTCAACCTCAGGAAGGTAGATAAGATGTGGAGCAGGGCTGTACTGGTTTCTTGCCAGAACAGAGGATGCGGTGAGCCAGCCTGCATCACGTCCCATGATCTCAACTATGACGATACTTGGAATGTCGTAGATATATGTGTCGTGGGCAACCTCAAGCATTGTGGTGGCTACATACTTGGCAGCAGAGCCAAATCCCGGTGTGTGGTCGGTTATCATAAGATCGTTGTCAATGGTCTTTGGTATACCCACAATCTTCACATCAGAGCCGATTTTCTTGCCGTACTCTGACAGCTTCATAACTGTATCCATTGAGTCATTGCCGCCGATATAGAAGAAAGCACCGATCTTATGCTCTTCAAACCTGCCAAATATGGTTTTATAAGGTGTTTCATCATCATTGTAGTGAGGCAGCTTATAACGGCAGGAACCCAGGTACATGGCAGGACTCAGTTCAAGAGTATTTACCAGTGGGTACTTGGATAGTGCCATTAATGAAAGATCCATAAGATTGTTCTCAAGAACTCCCTTTATTCCGTGTATTGCACCAAATACTCTTGTGAAGCTTCCGTTTTTTCTTACTCCGTCAATAACGCCTGCGAGAGAAGCATTTATTGCTACGGTAGGTCCTCCTGATTGTGCTACTATACAGTTATCGTTCATTTGTAATTTCCTCCCTAATATTATCTGTATGTTACATGCATTTGCGTACTATAAATTTCTCAAAAAGGATAGCAGGGCAGTAGGACAGCTTTGACTTTCGTAAGCCTTCTATACCCATGTCCTCCTCTCTGTTTATATAGGTATAATCCATAAGTCTTCTGGACACAAATTCCCGGTTGATCATTGGATATATACCTCTGATGGTATCGTCGGCTTTCTCAAAATGGACATCAAAGGTATCCTTTGTCAGCTCCTCACCAAGGGTGAAGGCGGCAGGAATGTTGTCCACCTTTATAAGACCTCCGATCATATTAAGCTCCCTCATGTGCTCCAGGGAATATTTTATTATATCGTATTCGTAGCGGTGCTCCATATCCAGTTCTCTGTCAGGACCATAGTTGTTGTGTACCCAGCGTCTTGCCACGTAGAGACAGTCATCTATGTTGTTTTCGGTGACATCCTCGTATATATAATCCGGGTGGGATTTGAGAAAGCTGTTGATATGGTTCCTTTTGCCGTGGAGCTTGCTTCCCGAAAGGCTTGCGAGCTTTTCTGACAGATAGATATAGTCTGCCTCGTCACGATTTTCCTCACGGATATACATGCCGGGATACCAGTTGCTGATGATATCGGCCTGTGCTCCGGTACATTCTGCGATCACCGGGACAGAAGAGTTCTCTTCAAAGTAGCTCACCATCCGGTCAAATACTTTCTTTGCTTCCTTAAGATAGTCTTCATCCTTAAGGCTGTCCTGATAGCTTGAATTTTTTTTGATGGGAAAAGTAAAAGAAGAAGGATGTCCTTCTTCTTTTCCCACGAATACCATCATATCGTCTACAATGGTATATACTGTTTCGTAAAGTCTGGACCACAATATATTATTTGCTATGCCGAAGACACAGTTTCTAATATTCAATGAACCCAGATATTCTTTTAAGGTGTCGATATTTTCTAAAGATGGGTTTATAAAATCCATAATGTATTTACATCCTTATTCAGGACACTTTAAAAGGACTGCAAGATCCTTATGTCCATATTTTTTGAGAGAATCTTTGATGAGAGATATCTCATTCTGGGAAGTCTCGATAACAACTTCTTCGAACAGACCGTCAACATATTCTTCCCATTTGGACAAGATCTGTTCCTTTGCTTCATTTGACAATGGAGGAAGCTCGAGATCTTCATCTTCATCCTCACCATACACCTTGAATATAGGAGCGTCAGGGGTGAGGGCATCCTTTCCATACGCAATAGTATATAATTCTTCTGTGTGAACAAATCCACAATCGTACATTTCAATAATGAGATCGTCAATACATTCCTTGATATCATTGAAATAGTGCTTGGCTTTCAGTCTGTCAATTTCGTCCTCGCTGTCCATATCGTACTTATTGTACCAGTATTTGTCACTGGTAGCATGAGCTTCATCATATGCTATGGCACCTTCGATACGGTTGTTTTCTATAACAACGGTGCGGTTGGTACTCATTCTGCTTTTAACAACTGAAGCAGTCCAGATGATAAGTGCAATCAACAGAATAACAAGACCACAGACCAGGACAAGTTTAAGTCTTTCCGAATCCATTTTGTTACCTACTTTCAATATTATTTCTAAACAACGCCCACATTATACTACATAAGTAGTAGATTTATCAATCCTTAAAAATCCATTCTGCCGGTATCGTCTATTGATTCAAGATCATCTGATGTATCTGTGAGACCTTCATTTTCATAAAGGATAGGAGAAGCTTCGGTTTCTGTATCTTCTGAAGCATTATCCTTGGTGTCTGTATCTTCGGAAATTATGTCCGCCGGCTCTGTGTCTTCTTCTGCCTTTGCCTCCTCGGCTGCTATATCCTCAGGATCAGGCTCGGCAGCATAGTCGTCCAGTGAGAAATAATCCCTGTCGGTCTCGTCTTTTACAGGCATTTTCTCCATTATGCTGTCTTTGACTTTTGCAACCTTCTCATTTACCTTTGATACTTTGTCGTCAACATCGATCTTCTCATCCAACTTCTGATAAGCTGTGCTTGCCTTTATCTTGTCTCTGAATACGTAACATACACTGCCGATGGCGGCAGCAGCTACAACAGTCTTTAATAATTTGTTCTTGCTCATGATAATGCCCTCCATAAAATAAGACTTTCATAAAATATTACTTCTATTCTAATATGATTATGAACAAAACACAAGACGAATATATTCTGAAACAGGGTAGAAACAAGCTTTTTATGATATTTTAATAATTAACCCCACATAATTAAATTGCGAATAAGGGACAAATGATATAATATAAAAGATAGCTATCTGCTATGCAGGATATCAGTCCGAAGGCAGTGTACTAGGAAAGAGGAAAATGATCATGAAGAAGAAAAAATTATATGAAGCACAGAAGAACTATCTTACCTGTTCAATACTGTTATTGATAGCAGGTGCATTGTTAGCCTTTTATCTGGGCAAATTCGCATTTGGAATAGGAACGATGATAGTGGGAATATTATGCCTGATAGGCTTCTTTGTGTTGCTTAAGAAGCAGGGGCTGTGCACAGTTTATGTGGATCCGCCGGAGAATAAAAAGGCAAAGGATACTGACGAAGAAGACAAAAAGATATCTGGGGGAGATAAGAAGACTTCTGCCGGGAATAAGAAGAAATAATCGTAAGTAGATGCAGATCGGATGGATGTAGGAGATTGGTAGTATATGGATAGATTTGAGAAGGAAAAGCAGCGGCTTGAAGAAGAGATAAAGATACTTGAGCACAGATATTCTGTATACGGCACCGTAAGGTTCATAGTATTCCTTGTTATGGCGGCAGGTATCATAATAGGTGTGTACGACAGTAAGACCGTATGGCTTGTGGCTGGATTGGCGGCTGCTGTGGGTTTTGTGGCACTGGTATTTCTTCATGGACGGGTAAATGAAAACCTTGAGTATGCCCGTGCAAAGAAGCTGGTGTGTGAGAGATATATAAGCAGATACTCTGATGATTGGAAGAAATTCCCTGAGGATGGCAGCGAATATCTGACAGATGAAGACCTGGTGGCAAGGGACATGGATATCCTTGGACCTAATTCATTGTATCAGTTTGTAAATGTATGTGGTACAGAGGATGGTAAACGTACCCTTGCGGCAACACTCAAGAATCCGGATTTCATGCCTGATGAAATAGTTAAGCGGCAGGCGGCAGTGAAGGAACTGGCGGGAAAGCAGAATTTTGTAGTGGATTTTGAAGCCTTGGGCGTTAAGGCGGGAATGGGTAAAAAGAAAAAGTACACCTCAGATGTATTTGTGGAGTACTGCAACGGAGACACTCATATTCCTGTAATATTCAATGTGCTGAGATTTTTACTGCCGGTTGTGACAATAACTCTTATTGTGCTGGCGGCAGCTTCCCGAATAAGCTATGCATATCCGGTGATATCATTTTTCGCAGTGCTGTTGTTTGCATGGGGAACATCGGGCGTGGCAGGACAGGCGGTTATGCCAATGGTGTCATTTGGCTATGTTCTTGAGGATTACATCAGGATGTTTGAGATGATAGCCGAGGAGGATTTTCAGGCCGACATATTAAAGGATATAAAGCAGAGTATTTCTGCGGAGAGTGGTGCACTTGAGTCTGTAAAGAAGCTTAAGACAATATGTGCGGCCTTCAACATAAGATATAATCCTGTAGTTCATCAGTTGTTATGTGGTCTTCTTATGTGGGACTTTCATCTGGGTGTGATGATGGATCGCTGGAAGAACAAAAACGGAGAGTACGTTGAGGGCTGGATCAGGGCAGTTTCAAGACTTGAGGAGCTTATAAGCCTGTCTGTTATAGATACCACAAGGGCAGCCTGTTATCCGGAGGTCACAAGACATGAAAAGGTATCGGTTAAAGGTATGGGATTGAGGCATCCCCTTATAGAGCCTTCCGTTGTAGTTGCAAATGACGCTGATTTCCAGGGGGGAACCACCATCATAACAGGATCAAACATGTCAGGTAAGACCACATTCTTAAGGACTCTGGGAGTTAATCTTGTGCTGGCGTATGCCGGTGCACCCGTGTGTGCAGATACCTTTAAGGCTGACTACATGAAGATATTTACATCCATGAGGGTTACCGATGATGTAAGCAACGGAATATCCACCTTCTATGCGGAGATACTCAGGATAAAGAGCATGGTGGAGTACAGAAAGTGCAACAAACCTATGCTGTGTCTCATTGATGAGATATTTAAAGGAACGAATTCCGCCGACAGGATAGTGGGAGCCAGAAGGGTCATCAGCAAGCTTTCAGCGGCTTCTTCAATGACTATGGTATCCACCCACGATTTTGAATTGTGTGATATTGAGAATTATGATGGCAGTCATGCTGCAAATTATCATTTTGAAGAATACTATGAGGGCGACCAGCTTAAATTTGATTACAGAAAGAAGGATGGACGCTGTACCACCACAAATGCCATGGCGATACTTCACATGGCAGGTCTGGATTAACAGGATTGCTCCACCAGGATATAAGTTTAATAAGTTATTGAGAGAACCCGTCATTTATGGCGGGTTTCCTTGTAAAATCTACTAAAATTACGGTAGAAAAGCCCTTGTGTGGTTTTGCACAATTATGCACAATGCCGATTTGTGAAATTTACTAAAAAGATTGTTGAATGGAAATTTTTTTTGTGATATAGTACAAATATAAGATTATTTTTATCCAAAGAATACAAAAAACGACATATAAAGGAGGAATAGAATATGTTACCAGCAAATATAGCCGCAGGTAGTGATAATAATGTTCTATCCATAGCAGCATCCAATAACAAGGGACTGCTCATAAGATTTTTGAACGAGCAGGTTGAAGACGGATTTTATGCTCTTGTTATTGATTACTTGAAGGACAGCAATTTTGATCTGTCATCCATGATGGTAGATGATGATGTTAAGGCACAGTGTACAAAGCTCTATGAATTAGCCGAGTTTGTAGACTTTAATATCAAGGCTACAGGAAGATATGAGATTGAAGAATGGATAGAGCCATTGTTCAAGTTTATTTACGGAGATATTGATCCGAGCGATATTGATGCTCCTATAAGCGCAACAGGTATCTACAGATACAGTATCTGGCTTATTTATCTCTATCAGACAGAGAAGTTCCCAGAGGCAATGAGACTTATCGGAGAGAGGATTGCACCGCTTCTCATCAATGTAAGCTATCAGATCCTTGAGGATGATGACAGACCTAAGAACTTTGATAAGGCGGTTATGGGATATCTTGATCTTATCAATGTTGTCATGGAGATGGAGCTCCCTCTTTCATCAGCAGGATCAGACGCATATATCAATAACCTTGAGGTTCTCTTCGATTATGTTGTTGAGGATCCACATGTGGGTAATGATTATAAGATCCAGTTCAGCATTGGTCTCTTTAATGCATATATAGCAGATAAGAATTACGCAAAGGCATTTGAGTTCTACGGACTTAATGCAGAGTTTATACCTATTGACAACCTTGCAGTTTACGAGAACTTTAAGGAGCTTATCAGAAACTGCAACAGTGCACAGAGCACCAGTGTTCTCTCAAGAAGCGTTGTTTCTGCTATTTCAAAGCAGGAGATCTACAACAAGAGGATCGATACATTATTAGGTGAGGTTGCCAGCTTCGTAAAGAAGGTATACAAGTATATCGAGGACGAACCTGAGATGAAGAAGAACCTTCAGACTCTTGGAACAGGAGCACAGCTCACCGGTAAGACAAATATATTCGAAGGTCTCTATGAATATAATCTTGTATTCCATGAGTGCGGAATAAAGGCTATCGTAAACAGCGACATGTCCACACGTTCATGGGAGGAGAAGTACGAGATACTTGAAACCTTGTATACAACGCTTAATGTTGTATTTGATGGATACAACGTATACGAGATTTCAAACAAGATCGAGCACCAGTACATTGAGCTTACTTGGATCGGCAACTATGTAAATGCCAATCCTAACCTCCTTAAGCAGTTCTTCAGCGTAAAGGAGAAGATCAAGGCATTCAAGGTTAGAAAGAATTCTATCCTTGAGAAGAGCAAGACAAATTACGAGATCAAGAAGATGATCGATGACAGACAGAAGCACCTTCTGTTCATGGCTGCTGAGGACATGATCGTAAACGGACTTAACAAGGGTAAGACACCTATCATCAGCTCTGGTTATGACCTTAACACAGCTAAGAGATATCTTCAGGAAACATATGACAAGTGTGTTCTTCCTCCTAAGTATGAGACAGAGAGTGCAGGAACATCAGGCGGTGGTGGATTCTTCGGTAAGAACAAGGGTGCTGCTATGAGCAATGACCTCTTAAGACTTCTCAGAGACGCAACTATCGAAGAAATGTTATGCAAGTCAGAGTGGTTATGGCATCAGCATGTTGACAAGGGACTTGATAAGCCAACCCAGGAAGAAGCAACATATTCGGTTGCATGTCTTGTAAAGGTTGTAAACAGGATCCTTGACAAGAAGGGAACTTCAAAGGCTGCTGCTTCTCCTAACAAGAAGGTTATCATTACAAAGACAGGTAAGGTTATCGAGCTTTCAGATGAGTCAGGTCAGGCACCTGTTAAGCAGCAGGAGTCAGGTGTTATCGACGCTATCGACAACATTGTAGTAACTCTTAAGGATAAGTCAGAGGCGAATGTTGAGTATGTTAAGTCATACATCGAGGATCTCTTAAGCTCACTTATGAAGACCAAGTTCGATAAGGACACAATGCTCACACAGTTTGACGCAGAAGAGCTCAGAGCAAAGACCTTCCAGGTTATCAAGAGACTTAACCTTGATATGCTTGCTTAATCAATACGAACAATTATTAAGAACAAAGAACATATAAAACAACAAAGAAAAGAACAAAGAACGAGAAACGCCCGGGCCTTACGACCCGGGCGTTTTTTTCGGAAATAGCATTACATTACAAAAATTATCATGACAAATGCTATCGTTTTTCCTGATGATCAGGCGGCACTATTTAATCAGTTTGTGTTTTCTCAGATAGAAGAAGAGTATGAGCTTCTCAGGTATTCGCTTTAATATGATCTGGATCTCCTCGTGCTTATCTATTGGTTTAACAAGTATTGAGTAAATGCCAAGTTTATTTGCACCCCACAGATCGGTGAATAGCTGGTCCCCTACGAAGAGGGTGTGTTCAATGTCTGAGGACGTTTTATCAAGGGCGGCAAGATAGCCTTTTTTAAGAGGTTTGCCGGCCTTGTAGACGTAATCTGCCTTGACTTTGGCGTTGAAGGAGGCCACTCTTGGCTCCTTATTGTTTGAAACCAGACATATCTTAAAGCCTATAGTCTTAAGCCGTTCAAATAATCGGATGGCTTTTTTATTCGCCGGAGCACCATGGGTCACCAGGGTATTGTCGATATCAAATAATATGGTCCTAAAGCCCATATCGTAGTATTTTCTGAAATCTATAACATAAGTTGAAGAATAGTATTCTTTTGGATAAAAAGTTTTGAACATAGGGGAATTCCTTTCTAAATCATTCAAGGGAAGTATAACATTTCATGACCGTCCTTACAACCGGGACATGCCTGTATTATATAAAATCTTTTTTAGAAAAGCGTCACAGAAATTTCAGATTTTATCCATTGCCAAAAAGGATATTTGCAAATAGAATGTAATTAGATAATAGGATGAAAAATGCTTGGAGAAGCCTTGCTTGCGTTTGAAGTAATGTCATATGGAAGTGAGGTTGAAAAAATAGGAACTAAAGATGTAACACAAAAGCTTTTGGAAGATTACAATGATGTATTTGCAGACATTGTAAATGTTCTTTTGTTTGATGGAGAGAAAAAGGTCAATCCTGATGAACTTGAAAATGTGGCGGTTCATTCTCAGTACAGAGATGAACAGGGAAAACTCCACGAACAGGAAAGAGATGTGGCTAAGCATTGGAAGAAAAATGGTGTTAAGCTTTCTCTTTTTGGATTGGAAAATCAAATGAAGGTTCTTGAAAGAATGCCCCTCAGAGTGTTTGGGTATGAGGGTGCGTCCTACAGAAGTCAGTTGGATCAGAAAGCACTGGAACCGGTGGTTACACTTGTGCTGTATTTTGGAGAGCAGCATTGGAAAAAATCCAAAAGATTAAAGTCATTGTTAAACATACCGGCCGGATTAGATAAGTACATAAATGACATTAATGTAAATGTCTTTGAGATATCCTGGCTGACACAGGAGCAGATAGGAAAATTTACCAGTGATTTTAAGGTCGTTGTAAATTTTTTTGTTAAACGTAGAATGAACAGAGATTATGTTCCTGATGATCCTACAGAGATAGTGCATGTGGATGAGGTGCTGAAGCTATTGTCAGCGGTGACCGGCGATGATCGGTATGAGGTGTTATTGAATGACAAGGAAGGAGTGGGCAGTATGTGTGAAGTTGCACAACGATTAGTGGATAAGGGCATTAAAGAAGGACAGGAGAAGTTATTAGAAGCGATTAAGGCTGCAAGGACCAATAATTATACAACCACAGAAGAACTTGTAAATAATGGTTACGATCAGAAGACTGCAGCGGGTGCTATGGAGGCCTTAGGCTTTGAGGGATAGTATGTATGAGCTTTTCTATGGGCTTGCATAATTCAAACATATGTGGTATCCTTTACCCGTCAATAAAATTAATATTCTTCGGGGCGGAGTGAAAGTCTCCACCGGCGGTATTTAGCATGGAAGCTATAAGCCCGCGAGCCGCATGGCATGACCTGGTGAGAATCCGGGGCCGACAGTATAGTCTGGATGTGAGAAGTAAGATATGAGATCAGGATAGAGACAGCTAAAGCAATATGATGTTGTTGATGGCAGTTGGTTATCGGATGATTTAAGAAATTTTGAGCCGGAGGTATTAATCCCCCGGCTCTTTGTTTATTGTAATGATGTCATAGACATCGTTACGTTGCAGCAACCCTTGCCGTAGGAAGCACCAAGTGTCGAAGACACATTTAGAATGGTGCTGACGACTTGCCGCCGAGTGTAAACGAGGGGGCGTTACCAAACAGGCAATTTCAAATGGTTGCTGCTCCCATTATTGTAATGATGTCAAGGGCAGATACATATATACAGAAAGAAGTGATCAAATGGAACACAATTCAGTTGTGATTACAGAAGAAGATAAGAAATATATGCGGCGGGCAATAGAGCTTGCGAAGCTTGGAACCGGTGCAGTGAACCCTAACCCACTGGTGGGGGCGGTTATTGTTAAGGATGGCAGGATCATAGGTGAAGGATATCACAGAAAATATGGTGAGCTTCATGCGGAGCGGGATGCCATAGCCCATCTTACAGAGGACGCCGAGGGAGCGGACATGTATGTTACTCTCGAGCCATGCTGTCACTACGGCAAGCAGCCACCCTGTGCCCTGGCGGTAATAGAACATAAGATAAAGCGGGTATTTGTAGGCTCAGATGATCCAAATAAACTGGTTTCAGGTGGCGGATATAAGCTCCTTCGGGACGCGGGAATAGAGGTTATCACCCATGTGCTCAAGGATGAATGTGACGGCATAAATGATGTGTTCTTTCACTATATTGTGAACAAGACTCCTTATGTTGTAATGAAATATGCCATGACCATGGACGGCAAGATAGCGACCAGGGAGGGCTACAGCAAGTGGATAACAGGAGAGACTGCCAGAAACCATGTGCAGGAACAGAGAAATGCATTATCCGGAATAATGGCAGGAATAGGTACTGTATTAAAGGATGATCCCATGCTTACCTGCAGGATACCTGGTGGAAGAACACCGGTGAGGATCATTTGCGATACCCACGGAAGGATTCCTGTGGACAGCAACATAGTAAAATCTGCAGATACGGTCAGAACAATAATCGCTGTGTCTGACAAATGGATCGATACTTCCGATGGACAGGAAAAGGCCAATAAATTAAATGATATGGGAGCTGAGATACTTGCTGTTCCTGAAAATGACGGACACATAGATCTTAAGGCTCTTATGACAGAGCTTGGTGCCCTGCAGATAGATGGAATATTGCTTGAGGGTGGAGGAACCCTTAACGAGAGTGCTCTTAAGGCAGGCGTTGTAAATGAAGTGGACGCCTATATAGCACCTAAGATATTTGGCGGAGCAGGTCACTCCCCTGTAGATGGCGAGGGTGTTTCCCTGCCGGATGAAGCATACCGGTTCAGACTTGCGAAAACTGAGCAATATGGGGAGGATGTTCTCTTGATATATAAAAAATTATAGTAAAAATATTCAGGTGATTTATTAGAGAATCAAATTGCATGATCAAATAATATGATTTGCATGGTATGTTCCATCCAGACAATAGTGATATTTTTCGTTATGAGGTTTTGACCTAGCTACCAGCACAAAGCCCACGTTCAAATCCGAAGGGTGCGTTTGGGCGGCTGCTGGTTAAAAAGCGGTCAAACCGAATAGAAAAAATCACGTGGCTGGTGGAATATGGCCATGTAGATCAATATGGCCATGTAGATCAATATGACTATGTAAATCATATTAATAGACACATTGCATGAAATGTTTTTAATAGAAGGATGTGAGCAGATGTTTACAGGGATAATAGAAGAAATGGGAACCATCAGGAAGATAGACAGGGGAGCGGCCTCCTGCAAGCTGATGGTCAAGGCCTCAAAGGTTCTTGAAGGAACCATGGTGGGAGACAGCATTGCTACAAATGGCGTTTGCCTTACAGTGACCGCAATGTCTTCCGATGGTTTTACCGCAGATGTAATGCCTGAGACCTTAAGACGGAGTAATCTTGGAAAATTAAGCTCTGGAAGTTATGTAAACCTTGAAAGAGCCATGAGTGCAAATGGCAGATTTGGCGGACATATAGTTTCAGGACATATAGATGGCACAGGTACCATCCGGGAAATGAAGAGAGAGGATAATGCAGTCTGGGTTACAGTGGATTGTGACAGGAAACTTCTGAAATATATCATTGAAAAAGGCTCAATAACCATAGACGGAATAAGCCTTACGGTAGCATATGTGGATGACACCTGTTTTAAGGTATCAATAATACCTCATACCGCCGAAGAAACCACACTGCTAAAGGGGAAGCCCGGCACAGTGGTTAATCTGGAGAACGACATAGTAGGTAAATACGTGGATAAGCTGCTACATTTTGATGAGATGACCGGTGGCACAGAAAAAAAACCAAGCAAGAAAAGCAGCGGAGGGCTTGACATGGGCTTCCTTGCTGAAAACGGATTTGCCTGATAGATAATGTCTTAGATATGTCCAAATACAGATGAATCGTTAATTAAAGCAGGTCGATAAAAATAGTCTGATGAATAAGAGTGGACTGATAAATAAAAATAGATCGGCAAATAAAAGCAGATCGACAAATAAAAATAATTTCATAAATAAAATAAATCAATATTTAGATAAAGAAAGGAACAGACATGGAATTTAACAGTATTGAAGAAATTGCTGCAGATCTTGCGGCAGGAAAAGTAGTAGTAATGCTCGATAACGAGGACAGAGAAAATGAAGGAGACGTTATATGTGCTGCTGAATTTGCCACGACCGAGAATGTAAACTTTATGGCAAAATACGCAAGGGGACTTATCTGCATGCCTATGGCAGGTGAGTACGCAGATAAGCTTAACCTTCCTCAGATGTGTATAACAAATACAGATAATCACTGCACAGCATTTACAGTGTCTGTAGATCATGTAAGCACAACAACAGGTATCTCAGCAGAAGAGAGAGGCATAACAGCCAGAGCATTTGTGGCAGATGACGCAAAGCCGGCAGACTTCAGAAGACCTGGACACATGTTCCCGCTTACAGCCGTACCGGGTGGAACCATAGAGAGAAATGGCCATACAGAGGCTACAGTAGATCTATGTAAGGTTGCGGGCCTTAAGCCTTGCGGTCTCTGCTGTGAGATCATGAAGGATGACGGAACCATGGCAAGAAAGGATGACCTTATTGCATTTGCAAAGGAGCATGGACTCAAGATCTCAACCATAGCAAAGCTTATCCAGTACAGAAAAGAACATGAGGTGTTCGTTGAGTGTGTTGCCAAGGCAAAAATGCCTACAAGATATGGCGAGTTCACCATCTATGGATATATCAATAAGTTAAACGGTGAGCACCATGTGGCTCTTGTTAAGGGAGATATAACAGACGGCGAGCCTGTTCTATGTCGTGTACATTCAGAGTGTCTTACAGGAGATGCCCTTGGCTCAGCAAGATGTGACTGCGGCCAGCAGTATGACGCCGCCATGAAAATGATCGCAAAAGAGGGCAGAGGCGTGCTTCTTTACATGAGACAGGAGGGCAGAGGCATAGGTCTTATTAATAAGATAAAAGCCTATGAGCTTCAGGATCAGGGACTTGATACAGTTGAGGCAAATCTCAAGCTTGGCTTCCCTGAGGACGCAAGAGATTATACTATCGGTACCCAGATACTTGTGGATCTCGGAATAAGAAAACTCAGACTTCTCACCAATAATCCGCTTAAGGTATACGGTCTTTCAGGCTACAACCTTGAGATCGTAGAGAGAGTCCCTATAGAGATGGAACCGGGCAAATTTGACGAGTTCTACCTCAGAACCAAGAAAGAGAAGATGGGCCATATCTTAGATAACGTATAAAATATAGGATTGTAAAGTTTGGCATTATGTAAACCACATTATACAAAGCTGTATTATGTAAACTGGTGAAATGCAATATAAACAAAATCATTACCAAGTATATGATGTTATAAATATTTTACATCATAGAAGCTCGTATATAGATATGATCAAAAGCGTATATGAGCAGCGATTTTGTAATATATAAGTCCATACCATAGCGAAATTTTCGTTATGAGTCTTGGGAAGCTTTAGGCACAAAGCCCATGTTTGAACCCGAAGGGTGAGTTTGGGCGACTGCCGTTAAAAAGCGAGCAAAGGGAATAGAAAATGAGCGTGTATGGCGTTATATTACAAAATACGCTGCTAAACAAAAATATAATTAAAAAAGTGTCAAATGACACATAAAAAAGACAGCACGCCATCATTTCGTGAGCCGTGCCAATAATTAAAAAGGAGATAAAGATCATGAAAAAATTAGAAGGAAAAATGGTAGCAAATGGTGCAAAGATTGGAATTGTTGCAGCAAGATTTAACGAATTTATAGTATCAAAGCTTGTAAGCGGTGCAGAGGACGCACTCTTAAGACATGACGTAAACCCTGATGACATTACAGTAGCATGGGTGCCGGGAGCATTTGAAATCCCACTTGCAGCCAAGAAGATGGCTATGAGCGGCAGATACGACGCAGTGATCTGTCTCGGAACAGTAATAAGAGGTGCCACAAGCCATTACGATTATGTATGTAATGAAGTATCAAAGGGTGTTGCGGCAGTTGGCCTTGAGTCAGGAATACCTGTAATGTTCGGTATTGTTACAACAGAGAATATTGAACAGGCAATAGAAAGAGCCGGCACCAAGGCAGGAAATAAGGGATATGACTGTGCAATGGGTGCCCTTGAGATGATCGACCTTATGAAGCAGATGTAAAGTTTTTCAGGAAAAAAGGTTGTGTCAGACGTTAAATAAAAAACGGAAATTTAAAGTCAGCCGGATTTAAATGGACTGATATTCAAAAAGGAGCAGCTTTATATGGCAGAGAATTATAGCGTAAACAAGGATACAAAATTACTTTTTTTCGATATTGACGGAACCCTTATTACCGAGGACGGAAGAAGATATTTCCCTGAAAGTGCAAAAAAGGCACTAAGGCAGGCAAGGGAAAATGGCCATCTTGTATTTATAAATACCGGCAGAGTCATGTGCAATATAACCGAAGAGATAAAGTCGGCAGGCTTCGATGGTTTTGTATGTGGCTGTGGAACATATATAAGCTACAGAGATCAAGTCATCTTCCACAATGAACTCAACAGAAAACTGTGCCATGATATAGCTATGATATGCAGAAAAAGCAGGATGTACGGGCTTTATGAACATACAGACGGTGTGTATCTGGACGGCTGTAACAAGGACAATGAGCTGTTAAAGGAAATGGTAGGATATTTCAGGAATAACGGCATAAATGTAGGAGAAGATATAGAGGACGGCAGATTTATATTTGATAAGTTCTGCTGCTGGTATGATGAAAAGAGTGATCTTCAGGGCTTTAAAAATGCCATAGAACCATATTTCGATTACATTGACAGAGAAGGGAATTTCTGTGAGATAGTGCCAAAGGGGTTCAGCAAGGCCACCGGAATACAGGCGCTCCTTGACAGATTTGACCTGCCTCTTACAAATGCCTACGCCTTCGGAGACGGTAACAATGATGCCCCGATGTTGAGTTATGTGCCTAATAGTATTATAATGGCAAAAGGACCTGAGGAGCTTAAGAAGAAGTGCATGATGGTCACAGAGGACGCCATTGACGATGGCATATACAATGCGTTAAAGAGATTGGAGATTATATAATGAATGAAACTCCTGCAAATGAAAATAAGTTAAGGCTTATAGACAGACTGTCCATAGCTGTAACAAGTCCTAAGAATTATGACGAACTTGTTAAGCTTAGCACAGGTAAGGTAGTAACCTATATGATTTTAATTTCCTTCCTTCTGGCTTTCATAGAATTTGGAATAAATGCCATAACCTATGTTGCCAGGATTGGTGGATTTGAAAATCTCATCCTAAACAGTATGCCTAAATTCACATATCAGGACGGAACCCTTGACATGGAGGATGAATTTTCCATGGATGTTGGAAGTGCTACTATATATGTGAACACAGATTACACAGACATAACCCTTGACGACATAAATTCCGATGGAATATATATTGCCTTTGGCAGTTCAAATGTGATCATGGGCTTAAAGAGTACAGGCATGCAGTATACCTATTTTGATTATAAACTGTCTGACCTGTTCTGGGGAGACTTTGATAATCAGGGTTTAAGTACCATGGTGCCTCAGTTTTACATGTATATAATATTTGTGGCATTATTTGTGATGGTATCAAAGGCAGTGAAGATACTTTTCCTTGCACTGGTGTTTACAATAATTGCAAGGCCTCTTGCAATGAGGTTTAATACCGGGTATGAATTTGCCCAGGTATATAAGATATGTATATTCGGACAGACACTTTCATTCCTGCTTACAGCGGTCAATACCACAGCAGGATATATTATAGGACCTTCACTTATGACATTTATCACGCTGATAATTTCGTTTGTATATATCAACAGGGCTATCATGAGCAAGGCAAATATATCCGATATACCACCGGGAAGCCTGTAAATATGAAAATAGTAAACGGGCAGATGCCGGCAAGGTGGATATGCAGGTATCCGTATAAAAATATGCAAATGCCATAATATGCCCATTAAAAGCATGTAATATCCGGTAAGGAGACAGATATGGAGATAGAAAAGAAATATATTGTAAATACATTGCCTGATAAGCTTGACAGCTACAGGTGTAAGAGCCTTGAACAGGCATATATATCCACAAGTCCTGTGATAAGAGTCAGAAGATCGGATGACAGGTATATCCTTACAGTAAAGTCAAAGGGATTAATAGAAAGAGAAGAATTCGAGCTGGACATGGACAGAGCGGAATATGAAAGTCTTGTAAAAAAAGCTGATGGAAATGTAATATTAAAGAAGCGTTATATAATCCCTGTTACAGATACCGACGGTGGCTGCGGGGATAAGGATGTTGATGCTGGACTTAAGGTAGAGCTTGATATATTTGAAGGGGATTTCAAAGGACTTGTATATGCAGAGGTGGAGTTTCCGTCGCTGGAGTGGGCTGAGAAATTCAAAGCCCCATCCTGGTTTGTAAGGGATGTCACCGGAGAAGGAGCATATCAGAACAGTGCTTTGAGTACTATGGATAAGGCAGATATTCCCGATTTCATTGAAAAGACATTGAGATAAGATGATATCGCAGATTTCATGGCAGAGACATCGAGATAAGAGGATATTCCAGATCTTATGGCAAAGATATTGAACTAAAACAGAAGATACATGAGTATAAAAAAGATTAAGAAGGAGGAAGACTGATGATAGCAAGAATGTTATTTGCAACCGGATATGAAGAAGTAGAAGCACTTACAGTAGTTGACCTTTTAAGAAGAGCAGGAATAGACTGCAGAATGGTATCGGTATATGATGAGGACTATGCAGTGGGAAGCCACAACATAACCATCAAGATGGACGAGAAGATATCAGAGATCGGTGGCGACGCAGACGCTGTTATCCTTCCGGGTGGAATGCCGGGAGTTACCAATCTCATCGCCAGTGATAAGGTTAAGGAGATCGTGACCGGCCAGTATAACTCAGGAAAGCTTGTGGCAGCAGTGTGTGCAGCACCTACAGCCCTCGGAAGCTTTGGAATACTTAAGGATAAGAAGGCCACCTGCTATCCGGGAATGGAGGGACAGCTTAACAGCAGAGAGTTCCTTACAGATCCGGTTGTTACAGATGGAAATGTAGTGACCAGCAGAGGCATGGGAACATCTATAGAATTTGGACTTAAGATCGTAGAATTATTAAAGGACAAGGATACAGCAGATGATCTGGCTGTAAAGATCGTATACAGATAAATGGTTGACATAAGTATTTCGGTAAGAAAACTTGTAGAATTTATCCTTCGCAGTGGAGACATAAGCGATGGTAGTAGTGGGACTCTGTCAAAGGAAGCCATGAATGCGGGAAGCCGTATCCATAGAAAGCTTCAGAAAATGGCAGGGTCTTATTATGATGCAGAAGTTTCTCTCAAGCATGCCGTCACAAGGGAGGATATATGTCTTGTGGTTGAGGGCAGGGCTGACGGTATCATAGATCAGAGAAGCAACAAAAATGCGGACACTGATTACATGATAGACGAGATAAAGGGTGTGTACAGAAAACTGGATGACATAGAAGAGCCGGAGACAGTACACCTTGCCCAGGCTAAGTGCTATGCATATATATGGGCATTGAAAAATAAACTTAAGGATATTTCAGTACAGGTTACTTATGTAAACCTGGAAAGCGAAGAAATAAAAAGATTTTCAGAGCTTTATACCGTTGGTGAGTTGGAGCAATGGTACACAGAGCTTATGGACAAGATGTTCATGTGGATAAAGCTTGCCCTGGAACACAGTAAGGAGAGAAACAGCTCCATTGAGAATCTGGAATTTCCGTATTCCTACAGGAAGGGACAGAAGGACATGGCCGCCTGTGTCTATAACACCATAAAGAATGGGGAGCATTTGTTTGTTCAGGCACCTACCGGAATCGGCAAGACCATGGCAGCCATATTTCCCACGGTGAAATCATTTGCCACAGGGCTTACGGAGAAGCTGTTTTATCTTACAGCCAAGACCATAGCAAAGAGCGTTGCGGTAAATGCATTTGCTGTGTTAAGGGATAAGGGGCTGTACTTTAAGACAGTTATCATAACCGCCAAGGAAAAGGCGTGTCCTTTAGATGAGATGAACTGTGACCCGGAGAAATGCCCCTACGCCAAAGGTCATTATGACAGGGTAAATAATGCTCTCTATGAAATGGTGAAAAATGAAAATGTAATAGACAGGGACTGCGTGGCAGGATATGCAGAGAGGTATAAGGTGTGCCCCTTTGAGCTTAGTCTGGACGCAAGCTTATTTGCCGATGGGATAATATGCGATTACAATTATGTGTTCGATCCCCGGGTGAACCTTAAAAGATTTTTTGCAAAGGATGACGGACAGGCGGGAAAATACGTTTTTTTGGTGGATGAGGCCCATAACCTTGTGGACAGGGCTTCCTCCATGTACAGTGCCGTGCTCATAAAAGAAGATTTCCTTGAAGCAAAGAAGATAATAAAGAATTACAGCGTTAAGACCACCAGAGCCATTGACCGGTGCAACAGGGAGTTCCTGGCTCTGAAACGGCAGCTTGTGGGGCTTGACTATATGGAGCTTGCTTCCATAGGAGATCTGGAATTTGCCCTGATGAACCTGTATTCCGCTCTTGAGACATTTCTTGAGGATCACAGGCATATAAAAGAACGCAAAGAGGTAATGGAGTTTTATTTTAAGATCAATACCTTTTTAAACATCAGGGATCTGGTGGATGAAAATTATGTAATATACGATGAGCTTCTTTCTGACGGAAGGTTCATGGTGAAGCTGTATTGCATAAAGCCCTCGGCAAATCTCTCCCTGTGTATGAGCAGGGGCATTGCCACGGTATTTTTCTCGGCAACCATACTTCCTGTAAAATATTATAAGGAAATGCTGTCAGATTCGGAAAGTGACAGGGCAATATATATACCATCCCCATTTGACAGGGAAAAAAGAAGAATATTGCTGGGAAGAGATGTAACAACCCGGTACAACAGACGCAACAAAAATGAATATCTTCATATATTTGAATATATAAGGAAAATTGTGGACGCCCATAAGGGGAATTATATGGTATTTGTCCCCTCTTACAATATGCTGGAGAAGCTTTACGACATTACCGAAGAAGAAGGAGTCGGAGATTATCATGTGATGACCCAGAGCCCGGCAATGACCGAGACTGAGAGAGAGGAGTTCCTTGAGGAATTTGACAGGAGAAATGACATACTGGCGTTTTGTATAATGGGAGGCATATTCTCCGAGGGAATAGATCTTACAGGTGAAAGCCTTGTGGGGGCAGTGGTGGTAGGACCGGGTCTTCCACAGGTATGTAACGAGAGACAGATACAGATGGATTTCTTTGACAGAAACGGCAGGGACGGATTCAGGTATACATATCAGTATCCGGGGATAAACAAGGTGTTCCAGGCAGCAGGAAGAGTCATAAGGACTGAGAAGGACATGGGAGTTATTGCTCTTCTGGATGAGAGATTTGCCTACAGGGAGTATACGGAATTATTTCCAATAGAATGGAACGATCACCTTACCTGTAACCGGGAAAATGTCCGGAGACTTTTGGAGAATTTCTGGGATAAGTACAATAGAGATAATTCTTAGATATACATTTTCCTCCAGAGGTGCTATAATGATTGGCACACGTTGAAAAATGTCAAAAAATAAATGAAAAATGATACTCAGTACAAGGAGACAGATATGGTTAATGTTACTGTTAGGGATATACTGAAAGCCACCGGCGGTGAACTGCTTTCAGGAAATGAAGATACGGAGCTTCTTGATATCTGTACGGATTCAAGAAAGATAAAGGCAGGAGATCTGTTTGTACCACTTCTGGGAGAGAAGGTAGACAGTCATATATTCATCGATAAGGCAATGGAAGTCGGTGCCGCCACCCTTACATCGGAGCATGACGGAATAGTGGAGTCAGATAAGGCTTACATAAGGGTAGACAATACCCGTGATGCACTTCAGGATATCGGATTATACATAAGAAAAAGGTATGACGATATGCCTTATATAGGGGTTACCGGAAGTGTAGGAAAGACAACTACCAGAGAAATGATAACTGCAGCCATCAGTACATCAAAGAGGTGCTTCCATACAAAGGAGAACAGAAATTCTCAGGTGGGAGTTCCTGTAACATTGTCAGAGCTTGACAAGGGATATGAAGCAGCAGTTATTGAGATGGGTATCTCGGAGCCGGGAGAGATGGAGCGTCTTTCAAGAATGGTAATGCCAAGTATATGCGTTGTTACTATTATAGGTGTTGCTCATATTGAGCATATGGGTTCCAAGGAGAATATCAGAAATGAGAAGCTTAAGATAGCCAGCCACATGAAAGAAGGGGGAATAATGCTCTTAAACGGTGATGATCCTCTTCTTAACGAGGTTAAGGGCAGGATTGACTATAAGACCATAACCTTTGGCTGTGGTGAGGAAAATGATTTCAGAGCCACTGATATAGTAGCAAAGCAGGGACACACATATTTCAAGTGCCTGCACGACGGAGAGTCTGTTGATGTGTGCCTTGCCACAATGGGAAGACATAACGTAAGAAATGCCCTTGCGGCAATAGCTGTGGCATATCTTCTGGGGATACCTATGGAAGTGGCAAGTGAGGGCTTCAAGGATTTCTATGGAATAAGACAGAGAGTGCTGAAGCTTGAGGGAAGATATACCATAATTGATGATGCTTACAATGCAAGTCCTGATTCAATGAGGGCTGCCATTGATGTTCTCTGCGATTACAAATGTGAGGGCAGGAAGATAGCGGTTCTTGGAGATATGTTTGAGCTGGGTGAGAACAGCAGGAAGTACCATCGGGAACTGGGTGAGTATATAAGAGACAAGAAGATAGATGAGGTTGTAGTAGTAGGTAAGGATTCCATGGAGATTAAGAAAGCCATAGATGAGTGCCCGGATTCCTACTGCAAGGCATATTCATTCAGCGACAACGAGGAGGTGTCCATATATCTTATGGCTATTATGAAGCCTGAGGATGTGGTACTTATTAAAGGATCGAATGGAATGAAACTCAATGAAGTGGTGAATATTCTTATGAATTAGGGCTTTTTGTTATACAAAAGTTACAAAAAAAAACCACTAAAAAATATATTACCCCCGAAACTATGGTGATTTTGACAGATATCTGTCAAAAATGTCTGACTATTAGGTAAAAAGGGAGAAAAAAAGCAGCATTATTGAAAAAAGCCCGGAAATAAGGTATTATCAAGGTAACTTGAAGCATATAAAATTTTTAAGTTATATAATAATTATTATGGAGGATTAGATAATGGCTACAGCAAAGAAGACAGAAGACGCTAAGAAGGTTGTTAAGGCAACTCCAGCAGATTTAGTTGCCAAGGTTGAAGCAAGCAAGAAGGCAGCAGCTAAGGCTGAGGCTCCAAAGGCTGAAGAGAAGAAGGCAGTACCTGCTAAGGCAGCAGCTCCTAAGAAGACAGCAGTTAAGGCTGAGGCTCCAAAGGCTGAAGAGAAGAAGGCAGCACCTGCTAAGAAGGCACCTGCTAAGAAGGCAGCAGTTAAGACAAGCGAAACAGTATTCATTGAGTTCGCAGGTGGTCAGATTGAGATCGCTTCAATCGTTGAGAAGGTTAAGGAAAGCCTTGCAGGTAAGGTCGTTAAGGACTTAAAGGTTTACTACCAGCCAGAGAAGAGTGTTGCATACTATACAGCAGATGGCGAGTCTGGTTCAGTTAATCTTTAATCAGTAGTCTTTAATATAATACAATACTTAATAAAAGAATTCCCCGGATGTATGTTCAGGGAATTTTTTTAAGTTTAGGAAAGGGTTTACTTCATATTCTTAGAAGTTGCAGTTTGCATGTGGCTGTCAGGGGGGACTGTGCTATAATAGACTCCGTAGCTCAAAAAAACAGAAGCAGAGGCTTGTACTTATACAGTGTAAGCCATAGTAGGATCATGCCTGTGGCATGGCGGATATGGGGTGATACAGGTGGCAGACATTATTTCATTTGAAGACAGAAAGAGAGAACTTAAGAATTCCGGCAAGATACCGGGAAGGATATACAGGGATAACGATATAATGGAAAGTATATGCAACAAGGGATACAGCGACAGTGATATAAACTATATATTCCGCAAGGAAATTCTGGAATTTGATATAAGGAAGATATTGTGATAAAGACATTATAAGGAAGACGTTGCAGAAAGATAAAACATAAGCCCCGGGGAATAATCCACCGGGGCTTACTTTTGTAATGATTTATAAAGGTATTTATTATGGAATTCCTACTTGTTGATGGTGAAGTCAGCGTATGCTGATGGAAGACCATGTTCCTTAATGTCGAGACCTTCGATCTCTTCCTCCTCAGTAACTCTGAGTCCGAGAGTAGCCTTGATAATAAGGAATGCGATTGTGATAGTTACGGCTGTCCATGCTGCAATGGAGAAGAGACCTGTCAACTGTACTCCCAGTAAGTGGAAGCCACCGCCGTAGAAGAGACCCTTGCCGCATATCTGGTTTGCACCATATGTAACGCCATCACCAAATCCTCTTGCAAATGCAGGAGCTGTATCAGTTGCAAATAAACCTACTGCAATAGTACCCCAGATACCATTTAAGCAGTGAACTGCAACAGCACCAACAGGGTCATCAATATGAAGCTTGTGATCAAGGAGCCATACACCGAATACTACAAGCAAGCCGGCAACAGCACCGATTATAGTAGAACCAAGAGCGTCTGTAACATCACATGAAGCTGTAATAGCTACAAGACCTGCAAGTGAAGCATTAAGACACATTGATACATCAGGCTTGCCATATTTGATCCATGTGAATATCATACAAACTACTGTTGCAATGGCAGGAGCAATAGTTGTTGTAAGGAAGATAGAACCTAACTCCGCAACGGTTGTTGCGGCTGCACCGTTAAATCCGTACCAGCCGAGCCAGAGGATGAATACACCTAAAGCACCAAGTGGAAGGTTATGACCAGGAAAAGAATTTACCTTAGTTACCTTACCGTTCTTGTCTCTGTCGAACTTACCGATACGAGGTCCAAGTAAAGCAGCACCGATAAGGGCTGAGATACCACCTACCATGTGGATACATGTTGAACCGGCGAAATCGTGGAAGCCAAGGTTTGCTAACCAGCCGCCGCCCCATACCCAGTGGGCTTCGATAGGATATATTACAGCAGAGATGATAGCTGAATATACACAATATGAAATAAATTTTGTTCTTTCTGCCATGGCACCTGAAACAATAGTAGCGGTTGTGGCACAGAACACAAGGTTAAATACGAAGTTTGAAAAATCAAAATTTGCATAGTCTGTGAAAATGTCAAATCCAGGTTTTCCGATTATGCCTACAATATCTTCACCAAGTAAAAGTGAAAATCCAATGATGATGAACACCACCGTACCTATACAGAAATCCATAAGGTTTTTCATGATGATGTTTCCTGCGTTCTTGGCTCTGGTAAATCCTGTTTCAACCATTGCGAAACCAGCCTGCATCCAGAATACCAACGCGGCTCCTATAAGGAACCATACTGCAAAGATTGCTGAGTTATCCATAATAATTCCTCCTTCTTCTTCCCACCGCCGATCCATTTGTATTTTGCCTGGGGCAATGGATCAGGGGTTTACAACGATACAAAAAAATAAGACATGTCACATTCCGGGCGGGAACTCTGACACGTCTTTGTGCATCGCATTGTTTAAATTTAGGTTGAGTATATGACTGTGAAATGGTAAAATATTGTAAAAATCGGACATGTATTTATTAACCTTTATTTATTAAGCAGAGACTTAATAATATAAAGAGAACACTGAAGGAGAGTATATTTTATTATGTTTTACGCAGAGGACATATACCAGAAGAACATAAAATACAATTCAGAGCTTTTCTTTAATGAGAAATTGCCCATGATCGGCTGCGAAACAGACTGGTATACCGCATATGCCGGAGCGGGAGTTAAGGAATATACGGTTTATTGCCAGCTCCTTCAGGGGATAATGGTGGTATTTGCAGAGGGATTGGTTGACATAATTCCGTTGGGCAGAATGAAAAAAGCCATTACATATAAAGAAGGAATAAAAAGCTTTGTGGTATTGCAGCTTCCCTTCGGATACTCCATGAGGGAGGAGGATATATCGGCGATAAGGACGGCTATAGGTAGAGATACTTCCTATAAGAAGATGTCTGCAGAGTTGGACAATGCATCCCGGACAGGAGAGCGGTTAGATATTTGGGTCAATAATGGTGGACAGGATGTTTTCAGAACATGGGCAGAGAAGGTTATTTCTATATTAAGGGACTGTATTGAACCGAAGCACATAGACAGCACAGTGCTTTCCATTACAACACATATATCTCTTAGAAACGGAAAGGTTAGGGTGTCGGAGCTTACAGAGTTGTTTGATTATACCGAGAGAACCATAAGGAGAAAATTCATGGCTGAGCTTGGGGAGGATCCCAAGTTGTACTGCCGGGTGAAGAGAGTGGAGACCACAGTAAACAGGATCCGTTCCTATCCATATGATGATATCAGCTCCTATATGGAGGAATGTGGCTTCGTGGATCAGTCTCATTATCAGAATGAATTTAAACAGATAATGGGTACTACGCCGGGAAAGTTCATAAAAAGAGTCAGGAAATTACAGAGTGATACATCGATGGGAACTTAATAATATTAAGTGATCTGCGGGAAAAAAAGGCAAATATTTTACTGCTACATTAGATAATTATTTAATTATTCTGTCTTTTGGTAATTTGTGGAATTCTGGATTTTCCTATGCTAAAATATTGTCAGCAGTTGGATAGTGTGACTGTGTAAAGGGAACATATCTGCCGGAATTTCACAGACAATATTGTCAGGCAGATCAATATGAAATAACAGGAGGACCTGAATTATGAAGAAAGTAGAGATTGTTGTTCGTTCAGAGAAACTTGATGATGTAAAGTCTATCTTAGATGAGTGTGAATCAACCGGTGCCATGGTGTCAAACATTATGGGTTATGGTAATCAGAAGGGTTACAAGACAACCTACAGAGGCAGTGAGTATGTTGTAAATCTTATTCCGAAGGTTAAGATCGAGACAATAGTTACCGATGATGTTGCAGACAAGGTTGTATTTAAGGTCTGCGAGAAGATATCAACCGGTAAGATCGGTGATGGTAAGATCTTCTTATATGATGTTGCAGATGTTGTCCGTATCCGTACAGGAGAGCGTGGAGAGCAGGCTCTGTAATAAAATTTGCAGAAAACATGATACGCTTTATAGCCCGATGTCAATTATTGGTGATATCGGGCTATTGCTGTCTTAAGAGAAAAATGTTAAGATGTAAGGCATAGTGATAAATCAGAAGAAACAGAAAACCGGAGGATAACATGTCAGAAAATTACAATGACAATATAGACAATAAAGATGAAAATGATAAGGATGACGAGTACGAGAAGTACTGTTATCTCTGCAGAAGACCGGAGAGCGTGGCGGGAAAGCTTATCGATATGCCGGGGGGCATAAGCATATGTCCCGATTGCATGCAGAAGACATTTGACAATTTCAACAACAGCGGTCTTGGAAGCATGCAGTTCCTTGACCTGTCAAATCTTTCAAATATGGGCAATCTTGATATGTCACAGCTTTTCAAGAATGACATACCGGATAAGCAGAAGGTGAAGAAGAAGGCGGCAAAGCCTAAGAAGGAGGAGCCGGAGCTTACACTCCAGACCATACCTGCACCTCATAAGATCAAGGCAATGCTTGACGAGTATGTAATAGGTCAGGAGTATGCCAAGAAGGTAATAAGCGTTGCAGTGTACAATCACTACAAGAGAGTCCTTACCAATACAATGGATGATATTGAGATAGAAAAGTCCAACATGCTCATGGTGGGACCTACAGGCTGTGGTAAGACCTACCTTGTTAAGACCATAGCGAAGCTGTTAAATGTGCCTCTTGCCATAACCGATGCCACAACCCTTACAGAGGCAGGCTATATCGGTGATGATGTAGAGAGCGTGCTTTCAAAGCTTCTTGCAGTGGCAGACAATGATGTGGAGAAGGCTGAGAGAGGAATAGTATTTATCGACGAGATAGACAAGATCGCCAAGAAGAGAAATACAAACAGCCGTGATGTCAGCGGAGAATCAGTACAGCAGGGACTCCTTAAGCTCTTAGAGGGAGCTGATGTGGAGGTGCCGGTAGGTTCGGGAAGCAAGAATGCAATGGTTCCCCTTACTACTATCAATACAAGAAATATCCTGTTTATCTGTGGCGGAGCATTCCCTGATATTGAGGAGATAATAAAAGAAAGACTTAACAAGCAGGCTTCCATGGGATTTAAGGCAGATCTTAAGGACAAATACGACGATAACCCAAATCTCTTAAGGGAGCTTACAAATGACGACTTAAGGGAATTTGGAATGATACCTGAGTTCCTCGGACGACTTCCGATACTCTTTACACTGGACGCTCTGGACAAGGATATGTATGTGAAGATACTTAAGGAGCCTAAGAATGCCATCCTTAAGCAGTACAAGAAGCTTCTTGCCTTGGATGAGGTAGACCTTTGCTTTGATGATTCGGCATATGAAGAGATCGCTGCCCAGGCAATGGAGAAGAAGACCGGAGCCAGAGCCCTTCGTGCCATTATTGAGAAATTTATGCTGGATATCATGTACCAGATTCCAAGGGATGATAATATCGGAAGAGTGACCATCACCGGAGATTATATAAGAGGCACAGGAAGCCCACTTATCGAAATGCGTGGTGTGGAGAGACTTCCGGGCTAGGAGCGGGATTTAAAGGAAGCAGTCAGGAGCAGTTTCGAAGAGGAAATGCTTAAAGATGCTTTAATAAAATATATGCTCTTGAAAAACTTCTTGATAAAAGTTTATCATTATGATACAATCTACGAAGTCCGTAAGGGAGTAGTCAGCATTGGAGACAATGTTGTAGTATCAACATAATGGTATTTATACCTGGTATTACTGTAAATGATGAGACTTAAGAGACAGCTTGTTTGCTGTCCCTTGAGTCTTTTTTTATTTATTGTAATGATGTCGCAGACATCGTTACGCTGCAGCAACCCTTGCCGTAGGCAATTTGTAATGGTTGCTGCTCTATTTATTGTAATGATGTCGCAGACATAGTTACAATACTGATATGAAGGAGAATTTATGAAGATCACAGAACTTTTTATTTTAGCGGTAGGCTTATCCATGGACGCATTTGCAGTGTCCATATGTAAAGGATTGTCCCTTGGCAAGATCAAGGCAAAGCATATGTGCATTGCAGGAGCCTGGTTTGGCGGCTTTCAGGCATTAATGCCACTTATCGGATATTTCCTTGGAAGTTTTCTTGCAGACATGGTAACAAAGTGCTCCCACTGGATAGCATTTGTTCTGTTGGCTATCATAGGTGCAAATATGATCCGTGAGGCTTTCGGAGAAGAGGAGAAGCTTAACAATGATATGGGCTTTAAGACCATGCTGCTCATGGCGGTTGCCACCTCAATAGACGCTCTGGCGGTTGGAGTTACATTTGCATTCCTTAAGGTAAATATAGCTGCTGCCGTATCATTTATCGGTGCCACCGCATTTGTATTATCTGCCCTTGGTGTGAAGATAGGAAGTATATTCTGTGGCAGATACGAGAAGAAGGCAGAGATAGCTGGAGGATGTATCCTCATCCTCATCGGAATAAAAATAGTACTTGACGCATATGGCATATTAGGATAATTTTATGGATAGAATATAACTTGAATATATTCTGTAACGGCAGTGATATTTATGAAATATGACAGCCGTATCAAATGAAAACGGAGATGAAATATGTATAAGAAAAATCTGATAAGTAAGATAAGGAAAGGCACAGCACTTGTTTTAAGTGCCGTTCTTATGTTTTCAATGGCTGCCTGTGGCAAGGAAAATGTAAAGGGATCCATCAATGATAAGACCACAGAGGCTGCTGTGACCACAGAGACAGATAGCAATGAGGACACAGAAGATATAACAACAGAGGATATGAGCCAGTATCAGGAGGATCCTGAGGAGCAGGCAAAGTTCGACGAGTTCTTGGACAGGTACTACAAGGCTGAGGTTACAACAGATACTATTTCATATAACTACAGCATAAAAGACGGTGAAGCAATGGGAATAGAGGAGCCTGAGGTGTCCCTTGGAGATACTGATATGTCTGATGAGGCTGTTGCTGCAGAACGTAAGAAATATGCAGATTTCAAGGCAGAGCTTGAGGGCTTCAGCTACAAGGCACTGACTGCTGACCAGAGACTTACCTATGACATGCTTGACGAGTATCTGACAGTTACAGATATGGCATATGATAATATCTACCTGATGGAGCCGTTTTCCCCTATGAGAGGACTCCAGGCGAATCTTGCCACCAACTTCACAGATTACAGATTTGATGATAAGGGTGATGTGGAGCGTTATATCCAGCTTATAAATATGGTGCCGGATTACTTTAACTCTTATCTTGATTTTGAAAAGGTTAAATCAGAGAAGGGCTACTTCATGTCAGATGACGTGTGCGACCAGGTTATCGAGCAGTGTGATACCTTCCTTGAGAAGACAGATGATCATTTCATGATCACAGTATTTGACTCAAATATTGATGCCCTTGATTTCCTTACAGATGAGGAAAAGGCAGATTTCAAGGCACAGAATAAGGAAGCGGTCTTAAACAGTCTTCTTCCTGCATATCAGAATGTAAAGGATGTGCTTACATCCCTTAAGGGAACCGGTCAGAATGATCTTGGAATATGCTACTACGATGGCGGCAAGGATTACTACGAGTATCTTCTTAAATATTACACAGGCACAGAGAAGACCCCGGAGGAGGTTATCAACATGTTGGATGACAACCTTAACCAGTTGTTCATTGATATGTATGCACTTTACGGTGAAAATCAGGAGGCTTACGAGTATTTTGTTGAGAATTCAGATACATTGTTCTCCACAGAGGGTATGACCTCAAAGGAGATCATAGACGAGCTTATGAGCAAGAATGCCAAGAACTATCCTGATTTCAAGAATATAGAATATGATGTTGACAATCTTGATCCGGCAATGGAATCAATCCTTGAGAATACTCTTGCCTATTACATGGCACCGGCATATGACGATCAGGATCACAATATAATCAGGGTAAATGGAGCCCATGCGGACAGCGGTCTCTGGACAACACTTGCCCATGAGGGATGTCCGGGACACATGTTCCAGAATGCATACTATATGTCCTTGAATCCAAATCCTGTAAGAACCCTTTACAATTTCCTTGGATATAAAGAGGGCTGGGCAATGTATGCCTGCTATGATTCTATCGGAAGCTATGAATTTGACAATCCTGAATATGCAGATGTGCTTACAAAGCTTTACAAGATAAATGATGAGATTGGCTACCTTGCCACAGGCAGGATAGACATAGGTGTTCATTATGAAGGATGGTCAGTTGATGATGTGGCTGATTATCTTAACAAGTCAGGCTTAAACGGTGAGATTGCCCAGGATATATTTGACAGTATCATAGGTGATCCTGCGGTATACCAGAGCTACTCAACAGGATACTACGAGATGGCTGAGCTTGAGGAATATGCCGAGAGACAGCTTGGCGATGATTTCGACCTTAAGGAGTTCAATACAGTCATCCTTAAGACCGGACCTATCCAGTATGACATCTTAAAGAGAGAGGTTAAGAAATATATAGCCGAGAAGAAGGCTGATTAGTCAAATTGGGCAGGCAGATTTAATAGTCTGATTAAAAAATTGAATAGTGAGTCATCTAAGTAATGTGAACATGTCGGGCGTGTATGGGATAATGTTTAGTCATGACGGAGGCTTCGGTTAAATATACTTGTTGTATATGACCATTATGGTGAACTGATTTCAAGGGAGGGTATACCTATGAATGAAAATTGCTATGAGGCAGTATACAGTGAGGATTATGCAGATTATATAGTTGAATACAACGGAGACAGGCAGGTATTGGAAGAGATTTATTCCAATGCCTGCCTGTTTTTTATTGATAACAGGTATGCAATACTTTATTCCAAAAAGAGAAGCGACTACATGGAGAGCTTCGGGAACCTGGCATACAATATATTTCCCAAGCTGTTGGCACCTATGGACGCGGCGGTGGGAGAGGCAGCTTACAATACTCCTTCTATTTTGTCCATGATCAACGGGGAAAATCTTGACAACGAAAGTGTTCTTGGACTTGACGGAAAGGATATTGTCATTGGAATCGTTGATACAGGAATAGACATTTTAAACGAAGAATTTTTAAACGAATACGGCAGAACCAGGATAAAATATGCATGGGATCAGAGCGTTAATTCATCTTCCGGTGATGGTTATGCCGGAGAATTCCCCTTTGGAACGTATTATACGGAGGAGCAGCTTAACAGGTTTGTTGAGGAAGGAAACAGTGTGCTCCGTGGAGAGGATAACCATGGAAATTATCTTGCTTCCATAGCCGCCGGGAGAAATAACGGTATTGCAGTAAACAGCGACCTTGTGGTGGTGAAGTTAAAGAAGGCAAAGGAAAATCTCAAGGAGCTGTACGGAGTTAGGCAGGGAGAAGCCTATTCGGAGGCAGATATAATGCTGGCGATTGCGTATATCCTCCAGTGTTCCTACAGATTAAGGAAAACAGTGTCCATACTTATAGGCTTTGGAACCAACAGTGGAAGCCACACAGGCAGTGCGGCCCTTGAGGCATACATAAATAATATAGGAATATTAAGAGGCGTATGTGTCAGTGTTGCCGGGGGAAATGAAGGCTCCGCCGGTCATCACACTGATGGGGACATAGAGGATAATGAACAGGCGGTCATAGAGATAAATGTGCCGGAGAAGACTGCATTTACCCTTGAAATATGGGGAAAGGCTCCCGGAGTATATGCTATAGGCATGGATATTGCCGGTGGCGAGATAATTGATCGTATCCCGCCTCGGTTTGACAGAAGTCAGATAATAAAACCTATATTCGGCGGGGGAACCATATATGTGGATTATTTTCTTGTGGAGGGGCAGGCCGGGGACGAATTGATACTGGTAAGGTTCTTTGACACCCCAAGAGGACTTTACAGGATAACCCTTACAGCCACCGGGACAGTGGAGAAGCAGTACAGGGCATGGCTGCCGGTGAGCAGTTTTGTGCCGGAGGGACTGGTATTTACCAATCCTGTAACCTGGGGGACGGTGACGGTGCCGGGAACTGCGGTGACACCAATAGTTTCCGGGGCATATAATTACAGCGACGGAAGCATATATGTAAATGGCAGTCGTGGCTACACTGCGAATTCAGTGGTGAAGCCCGATATTGCAGCTCCCGGAGTGAATATCACCGGAGCGGGTCCTTACGGTACAAAGGTTACCGGAAGCGGAAGCTCCATAAGTGCAGCCTGTGCAGTCGGTGCCGCCGCCCTTATGCAGCAGTGGTCCAGGGACAGAGGACTGTCACCATACATAAACGGCAATCAGATCAGGCAGTACCTTATAAGGGGGGCAGACCGTGAGAACAGCCGCCGGTATCCAGACAGGTATTACGGCTTCGGGACATTGAACCTGAGGAAAACCTTTGAGTCTTTGAGGAATTTGTAAGGGATTTATGATGGGATAAAAGCTGATATAATGCCCATATTGAAATAGTGGTGTATAAAAAAGATAATATAGGAATAGAAGAGAATAGAAGAGCTATGGCCCAAATGAAGATAACAGAGAGAATATCATGAAAATGATAATGTTATATAATTGCGGAAAGGGAAAAATAGTTGTATATTTTCATTGGACTATAAATTACAATCTTGGCAGGTAGAGAATGGATAAAGTATATTTGCTTGGTGGCAGACGAAGCTACATAGGTGTTGAAAATGGAATATATAGAAATGTAAGTGCTGAGGAGCTGGGAGCATTTGTAATAAAAAAAGTGATGGACAGCTACGACATTTCGCCGGAGGATATAGATCTGGTGGCGGTAGGAAATGCTATCGGAGCAGGGGGAAATATAGGACGTCTTGCTTCCCTTATGGCAGGGGTCCCGGAGAAAACTCCGGTGGTGACAGTGGACTCCCAGTGTGGCTCCGGGCTTGCAGCCATTATGCAGGCGGCAATGCAGATAGAGCTTGGCATGGCAGATGTAGCTATAGCCGGAGGATTTGAAAGCAGCTCAAGTGCACCTGAAAGGCGCATAAATAAACGACATCCGGACTATACGGTGGACGGAGATAATGTATTTAAGGTGGCGAAGTTTAAGCCGGGACCCTATGATGAGCTGGCAATGTTTAAGGGGGCGGAGAAGTGTGCCGCAACCTTTGGCATGGATAGGCATGAGCTTGACATGTATGCCATAAGAAGCCACAGAAGAGCGGCACAGGCAAGGGAGAATGGAGAACTGGATGACATACTTGCCGGAAGCTTTTACGAGTACGACAGAAGCAGGAGAGCTGTGGAGGATGATGAACCAGGCAAATGTGTAAATGTAGAAACAGACAAATGTGTAAATACAGAAGCAGAACAACATAAAAATATGACTTTGACAAGAAAAGAGCATCCTGAAAAGGATGAGGGCATAAGGGACAGGATATCCGAGAAGTTACTCACAAGACTTCCGGCGCTGGTTCCCGGTGGAAGTTATATCACGGTGGGAAATGTATGCCTTACAAATGATGGGGCGGCATTTGTACTGCTTTGCTCGGAACGTTTTCTGAAAAAGTATAAGGAAAATAAAAAATATATCAAGGACATGAATGAAATCATACATCCCTTCAAGATAGTTGACATTGTTTCTGTGGGGGCGTCACCGGATATGAGCCCTGTCAGTATAGTTCCTGCTATAGATAAGCTCTTGAGCAGGAACAACCTGAAGGCTTCAGATATATTGGCATGGGAGTATAATGAAGCATTTGCAGTTATAGATAAGTTGATGGAGAGTTATGTAAACAAAGACTTTTCAAATGCAAATGTATTTGGTGGCGCATTGGCATACGGACATCCTTATGGGGCGTCCGGAGGCATAATAACCTTACATCTCATGAAAGCTATGGAGAAATTGATGGCGGAGGAAGCCGAAGTCTCAGCAAATAATAGCGTGGATAATGAAGCCGGATATAATGATGTGGACAATAAAGATTGGAACATTGTTGTAAAAGGTGAAGATGTTTCGGAAACAGATATATCAGAAACGAGATACGGAGTATGTGCAGTTGCCGCCGCCGGCGGAATAGGCACGGCCATGCTCGTCAGCAGGTGAGATGTTTCGCTGAATTTTGTACAGAATAGCGAGGTTTACATAAATATGAAATATAGAAATTACTATGAAATGATAAAAACAGTTCAACCTGATAGAGTTGCTCTGATAGAAGATGGAAGAATATATACCTATGGAGACATTATCAGGCAGGCAGATGTCGTGTCAGATCGGTACAAAGGCATACTGGCAGGAAGTCCAGAAAAAAATATTTGCACGGGAAATTCAGAAAAAAATGTGGCAGCTGAGTTGGGAAGCGTGATAATTCTTGAAAATGATATATGTCTTATAGTGAAGGATACTGTTGCCCTGGAGCTTGTATATTTTATTGGAATTATGAAGGCCGGGAAGGTGCCTGTAATATGTGGCGGCTATCCTGATAATGAGGAGCTTGACACAATAAAGTCTATAGAGGTTCCTCATGGTGCAGTGATGGGAGTCATGACATCAGGAACCACAGGAAGTTCAAAGGTGCTATTTAGAACCATGGAGAGCTGGGCAGATTATTTCCCTGTGCAGAATAAGCTTTTTTCCATGGGTGGAGATACTGTGCTGTTCACACATGGTTCCCTGTCATTTACAGGAAATCTGAACCTGTACATGGGGCTTATGCATGATGGTGGCAGGATCGTGACAACCAGGAAATTTGACCCGAGATATTGGGCTAAATGCATAGATGAGAATTATGTAAACTATATATATCTGATCCCGGTGAAAATGATGGCCCTGGTGAAGTCTTATTCGAAAGCCGGAGGGCAGGCTGATAATATCTGTAATGCTGCTATAAAGCATTATATCACCGGCTCACAGTCCTTTGGTGCAGAGGAGGCCGCAAGAGTAAAGAGGATTTTCCCTGAATGTGACATGCTTGTTTATTACGGAGCCTCAGAGATAAATTATATAACATATCTCACCGACAGAGAATTCACAGAGGATTCAAGGCTGGTGGGAAGACCATTTCCTGAGGTGGATGTCAGCATAGAGGACGATGTGTTTGTGGTTGACAACTCGTTTGGCGTTATTGGTGCTCCAAGACCTTATAAGACAAATGACCTGGGCTTTGAGGACGAAGAAGGAAGATTTTATTTCCTTGGAAGGGCTGATGATATAATAGTTGTAAATGGAAGAAAGCTGTCAGCCTACAAGATCGAGGAAGCCCTGCGTAAGTATCTCGGGGTAAAGAATGTAGCTGTGAAGTCAGTTAAAAATGGTGATGACGAATCTATATGGGCATATTACGAGTCAGAAACAGAGAAAACAGATGAGAGTTATGTAAATATAAGGCAGAGCCTTGCGGATGTTCTGGAAGCCTGCGAGATCCCGAAACATTTCGTCAGAGTCGACAGCCTGCAGAAGACCGAAAGTGGAAAAGTGCTGAGAAGACTAGTGTAATGAATATGCAGACCGGTAAGGTTACAGATATATGTGAAAGGTAATAGGAAATTAATATTTTAATTGACTTATGAGAGATTTATAATATGTCTGGCCTATAGGGATAGATGTCAGTTCATCTGCGCTTTTTACTGCAACATATCTGGTTGTTATGTCATAGTTTGCAATGAAATTCTTATTTATAATATAGCTTTTGTGGCATCTGATGAAGTTTCCAGGAAGTACTTTCAAGATTTCCTTAAGAATTGTTGGTGCTGGAGCTAAAGACATGTAGCGTCAGCCCTCGCCGTAGGCGATTTATTATGGGCTGATGTTCAATGTTAGAGAGCCGTAATCATGAAAGAAACTATTGTCTGGTGTGGTGATGCAGGAACGGATTTTTATTGAAAAAGTCTTTTGCGGATGCTATTATAAAATACGATATTTGGCATGGCTTGAGTTCAATCAGAATAAGGAGCGAAAAATGAAATACTGTATAGAAAATGAATTAAACACCATGGATTTTCATGATGCAACCATTGAGGCAGTAGATTGGGACGACAGGGAAAATGTGCAGGCTGTTCTAACATTCACACTGACTGGAGTTATAGTTAAGGCGGAAAATTCCCAGAATGAGATGTATACAGACAGGTATGCAGATACCATGAATCTTAGATTTACAGGAGCAGAAATTCAGGCAATCCTGCTTGAGGGGCACAAATTGTATGATGCCGATGACAGGCTTATAGAACAGGTGCCTGACAGACCGTTTAGTGCAGAGGAGTATAGGCAGGTACTGAAGAAATTTGCAAATAGTGCCATATTCTATGCCGGAATTCCTAAGGAAAAGGTTGTTGAGAATTATGTAAACTTCCCTGGCTCTGCAGCAGAAAACACAACCATGGGAGATGGCAGTGATGCCTGTAAAAGAAAAGAATGCTTTCAGATGATAATTGATACCGATGAGGAAGAAAATCCGTCATATGTGCTAAGCTTCTTCTATGATAATGCAACAGCGTCCTTCGAGCACTTACTCAATAAGGCAAATATAATGTAAAAAACAGGAATGCGATACTGTTTAAATTGCAGGGGAGGATCAGTTATGGCGAAGAGAATAAAACAATATCTCGATTATATAGAAGAAATATTAAAAAGAGAAGATTTGGATTTTATCGATGAGCAGAGAAAACATCTGATCCAGATAAAGTTCTTTATGCATGAAAGGCTTATACATCTTATAGTTACGTTCCTTTTTGCAATACTTACAGTGGCTGGTTGTATGGCATTTGTAATATATGAGAAAATATCACTGCTTGTTCTTGCACTAGCATTTATGGTGCTTCTTGTGCCATATATCAAACATTATTATCTCCTTGAAAATAGTGTCCAGAAAATGTACGAACAGTATGACAGGATGCTTGCCAAAACCGACCCGGAACATTTTCAGGTGAAATAAAATTGCGAGAAAAACATGACCTAAAAATGCAAAATGGCAAAACAGGTCAAGAAAAAACCGAAGAAAACATGACCTAAAAATGCAAAATAGCGAAATAGGTCAAGAAAAACCAAGGGAAAACATGACCTGAAAATCCAAAACAGCAAAACGGGTCAAGAAAAATCCAGGGAAAACATGACCTGAAAATCAAAAAGTGGAAAACAGGTCAAGAAAAGCAAAGAAAAAGCATGACCTGAAAATCAAAAAGTGGAAAACAGGTCAAGAAAAACACAGAAAAAACATGACCTAAAAGTCCAAAACGACAAAACAGGTCAAGAAACCAACCCAGAAAACAGGTGCCATAAAAAAATATGTATGTCAAAAGCAAAAAAATTGTTTTGACATACATATTTTTTATCACGGTCCACAGTTGATAAGGCGCCAAAAGCGTGAAATAAACAGCGTTTGATACCATGAAACCTAAATTACGGCACATGCACGCCCCTTATTCCCTACTTTAAGTCAGAAAAATCGTACTCTACCGCCTTTTTGTCAGAACCAACCTTATATATTTTTCCGGTATCCGGATCAACATAGAAGTCGCCCACCTTCTTGTCTCCATTCTTGGAGTCATGAAGCTCAATATGGTATCCGCGCTTTCCATCAGCATATTCAACAAGATCCTTATCATTATTAGTTACGGAATAACGGCCTGAAGAGTCAGGAAGCATTCCCATGAAACGATTATAGGCATCATCAAATGTTCTTACAGAACCATTTATCATGTCACCGGCACCATTGGCAATATTGTCAGCAGCATCACCGACCCCATGTGCAGCATCATTTACAGCGTCCCCCGCGCCATCTGCCACGTCCTTAACAGCATCACCGGCTCCATCAGTCACATCTTTGACAGCATCACCGACCCCATCAGTCACGTCTTTAACAGCATCACCGGCTCCATCAGCAGCATCTTCCACAGCATTACCTGCATCATCAACAGGATTATCGGAACCGGAGCAGGCTGTAATTGCAATACACATCATGCAGCACATCAGCAATAAAATTATTTTCTTTTTCATGATAATTTCCTCCAAATGAATATTATGAGATTATTATGTCATGTAAATTAAGAAAATATTCGTTCCGCAGAGTTAGATGCACACTTTGAATTGGGTTATTATGAAATATAATAAAACCATTGATAGTTCATGCCGGATATGCTACTTTAAAATGAATATTGTCAAAATAAAATATAGCATAATGCCAAATTAAAAATATTACAAACAGCAAAAATGCGGTATGTTGTATAAGAACAACACACTTACACTGAAGATGGGCGAGGAGGTTTCAGTATTTGGACGTATACAGAACCACTACTGTAAAAGTGGAACAGGTTCTGGTATACACTGTGACTTTTTGCTGCTGTTATCGTTGAGATAATATTTAAAATATTGTATTATATAAGTTAAATGTGACGTGGTGTGTCAACTGGATATGCAGCTCTGGCCATTTAAATTTTACATGGCTGGAGTTCAAGAGGAAGAGGATGATAGATATGACATATGAAGACGCATATAAATACATAAAAAAGGCGGAAGGAGCAGGGATTGTTCCGGGGCTGTCTACTATAAAAGAACTGCTTTCCAGACTGGGAGATCCCCAGGACTCTCTAAATGTTATTCATATAGCCGGCACCAATGGAAAGGGTTCTATATTTGCATTTCTCGAATATATATTAAGGGCGGCAGGCTACAGAGTAGGAAGATACATTTCGCCAACTATATTTACATATCTCGAACGCTTTCAGATAAATTCCCGGTATATGACGGAAGAGGAATTTGCAGAGATAATGGAAGCTGTCGGGGGAGCTGCATCCGGTATGGAGGCTGACGGATTGAATTATCCTACAGCCTTTGAACTTGAAACAGCTATGGCATTTCTATATTTTAAGAAGAAAAAAGTGGATTTTCTTCTCCTGGAGACAGGGATGGGGGGAAGGCTTGATGCCACAAATGTAGTAAAAAAGCCATTATGTACCGTCCTTGCCAGCATAAGCATGGACCATATGAAATTTCTGGGAAATGATCTTTCGGGGATACTTCGTGAGAAGATGGGTATCATGAGACCGGGAGTACCATGCGTGGCATATCAGCTTCAGGAGACCCTCAGACCGGCATATCTGGAGGAGTGCGAAAGACTTGCAGCTCCGGCAGATATGTGTGATTTCAGCAGGATCAGGATAACAGCAATAGAAAAGGATTATACAGAATATATATATGACGGCAAGTGTTACAAAATAGCCTTAAATGGACTCTATCAGGTATACAACAGCGTAGTGGCCATAGAGGTGGCAAGATGTCTGAACAGATACAGTGGCTGCAGCATAACGGATGAGCAGATAAAGAAGGGTCTTGCCGCTGCCCGGTGGAAGGGGAGATTTGAACAGGTAGGAAGTGATCCTGATATATATATAGACGGAGCTCATAACGTAGGCGGCTGGCAGAGCCTGGCGCAGAATGTAAGAGAGTATTTCAAAGATAAAAGGCTGATCTACGTATGCGGAGTGTTCAAGGATAAGGAATATGAGAAGATGCTTGATATAATGGCACCATACAGTGATACACTTATAGCTGTGACACCTCCTAATGAGAAACGTGCGCTTCCAAAGGAGGCACTTGCACAGGCAGCAGAGAAGCATTTTCAGAATGTGTATACTGCTGAAACTGCAACGGAGGCAGTGAAAAGAGCCGTGGATCTGTCAAGGACAGATTTCGTAGATGGTGAAACAGGTATTCAGAGCAGAGAGGAAACAGTTGTACTTGCTTTCGGCTCACTTTCGTTTATTGGAGAGCTAAGCATCGGCAGATAAAAAATGCAGGCAAAAAACAAGACAGGACATTTACATGGAAAGAATAGACAGAATATTCAACAATGAAAAATTCAAAAATTATATCCGGGTGATAGAAGAAAAGGAAACAGATCGTATATATTGCAGACATGGATTGGATCATCTTCTGGACGTGGCAAGACTGGCATATATCTTCTCGCTTGAAGATAAGGCAGATGTGACCAAAGAATTGATATATGCAGCAGCACTGCTTCATGATATCGGAAGGGCAGATGTAGATGACGAGGGAATCGATCATCATAAACTGAGCTGTCGGTATGCAGTTGACATAATTAGAGAGGCTGGATTTGATAAGTGCGAAGAAAATGAGATCATAAAGGCTATAAGTTTACATAATTCTAGCAACAAAAAGAAAAAAGGACTTTCTCTGTATATCTACAGAGCCGATAAGCTTTCAAGAGACTGCTATAACTGTAAGGCTATAGATACCTGCTACTGGAAGCCGGAAGAAAAAAATATGAACATAGAATATTAAGCCCTTTGCCGGAGCAGGCAATGCCCAATAGGCAAATTTTAAAGGGGCTGATGTTTTACACAATAAGGGGGATATCATGATAATAGGAAAGTACGATTTTAATGAGGACAGACCATACATAATGGGAATTTTGAATGTGACACCGGATTCATTTTCGGATGGAGGTTTGCATAACACAATGGATACCGCAAGAGCAGCCACAGAGCAGATGATAAAGGATGGGGCTGACATAATCGATGTGGGCGGTGAATCCACAAGACCGGGACATGAGAAGATTTCGGATCAGTGCGAGATCGACAGGGTGTGCCCTGTTATAGAAATGATAAAGAAGGAATTTGACGTTCCCGTTTCTCTGGATACCTACAAGGGAAAGGTCGCGGAAGCAGGAATACTTGCAGGTGCAGACCTGATAAATGATATATGGGGGCTGAAGTGGGACAAGGATATGGCAGATATAATCGCCAGACATGACAAGGCATGCTGCCTTATGCACAACAGGGACAACACAAATTATGTAAACTACCTTGAGGACGCCATCAAAGATCTTGACGAGTCGGTGCAGATGGCATACAAGGCAGGAATAGATAAGAATAAGATAATGGTAGATCCCGGCATAGGCTTTGGCAAGACATTGGAGCAGAACCTTATCATGATGAACAATCTGGAGCTTCTTAAGAAGTGGGGACTTCCGATACTTCTTGGAACCTCGAGAAAATCCATGATAGGACTTACCCTTGATCTTCCTGTAAATGAAAGGGAGGAGGGCACCATTACCACCTCTGTTATAGGACTTATGAAGGGCTGTCAGTTCTTCCGGGTTCATGATGTCAAGGCGAATTACCGTGCCCTTAAGATGGCACAGGCGATACTTACAGCATAAGGTATGTGGCGGAAACTTAATATTGTAGTATATAGATGGGAGAATCTGCATGGATAAGATAAAGATAAGAGGTCTTGAGATATTTGCAAATCACGGTGTGTTTGAAGAAGAGAAGATATTGGGACAGAAGTTCATAGTAAATGTAGATTTAGTTATGTCAACCAGAAACGCAGGCCTTACAGATGACCTGAACAAGTCCGTGGACTATGGGGCAGTGTGTAAGCTCATAAGTGAGATCATGAAGGATTGCAACCATAACCTGATCGAGGCGGTTGCCGAGAATGTGGCGTCAAGTATACTTTTGAAATACCAGGATGTGCAGGAGGTGGATCTGGAGATACAGAAGCCATGGGCACCGGTGCATATGCCGGTGGATACGGTATCTGTGGAGATAACCAGAAAAAGGCATGTGGCATATCTGGGTATCGGGTCCAATATGGGAGATAAGGAATCATATCTTGATTACGCCATAGATGAGCTTAACAATGACGATTACACCAAGGTCACCAAAGTGTCAGACTTTATTGTAACAGAGCCTTACGGCGGTGTTAAGCAGGATGATTTCCTTAACGGCTGTCTTGAGGTGGAGACTTTAAGGACACCGGAGGAGCTTTTAAAGCTTGTGAACGCCATTGAGGCGGGAGCAGGAAGAGAGAGACGTATTCACTGGGGACCGAGAACTCTGGATATAGACATACTTTTGTATGATGACATTGTTTACGATTCGGATGATCTTCATATTCCTCATGTGGAAATGCACAAGAGAGAGTTTGTACTGGAGCCTTTAAAGAATATAGCAGCCTACAAGAGACATCCTCTTAAGGGGCTTACTGTTTCAGAGCTATTTGATGAACTGAAACATAGAAAATAATTGGAGAAATAAATGTACACAATAGAAGACTTGAGAAGTGTAGAAAAAGAAATAGCAGAATTGTCAGAGGTCAGAAAAAAAATCATGTCTGAGATAGCAGTCTCCGGCGGCAATGTATTTGCAGAGGATGCGGAGAAGCTTCCCTGGAGAGCGGATTTTAAGGGCGTGAACAGTCTGGACATAAATGAAGACACGGTGGTGGCGTATCAGGGAGTTCCCGGAGCATACAGCCATCAGGCAATGTTCAAGTTCTTTGGTGACGATATAAAAAATATAAATGTGGAAGCATTTGAGGATGTAATAGATGTTATAAACAGTGGAAAGGCGGATTATGGGGTTCTTCCAATAGAGAATTCCTCTGCCGGCTTCGTAAACGGAATATATGATATGGTTGGAAAGAGCAACCTTACTGTGGTGGGAGAAGACCAGGTACATGTTGCTCATGCCCTGCTTGGGGTTCCGGGGGCAAGGATTTCTGATATAAGGCAGGTATATTCCCATCCACAGGGACTGATGCAGTGCAAGGATTTTCTTGATACTACGGACTGGGAGCGTATCAACGTGGCAAATACTGCGGTGGCGGCACAGAAGGTCATAAACGAACAGGACAGGACTCATGCAGCCATAGCCAGTGAGCTGGCAGGAAGGATCTACGGCCTTGATATATTAAAAAAGGGCATTGTAAACAATAATAATAACACCACAAGGTTCATAATCTTAGCAAGGGGTAAAATGTATGTAAAATCAGGGAAAAATGTTATTATTTCCTTTTCCTTGCCCCATGAAAGTGGTACACTTTATAACATACTCAGCAACATAAATCTGAATGGGATCAACCTTACAAACATTGAGTCTAGACCCTTAAAGGGAAAGACCTGGGAGTATAAATTCTTTGTGACCATGGAGGGGAATATGGACGATCCGAGAACCATATCTGCATTGTCAGGAATATACAGAGACTCATTGGATTTCAGGCTGATAGGAACTTATTAAATATAAAGAAGAGAATTAAAGATAAATTATATGCAGAAAAAATAATGTCAGGGGGTAGTACATTATGGCATACAAAACATTTGCAGCAATAGACGTGGGATCAAACCAGATTAATATGAAGATCTATGAGATTGCGTCAAAGAAGGCTGCCAGGGAGATAGACAGCGTAAGCGGCGTAATAGAGCTGGGAAGCGATACATACAGGAACGGACGTATAGAGGAGTCGTCCTTAGATAAGCTGTGTGATATCTTAAACAAATTCAAGAAGAAAATGAAGGAATACAGGGTTGCGGAATACAGGGCATATGCCACCTCTGCGGTAAGAGAGGCAGAGAATGCTGAGTTCGTTATTGAACGGATCATGATGAGAACCGGCATGAAGGTTGAGATCCTCAGTAACTCAGAGCAGAGGTTCATGAACTACAAGGCATACGCAGCCAAAAAGGGAAGTGAGGAGCAGCTTGCCAGCAAGAATGCGGCACTTCTTGATATTGGTGCAGGAAGTCTGCAGATATCAATATTTGACAAGCAGAATCTGGTAAATACCCAGAACCTTCCGATAGGTGCCGTGCGAATAAGAGATTATCTTCAGAAGTTCGGCGCAGATACAGTGGAGCTTGAGAACATAATGGAAGAGTATGTGTCAAACTTCATTCTGGAATTCAGGAACATGTTCTTAAATGAAAAAGAGATAAAGCGTATAATCGCCATTGGCGATGGTATCAATAATTTAAAGAAGGTGGGACCGGAGCTTAATATTGAGAACAGTATTTCAAGAGAGCAGTTCGGAACTTTGTATAAGAGAGTGTTTGATATGAATCCGGAGGCACTTTCTGAGAACTACGGAATACCATATGAGCAGGCAACCCTTATGCTCCCTATGGCTATCATATATCAGTCATTCTTAGACAAATCAAAGGCCGAGGAGATACTTACACCGAATGTTACCTTTTGTGATGGTATTGTTGCCCATTACATGGACAAGGAGGGCTATACATATATAACAAAGGACTTCGACAATGACATAATCCAGTCGGCGTACAGCCTTGCCAAGAGGTATAAGTGCAATACGGCCCATATTGAGAATGTATGCAGTAACGCTCTTGCCATATTTGACAGTTTTAAGGGAACCCATGGGCTGGACAAGAGAGAACGGCTGCAACTTCAGATTGCGGCAATTTTGCATTGCTGTGGTAAGTATATCAACATGAATGAGAGTACACTTATTTCATATTACATAATAATGGCTACAGAGATACTTGGCTTGTCTCACAAGGAGAGAGAAGAAATTGCGAATATCGTACGATACAATGTTTATTATCTTCCCTCTGCAGCCAAGGCAAGCGGCACTATAAATACTGCAGATTATATGAAGGTTGCCAAGCTTGCTGCCATATTAAGACTGGCAGACGTTCTTGACAAGAGCCACAAACAGAAGATTGACAGCGTGAGAGTTACAATAAAGAATGATACGCTTACCATAGTGGCTGATACATTTGAAGATATAACACTTGAGATCGGAACATTTAAAGAAAAGACAGCATTATTCAAGAAGGTATACGGAATAAAGCCTGTACTGAAGCAGAGAAGGGGGTTATAAAGGATGGCAGAGGAAAAAACATTATTTTACAACAGAGAGCTTAGCTGGCTGGAATTTGACAAGAGATGCTTAAGCGAGGCAAAGGATAAGACTATACCGATATTTGAAAGAATAAAATTCCTCAGTATCACAGCATCCAACCTTGATGAGTTCTTCATGGTAAGAATAGCGTCCCTTACAGATATGGTACATGCAGATTATACCAAGAAGGATATTGCGGGGATGACACCTAAGGAGCAGCTTGATAAGCTGAAGGAGGGCACCAAGGAGTTCATGAAGAACCAGTACCATACCTACAACAGGTCACTGCTTCCTCTTCTTGAGACAAATGGGCTTAAGATAGTGGGCCACTATGAGGATCTTACGCCGGAGCAGTCAAAGTATGTGGATAAGATATTTGAAAAGGATATTTACCCGGTACTTACTCCTATGGCGGTGGATTCGTCAAGACCGTTCCCCCTTATTAAGAATAAATCTCTTAATATCGGTGCCCTTATATATGACAAGAAGAAGGATGTTACAGATATAGCAACCGTACAGGTGCCATCAGTTCTTCCAAGGATAATCTCATTACCATCAGCAGATAAGAACGTAAAGGAGATAATCCTTCTCGAAGAGGTTATAGAGAAGAACCTTGATAAGCTCTTCCTGAACTATGACATAGTCTGTGCCCATCCATACAGGATCATGAGAAATGCTGATTTCTCCATTGATGAAGAGGAGACAGCAGATCTTCTTAAGGAGATAGAGAAGCAGCTTAAGCAGAGACAGTGGGGCGAGGTTATCCGACTTGAGGTGGAGGATAACATGGACAAGAAGCTTTTAAAGGAGCTTAAGAAACATCTGAACGTGGCAGATGATGTAGTTTACAAGATAAATGGACCCCTTGACCTTACCTTCCTTATGAAGGTAAATGGTCTTGAAGGCTTCGACCATCTGAAGTATCCTAAGTATCCACCACAGCCTGTGCCGGGGATGGGAGATTACAGCAGGATATTTGACAGGATCAAGAAGCATGATATACTTCTGTTTCATCCATATTACGAGTTCACTCCTGTTATTGAGTTTATCAGACAGGCGGCAAATGATCCTGATGTACTTGCCATCAAACAGACTCTGTACAGAGTAAGTGGTAATTCACCTATTATTGCCGCCCTTGCCCAGGCAGCGGAGAACGGCAAGCAGGTTACGGTACTTGTGGAGCTTAAGGCAAGGTTTGACGAGGAAAATAATATTGCATGGGCCAAGAAGCTTGAGAAGGCAGGCTGCCATGTAATATATGGTCTTGTGGGACTTAAGACCCACTCAAAGATAGCACTGGTGGTAAGACGTGAAGAGGATGGTATCAAGAGATATGTCCACCTTGGAACAGGTAACTACAATGACGCTACAGCAAAGCTCTACACAGATATGGGACTTCTTACCTGCAGTGATCCTATCGGAGAGGATGCCACAGCAGTATTTAACATGCTGTCAGGGTACTCAGAGCCTAAGAAATGGAACAAGCTGGCAGTGGCACCTATATGGCTTAAGGATAAGTTCCTCATGCTCATAAACAGAGAGGCAGAGAATGCACGTCAGGGAAAGAAGGGACGTATCATAGCAAAGATGAACTCTTTGTGTGATCCTAAGATTATGCATGCTCTTTATGATGCTTCGGCAGCAGGAGTTAAGATAGATCTTATAGTGAGAGGCATATGCTGTATCAGAGCAGGGGTTCCGGGGCTCAGCGAGAATATATCGGTGAGATCAATAGTTGGAAATTATCTTGAGCATTCAAGAATATTCTATTTCTACAATGACGGATTTGAGGATATATACATGGGAAGTGCCGACTGGATGCCTAGAAACCTTGACAAGCGTGTGGAGATAACCTTCCCTGTGGAGGATCCGGAGCTTAAGGAGAAGATCAAAAATATTCTGAAGATACAGCTGGCAGATACCTTAAAGGCTCATATAATGCAGCCTGACGGAAGCTATGAGAAGCAGGATCTCCGTGGCAAGGTAAGACTTGATTCCCAGATGTACTTCGTTGAAGAGGCAAGAAAAAGCCAGAAGGAAGAGGATGAAGTAGAAGATAAGAGAGTGTTCATTCCTGTTGAGGCAGAAGAACCGGAGGAAGATATATAACATATATATTATAGAAGTCTGAAGATCAGTATAAAAATGTCTGAAGGCTTCATGAAAAATATTTAATGAATAACATGTAAATATACTTGACAACATATAATATAGATGGTAAAGTATAGAAGCTGTGTGTAAGTAACACAGATACAACAAAGCAGAGTGTCCACTCTCACCTTAGCACATTTGGTGACTCGGGTTTATATGAAGCATGATTTTATAAAAATAGCTAAGTATAAAGTGGATGGTTTGCGCTGTCCACTTTTTTTAATGGAGGTACAAGGTCATTAGCGAATTAATGATTAACGAACAGATAAGGGATCGCGAAGTGCGATTGATTGGTGAGGATGGCCAGGTTGTTGGCATCATGTCTTCAAAGGAAGCTCTCAAGATCGCAAAAGAAGCAGAGCTGGATTTAGTTAAGATTGCACCGCAGGCAAAGCCGCCTGTATGCAAGATTGTTGATTACGGTAAGTACCGCTATGAGATGGCCAGAAAAGAGAAAGAGGCCAAGAAGAAGCAGAAGACCATGGAGATCAAGGAAGTAAGATTTTCTCCAAATATCGATACTAATGATTTGAACACCAAGATTAATATGGCAAGAAAGTTCATATCTCATGGCGATAAGGTAAAGGTTACCTTGAGGTTCAGAGGAAGAGAGCTTGCCCACGTTGAGCAGACCAAGGGAATCCTTGATGAGTTTGCTGAACAGCTTTCAGACATAGCAGTGGTTGATAAGCCGGCTAAGTTTGAAGGAAGAAGTATGATAATGTTTTTAACCCAAAAGCGTTAATTTAAGATAAGATTTAAATCTAAGGAGGAATACACTACAATGGCTAAATTAAAGACAAAAAAAGCAGCAGCTAAGCGTTTCAAGGTTACAGCTAGCGGTAAGTTAAAGAGAAGCAAAGCTTACAAGAGTCATATCTTAACAAAGAAGACCACAAAGAGAAAGAGAAATCTTAGAAAAGCTACAATGACTGACTCAACAAATGAGAAGGTTATGAAGAAGATTTTACCTTATATTTAATAGATTGGAGGAACAGACTAATGGCAAGAGTTAAAGGCGGTATCGGCGCTAAGAAGAGACACAATAGAGTACTTAAGCTCGCTAAAGGATACAGAGGAGCTAGAAGTAAGCAGTATAGAGTAGCAAAGCAGTCAGTAATGAGAGCTTTAACAAGCTCATATGCTGGTAGAAAGCAGAGAAAGAGAGAGTTCAGACAGTTATGGATCGCTCGTATCAATGCAGCAGCAAGAATGAATGACATTTCATACAGCAAGTTAATGCATGGTCTTAAGGTTGCTGGTGTAGACATCAACAGAAAGATGCTTTCAGAGATGGCTATTTCAGATCCTGAAGGATTTGCCAAGCTTGTAGAAGTTGCTAAGGCAGCTATCGCTTAATATAAAATAAGTAAGTATAAAAGAAGAGGAAGTCCGTATGGGCTTCCTCTTTTGCTGTAATGATGCCTGAGACATCGTTATGCCGCAGCAACCCCAATTTCAAATGGTTGCTGCTTTTTTTATTGCTTTTTATCGCTGTATGGTGAATATTTCCAGCACAAGCTGTCAATAATATCCTTGAAATCATAATGAAAAGGAGAATTTCAATGGAATTAAAAGAAAAAGAACGTATGGCAATAACAGATCTTCAGACCCAGGAGCAGAGCTGCGTAGAGAAATATGCCAAGTATGCAGAGCAGGCAAGAGATCCTGAGCTTAAGAATCTTTTTGGAAGATTACAGCAGGAAGAGCAGAAGCATTATGACAGCCTTGAGCAGGTACTTAATGGTACAGTTCCGGCATGTGACTGCAATGATACCGCCGGAAAGGACTATGAGCCGGAGGCTGCCTATGGAATGTTAGATGACTCAGAGGATAAGAAGCATGATGAATTTCTCGCTACAGACTGTATAGGCACAGAAAAGCTTGTGTCAGGCGAGTACAATACAGATGTGTTCGTGTTCGGGGACACTGCCATCAGAAAGCTTCTGGCAGATATACAGGTAGAAGAGCAGAACCACGCAGAAATGCTCTATAAGTATAAGGTAGCAAACGGAATGGCTTAAAAATAAAAAATGGACACCGTCTAGCACCGACCGAGCCGGCAGGCGAGACCTTGAACCGGGGTCAAGAGGCGCAGCCTCTTCAACAAGAAAAAGACACCGGATAAAATCTGATACACTTACTGTTAGAGGAGCGGGAGATGGGGTGCTGGTGTTCGGTGGACACCGTCTAGCACCGACCGAGCCGGCAGGCGAGACCTTGAATCGGGGTCAAGAGGCGCAGCCTCTTCAACAAGAAAAAAGACACCAGATAAAATCTGATGTCTTTTTCTTGTTGATGCGGGAGATGGGACTTGAACCCACACGCCGTTTCCAGCACTAGATCCTTAGTCTAGCCTGTCTGCCAATTCCAGCACTCCCGCATGTCTTTTTTTGTTATTCTGTGTTGTGCTCTGCTCAACACAAGTGATATAATACCACTCCAATATATGGTTGTCAACAAAAATTTTAACTTTTTTTGATTTTTTTTACTACCCCTTATTTCTGCCATGATCTGCACGGTAAAAGTCCTGCTCCAAGGCTCGTGACTACACATAAATAAAGCACAGGGATATGTTTATCCCTGTGCAGATCCTTACTGTGATATTTATATCTTTATCATATTGGTGAGCTTACGTTCAACCTCTTCCATAAGATGTCCCTTGTAAGCCTGATAATACTCGTGTGTGAACTGGGTATACAGGAATTTGTTCCATAAATTGCTGCAATATGTACTGTCAAAGTCATAGTAAGAATCAGTATAGATCATACCGTTACTGTATCTAGTAACATCAAGATATGGCTCCTTGCCTGCATAGCTTAATCTCATAACAAGGTTTTTCTGTTCGCTGCAACATGCGAACGTCTCTAGGAACATCTTCATTTGTTCCTTAGTAACTCTTTCAACAAACATAAATCTCGACCTCCCAATAATTGTCCCTGCTAAAATTATATATAAAATAAACATGATTGTAAAGGGAAAAGCACAGGTAGTATATTAAGGAAATCTTAAACATATATATTGATTTAATATATTGCTAACACATGGTAAAAAGACTAAAATTAGTATAACTGTGATAGATGAATACAGACTATCTATGTACAGATAAACGATATGAAATAATAAGTGGGAGGATAGAAATTTTATGATATGTAAAAGCAGACGCAGGATGAAGTGCCGAACCTGCCTTGCCTGCACCATTGCACTCTGTCTCATGACCGTGGGACTTACCGGCTGCAGTGATCGTAAGGTAAGTGACAAGCCCGCAATAAATATAGAACCATATGCCATGACAGTCCATGAAAGAGCTACAGTAAAAGAGGGGAATATTTCCTCACAGATAAAGCTTACTCTGAAGCCGGATGGTTTTTCCAGCAAGGATTATTCGGTAAAGCAGGACGATTTTGAAGTCGATCAGATCAATGTAAAGAATGGAGATAAAGTAAAAAAAGGTGATGTGATGATCTCCTTCAAGGCAGATGAGATAAATAAAACCATAGATGAGTATACGAGAAAGAAGGAAGAAGACCAGCTTCTTATTGATCACTACTCACGTCTTATGGGGATAGATAGCAGCAACGACTACTCTGAGGACATCAAGTCCCTTAAAGAAGATATCGAGCTGTCAACCCTGTATATCCAGGAACAGCAGGAGAAGCTGAAGGAATATCAGGTTATAGCAGAAGCAGACGGAATAGTCACATACGTCAATGAATGGCTGGAATATGGATATGCCTCAGCAGATGAAACATTGGTGTCTGTAGCGTCCGGCTCCGATGCTTTCATAGGATCTACAGAGGATCTCACCTATGAATTTAATATAGGTGATGTATTTACAGCAACCCAGGGGGTGGCAACCTATGACATGAAGCTGGTAGACGTGGAACAGGTTAAGAACGAGGCCACCGGTGGTGAGGAAAGACAGCTGAAGTTTGAGTGCCAGTCAGATATTGAAGTTACAAATGGATATATGGAGCTTGAGGTTGTCATAGATAAGCCGGTCATATCCAATGTTACATACGTTGATAAGAGTGCTGTGAAGACAGTGGATGGAACATACTATGTATACCGGTTTGATGAGGATGGCTACAGGGAGATAGTTCCTGTGGAGGTTGGAGATACAGTTGACAATTATGTCATTATCAAGTCAGGATTGAATGCAGGAGAGCAGGTGAGTATAGATTGAAGAAGTATTGTTTAAAGCAAGACAAGACAGCAGCATCTAAGAAAAGAAGAACATCAAGAGCAGCATTGGCAATTCTTCTGAGCCTGTCAATGGTCATGTCTATATCAGGCTGCGGTGGCAAGAAGGAGAATGTACCGGATCTGCTTGATCCTATATCAACCAATGCAGCATACAGACCTGTAATGAAAGGAGATATAGGTAACAAGATCGTAAAGACAGGAAATGTTGTTCCTGAGGATTACTGTTATTATTTCAAGACCAGCAGCGAGCTTGAGAAATTAAACGTAGCCATAGGTCAGTATGTACATAAGGGCGATGTGCTTGCGGAGGCGAGTGCAGAGGCTGGCGAGAGCGAGGTTACAGAGCTTGAGAACAATCTTGCCGAACAGAGAAAGAATCATGAACTTAATCAGAAGATATTCCAGCAGAATCAGAAGATATATGATTATCAGATAAAGGGATATGAAGAGACCGGTGACGAGGAGTCATTAAAAGCTGCCAGGATACAGAAGGCAACAGCTATAGAGAACGACAGATATGATGGCATGCTCTACGACTATCAGATCAGGAAAGCGGAAGAAGAGATAGAAGAGAAGAAGAAGCTCATCGGAAGCAACAGACTGGTGGCTGAGGTGGATGGATATGTCACATATGTGAAGGATACAACAGAGTCCTCAACAGTAGGTGCAAATGAAAATGTGGTGGTAGTATCAGATTACAACAAGACACATATTGAGATACCGGATCTTACGGTTAAGGATCTGGAGGTTTACCAGAAGTACGGAATCAAATATGCAGTTATAGATGGTGAGAAGCATGATCTTAAAATAGATGAGTACTCAAAGACAGAGCTTGCCAAAGCACAGGCAATGTCCCAGTATCCTAATATGAGATTTGAACTGGCAGACGGAGAAACATCAAAGCTTAAGACCGGAGATATGATACCGATGTATTTCAGTTCTTCGGACATATCAAATGTATTGATGATAGGAAATGATTCGATATATGAAGACGGAGAACAGGCATTTGTATATGTTAAGACAGAGAACAGCGACAAGGAACGCCGTGATGTGGAGCTTGGAGCAGCCGATACCAACAACACCCAGGTGCTTTCCGGTCTTGATGAGGGAGACCTGGTGTTCTATGCCTCAGACGCCATCATGCCGGGAAATTACAGTGAGTATAAGGTTGAACTTAAGGATTTCAGTATTTCAAAGGACAGCAAGAAGCTGCAGCTTGTAGACACGGATATGGTGAAGTACAAATCTCCGTGTGAAGGCTACCTGGTGGATTTCAATCTTCAGGCAGGTATGCAGGTTAGCAAGGGAGATATTTTATACTCCATAGACAGCGGCGGCGGAAGCGCTGAGCTTAAGCAGGCGGCATTGGATATACAGCATGCTAAAGAAGAATATAATTCCAATATGAATGGTTATAATGATCAGATAAACGATTATAAGAAACAGATAGAGGATTACAAATACAGAAAGGCACATCCGGCCGATCCCGATCCAGAGGATCCACCGGTGGCAACAGATACAGATCCGGATAAGCCTGATGATCCTGATACACCGGATGACAATCAGGATACTCCGTATTTTGTAGAACAGACTCTGTGTCAGATAGAGATAGTAAACATTAACAAGCAGATAGCCACTAATCAGTACAATTCCAATATGAAGACTCTTCAGGCAAAGTATGATGAGCTTGCCAAGGACAACGATGGAACAGGTGTTGTCAAGGTATATGCAGAACAGGACGGATACATAGTAAATGTATATGCAACTAAGGGATACAAGCTTGAGAAGGGTACGGAGGTTGTAGGTATAGCCTCAAAGCAGAATCAGATACTTGGAGCTGCAGTAGAAGGAAAACTCGCAGTGAACCAGCAGGTAACGCTTGTGAATTCAACAGACAATTCCAATGCAATAAATGCCAGGTGCATAGGAAACAGCGGTGATGGCGGAAAAGTATATATCAACACAGTGGACGGTGAGGTTCAGATAAGCACCTGTGCTGCATCCGGAAGCCTGTTATATTATCTGGCAGTTGATGATCAGTCATATTATGATGCACCAAAGGGATATGTCTTAAGGTACAGCACCACTGATCTGAAGAATGTGGTTGTACTTCCAAAGGGAATGATATATACAGAGACCGTTAAGACTACAGGAAGCACTAAGAAATACGTGTGGAAGGTGATAGATGGTCAGATCGTAAAGCAGTATGTAACCCTGGGAGAAGAAGATTCCAAGAGTGTATGTGTACTGTCAGGTGTTGACGCCGGCGATATACTCGCCCTTGAGAAAGCAAATTAAGGAGGAAGGATATGCTTAATTTTTTACAACATAAGTTATTAAATAAAAAATGGCTCAATGCATGTCTGCTCCTTGGTATAGTTCTTCTTATTGCAGTAATGTCCTGTACACCTATGTTTAAGAATGGTGCCCTTGACATGATGCTCTCCACCAAGTTCGGAGATAAGATAGAAGAAACCAACAATTATTCATGTGTTCTCGGCCGTGAAGGAAGCTGTGATACAGGAAAGTATCCTGATATGGCGTCCATAATGAACAGAACAGAGAAGTATCACAAAACCTGGTTCAGCTATGTTGATACCAAGGTACTTACAGAACAGGTAAAGTATTATATAGACGGCGGATTTGCCACATCCACATCAGGCAAGAAGGACAGCTACAAGCTGGCATATATGCCGGGACTTGAAGATCATATAAAGATAGTACATGGAAAGGGTCTTGATGAGAGTGAGGTTGTGGATGGTGCGTATCCATGTATTATTACAGAGGAGATCGCAGATGACAATAACCTTACTGTAGGAGAGACCATAACCTATGACAAGATCAAGGATTCTTCAGATAATCCGTTGAAGTTTTACATAGCAGGAATATTTGCAGAAAAGGACTACGGTGATTACTACTGGTATATAAGAAAGAGTGAATTTACCAAGCAGGGACTTGTAAGCCTTGATGCTTTTGACGAGATCATAAGCAAATACAGCATACCGACAGTATACAGCACAGATTACAACATGCTTGATTATTCGGACATAACACACAGGAATGCTTCTAACATAAGATACTATGTTAAAGAGTTCTCCAAGGCAGATGATCATATAGTTGAGAATTTCACAGATGTGATCAAGGAATATGAAAATGACGCCAAGACCATAGGGATAATCATATGGGTTCTTGAACTTCCGATACTGGTGTTGCTATTGGCATTCATATACATGGTTTCAAGCCAGATCCTCGAGATGGAGGAGGGCGAGATAGCCATGTTAAAGAGCCGAGGCACAAGCACAAGACAGATAATAAGGATATATATGGGGCAGTCGGCAATCCTGTCAGTAATAGCATTGTTCATAGGAATACCAATGGGATATGGATTATGTAAACTTGCTGCCAGCTCAAATTCCTTCCTGGAGTTCAGATCAGACAGAACCTGCTTCTACGGAATGACAGCCTCAGCGTTTGTATACAGTCTTGTTGCTGCAGTGATAGCGATATTATTTGTCACGCTTCCTGTGTTCAAATATGCTAAGAACTCCATTGTGGAGCAGAAGAGAAAATCAGGAAAGATCAATGTTAAGCCATTCTGGGAGAAGTACTTCTTAGATGTAATATTTGCAGCGGTATCCATATACCTGCTGTACAATTACAGGAAGCAGAGAGGAGTTATCGCACTGGATATCCTGGCAGGCAAGAGACCGGATCCGTTGATATTCCTTAACTCATCACTGTTTATATTTGCGGTGGGACTGGTGATCTTAAGACTTATAAAGTACCTTATCAGATTTATATACTTTATTGGAAGAAAGAAGTGGAAGCCGGCATTATATGCGTCCTTCCTCCAGATAACCAGAACCTCAAAGAAGCAGGGTTTTATCTCAGTATTTCTGGTTATGACCATTGCCATGGGTATATTTAATTCCAATATGGCGAGAACCATAAATGATAATAACCAGAAACGTGAAGCTTACAATGCAGGTACAGATCTTCGTGTAAGCGAGCACTGGGCAATGGGAATATACCATGACAAGGACAAGAATTCCAACTGGTATTACGAGGAGCCTGACTTTGAGAGGTTTACAGGCTACGAGGGAAGCCTTTACGATATGGCTACCAGAGTAATATATGATGATAGTGCTTCCATATCCGTAGGCGGTGAGACCCTTGATAACAATGTACTCATGGGTATACATACCAAGGAATTTGGCGAGACGGCAAGTCTCCAGTCAGACCTTAACAAGGAACACTGGTACAATTATCTTAATGCACTGGCACAGACCTCAAATGGTGTCATCATATCATCCAATCTTGCCAGGAAATACAGTCTTTCAGTGGGAGACAGTATAAGCTATACAAGATATAATCCCATCAAGTCCAAGGCAGATGAGCCTATTGCAACAGTATCCGGAAATGTTGTGGCAATAGTTGACGCATGGCCGGGCTTTGAACAGTACAGCTATGAGAAGGATGAGAAAGGCAATGTGTCAGAGGTGGAGAAGTATCTCGTAGTTGCCAATTACGCTTATGTTGTTGGAGCATTCGGACAGACACCATACGAAGTATGGATAAAGACAAACAGCAGCAATGATTACAAGGAGGTTCTGTCCCAGCTTGAAAATGACGGAATAAAGGTAAGTTCATATATAAGCAAAGACAAGAATACATTAAAGCTTATGGATTCATCATTGGTGGTAATTACAAATGGTCTGTTCTCATTAAGCTTTATAGTAGCAGTTGTGCTGTGTCTGGTAGGCTTCCTTATTTACTGGATCACATCCATCAAACAGAGAGAGCTTCTGTTTGGTATATACAGAGCTATGGGTATGTCCATGAAGGAAATAAACAAGATGCTCATAAACGAGCAGATATTCTCCTCGGTACTTGCCAGTCTGGCAGGCTATGGAGTAGGTGCCTTGACTACAATGCTGTTTGTCAAGCTTATTGCCATTGTATATCTGCCTGAAACACACAATATACCTATATCGTTGGCAGTAAATCCAATGGATATAATAAAGCTTACAGCAGTTGTAATAGTGATGTTCATTGCCTGCTTCATAGTTATCAGGACAATATTAAAGAAGATGAATATTACTCAGGCTCTGAAGCTTGGAGAGGATTAAGGTGGAGCGTATGTCAGAAACAGTATATAACAACGAGCCTGGCAATGATCAGGTATATGATGAGACAATATATGGTGATGATACGGCAGGTCAGGCATATGATGAGTTTGGTGATAACCAGGGAGTGTATGACCAGGACGATATAATCATAAGTGCAAGAAATGTTGTTAAATGTTTCCCTATGGGAAATGGTGAGAAGTTCTACGCATTAAAAGGACTTGATATGGATGTGCCCAGAGGTAAGCTTACTATCCTTAAGGGCAGATCCGGATCAGGAAAAACCACACTGCTCAATATATTAAGTGCTCTTGATGATGCCACAGAGGGTGAGGTTTATGTAAATGGCAATGAGCTTAACACCATGCCGGAGACAGAGAGAGAGAAGCTCAGGAGATATGATATAGGCTTTGTATTCCAGTCGGTTGCACTTATTCCTATCATGAACGCATATGAGAATGTAGATTTCGGTCTCAGACTTGCAGACTATGAAGGAAACAGAGATGAACGAATAAAAGAGGTTCTTGACATGGTGGGACTTGGCGGCAGAATGCAGCATCTTCCATCAGAAATGAGTGGTGGCGAGCAGCAGAGAGTTGCTATTGCAAGGGCAGTTGCCCATAAGCCTCAGGTAATATTTGCCGATGAGCCTACCGGAGCACTTGATACCGCGTCAGGTCTTACGGTTATGAAGCTCTTCAAGGAGCTTGTGGCTAAGGAAGGGATCACTATTGTTATGACTACCCATGATCCGAACCTTATGGAGCTTGGAGACGTTGTTTATGAGATAGAGGATGGTGAGATAGTTGCTAGGGCATAAGGAAAAGAAAGCTAAGAAAAATGAAGCTGCTGTAGATGAAACACAGGTGCAGAACAATGACTCATATCTTGGTGATCCGGACAATATAATTGAATGTGACGGTCTTGTTAAGATCTACAAGACCGATGAAGTTGAGGTTATGGCACTTCAGGGGCTGGAGCTTAACATTAAACGCGGAGATCTCATTGCCATCATCGGTAAGTCAGGTAGTGGAAAGTCCACACTGCTTAATATGATAGGCGGCCTTGAGAGACCGAGTGCAGGAAAGATGTATGCTGATGGCAAGGATTTATTTGCCATGAGTGACAAGGAACTGGTAGAATACAGAAGACACACAGTAGGCTTCGTTTGGCAGAAAAATTCCAGGAACTTACTGCCTTACATGACTGCTGTGGAGAATGTCCAGGTGCCTATGTTCTTCGATAAGACCAATAAGTCAGACAAGGAGAAGAGAGCCATAGAGCTCCTTACCATGGTAGGACTTGAGGATAAGATCAATTCCTATCCTGCCCAGATGAGTGGTGGTGAGCAGCAGAGAGTTGCTATTGCCATAGCTCTGGCGAATAATCCAAAGATACTGTTGGCGGATGAGCCTACCGGAGCGGTGGATTCAAAAACCTCCAATATGATCCAGGATCTATTCAGAAAGCTCAATGAAGAGCTGGGGATAACCATAATAATCGTTACCCACGATATAAGCCTTGCAAATAAGGTGGGACGTGTGGTCATGATCTCAGATGGTAAGATAAGCACAGAGAAGATCATGAAAGAGGATTATCGTAACAAAATCAATGAACTGTCGAGCGAAAGCTTTGCTGCTGAGGATTCCCATGAGGAATATTCAGTACTTGATAAGGCACATCGTGTACAGATCAATGAGGATATGCTGGCATCAGCAGGAATTGATACAAATAAGGTAAAGGTCAAGGTTGTAGACGGTCAGATCATAATTACCAAAGAGTAGATAATATTGATAGCAGCGGCAGTAAGTATTATAATGGTAATGATACAGATTTAAAATGGGCTGATGTTCAATACGGAGGAGTGTATATATGAAGAAAAGTTTTGTCAGAAGAGCGGTGGCTCTTTCCATGATTGGTGTAATGATGCTTTCAGGCGCAGCAACCGGCTGTGGCAAGAAGAAAGTGGATTACAATATTGATGATGAAAATGGCGGCTCTGAGAATGGCGGCAGTGGAGACAGTGGAGAGTTAAGAGCAAAGGTTAAGGCACCGGAATCCTACACCGGAGATATACCGGTTGGAAACTCAGGATTATCAAGCATTAAGATAAATGCCGAGAAAATAGAGATACCTAATGCGTCCACTATGTCAGTAGTATATTGTGAGCCGCTGTCATACGATAGTGATTATAAGAAGACACTGGCAGAGAGCTTTTTTGACAAGAGTAAAGGAATATATAAGTACGATTATGAAAAGCCGATCAGGGAAGATGTCCAGAAGGAGCTGGATGTATATCAGGCAATGCTTGATGATGCAAATGCAGCAGGCGACACGGAGAATGCCCAGTGGATCGGTGATACCGTAAATTCCTTAAAGAGTGACCTTGCCAAGGCTACAGATGAAAGAGAACCGGTGGGGGATACATATGATAGTGATAGTTATATAGGTTATATAGGCGATCAACTGTATGAACTTGATATGTATGGAGACAGCTCAGGAGCTAACGGCAGTGCAAGTATAGCACCGTATCCGTACATTACCATTAAGGATATCAGGCCCCATGACGATTGCTATAATGTTTCTTATTACGGCGATGATTATAATTCATACGACCTGGAGAACCAGAGTGACATGACAAAGGACGAGGCTGTTTCATATGCAACCTCTTATCTGGCAGATCTTGGTTTTAAGGATGCAATGCTTAAGAGCTGTTCACCGCTTATATGGGACTATTATGATTATGCTGGCAACACCCTGGCAGAGGAATGTGACGGATGGTCCATCACATTTGTCAAGTCAGTGGATAATGTGCCTATATATAGTCCGGATGTATGGAATTTAGATTACCTTGATACAAATAATGTATGGTACACAACCAGTGACCAGACTATTAATTTGAGTATATATAATGGCAGTGCCTTCCAGGTGAACATAAACTACTCTCTTAATACAATTAAGGAGGATAGTGATGTGGAGCTTCTTAGCTGGGATGAGATATTAAAGAGTGCCCAGGAGAAGATACCTGAGTTTTATAAGGACAATAAGACATCATATCTTGATCTTGAATTTGATAAGGTTAAGCTTACCTATTTCAGAGTCAAGGATGAAGATACAACAGGTCAGTATAAGCTTATTCCTGTGTGGGCATTTATTTCAACCAGTTATGGAGATGAAGAAGGCGATACTTCAACAGAGGAGGATACAGAGGAGGATACAGAGGATAGTGCGTTTGAAGATTCATATCCGACACAGCTTATTCTTATAAATGCCATGGATGGCAGTCTCATAGACGTTGCGTCTCAGTTAGAGGGTGAGAGCTATGATTCCGATGACGTTACAAGTAGCACAATATCCGATGATGGATCCTTTGCAGTGGAGAAGGAAGTAGATGAAGGGGATATCCAGTAAAAAGGAATAATTGAATAATAGAACTGCGAAAAGACGTGTGGAGTTTTTTTACTTCACACGTCTTTTTTTGTTATGGCAACGAGTCAAGTGCAACATGCTTGCATGTGTGCATTTGACGACTGCTGATCAGCGGATAAAACTCGCAAAGCGTGTTTTATCGCGGTAATGATGTCTGTGGCATGGTTGCTGTTCCATGCCGTTGTTATGGTAAAAAATTATCAATATCACATGTTGACAAATACCCTATAGGGGTATACTATATGAGCGTAATAAAGAGAGATAAGAATAATTATATTAAGAAAGGCAGATATTAAATGGATAAAGAAGAAAAAGATAAATGCTGCTGCGGACTGGTGTCAGATGTTGAAGGCAGGATCAAGGAACGCAGTGATGATGAGAAGAAGAAGCTTGTGAACAGACTGAACAGGATCGAGGGACAGATAAGAGGCGTCAAGAATATGTTGGAGACAGACGCTTATTGCACAGATATACTGATCCAGGTGTCAGCCATAAGTGCAGCCCTCAACAGCTTTAATAAAGAGCTGCTGGCAAGACATATAAGAACCTGTGTGGCAACAGATATAAGAGAAGGAAGAGACGATTCCATGGAGGATCTTCTTAAGACTATCCAGAAACTTATGAAATAGTCAGATATACAAATAACGTGAAAGGGGTTGACATAACTATGGACAAATATAATGTAACAGGGATGACCTGCAGTGCCTGCAGCAGCAGAGTAGAAAAAGCTGTAAGCAAGGTTCCGGGAGTTGATATGTGTCAGGTCAATCTCCTGACCAATTCAATGAATGTAGAGGGAACAGCCACCGGCGAAAGTATAATCCAGGCTGTTGAGAAGGCAGGGTATGGTGCGTCTCTGGCGGCGGGACGTAAGTCTGCCGCAGGTGGTGGTGGTAACGGAGCAGCCGTCTCAGGAAAAAACAGCACATCCGCCACAGTCGGAGCCACGGACTCAGTAGATAAGGAAACAAAAAAGATGTGGAAGAGGCTCATATCCTCAGTGATCCTTCTGATACCTCTTATGTATGTGTCTATGGGACATGTAATGTGGGATTGGCCTCTGCCGTCATTTTTTGATGGCAATCATATCGCCATGGGATTGGTTGAAATGCTCATAGCGGGTATCATCATGGTCATAAACCAGAAGTTTTTCATAAGTGGCTTTAAGGCTGCTGTGAATCTGGCACCTAATATGGATACACTGGTAGCAATGGGCTCCGGGGTATCATTTGCATATAGTTTCGTGGAGCTTATGGCTATGACGGACGCATACCTTAAGGGCAACGAGGAGCTGGTAATGCATTATATGCACAACCTGTACTTTGAGTCAGCAGCCATGATCGTGACACTTATCACCATAGGAAAGACACTTGAGGCATACTCCAAGGGTAAGACCACCAACGCCATAAAAGGACTTATGGAGCTGGCACCTAAGACTGCAAATGTTATCCGTGACGGAGAAGAGAAGAAGATCGCAGCCGATGAAGTGGCGGTGGGCGATATATTCGTAGTAAGACCCGGAGAAAGCATACCGGTTGACGGACAGGTAATAGAAGGAAACAGTGCAGTGGATGAATCAGCACTGTCCGGAGAAAGTATCCCTGTTGATAAGGAGCCGGACAGCAAGGTCAGCGCAGCTACCATTAATATGTCAGGCTTCCTTAAGTGCCGCGCTACAAGAGTTGGAGAGGATACCACCCTTTCCCAGATAATCGCCATGGTGGGAGACGCAGCATCGGGAAAGGCACCGATAGCCAAGATCGCCGATAAGGTATCGGGTATATTTGTCCCAACGGTACTTGTACTGGCACTGATCACTATTATTGTCTGGATAATAGCAGGAAAGGATACAGCCTTCGTACTTTCACGAGGAATATCCGTTCTTGTAATAAGCTGCCCATGTGCCCTTGGTCTTGCGACACCTGTAGCCATAATGGTTGGAAATGGTGTAGGAGCAAGAAATGGTATACTGTTTAAGACCGCCGCTGCCCTGGAGGCAACAGGAAGATGTAACACTATAGTTCTTGATAAGACCGGTACAATTACAAATGGTACTCCGGTAGTTACAGATATTGCCTGTGCACCGGGAGTAGAGCTTCAGGAGCTGCTGCAGGCTGCCTATACATTGGAGCAGTACAGTGAACATCCTCTTGCAAAGGCTGTAAATGAACGCTGCATGAGAGATAATGTGAAGCTTCTTAGTATTACAGATTTTGAAAATGTACCGGGTAAGGGTATACGCGGAACCATAAGCGGAAACAGGTATATAGCCGGAAACTATAATTATGTAAACCATAATGGCATAATATCAGAAGAGGCAGAAAGACAGTCGGATTTATTTGCTGATGAGGGAAAGACTCCATTGTTCTTCGCAAGAACTGATGAAACAGGAAAGTGGCAGCTCCTTGGTATTATCGCAGTCGCCGATGTAGTTAAGGAAGACAGCGTGGAAACCATAAGAGAGCTTAAGGAAATGAACTTCAAGGTGATCATGCTGACAGGTGATAACGAGAAAACTGCAAATGCCATAGGCAGACAGGTAGGTGTAGATGAGGTTATAGCCGGGGTTCTCCCTGACGGAAAGGAAGAGAAGATAAGAGAACTCATGAAGTCTGGTAAGGTTATAATGGTTGGGGACGGAATAAATGACGCCCCTGCCCTGACCAGAGCAGATATAGGTATAGCCATAGGAGCAGGAACCGATATTGCCATAGACGCAGCAGATGTGGTACTTATGCAGAAGGGACTTAACTCAGTGGCAAGAGCCATAAGGTTATCCCATGGTACCATAAGAAATATCAAGGAAAACCTTTTCTGGGCATTTATCTACAATGTTATAGGAATACCTATTGCTGCCGGTGTTTATTATCCTATATGGGGCCTTACATTAAACCCTATGTTTGGAGCATTTGCCATGAGTCTGTCATCGGTATGTGTGGTTATGAATGCCCTGAGACTCAACCTTGTGAAGCTGGATGGCAGAAACAGACAGCAGAAGGAAAATAAAACTTTAGAAAAAGTTAATGGTATTTCGGTGGTTGAAAATGTTATATTTATGAAGTATCATAATGTGGAAAAAAATGGAAGCACAGAGGATACAGATATAAATAATAAAAATTCGGTTAATCCATATAAAGCAGAGAATACTGCTATAGAAAATAATGTAAATAAGGAGAATGAAAAAATGACAAAGACAATGAATATAAACGGTATGATGTGTAAGCACTGTGAGGCAGCAGTTAAAAAAGCACTTGAGGCATTGCCACAGGTTGACAGTGCTGTTGCAGATCACGAGAAGAAGACAGCAGTAGTAACTCTTAACAGCGATATTGATGACAGTATTTTAAAGAAGACAGTAGAAGAGCTGGAGTACCAGGTGGTCTCAATATCATAAGGGAAAAAGAAACAAAGGATTAAGAACACATATAATAATAGAAGAAACAGGAATAAACAGGTATAGGGTATGAAGAAGTTTTTTAATTTGCTGTTCAGCAGGATGGTCATGACCGCATTGCTGGTGGTGATCCAGATAGTATTTTTCATTGTTCAGCTTATAATCTTAAAATCATATAGTGTGTATATAAATATAGGACTTACCATATTAAGTATTGTTGTGGGAGCTTATATTATATCCAGGGATATGAATCCATCTATTAAGCTGGCGTGGATAGTTCCTATTATGATGTTCCCGCTGTTTGGTGGACTTCTCTATATACTGTATGGACATGTGGTGATTCCAAGAAAGCTCAAGAAAAATCTTCTTCGTATAAAAGAGCAGGAGGTTTACGAGGATCTCTACGGGGTTGACTCCAACAGTGCAGAGATCCTTGTGGATGATCCGCCCTACAGGCTCATGAAATATACCGAGAAATACTCCAAGGCACCTGTATATAAAGGTGGAGTTGAGAAGTATTACTCCATGGGGGATAAGGTATTTCCTGATTTAATTCATGATCTGGAGCACGCAAAAAAATACATTTTTCTGGAGTTCTTCATAATAAATCATGGTAAGGTATGGGATGATATCCTTGAAGTCCTGGTGAAGAAGGTTGCTGAGGGTGTAGAAGTCAGAGTCATATATGATGATGTGGGTTCTGTGTTTTATGTAAACAAGAATTACTGGAAAGAGCTGGAGAAGATGGGAATAAAGTGTATCTGTTTTAACCAGATCTTCCCATTTATGGCTACCATACTGAACAACAGGGATCATAGAAAGATAGCGGTAATAGATGGAAATATTGCCTATACCGGAGGCTTTAACCTTTCGGATGAATATGCCAATATCACGCATCCCTTTGGCACATGGAAGGATAGCGGTATAAGGATGGAGGGCGGAGCAGCCTTCAGATTTACCATAATGTTCCTTCAGATGTGGAATACCTCAAGATTTACAGAGGCAAGCTACAAACGCTTTATCCCTGAGATAAAGGAGCACCCGCATATAGGTTATCTTCAGCCATATTATTCAAATCCCTTAAGTGTAGAGCATGCAGGGGAGAGCATATATCTGCAGGTGATAAATGACGCAAGAAATTACATCTATGTATTTACCCCTTACTTCATTACGGGAAGTGAATTGATGATGGCTATAAAGCTTGCAGCTAAGCGTGGGATAGATGTAAGGATAGTTACTCCGGGAATACCGGATAAGAAGTTTATATACAGGATGACTCAGTCAAGCTATAAGGAGCTTGTGGAGGCAGGTGTAAGGATATATCAATATAAGCCGGGATTTATACATTCCAAGGTCATACTTTGTGATGACAGTCTCGCTTCAGTCGGCAGTATAAATATGGATAACCGAAGCTTCTACCATCACTTTGAGTGTGGAGTACTTATATATATGAGTAAGGTTATCGCTGACATCAAAAGAGATTTTCTTCAAACCTTTGATGAATGTGATGAGATAGATGTAAGCTGGTGCAACAGAAGACGGTCAAGAATGTTGGTGGATGCAGTTCTGAAATTATTATCTCCATTACTGTAGCCAATATTATATGCCGGTGGTATAATATCAAAAGTCAAGATTAATAGAAGCTGCGGAGTGATTGCTATATATGAAGGCTGTAGAGAGAAAAAGTGATTTGAATAAAAGAAATAGCCAAGATAAAAACAAACACTATTCGGTAAATAAAACAATAAAGGTTGACAGTGGTTCCGGTCGTTTAATGACCGGTATTACGTCAGCCTTTTTGTTGTATATGCTGGTAATATATCCACTGGCTCTTCATGATCATTACTTTGATATTACATATACAAAATACACCGTATTTAAGGTGGGCATGATATTATTTGCCGTAATATGGGCAATGGGACTTGTGATAGTACTTACCGGTATAAATGCCGGAGGCATGAAAGGAAGACATGCAGGTGGAAATGTCAAGGTCGGCACAATGGATAAGCTTAAGGCGGTAATATGTGATGGCGTGTATGGAACTGACATTTGTATGGTACTGTTCTTTATTTCGGGGGTAATGTCATTCATAATGGCGGAGGATAAGAAAAATGCATTTACCGGAGCACAGGGAAGATACTGTGGTCTGGCATTTATGATACTTATATTTATAATGTATATTATTGTGTCTGCCAGAGTGAGCAATATGGAGAAGATGTGGTCTCTTATAAGTATGGTATTTGTCCTGGTTTCCTCTGTCACATTTATTATTGCAATACTTCAGAATATTGGATTTGATCCCTTTAAGCTTCTTGATGGTATAAACAGGAAGCAGAGGAATATATATGTGTCCACATTTGGCAATATTGATATATTCGGAAGCTTTATATGTATAGCATTGCCGTTGTTTATGGGACTTTATGTTACAGAGAAAAGTAACATAAAGAGGATAGTATACGGCATTGGAGTATTTGCAGGTTTCATGGCATTTATCCCTGCAAATGCTGACGTGGTGTTCGCCGGTGTGGGAGCGACTGTAATAGCAGTATTATTTGCAACTGTGTATATGGAGAGAGTGGACCGGTTATTTGAGCTTGTGATGCTTGGCTCAGGCGGGTATCTAGGTATGGTGTTACTTAGAATGCTAGTGGGTACTAATGGGGCAAAGATAACAGGCTTTAACAGGCTGGCAGAGCATCCGGCATTGCTTGTGATCATATTTGCAGTGGTATTGTTCATACGACTTATTATTCAGGTTTACATAAATAGAAACAAAACTGAAATTTACATAAATGAAAATAAAAGCGAAGTTTACATAAATAAGCAGAAGAACGGAACCGGCATAAAGCTTATCATTGCACTGGCGGTTGTCCTTATATCAGGAATTGCTGTTATCATATACGGAAGAAAAAATAATCTCGCCATGTTTGATTTTAATGATAAATGGGGATCCTACAGAGGATATATATGGAGACGCGTAACAGGATTATACGGTGAGCTTCCGTTTGTACAGAAGATATTCGGACATGGTAATGAGTCCATCCGTTCACTTATGGATGATCGGTTTTATGACGAAATGCTTCAGGTCACCGGAACAGTATATGACAATGCCCATAATGAGTACCTGCAGTATCTTGTGACACAGGGGTTGCTTGGTATGCTTTCTTATGTCGGTGTGGTTGGCACCGCTGTCATAACCGGAGTAAAAAAAATAAAGAAGTCACCATATATATTGGGACTTCTCCTTGCCGTGATATCCTACGGAGTTCAGGCAATATTCAACGTAAACCAGTGTATAACCACCCCGTACATGTTCCTTATGACAGCTATGCTTATAGGCATGTGCAGAAGAGCAACGGAAGAGTAGCAGGGCATTAATCCTTTAACTGGCTTACGAAGGATTTGTAATATGCCTGACCTATAGGGATTGACGTTGGTTTGTTTGGTGTCTTTACTGCAACATACTTGGTTGTCTTGTCATAGTTTGCAATAAAGTATTTGTTTACTACATAACTCTTATGACATCTTATAAAGTAGTCTGGGAGCTTTCGCATAATAGCTGCCAGGGAAATATGAGCAGTGAAAGTTCCTGAAAGGGTATATACTTGTGTATTATGATTGGTACAGCTCATGTATATTATCTCAGACGGAAGCACTCTGAAATGTACTCCTGCCAGGTTACGAAAAGGTATAGGCTTCTCGGAAATAATTTTTTTGTCTATAAGCTTCTGGATAGAAGCTGTAAGCTCTGCCGGCTTAAAAGGCTTAACGAGAAAGTCGAAGCAGTTGGTAGCGTGGATAGCATGGGCTGCCTCTGCAGCATAGCCTGTTAAGAATAATATAGGTGTATTTTCAAACTGCGGAAGCGTACGGATATAACTGCCAAGATCAACACCGGTAAGATTGTTGGAGGAATTAAGCTCAATGTCAAGGAGTATAATATCTATGGCTGTATCGCCGGTGAGTAATTCAACGGCTTCATCGTAGGTTGATGCAGTAAGACATACTGTGCCCTTAAAAGATTTCTTCACTATTGAAACAATTCCATTAAGCTGATTCATATCATCATCAACAATAAGTGCGTTCATAACGGTCTCTCCTTAGACTATAAACTCAAATTTAATAAGAGTATCCCCGGATGCAGGGGGATTCTCAATGTACAACTCACCATTATAACTGTCAAGAAGTTGTTTTGCATTTGCAAGACCTGTACCTCTCTTTGAAGTCATAGAGTTGGTAACGGTTTTGGTGGTATAGCCGACTTTTACCATATTCGCCCTAAGCTCCGGTGTGAGCTTAGGCCCCTTATTTATAGTGGTAAATATTATACGATTATTATCACTGTCTATTTCGATCTTTATACAGTCATGAGGCTCAACCGCCTCCAATGCATTATCTGTTAAAATACCCACAACCTTTATAAGTTCATATTCAGGCATATTGCTGGACAGATCAAAGTTCTTAATTGTAAAGTCGATATCTTTATCAGCTTTTCTGGCAGTCTCAAGCTTGCTGTATAGAAAGCCCGATAAAACCTTCATGTTTAATTTGATCAGATCTGTCTGTCGGAAATCTCTGGCAGCTGCATCTATATGCTCATTAAGAGCTTTCGAGAGGGAAGCGTAATCATCATATGAACAGGCTATCATCTGAATGGCATTAAGCTCATTTGCATAATCGTGCTGTCTACGGCGTATATCCTTTATAAGATTGTCCATCATAGGCTCATAGGTGTGGTAGCTCTCAAGACTTTCCTGTTGCTTCGTTATGGTTTTCTGCTGTTCTATGATGAGATAGTCGGAAATAAACACTATTATAGCAAATGATATGAGCAATGGTATCATAACAGTTGCATCGATACTGGTGAATTTTGTTATAAGGATCTCCATTAAAAGCATAAGAGCGAGATCTATCAAAGTACATTTAATATAAAGATTGCTCTTCATAATGGCGGTATATATTTTATGCACAGGAACAAAAAGCAGCAGTATGAGACCGATAGAAATTGAACCGGTCTCACCTATTACAGCTTGAAGCTTAGGACTTTCAATATTAAACCTGCTGAATACCATCATAAACAGATCCTGTATTATGATTATGTACACATATGCAAGGAAATAGCCTATCAGGGTCTCAAGATACCCTTTTTTATACATTATTATATATGCCAGATAGCTCATTGGAAATAACAAGAGTGTTGTTATTGAGTCCGGAAATATATATGAAAAAAATGTACTTAATCCCATGTATGTGAGAATAACTGGCAGAGGATGATTAGTGCTCCATATTTTCATGGAAAAAATTCTGCACAAACACAGGACTTCAAAAAGTGTATCAAGGATAAAACAACAATATTCTATAACTGAAAGAGACATGTTTTATATAAAACTCCTTTTTATTTAATGCTAAATTACATTATAATTTTTAGGTTACTTAATGTCAATAATAGTCCGAAAATCTTTGCTTACAAGCCTGAAAATCTTTGTTCACTACCTCAGAATCTTCGTTCACGACAAATTGATGAAAAAGTATAGGAATTTTTGTCGTAAAATGTTAGATTATCTTCAGCGGAAGGAATTATAGGTATATGAGTAACTATACACATGAAATCAGTATCATTTTATCAAAAGGATTGATTGGTGATACCTGTGAAGAGGATCAGATAAGAAGTTCCAAGGTGGTATATGCAATAGAAAATGTTATTGAAGAAATTAAGTCTTATTTTGTGATTTTTCTATTGTTTGGGTTGATAGGGAAGATGCTTGAAGTATCGGTTTGCATAGTGACGCTAACTATACTCAGAACATGGACAGGTGGAACTCATATGAATACATCTTTAGGTTGCGGTATTGTCACCATCTTGTTTTATGGTGTTTCTGTGTTTGCCGGCTTTATTTCGATACCATGTGTCCTGACGTTGATTCTTTTGGTTATATACATGTTCATATGTGTATTGTATGCACCGTTGGCGTCTGTACAGAGACCGAAGCTTGGAAAAGAGAGAGTAAAGCGGATAAAAGTCAGAGCAGTATGTGGTGTGATATTGGTTATCCTGATGTATGTGTGTATGACTAGGTACAGGGATTATATAGGGAGAGTTGTACTGCTGCAATTTATGGATGTGGTAGTGGCAATACTTATAAGCAGGAATGGAGGAAATAAAAATGATGAAAAATGCTGAAGGTAAAAAAATGATATCGGGAATGGTTGCAAATGTACTAGAGGATATTACAGATGTATTTTTGACTGGAAGTGCGTGTAAAACCAGGTGGGGTGAAGTAGCACTTCCGGATAATCTCAGAAAGTATTATGAGGAGAAAGAAGAGGAGCATAAAGATAGATAACTTGTGGGATTGGATAAAAAATGCAGATGTTGATATTATATTGAGAATTGAAGCGTAAACATGAGCGTGCATAGTATGATGTATTTCTCAGAAGTGTAGAAGCGTTTTAATAAGATATTATACGAGGAGGAAACAATATGAGTTTTTTTCTGGGCTTTAAGATTAGTTATATATTATCAAAAATCTTAACAGGATATGTTACTTTGTTTTCATGTTTGGCAGACCTGCTTGTGGCAATTATTAGTGCGAGAAAAAGGAAAGTAATGTTTTGCATTGTCATGAGTGCGTTATTAATCGGAACATTTATATTGTATAATAGCAATTTATATAATAGGGTAGATTCTGCATGCAATTCCGATAAATATTATTTTGGCGAAGAAAAAAAAGGCGAAGCAAATGGTGATGGTAGATTATTTGATAATGATGGAAATTTGCTATATAAAGGAGAATTTCGCCAAGGAAAATATTCGGGTGAAGGCAAAGAATATTCATATTATGTTGAAAAAAATGAAAAGACGTATCTAGTGTATGAGGGAGCGTTTTATGATGGTAATAGAAATGGATTAGGAAAGCTTTATAATGAATCTGAAGATTTGATATATGAAGGATGCTTTGTTGATGGAGAAAAAGAAGGCTTCGGAACCGAGTATTCATATGATGATAGTGGGAAGCTTGTGAAGATTGTTGGTGTGTTTTTAAATGGACAGTTAGATAAGGAGAGGAATTACGAAATTTATGTCGATGGTGAATTGACATATTTAGGGGTGTCTGATGAAATTAGTAATTTGAAAGGGGATTTAAGAGAAGATATTATGAAGTGATATAGATAGGGAATGTGTAATTGCAGTGACTTTATAGTTAATTGATCATATATAATGATGAAGATTATACATTCCTAAGAACTGGTTAAAAAAAGACGATGATATTTGGCATCTTTATATTTTTAACAATAGTGTTATACAGCATAGCTATTAGCATTGATTTAAGAAAGAACGAAATATGATACAAACTTATTTTACTTAAAAAATTAGTGATAATAGTTGATTATCTATATTTTTTATTACGTAATTACTAGGAGGAAATATATGAACACATTACTGAACGAATATATAAAATTGTATGAAGAAATGAAATATAATACTCAAAATTGCATTCCATTATGTGCAGCCGAAACATACATTTCAGAATTTGTAAAGCAACCTTTAAATTCTGAGTTTGAAGGGAAATACTATTTTTTTGAGAATAACAAAATTTCAGAATTAAAATCTCTTGTAAGTATTGCATGCAATCAGTTATTTCGTTCAAAATATGCCAATGCTGAAAGTTTAAGTGGAATCAACTGTTTCACAGTCTGCGTTATGTCTATATTGACATCTGGTGAAAAAGTTTTACTGTCTACACCAGAACAAGGCGGACATGCATCTATGCCCATAATACTGGATTCTTTGAATATTTCATACGATTCAATTCCATTTGATTTTGAAAAATATCAGATTGACTATGATAATTTAAATAAAATGTGCTCAACAGGTGATTATTCATTTATTATTTTTTGCCAATCTGATTTGATTACTGTACCAGACCTAAGCAGAATACATACGCCGACCAATATGGGAATAATTTATGATGCTACTCAAACCCTTGGACTGATTTGCGGGGGCTGTATCGATAATCCATTAGACTATCCTAATGTTATTTTGTTGGGAGGGACTCATAAAACATTACCTGCGGCAGCCTGTGGATTGATTATGACAAATAACGATTTATATATCGAAAAATTAAGTTCGAATGTTACACCAAATTATCTTCGCGATATTCAGCCAAATCATATAGCTAGTTTATTACTTTCACTAATTGAACAAATAGAATATGGCCATACATATCAAAATTTAATAGTATCTACTGCCAATAGATTAGGCAGGGAATTAGAAAAAAAAGGCTTTAATGTTGCTAAAATAAATAAAAATAGCTACACAATGACACATCAAATATTTTTATTGATGTCAAAAGATGAAGCCGATCTTTTTTATAGCCATGCATTGAGCTATAATGTGTCATTAAACCAAAAACATAAAAGATTATTTCATGATGATGGTATAAGGCTTGGCACTCAACAAATCGCTCGTTTTGCCTGGGAGGAATGCGATATAGTTAATCTTGCACAATTACTATTTTTTATTAAGAATAATAGACCTCAAAAGGATATAATGGATCTTAGAAAGTCTCTTATTAATAAAAAAATGCCTCATTTTACATATAATGAAATTATTATAGAATAGTCATTATTCTATGCTCGAAGCAATTTACTATTTGTTCCTTATCTGGGTCATTTAGCTCAATAGAGTTTAGTCTATGAACAAGTAACATGCCATAATTATTTTTACCTTTACATAAATCGCATATTTCATCTTTTGACAAAAAGTTATCTCCTTTAAATATTCTTATTTTTTGTATTTTTGCCAAGTAATATTTCATGATGTTAACTTGAATTTTTATATTGTCATCATCCGTTATTAATGTACAGCTATTATAGTCTAAAAGAGCTAATTTGTACTTTTTAAAAAGCCTATTTATTTCTGCACGGATAAAATATGCATTGGCCAATAATCTATTATTCTCTGCCTTGTATCCCTCTATAACATCGTTTATAGGTTTTATCAAATCATTTATGTCGTTGTAAGAATTTTTATAATATAAATATATAGCTTCATTACGCATGATTTTTAAAACATTCCAATCATCTTTTTGTAACAAACTAGTTTGACACATTTTAAAATTATTCAAAAAAGTTTCTAAACTACTCAAATTGGAGTATGGTACTGATAAATCATCAACAAAATATTTAGCAACTAAAATTCCTAGTGAATCGGTCAATCCACATATGTTAAACTCTTGAATTTTTTGCAATATCAAAAGAGCCTCATTACATTTCCATAGATGCTTATTGTAATGTGCTTCTAATATTTCTATTTTGTTATTTTGGTTATAACTTATTAGCCCTCTATTTTTTAGTACATAAAGCAAACTCAAGGCATTTTGATAATTGTTTAACAGATGTTCACAATCTGACTTCATAATATAATATTTAAAAAACAAATCATTATTGTTCGAAAGAGCTATTCTGTATGTTTCTGCAAAATTATCTAATTTCTTTTTTGCAATGGAATAGTCCCCTTTATATAAATCGAGCTGAATGCTATTTAATTCTTTGTCATATGTAGTCTGCAGATTGCTTGCGAGTTGTTTTATCCATTTTACATACTCTTGACGTTCTAAAATAAAATGAATTTTACCAATATTACCAAATGTAAGCTGGTACAATATTGCAATTTCTTTTTCATTTAGGGTTTCAATATTACTATAATTATGTTTTATATTTTCCTGTAATATTGGTATATTGTCAGAAGCAAAATCAGATATTTGATAAACAATCCCCTTTGTCTCAATACAACTAGTCGGAATAAATATCAAAGAAAAACCATATATATTTTGTTTTGATAAAATAGCATCAATTTTTTTAACGTGATCTGCAACGATCAACGTTTTTTTGTTTATAATATTATTTTCGAAAAACAAGTTCAAATCTAATTCTGTCATTTCCTGAAGATCAACATAATATACCTTTTTTATGTAACTTTTTGATAAAACATATTTTTTAAATTCAATATCTTTTGGGTGTCTGATATAATCAATCAATTTAAATGCCAACCAACTTTTACCACATTTATGTTCTTTTCCAATCAATTGTATAATTTTATATTCATTAATTAGATTTATTAATTCCTGTAAGTCTTTTTGTCTATCTGTAAATGTATTTTCAGACAATCTATTAATAAAAGTATTTTTTTCTTTATTTCTTTCATGCATTATAGGTAAAACTGAATATACATATGGAATAATTAGCAACAGCACTCCGAATATAATCATCAATATGCTGCTACTTTTACGTGTAGTGTAAATATATATTATAACAAGAATAACCCCAAAAAATATTGGCAAAAAAATTCGTATATTTTGTGATTTGTTTTTTTTCATCATATTGTAATCCTCAAGTATAATGCAATGATTATTTTAGTGATAATCAACTATTATCTATAAAAAATATAGATGGAGATGGGGATGATTATATAGATAAAATGGATTGTTTTGGGTATGTGATAATAAAAAAAGCACATCACGGATTGATGTGCTTTGACTCCCTAAATATTAAAATTATTCCTTGGATGTTTTGTGGACAAAATGCTTTTTTGTTTCGCCAACGCCACATGTGTATATATTTCAGTTATGTTGATAGAACTGTGACCAAGCATTTCCTGAATATAACGGATATCCACGTCTGCTTCAAGTAAGCTGGTAGCAAATGTATGCCGGAACATGTGGGGCGTTATATGAAGATCAATGGATACAAGCTTGGCATATTTGTTTATCATTCTTCGTACAGCCTGATCGGAGAGCGGATTGCCGGATTGATTTGCAAAAAAATGATTGCAGTTATTAATTTCATCACGGAAGGAGGTACTGTATTCTTTCAATATGTTGATAACAGACACAGTGCCGATCTGGATTTTACGTTCTTTTGATCCTTTGCCGTATATGAGGATGCTTCCGTCGTAAAGATTTATGTCACTGCTTTTCAGGGCACATAATTCAGAAATTCTCATGCCGGTTGCAAATAACAGTTCAATGACTGCAGCGTCTCTTAGGGAGTTCTTCCTCTGATATTCAGTTTTGGCAATATCACGCTGTCTGTAAATTGTTGTTAAAAACTTTTCTACAGTATGAAGAGGAATAGTTTTAGGCAATATTACAGGTTCGCGAAAACGTATTTGTATCCGGTTGAATGGATTTCTGTTAATCATTTCTTTGTATTCAAGGTGATGGAAGAATGATTTTAATGACGCAATTTTTCTTTTCACTGTCTTAGGTTTGTAAGAATTATGTAGAGCACCGATATAATCTTCCAACATTTCTGACGAAATGTTTGTGATGTCACAGACACCTACAAATTTCGAGAATTGCCGTAGGTCGATATTATATGCCTTTAAAGTTTTGGAATCCAGGCGTTTCTGTGTATTGCAATATTCCAGATAATGTTTGATCAGTGTTTCTAAATTGTTCATGATTTGTCTCCTTATGTTATTGGCACGGTTTTCTAAATGAGGACGTGCTTTAATTTAGTGTGTCATTTCACACGTTGGTTTGTTTAGTAGATGTATTTTACTATATAAAGAAAAATAATGCCGAAATTAATAAAGAATTTGCCATATATGTAGAGCTATTAAATAAAATGTGATAATATATAATCGATAGTTGTTTGTAGGACAATAACTGTTTGATTTCTATACACAGATAAAATACGTTTTACGAAATAATGTACCGGAGGGGGAAGAGCGATATATGAATGAAAGAAAACACATAACATCAAGAGAATACATACTTAGGGCAGTGGTGGCAGCTATACTTATTATTGTGACATTTATTGCCATGGATTATGTGGTTTACATTGGAAATGATCCGCAGGAGGATGGGTATATCAAGTGGTTCCTTGACATGCATGGATGGTATATATTTGCGGGAGTTGTTGTTATGTTTATTCCGTATGAAAAGGTGTTGCAGGAATTTCTTAAGGATAACAGGGATAGATTTAGCTTATCATTTGAGGCGAGAATGTGGGCTTTGGCTGGTGTTGGAGTAGGAAGCTTCCTGCTGACGTTTATGGCATCAAGACTTGCGGCAGCATCCATTCCATTTAGATATCACCCAGTGATCTTTATGGGTATAAATGCAATATTTTTTATCTTGTGTTTGATTATTTTTCCGCTGTTTAAGAATGAGAAAAGATGGATGATCTATGTGGCTGTAGCAGAGATTTTTGACACGATTGTGTTTTACACATCAACTATTCATGTAATTTCGGATTCTTATGTGACAGAGGTGGATATCCAGGGAAATAATGTGGAATCTCATTTCATATATGCAATTTTAATTTGCTATTCGGTGCTTATTTCTTCATTTGTCTATGGCTTATCCAGAGGTAAGAATAGGAGGGACATAATAAAGGTTGCAGTTGCGATATTTATAATATCAGTTGCAATTTTTGGTTTGGTTGCACTAGGTATGGGCTTCATTAAATATGAACTGCCTTTCTGGAGAGAGAATGGAATTGGCGGTCAGTATTTTGGAATAGGTATGGGAGCGTTTAAATCGGCTGAGTATATTGTGGCACTGATATTATTTGCAGTGAGCACGGTGTTTGTATATCTATCCGGTAAAAGTGTGGCGAAGTATTCTAAGGTGAGAGTGGCAGTGATCAACTGGGTTACAATTATGTTCTTAGTATTCCTGGTATGGCAGATTCTTGAGGATGTTTTGCAGGCCGCTTGTGGTATAAAAGCAGTAGATCCGGTATTCAACTCTACAAGTATCGTTGCTGTATGCATTGTTATACGAATGTTGATCATTCCTGTTCAGCCGGAAGAGGAGCTGGAGTATAAATTTTAAATAGAAATTTTCAAAAAACGAGGCTTCATAGTAGATTGATATACTGTGAAGCCTTATTTCTTTTATAATTATAATAGTGTGAATTGTTTGAAAAATATACAAAATGTATAATGGCGTGGACTAGTTATTCTTTTTTATCTCGTTGATATACATTTTCGCTTCTTCAATGGTTATTTCACATTCGTCAGCTATCTGGGCAAGAGACTTCCCCTTCTGGATTTTCTTTGTTATCTGTTGTAATAACGTTTGTCTTTCACCTTTCTCCATCCCCTGTTGTATAAGTCTGTCACTTAATGCTACATAATCTTCGTCACCCATTTCAGACACCTTCTCTCTGATAAGATTGTCATTGTTTAACAGATTGTCCTCTATGTTGTGCAATGACGTTACTAATAGTTCAACTTCATTTGCATTAAGTATACCATTCTCATGGAG
>NZ_QULM01000004.1:199517-249487 GCF_003482105.1 Coprococcus sp. OM04-5BH
AGTTCAACTTCATTTGCATTAAGTATACCATTCTCATGGAGATTATCCAATTCCTTTTTGCGTCAAGCTTAAAATGATATAGGGCTTCGGCGAGCTTTAATTTTGTTCTTTCTGTATAATGTTTTGCTTTTAACATACGGCTGTATAGTTGCACCTGTTGGAAGGGGATTAAGAGATACATTTTCTTTCTCGAAAGTTCGGATACAGTTTCACTGGCGGATATACAGGGAAGGTCGTAGGTGACCATCTTGCCATCCGGCAGGTGCAGATTGACAGTTATCTTATATAATACATACAAGCCAATGCTGGTTAAAAAAGATAAATGAGGTTGTTAATAAAAATTTTAGAACTATACAAAATGTACTGTTTGACTTACACATATTCCATCGTACATGAATAGAAATTTTATATACCTTAAAAACAAAACCCCACCCGGCAATCCACTTAATTTTATTAAGAATTAAAATTAGGACTTGATTTTTTTGACATACAGGAGTATCCTACTGCTATCGAATAAATAACGAACTTGAACAAAGGTGTTCTCATTAGTTGAGGACACCTTTTTTGTTATTTAGAAGTAGTATTAGGATGTTTCAACAGAAAGGAAGTAAAGTGTATGATGAACAAGATTTCAGCCGTGTTTGGCTCCCATGTATTTTCAGATCAGGTAATGAGAGAGCGTCTTCCAAAGGCAGTATATAAATCTCTTAAGGAAACTATAGATAAGGGTGCTCCCCTTGATACATCTATTGCAGATTCAGTTGCAGCAGCAATGAAGGAGTGGGCAATGGAGCTTGGTGCTACTCACTACACACATTGGTTCCAGCCACTTACAGAGACAACAGCAGAGAAGCATGACTCATTTGTAAGTACTGTCGGTGATGGCGGTGTTATCCTGCAGTTCACAGGAAAGGAGCTTATAAAGGCTGAGCCGGATGCTTCATCATTCCCTTCAGGCGGTCTTCGTGCAACATGTTCAGCAAGAGGATATACAGCATGGGATTGTACATCACCTGCATTTGTCAAGACAACAGCAGAAGGTACATGTATCCTTTGTATCCCGGCTGCATTCACATCATATACAGGAGAGTCACTTGATTATAAGACACCACTTCTCCGTTCCATGGATGCCATAAGTGATCAGGCAATCCGTGTACTGAGATTATTTGGAAATACTACAGCTAAGAAAGTAACGGCTTCAGTTGGACCTGAGCAGGAATACTTCCTTGTAGATAAGGAGAAATTCGCAGGAAGAACAGACCTTAAGCTGTGCGGACGTACATTGTTCGGTGCAATGCCACCAAAGGGACAGGAGCTTGACGATCAGTACTTTGCATCTATCAAGGACAAGATCGCAGGTTATATGACAGAGTTAAATGAAGAGCTCTGGAAGTTCGGTATCCTTGCAAAGACACAGCATAACGAGGTTGCTCCGGCACAGCATGAGCTTGCACCAATCTTCTCAACAACAAATATTGCTACAGACCAGAACCAGTTGGTTATGGAGACAATGAAAAAAGTTGCTCATAAGCATGATCTTGAGTGCGTGCTTTATGAGAAGCCATTTGCAGGGGTAAATGGTTCAGGTAAGCACAACAACTGGTCGATTTCAACAGATGAAGGTGAGAACCTTATTGATCCTGGTAAGGAGCCAGAGAAAAATCTCCAGTTCCAGTTATTCCTGGCTGCTGTTATTGCCGCAGTAGATGAGAATGCAGAGCTCTTGAGACTGTCAGCTTCATCAGCAGGTAATGATCACAGACTCGGTGCAAATGAAGCACCACCTGCAATTATTTCAGCGTATCTTGGAGAGCAGCTTGAAGCGGTAGTTGACCAGATCATAAATGGCGGCGAGGCTAAGGAATCTCCTAAGGGCAAGAAATATGTATCAGGAACAAGAACACTTCCTACATTTACAATGGATGCGACAGATAGAAACAGAACTTCACCATTTGCATTTACAGGCAATAAGTTCGAGTTCAGAATGGTTGGTTCAACCCAGTCTATAGCATTTCCAATGATGGTTCTTAATACTATAGTTGCAGATCAGTTGGAGAAGATAGCCGATGAGCTTGAGAAGGCAGATGACTTCGAGGCAGCAGTAAAGGCAAAGACCAAGGAATTACTTACAGCGCATCAGAAAGTTATCTTCAATGGTAACGGATATTCAGAAGAGTGGGTAGAGGAAGCAGCTAAGAGAGGACTTCCAAACATACCATGTATGGTTGAGGCTGTTCCATATCTTGCCTCAGAGAAGAGCGTATCAATATTTGAAAGACTTGGTGTAATGAATAAGGCAGAGCTTGAAGCCAGAGCAGAGGTAATGCTTGAGAATTATGCTAAGAAGATCAACATTGAGGCACTTACAATGATAGAAATGGCAAATGAAGAGATCATTCCGGCAGTTATGGAATATCAGGCAGATCTTGCCAAGGGTGCAGCCGAGATCAAGGCACTTGGCATTGAACCATCAGTACAGATATCATTGCTTAAGACAATATCAGAGAAGCTTGCAGAACTTAAGGCTGCTACAGTTGCTCTTGAAGATAAGGTTGCCGGTGCTCATGCCCTTGAGGATGACATACCTGCATGGTCTAAGTACTACCATGATGAGGTGTTCGGATCCTTCGATGCAGTAAGAAAGCCTGCCGATGAACTTGAGAAGGAGCTTCCTAAGGATGCATGGCCATTCCCAACATATGAACAGCTTCTGTTTGAGCAGTAATGTCCATATGAAATTATGGGACGGCATTTAATGCTACAGGTTTTGTGAATAAAACATATAAATCTACATATAATACAGCTTATAAGATCACCTTGTTTCCTACGCGGAGGCAGGGTGGTTTTTTTTCGCTCCGGATATACACTTGCGTACCGAAGAAAGATATGATCTGCCTATAAGCAGGCTGCGGCCATTTGACATATATGCGTTGTTTCCCCGTATGTGTTCAACATGCCTGATGTTGATTATACTTGACTTATGGCATTGTACGAATTGGGATGGAAGCTTGGCCAATACACCGGACAGGGATGTACGTTCGTTGTAGGTCTGCCCTGTAGTGGTACAGATATGTATATAGTGTGCCGACTTTGCTATGCATACAATGTCATCAAAGGCAATCTGTGTAATATGACTTCTGTCGTTTATGTAGTAGAAATTGCCGAGCTGGGTATCTATCGCACGCTTCATAACACCCGATAAGCTGTCGTGGGAAAGGGGCTTTAAGATGTAGCCTGCAGCACTGACATCATATCCCTTAAGGGCATAATCCCTGTTATTTGTCAGGAACACCAGACTGTTATGATATCCAAGCTCGCGTAATTCTCTGCATATAATGAAACCGGAACCGGTGTGATCAAGATCTATATCTGCAAATAATATATCAAATTTATCTTCTGTGAATGTTTTTAATATCTGATCATCTGTAAACCTTATTATAGCTGTATTTATACCCCGCTCCTGAGACCACTCACTTATAAATAAGCAGGCATTTTCAAAATCTTCGTTGTTGTCTTCAAGTATTGCAACCCTTAAGCTCATTGTTCTCCTCCATAGCATAAAACCCCATAAAATGGAAGGCTGAATTTAGTAATATTATTAAGTAATGGCAAAAATGTTTCTCTGAAATATGCAAGAAAACTCATATGAGAATTGGTATTGATTATAGTGCGGTGAAATGCTACTTTAAAAAACTTCTTCCCAAACATATAATCTTGACTATATAAAATCCCTTTAAAACATGTCATCATGGTAATTATATCACGGCTCATAATTTAATTAAACACTAAAAACGCAATAAAAATGCAGTTCACGACCATTTTTATGCTGTTCACGCCAAGAGGATTGATAGAACTCGAAAAATGTTGTAAGCTTAAAATGTAATGCATTACATCTTAAAAAATATACTGTATTCAGTATCGAAAAAATAATTACGTACAAGGAGGGAAAACAATGTTTTCAATTAAGAAAAAGATAATAACATGTACACTGGCTGTAGCTATGGCAATGGGGGCTCAGGCAGTGCCGGTAAATGCAACAACTATAACTACTGATGTAAAAAGCACATCCGGAGGGTATACATACTACGTTAGGAAATCAGGAACTGGTGCAGAGTTAGGAACCATGAAACTGTGGAAGGACAGCGGTACTGTGTATAATTTATTCACTGCGAGTACAAAATGCAGTGTAGTTAAATCTTATGTTTCTCAGAATAATTCCGGATTTAAATCCAATACTGCATATGATGTTGGAGCTAGTGCATCCGTGCTTGCAACTAAATCTGTAAGCAATCCGACAAAGATATATGGATATTGCAGCGTAACATATTAAGATTTAAAAGATAAAAACTAAATAAATTGCCATGCCCAAGGTGCATTGTGCCTTGGGCATGGTCAGTGTTATTAAAAGTCAATATATTGTATTTAGTGCATATTTAGAAGGTGAAAGGATGGGGCTATGAGGAAAAAAATAATTATTATATCATGTGTAATTTTAGGAATACTGCTTATTGCTACCGGAGTGTATGTAATTCCACGATTGTTGAGGAGATTTCCTGATAAGGCGGCATATGCAACTTATTTAAAATGCTACAGTGAGGACGGGCTGTATTATAAGAAGGGCAATAAAATATATTTTCTTGATGCAGATACCCATAAGAGTGCCGTGGTGTGTAGTAAGGCTAATTGTAATCACGATTCAGAGGACTGTAATGCCTATATTGAGGGTGCCAACATGTTCATGTATTATGATGGCTATGTGTATGTATCAAGTTTTGTAGTTGATGCTAACTCCGATAATGGTGAAGTTGAGTTTTTCGGTGGGGCAAGGTTGGATGGCATATCCTGTGATGGATCAAAGAGGGTGAATATATATAACGCTGATTGCGGGGCTGTTTTGTCTGTAAAGGCGATAGACGGGGATATTTATTTCACAGCGTATAAATTCAGAAATGAAAAGGATTTTACAGATCCGGTGCATGATAATTATCTGTATAAGTATGATCTGAGATGGAACAAGAGTACATGCTTGTATGAATATAATGACGATTCGGAGAGCCAGTATAGTTCGGCATTAGAGATTGCAGAGGGGGATTCGAAGAATATATATATACAACATAGCTGGTGTACCGATAGCAGTGGCTCAGAACCCGATATAAATGTTGATCTTTTTAAACTGGAAGATGATCAGATGCAGCTTTTGGATAGTTGGGAAAATGTTTATTGGATAAATGTTTTGGATAATGAAGAGTATGGAATTGCATCTGTAAAGGGGCAGGAAGAAGATGCAGATACGATCATCTATGAATTTAAAGACGATAAGATTGGTGAAACTGAGCTGATGAGGATAAAAGATGGATATGGAGATATTATGCATGAATACATAAGTGTTGTGAACACAGATTATAAAAAACTGCTTTATGATATAAAAAATAATAAATACTACATAGCGAATACCACATTTACAGAAGAGGGAACGTATATCTCCGATGTGCATGATATTGACGAAGAACATAACAGGATATACATAGATAATCATGATTATACAGGAATGTTGCCTGGAACTGTTTATACTGAAGATATGAGTGATTATGGCGTGGTGGATTTTGATGTGTTCAGAGACACCTTTTACACAGAACTTGATGATCTCACAGATGAGCAGAGAAAGCAGTTTGATGCTATGGATTGGATAGTTATCGGGGAAAGGTAGATTTGTTCAAACAGGGGAGGATATGGTTATGGAATTGGCGTTAAAAGGGATTACGAAGCAATATGGCAGCAAGAGGGCACTGGATGATTTCTCATATTCCTTTGAGGAGGGAGTATATGGATTACTGGGTCCTAACGGTGCCGGAAAGAGCACACTTATTAAGATAATAACCCATAGTGTAAAGCCCACAGGAGGCGAGATCACTCTGGATGGTGACGATATATTTAAGCAGAAGGAGGAGTATAGAAAACGTATAGGTTATATGCCGCAGCAGCAGACTATATATCCGTTTTATACCGGAAGGCAGTTCCTTAATTATATGGGATTGTTAAAGGGAGAGGACAGGAAAAGCCTTGATGACAAGATACAGTTCTATCTTGAGAAGGTAAATCTTATATCTGTGGCGGATAAGAAGATCGGTACATATTCCGGAGGTATGAAGCAGCGTCTGCTTATTGCCCAGACCTTTCTTGGAGATCCGGATATAATGATCTTTGATGAGCCGACTGCAGGACTTGATCCTAAGGAGAGGATACATGTCAGAAATCTTATACATGATAATTCTGCAGGCAAGATAATTATTGTTGCTACCCATGTTGTACAGGACATAGAAAGTATTGCGGATTGTATAGTACTTCAGAAGGAAGGAAAGGTTGCGGAGGCTGATGCACCGGACAAGCTGGTAGAAAAGATGGGGGTTGATCCGGATCAGGGACTTGAAGGAGTATACATGAAGGTGTTTGAAGAGACAGAGCTTAAATAGGAGGTAGGATATGGTATGTTTAGTTAATGAACTTAGAAATATGCTGCATAACCGTAAGATCTGGATGGCCTTTTTGATACTTTTGTTTCTGAATGGTGTATTTTATGTTCTGTATATTAATGCTGATACGCTGGATCATTCCACATACAGGGATATGTGCAACAGGATAAACACAGGAGAACTTGAGATTGGTGATATCCTCATGGAAGCCCAGGAGTCCGGTGAAGCCCAGGACATAATTGATGAATATATGGCAGTGGCTGATTATGATATTTATCTTGAGAAGGTACAGACTGAGGCGGATAATAACAGAGATATATCTATATTCCAGAGCAGATATTCTATTAACAATATAGAGAAGACAAAACAGGCTTATGCCAAGCTTAAGGGTGTTCAGCCTGAGTTCTTTGGATCACGTGGAATATGCAGATTTTTCGGATATTATGGAATGATCATAGTGGTGGTTATATTTGCAGCAGTGTTGTCTATAGAAGGTGTGATGAGAGATAAGAAGAATGGTCTTCTTAACCTGTATAAGACAACAAGGAAGGGCGACAGCAGGCTCGTCATAGGCAAGTACCTCGCATCCGCAATAATACTGCTTCTGATGTGGGCGTGTGTGTATGTATCCGATATATTTATAACCGAGATCATGTATGGTGCAGTGGATAAGAGCCTGCCGGTACAAAGTCTGGCAGACTATATTGATTTCGGCTACAGGATGAATATATATCAGTTTATGCTGGCAGATTTCCTGTGTAAGTATATAGGGCTTCTTGCCGTACTTTCCCTGATAATGCTTATGAACATGATATCGGCAAATGAAGCTATGGCCTTTGTGAAATGCATCATAATAGTCGCCTTGGCAGGTGCTGCATCAGGGGTGGCGAAGCTGGCTGGAAATGAGCTTGGATACAGAGTGTTTGGAGGCAGCATATTTAATAGTGAAAGGTTCTTCGGATACCTGAATTACAATATATTTAATAATGCCGTAAGTGCAATTATGGTTGACATAATTATATTTGTAGTAATCATTGTTGTTGGCATATGTATTTCGTGCGTATATTTCATGAACAAGGAGATCTACTATAATCAGATAATGATTGGAAGCAGACTGAAGGCAAGGCTTTTTGGAGGCTACAGGATCCGGGGGCTTGGGGCGTTGGAGTCTTATAAGCTGTGGATTGGATATAAAATGATATTCGTTCTGTTGCTTCTGGTGTTCATAATAGGCTATATGTATTATGGTAAGACCATGAAATGGGGGATCAGTGAAATTTACTATAGGTATTATGTAAACCAAATCGCCGGAGATGTCACTGAAGAAAAGATGGATTATCTGGAGTCGGAGAAAGAGAATTTTGATAAACTCAGACTTGAATATGAAGAAGTAATTCAGAAATATGATGCCGGAGAGATATCCTATGATAAGTATAACAGGGCAAATGACAGTATCCAGGAACAGTTAAATAAAGAACCGGGGTTTGACCGGTGCAGAGAGTATGTTGAGTATGTTGTTGAAAAGAATAAGGACAATGATGGAGCGGAGCTTGGCTTCGTGTATGACAGAGGCTATGATCTGCTTATTGGGGATAAATCAGTAGAATCCCGCAGACTTAATGCCATAATGTTTCTGACATTTGGATTTATAATCCTGTCATTTATGTATCTGTCAGATTACAAGGATAAGATAAATGAACTGGTGATGACTACAGAGAAATACAGGACGTTAGATAGCATAAAGACAATAAAGTCGGTTGCTGTTCTTGTGTTTGCTTATGTGGCTATCTATGGGACGGAGTTCTTGTGGATCACGAAGAACATAGACCTTGAAGGCAGCGGTTACAGTATCTACAGCCTGTACAGTATGAGAGAGACAGCTTTTAATGTGACGATATTACAGTATCTGATCATAGTGCAGCTTGTGAGAATATTGATATTTGCCCTGTTGTCGGTATTGTTTGTCTTTATAGGAAAGAAGGTTAAGAATACATTTTATATGCTTGGTGGAGCACTTTTGATCGTAGTGCTGCCGCTGGTATTCATGTATGTGTCAGGAATGTAACATTAATAAAAGGGTGATGGTTATCATATGTATCGAGCAGGCTTCTGCCTGCTCGATTTTTTGCTTATATTGTTTCAAAAAAGCTCTGTTTGATATATAATGGAGAGAAATGAAAAAATTCCGGAGGTAATATTTGAAGAATTTATATATAGCAGAGAAGCCCAGCGTGGCAAGACAATTCGCTGATGTGCTTCATGTTAATGGAAATGGAAGAGATGGATATCTTGAGTCGGAGGACTCTATCGTTACCTGGTGCGTAGGACATCTTGTCACTATGAGTTACCCGGACGCCTATGATGAGAAGCTTAAGCGGTGGAGCCTTGACACTATTCCGTTTGTTCCGAAAGAATACAAATACGAGGTTATACCTGCTGTTGCCAAGCAGTTTAACATAGTGAAGAAGCTCCTGAACAGAGAGGATGTAGGCTGTATATATGTGTGCACTGACTCCGGACGTGAGGGAGAGTACATATACAGGCTTGTGGACGACATGGCGGGACATCCTGATAAGGATAAGCGTCGTGTATGGATAGACTCCCAGACTGAGGAGGAGATACTCAGAGGCATCAGAGAGGCCAGGCCGGAATCAGAGTATAACAGCTTAAGTGACGCCGCATACCTCAGGGCGAAGGAGGACTACCTTATGGGTATAAACTTCTCCAGAGCTTTGTCACTTAAGTACAGCTATGTGGTGAAGAGTTATCTGGGCCTGGACAAGTGTGTCATAGCTGTAGGCAGGGTGATGACCTGTGTCCTTGGAATAATCGTTAAGAGGGAGCGGGAGATAAGGGAGTTTGTCAAGACTCCTTTCTATCGTGTTGTGGGAAATATTGCACTGTCAGACGGACAGTTTGACGCAGAGTGGAAGGCTGTGAAGGACACAAAATATTTTCAGTCCCCGCTTTTGTATAAGGAGAACGGCTTTAAGAAAAAAGAGGACGCCGAGAAGCTTATAGAGGAGCTTAATGCAGGCGGAATGGACGCCAGGGTGCTTTTCGTGACCAATAAGCAGGAGAAGAAGGCACCACCGTTGTTATATAATCTGGCGGAGCTTCAGAATGACTGCTCCACACTTTTTAAGATAAGTCCCAGCGACACTCTTAAGATAGTTCAGGAGCTTTACGAGAAGAAGCTTGTGACATATCCGAGAACCGACGCCAGGGTATTGTCCACGGCAGTTGCCAAGGAGATATATAAGAACATAAATGGTCTGACAAGGGTACAGAATATGCAGGGCTATGCTGCCGAGGTGCTGCAGATGGGAAGCTATAAAAAGATAGCGTCCACAAGGTATGTGAATGACAAGCAGATCACAGATCACTATGCAATCATTCCTACCGGGCAGGGACAGGCTGCGTTAAATGGTGTGTCTGATATCCATAAAAAGGTGTATGAGATAATATGCAGGAGATTTTTAAGTATATTCTACCCTGCGGCGGTTTATAAGAAGACTGCTCTGGAGGTACTTAAGAATGGCGAGCATTTATTTGCCAATTTCAAATATCTTATGGACCGGGGGTATCTTAAGGTGGCAGATAACAGCTATTCCAAGAAGAAGGATGAAGAGAAGTACAGCCCTGAATTTGTTGAGGCATGCGGCAAGGTGAAGAAGGGAGACATCCTTCAGGTGAACAGCTTTCAGGTTAAGGAGGGTGAGACCACACCTCCTAAGAGGTATAACTCCGGTTCTCTTATCCTTACCATGGAGAATGCCGGCCAGTTCATCGAGGATGAAACCTTAAGAGAGCAGATCAAAGGTGCGGGGATTGGAACCAGTGCCACAAGAGACGGAATAATAACCAAGCTGGTGAATAACAAATACATATCTCTTAACAAAAAGACACAGATCGTTACACCGACACTTCTTGGAGAGGTGATCTATGATATTGTATATTATTCCATCAACGGATTGTTGCGGGCGGACCTTACAGCGTCCTGGGAGAAGGGGTTGTGCGGTGTGGCTGACGGAAGTATATCCGAGCAGGAATATACTGATAAGATGACTTCGTTTGTGATCAGGTATACCGATATGGTGAAGAAGATCAACAATCAGAACCGCATAACGACAGTATTTGACCGGGCGAAGAAGTATTATAAGAAATGATCAATAACCTATATTATATAAATGATCACAGGAGGAAATGATGATGGAAGCAGTAGAAAACAGAGTGACAATAAAGGAATTATATAAGGAGCTTGACGAGACAATGGCGAAGGAGCTGCTTGACAGCCTCGTATATCCATGGGAGGCACTGCCCCTTATTAAGGACTACATACTTAAGATAGGAGCCACATTAAGTGAGGATGAGTATGACAAGAGGGCTGATGATATCTGGATCCATAAGACCTGTAAGGTATATGAAACCGCCAGTATTACCGGACCATGTATCATAGGTGAGAAAACAGAGGTGAGACCATCAGCCTTCATCAGAGGTAATGCTCTTGTGGGTAAGAACTGCGTTATAGGTAATTCCACAGAGCTTAAGAATGTTATCATATTCAACAATGTGCAGGTGCCACATTACAATTATGTGGGAGACTCTATCCTTGGATTTCATTCCCATATGGGAGCCGGAAGTATCACTTCAAATGTTAAGTCAGACAAGACCCTTGTATGTGTAAATGGTGATGGCTTCAAGCTTGAGACAGGAATGAAGAAGTTTGGTGCCATGCTTGGTGATTATGTAGAGGTTGGTTGTAACAGCGTGCTTAATCCCGGTACAGTAGTGGGAAGCCACACTAATATCTATCCTCTGTCAAGAGTAAGAGGCTATGTGCCATCAGACAGTATCTACAAGGATAAGGATGATATTGTGAAGAAGCACTAGGCAGCAGACTATTCAACCACTGCTGCTGTAAGGGCTTCCTTAATGGCGTTACATATGACGGATGTGGTGTACACGTTGTCAGATGAACAGGTTATGTCATCAATGGAATTTACATATTCAAGCTGGGTGTTTATATCCTGTATGGTTTCTTCCATAAGAGGATACATGGTCTTGACCGCGTCATCCATGTTGGACAGAGATACGGAGGTTACGGATTCTTCATTACATGTGACCATTACACTTAAGGAGCCGTCACCCATTGACAGGGTTGCACTGTAGGTTCCGGGCTTGTAATGTACACCTGACATGTCCCCTGTATCAGTTGTGTCAGCCACGGCTTCATCCTCTGTTGCAGAGTCTCCATCAGGCTGGACGGTGGCTGTTTCTTTGGTGGCTGAGTTACCGGCCTGATCGTTTTTTCTGTCGGCAGATGGTTTGAACATGGATTTTAATATTATTATCATCAGTACCACAAGCCCTATAAACACAGCCGTGTACAGGATTTCTTTGGATTTAAGCACGATTAATTTAGTATTTGCCATGAGTATTCTCCCGTAATATATAAGTTTAATACTATACTTTATTCGGGGGTATGGGAGAATATGAATACAATTTTCCCCTTTTTTATGACATGAAATATCAGGAGGCATAATGTCGGTTCAGTTTGTTTTTGGTGTATCCGGTTCAGGTAAATCGGAGGAGATATACAGAAGAATAATAGAGGCGTCCATGGAACATCCGGACAGGAATTATTATCTTGTTGTTCCGGAGCAGTATACTATGGAGGCTCAGAGAGATCTGGTGGCGAGACATCCCAACGGAGGGATATTAAATATTGACGCCATTGGCTTTAACAGGATGTGCTACAGGATATTTGACGAGTTAAATGAGCCTGTGGAGTCTGTGCTCATGGATTTCGGTAAAAGCATGCTCATAAAAAAGGTTCTTGATAACCACAGGGATGAGCTTATGGTCTATGGCAGATGTGCAGGGAAGATCGGCTTTGTTGATGAGATGAAGTCCATGATGTCTGAGCTGTTCCAGTACGGTATCACAAGAGATCAGGTGGCACAGGTTATGGAGGGGCTTGACCCGGAGTCTGTGCTGTATAAGAAGCTGGCAGATCTTCTGTGTGTGTATGACGGTTTTACTGAGGAGACCGGCAGGGCGTATATTGTGGCCGAGCAGCTTATTGAGAAGCTTATACCCGTGGTGTCAGGTTCCCGGATAATGAGGAACAGCACCCTTTATTTTGATGGGTTTACAGGCTTTACCCCGGTTCAGATGAAGCTTATAGGCGAGCTTATGGGCATATGTCCTGATATGACATTTTCATTTACCATGGATCCTGATGATATATCCCTTGCTGCCATAAAGCCCTATGAATTGTTTTATCTCAGCAAGCAGTCGGTAAAGGATATAACCCACATGGCCATGGAGGCGGCCTGTGAGATACTTCCTCCTGTTCTGATGAGAACAGATTCTGCAAACAGGTTCTCGGACAACCCTGAGCTTGCCCATCTGGAGAGCCAGATATTCAGATTCCCCTATAAGAAGTATAAGAAAAGTTTACATAACATAGAGATGTGGGCTTCTTCCGACCTTAACAATGAGATACGTTTTGTGGCGGATAAGATAAGTGAGCTGGTGAAGAGCGGCAGATATCGTTACAGGGATATAGCGGTTGTTGCGGGAGATCTGGAGACTGCGGTCCACGGCTACAGCAAGATAATGGAGGAGTATGGTATTCCGGTATATATAGATACGAATACTGTCCTTGGGGCAAATCCCTTCACTGAAACCATAAGAAGTGTAATATCCCTGTACAGTGAGAACTTCTCCTACGACAGTGTCATGAGATATCTTAAGGCGGGGATGACTGGAATAGATAACAACAGCATTGAGTATCTGGAGAATTATATTATAAAACGCAATGTCAGAGGGTATGCCGCATGGAACCGGGAGATACCGGAGAAATATGAGAAGTATCCGTTTGTGAGTCTTGAGGGCTGCCGGCAGGAGTTTATGGCAACTTTGGTTGACATAACTAATTGCTTTAAAAAGCGGAATGCTACAGTGAAGGACTATGTTGACGGTCTGAGGGCATTTGTGAAATATATCCACATGGAGGACAAGCTGGAGCTTAGGTGCAAGGAACTTACAGGATCCGGAAGACTTTCGGAGGCGGAGGTATATGGACAGGTTTATGAGAAGCTTGAGAATTTATTCGACAAGATAGATGAGCTTATCGGCACTGAGAAAATGAAGATAAAGGAGTTCTACGACATAGTTGATGTGGGACTTTCAGAGCTTGAGATAGGTACTGTACCGCCGACCACCGACAGGGTTGTCATTGGAGATATAACCAGATCGAGACTTAACCATATAAAGGTGCTGTTCCTTACCGGTGCAAATGAAGGCATAATCCCGAAGGCTGCCAAAAAGGGCAGGATATTGTCGGATACTGACAGGGAAACTCTCGAGGCGAAGTCCATAAAGCTTGCTCCGTCAGAGAAGATAAATGCATTTGTGGAGCAATTTTATATCTATCTTGCCATCACAAAGCCTTCGGACAGGTTTTACCTGTCCTACAGAAAGGTGAGTGAGTCCCTTAAGGCCATGAAGCCTTCGTATCTTATAACCAGAATAACAAATCTTTTCGAAGACATTAAGATCAATGAGTATGATCCCATGGAACGGAGGCCCGGCAATATTGGGGCTGCCTTAAGATATGTTACAGGCAACATCTGGAACAGGGATAAGCAGGTGCTTAATAATACCTATGCCAGGATATTAAGGGAGCAGGGCTTTGATACATATATTAATGCCATGCTTAAGGGTGCCAGGTATGTGAATACGGAGAAGCCTTTAAGCAATGAGACGGTGAAGCTGTTGTACGGAGAACAGCTTAAGCAGTCGGTGTCCAGGCTTGAGACATTTGCAGAGTGCAATTTCAAATACTTCCTCAGATACGGGCTGGGACTTAATGAGCGTGACACCTATGAGGTGGACAGCCGCAATGTGGGAACCATATTACACAGTGTAATGGAAAAGGTGTTCTATAATGTAAAGGATCACCATAATAATGACTGGAACACCATAGATGATGAACTCAGGGATGATCTGGTGAAGAAGGCTCTGGCTGAGGCGGCAGAAAGTGTCAGTGGAAGCTTCTTCCGGGATGTTGCCAGAAATGAATACATGTATCATATGCTGGAGCGTATATCCTTAAGAACCATGAAGGTGCTCCAGCGTCAGATAAAGCTTGGAAGCATGAAGCCTGTTATGATCGAGGAGACCTTTAATTCCGAGAGGATCAAGGACTCGGGATATAACTATATACTTGAAAATGGTATGAAGATGTCCCTTACAGGTAAGATCGACAGGGCGGATATGGTTTTGGAGGACGGAATTGTGTATGTGAAGCTGGTGGATTACAAATCTTCCTCCATGGATGTAAAGTTTGATGAGATAATCCAGGCAAGGAAGCTGCAGCTTATTGCCTATTCGGGAATAGTGAGGGAACTGGTAAGGGCAAATTACAGGGATCATGATGTTGATATGGCAGGCATACTGTACTATGCCTTTGACGACCCTATAATAGACGGAAGCCTTGATGATGAAGATCATGAGGAGGCGGCTATGAACAGTCTTAAGATGAAGGGATTTGTTCATTCAAGCACTGACGTGATAAAGCTTCTTGACAGGACCATGACAACGGCTGTTCCCGTGTCCCTTAAGACAGATGGTATAAAGAATACCGAGAGCACCCTTACAAGGGAGCAGATAGATAATCTTATTGAGACCACAAGGGAGAATATAGGTGCCATAGGCAACATGATGGTCAGGGGTGATATAAGCAACAGCCCTTTAAATAAGTCAAATGCCTGTGATTATTGTCCCGGAAGGAATGTGTGCAGATTTGATGTGAAGTACGGAGGAAATTCCGTGAAATACAGTGTGTTTGAGGAAGGAGGTGCAGCCCATGAAGTGGACAAAGGGACAGAGTGATGTTATTACCTCCAGAGGCGGCGACCTTCTTGTATCAGCGGCGGCAGGCTCCGGTAAGACTGCTGTTCTGGTTGAAAGGATAATCAGGATGGTGCTTGGAGATGAGAGTGAGGATGGTGCTTCTTGCGGCATAGATATAGATGAGCTTCTGGTGGTGACATTTACCAGGGCTGCGGCTTCCCAGATGAAGGAGAAGATCGAGGCTGCCCTTGAGAAAAAGGTGGAGGAGAGACCTTTTGATGAGCACCTTATAAAGCAGTTATCCCTGATACACAGGGCAGATATAACCACCATAGACAGCTTGTGCCTTAACATTGTGAAGGAGAACTTCAATGTGGTGGGACTTGATTCTTCCTTCAGCATAGGAGATCCCGGAGAGCTGGAGCTTCTGGCAGGGGATGTTATGAAGGATTACATGGAAGAGCTTTATGGCAGTGGGGACAGTGACTTTTATGATCTGGTGGACTGTTTTTCCAGGAAACACTCCGATATGGCTGTTGAGAATATGATAAGGGATGTAGTGAAGGTGGCAGACAGCTATCCCGATCCCAAGAGATGGTACAGGAACGCCCTTAAGGCACTGGAGATAAACACTGTGGAGGAGCTTGATGAGACTCCGTGGATGAAGGATTATCTTGAAAATGTAAACAATACCCTTAAGTCCGTGGTGCTTGACATAAGGGGTTATATAGATATGTGTAATCTGCCGGGAGGACCTTATACCTATGAGGGAACTCTTCTTGAGGATATAGGTCTTATAGAGAGCGTAGGCTGTGTGAAGTCGGTAAGCAGACTTGCAGGCCGGGACATTAAATTCCCAAGGATGGCAAGGAAGCCTGCGGATTCCGATCCGGACATTGTGGACTATATCACAAAGGGCAGGAAGAAATACAAGGATACGGTTACAGGACTTTTTCTAAAGAAGGATGTGGATACCATACTGCTGGAGCAGAAGTATATCGGAAATCTCATGAGCACGCTGGTAAGGATAGCAGATGGCTATCGGGACAGGCTGCTTGAGGCTAAGAGGGACAAGAATATATTTGACTTCTCGGATATAGCACAATTTGCCCTGTCTGTGGTGTGCGACGGCTATGACAGCGAGGGAAACTGTATCCCTTCCGTTGTGGGCAACAGGATCTCGGAGCAGTACCGGGAGATATTCATTGACGAGTATCAGGACAGTAATTTCCTTCAGGAGGATATAATCAAATGTATATCCGGTCATGGTGAGGGAATAGATAATATGTTCATGGTTGGAGATGTGAAGCAGAGCATATACCGTTTCAGAATGGCAAGACCTGACCTGTTCATAAAGAAGTACAATACCTATGGTGCCCCGGGGGATGAGGATCACAAGCGTATACTGCTGTCAAATAATTTCAGAAGCTCTGAGATAATATTAAATACAGTCAACAGTATATTTGCAGGGATAATGGGGGCAGATCTTGGAGAGATAGAGTATGATGAGGCGGCAAGCTTAAAGCCGGGACTTATAAGACCGGAGCTTAACAGGGATACATACAGATCCGAGCTGTTGCTTATAGATATGGATGACAAAGAGGCTGAGACCGGTAGTGTGACAGGTACTCTTGACAAGAATGAGACAGAGGCTGTTGCCATTGCCAGAAAGATAAAGGAGATCGTGGATGGTCCGGATCCCCTTATGGTCACAGACGGAGAGGACGAACAGGGAAATACCCTGTTCAGGAAGGTCAGATACGGAGATATCGCCATACTCCGGCGTGGGGTTAAGGACATATCCACGACCTATGATTATGTGTTTGAGGAGTATGGGATACCCCTCTATCAGGAGAGTGACAATGGATATTTTGACGCTACGGAGATCCGTGTGCTCCTGTCAATGCTTGCGGTTATCGATAATGCCCATCTTGATTATGAGCTGGCGGCAGTGCTGAGATCACCTATAGGGAATATGGACTCCAATGAGCTTGCCTTGGTGGTTGGCTCATATAGGAGAGACATGGAAGCGGCGGATGCCGGTTCAGGCGAAACTGAAAATACAGGCTTGGGTGAAGCCGGACATACAGGTTCTGTAGAAGTGACATACAGGAACGCAGATCTGTATGACAAGATTTGTAGTTATGTAAACTTGCATAATGATGACACAGCAGCGAAGCTTGCAGAATTTCTTGACCTTCTTCTGTATCTTAAAGAGCATAAAAATTATATGTCAATCAGCGAGATAATAAATTATGTTCTTGATAAGACCGGGTATTACTGGTATGTGGGAGCCATGAGAGCGGGAAAGAAGCGTCAGGCGAATATCGACATGCTCATAGATAAGGCTGATAAGTACGAGGACAGCATATACAAGGGACTTTTTAACTTCATAAGATATATGGAGAGACTTAAGGTAAATGAGGTGGATTTCGCCGAGGCGAATGTCATATCCGATGAGGATGATGTGGTAAGACTGATGACCATGCATAAAAGTAAGGGACTGGAGTACAAGGTGGTATTTGTGTCAGGTTTACATAAAAAACTAATGAACCTGGATGCCAGAAAGCCTGTCTATGTACATCCTGACTATTATCTTGCCTGTCATGCCATCGATCCGGTAAAGAGGATAAAGCAGAAGGATACCTTTATGAGAAGTGCATTTGTCCAGTTCATGACCAGGGAGTATTACAGTGAGGAAATGCGTATCCTTTATGTTGCATTAACCAGAGCGAAGGAGAAGCTTTATATGACAGGCTGTGTCAAGGAAGCTTATGGTTACCTGGAGGCCATGTCAAGAACTGCAAAGGATCCTGAGGGACACATCAGTTATCTGAGTAAGCTTTCTGCGGGAAGCTATCTTGACTGGATATTGATGGCAAGAAGTGATATTGCTGCCCTTGAAAGCCATGAGGATGGGAATATCAGCATAAAGGTTCTAAAAGCCCGGGATATTGTGACGGAGAGAGACTTCAGGGCAGTGAAGAATATAGCTGAGAGATCAGAGCTTATAGATACTGACAACATAGATCAGGATATCTACAATGAGATTAAAGGCTCTGTAGACTTCAAATATCCATATGCCAACAGCAATATAAAGAGCAAGCTGTCTGTAACCGAGATAAAGCGTATGAAGAATCGGGGCGAGGAAAATGAAGGAACCGAACTGAGATTCTCCGATAAAACAGCGAATGCAGAAGGTGAAGATAAATCTTCAGATGAAATTGAAAAAACAGAAGGCGAAGATAAGGCTTCCGATAAAATTGAACGTGAAGGCAAGATAAAGGGCAGTGATATAGGAACTGCCATGCATAAGTGTATGGAGCTTCTTGATCTTGACCGGGGCAGCAGGGAAGAGGTGCAAGCCCAGGTTGACGGCTTCTTTGAACTGGGAATATTCGATGAGGAGCTTCGCCCGTATATAAGCATTTACAGACTTTCGAGAATGTTGTGCAGCGACCTTGGAAGACGTATGGCAGCAGCCGGTGAAAGAGGTGAGCTGTACAGGGAGCAGCAGTTTTACTATGGAGTTAAAGCAGGCGACATCTATGGCAGAAATTGCGGTGATGCTGATGAAATGATACTTGTACAGGGAATAATAGACGCTTATTTTATAGAGGATGGTGGACTTGTTATAATAGATTACAAGACCGACAGGGTAGACAGTCTTGAAAAGCTAAAGGATATGTATCATGTCCAGCTTGATATGTATGCGGATATAATCAGTAAGCTTACGGGACTTCCTGTGAAGGAGAAGGTGCTGTATTCCTTTAACCTGAACGACAGCATATCATTCGGGTAGGATTTTATAAACAATGGGAGAGATTCATATTTTCTATGAATATCTCCCATTATGTGTTAGAATAGGAAGGTAAGACTTTGACCGTGACAGACGTGCTTTCTGCGGTATGGAATGGGAGGCATATAACATAAATAAAAACATCACAGAAAGGATATAGGGGATGATAAAAGCCAGCAATTTAAGGAAGGTCTACGGAGGGGATTTCGTATCTGTGGATAACTTAAGCTTTGATATAAATAAGGGTGAGATCGTGGGCTTTGTAGGTCAGAATGGTGCCGGAAAGACTACAACCATAAAAATGCTTACAGGTATACTTAGACCCACCTCGGGAACAGTGGCAATAAATGGAGCAGACATAGAAAAGGAGCCGGTAAAGGCTAAGCAAGCTATCGGATATATAGCGGATAATCCTGATATATTTCTCCATCTCACAGGATCTGAATATGTTAATTTCATAGCAGATATATACGGAGTGTCGGAGGCTGACAGGAAGAAGCGTATAGAGCAGATGGCTGACCGCTTTGGAATGGAAGACAGCCTTAACAAGAAAATGCTTGGATATTCCCATGGCATGAGACAGAAGATGATGGTAATCGGAGCTCTTGTACATAAACCGCCTGTATGGATCCTTGATGAGCCTATGACGGGACTGGATCCGAATGCAGCCTACGAGCTTAAGAAGATGATGCGTGAACATGCAGATGAGGGCAATTGTGTATTCTTTTCTACCCATGTTCTTGAGGTGGCAGAGAAGCTCTGCGACAGGATAATTATGATAAAGAAGGGCGAGAGTATATATCAGGGAACCCTTGAGGAGCTTTGTGAGAAGCATAAGAATAAATCTCTTGAGGATATATTCATTGACATGACACAGGAATAAATCTTGCAGGATTTCAAACGGTTTATATAATGACATATATTCAATGACAGGTAGGAGACTTAATGAAAAATTATCGTGTTTTACTTAACGTAATAAGAAAGAACTCAGAGCTTGTGGTAAATGAAAACGGCAAGAAGAATAAATCCTATGAGATAGCCGGAAGCCTTGCGATGCTTGCCATAATGCTTCCCTGCTGTTTTATCGTAGGGCTTGTGGTAAATGTAATGACCCAGGCACTTATGGAATCAGGGGGAATGACAGAGGGACTGGAGCTGGTGATATTGCTTCTGTCTGTATTCGGAGTAATATTCTCCGTAATGGTCATATTTAATGTGTTGTATTTCTCATCGGATATTGAACAGCTTCTTCCCCTTCCGGTGAAGCCTTTTGAGATTGTGGCAGCCAAGTTTACCTATTCATATCTGGCAGAAAGTGTAATGGAGTTTGTAATACTCATAAGCGGATTTATAGGTTTCTTTATTGCCGGCCCTAAGAATGTGGTATCAATTATAACGGCGGTGCTCGGAGTGTTCCTTCTTCCGGTGCTTCCCCTTGTGTACTGCGGAATATTTGCCCTTATAGCAATGGCATTCTTCTCGAAGGTAAAGGCGTTCAGGAATGTTGACCTGATGGTTGGAATCGCAACGATTTTATTTGGCGGATTATTTGTATATTCATTTATCCGGATGGATAGTATTAATATAAACAACTATATAGAAAGCCTTATGGATGGCAGTAATATATTCATGAATATAATGGATAAGATATTCTTTACTGTGCCGTTTTTCCTTAAGGCACTGGGTGAGGGAGATGCCCTGGCAGGCATAATATTCGTAGGGATAAATGCTCTGTTTATTGCCGTGATGTTATTCCTTGGAGACAAGCTTTATCTCAAGGGAGTGTACATGGCAGGCTCCGCAGGAAGAAGCGGACGCAAGAGCGTGGCAAAGGACAGATATGATTACAGGGCAAGGAAACCATTTGCAGCTTATGTAAAGAAGGAGTGCAAGATATTGTTCAGGACTCCCGCGTACAGAAAATATTGTGTAGTGGTAAATATAATATGGCCTCTTCTGGCAGTGGGAATATTTGTGATCCCATCCACAAGGAATTTCATGGTGAGCATGACAAAGCTGCTTCATGCAGGATATGTGGCGTCTGACATTATAATGCTGCTTACGGTCATAGGTGTTGCTTTCTTCGCTACAGCCATGAACAGTATTGCTTCAACGGCATTTACCAGAGAGGGCGGGCACCTGGCATTTGTGAAGTATATCCCATTTGATTACCGGGAGCAGATAAAGATAAAATATTTCGTTAGTATGCTTTACAGTGGAATTACTGTTGCCATAAGTGTTATCATATTCAGTGTGATGATGAATGGTGGTGTGGTACGGACCATATATCTTCTGGTCATAGGACTTATGTGTACTGCCATATGCACATATATAGGCGTTATGCTTGATGCAGCCCATCCTAAGCTTAAGTGGGAGGATGAGTACGGTGCCCTAAGAGGAAGCGCCAGCGTATTTTTTAATATGGCTATTGCCATACTTATAGCAGGTGTTTTATGCGGCTTTGGATTTGTACTTTTTAAGTTCACAAGATTTTACTCTGACACCATTTACGCAGCTTTTTTTGTTGTGCTGCTCATAAGCTGTATTGTTATCAGAAGAGTGTCCATGGCCAGATCGGTTGACAGCATTGTAAATGATATTGACGCGTAAAATGCTGATCCCGTACGTTATATGTATTGCGGTGATTGGTATATCTGCAACTTGGAGAATAATAAAAAGATGATATATATCTTGAAGAAAGGAAGCTGATTTAAATTATGAAGAGAGAAAATGCCTGGAAGAAATATGGCAGGGAAGAGCTTAAGGAGTTAGATTCCCTGTGTGAGGATTACAGAGAGTTCCTGAATAAAGGAAAGACAGAGAGAGAATGTGTCAAGGAAATAGTAAAGGCTGTTAAGAAAGCGGGATATGTTGATATCAATGATATCATTGATGAAAAGAAGAAGCTTAAGCCGGGTTCAAAGGTATATGCAGTATGGATGAACAAGACTGTTGCCCTCTTTAACATCGGAACAAAGGATATTGAGAAGGGAATGAACATACTTGGAGCACATATAGATTCCCCTAGAATGGATGTTAAGCAGAATCCTCTTTACGAGAAGGAAGGATTTGCATATCTTGATACCCATTATTATGGCGGTATTAAGAAGTATCAGTGGGTTACACTTCCACTTGCCATACATGGTGTTGTAGCTAAAAAGAATGGCGATGTAGTTGACATAAATATTGGTGAGGATAAGAATGACCCGGTATTCTGTGTTACAGATCTTCTTATACACCTTGCAGGAAACCAGATGGAGAAGAAGGCAAGTAAGGTTATCGAGGGAGAAGAGCTTGATATCTTATTCGGAAGTATTCCTCTTAAGGATACTGAGAAGGAAGCAGTCAAGGCAAATGTCCTTGAGCTTATAAAGGACAAATACGGCATGAAGGAAGAGGATTTCATATCTGCCGAGCTTGAGGTTGTTCCTGCAGGTAAGGCAAGGGACTGTGGAATAGACAGAAGCATGATACTTGCTTACGGACAGGATGACAGAGTATGTGCATACACATCTCTTGTAGCCATGATCGAGGCAGACAAGGTTGAGAAGACCACCTGCTGTCTCCTTACAGATAAGGAGGAGATCGGAAGCGTAGGTGCAACGGGTATGCAGTCTCATTTCTTTGAGAATACAGTGGCAGAGATCATAAATGCTCTGACAGATTACAGTGAGCTTAAGCTCAGAAGATGTCTTGCTTCTTCAAGAATGTTATCATCAGATGTATCAGCCGGCTACGATCCGACGTTTGCCAGTGCATTTGATAAGAACAATGCGGCAATATTCGGTGAAGGTATGGTATTTAACAAGTTCACGGGAGCAAGAGGAAAGTCAGGTTCCAATGACGCAAACGCTGAATATCTTGGAGCCATCAGAAAGATCCTTGATGATGAGAAGGTGTGCTACCAGACCGCAGAGCTTGGCAAGGTTGATATAGGCGGCGGCGGAACAATAGCTTATATCCTGTCTCTCTACGGCATGGAGGTTGTTGACTGTGGCGTTGCAGTACTTAACATGCACGCACCATGGGAGGTGACATCCAAGGCTGATATTTATGAGACTAAGAAGGGCTATGTGGCATTTCTTCTGAATGCATAATATATTGACATCAGGTTTCCCCGGAGATCTGATATATACCGGTAGGAGCTTATGAAAAAAACTGTTTTAAGAATAAAATGCATAGTGCTTATATGCGCCATGGTGGTGTGTTCACTGCCATGGCTTAAGTTGTATGCGGATGATACATTTACTTCAAATTACATACAGAGGGAGATGTCCGAGGATCAGGGCTTTGAGAGTGGAGAGGCAAACTGTCTGTGCCAGAGCGGTTCAGGGTATATATGGATAGGTACTGACAGCGGTCTGTACAGATATGATGGAAGTGAGTTTGTTCTATACACCATGGATCCCAAAGTTGATGGTTCAACCTATAAGATAAATGCACTTCTCTACACTTCCTCGGGAGATATCTATGTGGGAACAGAAGGTTCGGGACTTTTCCTGTACAAGGACGGAAGCTTCACCAGAGTGTCGGAGATGTACAATCTGGGTGTTACCACAGTAAGGGCAATGTGTATGGATTCCGATGGATGTCTGTATGTGGGCACCACCGCAGGTGTGTACAGACTGGCGGAGGACGGAGCCTCAAGAATCGAGGATTCACGTCTTATGGGTGACGATATAAATGCCATTGCGGCATATGACAAGGATGTCTATGCCATTGCAAATAACGATACATTTGTCACAATAAAAGACAATGAGGTCACATATTACGAGAAGAAGACAGAGGACATTATAAGCGACCTTAACAGCATATATATAAGCGGGAACGGTACCAGATATTACGGAACCTTAGGACACAGCATTGTGAAGATATACGGAAATGGCAGTACGGATGTTATATCAACAGGAAATCTGTCCGGTATCAATAAGATGATATACGACGGAACCAAGATATGGGTTCTGGCAGATAATGGTGTCGCCTATATAGGAACTGACGGCAGGATAAATCTGGTGAGCGGACTTGACATGAATGAATCCATGAGTGACATGCTGGTGGATTTTGAGGGAAATTATTGGTTCACATCCTACAGAAGAGGACTTACCTATCTTGAGAGAAGTAAATTTACAAGCCTTAACAACATATATGGTCTTACCAGTATCGTAAACTGTGTTACGGAATTTGACGGCTGTCTGTACATAGGAACTGATGACGGTCTTGTGATAGTTGATAAGGACGGCAGGATCATAGCGGACAATGAGCTGGTGAATATGCTGGACGGCATAAGTATACGAGATCTTTATGTAGATTCCAAGGATACTCTGTGGATATGTACCTACAGAGTATACGGTGTGGTACATCTTATAAATAATGAGTCATACGCATATTTCAACAGAAATGTAAGTGACCTTATAAGCAATTCTGTGAAATGTATCACTGAGCTTAATGATGGATCAATGGCCATCGGTACTGAAAATGGTATATCCATCCTTCGGGACAATAAGATCGTGAAGAATTTCAAGAGAGACGACAATCTGGGAAACAGCAATATTACAGCTATATATCAGGATGAAGACGGACTTATCTATGTGGGAACCGACGGCTCGGGATTATTTACCATTGATGGAAATAACAGGGTTACACCGGTAGGGATTTCCGATAATCTTGATGCCAAGATCATCTCATCAATCACGAAGGGAGCAAGTGGTATATGGATAGGAACCGATAATGGACTGTATTACAAGGAAGGTGTCATCAGGCAGATAAGTGCTGTTGATTCCACTAACAGTATATCGGATATAATAATAGACAAAGACGGATATATGTGGATATACAGCTCCAGAGGTCTTCTTAAATATTACGAGAGTGATCTTTTAAGTAGTTCAAATCCGGAGTACAGCCTTTATAACAGAAATGATGGGATTATTTCCTCCATTACAGAGTCAAGCTTTAATTATGTAAGTGATGCAGGGCTTGTGTATGTGTGTTGCGATGAGGGGTTGTGTTATCTTGATACAAATAGTATTTATGTGAACCAGAATGCGCCTAAGGTTAGGATATCATCTATTTCAGTTGATGGAAAAGAATACAATATACCTGATATAGCCGGTAATATTTCTGTTCCCGGAAATGCTCAGCGTATAACGATAAAGTTTTCTGTGCTTACTTATGTAAACCGCTCTGATGTGGAAGTCAAGTGCTATCTTAAGGGCTTCGACAGTGAGGAGAGAGTACTTAAGGGAACAGATCCTCTTGAGGTGGAATATACCAATCTTGAGGGCGGAACCTATGAATTTATCCTGTCTGCTTATAATTCTGACGGAGAAGAGTGTGAGCAGGTGGTTTCATTTGGAATAAATAAGAAATTGAAATTCTGGGAGACTGACTGGTCAAGGCTTATTGTGGCAGTTATCCTGGTGTTTGCAATTATATGTATATTCCTTCTGGTGAGACTGTTCCTTAAGATACTTAAGAGCAAGACCAGAGAGGTGGAGGAATTAAGCAAGAAGAGTGCGGCTGCCATGAAGTCCAACGAGGTTAAGAATGAGTATGTCAACTATCTCAGCAACGAGATACGTGCCCCTCTTAATTCTATTATAGCTTTAAGTGAAATGCTCATAAGAAACAATGAAAATGGTGACTCAGAGACCCTGAGCCAGTTGGAGAATGTCTACAAGTCAAGTCATGCCATCCAGGGAATAGTTGATGGTATAACCAGACTTTCGGGAATAAAGGACGGAACCATTGATCTGGATGAGAAGGAATATGCAGTTTCGGATGTAATATATGATCTTTCAGGTCAGTTTAAGCAGATGGTGAACCGGGATCAGGTGGAGCTCAGGGTAAGCATTGAGGATGATATACCTAACGGACTCTACGGCGATGTGGACAAGGTGAAGGAACTGGTGACAAATGTATTCCAGAGAGCAGCCAGCACCACAAGAGAGGGATATATAAGTATAAACATAGACTGGAAGAAGGTGGAGAGATCTTCATTATATGATGAGGACGGCACACCGGAATATGAAGATATATATCTTGATTTCACCATATCCGACACAGGAATGGGCATAAAGGAAGAGAGGATTGATTATGCATTTCAGCTTGATGACTCCTACGACCGGGAGGATATAGGAAGATTTGACTTAAGTGTCGGCATGGCAATAGCCAAAGAGCTGGTGGAGCTTATGGATGGTGAAATCGACGTGCAGAGCGAGTATGGTGTGAGCACTACCATACATTTCTATATAAAGCAGGAAGTGTTTGATCACAGACCTGTCAATTATAACAAGAGGAAGAAGAGGGAGCGTGAACAGAAGAACTCCAAGCTCCGTATCTGGCTTCCTGATGTCAAGGTTCTGGTGGTTGATGATTCCGAGGTGAACCTTCAGGTTGAGAAATCCCTTCTTGAGACCTATGGACTCCAGGCTGATGCAGTATCCACAGGCTTTGAAGCCATAGATAAGATTATGATGAACGATTATGACATGGTATTCCTTGATACGGTTATGCCGGTTATGGATGGCATGGATACGGTAAGAGAGATAAGAAGCCTGGACGGACAGGAGTACAAAAAGCTTATAATCATTGCCATGAGCGAGAACATTATCGATGGAGGCAGGGAAGATTTTATTATCTCAGGCTATAGTGATGTACTTGAAAAGCCTCTTGAGGTTGATATTATTGAGCGTCTGTTTAGGAAGTATATAAACAAGGATAAGATAAAGAAAAAGGCAAATGATGTTAAGCAGTATATTGAGGTGAATGACTACGAGCAGTACCTTGGCATGCTGGAGCAGAATATAAATGTAGAGGGCGCCCTTAAGATAATGGGTGGAAATATTGATGTATTTAACAATTACGTTGAGAACTATTACAACGAGTATGTTAATTATGTTGATCATCTTGGTGAGTGTCTTGACGGTGACGTGAGACATTTCAGAGGACTTCTTCATGATATCAAGAGCAGCAGTGCCAATATCGGAGCCTACAATATCGAGCAGAAGGCATTTAACATTGAGTCGGCTATAAATATTGGAAACCTGCAATATGCAAGGCTTCATATACATGAGCTGGTTAGTCCTATGAAGGAGCTGTTAGTCAATATTAATAATTATCTTGTTAAGATAAAGGGAGAGCAGGAAAAGACTGAAAGAATCCACCTTGAGGAAATCCCAAAGGAAATGCTCAAGGACATGAAGCGTTTTCTGTCGGCAGGTGATGTAGACAACGGACTTAAGGTTCTTGAAAACATTGAAGCATATGATTACGGCGAAGATGACAGAGAGTTTCTTGAGGCACTTAAGATGACATTGCAGTCCATGGATTATCCGGGGGTGGCAGATATCATCGACCAGTATCTTAACAGTAAATGATTTAAAATATAGGATCTAAAATATAAAGAATAAGATCCAGAATATAAAAAATATAAAGTATAAGATACAAGATATAGGATATAAGTGACGTCAGATGCCCTGACAAATTCACATTTTCTTATGTGGGTATAAGGTTATGGACAGATGTCAGAACAATAAGGAGTCATACATGAAGATAATACACTGTGCGGATATTCATCTTGGTTCGGGAATTTCTTATATAGAAGATCCGGCAAAGCGGAGAGAAAGACAGGATGAGCTTTTAGAGACCTACCGCAGGATGTTCAGGTATGCAGTATTAAATGAAATAGAAGCAATCATAATAGCCGGAGATTTATTTGACACGGATCAGGTTGCAGCCCCCTTGATGGGGGCTGTGATCCGGGAGATAATAGATCATCCGGATATTTCTGTTTATTATCTAAAGGGAAATCATGATGTAAATATAAAAAGCGGCATAGAGAATATCCCCAATCTGCACTGCTTCACGGATGTGGTGAAAGTATATGGTTTACATAATAACGCACTGCCGAAAATGAATGATATACATGATTTACATGGTGATACGGATGTGATTAGAAGTTTACATAATTCAAATGAAATTCGGAATGACCGTGTAAATGTCAATATCGCCGGTGTGGAGCTTACACCTGACAATAGAGACAGCTTTTATGACGAGCTGAATTTCGCACCGGAGGATTTTAATATCCTAGTCCTGCATGGACAGTTGTATGAAAATGGCGGAAGTAATGAGCTTGCCATAAATAAAAGGCTTCTTCAACATAGAAATATTGACTATCTGGCACTGGGGCATATCCATGCATACAGGTCAGGAGGCATAGATGCCAGAGGAATATACTGTTATCCTGGATGCCTTGAGGGACGTGGCTTTGACGAATGCGGCTCCCATGGATTTGTAGTGCTGGATATTGACACGGCAGATGGAAACTGTAAAAGAAGCTTTGTAGAATTTGCCCGGAGAAAGCTTCATGAAATACAGGTTGACATAACTGATATGACAGGCGGGGCGGAAATCTTAAATTCAGTGGAAAAGAGCCTGGATAATGCCAGATGTCCGGAGCAGGATATGATAAGGGTGGAGCTTACAGGAATGGTGGATCAGGAGCTTTCACCTGTTTGTGCGTACATAAAAAAGGTACTGTCGGAGAGATATTATTATATTAAGGTCAAGGACGCTGCAAAAAAGACTTATAGTTTACATAATAACGCAAACTGTAATGAAAAAATATATGGTTTACATAAAGATAAACAAATGGATGATAAATCAGGAGGGTATGACCGAGTTTCCTTCAGAAAAATGTTCACAGATACAGTTAGGAGCAAAAATGATATTTCTGAGGCTGACCGTGAGGAGATAATAAGACTTGGCATAATGGCACTTAATGGGGAGGAATTGATATAATATGCGGCTTCTCAGGTTACATGTTGCAAATTTTGGAAAAATAAATGATCTGACAGTGGATTTCTCCCGGGGGCGCAATGTATTTGCCCGGGAAAATGGATGGGGCAAGACAACCCTCACCAGATTTATAAAGGTAATGTTCTATGGATTTGAGGGCGAGAGAAGCAAAGCCCTAAAGGACAGAGAACGTAACCGCTATATGCCGTGGCAGGGTGGCCTGTATGGCGGCGAGATCATATTCGAAGCAGACGGCAGGACTTACATGATGAGGCGAGAATTTGGAAAGAAGCCTGCTGAAGACAGCTACATATTGTACAACGCAGACACTATGATGGCAGTAGATGATTTCGGGGCAGATGTAGGTGAAGAGTTGTTTCACATGGACGCAGAAGCCTTCATGAATACCATATACATAGGTGAAAATGACTGTAATATGGAGATAACAGGTGGCATAAGTGCCGCCATGAACAACAGAAATCAGAATAACAACGTGACCGAAAAAAATATCCCCGGCGTGTGGGATGAGGCGGCTATTGGATCGTCTGATGATATTTCTTCACTAAATGGGCTGGTTGACAGGGACGTTGCCGGATATGATGTGGCAGATAAGAGGCTAAAGGATGCCATAAATAAACTGTCTCCCACAAGAGCTACCGGGATGTTATATAAGAAGAAGCAGGAGATCACTGCCATGGAGGCTGAGCTCAGGCAGTTGGCTGATGTGGAGGCGAAGCTTGATGCTACGGAAGAACGTGTAGATATGCTGGGTTCAAGACTTGCCGATACTGAAAGGGCATATGCCGTTGCGTTAAAGTCTGATGCTGATAAGTCGGGACGTTCCCCAAGACAGAGCTATAAAAAGGACAGCGTATACAGCAGGAATGGAATTAATGACAATGGATATAGAAGAAGCGAAGAAAGTGACTCTGGCAATAATGACGGACTTGAAAGTCGGGGTACAGTAATTATGTGGCTTCTTGCGGTGTTAATGCTAATTGCCGGAAGTATTCTGATTGTTATTGGCAAGTCACTTGGAGTGGCAATGCTGGCTGTTGGAGTTGTTCTTGTATTGATTATTGTGTGCCATAGAAAAAGCAGTATTTACGATGATAACGGAGATAATAATGATAAAAAATATTCTCGGATGGAATATAATCATAATGAAATCGGGGAGTATGGAGACCTGGCGGGGAACGGACAGTATGATGAACCGGCGGCGGAATATCGGAAGAAGGCGGAAGCTTTAAGGAACGAAATATTTGAGGGGAAGACGACACTCTTAAAGCTCAGAGAGAAAAAAACAGAGCTTGACAGATTATCCGGAAAACTGGAAATGCTTACGGAGGATTATAAGAAAGGTTTGCATAAGTATAAGCTTTTAAAGGAGTGTCGTACATCTCTTAAGGAAGCGAGAGAAAAGTATACCTTAAGCTACAGCACGCCATTGCTTGAGGCATTTATTAAATACATGGATATGTTTGATGACTATTATAAACAGAAACTCAATGGTACTTTTATAATAGACGGAGAAAATAATATAAGTCTTATGTCTGATGGGGCAAAAAGGAATATTGAAAGTCTCAGCCGGGGTTATCGCGATATGACAGGACTGGCGGCAAGACTTGGCTGCATAGATGTAATTTGTGGTGAGGAAAAGCCATTTATAATTATGGATGATCCATTTGCAGGATTTGATGATGAACATGTTAAGCTGGGGCTTGAGCTTTTGAAGACCCTAGAAGAGCAATATCAGATATTGTATTTTACCTGCAGCTCCGCGAGGATATAAATAAAAAATAAGAATAAGGATAAAAAACGGATACATGGAAGAAAACAATATTAGAAACAATGTATACAAGAAAGCAGGCATAATAGGAGCAGGCAAGGCAGGCTGCTCTCTTGGGATGTTTATAAAAAATAAGTGTGGAGACGTTGAACTTCCGGACAAAAAAATGCTGGGGCTCTCCGGTTATTATAGTTTACATAAAACTAGCGCCGAAGAAGCTGCAGAAAGAACCGGAAGCATATGTTACGCTTCCATAGAAGAGCTTCTTATGGCTTCTGATGTATGTGTGATCACAGTGCCTGACGGACAGATAGGCTCCGTATGGAATGAAGTCAGGAAATATGATATTAAGGGAAAGCTTATCATACATATGAGTGGAAGTGTGTCTGCGGCGGTATTTGAAGGAATTGAGGATACGGGAGCATACGGATATTCACTTCATCCGATGTATGCTATAAGTTCAAAGTATGAAAGCTATCAGGGATTTTCAAATGCTTTTTTCACCCTTGAGGGAAATGAAAAATATAAGGTTTACATAAAAACATTTGCAGATGAAGTTGCCGGAGGCTGCGTATGCATTGATGGAAGCAATAAGGCACTATATCACGGAGCGTCAGTATTTGCCAGTAATCTTGTGGTAGGGCTTTTTGAAACCGCTTCAGAGTTGCTGGTGAAGTGTGGCTTTAATAAGGAACAGGCGGTGAAGGCACTGGGACCGTTATTTACAGGAAATGCCCTTAAGATAGCAGAGCTTGGAACTGAGGCGGCACTGACAGGACCTGTTGAGAGAAACGATATTGCTACAGTAGAGAAACATCTGGCTGTGCTTGATGATGATGAAAAGCAGATATACACAAGCCTGTCCGAGAAGATATTGAGGGTGGCAGAACGCAAGAATCCGGACAGAGATTATTCGGAGCTTGAAAAACTGTTAAAAAAATAAAAAATTGACGGATTTTATTTACATTTTAAGCTTCAGATGGTATTGTAGACCCGGATGGTATTCGAAAGAAACTATACCTGAAATTATAGAACACCCTTATATCAGGCGGCTACCAGTAAATGATGAATGAAGCATGCAGTCTGTGACGTGTGACTTTTGTATCGGTGAATCCATGATGACCGGTGGGATATAAGCAGTGTGACACAAGTATCATATGTACTTTATGGTATCTTAATTTTCTCAGGAAAACAGAAATGTATCTTTTCGATTCATCCTATAGAAAGTTGTATTAATTATATAGGAGAATTTTTATGAAAAACACAACAACCACGATCAAGGCCCAGAAGGGCACAGAAAACAAAATATCAATGATAACAGCCTACGATTACTCAATGGCCAAGCTTGTTGATTCAGCAGGCGTGAACACTATCCTTGTGGGAGATTCCCTGGGAAATGTTATGCTTGGCTACGAGGACACTGTTTCAGTTACCATGGAGGACATGATACATCACAGTGCAGCAGTGGCAAGAGGTGCGAAGAATGCATTGGTGGTAACAGATATGCCTTTTATGTCATATCAGACCAGCGTATATGACGCAGTTGTAAATGCAGGGCGTCTTATGAAGGAAGGAAGAGCCGGGGCAGTCAAGCTTGAGGGCGGTGTTGAGGTATGTCCTCAGATCAAGGCAATAACAGCAGCAGGAATACCTGTATGTGCTCATCTTGGACTTACCCCACAGTCAATAAATACTCTTGGCGGTTACAAGATCCAGGGAAAGACAGAGGAGGCAGCAAAGAAGCTTCTTGATGATGCCAGGGCAGTTGAGGAGGCAGGTGCATTTGCCCTTGTTCTTGAGTGTGTGCCTAAGAAGTTGGCAACTCTTATTACAGAGAGCATTGGAATACCGACTATCGGTATCGGTGCAGGTAACGGCTGTGACGGACAGGTTCTGGTAAATCAGGATATGCTTGGAATGTTCACAGACTATGTTCCAAAGTTCGTTAAGCAGTATGCGAATGTAGGCGAGATAATCAAGAACGCAGTTGCGGATTATATAAATGAGATCAACACAGGAGCGTTCCCGGATGATGCCCGTTCATACAAAATAGACGATGAAGTAATAGAAAAGTTGTACTAAAGACATAAGAAAGGATAAGAAAAATGAAGATCGTAAAGACAGTTGATGAGGTTAGAGCGCAGGTTAAGGAGTGGAGAAAGGCAGGTCTTTCGGTAGGTCTTGTGCCTACAATGGGATACCTTCATGAAGGACATCAGAGCCTTATAAAGAAGTCTGTAGAGCAGAATGACAGAACAGTAGTAAGTGTATTTGTAAATCCAATGCAGTTTGGACCTACAGAGGATCTTGAGAGTTATCCAAGGGACCTGGAGGCAGACGCAAAGCTTGTGGAGAGCACAGGCGGAGATCTGATATTCAATCCGGAGCCTGAGGAGATGTATAAGGACGGCTTCTGCTCATTTGTCAATATGACAGGACTTCCTGACGCATTATGCGGACTTACAAGACCGGTTCATTTCAAGGGAGTCTGCACAGTTGTAAATAAGCTCTTTAATATCGTTAAGCCTGACAGGGCATATTTCGGTGAGAAGGATGCACAGCAGCTTGCCATAATCATGAGAATGGTTAAGGATCTCAACATGGATATCGAGATAGTTGGCTGTCCTATCATAAGAGAGGCTGACGGTCTTGCCAAGAGTTCGAGAAATATCTATCTTACACCGGAAGAGAGAAAGGCTGCGGTTATCTTAAGCAAGTCGGTTGCTCTGGGTAAGAAGATGGTGGCAGAAGGCGAGAAAGATGCGAAGAAGATAGTCACTGCAATGAAGGAGCTCATAAACAGCGAGCCTCTTGCGACCATAGATTATGTAGAGATGGTAGATATGGATACAATGAAGGCTATTGATGAGGTTAAGGGACATGTGTTATGTGCCATGGCTGTTAAGTTCGGCAAGGCAAGACTTATCGATAACTTTATCGAGACATTATAATCAGGATAGAATATGACGACCAGGTCTGGTTCTGTGGAGATATTGTGACTACAGTTGCCAGACCTGGTTAATTTTATTATAATAGATACGATAGGCGTCTATTATATGGCTGATCAATGGTAATTGAAGATGATCATTAGAATAGAATTATTTCTGAAAGGATAGAATTATGTTAACTGGAAAGACAGTGGTTTTAGGAGTTACAGGAAGTATAGCTGCATATAAAATGGCAAATGTTGCCAGTATGTTGGTAAAGAAGCATGCAGATGTACATGTGATAATGACGCAGAATGCAACAAACTTTATAAATCCCATAACCTTTGAGACCTTAACCGGCAATAAATGTCTGGTTGATACATTTGACAGGAATTTTCAGTTCAATGTTGAACATGTATCACTGGCTAAGAAAGCAGATATATTCATGGTGGCTCCTGCCTCTGCAAATGTCATCGGAAAGATTGCAGGCGGTATTGCGGACGATATGCTCACAACAACCATAATGGCGGCAAAATGTCCTAAGCTTGTGTCTCCGGCAATGAATACCAATATGCTGGAAAATCCTATAGTCCAGGACAATATAGGGAAATTAAGGCATTACGGATACGAGATAATTGATTCGGACTGCGGTTACCTTGCCTGTGGAGATACAGGCGCAGGTAAGCTCCCTAAGGAAGAGGTGTTGGTGGATCACATTATGAGGCATATTGCCAGAGAGCATGACATGGAAGGTGTCAGGGTGATGGTCACAGCAGGACCTACAAAGGAGGCCATAGATCCTGTCAGATATATATCCAATCATTCAACCGGAAGGATGGGCTACGCCATAGCAAAGATGGCAATGCTCAGGGGAGCTGACGTTACTCTGGTAACCGGAGATGTGAATATTGAGCCACCTAGATTTGTAAATGTAGTTAACATAACATCTGCACAGGACATGTTTGATGCAGTAACGGAAGATGCTCCGTCCATGGACATAATAATCAAGGCAGCGGCAGTTGCTGATTACAGACCACAGACAGTTGCCGACAATAAGATAAAGAAGCAGGATGGAGATATGACCATTGCCCTTGAAAGGACTAAGGATATCCTTGCATATCTTGGCAGTAACAGGGATTCCTACGGCTATGAAAATCCTCAGGGAAGGAAGCAGGTTATCTGTGGTTTTTCCATGGAAACTAAGGATCTTATTGACAATTCCCGTGCCAAGCTTCAGAAGAAAAACGTAGACATGATAGCTGCGAATAACCTCAAGGTGGAGGGTGCGGGCTTTGGTGTCGACACAAATGTCTTAACATTGATAAGCAAAGATGATATAATGGAACTTCCATTGATGTCAAAGGAAGAGTGCGCAGACAGACTCCTTGACGAATTAATGAAACTTCATAAATAATCTGGAGGCTTGTTTTGAAGAAAAATGATACGGATAAGAGACGTATTCTGTGTATAGTATTATTTGTATTATACATTCTGGCAATATTTTATTTTCTGGTGTTCTCCGATACCTTCGGAAGAGGCCAGTATGAGGAAAGACGTATAAATCTTGAACCCTTTCTGGAGATAAAGAGATTTATATACTATAGGCAGTATTTTACTGTTACCAGCTTTGTGCTTAATGTGGCAGGGAATGTAATAGGTTTTATGCCCTTTGGCTTTCTTCTTACTGTCGTAAGGAACAAGAAGACGAATTTTGTGGTGGCATTACTTTATTCATTTACGTTCACATTCCTCATTGAAAGTGTGCAGTACATAACAAAGCTCGGTGTCTTTGACATTGACGACCTTATGCTTAATACATTGGGCGGTATCCTTGGATACATAATTTACTTTATACTATCTTGCGTGGAAAACAGGAGGAAGAAATCTTGATCAGCAGAAGGAGATTCAGTGCAGTTTCGGAGAGAACTGCCACGGATACGATTATTTCATATATATTGGGAAGCCTCAGTCTGGTATTTCTCATATTGTCTGTTGTTAAATCCATTGCTTCCAAGGGGAACGTGGCTGCAATATACGGAGTGCTTATGCTCAGTGGTGCGCTCATGTCCATAACAGGAATAGTATTTGGCGTTACCGGATATTATAACGACAGAGGCGGAATGTATGGCAAGAAGATGGCTATACGGATGAATGTTGTACTGGTCATATTATTTGCGATATTTCTGATAAAGGGGTTATAGAAACCGGGTATAAAAAACTTACAGAGATAGCAGATAAATGTAGAACAGGTAGGCTAAACAGAAAAATATAGATAAAGATAATACAAAGGTAGTAGCTATAGACATAAAAGAGACAGACATAGAAGGCGGAGATTACATGGCAGATTATTATAGAAACAATATAGAGGAGTGCGAGGACATAGAAGAGAGATATTCCCTTATGCTGGACAGGATAAAAGAGCTAGCTGATGAAAATGAAGCTCCGGAAAGCTACAGGGGATATTTTACAGCGGTGGCTGAGTTTATCCTTAAAACTGCAGATGTTCTTGAGCTTGTTAAGACAAAGGCTATAGACAACATGTCAAAGGAAGAGCTTGCAGCTCTTAACAATGACTTATATTCAGATATACTGGGAGACAATTACAATTATAGTTATGTAAACTACGAATATTCATATAAAGCCTTTGGCTGCAAGACAGAGGATGATAAGACCGTATCCCAGATGCTGACATTTTTATTTGCGGAGATCAGGGGAATGATAGCGTATGCCTTTGAGGGCAGGATAATAGACATGACTTTGTTCATGGAGCTGTTTGTTGAGGTTTACTCTATGATTGCAGGAGCCAATGCGGTTTCCGGTATCAGGAAATCCCTTGAAGAGGCAATCTATTATTTTGAGCATGACTATGCTGAGTACTTTGTGGAGTACAGGATAAGAGAGCAGCTTGATCCGGCACTTTCATTTGCAACGGATATAATCATGAACAGCGATCTTAATGACCTTTCATATCTGTACAGATACGGAGAATATATCTCGGATAATGAACTTAAGCTTGCAGAGTTCCTTAATACCCTTGAGGACTCAGAAATCGAAGCTATGGCTTCCACCTATACAGAGGGCTACAGACTTGGATTTGTTGCAGCACATATAGACCTTTCAGAGAAGAAGACGGTCAATATAAGATATGCAGTGGGGCAGGAGCGTATGGTGAGGGCTGCCATAAAGCAGTTTGAAGCCATGGGACTTAAGCCTGTATGTCACAGATATGCAGTAAACAGAATAAACAGACGGAGTATAGTAAAAATCGGCTACGAGGCTGCCGGTGCTAACAGACAGTATGAGTTTGATCACCGAATGGATGAGGCACTGTTTATGGACAGACGTCTTATGGAGAGAAAGCTTGAGGTCTTAAGACTTGCATACAAGAATTATGAATATCAGGCTTCAACCTATGCGGGACCTGCCTGCATAGAGACCTTCGGCGGTGCGCCGTTTGAACCGGTAAACAGCAGCCATTCACCGGTGCTTTCAAAGAAGCAGCAGGAGATAGGCGTTGAGTATACCAATGTTAGCTCACAGATCGTAAACGAATATATACCGGGAGATAAGAGGAGCTTCACCATAATTGCATATCCAATGCCTGAGATCGGTGAGAATTTCCCTGAGATATTCCACGAGATAGTGAAGATAAATACTCTTGATAACAACAAATACAGACGTATACATCAGAGCCTTATTGATGAGCTTGACAAGGCGGTGAAGGTAAGAGTTCTTGGCACAGGGGATAATAAGACAGATATGCTGGTGAGCATGCACGAGATGAAGGATCATTCAAAGGAGACTAACTTCGAGAATTGCGTTGCAGATGTGAACATACCTGTCGGAGAGGTGTTCACTTCCCCTAAGCTTACAGGCACCGAGGGGATACTTAATGTAAGTGATGTGTTTCTTAATGACTTGAACTTCAAGAACCTGACCATGACCTTTAAGGATGGCAAGGTTGATACCTATGACTGCGATAACTTCGAGGATCATGAGGCAGGCAGGGCATATATAAAGGACAATATCCTTATGGGCAGGGATACCCTTCCTATAGGTGAGTTCGCCATAGGAACCAACACTACTGCCTATGTAGTGGCAAATAAATACGATATAGTTTACAAGCTGCCTATTCTTATAGTAGAAAAGATGGGACCTCACTTCGCAGTGGGAGATACCTGCTACAGTCACAGTGAGGACACGATTCTCTATAATCCTGACGGCAAGGAGATAGTGGCAAAGGAAAATGAGTGCTCGGTAAAGAGAAAGACCGACATAGACAATGCCTACTTTAACTGCCATACAGATATTACTATCCCGTACAGAGAGATAGGTGCTATTTATTCAATCCATGAGGATGGCACCCGGGTGCCGCTTATCTTAGACGGCAGATTTGTCCTTCCCGGTACTGAGGAATTAAACGAACCTCTTGACGCAGCTGACTTATAAACTATTAAAACAAACTTACAATACGAGAATAAACCACATAAAGTACAATCCAGGTTAAAAACAGCGGTAAAACGCACTTTCCTTGTTGGAATAACAAAATAAGGCTCCGGGTGTATATCAAAATCGTAGTGGATACGTTTTTTGATACACACCCGGAGCCTTTTTTTAGTCTAACTGCTTTATAACTGACATACGCTTATATCGTTTGTTGGAGTACAGTGCATTGTCTGCCTGTGACAGCAGATCCTCGATCTTCATATTATTATTACAATGAAATTCCGAAATGCCCACACTCATTTCAATGAAATAAGGCTTGCCGCAGGTTTCGTTAAGCTCGTCCGACAGCTCGTTTATCCTGTCCTGGACATCTGCTATGAAATCCGTGTCATCAACAAAGGCGAAGCATACGAACTCGTCACCGCCTATTCTTCCGATGATGTCGGCAGGTCTGAAGCTGGCAGAAAGGATAGTCGCAATATTCTTGAGAGCAAAATCTCCATCCTTGTGTCCGAAACGGTCATTTACAACCTTGAGACTGTCCATATCGGCAAATAACATCATGGCGTTTCTGTCGTTATTTGCAGGGGACTTGATAAGAAACTCGACCTTGTCCATGAAGCCGCGTCGGTTGTTGACACCGGTCAGCTCGTCAGAGGTGGACAGCATACTGAGCAGCTCGTTTTTCTCGTGGATTTCGTTTAATGACATCATGAGCTTGTTCTGCATGGTCTTCTGTTCACGGAGAAGAGAGAGGTACTTAAGGGAAGCACCTAGCTGCAGGCTGGTGGTATATATCTTGTTAAAATTATCTACGGTGGTGTTGCAGATGAACAGACCGTGGTGCTGCTCATTTGTAAATATAGGAACGATAACATCTGTGAAGCGTTCCGGGTAGTATGTATACTCGTTGTCGAATAATTCGTAGGATGGAGTACGCCTTGCCTCGCCGCTTAACACGTCCGTATTGTTCTGGTTGTAGTATGCCTGTAGATACAGGTACTTTGGAACAGTCCAGCTTCCGTCCTCATTGATCTTTATCTGCTTGTCATACAGGTATATGTAACTGGAATCAAAGGACAGCTCCTTTAACTTGTTCAGGATGAGAGAGAAGGACTTCTCTTCATCATCACCGTTGGTCAGCGTGTCTCTTGTTATATATGTTGATGACCAGGTGCTTGTGATGTTATCCTTCATCTTCGTATATAACTGGGTGGACAGGAACTGGGATATGGTGCTGGTGATATGGGCGTCAAGCTTGTGATAGCTAGCCTTCTTGTCGTAGTTTGTGGTGTTGGCTGTGTACAATGCAGTGAGTCTCCTGAACACAAATCCAATCTTCGAAACTGAGAAGAAAGAGATCATAGGGGAGTGGAGCATTATATTGAGCCTGTCTATTATCTCGTGCTTTGGAAAGGCATTGTTGTCAGGATCCATTATGACGTTTACTATATCTGTAAATATTATCTTGAAATTATCGAATATCCATGGTGAATAGAAGGAGTCCCCTATATTTCCAAGAAGTATCTGGCAGAGCATGTCAACCACATTCTCAACCGGTTCACCTTTCTCGGCAAGTGTGTCGAAGTCCACCTCTTCAGCGTCAGCCATGTCGCAGTTGCAGGAGGTTCTCTTTATGAAACCTGACTCAAGAAAACTGGTTTTATAATCGGCAGAACCGCACATGCCTACCATGTCAAGTACTGCTCGGTATCCAACATCTGAGGAGCGTGCGTTGACAGTGGATAAAGGAGGATCCATAGTCACGGCAACGGGGGAATCGTCAAAGCCTATAACACTTATATCAGGACCGATCTTTATACCCCGGCTTTTAAGTTCGGCATAGCCACCTATGGCCATCTGGTCATTTGCAAATACTATAGCGTCACAGTCGGGATTACAGTCAAGAAGCTTAGCTACATTGTTGCGGCTGTACTCGGAAAAGTCTCCGAATACCATCATGTCTTCCGTGAGTGGGAGTTCGTTGGCAGCAAGAACTTCCTTGTATACCTCCAGGCGGTTGACAGCGTCATCGTTGTCCTTTGGACCGCCTACGAAACAGATCTTTCTTCTGCCGTGCACACTTATAAGGTGGTTAATGGCTTCCCTCAGACCAGTGGTGCTGTCTGCCTGTATGCATGGATAGCCTGGAATCTTACGCTCTAAGGTAAGTATAGGTATACCCTCAAAACCGGCAAGGAAGCTCTCAATGTCCTTCTCGGACAGGAAGTCTGCTATGGAGCCTATGGATATAATCAGTCCGTCCAGGTTTTCCCTGTTGGCATAATAAAAGATAGAATTATATTGATAATCGTAGAGCTGGTTCGCCGGATCATAAAATGACGCACTTAAAAACATGCCCGGAAATACAATAAGATTCACGTCTAATTCCCTGGCGGCATATTCCGCACCCTTGCATATCTCCTGGGCATAGTCATTGTCAAGATGACAGGTGAACAGTCCGATGTTTAGTCTGTTATTTGTCATAATATCCCCTTTTATAATACTAAATCAATAATATAGTTTCTGACCCAAATTACTGTAAATATTTTAGCATATCAGGTAAAGTTAGGCAATTACTTCCTTTACAAAGCAGACTGAATAAATTATAATCTATGGGAGTATTATTATGTATTTGCAAATAAAGACAAAATACCAATTAATAAACAGGAGGGCAATATACAATGGATTACAAGAATGCCGGCGTGGATATTGAAGCAGGATACAAATCTGTAGAGTTAATGAAGGAACACATTAAGAAGACAATGAGACCGGAGGTGCTGGGTGGCATTGGCGGATTTGCCGGAGCGTTCAGCTTAAACAAGATAAAGGATATGGAAGATCCAGTGTTGTTGTCCGGAACAGACGGATGCGGAACAAAGGTTCAGCTTGCCTACATTATGGACAAGCATGATACCATAGGAATAGATGCAGTCGCAATGTGCGTAAATGATATTGCATGTTCAGGCGGAGAACCGTTATTCTTCCTTGATTACATTGCATGCGGTAAGAACTATCCTGAGAAGATCGCGACCATCGTAAAGGGTGTTGCGGAAGGATGTATCCAGAGTGAGGCTGCTTTAGTAGGCGGCGAGACAGCAGAACATCCGGGTCTTATGAAGGAAGAGGAATATGACCTTGCAGGATTTGCAGTGGGCGTTGTAGAGAGAAAGGATCTTATAACAGGCGAGGATATCAAGCCTGGTGATACTCTTATCGGTATTGCTTCAACGGGGGTACACAGCAACGGCTTCTCACTTGTCCGTAAGGTGTTTGATATGACAAAGGAAGCACTGGACACATACTATGATGAGCTTGGCACAACTCTCGGTGAGGCTCTCCTTGCACCTACAAGAATATATGTTAAGGCACTTAAGTCTGTTAAGAACGCAGGCGTTAAGATAAAGGGCTGCAGCCACATCACAGGCGGCGGATTCTATGAGAATATCCCAAGAATGTTACCTGATGGAGTAGTAGCGAAGATCAAGAAGGATTCATATGAGGTCCCTGCAATATTTAAACTCCTGGCAAAGACAGGAGATATTGAAGAGCAGATGATGTACAACACGTACAACATGGGTATTGGTATGTGTATCGCTGTTGATCCGGCAGATGTTGACAAGACCCTTAAGGCTCTTGAGCTTACAGGTGACAAGGCATATGTTATCGGCTCGGTGGCAGCAGGCGAAAAGGGAGTAGAATTATGCTAAAGATTGCAGTTCTTGTATCCGGCGGCGGAACCAATCTGCAGGCCATCATAGACGCAGTTGCCGACGGAGGAATAAAAGATACAGAGATAACAGCGGTTATAAGCAATAACAGGAATGCATTTGCCCTGGAGAGAGCGAAGAAAGCAGGTATAGAGGCGCTGGTGGTGGCTCCTAAGGATTATGAGGACAGAGCACAGTTTAATCAGGCATTGCTTGATACCTTAAACTCACTCAAGGTGGATCTTATAGTACTGGCAGGCTATCTTGTGGTCATACCGGAGGCTGTCATAGATGCATATCCTAATAAGATCATAAATATACATCCATCATTGATACCGGCATTTTGTGGGACGGGCTACTATGGGCTTAAGGTTCATGAGGCAGCCTTAAAGAGAGGTGTCAAGGTGGTTGGAGCTACAGTCCACTTTGTAGACAAGGGGACAGATACAGGTCCTATCATCATGCAGAAGGCAGTAGCGGTGGAGAATGGAGATACACCGGAAATTCTTCAGAGAAGAGTTATGGAGCAGGCAGAATGGAAGCTTCTTCCGGCGGTTATTGACAAGATCGCCCATGGCAAGGTCAGGGTAACAGACGGAGTAACTGTTGTAGAAGATTAATCCCATAGTATACAGATTGTGTCAAGTTTTATATGAAAACTTGACATGCAGCGTCAGCCCTTTGCGGAGAGGAGGTCCCCATGCATCGTAGATGCATATAAAATGGTCCCGACGATATGCCGCCGAGAGATTGTGCCCATGCGTTGAAAACGCATATTTGAATGGCACAATCGACTTGCCGCCGAGTGTACACGAGGGGGCGTTACCCAGAGATTGTGCCCATGCGTTGAAAACGCATATTTGAATGGTACAATCGACTTGCCGCCGAGTGTACACGAGGGGGCGTTACCCATAATGGGAGGGGGCAATACCTATGAAGGCAAATTTTAAATGGGCTGATATTCAGCTGATGTTTAAAGGAGGAAGATGTCATATGAAGATATTGGTTGTAGGCGGTGGCGGCAGGGAGCACGCCATAATTACAAGTATTTCAAAGAGCAGTAAGGTTTCAAAGATATATTGTGCACCGGGTAACGCAGGAATAGCAGATCTGGCTGAGTGCGTTGATATTGGTGTAATGGAGTTTGACAAGCTGGTAGCATTTGCAAAGGAAAAAGAGATAGATCTGGTTGTGGTTGCACCGGATGATCCACTTGTTGCAGGTGCCGTTGACGCGTTCAACGAGGCAGGCATCAGAGCTTTCGGACCAAAGGCAAATGCAGCCATTATTGAGGGCTCAAAGGCATTCTCCAAGGATCTTATGAAGAAATATGGTATCCCTACAGCAGCATATGAGAACTTCACCGATCCTGATGAAGCAATAAAGTATCTTGAGACTGCTGACATGCCTATAGTACTTAAGGCAGACGGGCTGGCTCTCGGAAAGGGTGTTCTTATCTGTAACACACTTGAAGAGGCGAAGGCAGGAGTTAAGGAGATAATGCTTGACAAGCACTTTGGAAATGCCGGAAATACCATGGTAATAGAAGAATTCATGACAGGCCGTGAGGTTTCTGTACTCTGCTTCTGTGACGGCAAAACTATCAAGCCTATGACATCAGCACAGGATCACAAGCGTGCAGGTGACGGAGACACAGGACTTAATACAGGCGGAATGGGAACATTTTCACCAAGCCCATTCTACACAAAAGAGATAGATGAATATTGTATGGAGCATATCTACAAGCCGACCATAGCAGCCATGAGTGCAGAGGGAAGAGAGTTTAAGGGCGTTCTGTTCTGCGGACTTATGATCACACCAAAGGGTGTTAAGGTTCTTGAGTACAATGCAAGATTCGGAGATCCTGAGGCACAGGTAGTGCTTCCTAGAATGAAGAACGATATCATAGATGTGTTCGAGGCATGTATAGACGGAACTCTTGATAAGATAGATCTTCAGTTCGAGGACAATGCAGCAGTATGTGTAGTCCTGGCGTCTGACGGATATCCTGTTTCTTACAAGAAAGGACTTCCTATTTCGGGACTTGAGACCTTTAAGGATAAGGACGGATACTATGTGTTCCATGCAGGAACAAAGTTTGACGGGGATAAGATCGTTACAAACGGCGGCCGTGTGCTGGGTGTTACAGCCACAGGCAAGGATTTGTTTGAGGCGAGAAAGAACGCTTATGCAGCTACAGAATGGATAAGCTTTGATAACAAGTATATGCGCCATGATATCGGTAAGGCCATAGACGAACAGTAAAGTGGGATGAAATAGCATTGAGGGGCTCTGTTTATTGTAAGGATTTACAGAGCCCTTTGTTGTAAATACCCAAGGGATATGAAGATATCCTTATGTGTAAAAATATAAAGCAGGTGATCTTAATATGAAACTGGAATTTAATGAACCTACGAAAGATATGCTTGAACATGCCAAGACAACAGCAAAGAAGTTAGGCAACGGTTTCGTGGGAAGTGAGCATATTCTCCTTTCCATGTTGGATACGGAAGATATTACAGCACATTCTATATTATCTGAGAATAAAGCAACCATGCAGAACGTGCTTGCAGTGTACAAGGATCTGGTGAAGGTTCCAAAGGGGACAGGAAGCAGAAAGGGTGAGTATACCGAGAAAGCCAAGGCAGTGATCGAGGATGCCGGAAAGATTGCAAGACAGCTTGTGGACAGAGAGATAGGCTCTGAGCATTTGCTTCTGGCTATTATAGATAACAGGGAATGTCTTGCCTATAAGCTCCTTTTGAGCTGTAAGGCTGATATACAGAAGATAAAGGCAGATACTCTCATAGTGTGTGGGATGAGTCCTTCAGAGGCGAAGAAGGAGAGTAGTATGCCCGGAAAGAAAAATTCCGGCAAGAAGAACCAGACACCTACCCTTAAGATGTATTCAAAGGATCTTACGAAGGAAGCTCTTGAGGGAAGACTGGACCCTGTTATAGGCCGGGAAAAGGAAATTGAGAGAGTAATGCAGATCCTTAGCCGGAGAATGAAGAACAACCCATGTATGGTGGGAGAGCCGGGGGTAGGAAAGACAGCCGTAGTTGAAGGAATTGCTTATATGATAGCAAGAGGTGACGTGCCTGATACGGTAAAGGGCAAGAAGCTCATATCCCTTGACCTTTCCAGCATGGTGGCAGGCTCCAAGTACAGAGGAGAATTTGAGGAACGTATCAAGAAAGTGATGGCGGAGGTTAAGGCTGACGGCAATATCATATTATTTGTAGATGAGCTTCATACAATTATAGGCGCCGGTGGAGCAGAGGGGGCAATAGACGCTTCCAATATACTTAAGCCGGCTCTGTCCAGAGGTGAGATCCAGATGATAGGTGCCACCACCATGGCGGAGTACAGAAAGTATATAGAGAAGGATGCTGCCCTTGAGAGGCGTTTCCAGCCGGTGTATGTGGAGGAACCCACAAGAGATGAGGCTGTTGATATATTAAAGGGACTCAGGCATTGCTATGAGCAGCACCATGAGCTTACCATAAGTGATGAGGCTGTCAAAGAGGCGGTGGACCTGTCCATCAGGTATATAAGTGACAGATTTCTCCCGGATAAGGCGATAGATCTTATGGATGAGGCGTGTGCAAGAAAGCGTCTGGGATTTTCCGATAAGGGAAGAAAGGTTGAAGACCTTGAGCTTGAGATAAAGAACCTTAATGATGAGTTGGAGGACGTACTGGTAAGCGGTGATCTGGAGACGGCAGGCATGATAACCGGCAAACAGAGAAAGCTTGAGAACAGGATCCACAGACTTGTAAATGGCGAAAAATCAGCGAAGAATCTGGTGGTGACCGGTGAGGACATAGCCCAGGTAGTTGCGGTGTGGACCAAGATCCCTGTAAATAAGCTTACTGAGGGGGAGTCCCACAGGCTTGCAAGGCTTGAGGAAGTGCTGCATGAAAGGGTTATCGGTCAGGAGGAGGCTGTATCCTGTGTTGCCAGGGCTGTGAAGAGGAGCCGTGTGGGACTTAAAGATCCTAAGAGACCGGTTGGTTCTTTCCTGTTCCTTGGACCTACAGGTGTAGGTAAAACAGAGCTTTCAAAGGCTCTGGCAGAGGCAGTGTTCGGCAGTGAAGACGCTCTTATAAGAGTTGATATGTCGGAATATATGGAGAAACACAGTGTGTCCAAGATCATAGGATCACCTCCGGGATATGTAGGCTTTGAAGAAGGCGGTCAGCTTTCTGAGAAGGTAAGGACAAATCCTTACTCCGTGATATTATTTGATGAGATTGAAAAGGCTCATCCGGATGTGTTCAATGTACTATTACAGGTGCTTGATGACGGACATATAACCGATTCTCAGGGAAGAAAGGTGGATTTTAAAAATACCATACTTATCATGACTTCAAATACAGGTGCGGAGCGTATCATTGACCCTAAGAAGTTGGGCTTTGTATCAGATAATAATGCAGAAAAAGAGCATGAAAGCATGAAGTCTAATGTTATGGAAGAAGTTAAACGCAGTTTCAAACCGGAATTTATCAACAGAATTGACGACATAATCGTATTCAGAGCACTTTCTGAGAAAAATGTTATGGATATCTGCAATCTTCTTCTTAAAGAGCTTAAGAAGCGTACCGCAGATCAGCTTGGAATAGAACTCAGATACGGTGATACCTTGAAGAAGTATATATTTGACAAGGGCTATGACAAGAAATACGGTGCAAGACCATTGAAGCGTGCTATCCAGACTTACGTTGAGGACGGGCTTGCCGAGGAGATTCTTAAGGAAAATGTGAAGCGGGGGGACAACGTGCTGATTACTGTAAGGAATGATAAGGTTAAGTTCGTGAACAAAACAAAAAAGATAAAGAGCAAATAATTAAATAAATATAAAAACACAATATTTACATGGTTTTCATATAGCCAGAACCATGTAAATATTGTATAATAAGTAAGAAAAGTTTTGTATGGATTGTACATACGATAATGAACTAAGGGAATGTTCCCATAAAATACCGCCAAACAAAGGTAGGGGTAACCATATAGTATACACAGGAGGATGAACATTATGGCAGTAGTTAATGATCTTATAATAGCAGGAGAGGGCAGTCTTGATTTCGGTAATTACGAGCTTAAGTCAAAGACCAAGAAGGATAATTTCGAGTTTCAGGGCGATATTTATAAGATTAAGACTTTTAATGAGATAACAAAGCTTGAGAAGAACGGTACATTTGTATATGAGTCAGTTCCGGGAACAGCGGTACATGATTTTAAGTCATCAGAGTCAGACGTTTCATTTGTTGTTGAGGGACCTGAGACGTCGTCTATCACACTTGAGCTTGAAGCGGAGACAGAATACAAGATACATATTGATGAGATCTATGCAGGCAAGGATAAGACAAACCTTGGAGGAAAACTCAATATAAGTGTAGATCTTGAGCCGGGCAGGGCAGTTAAGGTTGATGTAAAGAAAGTAGTTGAATAATAGGAGCATATATGGCAAAGGAAAAACAGATATTTTTCTGCCAGGAATGCGGTTTTGAATCTGCAAAATGGATGGGGCAGTGCCCTGGGTGCAAGTCCTGGAATACATTTTGCGAGGAAAAGGTAGTAGTAGGCGCTAAGAAGCAGACTCTTATGAGGGAAGCTATAGCGCCTACAAGCATTTTACAGGTGGAAAAAACAGACGAAGTAAGATTTACAACAGGATTTGCAGAGCTGGACAGAGTGCTTGGTGGGGGAATAGTAAGGGACTCTCTTGTGCTGGTAGGTGGAGATCCCGGTATAGGTAAGTCTACAATTTTATTACAGATGTGCAGAAATATCACTGAGGCAGGCAAGACTGTTCTTTATGTATCGGGAGAGGAGTCCATGTCCCAGATCAAGATGAGAGCTGAAAGGATAGGGACATTTTCCAAGGATATGTTGTTGCTGTGCGTAAATGAGCTGGCATATGTGGAGGATTATCTTAAGAAGGCCAGACCTGACGTAATGATCATAGACTCCATTCAGACAATGATAACAGATGACATATCCTCTGCACCAGGGAGTATATCCCAGATAAAGGAAGTTACAGCCAGACTTATGCGTATAGCCAAGCAGATGGGCATTGCCATATTCATAGTAGGACATGTAACAAAGGAGGGAACTGTTGCCGGTCCGAGAAATCTTGAGCACATGGTGGATACGGTTCTCTATTTTGAAGGTGACAGGAATGCCGGTTTCAGGGTTTTGAGGGCTGTTAAGAACAGATTTGGCTCTACAAATGAGATAGGTGTATTTGAAATGACCGAGACGGGGCTTGCAGAGGTGAATAATCCATCACAGGTTATGCTGGATGGAAGACCGGAGGCGTCATCCGGTTCTGTGGTAGTATGCTCCATGGAGGGAACCAGGCCGCTTCTTATAGAGATACAGGCGCTGGTGAGCCAGACAAACTTTAATCTGCCAAGAAGAACGGCAGTGGGACTTGATTACAACAGGGTCAACCTCCTGCTGGCAGTCCTTGAGAAGAGGGCAGGGCTTATACTGTCAGGCTGTGATGCTTATGTAAATATTGCAGGAGGAATAAGACTTGATGACCCATCCTCAGATCTTGGTATAATATATGCCATTGTGTCAAGCTATAGGAACAGGCCTGTTGATGAACACCTGGTAGCCTTTGGCGAGGTGGGACTGTCCGGTGAGGTGCGTGCCGTATCGGCAGCGGAGCAGAGGGTTTATGAAGCACAGAAGATGGGATTCACCACCTGTGTAATACCAAAGTCCAATAAGGATAAAATGAAAAAAATAGAGGGAATGAAGGTTATAGGAGTAGCTTCTGTGACAGAAGCCCTTGAGATAATCGTGTAAAAGATGTGCCGTATGTCCTACGGCACATTTTCTATTAATATGAGGGGGCAATACCAAACAGGCAATTTCAAATGGATGCTGCTCTATTTATTGTAATGATGTCTGAGACATCGTTACGTTGCAGCAACCCTTGCCGTAGGAAGCACCAAGTGTCGAAGACACATTTAGAATGGTGCTGACGACTTGCCGCCGAGTGTAAACGAGGGGGCGTTACCAAACAGGCAATTTCAAATGGTTGCTGTTCTATTCGCATATTTATTTCTTGAGAAAAATATAAAAATATAATATAGTAATTATGTATAAATTAAATCGTTAATATGTATATATTAGATTTTGGGGTGATGTTATTTGAAAGAAAGAAATAATAAAGGTTTTACTTTGGTTGAATTAATAGTGGTGCTTGTTATACTGGCTATTCTTGCTGCCATTCTTGTACCTGCCTTGCTTGGCTATATAGATAAGGCAAAGGATTCACAGGATATATTAGCTGCCAAGAACATTATGACTGCAACACAGTCTAAGATGGCTGAGGCTTATGCCGAAGGTGGAGTTGCACAGGCTTCCAATGTGGCTGTTAATGCCAAGAACAATGATGTGTCTCTTATAGGGACAGATTTTGCAAATGATATACTTAAGACGGCAGATGATGAGCCATATATGACAATAGTGGGGCTTGGAGATTATAATGAATATGGAAAGAACAGTGACATAAGCCAGAGACATAAAGCATATACTGTATATTTTGTTGTATACTGGAAGACGAAGGACTCTGATCCTTTGTTTTTTGATGGTACCAATTGGACTAAGACGTATCCGTGGAAGAGTAGCGGCGGCAATGTATTCATGGTAAAGGGTGAGAAGATTAAGTTACAGTTCTTTTTTCTTACGGCACCCAACAAGGCTAATCTGAGTGATAACTGGAACGAGCTCAAGGGCAAACTTAATATTAAGTAAACTGCATATGATCATGTAGATATAGAAAAAACAGGGGCAGATGATGTATAGAATTAAATACATTATCTGCCCTTAAAAAGTGTTGACATTTAACGACTGATTTAGTATTATATCACTTGCGCGGTCGAAAGACGCCGATCTTCGAATCAGGCCTGAGACATAAACGCAAAGGGAAATAAAAAAGTTGTTGACAGATGCTTCTAAATGTGATAACCTATACAGGCTGTCGCAAGTGAGAAACACAGACGACAACAAAACAAAATAAAAAAGTTGTTGACAAACGGTTTTAAATGTGATATCTTATAAAAGTTGTTGCGAACGAAATCGTGAAACAACAAAAACAAATGAACCATGAAAATTTAACAACATGACAACCCTGAAATTTCTTATAAA
>NZ_QULM01000005.1 GCF_003482105.1 Coprococcus sp. OM04-5BH
TCACGGACAACAGCGTTGACGGCAGCTTCTACAGCAGAGAAGTCCTTGTAGTCATCCTTCTTCAAAGCGTTTGCCTTGGCAATGGCTGCGTCTACTGCACTGTAATCTGCCGGGCTATCCGCAAACCTCGGATAATTGCGTGCCTGCGCAAACGCGTCGCCCAGCAAACCTGCCACTGTGCCATTTGTAAAATCTTCTTCCGTCTTTTCACCGGCTGTACCTGCGTTTTCCGTTATTCCGCACGCTCCGTAGTAGCAGTTTGTAGCACCAATCGTACTGCCCCCCCACAGCTGACCTGCGAAAACACCAGTGGCCTTGATTCCGGGCACAGCAGTTCCCTCGGTAGAAAGCGTTGCCTGATATACATAGCAATTTTGAATGGTCAATAATGAATCCGTCATCTCGCCAGCAAAACCGCCTACTAAACTCACACCCTGAGCATCATCGGTTTTAGAGCTTACAGAACAGTTTGCAGTATAGCAGTTTGTGAATGTAGACTTACCTACTCCATAATCATCGTCTACTTCACCAACAAAACCACCACCATAAGCCATAGTTTTAACCTGATTGTTTTCGGCAGCACATTTTTCAAATGTTCCGCCGGTGGAATAACCCACAATACTTCCTGCACAGTTATTATTGTTGTTGCGCTTGCTCTCCAAGGAAGAAATCACCACCGAGCAGTTTTTGATGGATGAACCATAACACACACCTGCAATACCGCCCACATAACTGTAATTATTCTGACCGGTTGCCACAAAGTTTGCGTTTTTTACATGAAGATTTTCAACCGAACCGAAAGCGACCCACCCGAAAATGCCAGCTGTAGCAAAACCGTCCGGGTCAACTTTTCCGGTAGAAACCGCATTTGTGATGCTGTGCCCGCCACCATCATAGTTTCCTGCAAAATAGTAACTACCAGAATAACCGATCGGCTCCCATGTTACCCCGGTCAGGTCAATATCAGCCGTTTGCTTAAAGTAATAGCCATGGCAGTTTCCAACACCAGCGGCATCCGCATCAAACTGTTCTGCATTGCCAGAGTTCAGGAACTCTGCCAAAGCAGTCAAATCCTCTTGCGAAGCAATCAGCCACGGGTCTTCCTGTGTACCTGTCCCACCACCAAACAATGGTGCTTCTGCTGCAAACGCCACCATTGGCACCAGTGTGATCACAAGGCACACTGCCAGCAGAAAACTTAGAATTTTCTTCTTCATATAAATCCCTCCTAGAATATTGGCACGGCTCACAAAGTGATGACGTGCTTTCTTTTTTTGTGTCATTTGACACTTTTAACATTTTTCGGCAAGTTTTGAGACATGCCGTCTCAATTATTTTATATCACATCTTTTTGTATGTCAACCATGTACAAATATAGCAAAAGCAGCAGACACAAATTTATCATTCTGTAGCTGCTGCCTTTATACTTGATTTATTATATTTTACTTTACTTTTTTCTGCATTACTCCGTTCTTCACATAGTATACAGAGCCCTTATATGTTACATTACCTGTGTACTTGAAGTCAACCCTTCCATTCTTAACATAGTACCATCTTGTATTGTACTTAACCAATGTTTCGGAATTGAAATTCACAACACCCTTATATACATAGAACCAGGTATTGTTGTATTTTGTAAGACCTGTAAATGAGAAATCTATAACACCGTTCTTAACGTAATACCACTTTGTGTTCTGCTTGACAAGAGTCGTCGCGGTGAAGTCTACCACACCATTCTTAACGTAGTACCACTTTGTTCCATACTTAACAAGCTTAGTAACAGTAAGATCCTGCTTGCCATCCTTTATGTAATACCACTTACCGTTTATCTTCTTAAGGGTCTCTGCACTTGCCTGCTTCTTCTCAAGAGCAGCAATAGCAGATTCAATAGCCTTAGCCATTGCGTCTACCTCTGTCTGATGATTAATGCTCTTGCCATACACAACAGCCTTAACAGCAGCATCCACACCGGAGAAGTCCTTATAATCATTTCTGTTTAATGCATTTGCCTTTGCAATGGCTGCCTCAACAGCACTGTAATCTGCAGATATGTTTTCGCCATCCCATTTAAATGTAGGATGATTAATTCCTGCCACCCATTCAACGCTTTCTCCCTGATACTTCCTGAGTCCCTCAAGCACATCCTCCGAATTAAAATCCGCAACTGCCATACCCGGTTCTTCAACTATAGCATATGCTGTATACTTATCATCTGCCGGAATATAATTATTCTCAAATGTTCCTGCCAATGCATAAGCTACCCATCCGGTGTCTACATCTTTATCTGAACCTATATCGGTAGTTGCAACCATACAATTCTTTATGGTTGTACCGCCCTCTGTATATCCAAGAATTCCACCTACACCTGCATACAGTGAATTAACAATTATCTGTCCGTCAAACCAGCAATCTGATATTGTAAGCTCGTCGTCAAACTTCGCACCAACAATTCCTCCTATGGTATCAAATGCGTCATAATCATTTTTATAGTACCCGGTGGAATTAGTATAGTTTCCTGTAAGCACCGCACTTGAATAACATCCGGATATAGTACATCCTCTCAACGCCACTCCAACGATACCGCCAATATTCTTCTCAATACTAGAGCCGCCTGTGACAGATCCTGATGTCCAGCAATTTGTAATCTTTGATCCTCTAAGTATATCCACAAGAATTCCCTTTCCTGCAGCACTTCCATCATTAGGATCTATCCATATCTCGGCATCCTTAACTCCCAGATTTCTAACTTCCCCATTACATACATTTCCAAAAAGTGCATTTCTATAGAGATTGTTTTCATTATCTTTATCAATATAAGAGTCATGGGAATATAAATTCGATATTACATGTCCCTGTCCATCAAACACACCATTAAAACCATAATCACTGCTATTCAAACCACCATTACCGGTACCTATAGATACCCACTCATGTCCTGCCAGATCCAGATCATTATCCAGATAAATATATTTACCTGCAAATGTTGTTTTGCCAGGATCGGCATTTACTATCTTAGCCAGACCAGCTAACTGTTCAACTGTTGTAATATGGTACTCTGTTGCCTCTTCATTCCCATCATACCAGCTTGTATCAGCCAGATCTCCCCAAGTGGTCTCCTTGTTCTCTGTTGCCGATGTTGTTATTGGCACAAGAGTCACTACTAAAAACACTGCCATCAAGAAACTTAGAATTTTCTTCTTCATATAAATCCCTCCTAGATATTTTTTCAACAAGTTTTGAGACATGTCGTCTCAATTATTTTATATCACATCTTTTTGTGTGTCAACATTCTTCACAGCCTCTTACCGTCCTGATTCCCCGGTGACTCACCACACTCTCATTTCCCCTGCAAATGAAAAAGCATGAAACTCCTGACACCTTACCGTAACACGGCTCAGTATCATTACATTTCATGCCTTTTACATATATTATATAATTGAGGGAGCTAATTTACTGTTGTGCTACTGTCACAACACCATCGCCACTGTCATCCTTCTTAGCTGTTGCTGTATTGTCTCTTGTATCCTTTACTGATGCATACTGGTCAAGAGTAAGGGCTGTCTCATACTGGCAGGTAACGTCTATGTAGTCCGCGGAGATATAGCCTTCGATAGCTTCGTCAGTAACTACCTTAACCCACTGATCGTCATCCTCTATAACGCTTAACACTGTTCCACCTGCAACCAGTCCCAGTGCTGCTGAATCTGCTGACTTATCCGCCCTGACCTTAACTGTCTCATAATTTACGGTTCCCACCAGCTTGCCATAATCCTTGGCATATGCTGCCGCCTTATCACCTGTGAGAATATATGTGGTCATTACATATCCTGTAACGTCACCGGACTTTATCTGGGTCCATATACCGTCAGATGATAATATCTCTCCTGCGGCTCCGTCATACATCTTACCTACAATTTCAGAATCCTTTGAGGCTTCTTTTCTTACATTAAGTACCTGATCTGAATCAACAATGAACTTGCCGTCAAATTCTGAACCTGTTGACGAGCTCATATCAAGCCCCTCTGTCATGGCAAATTCCGCCTCGTTTATATCTACACTGTATCCTGAATATGTATTGTTCCGGGCAGCTTCCGTACTGCTTACATATGCGTCCTCAATAGTGTCATCTGCATATGAACTATCTGCCTGTGCACTGTATGCTGTCACCTGGTTCATGCTGCTGTTATCAACAGCCTCACCATACTTCACCACAATTCCTATAAGGGCACACACACATACTACTGATGTTGCCACAAGGATATTTCTTTTCTTATATTTATATGAAAGGATGTTGTGCTTGATATAAGCATAACGTCTGCTCTCTTTTCTAATTCTGCTAAATCTCATTTTATGCCTCTATATTCTTTAAGTACCGATTTAATTAAAAACCGGATACAATCTTTACAAATAAACTCTATAATTGTTACATTTCTGTTAAAATAGTAACTCAATTTGTTACACATGTCAATAGAATTGCTGTTCGATTTTATTGCTTTTTTCTGCCGGCTATTGTAAAGTATTAGTGTAAATTATTAAATTGTAAGACAATATGGTGATAAAAATGAGACTAGACAAATATTTGTCAGAATGTACAGGAAAAACCAGAAGCCAGGTGAAGGCTTTAGTGAAAAAGGGACTTGTTACAGTGGACGGTGTTCCGGCCAAAAGCCCTGATATGAAGATAGATGAAACCTCATCAGCAGTAACTATGGATGGAAAAACTCTTTCTTATGAGAAGTATGTATACTATATGCTGAACAAACCGGAGGGCTATGTAAGTGCCACCAATGACAATCTCCACAAGACCGTCATTGATCTGTTGTCCGGTGAGAATACCAGAGATCTGTTCCCGGTGGGACGTCTTGATATAGATACGGTGGGACTTCTTCTTATTACAAATGATGGTGCCCTGTCCCACGATCTTCTGTCTCCTGCAAAGCATGTGGCAAAAACCTACGAGGCAATCCTTGACGGCATAGTAACCGATGAAGACATAACTATGTTCAAGACAGGTGTGGATATCGGTGAAGAGAAATTATGCAAGCCTGCTACTCTTAAGGTTGTGGATATTGATGAAAATAAGGGGCACAGCCGGGTATATATAACCATAACCGAAGGGAAATTCCACCAGATCAAACGAATGGCAAATGCCATAGGAATGGATGTGCTGTTCCTTAAGCGGCTATCCATGGGAAGTCTTGTTCTTGATCCGGCACTTTCCCCGGGAGAATACCGCCGCCTGACAGAGGATGAACTTAATTCTCTAAGGTCAAAGTAATGTTAGATCCGGGATAACTTAATAAAGATAGAATTTAAACGGGCTAAACAACAGAACATAGAAAGAGTAATTTACTTTCAAACCGGAACCTGTTAATACGAAAAAGAAAAGGGTATTGCATATCAAAACCACGATCTGCAATACCCTTTTCTTTTATATTTGTATTTGTTTCTTAATTATCTGTATTTTTTAAATTTGAATTTCCTAGTTACCATTTACTGACTTTGTATGGAAATACACATCTATTCCATCTGCTATTCCGCCGGCGATCTTGTTCTGGTAATCATCAGTAACCAACAGTTTGTCCTCTTCTACATTTGTCATGTATCCGACCTCAACCATAGTTACCGGGACTGTGCACCAGTTTATTCCGCTCATGTTGTCAGTCTCAAGAACTCCCTCACTGTTAGCACCTGTTGCCTTGGTAAGTCCCCCAAGAACTGACTGGGAAAGCAGCTTGCAATCATCATAGAGATCACCGTTGTATTTATTTGACGCGGTCTGGCATACTGTCATACAGCCTGACGCAAGACTGTCGGTTGAAGCATTTACATGTATCCTTATAAATGCGTCCACATTTGCGTCGTTTGCAATGCTTGCTCTTGATGAGTTGCTTATATCAACATCATTTGAGTTTCTGACCATTATAACCTCATATCCTCGCTTTGTAAGCTCCGACTGAAGCTTCTTGGCGATCTGAAGGTTTATTTCGTATTCCTTGGCACCTGTGCTGACTCCTGTGTTACCTGCTGAGCTCTTTGGCTTGGTCTCTGTAGCTCCCGGTCCTATCGGCTCCATGTCATTGTTAGCTACTGCCTGATGGCCTGCGTCTATGCAGACCTTCTTGCCATTACTCTCTGCATTGTCATTGTATAACAACGGATCTTCCTCTGTGGAACTGCTGTCATCATATCCCACCTTCACAACATACTCCGAATACACATAATATGTATTTCCCTGAACCTTAACCCTGCTCCACTCATCGTTGTAGCCGGTTCTTGTGAGCTCTGTGTCAGTTGCGATCTGCATGGCAGGTGTACCCTCTGTGTCAGGTGAAGTTCTCACATTCACATAATCAGTGGTCTTTACCGTATCATTTACAACGGTAAAACCATCTGCGTCGATCTGTGCCTCCGTTGTAACCTCTTCTGTAGTTACTTCCTCTGTGGTAATCTCGGCTGTGCTGGTTTCAGTGCCTGTGTCCTTATTTGCCCGTTCAGCTTTCTTGCCACATCCCACAAGGGACAGGGCAAATACTGTAAGCAGCGTAAGGAGAAACAATTTTCTTGTCTTATTCTTCATAGCGTTCACAATCCTTCTTGAACAATACAAATATGTAATTTTTCAAATTCAACCAATTATACCAACAATTCACTACAATAGCAAGTATTTTATGTTTTCAACTCCTTTTCGGGCATTTTTTCCTCGATTTTTAACATCAAATCCCTAAATCAGAGGAAAATATGCCCCAATAACTCCACCAGTTCCTTATAATCCCTTTCATCTGCCAGCTCCCTTGCGGAGTGCATGGCAAGTACAGGTATTCCCATGTCAACAGCCCTTACCGGGATGTATGAGGACATGATAGGCCCCAGTGTCTGACCGCCCGGCATACCGGATTTGTTCACTGTCTTCTGAAGCTTGATACCATACTTTCTTGAAATTGCGGTGATCACTGCGGAAGCCTCACTGTCTGACACATATCTTTGGCTTGCACTGCTCTTTAATACAGGTCCTGCTCCAAGGACCACCTTATTTGTAGGGTCGCTCTTGTCTGAATAATTCGGATGGGTTCCGTGTGCCACATCAAGAGACACCATAAATGCAGACTGGGTGAGTGCCGCCTTGTTACTGCCCACTCCGGCAGCTTCTATTATCCTGTCTATGCATTCCCTGAACAGAACGGAATCAGCCCCCTGCTTTGAACGGCTTCCGATCTCCTCATTGTCAAATAATGCTATGACGTTTATATTACTGCTGTTCTTCGCATCAACAGCTACCATAGTATCTATCAATGCCGCTACAGATGATACATTATCAATACGGGGTGACGATATCATGGAGCCTGATACTCCTACCATCTCTGCGTCATCTGTATTGTAAAGGTAAAGATCATAGTCCAGGACGGAGTCTACGGCTATATCCATTTCGTCTGCTATCATATTAAGTATGGCTGCCTCTCCCATCTCTTCTCCTGCAACACCTGTCACAGGAACCATCTCCTTGGCAACATCAATACTACCCTCTTTATCTCCACGTTTTAAGTGAGGCGCAAGATTAGGTATCACGGCTACAGGTCTCTTTGAGTCATATAACAAACTGCGGGGCTTGAAGCAATCATCTCCTTCAACTACAACCTTTCCTGCTATGCCAAGAGGTCTGTCAAACCAGGTCTCCTTGATGAGTCCACCGTATGGCTCCACATTCAGGGTTGTGTAACCGGCCTTCACCATATCCGGATTGCTCTTAAGCTTAAGCATAGGGAAATCCGTATGGGCTGCTCCTATCCTGAGATTTTCAATCTTCTCACCTACAGTCCATGCGATCAGCATCGAATTAAAGGGAACTGTGAAGTATCTTCCCGGTGTCAGCCTGCCAAAGGCCTTGCCATATGCCAGATTGTGAAAGCCCTTTTCCAGTAATGTTTTCTCACACATATCAGTAACGTGGAACTGGGTCACTCCCTCCCCAAGATAATCCATCAATCTATTTTCTTCCATAACGTCATCTCCAAATTTTTTTACCATTATAATACCATTTGCAGATATTGGGAATATGGTTTATAATACTTTAGTACTTTAAACTATCAGAACAAAGTAGAAGGAGGGCGTAGTCCATTATGAAAAATTTTAAAATCGGATTCATAGGTCTGGGATTAATTGGCGGTTCAGTTGCCAAATCAATAAAAAGGATCTTCCCGGGTTATAAAATCGTCGGCTACGACACCGACAAGGAAACATTAACCGTTGCCCTTAAGGATCATACTCTTGATGTGATCGCAGATAACATTGTGCCTGACATAACAGACTGCGACTACATATTCCTATGTGCTCCGGTCCACTATAATATAGAATATCTTAAACAGTTGAAGCCTTATCTTAAGGCACATACCATTCTCACAGATGTGGGAAGCGTGAAAACCGACATTTACGACGCCGTTATAGAGCTTGGTCTTACGGACTATTTCATCGGTGGTCATCCTATGGTCGGTTCCGAGCGTTCAGGCTACGATGCGGCTTCCGACCGTCTCATTGAAAATGCATATTATTTCATCACCCCATCAGACACAGTTGAGGACTCAAGGGTGGAGGAATTCACCACATTTATAAGCGACCTGGGGGCTATTCCTATCCAGTACTCCCCTGCCATGCATGACCGGATCACTTCCTATATAAGTCATGTTCCCCATGTAATAGCGGCAGCTCTGGTGAACCTTGCCCGCAATGCCGACTCAGCAAATGGTATCTTCAAGTCCCTTGCGGCCGGCGGCTTCAAGGATATAACCCGTATTGCCTCATCAAATCCGGTGGTGTGGGAACACATACTGTTAAGCAATCCTAAGAATGTGGTAAATGGCTTGAAGGAGTACATAGATCTCATAAACCAGATCATCACAGACATCGAAAACAACGACGGTGCTGCCATCAACAGCTTCTTCGCCTCTTCAAGGGAATACAGAGATTCAATCCCGAATAACACCAGTGGTGTCATCAGGATGTTCCATGAATTATTCGTAGATATCCCCGACGAGCCGGGAGCTATTGCCAAGATCACCGCTATACTTGCAGAGCACAATATCAACCTGAAGAATCTGGGTATCTCCCACAACAGGGAGGACGAGGAGGGTGTTCTCCGAATATCCTTCTACGACAAGACCGCCCTCAGTGAGGCCAGAACTCTGCTTGATAAATGTGGTTACAAAATCTATAATAGATAGCAGACACTAACCATAATCTATATGGATCTTAAAATATACAGCCTGAGGTTAAACATATGATTTTTAAGAAAACAAAACATTTAAAAGGGGAAATAACTGTACCCGGAGATAAATCCATCTCTCACAGAAGCATAATGCTTGGTTCCATAGCTTCGGGAATAACCGAGGTTCACGGCTTCTTAAATGGTGCCGACTGTATCTCATCCATGAACTGTTTCAGGCAGATGGGTGTGGACATTGATTACGACGGCAGCATTGTCACAATCCACGGAAACGGTCTCCACGGTCTTAAAGCTCCTGCCGACACTCTGGATGTGGGAAACAGCGGAACCACCACAAGGCTTATGTCAGGTATCCTGGCTGCCCAGAATTTCTCTTCAAGAGTTATCGGTGATGACTCTATATGCAGACGTCCTATGAAGAGGATCATAACTCCCCTTGCCATGATGAGAGCTGACATAACCAGCGAGCGGGGAAATGACTGTGCCCCGCTTATCATAAACGGAAGGAAGCTTAAGGGCATACATTATGATTCTCCTGTAGCTTCAGCCCAGGTTAAATCCTGTGTGCTCCTTGCGGGTCTCTATGCTGACGGTGAAACCAGCGTAACCGAACCGTATGTGTCAAGAAACCACACAGAGCTTATGCTTAATGCCTTCGGCGGCTCATGTACCACCCTTGGCACCACTGCCACTGTAACTTCTGATCCTGTTCTCACAGGTCAGAAGATCGTTGTTCCGGGAGATATCTCTTCTGCTGCATACTTCCTGGTGGCTGGTCTTATTGCAGAGAACTCAGAGATCACCATTAAGAATGTGGGTATCAATCCTACCAGAGACGGAATTATAGATGTGATAAAGATGATGGGTGGCGATATAACATTTACAAATGTCAATGCAGACTCAGGGGAGCCTACCGCAGACATCACTGTAAAGACCAGCAGTCTTAAGGGCTGCGTGATCGAGGGCGACATCATTCCAAAGCTCATAGATGAAATTCCTGTTATTGCGATCCTTGCCTGCTTCGCAGAGGGTGAAACCGTAATAAAGGACGCCGCAGAATTAAAGGTTAAGGAATCCAACCGTATCGACGTTATGGTGAACAACCTTTCAGCCATGGGTGCTGACATAACAGGAACTGATGACGGCATGATCATCAGAGGTGGCAAGCCCCTTCACAGTGCAGTCATCCACAGCAAGAAGGATCACCGTATAGCCATGAGCTTTGCCGTTGCCGCCATGTGTGCAGAGGGCGAAACGGAAATCCTTGACGCCGACTGTGTGAATATCTCATATCCTGATTTCTACAGGGATCTTGAAAATTTGCAGAAGTAATACAAAGAAATCCAAACGATATAAGTCAGTATTAATGTACCTGACAAAACCGGATACAGCATATTGATATGATTGTATAAAAAAGGAGAGGAAAACAAATTCCTCTCCTTTTATTTTATTGCATTTTCTTCTGATCAATGCTTTTAACAATCTATTGCATACGGACTTTTCTTTAAGCTTACATCTTATAAAGCAGTAACATCTATCTCCCCATCAAATACAACTCTTGCAGGACCTGTCATGTATATAACATTTTTCTCCCTGTCCCATCTGATGATAAGATCACCGCCAAGCAGTGTGATAGTCACTTCGTCCTCTGTCTTGCCGTTTAAGATACATGCAACCGCTGTGGCACAGGTTCCTGTTCCGCAGGCAAGGGTCTCTCCGGTTCCTCGCTCCCACACTCTCATCTTGGCATGGGTTCTGTCTATAACCTGGCAGAATTCCGCATTTACCCTTCTTGGAAATGCCTTGTGGTGCTCAAACAATGGTCCCACCTCATGAAGTGGAAAGTTATCAACGTCATCTACAAATACTACACTGTGGGGATTTCCCATGGATACGCAGGTCATTTTGTATTCCTTGCCATCCACCTCTATAGGACTGTCTATAACTGAGTCACCCTCACCAACTACCGGTACAAGCTCCGGCTTAAGGATAGGTTCACCCATATTTACAGTTACCATATCAACCTTGCCGTCCTTTATGAGGAACTTAAGGTACTTTATTCCGGCAAGGGTCTCAACAGAAACCTCGGTCTTGTCAGTGAGACCATAATCATAAACGTATTTGCCTACGCAGCGGATTCCGTTTCCGCACATCTCCGACTCGGATCCGTCTGCATTGAACATAGTCATTCTGAAATCTGCCACCTCACTTGGACGTATCAGGATAAGTCCGTCTGAGCCTATTCCAAAATGTCTGTCACTTACCTTTACTGCAAGCTCTGATGGATTTTCAATCTTTTCCTCAAAGCAATTAACGTACACGTAATCATTTCCAAGACCCTGCATTTTAGTAAATTTCATAATTCCAGCCTCCTTATATTGATCATCAACCCATTAAAATGTGCCGACACTGCATGTCAGGTTTTCATATAAAACCTAATGAAATAATTATTATTTATCTGGTTGCCCGCTTCAACATCTTCTGTTTAACCTGCGGAGTTATGAGCAGCTCCTGCTCCATGAAGTTGTCCAGCGTTCCGTATCTCATTTCTATCTCTTCAAATGCTGCCTCGAGATATTTCCTGTCGGCAATATAGGCATCCCTCGCCGCCTCGGCACGGGATTTGTCTCCTGTGGAAAGGAACACCTTCCAATACGCCTTCTTGCCCTTTGCCGCCGACACTGTATTTGTATATACATAATCGTCAAATATAGTGTCCATATCCACATCCAGCATATATAAAAACAGTGCAGACACCAGCCCACATCTGTCCTTTCCCTCGGTGCAATGCCAGAGAAGAGCTCCCTCTCTCTTGTCATCGCATATTACCTCAAATACCTCCTTGAGCTTCTCAATGGAAAATGGATTAGAAACTATCTTCCTGTATATGGCAGGCAGCTCGGGTATCTCAACATTTTTGTTATCAAGATCCTTCTCGTGGGTTATACCAAGCATTGCACTGGTAAGCAGCGGAATATGTGTCCACTCCACTCCGTCTATCTCCCTGTCAGGCTTTTCCCTGATCTCAGTATGGGTTCTGAGATCTATTATATGCTTCACCTCATATGTGTGGGTCAACGTATCAGCATCGCCGTAGCTTATGTCATTTAAGACACTTCCCCTTAAGAACATATGCGGATTTATCATCTTTCCATGTTTATTTTTAAGGCCTCCGAAATCCCGGACATTGCCTGCCCCCTTTAATTTTATGTTCTGTATACTCTGCAAGTAAATCTCCTCCCGAAACCGACATATACGGATATATTACCATATTTTCTTCCCGGTTAAAAGCCAAAGCCCTCATTTTATTCACGTATTGTAACCATGTCGCAGACACCATTACAATAAATAATGCCGCATGGCAAACCTGTAAGTTCACCATACGGCATTACTGATTATTTTTAACAAATCAAGAATACATATATCAAAAAGCTTTTACTTGATCAACATAGCATCCCCAAATGAGAAAAATCTGTACTTTTCTTCCACAGCCACCTTATAAGCCTCAAGTATATGTTCCCTGTCATAGAGGGCTGATACCAGCATGAGAAGGGTTGACTCCGGCAGATGGAAGTTTGTGATAAGTGCGTCTATTACCTTGAATTTGTATCCCGGGTAGATAAATATATCTGTCCATCTGCTGCCTGCATTTACAGTTCCGTCATCATCTGCCATGGATTCAAGAGTTCTTGTACTGGTGGTTCCAACCGATACTATCCTGCCGCCTGCTGCCTTAGTGGCATTGATCATATCTGCTGCGTCCTGCTCTATAATGCAGAATTCTGAGTGCATGTGATGATCCAGGATATTCTCCTCCTTTACGGGGCGGAAGGTTCCAAGTCCCACATGAAGGGTAACATGGGCGATCTTTATGCCCTTTTCCTTTATCTGATCAAGAAGCTCTGTTGTAAAATGAAGTCCTGCTGTAGGTGCTGCGGCCGAACCGTCGTGCTCAGCATAAACAGTCTGGTATCTGTTCTTGTCCTTAAGCTTGTGAGTGATGTAAGGTGGAAGCGGCATCTGTCCCAGTTCATCAAGGATCTCTTCGAATATTCCCTCATACTCAAATCTTATAAGACGGTTGCCCTCCTCAACTATATCCACGACCTCACCTACAAGCTTGCCTTTTATAAGTCCTGTCTCCGGATCAGGCTCGCCTGATTCTGCCCCGAATACTATACGGGCACCGATACGGCACTTCTTTCCGGGCTTCACCAGTGTCTCCCAGGTGCAGTCATCCTTACGCTTAAGAAGCAGCACCTCTATGGAAGCTCCTGTGTCCTCCTTGACACCCATGAGTCTTGCCGGAAGCACCTTGGTATCATTTATTACCAGGCAGTCCCCCGGGTTTAAATAATCTATTATGTCATAGAAATGTTTATGTTCAATTGTATTTTCCTGTCTGTCAAGAACCATAAGCCTTGATTCACTTCTCTTTAAAAGCGGATCCTGGGCGATCAGCTCCTGTGGCAGGTCATAATAAAAATCAGTTAATTTCATCATATTATCATTCCTTATAGATTAAGCTCTGATCTCTATTCCAAGCTTTGAAAGCTCCTTAAGGATCTTGTCAATTATCTTATCAACCTCTGCTGTCTCAAGAGTTCTGTCCTTTGCACGGAAGGTCATTGTGTAAGCTACAGACTTCTTACCCTTAGCGATCTGCTCACCCTCGTATACATCGAAGAGCTTGTAGCTCTCAAGAAGCTTGCCGCCACACTTCTTGATAACTTCCTCTATCTGACCTACAAATATTGACTTGTCCATAACAAGACTTAAGTCTCTTGTACTTCCAGGGAACTTGGCAATTCCTTCGTACTTAATATCAAAGCTTGAAAGCTCTACAAGAGTTGGCATATCGATGATAGCCACATAAGCCTCAGCCTTGAAGCTGTAGTTGTCACATACCTCAGGATGAACCTGACCGATCACACCGATAAGCTCATCCCCCTTAACGATCTTAGCCTGACGTCCCGGATGAAGGAATGGATACTCTGTTGTAGGCACATATGTGCACTGACCTTTTAATCCAAGCTTGTCTGTAAGCTCCTCAAGAACACCCTTGAGATCGAAGAAATCTCCGTCACCGTACATACCGATGGTGAGCTTCATTCTCTCCTCAGGAAGCTCTGTAAGAGGAAGTGCCTTTGGAAGATATACATTGCCAAATTCATAAAGCTTGGCAACCTTGTTCTTTCTGTTGGCATTTGTAGCAAGAGATGTCAACATTCCGTTTAATGAGATGGTTCTCATGATACTGAAATCTTCACCAAGAGGATTTGAAATTGTTACTGTCTTTCTGTAATCTGAGTCAGCAGGAAGAAGCAGCTTGTCAAATACCTTCGGGCTTTCAAATGAGTAACACATACCGCCTGAGAAACCATTTCCCTCAAGTATGTCTCTGCAGATAGCTTCTATTCTCTGGTTATATGGAAGCTTACCTACTGTAGCCTCACCCTTTGGAAGTGATACAGGGATCTTGTCATAACCGTAAAATCTTGCAACTTCCTCTGCAAGGTCTGCCATACAGTTGAGATCCTGTCTGAATGTAGGAACTGTAAGGGTATTTGCCTCTTTATCATAAGTAAGACCTAATCTGTCGAAGTAGTAAAGCATTTCTTCAGGCTTAACATCTGTGCCAAGAAGTGCATTCATCTTATCAGGCTCAAATGGAAGAACCTTTGGCATGACAGGATCAGGATATACATCCACAACTCCTCCTACTACCTCACCTGCACCCATTTCCTCAATGAGCTGGCAGGCTCTGTTCATAGCCTCAAGAGCAAGATTTGGATCAAGTCCCTTGGTGAACTTGAAGGCTGCGTCTGTGGCAAGGTTCAGTCTTCTGGATGAAAGTCTGATATTTGTTCCGTCGAAGCATGCTGCTTCAAATAAAAGTGTGCTGATCTCATCTGTAACCATGGAGTTCTCGCCACCCATGATACCTGCAATACCGATCTCCTTCTCGCCGTCGCAGATCATAAGCACGTTGTTGTCAAGGTTTCTCTCCTGTCCGTCAAGGGTAGTGAACTTGTCTCCATCCTTTGCACGGCGTACCACGATCTTGTTGCCTGCTATGGTACTTAAGTCATAAGCATGCATTGGCTGACCGTACTCCTCCATTACATAGTTTGTAATATCAACAAGGTTGTTTATTGAACGGATACCCTGTGAAGCAAGTCTCTCCTGCATCCACTTAGGTGATGGTCCTATCTTAAGGTTCTTTACTACTCTTGCTGTGTATCTTGGACACAGGTCAGTATCCTGAACCTCAACCTTTATATAATCATTTACATCTTCGTCATTTCCGGTTTCCTTTACAACAGGTGGGTAGAATGGCTTGTCAAATGTTGCTGCTGCCTCTCTTGCCATACCGATGATGGAGAAGCAGTCAACTCTGTTTGAGGTGATCTCATACTCTACTACCACATCGTCAAGACCAAGTGCCTTAACTGCGTTATCCCCCGGCTTAACTCCTGATGTCTCAGGAAATACATAAACTCCGTCCTCAGGTGCTTCCGGATAGAAGTCTCTTGAAGAGCCAAGCTCCTCAATACCGCACATCATACCATTTGAAAGAACGCCACGAAGCTTGCCCTTCTTTATCTTTATTCCGTCAGGATATGTGTTATCATCGCCATGGGCAGCGGCTACTTTACCACCGTCAAGAACTACAGGGATAACATCTCCCACCTTTACGTTCTTGGCACCTGTTACTATCTGTACAGGCTCCTCGGCTCCTATATCCACCTGGCATACAACTAACTTGTCTGCATCAGGATGTTTCTCCATTGTAAGGATCTTTCCTACTACGATCTTCTCAAGATTTTTATCTTTTCTCTCATAACCTTCTACATGTGAGCCTGACAGTGTGATGGCGTCAACAAATTCTTCTGCTGTTACATCAAGGTCAGGAACATAAGCCTTTAACCATGAAATTGGTGTATTCATTATTTACTCTCCTTATATTCTATCTAAATCAATCATTACCTTTTCCTAGAACTGCTCAAGGAATCTTGTATCATTTTCATAAAGAAGTCTCATGTCATCGATCTCGTACTTGAGAAGTGTAACTCTCTCAAGACCGATACCAAATGCAAATCCTGAATAAACCTCAGGGTCAATACCACAATCCTTAAGTACCTTTGGATGAACCATTCCACATCCAAGGATCTCTATCCAGCCACTTCCCTTACATACACGACAACCCTTGCCGCCACACTTGAAGCAGCTTACATCAACCTCTGCCGATGGCTCTGTAAATGGGAAATGATGTGGTCTGAATTTAACCTTTGTTCCTTCGCCGAAGAACTCATTTGCCCACTGCTGCAATGTTCCCTTAAGGTCAGCCATTGTAATTCCCTTGTCGATTACAAGACCTTCAACCTGATGGAATGATGGTGAATGGGTTGCGTCAACCTCATCTGCTCTGAATACTCGTCCCGGTGAAAGTATTCTGATAGGAAGCTTGCCCTTCTCCATTATTCTTGCCTGTACAGGTGATGTCTGGGTTCTTAAAAGGATATCCTTTGTTACATAAAATGTGTCCTGCTCATCCTTTGCAGGGTGATTTGCAGGGATATTTAAAAGCTCGAAATTGTACTTATCGTACTCAACCTCAGGTCCTTCAACAATCTCATAACCCATACCTATGAATACTCTCTCAAGATCCTCAAGGGCGATCTGGTTTGGATGTCTGTGACCTATTACCTTCTTGACACCCGGAAGAGTAACGTCTATGGTCTCTCTCTTCATCTTCTCTGTACGAAGTTCGCGATTGATCTCCTTTGACTTAGCCTCCAGTGCTGACTCAATGGCTGCTCTTGCTTCATTTACGAACTGACCAACCTTTGGTCTGTCCTCAGGTGCTACATCCTTCATACCCTTTAATACCTGGGTAAGTTCACCCTTCTTTCCAAGAACTGCTACCTTTACATCATTGAGCAGTGTAAGTTCATGGGCATTTTCAATCTTTGAAAGTGCCTCGGCTTTGATAGCCTCCAATTTCTCTTTCATTGTAGTTCTCCTTTTTTATAATTTGCAAATATCAGTTGATTAAATAAAAAAAACCGTCCCTACATTAAAAACATAGGGACGGATATATTCCGCGATACCACCCTGATTCCGGACACCTGTTGACCCGCTTCATTAAAACCCGATCATCATCTGACATCCGACACTCATTAGCTGCTTAACGCGCACCTCACGTCAATCCCTACCAAGTGGCAATCTCTTCAGGACTGAATACTCAGATGTGAAATTAAAACATGTGCCGAACTTAGTTGGGCTCCCAGCCAATGGCCCATCCTCTCTGGAAGAAGCAGATGTTCTTTTGCATCGTCATAGTAGATTATTAAACTGTACTAATACAATATAGCACAATTCATTATTTAGTCAACCGGTTTTTTGAACTGCATTAACTATCATTTCATTTTCACGATCTCTACACCATTATAATAGTGTTTTATGATCTCATCGGCGGTGAAGCCTATGGCTGCAAGGCAGTTAGAACCGTTCTGGCTCATGCCAACGCCATGGCCGAAGCCGCCTCCCTTCACGGTAACATTTCCATTTTCATCCATGTCCACATAGAAAAAAGCGCTCGGAAGGTTGCTCCATCCTGTAAGGCCGGTTCCGTCCTGTTTGACTATACTAACATGCTTCGGAGACAAAACCGCCCTTATATTACTCTGCCCTGTAACCTTTATGGTATGCTCGGTGCCCTTTATGACAAGAGCCTGTACCATTCCGCTTTCGCTCCGCTCGGCAACCGTCACTCCCACAATATATCCCAGTGTGGCAAATGCCTGTGTGGCAGGCTGATATTCTCCCATACTGTCAAGAACGTAAAAGCTTCCAAGATTTCCCTGCATAACGTTGTACAGCACTTCATTTATGGTGTCTCCGATTTCACTGTTGGTATACTCCACCCTCCAACGGAAAAACGGTTCATTTTTTTCAACAGTATCGTATCTTCCGCCTGTATCTATAAAGCTTCTGAAATTCCCCTCATTTGTCAGGTCATAATCAGTGGCCAGAGTCTCCACGGCAGTCTCTATATTTGCATTTAGATATGCTCTTGCCTCCCCGCCCCACACCTCGCTGTTGGAGCAGGTGGTTCCGCAGGATGTAGAGAAATAAAATGTCTCTATGATCTCGCCATCGTAGGTTGCCACCTCGCTTCTGGTGGAATCAACTGCTGCTATGGAAGCCTCTGTTTCCGGGAAATTATTATATACCTGATAGACCGCAGTATCATCAAGATCTGCCCCATCGTCATCCGCTGCTCCTTTCTCAAGAAGACTGAGCACATAGCCTCTGGCACATATTGCCTGAGCCTTTAACGCCTCCATGCAGAAGGACTCCGGCACCTCGCTTGACACAACGGCATAGAGATACTGCTCCAGTGGCAGGATATTTATTATCTTGTATCCATAATCTGTTGAGTATATATGGAGAGTTCCACGATAAGACGGATTGCCGCCTGACTTATCTACGCTGTCAAGCTGCACCCTTCCCGACTCGTCATTTGGGGAAATATACATGTCCACACCATTTTCTATGCCGGCTGCCGCAAGCTCCATGGTCTCGCCGGACTCCATGTAACGGATACAGCTTCCATCATTTACGGAGCAGTCTCCCCCTGCTGTAAGCCTGACAAATGGGTGTGTCCTCCCACCGCCTGAGTATGTGATCGCCACAGCCACCTGCCGCTCATTTGCATAATCAAGGGGCGTATCCTCAGGCGCCCCTGTCGGAATTTTACCATCAGTTCCTGTAGTACCGTTGATAGGCGAGCTTCCTTGTTCACCGGCTGCATTGTCTGGTGATGAGCTTCCCGAAGCTCCGGTCTCCTTATCTCCCGTCTCATCATAGCTTACTATGTATACCATATTGTCGGCTTTGTTTTCCTTTGGTGTGTTTTTCTGTGCCAGATAGCTTCCAATGCTTGGAGCATATATGACACCGGTTATCATTAGTATGAGGATCAATAATGTGCCCATTATGTAGGGCTTTCTCCATTTCTTCATTCTCATACCCTTTCGATTTGAATATCCGTTTGTGTTTAAAATTGCAATCGAGTAGGCTTCTCCTACTCGATCCGTGCAATATATGTCATCTCGCCTATCGGCTCGATGAACATTGGCCTTCATATAGAAATTTATGCAAGCATAATTTCTGCATGAAGGCTTATTGCACAGCGATAAAACACGCTTTGCGAGTTTTATCCGCTGATTAGCAGTCGTCAAATGCAAACACGCAAGCGTGTTGCGCTTGACTCGTTGCTATAACAAAAAAGAAAAGCAGCAATAACTGCTGCTTTATCTTGTGTAAAAGTCTGAAATGCGTTCCTGCATTTTGAGTCCTAGCAACGCTAGGTGGGCAACCGCAATCCCAAATCTGCCTACCACCAACTAATACATGAGGCTTGACATCTCAGGTGATATATAAGAATCCCTTTTATTCAAATGTAGGTTCAAAATAACAAGAATCTTAATACATCTCAGAACATATATGTATTATACTATATGACTTTCGCAGCCGCAAGTAAAAAGTAAAATATCCGCAAAATATATCTCATAAAAATAGAGCAGCAACCATTTGAAATTGCCTGTTTGGTATGGTCAGCCCCATTCTAAATTTGCCTGCGCCGCTTGGCGCTTCCTACGGCAGGGGTTGCGTTATGTAACGATGTCACAGACATCATTACATAACGCAAAACGACCGGATATCTGGGGAGATATCCGGTCATAAAAATGAGGGGGGAAAGAGGATTCAATCCGACGATAAACATATGGTTTGTTTAACGTCAGTAAATATGAAAAACTCTACAATGCACATAATATCACTTAAAAATATAAAATCAAGGCTTTTAATCCTTTCTTAATTCATTTAAGAATTTGTTTATATTTACCCCTATTTTCCTGTGTTTTATCGATATAGATTTATCAATTATTTTAGAAATGGCCGCCGCCACCGCCATGACTTCCGCCGCCGCTGTGGCTTCCACCACCGCCGCCGCCACCGCTGCTCTCGCTGCTGATCTTGGTCTTTGTAACCTGCTTATGGGAGAATATATCCGACTGCTGGGTTATTCTCACTGCATCCTTGGCAACATATGTATTCTTGGAGGTAGTGTCCCTTGCTTCCTTCTTTGAGGCATTTGCAGCGTAAAATATAATAGTGATGATCAATGCAGCTCCTATGCCTATAAGGATCTTCACAAATCCCGGCAGACTTCCGCTCATTACACCTACCATGGCATCAGCTGACTCATTGATTATAACTTTTATTCCCTTAAGAGGATCATCCCTTAAATACTCGGCACCATCATTTACAATATCCTCTGCCTTGCTGTCTGATATCCTGTCCTGTGCACGACCTGAGGTACAGAGCCATATGTCACCCTGTCCCGGTATGTCTGACCACTTTATTGCAAGAACGATACTTGTTCCTGACTTTTCTCTATAACTTTCTCCTGTTACAGGCTCCCATTTTTCCCATCCGAACTTGTAGTAGTCACAGAACATCTCTGTGAGATATGTATTGTCCGAATTATCATAAACTCCTATATCGGAAAAGTCTGTATTCTCATTATAAGTAACAACGACGATATCCATACCATATTTTTCCTGGTATTTGTCTATCATATCCATCAACTCATCTGTTTCAGAGGATGAAAGCAATCCGTAGTAATCAAATACTCGTTCTGTGGTGCTGCACTCTGTATTCGTCCTTTCACCAAAGGAATTCACCTTACTTCTTGATATAAAGGCTACAATAAATGCTGCAATTCCGATTATAAATAAGACTATTACCGTAATTCTGTATTTCTTCATTTAAAACACCCCCAAGAACATCATTATTCCGCATATGGCGGTACTCAGGGCTGCAAATAAAATTCCTGACAAAGCAAATGCCCTTTTCTTACTTATAGGTGATGTTCCCACACATTTGCCGGTCTGACCGTTTACATAGAAGGTATAATTCTTACCATTGTAACGGTACTCGTAATTCCATATAGGAAGAAGTGCAGAACGTCCGCCCACAGGTCTGTTGTTATAATTGTAATGCTCCATTGTCAGGCTGTCGTACTGGGTAAGATCGCTTCTGATCCATCCCCGGGAATCCTCATTTGCCTTGGCTATGGCTCTGTCCTCTATCTCTGTCGCCGGCATATTACATGCCTCAGCCTCAAAGCCCGACAGATATTTGTTGTCATGTTCAACCAGATCATTGTAGTTGTACGGCTCTACCAGATCCATTGTCTCATCAGGCATGGCGATGGACGCGTCTGCCGGTATTCCTCTGTACATGATATCCATGCTTCTTCTTATATTGAAGAAGGAGGTCTCTGTATATCTGTAATCACCGCTGGTCCAGTGTCTGGTCCTGGTTCCCACACCTGTGTAATCCACTGTTGTGTCGTAATCATACATCCAGAACGGAATGTATAATCCCTTAAGCTGCTCCAGTGTCTTGGCTGACAAGAAGTCTGCCGGAAGAAACAGCTTCTGTCCAAATTCATTCTTAAGCTTATCCTCTGCCTGATATTTCGTGATCTTAAATGGTATGCTCACATTTATCTTATGTGGGGGACTTACCATCACATCATTAAGTACCCAGGTGCCACAGGCTCCACATCTTGCCGCAGAGCCGAAATTCCTGTATTCTATCGGAGAATTACAGTTAGGACACGCCATTGGCTCCTGTGACGGAACCATCTCCTGGCTTTCTATACTGTCACAGCTTGGGCATTTCATCTGCTTTGAAGCCGGATCGTACAGAACATTGCCGCCACAATTTTTACATCTGTAAATCATCTTTTTCCCTCCCAATCATTTCCTGAACGTCAGCCATTTCAAATTGCCTTCGGCAATGGGCTGACACTGCATGTCAATCACCATCCATTAGTATGTATCTTCATCCGTAAACATTCCGAACATATATCGACACACTTCTATGTAAGATTTTATATGTTTTTTGACCACCGGTCAAGCAAATGCCCTGTGTGCCGTTAAAAAAAATAAAATTCCCATCAAAAATCCAAAGTAAAATTAAAGTTTTCTAAAATCTGTAACACTTTTTTTCAAGGGGCATAGCATATACCATGAAGAAAAAAATGGAGGCTAGTATAAATGAGCGATTTATCAGCAACACAGTGCGGCAGAAACGGACTGTTCAACTTTGGCAATGGCGGTTCCGGATGTTCCTGCATTATTATCATTCTGCTTCTTCTCTGCTGCTGTGGCGGCAATTCATTTGGAAATGATTGTGGTTCAGGATGCGACTGCATCTGGATCATCCTTCTTCTCTGCTGCTGCTGCGGTAACGGCAACAACAACGGCTGTGGTTGTGACTGCGGATGCTGCTAAGGCATCCAACTGATCCGGCAACCACATCAGACGCTTCAAAGTCCGGGGAATAAGCTTCTCCGGACAGATACCAGTACATGCGTAGAAGTCCCGGAGCCAATCCCCTTCTACGCATTTTATGTTAGTGTTCTTATTTTCTCCCTTTTTTCATATATTTTATTAACACAAATTGCCGTTTCCCATTTAAGCGGAACAGCAGCCATATGGGAGGGATCACAATGCTTCGCAGACCATTTTCACATCCGCTGGATATATTTATTCAGGACGACAGCCTGTTTATGATGGAAGCTATGCTCCCTTTTCTGGATCCACAGATCATGAAACCTATGGCCATATACATAAAATTCGCGGAAATGATGATCATTCTTAACAACATAAACAATCAGGATTATATGAGGCGCTGCCGCTTCCACAAGGACATAAATAACTACGATGCAGTGATCTCCTCCCTTAAGGACATGGGCATGGCCGAGGATATTGAACAGGCAATGCGGATGAAGTCCGCCATGGACATGATGCAGCACATGAACAACACACACAATCAGACTAACGAGCCATATAAAGATGATCAATATGATACCGGACAACATGATAGCAAGCAGTATGAAAATGATCAATATGATACCGCCGCCGAAGATATCCCGGAAGAGAATAATTATGACAGTTCCCAAAATGAAGGCGGCTCAGTCTTTGAAAATATCATGGATATCCTGAATGATTATGACAGAGAACATCCATCACCAGACTAAATATTATGTAAGGAGCTTATATGCGTAACTTTGAAAATGATCCACGGCTTAAGAATATGTCTCCTATAAAGCGTGCAATAATAGGAGAGATCATGACAGGCAGGTCAAACGCTTCAATGGAGACCATGCTGCCTGAGATAATGAAGATCAATAATGAGTTGAATAAACGTAAGCTGTCATTTACCAGAGAAGAATCCCAGCTCATCATTGATATTATGATGGAGAACGCCTCCCCTGCCGAGAAGCAGAAGATACAGATGTTAAAGTCATTTTTATAAAACATGCTAATACAGACATACACATCTTTACCCGTTGTTATTGCACCAACTATAAAACAAAATAATAAACACATAACAAAATCCCCACGAGCTGAAGCTGCTGCCTCATTCCGTGGGGATTTACTGTATTTGAAATATTCACTTACACCACCGCTGCCCGGTCGCAGCCTTCCGGTTCCTGTGATATCTCTTTTTAACCTATAACCTTACCCTTTAATATATTGTAGGTCTTTCCGTTTAATGTTATCTTTCCGGTAAAGCCCGACTGCATTCTTCCGCCCTTAACGTAGAAGGATGAATTGCCATACTTAACTATTCCTGCAAATGATGAATTCATCTTACCATTTACAACATAGTACCATACACCTGTTGAGTGTCTTGCAAGACCTGTGTAGCCGGTCATTGCCTTACCCTTTTCGATATAGTACCATGCACCTGAGGTGTGCTTCGCCATTCCTTTGTAGGTGGACCGGAGCTTGCCTCCCTTTATGTACCAGAAGCTTCCGTTATGCTTTACAAGTCCTTCGAACTTATCCTGCATTCTTCCGGATACGATATAGTACCAGCTTCCTGAGGTATGTCTGTAGAGGCCGTTATATTTTTGCTGCATTATACCCTTTTCGATCACATACCATGCACCGTTTGTCTTGATGAGACCTGATACATTTGTAGCGATCTTGTCATTTACATAGTAGTACCACACGCCATTTTCCTTGTAGAGACCATTCTTCACGGTGTTCTTGTTTCTGGTGGTGTACTGGTTCATAAGCCATCTTCCTGCCTCTGAAAGCTTTGATGTGGACAGTGGCAGTGTTGTTCCTGAATAGAACATCGCTGAGCTTTCGTTCTTTCCTGAGAAGCTCCACATGAAATAGCTTATGCCCACTGAGTCAAAGTAGTCAAGCCACCTGGCACCCATAGAAGTATTCAGTCCGCCATTTCCATCTGCTGCCGACACGCCAAATTCAGTACACATCATCGGAATCTTTCCATTTGCAGCCTTTACTTTATTGATGTAATCGTCCCCATGGGTTGCCGCGTAGAAATGAATGGTGTACATTACATTTGTTGCAAGGGCCGAGCCTCTTCCGCCGATATCACTGTTCTTAAGAGGACTTCCCGCAACCACATCAACATCCTGGGACCAGTTTGGTGTTCCAACGATTATGATAGCGTCTGAGTCATACTTTCTTATGATGGGAATGATCTTCCTGGCATATGTCTTAATATCATTCCATGTAGTTCCGTTACATGGCTCATTACATATCTCGTATATTACATTTGTCTTGTCTTTGTACTTCTGTGCCATCTTGGTGAAGAAGCTCTCTGCGTAGGACTGATACTTAAGGGGATTGGCATCGTTTAATACATGCCAGTCGATTATACAGTACATCCCAAGGCTTGAAGCATAGTTCACGCCATTGTCTATCCTCTGCTCAAGGGTCTTTCTTATCTGATCTGCCGACTCCCACTGGGTTGCCTGTCCCGGATCTGCATATCCGTAGTACTCTGTTGTATAGCATGCAAGCCTTACTGCATTTGCTCCCAGGGTATCTCTTGCGAACCGGAAGGCATCCTTATCTATAAACGGATATCCCACATCCCAGTTTATTCCATGGGTGCTTACACCCCGGAGTGTGAAGGGGTTGCCATGTGAATCCGTAAGCTTTAATGTGGACGAATCAACATGCAGCTTTCCGTGGTCTGCAAGGGGTGTTGACTCTGTCTGACTGTAGGCTGCCACCTCTGTCTCCTGTCCGTAGGCACTGCCATCGTTATCCTTTTCCGCCGCTGCAGATGTACTTCCTGCCCCGGCAAATACTGTAGCTGAGAGCATTGCAAATGCTGCCACCGCAGCCACAAGCTTCTTAGCCCCTTTTACTAATCTGTTCCTCATTCTTTGTAACCTCCCTTTTTTTACATCAAAGTCATTTAAAACTGACTTGATCATCCTTCATGATGTACATCAGATAATGAACATGATCACTATTTTGTTCACCTCTGATATCTGTAAGAAACTATTAAAATCTTACCATAAAATAAGCCGCTATGGAATATTAAATATACTCCATAACGGCTCATCAGGCTTTTATTTTTACTTCATTACAATATTTACAATTCTTCCCGGAACATAGATTTCCTTTACGATATTTCCTGTAAGCTTGTCAGCTATAGCTTCCTTAGCCTTAGCAATTACCTGATCCTTTGGATCGTCCTTGCCGATAACAAGAGCAGACTTCATCTTGCCATTGATCTGAACAGCAATCTCGACTGTTGACTCAACAGTCTTACTCTCATCGTACACAGGCCATGTGTGCTGATAGATAAATCCGTCAAATCCAACAATGCTCCAGATCTCCTCGGTAATGTGCGGTGCTACCGGATTTAAGAGTACAAGAAGAGTCTTAAGCTCACCCTTTGTGATCTGGTTCTTCTTGTAGAAGTCATTTAAGAGAGCCATCATAGCTGCAATAGCTGTGTTGTACTTGAGGTTCTCGAAATCTGATGAAACCTTCTTGATGGTCTGGTGCATCTTTGTCTCCATATCCTTGGAGTACTCATCACCATCCACAAGAATATCCTGAAGCTTCCATACTCTGTCAAGGAATCTTCTACAGCCCTTAACGCCATCCTCTGACCATGAAGCAGAGAGATCGAAGGCACCGATGAACATCTCGTAGGTACGGAGTGTATCTGCACCGTAAACATTTACAATATCATCAGGATTTACTACATTTCCTCTTGACTTACTCATCTTCTCGCCGTTCTCACCAAGGATCATACCGTGAGAAGTTCTCTTCTGATATGGTTCCGGAGTAGGTACAACCCCCTGATCATACAGGAACTTGTGCCAGAATCTTGAGTAGAGAAGGTGGAGTGTTGTATGCTCCATACCACCATTGTACCAGTCTACAGGGAGCCAGTACTTAAGAGCTTCAGGGCTTGCAAGAGCCTTGTCATTCTTAGGATCTGTATATCTTAAGAAGTACCATGATGAACCTGCCCACTGAGGCATTGTATCTGTCTCTCTCTTAGCAGGACCGCCACAGCATGGACACTTGACATTTACCCAGTCAGTCATGGCTGCCAGTGGTGACTCGCCGTTGTCTGTAGGCTCATAGCTCTCAACCTCAGGTAAGAGAAGCGGAAGCTCCTCCTCCTTAAGCGGAACATAACCACACTTGTCACAATGTATTATAGGAATAGGCTCGCCCCAGTATCTCTGACGTGAGAATACCCAGTCACGAAGCTTATAATTAACCTTTGCAGCACCGATTCCCTTCTCCTCAAGGAAACTGATCATCTTTTCCTTGGCATCCTTTACCTCAAGTCCGTTAAGGAAGCCTGAGTTGACAAGAACACCTGTAGCAACATCTGTAAATGCTGCTTCATTTACATCAACCTCTTCACCGTTCTTGGCTACGACCTGAATAATAGGAAGGTTGAATTTCTTTGCAAATTCCCAGTCTCTCTCATCATGGGCAGGAACCGCCATGATGGCACCTGTACCGTATGACATAAGCACATAATCTGAAACCCAGATCGGTACTTCCTTGCCATTTACAGGATTGATGGCTGTAAGTCCGTCTATCTGTACACCTGTCTTATCCTTTGCCAGCTCTGATCTCTCAAAATCCGACTTTCTTGCTGCCTGCTCACGATACTTGGCAATAGCATCCCAGTTAGCAATCTCATCCTTATACTTGTCAAGTATCGGATGCTCCGGTGAAACAACCATGTATGTTACTCCGAAGAGTGTATCACATCTTGTGGTATATATACGGAGCTTGTCTTCCTTTCCCTTTACTGAAAAGTCAACCTCTGCTCCTGTTGAACGTCCTATCCAGTTCTTCTGTGAAACCTTTACTCTCTCAATGTAATCTACAGAATCAAGACCATCGATGAGCTTGTCTGCATACTCTGTGATCTTAAGCATCCACTCTGACTTAACCTTACGGACTACAGGTGAACCGCAACGCTCACAGACACCATTTACAACTTCCTCGTTTGCAAGTCCTACCTTACATGAAGTACACCAGTTGATTGGCATCTCCTTCTTGTACGCAAGTCCGGCATTGAATAACTTAAGGAATATCCACTGTGTCCAGTGATAATATCCCGGATCTGTTGTATTTATCTCTCTATCCCAGTCAAATGAATATCCAAGAGAATGAAGCTGCTGCTTAAATCTTGCAACATTATTCTTGGTTACTTCCTTTGGATGGATATGATTCTTGATAGCATAATTCTCTGTAGGAAGACCGAAAGCATCCCAGCCCATAGGATAAAGTACATTATATCCCTGCATTCTTCTTTTTCTTGCAACTATATCAAGTGCTGTATATGGTCTTGGATGACCTACATGAAGTCCCTGTCCTGATGGGTATGGGAACTCAACCAATGCATAGTACTTTGGCTTGGTATAATCATTTGTTGCAGCAAATGCCTTGTTATCATCCCAGATCTGCTGCCATTTTTTCTCAACAACTTTATGATTGTATGTTGCTGCCATTTTTCTAGTGCCTCCTTATTTGTATATTACCGGCTTCATTGATCAAGACGGCATTATCGTCAGTATTTTATCATATTTGCTATCATTGTCAAATATCTTTTATCATACTCTTATAATCACTTTCATTTAGCTTTTGCAAGCATTTCCTTAAGCTCATCAACAGAAAAACTATATTTTGACTTGCAGAAGCTGCAGCATACCTCGATAGGCTTATCCTCTGCCACCATGGCTGCGATCTCTTTTCTTCCGAGACTCATGACTCCACGGTAGTATCTCTCCTTGCTGCAGTTGCAGTGCCACTTTGCAGGGATCTCGTCTGTTACCTCCACGTCATAGCCATCAAATATCTCCTTAACTATGTCAAGTGGAGTCTGTCCCTTGTCAAGGCATGAGGTGATTGATGTGAACTCCCCAAGTCTCTTCTCCAGCATGTCTATAACCTCATCACTGGCAAATGGCATAAGCTGGATTATAAATCCTCCTGCCTGCTTAACTGTGTTGTCCCTGTTCATAAGAACTCCCAGGGCAACTGATGTAGGTATCTGCTCTGAGGTTGCAAAATAATATGTCAGATCCTCTGCTATCTCTCCTGACACAAGCTGCGTCTGTCCGCAATAGGGCTCCTTTAAGCCGATATCCTTTATAACGGAAAGGACACCCAGATCCAGTGCTTTAGCCACATCCAGCTTTCCCTTGTCATTTGCAGGGATTATCACGTCAGGATTATTCACATATCCCTTTACGTTACAATGGGCGTCCGCCGTCACTGTAAGTCCTCCTATAGGACCGCTGCACTGTATCTGCAATGTGAGCATATCCGAATCATTCTTACACTGGGCACCCATAAGTGCTCCGGCAGTAAGCAGACGTCCAAGGGCTGCTGTAGCCACAGGACTTGTGTTGCTTATACTCCTTGCTGTCTCAACAATGTCTCTTGTGGTGGCTGCGAAAAATCTCACCTGATTATTTGCCGCCATTCCTCTTATTATATAGTCACTCATTATATGTTCCTCCGATTTTTTATTAACCCTGACACAATACCTGAGCCTATTTCTCTGTTTTTATCAATATTTCCAACTCCTTGCCTTTAACAGTAGAATTTGTTGCTCTGCTTTGTCTCTCTTGCAATAACATATACTCTCTCGCTGTCATGGGTTGCCGGTTCATGGGTAAATGCATCATACATGGCAACAAGCTCCATACCGGACTCCTCCACACATTTTTTCATTTCCTCAATATCAAGGCCTATCTGATAATGGTATTCCTGATACTTTCTGTATATTGCTCCACCGTCTGCACCGGTATAATCATCACTGCCGCAGCCTTTTTCTGCTTTTTCCTCACCCGCCGCGGTTCTTTTAAGAACATCTTCTCTTACAAAAAGGCTCAGTGCCAGCTCATTTATATTCTGCTCTTCATCATAGTAATTGTCCCAGATGAAGCTGATGTCGTCTCTGTCCTCTGCGATCACGGACTCACCTACCACATCCCGGAAGTAATGCCTGGTCTTAAAATCACAGATGAAGATGCTGCCTGCCTCAAGATAATTATTTGCCAGGCGGAATACCTCGGTGATTCCTGCCTTGTCCGTAACATAATTGATACTGTCGCAGACACATATTATGGCATTCACTGTTCCGAAGAGTTCAAATTCCTCCATATCCTGCAGAAGGTACAGTATGCTGTCATTTCCGTGAAGCTGCTTCTTTTCATTTGCCACCTCAAGCATATCCTCTGAGTTGTCGATACCTATCATGTCATAGCCTGCATCACTCAACAGCTCAGTTATATTGCCTGTGCCACAGCCAAGCTCTGCCACCAGACCATTCTCTATACCATATTCCTTTAAAAGTCCCAGAATGTAGTCTGCCCACTCCCTGTAGGGAATGTTGTCCATAAGCTCGTCATACACCCTGGCAAAACTATTGTAGCAATCCATATATCTCTCCATGTCTGATCATCATTTATGTCCCGGCTGCTTACTTGCCGTATCCCAGAACACCTATCTTGTCTCCATCTTCAAATCCATCATACCAGCACTGGCTTGTACCATTTTCCATAACAACATATATCTTGCTGTAGATTCCACCAAAAGTATAGTTTGGATAATTATCCGACACATCTGATACAGCACCGTTGCTGGCAGTAAATGAACCTGTGTATGTGCTTCCACCAGCCTCAAGGCTGGCACTTACAGTACCATCAAAAAGTCCATTCACAAGATTTCCTGTATAATAGCATGTATATGCCTCTCCACCGCCATCACTGATAGCACATTCTATTGTCTTTCCTGCACCATTTGGATCTCCGCCTGACCATGAGCCCTCATATGCCCTGTAGGTGCTGTCGCCTGTTGACACAAAGCAGTTTCCCTCTCCGGATCTTTCACCATTTTCAAAGGATCCATAATAGAAATAGTATCCGTCATCTAACCTGCACAGAGCCACGGCTGTTCCTGTATAGTCTGTAGTATCCTCGTCATCTGCGTATATATACTGGTCACCCTGCATTGTACTATATATGAGCTCTGCGCCTTCACTGTTATCTATAGAAAGCATTGACTCATAATCCCTGTCTGCCATATAGCTCTCAGCATTCTCCATGGTCTCCTTGATCATTGCCTGATTTTTCCTGAAGGTCTCTATCTGGCTTTCATATATATCATAATCTACACCTGTGACCACATCCCTGTACCTGTCTATAAATGCCTCAGCTCCGTCATAGTCGCCATTGTTGATCATGCCCTCTAATGCATCTCTAACACAGCCTGCTCTGTTGTCAAGGGCATCCTTGTTGTCCGGTGCCAGTGCCAGTGCCTTATTATACACTTCAATTCTTGCATCATAATCAGTGTATGTAACATAGTCGTCAGCGTTCTTTATATAGGCAACAACAAGTTCATCCCTTATGGCATCAGAGCCAATTATATCGTAGCCTTCCTCAACTATGGTTACATATTCATCACTACCCTCTTCGTACATATCCCCTGCCTTAGCATAGAACTCGTCAAGCTGTTCGCCTCTGCTCTTGACATCCTTCTCGCTGTACTTCTTTATCTCTTCCCTGAACTTAGCGTACTGTGCCTTAGCGTCCTCATTCTTTTTCGCCTTTATAAGAGCATCCATGCAGCCATTTACAGCTTCCATGTTCTTGTCGTCTATATCGAGAGCATCTCTGTAGTACTTCTCTGCATCATCATATCGCTGCTCCTTCATGGCCTTCTTGGCATTTTCCATAGCTCTGTCAAGTCTCTTCTCCGGCGTGAAGAACATGAAATAAGCACCTGCTGCCGCAGCAAGAAGCAGAACCACCACCACAAGAGTGACGATAAGGCCTGTCTTCTTATGGGACTTTCCTCCATTACCATTGTTTACTGAAGCCTTCAAAGCCTTCCCTGCAGCTTTCTTTTCTGCCTTGGAAGCCTTTTTCCCTTCCCCGGATTTTCCTGCTTCCGGGTAATTTTGTGCATTAAAATTATCCGGTGTGCCGAAATCGTTCCGGCTGCCGAAATTATCCGGAGCACCGTATCCCGGCTGCCCTGCGAATCCCTTCTGCGGATCATTGTAGTTGTTATAGCCTTGATTACCATAATAATTATTGTAGCCATTTGCTGCACCATTATATCCGCCGCCCGGATAACCACCATTTTGTGCACCGTAACCTGTCTGCGCACCATAATTATTCTGGTTCATGAAACCCTCAGTCTGATTGCCATAATTGCTCTGGTTCATAAAGCCCTCAGTCTGATTGCCATAATTGCTCTGGTTCATAAAACCCTCAGTCTGATTGCCATAATTGCTCTGGTTCATAAAGCCCTCAGTCTGATTGCCATAATTGCTCTGGTTCACAAAACCACTGTTCTGTGTCCCATAACCGCTCTGACCTGCAAATCCTTCATTCATGTCTGCCAGGTTTACGCTGTACTGGTTCACAGTTGTTCCGGTGTTGCCATTATTGCTATTATTACTATTATTGTTATTATTCATTCCTGCTGTAAGTACGGTAGTGGAATCCTCGCCGTCATATTCAGCAGTTCCATTATTCTCGTCATCGTATCCCATCCGGTGGTCCTCCTTGTGATTTCTCGACCTTAAACATCAACCTTCATTATATCGTATTTCTCTTCTGTTGAAAATGAAAAAACAAATATATTAGGGAAATGTTTGCAGGAATTACAATTAATATTCAATTTTTTGTTCATTATAATAATTGAAATGATAATTTCACTGTGCTAGAATTGAAGCGTTGTGAAAAAATAAATTTTTTTTGAAAGAGAAAAAGGTGCATAATTATGAAAATCACCAGAGATGATGTTAGAAATGTTGCCATTATCGCCCATGTAGATCATGGCAAGACAACATTAGTTGATGAGCTTTTAAAACAGAGTGGAGTATTCCGTGACAACCAGGAGGTTGCAGAACGAGTAATGGACTCCAATGATATCGAGCGTGAAAGAGGTATCACTATCCTTTCCAAGAACACAGCCGTAACCTACGGCAACACAAAGATCAATATTATCGATACTCCGGGACATGCCGACTTCGGTGGCGAGGTTGAGCGAGTTCTCAAGATGGTAAATGGTGTTATCCTTGTGGTAGACGCTTTTGAGGGTGCAATGCCTCAGACAAAGTTCGTTCTTAAGAAGGCACTGGAGCTTAATCTCTCAGTTATTGTCTGCGTCAACAAGTGTGACCGTCCAGAGGCAAGACCAGCAGAGGTTGTTGACGAGGTACTTGAGCTTCTTCTTGAGCTTGATGCAAATGACGAACAGCTTGACTGCCCATTTGTATTTGCCTCAGCAAAGACAGGTGTTGCAAGCCTTGACATGAATGAGCCGGGAACAGACATGAAACCGCTCTTCGATACTATAATTGATTATATCCCTGCTCCTACCGGTGATCCGGACGCCGGCGTACAGATGCTTGTAAGCACAATAGATTACAACGAGTATGTGGGAAGAATAGGTGTAGGTAAGGTAGATAACGGAGTTCTCCGTATAAATGAGGACCTTGTAATTGTAAATGAGCACGATCCTGACAAGCTGGTAAAGGTTAAGATCGGTAAGCTCTTCGAGTATGAAGGTCTTGACAAGGTAGAGGTCAAGGAAGCACAGATCGGTTCTATCGTAGCTGTATCCGGTATTGCAGATGTGCAGATCGGTGATACACTCTGTTCTCCAGAAAACCCTGATCCAATCCCATTCCAGAAGATATCTGAGCCAACCATCGCCATGACCTTCATGGTAAATGACTCCCCTCTTGCAGGAAAGGATGGTAAGTTCGTTACATCAAGACATCTTCGTGAAAGACTGTTCCGTGAGTTAAACACTGATGTCAGCCTTCGTGTTGAAGAAACAGAAACTACAGAAGCATTTAAGGTAAGCGGCCGTGGCGAGCTTCACCTGTCAGTCCTCATTGAGAACATGCGTCGTGAGGGATATGAATTTGCCGTTAGTAAGGCTGAGGTTATCTACAAGGAAGACGAAAGAGGCAAGAAGCTTGAGCCGTTTGAGATCGCATATATTGATGTGCCGGATGAGTTTTGCGGTACGGTCATCAGCATGTTGAACCTTAGAAAGGGCGAACTCCAGGGAATGGCTCCTACAGGAAACGGCACAACAAAGCTTGAATTCCTTGTTCCGTCAAGAGGTCTTATCGGTTTCCGTGGTGATTTCATGACTGCCACAAAGGGAAATGGTATCATCAACACAATATTTGATGATTATATGCCATACAAGGGTGATATGAGCTACCGTCAGAAGGGATCACTTATCGCATTCGAGTCAGGAACCTCTATCACATACGGTCTCTTCAATGCCCAGGAGCGTGGTACTCTCTTCATCGGACCGGGTGAGGAAGTATACGCAGGAATGGTTGTAGGTGAGAACCCTCGTGCCGAGGACATCGAGGTAAATGTATGTAAGAAGAAGCAGCTTACAAATACACGAGCTTCAGGATCAGACGACGCATTGAAGTTATCTCCTCCTAAGATCATGTCTCTTGAGCAGGCTCTTGACTTCATTGATACAGATGAGCTTCTTGAGATCACACCAAAGACCTTCAGAATCAGAAAGAAGATCCTTGATCATACTGCCCGTTACAGAGCAAACAGAAAGTAAGATCAACTTGATTTAGATATATTAAAAATACAGATATAGAAAAAGCATAAGGCATACAGGTACTACTCGATCCTGTATGCCTTATGTTCTTTCGAAAACATCTACACAAATCCCTTAATGCATAAATATTTTCTCCTGTTTGAAATTGAATACAAATGCCTACTCTTCTTCAAGAGTCTTTCTTACACAGTCAGGCATCTCAACCTCGCCCCACTTAATGTTTGAGCCTGTAAGGTTCATAACATCACCAATGATGTCTTCAAGAACATCACTAACAACCTTTACTGCCTTGATCTTTGTCTCGTTCTTCATGGTTATCCCTCCTTTCCCTTAAACGTCTTATGCGCATTCAAGTTATTTATCCTTTCATGTGCTATAAATAATATGCTCTCCGTAAGCTGGTAGATCATTACCCACATAATGCATCCGGAAAACACATATTTACCAAATATAATACTGCATATTACCACTATGCAGCCTCCTGTAGTGGCCATTATCCTGAACCTCTGCTTCTTTGCATCACTATACCTTGGTCTCTGAGGCGATTTAAAAGGTCCATAAAGCCACACTACAAGTATCCAGCATATAAGAACTAAAAGCTTCGCCGGTATTGCCACATCACATATATGTCCAAGCACAATACATACATAAAACACCCCAAAGGTCATCATGAGGCACTGATCACCTGTCTTTAAGTGAAAACCTCCAAGGAATGTTCTTGTAACACTTAATGCTATATAACAGGCAATATATTCTATACCAAAGCCTGATAGCAGGAACACCAGAAGCATTATCGCAAAATTCCCCACACCGTCCATAATAACCCTGATATAATAATTAAGCTTCTCCTTTTGTGTTTCCTTGTCGTTTTCGACATATTTCATCATATTATCAACTATTTTGTTACACAATGTCGCATTAATATCCATATCTTTATGTCTTTTTCCCCTTTATCCAATGTATAACAGTTCTATTTATGTCACTTTATGTTCTGACGTTATTTTCTCATATTGATTATTGTTTGTAAATATTCCGTTTGTTTTTTTTTATAACTTTTTTCGATCCTTTTCGAAATTTTTTTAGTTTCTCTCCGGATTGTCCTTTTAAAACAATGTTATAAATGATATAATCATCGTATATTTGGGCATATCCTTATCGGTATACCTGTTCCCTTAGTGAGGGGAAGGCATCCGTAATAAGAGGTGCTATAACAAAAGCCAAATTTTTAATGGACCGCTTTTCAATAGAGAGAGAAAGAATATGAGACTTTTACTAGTTGAGGATGATCCTATCCAACTGAAATATCTAAAGGTGCTGATCGAAGACAATTTTCCTGATATATCTGTAACTACATCAGGTACATACAAAGAAGCCATGAATATAATAGACACTGCGGCATATATAGATATATTTGTCCTGGATATAATGCTGACAGACACCGAAGACGATCCAGATGGTGTGTCCCTTGGTGTACACATAAAAGAACTGACAAAATATACTAATACCCCTGTTATATTCATAACATCCTATGAGTCAAGAATATACGAGGCTGTGAATGATGTCCATTGCTACTCTTTCATACCAAAGCCTGTGGACGAAAGCCTTCTCATGGATACTATTGATTCCCTGGCAAGACAAAACACAAAGAAAAATGATAACATAATCCTCAGGACGGAAAATGGTATAGCAGTTCCAATAGACCCTAACAAAATAGTATATATTTCTTCCATAAAAGGTGTAATAAAGATAAAAACCGAGGATGATTGCATATCCTCAAGTACATGGCGACTCAGCCGCCTGATGCCTACACTTCCGGGATACATGCTCAGGTGTCACAAGTGTTATATTGTCAACCTCAATCATGTGACAAATGTTGACTATACCACAAGAATGTGCCATACTGATGCAATAGAAAACGGTAATGTTATATCTCTTCCCATGGGAAGGGTGTATATTTCGGAAATAAGGGAGGCATTCAATGATAAAAGACATATTAGGTAGTCTTCCCGGCTGTGTCGGCGAAGCAACCATTATGCTCATAATTTTTTCAGGACTGTCTGGTATCAAGGGAAAGAAAAAGCTCCCAATATTTCTCGTATGGCTGGCTTCCATTTTTATCCCACCTTTATGTGGTCTTATACCTAACGAACTAACCGGTTGGTTACTGGGTTACTGCATATCCGTATTACTTCAGATAATCTGCTTCAGACTGACACCGTTAAATGGTCTTATGTTGACCGCCATCTATAATGTCTACCTTGATATTGCAGAAAACGCAACCATGGCTGTAATGCCTGTGGCTATAGCAACAGCTTCCCTTGATAATTATAAAACACAGGCGTTAGGTCTGGGAATTATAGCATTATTAACCTTGATAATTGTACTGGTACTTCCTGTCAAAAAATTATTTGACAAACTGTGCAACAGCAACATGATGGTAAAGTCTTCCGTATTGCTTGTTTATCTGATAGTTACCGGGGATATAGTCATGTCCAAATCATTTCCGTTGATGAATATAAAAATACTTCCATATATGGTTGTAATTCTCCTTGTTTTTGCCACAATGTCTATATTCTTGGCCAAGCAAAACCAAACGATCATCGAGGAAAACAGCAAGCTCGCTAGCTACATACAGTATCAGCCTATTATTGAAGACCTGATCAAAGATGTAATAAGACGTCAGCACGATTATGATAACAAGCTGCAGAATATAAAGGCTCTGCCATGTCTGTACAAAACATATGACGAGCTGGCATATGCCATCAATGAAGGATATTCGAGCATGTCCGTGGATATTGAAAGTTCCAAGCTGCTTAAGATCAACATGAAGATATTTGCAGCAATGCTGTTCAGCAAGCAGAAAGCGGCAGAAAAAGAGGGAATTACAATAAATATAAATCCGATGTCACAGAATCTCACCAGTACTCTTCCCGAGTATGAATTATCACGATGCGCCGGAATTCTGATTGATAATGCAATGGAGGCTGTGGGTGCTATGCCTGCACTACCGGACGGTCAGAATTATAACATTGATATCGTAATAAAACATCGGGACGGCAAGGTGGAATTCTCAGTGTCAAATCCATGCAATCCTCTTCCTGATAACTTTATGGATAAGCTCTTCAGGCCGGGATTTACTACAAAGGTATTCAACAAACCGCAGCATGGAATAGGGCTTTCAAACCTTAACTATATAATAACCAGAAACAACGGAGAGATCATGTTAGAAAAGCTTAAGCTTCCTACCGGCAATGGTTTGAGGATAGGCTTCAGAATATAATTTTAATCCGGTTCATTTTTCTGTAATACTAAAAAACCTTCAGTTGATATCCATATTTAATTCAACTGAAGGTTTTTCTTTACGTTCTATTTTTCTATATTAAGTTTGTATATCTGTCCGATACTGCTACAGTCTACTCCTCTGAAACAGCCTGGGTATCTTCTGCGATGGTCTTTACCGTATTAAGCAGTTCAAATACGTCACCGGAAGCTTTTTCTCTTGACATATCATATACATTTTCTATATATATAACCCTCTTCTCATCTATGTGTATATATATATCGTAGCCATACCTGGTATCTTTCTTATTCTTACCTGTATACGAATATACATCATAAGAAAACTCCCCAAACTTTTTATTTGCAGATACATAATCGGTTCCGTAAGTATCCTCCATAGAAGCAATATATTCCTTCTCAAGCTTCTTGAGATAGGTGGTTTCTGTGGCAGCAACAGTTATATTGCATTGTTCATGGTTCTCTGAATCATCAAATATCATGGTATCGGCATAGGTACTGCTTAGCTGCCATTTATCTCCGGAAGTATATTCTATATCTCCCTGCTGATACTCTCCTGCTTCAGTGTCTGTTGCTTCTGTATTATCCTCACTGGCAACCTTTACATTATTTCCGCCCGGCTTGTCCTCATCCTCAGAACTGCAGCCGGCAAATGAAAATGCTGCCACACACATCAACAGGCAAAGTGACACTGATTTTATGCTTATAATTCTCTTCATTTCCTCTTGCCACCTTTTATATATCAAAATTTGTAATACATTTTAGTTACTGTCTTACCTTAATATGAACCTCTCGAAGCTGCTGCTCTGTAACCTCCCCGGGTGCACCGCACATAAGATCCTGGGCATTTCCGTTCATAGGGAATGGGATGATCTCACGAATATTCTCTTCATTTCTTAAGAGCATTATCATACGGTCTACGCCCGGTGCCATACCTGCATGTGGTGGGGCTCCGAACTGAAATGCATTGTACAGTGCGCCGAACTTTGTCTTAAGATCTTCCTCTGTATAGCCTGCTATTTCAAATGCCTTAACCATAATCTGCATGTCATGGTTTCTTACGGCACCTGATGAAAGCTCAATACCATTACATACGATATCATACTGGTAAGCAAGTATATCAAGAGGATCCTTTGTATTAAGTGCCTCAAGGCCCCCCTGTGGCATTGAGAATGGATTATGGGTGAATATAATCTTCTTCTCTTCCTTGTCGTACTCATACATTGGGAAATCGTTAATATAACAAAATCTGAAAGCATTTTTCTCAAGAAGATCAAGTCTGTTACCAATCTCTGTACGAAGCTGACCTGCAAATGATGCTGCAAGCTCCTCTACATCTGCGATAAAGAATATTGTATCTCCTGCTGAAAGCTTAGCTGTATCAGCGATCTCTGACTTCATGTCATCCGGAATGAACTTGTCGATAGGTCCCTTATAGCTTCCGTCTTCAAGAACCTCAAGGTATCCGAGTCCGCCCATGCCTATGCTCTGTGCATACTTAAGAAGCTTCTCGTGCTGTCCCTTTGAAAGCTTTGCATGAACATTTATAGCCCTTACGGTCTTGCCGTGGAACGGCTTAAATGTACATCTCTGAAAGAAATCCGTAAGATCGATTATTCTAAGTGGGTTTCTGAGGTCAGGCTTATCTGTACCGAACTCAAGCATAGCCTGCTTGTAGCTGATGATAGGGTATGGAGCCTGTGTTACAACTGCACCTTCAGGTGCAAATTTCTCAAATGTCGCTGAGAGAACTTCTTCTCCTACCTTAAATACATCCTCCTGGGTAGCAAAGCTCATCTCAAAGTCAAGCTGATAAAACTCTCCAGGTGAACGATCTGCTCTTGCATCCTCGTCTCTGAAGCAAGGAGCGATCTGGAAATATTTGTCAAATCCGGCCACCATAAGTAACTGCTTATACTGCTGTGGTGCCTGCGGAAGTGCGTAGAACTTGCCCTTAAACTTTCTTGATGGAACGATATAATCTCTTGCTCCCTCAGGTGATGATGCGCAAAGGATAGGGGTCTGGATCTCCATGAAGCCCATCTCTGTCATCTTTGAACGAAGGTAGCTTATAACCTGACTTCTGAATATCATGTTATCCTTTACCTTTTTATTTCTCAGGTCAAGATATCTGTACTTTAATCTTACATCCTCTCTTGTCTCCTTGGATGTCATGATCTCAAACGGAATCTGCTTATACACCTTTCCGAGGATATCAACCTTATGAGCCTCAAGTTCTATTGTTCCTGTAGGAATCTTAGGATTGTATGTCTCCTCGTCTCTGTGCTCTATAACACCTTCTATTGATATACAGTCTTCCTTTGTGATGCCGTCAAGAAGTGATGTATCACGCATAACTACCTGAAGCACACCATACATGTCACGAAGATCGATAAACGAAACTCCACCGTGGTCACGGATATTCTCTACCCATCCGGCAACTCTGACTGTTGACGTTACATCTGCTTCTGTGATCTCATTTAATACTCTGTCACGATAAATGTTTTTGATTGTCATTGCTTTCCTCCTGATTTTTTCTGTTATTAAAAAATTAAAGAGCTTATGTTTATCCTGAATACTCATATTGCGAATATTCAGGACGAACATAAGCTCTCTACTGTCCGCGGTGCCACCTGCATTACCGGGAATTCAAATGCATATTAAAATGCCACCGATCACTATAGCTTCTCGGTCTGATCTCTCTCCGGTCCCTTAATATGCTGCTTAACGCACAGCAACGGCTCCCCTACTCTCTGATCACAGATTTCAGTTCACGGCTGTTAGAGTGTTATTCGTATCAATTCACTCTGTCGGACTTACACCATCTCCGGCTCGCTGTAAGCGATAACTGATATTACTTGTCTCCGTCATTGCCTTATATATTCTGTCAAAATTACCCATAAATTATAGTCCAGGTGGTTGATATTGTCAAGTGTCCATTACCGTGAATATAATATAACTGAATACACGCTCATTTTTCTGTTTATGCCATCTATACAGCATATGTCTATTACGCACTCAGCTTACATTTACTGTACATCTATATTTTTCATCAACTCTTTGAGCTTCTCGTAAACCTCCGGGTGGTGTTTCTTTAACTGTTCATCAAAGTTTTTATGGCGTTGCTCCATTCGTTCAAGGAGTTCCGGATGATCTGCCTTAAGCTTATCGTGGATCTTCTTACGACGGATCTCAATCCTTCTGGCAATGTTCTCCTCATCCTCTCCTGATATTCTTCCGATTTCTGCGATATGGGCCTCCAGATGTTCCAGCCACTCTTCCTCATCAATTGTAGCCAGCTCGTTCCAGTTACCGCTTATAAGGCTGTCAAAATCCTTTGTAAGCTTAAGCTTCTCTATTTCCTTTTCTATCTGGCTTTCTATGGCACTAAAAGCCTCGTCACCATATGCCCATACATATTCCTCTACGCTGTTCTCCACTCTCCTTCGAACCAGTGAATGATTGGTGCTGTGGTTTCCTTCTACTGGATATGGAGGCTCTATTCCCAGATCCTTCAGAGCGATCACCAGTGTCTTTCTCACCGCCCCATCCTCGAACATATCTGTCAGTCCATATTTTCTGAGCTGTCTGTTCACATCTGTGATATGCTCAGTCATGTAGAACTTTATCCCCTTACTCTTCAGTTTTCTGTATATGATATCAAGGCGTTCTGCCGCCGTCACATCTATGCTGCCTATTCCTGACGCATCAAGTATCACAGCCTTTGTGTCTTCCTTTATTCCGTCCTCTATGTCCTTCTGAAATATAGCAATATTCGCGAAGAACAGGTTACTGCTGAACCTGTATACTACTACGTTTCTGATAGGATATATATGCTTAAACCTGGATATATCCACAAATGTATCATTTCCCGGCAATACACCTAAGAAGCATCTTGGAGGATCTGCCGCCAGCTTAATAACATTTACAAACGAAAGAATAATGCCAATGACAACTCCGTAGATGGTACCCAGAAGCAGTACCCCTGCAAATGCTCCCACAAATATATAAAATTCTGCCTTGTTCACCTTAAAGAGTCTCACCGCAAGATGAAACTCCACTGCACTCATAAGGGCTGAGATCACTATTGCAGTAAGTACAGGCACAGGAAGGTACCCTATGAAGCCTGTGCCGAACAGCAATAACATCAACATGGCAAATCCGGCAATTATACTTGTAAGCTGTGTCTTCCCACCATACTGCTCGCTCATGGTGGTTCTTGATACAGAGCCGTTTATAGGACAGCAGCCTGTAAACGCTCCTGCCAGATTTCCAAGGGCAAACGCCAGTATCTCCTGATTATCGTTAAGTCTGTATCCGTTCTTCTGGGCAAATGAATTCTCTGCCAGCAATGTTTCCGCCATGATAACCACGGCAACCGTAAGGCTCACACCGATAATATTTGTCACGTTATAGGAATATATCTGTGGTATAACCAGGTGTGGTGCCCCGGACTCCACGGCAGCTAACATTGTAACACCATACTCCCCTAAGGATAGCAGCTTTGACATTACCGCCCCCGCAATCATTATAACTATAGCCATAGGGAATTTCGGCATAAGCTTTTTGGAAACTATAAGTATCACAAGAGCCACGCAGCCGAGAATAAGGGAAACTACGTTTATATTTCTTAATGACTTAACTATATGTATCACAAGCTCTACGCCCTCACCTGTTCCCGCCGTACCGCCAAACAGCTTCGGCACCTGCATAAGGATTATGGTGCAGCATATTCCTGATATGAATCCGCCCATAACCGGTGTGGATATGTAATTCACCAGTTTACCTGCTTTAAATACAAAGAACAGGATAAGCCAAAATGCTGTAAAGAATGTGATTATTGGCACTATCTCCATAGCCTGCTCACTTCCTGCCTCAACACCCATGGTGAGGAGTGCTGCCCCTACCAAAGCTGCCGGTGCCGCATCCACACCGAATATGAACTGTGGTGATGTTGAAAACAGTGCAAATATCAATATTGGGAACACGGAACCATACAGTCCGTATACCGCCGGCAAACCCGCTATCTGGGCATATCCCATGGATATAGGTATGGAAACTGCCGCAATTATTATTCCGGCAATTATGTCCGGAAGGAGATTTTTCTTATTATAATTTCTGATGGTATGTGCTATTGAAATCTTCATAATTTACCCCCCGCATTTTGAACATCAGCCCATAATAAATCGCCTACGGCGAGGGCTGACGCTGCATGTCAAGTTTTCATAGAAAACTTGACACAAGCTTTGAACATCAGCCCATTTAAAATTTGCCTTCGGCAAAGGGCTGACGCTGCATGTCAAGTTTTCATAGAAAACTTGACACAATCTCTATCAATCTTCACATCTCACTAAATGCCAGCGTGCTTTTCTTTTATATCAAATAAAGCGTTCACTGCAACTCTGTACTCATTTTCATTCCTGGCTTTCATTATCTTCTTTAATGCTTTACGGCTGCTATCACCTTCATCAAAAAGCTTTCCCATATATGCCCAGAGTTCCTTCATCTTGAACGAGGTATTTCCTGCCCCAAGCTCCGAGCAATATCTGTCATAAAGTTCATCATGAAAACCCTTTAATATTTTTACGTCTTTAACTACTTTTCCTGAAGTCGATATATTCTCCGCCTTTAGCACCCCTTCCGGGCTAAATCCTTTGTCTTCCCTTAACTCCTCCGCCTTTTTAAGTCTTCGCGGAAGATACGGGTCCGCGATCAAGCCCCGCCCCAGCATTACTGCTAATTCTTTATCATTCGAAGCTTTATTCACAACATTATTTATATCCTCTGTATTGCTTCTATCATTAGTATGGTCATCCACAATTTGAGTCCCTAACGTATCAGCCAGCCGTTGATAGTCTTCTACAGAATTTATATCCCCATTATAGCACAGCTTTCCCGGATAATTCTTCTGTGCATACAGATAGTCCTCCACTGCTGCCCTGCCCTTGTAATATTCCTTTTGTATCCTTGGATGGACTATCAGCTCTGTGATGGGATATTTATTATATATGTCAAGGATGTCCTGCCACTCGCTGTGGCTGTCCTTTCCCACTCTGGTCTTTATGGAGATCTTTACAACATCTGCGGCAAATATCTCGTAGAGAAATCTGTCCAGCTTATCTGTATCATAAAGCTGTCCCGAGCCCCGGTTCTTGCTCACCACTGTACCGGAGGGGCATCCAAGATTAAGATTTACCTCATCATAGCCATAGTCCTTAAGAAATCTCGCTGTCTTGAGAAATGCCTCACTGTCATTTGTCAGGAGCTGCGGTATCACATTCATGCCATTGTTATTCTCCGGGAGAATGTCCTTAAGCTCCCTGCCTCGCAAAGGTCTGCCTATAGCCGGAACTATAAAGGGTGTAAAATATTTGTCCACTCCGGAAAAATATCTGTCGTATGTAGTTCTGTATATATAGCCTGTTATGCCCTCCATAGGTGCCATGTATATACGCATTTTGTTTCTCCTTATATGTCCTTAAACCGAGCAAAAGGCTCATTACGCAAAATCGAGTAGGCTTCTCCTACTCGATTTATGCAATATATGTTATTTTACTGATATATTTAAATGTCCTCAACCCTTACTGCCTTCTTAACTGACAGTCTTTTTATGATATAGAATACCAGGCACATCATAGCGAGTCCTGCTGCAAACGGTACAAACGGATTCTTCGCGAAGCCTGCCACAATATATGTCAGACAGGATATAGCCGCCACTGTAAGAGCATACGGAAGCTGTGTGGATACATGATTCAGATGGTTACACTGTGCTCCCGCCGAAGCCATGATTGTTGTATCCGAAATAGGTGAGCAGTGATCTCCGCATACTGCACCTGCCATACATGCCGAGATAGCAATTACCATCATTGTGTGATCTGTTCCCTGGAATACATTTACAACGATAGGGATAAGGATACCGAAGGTTCCCCATGATGTTCCTGTGGCAAATGCAAGGAAACATGCAATAAGGAATATTATTGCAGGAATAAATGTTGCAAATGAATCCGGCATACCACCTACGACTGCCTTAACATATTCCTTGGCACCAAGGCTGTCTGTCATAGCCTTAAGAGTCCATGCCATAGTAAGTATCAGAATGGCAGGAACCATTGCCTTGAAGCCCTCAGGAAGACATCCCATTGCCTCAGAAAACTTCATTGAGCGTCTGATCATATAGAATATAACAGTGATTGCAAATGCAAAAAAGCTTCCGTACATAAGTCCCACTGAAGCAACACTGTTTGAAAATGCCTCTATGAAGCTTGCTCCGCTGAAGAATCCGCCTGTATATATCATTCCGATTATACAAGCAATTATAAGAACAACTATAGGGAACACCAGATCAATAACCTTACCATCGCTCTTGTCTTTTCCACTCTCAGCATTCTCATAAGGTCTGTCAGGTGTTGTGAACAGATCTCCCTTCATGGCATTGGCCTCATGTATCCTCATAGATCCGAAGTCGATCTTGAATACAATAAGGATTATCATCGCAATTATTGTAAAGAGTGCGTAATAGTTATACGGAATGGCCTTAAGGAACAGTCCGAAGCCATCCTCATCCTTTACAAATCCTGTAACTGCTGCTGCCCAGGATGATACCGGTGCAATGATACATACAGGTGCCGCAGTGGCATCAATAAGGTATGCCAGCTTAGCTCTTGATACCTGATGTTTGTCGGTTACCGGTCTCATAACACTACCTACTGTAAGGCAGTTGAAGTAGTCATCAATAAAGATAAGTACGCCAAGTACCAGTGTTGCAAGCTGTGCACCTATCCTGGTCTTGATGTGGACTGATGCCCATCGTCCGAACGCGGCAGAACCTCCCGCCTTGTTCATCATTGCAACCATAGTTCCAAGAATTACAAGGAAAATGATTATACCCATATTTCCACCATCTGTAAGCACCCCTACAAATCCATCCTGGAATACATGATTTACTGTTTCCTCAAACCGGAAATTTGAATAAAAAACTCCTCCTATCACAATACCAATAAACAATGAGCTGTACACTTCCTTAGTAATAAGTGCCAGCACAATGGCAACCACCGGTGGTATCAATGCCCAGAACGTGGCATACATGTCCGGTGTGTAAGCTGCTGCGTTAATCATACTTTTATCCCCTCTCGTTATAGTAAGGCGTAACGATGTCACCTACATCATTACTATAAATTACAATAATCAAAGGACGGCAAGACATTACATTAAATGTCCTGCCGTCCTGATATCACTTTTATATTTCGATATACTGACAGATCCTTATGGATCAGCCTGCCATTGATTACTCTACGCTGTAGTTTGGAGCTTCCTTAGTGATATGGATGTCATGCGGATGACTCTCCTTAAGTGAAGCTGCTGAGATCTTAACGAACTCTGCCTTATCATGAAGAGCCTCAATGTTCTCAGCACCGCAATAACCCATACCTGAACGTAAACCGCCGATAAGCTGGAATACTGTATCCTCAAGCGAGCCCTTGTATGCAACTCTTCCCTCAACACCTTCAGGAACAAGCTTCTTGGCATTCTCCTGGAAGTATCTGTCCTTGCTTCCGTTCTCCATAGCTGCAAGGCTTCCCATGCCTCTGTATACCTTGTACTTACGTCCCTGATAAAGTTCGAAATCACCAGGTGCCTCATCTGTACCTGCAAATAAGCTGCCCATCATGCAGACATTCGCACCGGCTGCAAGAGCCTTTGTGATATCGCCTGAATACTTGATACCGCCATCAGCAATAACAGGGATACCTGCGTTCTTAGCTGCGTCATAGGCCTGCATAATAGCTGTGATCTGCGGAACACCGATACCTGCAACAACTCTTGTTGTACAGATTGAACCAGGTCCGATACCGATCTTAACTGCATCTACGCCCATGTCTATCATTGCCTGTGCACCTGACTTGGTTGCAACATTTCCTGCGATAACCTGAAGATCAGGATACTTCTCCTTAACCATCTTGAAGGTACGGAGTACGTTTGCTGAATGACCATGTGCTGTATCTATAACGATAGCATCAACCTTGCTTGAAACAAGCTCTGCTACTCTGTCAAGAATATTAGCCGTACATCCTACAGCTGCTGCACAGAGAAGTCTGCCCTGTGAATCCTTTGCTGAATGCGGATACTTAATCTGTTTCTCAATATCCTTAATGGTAATAAGACCCTTTAATCTGAACTCATCGTCAACGATAGGAAGCTTCTCCTTACGCGCCTTGCCGAGAATCTTTCTTGCCTCATCAAGAGTAATGCCCTCATTTGCTGTAACAAGACCTTCTGCTGTCATTGACTCCTTAATCTTCTTCGAATAATCCTCTTCAAACTTAAGATCTCTGTTTGTGATAATGCCCACAAGCTTGCCGTTCTCAGTGATAGGTACACCTGAGATCCTGAACTTGGCCATAAGAGCATTAGCATCTGCTAATGTATGTTCCGGAGAAAGGTAAAATGGATCTGAAATTACACCATTCTCTGAACGCTTAACCTTGTCTACTTCTTCAGCCTGCTGCTCTATGGACATATTCTTATGAATTACTCCTATACCACCCTGACGAGCCATGGCAATAGCCATTCTGTGCTCAGTAACTGTATCCATACCGGCACTCATAAGCGGAATCTGTAATTTAATCTTCTGTGTCAAGTTTGTTGTCAAGTCAACGTCATTTGGGAGCACCTCTGAATATGCAGGTACTAAGAGGACGTCATCAAATGTAATTCCTTCGCCTATAATCTTACCCATTTCTTTTCTCTCTTTCCTTATAATTTTATAAGCCGCCCGAATGACTTCAGGCGACTATATTCGTAAAAAACACTTGAAATTAGACTAGCAAATATGAATTTCATTGTCAAGGTAATTATTATACAAATTCACCTGTCTTTTTTCGTTTTCTGTTAATGAATATTTTCATTGACATCTTCAGTCCGATCCAAATAATCCTTCACATAAAAATGTTTAGTCTGCATTCACCGTATCTTCCTCTGTACCGTCTGTGGTATCCTCACCATCCCCTTCATACAGGTATCCGTTGGTTCTTCCGATATCCACACTGTCCGAGCCGACCTGTGCCACATACACCTTCATGCCCGGATTGATATCATCCCCCGGATAGAACAGCGTATTCCTGTCAATATAAATGGTATTGCTCTTATATCCGTTATTTATCCATACATAACTGAACTCGTTAAAGTTCCTGCCATGGATATAGAAACCTGTCAACGTCTCCGGATCCGCCGCGTCGGCTTCTCCATCATCACCATCGTCACTTCCCGGCACATAAGTGTATGTTCCCGGTTCGATTCCGGTTATCTCTATCTTCTGTATTCCATAGGTCATTACATTTGTCCCGTAAGGCCATCCGTCAGGGAAGAGATATCTGTCTCCGTAGAGCATGTCATACTCAATATTCTTAAGGATATCATCATAGCCCTCATCGCCTATCTTATACAAGCTGTGGAACTTCTGGAGGGTTGCCTTAGGAAAACCGATCATATCAAAAAGCTTTGTGCCAAGCTGATATGCCTGAAGATCCTCGTCCTCCACAGGGAAATTGTCCATGTTGCTCCAGATAAAGTACTCTGTCTGGTAAAGGTCTCCGTTGTCAACAGAGTCATTTGTAAATTCAAATCCAGGAAGATGGTCACCATACATAACTACAACCACCGGTTCATCGAACTCTTTAAGTCTGTCTATAAGTCTTCCGATCTGCTCGTCCATTTCGTGAAGCATATTGCAATAATATGTCCACTGGGTATCAAGGATCTCATCACCGGTTCCTGTCTTAACATCTATAGGATAATCATAATTCTCCCGATCGATAGTAGTAGGATACTTTCCGTGTCCCTGCACGCTGACAGTAAACACAAAGTCTCTCTCATCAGTACTGTTCATTGCCTTGAATATCTCTCCCGGGAGCACGTCATCCTTCTCCCAGTACTTCGGTGTATGTGTTATGCCGTATATATATTCCTTCGGGGTAAATGTATCAAAGCCCAGGTATGAGTACACATTATATCTGTCATAGAATGTACCATCATGATTATGGATGGCGTGTGTACTGTAACCCATGTTCTTAAATTCAGTGGCAAGACTCTCACAGCTTGTATATCCGAGAACAGTCTTGTAAGGATACTCTCCCGCACCGAAATAATCCACGTTAAAGCCTGTAAGAAGTTCAAACTCAGAATTTGCAGTTCCTGCTCCAATGGCAGGCATTGAAAGAAATCCCGAAGTACATTCCGCCTTAAGCTTAGTAAAATTAGGCACCGGATCCTGGTTCATCTTAAGCCCCACAACATGGGATGGATCCATGAAGGACTCAAGCTGGATTATTATTACATTTGGAGACTGACTGGCAAACGGTGCATTTGAGGTTTCCGCATTGTCAAGGATCTCACCTATCTCAGCCATCTTCTCTTCACTGTAATCATCCGGCTTCTTAATGCCCACGTCCACCACGCTGTTGGAGAAGCAATATGCAAATCCATACCGGTCATAAGCAGTAGCCAGATTGGCGAAGTTATCAGAGATAGCTTTTGTATTTATGGCAAGTCTTGTAAACAGCATTACGCATATGAAAGTTGCCACAATGAATATTGTAGTCCTTATCCTGTATATATTTCCTGTTACTGTAGGCGACTTAATGAAAAGCAATATCATAACCGCCAGAGCCGCAAATAGCCCCACACCCAAAGTAGCAATCTGTCCCACCGTCAGATATTTATCTATAATGGTGAGGGTACTTCTGGTCATAAGGATATCTATAGCTGAAAATGGTGTGATTCTGAAACCGAGTACCACGCTGTTCGTTATTCCAAAAGCAAGCCATATTATTGTTATGAAGCAATAACCAAATAACCGCTTACGGATAAGCAAAGCCAGGGTAAGAGTAAAAAATATGATTGAGCAGTTATACAGATATATAAACGGATGCGCCCCTATATATCGAAAGGTATCCAATACCGAATGTCTACCCAGAATTTCAAGTATCACATCAAGTATTAATGCAATAATAACACACTGAAAGCCTGCCGTTTTAGGCAGCTTTTTTAGCTTCTCTTTCATCTCAGTCAGCCCTTTCTATATTTCTGTTTTTTTCTTTATCTTTACTCTGTTTTTACATGGGAAAGTAAAAAAAAGAAGCAACACACCTCTGTGCTGCTTCATACCTTTTTCAAGAGCGCGAGACGGGGATCGAACCCGCGACCCCCTCCTTGGCAAGGAGGTGCTCCACCGCTGAGCCACTCGCGCATTTCGGTGTTGTTTGCTCTGTGTCACTCACAACAATATGGATAATACCATACTCACCTATGGGTGTCAACAACTTTTTTTAAATTTTTTTATTTTCTCTGAGCTGTCGGCATAACAAAACGGATCAATAGAGCAACAACCATGTTGCATTCGACTCGTTGCCATAGCAAAAGAGCAACGTGCCCCCAAAAGTGGGCACGCTACATTTTATGATTAATAAATACTTTAACAGTTTCAACATGCCTTATGACATGTGCAAGGCTGGACGACCACGCTTGTGATATTCTGTCCGCCTATGTAATCTAAGGACTTAAGTCCTGCCTTAAGTACTCTGCTCCACTCACTGGCTGAAAGCTCTATAAACGACTGATCGTCAAATGCTATTACACAGGCATTCTCAACCTCACACCCAGCGCCACAGGCAACCTTATACATATTCTTCCTGTTGATGGCACCTATGTCCTCCAGTGTATTGACCATTCTGTATACTGTTGCGGAGCCTATCTTCTTATCTATCCTGGAAGCCTTATAATATATCTCCTTACAGGACGAGCACTCCTCCCCCAGGATGATATCAAGAAGCAGTAATCTCTGCTTTGTTATACGACATCCCATCTTTCTAAGCTTATCTATCACTATCTCTCTCTGAACTTTGTTGTCCGTATGAAAAAACTCACCGGAAGCTTCTCCGTTATATGCTTTGTTCACATCGGCGATCTGCATTGTTGCTTCCAAAACATCATCTCCTTGATTATAAGAAAATTATTTTCAAGTGCAAAAAAGTTAGGCTATACTAACCTTTTGCATTTGTTAGTATAGCCTAACTCAAATAAGTTGTCAATAACAAATCAGACTATATTGACACTTTTTTCAACTTAATCCGTTCATTATTTAAATTAATGATATTCCCTACATCTATCGGATCATATCTGATTCGTCAGCCGTTTCCACATTAAAGATAACGCTGGCCTTATACAGATCTCCGTCTATATCGATCTTAAACCTTCCGTCCATGATCTCGCACAGACTCTTGGCTATAGACAATCCCAGACCGCTGCCCTCTGTATTTCTGGACTGATCTCCTCTGACAAATCTCTCCATAAGCTCATCAGCACTTATATTAAGCTTATCCCTTGAGATATTCTTAAAGGTTATCTTCACGTTCTTTTCTGTCTTTATCACATCCACATAAACCCTGGTGTGTGGCATGGCATATTTGCAGATATTCCCAAGCATATTGTCAAACACTCTCCACAGGTGTCTTCCGTCGGCAACTATATATGCCGGAGTATCGGAATTAGTCACCACAAGCTCAAGCCCCGACTTCGCAAGTCTGTCATCATACTCAGCAACAGCCTGGTTCAGCAGGAGATTTGCATCCATAAGCTCCTTGTTCACCTCCAGATTCCCTGTAGATGCCTTAGACGCTTCCACCAGATCCTCAATGAGCTTTTTAAGCCTTAAGGACTGTCTCTTAAGGACATTGATATAGTCCCTGGCAGTTTCATCCTGTATATTCTGCTTATCCAGCAGATCTGTGTAATTAATAATGGAAGTAAGCGGAGTTTTGATGTCATGGGATACATTTGTTATAAGCTCTGTCTTCATCCTCTCGCTCTTCATCTTATCCTCAACAGCATTTTCGATACCGTCCTGGATCTTGTTGAGATTTTCACCATGCTTCTTAAACAGCCAGAACATGTATTTAGTATTTATCCTGTGATCAGTTTCACCTTCTGCTAAAAGTATTCCGCCCTTATAAAGCTCATACAGCTCCACAGCCGAAGTGATGAATATCACTATTCCCACCAGCTTTATTATTACATACAATGCTATGATCACCCATGCACCATACACTATATTACATATTACAGCCAGAGTGATTATCTCCGCCACAGTAAGGATTCCATAAAACAGAATTGCCTTTGTTATAAAGGTTATACGTTCTCCTATATATCTAAGGAACTGTCCTATTGCCTTAAACAGCTTCTTTATCCAGCCGAACAGTCTGACGATTATAGAGTGCTCAGCCACCACTCCGTTACAATAATTCTTCACCAGAAGCTGCAGGGACATCATGGATATAAATGCTATGAATGCCACAGCTATACCAAAGCCTGCAATAAGAGTAACGATGTACCTTGCCGGCCATTTTGCCAATATGTGAAACCATCCATAGTTATATCCAATATAACAATAAGCCGCTGCGATTATAAGTATACCGCATGCCATCTCAGCGTAATATATCTCTGCCGGTATCCTTTCACCGGTTCTGCTGTATCTGCTGTACCTTACTGTTCTTAACACTATAACCACCGCAGATATGAGCATACATATTATACTTAAAAGTGTTGTCACAAGACTCAGCTTATTGATCTTATTAAACCTTCCGGTGTTTGATATATAATAGGGATATGAGCTGCTTATCATGGTTTCCGGAGCCACATTGAGTCCTGTTTCTGTCTGAATATTTATAGGAACAAAATAATATATTTCAAGCTCATACTGATTAAGCACATTGTAGCTCTCTGTACTGTCTATGGAATTGGTCATATCATTTTCCTCTTCCAGTACCACCTCGGTATTAATATCCTCTGCGAAATCTCCATCCTCTGACGTAAATGTCTCACTTGTACTTTCATCTGTAGTCGGAACAGTGTCAGCAGTATCAGTATCACCATCACTATATCCGGTCACATTAAAGCCCTCTTCGTCAAAACCGGTGTCACTGTACAGATTCTCGTCCATATCTACCGGATAGATATTATAACCATATGCCTCATCGTTATAATATTCAGACTGGGCATATGCCGTTTCAGCTGCTTCAAAGCTTTCATATCTTCCCTTGTATGCAAGACGCTTAACCGTAACCTCTCCTGTATTGGTATAACTATAGTCGTACTCTTCACGATCTCCCATAGTGTTATATAGCACAATCTTATCAAGCCCCAGGTTCTGATCCGTCAAAGCACCTGTCTGATCCTCTGCCCATACAGTCACACGACAGTCAAGCATACCCGCATCGAGAGTATCCTTCAGATCACTATCACTGCCAAGAAAGTTTCTAAGCTCCATGATGTAGTACTTGTTGCCCAGCTCCTGATATTTAAAGTCATAGAAGTCATACACTATCTGCTGCACCTGATCCTCAGCACTTGAGGACCATTCACGCACCTCCGACCTTATATCGAAATTGTCACCGTTATAGGATGACACATACACAAATAGCACGGACATCACCGCACAAGCCGCTGCCAGTACAAAAACAAAATATGCCAGTATATTCTTTTTATCGTTCAAATGTTTCCTTGTTTCTGATACCTTTTTCTCCTCAGCTCTGGTACTACTTTCATCCATATTGGTCTGCTCCTCTTTTTGTCACATTACATAATTTTCCTAAAAAAGCCACAAGCCTACTGCTTCTCCAGCTTATAGCCCTGTCCCCAGATAACCTTTATATATCTTGGATTACCCGGATCTATCTCTATCTTTTCACGCAAATGTCTTATATGTACAGCTACCGCACTCTCTGAGCCATAAGGTGTTTCATGCCATACAGCCTCATATATATCCCGCGGAGAATAAACATTTCCCACATGCTCCATAAGGAACTTAAGGATATCAAATTCTGTCGGTGTAAGATTAACCTTCTCTCCGTCAAGCCTAACTTCCTTTGTTGCGTTTGTCAGCTCTATGCCACCATTCTTAAGACAATCCTTCTCTATATTGCCTCCACCAAGTGTCATGTATCTTCTGATCTGAGACTTGACTCTGGCTATAAGCTCCACAGGATTAAACGGCTTTGTCACATAATCATCAGCTCCCACAGTGAGACCCAGGATTTTGTCTGTATCCTCTCCCTTTGCTGTAAGCATGATCACAGGAACATTCTTTTCCTCTCTGATCTTAGTCATGGCTGTCATGCCATCCATAACCGGCATCATTATATCCATTATCACAAGCTGGATATCTTCCTTAAGAGCCACATCAACCGCTTCCTGTCCGTTAAACGCTGTATATACCTTATAGCCCTCTGTAGTGAGGTAGATCTTTAACGCGTCCGTTATATCTCTTTCATCATCACATACCAATATATTGTACATATAAAACCCCTTTCGTGCTGCACTGTCTTACCATGGTAGCTTTATTATAGGCTACCTCTGCTTTAAGAAACAATCCACCAAATTATTAAATAATCTTTAACGCTTTGTCTATTATACATATTTTTCCTTGAAATTTAAACAAGAAGCAGAAGTTAATATATGAATAATTTTCCAGTATCTTTCGAACCACTTTCAAATAATTTACATTGGATTTCCGGGTCTCCCCCTTGTATATAACGCAGTACACGCTTCATTTTCTATTCGGTTCGCACGCTTATAAGCCTGCAGTCGCTCAAACTCGCCCTACGGGCTCAAACATGAGCTTGGTGCAGGCAGCTAGTGCAAACCTCATTACGAAAGCCTCGCTATTGTACTGCTTTTATATACAAAGGGGGAGTCAAATAAGGAATAGGCAAATGGCTGGAGCTACATATCAAGTTTTCATAGAAAACTTGACACAATCCTTGAAAGTTGCCCCGAATTCGTTTACTATTAAATTCACCATACAGTTCCTTGAAGATGCAAGGACACTAAAAAGAATTGAGGTATATCAGATGACAAAAAAAGACGTACTGGAAATAAGACACCGCTTCTCCCCTGCCACCTGCTCCATAGGTAAGATCTGTGGATGTTATGTGGACGGAGACCGTAAGAAAGTAGCATACATAGACTCAGCCTTTCTTTCTCTTCCTGAGGAGGAAAGCTTCAAATATTTTGACATTTTCAAAAAAAATCTGTCCGGCTCCATAGGTAAGAACCTGGTTACAATGCCATTTCCTACCGAAAGTGAGTTTGATGACGGAACCCAGAGCTTTCTTATGAAGCTCAGAAAATCCGAGTTAAGAGATCCTGCCCTTGTGGAGGAATTTTATGACAAGGTTATCGAAAGCTATGACTATACCGGCAACTACCTGATCCTGCTCATACACGACAGATACGATATTCCCGGCAAGACAAGTGACGGCATAACCATGGATGACGCTTCCGACGAGGTATATGAATACATTATGTGCTCCATCTGCCATGTAAACTTAAGCAAGGCGGGTCTAAGCTATTTCGACAATGACAACACCTTCCACAACAGAGTAAGGGACTGGATTGTTGACATGCCTGACATAGGCTTCCTGTTCCCCGCATTCATAGACAGAAGTACAGACATCCACAACGTCCTTTACTATACCAAGAACGCAGAGGACCTTCACTTCAGCTTCATTGACGGCATCCTTGGCACCGGTGCCCCGGTATCCGCCGAGAACCAGAAGGAGACTTTCCAGACCATCATCACCGAAACCCTGGGGAATAACTGCGACTATGAGGTTGTAAAGTCCATTCATGAAAATCTTAATGAAATGATAACCGAGCAGAAGGATAACCCTGAACCTCTCACCCTTTCTAAGACCTCCATCAAGAGGCTGCTGTCTGAAAGCGGTGTGCCTGATGAGAAGCTTGAGGACTTTGACACGAAGTTCGAAGATGCAGCAAAGACCGTGGTTCCTGTAAAGCCTGTATCAAATGACGCCTCTGTCCCTGAGCCACCGGCACCTAAGGTCACCTTATATGCAAATAACCTTGCAAATACCCGTGCCTTTGAGGTCAAGACCCCCGATGTGGTTATAAAGGTAAATCCTGACAGAACCGATCTTATTGAGACCAGGGAAATTGACGGAAAAAAATGTATAGTCATTGAGATAAATGATGAAGTAACCGTAAACGGTATTGTGGTGAAATAAGACACAGACAGTCCAAAAACAGTATTCAAAAAACAAGCGTCAACGAATAACCTGTAAAAAATGCAAGAAAATAAAAGCACTTCCGGGAACCAGTTTGTACCATCTTCTAATCATTAGATTTTCAGATCTAACTTTAGGGCGGCACGTTTTCTGATATCCAAAGTGCTTTTTATTTTTGTAATTTATTCTTGAAGTTATATTTCTTTTTTCTTATTTTTTTACTGATTTTTCGGCTATTATCATAATAGTCCTTGTTTTATCTGCCGAGTATCTCATATACAAATGCCACCATATCCATGGTTGAATATTTCTTCATGAGTTCTTCTATCAGCTCAAGATTTTCATCCGAGTGTTCTATCTCCCTTGAATATTTGTAAGCATATTCCACGCAACGATTGAGCACCAGTCTCCTACTTTCAAGCCACTTTGTCTTTATGAATATGGCAATGATCAGAGTAGAATATATTGCCGCCTTAAGCTTATTTAAAGTCCTGCCATCATACACTCCACCGACATAATATATGTATATAAAATATATTGCGATCTGCTCCATCATTATATCAAAGCGTTCATTCTCCCGTTCGTTCCGGATACCCTCCATGGTATTTATGTCGGTACGTGCAGAGGCCCCGTTGTCCTCCAGCTCTTCTATACAATCCTCTATCATATCCGGCCAGTAATCATTTAACACTTCGAAATAATCAAGGCTCTCCAGAAGTCTTATGGCAGTCTCAGTGTTCATGCCATTGTAATATTTCTCCCTTTGTCTACGGCTTCTGCTTCCACCACCCATGTACGGAGGCTTTCTTCCTCCGATACGCCTTTTCATCTCTGCTTCAAATTTTCCGATGGAAATATTTCTGTACTTCTCAGCAACATTTTCAATGTCAAAGAGATTGTTATCCACAAGTCTTCTTGACACGTCATGAGCCAGAGACAACACCATTGCAAATCTTGTACTGATATCCAGCTCTCTCTTCTGGATAATATCCACCATAAGTGATCTTATATCGCACAAAATACCATATAGAAGATTGTCAAATTCTTCATAGGTTTCTGATCTATCATTTTCTTTATGGAGATAGGTAACCTTCCCGTTATGGGACAGAAGCAGCCTTGCCACCTCAGGGCAGGACAGAGCAAGGGATTTCTCACGGACATTTTCAAATTCCTCAATATGCCTTGGATACACCCTGCAGGTTCTGCACAGGTACTCAGGACCTATATCACTGTGGATGTCGCACAATCCCTCTTCATTTAAGAAGGCGCACCGGTCATTTATCTGATGGTACACCTTTTCTTTGTGATCTATTGAATTTTTAAGTCTCGTCCTGAAGGGTTCCTCCACTTTGTCATATCTGGCGAGGGTCCTGTCATCTATGACTATCTGCCACTTTGCACAGCAGGTGTCGGGACAGCTCCCGGCGAGACATCTGAATTTGTTATAATAATCAGGGAAATATATATCCATACCACTCACATCTTAAGCATCTTTTTCTTCTTTAATATCAACGCAATAAGTATACTCACCAAAAGAATGATACCGCACACGATCTCAAATCCATAAGGTGTATTTGCCAGGGGCATCCACTTGGCACTCACATTCATTCCGTATATACCCGAAATAATAGTCGGTATTGCCATAACGATGGTAATAGCTGCAAGGAACTTCATTACATTATTAAGCCGGTTATTGATTACGGTAGTCATAAGCTCTCTTGTACCGTTTATGATATCTCTGTAGATAGTTGTCATCTCGATAGCCTGCTTGTTCTCCACAACAACATCATCGAGAAGCTCTCTGTCCTCAGGATACTGCTTTATACTGCTGTATCTTGTAAGCTTATCAAGAACTACGCCATTTGCCCGGAGTGATGTGGCGAAGTAAACAAGGTTAGATTCCAGTTCGTGAAGATCTATGAGATCTGCATCCTCGGTCTCTTCCTGGATTCTCTGCTCTATGATTATCCTCCGTCTGTCCATTACTCGAAGGTAATACTGGTAGGTCATGCAGTTCCTGTAGAGTATCTGGTACATGAGCCTCATCCGCTTCTTTGTACTGATATCTCTGACTTTTCTCTCTACAAATGCTTCCAGAACCGGAGTTTCTTCTGCACACACAGTGACTATGTACTGATCTAACAATATGATACCAAGAGGGATTGTGGTGTACGCCTCTCGGTCATTTCTTATTTCTATAGATGGGATATCCACAAGTATGAGGGTGTAATTCTTCTCTACCTCCACACGGGAACTCTCCTCATCATCGAGGGCGGCTCTTACATCTGCCAGATCAATGTCGAATTTCTCTGCGATAAAGCGGCTCTCTTCCACTGTGGGTTTAGTAAGCTGGATCCATGCGTCCGGTTCATAGCTGTCTATTTCCGATATTATCTTCTGCTCTGTCTTATAAAGCTTGATCATGAACTCAACCTCCGATCCTGTGGTTTTCTTCTTATATGAGGGTGTTCCCTGCAAGGACACTTACCCACGAGTAATACTACCATAATAATGGGTGTGTTTCAAGAATTTATATTTTTACATGGTCATTACATAGACACTTCCTTTGTCCCGTTGCGTGTCATATACTAAGTTTTGCTTAATAACACGCATCAAATGCAGGGCGCATATATTCTATCTGTCCATGCGAAAGACCATATTCCTTTGCCAGCTTCTCCCAATTGTCCCTGACAGCTATCCGCATTTCCTCCGCCACATTTTCCGCAATATCTCGCCTAATGCCAAAACGATTTGCAGTATTAATCGCCAGTTCCATTGAAATGCTGTTATCTTGGTCATCCACTAAAAGGGATAACTCATTTCCATATGGAACAGGGTTTACATCATACAGAGGCGACAGTCTCCACCCATTGCCTTCAAACAGGAACGCATGGTTACGAAGATGATCATCGGTATTAGTTACTGCCATATTGAATACAACTCGTTTCCATAATTCCATCAGATCAGTTTTTGGATTTGATCCAAATGCCTTAATAAATGAAACAATATCCAGATAACTTGTCCCATCCTCAGCAGAAGCGCCATCTGTCTTTCCAAGTAATGTCATTGCGGAAGCAAAATGTATTCTTCTATCGCCATCTCTGTCAAAGCGTCTGACGAGAAAGGTACTTCCAAGTTTTGAAAATTTTTCCAGCTTGGATTCCGGAACATCCAGCCCACACAGCTTTGCCAGATCATGGACAACTTTTTCCCATGCTCCAGTATCACTTTCATCATTCTTTGATGGAAATTTAGCTATCCACAAGCCACCCTCAGTATCCATCACCGTCGCCTTTGGTCTTGCTCCACCCAAAGAAGATCCCGGCTTTATTAATTGATTAAGCCATTGGTCTGTAATTGCATTTTCATCATTTTCAAAATTTCTGGAAGCCTCTTCCAATGTTCTGAGTTTTGCCCATGGAGGTGTTGCAGTTTCCCTGTCGTTAGAAAGAAATTCTCCATTGGGATCAAGTTTGAAACGAATGCCTCCCATTCTGGTTTCGTCATATACCCCAAGCAGATAATCACTGTCATGCAATTTTTTTGGCTTTCTTTCCTCTCTTCTAGCCAGAATACGTTCTCTTTTGTTCATAAGAACGCGTCCCCATCTGTCTGGAGATGCATCTGCAAACATACCAAAAATATTTTTTTCTGCAGGAAACTGTCGACCTACGAACGGTTGCAATTGTGGATCAAGACTGGTTCTCATTTTATTCTTTGTCAACCAACCAGCATCATATTCAAAGGAATATGTTTCTCCCCCTTTTATAACTCCAACATACAATCTTCCGATCAAACATGGTTCATCTTCAGAAAAGCTATCATATACATATATGATTTTTTCATCTACCGCCATTATTTTTTCCTCCTTGCAGCACGCTTCTTTGTCAGTAGATTGAGATCCTGCATCTGCCTGCCCATTTCATCATCCTTCGCCACAAGAAGTATATCCTTGTCCATCCCCCCTAATGCATGCAAAACTGCAGCATAAATCCCAATAGCAACAGCCGGGCTTCCCGACTCAACTTTCCATAGAGAGGATCTGCTGATTCCTGCACGTTCAGCCACTAATTCAACAGGCAAATCACGTCTTAATCTAGCCAATTTAATCTGTTCTCCCATTGTTTTCAATATATCTTCTGTTTCAGGCAATATATTATACACTGCTTTTTTCATTTTTTGCATTCCTCTTTCATTTTAATGTTTATTATTATAAACCTTATATCAATTATGGTCAATAATAGAAAACATTATTCAATAGTTTTTGATAAAATACAGGTCAAAAAAAACATAAAAATAAGGGACTTATAGTCTGCAGCAGTCATCGCCAATGCGTGCCGCTAAGCCTATACAGCCCCTTATTTTTTATTGCTTATTTCTTTATTGTGTATTCCTTATTTTCATTTTTTAAATACGCTATTTTTAATATACGCTTTTTAACATATTCTTTTTAAATATTCTTTTTAATATACCTTTTTCCGGTCAGCCCCTTAACCAGATCACTTAATCAAGTACCTTCTTATGAGCGACTGTTACTGTCTCATCATAGCATGAGAATGCTTCTTCTACCATTTTCTGGTCTGGCTTTGGTGTTACAAGGCTCACGATCGGAACAATGATAAGTCCGCCAACCATTGCAAGCGCACCACAATTTACAGGTGACTGTATCTGTGCCGGAAATGAGAATACATGCCATGTGTTACTGATAAAGTTCAATGTCATTATTCCTGCGCCCCATATAAAGCTTGCCCAGCACGCACCAACTGTGGTCTTCTTCCAGTAGAGACCGTATAAGAATGGTGCAAGGAATGCACCTGCAAGTGCTCCCCATGATACGCCCATAAGCTGAGCGATGAAGGTTATCTTACTTGAGTACTGCACTATGGCGATCACTGCGGATATTGCTATGAATACCACCAGCATAATCCTCATGGTAAGTACCTGCTTCTTTTCTGACATCTTAGGAACTATAGTTCCCTTGATAAAGTCAATAGTAAGTGTTGAACTTGAGGTAAGTACCAGTGAGGAAAGTGTTGACATTGAAGCTGAAAGAACCAGTATTACTACAAGTCCTATAAGTATAGGTGGCAGGCACTCAAGAAGGTGTGGGATGATAGCGTCAAATCCCTCTGCTGCCACATCTGTGTCAGTAAGTCTTCCGAAACCGCCTAAGAAATAACATCCTCCGGCTACTATAACTGCAAATATTGTTGATACGACCGTACCTGTCCTGATGGATTTCTCATCCTTGATAGCGTAGAACTTCTGCACCATCTGTGGAAGTCCCCATGTTCCCAGAGATGTAAGGATTACTACACACACAAGATTAAAGATGTCCGGCCCTAAAAAGGAGGCAAACACGCCCGGTGTTGATGACACTGCAGGATCACTTACATTTGCAAGCTTATCAAGGGCACCTGTAAGTCCTCCGTAATTCTTAAGGACTGCTGCAATAACCACAACGATACCAAACAGCATTATGATGCCCTGTATGAAGTCGTTGATGGCTGTTGCCATGTATCCACCGACAATTACATATATACCTGTAAGTGCTGCCATGGCAATAACGCATACCTTATAGTCAATTTCAAATGCCATTCCGAACAATCTTGAAAGACCATTGTACAGTGAAGCTGTATATGGAATAAGGAACACAAATATAATAAGGGATGATACAAGCTTAAGTGATTTGCTGTTGTATCTTCTCTCAAAGAACTCAGGCATTGTACGTGAGTCCAGCTTCTGGGTAATAAGACGGGTTCTTCTTCCGAGAACTGCCCAGGCAATAAGAGAACCAAGAACCGCGTTTCCTATACCTATCCATGTGGACGCGATACCGTACTTCCACCCGAACTGTCCCGCATAACCTACAAATATTACTGCGGAGAAATAAGAAGTTCCATATGCAAATGCAGTAAGCCACGGCCCTACAGACCTTCCTCCCAGTACAAATCCATTAACATCTGTTGCCTGTTTTCTTGAATAAAATCCTACGCCTATCATTATGGCGAAGAACACAACAAGCATAATAACCTTGAGAATCATAATACCCTCCCATTTTCGTTTTGTATATTTTCCGGGAAGTCATTGTCCATTTAAAGCTATATAACTTCAACGCTTTTATGCGTTAAACCGGCAAGCTCTATTATATTTAAGAATGAACCTTCCGTCAACCTTTTTTTCGTATAATTGTATTTTCCTTGTTGCCCGGTAATAAAATATTTTATTGTCCGATCAGCAGTCTTCAAATACAAGTATGAATGCAAGCAAGCATGTTGCACCTGACTAGTTGCCATAACAAAAAGTCCACAGAATAATGGCTCCCGGATAATGGGACTGACCTTATTCTGTGGACTATCTTATTAAACATATTTTTCTATCACATAAATCTATTGAATATATTCTGCTGTTTACTATATGAATTTATCAAATGTATTGCACTTTTTATTCTATAAATTTATTTTACTTCTACATCATGCTATACTCCAGCATTTCGTAATGAAGCCTGCTTCCTTCTCTGACCGCCTCCGGAAGAAGTGCTCTCGCAACACACTTAAGCTCTGCGTCCTCCTTGTCGATCCTTTTGAGATAAGCATAGTCTCCAGCCAGGCTCTCAACTATATAATCTATTGGTTCCATACCATCTGCCTCCATGTTTCTTTATCATCAGACCATTTACAGCCTGTCTGTTTGACGTTTTCCCTCTGGCAAAAGGCTGCCACTGCATACCAGTTTAAAAACCGGAAATTTGGGTTCTACGCCGCATAGTTTTTAACCATGATATACGCAAAATATACGGCATATACTATAAGCATGAATATTCCTTCTTTTCTGCTGAGCCTCTTATCCTTCACACAGCACGCAAACAATATCACCGCAGCGAGAACTGCCACCATGCTGTCCATAAGGAACTCTTTATTAAATGCTACCGGCGAAATCAGCATTGTGGTTCCGGCAACAAATAATATATTCAGGATGTTGCTTCCCACTATGTTTCCTATTGCGATATCTGCCTGTCCCTTCTTTGCTGCCACACAGGATGTAACCAGCTCGGGAAGTGATGTTCCGAATGCAACAATAGTAAGACTTATAAGCCTGTCGGACATGCCAAACTGTCCCGCTATAAAGCTTGCAGATCTTACGGTCAGCTCACTGCCTGCAACGATCAGAGCCGCGCCAAGCAATATAAACAGAATAAGTCTCCAAGTCTTATCCTTCTCAGTAAGCACGATGGAATCATCATCCGAACCACCTTTCTTAGCCGTCACAATAAGATATGTTATAAACGCAATAAGCATTATATACATTATCACTCCGTCAAACCTGCTTAATCTGCCATCAAAATATCCAAGGAAGAACATTGCCAGCGTAACCACCACAACTATAGGTATGTCTATCCTTAGAGTATTCTTCTTTATAGGTAGTGGTGCAAAAAGCACTGCCATACCAAGGATAAGGAGGATATTTAAGATATTACTTCCTACTATATTTCCCACGGTCATATCCGCAACTCCGGCAAATGCTGCCTTGATACTTACGGCTGCCTCCGGAGCACTGGTTCCAAGAGCAACTATCGTAAGTCCGACCACCATCTGGGGGATATTACATTTTACCGCAATCTTTGACGCTCCATCTACGAACACGTCTGCGCCTTTAACCAGCAATACAAAGCCTGCCACCAGTAATACAATATAACCTATAATTTTAAATACTTCCATGCTTTCAACTCCCTGCCTATATGCTTATTTTACAATTATGTTTTATATCTGCGTCCCACGGCAATGCCGCACCAAAAACTGTACATGTTGTTACGATGCTGCACTCCAGATACAAATCTTGCCTGAACCTCCGATTGCTTTTATGCCTATATAGTTGTTCCGATTTTATGCAGTTCCGAACAAATGGCATCCATCAGCTCCTCAACGCTCATGTTATCTGAGTCTACTATTATGTGTGCGTATTTCTCATAAAGCGGAGTACGCTCATTATACAGATCCTTTAAGGTCTGACCATCCTTAAGCACCACACCTCTTCTTTTTAGATTGCCAAGTCGCTTCTCCAGCTCCTGATATTCAAGCCTGATGTAGACGACGATATCATTTTTCCTGTACTTCTCCATCGCCTCGGTGCAGTACACCGCACTTCCGCCGGTGGCAATAACTGCATTTTCCGTCTCAATGGACTTATTTACATCATTTTCAATCTTAAGGAAGCCATCGTCCCCGTACCTGGCGATTATATCTCTAAGCAGCATCCCCTGACTCTCCTGAATGAGAAGATCCGCATCAATAAATCTGGCACCCACAACCTTTGCAAGCACAACTCCTATGGTACTCTTGCCGCAGCCCGGCATACCTATAAGCACAACATTCTTCCTTCTGATCATTTCAACCTCCTGTTCAGGTATTAATCGGCAAATATTATCAACACCGTCCCATTAACACCTATGATACTTTACTTGTTATTTACAAAACAACTTATCTAAAAATAATTTAAGTAGGTTTAACGTAAGTTTTTAATTACGATAAACTTTTTAACGTATTTTCTATGCACGTTAAGAATCATCCAATATACCCAAGACTTTTAAGCACAAATACCCACAATGTAAGTGTCACCGATGAAAGAAGGGTAGTGAGCACAATTACATTTGAGGACAGCACCTCGTCATTTTCCATGTTCTTTGCCATTATATAGCAGCTAATCGTAGTCGGTGCACCTACCATTATGAGTATGGCAATGATCTCCGAAGAGTTGAAGCCAAACATAATGGCAAGGGGCAGGAAAATTGCCGGCAGTATCACCAGCTTGATCACCGACGCCACTACTGCCGGCTTTATCTTGGCAAGTGCCTCGTTTGTATTAAAGCCCGCACCGATAGCGATCAAGGCGACAGGTGTTGCGGTCTGGGCTATATAATTTATAGTTTTCATAGGAATGGTCGGGATGTTCACAGATAAAAGTGAAAATGGCACTCCCACAACAATTCCTATTATGATGGGATTCTTCAATATATTAAAGAACGCCTTCTTTATACCCTCTTTTCCTTTTTTGCTGTCTCTTCCGCACACGGTAAGTATGACAACCGAATAAATATTAAACAAAGGCACTGCTGACACGATCATGAGTGGTGCCATTCCTGAATTGCCACATATATTTTCAACGAAAGCAATTCCAAGGACTGCTGCACTTCCTCTGGCAGACGCCTGGGCAAATGCTCCCACCATATTCTTATCTTTACAATATATCCTTGCAAATATGTAACATATGGTGAACATTATGAATGTGGCAATGAAACAAAACGCCACGAACTGGATGTTCATATCTTTTAATATGGAGGTTGTGGCAATATCTCTGAACAGCAGCACCGGAAGGGATACCTTGAACACATATTTATTTGCCACCTCGGCAAATTCATCTGTAATAAGTCCGATGTGCTTCAGAAACCATCCTAACAAGATAACCAAAAATATTGGAAATGTTGCATTGATACTAAAAATAAAATTACTCATGATTCCTGTCCTCTATCTTTTGTGTCTATGATTGTCCTATATATTTTTATCACAATTATCATACTGCGTCAAAAAAACTTGTACCTGAATTGATACTATTCTTTCTAAAAAAGTCAAAGAAAAAACTGAATTGATACTATCCCTTATAAAAATGTCAAAGAAAAAGTCTGACCGGTTCTTGTTAATTAATTCATTAATTTATTAACTGCCCCCCTTTTATTATTATGTATTATGTATTTATTAACGAATCATAAAATTATTTTTCAGAAAAAAGCGCCTTTAATGTGTTCTTAGTTTTCGAATCTTTAAAATGTAATTGCCGATGATAGAATGTCCGGCTTCCGTTAATGAGTTCTTTAAAAGCCTGTAAATCCGGGCTTTTTTAGGGTTCCGAAAAAAAATTGAAAAAAAATGAAATTTGTTGTTGACAAAGCAGGGGCATTTTCGTATAATAGGTCTTGCGTCAGAGATAAAGACCTTTCGGGGTGTGGCTCAGCTTGGCTAGAGCGCTTGATTTGGGATCAAGAGGTCGCAGGTTCGAATCCTGTCACCCCGACGCAGATTTAAACACTGTTAAGCAATATGCGGGTGTAGTTCAATGGTAGAACACTAGCCTTCCAAGCTAGATACGTGGGTTCGATTCCCATCACCCGCTCTTTATTTTCGCTAAATGGCATTTGTCTTTGGTGAAGATATTAAATGTGTCCGTAGCTCAGCTGGATAGAGCAACGGCCTTCTAAGCCGTGGGTCGGGGGTTCGAATCCCTTCGGGCACATTTATTTTTTTTAATTTGATTTTTTCAAGTTAATACAGCCTAAAAAACATGGTGGGTATGGCGCAGTTGGCTAGCGCGCCAGATTGTGGCTCTGGAGGCCGAGGGTTCGAGTCCCTCTATCCACCTTTTTCTTTATCGCAGGCTTTCGCGATACTATTGGGTTATCGCCAAGCGGTAAGGCACAGGACTTTGACTCCTGCATTCGCTGGTTCGAATCCAGCTAGCCCAGTCAAAATCATAATTCGGGCCATTAGCTCAGGCGGTAGAGCACTTGACTTTTAATCAAGTTGTCCGGGGTTCGAGTCCCCGATGGCTCACTCTTCTATCTTGATTAAATGTTTTATATAGATTATGTATGGAAGTTTTCTTTGACTATCCCATTCGTGGGATATTTTTTTTACAATTTTATCAGAATATTTTACATGAATATTCTTTATTTATCAAGCGGATATGGCGGAATTGGCAGACGCGCTAGATTTAGGTTCTAGTGTCAACAGACGTGCAGGTTCAACTCCTGTTATCCGCACTAGGAAAAATAAAAGCTGGGAACATTGTTCCCGGCTTTTATTTTTGACCGAGGCGAACAGAGTTCTTGAACCTGGGTTCAGGTCTCGGCTCTGCCTCGGTCGGTGCTTAACAGGTGCCACCGGCACCTAGCACCCTGTTATCCGCTTTCAAGCCTTTAATTATCACAGGGCGAACAGAGTTCTTGAACCTGGGTTCAGGTCTCGGCTCTGCCTCGGTCGGTGCTTAACAGGTGCCACCGGCACCTAGCACCCTGTTATCCGCTTTCAAGCCTTTAATTATCACAGGGCGAACAGAGTCCTTGAACCTGGATTCAGGTCTCGGCTCCGCCTCGGTCGGTGCTTAACAGGTGCCACCGGCACCTAGCACCCTGTTATCCGCTTTCAAGCCTCTAATTATCACAGGGCGAACAGAGTCCTTGAACCTGGATTCAGGTCTCGGCTCCGCCTCGGTCGGTGCTTAACAGGTGCCACCGGCACCTAGCACCCTGTTATCCGCTTTCAAGCCTCTAATTATCACAGGGCGAACAGAGTTCTTGAACCTGGGTTCAGGTCTCGGCTCCCGCACCTAAATCAATCCATAGCCCGTCTCAAAGATTTCGGACTTCAGATCAGGAGCATTTTCATCAAGAAATTGGTTGGTCAGACAACATAATAAGTAAAACGCAGATAAAGCTTTTAAAGTATTCTTTAAATTAGCTTTTTCATAATTGTATTTATTACTTCCTTCCATCATATCATTTCTACAGTGTTTCACGAGATTATAATCATGCCACCAACTATCAGAACTGGTATCATCAAACTTTAAAAAAGGAATATTCTTCCAACTGTCATATTCTGCTTTTGTAATCACATACATTTCTCCTAATTTTTCAAACTCAATTTTTACCGCTGCTATCTTCTTCAAAATAGTTGGCCCTTTTGTATCGATGTCACAATCCTCATGTTTCTCTGCGATCATTTCTCTTAACTGTTCTGCCAGGGTATCAATCTCACTGCACAAATTCAAAAAAAGTTTGACATATTGTGCAGAAAATGTAGCAGAATTTTTACCATCAATGGTAACATAAGCATCTGTATCCAATACTTCTTTTTCAAGAAGCTGATACTGACGCCAATACAATTTGTAAAACTCATCTTTATTCATATACTTCTCCTTATACATTAAACATTAACATATTAAAATTTGCCTATGCATTTCTCGTATTCCGCCCTTCCAAATCACCTCCCCCTGTGTCAATGACTTGTTTTTCCTTTTCTCTTTTTAGGTCATGTTTTTATGTCTGTCTGTATGACCTATTTTCCGCCCTCCTTCTTTTAGGTCACATTTTACTGTTGAATTTTGTGACCTGTTTTTCGACTACATTATTTTAGGTCAACTTCTCTCAGTAATTTTCTTGACCTATTTCACACCTTCTTTCTTTTAGGTCAACTTCTCTCAGTAATTTTCTTGACCTATTTCACACCTTCTTTCTTTTAGGTCAACTTCTCTCAGTAATTTCCATGACCTATTTCACACCTTCTTTCTTTTAGGTCAACTTCTCTCAGTAATTTCCTTGACTTGTTTCACACCTTCTTTCTTTTAGGTCAATTTCGCCTACAAATTTCCATGACCTATTTTTCACCTCCTTTATTTCAAGTCAATTTCGCCTATCAACTTCCGTGGTCTGCCTTTATATCAGCAATAAAACACGCTTTGCGAGTTTTATCCGCTGATTAGCAGTCGTCAAATGCAATCATGCAAGCATGTTACACTTAACTCGTTGCCATAACAAAAAAAGCTGCAGTATGACCTAGCAATATGACTCAAATATTGCTACATCATTCTACAGCTTAGTTGGCTCAATATTCTTTTTTGTTTGTTTCTAAGAAAGATTACTCTTCTGTTGCCGGCTCTGCAGGAGCTTCCTCAGCCTTCTCTTCTTTCTCATCTTCCTCGTCATCATCATCGAAGAAATCGTCATCAAAATCGTCATCGAAATCATCGTCATAATCATCAAGGAAATCTGGTGTAAGATATGAATAAACTGCATATGCGATACCTGCTACTGCAGCAACTGCTCCAATAATGGCAAGTATTACGAATATAACACCTTTTGCCTTTTCTTCTGTCTGCTCACCCTGAACTAAAATTACATCTTTGTTCTTCATGTTTAATAACCACCCTTTCTTATTTTGTGTCAGCAGGTGCAGGACACCTCACCGACCACTTTTCAAAAATTATAACATACATGGAAATACATTTCCATACTATGAAATTATTTTTTACATCTTTTTAATTTTATCTCCTATGGCTCTTCTATATCTTCTTCAGCTTGGCAAATGAAGCGAACATCTTTCTGACTCCACATCTGTCAAAATCTACGGTAACTTCATAATCCTTACCGCCTTTAACAAGACTAGTTACAGTTCCGGGTCCGAACTTAATGCTCTTTACCCTGTCGCCCTCAGCGTAATCTATGGCTGTATCCGACTGCACAACAAATTCCTTGCCAAAGCTTGGTTTTCCTGCACTGTATGGATTGTTGCTGCCATATTTCTTGCCGTATCCAGAAGAACCGGCACCGCCGCGACTGGAACCATAACCTCCGGCACTGGCACCACCGTAACTACCACTTCCACCATATCCATGGTCAAAATCCCCGTCGGCGCCGAAGCTGCTGTAGGAATTTTTAAATGGATTTGCCGCCGGGCGGGCATCACGCCATACACTCTCCGAGTGTTCAAAGAGCATAGGTGGAATCTCCCTTATGAACCGGGATACTTCATTATAACTATGGGAGCCGTGCATCATCCTGCATTTCGCCGCACTTAAGTACAGCTTCTTCATGGCTCTTGTTATGCCTACATAACAAAGTCTCCGCTCCTCCTCAAGATTGTCCGGATCATCTGAGTCAATGGCAATCCCACTTGGGAATATACGCTCTTCCATACCTATTATAAATACATATGGGAACTCCAGACCCTTGGCACTGTGGAGAGTCATAAGCTTCACCGTGCTTTCGTCCTCGCTCATGCTATCGATATCCGCAACCAACGCCACCTCCTCAAGAAATGCCGAAAGGCTTCCTGCGTCATCCTTACCCTCATGCTCTTCTGAGAACTGGATGACCTTATTTCTTAAATCATCAAGGTTCTCCAGTCTTCCCATAGACTCTTCGGTATGCTCAGCTATAAGCTCCTCTTCATATCCAGTATCTTCCATTATGCGGTCAAATATACTCTCTAACGGTTCTTTTTCCAACATAAGCTCATGAAATCCATCCATAAGCTCTACAAATGTACCTATCTTAGCTGCCGCCCTCTTGAGACTTTCTATTTCCTTTGCCTGACGGAGAGCCTCCATAAGACTACATTCGTGTTCTGCTGCCCATGCTGACGCTTTCTCCACTGTTGTGTCCCCAATGCCCCGCCTTGGCACATTTATAATTCTCTTTACCGCAATATCGTCATCCGGATTATTGACTGCCTTCATATAAGAAAGGATGTCTCTTATCTCCTTTCTGTCATAAAAATTCTGACCGCCGTAAACCTTGTGAGGGATATTGGCCATGACAAGCTTCTCACCCATGATACGGGACTGGGCATTTGTCCTGTAGAGAATAGCAATGTCCTTGTAATCCACTCCCGAAGAATAGAGCCTGTGTATCTGATATGCCACCTTCTCAGCTTCCTCGTACTCATTCTCAGCCACATTAAATTCCAACTTGTCTCCTTCAGGCTTGTCAGTCCAGAGAGCCTTGTCCTTTCTGCCCTCGTTGTGCTTTATAACTGCATTTGCCGCGTTAAGGATATTGCCCACGGAACGGTAATTCTGCTCAAGCTTTACCACCTTAGCGTCAGGGTACTCATTCTCAAAATTCAGGATGTTGGTAATATTCGCACCTCTGAATTTGTATATGGACTGATCATCATCACCCACTACACAAAGGTTCTTGTACCTGGCAGCCAGAAGCTTCACCAACAGAAACTGAGTGTGATTGGTATCCTGATACTCATCCACCATTATGTACTTGAAACGTTCCTGGTAATTAAAGAGCACATCGGGATTATGTTCAAACAATTCGATGGTCTTAAATATCAGGTCATCAAAATCCATAGCATTATATCTCTTAAGCCTTGACTGATATTCCCTGTATACGTCTGCCACCTTACGCATGACAAATTCCGTTGCGTGTTCGCTCTCGAACTCGTCAGGACTCAGGTATTTTTCCTTTGCATCGGATATCTTGGCCATAAACATTTTCTCCGGATATCTCTTTGGATCTATCTGGAACTGCTTCATAATATCCTTTATGACACGCTTCTCATCGTCTGTATCATAAATTGCGAATTCATTGGTATAGCCTATCCTGTCGGCATATCTCCTGAGTATCCTTACGCACATGGAATGGAAGGTACTAACCCATACCTGCTCTGCTCCGTATCCAACTATGTCATTTACTCGTTCCCGCATTTCTCTTGCTGCTTTATTGGTAAATGTTATTGCTAATATATTATATGGTCTTACTCCCTCTTCTGAAATAAGTCTTGCGACTCTGTGAGTCAGAACTCTCGTCTTACCTGAACCTGCACCTGCCAGGATCAGAAGTGGTCCGTCTACATGCCTGCAGGCAATATCCTGCATGTCATTTAATCCTGCCATTATCTTTCTCCTAAAAGTTATTAAAATTGCCTGTTTGGTAACGGCATTTCGTCAGCACCATTTTAAATGTGTCTTCAACACTTGGTGCTTCCTCTGTCAAAGGTTGCTGCAGTATAACGATGTCATAGTCTTCATTACATAGCAGCATAAAGCCGTTGTGGATATGATACCACAACGGCTTTATTTTGTAAAACATATGTTCTGTATATATAAAATTTTTTGTTCAACATATTTATATCTGCAATGACACATCGTTAAATAGCAATCCGTGAAATGGCATATCTACAACAATGCAGTCCACATATTTATATAAGCTTGTTTCCACAATTAGAACAGAACTTTGCTCCATTGGTTGCTGCTCCGCAATTAGGACAGAACTTCGGTGCTGTTCCATTGCCTGCGACCGCATTACCCCCGGCATTGTTCATGTTATTCACACCATTTACCATCTGGTTAGCCATCATCATGCCCATCTGCATACCCATCATTGAGCCAGCCATGTTATTCGCCATATTGCCCATTGAAGTATTGCCACCGCCAGGTGCTGTCATGGCATCAACCATCTTAACCTGCTGAAATCTTCCCATATCACCAAGCATTGTGTACTCTGCTGCCTGATCGGCACGCTTTGTGATATTCTCAGGATATGTAAATTCGCTGATCTGGAAATCTGTCATTGCAAGACCTATGGAACGAAGCTCCATATCAAGGTCTTCATTTATTCCCTTTGCGATCTCTGTAGCCTGTGCCATAAGGTTGAACACATCGCCGCCAACCTTGCTGATCCACTTCATAAGAAGTCCGTCAAGTATTCCCTTTATACGTCCTCTTACATCCTCTACAAGATACTGCTTCTTAACTCCGGCAACCTTCTCAATAAGAACATTGTAATCATCGATCTTGAATGAGTACTTACCGTTTGATCTTACAGGAAGTCCTCCCGGAAGTCCCTGTGCCTGAAGTCTTATCGGCGAACTGGTTCCCCAGTTGCAGGTGAACTCTTTGGTATTTACAAATAATACCTCGGCTCTCATTCCTGAATTAAAGCCAAACTTAAATCCCTTAAGCGTGGACAGGAACGGTATGATCTGTGACTCTATTGTATAGCTGCCTGATTCTGTGAATATACCTTCAACAGCTCCGTTGTACAGGAATATTGCGTCCTGACCGGGCTTTATTATAAGCTTTGAATCCTTCTTTATTTCCTTGTTAGACCATTTCCAGAAAAGGACGTCATCTCTGTACTCTTCCCATTCTACTACATTGGCAAACTGATTTGAAAATAAACCCATTTGTAATCCTCCTAAATTGAACATCAGCCCATAATAAATCGCCTACGGCGAGGGCTGACGCTACATGTCAAGTTTTCATAGAAAACTTGACACAATCATTGTAACTGGGGCCTATAGCCTTATGACAATCCCATCTTAGCCTTAAGGGCTGCAAGTTCATCTGAAACTGCTGCTGTCGGAGCCTCATCATACTTGCTTGCAAGATCATCTATTGAATCTCCGCCCATTGAGTTGAGCTCGCTCATGGCATTTGCCTTATCAAGCATTGAGTTAGCCTTTGCTTCCATTCTGTCGAAGGCAGCCAGTGATGCTGATGAATCACCGACGCTTCCTATCATCTTGTTCATCTTCTCCTGAGTCTTGGCAACCTGTACCTTAGCCTTGATAGCGTCTCTTCTATTGTTAAGATCCTGAACATCCTTTGTGAGCTTGTCGTGAAGCTGCTTCATCTTAGCTGAATTAGCTGCTGCAGCGTCATATGCCTGCTGTAACGGAACCTGCTTCTGGATGAGCTGGTTCTTCTTCTCAAGGAACTTCATGGCATCTGCTTCATTTCCTGCAAGAAGTGCCTTCTCAGCATAATTCTGCATCTTGGCGATCTCTGCGTCGCACTCATCTAACTGTCTCTTACATCTCTGCTCCTCAGCCATTACTGTAGCTGTCTCTGACTTAACATTTCTTAAGTCCTCCTGGATATCTCTGAGATACTGATCGATCATCTTCTCAGGATCCTCTGCCTTATCAAGTAATGCGTTGATATTAGATGCCATAATGTCCTTAAATCTCTTTAAAATTCCCATATTATACCTCCTACTGGATATCAGTCTTATTTATTTTTGCTCTCTGCAAATAACTGATATGTCACCCTTACAATATATAGTTGATAATTTTCCGTATCTTTTTTTCGACACATCCACATTATACTATAACCCGTGGTTTCAGGCAACGCAATTCTTGCGATTTGCCCTTATAGTGCACATATTTCCCCTTTAAAATGTCATAAAGTGTTTTCCGGCAGACCTTAAGTTACCTATCCTACAACTCCGTCATCAAATGGACCGTCAAAATCACCGCCCACATCGCCGCCGCTGATCCTTACCTCCGGCTTCTGTCTCTTCCTTGCCTTTAAAGGCATGTTCTCAACAGCCTCGTCAGTGATCTCTTCCTGTAATTTCACAGGTGTCCTATCCATACTTATGGCAGCTCTGCCCTTTTTATTCTTTTCTTTTAAGATTTCATTTGCAACCTGAAATGCGGAGTCAACCACCGTATTGTCTTCCTGCTTATCCTCTTCACTTGCCGGTATTCTTACAGGCTCCCTTGAAGCCTTGACCCTTATAGGATTTTCTGCTCTCTCGTCAAAGTCGAACTCCCACTGGACCATCTCTGACTCGTCAACAGGCTCTCTCTTCTCCGCTTCCTTGATCTTGTTCTTCTCGTAGTAAAGCTCATTTGCAAGGAGCTGGCTGATATCAAGGATATCCGCATATCTCTCCTGCTTCTTCATATCCATAAGGCCTTCCATAAGCTCATTCTTGTCCTTCTCGATAACCTCTGACTTCTGTCTCAGAGAATCAAGGACCCTGTCAGTCTCTGTGCTTATCATATTGTATGCATTACGGACCGTCTCATTGATCTCCATAAGCATTTCATTTGTGTAGATTATTGCTGATGCATAGATCTCATTTGCAGTACGGAGAGCCATCTTGTCCTGCTTAGGAAGATTTCTCACCTCTCTCTGGAGTGCGATAGGATTTGGCTTACTCATCCTTATTCTTGACGCAGACTGCTCTGCATCAACGATGATCTCCTCCGCATCCTTCTTAGCATCCTTTATGATCTTGCCCCTCTTGTCCGTGACCTCATGATAGTGCTTTAACTCTATATCTATAGTCTTTCTGAGATCCTCAATTATCTCTAATACATCTGACTTATTTACTGTCACCTTTTCATTTGAAAATGAAGCTGTCTGACCTTCATTTACCATGTTCTCAAGTCTGTCTAAGAGACGTTTGGCTTTGCCGTCCTCCATGCCTTGATTCTTAACAATCTGTCTGGCTTTTCTTGGAGTTGTGGTTCTCACTACTCCTGTAGCATTGCCCTTCTTTCCGGCTCCTGCCTTTGCATTAACCGGCCTGGCATTTGTATTTCCTATATTATTTAAAGGTCTCACGCCTGTATTATTCGCAGGTCTGACATTTGCATTTCCTGTATTGTTCACAGGTCTGACATTTGCATTTCCTGTATTGTTCACAGGTCTTCTTGCCCCTGCGCTTCCACTGTTTATTCCCGTATTGTTTGATCTGTTTTTTTCCATTTTAGTACTACTCCTTGATCTGTTGTTGCTTATAGATCCTCTCTATGGGTGCCGCCCTGCATCTGCCCCGGCACTCCCCTTATAATGGGGACAATATCTACTCTATGGCACTCAGCCTAAAATAGCTGAGGGTAACCTTGGTGAGATTGTCGCCTCTGTCATTCTTTATCATCACATCGTAAACCGATATGGTGCCACCGTTCTTAACCTCGGCGGCATATGCCCATATGTATTCCGTGTTCACCGCCGGGCTAAGATATTCAACTGACGCACTTACGGTTGTTACATATCTTCCCCTGGTCATAGCTGCTGCACCGGCAATGGTATCTGCCAATGCAAACAGACAGCCGCCATGGACTCCTCCGTAAGGATTGAGAGTCCTGGTCTCTGTCCTTAATCTTCCTACGGCATGACCGTCAGCCACTTCCATATATTCTATACCAAGTGCCTCGATCATTCCATCATTTCTTAACGATCTTCTTATTTCTTCAAATGTCTTCATTATCTTAATCTATGTCAGGCTTCTTATCATCCCTTGGAAGTCCAAGGAAATCCTGTATCAGATGTCTTGAAAAAAGCCTGCCTTCTTCCGTTTCAAAATACCTTTCCGGGTGCCACTGGAATGCCAGTATGCTCATAGTCGGAGATACAAATGCTTCCACCGAACCATTTTCCTCATCCACCACTATAGGATAAAACATGGTGGACAAATTTTCAAGATAAACGCAATCACTATGGAAATTATTGATCTTGAGTCGTATGTCTGAATTGACGATACGCACATAGTGATCCACACCTCTGGGTCTTGGAACCTTAAAAGGTGCCGAATATGAAATTTTTCCTCCAAACAGGGCATTTATGTGCTGCATACCACGGCATACACCGATTATAGGGATTTCATTTTTCACACAGTACATTATAAGCTTCTCCTCCACCGCATCCCTGTGGGGCTGAAGCTTGGCATTATGAGGCTCCACATAGTGTCTCGGATGGAGTGTTCCTCCCCCCGTAACAATAAGCACATCAAACTGCTCATCAAATATTGCCTCAATATCCTTTGTAAAATTAGATACGGGGTGCAGCCTGATTCCAAGGCTCTCATAAAATTCTGTATAGGCAGCCTCAAGAACATCTGTGGTCTTACCATACATGTTCTGGCCTTCCCTCTGAGTTATAAGTCCATGAAGCATGATCAAGTCCTCCGTCATTTTGAACATTTACCCATTTAACTGCAGGTATCAGTCCACCATCTCTATCTTTCCTTTTCTGCAATCAAGGATTATCCTGTCCTGACTGCATACTCTGTTGTATATCACATCACCGCAGCCTATTGCCGCAGGTATGTTAAACTCCGCACATCTTATTGCCATATGGGATGCCACGCCGCCGTACTTGGTTATAAAGCCCTTTATCCCCTTGGCAAATATCCAGTCAAAGCCCGGATCAGCCTTTTGGATCACCACTATCTTACCGGCAACATCCTGGGTATTATCATCCTCAAGACATACCACCTCTCCGGTAACCACATCGGATGTAATGAAGTTTGGTCTTGCCTGGACGATATGAACCACATCCAGCTCCGTCTTATCTGCTATAACGTCAGGAAGTACCAGCTCGGAATAGGTTCTGTACTCACTTCTGTTCTTATCTATATCAGCCTTGAAGGAAGCAGCAATGTCTTCCTCCGGGATATTTGCACATTTCACAATATCATTGAAGGTAAGGTAAGACATTTCCTCTCTGGTAAGACCCAGATATTCTCCCAGATCTGCCAGAATATCAAGGGCAAGACTTAAAGACTTGGTAAATTCGAACTTAAAATACTCCCTCTCCTCCATGGATTCCTTAAGGAACTCCACAAATTCTGTGGCATCCACATAAAAGCCCAGCTTATCAAGAGCGTCTATTATGGTAAGCACATTAAGGGGATTGTGCTTGAGGGTCTCAAGACGCTGCCTCTGCTTCCTGGCATTTGCACTTCCCTTGTTCATATCAAACTCACGCTTCTCGTAGGTATCACATGTTATATCATATGTTCCGGAACGCAAATGTCCATACCTTTCATCAAATTCTACTCTGGTTATACGTCCGTCCACCAGATCCTGAAAGTCTGCGTCGTACTCTGCTGCCACAGTATATATAGACATCATGAAATCATCTATTTCACCTGAGGTGAAATAGCCCGCCGACACAAATGACCTGCACAGCGCCTTTGATATAAATGCCAGTCTTGCCTGTCTTGCGAATTTAGGAGTGCCATATTGCTTGATGCTCTCAATAAGTTCAACGAAATAGCCTATGGAGGTATGGCAGGTTCTCTCACTCATGATCCAGTTATTCCTGGTGTTCTCCCTGTGGACCCTGAGACCGTTTAATGCCCTGAGATCCTTCATCCTGTTTAATTTAAAATTACAAATAGCGTTATTTGTCAAGTTAAACAGAGCATCTCTGATATCATCTATCTCCTCCTCGGTGAACCCCTCATCCCTTAAGACTGCCAGCTTCTCCTCGGTAGTGAAATCATAATTTGAAAATACAATCTCGAACTCTATCTTGTCATGAGCCGTTCTGTCTTCAAGAAGCTTTTTGTTATAATACTTCATGAGCTTTCTTACAAGTCTGTTCTCCAGATCATCCGGCGTCAGACAAAGAAAGGATTGTTTCAGGGAAATATACGGCTTGTTGCCGATCTTGTACATCAGCTCACCGTCAACCTCACGATATCCTATATAATTAAGTCCCTGATTAAAGGCATGTTTTGTGATTATCTCCCTATACAGAGAATAGTCAAGGGGATGTGGATTTGTTCCGATCATCTCCGCCGGATTCCAGAATGCCATATCTGAAAGCATAGTTCCTGCCGGCTCTCCCAGCTCATTGCACACGCTTTCATAACTTTTCACAGCTCCGGTAATTGCCTGCTTCCACTCATCATCCGAAAGCTTCCCCGGCTCACCATTAATAGCTGCCGCAAACGGTCTTGTCTGGAATATTATGACCTCACCCTTTGAATCAACAGCCCATTCTATATCAAGTGGATAATCCGGAAGTATATCTTCTATCTCCCTTGCAGCAGTAAGCAGGCTGTCAAAAGGAGCCTTAAGCCTTGTGCTTTCGCATTCATGCCATACATATAATATCCTGCCTCCGAGTCCCGCTGTAACCGTGTCCGTGGACTTGTCATCATAGTTTATGACATAGTAGGGTCTGTTCCCCTTTATGTCCCTTGTGAACAGCACACCGCTAATAACTGCGTCTTTTACCTGGTTCTGTATCAGCACTTCTTCATCATTCACATCACTGTCATAGGAGGCAAACACCCTCTCTATGGCAGACTTCACACTGTCCAGATCTGAGGAATCCACATTAAGAACACTATCAAAGTGTCCCGCATTGGAGTTTTTTTCTCCATCCTCCATGCTGGAAGAGCTTCGCACCACAACAAGGCCACCGGCGAACTCCTTACATACTTCACCGGCAGCCTTGTCCATGTCTTTGTAATATTCATTTCCCGAAAGTGTCATAATGTGTTCAATTCTTGACAATGTCACCTTATCGCTCAGAAATCTAAGCATATCTGCCTTAGTGTAAAACATTTTTTGTACCCCCATATCGCACAACCCTTTCGAGTGCCGACATATTTTCCTTTCAATATTAATCCCTCCCGGGACTTACTACGATGAAAAACATTACAAAACAACGCTTTTACCATAACCTAAGCTATCATGTTACAAACTGCTATGATCGAACTTCCATGATCAAGTCTCCATGATCAAACTTTTATACAACACAACTATCACGTTCTATTATTTAAAGCTTAAAATGTCATCAACTGACTTTCTTGCCGGCATATCCGGTGCAAATGCAGGATATCCCATAGGAACAAGTGCAGCAACTGTCTGTCCCTCAGGTATTCCGACGATATCTGCTACCTTCTTGTCATCAAATATACCAAGTATTACTGTTCCAACCCCCTTGTCATGAGCTGCAAGGCAGAATGTCTGGGTTGCGATACCTGCGTCGAACATCTCCCAGTTCTCTTCCTTTGAGGTTGAGAAGCTTCCGTCCTTTTCATATCCACAGATACCGTTCTTCTGAAGTATAAGCATTAACTGACCACATCTTGAAAGAGTCTTCTGGTTAAATGCGAAATCCATAACTCCTTCTGCTGCGATCTTATCTATGATTGCCCTGTCTTCAACCAGCATATACCGTATAGTCTGGGTGTTCTTCCATGATGGTGCATAGCTCGCAAGCTCCACAATCTCCTTAACAACCTCCTGTGGAACCTTCTCATCAGTAAACTTTCTTACGCTTCTTCTTTCTTTGATACACTGTACTGTCTCCATAACCTGTCCTCCTCTTTAGTATTGCCCCCTCACATTCGTTCGGCGGCATTTCGTCGGCACATTCCAGTATGCATTTTCAATGCATAGGTGCCTCCTCTTGTATTTAAAAAATTTAATCTTTATTAAAATATCGGCACATTTTAGTATGCATTTTCAATGCATGAGTGCCTCCTCTTGTATTGCCCTGTAATAAAGTGCAACATCCTTTAATATTTTAACATAAAAAAAGTGCTGTCTCAACATTCACACGCTGATTAAACAACACTTTTTTTGCCTGTTTTATTTACTTTTTAAATGAGCCCCTTTATATAAAGAATACTGCTTGTAAGGGAGCTGCCATGCTTCTTGATATACTCCCTGTACTCCTTGTAATTTATATAATATTTCTTGCCCCAGGAAGATACCACGAGGTACTCAACCCTGCCAATAGTCTCCACGCCGGTAACAACAACGTAATGGCTCTTAACATTGTTCTTGACGGACTGCACCATCTTACCATCCTTGTTGAGGTAGAACTTTACGCCCTCCTTACCCCATACATTTGGACTATTCGGCCCTATGGACAAGATAACCGGCTTGTTTTTTCTGATGAGATGTCTGATCTCCTTCATCATCTCAGTGCTTGACAGAAATACCTTCCAGGTTGCCTTAAGTCCTATATCATGAAGCATAAAATACACATTCATGACATTCTGGATACCTAAGCCTGTGATTCCTGTAGGCATGGTAAAATGCACATACCTCTTATAGAAAAGCTCCACATATGCCAGGTAATCATTCTTGTTATAACATCCCTTAGGCTTGCTTATCTTTCTTATGGCATCAGTCATCATGTTAGGATTTTGTTCCGCCAGATATATACTAAGATCTGCCATAGCCACGATACCGCAGCCGTAATTGGACAAATGTTTTCTTTCAAGCCAGGTCTGGTTGCCGCCATAGCTTACAATATTCATGTTTTTTATCTTTATATAGTCTTTGTTTAAAAGATGATTGTCTTCCATGCTATCACTGCCTCCATTCCGTACATTCACAGGATATTGCATATACCACATGCGCCTGCCTTTATGTGCCCATTATAACACGGTGGCGGCAGCATATCAATCATTTTTTAAACTATGTAATGTGGTTTTTAATACTACATTTATTTTTTATTTTTGACTTTACTTTCATTCTTTATTTTGGTATAAGTATTGATGTGAGTTGGACAAGTGATCGCGGCTGCATAAACGAAAGGATGCAGGTGAGGAAAGTCCGGGCTTCACAGGGCAGAGTGCCGGATAACGTCCGGTGGAGGCAACTCCCAGGCCAGTGCAACAGAAATAAACCGCTTCCCCTTGGGAAGTAAGGGTGGAAAGGCGAGGTAAGAGCTCACCGCTGTTCTGGTAACAGAGCAGGCTCTGTAAACCCCACTCGAAGCAAGACCGAATTGAAACCATACAGCGGCCCGCTGTGTTTCGGGTAGGTCGCTTGAACTTCGTGGTAACGCGAAGGCTAGATAGATGATCACTCACGACATAACCCGGCTTATAGTCCAACTCATATTATTTCAAATAATTCTAAAAAATCACTTATCTAAACTAATTTATCAAAGTCTTAAACGCGATTCCATTCTTATATCAAGATTTTTATGCCGGATTTTACAGTCCGAAATATCAAGCTTTTTATACTCTGAAGCATCCGCCGCCGACGAATTCTCTCACTATAGAATTGCATGGTACCATGTCTAAAGGGGCTTCCTCAAAGAGATCCATGAGCTTTATAAGTCTGCCTGCAACCTCTGCATATTTTTCATTGTATTTAAGTTCGTATATAAGCGGCATTGCAAATGGCTTAAGTACCGAGTATTCATACAGCAGTCCTGAATTAAACATTACATTTGCCTGATTTTCATAAGGGAAGATATGCTTCTCTTCGCCCTCTCTTACCTTTTTCCACATGGAGATGGTACTGGCAGCGTCATTTCCCCTGAGTCTGTTATCCCTCACGATCCTTCGTATGAGACGTCCGTCCATGGTTGAGACTTTATTATCCTCGTCAATATATAACTGGTTAAGTGGGCTTATATAGATTTTGAACATATCACTCTGGTCAAGCTTAAAGGTCATCTGAGGATTTAAAGCGTGTATTCCTTCCATTATGACTACATCATTTTCAGTTATGGAAAGAAAATCTCCGTTGTATTCCCTCACTCCAAGCTTAAAGTTAAAGTTAGGTATCTCCACAGTTTCTCCCCTTAAGAGAGCCAGCATATCGTTGTTAAGCTTCTCAAGATCCACTGCCTCTATGCACTCAAAATCATAGTTTCCATTTTCGTCCTTAGGATTATCCTCCCTGTTCACAAAGAAATTATCTGCCGCTATAGGATGAGGCGTCTGCCCCATAGCACGAAGCTGTATGCCCAGTCTCTGAGAAAATGTAGTCTTACCCGCAGAGCTCGGTCCTGCTATCAGCACCAGCTTTCTGTTCTCAGATACAATACGTTTGGCTATTTCGTATATGGAATTTTGCTGCATAGCTTCACATATGAGTATAAGTTCAGTAAAATGGCCGCTCTTCACTACGGCATTTAATTTTTCCACAGAATCAATATTTACTTTTTTTGCCCATTCCCTGGCTGTTTCCTTAAGGGAACCTACATTATTCTCACACATCAGAACCGTCACCTCATATTGGTTTTAAAAATATCATCTTACCTATGAGCACGCCACAGGTTACACACCTATTCAATCCACCATTTCATAACCTGAACCATTTAAGCTCATTTCAATCTCTTGAATTTCACGAATTTCTTCGGAAACCTGCCTGCCTCTTTCAATGCTCTTATCCGTATTCTTCAAAGCCAGTGCATCCAGAATATTTTTCTTCTGCTTCTTCAGATATTTCATGTAATTCCAAAAGATATGATCCTTTCCGTGAATAAGGAGTTTTCCATATGTATAGTATATCTCCTCTTCATAACTCTCCGGACAGTCACAGGTAAGGTCAACATCTATTATGTTGTAGTATTTGCCATCCTCAAAAATCATCTTCTCCCTGACTATATGTCCGCCTATGTCATGAATGTAATGTCTCACCCTTGGCACATCAGACTGGGGCTGCAGCACAACCTGTTTTAGACTATTCACCACAGTCTGTCCCTGTTCCAATATTTTGATCATCAACATTCCACCCATCCCTGCTATGATGGCAGTATCTGCTTCTCCCGGTGTTATCCCCAAGAGACCATCAGCCATCCTTACCTGTATCCTGTCATCAAGGCCATAGGCTTTTACATTTCTGGCGGCTATCTCCACGGGACCCTTTCTTACATCAGACGCTATCACTGATGTCGCGGTATTATTTTTTATCAAATAAATAGAAACGAAGGCATGGTCACAGCCTATGTCGCACACCCTGCTTCCTGTGTTCACCATGTCCGCAACTGCCTTCATTCTATCAGAAACAATTATATTTTCCATATTTTAAAATCTACTATATGTCCTATCTTAGTAAATGTAGTCTCTGAGCTTTCTGCTTCTGCTTGGATGTCTGAGCTTTCTCAGAGCCTTTGCCTCGATCTGTCTGATACGCTCACGGGTTACCTTAAACTCCTTACCTACCTCTTCAAGAGTTCTGGCACGGCCATCCTCAAGACCGAATCTAAGGGTAAGCACCTTCTTCTCTCTCTCTGTAAGAGTATCAAGAACCTCAACAAGCTGCTCCTTTAAAAGCTGGAATGCTGCAGCCTCTGCAGGTACAGGTACGTTATCATCCTGGATGAAGTCACCAAGATGGCTGTCCTCCTCCTCACCGATAGGTGTTTCAAGAGATACAGGTTCCTGGGATATCTTAAGGATCTCTCTTACTCTCTCAACAGGTATATCCATCTCCTTGGCAATCTCCTCAGGCTGTGGCTCTCTGCCCAGCTCCTGAAGAAGCTGTCTCTGGACTCTGATGAGCTTGTTGATGGTCTCTACCATATGAACAGGGATACGGATAGTTCTTGCCTGGTCTGCAATAGCTCTTGTTATTGCCTGACGGATCCACCATGTTGCGTATGTGGAGAACTTATATCCCTTTCTGTAATCAAACTTCTCAACCGCCTTTATAAGACCAAGATTTCCCTCCTGGATAAGGTCAAGAAATAACATGCCACGACCTACATATCTCTTGGCAATACTTACAACAAGACGAAGGTTAGCCTCGGCAAGCTTCTGCTTTGCACGCTCATCACCCTCTTCCATTTTCTTGGCAAGCTCGATCTCTTCCTCAGCACTTAAAAGAGGCACCTTACCGATCTCCTTAAGGTACATTCTTACAGGATCTTCAATGCTGATGCCGTCAGGTACTGATATATCAATCTTCTCAACGTCTTCCTCAATATCATCGTTTATAAGTATCTCATCGTCACCATCATCATCTGTAATTGTAAGTATATCCACGTTATTTCCCTCAAGGAAAGCAAATATCTGTTCCATCCTCTCAAGATTAAGCTCTATTTCCTTTGCGTCATTGAAGTAATTGATGATCTCCGTGTCCTCAATCACCATCTTTTTCTTCTTCGCCATCTCCAGAAGTCCCTGAAGCTTCGCCTGAAATTTCTCTTCAATAGCATCCTTGTTTTCTTTTGATTCCATTTTTATTACTCCTCCTGTTTATACGACATCAGCCCATTTACAGAACCTCAGTCCACTTGTTAAGCCAATAATCAGATGTTGATCTTAAGCTTTGATATTTTATTTTGTTCAAGTATAAGCTCCTGCAGCCTCTTCATATCATTTGCAGCTATAGCCGCCTCCCTGTCTGCTTCTATACTTGATAATTTTACTTTCTTCACCACATCCGTCAGAGCCCTTGAAGCTTCCTCCTCAGTCATGTCTATCCTGATGTCAGTCTGCATCATCTCTGCCACAAGACGTTGTTCTTCTATCTCTGAAAACGTATCCACTATGACCGCCGGCTTGACACTTCCGGTCTCCCTGTACTGCTTGTACAGGTGTGCTGCCACATTTCTGTATATTCCCTCTTCGAAACAATGCTCATCAATAATGCCGTTTAACCTGTCGAACAGCTCCGGCTTATTGACAAGCCAGGAAAGCAGCAGCTTGGAGGTAAGCCCTTCCTTCCGCCGCTTCTTCATCTCTGTAACAGCTCTGTCCTCATCACTGCCTCTATTTGAAACGATCTCCGCACCGCCTCCGGCGTCAACCCCGGAAACAGTAATTCCCTTCAGACCATATTCTGTCACCACAGACGCCAGCGCCTCCCGATCGATCATGTATTTCCTCGCAACCGCGTCCACATAATTGTCCCGCTCCAGCTTCTGTTCAATGGCAGCAAGTCTCTTCGCCACCTCATTCTGGAATTTGGTCTTCTGCTCCGGATCGTTCATGTCATAGCGCTCCGACAATATTCTCACTTCAAACATTATGCCACTTTCAGAGTTATTTATTCTTTCCTGGAAGCCCTCGGTACCAAGAGCCTGGATAAGCTCGTCCGGATCCTTGTATGGCTTCATATTTATAACTCTTACAGGCACATCAAATTGTCTCAGTATGGCAAGATTTCTAAGGGTCGCCGTAACGCCTGCCCCATCACTGTCGTACGCCAGATATATCTCCTTTGCATACCGCTTCAATATGTTGGCATGTCCCGGTGTAAACGCAGTACCAAGGGATGCCACCGCATTATCAAATCCTGCCTGGTGCATGGATATTACATCCATATATCCCTCGCAGCATATTATATATCCCTTTCTGCTACGTTTTGCTATATTCATAGCAAACAAAGTATGGCTCTTATCAAACACCTGGGTATCCTTGGTGTTGATGTACTTAGGCTTTCCATCGCCCAGTACTCTTCCTCCAAAGCCGATAACCTTGCCATTTATATCAAGTATGGGGATCATGGCTCTGTTCCAGAACTTGTCCGTACCGCCATTCTTCTCATCTATCTCAACAAGTCCGGAATCCTTAAGTTCTCCGTCGGTGTAGCCCTTTTTCTTAAGATACCTGTACAGGTCATCCCTGTAGATATCCGCATAGCCCAGTCCAAACTTCCGGATGGTCTCATCTGTAAGTCCTCTTTTCCGAAAGTAATCATAAGCTTTCTTACCGTGTTCACTATTCTTCATTATATAATGAAAGTACGCTGCTGCATTCTTGTTCATTTCCTTAAGAAGAACATTGTAATGCTCACGTTTTCTGTCCTCTTCGCTTCCCTCCATCTTAGGAACCTGCATACCCACTCTCTCGGCAAGAAGCTGTATGGCCTCCGAAAAGCCTAAGTTCTCATATTCCATGACAAATGTGAACACATTGCCGCCTACTCCACATCCAAAGCAGTGATACAACTGCTTGTCCCTGGACACTCCAAAAGATGGTGTCTTCTCATGATGGAACGGACAGCACGCCTTATACTGGCTTCCCTGCTTTTTAAGACTTACATAGCTTCCTATAACATCAACTATATCATTTCTTGACCGGACCTCCTCGATGAAGTCCTGTGAATAAAACATTACGCCCCTCCCTTCCAGGATTTTGGAACATATATATCTCTAAACTGCTGTGTCGCGTAATTATCTGTCATTCCTGCAATATAATCACACACCACAGTCCTCTGATCTTCTCCTGTCAGTATCAGCTCAACACATTCATTGGTAAGCCTGCTGACATCCTCCATATAGTAATTATACAGAAGCTCCAACATCATGTCGGCTTTCTTCTCCTCGCACTTGGCTATTGGATTTGTATATAGATACTTAAACATATATTGCCTTAAATTTCCAAGTGCTTCACTGATTTCAGGTGAAAGTGATACGATTTCCTTACCACAGCTGTTGTTTATGGCATCATGTATAAGGCAGTTAAGTCTGTCTCTGGTGGTATGTCCCAGAATATCCGTAACATTCTCGGGAAGATCCGACTCCTTCAATATATTCCCTCTTATGGCATCATCAATATCGTGGTTAACATAGGCAATCTTATCTGATATGCGGACAACCTGCCCCTCTAAGGTCTTAGGCATAAGGGAAGTTTTATGATTAAGTATGCCGTCCCTTACCTCCACGGACAGATTCAGTCCCTTTCCCTTATTCTCAAGCTTCTCAACAATCCTTACGCTCTGTTCATTATGGTTAAATGGTCTGCCGCTACATCTGGTTAGTGTTCTCTCACCGGCATGTCCAAATGGTGTATGTCCCAGATCATGCCCCAATGCTATAGCCTCTGTCAAATCCTCATTCAGTTTAAGAGTTCTTGCTATTGTTCTGGCAATCTGTGCCACCTCAAGGGTGTGGGTAAGTCTTGTCCTGTAATGATCATCATCCGGTGTAAGGAAAACCTGAGTCTTATGCTTCAATCTCCTGAAGGACTTACAATGAAGTATCCGGTCCCTGTCTCTCTGATATATGGTTCTTATGTCACAAGGCTCCTCATACACGTCACGTCCCTGCGACTGATCGCTGAATGCTGCATACTCTGACAGCATTTCATGTTCTCTCATTTCCTGTTCTTCACGAAATGTCATAATAACCTTTTTTCTCCTTGTTGACCCAATTTACACAGCCATATACGCTCATTGACACTGCTCACACGGACATATATACTATTGGCTCAGCCCATAAAATTATGTCGTGCTGCTCTTTTTATGTTTCATTTGGCACAATGCCGCATATTTTTTGCCTACATTTTTATTATTCTCTGTTTTTTTTCATAATCCTTTTTATTTTTTAAAATATTTTACGAAATTATTTGGGGTTTAATTTCGCTACCTTCCTCGTTACCGTAAATAAGTAGAGCAGCAACCATTTTTATTTGCCTCCGGCAAGGGTTGCTGCAACGTAACGATGTCACAGACATCATTACAATAAGTGGAGCAGCAACCATTTTTATTTGCCTGCGGCAAGGGTTGCTGCAACGTAACGATGTCGCAGACATCATTACAATAAGTGGAGCAGCAACCATTTTTATTTGCCTGCGGCAAGGGTTGCTGCAACGTAACGATGTCGCAGACATCATTACAATAAGTGGAGCAGCAACCATGCCACGGACATCATTACAATAACAAAAACTGCGGCAACACACACCGAAGAGGCTTACGTCCACGATGTATGTTATCCGCAGAAAAATTCATTCAATATTTTATTATTACAAATCCGTTTTAGTCTGTTGTTATAGCTCCGCAATTCTCAAGGTTCTTTACCAGTCCCTTGAAATCGAAATCGGCCCATACGGTTCCCTGAAGGTCATTTACTTCATCAACAGGTATAGTGGCAAGCCACTGACTCTGCAATTTGTCAAACTGATCAGACTCTGTACTCTGTGCCGAATATGATATGAAGTTTGTCTTGAGCTCTTCATCATTGTCATTCACCATGACAATAACGGCATATCCAAGAGTATCCTCTATAGGGCCTGTACACTCACCCGTCTTAAGATTGTTCATTATCTTATTAATCTCATCATCACCATAACCGTCTGTATAGCCTGTATCGTCTCTTGAATAGTCTGTAACACCATACTTATCCGCAACGGTCTCATAGGATGCTCCAGCCTGAATCTCCTTCATGGCTGCCTCAGCATTGCTCTTCACCTCAGCCTTCTTGTCATCTGATACATATACATAGTTGCCATCTGAATCTTTCTTAGGTGAGTCGCCATCTATCTCTACAGTAGGGAACAGCATATAGTAATAATCTGTGAACACGGTGTCCTTATACTGCTTCTCAAGATCAGCCTGGATCTTTGAACCCATTTCATTCTTTATATCATTCTGGAACTTTGAAGCCATAGCCTGCTCCTCAAAAACCCGCTGTATGGTTTCATCTGTGATACCATAGGCATCCAATACCTCCTGGCTTATCTTACCCTTGAATGACTCTATATTTTTATTTATATAATCATTATCGCCATCATCCAACTCAACATTGTTGTTCTTGGCCACATTATAGATTATTTTGTTCTGTCTTAACAATGAAAGAGCATATCCTTTATTGGTCTCTACACTACTGTCATCTTTAAGTGCTGATGATGTAACACCATATGTAAGAGCCTCCTGCATTGCATATAATGCCATCTCATCCATAGTAATGTCATAATCGCCAATGACCAGTGCCTTTGTTTTCTGTGCCTCATCTGCACTGTAATACTTGGTGATCTTCTTGTCACCGGAACCGCATCCCACAAGACCTATTGTCATAGAAGCAACTGCTGCAACTGCAAGAAGCCTCTTTAATCCTCTTTTTATCATCTCTTTATTCCTTCCTGATACATATAATACCAAATCCAAGCTCCGCAAATTATAATATCCGCTAAAAGATATCCACCCAAAGCCTACATTCAGCTTCTTAATTCTAGTTTAATATGGTCTAATCGTCAAGGAATTTCACAGTTTTTTCACTATATAGCCGCAGTCAGGTGTACACCTACGGCAAGGGGTTGCTGCAACGTAACGATGTCACAGACATCGTTACAATAAATAGAGCAGCAACATTCTAATTTGCCTACGGCAGGGGGTTGCTGCAACGTAACGATGTCACAGACATCGTTACATTAAATAGAGCAGCAACATTCTAGTTTGCCTACGGCAAGGGTTGCTGCAACGTAACGATGTCACAGACATCGTTACAATAAATAAAACAGCGGAGAGTAAACTCTCCGCCGTCTTATTTATTATATCCATACAAATCTACATTTATATGTATCTAATATGCAATTACTCCTTTACACCACCAAGTGCAACACCGGCGATGATATACTTTGAAAGTATAAAGTATACGATCAGAAGTGGTAATACTGTAAGAGTAAGTCCTACGTATACATAACCGTAATTTACTCTGATAGCATCTGACTTAAGTCCCTGTACAAACATAGGAAGTGTATACTTCTTAATCTTTGTAATCATCATTGTAGGTGTATACAGGTTGTTCCATGAAGCTATGAATGCGAATATAGCCTGTGTAGCCATAGCCGGCTTCATAAGTGGTAATGCAATTCTGTTGAATGTTGAGAACTCACTTGAGCCATCGATTCTGGCAGCCTCAATGATCTCAACTGAAAGTGCACCCTGCATGTACTGCTTCATGAAGTAAACTGTTGAAGGTGCTGCTGCAGCAGGAATAATAAGTGTTAAGTATGATCCGTAAAGACCAATCTGCTTCATGAATGCCATGAAACCAATGATTGAAACCTGTGCAGGAATCATCATGATAGCCATGATGAATGACCAGGCAACATTCTTTGCCTTGAAATTGTAAACTGTAATACCATAAGCAGTTAATGTTGCGCAGTACACCTGAAGAATTGTGGCAGGAACAGTTACAATTAAACTGTTACCCATAGCCTTCCAAAGACCTACACCACCTTTTGTCTCACTTATCATACCCGTAAAGTTCTTAATGAACTCTGTTCCCGGTATAAATGCAAGACCCTGCTGAATTCTCGCAGATGGCAATGTTGCATTAACAATCATTACATAGAATGGGAAGACACTCAGGAAACAAAGGAACACGCAGATAATCGTTCTGAAAATCTTCTTAGCTCTGATCTTAGCTGAATAACTCTCGTCTATGCCTATTGTATTTGTTGCTCTAGACATCTCATACACCTCCTACGCTTTCTTCACTGCATGCTTCTGCTTATCAGGTCTGTCCTTAGTAGCGATAAAGAATATCATACTAATTATCATAGTACAGATAAACAGAATTACTGAAATAGCACCTGCATAACCATAGTCAGGGTTCTGTGAGAATGCTACCTCTCGAATCATCATAGTTACTGTATGGGATACACGTCCCGGCTGACCAACACCATTGTTTACGTTGAACAGCGCTGGAATATCGTACATCTGAAGACCACCGATTGCTGATGTAACCAATGAGAACTGAAGAATTGGCTTAAGCAATGGCAGTGTGATCTTGAAGAACTCCTGTCTGCTGTTAGCTCCGTCAACCATAGCTGCCTCATAAAGTGATGGGCTGATACCAAGAATACCTGCGATAAGAACTATCATAGTATTTCCATACCACATCCAGAACTGCATGAAGCCTATAAGACCGATTGTTCCGGCCTTGCTGTTAAGGAAACTGTAATCACCCAGCCCCGGCAGCTTTCGTACCAGCAGTGTTACAGGTCCCTGATTACCGAACAAACTGTTGAACAGTACGGCGATAGATGAAGCTGTAATGATATTAGGAAGGAACATCATAACCTTGAATGCGCCCTGACCCTTAAGCTTTACAACTGTATCTGTAAACCATGCTGATAAAAGTAATGCTAATAAAATCTGTGGAATAAAGTTAATTATCCAGATAATCAATGTATTCTTAATTGTGTTCATAGGAATTGTATTGAACCAAACGTCCTTACCAGCCAAGAAATCTCTGGTCTTCAACACCTTAAGATAGTTGTCGAATCCACAGAAACCATCGTTTACAAGCTTTGAACCGGTCATCTTGTACTCAACAAAGCTTAAGTAAAATGTGTAAATCAGTGGATACAACTGGAAAATCAAGAATACCAAAAAGAATGGAGCGATGAACATATAGCCATACTTTCCATATTCAACTGTCTTCTTTTTCATGTTTTCACTTCCCCAATTTTCTTAAAATATGTTTTTCACGTATCCTCCGTCAGACATTTTACAAAAACCACCAAATCCTACCCCGATTCAATACTTTTTGTAAAATGCCTAACAGCGATATATCTCAGACTTTTTAAAATTATGCACCGGCCTAGGCCGGTGCATAACCTTAATTTCAGCTTGTGAAGCTGTACTTTATGATATTATATTGATTACTCAACAGTAACATCTGTAAGTGTAGCTGCAACGTCAGCCTTGAGAGCTGCGATTGCTTCATCAACGCTACCATACTCACCTGTGTTGTATGATGTAGAAACTGTTGATAAGCTGGTGTTGATCTGTGAATCATACTTTGTTGACTTGCTCATGTCGATAGTCTTAGCACCCTCATTGAATGTTGTAAGAAGGTTCTGACCATCAAGCTTGTCATTAGCACCTACGCCATCAGCGATAGCCTTTTCAACTGCTGCCTGGTTGTTAGGGCATCCCTCATCACCATTAGCTGCCATGTCATACATAACATCTGTATCACATGTTAATGTGTAGATTAAGAGACCTGCAAGTGATGGGTTTGGACAATCCTTACCATAGAAGAGGTATGAACCACCCCAGTAGTAACCACATGGGCCAGGGCATGCCTGATACTTAACGTCTTCTGTTACGAATACTGTATCACCCATGAACCAAGTTGTACCGAAGAAACAGAATGTTGTGCCGTTTGACATGTTAGCTGTCCACTCTGTTGACCACTGTGATGAATTCTGGCTGTATCCGCCATCATAGATCTTCTTTGAAAGCTCGAGCATTGTCTTAGCTGAATCTGAAACTACAAGCTTGCCATCAACTACCCATGCTGAATCCTTGTTAGCAAGAAGTGGGTACTTAAGCTCGTCTGGTCCTGAAACCATGTACTTGCCTGCTGCCTTAATCTTTTCAGCTACTGCGAAGAAACCATCCCAGTCTGAAACCATTTCCTGAACCTTCTCAGGATCTGATGTTCCGAGAACTTCCTCAGCCATAGCCTTGTTGTAAAGAAGAACACCAGGTGTTGCCTGCCATGTACAAGCCATAAGGTTACCATCAACTGTAGCGAAATCTACTGTGTACTGGTAAGCGTTAGCGTACATATCAGCTGTAATACCAGCCTCTGATACAGGAGCTGTGAAATCCTTGTCAGCGTAGCTGAGCATTACTGACTCATCTGAAGCGAATACTGAAGGATACTCTGTTCCGTCATCAACTGCGTTCTGGATCTTAGCTGGGTACTCTGACTCTGTACCTGATACGTTAAGGTTTACATACTTAACAAGGTCTGAGTACTCTGGGTACTTTGTTCTGAAGTATGTATCAATTCTGTTACCTAACTCATCATTCCATGAGTAAACGTAGATAGCCTTGTCATTGATACCTGATACATCAAAGCCTGTAGCCTCTGAGCCACCTGCTTCTGATGTGTCCTCTGAAGCTGCCTCTGTTGTTGCCTCTGAAGCTGCCTCTGTTGTTGCCTCTGTTGTTGCTGCTGTTGTTGCCTCTTCCTTGCTTCCACATGCTGTAAGTGATAATCCCATAGCAAGTGCTAATGAAAGAGCCAATGCCTTTTTGATTTTTCTCACAAAAAAACCCTCCTTTAAAATATGTGTGCATCCGGTCATCACCGGACTGCCTATAGTCATAGATTATTTTCTCAGTTGTACATCGAAATGTTCAATCTGCTATGACCCACTTATGATATTATTGACAAATACTCCTTGTCAACACAAGATGATTATAGGACATATTATCTAATTTGGCAAGTGTTTATTTATATCTTTTTATCTTTTTTGTACATTTTTGCGTTAATGGGAAGAAAAATATCACCAATAGACCATATTTTTATTTATACTATTTTTCCAGTTTCACTATATTGACACACAATTAATAATATCCCGCTTTATGATACAGGTTTCACAAAACGGGATACTCTCAGACATTCTTACAATTCAATTTCACTTTTTATTCTTATTTTACATTTACGAATTATATTTCTGTTTTTTATGTTTATTTAATATTTCTGCATTTTCTTATTTTATATTTTCCTCTATAAAGCCGGATATCTTCTCTGACACTCCTTTCGGATCATAGGTATAGAGTCTTGCTGGTCCGGACATCTCTTCGCAGGTTATATTGCTGTACTGTGAGTAGAACTCCTTAGCGCCACTGCAATATGCAGCTACATAATCGAACTCTTCGTCCCCGTCCTCCGCCTTGACCTCTTCATAGGTGGTTTTGGCTGTCTCGTCATCATTTATATACGGCTCAAGCAATGGATTGGCCATGAGCATATACATAGGGATATCCTCAGGCATCCCCAGTTCCTTAACCGCTGCCGCATTATCAACGGTGTAATAATTCTCGAAGTACATATCTCTTGTATAGCCACGCTCTGCTATAATGGCATCCCTGGTCTTCATCTGTATATCGGAATATACATCGCCTATATTGTCCGGGAATGAACTCTTGGCAAGTCTCATTCCACCGATCTTGGTGAACTGTATCATGAGATAATCAAAAAATCCCGTATACTCATCTGTGGTGATACTGTCAAACTGCTCTGCATAGTTCATATCCATACCGATTATCGCCTGTACCTCATCTTTATATGTATCTGCCCAGTACACAGCATCAAGTCCGCCGGTGCCCGATGCAACAAGTACATAAGGTCCCTCTATGCCCTTTTCCTGAAGCACCTTTCTGTAGTCATCAACCATGGCATCTATATGCTTATCTGAATCGGCACTCGGAGAAAATCCATATCCACTCTTATCCACATAAACAAGGTGATACCCGCTAAGCTCATCAAATAATGGCTGGAGTGCTATGGAGTCATCACACACCAGTCCGTCATGTATGAATACCAATGTTGTATCTGCCTCTGTGTCGCCCCCTTCAAGGACATGTATATTCTTGCCGTCTATGTTCACCATCTCACCGGGAGCGTGCATGTAGACTGCCTCCTTCTTGCATTTGCTTCTGTGATTGATGTAAAGTCCCACAAATACGATCACATTTATAACCAGGATAGCCAGCATAAATATGATGAATATCTTGAAGAACTTGTGGAGAAAGTTTTTTACTTTTTTGCTCATTATTTTTATCCCTTCTGTATTTCTTATGTTTTCTATAATAATATAGATATTTTTTTTAGTAAATGCTTTTGTGACATTTCAGACTTTTTTCATACTTTATTTCTTTTTATATTATTTTTCATATGTTAATATAGGAAACAAAGCAAATGTACTATGAGTAAAGGAGGCTTCAGATGAGCACAGAAGATAAAGAGAAGGACAATCTCAAGAATACAGGCAAGGACCATAGCCAAAGCACCAACAAAGATATATCCGTGGATAATAACAAAAGCACCAATAAAGAGAGCGATAATACCGACAGTAAAAAAAAGGTCAAAGATATAAATGAGTATGAGCCGGTCCGAAAGGGCTCCACAAGACGTGTTGCAGAGGGCTTCAAGGATCCCAACCAGGTTGAGGCAGATGCAGGCAGAGTGACAGAGGATAATCTCGAGCTCCATGGGCTGTCAGGACGCCAGCGCAGAAAAGAGCTGCGCAAACGATTCTATGCCGAAATGGCTGATATGGATACTAAGTCCAAGGTTAAATTCTTCTTCCGGTACAACAAATGGAAGATCATCATCCCTATACTGGTTATCGCCATTGTGATATCCACTGCGGGAACCATAATAAACAACAAGAAGCCGGTCGCCATATCCTACGCCATCATTAATTCGCCGAACTATTACGACATAAACACCGACGTGATTGAAAAGGACTATATGGAATATTATGGTATGTCTACGAAGAAATATCAGATAATATCCACAGCTGGTATAAATTATGACCTTGATACCTACGAGGAGGATTCACAGCAGTACTCCAATTCTGCCGCCTACACCTCATTTCCTACCAACTGCAGAACTAACTACTATGACATAATCATTACTGACAAAAAGGGTCTTGAGTATTGTGCCAAGACATCACTGATATATCCTGTTGACGATATATTCACCGCAGACCTGTCAAATGCCATCAGCAAAGGCTGCAGCGATCTTCTCACGTCAGCCAAGGATTATGAAGACAACGACGAAGTATTTGCCATTGATATAAGCGGTACTGCTTTCGCCAAGTCACTAAATCTTGACTTTGACCAGGCATATATATGCTTCCCGGGTTCTGATACCAGCAATATTGAAAATGTGCGAAAGATGTTAAACTTCATCTTTGATCTCGGACTTTCATTTGAAGAACAGTAAAAGCAAAAGAAAAAAGCGGCGGGCAGAGAAAATTTAACCTTCTCTGCCCGCTGTTTTTGCCTGTTTTCACTGTCAGTCTATATATTTTTTCCTGCAGCCTGTCTTCCCTATCTTGGGAGCTCGATAAATCCAACCTTCTTGTATACCTTGCGAAGTGTCTTATTGGCATAGTAGGATGCCTTTGCTGCATTTTCTTTCATCATGCTGTCAAGGTACGTCTTATCTGCAATAAGTCTTGCATACTCGTCCTGTACAGGTTTAAGGGTCGAAGCAACAGCCTCTCCCACTGCCATCTTGAAGTCTCCGTAGCCCTTGCCGTCAAACTCGGCAACTGTCTGCTCAGGAGTATTTCCTGTTACTGCATCATAGATATCAATAAGATTCTTGATGCCCGGCTTATCTTCTGAATATGCTATAAATCCGTCTGAATCTGTAATGGCTCTCTTGAACTTTCTCATGATCGTATCTGTATCATCAAGAAGAAGAATGCTTCCGTTTGGATTCTCATCTGACTTGGACATCTTCTTTGTAGGATCCTGAAGACTCATTATCTTGGCTCCGCTCTTGCCCATGTAAGCTTCCGGTATTGTAAATACGTCACCATAGATACCGTTAAATCTTCCGGCAATATCTCTTGCAATCTCCAGGTGCTGGAGCTGATCCTTACCTACAGGAACCATATCTGCCTGATAGAGAAGGATATCTGCTGCCATAAGTACAGGATATGTAAATAATCCTGTGTTTATGTTATCCGCATGCTTTGCTGACTTGTCCTTGAACTGGGTCATTCTGCTCATCTCTCCCATGTAGGTATAGCAGTTAAGTATCCATGCAAGCTGTGCGTGGGCAGGTACATGGGACTGGAAGAACAGGCAGTTCTTCTCAGGGTCAAGTCCTGCTGCTATATAAAGGGCGTAGAGCGTCCTTCCGTTCTTTCTTAGTGTTGCCGGATCCTGTCTTACAGTGATAGAGTGAAGATCCATAACTGCATAAAAACACTGAACCGACTCATCATCATTTAAGTCCACCCAGTTCTTAAGGGCTCCAAGGTAATTTCCAAGTGTTATAATTCCTGTTGACTGCATTCCTGAAAGCAGTACTTTCTTTCCGTCTATCATTTGCTTTACGCCTCCTAATGTATTAATCTTCAACATCCATATTCATGACCTGACGTTTTCTTGCCAGTTCATCATTTGCAAGGTACTCATCGTAGGTTGTCTGCTTATCGATAAGTCCTGTATTTGTAAGCTCTATGATTCTGTTTGCTGTGGTCTGTACAAACTGGTGATCCTGGGATGAGAACAGCACAACGCCCGGGAACTTGATAAGTCCGTTATTAAGGGCTGTGATGGACTCCATGTCCAGGTGGTTCGTAGGCTCATCAAGGATGAGACAATTGCTTCCCATGATCATGAGCTTTGAAAGAAGACATCTTACCTTCTCTCCTCCTGAGAGAACCTTAACCTTCTTGACTCCGTCTTCACCGGCGAATAACATTCTTCCAAGGAAGCCTCGTACATATGTGGCATCCTTCTCCTCTGAATACTGTGTGAGCCAGTCAACGATGATAAGATCATTGTCAAATTCCTTTGTGTTGTCCTTAGGAAAATAACCCTGGGATGTGGTAACGCCCCACTTGTAGCTTCCGCTGTCAGGTTCTTCCTCTCCCGCAAGGATCTTAAATAACATTGTTGTTGCCTTTGTGTTAGGTCCTACAAAGGCAATCTTGTCATCATGTCCCACTGTAAATGATATATCGTCAAGAAGCTTCTCTCCGTCCACCGTCTTTGAAATATGGGATACGGTAAGAACTTCATTTCCAATCTCTCTCTTAGGTCTGAAATCAATGTATGGGTACTTTCTGCTTGATGGCTTGATCTCGTCAAGCTCGATCTTCTCAAGTGCTCTCTTTCTTGAAGTAGCCTGCTTGGACTTTGAAGCATTTGCCGAGAATCTCTGAATGAACTCCTGGAGCTCTTTGATCTTCTCTTCCTTCTTCTTGTTGGCTTCCTTCATCTGCTTGATCATCAGCTGGCTTGATTCATACCAGAAATCGTAGTTACCTGCATAGAGCTGGATCTTTGAATAATCTATATCAGCAATGTGTGTACATACTTTATTTAAGAAGTATCTGTCATGGGATACTACTATTACAGTGTTCTGGAAGTTGATGAGGAACTCCTCAAGCCATGCGATGGCGTCCATATCCAAGTGGTTTGTAGGCTCATCAAGAAGAAGTACGTCCGGATTGCCGAAGAGTGCCTGGGCAAGAAGTGTCTTGACCTTAAGGCCGCCGTCCAGATCCTTCATAAGCATATAGTGGTATTCTGTGTCAACTCCGAGACCATTAAGAAGTGTCTCTGCGTCCGACTCAGCTTCCCAACCATTTAACTCTGCGAATTCCGACTCAAGCTCTGCCGCCCTGATACCATCCTCATCTGTGAAGTCTTCCTTCATGTAGATGGCATCCTTTTCCTTCATAATGTCATACAGTCTCTTATTTCCCATGATGACTGTATCCAATACTGAGTATTCATCATATTTGAAGTGATCCTGCTGGAGCACCGAAAGTCTCTCACCCTCGTTCATGGTCACATCGCCCTTTGACGGCTCTATCTCACCCGAAAGGATCTTTAAGAATGTAGACTTTCCTGCGCCATTTGCACCGATAAGACCATAACAGTTACCTTCGGTGAACTTTATATTTACATCTTCAAATAATGCTTTTTTTCCAAATCTTAATGTTACGTTATTTGCACTTATCATATAAATATATACCTTTCCCATTTTCTAAACTAAAAGTATAACAATCCACCGAGTTCATGTCAATGAATTAATGGGATGTGAATACAATTTTAAAAAATGTCCACACTAATGACTGTAACTACAAATATGGAACAGGACTGATGTCCAAACCGGGAGGAAATCAAAATGAGAAGTTCAAATGAAACTTACAGGGAAGTTGCCGAAAGGTGCAGTTCTTACGATGTTAAAGATTGTCCTGACTGCTACAGCAACTCAGCAAATGAGGTAAGCTGCCTTAACTGCTCACATTTCTGCAACGAGCACTGTACACTTGATCTCTACGACAGGATTGCAAAAAATCTTTAACACCTGTATGGAGCATGGGAGACCTGGCATAATCCTTATGACTAAGCCGTAAGGTTTCTAACCGGGAGCACCTTTTTTCGGTACCGGCACATCTGGCACCGGAGAAGGTGCTCCTTTTTGTTATGGCTGCCTCTACCCAAGGATTCCAATTTTACGTTCTTATCTTTCATTTTCAAAAATGTCAAACACAAATCTTTTTTTATTTTGAAGTACACAGGCAATTTTTTATTTAAAGTGTGCGAACTAAAATCTTTTTACTTTGGCGATTTTCATGGGGCACAATGCCTTACAGCTATTGACAACAACTACAGCTTTAAGTAAAATTCCAATTATATTATCATATTGAGAAAAATATCATGTGATAAGGATCAATTTACTATTTTTATTTTAAAGGAGAAATCAATACATGGACCCCAATGGTATAATGCAACTGATTATACTCGTCATTCTTATCCTTCTGTCAGCTTTCTTTTCATCGGCAGAAACAGCACTTACTACAGTAAACAAATACGCCCTGCGTTCTATGGCAGACTCCGGCAACAAACGTGCCGCAAGAGTCCTTAAAGTTACTGAAAACAGTGCGAAGCTGATCAGCACCATCTTGATAGGAAACAACATCGTAAACATTTCAGCATCATCCCTTGCAACAACCCTTACAACAAGAGTATTCGGAAGTGCCGCCGTAGGTATTTCAACAGGTATACTGACTCTGCTTATTCTTATATTTGGCGAGATCACACCGAAGACCGTAGCCCAGTTATACAGCGTCAAGATATCTCTTTTGTATGTTGACATCATCAAGTTCCTGATGTTCGTGCTTACGCCTGTAATATGGATCGTAAATAAGCTTGCGGACGCAATATTCTTTATCCTGCGAATTGACAAGAACAATACCGGTGCCAAGATCACCGAGGATGAGCTTCGTACCGTAGTAAATGTCAGTGAGGAGGAAGGTGTAATCGAGGATGAGGAGAAGGAAATGATCACAAATGTGGTTGATTTCGGCGACTCCAGAGTCAGGGATGTTATGATTCCCCGTGTTGACATGACTGTTGTGGATGTGGATGCAGATTACGACAGTGTGCTGAATATCTACATGAAAGTGCCTTACACCCGAATACCTGTGTACGAGGGGTCAAAGGATCACATAATCGGTCTCCTTCACATAAAGGATCTGTTCTTCTACAGAGCCACCCACAAGGATGATGATTTTAAGATCAGAAGTATCATGAGAGAGCCTCTGTATGTGTTTGAATTCCAGAAGACAAACGACCTCCTTAGCACCATGAAGTCTACTTCCAATTCGGCAGCCATCGCCTTAAATGAGTATGGACTGTGTGCCGGCCTTGTCACCACCGAGGATCTTGTGGAGGAGATCATCGGCGACATAAAGGACGAGTACGATTCTGCCGAGCACAATAATATAGTAAAGCTTGACGATACCCATTACAGTGTAAATGGTTCTATAAATCTTGATGACCTTAACGACGCTCTGGGACTTGATATCCGGTCTGAGGACTATGACTCCCTGGGCGGATATATAATCGAACTTCTGGATCATCTGCCGAAGCAGGGAGACACCGTCACAGACGGCGTTATCTTCTGCAAGGTTACCCAGATGGTGAAGAACCGTGTACTCAGGGTTCTTGTGGAGATACTGCCAAAGGCCGAGGAAAATGAAGAAACTAAATAATTTTCATTTTCAGGACAACAAATATAAATTGTTTATGAAATCTGGGGATATATCCAAAAATCTCTTGTGGCAGAGAAATAAATCCTATATAATTATAAGGATGTAGTGTTGTGTGATTTTCATGATTTGGAGATCATTTTTAAGGAAACGGAAGATATAAATGGAAAATAATATAAGCAGTATTCGAGATCTGATCGAAATGACAAGTTCCCTGAACTTCATCGATCCGGCAGATGTGCCATCCATTGAATTATACATGGATCAGGTCACTACCTTCTTAGAGGAAAAACTAAATAACAACAAGAGAAACGAAGAAGAAAAGACCATGACCAAGACCATGATCAACAACTATACGAAGAATGACCTTCTTCCGCCTCCTAACAAGAAAAGATATACCAAGGAGCACCTTATTCTTCTCATTTATATTTATTATCTGAAGAACCTGCTCAGCATAAATGATATACAGACGTTGTTAAAGCCTATGATCGAGGATTATTTCGGAAGTAATGATCCGTCAAAGAGCATAGATCAGATATATGCCAAGATCTTCAATCACCAGAAGGATCACTACAAGGACATCCAGAAGAGTATCATGAACACCTTCAACAGAGCTTCTGAAATGTATGATCCACAGAATGAGGGTTATCTCCACGACATGAGCCTTATTGCTCTCCTGTCGGCGGATGTATACGTTAAGAAAAAGTATATCGAGCATTTGATCGATAATATGCGTACCATCCAGGAAAAGGAAGCAAAGGCAAAGGAGAAAGAAGTTAAAGCCAAGGAAAAAGAGGCTGCCATGAAAGCAAAGGATGCTGCAATTAAAGCTAAAGCTTCAAACGAAGCAAGAGCTAAAGCAGCCCAGAAAGCCAAGAGCCAGCCAAACGCCAAGGGCAAAGCCGGGGCTACCGCGAAGACCGGAACTAACGCAAAATCCGGTGCCGATCAGAAGGCAGCTCAAAAGGTGAAGCCAAATCAAACAGGAAATCGAAGCCAAATTAAATAAGCTTGAAAAAAGCAGAAATGAAATCATATGTGTGATAACATTTCTGCTTTTTATTTTTGCGAAACATCTTATCCTCGACTCTTTATCAACTTCCAAGCTGTAGCCAAATTTAAAATCTTCTGTCCATATAACAGCATAATCTTTTACTTTTAAACGTTTTATGGAAAATAATATTTTAAGAGCATAAGAACTACCCCGTCATAATTTTTCTCTTCAAGGAGATCAGCCTGAGTATCCCATCCAACATCCGCTACGCTTTCAGCAGCCTGGGATACATTTTCTTCTAAGGCTTTATTTACATTTGCCTCGTAGTTCTTCTGATATTCCTCTATATTATGTTGATCATCAAGTTTCACCCGGTCACTGAGCTCAGGCTGCTTATTAAGGAATTCCAATGTTCCTTCCGGATCCTTGTTGTACATTTCATTTGCAGCAGTGTAACATTCATCAGTCACATAGCTAAGTATGTACCTGTAGGAGCTATATGCCAGCAGCCCGGAGTCACTGTTCGTGCCTGCAAGAAAGCCTATGAAGTTCGCGTCCCTCTCGGTATAAAAGCCCTTGTGGTGTGCCATTTCGTGGGCAACCAGCGGTCCATAATCCATGTAGGTTGTATATTTGTTGATGGTGACCTCCATGGTGTATGGGTATGTGTAACCGCCTATCCCCATAAAGTCCAGGATGTCAGAGCAGTAAGCAAGCTTAACCTTCGGATAATATCCATCAAGTATCGGATAAATGTCCGAAAGCCCCTCCATGGCTTTCACCACTTCCTCATATATATCCTCATCCTGCTTTATATAACCATTTTCATCCCTGTCCACCTGCTCCGCCAGAGAATTTATGTTATTTATCAATATAGCTCTGAGGGAGAATAGATCCTCAGTGGTGTACTCTCTTTCGTCTGATGTATCTACACCATTGTCACCACTCACATTTTCATTAGCTTTGGCGTTCTCTCCCGCAGTTGCTTCCGGGGATATATTATCATTTGCTCCGGCATCATTTTCTGTAGTTGCTTCCACGTTCATATCAGCCACTACCTGTGCACCGCTTCCGCGAAAAGGGACGAACCAATTAAGGGTGTATATCAAGGCAGTTACTACGAGCGTTGCCAAGATCACCTTCATATACACTGCTACACAGTGCCTGAACTTCTTATAAAAAAGCCCTATACCTTTCTTGTTATATACTGCCGCAAGCCTTCTCATTAACAAAACAATTAGAAGAGCCAGTAATGCTACGATCATGATCACAGCCATGATCATCACCAGATACATCATTATCTCTCCCAAATTAAACGGAAGTATACCTGTAACCCGGCTTATTGCATTCGCTATATGGTGATAAATATGTTTTGTATAAAAATCGCAGAAACTTCGGCTGAACGCCACTAGATTTATGATCAAAGTGATGGTTATGATCATCAGAATTGTTTTCGTGTACAAACTCAAGGATTTTAATTTGCTTTTTATCAAATATGATCTTCCCTTCGCTTTTGTGGGTTTTGATGTCAGGGCACGCCGGAACATACCCGGCTGTCATGCCCTGCTTAAATCAGTTATTATTATTTCTTTTATCAGAACTTCTTTTCTTATCTCTTCTTATGTTATATTCTTTATTCTTCCGGCTTTTTGAAGCTCTTCATTCTTCCGAACACCAGCTCATAACCGTCTTTTCCATAATTTAAGGATCTGTTTACTCTGCTTATGGTAGCTGTAGAAGCACCGGTTTTTTCTGCCACCTCAAGATATGTATTATTTTCTTTTAACATCTTGGCAACAGCAAATCTCTGGGCGATTGAAAGCAATTCATTTATTGTACATACATCCTCAAAAAATGAAAAACATTCATCCTCGTTTTCAAGTGTTAATATTGCTTCAAATAAGTCTTTTACTGCTTCTGTATGCACTGTCTTTCCCATTTCTTACCACTCCCATTATATTTTATTAAGCTTTCGTTTTTTACTGTTATACTTCTGTTATGCTTTACTCTTGCATAGTGTTAAAGCACTTTTTTATAATACCCCATCAATTGATTTTTTGCAATACGGAAGTGTCTAAAAAGAGTGATGGGCAGCTAACATATTATCGATATCAAAATCTCAAAAAGAGTAAATATAAAAAGTCCGGACAACGTATCTCTAATTTCAGATACGTCGCCGGACTCTTTTTTATTTTTGTCTGTTACTTTTATTTATTTCGTTTATCACATTTTCAGCCTAATGTTACAGAGTTGCCATTCCATAGCTTGCCGCTACAGACTCGTATGCTCTCTACAGCTTGCAGCCTTTCTTGATCCAGACAGCTACACCCTGACGGTTTACATAGAACTCGCCGCAGCCTTCGTCGTCGATCTTGATGTCGTACTTGGCATTTCCCATTACATCTGCGAAATGGCAGCCTGCATACTGTCTGCCTACATACATTCTTTTGGTTCCGCCTACGCCGTCACTCATAATGACTGCAAGTCCTGAATCTGGATGTTCTGCGTCGCCCTCTCTTGTGAATCCAACCACATCCGGATGATCAAAGTAGTCGTGCTGCACGCCATATGCATACTTCTTACGAAGCTTCAGGAGCTTGTTAAGGATAGTCTTCTTGGACTTCACCTTCACCGCAGCAATTCCCTGATAATCTCCCATAAAGAGACATGGATAGCCCTGCTCACGAAGAAGGATTATTGCATAAGCAAGCGGTTTGAACCACTCTCTTACATCCGACTCCAGTATTCCTCCCGGCTGTGACTCGTGATTATCTACAAATGTAACTGCCTTGGTAGGATTGCTCATCATAAGTGATCCGTCAAGAAGTCTGCTGAGATCGTAGTCTCCCTCATCATAAGAGCAATCATGGAAATTAAAATGTAACGGAACATCAAACATTGCCGCCTTGCCTTCTGTAGAGTCAATGTAGCCGTTAAGATAATCCTTGTTCCAATGCCAGAAATCTCCCACAACGAATATATTCTTAGGCTCATCAGCACTGCCATTATCTGTGGAGCTTCCATCCACAGCGCCGTCACTTCCATCAGCCGCTTTAACACCCTGTTCTGCCTCTATATCTACCTTGCTCTTTTCTGCGTGAGCTGCTGCCAGTGAGAAGTCCTTTATAAACCAGCCAGGCACATATTCTGCCTCCTGGAAACGGAAACCGTCCACTCCTGTCATGGTCTCATACCATGCAGCCCAGTTCATGAGCTCGTCATATACTTCCTGGTTATACAGGTCAAGCTCCGAGCCTATTATGTAGTCATACTTTGAGAATTCCTTAGCCGCCTTCTCAGGATCCATTCCGGCAAGCTCGATCACACGCTGTCTGAACTCATCCTGCTTCCAGTCAATCTTCTCGAAATGCTGCCAGTTCCATTTGAACTTAGAGTATTTGCTCTTTCTTCCCGGAAATGTGAACTTCGAAAGTGCTCCCACTGTTCTCTTGTTGCCTATCATCTGTGGTCCCGGTCTGCCATTGAAATCATTTGCAGATACTGCTTCTATCTTATCTGCTCCAAGCTTCTGGCGGACTGCCACATCCGCATAAACATCTATTCCTGCTGCCTTCATTGCCTTAATGGCTGCAAGATATTCTTCCTTTGTTCCGTACTTTGTTGCAACTGACCCCTTCTGATTGAATTCACCCAGATCATACAGGTCATATGTTGCATAACCCACGTCATCCTTGCCTCTTGCTGCCTTGGTGGCAGGCGGGAACCACACAGCGGTAGCTCCCATCTTCTTAAGGACAGGGGCATCCTTAACTGCCTGTGTCCATAATGTCTGGTCTGCAGGTGTGTTTGCATTAAAATACTGAACTAAAAGACCATTATCCCCCATAAAAATACCTCCACAATTCTAACATCAGCCCATTTGAAATATATCTTCGCACCTTGAATGCTTGCTATGGCAAAGGGCCGCCCTCTTCTTCTCCACGTGTCAACTGACACTGCCTGTATTAAAGCTTCTTTATTCTCTCGATTGCCTCGACTGTGCTCTCATAGGTTCCGAATGCTGTAAGTCTGAAGTAGCCCTCTCCGCTTGGTCCAAAGCCTGAACCCGGTGTGCCTACAACATTTGCCTTATCAAGAAGATAGTCGAAGAACTCCCAGCTTGTCATGCCCTCCGGAGTCTTAAGCCAGATATACGGAGCATTCACACCGCCTGATACTGTATAGCCTGCTGCCTTAAGGCCCTCTGAAATAACCTTGGCGTTATTCATATAATATGCTATCTGTTCTCTGGTCTGAGCCTTTCCTGCTTCTGAATATACTGCTTCTCCTGCTCTCTGAACGATATAAGGAGCTCCATTGAACTTAGTTCCGTGTCTTCTTGCCCAAAGTGCATTGAGGCTTGTGCCCTCTGCGTCCTTAAGCTCCTTAGGAACTATAACGTATCCGAGACGTGTACCTGTAAAGCCCGCATTCTTTGAGAAGCTCTTAAGCTCTATGGCGCAGGTCTTGGCACCGTCACACTCATATATACTATGTGGAACATCATCCTCACTTATGTAGGCTTCATATGCTGCATCATAAACGATGACTGCCCCAACCTTATTTGCATAATCAACAAATTCCTGAAGTTTTTCCTTCTTCACGGTTGCACCTGTAGGATTATTAGGGAAACAGAGATAAATGATATCCGGTGTCTCCTTTGGAAGCTCAGGTGCGAATTTATTCGCTGCGCTGCATGGCATGTAGATTACATCACTCCACAGGCCTGTGGTGCTGTCGTATGTACCTGTTCTACCTGCCATTACGTTAGAGTCAACATATACCGGATATACAGGATCGCACACTGCGATCTTGCTGTCCGCTGCGAATATCTCCTGGATATTGGCTGAGTCACTCTTGGCTCCGTCACTTACAAATACTTCATCTGTGGCAATATCTACGCCTCTTGCCTTGTAGTCATTCTCCACTATTGCGCTCCTTAAGAAATCATATCCAAGGTCCGGAGCATATCCCCTGAATGTCTCTGCTACCGCCATCTCATCAACTGCCTTGTGAAGGGCTTCAATGATAGCCGGTGCCAGCGGCTGTGTTACATCACCAATGCTAAGTCTGATTATATTACAATCCGGATGTGCTGCTACATACTCTCTCTGCTTTCTGGCAACAGTAGAAAAGAGATAGCTGCCAGGTAATTTTAAATAATTGTCATTTGCCTTAAACATTTTTTATTTTTCCTCCTAGTAATGGTCCGACCTCACACATGCCAATGTGTGACATCAGCCTATTTAGTCAGCAACGAAAAACTACTCAAATGTTACTGTCATTCAAAATCATATACGACATCTCAACGATGTTTATACCACTGTCCATACTTTTCTTCTGTATGTAACGGTGCGCACCCTGCTCATCGAAATTGTGTTCACTCATCAATCTAAGCTTTGCAGCCTTTATGATCTTTTTTTCTTCTTCGGTACGTTCCTTTGGTCTTGCCTTACGTTTCTTTCTCTCCCACAATATGTTATCGATGGTGAGATTAACTGTGCTTACAAAGTCCTGGGTCTTTAAAGGCATGGTGAGACACACCACTTCATTATTGCGGCACTGCTCGTAATTCTCCTTGGAGGCAAGCACGATCATGTCAAACCAGGCGGGTATACAGGCGTTCAGATCCGAGAACAACATGTCCGGATATCTGAACCCGCATACTATAAGACCGTCATCACAGGCGTCGGCAGCCTGAGCTGCCTGTGCACCTGTTGTACATACCTTAGTTACATTAATACCATTGCGTATGAGAAGGTTTTTAATACTTTTTGCTTCTTCGATTTTCCCGAATAGAACTATTACATTAACCACCTTATCAACCTCACTGTTTAATTAAACTGCAATTATACGGGGTGATACTGTTGATCAGACTTTATACAGATAGTTATCAATCTCCCAGGCAGTAACCTGCTTGGTGTACTCATCCCATTCATTCATCTTAGCTGTTGTATATCTGTCAAATACATGATCTCCAAGAGCTTCTCTCATGAAGTCACTCTCCTGCATTGCAAGAACCGCCTCTCTTAAGTTGGCAGGAAGGCTGTGGATATGTCTCGCCTTCTTCTCCTCATGGGTAAGCTCAAAGATATTTGTATCTACACTTGGTGGAACCTGAAGCTTCCTCTTTATTCCGTCAAGTCCGGCTCTTAAGCATACTGCCATTGCAAGATATGGGTTGGCCGTTGGATCAGGACAACGAAGCTCAACTCTTGTTCCTGCGCCTCTTGCGCTAGGTATTCTGATAAGCGGACTTCTGTTCTTTGCTGACCATGCGATGTAGATAGGTGCTTCATAGCCGGGAACAAGTCTCTTGTATGAATTCACAAGCGGATTTGTTATGGCTGTCATCTCCTTCATATGCTCCATAATACCTGCGATGAAGTAGTATGCTGTCTCACTTAATCCCAATGGATCACTCTCATCTGCGAATACATTCTTGCCGTCCTTTGAAAGTGACATGTTCATATGCATACCTGAACCACATACACCAAACTTTGGCTTTGGCATGAATGTTGCACATAATCCGTGTCTCTTGGCAATAGTCTTAACTACCAGCTTAAAGGTCTCGATGTTATCTGCTGTAGGTAACGCCTTGCCATACTTGAAATCTATCTCATGCTGTGCAGGTGCACACTCATGATGTGAAGCCTCGATCTCGAAGCCCATCTGCTCAAGGGTAAGAACCATATCTCTTCTTGCATTCTCACCGAAGTCAAGAGGTCCCAGGTCGAAGTAGCCTGCTCTCTCATATGAATTTGTTGTTGGCAGACCATTTTCATCAGTCTGGAAAAGGAAAAATTCACACTCAGGTCCTACGTTCATCTCGTAGCCCATATCTGCAGCTTCCTTAAGTGCTCTCTTAAGTACATATCTAGGATCGCCTGCAAATGGCTTGTTATCCGGTGTATAAACGTCGCAAATAAGTCTTGCAACCTTGCCCTGCTGTGGTCTCCATGGGAATGTCTCGTATGTATCGTAATCAGGATACAGATACATATCTGACTCTTCAATTCTTGCAAATCCTTCGATAGATGAACCGTCGAACATTATCTTGTTATCAAGTGCCTTTTCGATCTGACTTGCTGTTATAGCAACATTTTTAAGATCTCCGAAGATATCTGTGAACTGAAGTCTGATGAACTCTACATCATCTTCCTTAACCATACGCAAAATATCTTCCTTTGTGTATTTTCCCATTGTCTAATACTCCTTTTCTACGCTTTTATATGTGACGGTCGATGGTGAAATGTCAGGATCATGGATTCCTGCACCTTAAATCGACACACTAGCACACACTAACAATAATATCACACACATATTTAAGGGTCAACAAAAGTATTGACTCAGCTTCCATAAATCTTATGAATTAACCGAATTGGACAGAAGCATTAAAAAACCCACATGTCATAAAACATGTGGGTCTCTTCAAGCTTAACGCTTGTATCACACTATATAAATAATCCCAGATATGATCTGCTGATTAATCTACTACGTATGGTAATACAGCAATCTGTCTTGCTCTCTTAACTGCTACTGTTAAAGCTCTCTGGTGCTTAGCGCATGTACCGGTAATTCTTCTAGGAAGGATCTTACCTCTCTCTGAGATATATCTCTTTAACTTGTTAGCATCTTTGTAATCTATAGTAGCTGACTTGTCTGCACAGAAAACGCAAACTTTCTTTCTTCTACGGATATTTCTTCTCTTTAATGGAGCGTCCGCTCTATCTGTCTTGTTATAAGCCATTGTATTTACCTCCTGTATTATTCATACCAGCCCCGGGGACCGGTATCATGTTTACTTGAATGGTAAATCGTCCTCGATTCCTTCAGGAATACTCATAAATCCGTCATTAACCGGACCTGCACTTGCAGGCTCTGGTCTGCCCATTGGCTGATAGCCGCCGTCATTACCTGACGCATTCTTGCTCTCGGCAAATTCCTGATCTTCTACTACAACGTCTGTTGTGTAGACCTTATTACCATCCTTGTTTGTATAGCTGCCTGTCTGGATCCTACCTGTTGCAACAATCTTTGTACCCTGCTTAAGGTACTTCTCAGCAAATTCTGCTGAACGGCCGAATGCTACGCAACTGATAAAATCTGCGCTCTGATCATTGTTTCTGTTGAATCTTCTATCTACAGCAAGTGTATATCTTGCGATAGCCATCTGGTTATCACCCTGCTGAGAATATCTGATCTCAGGGTCTCTTGTTAAACGACCCATCAAAATTACTTTATTCATATGGAAATCCTCCTATTACTCTGCGTCAAGTCTAACACAAAGATATCTAAGAACGTCTTCCATAATACGAACATTTGCCTCGATCTGTGCAGGAGCATCTGCAGCAGCATCAAACTGAATGAAGTAATAATAAGCTTCGCCCATCTTCTGAATTTCGTAAGCAAGCTTCTTAAGTCCGCACTCTTCAACATTTGTAATTGAACCGCCAAACTTCTCAACGTAAGCCTTAACCTTATCAACTACTGCTGTTCTAGCTTCCTCTTCAATTTTTGCATTAACAACTAAAGTTAATTCGTACTTATTCATCTTATCTTGCACCTCCTTATGGTCTCTGGCCCACAATACTGTTTGTGAGCAAGGAAATATGATTAACACATCACAAGTCCACATCTTATCATAGTAAAATCAACAATTCAAGCTATTTTTGTGTTTTTTTATAAAAGATATGGAATTTATGCCTTCTCTACAAAGCCCTTAAAGCTTTTCTCCACTGTAGTCCGGGGGATCATCACCTGATGATTGCACCATGTACACCTGAGGCGGAAGTCCATTCCCACTCTCAGAATCTCCCATGAATTGTTACCACAGGGATGGGGCTTCTTCATTTTTATAATCTGTCCCACTTCAAAGTTCATGTCTGGCCCTTTCTCTCATCATCCCAGCAGTTCATCCACCATCTCTGCTGTAAATGTTACCGACTTCACATGGTTGACCTCTATCTGATACAGAGCATTTGCAACTATATGCTCCGCTGACTGCTCAAGATTTCTGATACCTGAGGTACCTGAATACTTGCTGACTGCCAGCCGAACCGCCTCATCTGTGATGATACACTCATCCTCCCGGAGTCCGATCCGCCTGAGAACCTTCTTTAATACATACCTATTAAATATTACCTTCTTCTCCTCGTCGGTGTAATCCGGTATATCGATAACTGCAAATCTTGAAAGAATAGGTGCGCTGATCTTAGACTTATCATTTGCAGTGGCTATAGGATACACGCCAAATGTCGGAATCATACACTCCATGTAGTTATCTGTAAATCCAAGATTGTCAAGAAGGGTCAGTAGCACGTCTGCCGGATTGCCGTTTCCCTTGCCTGAGTTAGCCTTGTCAAGCTCGTTTATGATAAATACCAGGTTGGACTCTCCTGCCTGGGAAAATGCCTCCATTATAATACCCGGCTTGGCATTGGAGTAAATTCTTGAGCTTCCTGTAAGCTGCTCCGGATCATTTATGGAGCTCATGTCAAGGGTTGTCCATGGCAGTTTAAGAATCCTTGCAACTGCATAAGCAATCTGGGATTTTCCTGTTCCCGCCGGTCCCGCCAGCAGTATTCCGTATGCCGGAAGGGTGTGGGTCCTGTTTATCTGGATGATGGTTTCTATGATCCTCTGCTTGACCTTCTCCATGCCGTATAATTCTTCGTCAAGTATCCTTCTGGCTTCATCCGGGTCGATTGCCTCAAAATAATTATGTCTCCATTTGATATTCATCATTATGGAAAGGGCACGCTGGGCATGGCGTCTCTCCTCCGGTGACACCTCTCCGGACTTGGCAACAGCCAGGTTTCTTCTTGCCCAGAGTCTGATGTTGTCAGGCAGTGTCCTGCCGGCACAGTTCATGAAATCCACAATGCTCTGGAGGCTTGTAAGCTTCATGTCATCGCCATCTTCTTCTGAATCATCATCCTCATCCAGTTCTCCCTCCACAGGTGCATTACTGGAGAGAAGTCTTTCTATCATAAACTGAAGGAAGCCATCCTCTGCAGAAAGCTTTGATCTACCATTTCCAAATGCCATCTCACGGATCTTATAGACTCTGTAACCACCCTCGCGATTTTCTCCTGACAGACGGACATTTATATGATTTTCACCTAACCATTTAAGAAGCGCTGTAAATCTTGAATCGATCTTCAGGATATCTACACAGGCCACCTCTTTGTCTTCTTTTATCTCAAATGTAGTTCTCTTAATGGGATTTGTGAACATACCTGACAGATGGTGCTTAAGTGCCCCTGCCTTGTTGTCAAGTATCATTATAGGCTTGTCTGCGGTAGCCTCCGGCTCATCCGACGCAAATGTCTCATATGTACAGATCGCCTTGTTCTCCTCGCCCGGTGTGTTGTTAAAATCAAATACTGCCATTCCTATATCCTCTCTAATATGTATAACGCATCATACTGCCCTTATCTGTGCCAGGCAGTATCAGAGCAGCATTTTTTGATGCTGCTCCGTGTCTTATTTTATTTATTATATCTTTATATGGGAAAGGGTGCAATAATTAGTTTAGTACCTCGCCTTTAAAATACTGTTTCTTTCTTTAGCATTCTTCTTTATGCCAGCCATGGTGGCATTAATGCCGTTTATATCCCCTGATGCAATATCGTCTTCCAAAACATTTTCTTGTAAAAACTCACATACCGATTGACTAACGGTGGCGGGGGGGCAAAATCCTTATGGTTCCATTTGCCAAATCTTTACGGTTGCATTTGTCAAATCTTTACGGTTGTATTTGTCAAATCTTTACGGTTGTATTTGTCAAATCTTTACGGTTGCATTTGCCAAATCTTTACGATTGGTATATAATTTGTACATGAGGTGATAATAAAAATATGATTAAAAAAGAGTATAAACCAAGAGTAATTGATAATACCATAGAAGAATATTTAAAGAGCTTCGGTGCCGTATGTATAGAAGGTCCAAAGTGGTGTGGAAAAACCTGGACTTCCTCGTTCCATAGCAACAGCGAAATCTATATAGGTGACCCAACAGGAAATTTTCAGAACAGGGTTCTTGCACAAATGTCTCCCGATCTAGTCTTAAATGGTGAAACTCCAAGATTAATTGATGAATGGCAGGAGGTACCACCACTGTGGGACGCTGTAAGATACAGAGTCGATCAATCAGGAGAAAAAGGACAATTCATTCTCACCGGATCATCTACACCAAATCACAAGGGAATACTTCACAGTGGTGCCGGACGAATTGCCAGAATAAAAATGCATCCAATGTCATTATATGAATCAGGTGATTCAACTGGCGTCGTGTCGTTGAAAGAATTATGTAATAACACATTAATTCCAGCTATGACCGGCGAGGTCAATCTGACGACTTTAATACAATATATAATGAGGGGAGGCTGGCCAGGCAACATAGACACTCCTATAGCCCAGGCAACTCTGCTCCCCCTCCAGTATATTGATGCCATAATAGAAGACGATGTGTTCAGAATAGATGGTGTCAAGCGAAATAAAGATAAAATGAAACTATTACTTCGTTCACTGGCAAGAAACGAAACAACCACTGCTACAAATCTTTCCCTAGCAAAAGACGTCAGGGAAAATGACGACTCAGAAATCGACAAAGGAACTATAGCAGACTATCTGGATATATTTAAAAGACTGTTTATAATAGACAATCAGAAGCCTTTCTCTACCAATATAAGGTCATCTGTACGGGTAAAGCAGTCCGAAAAAAGACATTTCTGTGATCCATCCCTTGCATGTGCATTATTAAATGCGTCACCGGAAATGTTAATAAATGACCTGCAGACACTGGGCTTTTTGTTCGAGGCTCTTTGTGAAAGAGATCTAAAGATATACGCAGAATCTTTTGGTGCATCCCTATATCATTATCAGGACTATGACAACAAAGAAATTGATGCGGTCATAGAACTAAAAAATGGTGAATGGTGTGCTTTTGAGATTAAATTAGGTGCAAATCAAATTGATGATGCAGCAAAGAACTTATTAGAAATAGACAAGAAAATAAGAAATGATCCCAAGGGAAAGCCCCCTAAAATATTATGTGTAATCTGTGGTCTTTCAAATGCCGCATACAAACGCCCTGATGGTGTGTACGTCGTTCCGATTACGGCACTTAAAAACTAATAAAAAAGTCTCCGGAGCCTGCAGTTTTCCATAGGTACTGCTGCCTGCTCAGGAGACTTTTTTATAGTCTGTCCAGGACACACATATCAGTGTTTATTTGTTAATGTGTCTGCAGTGTCTGAATCCGTGCATTCAGCCTGTCTGCATCCTTCTCGTCATGTGTGACCGCGATCAGTGTTCTGCCATTCAGATTTGCATTTATATAGGCTGCCGTCTGATTTTTTAATTCATCATCAAGACTGGCAAATGGTTCATCAAGGATCAGCACCTGCCCTGGTGACATCACTGCCCTGACGATAGCCGTACGTCGTTTCATACCACCCGACAGCTCTTTTACATCTGTGAACAAACTTTCTTCCATGCCAACCTGCTCAAGATTTTTCCGTATATCTTCCAGCCCTGACCTGCTGTGTCTTTTCAACCCCAGTGCTATATTATAGGCTGCCGAGTACCCGTTACACAGCCGATCTTCCTGGAAGACCATGGATATGTCCACATGTTCATGACCTGATTCTTTATATATTGCTTTCTTCTTTAAACAATCATTATCATTGCACCTCTTCGCTTCAAAAGAAATGCTGCCACTGTCAGGCACAAGCCTGCCTGTGATCAGATTAAGCAGCGTTGTCTTACCTGTTCCAGATGGTGCCATAATGCACACCCTGTCCCCGGCAGCAATATGCATACTCAATTTATTTATAAGCTCTGCAGAGCTGCCTGCTTTTTTATTGCAAGACCTGTATTCCTTATTATTTTTATTAACCGGTCTGCTTTCTTTGTCATTTTTCCTGACAGGCTTTCTTTCTTTTGGGTTTTCATAGGAGAAGCAGACATTGTCAAGATCTATAGAAGCACCATTCCTACAATACTTATCTGCCTCTCTGGCCAGCTGCTTTCCTATGGCTTTCATCTGCAGGCCATCAAACATGCACCGTATCAGCGTCATGATCACCTGCTCCACCACCACGCTTAAGACTATGATAACCAATGTCCATGCAAATAGCTCCGGCGTCTCAAGATACACCTTGGCGTTATAGAGCATTTTTCCCACAGAGCCTACGGGAGTACCGATAACCTCCGCCGCAATCCCCGCCTTAAATGCCATGCCCGTAGCCAGGGTAAATGCCGCTATAATATATGTCTTAAGCTCCGGAAGATACACATACAACAGGCGGCGTAATCCATTTATCCCGAATACCCTCGCCATGTCCTTCATTTTCAGGTCAAGATTTTTTATGCCTGCAAGAATATTTGTATATATGACCGGTGTGACCACCAAAAATACTATGAATACCGACAGTCTTCTGCTGGACAGCCACACCAGACAAAGGATAACAACGGAAGCCACCGGTGTTGCCTTCATGGCTGAGAAATACGGCCAGAAAAGCACCTCCATGAAATGCCATCTGCCTGCTAAAAGTGCACAGGCTGTTCCCACTGCCGCGCCTATGAGTAATCCAAACAGGATACGTCCCATGGAATATGCTATAGCACTGTAGAACTCCTGACTCTTCACCAGAACCCCCAGGGTCTTCGCCACATCAACAGGCGTTGCCAGCAGCAGCTTCTGGTCAAGCTTCATCGCCAGCAACTGCCAAAGAAGGATAGCAACAATTATTGCTGCTATCCTCTCTGTACAAACCTTCCACATAGATGTCTCTTTATTGAATTTTGATTTTTTTACATTTTCTTTATTCATTCTGTATCAACCAATCATAGTGTAAATTTGCAATCTGGGAAGCCCCATGTGGGACAACTGTCAGTCAAAAAATGTCCTATCTTGAATAGTAGAAATCGTCTCCCGGCATAGCTCCGCCTATGCTCTTAGGCTCTGCCTCGTTCAATATGCCAAGGTAGCTTGAGAGAATCGACTTCATTTCTTCGCCCTCGATAAATGTAATGTTGCACTTTGGAATTGCCTGCTTGGCAATAGGTGCCTTAACAATATCAAGCTGCTCTATAAGTGCTGCTGCCTCATCAACATTTGTATTTACATAGTCAACTGACTCTGCGTAGGCGTTCATAAATGCTGAAACTGCCTCCGGATGTTCATTTACAAATTCTGTTCTGGCAATAACCACACCTGTGACCATACCGCCGTCCGGTGTAAGATTCTTCCATTCTTCATTCAAGTCGACAGGCACGTTCAAGTTGTCAACCTTTGTTGCCGCAACAGTGACAAATGGCTGTGGCAGCATTGCTATAACCTCATCATCTGTAGAGGTCATAACTGAGAGCACCTCTGTTGCCTCTGACTTCCACTCTATAGTAACATCATTGTCAGGATCTATACCGTTATTCTTCAGTATAAATCTGAGAGAATATTCCGGTGTTGCTCCCTGTCCGGTTGCGTAGATTGTCTTACCCTTAAGGTCTGCCACAGACTGAACTGAATCGCCGGTATCAACAATGGAGATAACTCCAAGGGTATTGATGGCAAGTACTGTTACCTGTCCCTCTGTCTTGTTGTAGAGAACGCTGGCAAGATTTGCTGGGATCGCTGCCACATCCACATTTCCCTGGATGATCTCAGGAGTGATCTCATCTGCCGCAGTGCTTATTGAGTACTCGATATTCACGCCGGCATTGCCTGCGTCTGAATCCGTAAGAAGCTTTGAAAGTCCCATGGCTGTAGGTCCCTTTAATGCAGCAACACGGATGGTTACATCATCATTTGCCGCGTTGTCGTTCTCCTCTGTGGCTACTTCCTCACTTACAGTGTCAGCCTCATTGGTATCCGCCTCGCTCTGGGTGTCCTCTGTAGCTGTGGTCACCTCTGATGTTACCTCTGTAGTTGCAGTTTCTTTGCTTCCGCAGCCTGCAAGTGCCATAACTGACATTGCCACTGCAAGTGCTACTCCTAATATTTTCTTTTTCATTTCTGTCTCCTTTCTGTTTCATGGCACAAACCACCAAGTGATATTGTGCTATGTTTTACTACACAGCCCGCTGAATAATATTGTGCTATGTTTTACTACACAGTCACAAAGTAATGGCGTGCTATATTTTTATATGTCATCAGGCACTTCTCTTTCGGTGCTAATATACGCACTGCCTGAGTCCTTCCATGTCAAGTATCAGGATCTCGCCGCCCCTGTCCTCGATCAATTTCTTATCCTGGAACTCCGTGAGGGTTCTGAACAGGCTGGCTCTGCTGACATTTAAAAACTTTGCGAATTGCTCTTTGGACACTTCAAGCGCCACCCGCCCATCCACTGCATTGTGGAGCAGATAAAAGGCAAGCTTGCTGTTGCAGCCTGACATTCCCATAAGCTCGATCTTGTATGCAAGGTACATGATCTTCTTGTTACACAGGGTCAGATAACGCTCAAGCAATCTCGCATCCCTGCTTAACAATTTCCTGAAATCTGCCTTTGACATGAATGCCACCCGACACTTTACCTTGCAGATTAGCTTTGTGGGCATTGGTGTAGGACAATACACATTGCATATCCCGAAGATATTCCCCTCATGCTGGGTTGACACATTTACACTTCCCGTGCAGGCTTCCTCGTGCCGGGACAGGGCGTACACATCTGCCTCGCCGCTTCCTATGACTCCTATGCAATAGGTTTTCTCCTGCAGTTCAGATATCTCATCCCGACGCTTAAACTCCTTCACGAACAGGTCGATACCTGACAGATCTACCTCTGCAAATAACGGGTTCAACCGCAGGATTTCCTCTGCGGAAGCCGAATTTTTTATTTTTCTGTTATCTCCCGAAACGCTCTCCGTCATAATGTATCATCCCCATCGTTCTTATCATTTCTACCATTACAAGCAATTAAACTCATTACACATATATTCTCTTATCATCATTGTTCAACCATATATGAAGGAGTAATTATGATCATGAATTAACCAGCCAAGCATAAACTTATCCGGCATGTCCGGGCATAAGCAGGTGACTTATATTCGTCCAGCCTCAATACGCAAAAAACAGTATCATATGATACTGTTTTTTGCAAGTACTCTATTTGATTTTTTATCTCATTACCATAACATATCTTTGAATTTCAGCCATTACTGCTTGATCCTAAGCTCCGGCATGGATGACGCAGCCTTGGTATTTGCAGGGATAGATTTAATGACAAATGTATTACCTGCAACTACTGAATTCTCACCGATTACTGTCTCGCCACCTAAGACTGTGGTATTTGCATATATTACCACGTTGTCCTCAATGGTTGGGTGACGCTTGACACCTGCAAGCTCCTGTCCCTTTCTTGTGGAAAGTGCACCAAGGGTAACGCCCTGGTAGATCTTCACGTTATTTCCAATATTGGTTGTCTCTCCAACTACAATACCGGTTCCGTGATCTATGAAGAATGAAGAACCTATGGTTGCTCCCGGATTTATATCTATTCCTGTCTGACCATGGGCATACTCGGACATCATTCTCGGAATGAACGGAATGTTCATATCATAGAGCACATGAGCGTAACGATATACAAATATCGCATAGAGTCCCGGATAGGAAAGTATTATCTCCTCTTTGCTCTTGGCAGCCGGATCTCCGTTAAAGCCTGCCTCTACGTCTAACAGCAGAAGTGACTGAACCTTAGGGATCTCTTCAATAAACTTAAGGGTCTTCTCCTCTGCCTCAAGTCGTACCTTCTCGTACTCTCCCTGCTCTCTGCCGTAGTTAAGGGCTGTCTTTATCTGGTGATATAACTTGTCATATACCAGTGACAGCTCGTGTCCTGCGAAATTCTTCTTCTCCACATATCCCAGGTTCTCCGCACCGAAAAATCCCGGAAATGTAATCCTTCTCAGATCATCTATAATAGTGATCACAATGTCACGGTTCGGCAGCTTACGTCCAAGATCCACATCGAAGATCTTCTGCTCCTTGTAAAGTCCGCTGAGCTTCTTTGAAGTCTCCTTGATCACCGTCTTAATATTATTATCCATGTTTATGCCTCCAACTCTTGCTGCTATTATATATAGTATTCATCAATCTTCTCTTTTTGCCATTCCACCAGTGTAGCCAGTGTAAGATTATCCACCACATTGTTGATGGCATCACCGATCATGCCCCATATCCTCTGGGTTACGTGAAATGATGGCTTTTCTATACTTTCAAGGTCAGCATTCACCGCCGAACTTGTAGGTGCAAGGTTGCCCTCTGTAACTCTCAAGACCATTCCCACGGTACACGCCTCAGGCTTAAGTGCCAGAAGATATCCTCCCTGGGCACCACGGAAGCTTTTTATAAGCCCAGCCTTAGCAAGCATATTCATGATCTGCTCAGAATACTTCTCCGATATTCCCTGTCTTTTTGCAATATCCTTAAGACTTACCGGGATACCTGTATTATTACATGCAAGATCCAGCATAAGCTGTATGGCATAATCTCCTTTTGTAGATATCTTCATTACAGTTCCTCACCATTTGTCTCGATAACATGCTTATACCAGAAATAAGAGTCCTTCTTTATTCTGTTTAAGGTTCCTGAGTTCTCATCCTCTTCCCTGTCCACATACACAAATCCATATCTCTTCTGGTATCCGTTGAGCCAGCTTAACAGGTCAGTATATGACCATGTACAATATGCCAGAACTCTGCATCCGTCATCAATGGCATCTTTCAGTGCCTCTATGTGCTTCTTAAGATATTCTATACGATATGGGTCATGGATCTGACCATCCTCAAGCTTGTCAAATGCACCGAGACCATTCTCTGAGATCACTATCGGAAGGTCATATCTTGATGTGATCTCACGACAGCATATTCTTATTCCCATTGGATCAATGGTCCAATCCCAATCAGTTGTTGAAAGGAACTCATTCTGTGGGTTCTTGTAAAGTCCCGGAACTCCGGACACCTTGGCAGTCCCCTTCTTTCCTGTGGTGTTCATCTCCATGCTCATGCCTACACCATCAATAGGATTGTGCTCTACCACGCAGCTCTGATAGTAGTTGACTCCCATGAAGTCCACCTTAGCGGCAGCCTCCTTAAGCACCTGCTTGTCTCCTGGAGCAAATTCCGGTGCAACGCCCTTACTCTCAAGATATTTGATAGCAGCTCTTGGATATCTGCCAAGAGCATATATATCCATCCAGTAGAAATTCTTCAGATCATTGTAGTCCTCCAGTGCCATGGCATTTTCAGGGTGTCTGTCATATGCATAGCCAGGAGTATAAGCGAAGCTTGAGCCGACCTTTGCGTCAGGGTACAATGCCTTAAGGGCAAGCACCGACTTGGCAAACGCTATATTTGCATGGTGGTTTACCTGATAGAACAGCTTCTCCTCATTCTTCTTTCCAGGTGGATGCATACCGTTCATCCAGCCAAATGTAGTGAACACATTCTGCTCATTCATGATGATCCAGTACTTAACCCTGTCACCAAGCTTCTTGAACAGAACCGTTGCATAGTTCACAAAATCATCTATGATCCTGCGATCCTCAAATCCATGATACTGATCCTCAAGTGCCTGTGGCATATCCCAGTGGTATACTGTTACCATCGGCTCAATGCCGTACTTGAGAAGTTCATTTACAAGGTCATCATAAAACTGAAGTCCCTTTTCGTTTACAGGACCGTTTCCGTCAGGAATAACTCTTGACCATGCTATGGAAAATCTGTAGGTCTTAAGGCCCATCTCTGCCATAAGCTTCACGTCTTCCTTATATCTGTGATAATGATCAACTGCCTTATCTCCTGTTGTCGCCTTAAAAGTCTTGCCCGGTATCCTTACGAACTTATCCCAGTTTGAAGGTCCCTTACCGTCAACATCCCAGGCACCCTCTACCTGATATGCTGCCGAAGCTGATCCCCAGAGAAAATTCTTTGGAAATCCCTGTGTCTTTTCAAAATACATAGCCTTCCTCCATTCTTATAATTTAACATTCTTATAATTTAACATTCTTATAATTTAACATTCTTAATAAATTGTCATTTTTGATAATCACACTGCAAGTTATATATATGTCTACACATGTATCTGATCCAGTACGGATCCGATCTTGTCAGTTATAAGCAGATCGGCTTCTCTGTCAGACTGTGTTGGGGACATATTTATGACCACCAGATGTCTGCCACGGAAATATCTTATTAAGCCTGCCGCCGGATATACCACCAGAGAAGTCCCCCCTATTATAAGGGTATCTGCCTCTGATATATAATGTATGGCATCCTCTATATCCTGATTGTTAAGTCCTTCTTCATACAGAACAACATCAGGCTTTATGGTTCCGCCACAGGAGCACTTAGGAACTCCCGGAGCGTCGATCACATACCGGAGGTCATAGAACTTATGGCAGCGTTCACAATAATTTCTGTGTACCGAACCATGAAGCTCAATAACCCTTCTGCTTCCTGCCATCTGATGAAGCCCATCTATATTCTGTGTTATTACAGCCTTGAGCTTTCCTGCCGCCTCAAGCTCCGCAAGCTTCATGTGTGCCTTGTTGGGTTTTGCCTCAGGAAACAGCATTTTATCCTTATAAAACCTGTAGAATTCTTCCGGATTCCTGCGATAAAAGCTGTGGCTGATTATAGTCTCCGGCGGATATTTATATTTCTGGTTGTACAATCCGTCCACACTTCTGAAATCCGGTATTCCGCTTTCTGTAGAGACTCCGGCGCCTCCAAAGAACACAATATTGTCGGACTCATCTACGATACTCTGTAATTTATTTATCTCTTCCATACCCATGTCCTGAACACCTCCATATGAAACACACATATTTTTATATGCACAAGACCCATCCTGAAAATATCATCCGGGATGGGTCTCTATGTACAATTCCAAATATTTTATGGTATATCTGTTACAGTTATAAGTACCTTACATACTGATTTTACTGTATATTTCTCTCCATCCGAAACGGTAAGCTCCACTGTATTCTCGCCCATTGAGAGACTGTCAGCATCTATTTTTATCTTAAGGTCACTGCCCTTAACCTTGCTTATGTCGTCTCCAAGACCTACTATCTCAACAACATTCCCGTCAGGGAAGGAAATCTCATAATTCTTGTCCTCATTCTTGTTAAGGATAGTAATATCACCGGCATTCAGCGAAATGCTTCTGGTTATGTTATGTTCAATAAGTACTCTTACGTTTATCATGTTGTTGCTCTTGTCTGCCAGTACAACATTATCCGGCAGGTAAGGAGTTATATCAATATTCGTCTCGTAATTCTCTGTAGCTCCGGAAATGTCTACATCCGATATAACTATCTCATCTAACGCCTCAAGTTCATCATTAGGTGCACCCACCACAACCGTCTCAGGACCATATTCAATGCTACCTATAAGATATCCCTCTCCCGGAGTACCTGTAGTGGAAACCCTCACCGGAACAGCTTTAGTCTTGTAGATTGGTATCTTCACCGCAATGGTATCATTGTCACAGGTAATCTTACTATCTGCAACCGCCTGTCCGTCCTTATCATAAAATACAAGCTTGCCGGTTGTATTGACCTCCCTTGTGCTTCCGCTTACATCTACAACCACCTGGGCTGTTGCTATACTGTCCACAACACTGACCGCCCCTGTAATATTCACAAGGTTTGGAGTTGTCACCGGTTCACCTGCGGTATATCCCGACTCAGCTTCACCCTCAACCTTAACAGTTACAGGTACAGAGGATGTCTCCTCCTTCTCAAGTTCCACTGTAACCACACTGTCCGTCATGGAAACAGATACTGATGATGCTATATTCTTATTAACCGCCTCCACCTTGATAGGTACCGAGTTTGTGATAGAAAGCTGTGAAAGATCTGCAGATGCCTTGAAATCATCGGCATTAAGCTCCGCAATCACCGAACGTCTTCCTTTAACTATTATATTCACGGTATCACCGGATTTAACATAATAAAGCTGTCCCTGACTTGTGATGGCATCCTCATTCAGCATCTGTACCGGAATCCCCGATATCTGCTTGGACACCACATAGTCGTCAAGATTAAGTACAATGACCCACACGATAAAGGCGAAGACCACAGCTAACAGCTTCAACCCTATATTGGAGAAAAGTTTGTCCTTCATCTGTGACTACCTCCTTTTCCGCCCTTGTGCTTTCTTATCTTTATAACCTTCTTATCTTCTTTGGTACGTTTGCCTTCCTCGCGATGCAGGGTAAACAGGAACTTTCTCAGAGCTTCGGCATCGAGATTTCTGTATATCTGACCATCCTTAGCCACTGCAATAGAGCCTGTCTCCTCAGATACAATAACGGTTATGCTGTCAGACATTTCACTGACACCGATACCTGCTCTGTGTCTTGTGCCAAGTTCCTTGTTGATGTCGTTATTTGCCGAGAGGGGAAGATAGCAGGTTGCAGCCTCAACCCTGTTATTTCTGATTATGACGGCACCATCATGAAGAGGCGTATTATGCTCAAATATATTCACCAGAAGCTGGTTGGTAACTATGGCGTCAACACTGATACCTGTATCAACAAAATCCTGGAGAGATATCTCATTCTCGATAACAATAAGTGCACCTGTCCTGGTAGCGGAAAGAGCCGTGGCGGTCTTAACTATCTCATAGATAGTCTTGTCGGTAAGTCCGTGCGGGTTTTCCGTATCCCTTATACTCAGATAACTGGACAGCTTCTTCTTACCTAATTCCTCAAGTCCCCTTCTGAACTCCGGCTGGAACAATATGATAATGGCAATAATACCTACACTGAAGGCGTTCTTCAATATATACAGTATGGTATTAAGCTGCAGAACCGCTGCAAATACCATGAACAACAGAATGATGACGACACCCTTAAGTAATGTCCACGCTCTGCTATTCATGAACCACTGCATAACCTTGTATATGGCAAGGCTCAATATTGCTATCTCAATAATGTCTCTTATGCCGGGCACTGCTATATAAAATTTTTCAAAATAGCTTCTGAAATAAGCGAAAATATTCTCCATATCCAACCCCAACAATCTATAGGCTTAATACTCAAACGCCACCCGCTTAGGAACTGTCATGCAGTTTTTAATGGGTGGCGTGATGGTACTAAATCCTAATAATCTTATTTTTTAGTATCTGTATTTGAAAATGCGCTGTCTGTCTGCCCAACAAATGCACTGTCAGCTTGTGGTCTCGGGCGTCTGTTCTGTGCCTGCTGACGCTGTGGCACATTACCTGCAGGTCTTCCATTCTGGTTCTGTCCCGCCTGTCTGTTATGTGGAGCCGCATTTCTGTTCTGTGCATTATGTGCTGTACCTGCTGATGGTCTTCCACTCTGTGATGCACCTGCTGATGACCTTCCATTCTGTGCTGTGCCTGCTGATGGCCTTCCATTCTGTGGTCTGCCGGCTGCCCCTCTGTTCTGTGGCTGTCTTCCTGCATTTACAGAATTTCTTGCAGGCTGTCTGTTCTGCTCCTGACCTGCCTGTGGTCTTGGACGTCTGTTCTGTGAAGGAGCCTGTCTTCTTGCAGGGCTCTCATCCTCTGTAAGATACTCATCAAGTTCCTCATCATTATATGATGTAACAGTTCTAAGGTTCTGTGGCTTCTTTCTGTCAAGGAACTTAGGAACTGCCTTAACATAATAATAATACTCATCATCCTCAAACTGTGTCTTCTCAACCTTTGAATAGTCAACAACCGTCTTCCAGAACTGCACAACTGCCGCTACAATAACAGAAACAAGACTTCCTATCACTACTGATGTAAGTGACATATCTGCACCTGTTGTAACATTTCCCACTAAAAACAGTATTATCTCAAATACGCCACCAATAGCAATGGCAACATACCATGAATAATCAAATGACAACTTATAGATTATAGCTACAATAAGTACTATCACAGCGAATACCACCACTGTAAGCACAAGCTCTTTATTTCCCTTTAATGCTTCAAATATAAACTTGTAGCTGGCTGCGATCTCTGCTCCGCCTGCCGATGCAAGGGCATCCACATAATCTCCTGCTGCAATCATAAAATAATAAATTATGCATCCTATACCTACGCTGAACATTGCTGCCGGTCCAACCAGCATACCTGCCAGTATAGGCAGAAGGAACTGCAGCTTAACCAGGAAAAACACCGGTGCAAATAATACAATCCATATTGTCTTAGGGAAAAATCTTATATATGCACAATAAAGCACCAAAAACAGCAGGATGAATACAGCACCGATCTCAACATTCGCCGAGAACAACTGTCCTGTAAGAAGAAGTGCGCCAAGCCCCAATCCGATACCATCTGACGTAACAGCACTGATAACAGCCATGAGCACTGCAACCTTAGCACTTCCAAACGCCGTACTGTATCCGGTCATACTGTTTAATGTCATATACATAATAAGATATAATATAAATCTTACTACAGGCGTTATGATCATGTCATACTTGCTGCAGAATTCTTTCACTGACTGACGAAACTTTAATATTTCCTTCATAACTATCTCTTCCTCCCGGAGTTCTTAATGGTATGCCCATCTTCATCATAGAAGTCTATGAGCGCCTTTAGATTCTGATTATACCTGATCAGTCCCGGCTTCGCCTTACTGTAGCGGTATGTGTAAACCAGCCACGCAATAATAAAATACACAACGCAGACTGCCACATACGCTAACAGCACATTTCTTGCCAACTTGCCGTAATCATATGTAGTAAGGTTCTCTATAACCTTTGCAAGGTTATAATACACATACATAGCTGCAACTCCCCAGAAGAGAATCGTAGTCGATACCAATGTCTTGAGGCAGTTCAGTCTCACATAATCGCTCTGAAAAAACCTCGCTTTATTCAAATCTTCTTTTCCTGTGGATTCCTCGTAAGTACTGAGCTTAGTCATAAGAATCACTTTTTCTTCATTGATCATTTTGTTTCCTCGCCTTATAGTGCCCAATAACAGCTCTAAACATTATATCAAAGTGTCATGAATTAAGCAATAAAGTAATTATGAATTTATTGTGGTGTCTTCCTTAAGATATTCCTTGCATATTCCTTGAACATCCCTTGAAACTCTTCACGAAATAATTCTTGATAAATTCATCTTGAAAAATTCACTATGAATTAGCCTGGGCTTTAAGCTCCTCAAGCATCTGCGGAAGTCTGGTGTCCATCTCGTCATCCTTAAACTGGCAGGTGCCGACCTTCCTGTGTCCGCCACCGCCGTACTTAAGCATAAGACTTCCAACATCCATGGTGGCTGTGCGGTTCAGTATACTATAACCGACTGCTGCCGAACATCCCTGTCCACCTTTTCCGCTTACTATCCAGGCTGACACGTTCTGTTCAGGGTACATGCTGTATATCATGAAACGGTTTCCTGTGTAGATCGGGTCAACGCCTCTCAAATCACTTATGATAAGGTTTCCGTCAACGATGGTGTGGGCCTTGACCATTTCCTTAAACTTCTCTGTCTGCTCATTGTAGAGTACTATTCTTTCCTGAATATCAGGCATTGCAAGAATTTCGTCTGTAGTCATCGTCCTGCAGGCGTCTATAAGCCTCTCCATGAGCTGATAATTTGATATAGTGAAATTTCTGAATCTTCCGAGCCCTGTCCTTGGATCCATAAGGAAGCCTATAAGTATCCACCCCTTAGGATTCTGTACTTCATCTATTGTAAGGTTTCCTGAGTCCACCTTATCTACAGCCTCCATCATATCATCAAACTGAGGAAATCTTTCCTTTCCTCCATAATATTCATATATTATCCTTGCACAGGATGGTGTTATACGGCTCTCACCCTTGTACCTGCCTTCAAGTGCAAGTCTCTCGTGCTCACTTGAGTGGTGGTCGAACCACAATCCGCAGCCCTCTACAAACGGAACATTTGCAAGACAGTCATCCTCTGTGATATCAATAAGTCCATCCTGGAGATCCTTTGGATGTGCAAATTTCCAATGGTCTATTATACCCGCCTCCTTAAGAAGCGCACCACATGCAAGTCCGTCAAAATCCGATCTGGTAACTAATCTCATAAAGTACTCCTCCCTATTTCAAAAGCCTTCTCTTTTGATTATATAAAATGCTCCTTGGCTTTTCAAGTAATTGTTGGTGCATGCCACATATGGCAGAGCCCTGCTTACTCTAATCCAGCTTCACCACAAGCTTAAGTGGATTGTGGTCTGTGTTCTTAAAGCCCTCATTCAACGTCTCCAGGGACTCTACAGTCACATTATCCGATACAATAAAGCCATCAATTACATAGTACTGGAAATCCGAACCCTCATATGTGTCTAAAGGCTGATCAAGAGATCTGCAGGTAGGATTTGCCGGGTCTGTCAGACAGGAGAGATGCTCCCCAAATGCCTCTGTATCAATAAGTCCCGGTGCCCACAGGTCATCCCGCTGTAATGGATAGTCAGATATATCTACATTGGAAAACGCCTGATTGAAATCCCCACCGGCAATAACGTAATTCCCGGCCTCCTGCTCCTTCTTAAGAAGCTCTGCGAGCATCTTTGTCTGGGCCTCCTTGCCCTCGCCCGAGTCATATGCCTCAAGATGAACATTCACTATCACAAGCTCCTTGTCACTTCCTGCCACAGGTATCCTGGAAACCAGAAGACACCGTTTAAGATTGCACAATCTCACCGGGTATGAAAACGGACACGGCAGCTTTATCCTCACTGCACTGTCCACCGAATATGCTGAAAGGGTCATTATTCCCGACGCCACCTTCCCTATAGGTGGCAGAGGATACGGCACCATAAGAGTCTTATAATTATACGCAAATGATGTGTAATACCCTGCAAATGCTTCCTCGTAGCTTTCTCTCTCATTTATCCCATAACTTCTTGTTGAATTCTCATCAACCTCCTGGAGCATGATAATGTCAGGATCTATGTCCTTTATGGTGTCCGTTATCCCTGTAACATTGGCAAGTACACGATCCTTGTCAGCGGTCTTCACCATCTCGCCGCCATCCATGAAGAAATCCGCATTGTCACCTAAGGCTCCGTAGCCGGTATTCCATGTCAGGACTGTAAGTGAGTCTCCCTGATGTATTTCATTTGTCCCGTTGTTATCTTCCGATGAAGCCTCATTATCTGCAGATGTATTTGGATTACCGCTTGTCTGCCCTGATCCGCCTCTCACTTCAAGAGTCTCAACATCCTCCGGACGATACTCGGTTACGGTGAGTACTCCTACAAATATCAGTACAAGTGCCACTATCACAGCAAGCACTATCAAGATTATTTTCATAGCTTTTTTCACAAGATATATCTCCTATCTTTGTTTTAATTTTTTTTGCTGTATCTCGCCAAACCAGAGAGAGGTTTTTCTGCCGGCCTGATTTTATTTTCTACGTAAGAACCGGTTCCTATCATTTTAGTGTTTCAAGCTTTCAATATCTCGGACAGATTTTTCTGGATTCCATAAGCAACATCAGGCTTATTCATTGAATATACATGGACGTGCTTCACTCCGTTTGCCATAAGATCTATAATCTGGTCTGTGGCGTATGCTATTCCTGCCTGACGCATTGCCGCTTCGGTGTCACCAAAGGCGTCCACAATGCTCTTAAATCTCTCAGGCACGTTGCAGCCTGAAAGCTTAACCGCATTCTTAACCTGGACACGCTTTGTAATAGGCATGATACCCGGAATTACAGGAACCATAACTCCTGCTGTCCTGAGTCTGTACATGAAGTTAAAGAAAATAGTATTATCAAAAAACATCTGGGTTGTGAGATATTCACAGCCTGCCTCAACCTTTTTCTTAAGTCCCTCTATGTCAGCCTTCTTGTTTGCCGAATCCGGATGAACCTCCGGATAGCAGGCTCCGCCTACGCAGAAATCACCTGTCTCCTTTATTAACCTAACCAGTTCCGAGGCATGCACAAAATCTGTAAACACCTCTCCCTCATAATTCTTTGGAACGTCGCCGCGAAGTGCAAGTATGTTCTCAATTCCTGCGTCCTTCATCTCTGTCAGTGCCTTTCTTATGGTCTCTTTGTCTGCACATACGCAGGTAAGATGAGCAATGGTTGGCACATTGTACTTTTCCTGTATTTCCTTTGCAAGTCTTATGGTATGTCCCTTTGTGCTACCTCCTGCGCCATAGGTCACACTCATATAATCCGGCTTGTAAGCTGCAATACTGCAGGCTGCCGCTTCTACATCTGCAAAGTCTGTATCCTTCTTAGGTGGGAACACCTCGAATGAAAGAGTGGGTCTGTCCTGATTTATTATGTCTATTATCTTCATGTAATGCCTTCCTGTTTTCCTTTGATTTTGTATTATCACTATAAGATTTTATAAGATATGTGTTCGTAAATAGTGTAACCGTACCTTTTATTATATACCCTGTGGGGATTATTTACAATTATCTGATACGGCTGAGTGTTTATATTTTGTTTGTTTTGATGGATTATAAGTTGTTTGTTTTGAGGCTTTGTTAGGAACGACTAACCATGTGGTTTTTAAAAATCGTGTGGCACATATGTAATGCACCACACGATCCTGTAATCTTATGCCTTACCTACCTTATACTGCATACGTCCATTCTTAACATACCACAGTGAGCCTTTATACTTAACATTACCTGTGTACTTGAAATCAGCCTTTCCGTTATTCACATAATACCAGCTGCCTCCATATTTGACGAGGGTCTGAGACTTGTCAATCTTGCCGCCCTTGATATAGTACCATGTGCTTCCGTATTTGCACAGAGTCTCTGCTGTCTTATCCCATTTGCCGTTTTGTACGAAATACCAGGCATTGTTGTACTTGCAGAGGGTTCTGGTCTTGTTTATCTTGCCGTCCTTTATGTAGTACCATGAGCCATTGTATTTGCACAGGGTCTCTGATGTTTTATCTACCTTACCATTCTGCACGAAATAGTATACGCCGTTATATCTGCAAAGGGTTCTGGCATCATAATCCACATGTCCCTCATTTATGTAATAGTAACTATTGTTGTATTTTACCAGGATATCTGATGCATTGAAATCAACCATGCCCTTCACAATATACCACCAGGTGCCATCGAATTTGACAAGTGTTGTTGCTGTCATGTCCCTTTTGCCGTACTTTGTGTAATACCACTTATTATCGCTTTCCTTGTCAATACCCTCTATCGGATTCTGCGGAGTCACAATAAATGTCTTCATATTATCAGCGTCCAGATATTCAAATTTTGTATCCACCAGATAATTTCCAGCACAGATAAGAGCATTAAGTTTTTTATTATTTTCCAAATCAAGTTTCCTTAAGCTATTGTCCGAACAATAAAGCCTCTTCAACTCTGTGTTTCCTGACACATCTAATGTCTCCAGGCCGCAGGCAGTACAAGCCAGCTCCTCTAACTTAAGATTATTGCTCACATCAATAGAGCCCAAATTGTTGTTGCTCACTATAAGGTATGTCAGTTCAGAGTTACCGCTCACATCAATGGACGTAAGCTGGTTCTTATTAACTTCAATTCGTCTGAGTTTCAGATTCTTACTTACATCAATCTCCTTCAGTCCACAATCATAAGCATACAAATATACCAGTTCCCCATTTCCGATTATATCAAGATCATTAATATTATTCTCGCTACACTCAAATGTGGTCAATGCAGTGTTAACCGAAACATCAATATCTGTAAGTTTATTAGCATTACACCTAAGAATCTGCAGTGCCGGATTTTTGCTGACATTCAGTTTATCCAGCTTGTTATAGCTTACATCAACAGTTTCTAATTTTGTATTATTGCTCAGATCAAGGCTTGTCAGATTATTATTGTAACACCTAAGCACAATAAGCTCTTTGTTATTACTTATATCAAGGCTTGAAATATTACACTTGCCACAGTTTAACTCTATAAGTTTCGTATTATTGCTAATGTCAAGTGACTCAAGCAAGGTCCCGCTACATGTAAGTGACTCAAGATTCTTAAACAGTTCTATTCCTTTTAGAGTAGTCAGTTTTTTATTATTTATGGATATTTTTGTCACTTTGTCCGCGTTTATTGACCCTGTATTTTTTCTGTCATAGTTTTCAGAAAGATACGCCCTTAAAATAGCGTCCGGGAAATTCTTCTCATTTATCGCAACTAAAGTACCTGTTTCATCCATAATGGATGTATCCTCTGACTGGCCTGAGACTGTCTCATCTATGTCTTCACCATCTGCCTGAACCAGGACCGTCTCTTTGCCGTCTTCACCATCTGTCATTTCTGTTGTCTCGTAAGCAGTCTGCTGATCCTCTGTAGCCGCCTCAGCATTTGCCGGTATAGCTGTCATAAGTCCGCTTAATCCCATAGTTACCGCCAGGGCAACTGCAACCCCTTTTCTTCTCATATAATTTTCTCCTCCCATTGAACATCCATTGAACATCAGCCCATTTAAAGTTTGCCTGTTAAACCATAGACACTTTGTACATATATGATGCGATTATATCTTATACCATCATAATTTTCAACCTGTCTCCTACTCTTTGATCCCGTCACACAGATTGATCTCAATATGCTTTCCTAATGCCCCGCATACTTCTGCAATACTATGATTGTAGGCACCCTGGTTCCTGTTTCAAACCTGGCTATATTAGAGGTTGCCATGCCGGTGATCTCGGCAATATCAGCATTAATTTTCATACTTTATATTATTTATAAAATCGTATGATAAGCCCTTGAAAAAATAGGAACTGAGGGTAACATACTCATAGAGGGTGCTACCGATATGCGGCTAGCCCGGAATATTTTGATATCTTTCCTTATACCACTCTATAGTTTCCCTGATCCCAGCTTCAAAATCCACTTCCGGATGCCATCCCAACTCGTTACGCAGCTTAGAGCTGTCTATTGCGTACCTCAGATCATGCCCCTTTCTGTCGGGCACAAATGTTATCAGGCTCTCCGGCTTTCCAAGTGTCCTGCAAATAAGCTTCACAATATCAATATTTGCCACCTCATTGCTGCCACCAACATTATAGATCTCTCCGTCCCTGCCATGATGGATTATCATATCCACCGCCCGGCAATGGTCATCTACATGGATCCAATCGCGAACATTTATTCCCTGTCCGTATACAGGTAACGTCTTGTCCGAAATGGTATTAAACACCATAAGGGGAATCAGCTTCTCCGGGAACTGGCGTGGTCCGTAATTATTCGAACATCTGCTGATAGTCACCGGTAAACCATAGGTTCTGTGATATGCCATGACCAACAGGTCTGCAGCCGCCTTGGAGCTGCTGTATGGCGAGCTGGGTCTAAGAGGCGTCTCCTCTGTAAATAGCAGCTCCGGCCTGTCCACAGGCAGATCTCCGTACACCTCATCGGTACTTATCTGATGAAACCTCTTAATTCCGTACTTTATACATGCGTCCATCAGCACCGCTGTTCCCTTGATATTCGTGTCCAGGAAAACTTCGGGATTTTCAATGGATCGATCCACGTGGGACTCCGCAGCGAAATTCACAACAATATCCGGCTTCTCCGACTCAAATATTTTGAAAATATTCTCCCTATCGCAAATATCAGCCTTGTAAAACTGAAAATTTTCCTTATCCGCAACCGCGTTCAGATTATCCATGCTTCCCGCATAGGTAAGCTTGTCCACGCAGACTACCCGGTAGTCCGGATGTACCCCCATTATGTAAGATATAAAATTGCTTCCGATAAAGCCGGCTCCACCGGTTATCAGAATGGTCTCAATCTTGTAATCGTCTCTGTCTGCCATACAACACCTCCGCTTTGAACGTCAGTTCATTTACAATTTGCTTATGACAAATGGCTGACGCTGCATGTGAAGTTTTTCACATAAAACTTGACACATCACATACCATCATTTACATAGCCCCAAGTGTGCTTCCTGGTCAAGCCCCGCAATATATGTTTCACCCTTTTTTCCGTCTCTGTAATCTGGTTTCTGGCCTCATTTATCCTGTTTTGGGCATAATAGTCCACCAGAAGTCCGTCCCAGAATACATCTGCAAACGACACAAACTCACTTACTTCCAGCTTAACTTCTGTAGGCACATCTGTGTTCCTAAGCCCCCACTGAAAGTGTCTCAATGCCTTTTCCGCGTCTTCCATATATCCCCTGGCGTCATTCATCCGCGAACGCTTCAACAAAGACGGCAGCATGCCGCCTCCAAATATATCCCACCTGCCATATCCTGCTGCCTGCTCCAGTTCTTCATTTGCAGCTTGAAGGCTGGCAAGTGCCTGTTCTCCAGCTCTTATGGCGTCATTTATCTGTCTCTGAGTTTCATTTGTCCCCATGTTTTTCTCTGTTCCTCCAGCTTACCAGCTTCCTGCATGCCCCAAATATCAGGGCAGCCACAACATACCCTATGGCGTCAAGCACCAGATCAAACGCGTCAAAATGACGTCCCACAATAAATATCCTTATGGACTGATCCACAAATGACACCGCCATACATGTAAACAACGCTGCTGCCATCATGCTCCAGGTATGCTTCGTTATAAAAATATATAACACAGAAAAGCCTATGCCTACAATAAAAAATTCAAATACATGTGCCCACTGACGCACCGACCAGCTCACATAAGCTCCCATCCGCTCCAGGAATGCTGATACAACCGGCAAATGTGCCACTCTGTTTGAAAGCTCAACCGTATCCTCCGGTTTCTGAAAGGTCAGATAAAATAGGGAAGCCAGGATGATCAATATTGCAGCTGACGGTATAAGCAGGGATTTTTTCATTTTAAAACGCCACCTTTGTCTAGTTATGACTAATATTATAGCTTAATACGCCAGATTTTTCCAATAGTCATAAGTAAGCTTAAGCACTTATTTTTATCGTTCACAGGTACAAAAACGATTTCATTCACTTGTTGAGCAGACTTACCAGGCGTAACCTAGCCTCATATGTGATTTCTGTCCGTCGGACCAAGAGTTTGCTTACAGCTTCCTTCAGATTCTACCATACGATAGACACCCTTGCTGTTCAGCTATACACTTCCCCACAAACCTAAAAATACCCTGCCAGTCTTCACCGGCAGGGTTGCCCGCATTGTTTACCTGTAGAGATCCTCCAGCGTTATCAGCCAAACTTCACCTCGCTCCTGTGCTTGAAGAAGTCCATCCGTGAATCCGCCTTTCGAGAAGATATAATAATGATAGTTGTTGCCTTTTCCAAATACCGATGCATAATCCCGAATCAAATCGAGTTCATCCACACCAATTTTTTCATTTCTGTACTTGCACGAGCCGATGATATAGTCCTTACCCTCAACAGGTGTTCCAACAATATCAATCTGTATCTGCTTTTTCTTTTTGGGATCTGTACCCCACCACTGACCGATTTCGCTCAGTTCAATGGGGAGATTATCCGAATAATAGAGCAGATAATCCTGACACATCTTCTCAAAAATCAGGCCCATGTAATCCGGAAGATACTGTTTTACAGCATGCGGATAGGACCTTGCGATTCTTCCAGAATCAATGGCACTCATATTGACCGGAACAAACCGATACCAGAACCGGAAGAAATTATCAGCCAGTAAATAGATCGTTTTCTTACCCGATTTCTCTGTAATCGGTGTTTCCTTTTTGACAATGCCAAGGTTAATCAGTGTGTTCAGATACTTCGATACGACTGAATTCTCCTCACCGACTTTCATCTTGATATCGTTCATTCGGGAAGCACCTTCTGCAATCGCTTTGATGATTGCATTATAAATGGCCGGCTCCCGAAGTTCCTGTTTCAGCAGATTCCCCGGCTCCTCATACAGATAGCTGGAACGGTCAAAGAAATTATCCAACAAGGCTTCATCCACACTGTCTCTCACATCCAACTTGTTGATATAATGAGGAACTCCACCCGTAATTCCATAAATCAGAGAGTTATCCTCTGCAGACAGATTCGGATGGAATACAACCGTTTCCTTATAGTCCAGTGGTTCGATTTTGAACTGGCCTGTTCGTCTGCCATACAGCGGACTTTCTTTTCCAAGCACCTGACTCTCCATAAAGCTCATAGATGAACCGCAAAGAATCAGGTACATCCTGGACTCTGTCCATTTGTGGTCGATGATGTGCTGCAGCATCGCTGAAATAGCTGGTTTTGCTTTTGCAAGATAAGGATACTCATCAATGACAAAGACAATCCTTTTTTCCTTTGAAAGCACTGTCAGCTCATCCAAAGCTGCATCATAGGACCTGAACTCCGGTGCAGACTCCATATCCGGCCGCTCATAACTCATGATCGACTTTGAGAGAGCTGCCAGATTTTCCTTTCCTGTCGTGTTCAATGCAGAAAAGAAAATGGTAGGCTTATCTTTGCAGAACTCGTTGATCAGTGCCGTTTTACCAACACGCCGTCTGCCATAGATGACAATGCACTCAAACTTATCATCTGCGTATCGTTTATTCAGTTTCCGCAGCTCATCCTCACGGCAATAAAACTGACTCATCCGCCCGCCTCCAATAATTATACTCGTAAGTTAGTAACTCGTAAGTTACTTTCTTACAAGTATAATAAATTAGATAATTTGCAAAGTCAAGTAAAACAAGTCGAGCTATTGTATGATGCGGGGTAATCTCACCATTGACAAGCTGCTGATTGGTCTGCTGTGCGGCAGTCTTCAGAGCTGCCAGCTTTTCCTTAGTGGCTTCAATGGCATCCTTGAGCATCTTCTTGAAGCTGTCCTTTACTGCCGCGATATCTTCATGGCAGGTCATACCATACCATGTATCGTTGGTTTTCAGAACCTTCACTGACATCTTTCCCTGCTACGGCAGTTCACCAATGAAGATAGGGATCAGATACTCTGCCTTCATAGGATTGCCGGGTACTTCTTTCTCAAAGAACGCCTTGAAGCCTTCTTACAACACACCCAGAAAATCAGGAGTCAGCCCCCACATATTCATGGAAACCAGAGAATCAACATCAATCACTTTTCCAGATTTGTCTGGCTAGCTTTTTCTAGTATTGTTATATTCAATTTATCAATCAGTTGCTCTCTATCATCAGCTATCTTCTTGTGAATCTTCTTCATGTCTTTAGCCTTTATATAATCATCCGTCAATTTTCTGCCGTCCATAATAGAAAATGAACCAAAATATTCATGTCTTACATCTACATGAACATGTGGTTCATTATGTTTTCCATCTGCTCTTCTTAGTACCTCAAGACATCAAACTCCGGCTTCAGCTTCTTCCTGACACCACCGAGCTTACGTGCTTTATTTCTTTTCTCTCCCCTGATTATTCGTGCAGTTCCAGTGGCAGACCGTCCGGATCATGGAAGAAAGTCATCTTCTTACCGGTATAATCGTCAACCCGGATCGGCTCACTTTCAATTCCGATCGCTGCCAGTTCTTTCACCGTCTGCTCCACACTCTCTACGCAGAAAGCAAGGTGACGCAGACCGCAGGCCTCCGGGCGATTCACACGCCTCGGCGGGTTTTCCTCAGCGAAAATCTCCAGTTCCGTGTATTCATTGACACGAAGATCCAGCTTCCAGTCCTTACGCTCCGGGCGGTAGTTTTCTCTGATGACAGAGAATCCCAGCTTGTTCACATAGAAATCCTTTGCTGCTTCGTAGTCAGATACGATGATTGCAATATGATGTATTTTTGATAAATTCATTTTTCTCGCACTCCATTTCTTTTATTTTAGTTTTTCGAGGATCTCATCTGCACTTGTACCATGTAGAATTCTACACAATTCGCCAATGGGAAAATCTTTATTTTAACAGATCTGATAAACTATATGAATATTCTTGTGCGGCAGAGCCGCCTGTCCAGTATTGAGCGAGCCACCTGCCCAGATGAAATGAGCCACTTTCAAATTTTCATATCAGTTTAATTGTGCATGCATCTTTTAATCCCAAAATTCACTAGATGGTATATAATTCACCTTAAAAAACTTTTCTATTTTTTCAACACTCATTGCATGCTTCAACATATTGAATGCCTTATCATTATAATAATACACATCCCACACTGTTTTTTTATCCACATTTTCTCGAATTTTTCTAAGATATGGTAGATCAACATCTCCTGCACTCCATCCTATTACCACAACATGGTCAACTCTATTCAACGCTCTCCAAAAATGAGTGTTATACAATATCATTTCTGTTGTATCCTTGTAAACAGATGACAAATACCATGCAATAGCTCTGTGTATACTGGCATTCCCCTCATCCATCTCTTCATCTGCCAGTTTTGCCAGTTCTATATGCTTATCTATATCTTTTTTATTACAGTGTCCCATGATTGGAGCAATATCCGTAACTGATTTCACCCCACCATGTATATGCAAAACATCTTCTATCTTGTAAACATTCTCCAAAGTATCGGTATAGTTAAAATTCAAAAAATAATCCGAACTATTAACTATCTTTTTACATCTTGGTTTAACTTTACTTGTATCTATTTTTTCAATCCATTCTTGTACATATTGCTGAAACATACTCATATATCCATATTGTTCTTTCCAATATTCATCCATTGTATCCTCAATATTTATGAGTCCTCCATCCAAATCCATATCTTCAAGTAAGCAATCAGAAAAATTCATCATCTCAACAATATCCGGCATACCCATTTTATACTCAAATTCCCGCCACAAAGTTTCATCAATAAAATCCGACCATTTCTTTTTAGATACTTAAGATATTCTTGGATCTTCCAAATCAACTTGTGCAATGTTGTAAAGATGTTCAAACTCAATCAAAATATCCAGATATTTTTCCTCTAAATATTCTCGAAAATCTCGATACGACGTCTTCAATCCATGTTGCATCTCAAAGCCATTACCAACTATATATAATGTTTTTATGATACCACTCCTCTATTTCAAATAAATTGTTCTATATCTATTTGCTCCTGCCCCCATTTCTGGTTCATCATATTCTTCAACAATCTCATCGTACTCTAACAAATCATATTGAACCGCCATTTCAATACACGTCCATAAATCGCCAAAATCAATTTCTTTATCATCAAATTGCCAATATATACACTCAGCATAATCGTATGTTGTATCTCCATGTTCAGGAACTGCATGTCCATTTATAAGCCCCTTGAGCTTCTGATAAAATTCCGATTGCACAACCGCTTTCTTATAAGAAAAAGACTTCAGTTCTTTGTTTTTTAATTTATATCTCACAAATTCTCCAAACTCTTCTCCCCAATACGGAAGTAAAGAATAATAGTGGAGTATTCTACCAAAAACAATCATAAAATTATGGAGCTTTTCAAACTCTATATCCACAAGAAATCCTATTTTTCCAATATAAAAATGAGCTTCATCATTTCGTAATCTTCCCAACAATAAAAGAGCTTGATCAACAATATTTTTATCCTTTTGATGTTCTCCATAGTATTCTTTAAAGAGCTCCTTAGTCAATTCACGTATTTGATTATACTCTACAGAGTAAAACTGCCTCATTTCATCATCAGGTATATGTTCAAAGAAATAATTTAAGTCGTCTGCATCAAAAAAATCTACTAATGGATGTCCCTCTGGATCCTTTATATTTTTTACCCGGCACACTCTATGATCATTATTATCTAACATCAACTGCTTTACAAATAATTCAACAGCATTATGTAATGATGAAACAAATTGCTTTCTATACTGTAAAGTGGCTTTCCCCGCCAATATATAATTGCGATACTTTATAGCCATCGCCCATGCTTCGAGAGCATTGTCCCGCAGTATATGTTTCATGTATACTCCTCCCTCAAAATATATCACCAACTATTATAATTATAACTCCTTTCTAAATTATAAGGTCAATAAGCCGTTCGACATATTTCGACGCCTGTGTTTTATCTGTTTTTTTACCTGCAAGTGTTTATAAAGACACCTTTCCAACAATTCTTTTACACTCCCCTATATAAGTATCGCTAATAATGTATCAATTCCCACTTCTGATTCAGATCAACAGTCAGCCCATCCGTGTGCAAATTCCAGAACTCGATAAGTGGCCCTCTATTATCAGCTATCTTCTTCTGAATTTTCTTTATGTCTTTAGCCTTTATATAATCATCCGTCAATTTCCTGCCGTCCAAAATAGAAAATGAGCCAAAATATTCATGTCTTACATCTACATGAACATGTGGTTCATTATGTTTGCCACGCTCTCTTGAATGCATATAATATCGTATTCCATCATCACGGAAAACGTCACCGGCATTTTCACTTAATAGAATTTGGACGTCTACGACATTCTCAGGATTGAAGCTCATTCTATCCAAATAATATTTCAATGGCAACTTTATATCCTCTACAATATATCTCACATTATCGAACACCAGATATTTCCCGAGTGAAAATACCATTGAATCCCCATATACTTTGTGATCTATCCAGTGCCATAAGTCTTCTACCGTAAATTCCTCAGACACGTCTCTGATACAATACTCCATGCCATTAACTTTTCTCAATGGCTCGATTATTTCCTTACCATTAATCCCATATTGACTGTTATGTGGTTTCAAAACCTCTATATCCATATGTTCATCCACATAAACTCGTACTGTTAAATATATTTTGTAATCCATCTTCATCCCCCTGATACATAATGGCACGCCCAACAAAATGCTGGCGTGCTTCCCCGTTTTTATATGTCATTTGACACATTCTACATAATATCTACTACATTAACTTGCATACAAAGCATCTATCCCCTAATACACTGGTAGCAGCGAACACATTTGTTTTCATCTATCTACGGATATCAAAGCCTTCTTCATCCGCTACCATAGAAATAGCTTCTTTCAGACAGATTGCATAACAGGCTGAATACCCACAGCATTCTTCTTTTTATTGTATAAAGTTGGTATTATCTTCATGCTCCATTACCTCTAAAATTCTATTTCTGTTCTACCTCCTCATTTCAACGTCATCTTACTAAACCGTCTTATTCCGTTTCTTATAAATATATCTAGGAATATACTTTAACAATCCAGCAATATGCATATCATATGCAACTCTTACCAACAAATTTTTTAGCCTTCCCTTAGGGGTATTATTTCCAATCCAACTCTGTACCTTTAAATACTCATATTTTAAATATGTATCTCAAAATTCTTCTCGACATTTTGGTCTATCGCTCGGATGATCCATATTAGGCTGTGCAACTTCAGATTTTGTGCTTTCCTATACCCCTTCTACACAAATCAAGTTAAGCTGTTCACTCTTTTAGTATTACTAACAATAAAAGAGTAAGCTTCGTCATCCCGGAAAACCCAGCAATCTGATACTGATAATTCCGAATACCTTTCATTTTTTGCAAATTGACATTCGTAACAGCTTGGTTAAAGAATTAAATTCTGCAAATAGGCTAAATAAAACTAATCGTATTTTGTTGACGATGCATGATATTCTCTTCCATTATTAAACAAGACTTCCATATCATGTTTTTGTCCTTTATGATGCTACGCTCTAAAGTTGACTTTTACCGCCTTGCTTTCATATTTATTTTCAAGGCATTTAATATAATTGTTGAAAAATGTTTTACTCCCTACGCCATGACAAATCACTTCCATTCTCCATAAATTATCCGTATTTGTCTTTAATCCATTTAGATACTTCGTAATTACGTAGCATTGGCAAGGAGTCCCTGTAAAAGCACTATATTTCCAGCACTCAAGTCGTTATCTATTTGTGAAAATGTACCTTTCAAATCACTTGTTATATACTTTGACCCTCTCATATTATTTCGTTTTTTTTATCAACTGCCCGAATATTCTTTACATTAAAATTGTCATCCATCGCACAACCATACACAATTCCACCCTTTTCAAAGATTAAAACACTGATTAGTGTAAAAGCTAAAACACGGTTGTCATTTACTTAACGGACAGTCCTTGTAATCACTTTATCCATTAATTAGCCACTTTTCTTATTACAGCGTTCCACGTTTTCTGTACCAGTTTTCTATTTATGACAACTGCATACAATACTGCAATCATTACTCCTGCTGTAATCATCAACCAATTGTCATAATCGTTTAATATCCAAATAACTCCGCCAAAGACACATTCAAGAACTATTTTTTTGAAATTAAGTTTGATTTTTACGAATTTTTGAATATACCTTCTTCTCAATTCAACCATAATGAAATCAGCAATTAGTGTTGATAATGCTGCCGCATAAAGCCCACACCTAGAAATCAAAAATAAATTAATGCCAGCATTCACAACTGCAGCTACAACTGTTGTTGTAGCCATTATTCCCGTTTGTTTTACAGCCGTAAAAACCCCAGAATAAAATTTTCCAAGACAATCAAAATACATGGCAAGCATTAATATGGGAACATATGCAAAACCACTTGTATAATCGCCTCTAATAAATATTCTAAACAAAATTGGCATACTTGCTGTAAGCACCAATATTACGGAAAACATCACATCATCTATTAATTGATAAAGTGACTGATAATAATTATGTGCCTTCTCCTGTCCGTATCCAATAACTCTTGATGCACTTTCGCTCCATGCCGTATAAAAGAAATGAAAAACCGTCTCGATAATATTAGGGAATTTATATGATATAGAATAAACTCCATTCGGCCCGGCACCAAGGAACCCACTGATTATAAGACGATCTGAAATATTGATTATTTGGGCGCAAACTGCATCTGGCACCAATGGAAGTGAATATGTGATCATACTCCTGAATGTTTCAACAGAGAATGTTTTAAGTTTAATATACTTCCACAGTTTGCTTTTTAATGCAGTCACTAAAAACGCAAGCATCTCTGATACACACATTGAAGCAATCAAACCCACAAATCCTAATCGAAGGATAGCAACTGCAACAATATTAAGGATGATTTGTAATATATTTTTGCAACTAGAAATAATCGCATATGCCTGCATTTCTCCTTTTCCACGCAGGAGATTGACAGAAAAAGTATATAAAATCCCAGCAATTAAGTATAACAAAAGATAGTTTCCGTAAGAAATAGGATGCCATATATTGACTAAGGCAACTATACCGCATAATAGAATAACGCCTGATAAAACAACTAGGAAAGCATGTGAAATTATTGACGTAAATCCACTCTCGTCATCCCCTTTTTCTATAATAAACCGAAACATAGCTTCATGCATACATAATGTTACAACTGGTAGGAGAAAGGCACACACTGCAACTATGTAATCATATGTTCCATATTCCTCAGTTGAAAGAATTGACGTATACATGGGAAGAAGAATAAATGCAATAACCTTTGCCCCCATATTTCCTATAGCTATTAGACCAGTATTTTTTAACAATCTTTTTTTTTCGTTCATTTTACCATTCTCTTTAACTATTTATAATATTTTTCAGATATTTCATCGAATCTCGTCTGTTATCTTCTACCATCTTATCAACAGCCTCATATTCAATCTTTTTATCATCAATAGAGCAGCCATATTCTATTACCCTGTCCGTTAATCCCAATAATTTCAAAAGTCCCCCAACTCTATAGTTAAACCCACTTACACCAGTACATTCAACATAAAATTCTTTATGATAAATGATAGAAAGTGCCGTTCCATGAAAAGAATTGGTAACAATATATTCAGCATTATTTATCCATGATAAAAAATCTTCTGGTTTACAATGGCGCATAAAATCGCCACTTTTTTTACTGCTGATAATTTTATATCCTGTTTCCTTACTCAGTTTCTGTGCAAATTCTTCCAAGCCAACCGGGTTTCCAATTAAGTATACAAATATATATTTATCTTTAATGCACCGCTTTCCACAGATTTTTTTCCATTCGTTTCTTGAAAGTAAAAACACTGGATCAATATCATATCGCACATTTGTTGAAAGTAACTCCAAGACCCTATCATCATCTATATGTTCGCGTAGCGATACATCGGCGAAATCATCAAGTAGTTTCTTATGATCCTTAATAATCGCAAGTGCTTCCTCACCTTTCAGACCAATACTCGCAGCATAACTATATTTTTTTTGTTTATCCTGAATAAAATCAAGAAAATATGTCCTATCATCACCTGTACAATGTGGATTCCAAATTTGATCGCTTCCTACAACATACGCATCATAAAAACTATTCTTAATAGATTTTTTATTATAGGCAGGGCTTAGTCTTATATTATTTTTTACAAATTGTGTACACCAATATTTTTTCCATGCCTTATAAACATTTTTTAACAACGCCTTAACCGTCGAGCATTTTACATAGTTTGCTCTTGCTATTGCGGAACAGTTATAATTAATTGTTTCACAGTCTGAGCCAAGATTATTCAATGCCTTATTCAATGCATAGGCTTGCATTATAGCTCCATAATTTGATGATTGTTGAAAGGTCAACACGCCTATTCTTTTTTTCATACCTATTCTTATAGCTCCTTACTAATAACTTTTTCAAAATAGGATTGCCTTATGTCATCTGGAACACAAAATTTGTTAGACAATTTATGTACCGATGTCATTGAAGTAAGTGATTTCCAAAACTTTTTTTCATATGGTCTAAAAATAATTCTAGCAAGTGTTTCCGGCAGTTCATCTGTGACATAATTAATTTGTACAGCATCCCCTGGATATTTCTCTGTTGCCATAGTCATAAACAAGTGCCACATGAAATACTCTCTTACAACATTTTCCTGCTTCCAATACTCGTAAAGAAGATCTCTTGTAACCCGTAGCAATCTACTATTTCCATCTGAGTAAATTAGCCAGTTATTAAATACCATGGTCACATCATCTGGATACGAATGAGTATACATAAAAAGCTTTTTTTCAAAAACATATTCCGGAACTGGCGCAGTTAATAAAACTGTAGCATCCAGCCATAGACCACCGTATTGAACCAGTAATTCTGTTCTAATCAAATCTGACATTAGTGTATTAGAAATTATCCTGTTATGCCATTTTTCTAGAATATACTGAGGAAACCGAATATAGTTCTCCATATTCTCAAAAGTAATAATACGGATATTATAGTCACTCATATATTTTCTGACCGAACCAATACAAGCTTTAACAAGCTCTGGTGCATTTTCTTCGCCTTGTAGCCAACAAATCCATATATCTCTGCTATTTTTCTTTTTACAATCCTCTGGATAATCGATCTTTTCGATGTATTTACCATATTTTTTCTTCAAATACGAATAATTCTTATACCTTACTTGCAAGGCTTGCAACATTCGATTTGATAAGTTTATCTTTCCCAACAGAAAGCATATGATTTTAGGGAAAAGCGTCTTACTCTTTATTGCTTTTTCAATTTCTGCCTTCATATAAATCAAACCTTTCTAGAAGAACAAAAAGAATCGTTCTTGTACAGTGCTAAAATAACGCCAAAAATCACAAAAAGAAATGTCCCTTCCATACTTGTTAATAACGCCGACCCTAGAGAATGTGCCATTACATACATGACATTAGTAATCATAATAGCTCTCACTCTTCTATTGCTACATTTTCCTTGTGCATTATGAAAAAGCAAATAGCAGGCAAACAGCAAAAATATAGTGCCAATAAATCCGAACTGTCCCATGGCCATTGGCCAGTAGTTGTCATTCAAAAACATTCCATCATATTCTCCCATTCCCCATATATTATTAAATCCATACTGATAATATAGTTTCGAATAATACACTTTCGCCATATCCGAACCATACGTTGCAAATCCCGCCCCAAGTGGAAAATATCGTCTCGCAGTTTCAATCCCATACTTTAAAAGTAATGCCCGAGGAGCAGAAGCATTCATAAAGTAATTTGTGATTTGGTAACCTCCTGCCAAGATTCCTACTGCAGCTATAAGAATAATAAGCCATAGTTTAATTTTCCTGTTATGCACGTAATATTTAAACATAAAGAAAATCATAATACTCCATACAATCGACGGTCCTTTTGTAGTCAGCAACTGACAAACACACGTCAAAATTGTATAGAAGTACAACTTCTTTTGAGTAATTTCATTAGAAGCAATAATCGCCAATGCAGAAATACTCGTGATTGCAAGAATATGCGCATGACCAAAGATGAAAGAATATGCCCGTAAGCCATACCTTACTTCTCCACCCATACCAATATCAGTAAATATCGAAGCAACACCAAAAATAACTGCCACCCAAAGAAAAAGCTTTGCCGGTTTATAAAGCAAAGCCACAACCTGTTTCGCTTCATTCTCACTTAGGTATGTATATACAAATATGACACAGACAAACACTTTTACCATGCCCAAACAATCTACCGCAGCAGCAAAATAGCTACGAGCCACACTGTTTATTATATTTCCGGCAAATCCAAAGGCAGCCACTATACAAATCACCAGTAATATTTTCTTATATTCTTTTTCAACTTTACCCTTATAGCTCAAAATCCAAACAGCTAAACTCATGATTGAAATTATAGCTGTCACCTCATCTGCATACTTCAGGAAGGGAACCATCCCGTAAAAGATAAGTTCAACAAACAGCACCATCACTATAATTATTACAAATAGTGTCTTTTTGTAAATTTTCAAATTAGTCTCCTTCCCTTTATTAACATCAAATCATTTTTTCACATATCAGCCTATGAAGCTATTCAATATATGTATGTGCTAAAATCCCAAAAATCTTTTTCATCATTTTAGTCTCCACTTAAAATAAATAAATGTTGCTGGAATTATACACGCAATATACAATGCTCTATTTGAAACATCCCTATAAAGTTCTTTGCATGATTTCTTTGCAAATTTCCCATAAATTTGGTATTGAAGCATTGATTTGACTTTTATCCTGATACAGGCATCTGAATCTAAAAATACTTCAGCCCTTGCAACACATCCATTTGGTGACTTTATATTGTGTTTTCTACGGTTATTGGTCAGGCCATCTTCAAGATAGTCCGAAATATAAATCACTCGATTAAAAAAACGCATTTTATACTTTTCGGACATTCTAACCCAAACAATGTCTTCACCAAGAAACTTTTCGCCCCGAAACTCAGGAAACGGATATTCTTTTAGACAATGAGTATACCACACTTCCGCCATATCTCCACCGATGCCTCTATTAATTCGGCATTCGACATAAGATTCCTTTATTCCCTCCTGCGGCACGCCTGATGTACTTAGATATCCGCCATCCGGCTTTCCTCGCAAAAAACTAAAACCACAAAGATCATTTTCATCTTTATACTTTTTATAAATATCATTAACACAGACAATTGCATCTTCTGTAAGAGAATCATCACTATCAACAATAAATGTTAATGGTGTCTTTATAAACTGATATGCATAATTCAGTGCTGTATGTTTTCCGCCATTCTCTTTTTTATAATAAGAAATCGAGAAATCTGCTGTCTGTTTCATTTGTTCCACACGTTCACACGTATCATCCGTACTACCATCATCTATAATAAGCCATTCAAAGTCTTTACAACTCTGAGTACGCAAAGATTTATATAATTTTTCTAGAAATTTTCCTCTATTATAGGCAGGTGTAAGAACCGTTATATTATTCATTTCTATTTTCTCCCCTATCCTTTCTAATAAATTTATTCGGATACATGGAGAATTCCAACCACTTCATTTTTTTCATAATCCATGCAGCTATAACCGGACCCACAAAACTAATTCCAAGTCCCAGCACCACATGTGCCACAGCATTCGTAATACCAATTTTCAACAGAACAGCCCTCAGCGGTGCTGCAAACAACGTATGCATCAAAAAAATCGGCATTGTATATTTTGCAAGAAAATCCATAACTCTGCCGAATTTTCCCTCTAAATCCACCGTCAGAAGTATCACTGCCGCACAAGCTAACAAACCCAATGCAAAAGAAACCGCTTCGTTGCGGATTTCCATTATGTATACTATGACACTTAGGATTATGAATAATAAGCCGCCTATCGTTCCTTGTGCTTTTTTCCCTCTCAGTTCTAACTTAAACGTGCAAATACTCATACCCAGAACAAACCAGATTTCGTTCAAGAATACTGTTGATACTGCGTAAACACTGCATTCTCTCCCAGTCAAAACCAGCCCTTTCACAACCAGTGCAACTATCAATCCTACTACAGTCGCTTTCACATTGCTAAACGTGGGGGTGACAAGAAAAATAAAGAACAACGCATACAAATACCAATACGGTGCTGTCGGATGAAGGAACAGTGTATCACCGAGACCACCAATTGGGTCATTAACCCTACTCGAAAACAACTTTTTTAGTGCCCATGTAGCAGCCGTAAACGTCACATAAGGTACACCGAGTGCCAATGCTTTTTTCGCCACATTTCTACACCAACTACCCATACTATTTACATTGCTGTATTTTTGATACAGGTATCCGCTACAAACAAAGAACAGCGGCACATGAAAATAGTAAATCGTCGTGTTAAACCATTTATACAAAACATTTTCTGGCAAAATATTTGACTTTGTCATGCTTTGAAAGAAATGGCCTAAAACAACCAATACACAGGCAATAACTTTTACATCATCAACCCATTTTTCTCTTGTCCTTACCGCTGCCTGTTCATTCATCACTTCTTCTCCATCTGCTTCGCAATATCCGCGTCAACAATTTCCTCACCGGTCTTGCCAACCAACTGAGCTTTGCTGGCAGCACTGAGACCATCATTTATTGTTGCACATATATCGCAGGTACTGCACTTATCAAGCTGTTCTTTTGTAACCTTGCCGTCACGATAATCACGGCAGATCTTCAATTCATACATGCTGTATGGATGTTTGCTAAACAATGCTTTGAACTTGTGCTTAAGTACCCAGAAGCCAGGCTTCCAGATATACTTATGCATAGCCGGACTTACTGAACCGATCATCCAGCAATCTCGGTCACAGCAACGAACCTTCTTACGAACAGCCTCTGCTTCCCTGCTGTTCCACAGTTCGTCCCAGCTCTGTTCATTGAGGTTACCCATTACCTCCTTGTCCTTTGTACCATTACATGGCATTACATCTCCATATGGATCTATGAAGAATGTGTCGAAGCTCATGTCACATGGAAGTAATCGTTTTTGTCCATATATGTAATTTATCAAGCCATGGTTGAAATAAGCTCTGAACCATTTCTTTGGGCTGTTGCTTCTGAGAAGTTCATTTACCAGAGCTTCAAAATTCTTTGCAACCATAGGTCTGTCTTTTATTATATTCTTTGCCTCTACGAAGTAAAAGCTGTTATGAAGGGAAGCCGTAGCAAATTCCATTCCCATTTTATCAGATATTTTGTATAAAGGAACCAAGTCAGGTGCATTTTTGTCCTGAACCGTCATGCCAAAGCCTACGTCTTTCATGCCCATCTTTCTAAGAGTTTTGAGTGTCTTGTATCCTCTCTGGTATCCGTCCTGAAGACCTCTTATCTCGTTATTCGTCTGCTCAAGTCCTTCTATAGAAATACGGATTCCTATCTGTGGGAACTCCTTGCACAGGTCAACTATTCTGTCTGTGAAGAAACCATTTGTAGATATAACTATTCTGTCTGACTTCTTATAAAGCTCACGCACAATATCCTTAAGATCTGTCCTGATAAATGGTTCTCCACCGGTTATATTTGTGAAGTACATATTTGGGAGCTTTCTTATAGTCTCAATAGAAATCTCTTCCTCCGGTTTTGAAGGTGCTTTATACCTGTTACACATGGAACAACGTGCATTACAGCGATATGTAACTATCACAGTACCATTTAATTTCTTTTCACCAGTTTTTGCCATCTTTCCATTACCTTTCTTAGGTGATATCCCTTTGTCATGTTTTTTCTTTCTTCCATTGTAAATGCGAATGAGTTTTTTACAATACTCATCGATAGTGCTGAATTTTATGTCCTTACAATTCTCACTGTACCCATCGAGTAATTGTTTATCATTCCACATTGCCTGAATTTTGTTCTTAAGGTCGACAGCATTTCCACTTTCAAACAGCTCACCTGTTCTGCCGACCTGGATAAGCTCAGGAATTCCGCCGATATTGGCACCCAATACAGGCGTTCCGTACATCTGTGATTCCATTACTGAAAATGGGCAATTCTCATACCATTCGGAAGGATATACTGAAAATCTCGCCTCACGGATCAACTTCTCAAGTTCCTCTCCGGTCTTAAATCCTACATTCTCTATATTAGGTATGTTTTTTATACTATCCTCAAGTGGACCTGTACCTGCAAATATAAATTTCACATCAGGAAGTTCCCTGCACACCTTAATAAGAGTTCCTATTCCTTTCTCCTCAGAAAACCTACCAAAGTAAAGTACATAATCCTTCTTCTGAGTTTCTTTCCACTCAACCTTATCTATGAAATTATGCATTGCAACTGTCTTTTTTGCAAATAATGGATTGCTGTCCAGTTTGCTCTTCATAAATTTTGAGCAACATATCATGGTATCTATGTATTTGTAAGTACCCTTTAATTTCCAGAATTCTGCTTCCATCGTACCTACAGCAGATTTTGCTGTTGAACCATGGATACATTTTCCCTTAGTACAATTAATAAACTTGCCACCAAGACATTTCTCGCAATTCTCATGGGTATTGGGGTTGTTGCACATGTGGTTTGGGCATACCAACTGGTAATCGTGAGCTGTAAATACAATCCTGCAATCCCTTCCTGTGTCCTTACGCCATTTTACAATCTCCAAGATCATAGATGGAGTCAACTGATAATTAAAATTGTTCAGGTGACACACATCCGGTTTAAAATCATCAAGAACTTTGCGAAGCTGTACTCTTGCCTCTTTACTGTAAATTGTCTTTATAGGATATGTAAGCTTTGCAAGTTTCGAGCCACCATGGAAATCCATGTCAGATGTGTATGCGTTTACTGAATTTCCAACACACCTTCCTTCATGCTCCATGCCAAAATACTGAACCTCATGCCCCTGGTTTTCAAGATATTTTCCTAATTTGAATATGTAAGTCTCGCTACCTCCATTTGGATATAAAAACTTATTGATCATTAATACTCTCATATTATTTATCACTCCATCTATTTTGCCTCTGTAATCAGCTTGTTAGACAAACGCTTTATTATATTCTTCATAACAACAGCAAAGACCGACGCCCCCACCAATACTAAAATCACAGTAACTATATACTGTAACCATCCATTTCCCAATGCAGCAGTCACGCCAATTTTTTCTAGCACTCTGAATATAACCATATGAGATAAATAAATTTCCATACTTATCCCACTAAAAAATCCTGTAATTCTATTATCGAGCAAACCGCCATTCCTCAAAAGTGCATACATGAGGAGTGCCCCAGACATAAGCATACACACATATACATTTTCATCCATCACATAATACATTACAATCATCGCAACTGATACAATTGCCATATAATAGACACTTATCTTAGCAATCTGCTCTCTATAAAGATATATCAAACCTCCTGCAATAAAGAAACATCCACTGTATAAAATATTTGTTCTGGAAATATTAAAATATACAGAACCGATGTAGTTGTATAATATGCTTACAAAAAATGCAATCCACGCTCTGCGTTTGGTTTCAATCATCACGCAGAAAAAAGGAAATATAAGGTAGAACACAAAAGTCAATCCCAGAAACCATCCTACCCCTATTACAGTTATATTACCACAATCAGGTAACAGTCCAAACATAAGTGTCATGTCAGCAAAGCCTTCGTATAAACTTGCTAACGAATGATCCAAAACAACATCTAATAATACTAACACTGCGAAGAATGGCAACACTTTTAAAAATCTTTTTTTGTAAAACTCTGTCATAGAAATTGTATTATTAAGTATCTTTTCATAGTACCCACAACACATTCCAAATGCCGATATAACCATAAATAAAAATACAAAATTTGTAAACGATGGGATCATAGTATCATACACAAACCCACTAACAGCATTTACATTAGTACTATTCGCACGAACATGCATCATAACTATCCCAAAGGCTGCAATCATTCTCAGTCCATCTATTGCACCATAATGTTTTCTTTCCATAATCATCTTTCCCTGCGATATAACTTAACAGTCTTTTCAGCAATCTCGTCCCAGTTATATTTCCTGCAAATATAATCTGCTGCCTGTTCTTTATATCTGCTCACCAACATCTCATCATTACACAATCTCTGCAGCTTATCCTGCAGATCCTTCACATCAGATTTCCTGAACAAAACTGCCTTATCTTCCACAACCTCTGCACATTCTTTTATGTCTGAGGTAAGGCAGCAATTTCCATAGCTCATTGCCTCAAGAAGACTAAGTGGCATGCCCTCAAGATCACTGGGGAGGACATATATATATGCATTGCTATATAATTCCTGCAACAACTGTCCCTGGACAAATCCTGTAAATATTATCCTTTCATCTCCTGCCGCCATGGTTTTCAGCTTATCCATATACTCATCTGTGTCTGATGATCCACCGGCGATAACCAGCTTCTTATCTGTGTCTGTATTCTTAAAAGCTTCTATTAAATAGTGTTCTCCCTTTTCAGGCACTATTCTTCCAAGATACAATATGTATGAATTTTTATCTAAATTGTATTTCTTCTTAATTATATCTGCAGCTTTAAGCTCCGGCTTGTTTACACCATTTGGAATGTATCTGGTCTTTCTGCCATATGTTTCCTTGAAATACTTTTGTACCTCTTGGCTTAACACTATTATCTCATTTGCATGCTTCACAGCCATCTTCTCACCAAAGTGTATGTACTTCGCACCGAAACCTGACTTCCATTTCGCCCGCTGCCAATCGAGGCCATGAACAGTAACCACAACCTTTTTCCCAAACAGCTTAGGTATAAAACAAAATGCCGCCGGTCCTTCTGCATGTATATGAACCACGTCATACCTTCCAAATGCACTGCACAAAGCAGCAAAGAAAGAGGATGACACAGCCGCCAGCCCCTTTTTTTCTATAGTAGGAACAGTTTTTATCCGTATTCCCTTGTATTCTTTTCCTGTATCTGTATCATATTCAGAACCGCTTACATGGTGTCCTTTCCGGTTATAGCAGGTCACTTTATTCCCTGCACTAGCCATTCGGGTGGCAAGTTCTTCAACAACTATTTCCACTCCACCTTCTCTTGACGGTATTCTCTTATGACCATACATCGCAATCTTCATAAACTATTTTCCTTATTATAAGGTCAATGTCAAATAAGCTTTCCTCTTTCCTCTTACATCGCCCCATCATTCTTAAGCACAACCTTGATCGTCTTAAGCAGTATCCTCACATCATTTCCAAGGCTCCACTCGGCTATGTACTGTCTGTCCAGCTTAACGACCTCGTCGAAGTCTGTTATCTTGCTTCTGCCGCTGACCTGCCACAGTCCTGTGATTCCGGGCTTGATGGTCAGTCTTGATCTGTGATGAGGGGTATATTTCTCCCACTCGTCTATTGTTGGAGGTCTGGTGCCTACCAGACTCATGTCTCCCTTAAGGACGTTGAAGAACTGTGGGAACTCGTCCAGCGACCAGTCACGGATACGATTTCCGATTCCCTTCTTGATGGTGCCGTCAGGCAGCTTTTTCGCACCGATTATCCTCGGGTCGAAGTCCAGCTTGAACATCATGCCGTCCTGTATACGGTTCTCTGCCATAAGCCCGGCTTTACGCTCCTCGGCGTCCATGTACATGCTCCTGAATTTATATATCTTGAACTTCTTTCCGTTCTTGCCCACACGAGTCTGTGAGAAGAATATAGGTCCCGGCGATTTTATGAATATTATAGGACCAATTATCACAGTTAGCAAGAGTGTGAATACAGAACCCACAAGTCCCCCTGCTATATCTGTGGCTCTCTTGATAAATGCCTGTTTGAAGGTCAGGTAATTATTGGAACTGGTGACTGTGTTGTGTCCGGCGAATTTCTCCAGGAAATACTTCTGCTCCTTCATTGCCTGTGGCAGTCTCACTCTAAGATGGAAGGTGATTCCCATGTCAGCAAGCTGCTCCAGAGTTTCATTTGCAATGTAATTGCTGTCTGCCATGTCAAAGTATATCTCATCCACCCAGCCCCGAAGGATTCTGTTGTAAGCCTCATCGCCGTAGGATAACACATTCAGATCCGAGTCAAAATCATCTGCCGCTTCTATCTCCGCCTTTACCTTTTCTATATCCGTATCATCAACGAATACCAGTCCCTGTATGTGACTGCCCACATATCTGTAGTCCCTTATGTCCTCAAGTATGCTCTTATATGTATCTGCCGAGGTAAATATAACCAACGTCTGCCTTATGTTATTCCTGTTCTTGAGCCATCTCTTCCACAGCTCCCGCACGATAAATGAAATGACACAGAATACTCCTGCGGTCATAACTGTGGTAAGTCTCGAGTACGCCGCCCCTTTCTTAAGGGCAAATAGCACAAAAACAGAGAACACCAATACGAAGCTTGCCAGCTTAAATGCTGACAACAGCTCCCTAAGATGTCCCCTGCGCAATATATCTTTATATGGATTTATAGTAAAGAATCCTATGAATAACACCACAAGCAGCAGAAGTGCCGCGTTAATACTTACTGAATTTTTGAACAGCTTATCTGCACCATGACGCACTATATAGGCAATGCTATATGAGCATATAAGCGCAACCATATCCAATACAGCAAAATCCCAATGTTTGAATATTCCCTGTGGCTTCCTTTGATACATACTGTCTCTGTCTCCCTTGCTGCCGGCTCACACTCATCCGTTCAATTCTCTGCGAAACTGAAACCAGGGCTTCACAAGCCAGCCTTTATCACTGTCAACCTTAATATTTCCTTAAGAAAATACAACGATATTGGTGATTCGTCAAGGCTTCCCGGGGTATTTGACAATATATTCCACTTTTTCGTCATAATTTGTTATGACACTTTTATTTTCGCACTTGAGTCATTGAGGCAATGTCTTCACTTAGTCCCTGTTTATATTTGTTCATGCGGATCTTTAGTCCAGGTCTTCTCTGTAGAATTTCACCAGCTCTGCGAATTCCTTCCTATATTCGTCTTCATGGGGATTCCCTTCTTCTGCCCAGCTTATAATGTCCTCCGGAGTTGCGTCACCGGCACAGGCACTGTGCTTGAGCTTCATTCCAAATGCTGCAACTGCTGTAATGAATTTCATGTCAGCGGTCATTTCTTTATTATAGGAAGTTACAGCCACATCCCGCTGCCATAATGTACTCTTGTCCTTGTCCGGCTCCTTGTATCTTATGTTGATTGTGGCGAGACGACCGGGGGCAGTTGTATCAGATGGCACGATCTCGTAGATGGCTGTCACGTTATGACCGGCTCCGATCTCGCCGCCGTCTACCATATCATTTGCGAATTCATGATCTGCCACGTCCCGGTTTTCATAGCCTATAAGCCTGTAGCTTTCCACTGTTTCGGCGTTGAAGTCCACCTGGATCTTCACATCCTTGGCAACTGTAACAAGGGTGCCGCCCATGTCATCAACCAACACCTTCTTCGCCTCATACACCGAATCTATAAATGCGTAATTGCCATCGCCATTGTCTGCCAGTGCCTCCAGCTTGTTATCCTTCAGGTTGTCATTTCCAAATCCAAGGACGCTAAGGCTTATGCCTGCCGCCTTTTCTTCGGTTATAAGTCCTGTAAGTGCCTCCTCTGAGGTGAGCCCCACGTTCATGTCTCCGTCTGTGGCAAGAATGACCCGGTTATTTCCACCCTCTATGAAGTACTTCTCCGCCTGCTCATAGGCTGATATGATCCCACCACTGCCATTTGTGTAACCATAAGCCTTAAGCCCTTCAAGGGTGTCTATGATCTCCTTCCTGTGGTCTCCGGCAACCCCATCTAAAGCTATAAGGTCACTGCCGGCGTATGTTACGATACTTACTGTATCCGTCTCGTCAAGCTCATCTGCCAGCAGCTTGAAGGCCTTGACCGCCAGGGGAAGCTTGTTCTCATCGTACATGGAACCGGAGGTGTCTACAAGAAACACAAGATTATTCTTATTCTGCTGCTTCCATGCAATCGGCTCGGTACTCATGGTGATCCTGAGAAGATTATTTTCCTCGTTCCATGGGCAGGTTGTATATTCCGTGGTCACATTGAATTTATCACCATTTTCCGGTGGGGTTGCATCATAGTGGAAGTAATTTATCATTTCTTCTATCCTCACTGCATCCGCAGGAATGTTGCTTCCATAACCACTATATATGTAGCTTCTTATGTTGCTGTAGGACGCCGTGTCCACATCTGCTGCCCAGGTGGACAGATTATCCTCCGAAGTATAGACAAATGCATTCTCATCCACATGCTTATACTCTCTTGTGTCGCTGCCGGGAACTCCTGTATCTATGCAATATCCGTAGCCATAATTATAATTAGTATTGCCGTAATCCCTGCCCCCGCTGTTTGAACTTCCATTGTAGTTCGTGCCGCCATTGTAATCTGTGCCTGCACTATAGTCTATACCGTCTTCCGCTACCGTCTCACAACTTTCTGCCACCACCATATCTCCGTTATCATAAATATTTTCTGTTGCCCGTTCCCCTTCTGCGATTTTTCTGTATTTGGCGGCAATTCCGGTGGGTTTGCCTGTGCTCTTGTTTGTTTTTGAACTACCTGTATTGATACCTGCCTCTGTTCCTGAACCTGTTCCTGTATTAATTCTTGCACTACAGCCTGCGAGGCCTGCCATACTTGTGGTAAGCATAGCCCCTATTGTCAGGGCAGCCGCCATTTTTCTAACATTCCAGGATTTTTTGTTACAGCTTTGAGTTTTGATATACCTTTCATTTTCTGTCCTTCTTCCCATAATTTTCATTCTCCTCTTCTTGATATTTATTGCCTTCACATTTTAAATGTCTTTTCGACACATGGCACCGGCAAAGGGCTGTGGATTCTATATCTTATATACGATGGGGAATGATGTATTTATGGGAGATTATCGAATTTTTTTCAGCAAAAAAAGAACCCCAGAGCTGGCACTCCAGAGTTCTTTTATCTATATTACTAATGCAACTATATTATACATAATTTTTATGTGCTACTCCACGACTTTAAATCCCCCATCTCCCCACGGAACAATAACGCAGCTTATTTCCATTCCCTCTGTTGGCATGCTTCCATAGACAGTCTCTATTCTATCCAACTGTGCTTCGTCGATAGTTATGGTTATTTCATCCCCTTCAACAGGAACCTTTGTGTCATCTGTAGCCGAAGAAGCTCCTGAGGCTTCAATGATTCTCACGATCTTCTTGACCTCTGCCTTATAGTTTCCGTTATCACACTCTGCAAATACTAACCGGCATTCTATTCTCCAGCCGTTCGCAGACTGATCTGCATCGGTGATAATCCCTCCGTTTGTGGTGGCATCAGCCCGGGGTGCGGACTCTGCTGCTTCTGCCTGCTGCTCCTCCGCCTGTGCCCCATCGCTCATTGCACCGTCCTCATGCTCCCCCGCTGACTCTGTTTCACTGGCAGACTCGTCAACCATGTCGATATTATTTTCAGCCTTGTCAGATATACGCCTTTTTTTCTTTGATCTGTCTCCCATAAGCGGAGCCACGATCACGCAGATTATTATCAACGCTGCAATGGTTGTTACCGCTACAGATACTCTTCTTCCCGAAAACCTTGAAGTTCTGACCGGCTTATCTGTTGTCTTACGGGCTTCAACCTCATCTATACCTGTCACGATCCTGTCCCACAGATCCGGCGTTTCAACCTTCATTTCTCCGGCATACAGATCCAATATATCCTGTTCTGACAGCTCTGCGGTCTGTTCCACATTTTCATCAGACGCACCGGCTGCCGGAGTCTCACCGCATGTGGTCTGTTTTGTTTCGGATTTTTTTCTGCTATTTATATCAACGACATTATAATTTTCCTTATATGTCCTCATCTGTCATGCCTCCTTTCTTATACTTCTTCCGCAGCTTCTTGATGGCACTGTTATACAGCCAGGTCACCGTCCCCATTGGCTTTTCAAGGATTTCCGATATCTCCTTGAATGTAAGCTCACCGCCGCATTTCATGTCCAGGACTTCCTTTTCTGCAGGTGTCAACTCATTTACCATGCTCTTTAGCGTCTCTCGGTCTGCAACCCGCTCCGAGAAATCCTCTCCGTCGCCTCCCGGTTCCGGCAGCTCGTCCGCAACTATTTCCCGGTCAAGCTTTCTTATTCTGTCTATGGTCATGTTCCTGGCAATGACCGTCAGCCATTTGCGGTGCCCGTTCCCGGATCTGTAGGATGCCGCCAGACCGTACAGCTTGATAAAGAATTCCGACGTCAGGTCCTCCGCCTCTTCCCTCTGCCTTATGGTGTTGTATATCACTGCAAATATCAGGTTCAGATAGGCGTCATATATCTCCCTTAACGCCTGCCTGTCGCCATTTGCCATGCGAAGCATGCAGCTTTCAAATTGTTCGTCTGTCATATTATTTTCCCTTTATTATTCAACATCAAGTTTCCATACAAAACTTGACACAATCTGTAACCCATCTATGATATGTCTGCTTACTATGTTGATCTTATTTATTTCACTTAGTCTGCCTGTTTTCTTATTCCACATATTTTCCCATATAGGACGTTCTATACATTGTACGGATCAGGTGGTGGAATTTATGGATACTTTTAAATATTTGCAGATAAATTTTTCTTACACCTTACTCCATCGGTTCTGCCGCAAGAAGCTGCATGACATAACGCTTTTCTGGCATGTGCCATCTGAACGGCCAGATCAGTATATCCTCTGCCGTGACTTTCATGTCATATCCGTTATGAAGTGCAATGTCCCGTTCAAGCTGCAGCGCTCCCTCAACCCTTGAGATCTGCCTTATGGCGTTCCTGTCTCTGCTTTCAAGTACCTCAAGTACATGCTGCTGCTCCCGGTCATTCTCCACCGCTGTGATCTCGTAGCCCCAGATAATCTTCCGTTTGGTGAGCTTATACATCAGGTCGTTCAGCCTGGTGACCGCCGCGTCATTCATGGCTCTTATTGCCGACTCTATTTCCATAAGCTCTTCTTCATCGTAATTTCTTTTGTATGCGTACAACAGCCCTGCGAATCTGGCATTCAACTGACTGTGCAGCCCCACCCCTGCGGTATAGTCGAATTTCATGGATACGGCTTTTTGTGTTGTCTCCTCTGTCAATTTGAAACTATTTGCCTGAACTATATCCTGAAGGTGCTCCACTACTATCTCCGGCTCTATTCCATCCCGCAGCAGCTCTTCAAATATATGTGCGTCCTCATGGCTGTGCTGCCAGAATGGTATGTCCGCCACCACGGCTTCTTTCACACCATATCTGTCAATGGCGCGCTTCACGCCATCAATATCCCGGTCTATAAGTATCAATCGGTAGTGCTCGGACAGCCTTCTGAGATCAAGATCCCACGCCTCTCCCACACCAAATATTGCGAGAGTTGGCAAGTCCGAGTGATTGGTTAAGACTTCTCCTTGTACAAGCTTTTTTCTACAACCTTCTGAGTTTTCTGGGTTCTCCTGCACTTTCCTTTCCCGACAGTTGGCGATTATGAAATCAGTCAGTGCTTCCCTGTACTCCGCCCAGGGTTCATCCGCACCATATATTCTTTCAGACTCTATCATTTTATCTAAAATGTTCATTTTTTATGTCCGTAAGGCTTCCGCCTTTTTCCTTTTTATTTTTTACACTTATTTCATTGTTATAATACATGAATTTGGTATATAATTGGTGTGTCGCTTATGTACTAATATATCAAAAGGACAATATATATTGCAATGCCTATGCTTGCTTAAAAAAATATAAAACCTATCATACTTTAAAGGATATTAACAAGATAGCAAGACCCAATATCCAATAAGAATACCGATAAAAATAAAAGCTACTATATTCAGGAAAATACTGATAAAGCTAACCTATTATTCAGAAAGGCTATATTATTATGTACGAAACAAATACAACCCATTTTGACAAGAAATTTATAGATGAATTAAGTGCAGACACAGGTCACCCTTTTATTAATGATATTACAAGCTTTGAGGAATTAATGATGATGTACAGCTGTGCCATTAAGGAGGTACAGACCAAGCTTGAGGTTCTGAACATGGACTTTGGAGTCCGCTACAGAAGAAATCCTATTGAATTCATCAAGACCAGACTCAAGCGTCCGGACAGTATCGCCAAGAAGCTCAAACAGAAGGGCTGTCCCATAACTGTTTCTGCCATTGGACCAAACCTGAATGATGTGGCAGGTATCAGAGTCATATGTTCATTTATTGATGATATCTATGCGGTTGCCGAACAGCTCATCGGTCAGGATGACATCACACTTATCGAGGCAAAGGACTATATATCCCACCCTAAAGAAAATGGTTACAGAAGCCTCCATCTTATTGTTCAGGTTCCGGTTTTCTTTGCTGACTACACAAGGGACATGAATGTTGAAGTTCAGATCCGTACTATTGCCATGGACTTCTGGGCCAGCCTTGACCACAAGCTCAAATACAAACATTCACTGTCAAACCCTGAGGAAATTTCCAAGGAACTCAAGGAATGTGCAGAAAGCATTGCGGTAAATGATGAACGTATGCAGCTTATCAAAAATAAGATTTATGGTGAGTCCATACAACCTAAGAAAAAGCGGGAGGATTTCGAAGGGAAATTATAAAATACGGCTTAAGTGCAATTTTGTATTTATACTACAATTTCCATTTGACAAATGCAGGATAATAGTATAAAATATGGTCTGTTGTAGGGATTTAATCCTTATATGTGTGTATGTAGCTCAGCTGGATAGAGCACTTGGCTACGGACCAAGGTGTCGGGGGTTCGAATCCTCTCATACACGTAAAAAAGCACAAATCGAATGATTTGTGCTTTTTTTATTTTTATGCAACCGGTTAAGTGCGACATGCCTGCATGATCAGAACTATAGGGCAAAATGTGTTCATAAAAAACCGTCTTCACCCTTGATAAATAAAGGGCTGAAGGCGGTTTAATCTTTCACATCAACATCAGCATTATTAATAGTTATCAACTCATCATGGTATACTCAATATCCCTATAAAGACTTATGCCGTTATTGACAAATTCATAGGTTCCGTTCTTAAGGGTAATATGCCTGTCCTCAGTTGCCATGTCGCTGCCGGCGGAGTTACGCACATCCGTGTGGACGGCGGATTCGTTACAGCGGATTACAGCATTTCTTGAAGCATTTCCCATGGCAAATGCTGCCGAGCCTTGAAGGGTCGCCCTGTAGTCTGCATGGTCAATGGTTATATTGGTATCTGTTCCGCCGCCCATTCCGTAGAAATTGCTGGTCAGGGACTCTACACACACACTGGATGTAGCAACAGCCACATTACATCTACTGCCGTTCATGGTTCCCACACCCACGCACTCGGTTCCACCACACTCAAGCTTAAGGGCAGTATTCGCAATGGTTATATCTGTATTGCCACTTATAGCTCCTATGGCAACCCCTGTGGTATTCATGAATATGCAGCTTAAGTTGCACTTCATTATGCTTATGCTCCTGTCTCCCGACAGTGAACCGATACCCACACCATACTGACCGCGGAGCTCAAGCTCGTAGCTACCCCGGTTGATAAATATATTCCCTCCACGACCCGAGCCAATACCTACGCCCCTTAATCCACTGGCGGATATTGTCACTCTTCCGTCCTGTTCAAATATCAGATCTCCATGTTTCTCATTAATGGCATTGCCTATTCCGAAGTATTTGCCGTTGTTTACATCTATGTCTATGTCGCCATTGCCCCTGACTGTAAGGACTGAGCTCTCAGGTACCCTTATTCCGCCGGTTCTTAACAGGTTGTCCTGGGCAAGCACCAGTGTCACATTGCAATTCTCACCTATATTAATACATGGTTTTTCACGCTCACTGGCAAGATTTACATTGCTCAGCTTGATACCGCAGGTCTGGCCATCCTCTACATCTATTGAAATGTTGGACTTGAAGCCGTCGGCTCCAATTATCTCCAGAATATCCCCCTGATTGTAGCCTGCCACCCTTATCTGAGTGTATTTGTCCGTTGCAAGAGTAACCAGTGAAAGCTTGCTCTCGCCATTTGTAATATATATCTTGCTGCCATATCTGTTGAGAGTTGTCTGGTTGTACTGGACAATCTCATTCTTGATTGTTGTGGCTATCCCCTCTACTATCCTTGCTTCAGGGCGTCCGGTATAAAAGCCCTGGATGAGGTCTACCCCGAGTCTTATCACTTCCTTAAGCTCGTTGGTATTCTCAACCCCCTCCGCCAGAGCCAGGATATCATTGTCATGGGCATATTCTATGATATTTCTCACAAAATGCTGCTTCTGTGTGCTCTTATGGATGTCCTTCATCAGCACTCTGTCAATCTTAACATACTTCGGCATATACCGCATCAGATTGTCTACATTTGAGTAGCCGGTTCCGTAATCGTCTATGGCTGTCTCTACCCTCATCTGGGAGTAGCTGTCCTTAAGCTGCTGGAGCTCGCTGTCTTTCATCTGTGTTTCTTCAGTGAACTCAACCACTACCTGTTCGTTTACCCCTTTTAGAAGCCTTGTAAGAATACTCCGTCGTCTTTGGTCAAGTCCACAGCCAGGTATACTGTTTATGAATATCTTCTTACCATTAAACAGATACGTATACTTCTTCAGGTGGGATATTACATTGTTAAATGTTGCGTACTCCACATCCGCAAGTCTGCCTAACTTCTCAGCACTTTCAAGGAAGTCCATTGGGGAAAGCTTCTCATTTATATTAAACCGCATAAGTGCCTCATAGGCGTAGATTATTCCTGTCCTTGCATTGACGATAGGCTGGAAATAATAAATTATACGGTTCTCATCAAGGATCTGATTTACAAGGCGGTTCCAGCCGGCATCTCCACCACCTTGCTTGCTTATGACAGCCATTGCCGTATCCTTCTTCTTATTCTTAATGCCGATGGCTTCGTTTACTGCTTCTTCAAGCTCATCCTGATCTGCAACTTCACGGACTGACAGTCCCGTCATTATATTTATATTGTAGCTGTCATTCTGTCTGTTCAGATCCTTCAAACGTTCATCAAGGTTGCTACAGAATATCTTACCTCTCATACCCACCAGATCCTCTGATGGTGCTGCGAATAAAAATTCGTCGTTGCACATTCTTGAACAGATTTCCGAGTCAAGAGTAATATCCTGTATTATCCTTGAAAGACTGCAGATAACCTGATCTCCCGTGCGCCTTCCAAAATTAGAATTTATCTCTTTTATCCTGAAGATATCCACTGCCACAATGACTACCTTCCGCTTCTCTCCGTTAAGCTGAAACCTGGCAGTTGCTTTTTCAATAAAGCCTTTATAATTGTATAAACCGGTAAGCTGATCTCTTACCTGGGTTGCCTCAAGTTTTTTCAGGAGACTGGCATAGCTTGCCTGTCTGTAGAATGCCATCATGCCTTGTGATACATTCGTAACCCAATTTCTGAAATCCTCGTTCAATGCCTTATGCTCGTCCCCATAGGATATAACCACATAACCGTAGCTCTTCTCATTGAAATGTATCGGTGTAAAGAAATAAGTCTGTGGCTTCTCATGGGGTGCCCACATATCAGGTATCATGAGCTTACTGTCAAATTCATCATCAAAATCTATTACATTTCCCGAGTCAGGATCAGATCCGCACCTGATGACTCTGTGCATTTTCGTGGTGTACCCGGTAGTTACATAAGCATCACTGTTAACCTTGACCGGATCATTCCAGCCATCATTCATACAGATACTTAAGCTCTCAAAATCTCTTATCTGATACACATACTGGAATATTGTTCCGAAGAAATCATTCATATCAGATGTAGACAAAAGATCGTCCATAAAGTGATTATAGTTTGATTTGTAGCTGTTCACCGATACATCTGTAGTCCAGTTATTACGTCTTATAGAATCAGTTATAACCTTGGTATCATCACAGCCACAGCTGCTCCCGAAGAATTCCGGCGACGAGCTCTTAAACTCCCCTATATGAGTTCCGTCAAGCCGGGCCTTAACCCATCGGGCAGTATACTCACCACATGGTGCGGACGGCTTCTCCGCAGAGGTTATAGACTTAGGACACGCCCTACCCTCATCTGTCATGTCAAAGCCGATCAGTGCCACATCCTCGGGTATCCTGTAGCCATGGGCTGTAAGCTTCGCCGCAACCCCCATTGCCATCTCGTCATTTGCACAGGCAATAGCTTCCGGCATATGATTTCCGCGACGTTTCATAAGAAATTCTGCTGCCTCCGTACCTGAACGATATATGTACTTCCCATAAAAAATATCGTCCTCGGGCACAGTAATGCCATGATCTCTCAAGGCATCTCTGTAAGCCTTTTCACGCTGCATGGAATGAGGATGATTTTTAATCCCATTTACAAATGTTATATCCCTGTACCCGTGATGTTCTATAAGATGGCTCACCAGATCGTAATACGGTGTATAATTATCCATCATAATGGTTGGGAAATTCTCACTTTCCTTGTCAACAACAACCACCGGTCCCTTAAATACATCCTTGATACGTTTCTCAAGCTTAAGCGCAACACCGGCAGTCTGTATGGTGTCCTTCAATATTACAATAGCGTCAAAGGATGAATAATTAATAAGATTATATATATTGGAATCCCCCACGCCCCTCGGCTGGGTCTCCTGAAATTTAAGAAGCATAGAAAAAACGCATACATCATAATTCTGTGTGTATGCCTGCTTTAAAAAACCACTTAGGAACGCATGCTGCATTTTATCTTCCGTCTGGGCAACTAACACCGCTATTTTTTTACGTCCCATACCCGCACTCCTTTCAAGTAACCCTTAATAAATCTGAAGTCTGTCCTGAAACAGCTTTCAAATCCCATTTCCCGTCTGACTATCAAGTATATATTAACACAATGTTGATTTTTTGTATAGTTTACCGTCAAAGTTTGTGCATAATCACCAAAGGGAGAGCCCCTGAATTCAGGTTTTCTCCCTTCCTGGCAGTATATATTTGTGAATAATTGCAACAGTGTTATGACACCTGCTCGAACTGTGAATTATACAGGTCAGCGTAGAAACCGCCCTTCGCCATGAGCTCTTCATGGTTACCCTGTTCGATGATATCTCCATCCTTTAATACAAGGATGATATCTGCATTTTTTATGGTAGACAGTCTGTGGGCAATAACAAAGCTTGTTCTGCCCTTCATCATATTGTCCATACCCTTCTGTATGCTGTGCTCTGTTCTAGTATCTACAGATGAGGTTGCCTCATCTAAGATAAGCACAGGATTATTTGCAAGGATTGCTCTTGCTATGGTTATAAGCTGCTTCTGTCCCTGGGATACATTGGTTATCTCCTCGTTAAGCTCCATGTTGTAGCCGCCCGGAAGCGTGGTTATGAACCTGTGGGCATGTGCTGCCTTGGCTGCCGCTATAACCTCATCATCCGTTGCATCAAGACGTCCGTATCTGATGTTCTCCATAATGGTACCCTTAAAGAGCCATGTATCCTGAAGAACCATTCCGAACACATTCCTCAGCTCTCTTCTGTTGAAGTCCCTTATGTCGTGCCCGTCAAGCTTGATAGATCCACCGTTTACATCGTAAAATCTCAGAAGAAGCTTTACTATGGTGGTCTTTCCTGCTCCGGTCGGACCTACGATAGCAACCTGCTGCCCCGCCTTCACATGAGCCGAGAAGTCCTTGATGATGATCTTATCCTCATCATATCCAAACTTCACATGGTCAAATGTAACATCACCTTTTATTCCCTCTATGGATACAGGGTTTTCTACTATCTGCTGTTCCTCGTCTTCCTCAAGGATCTCAAATACTCGCTCTGCTGCCGCAGCCATCTGCTGCATAAGGTTAGTAACCTGGGCTACCTGCTGTATAGGCTGTGTGAAATTCTTCACATATTGTATGAATGCCTGAATATCACCGATCTGGATAACTCCCTTTATGGCAAGGGCTGCACCGGAGATGGCAACGCCAACATATCCGAGATTTCCCACGAACATCATTACAGGCTGCATAAGTCCAGAGAAGAACTGTGCCTTCCATGCTGACTTGTACAGGGTCTGGTTTGCATCTGCGAATTCCTTCTTAACTGTCTCTTCCTTATTAAAGGCCTTTATTACTGTATGTCCTCCGTACACCTCTTCAACCTGACCGTTTATATGTCCCAAATATTCCTGCTGGGTCTTGAAGAACCTCTGTGATTTCTTAATAACAATACTCATAAGGATTATACTCACAGGCAGTATCAGTACTGCTATAAGAGTCATTAACGGGCTTATGGTAAGCATCATTATAAATACACCTACAACTGTGGTGATTGATGTTATAAGCTGTGTAATGCTCTGATTTAAGCCATTTCCCATGGTATCAATATCGTTGGTGATCCTTGAAAGCACCTCACCATAGGTTCTGCTCTCAAAATACTTAAGAGGCATTCTGTTGATCTTCTCTGACACATCCCTACGAAGCCTGTAGCATATCTTCTGGGTCACGCCTGTCATGATGATACCCTGAACGAAGTTAAACAGAGCACTGACACCATACATGGCAAGGACTATAAGAAGTATCCTGCCGATCTTATCGAAATTAATACCGCCGTTTCCGCTTATTTTATTCATGATACCACTTGCAAGCTCTGTGGTAGCCTTACCAAGTATCTTAGGGCATACTACATTAAATATTGTTGATCCCAGGGCAAATATCATTACTGTAAATACTGCAATCTTGTATCTGCCCATATATTTGATTATCTTGCCTATGGTACCCTTAAAGTTCTTGGCCTTCTCGCCGCCACCCATTGGGCCTCCGTGGCGTCTCTGGCGGTACTGATTATTCTGAGGCTGTGTATTGTTATTTTCTGCCATAATCTACACCTCCTCCTTATCATCTTTCATGCTTGCTTCTATCTCAGCTTCTGACAGCTGTGACTGGGCAATCTGTCTGTATTCCTCACAGTTTCTCATAAGCTCCCTGTGGGTTCCTATGCCTGCGATCTTTCCTTCATCTATAACAAGTATCTGGTCTGCATGTAATATGGTACTTACACGCTGTGCCACTATAAATACTGTACTGTCTGATACATTCTCAGATAATGCTTTTCTTACGGCTACATCAGTCTTGAAATCCAGAGCTGAGAAGCTGTCGTCGAATATAAGTATCCTAGGCTTTCTTGCTATGGCTCTTGCTATGGCAAGTCTCTGCTTCTGTCCACCGGATACATTGGTTCCGCCCTGGGCTATCGGTGCCTTAAAGCTCTCCGGCTTCTCATTTATAAAGTCTGTTGCCTGGGCTATGTCTGCGGCAAGCTTTACATCATCCTCACCGGCTGTCTCTGCACCGAACTTAATATTCGACTCTATGGTTCCTGAGAACAGAGCACCCTTCTGAGGAACATAGCCTATATTACGTCTTACGCTGTCCATGGAGGCGTCTCTTACATCTGTTCCATCTATTGTAATGCTGCCCTCGGTAACGTCATAAAATCTCGGTATAAGGTTCACCAGTGTTGACTTTCCACATCCGGTACTGCCGATTATAGCAGTTGTCTGTCCCGGCTTCGCAATAAAATTAACATCCTTAAGTACATAATCCTCGCCATCCGGATATTTGAAGGATACATTGTCGTATCTTACAATGCCCTTAACATCCTTAAGCTCTACAGGATCTTTTCTGTCATTTATGATAATCTCGGTGTCAAGAACCTCTTTAATTCTGTCCGCGGCCACACCTGCTCTCGGAAGCATAATAGACATCATTGAAAGCATAAGGAAGGACATGATGATGAGCATTGTATATGTGATAAATGCTGTCATGGCACCAACCTGTAATGTACCCTCGTCAATTCTGTGGGCTGCAACCCACTCAATAAGTATGCTCACGCAGAACATAAGGAGCATAAGGAGCGGCATCATAAAGGTCATGACTCTGTTTACGAAGAGCATGGTCTTTGTAAGATCCTTGTTCGCCTCGTCAAATCTTTCCTCTTCCTTCTTCTCTCTGCCGAAGGCTCTTATTACGGGAATACCTGTAAGTATCTCTCTGGACACAAGGTTTACCCGGTCCACAAGCTTCTGCATGGACTTAAACTTAGGCATTGCAATGACCATAAGCGTTCCTATAAGTACAATTATCGCAATGACTGCTATAACAATTATCCATCCCATATGCGCCCCGGTATTTATTACTTTTATTATTCCTCCCACAGCAAGGATAGGGGCGTAAAGCACCATTCTAAGGAGCATTACCGTAACCATCTGGATCTGCTGAACGTCATTTGTAGATCTTGTGATAAGTGACGCTGTGGAGAATTTATTTATCTCATTATCGGAGAAGGATATGACCTTGGTAAATATCTGCTCTCTCAAGCTGCAGCCAACGCCCGCACCTACTCTTGAGGCAAGAAGGCCTACCAATACCATTGAAGCCACCATTAAGAGGGTCATACCAAGCATCTTCACACCTGTCTTGACAAGGTATGCTATCTGATCATGCTTGTAATCATACTCTGACATTTCATAACAGGTAACCGTACAGGTCTTGGCAGATGACTGGAAGTTCTCGTCTCCCATTTTATCCTTCATGGACTCCATAAGGCTTTTTAGAGTCATTCCTGAGCCGTCTGTATCCTGAGCTGTTCCCGGTATCTGTGTTCCATCTATGCTCTGATCCGATCCCGGTATCCGTGTTCCATCTATGCTCTGATCCAATCCCGGCATCTGTTTTTCTTCTGTATTCTGACCATCTCCCGGCACCTGGCTTCCCAGGGCTGACAGATCCATCTGAGACAATGCTGTCCACTGCTCTACTGTCAGATCATCAAGATCAATTCCTGTAACCTGAAGCATAGACTTCAACTGATTATCCTCCGTAGCAGTTGCCATCTTATATGGATAGAAATACATCATCATAGGTATCTGGCATGCTTCGTCTATCTCATCGATATGCTCCTTACCCTCGTCTGTCATGTAATAACAGCCGTCCTGTCCCTGTTCATAATATCTCTCCCATATGTCAGCATCTTCATCATTCATGAAGCCGTCTATGACTGTATATGCTTTCTCATTGATCTTATAGGGGCTCACATGTTCAACACCATAATTCTGTATACCTGTATCTATAAGTGATGAGGTATAGGAGGGAAGTGCCAGATCGCATACCGCCTGTATGATCAACAGGACAAATATAACTATGACTGACTTCCAATATGTCTTTAAATTCTTAAAAATCTGCAGCATAGCTTTCTCCTTATTATTGTAATAGCCTTCATTAGCATTTCACCTGGTGATGGAATATATACACTCATATACACTCATATACATTCATATACACCCAGATATCACAGCTACGATTCTTCATTCTATCACCCGCTTTTTATACCGTCAATTAAATAAGAATAAACTTCTTATAAAATAATCCCACAGAAATAACAAAAGGGAAAAGGGTGTAAGCTACACCATTTTCCCTGTCATTGTAAATATATTTTATTGCTTATCTGCAAATACTGATTACATGATCTCCTTGATCCAGCCTTCAGGTCCTTCAATACGACCCATCTGGATACCTGTAAGAGTATCATAAAGCTTCTTGGTTACAGGACCCATATCTTCCATTCCGCTTGGGAAGCAGATCTCCTTACCATGATCATAAATCTTACCTACCGGTGAGATAACTGCTGCTGTTCCGCAGAGACCACACTCAGCGAAATCCTTAACTTCGTCGAAGTATACCTCACGATGTTCTACCTTCATACCAAGGATCTTGCTTGCAACATCTACAAGTGAACGTCTTGTGATTGATGGAAGGATACTGTCTGACTTAGGTGTTACGAGAGTACCATCCTTTGTGATGAAGATAAAGTTTGCTCCACCTGTCTCCTCAACCTTTGTTCTTGTAGCTGCGTCAAGATACATGTTCTCATCAAAGCCCTCTGCATGTGCTGTAACAATAGCATGCAAGCTCATTGCGTAGTTAAGGCCGGCCTTGATATGACCTGTTCCATGAGGTGCCGCTCTATCGAAATCCGAAACCTTGATAGTAATTGGCTTTGCGCCGCCCTTGAAGTATGGTCCAACAGGTGTACAGAACATTCTGAACTGATACTCGTTTGCAGGCTTAACTCCGATTACAGGGTTGCTGCCGAACATATATGGTCTTATGTAAAGTGTTGCACCTGATCCGTAAGGTGGAACATATGCTGCATTAGCCTTTACTGTTTCTACTACAGCCTCTACAAATCTATCTTCAGGGAAAGCAGGCATCTCAAGTCTCTTAGCTGAGTCTACCATTCTTGCAGCGTTTAAGTCAGGTCTGAAGCACACGATTCTGCCGTCCTCTGTTGTATAAGCCTTGAGTCCTTCAAATACTGTCTGGGCATACTGAAGAACACCTGCACATTCGTTGAGTACAATATTAGCATCCTCTGTAAGACAGCCTTCATCCCATGAACCGTCTTTATAATTTGATACATATCTCTTGTCTGTCTTTACATAGCCAAATCCAAGATTTGACCAGTCGATATCTTTCTTCTCCATGTCGATACTTCCTTTCAATTAAATACTTAAAATAGGATTAAATATGTTATATCACATTTATCTTGCATTTTCCATATAAGTATTAAAATTTCTATATTTTTTGTCAGATTTTTTTACATTCACTTTGTATTCTGAATTTCTTATTCATAAAAAGAAATCCCTGTCAGACTTTTTTGCCAAAGTCCGACAGGGATCCGCTTTTATATACATTGGTGTTTTTATCCGACTGATCAGGTTATTACTCCTCTGTTCTTAATTTGCCCTCTTCGAATGTCTTAACAACCTCTTCTGATGGTGCCTTTGTTATAAGACTTACCAGTACTGTTACTAAGAGACCTGCGAAGAATCCGGGAACGATCTCGTAGAGGCCTGTTGATGAAGCAAAGAACTTAAACCATACCATATCAACTGCAAATCCTGCAACGATACCAGCCAGTGCTCCCTGGTAGTTAAGTCTCTTCCAGTAAAGTGAAAGAAGTATTACAGGACCGAATGCGGAACCGAAAGCTCCCCATGCATTACTTACAAGGTCCATGATACTGCTGCAGCTTGGGCTATTGGCAATTATAAATGCCACAACGGAAATTATGATAACAACGATACGGCCTGCCCAGAGCATTTCCTTGTCTGAAGCATTCTTTCTGAACATTGGCTTGTATACGTCTGAGGCAAATGCTGATGATGAAGCAAGGAGCTGTGAATCAGCAGTACTCATTGAAGCAGCAAGGATAGCTGAAAGAAGTATTCCGGCAATAAGTGCAGGGAATATGGCTCTTACCATGCTGATGAATGCCTGTGATGAATCTGCCATAAGAGTTGGATCTGCACCGAAATATCTACGGGCTACAATACCTACTACAGAAGCCATTGCCACGATTATAATTGTCCATGTGCTTCCGATGATTCTTGATTTTTTCATTTCCTTCTCTGACTTGATGGATATGTAACGAACAAGAATGTGAGGCATACCCATGTATCCAAGTCCCCATCCAAGTCCTGATATTATTGTAATGATACTTGCCTTATCAAATGCTCCTGATGAAAGGAAGCTGTAATAATTAGAAGGAAGTACGTCCTCCGGTGTCACAAAGCCTGCTGCATTCATTGCAAACAATGCAATAATAGGTGCTATAAGGAGTGCTGCCAGCATAAGAAGCCCCTGGAAGAAGTCTGTCCAGCATACGGCGTTGAAGCCTCCGAGGAATGTATAAACAACAATAATAACTGAAGCACCGATCATGGCATATGACTCTTTTATCCCCATTACTGTGTTAAACAATGTTCCGCATGCCTTTATACTTGACGCTGCATATATGCAGTAAGCTATCATGAAAATAATTGCACATGCCAGCTGAAGCACATGGTTTGTAGTCATAAATCTGTTTGTGAGATACTGTGGTATTGTTATTGAATCTCCGAACTTTATTGAAAGTCTCCTAAGTCTCGGTGCTATGAATACCCACGCACATACAGTACCTATTGCAAGACCTATTGATATCCAGGTCTGTCCAAGCCCATATGCAAATATACTTCCGGGCAGTCCCATAAGAACCCAGGCACTCATATCTGAGGCTCCGGCAGAAAGTGCTGCCACCATACCGTTCATGTTTCGTCCGCCAAGGAAGTAATCCTTCTCTCCGGCTTCTCCCTTCGACTTGAAGAAGAAGTATACACCTACTCCTATTACAAGCACGAAGTACGCAATAAATGCGATCAATTCGTAATTACTCATTTTTTCTCTTCCCTTTCTCTTTTTCTCTCTATCACATTAAAGTAAAAATACACGAAGATAATTCTACACAAAACCCATAGAAAAATCAAGCCATATTAAATTTTAATATGGTTCTGACTGTATTTATAAAATTATATCAGCCAACCAAAAATTAGTGTTCACTTTTCACTGTTTGAGTGCTATTATATACAGAAACATATCTGAGAAGCATGCCTTCAGGCATGCTTTTCGTGCTTTATAGATGGTTAGTCCGGGCTTAGCATAATTGCACGGGACTCACTCATTTTGTGAGCCAGGCCACATGAAGCAATCAGAATTTTAACAGACTGATGTTTAACAGACTGATGTTCACTATCAGGAGGGGATTTTTATGAGCAGGTGCGAAAACAAAGAAAATAAAAGTGACATGGCTATAGCCATGCGAATCTCAACAGTAAGTATCATATGGAATGTGGTACTATCTCTTGCCAAGCTTCTTGCGGGAGTTATAGCAAGCTCCAGTGCCATGATCTCTGACGCAGTCCATTCTGCATCAGACGTACTGAGTACCATTATCGTTATAATAGGAATACGTATATCCGGAAGAGCTTCCGACAAGAAGCACCAGTATGGTCACGACCGATTTGAATGTGTTGCTTCTATAATACTTGCAGATCTGCTGTTCCTTACAGGCTGCGGTATCGGATATTCCGGTATTAAGATAATTGCCCATGGCAACTACGGCGACCTTAAAGTTCCCGGTATCCTGGCACTTATAGCTGCCATAGTCTCCATTGTGGTTAAGGAGGGCATGTTCTGGTATACAAGAGCCGGTGCGAAGAAGATAAACTCCGGTGCCCTCATGGCTGATGCATGGCACCATCGTTCCGATGCATTATCATCTGTCGGTGCATTTATAGGTATACTTGGTGCCCGGCTTGGCTTCCCGGTTCTTGATCCTATCGCCAGTATTGTGATCTGCCTGTTCATCCTTAAAGCTGCCTTTGATATATTCAAGGATGCCTTAGACAAAATGGTAGACAGCTCCTGTGATGAAAAGACCGTGAATGAAATAAGCTCAGCAATCTCAGAAATACCAGGTGTATGCCACACTGACTCTATTATGACAAGACAGTTCGGCAACAAGGCTTATGTGGATGTAGAGATTGCGGTGAACCCGGACATGTCCCTTGAAAAGGCTCACTCCATAGCTGAAAATGTACATCATACTATAGAAACTGATTTTCCGGCAGTCAAGCACTGCATGGTACATGTAAATCCATATCATGGAAACCAGCAGTAATTATATAATCACAAAACTCATATGTAGAAAACCGGGATAGACACTTTCGTGTCTATCCCGGTTTTTATAATTGGGTATCGCCCCCTCACATTCGATGGGTATCGCCCCCTCACATTCGTTCGGCGGCAGGTCGATTGTGCCATTCCGATATGCGTCTTCGACGCAGGGCACAATCTCTCGGCGGCAGGTCGGTTGCACCATTCCGATATGTGCTTCCAGCACATAGGTGCAACCTCTATCGTATCGCCCCCTCACATTCGTTCGGCGGCAGGTCGGTTGCACCATTCCGATATGTGCTTCCAGCACATAGGTGCAACCTCTATCGTATCGCCCCCTCACATTCGTTCGGCGGCAGGTCGGTTGCACCATTCCGATATGTGCTTCCAGCACATAGGTGCAACCTCTATCGTATCGCCCCCTCACATTCGTTCGGCGGCAGGTCGGTTGCACCATTCCGATATGTGCTTCCAGCACATAGGTGCAACCTCTAGAATCCCGTACCTCTGTTATCAATTATTCTCTTTGCCTTGCCCTCTGATCTTGGAATGGTCTTAGGTGGCACAAGCTCAACCCTGGCACTGATAAGAAGTGTCTGCTTGATCTGAGCCTTGATCTCTGCTGCCAATGTCTCAAGAGCCTTAGTGTCATTAAATTCAAAGTCCTCTGATACTTCAACTCTGATTGTAAGCTTATCCTGTGAATTTACACGATCAACAACAAGCATATAGTGGGCTGACACATCCTCAAATCCTAAAAGAACACCCTCTATCTGGCTAGGGAATACATTTACACCTCTGATTACTAACATGTCATCTGTACGTCCTGTGATACGGCTCATCTTAACAGTTGTTCTTCCACATGCACATGTGCCATGGTGAAGTGTACAGATATCATGTGTTCTATATCTTATCATAGGAGTACCTGTCTTGGTAAGGGTTGTGAATACCAGCTCACCCGGTGTATCATCAGGAAGTGCCTCACCAGTTACAGGATCTATGATCTCTGCAATGACATGATCCTCATTTATATGCATTCCATTCTTCTCCATACACTCAAATGCAACACCCGGACCTCCAATCTCTGTAAGTCCGTAGATATCCATTGCATCAAAATCAAGAAGCTCCTCAAGATGCTGTCGCATCTCCTCTGTCCAAGGCTCTGCACCGAAGCAGCCTGACTTAAGCTTAAGCTCCTCCGGCTTGATTCCCATTTCCCTGATAGTCTCGGCAAGGTATGTTGCATATGACGGTGTACAGCAAAGCATTGTTGATCCTAATTCCTTAAGCATCGTTATCTGTCTCTGGGTATTTCCTGATGACATAGGTAATACAATTGCACCAACCTTTGTTGCACCCTGATGTGCACCAAGTCCACCTGTGAAGAGTCCGTATCCGTATGCTATCTGAATTATATCATCCTTGCCACCGCCTGCGGCTGTAATTGCTCTGGCTACCATCTCTGTCCATACATCCACATCATGCTTTGTATATCCTGTTACAATAGGCTTACCTGTTGTACCTGACGATCCTTGGATTCTTACCATGTCCTTAAGGGGAGCAGCAAATAACCCATATGGAAAGTTATCTCTAAGATCTGTCTTCTGCATAAACGGCAGCTTGACAATATCATCTATTGTCTTTATATCTTCCGGCTTAACACCCGCCTTATCCATTCTCTTTCTGTAGGCAGGAACATTGTTATATTCAAGTTCGACTGTCTCTCTAAGCCTCTTACCCTGAAGTTCCCTTCTCTCTTCAAAATCCATACATTCCATCTCTCTGTTGTAGATGTAATGAATCTTCTTCTGTCTCATTTTTCATAGTCCTCCGTGTTTTATTACCAATACCCTATATCTGGGGCTGCATAAGCATATTTATATCAATTCACATGTACATATATCCGCATATGGTTCTATATATGCCTCTGCAAATATTTCTCCCGCCCTTAAGCTTTAGTACACTAAAGTTTTAAAAGAGCAATATCTATCGAAATTTTACAATTACTATCTTAAAATGTCAAGTTTTATTGTGACTTTTACTATACAGCAATCGTAAAAATCATACAAAGATGTCAAGCTTTCTTCGTTGCCATAAATCGAGTAGTTTTCTCCTACTCGATCCGTGCAATATATGTCATCTCGCCTATCGGCTCGATGAACATTTGCCTTCATATAGAAATTTATGCAAGCATAATTTCTGCATGAAGGCTTATTGCACAAAAAAGGAGCCGTCCGAAGACGACTCCTTTTATCTGAAAACGTCGTATAAAAGTCTACTAAAGCTTAAGCGAATACTGAAGTATTAACCTTTACACCAGGTCCCATTGTTGAAGTAAGAACAACGCTCTTAAGGTACTGACCCTTAGCAGCAGCTGGCTTAGCCTTAACAATGGCATCTATTAATGTCTGGAAGTTCTCATTTAACTGTTCCTCTGTGAAAGAAACTTTTCCCACTGGCACATGGATAATATTGGCTTTGTCAAGTCTGTACTCTATCTTACCTGCTTTAATATCAGCGATAGCCTTTGTTACGTCCATAGTAACTGTACCAGCCTTAGGGTTTGGCATTAAGCCCTTAGGTCCAAGTACACGTCCTAAACGACCAACAACACCCATCATATCAGGAGTAGCTACAACAACGTCGAAATCTAACCAGCCTTCCTTCTGGATCTTTGGTACTAATTCCTCGCCACCGGCGTAATCTGCGCCTGCTGCAAGAGCCTCGTCAACCTTTGCACCCTTTGCAAATACGAGAACCTTAACTGTCTTACCTGTTCCGTGAGGTAATACAACAGCACCACGAACCTGCTGGTCTGCGTGACGTCCGTCTACACCTAATCTTAAGTGACACTCAACTGTTTCATCAAACTTAGCTGTTGCCATCTTCTTAACTAAAGCGATTGCTTCTGCCTTATCATATGAAGCAGATCTATCATAGAGCTTGCTTGCGTCTACATATTTCTTACCTTTTTTCATTCTAATTAACCTCCTGTGGTCTTATCGGGAGCGACCCTCCCACTAAAATGTATAAATTATTCCTCTACTGTAACGCCCATTGAACGAGCTGTTCCAGCGATCATGCTCATAGCAGCTTCAAGGCTTGCAGCATTTAAATCCTTCATCTTAAGTTCAGCGATTTCCTGAACCTTAGCCTTTGAGATAGTTGCAACCTTTGTCTTCTTTGAGTTTGCTGAACCTGACTTGATGTTACAAGCCTTCTTGATAAGAAGTGCAGCAGGTGGAGTCTTAGTGATGAAGCTGAAACTCTTATCCTGGTAAACTGTGATTACAACAGGGATGATCATATCTCCCTGATCTGCTGTTCTAGCATTGAATTCCTTTGTAAATGCAACGATATTAACACCCTTCTGACCAAGAGCTGGTCCAACAGGTGGTGCAGGAGTTGCCTTTCCTGCAGGTATCTGTAATTTAATATATCCTTCGATTTTCTTCGCCATTTTAGCGCACCTCCAAAAAATTGTGGTAATAGCGAGCCTATGCTCTTCCACTTGACTCTCTACATTTTCTTGATATCAACAAATGCAATGTCTACAGATGTTGCACGACCAAATATTTCAACATCGATGGTTACGGTCTGTTTACTTGTGTTGATTGCCTTAATCTTTCCTACTGTGCCTTCCCATGCACCTGATACTACTTCGATGGTATCACCGATCTCTGCATCTATTACGATCTCCTCTTTGTTGATTCCGAGATTCTTCATCTCTTCGTCAGAAAGTGGTACCGGCTTAGATCCGGGACCTACGAAACCTGTAACACCTCTGGTGTTACGAACAACGTACCATGTAGCGTCGTTCATGATCATATTAAGCAGTACATAGCCCGGGAACATCTTCCTCTGCACAGCCTTCTGTACTCCGTTGCGGACCTCGATGGTCTCCTCAACAGGTACTGATACTTCTAATATCTGATCCTGTAATTTTCTGTTTTCAATTGTTTTCTCAATATCAGCTTTTACTTTGTTTTCATATCCTGAATAGGTATGAACAACATACCATTTTGCATTTTCTACTTCTGACATGTTCTTCACCAACCTTTACCCTACTATGAAATTTAAGCCAATCTGAATCAGCCAATCTACTACAGCTATTAAGCAGCTAAGTATAACTGTTGAAATAACTACAACTACTGACTGCTTCGCGAGTGTTTTTCTGTCAAGCCATTTGATCTTGCCAAATTCACTCTTTAATTCCTGAGTCCAGCTTCTTTTGAGAGTTGTCGATGTTTCTTTTTCATTTTTTGACATAGTAACAATCCTCCTTAATTGAACTGGTTCAGACTATTTTGTTTCCTTGTGTACTGTATGCTTCTGGCAGAATCTACAATACTTCTTTGTCTCCATTCTGTCTGGATGCGTTTTCTTATCCTTTGTCATATTGTAATTACGCTGTTTACAATCCTGACATGCCAGTGTTATCTTTACTCGCACTTCCATTTACCTCCGTTTAATTATTTTAAGGCATAAAAAAAAGACCTCTTACATCGCACGTTTAACAATAGCATACTTGTCCACTGCAAGTCAAGAAATCTTTTTCATTTTTCATATATTTTATATACCTGTCTTACTTCACCGAGCCACCCACTTCTTTAAGGGTTCTGAACAGCTCCATGTCAGACTCTGTAAGCTTGACATTTGTACACATGGTCTTTCCTTCATCTGTAACTATCTTTACTTCTATTATATAGCCTTCCTTTATTCCGCTGCCTGCCGCCGCCTGCAGAAACATTGGAAATTTCGGATGATTTCCTGCGAATTTCTCCCAGGCACTCTTTATCTTAAATATTGCTGCCGGATTCATCATAGGTTCAGCACTTCCTTTCACGTACTTTCATTAATTTATAATAGCTGATACGGCCCCAAATGCTCCGATACTCACCAGATACATTATGAGACCTGCCAGGACAACGCCTGCCATTACTGCCACAACCGACTTCTTCCACTCCAGGTCAAGAAAGCTTGCAGCCAGTGTTCCGGTCCAGGCACCGGTTCCCGGAAGAGGTATTCCTACAAATAAGAACAATGCCACATACACGCCCCTGCCGGCTTTCTCCGTAAGCTTCTTTCCGCCCTTGTCGCCCTTCTCAAGGCACCATGTAAAGAAACCGCCTATAGCCTTCTTATCCTTGCCCCATTCCAGCACTCTTCTTGCAAACCAGAATATAACAGGCACCGGAAGCATATTTCCAATTACACATATTATAAATGAAGGTATGGACGGCAGCCCAAAACCTACTGAAAATGGTATGGCACCTCGAAGTTCCAGCAACGGAACCATCGAAGTCAGAAAAATAATTATATACTTTTTTAACATATCTGAAATCCTTTACCGGTTTATATCCTCAATAACCTATATATGCATCTTCCACTGACAATATAATCATGAATATCTTATCATGAAATGCACTCCCACAGATTACGCCTCTCTCTCGTAGAATGGCTTTACCATCTTCATAACCTGTGCGCCAAGTCCGTTTGAACCAGGTGTCATGCCAACCTTCATGCCAAATGCATACTCTTTTATAAGTGGTATAACCTCAGCGAACATTCCCTGGGTATCACCCACTGCATCAACCACAATGAGATACTCCTCGTCTCCGTCATCCTTCTCAATAATCTGGAGATATGCTGCTCTTACCTCAGGCCTTGTCTTAAAATATTCACTTGCCTTCTCCTGCATGTCAACAGGCGGATACTTAGGTGTACGAAGCTTCACCTTAGTATTTGCAGGGATTGTCTGCTTGCTTGTAGCTGCCTCCTGAGCCTTGCCAAGCTTGTCAAGGAAATCTGCCACAAGGATAAGTCCCTGTCCGTGAGGATTGATGACCATACCCTCAATGCTTCCGTTACTCTTTAAGATAATGTCTGCAATCTCTCTGTAACGTAAAAGTACTCTCTCTACAGGTTCTTCGGAAGTGTTCTTATCAAATTCAACATCATCGGTGAAGCAAGGCATATAATGATGTCCTTCCTTATTTGTTATTATCCTGAAGCTGACCTTTACCTTCTCGCCAACCTTAAGCTTGCCATCAGCATCCTTAACAGGCTTCGGGTCAAATACTGCAGGCACAAGAAACTGTGCTCTGAGCAAAGCATCAAGATAAGCCCTCTGGGTATTCTCATTCTGATTCTCCCTTATATCATTCATTGCCTTTACAAGATCTTCATTTGTAATCTGTTTTCCTAATTCCATTTTCGTCTCCTTAATTAATTATCCGCACAATACTGTGTGCTTTTTATATCATCTGACACTATCTTATCTGATAGTTTTATTTGCTCTTTGGATATGCGGCTTCGTATTTTTTAAACCTCTCCTCATCTTCCCTGGCACCTTCACTGTGAACGGAAACCACCTGATCCGGTCTGACCTCCGGCATCTCTGCGCCAATTCTCTCCGTAAGCTCATGCAGGAACTGATCGCCCCCTTTATAAGTGCTTACCGGCAGAACAAGGACTCCCTTCCCAGTGGCTATAACATATCCTCTCGCCTTATGATAGAACGGTTTGTCTGAGGAAGCCTTATCCTTTATATCTGCAATGCTGTACTCCTTCCAGACAAATGGTATCTTGGAGAACATTATATTCTCATCATCCATCATCGTCTTAGAGCCTGCTATGCATCTGCACATCACACCAAGCAATGCCCCTACCAGCACAGCTGCAATGGTAAGTATAAGTCCTGTTCCCCTAAACATTTTGTCAAATCCAAATACCGCTGCAATTACAAGCACCAATATCAAGGTACCTACAGCAAATACATTTGGTCCTATCATAGTGTAAGCCACCCACGTCCCGTTTTTTTTGCGGGAACATTTCGCATAATAGCTGAAGCCCATAGGCAATATGCCTGTATCACCACCACAATTAGGACAGTATTTCTGATTTCCTGAAGCATACACCGGAATTACTTTTCCGCAATGAGGGCATCTGAAGAATAACACATTAACGATTCCCGACAACAGCAGCAGCGAGACAAATATTATCCAGCCCACAGTTATGTGTCCTGCAAATATTGATAATATTATGCTCAAAACTCCAATCAAGGGCATAAGAACTATCAAAAGCTTTACTATAAAAAGTTTCATAAAACTCCACCTTCATAACTAATAATACTATTAATAACGCTTTACATATTTTATCATAAAATAAATATTTGTAAACATCCTTACACCCCTGCAAATATTAATTAAGCGTTAAATGTATATAAACAAAAAACATCACAGCAAAACTAATGCATATGCTCTGTTACTACAAAAGCGGCAGATGAAGAAATCATGTCTTCACATGCCGCCTTTATATGTAACCAATATTGTATATATTGCGTTTATCTTTAAATATGTCTCTATCTCTATGCCGGTTCTTCTTCCGTATCCTATTCCTTGGAGAACAACTTCTCGAACTGATCAACCGGTATTGGTTTACTGTAATAAAATCCCTGAATACTGTCAACACCCCAATCTCTGAGAAGGTTCTTCTGGGTCTCACTTTCAACCCCCTCTGCTATACTGGATATCTCCAGATCCTTAGTTGTATCAAGAATATTCCTCACAATATAATTAACACGCCTGTTACTGTCCTCACCAATACCGTCTATAAATGACTTGTCAATTTTAAGGGTAGTAAGCGGCATATTGGCAAGAAGATTAAGGGATGAATAACCTGTGCCAAAATCATCTATCGACAACATGAAGCCCATATCTCTCAAGCTGTTCATAACCTGTATAAGATATACTGTATCACCATATGCAAGCGACTCAGTAAGCTCGAATTCTATATATTTTCTATCCACATCATATTTATTTACAATATCCTCTATAGACTTTACAAGAACAGGACTATAAAGCTGCGCCCTCGACATATTCACTGAAATAGGTACCAGCTTATAGCCTTTATGTTTCCACTCCTCAAGCTTCTGACATACCGACTCCAGGACATATCTGTCGAGCTTGCCTATAACCCCCTCTTTCTCAAAATAAGGTATAAATTCTGATGGAGGTATAATTCCTTCATGATGGTAGTCCCATCTTATAAGCGCTTCCGCACCTACAAGAATATTGTCTGAAGGTCTGTACTTGGGTTGATAATACACTATAAATTCCCCTGCAGCCAACGCCCTGTCCAGGTCACTTTGAAGCATCTTGCCCTTAAGCTGTTCCTCTCTCATCTTATCTGTATAAAACTTGATTTCTGTCTCATTAGGCTTAACGCCGCTGTGCTGCGCCATCTTAGCAAGATCCGTTATGGTAGCGCCATAGGCCTCCACATCATCTATAGAAGCTACTCCGCACCTGAAATACACCGGAAATGAAGGGTCCTCATCAAGAAACTCCATTCTCTTAAACATTGCTTCAAGTCTTGCCCGTATCTCATCATCAGGAATCTTTTTAACCATCATTGCAAAATTATCATTATCACACCTGCAGCAATAGTATGCCCAGTCCTGCTCGTCTAGAATATCACACACTTTTCTCAGCAGGTTGTCACCAACATCATGACCGTATAATTCATTTACAACCTTGAAATCCTTTATATCGAAATGGACAAATGCAAATGTATCTATTCCATATTTCTTAGGCTCAGCTATACGTTCTCTCATCCAGTTCCAGTTATAGAAAAGGGTCACAGGCTCAAAATATGCCATTGTGAGTAAATCCTCTTTTGTAAACTTGTTGATGTCTACCTTCTCTTCAAGTTTTTTTACTCTATTCATACGAGCCCTCCCCTCTCTTAGTGCTACTCAAACGGCTCCACACCTTTTTATTTATTTTGCACGCATATAGCGTCTATACATTTTGTTTATTTTGCACGCATATACATTTTTGTTTATTTTGCACGCACATAACGTCTATACATTTTTTTAGTATACACATTATACAATAGCTTTTGTCACATTGCAATACAGACAGACAAAATACAATTTTGTTTTAATAGCTTTGGCTATTATGCCTAAATTAATGTATATATTTTACTCATTGTTTTTCGACAAATGTTTTTTTATAGATACTTGTTTTTTACTATACACTTTGGTATAATATGTATATAAGTGTTAAAATGCAATAATGAACAAGGAGCGCACGGCATTTCACGGAAGTGGCACGCCACTACTCCGGATACAAAGGAGGCTCAGTTATGGCTGAAGTAAAAGAAGACCGTAGGATAAAACGTACCAAGCGTCAATTGTCCGCAGGTCTAATAGAATTAATGAAGAAGAAAAACATCAAGGATATCACTATCAAGGAGCTGGTAGAGAAGGTAGACATCAATCGTTCAACCTTCTACCTTCATTACAGTGATATTTACGACCTTCTTAACGATATAGAGAAAAATCTTATGGAGGAGGTCACGAGCGTTTTCAATTCCTATAAGAATATAGAACAGTTGGAGGACAGTTATGCATTCCTGCTCACATTATTCAAGACTTTTGACAACAACAGGGAGCTGTGCAAGATTCTTATGAACAATCCTAACAGCAGCAGCTTCATGGAGGAAATGGAGGAAAACCTTGAGTCTGAGATCCGCAACAAGCTGACAGAAATATTGGGAGACACATCTCTCATTTCTCCTAATTCGTATATATTCTATAGATGTGGCTGCACCGGTCTGCTTAAGTACTGGATCACGAACGACTCTCCGGAGGCTCCGGAAGAAATGGCAAAGGAAACCTACCATCTTGTAGTTGATTCTCTTGTAAGAATCCAGGAAGAAAAGTCCAAAAAACAACTATAGGATATACATTATGCAAATGTAATGGTTTTATATATTTTATTTTTTTTAATAATGGAGTAAAATAGATACTTAGTATTGTATGTAACTGCCGATAACGGCAGGCATGTGATACTGAGTATCTTTTACTTTATTGGAGTATTAATATGAGTAATGACATCAAAAAAACAATGCCCATAGGAGTTTTCGATTCAGGGCTTGGGGGTATAAGTGTCCTGCGAGAGATCGTGTCACTAATGCCTGAGGAAAACTACATATATTACGGGGATTCAGCTCACGCCCCCTACGGGACTAAACCCTTGGATGAAATACGTCGTTTAAGTGAAGCTGATATGAGCTTTTTACTGGCCCGTCATGTTAAGGCCATAGTCATAGCATGCAACACAGCCACTGCCGCTTCGGCAGAGATTCTTCGTGAAAAATATCCCGATATACCAATAATAGGCATCGAACCGGCACTTAAACCTGCGGTATTATGGAAGCCCCACGACAGGGTTGCGGTTATGGCAACGCCAATGACCCTTAAACAGGAAAAATTTCAAAATCTTATGCATCACTATGAGACAGCTTCTGAGATATATACTGTGCCATGTCCCGGTCTCGCAGATCTTGTTGAGCAATACGAGCTGACAGGTCCTAAGATCACCAAATATCTCACAGATATTCTGGCTCCTGTGCTTGAAAAAGACATAGACGCCATAGTACTTGGCTGCACCCACTATCCCTTTGTGGAGCCGGTTATCCGGGAGATCGTAGGTCCGAATGTAAAGATATTTAATGGAAGTCACGGAACCGCCATGGAACTCAAGAGGCGTTTAATGGAAAATGGGATCAAGAATGACTCAACAGTTCATGGAACTATAGAGATATACAATAGCAATTCAGATGATAAAACCTTAGAAATGTGCAAAAGACTGCTAAATAGTTAGCAGTCTTTTCTTATTATTTTTTTTAATCTTTTTAGGAGTTTTCAGGTTATTTCTGCCCACCTCGTGCCCACCAAGGCATTTTTTACCAAAAATAAAACCCCGGAAGCCTTGATTTTCCAAGGTTTTCGAGGTAAGAATTCAATGCCGGCGACCGGAATCGAACCGGTACGGGAGGTTAGTCCCGCAGGATTTTAAGTCCTGTGCGTCTGCCAGTTCCGCCACGCCGGCATTATCCATAGGATAAATGGGACCTACAGGGCTCGAACCTGTGACCCTCTGCTTGTAAGGCAGATGCTCTCCCAGCTGAGCTAAGATCCCATTTTGTAACATATATTCAATTAACGCCATATAAACATTCATGAATATATGAGCGACCCGGATGGGGTTCGAACCCACGACCTCCGCCGTGACAGGGCGGCGCTCTAACCAGCTGAGCCACCAGGCCTTATTAAAATTTTAATGCAATATCCTCATTTCATGAAAGTATTGCAATGAGTGGACGTTCGGGGACTCGAACCCAGGACCGATCGGTTATGAGCCGATTGCTCTAACCAACTGAGCTAAACGTCCTCATTCAATAAATGGGACCTACAGGGCTCGAACCTGTGACCCTCTGCTTGTAAGGCAGATGCTCTCCCAGCTGAGCTAAGATCCCAAAATAAATTGTCAATATATGTGACACTTTATGTTCCATTCAATGGAACTATAAGCGACCCGGATGGGGTTCGAACCCACGACCTCCGCCGTGACAGGGCGGCGCTCTAACCAGCTGAGCCACCAGGCCTCACAATAGATTTCTCTATCGCAGAAAGAATAGTTCTTTCAGAATTTCATACAAACAGGAAATGCAAGCTTCCAATACTTCAAAGCAATCATCCTAACCTCTAAGGATAAGTCTTCGACCTATTAGTA
>NZ_QULM01000006.1:0-166503 GCF_003482105.1 Coprococcus sp. OM04-5BH
TGAAATTTTATAAGAAATTTCAGGGTTGTCATGTTGTTAAATTTTCATGGTTCATTTGTCGGACATCGTTTTTGAATTAACGGAGAAGGAGGGATTTGAACCCTCGCGCCGCTATTAACGGCCTACTCCCTTTCCAGGGGAGCCCCTTCAACCGCTTGGGTACTTCTCCCAGTATCAAGCGATATCCTGGTCAGAACTTCCTCATGAAGTTCAGCGGAGAGAGAGGGATTCGAACCCTCGCGCCCTTTCGGACAAACGGTTTTCAAGACCGCCTCGTTATGACCGCTTCGATATCTCTCCATAGCTTTTATGCTATTTTGTTATCGCTGTTCGCCAGCGACTTGTATATAATATCACCCAAGCCACATGGTGTCAACTATTTTTTTAAAAAATTTGTATTTTTTTTGCACATGGTGAAAGTGATCTTATCCTCCACCTCCGCAGTGCATTTTTTCCAGCGGCGGCTATATGTTTTTCACAATGTGCATGCATGATTTTATGATCTGTGTTCCAGCAATACCTCTGCCAGTGCCAGATCTTCAGGGGTGGTTATCTTGATATTCGCATAGGAGCCATCTATAAGCTTGATCTTCACACCACCGTACCGCTCCATGATCATGGTATCATCGGTTATAGCTGTATCCCCACTGGCAACGAGCTTCTCATATGCTGCCACAAGCTCTCTCCTGCGAAAGCTCTGAGGTGTCTGCACCTGCCACACATATCTGCGATCCGGAGTATCTACGCCATAGTCATTTTCATCACTTATCTTGATGGTATCCTTAGCCTTCACAGCCACAGAGCAGCCTGTTTCTTCTTCCAGGGTTGCAATAGATCGTTTTACCATGTCACCGGTTATCAGCGGTCTTGCTCCGTCATGTATCAGCACATAATCTGCGCTCTCACAGACTTCAAGCCCATTGCGTACAGAATCATATCTTTCCCTTCCACCGCTTATGATGTCGGTAACCTTGGAAAATCCATACCTTTCCACGATCTCTTTTCTGCAGTACTCTATATATTCATCCGAAACCACCAGGACTATGTCGTCTACAACGCTATCCTGGAATACTTTCAAGGAATAATATATTACAGGTTTTCCCGAAAGCTCCATATATTGTTTTGGTATATCTCCGCCCATGCGCCTGCCGCTTCCTGCCGCAAGGACTATGGCTGTTATTTTTTTCTTCATCTGTTTTATCTTTCCCCAAGCTTAAGGTTCGGGATAGCATTAAGATCCCATCCGTGTCTTGTACCTTTTATATACTCATAGTATCCGGCAGCTCCGATCATCGCCGCATTATCGGTACACAATACAGGCTTCGGATAGTATAATTCTATGCCATTTTTGTCACACAGCTCTTTCATAGCTGCCCTAAGCCCTGAATTTGACGCAACTCCGCCTGCCAGCGCCAGCTTCTTCATTCCGTATTTCTTCGCAGCATTCACTGCATGCTCTGACAGGACATCAGTTACAGACTTCTGGAATGAGGCAGCCACATCTGCTCTGTTTATCTCTTCATGCTTCATTTCTGCGGAATTAATGTAATTAAGCACCGCTGACTTAAGTCCCGAGAAGCTGAAATCATATTCATTATCGCTTATCTTCGCCCTTGGGAATGATATGGCGTCAGGATTCCCCTCCTTCGCCAGCTTATCAACCTTAGGTCCTCCCGGATATCCAAGTCCTATGGCTCTTGCCACCTTGTCAAATGCTTCTCCTGCGGCATCATCTCTTGTAACTCCAAGGATCTCAAATTCGCCGTAGCCTGTAACCTTTACAAGATGTGTATGTCCACCGGAAACAACCAGACACATAAACGGTGGTTCAAGATCCGGAGACTCAATGAAATTCGCTGCTATGTGTCCTTCTATATGATGTACTCCCACCAGTGGAAGCTTCTTGGCATAGCTTATGGCCTTAGCCGCACCCACGCCCACAAGTAATGCACCTACAAGCCCCGGTCCGTAGGTAACTGCCACCGCATCTATGTCATCCAATGTACAGTCTGCCTCTTTGAGGGCCGCCTTTATTACCTGATTAACCTTTTCTATGTGTTTTCTTGAAGCTATCTCCGGCACAACACCTCCATACAGAGTATGTATATCTATCTGGGAGTATATGATATTTGACAATACTTTTCTTCCATTTACAACTACTGCTGCTGAGGTTTCATCGCAAGATGACTCTATGGCAAGTATCTTAACTTCTCTTTCGTCGCTCATAATATGTTCCTCTCTATTGAACGTCTGCCATATAAAATTGGCACCGTTTAAAATACACCTTCGTCGTTTATTATTTACTCTTCTTCAAAAACCAGGGTTCTTTCTGTTCTGTCTTTTGCCGCATATGCCCTTGGGAACACCTCCCGTACCTTGTCAATATACTGGGCAGGCTTCACAAGGGATGGGCTGTAATGGGTAAGCCACATCTCTCCCACATCCGCCTTTGCTGCGATCTCCGCAGCTTCATACATGGTCATATGCTTATGGTCTATAGCTTTCTGAATCTTATCCTCCTCGCCGTACATGCCCTCGCAGATAAACAGATCCGATCCGGCTGCATACTTTTCTATGGCAGGAGTCGGTCTGGTGTCCGTACAGTATGTGACCTTAAGACCCTTTCTGGCAGGTCCAAGCACCATATCAGGGGTAAATATCTTTCCGTCCGCCTCTATGGTCTCCCCCTTCTGGAGTCTGTTCCAATACGGAAGAGGTATGTCCTGGCTTCTGGCTCTATCCGCGTCAAATCTGCCTGTTCTGTTAAGGCTCATGGAGTATCCGTAGCAGGTTATATTATGGCACACTCTGTAGGCATCAAAATTTATCCCACACACCTCAAAATGTTCCTCAGCTTCATTAAGTTCCTTGAATTTGATCTCAAAAGGAAGTTCAGGTGCTATAACCCTAAGGGAGTTTACCACCTTTTCAAGTCTCTTAGGTCCAACCAGCAGCAAAGGTTCCTTTCTGTCTGTATTGCCTATGGTAAGCAAAAGTCCCGGAAGCCCGCTTATGTGATCTGCATGATAATGGGTGAAGCATATAACATCTATAGGCTTAAAACTCCAGCCTTGTTGTTTGATGGCAACCTGAGTTCCCTCACCGCAGTCTATAAGTATGGAACTGCCATTATATCTCACCATAAGTGACGTCAGTGCCCTGTGAGGCAGGGGCATCATTCCTCCGGTTCCAAGCAAACACACATCAAGCATTATATCCTTCCTCCATCTTCTATATCTTTCCCCAGATAATAGCTTTTTTTGCAAAGCCTTATATCCGGGTCATTTCAGGATCATCTTTTTTCTTTTCATATCTCCGGCCAGCTCCGGAATCAATTTCCCAGAAGTTCTGCCGTCTCTTTTACGTTTACAGGTATTGTGAGGTTTTTGCATAATCTGTCATAACACTCTTCGCACAGTATCAGCTCATGGGTCTCTCCGTCTTTTTTTGAGAAATATCCCCATTCCTTTCTGATCTTTACAAAATCCTCAAGATATATTATATCCTTGTCCTTATCACTTCCGGTATTTATGTTTTTTCCACATCCATTGCACATCATATTCTTCCGTACCTCGCTGTAAAAATAATATAAGTCTATACTAATATACTTGTTCTTAATTTTATACCGGTAATTTATGGATATCATCTTCTTTATATCGAGTATTTTTTCATTTTTGATTTAAACTTTCTACTCTAAATATTTCTTCATTACTACAGCATCCTCCTTGGGATCTCTGTAATAATCCTTCCGCCTTGATATCTCATCAAAGTCAAACTTTTCATACAGGGCTATTGCTTTTTCGTTACTTTCTCTCACCTCAAGCATTATGGATTCGTGTCCGTTTTTCTTGAGATCATACACCATATACTGCATTAGCTGTGTGGCAACGCCTCTGCCTCTGACGTCCTCACGAACTGCAATCCTTAACAGGTCACAGTCCTCGCACGGTGCAGAATATATTATATATCCCACCAGTGCCTGTCCGTCGCCGTCTCCTTCCATGGCAACCATCACCTTATCATAGGTTCCGAATATGGAAGCCATTACATTTTCCTCATTCCATGGATTTGAAAATATTTTCTCTCCAAGTTCAACTATGTCAATAGCCTGACATTCCTCTGCTTCTTTTATAGTTATGGTAATAATGGGGGCCGCCCCACCGTCATCAAAACTCATTTTTACTGCTCCTTATTTCTTAGCACGGCTTACAGATCAATGCGTGCTTTCTTTTTATGTTTATGCGCCATCCGGCACTTTCTCTTTATTCTTATCTTTTTGTTCTTGCCTTTTTATCTTTACCTGCCGGATTCTCTCTCTGCCTGGGATTTTCTCAGGTAATCCGGCGCGAAATCATCGCCATTTGAAACATGTCCCTGCTTATACAGCTCATACGCCGCAACCGCTACAGTTCCGGCGCTCTGTCTGTTCATATGGGCAGGTGCAAATGTATAACCCACCTTAGTCTTCTCTTTTATCTGTTCAGCATATGGAACGGTTCCGTCTCCAAGATAAACCACAGGCTCACCGATTTTATTTACCCTATCAATAATATCAGCTATGTCAAGAGGGGTCTGGTCAAGGACTGTTGTTATGCCTTCTTCATCAGTATATCTGTAGATTCCTGTATATACCTGATTTCTTCTTGCATCCATAAGTGGACAGATCACATGGTCGCTGCCCCACATATTGTACGCCAGTCCAAGAAGTGTAGGAACCGTAACCACCGGCTTATCAAGAGCCAGTGACAATCCCTTCACTGTTGCCGCGCCGATCCTTAAGCCTGTAAATGAACCCGGACCATTTGCAAGGGCAAGGACATCCACATCCTTAACGTCCATACTGAGCATCTTCATCAGCTCATCCAGCATAGGCAACAGGGTCTGTGAATGGGTCTTCTTATGATTGGTTGTGTATTCTCCAAGTAAAATATCATCCTCAGTCAGGGCAACTGATGCCACCATGCCCGAGCTGTCAAAAGCCAGTATCTTCATACCGTCTGCACCTCCTGTTTATTTCAATCTACACAGATACAAGGCTTATGCGTCTGTAATCTGTTCCCTTCGTAAGATCTTTCTCTATGGTAAGCTTCCTGTAATGGTCAGGAAGTATATCTTCTATTAAGTTCGCCCATTCTATGAGGCACACCCCATCGCCGTAGATCATATCGTTATAGCCGATCTCGTCCATTTCGTCAACGTCGCCGATGCGATACACGTCAAAGTGATACAGGGGCAGCCTGCCCTCATCATATATCTTAACTATTGTAAATGTAGGGCTGTTCACCACTTCATTGATACCAAGCCCTTTGGCAAAGCCTTTGGAGAAAATTGTTTTTCCCACGCCCAGATCTCCGTAAAAGCAATATACATCGCCCTTCTCTGCAGCCTCACCAAACTCTCTGCCTATGTTATAGGTGTCTTCCTCGCTAAAGCTCTCTCTTATTATATCTTCCATGTTCTCAATATTTTCCGATCTTTTTTATTTTTGCTTCACTCTGTATTCAACCTTTGTAATCCCACTTAAACACCGCTGTCCCGCTTCTGTGTTTAATTTTCAGCATTCAGTTCTGCTCACATCCGCTTTGCGTTCTTATCAAGTCTACAGGTCAAAGGTTATCTTTCGTCCCTTTACCTCGAACGGTCTGTAGGTTATTCCCGCCATGTCAAACATTCTCTTTGAAGCAATGGTGCTGTCGGTGTTGGAATATTTGTCCGAACAGTATATAACCTCCTTTATGCCGCACTGGATTATAGCCTTAGCACACTCATTGCAAGGAAACAGGGTTGAATAGATTCTTGCATCCTTAAGGCTTCCGCCCCTGTAATTAAGTATCGCATTAAGCTCCGCATGGCACACAAAGAAATATTTGTTGTCCAGAGGGGCACCGACCTTACCCCATGGCATTGTGTCATCATTGCAGCCTGCCGGCATACCGTTATAGCCTACGGACATTATCCTGTTGTTTTCATCTACGATACATGCTCCCACCTGGGTAGAGGGATCCTTGCTTCGCTCTGCCGACAGCATCGCTATTCCCATGAAATACTGATCCCAACTTATGTAATCTGTTCTCTTCATATGTTTGCCCCTCCTCCTTAAACTTCAGCCCATTTAAAATTCGCCTGTTGGTGTCGCCCTCTCATCTGTTCAGGGGCATTTCCTAAGCACCGTTCCAAGTGTGTTGCCGACACTTGGACACTCACCCGGCAAAGGTCTGACGCCACAAAAGCCGGTGAAAGATCTTTGCCTTAAAACAGTCTTCCACCGGCATATATTTATCCCTGCAAATAATTAAAAGTCAACACGTATGCCGCTTATAATATCAAACTTACCGCACGCATCTTCATAAAGAGATTCCTTAACAGGCTTTGTGATGAAGGCTTTCTCACCTGCTATGCCTGCAGTGATATATGAAACCTCGCCAAACTCAGCCTCTATAGCCGCATCCTCAACCTTGTCTGATACTCTTACAAAGAATTTATTCTCTGCGTCCTTAAAATCTCCAAGCTCAAGAGGTTCCTCATCCCAGATAGTAAGGACATTGCGCCCAAGGTTCTTCACTGCATCCACAACATCCGCAACAACCGCCGAGGCTGTAGGAAGCTTTCCTGCGCCTCTTCCATAGAACATCGCGTCATCAAGAACATTTCCATGGACAAATACGCCATTAAATACATCATCTATTCCTGCCAGTGGATGTTCCTTGCCTATGAGCATAGGGGCAACAAATGTATAAAGTGTTCCCTCTATCTCCTTTGTGGTTCCCACAAGCTTTATTGCTGCATCCATAACCTTTGCATACCGGAAATCTTCTGTTGTTATCTTTGTTATTCCCTCTGTATGGATACGGTTATAATCAAGGTTCTTGCCATATGCCAGTGATGTGAGGATTGCTATCTTACGACATGCGTCACCGCCCTCAACATCCGCCTCAGGATTTCTCTCTGCATAGCCAAGCTCCTGAGCCTGCTTAAGTACTGTTGCGTAGTCAGCACCTTCATTCGCCATCTTTGTAAGAATATAGTTGGTTGTTCCGTTAAGTATACCTGTGATCTCTGTGATCTTATCTGCTGTAAGTGATGAGATAAGAGGGCGAACTATAGGTATTCCGCCGCCTGCTGAAGCCTCGAAGAAGAAATTAACGCTCTTGTCGGCTGCGATCTTAAGAAGCTCAACACCGTGGGTAGCCACAAGCTCCTTGTTAGATGTGGCAACACTCTTACCTGCAAGAAGACACTTCTTAACAAATGTGTATGCCGGTTCTACACCACCCATAACTTCAACAACTACCTTTACATCTTCGTCATTGAGTATAGTTTCAAAGTCGTGAACAAGAATCTTCTCAACGGGATCTCCCGGGAAATCTCTCAGGTCGAGAACATATTTAATGTTGATCTCCTCGCCTGCTTTCCTGTTTATGATACTGCCGTTGGTATTTATAACCTCAACAACTCCTGATCCAACTGTGCCGTAGCCTAAAACCGCTATATTCACCATTGTTCTCTTTCTCCTTTATCCTTACATTTGATGTTTCTTAATTAGTTATTCTCTGCAACTGTTCCATTTTAAATACGCATTCATAAAATTGTCAAGTTCGCCGTCTAAGACAGCAGCAACATTTCCTGTTTCCTCGCCGGTCCGGTTGTCCTTAACAAGTTTGTATGGCTGCATAACGTATGATCTTATCTGACTTCCGAAGCCGTTGTCCAGCAGCTCGCCTCTTATATCAGATATTTTATCAAGATTTTCCTGCTTTTTGATAAGGTACAGCTTTGATTTCAACATCTGCATTGCCTTATCCTTGTTCATGTGCTGTGAACGCTCATTCTGGCACTGAACTACTATGCCCGTTGGAAGATGTGTTATCCTGACAGCAGAGGAGGTCTTATTTATATGCTGTCCGCCTGCGCCTGAGGATCTGTATGTATCTATACGGAGGTCATCGTCATTTATCTCGATCTCGAGATCTTCCTCGATCTCAGGGATCACATCGCAGGAGGCAAATGACGTCTGTCTCTTGCCCGCCGCATTAAATGGCGATATCCTAACCAGTCTGTGGACGCCCTTCTCGGACTTGAGATAGCCGTAGGCATTCTCTCCGCATACCTGTATAGTTACTGATTTTATGCCTGCCTCATCACCCTCAAGGTAATCAAGAAGTTCAACCTTATAGCCCTTCTTCTCTGCCCATCTGGTATACATTCTGTATAGCATTGATACCCAGTCACACGCCTCGGTTCCACCGGCGCCTGCATGTAATGTGAGCACTGCGTCATGGTTGTCAAATTCATCCGACAACAGAAGCTTTACTCTGTAGTCGTCAAACTCCTTTGTAAATACCTCTAACATGTTCTGGATCTCTTCAACCATGGAAGCGTCATTTTCCTCTTCTGCCATCTCTACCAGTTCCTGCATGTCATCAAAATCTGAAGACAGCTTGTTAAAGCCATCCACCTGATCCTCCAGCAACTTAAGCTCCCTGGATACTTCTGTTGAATGTTTTATATCATCCCAAAATCCCGGCTGCTCCATTTCATAGTGGAGCTTGCCTATTCCGTCTAATTTGCCAGGGATGTCAAAGTGAATCCCTTACTTCCATTAGAGGCTGCTTCAGTGTGCCCAGAGTGTATTTTATCTGGTCTGTTTCTAACACCTATAATCACCTGCTTTTCTGATTTATTTTCAATTCATTATACATCTTAAGATGTATGGGGTATTTCTTTACTGGTCTCTGCCGCAGCAGTTCTTATACTTCTTGCCGCTGCCACATGGACATGGATCGTTTCTTCCGATCTTCTTTGCCTTCTTAACAGGTCCCTTGGTTACTGTATCATCCTTGTTGGTTCCTGTAACCTTATTTACTTCCTCACGTTCAACCTTCTGCTCAACCTTAACTCTCATTATGAGCTTAACTGTATCCTCCTGGATAGAGGCTGTCATGGCATTGAACATGTCATAGCCTGCAAATTTATACTCTACAACAGGATCTCTCTGTCCCAGTGACTGGAGTCCTATTCCCTGCTTAAGTCTGTCCATATCGTCGATATGGTCTGTCCACTTTCTGTCTATGACCTTAAGGAGCATGATACGCTCGATCTCTCTCATCTGCTGCTCATCACCGATTTCCTCTTCCTTCTTCTTGTAAAGGTCAAGGGCTTCATCTGTAAGTCTCTCCTTAAGAGCTGCTATATCTCCATCCTTCTCATTATCCTTTAACTGGATGTGCTCAGGATATGGGATTATGTTTCTGAGCATGTCGTCAAGCTCGGTAATGTTCCAGTTCTCAGGATGTGACTCCCCTGAGCATACCTGGTCTACGCATGAATTCACATCATCCTTTATCATCTTAAGGATAACCTCATGCATATCCTCACCGTCAAGAACTCTTCTACGCTCCTTGTAAATGATCTCTCTCTGCTCGTTATTTACCTGGTCGTACTCAAGAAGGCTCTTTCTGATAGCGAAGTTGTTGCTCTCTATCTTCATCTGTGCCTTTTCTACGAAGTTGGAGATGGTCCTGTGCTGGATCTCTTCACCCTCAGGTATCTTAAGGGCGTCATAGAGTCCCATTACTCTCTCTGATCCGAAGAGTCTCATAAGATCGTCCTCAAGTGAAAGGTAGAACTTTGATTCACCTCTGTCACCCTGACGTCCTGATCTACCACGGAGCTGGTTATCTATACGTCTTGACTCGTGTCTCTCTGTACCGATGATCCTTAAACCACCAAGCTCTGACACACCCTCGCCAAGCTTAATATCGGTTCCTCGGCCTGCCATGTTGGTTGCAATGGTAACCGCCCCCTTCTGGCCTGCATCTGCAACGATCTCAGCCTCAAGCTCATGGAACTTGGCATTAAGTACCTTATGCGGTATTCTCCTCTTGCTTAAGAGGTGGCTGATCTCCTCTGACGCATCAATGTTGATGGTACCGACCAGTACAGGCTGGCCTGTCTCATAACATTTGCAGATCTGCTCTATTATTGCATTTAATTTTTCTTTTCTTGTCTTGAATATTGAGTCAGGGTAGTCAATTCTCTGTACAGGGAGGTTTGTAGGGATAACTACTACGTCCATTCCGTAGATTTCTCTGAACTCCTGCTCCTCTGTAAGAGCTGTACCTGTCATACCTGCCTTCTTCTCAAACATATTGAAGAAGTTCTGGAATGTAATGGTTGCGAGGGTCTTACTCTCTCTCTTAACCTTTACGCCTTCCTTAGCCTCTATTGCCTGGTGGAGACCATCTGAGAATCTTCTACCCGGCATTATACGTCCTGTGAACTCATCAACGATAAGTACTTCGTCATCCTTTACAACGTAATCCCTGTCCCTGAACATAAGGTTGTGGGCACGGAGAGCAAGGATAATGTTATGCTGGATCTCCATGTTGTCAGGATCTGAAAGGTTATCTATATGGAAGAACTGCTCTACTTCCTTTACACCATTTGCAGTGAGCATTACGTACTTGTCCTTTTCATTTACAAGGAAATCTCCGTCTTCTTCCGCCACATTGTTCATGAGCATATCCATCTTGGATATCTCGCCGTCGCCCTCGCCACGCTTCATACGTCTTGCAAGGTAATCACACATTCTGTAGAGTTCTGTGGACTTGCCGCTCTGGCCCGAGATAATAAGCGGGGTTCTTGCCTCATCGATAAGTACTGAGTCAACCTCATCGATTACGCAGTAGTGAAGTCCTCTTAATACCAGCTTCTCCTTATAGATTACCATGTTGTCCCTCAGGTAATCGAAACCTAATTCGTTATTTGTTACATATGTAATATCGCAGTTATAAGCTGCTTTTCTTTCTTCCGGCGTTGAGCTGTTTAAAATTATACCAACTGTAAGTCCAAGAAATTCATGAACTTTTCCCATCCACTCGGCGTCACGCTTTGCCAGGTAATCGTTTACCGTTACCACATGGACACCTTTTCCTTCAAGGGCATTGAGGTATGCAGGAAGTGTTGATACAAGTGTCTTACCTTCACCGGTTCTCATCTCGGCGATACGGCCCTGATGTAATATTACACCACCGATGAGCTGTACTCTGTAGTGCTTCATTCCCAGCACTCTGTATGCTGCTTCTCTTACTACTGCAAATGCTTCTACCAGCAGATCGTCCAGGGTCTCGCCCTTAGCCAGTCTGTCTTTAAATTCCTGTGTCTTAGCTTTAAGTTCTTCATCGGATAAAGCCTGCATATCTGAATCTAATGCTTCTATCTTATCTATAAGAGGTTTAATCTTTTTCAGTTCTTTTTCGCTATGTGTTCCAAATACTTTTTCAAATAATCCCATTTTTACACACTCCTGCTTATTGTTATTCAGGGTACATGATAACATTATCCTGGCTGTATATCAAGGCATTTTTTATGTATGCCGTAGGTGAACGATGTATGTAAATAACCGCACGCACTTTTCCGCTCCAGTTCCTTGCAAACTCGCCTCTACGAGGAATATGTATGTCACAAGGTATCCGCCACTCCGTGGCACCTTATGACAAGTCGCAAGAATGCATTTAAAATATGCATCGCATATTGCATTCTTGCTCTCAAACATGCAACCACTGTCGCTGTTAGCGTGCTCGTCATTACGAAAGCCTCGCTACCGTCACTTCAATACTGTATCTTTCCACCCATGCGGCTGTCTATGTCATGCATAGGATTACAAAATTTCAACATGCAACAATAATCTTGTAAATGCATGTCATATCGTCAACATACAAAAGAAAAGACCGCCACATGTTGCTATGGCAGTCTCTTCCTTGGGTTATCACTGGTTTCCATGTGTTCCATGTGGAGCACGGGGAATGGTGATATTCCATATATTTAATTGATTATACTTCCGGTTCGATGAGACCGTATGTGTTGCCCTTTCTCTTGTAAACTACATTCACCTCGTCTGTATCTGCGTTTCTGAATACGAAGAAGCTATGTCCGAGAAGATCCATCTGGATACATGCGTCTTCAGGATACATTGGCTTAACGTCAAACTTCTTTGTTCTGACGATCTTAATCTCGTCATCTTCCTCATCTTCTTCTTCGATGAATGCGTTCTGGAAGTAAGCTGCGTTCTGAGCCTTGTCTACCAGCTTCTTCTTATGTCTTGTTACCTGACGCTCAATAACTTCAAGTACAAGATCAATAGATACATACATATCATCGCTTACCTGCTCTGCACGGATGATATGTCCCTTCATAGGTATTGTAACTTCTATCTTCTGTCTGTCTTTTTCTACACTAAATGTTACCTGAGCAACGGTATCTTCTGTAAAGTACTTTTCAAGCTTTGAAAGCTTATCCTGTACAGCACTCTTCAAACCCTCTGTAACCTCAATGTTCTTACCACTTATTATGTAATTCATGATGCCCAACTCCTTCTTTTTTGGATTCACATCCAAATTGATGTTCTTATTATACCACAAACTGTACTTTTTTCAATACATTTTGCACTATGAGGTGGCATTTTGCATAATTTTTTTATGCATTTTTCACCATAAACAATACCTCCCGTATCCTGTTCTCCTATGTCTGTATATGATTGCTTTATAAATAGTTGCTTAATGTAACGATGTCACAGACATCATTACATTAAGTTAAAAAAACACCGACATTGCTGCCGGTGTTTTGTGCGGTTCCTGTAAAGATATTAGCTGAATAATCTACGTGCCTTAACAGGTGTTCTATAATTGTAATTTGAGATCTTGATACCGGTTCTTCTTGAGCTGGCATGTACGATCTGTCCGTTACCGATGTAAATTCCTACGTGACCCATTGTGCCGTCAGGATCTGCATAGAAGACAAGGTCACCAGGGATAAGCTCTGAGAAATCTACGGCTGTTCCCATGTATGACTGTGAGTTTGCTGAATGTGGTAAGTTGATACCCCAGAGTGCGTAAAGTGCAAGTGTAAATCCTGAACAGTCAGCACCGTTTGTAAGGCTTGTACCACCGTATACATATGGGTTTCCAACGAACTGCTGAGCATATGCCGCAAGGTCTGCCCCCTTCTGTACACCATCTGCACTTGTGTCTACAGGTGCTGCAGGAGCTTCGCTGCCTGATCCTGAACCTGATCCGTTATCTGAACCGGAACCTGATTCGCTTCCCGAACCATTGTCACTGCCTGATCCGTTATCATTTGAAGGTGCCTCTGTCTGACCGCCAGCCTGCTGATCCGCCTTCTCCTTAGCTTCCTTCTCTGCCTGAGCCTTTTCCTGAGCTTCCTTTTCTGCCTGCTCTGCTGCCTCTTCTTCAGCTACCGTTGTAGCTCTTACTACCTTGAACTCCTTCTCAGCGTATTCTGAGCTGATGTAGCCCGTTGTGTTGTCATCTACTGCTACCTGAAGCCAGTCGCCATCATCACTTAAGATGGTGTATGTTCCGCCCTGAGGAACAAGTGTGATACATGTACTGTCTGCATTTCCCTCTTCTCTTACGCTAAGAGTTGTTGCTGTAACCTTTGCAACCTTATCAAGATGTGTCTCTGCATAAGCACCTGCGTCATCACCGAATGCAATGAACTCATTCTTTATGTATCCTTCGCAATTTCCTGACGCTATGTATGTCCACTCATCACCCTTTTCCTTTACAAGGGCGATACCTCCTGATGGAAGTGTACCAACCTTTTCTGACTCAGCACTCGCTTCGCTTCTGATGTTTACATTTCCTGTTGTAGTTGTAAGACATCTGTTCTCAAACTGGGGATACTTGCATGTCTCTGCAACCTTTGTTGTGTCTTCTGTTGTTTCAGTTGTGCCATCTGTTGCTTCCTCTGTTGTGGCATCGGCATTTGCAAGCTCTGTGCTGTCTGCCGCGTCACTACCGGCAGCTTCCACATATCTGTCTATTGCAGATGAAATACCGATTGATGAGTCGTTCATGACTTCATCAGCATTAGTATTCATGCCTAAATTCGCAAATACTGTTGTTACAACTAACCCAGCCGCTACTATTGTGGTGGCAGCCTTTATAGATGTTCTGAACATCATCATACCTCCTATAATATCGCTCGTTGCGTTTATTACTTATGCGCAACAATTATTTGTCATAAATGTTTCATTTGTTTCAAATGTATCATATTTTATTACAAATTTGTTACATTTCTTTTGTATTATATCAACGCATATATACTTTGTCAACATAATATTTCTGACTTTTTTTGACATCCCCTTGATTTTATAGGTTTTGAGGGATCTTATGGTTTGAAGCAGTTTAATATTTTTGTAATATTTGAGTATATGACATCATTACAGCGATAAAGCATTCTTTGCGGATTTTATCCGCTGATCAGTAGTTGTCAAGTGCAATTTTGCAAGCATGTTGCACTTGACTCGCTGCCATGGCATAAAGAAAAGGAGATACCGGGGAACCCCCGATATCTCCTTCTATATTTTACGACTGCTACATATGTTAGATGTTAATTATATATGTTAGATGTTAATTGGAGGTTACCACGCCTTCCTTGCCCTTTACGGTGACGATGGAACCTGTCTTTAATATCTCGGTAGCATTTGCAGCGCCAAGTATAACAGGAATATCAAGGCTTAAGCCAACTACTCCTGCGTGGGAATTCTTGCCGTCCTTCTCGCAGATGATAGCTGAAGCGGTCTTCAACTCGTTCATGATATTATTGCTGGTCTCATGTATTACGATAATATCTCCGTTCTTATAGTTTTTCTTAAGCTCAGCCTCATCCTTGCATACACACAGTGGTGCACATACAGACTTATCATTTACAGAGGTTCCCTTAACAAGGATATGACCTGCCACATGAACCTTAACAAGGTTTGTGGTTCCTGCCACCCCAAGAGGTACGCCGGCTGTTATAACCACAACCTCGCCATCCTTTACAAATCCCGCTTTCTTGGCTGCTTCTACCGCATTCTCGAAGAGATCATCTGTGTTGTCACACTCAGGAATAACCAAAGGACTAACGCCCCAGGATAGATTAAGCTGTCTGCTTACCTTCTCTATAGGTGTACAGCCGATTATAGGACATGCCGGTCTGTACTTTGAGATCATTCTTGCAGTCTTACCTGACTTTGTAACAGTTACAATGGCTGCGGCGTCAAGGTCAAGGGCTGTTGTACAGGTTGCATGGGAGATAGCACTGGTAATATCCGAGTTCTTCTCGCTGTCTCTGTTCTGAAATTTCTTGGTATAATCAATATCCTGCTCTGCTCTCTCTGCGATCTTGATCATGGTTGAAAGTGCCTCTACAGGGTACTTGCCTGCGGCCGTCTCACCTGAAAGCATTATGGCACTGGTTCCGTCGTAGATAGCATTTGCAACGTCGGTAGCCTCAGCTCTTGTAGGTCTAGGGTTCTTCATCATGGAATCAAGCATCTGGGTTGCTGTGATAACCTGCTTGTCGGCATTGTAAACCTTCTTAATGATCATCTTCTGGATTACAGGAACATCCTCAAGAGGTATCTCAACACCCATGTCGCCTCTGGCAACCATGATACCATCGGATACTCTTATGATCTCATCTATATTCTCAACGCCCTGCATATTCTCGATTTTTGAGATAATGTTGATATTATCACAGTGATACTCGTCAAATATCTTTCTGATCTGGAGCACGTCGTCTGCACATCTTACAAACGACGCAGCAATGAAGTCAAAATCGTTCTTTATACCAAAGATTATATCTGAACGATCCTGCTCGCTTATATATGGAATGGAAAGGTCTACGCGAGGAACATTTACACCCTTGTGGTTTGAAACAATTCCGCCATTTTCAACACGGCAGACAACGTCCTTTTCTGTTACGCTCTCTACACTGAGCTCAATAAGGCCGTCATCTATAAGGATGGTATTGCCCGGCTTAACATCATTTACCAGGTACTTGTATGTTATGGAAGCCTTCGTCTCGTCACCCAGAATATCTTCTGTTGTAAGGATGAATTTATTGCCGGCCTTAAGCTCTACCTTGCCGTCCTTGAAATCTCTCACACGGATCTCAGGGCCCTTTGTATCAAGAATGGTGGCAATAGGAAGTCCGAGCTCTTCCCTGAACTTAACAACTCTTTCTTTATTTGCCTTGTGCTGTTCATGGGTGCCATGAGAGAAGTTAAATCTCGCCGCATCCATTCCGGCCAGCATTAACTGTTTAAGGACATTATCATCATCTGTTGCAGGACCTAATGTACATATTATCTTTGTTTTACGCATATTATCTGCATCCTCCTGTAAATAAATTATTTTTATTATTTTCTCCAAAGGCCTTTATACCCTTAAAGTAATAGACGAATATAGCTACCAATGCCCCAATCCACAGCAGTGCTCCAAATGACGGAAGCAGGTATGCTTTAAGCAACTTCTTTAATATATACCATACAACCCTTACATGTATGGCAGCTCTCATAAGCTCTCCGTATGAAAGATTTGCCTCAAAGGTATTTGAAAATGCGGTTCCAAGGCCTGCCCATATAAGGGATGAACCATAGAAGCCTGCAAATGCCAGCACCGCCATAACAACATATACAGTAATGATCACCGGCATATCTGTCTTATTTATATAGGAAACTACATCCTCCCTGGTTATGACGTCACCACCCATAAACACACTTAAGCCTCTGTACAATGCGCTGCAGTCAAGCATGGTTCCCTGGCCGTCATAATAAACATAGATATTCTTCGATGACACATATATGGCCGTTGGGAATACCGTTCCCTTAAGCTCCGTGGCAAGCTCCTTCTCATCAAGTACTCCTGTCTCTGTATCTATATTTATATAAAAATTCTTATCATAAGCTTTCTCAAACTTAAGACCACTCTTAAGTCCCTTTTCGGAAAGTTCAAACTCCGGAAGGATCTGCTCCAGCTCTGTACCCAGCCTGTCTCCCCCGAACAATGTGTCGGCAGGAAGAAAAAAGGTAAGGAACGGAACCAGAAGACTGACTATAAACATTATAAGCAGTGTGGTTCCCCAGCCGGATCTCACAGTGCTGTCTACATACTCTACCGGATTTATGATTCCTTTAAATATCCCTTTAATGGCTCCTAAAGGTCCGATCCTTGTCTCCATACCTGTATCCATATATAAACATACCTCTTTTTATTATTCAGAATATATACAAACAGTACATATAATAATGTATATACTACACAACACGCCTACATTATACCATAGGAATTTTTATTTTCTATATATTTTTTTACTTTACAGCATTAAATTTATATAGTGATTTTTATTGATTTTGTCGATTTTAAGGGCATAAATTCAAGCTTAATTGTTGACTTTTAACCATATTATTTATATTATGTTAAGTAAAGGCTTTTTTACCCCCCTGTGGGAATGCCTCCGGAAGGTCATATGCCCTTCCACCATAATGACAAATCGACCCAAAATACGTCAGAATTTTAACTGAATGTAGTTCCATGGTTTCGCTGGCGTTCAATAAAGGAGGACAAAATGATCAGGAAAAAACGATTGAAACCGTTGATAAGTCTGTCTTTGGTCAGTGCATTTCTTTTGCTTACGGGATTTGCCCCGCTAAATAGTCAGGCTGCAAATGAAGCAGTTACAAAGGAAGTCTATGAGGCTTCTACTGAGACCGCTTCTGAAAATATCTCTGAAAATCCGGACACTTCCTATGAGGATACCGGGGATACAGGATATGCTGAAGATGTTACCGAGGACTCTTCCCAGGTTACAACTGAGGACACTTCTGAAGATATCACTGAGAAGGCTTATGAAGATACAACTGAGGACGCTTCTGAAGATATCACTGAGAAGGCTTATGAAGATACAACCGAGGACGCTTCTGAGGAAAGCCTTAAGGATAAGGCATCTCCTAATGCCCTCATTGTGGATCCCCAGTCAAGTGAAATATTTAAGACCTACTATCACGATTCGAGATTCTCAGGCTACGATGTGTTAAACGGTATCGACGTATCCCAGTGGAACGGAGTCATCAACTGGACACAGGTTAAGAATGCGGGATACAGCTTCGTATTCATCCGTGTGTCGGGAAGAGGTGCTTCAGGCGGTGGGTTATATACTGATGACAGATACAAAACTAACCTGGAGGGGGCTATCGCTGCCGGACTTGATGTAGGCGTGTACACATACACCCAGTCAATAACTGTCGCAGAGGCCCAGCAGGAGGCCAGATTTGTCATCGACCTTATCAAAGGATACAATATAAATCTTCCTATAATATATGATTACGAGTTCTATCCTAACGGCAGACTGCAGAACGCCAAGCTTTCAAGGGCAACAGCAACCGCTATCTGTAATGCATTCTGTGCCACCATAGAAAATAGCGGCTACACGGCTATGATGTACTCATATAAATCTCTGTTAAACAGTAATCTCAACCCGGATAACATCACCAAATATTATCCACTGTGGCTTGCCATATATAATGACACAGCAAATTACAAAGGTGATTACAATTACTGGCAGTACTCAGACAGCGGTCAGGTACCGGGTATCAATCACGCTACCGACTTAAACTACGGATACATGAAGGCTCCTGATAAGGTTGCAAGTCTTACCCTTACCCCTCAGAGTGACAGTGCCATCTCACTTAAATGGTCCAAGGTTGTTGGCTGCTACGGCTACCAGGTATTCCGACTTGACAACGATACGAATACTTACAAGCAGGTTGCCCTCCTTCGAGGTGCTTCAACCCTTACTTATACCGACAATAATCTGTTAGAAGGTACAGCTTACACCTATGCAGTAAGAGCTATCCATTACCTTCACTCGGGAAGCTACTATGGTGCATTTTCAAATAAAATGACATCAGCAACCATGGGGGATCTCCAGTCCCCGGGCAAGGTTAAAAACCTTCATGTTGTTTCATCCGGTTCAAATCAGGTAAAGCTTATGTGGGATATGCAGAAGGGTGTCAATGCCTACCGTGTATATGTTAAGACCTCTCCTACTACCACCTGGAAGGTTCTTGGAGACACAGCAAATAACTACTCTAACTTCTATATACACAACAAGCTTCCAAGCGGAGTAAGCTACCAGTACTGTGTACGTTCCTACAAAATGAGCGGTGGCAAGGTTACGAATGCCTACCCATACTCGGATAAGATATATGCGGGAACAGGACCTGCCAGGGTGTCATCACTGAAACTTACATCCTATACCGACGAAAGCATAAGCCTCTCCTGGAGTGCAGTATCCGGAGCCAACGGCTACATGTTATATTACTACAATTACAATACCAATCAATATGATCTTATCAAGAAGGTAGGAAGCGGAACAAGGAGCTATACAGTTCCGGGGCTGTTGGCATGTAAGGGCTACAAATTCATGATCCAGGCATACAAGACCATAAATTCCGTTGACTATGTTTCAGATAATACGGAGCTTAATACTACTACATGCCCATCACAGGTATCCAATTTTAAATACAAGTTATTCGGCGGATACCAGTTCCTCTTCTGGGATAGGCAGGCAGGTACCACGGGCTACAAGCTGTATATATACAATACTACAACCAATAAATATACTCTTGTAACCACCCTTGAAGGTGTTAACAGCACTACCTACCTCGGCACGGCACTTACCTCACCTTACAGGTACCATGTGGTAGCCTACAAGACCTACGGCAAAAATACCTATAATTCAAGGGTATCCTACGGAACCTCCTATTACTCAGGCAACCTTACAGGTACGGTCACCGCTTCAAGCCTTAACGTCAGAAAGTCCGGCGACACAAGTGCTGTCATAATCGGAAGCCTTTCAAACGGCAGCACAGTGACCATCACCGGTGCCACAAGAACAAACGGCGTTATCTGGTATAAGGTTTCATACACCAAGAACAGCTCGAGCTTCGTAGGTTACTGTTCATCCCAGTATATAAAGCTGAAACAGTAATTGCAAAGCCATGAAGAGCCTAGGAAAAAAAGCCAGAACAATTTATATATAAGCATATTAAAAAAGAGAATGTGGAAACTAAACTCCACATTCTCTTTTTGTTATAGCACCGAGTCGGTTGCAACACGCCTATATATTTGCATTTGACCAGTGCTTATCATGATTCCTCTGTGATACAGAGTACTGAACCTACAACACTTATTATTATACCTGCTATAAGCAGCATGTACCCTGTTCCAAAGCCTGCACTTCCGGTGTAGCCTGCCGTCCTGGCATTTTCTTCTATGGTACCAAACATGGCATAATAGGTCTTAATGGCACCGCACAGACGCATCTGTAAGAAGGCAGCTGCCTGCAGCACTGTTATGACCACTGTCGCCAGTCTCAGGTCGTCCTTGCCTGTCATAACAAAAAATCCTACTACAAATGCCACCAGCACAAGCACCAGTAATATATACGGCACAAACCTTGCCACCGCCAGTTCCGGAAGCCCCGGCACGGTATTAAGCTTTTTTATGTTCCACAATGTGAAGCTTGCTTCAACCCGGTCCTCATTGTAGGTGAATTTATACCTGATGTAAGGCAGAAACAGTGAAACCAGTATGGCTATGTTGCCCAAAAGGTATATTAATGTTCTTTTCTTCATGGCACCTCCCGAAAAACAATACATCATCTGCCTAAGACTTGCATTATTTTATATGTCATCTCTATTTGATCTTGAAGGACGCCTTTATATATCCATCTGCATAGAGAACATTCTCTCTGCCGTTAAAGCCCCAGTACAGCTCTTCCTCTGCATAGCATGGCTCTGTGAATTTCACATCAAGTCTTGCAAGCCCCTCCTGCTTGCAGGCTGCTGTTCTCACAAGTAACATTCCCTGAACTACCGGATGATCTGTAAGATGGATCTTGTTCTCATCTCCGGTCTCCCTGCTGAAGCTGTATACCTCTTCCTTTGAAAATGTATGAAAGGGCTCTTCATTTTCATATTCTGCCTTTGGAGTTCTCTTTATCTCAGTCTCCGTACTCTTATCTCCTGCTGCCTGAGCCTTTACAAGAGTAATGGTCATCTTCTCCACAGGAGCCTCTACTCCGTCCACCTTGCCAAGGATGGAAAGGATGTACATAAATGCATTTTCCTTTACATCTCCATACTCGTATGTGATATGTAAAGCCTCTGCGGCTTCCTTTGTTGTGGTGTAGGATATCTTACCGATGAACGCCCCCTGATATGTGGACGCGTCCATGTCTGTCATCTTTGTTCCTATCCCCATTATTCTGTCATATGTATTCATATTTGTTTCCTTCCCTAACTTAACAGGATCAACTACAGGAGCTATGCCTGCTCTGCGTTCTCCTGACGTTTCTTTTCTACATATTCCTTAACAACCTGCTCCTCTGAGAAGTCAAACTTCTGGTTGTTTATCTCTATGTACTCCTCGTGTCCCTTACCTGCAAATACAACGATATCGTCCTTATTTGCATTTTCAATAAGATAATGGATGGCTTCTCTTCTGTCCTCAATGACAATATACTTGCCGCCGACCTCTTCGATACCCTTTACTATGTCGGCATTTATATCTGCCACAGGTTCGGTTCTTGGATTGTCCATTGTTACAACGGAAAGGTCGGACAGCTTTCCCGATACTCTTCCCATTCCAAATCTTCTGTCTCTGGCTCTGCAGCCGCCGGCTCCGAACATACATATAAGTCTCTTAGGATTGTATGTCCTTAAGGTTGTAAGGATGTTCTCCATGCTGAGAGCGTTATGGGCATAATCGATTATGAAGGTTGAGATATCCTCGGTACCCTTTACAAGCTGGCTTCTACCCTTAACGTATACGGTCCTTAAGCCCTCTGATATATCTTTATATGCTATCCCACTCTCATGGGCAAATGCTATGGCAAGCAGTGCATTTTCCACGTTAAACGCTCCCGGAATATTAAGCTCCATGCTCTCTTCAAGCTTTCCGTGAAGCTTGAAATCAACACCCAGAAAGCCCGGTCTCCATATGTTCTTTATATCTGTTGAGTAGTAGTCAGCCTCACTGTTGCCCTGGCTTGAGGTTGTTGCCACGTCCTTCACATTCTCCGTCATATACTGCCAGTTCTCATCATCGTAATTTACGATGGCCTTGTCGGTCTGGGAGAACAACATCTTCTTGCAATCTCTGTATTCGTTGAAATCTGCATGTTCATTTGGTCCTATATGATCAGGTGAAAGGTTCAGGAACAATGCATAATCGTAATGTATTCCGGCTGTTCTGTGAAGCTTAAGTGCCTGGGATGAAACCTCCATTACTACATGGGTACATCCTGCATCCTTCATCTGTCTGAACAGCGAATGAAGCTCGTAGGACTCCGGTGTGGTGTTATTTGTAGGATATTTTACATCCCCCACAAACGCACCTACGGTTCCGATCATTCCCACCTTGTTGCCTGCTGCTTCAAGGATACTCTTTATCATGTGGGCTGTAGTGGTCTTACCCTTTGTGCCTGTTAATGCGATCATCTCCATATCCTTTGCAGGGTATCCGAAATATGCTGCTGACATATACGCAAGGGCAAGCCTTGTGTCGGCAACCTGGATTATGGTAAGCCTTGCTGCCACATGGGGCTCTATCTCCATTGCTTCAAAGTCAGGAACATCCATTACTATAAGGGCTGTTGCACCATTCTCAATAGCCTTGCCTATGTATGCATGACCATCTGACTGATAGCCCTTGATACAGATAAATGCTGTTCCGTCGACGACTTTTCTGGAGTCGGATGTGATGGAGCTGATGTCTGTGTCAATGTCACCGCAGACTAACTCGTAATCTAATTTTTCTATTAATTCCTTAAGTATCATATTGATCATCTCCTCAATAAACTTATACTATAGATTAGAGTGCGCTCTTTATGGCTGCCATGAGCTCGTCGTAGGTCTCGAAAGCAGGGATCTGTGGGTAGTCAGCCTTGATCTGGTCTGTGCTCTTAAAGAGGAAGCCTGCCTTACTTGCCTGGATCATGCCAAGGTCATTGTGGCTGTCTCCTGAAGCTATTGTCTCAAAGCCGATGGACTGGAGTGCCTTTACTGTTGTTAATTTGCTCTGTTCGCAACGCATTTTGAAGCCTGTGATCTCGCCGTTTTCTGCTACTTCAAGTGTATTACAGAAGATTGTAGGATATCCCAGCTTCTTCATAAGCGGTGCTGCGAACTGTGTAAATGTATCACTTATAATGATGGTCTGTGTTATTGAACGAAGTTCATCAAGAAATTCCTTTGCACCCGGCATAGGATCTATAGTTGCGATGGTATCCTGGATCTCCTTAAGTCCAAGTCCATGCTCCTTGAGGATTGCTATTCTATACTTCATGAGCTTATCGTAGTCCGGCTCGTCTCTTGTGGTCTTCATAAGCTCCGGTATTCCTGTTGCCTTTGAAAATGCTATCCAAATCTCAGGAACGAGAACTCCCTCTAAATCTAAACATACAATATTCATTGCCATCTTTGTTTCCTCCATTTGTTGTTAATATTTATGTGTTTTATTACGTCTCTGCACACTTATCTTGATTATAGCAGACTTGCAGGTTTCACTCAATGCTTGTTTTTCATTAATGCATAAGGGATGTATAATGGACGCGGGCATTATAATCATGTATCTGGAGACACGCATTCGCTATGGTCTCTGGGATACATATTATAATGCCCGCTGTTTTCCGGTATAAATTTATGTTTAAGATGTATTATTTTCATCCTCCGGGTCTGCCTGTTTCAATGATATTGAAAGGCTGGTTTCTGCGTATTTTCTGGCATTTGAGAATATATTGTTAATCTTCCGAGTATTGCTAATTTTTTGTGCGGCACCAGTTATAACAAAATGCCTGGGTTCTTGCTGCGAATTTCTCTGTCTTTAAGAGTTCCCTGACCTGCCCCCTTGTATACCAGCCGGCTTCGATCTCTTCCAGTGTGGATGTGCTTGGCTTGAAGGTTCCGCGGGCTTTTCCCACCACGCACACATTTGTCTCATTTGAAAATCCCACCGCACTGTAACTGGTATTTATGAAGTCATTTATCTCGTAAAGCTCAAGGCCGGTCTCCTCCCTCAGCTCTCTTACTGCACTCTGCTCCGGAGTCTCGCCGGGATCGATAAGCCCAGCCGGGAAATTATAGACCCACTCCCCAACCGCAAGGCGGAACTCCCTGTCTATGAGGATCTTCTCATTCTTTTCATCGGTGGCAATTATGACCACGGCGTCGGCCTTCCTGCCATGAACGCCTTCAAAATCTGTGATATTCTTGTTCCTGCTTATTATTTCATATATTTTCTGTTGTCCGTCAACTGTTTCATATTCCAGATCGTATCTGGCAATGAATTTGCCCTCGTCGATCTTTTTTACGCCTTTAAACTCCACGTTTATGTTCCTTTCTGTTTTTGATTATTGGCAAAAAACTTTTTGGTATATAGTCAATAAACACTCCAACGACCTACATCTAGGATATCTTAAATCAGGATTTTTTTCTACCATTTATTTTGCATAACATTTTTGTATATGACATATTTTGTTGTTTACGGACGCTATGCCGCCGCGGCCTTCCCCTTAGCCTTTTGTTTTTGGTATATTTTAATTATCTCTCAAATCTTTATGTTTAGTTTAATATTATGTATCAATATACTGCTTTTACTATGTCCTGATTCATGATAAAATAGTAGTGTAATTGCAGTCAAACTATATAAAGTTTGTGTCAGCCTTTGATTTCATCAACAGGCTGACGTTCTAAAGATGCAGGAGGGAAAAATGTTTCAGATCAACAATTTATTTAACAACAAGAATATTCAGTGTGTATCCCAGATGGGACAGTTCTTTGTATGTGAACACCAGAAGGATCTTTCTGTTTCACCATACAACGCAGAGACGGCTTATTTCTCGTCGGAAATGAATGTAAAGAGACGACAGGTATTAGTCCAGCTCAACAATACCGGATGTTTTATTCAGGCAGGTGCCATGCAGTGGATGCTTGGCAATGTAAATATGAAGACCAATGTCACTGCAGGTAATTTCCTTGGCAAGGCAGCCAGTGCCATGGTAACAAAGGAAACCATTGCGAAGCCTGAATATACAGGTCAGGGTTACCTTATGTTAGAGCCTACATACAAGCATATCATTCTTCTTGATGTTTCAAAATGGGGACAGATTGTCCTTGACGATGGCTTGTTCCTGGCATGTGACAGTACACTCCAGTACAAAACCGTATCAAGAAAAAATCTTTCATCTGCTGTTCTCGGCGGCGAAGGTCTCTTTAACTTAAGCCTTATAGGCAATGGTATTGCAGCCCTTGAAAGCCCGGTTCCACAGCAGGAGCTTATCCAGTTTAACCTTCAGGATGATGAGGTTAAGATTGATGGAAATATGGCGATCGCCTGGTCAGCAAGCCTTAACTTCACTGTTGAAAAATCCACCAAGAGTCTCATTGGATCTGCTATTTCCAAGGAAGGCTTCGTAAATGTATATCGCGGAACAGGTACCATTCTCATGGCACCTACAGCATAAACGGGAGGGATAGATAATGGTACAGCAGAACTTATTAAGCACTGAAAATGCAGTAGTAAAATCCCAGCTTGGCGGTATGCAGGTAATTGAATATGCAAAGGATATGTCAGTAAATCCCCTCACATCAAAAACCGAATACTTCATGGCGAAAATGAACGTAAACCGCCGCCAGCTTCTTCTTAATCTTAACGGAAACAGCTACACCATACAGGCAGGTGCCATGCAGTGGATAAGCGGCAAGGTTCAGACGACATCAGATGTTAAGGGCATGGGCAATTTCATAGGAAAGATGGTTTCATCAGCAGTCACAAAGGAAAGTGCCGTAAAGCCTGTGTATTCAGGTTATGGTCAGGTTATGCTTGAACCAACCTACAGACATTTGCTCCTGACAAATGTTGCTGACTGGGGCGGTCAGATCGTTCTTGATGACGGTCTGTTTCTTGCCTGCGACAGCCAGCTTGAACAGAAGGTTGTATCAAGGACAAATATTTCATCTGCAGTCCTTGGCGGCGAAGGTCTCTTCAACCTGGGTCTCCGTGGCAACGGAGTATGTGCCCTTGAAAGTATTGTTCCTCTTGAGGAACTGATCCAGATAGATCTTCAGGATGATGTCCTCAAGATCGATGGAAATATGGCGATATGCTGGTCAGGAAGTCTTAATTTCTCTGTGGAGAAATCCACCAAGAGCCTCATTGGATCAGCCATCTCCAAAGAGGGCTTTGTAAATGTATACCGCGGAACAGGCCGTGTATGGATGGCACCGGTTCTTATGAGCGGCGGATCAGCCGGCGTAAGCTCAGAAGCCAATGCAAACGAAACTGCCTCAGGAGGTCAGACCGGAACCGCAGCAGGAAAGAGCAATGTCATGGGCAAGGCGGAAACCGTAGGAAAGATACTTGATCTTTTCTCATGATCACCACGGAATAAAATGAATTTTAAACCCGGAGAAAAGATAATTTCATTTCTCCGGGCTTTTTATGCAGCTCCTTAATCATTTAATACCTGCTGTCGATATGCAATATTATATAGTTTTATTCTGTCGGGCAGGTTATGTGGAACATGGTTTCGCAGGCTCTGTGGATAAGTTCTGCCTGTTCGGTATCAGCCAGTCTGTAGAATACTTCTTTTCCTTCCCTGCGACTGTCCACAAGACCACTCTGCTTAAGAAGCTTCAGATGATGTGACACAGCGGGATTGCTCATGTCCATCATCTCTGCTATGTCCCCTACGCTCACTTCTCTGTGGCACAGCAGCCATAATATCCTCAACCTGCTGCCATCGCTTATAAGCTTAAATACCTCTGCCACGGCGGCACAGTCATCAACAGACGGCATAGCCTTCTTCACTGCTTCACTGTCGTTACCATGGGCCAATATATGTGTATATGTCATACGCACCTCTCTTTTATTGTTTCAGATCTTAATATGGCACCAAACCTTCTATCCGGTGTTTCAATTCTTATTCTGTCACTCAGACTTCTATTGTCGTTTCAAGTTCTGTTCCTAACTTTAATCTCTCATCATCTGTCGTTTTTATCACTCTTTAAACTTCAGTGCCCTTGTGGCGTTAAGTACTGCAAGGATCATAACTCCTACATCTGAAAATATTGCCCACCACATGTTTAAGAAACCTATAGCTCCAAATCCGAGACACGCGAACTTGACAACCAGGGCAAATACTATATTCTGATGAACGATCCTTAAGGTCTTTCTTGATATCTTCATGGCCGTTGCGATCTTAGCCGGGTCATCATCCATAAGGACAACATCTGCTGCCTCTATGGCTGCGTCTGATCCGAGACCACCCATGGCAATTCCTATATCTGCTCTTGAAAGAACCGGAGCGTCATTTATTCCATCACCTACGAAGGCAAGCTTTTCCTTCTCACCCTTCTCGGAAATAAGCTTTTCAACCTCGGCAACCTTATCTGCCGGAAGAAGCTCACTCTTTACAATATCTATGCCAAGTTCATCAGCAACGGAATCTGCAACCTTCTTAGCGTCACCTGTAAGCATTACCACATGCTCAACACCATTTGCCTTAAGCTCGGAAACCATCTTGGCTGCTGTAGGCTTAACAATATCTGATATGAGGATGTAACCTGCATATACACCATCAACCGCAACATGAACCTCAGTTCCTGTCTTATCAGGGGTGAAATAGCTTACTCCAAGCTTCTTCATAAGCTTGATATTACCGCAGGCAACCTCTTTTCCCGATACACGGGCGATAATGCCGTGACCGGCAACCTCTTCAATGCCTGACTCAGGAACATCTGCAGGGTCAATATCCCCGCCATAGGCTTCCTTAAGGTTCTTGCTTATAGGGTGGTTAGAATAGTTCTCGGCACACGCTGCAAGCTTTAAAAGCTCTGCCTCAGTATACTTCTCGGCAGGCTTGATCTCTGTTACCTGGAACACGCCCTTTGTAAGAGTACCTGTCTTGTCGCATACAAGATACTTGGTCTGGGAAAGGATCTCAAGGTAGTTGGAACCCTTCACAAGGATACCCTTTGCCGAAGCCCCGCCGATACCTCCGAAGAAGCTTAACGGAATTGATATTACAAGGGCACACGGACAGCTTATTACAAGAGTTGTGAGGGCTCTTATAACCCATTTGCTCCATGCCGCAGGATTTCCTATGATGATATTTATAACCGGTGGAAGTACCGCCAGTGCAAGGGCACCAATACATACTGCCGGTGTGTAATACTTTGCAAATCTAGTGATGAAGTTCTCTGAATGGGACTTCTTCATGCTGGAGTTCTCCACCAGCTCAAGGATCTTGGACACTGTTGAATCTCCAAATGGCTTTGTGGTCTTTATCTTAAGTACGCCTGACATGTTGACGCAGCCGCTGATAACCTCGTCTCCCGCCTTCGCCTCTCTAGGAAGGCTCTCACCTGTAAGTGCACTGGTGTTAAGTGTTGAGGTTCCTTCTATGACCTCACCGTCGATAGGCACCTTCTCACCGGGCTTAACAACAATCACTGTTCCAATCTCAACATCATCAGGATCAACCTGGACCAGTTCGTCGCCCTCATAGATATTTGCATAGTCAGGTCTGATATCCATAAGCTCTGATATATTTCTACGGCTCTTGCCAACGGCGTAGCTCTGGAACAGCTCACCGATCTGGTAGAACAGCATAACCGCTGTACCTTCCACATACTCTCCAAGAGCAATGGCACCAACTGTTGCTATCGCCATAAGGAAGTTCTCATCGAACACTTCTCCATGGAATATACCAAGCACCGCTTTCTTTAATATATCATATCCAATGATGAAATACGGAACAAGGTAGCATACCAGCTCTATATATTTATTCACATCTGCAAATTGGAATGTGATTCTTAAGCCCACAACAAGGATTGCAGATATTATTACTCTTATTAAAACCTTTTTTTGTTTTCTGGTCATAATATTTACTCCTTTCCATTTAACAGAAAAAACAGCCTTGTCCTGATAGTAATACAGGCTCACATGATGGTGAGCCTGCAGGGTAGGGGTATTTCTGTTAAGTCCTGTATTACAGGTAAATCTCGCAGTCAGGCTCCACCTTTCTGCAAGCCTTAAGTACATCCTTCATAACCTTGGCTTCATCAACGCCATCTTCAAATTCAACGCTCATCTTCTGTGCCATGAATGCTACTGTTGCGTCCTTTACACCGCTTACCTTCTTTGTGGCCTCTTCCATCTTTGCTGCACAGTTTGCGCAATCAACTTCGATCTTGTACTTTTTCATATTGTTTCGCTCCTTTTAATTTATACTTTTATTGTATTATATCTATATAGATAATATGGCTTAAATATTTTGTTCGCCTCAATCTATGAACATTTAAACATATATTTAATTGTATGTCAACATATATTTCGTATAAATCTGAAAATTTATTTAACCCGGGCTATAAATTGCACAGACTCAGCCTGCCGGGTCTGTGCAACAAATGCGATCATGAAAGCATGTCACACTTGACTCGTTGCATAATAAAAATGCAGCATATACATTTCTGCATATGCTGCACCCGGATCAGATGTAAAGGGAGTAGGAATCCTTTCTGATCCAAAAAGGAGTACAAAATGAAAAAAAAATTATAATTGCCTGTATTTATAGTCTAAAGTTTAAAGAAAGCATATATCCGCTTTTTCTTATCTGTATTTTTCTTTATAAATACCATAACGCCTTTCAATATATCCAATATCCTGGCAGACTCATCGAGCAGGCTCTCTGACATCATATCAATGCCATTGTCATAGCTAAGCTCTTCCACAGTTTCGGATATGGCCAGTGCATTGGACATACGATCAGGGCTTATGTCTTCCACTCTCTCACCTCTTCTGGTGAGCATTAGTTTTGACTGCTTCAGATGAGTATCAGCATCATCAAATCCAACACGGGCAAGCCGCATGTAATCACACATATAGCTGTAATATGCAATAACATCATCACCCACAAAATCTGTGTGATAACTTAGCATCCGCTTTATCTTCCTTGACATGAGCTTTATTACAAATATGAGTACCGCAACAGCTACAATTCCCACAAGAATCATAACTACCCATCTGACATTCTCCATGGAAAATATTGCTGAGGTGTCTACAGCTCCATAATTCTGGGTATCGTCCTCTCCGTCTCCAAAGAAATATTGACCGAATCTTGTCCAGAAATCATCCTGTTCTTCCTCTTCACCGGCAGGAGGAGTTGTCTCCGCCACCTGCCATTTTCCGTCAATAAAGACCTCTACCCAGGCATGTGCAGACTCATCTGTAACATCTACCACCATTACATCTGTTCTGCCAAGCAGGTTCTCTCCGGTAAAATAATCATCATATTCTTTCCGGTTACCATTGACCTTGTCTCCATGATACTCATTAAAAAGCTTCCCGTCAAGAACTCCGTTATAATCTACCGCATATCCTTCACAATATCTCGCAGGAATACCATAATAGCGGAATATAAGGGTTGCAGCCGATGCAAAATGTGCACACAATCCCTTCTTTGTCTTTGTAAGGAAATAGTTCACGTAATCCTCTCCGGAAGGGGTTGCCCCCGGATGTATTGTATACGGAAAGTTCTCTTCAAAATATGCAGTAACCTGTTGTACTATCTCTTCGTCGCTTCCTCCAAATCCTGCTTCTCTGCAGAATTCTGCAATAACTTCCCTGTTCTCCTCAGGAACCTCAAGATATGATTCCTTTATCTGTCCATTGTTGTCAGCCTCATAGCTGTAATCCGGATAGTAAATATATGTCTGTGTCTGTCCTCTCTGAATACCGGTCTTGTTCTTGTATCCGCTTTCCATATCACTGTCCCAAAGAGTGTAATATGGCATGTAGTAATAGTTAGGATTTGCAGATATATTCACGACATCCATCTTACCATGAGCTGCGTCATCTGTTTTGTCAAGCACCGGAGTTCCATTTTTATCTATTGTTCTACCGGACTCTATGGATTTGGCTTCGCCGGCTGCCTCATCAGGTTCGGCGACTTTATTTTCATCCTTTGTATTGTTATCTGTCACGCGAGGCAGTGGATACATACCGCCCTCATCCTTTTCCCAGTGATCCACACTGTATCTGTCTCCTACAAATGCTTTAAGATAAATAGTATCTGTACTGTATGGGGTAAATATCAGTTCAAGATCTGTCTCGCCATCCGTTATGACTGAGGAAACTCCGCCAAGCTGTCCTTCGGCAATACCACCGGTATTAGGTCTGTTTCTTAATGCCTCAAAGCCATACATTATGAGGTTTCCGAGAGGCTCCTCTATTTTTTCCTTTACCGTGCTGTTCTTAAATCTGTATGTGAAATTATCAGGGGGATAAGCTACGTTCACAACGCCAAGCACCAGCAATATTATCCCAAGGAGTACACCGGTTATCTGGGCGGCTATCTTTCCTGATTGTGTGTATCCTATTGTTTTAAGTCTGCCCTTCTTTTCAATGGTGTCAAACTGTCTGTCATCAAAGACCAGCTTATAATGCCTGCTGCCTTTTAAAACGATCACGCCGAATATTCCTGCACATAAAAGTATCACATACAAAACATCCGGCTCAAGTCTGAAGAAAAGAGGAAGTATAAACACCGGCACACCCATTAATACCGCCGCCGCAATACTCATATAAGTTGACAGGAATATATTCAATACTATTATCTCTATGCTGCTTACGAATATGGCCGCAATGGGCACCGTCACTGCCCTGTTACCCATGGATTCAGAGAACACCTTAACATCATCAACCATAAAGTAATCTGTGATCTTATTCAGGAATTCGTTTACCATGGCATAAAATCCACTATTTGCATAGGACTTCAACAGGAATATGGCAAGAATAAATACTATGAAATAGGAAACGTAGCCTATATCCCTAAGCCAGATTTTTCCTGTCCTGAACAAATTGCTGAAATATGCCGCAATTACAGCATCTGCCAAAAAAAGCACCAGCATATGATAATTAAGTCCCACACATGACAGAATGCCGCCTACACTTCCAAACACTATCAGAACTTCGAGTATCCCTCTGACCAACACCTCCTGATATCCTGCCATCCTGGTCATCTGTACAGCTTCCGAAAGAGTTATACCCTGGCATACATTGATTTTTTGTTGTTCGTCTTTCTTTTTCTTAAATATTGCCATTTTTCTTCCGTTTCTACTCACATATACAGCCCTCAACCGTATCTTTATAAGTAAATACTGTTACACCATTTCCTGCGTCCCGTCTTCCAATGACCATAAACCTTGAGCCTTCGTTCATAAGTCTCTTCATAATAGTGGTTCCAAGCTTTGCATCAGCATAATAACGCTCGTAAAATATATTCTCCATGGTCTCTTCAAGATCTGCCATACCATCTATAACAGTTCTCTTCATATCCTGGTCACCAACACTCCACCAGTATATACTAAACGGAACATTCTGCCTGATCATGTAATCAGCCATTCCATACATTGCACACAAAATATCGTTTAATATCATGTCAACATCATTTGTAAGCTCCACAAGTACCATCAGTTCGTCGGAAGAAAGATTCACTCTTTCTTTTACCATGATATTGTTTTCTTTGGCTGACAGCTTCCAGTGTATATTCTGGAGCTTATCCCCCGGAATATACTCTCTTATGTCAGACACCTCAGCAAAATCGTTCCCCTTTTTACGGCTTTCCTCCGCTTCTGTCATTCCTGCACTTATAGCCGTATTGTCGGGCATAACCTGAAGTGCCGTATCCGGAAGTATTGTATATTCCTTGCTGACACCAACCTTTTTTTTAAGTCTTACAAATCCAAACCAGTCCATTATGACCATATCCGGTATGGAGACTTTTATTATGCCTATATATTCACTTGATAACCGGTATTCAACTTCATTTACGCCTTTTATAAAAGCAGGAATATTAAGAACATGGGTTCCTGCGGACATAAAAAAATCATTCTCAACATCCACATTCATAAATACGTTTAAAACCGGAATAAAGCTTTTATTGGTAACCCTTACCCGAAGAAGAAAGGGTTCATTAATGTTTAATTTCTCATTTGTCCCTTCTATGGCAATGTCTATATTTCTTATTGCTACTGCCGCCGATATTATAGATACTGCCGGAAGCACCAACAGCAATATCAGTATCACCATATTGAAATATGAGTGAAGGAAGAGCAGCATAAGCAGGTTCATAATGAAAATAATAATATATTTAATTATGTTTCTGATTTTTATCATCGTTCTTCCTCCGGCACACTAAACTATATAAGCACCGGTGAACCGGACCACTAAAACAGCTGTCCCTCTAAAGTTCTTTAGAACATTTCTATGTTCTTGGTACTTTTATGTTCTTCTTTATCTCTGTGAGTGCTTCAGGCACTCCAAAGCCATTTGCCCTTGCTTTGGTTGAAAGCTTAACCCTATGTCCCAAAACGTCGTCAAGGATAAATGCAATATCTCCCGGCGTAACATATCTTCTGCCCTCAATAACAGCCACAGCCCTGGACAGTCTGAGTATTGCATTGGCTCCTCTTGGACTTGCACCCAGGCTGAAATACTCGCTGCTTCTTGTGGCTTCGACGATATCCACAATATATTCTATTATGGAGTCGTGTACCGGAAGGCAGTTTGCCTTATCCTGAAGCTCAAGCAGTTCCTCTCTGGATATAACCTGACCAACGCTGCTTATGGGATTGAACTCCTGTCCTTTAAGGATTGCTATCGCTGCCTCGTGGGAAGGATAGCCCATAGTAAGCCGAATCATGAATCTGTCCAGCTGGGATTCAGGAAGCATCTGGGTTCCTGCAGAGCCTATCGGGTTTTCTGTTGCTATTACTGTAAATGGTTTCGGAAGATCTCTGGTCACTGCATCCACCGTAACGTGCTTCTCTTCCATCATCTCAAGCAATGCCGCCTGGGTCTTTGGTGATGTTCTGTTTATCTCATCTGCCAGAAACAGGTTACAAAAGGCTGATCCTTCACGATACTCAAAATCGCCGGTTTTGGCATTGTACATTGAGAATCCCATTATGTCACTTGGCAGTACGTCAGGTGTAAACTGTACACGGTTATAATCCATGGACATGGCCTTTGCAAATGCCGTTGCCATGGTGGTCTTTCCCACTCCCGGAATATCCTCAAGAAGAATATGTCCCCCGGCAATGATGGTTGCCAACACTTTTTTTATTATCTCATCTTTTCCTTTTATTACTTTTCCTACTTCAGCGATTATGGTATCTGCTGCAGACGTCATGTGATTCCTCCTCATAGCATCAGGTTATATTTCTTGCAATCAACATTTGTAGCTTTACAGATAACATCACTTTTGAAAAGCATACCATACCTTTACCCATATTGTATACTAAAAATGATGTAATCCAAGAGGTAACTTAAATACATAATTCGTCGTTTTTCGACAAAATTACATTGTTTTCCTCTTTTATCAAATCAATATTTTCTATTTTTCAGATTTCTTTCTGTTTTTACAAGAATTTTCATTCAGTTTTTTCAAATGTATTCTCATCTTTTCTTAATTTCTTCATAAGATCGAGCCTGATCTGCTTTTTATATTTTCTTCTTGATGTAATATTACAAAAGGCACCCCATTTGTTATACATAAAGAAGCCGTACACCAGAGACAAATTGGCTGTTCCCAGCTTATCCTTGGTGGTCATGCAGTATCTGTGTCCGCCCACCTTAGGTTTGTTTCCGTTCTTTATAAATGCAATGAAATCCTTCTCTGTTTTGATACAGGACGGAAGCAGGGTATATCCCATGCCTATGCAATCCATGTTGTGGGCGTCACTGCCTCCCACAACCGGCAGGTCATGCTCATGTGCAATCAGTCTTGCAATATAATTGTCCTGTTCATCCTCACAGGCATTATAACCTTCCAGGAAATCCAGAAATTTTATATACCATTTATACAATGTGACAAAGCTCTTTCTGGTGGACAGAAAACTCAGGAACTTCTCTCCGCAAGGATGAGCCGGTCCCAGTACACCACCGCAGCCATGTACGAGTCTTATGAGGTTAAACAGCGAAAGTCCTCTGTGCTCCAACAGCTTGAACATTGATTCCGGTGCATCCTCCGGAAGCACCACAAGAAAATGTCCATATTCAAAGGTGTCATATTCTATACCTCTAAGCACCACGAAATCTTTTATCTTATCCGGATCGTCACGATATGCCCTGTATCCGCCATAGCTGTCATGGTCCGTTATGAGCATGCCACCGAATCCCTTCTTTTTTAATTCTGCTGCAAATTCTTTAACCTTTACTGCGCTGTCTACGGAACCCTCTGATGTATGGCAGTGCATATCAAATTTCACGTATTCCATTTTGTCCTCCTTGACAACCTCAAAGCATAGTCGATTTGTGCTCTGCTCCCAATCTTCTAAAGTATATCTATATACTCCCCGGCAAGAGCCTTGTTCATACTTCTTACTGCACAGAACTTACCGCACATACTGCAGGTATCACCGTGATCGTCCTCCGGTGCCCTGCTGTCCCTTATTGCCCTGGCAGTCTCCGGATCTATGGCACATGCATACTGTGCGTCCCAGTCAAGTACTCTTCTGGCATCTGCCATCTTATCATCTATATCCCTTGCATGTGGTATTCCCTTAGCTATATCTGCTGCATGTGCTGCTATCTTTGACGCTATTATTCCCTGCTTCACATCATCAACATTCGGAAGTGCAAGGTGCTCTGCAGGGGTTACGTAGCAGAGGAATGCCGCTCCGTTCATGGCTGCAACTGCTCCGCCGATGGCACTGGTAATGTGATCGTAGCCAGGTGCGATATCTGTAACAAGAGGTCCCAGCACATAGAATGGTGCTCCCATACAGATGGTCTGCTGTACCTTCATATTTGCAGCGATCTGATCAAGCGGTACATGCCCCGGTCCCTCTACCATAACCTGGACATTATGCGCCCACGCACGCTTTGTAAGCTCTCCAAGTCTTACAAGCTCTTCTATCTGACATACGTCTGTGGCATCTGCAAGACAGCCCGGCCTGCATGCGTCTCCAAGGGATATTGTAACATCGTATTCCTCACATATATCTAATATCTCATCAAAATACTCGTAGAATGGATTCTCCTCTCCTGTCATACTCATCCATGCAAATACAAGACTTCCTCCACGGCTTACTATGTTCATCTTTCTCTTATGCTTCTTGATCTGGTCTATGGTCTTTCTTGTTATTCCACAGTGGAGCGTAACAAAATCCACACCATCCTCTGCATGCATACGGACAACGTCTATGAAATCCTTGGCAGTCAGGGTTGCAAGATCTCTCTGATAGTGTATTACGCTGTCATAAACAGGAACTGTTCCTATCATGGCAGGGCACTCACTGGTGAGCTTTCTTCTGAAAGGCTGGGTATTGCCATGGCTTGAAAGATCCATTATGGCCTCAGCTCCCATGTTGACTGCGCTCATTACCTTTTCCATCTCTATGTTGTAATCCTTACAGTCTCTTGATACTCCAAGATTTACATTGATCTTTGTTCTGAGCATGCTGCCCACGCCCTCAGGGTTAAGGCACTTGTGGTTTTTATTGGCACATATAGCAACCTTTCCTTCTGCTACCAGCTTCATAAGAGCCTCTGTAGTCATGCTTTCCTTCTTGGCTACTGCCTCTATCTCTGGGGTTACTATTCCCTTTCTTGCAGCATCCATCTGTGTTGTATATTCTCTCATATTGCTCCTCCGATCGTATATTTCTTTATTTTACCCGGTGCAGCTAATCTCTTAGTGATCGTTGCACCCACATTCACATTTTTCCTTGTGATGTTCATCCACACATCCGCATTTTTTCTTACATTTATCGCATACTCCGTAGATTATGGAATTGCAGCACTGTATGGTAAATCCATGATGTTCCTGTATATGCCCTGTAAACTCCTTCATAAATCCGCATTCCAGATGCATTATCCGTCCACACTCCACACATTGCAGGTGAAGGTGCTCCATACATTTATGGCTGTCGTCTACATACTGATATACTGCCTGATTTGCTCCCTGATCGGTGTATTTGATCAGTGTGCCATCCTGGGACAGCCGATCCAGATATCTGTAAATAGTACTCAGGTTCACCTCGTGGTGTCCCTCCTTCAGGTATCTCTCAATATCCCCGGCGCTGACTGTCTTGTCCCTGCTCGCCTTAAGGAATTCCAATATTCTCTTACGGCTCGCCGTGTTATATGCCATCTTCTTCATCTCCTGTTCTCATAAAGCCCATTTAACCTGCTTCTGTTATCACGCTTAAAATATCACTCCCAGATACTCGATCAGTACTCCCCAGATCACAGCCATTATATACATGCCTGCCATTATGGCTATATTCTCCTTAGGATGTCTGTTCAGCCTCCAAAGCACCAACATGCCTACACCTGCGTTTACCAGAAGTCCTGTCATCATGGCTCCGGCTCCGATAACCTTCTGGAGATACAGCTCTGTGATAACAACTGAGGAGGCACAGTTAGGTATCAGTCCCACAAGGCCTGCCACCAGTTCCGAAACCACAGGTATGTCTGAAAATATCTGTGCAAGGGTGTCCTCGCCTATCCAGGCTATAATTCCGTTTAGTATAAGAGAAATTACAAAAATATATACGAATATCTTTACTGTATGCTTAAATGCCGCCTTGAACACTCCATCACGACAATCGCAATGTTCTTCCTCGCAGACCACATGAATATCCATATCGTCATGCTTCTTTTTTATGAACATCCAATATATTAATTCTACAATAAATCCCGATACTATAGCAATAACAACCTTTGTTCCTAGTATCTTTATTATGGTTTTTACCGGCACATCCTCGGATATGAGTATTGGCAGCATTTCATCCGATGTTGAGAAAAATACCGCAAATATGGTTCCAAGGGATATCACTCTTCCGGCATAAAGGCTTGAGGCTGCTGCCGAGAAGCCACACTGCGGTATTACCCCCAGAAGTCCTCCTATCACAGGACCTGTCTTATCTGCTTTTTTTATAAGTCCAACGGTCTTTCCGCCGGTACTGTGCTCTAATGCTTCCATGGCCAGATACGTCAGTAGCAGAAACGGAAGCAGTTTTATGCTGTCTAATGTTGTGTCTAATAAAATCTCTCTCATAATACCACCTTTTTTGCGAAAATCGTTACAATACGGGAACATCGGCCATTTGAAATTTTTTCTTCGAAAAAATGGGGCCGACGCTACATAACGATACCTGCGGCATCGTTACAATACGGGAACATCGGCCATTTAAAATTTTTTCTTCGAAAAAATGGGGCCGACGCTACATAACGATACCTGCGGTATCGTTACAATATGCAAATCATTCGCGTTTTTGTACCATTATATCCTATTGTTTATACTTGTCAAGGGGTTTATGGGATATATATATAAATCCCTACAATAAGGGGGGAACATCGGCCATTTGAAATTTTTTCTTCGAAAAAATGGGCCGACGCTACATAACGATTTTCTGTCGAAAATCGTTACAATAAAAAAGCATCCCGAAGAATATTTCATTCCCGGAATGCTTCTTTATATATGAGATTTTATCAAAAATCTTTAGAATTTTTCAAAATCTTATAACTGTGGACCAGCAGCAACAAGAGCCTTGCCAGCTTCATTTGTTGTGTACTTTGTGAAGTTCTTCTGGAATCTCTCTGCAAGATCCTTAGCCTTTGTCTCCCACTCTGTTGGATCAGCGTATGTGTCACGAGGATCAAGGATTCCTGAGTCTACTCCTGGAAGCTCTGTTGGAACTTCGAAGTTGAACATAGGAATTGTCTTTGTAGGAGCTGTCTTGATGTCACCATTAAGGATAGCATCGATGATACCTCTTGTATCCTTGATTGTGATTCTCTTACCTGTTCCGTTCCATCCTGTATTAACAAGATATGCCTTAGCGTTGTTAGCCTTCATCTTCTTAACGAGCTCCTCGCCGTACTTTGTTGGGTGAAGCTCAAGGAATGCCTGACCGAAGCATGCTGAGAATGTAGGTGTTGGCTCTGTGATTCCTCTCTCTGTACCTGCAAGCTTAGCTGTAAATCCTGAAAGGAAGTAGTACTGAGTCTGCTCTGGTGTAAGGATTGATACTGGAGGAAGTACTCCGAATGCATCTGCTGAAAGGAAGATTACGTTCTCTGCAGCAGGTCCTGCTGAAACGCCATTTACCTTTGAAGCGATCTTCTCAATGTGATCGATTGGGTATGATACACGAGTATTCTCTGTTACGCTCTTATCATCAAAATCAATCTTTCCGTCTTTATCAACTGTAACGTTCTCAAGAAGAGCATCTCTTCTGATAGCGTTGTAGATATCCGGCTCTGATTCCTTATCAAGACCGATAACCTTAGCGTAGCATCCACCCTCGAAGTTGAATATTCCGTTGTCATCCCAACCGTGCTCATCATCACCGATAAGAAGTCTCTTAGGATCTGTTGAAAGTGTTGTCTTACCTGTTCCTGAAAGACCGAAGAAGATAGCTGAGTGCTTACCTTCCATATCACAGTTAGCTGAGCAGTGCATTGAAGCGATACCCTTAAGTGGGAGGTAGTAGTTCATCATTGAGAACATACCCTTCTTCATCTCTCCGCCGTACCATGTGTTGATGATAACCTGCTCTCTGCTTGTGATGTTGAATGCTACACATGTCTCTGAGTTAAGACCTAACTCTGCGTAGTTCTCAACCTTAGCCTTTGAAGCGTTGTATACTACGAAGTCTGGCTCAAATGTCTTGAGCTCTTCCTCTGTTGGTCTGATGAACATGTTTGTTACAAAGTGAGCCTGCCAAGCAACCTCAACGATGAAACGAACTGCCATACGTGTATCAGCGTTAGCACCACAGAATGCATCAACTACATAAAGCTTCTTGTTTGAAAGCTCCTTCTTAGCGATATCCTTAACAACTGCCCAAGTGCTCTCTGCCATTGGGTGGTTATCGTTCTTGTATGCGTCTGATGTCCACCATACAGTGTCCTTTGAGTTCTCATCCATAACGATGTACTTATCCTTAGGTGAACGTCCTGTGAACACACCTGTCATAACATTTACAGTATCGAGTTCTGTGTTCTGTCCTACTTCATATCCTTCGTTTGTTGACTTTGTCTCTTCTTCAAATAATAATTCATAAGAAGGATTGTAAACGATCTCTGTTGTTCCTGAAATGCCATACTTTGTTAAATCAATGTTTGCCATTTTGCGATGTACCTCTTTTCTTTTTATTTGTATAAAAATATCTCTATCTAAATTATAGAAATAGGATATCCGTAATCCTTTAAAAGTGTAATCTATTTTCTGGTTTAAGGCAACTACTTTTATAAAAATTTTCGCTTTATTTGGTTTATTTTATCAATAATTTATATTTTCAGAGCTTTACATCTGTTAAATAGCCCAAACAATAATATATTATCCGGCCCTGTTCATTTTTCTATTCCCATTTCTTACAAATTAAGCAAATATCAATTTGTACTCAGGGAGTTATAGATCGCCTCGCAGGCTTCCGGCATGCGGCTTATATCGATATGGGAGTAGTTCATTATGAAGTAGTGCTCCTTACCGGCGTGATCGGTGAAATAGTATTCCGACAGCGCCCTGATCTGTATACCCGACTTTTTAAGGCGGTTCTCCACTTCTTCGTCTGGCAGATCGGTGTAAAACCTGATAAGGAAGTGCAGACCGGAATCATTTTCAATTATGGTGCACTTATCCTTAAGGCTGCTTTTTTCTATGCAGTCTATGAGTTTCTTACGCTGTCGCTGGTAGTAAAGCCTCATCCTGTTAATGTGCTTTTCAAAATATCCTTCATTTATAAATGCCGCCAGAGTGTACTGTTCAAAGTTTGAGACGGTACAGGAGTAAAATGAAAGCCTTGCATAGAATTCATTTGCCAGGTGGGCAGGAAGGACCATGTAGCTTATTCGGATGGTAGGTGTCAGGGACTTGGAAAATGTATTCATATATATTACCTTTTCGCATGCGTCTATACTGAACAGAGTAGGCAGCGGCTTACCGTTAGGACGGAACTCACTGTCATAATCATCCTCTATTATATAGCGTCCCCTTTTCTCATTTGCCCAGGCGAGAACCTCATAACGTCTGTTGGCCGGCATGGTTATACCTGTAGGGAAATGATGGTTCGGGCTGATGTGGGCTATGTCTGCTCCGGACCTTCTCAGGCCTTCTATGGTAATGCCGCTGTCATCCATGTCGGCATAGCGGCAGTTTATATGATACTGGCTGTATATCTGGGAAAGCTTCCTGTAGCCGGGATTTTCAATGCAGTACTCTCTGTCATTTCCCAGAAGCTGCACAATAAGTCCGTAGAGATACTCTGTTCCCGCTCCAACCACTATCTGGTTCGGATCAACCAGCATACCACGGAAGGATTTCAGGTGATCTGCTATCGCCTGTCTAAGCTCGATTATGCCTGCGGCCAACGGGGTCTCCATAAGCTCTGCACTCTTTCCTGCCAGAACCTCTCTGGTAAGCTTCGCCCAGATAGAGAATGGAAAGCTGTCCGGAGCTATCTTATTATTTGACAGATCCATGTCGTATCTTACCGGCTGTTTTGGCAGCCTGATGTCAAGCCTTATGCGGGATTCCGTGGGAACATTTGCAATTCCCGCAATAGCCGACACGTAATAGCCCTTCTTTGGGATGGTATATATATAGCCCTCACTTATCAACTGGTCATATGCATTCTGTATCGTAATGGTACTAATTCCATTGTTATTTGCAAATGTCCTTTTGGAGGGAAGCTTCTCTCCCGGTTTCAGACTTCCTTTTATTATGTCGTTTTTTATGGATTTGTATACCTGCTCATAAAGCGGTACTCCGACTTCGTTAAAGACGTATGTCAGCATTTGGGCTCCTTTATCTGGCATGTATTTTTTTATTATTTTGAGTATTTTTTTATAACCAAGCTTATTATATTATGATGGGCAGGGAAATACAACTATTTATTGGATTTCCGGTTATTTTATTAACTTTGAGATTGATTTAGGAGGTTTTATAAAATGGAAAAATCACAGTATGAATTAAATAAGGGTCTTGCCCAGATGTTAAAGGGCGGAGTTATCATGGATGTTACTACTCCTGAGCAGGCTAAGATCGCTGAGGCTGCAGGTGCTTGTGCTGTTATGGCACTTGAGAGAATCCCTGCCGATATCAGAGCTGCCGGCGGTGTATCACGTATGAGTGATCCTAAGATGATCAAGGGTATCCAGGAGGCTGTAAGTATTCCTGTTATGGCTAAGTGCCGTATCGGTCACTTCGTTGAGGCTCAGATCCTTCAGGCTATAGAGATCGACTACATCGACGAGTCAGAGGTTCTTTCACCTGCTGATGATGTATACCACATTGACAAGACACAGTTCAAGGTACCATTTGTATGTGGTGCAAGGGATCTTGGAGAGGCATTAAGAAGAATTAATGAAGGTGCTTCAATGATCAGAACAAAGGGCGAGCCTGGTACAGGTGATGTTGTTCAGGCTGTACGTCACATGAGAAAGATGAACCAGGAGATCAGAAAGATCACTTCAATGAGCAAGGATGAGCTCTTCGAGGAGGCTAAGCAGCTTCAGGTTCCTTATGATCTTGTTTTATATGTACATGAAAATGGCAAGCTTCCTGTTGTAAACTTCGCTGCAGGTGGTGTTGCAACTCCTGCCGACGCTGCTCTCATGATGCAGTTAGGTGCTGAGGGTGTATTCGTTGGTTCAGGTATCTTCAAGTCAGGCGATCCTGCAAAACGTGCTTCAGCTATCGTTCAGGCTGTTACAAACTTCACAGACGCTAAGCTTATCGCTGAGCTTTCAGAGGATCTTGGCGAGGCCATGGTTGGTATCAATGCAAATGAGATCAAGATAATCATGGAAGAAAGAGGTAAGTAAAATGAGAATCGGTGTACTTGCTGTACAGGGTGCATTTATCGAGCATGAGAAAATGCTTGAGAAGCTTGGTGCCACCTGTGTTGAACTGAGACAGAAATCTGATCTCGTTGATATAGACGGCATCGTCCTTCCGGGCGGTGAAAGTACCGTTCAGGGTCAGCTCTTAAGAAAGCTTGACATGTTAGACACCATCAGGGAAATGATAAAGAACGGCACTCCTGTTCTCGCAACATGTGCAGGTCTTATCCTGCTTGCCGAGAAGCTGGCAGATGATCCTTTAAGCCACATTGCAACTCTTCCTGTCACAGTTAAGAGAAATGCATACGGCAGACAGTTATCAAGCTTCAACGCAGACGCTGACATTAAGAATATCGGAACATACCCTGTTGTGTTCATCAGAGCTCCATATGTTGCGGATATAAGCGACGGAGTTGATGTTCTGGCCACTATTGACGACCACATTGTGGCCGTTGAGTACAAGAATCAGATCGGTCTTGCATTCCATCCGGAGCTTACAGATGATACAAGGATCCATGAATATTTCCTTAGCAAGATAAACAAATAAATATAGGCTTATTGAACCATCACGAGAAAGAGGCCGTCACCTCACACGAATCAATATTCGATGAAGTGACAGCCTCTTCTTATTATATGATCTTATTTATATTTTCTTATCATATTTTCATTACATGTTTTATTGTATGTAGCAGGGAATATATTACCCCTATATCCTTTTTCACTTCTCGTCTATAAGAAAATACGTGAATTCTCCAGTATATGTTCTCTCAGTGTCCTGCATCTTTTCATGTACATCCATCAAGTACCTGTGCCCATTATCTCCCGGCATGGTGTCATAATCCGGCTCCCGGTAGTATGATTTGAAATTAATATAGCTTCCGCCAAGTTCCGAATAATCCTGTATTATGATATTAATCGGAATCGGTGTTCCATCTGCCATGGCTGCTTTGGTGGCTTCTGCATTCTCATCATATTCGCGGTCTCTCATATAATTCATAGTAAAATATCCTGTAGTTCCCGCAGGCATGTCCAGGGTATCCTCACCCACATAATCACTTAGCATTTTCACACGCAGATCCCTGCCCGATTTATTCTCGGCATAGAATATTGGTCTGGTATTTCTTTCTGCGCCAATAAAGGTTATCCTGACATCGTCATTGTCAACCAGGACCTGCTCTCTGTCATCAGTCACGGTACGCTTGTAGGTCTTATCTGTACCATTTCCATAGAAGTCAAAATCCTCCAGCACATAATCCACCACATCCAGATCTGCCCCATTATCTCCTTCTATATAAACTATGGCTTCTGTTTTTGCCCACTCTATAGGATCCCTTCCCACATTTATTTCTGTAGGAATTCCATGGTTGTTCATATAGTTCACTGCTTTCTGCTCCGGATTGATCAGCCATGTCACAGCCACCTCTCTGTCATAGTCAAAGGCTTCATTATTGCCTGTCATAAACCTGATATCGAGATACACATTCTCGTCTGTCTTGTTCTCTACCTGATATTCGACTATGCAGTCATTTGCACTCCAGTAGCTTTCATCCAATGTCTGATTGTTCAGATTACGGCATTCGTCCGGAATGTAACCCTTGTCATATATCTTCGTGATAGTCACATTCAGGTACTCGTCATCTACCACCTGAATGTTCACTTCCTTATATCCTCCGTCTTTCGATGTGTCTGTATCATTCTTATGGGTCAGAGCTACCACTCCTGCTGCTCCACCAGCCACCACAGCTGCTGTAACTATCCCTGCAGTGACCTTGGCCTTGGTTGTGGCAAATAATACCTTTGCACCGGTTCCGGCTGCAGCTGATGCCCCGGTTCCGGCTGCTGAGGTCACGCCCGCTGACGTTGCAGTGGCTGATGTGCCTGCCACTGCTGATGCTACTGAGCCGGTCGCTGTAACTGCTCCCGCCGTTGCTCCGGTTCCCATGACTGCCGCAAATATCTTTGTTAAAACGTTCGGTACCACCAGATTCTGGGTCTCCGCATAGAACACAGCAGTAAGCAATGTGATGCCGCCTGACGAGTACAGCTTCTGGCCTGACAGATTCTCATATGCCTGAACCCCCTTCTTTATCCTGCCTCTGGCAGTACTTAATCTATAGGTCACTGTTCCTTCCGGACATTGCATGCATTCTGCGATCTCTGATATGCTCATGCCGTCAAAGTAATACAATATTATAGTCTGATACTGTACTGCTGAGAGCTCTTCCTGCATGATATTTAAAAGCTGCTTTCTCTTTTCTTCATTTATCACATAGCTCTCTGGAAGAAAATTATCATTGTTCTCCACAAGCTCTGTACCGGTCAGCTCATCAGGAAGCTGCTCAGGCTGTCTCTTTCTTAAGAAATCCCTGCACCGGTTTACTGCTATCTGGTTAAGCCATGCTACGAGCCTGTCAGGGTTCTGCAGCTGTCCCAGCCTCGTAAGTGCTGTTATATATGTATCCTGCATAACATCATAAACATTCTGTTCATTCTTCAGAAAGCTCATGCAGGTATAATATATCTGTCTGTATGTGTTCTGGTAAATAATCTCAAATGCCTGGGTGTCTCCCTCCAGCACTCTTCTCACTAATTCTGTTATCTTATCCATGTTTCTCTCCGTTCTTATGTGATATATTTGCAAAATGTCTTAAATGCAGTTCTCTCACGTCTTATTCGTAAATAATCTCCGAATTACATTTTACATATATATAGACGAAAGGGGAAGCAGTTTTATTGGGGTTTATGTTTAATTACATATTTTCCGAAAATTTTATAATTTAACAGGTTGACCTTTTTCCTTTACGGGATTACTCTAAAATTGCTTTAAAAGAAATATACAGAAATTTACGGAGGTGATATACATGGACAGTTGCGATAGTAATGGCAGTTACAGTTACAACAGACTTGTTCTCTGCGGCAATGCAGATAAACTAAACATGACAGTGCAACTCGTCGTATGTATACGCTGATTTGCATTTGTTTTTGTGTTGTCTTTTATTGCTGCCGGGGGTGAGCAATAAAACACATTATATCGGCTTTCATTGATAGTCGACATCCAAAAAGGAGGGCAACACAATGACAAAAATGCTTAAAAAGATTTTGAATGAAAATAATTTCTTAAATGAAATTCTCACTATTCTCCGTTCAGGAGCAGATTCCAAGACACTTAACGACAGACTTTCCGATTACCATGACAATGATATTGCGGAAGCATTTGAACAATTAAATGAAAATGAGCGCAAGGCACTGTATCCGGTGCTTGGTGCGGAGCGTATATCCGAGATCTTCAGCTACATTGAGGATCCTGACGAGTATCTCCGGGAGCTGGGAATTGATGGTGCTGCCCAGGTTCTTTCACTGATGGACTCTGACGACGCTGTTGACGCCATGGACGATCTGGATTTATCCACGAGGAAACGTCTTGTGGACCTGATGGACGACAATTCAAGCCATGATGTAAAGCTGATCATGTCCTACAGCAATGACGAGATCGGCAGTCTCATGACCACCAACTACATCGTCATCAAGAACACCTTAAATGTAAGACAGGCTATGCAGGAGCTCATCTCCCAGGCAGGTGAAAATGACAACATTTCCACAGTTTATGTGACAAATAAGCACGACAAATTCTTCGGTGCCATTGATCTGAAGGATCTGATCATTGCCAGGGCTGATACCCCTCTTTCAGATATAATAATGCTGTCATATCCTTATGTATCTGACCATGCAAAGATTGACGAGTGCATTGAGCGACTCAAGGATTATGCGGAGGACTCTATTCCGGTTATTGACGGTTCAAAGAGGCTTATCGGTGTCATAACTGCCGAGGATCTCATGGAGGCTTCTGATGAAGAACTGAGCGAGGATTACGCAAAGCTTGGTGGTCTCTCCGAGCAGGAAGATCTGGAAGAATCTACATTTGTCAGTGTAAAGAAGAGACTTCCATGGCTCATAATACTTCTGTTTCTGGGAATAGGCGTATCCTCTATCGTAGGAATATTTGAAACTGTGGTGGCAATCCTTCCTATAGTTATATGTTTCCAGTCCCTTATTCTTGATATGGCGGGAAATGTAGGCACCCAGTCTCTGGCGGTCACCATAAGAGTGCTGGCAGATGATCAGGTTTCTGGTGCCGATAAGCTTCGTCTTGTAACCAAGGAAATACGTATCGGCTTCTTTAACGGCCTGTTCTTAGGTATCATGGCATTTATGTTTATCGGTGGATACATCTGCATCTTCAAGCAAAATCCTGTCCACTACGCCTTCCTCATATCAGGCTGCGTCGGGCTGTCCCTGATGGTTGCCATGGTGATATCAAGCCTTGTGGGAACTCTTATCCCTATCTTCTTTAACAAGATCAAGATCGACCCGGCAGTGGCTTCAGGTCCCCTTATCACCACCGTAAATGACCTTGTGGCAGTCATCTCCTACTATGGTCTTGTATGGATATTGCTTATTAATGTGCTTAATATGGGTGGATGAAATATAAAAGGACTAATTATTTTTACTCTTCTTTACTGTTTTATCAAGAGTTTTGCACATAACTCCTTGCCATAACATCAAAAACCCCAGGACATAAGTCCTGGGGTATAATATACTTCGAATCGTTCTGCGACGTTCCAAATTGTATAAATAATTATCTCTTTGAGAACTGTGGAGCACGACGAGCTGCCTTTAAGCCGTACTTCTTTCTTTCCTTCATTCTTGGATCTCTTGTGAGGTAACCAGCCTTCTTTAAAGTTGGTCTGTACTCATCTGAATCAGCCTGAAGTAATGCTCTTGAAATACCGTGTCTGATTGCACCAGCCTGACCTGTGAATCCGCCACCCTTTACATTAACTAATACATCGAACTTGCCGTCTGTGCCTGTAGCAACAAGTGGCTGTCTAACGATAACCTTTAATGTATCAAGACCGAAATACTCGTCCATATCCTTCTTGTTGATTGTGATCTTACCAGTACCAGGAGTGATATATACTCTGGCAATGCTGCTTTTTCTTCTTCCTGTTCCGTAGAACTTAGTTGTCTTAGCCATTTACGTTATCCTCCTTCTTAGTACTTAATCTCTAAAACTTCTGGCTTCTGAGCCTGATGATTGTGCTCTGGACCTGCATATATGTGAAGCTTTGTGATCATGCTTCTTCCAAGTGGTCCCTTTGGAAGCATTCCCTTAACTGCTAAACGAATAACATCCTCTGGCTTCTTAGCCATCTTCTCTTTTAAAGTTGTCTCTTTCATTCCACCAACATAATCTGAGTGGTTGTAGTAGATCTTCTGATCCATCTTCTTACCTGTAACCTTGATCTTGTCAGCGTTTACAACTATTACATAGTCACCTGTATCAATGTGAGGTGTAAATGTTGGTTTGTTCTTTCCTCTTAAAATGCTTGCTATCTCTGAAGATAAACGTCCTAAAGTATGTCCTGTAGCGTCAACTACATACCACTTTCTCTCTATTGTTGATGGGCTTGCCATAAAGCTCTTCATCGTGGTACCTCCTAATTTATTCATATTGTTTTATATGATATATATAATGATATGTCGCTTACCGGGGCATTGGTTCGCAACATACTTATAATCTTCACACATTCATACATTATATTATACTCGTCCAGGTGTGTCAACGAATTTTTTATGTGGGTTTTACACAAATTTTCCAGGTTTTTATCAGCGGATTTTTATAATCTTTCCACAATTTTCCAAAACATCTGCAAATCTATCCACATCATCTACAGATATCTGATCTCCACAAGGGTCAGTCCCCTTGCCTCCGCCTTAGGCCCTGCAGCATTTCTGTCGCAGGCATTAAGTATTTCTTCCATACGCTCCGGTTCCCATACACCAAGGCCGATCTTCATCAGTGTTCCCACTATTATCCTTACCATATTATATAAGAAGCCATTTCCGCTGACTCTTATGGAGATCATTTCCCCATGCTTCTCAACGGAGATGTCTGTTATTGTCCTTACAGTGCTCTCAACCTGGGAGCCCGATGAGCAGAAGCTCTTGAAATCATGCTCTCCCACCAGATAAGCTGCCGCCATCTGCATTTTCTCCACATCAAGAGGATAATATACAAATGCCGAGTACAGCCTTTCTGTAGGCAATGCAAACTTCCTGTTAAGTATCTTGTATTCGTAGGTCTTTATAGTGTCGCAAAATCTCGGATGGAAATCATCCGCAACCTGGCAGGATTCCTGTATCCTTATATCCTCCGGCAGCCTCTGATTAAGGGCAAATGAGAATTTGTCCCCTGGGATCTTTGATTCCGTATCAAACACAGCCACATTACCAAGGGCATGTACCCCTGAGTCTGTACGGCTTGCACCAATCACCCTTATATCCTCCTTCAAAAGCCCGGAAAGGGTCTTATTTAAGACTTCCTCCACTGTTATTCCGTTTATCTGTGTCTGCCACCCACAATAATTTGTCCCATCGTAGGCAACTATCAATTTAATCCGCTTCATTCTTATCCCTTTTCACATAATGATATTCGCTTGTCAATTTCCTACATAAAAACTGTCCTTCCAAGGATAACTCCCACTGCAAATACCGCAAGGCACCCATACGCCACCACATCCCTGTAGGTGTATTCAAGAGGCACCAGCTTAGTTCTGCCCTCGCCGCCCTGATAGCATCTGGCGTCCATGGCCTCTGCCAGTTCTGTCGCCCTTCTTATGGACGAGGCAAATAAAGGAACCAGCACCGGCACATATGCTTTTATACGTTTAAATACATTTCCCGCCTCGAAATCCGCACCTCTTGAGGTCTGTGCCTTGATGATCTTATCTAACTCCTCCATTAAAATTGGGATAAATCTCAGAGCAATGGATATCATCATAGCCATTTCCGATACAGGCACCCTGAACACCTTTAGGAATGAGAAAATCCTCTCCAGACCGTCCGTGAGCCTTAACGGCATTGTGGTATATGTCATGATGGAAGAACCTACTATAAGGTAGAATAAACGCATGGTGAGTATCCCTGTGCGATACAGACCGCCGGTAGTCACAGACAGCTTCCACCAGGACCACAGCACCTCTCCGTCTCCGTTAAAGAGGCTGACAACAGCCGTCACAATAACAAAGAACCATACAAATTTCAGCCCTCTGAAAATATGTCTTAAAGGCACCCGGGACATCAGTACATACACCACAAGTCCTACAGTGGCCCATATAACAAGGGGCAGTGTGGTGCAAAAAAATACCAATATGGCATATATAATTGTAATTATCAATTTGGTCCTGGGATCCAGCCTATGGACAGGTGAATTCCCCTCATAGTACTGGCCTATGGTCATATCCTTGATCATATCAACAGTGTCTCTTTCATATATTTTTCCGTTCTTACATGGCTCCGGTCACTTCAGTTCTTATAAATGCTCTTTTAGCTTCTCCACAACCCCTGCAATGGTGTTTTCTCTTATATCTATCTCCGGTTCCAGTTTCTGCTTAAAACTCACCAGCTCCGGCACAGCCAGATGATTTGCCCGGACAAGTTTGTCGTTTCTGAACATTTCTCCGGTATCTCCATCGTAGGCTATCTCTCCCTCATTAAGGACTATGGTTCTTGGAGCCATTTCGTATACATCCTTCATGTCATGGGATACAAATATTATTGTGGTTCCTTCTTCCCTGTTGAGCCTTCTTATAAGGGCAAATAACTCCCTTTTGCTTTCAGGGTCAAGTCCTGCCACCGGCTCATCAAGTATTAAAAGCTCAGGCTTATAAGCAAGTATTCCCGCAAGAGCAACTCTTTTCTTTTGCCCGCCCGACAGGTCAAATGGTGACATTTCGTACATTTCCTCACCGATAGACACAAGCTTTAAGGCGTCCCTTGCCAACCCATCAGCTTCCTGTTCGGAAAATCCGAAATTAACAGGTCCATATTTTACATCCTTGAGAACGCTTGCCTCGAACAATTGATATTCCGGATACTGAAATACATAACCTATGCCCTTTCTAAGCTGTTTCAGGTCTTTTACCTTAGCTATATCTGTTCCGGCAACGACAAGTTCGCCTGATGTAGGACGCAACAATCCATTAAACATCTGTATAAGTGTAGTCTTCCCCGATCCGGTATGTCCCGCAATAGCAACTATCTCACCTTTCTTTATCTGAAAGCTTACACCCTTCACTGCCTGCAGGGTACTGTCCCCATTGTTGTAAATATATCTTACATCCTTTGCCCATATGAGGATATCATCTTTTCTGCTTATATCCTTTTCAGATATGGGCTTATCATTTTTCCTATCTATATTCGTTTCAGATATAAGATTATCTTCTTTATCTACATCACTTTCATATGATAAATTCACTATTCTTCCATCATTATCTTCTATTTGATTCTTTCTTGAAGAACCGGCTTCTTCACTTGATGATCTTCCGGCTTTCTCCTTTATATATGAGATCAGCTCTTTATCATTCCCTGTGAATCCCAGCTCATACTTAATCTTTTCATATAGTGGGGCCTCAAGTCCAAGGGCCTCAAGCTCTTTCACCCGGGTTATGACATGTCCGGTTACCCCTTCAAGCCGCACCTTTCCTGCTCCCATTACATATATGTAATCTGCAAGAACTGCCTCTTCGATCCTGTGGGTTATCATGATTATGGTAATACCATACTTTTTATTCAGCTCCAGAACACTATCAAGTATGTTTTTACTGGCTTCGGGATCAAGCATAGACGTTGCTTCGTCAAGCACTATAGTTTCCGGCTTCATGGCACACACTGAGGTTATTGCAAGCCTCTGTTTCTGTCCTCCGGACAGCCTTGCCACATTCCGGTCTATATATGCCCCCATTCCTGTGATCTTTAAGGTTTCATATATCCTTGCCCATATTTCCTTGCTGGGAAGTCCCAGATTCTCAAGTCCGAATGCCACATCTTCCTTGACACTGTTTCCTACTATCTGATTGTCGGGATTTTGGAATACCATTCCAAGCTTCCTACGGATATCTATGAGGTTTTTGTCCTCCACCTTCTCATCGGCTATATAGACACTTCCCTCTGTAGCCATCAGCAGTCCATTAAGGTGTCTTGCAAATGTTGATTTACCCGAACCATTTCTGCCCAATATTGCAACAAATGCCCCCTTCTCCACATGGACATTTACTCCATCACAGGCCCTCTTCTTCGCCATTATGTTACCTGTCGCGTCGCGTATATTAAATTCATGGGTGAGATCCTCCGTAGATATGTAGGACATGGCTACCTCCTTCAACACTAAAAAGCAATGTTCCAGCGATAAAACAAAAGACCACCAGGCACAACCGAATGTACCTGATGGCCTTTTATCTAAGTAGATATTATATTAACTCGAGAATTACTTCTAAAGCCTGATCGCCCTTACGCTGACCGATCTTGATGATTCTTGTGTAACCACCGTTACGTGTAGCGTACTTTGTAGCGTACTCGTTGAATAACTTCTCTGTTAAATCAATCTTCTTTGTGCCTGCCTTCTTACCTGCTGCATCTGTTGGAACTTCAACTACAGGATATAAAACCTTAAGCATCTCTCTTCTGGCATGAAGTCTTGAAGGCTGATCCTTCTTGATTGTCTTCTCTACTTCATCGTAAGCTGTAACCTTCTTGCCGTCTACAACTTCCTTTACTCTCTTGCCGTCCTTATCCTTCTTAGCAACCTTAGCTGTTACAGTAACTTCATCGTAGTTATCCTTTTCCTTGATTGCAAGTGTGATAAGCTTCTCTGCGATCTTAACAACTTCCTTAGCTCTAGCCTCAGTTGTCTTAATCTTTCCATGGTATAATAACTGTGTTACCTGGTTACGAAGTAATGCATTTCTCTGTGCACTAGCTTTTCCAAGTTTTCTATACATTGCCATTTTATTTTATCCTCCTTACCCTTTTGCGGGTCTTCACTATGCTTACTATTATTCGGCTTTAGTGGAACACGGCCACCTTATAAGCTTTAGTCATCGCTCTCATTAAGCTTTAAACCTAACTCTCTAAGCTTAGCTAAAACTTCATCCAATGACTTACGACCGAGGTTACGAACCTTCATCATATCCTCTGGAGTCTTGTTTATTAATTCTTCAACTGTATTGATACCGGCTCTCTTTAAGCAGTTGTATGAACGAACTGATAATTCAAGCTCATCAATATTCATCTCAAGAACCTTTTCCTTCTCATCTGACTCTGTTTCTACCATCACATCTATTGCTCCGGCCTTGTCTGAGAGATCAACAAACAGATTCAAATGTTCAACTAATACTCTTGCTGCAAGGCTTACTGCCTCATCCGGAGCAAGGGCACCGTTTGTGAATACATCAAGTGTCAACTTATCATAATCTGTAACCTGACCTACACGAGTATTCTGTACTGTAAGATTTACTCTTTCTACTGGTGTGTAGATTGAATCTATTGCAATTACATCGATTGGAGCTTCCGGTTCCTTATTCTTATCTGAACCAACATAACCACGACCATTTGCAATAGTGAGTTCCATCTCGAGCTTTGCATCAGGACCACTCAAGTTGGCAATTACAAGATCCGGATTAACAATCTCAAGATCTCCATCTACATGAATATCAGATGCTCTTACCACTCTCTCGCCTGACACATCAATGTATGCCTGCTTTGGCTCATTAGAAAGTGAGTTATTCTTGATAACCAATGACTTAATATTCATTATTATCTCTGTAACATCTTCCTTAACGCCTGGGATTGAGCTGAACTCATGTAATACACCTTTGATCTTTACCTGACGTACAGCAGTACCAGGTAATGAGGAAAGCATAATTCTTCTAAGTGAATTACCAAGTGTTGTACCATAGCCTCTCTCCAAAGGTTCTACTACAAACTTGCCATACTTGTTATCATCTGAAATCTCAACCACTCTGATATTTGGTTTCTCAAATTCAAACATTTAAGCCCCTCCTTTATGGGAAAATAACTGCTACATACCAAATAATTATAGAAATTACTTAGAATATAACTCGACAATAAGGGTCTCGTTTACAGGAACATCAATCTGCTCTCTTGTTGGTCTGTCAACAACTTCACCTGAAAGTGTCTCTCTGTTAACATTTAACCATCCTGGTACTAAATGTCCTTCAGTAGCTTCCATGATATCCTTATATCTCTGTAATGACTTACTCTTTTCTCTTATCTCGATCTTGTCGCCAGCCTTTACCTCATATGAAGGAATGTTTACGCTCTTACCGTTCACAAGTACATGCTTGTGATCAACGATCTGTCTTGCTTCTCTTCTTGTTCTGGCAAATCCCATTCTGAAGATGATGTTATCAAGTCTTAACTCAAGTAATGTCATTAAGTTTGGACCTGTTAATCCCTTCTGCTGCTCTGCCTTAGCGAAAAGGTTACGGAAAGGCTTCTCTAATACGCCATAGATGAACTTAGCCTTCTGCTTTTCACGAAGCTGAAGTCCATACTCGCTTACCTTCTTGTTTGCTCTTGCTGACTTTCTGTTTGATTTCTTATCTATTCCGAGATACATTGGCTCCATGCCTAAAGATCTGCATCTCTTAAGAACTGGGGTTCTATCTACTGCCATCTTATCTGTACCTCCTAATTATACTCTTCTTCTCTTCGGTGGACGGCAACCATTGTGTGGTACTGGTGTAACATCCTGAATACTAACTACATCGATTCCGCAAGCTGAAAGTGCACGAATTGCTGCCTCTCTACCTGATCCCGGACCCTTTACCATAACATCAACAGTCTTTAAACCGTATGGTGCGGCAGCCTTAGCAGCTGTCTCTGCAGCCATCTGAGCAGCATATGGAGTTGACTTCTTTGAACCCTTGAAGCCTAATCCGCCTGCACTTGCCCATGAAAGTGCATTACCCTCAGCGTCTGTTAATGTAACGATTGTATTATTGAAAGATGACTGGATATGAGCCTGTCCATGCTGAACGCTTTTTCTAACACGCTTCTTAGCCACTTTTTTAGTAACTTGCTTAGCCATTAACTTAAAACCTCCTATGGTTTTTCAAATATTATATAGAATAATTACTTCTTCTTGTTTGCAACTGTCTTCTTAGGACCCTTACGAGTTCTTGCATTGGTCTTTGTCTTCTGTCCACGAACTGGGAGACCCTGTCTGTGACGCTTTCCACGATAACATGCAATTTCCTGTAAACGCTTAATATTAAGTGCTACTTCTCTACGTAAATCACCCTCTACAACCTGTGTTGCATTGATAACTTCGCTGATTCTTCTTACTTCATCATCAGTTAAGTCTGCGCAACGTGTATCTGGGTTTACATTTGCTTCCTTAAGAATACGCTGTGATGATACTAAACCGATACCATATATATAAGTAAGTCCAATTTCAACACGCTTCTCTCTTGGTAAATCAACACCTGAAATACGAGCCATTCTAATTAACCTCCGTATAAAATCTTCTTGTGTGGTAAATCAAGCTCCAGCATATCCCAGAACATATGTAATGGGGTGAAATGCATACACTGTCTCATGACTTTCCAATAATAAAACTATATTAATATGCAGCATATAATGATTATGCCGCCAGCCGCTTCATTTTTTCAACACAATACGTGTTGACGCACAAAAACAAGGCATTCTCATAGATGGGCTATCATCCAAAATACCTCGTTCCTTTTTTGATTAACCCTGACGCTGTTTGTGCTTTGGATTCTCGCAGATAACTCTAACGATACCCTTTCTCTTGATAACTTTGCACTTATCGCATATAGGTTTTACTGATGCTCTAACCTTCATTAGAAACTCTCCTTTCAAAAAAAGTCCGCTACGAATAGACATTCTAACATCTTTCGATTTAAAATGCAAGCACACTTTTTTAAATTTTAAGCCACTTTTTTAGTTTTTTTGCGACTTATTTGTTTTTATTTATCTCTCCAAACGATCCTGCCCTTTGTAAGATCATATGGTGATAATTCAATAGTAACTTTATCCCCTGGAAGAATCTTGATATAATTCATTCTCAGCTTTCCGCTTATATGGGCAAGTACCTTATGTCCATTCTCAAGCTCTACCTGAAACATGGCATTCGGAAGCTTCTCAACAACTTTTCCTTCTACTTCAATTACATCTGCTTTTGACATTTCAAATCCTCCTGATTTTAAAATCATATTATATAGAAGTTATTTTTCATTCTATAACTCCAGGCCCTCTGCCCTGGACAATATTACCGGTTCACTTTCTGTTATGAGTATAGTGTTCTCATAATGTGCCGCCGCAAGTCCATCGGCTGTAACCACTGTCCATCCGTCATCCAGCCAGTTCACATGATAATCTCCAACAGTGACCATAGGTTCTATTGCTATAGTCATTCCTGCTTTTAGCTTCGGTCCTCTTCTTCTTGTGGCGAAGTTCGGAACATCAGGCTCCTCATGGAGATTTTTTCCTACGCCGTGACCAACCAGATCAACAACCACATCAAATCCGTGCTGCAGAACATATCTCTCGACTGCAACCCCTATATCCTTTATATGATTGCCTGCCCGGGCTACCTTAAGTGCTTCAAAGAAGCTCTGTTTTGTAACTTTTATAAGGTCTGTACACACAGGACTTATCTCTCCGACGCCATAGGTTCTGGCAGAATCGGAATGATATCCTTTATATATGACTCCCGCGTCAAGACTTACAATGTCTCCTTCCTTTATATGTCTGGTTCTGGAAGGTATCCCGTGTACTACCTCTTCATTTATGGATACACATATGGAAGCCGGATACCCGCAATAATTAAGGAATGATGGTGTACATCCGTAACTCCTTATCACTTCTTCACCCAGCTTATCTATATCATATGTGGTAATACCTGGCTTTATAGCTTTCTTCAGCTCCTCATGGGTTATGGCAAGTATTCTTCCTGCCTCCTTCATGAGTTCTATCTCTTCCGGGTTCTTTATAGAAATGGACATATATTATTCACCTAAGATAGCTGTGATAGCTGCAAATACTTCGTTCATATCTACTGTACCATCAACCTCTTTTAATATGCCTTTGCCTTCATAGTAATTAATAAGTGGCTGTGTCTGCTCATGATAAACCTTTAATCTGTTTAATACTGTCTCAGGCTTGTCATCATCTCTTAATATAAGATCTGCACCGCATGTATCACACTTGCCCTCTACCTTTGTTGGATTGTAAACAATGTGATATGTTGCTCCACAACCTACACATGCTCTTCTTCCTGACATTCTGTTTACTATATTCTCATCAGGAACTTCTACGTTTATTGCGTAGTCTACTGACTCACCGATTGCTGTAAGGGCATTATCAAGTGCCTCTGCCTGTGGTATTGTTCTTGGAAATCCGTCAAGCACATAACCATTCTTGCAATCATCTGCCTTAAATCTATCTATAACTAAATCTACAACTAACTCGTCCGGTACAAGTAATCCCTTATCCATGTACTCTTTTGCCTTAGCACCAAGCTCTGTACCGTTCTTAATATTTGCTCTGAATATATCACCTGTCGAAATGTGTGGAATGCCATACTTGGCAGCTATCATCTTAGCCTGTGTTCCTTTTCCTGCACCAGGTGCGCCTAACATAATTATCTTCATATATATAATCCTCTCCGGAGCTCTGATATCATGGTTCCTCCCCCATGAATCATGACTTCTCCCATTAACTTTATTGTTTGATTGTTTCATATTACAAGAATAGGAAGTACACAAAAATGTGCACTCCCATTCTTATTTATAATCAAAGTACGATTATTATTTATCTAACAGGAAGCCCTGATAATGTCTTGGAAGCATCTGTGATTCAAGACCCTTCATTGTCTCTATAACAACACCTACAACGATGATGATAGATGTACCACCGAATGAGAATGTCATTCCGAAGTATCCGTTGAAGAACATTGGGATTACAGCTACTATAAGAAGACCAACAGCTCCGATAAATATTATATAATTAAGGATCTTATTCAAATAATCCTGAGTTGGCTTTCCCGGTCTGATACCCGGAATAAAGCCGCCGCCCTTCTTCATGTTATTTGCAATTTCCATAGGATTGAATGTGATTGCCGTATAGAAATATGCGAAGAAGAACACAAGTAATACATATGCCAGAAGACCTAATGTCGGCCACCAGTTTGCCTTATTGAACCAGTTTGACTGGCTTAATGCATTAAGTATCTTAGCTCCAACACCTGATGACTTGATACCGAAAAGATTCACGATTATAGCAGGTATTGAAAGTATTGAGGATGCAAAGATTACAGGGATAACGCCTGCTGTATTTACCTTAAGCGGAATTGATGAAGACTGACCTCCAACGGTTCTTCTTCCTCTCACGCTCTTGGCATACTGAACAGGGATCTCTCTCTCAGCACCCTGGAGTGCACATACAAGTGCAACAACCAATGCAACGATAACAACAACAGTAACTACCGAAACTGTCATTCTGATGTAATCGCCTTCACCCAGATACTTCTTAGTATATGTTGTAAATACGTTCTTAAAGTCGTTTGGCATTGTTGAAACAATGTTTATCAAAAGTATGATGGAGATACCGTTTCCAACGCCTCGCTCGGTAATCCTCTCACCCAGCCACATTACAAATGCACTTCCGGCTGTGAGGATCACTATCATCTCTATTACAGTTATGAAGCTGTAGTTATTAAGATAACCCTTCTGTCCAAAACTTACTGCAAGTCCGGCACTCTCAAGGATTGCAAGACCCACTGTCATAAATCTTGTGATAGCCGTTATCTTCTTTCTACCGTCTTCTCCATCCTTCTGCATTTCTTCCAGTGCCGGTATGGCAATGGTAAGAAGCTGGATGATGATGGTTGCTGTAATATATGGAGTTACTGAAAGGGCAAATATTGACATCTGGTCGAATGATCCTCCGGTGAATGAACTGAAGATATTCAGTGAATCACCAAGGGAATTCTTAAGATACTGCTGAATTGCCTCTTTCTGGATGCCCGGCACTGTGATCAGACTACCAAGTCTGATCACTACCAGTGCAAAAAGTGTATATAATAATTTTGATCTAGTTTCCTTTACCTTAAAAGCATTTCTTAAGGTTTTGAACATTATTACATCACCTCAGCTTTTCCGCCTGCTGCTTCGATCTTTTCTACAGCGGACTTAGAGAAAGCATTTGCCTTAACATTGAGCTTCTTTGTTAACTCACCGTTACCAAGAATCTTAACGCCATCACGAGAGTTCTTAACGATACCAGCTTCGATAAGTGTGTCAACAGTTACTTCTGCGCCATCTTCAAATCTATCAAGAACTGAAACATTGATTGCTACGATGTCCTTGTGATTGATGCACTGGAAACCTCTCTTAGGAAGTCTTCTATATAATGGCATCTGGCCACCTTCAAAACCTGGTCTAGGTGATCCTGAACGTGCCTTCTGACCTTTATGACCCTTACCTGCAGTCTTACCGTTTCCTGAACCATGTCCACGGCCAACTCTGAAGTTATCGCTATGCTTTGAACCATCTGCTGGTCTTAATGTTGATAAATCCATTCCTGCACCTCCTTAATATTATACTTCTTCTACCTTTACTAAATAATTAACCTGCTGTACCATACCAAGAGTTGCAGCGTTGTTAGGAAGCTCAACTGACTTGTTGACCTTCTTTAAGCCTAATGCTTCAACTGTTCTTCTGTGCTTAGGCACCGCACCGATAGGTGATTTTACTAATGTTACTTTTAACTTATCTGCCATTTTTAAATACCTCCTTAGTTAAGTATCTCTGAAACAGATTTTCCACGAAGTCTTGCAATCTCTTCTGGAGCCTTGATCTCTGAAAGACCCTTGATTGTTGCAAGTACTACGTTCTGCTTATTGTTAGATCCTAAGGACTTTGTACGGATATTCTTGTATCCTGCAAGCTCAAGTACGCTACGTGCTGGACCACCGGCGATGATACCAGTACCTTCCGGAGCTTCCTTAAGTAATACAGAAGCACTACCGAACTTTCCGTTCCAATCATAAGGAACACTTTTATTTTCATTAAATGGAACTGTTACCAGGTTCTTAGCTGCGTCTTCTTTACCCTTACGGATAGCTTCAGGAATCTCAACAGCCTTTCCAACGCCTACGCCAACGTGGCCATTCTTGTCACCAACTACAACGAGACATGCGAATCTGGAATTACGTCCACCCTTAACAACCTTTGTTACACGCTTGATGTCTACTACTTTGTCTTCTAACTCAAGCTTACTAGCATCTATAATTTCACGCTTCATATATGTTGTTTTCCTCCTTATTAGAATTCCAGACCAGCTTCTCTAGCTGCATCTGCTAACGCCTGTATCTTACCATGGTAAACAAAACCGCCTCTGTCAAAGATAACAGCCTTGATACCCTTCTCTAATGCTCTCTCTGCAATAACCTTACCAACGTAAGCTGCTGCAGCAACATCATTTGTCTTCTCAAGCTCAGCCTTAACAGCCTTCTCTGCTGTTGAAGCTGCTACTAATGTGTTGCCTACTGTATCATCAATAATCTGAGCGTACATATGATTATTACTTCTGAACACTGCTAAACGTGGTCTCTCTGCTGTTCCGGATAAACGGTTACGAACACGCATGTGCTTCTTAACACGAATTTCGCTTCTTGATTCTTTTTTAATCATCTTATCTCACTCCTTTATTATTTCTTACCAGTCTTACCAACTTTACGTCTGATAGTTTCATCGATATACTTGATACCCTTGCCCTTATATGGTTCTGGGGCTCTCTTCTCTCTGATCTCTGCAGCGTACTGACCAACCTTTTCCTTGTCGATACCGCTTACGATGATCTTGTTTCCGTCAACCTTTGTCTCAAGGCCTGCTGGATCTACCATTTCAACTGGATGTGAATAACCAAGAGCAAGAACAAGCTTGTTGCCCTGCTTCTGAGCTCTGTAACCTACACCGTTTACTTCAAGAGTCTTCTCATAACCATGAGTAACACCAATGATCATGTTGTTGATAAGAGTTCTTGTTAAACCGTGTAATGATCTCATCTTCTTTAAGTCATTTGGTCTTGATACTGTAATAACATCAGCCTCTAACTTAATCTCCATCTCCTCTGGAAGTACTCTTACAAGCTCTCCCTTTGGTCCTTTAACAGTCACTTTATTATTTTCTGCAATATCTACAGTAACTCCTGCAGGTACCGCGATAGGCATTCTTCCGATACGTGACATTTTGCCTTCCTCCTTATATTTTAATACTGAATATACTTGCTATATCCGGTGTTAAAACTCACATTTACCCGGATTACCAGATAAATGCGAGAACCTCTCCACCTACGTTTTCTTTTCTGGCTTCCTTGTCAGTTAAAACGCCCTTATTTGTTGAAATAATAGCTGTTCCTAAACCGCCAAGTACCTTTGGAAGCTCATCCTTACTTGCGTAAACACGAAGACCAGGCTTTGATATTCTCTTAAGACCTGTGATGATCTTCTCATTCTTGTCTGCACCATACTTCAATGTGATTTTGATTGTCTCAAACTTACCATCTGTGATTATATCTACAGCCTTAACATATCCCTCTGATAAAAGGATGTCGGCAATAGCTTTCTTCATCTTTGAAGCAGGGATTTCTACTGTATCATGCTTTGCTGTATTAGCATTACGAATTCTTGTAAGCATATCTGCTATTGGATCGCTCATTGACATAATAAATTTCCTCCTTCTACTCTTACCAGCTTGACTTCTTAACGCCAGGGATCTGGCCCTTATATGCTAACTCACGGAAGCAGATTCTGCAAATTCCGTATTTCTTTAATACTGAATGTGGACGACCACATATATTGCAACGTGTATATTCTCTGGTTGAGAACTTCTGTGGACGCTGCTGCTTTACTTTCATTGATGTCTTAGCCATCTTGAATCTCCTCCTTAATTATTTGCTGAAAGGCATACCGAATAATGTTAAAAGCTCGCGAGCTTCTTCGTCAGTGTGTGCTGTTGTAACCATTATTACGTCCATACCTCTTACCTTATCTACCTTATCATACTCGATCTCAGGGAAGATGAGCTGTTCCTTAATACCAACAGCATAGTTACCTCTTCCATCAAATCCGTTAGGATTGATACCTCTGAAGTCACGTACACGAGGAAGTGCAAGATTTACAAAACGATCTAAGAACTCATACATCTTCTCGCCACGGAGAGTTACCTTACATCCGATAGGCATTCCCTCTCTTAACTTGAAGTTAGCAACTGACTTCTTTGCACGGGTAACTACTACCTTCTGTCCTGTGATTGTCTCAAGATCCTTAATAGCAGCATCTAAAACCTTAGCATTTTCTCTAGCTTCACCAACGCCCATGTTAATAACGATCTTATCGAGCTTTGGAATCTGCATTACATTTTTATATCCGAATTTCTCAGTCATGGCGCTCTTTATTTCAGCGTCATACTTCTCTTTAAGTCTACTCACCTAAGACGACCTCCTTCCAATTAATCTATCTTCTCTGTCTTACCGTCAACTTTAGCTACACGAACCTTGTCCTTGCCTGTTCCTTCGAAACCGATTCTTACAGGCTTACCCTTGTAAAGATACATTACGTTGGAGATTGAGAGCGGAGCTTCCATTTCAATAATTCCGCCAGCCTGATTAGCCATGCTTGGCTTGCTGTGCTTGTATACTTTATTAATACCTTCAACTACTACAGTACCCTTCTTTGCGTCAACTGAAAGGACCTTTCCTTCTTTGCCCTTATCCTTGCCGGCGATAACCTGTACCATATCATCTTTCTTAATCTTCATTGTTGCCACAGTCTCTACACCTCCTTATAATACTTCAGGTGCAAGTGAGATGATCTTCATGAACTTCTTATCTCTTAACTCTCTTGCAACTGGTCCAAAGATACGTGTTCCCTTTGGATTTAAGTCGTCCTTTATAATTACGGCAGCGTTCTCATCGAACTTGATGTATGAACCATCCTTACGACGAGCGCCCTTCTTTGTTCTTACTACAACGGCCTTAACAACATCGCCCTTCTTTACAACTCCGCCTGGTGTTGCGTCTTTAACTGAGGCAACGATGATATCGCCGATATTTGCATATCTTCTTACTGATCCGCCTAATACTCTGATGCAAAGTAATTCTTTAGCACCTGTATTGTCAGCAACCTTAAGTCTTGTTTCCTGCTGAACCATTTTTTTGCCTCCTTATTTTGCCTTCTCGATGATCTCAACAAGTCTCCATCTCTTGTCCTTTGATAATGGTCTTGTCTCCATAACTTTTACTCTATCACCAATCTTACATTCGTTGTTCTCATCATGAGCCTTTAACTTGTAAGTTCTCTTTACAATCTTACCATAAAGAGGATGCTTAACATTATCTACGATTGAAACAACAATTGTCTTGTTCATCTTGTCACTTGTAACTATACCTACACGTGTTTTTCTCAGATTTCTTTCCACAATAATTCCTCCTTCCAAGATAATTAAGCATTAGCCTTCTTGGCAATGACTGTCTGTATTCTAGCAATATTCTTTCTTACTTCTTTAATTCTGCTTGTATTATCTAACTGATTTGTAGCGTTCTGGAATCTAAGGTTGAATAATTCCTTCTTAGCAGCTACTAAATCGTTCTGAAGCTCGTCTACTGACTTGCCATTTAACTCTGTCATAAAATCCTTAGTTTTCACTGCCTGCTACCTCCTCTAATTCTTCCTTTGTTGCAATCTTACACTTAAGTGGGAGCTTGTGCATAGCAAGTCTTAATGCCTCTCTTGCAACATCTTCCGGTACATCAGCGATCTCAAATAATACTCTGCCCGGCTTAACTACTGCTACCCAATATTCAAGTGCACCCTTTCCTGAACCCATACGAGTTTCAGCTGGCTTTGCTGTAACTGGCTTATCAGGGAAAATCTTTATAAATACTTTACCACTACGCTTCATGTATCTTGTCATTGCGATACGGGCTGCTTCAATCTGGTTTGACTTGATCCAAGCTGGCTCTGTTGCTACAAGACCATACTGACCGTTTGTAATCTTATTACCTCTAAGTGCCTTACCAGCCATAGTACCTCTAAACTGCTTACGACGCTTAACTCTCTTAGGCATTAACATTATTTATCGCTCCCTTCCTTTTTAGTCTTTGTTGGAAGTACTTCGCCATGGTAAACCCATGTCTTAACACCAACTTTACCGAATGTTGTATCTGCTTCAGCAAATCCATAATCAATGTTTGCACGAAGTGTCTGAAGAGGAATTGTTCCCTGGCTGTAGAACTCTGTTCTAGCCATATCAGCTCCACCGAGACGTCCTGAACATGCACACTTGATACCCTGTGCTCCAGCCTTCATTGTTCTACCCATGCAAGACTTCATAGCCTTTCTGAATGAGATACGGTTCTCAAGCTGTGCTGCGATATTCTCAGCAACTAACTGTGCATCAGCATCAGGCTTCTTGATCTCCTTAACGTCAATGAATAACTTCTTATCTGTTAACTTCTGTGCCTCAGCCTTGATCTTTTCGATTCCTGCACCACCCTTACCGATGATAACACCAGGCTTAGCTGTATATAATGCAACCTTTACTCTGTCTGCAGCTCTCTCGATCTCGATCTTTGAGATGTTTGCATTGTAAAGTGACTTCTTTAAATAAGTTCTGATCTTATGATCTTCTGCTAAATTTGCAGCGAATTCATCATTCTTAGTGTCAGCATACCATCTTGAATCCCAATCTTTGATAACGCCGACTCTTAAACCATGAGGATTAACTTTCTGTCCCATTTTTTACCTCCTATCTTTCGTCAAGCACGATTGTGATGTGGCTTGTTCTCTTCTCGATTCTATATGCTCTACCCTGAGCTCTTGGGTGAACTCTCTTCATTGTAGGAGCCTTGTTTGCAAAGCACTCAGCAACGTAAAGGTTCTCTGCCTTTAAGCCGTTGTTGTTCTCGGCATTTGCTATTGCTGACTTTAATAACTTCTCTATAACTGATGAACCATATCTTGGGTTGTATGCTACGATTGCAAGTGCAGTCTGTACATCCTTACCTCTGATAGCGTCAAGTACGAAACATGCCTTTGTTACAGATACTCTGGCATATGATACCTTTGCTGATGGTCTAGTGTCTTTATTCTCATTTCTGAGTCTCTTATCATGGGATCTATGTCCTTTAGCCATTGATAAATCCTCCTTTCAAATATTCCTTTATTATCTCTTACCCTTCTTTTCGTCCTTACCATGTCCTCTGTATGTTCTGGTAACTACGAACTCACCAAGCTTATGTCCTACCATATCCTCAGTTACATATACAGGCACATGCTTTCTTCCGTCATGAACTGCGATTGTGTGACCAACGAATGATGGGAAAATTGTTGAACGTCTTGACCAAGTCTTGATAACGTCCTTGCTGTTGCTTGCGTTTAATGCATCAACCTTCTTAAGTAAAGATGCATCTGCAAATGGTCCTTTTTTTAATGAACGAGCCATCGTCATACCTCCTTAACTATTTAACACTCTTGCCGTCTCTACGTCTTACGATCATCTTGTTAGACTGCTTGTTCTTCTTTCTGGTCTTTAAGCCCATTGCTGGCTTACCCCATGGTGTAGATGGACCTGGACGTCCGATAGGTGCTCTACCTTCACCACCACCATGTGGATGATCATTAGGGTTCATGACTGAACCACGAACAGTTGGTCTTACGCCCATGTGACGCTTACGTCCGGCTTTACCAATGTTAACAAGGCCATGCTCGATGTTTCCTACCTGACCGATTGTTGCTCTACAGATAATTGGAACCATTCTCATTTCGCCTGATGGAAGTCTAAGTGTTGCATACTTTCCTTCCTTAGCCATAAGCTGTGCTGAGTTACCGGCTGAACGAACCATCTGTCCGCCCTTGCCTGGGTACAGCTCGATGTTGTGTACTAATGTACCAACTGGAATATTCTGAAGTGGAAGACAGTTACCGATCTTAATCTCTGCCTCTGGTCCGTTCATAAGAACATCACCAACTGCGAGCTTGTAAGGAGCGATAATGTATCTCTTCTCACCATCTGCATAAAACAGTAATGCGATGTTTGCTGATCTGTTTGGATCATACTCTATTGCATTTACTGTAGCTTTAATGCCATCTTTGTCATTTCTCTTGAAATCTATAATTCTGTACTTCTGCTTAGCACCACCGCCGTGATGTCTAACTGTTATCTTTCCCTGATTGTTACGACCAGCTGTCTTACTCTTTGATACAAGAAGTGACTTCTCAGGTGTTGTCTTTGTGATCTCTGAAAAATCAAGGCCAGTCATATTTCTTCTGGAAGGTGTATATGGGTTATATGTCTTAATTCCCATTTTTGTTCTCCTTTCGGTTTCAATTTATTCTCACGCTTTTATTGCGTATACCCGGATTTTTTATAATCCTTCAAAAATCTCGATGTCCTTGCTGTCTGCTGTTAACTGTACGATAGCCTTCTTGTACTTAGCTGTGTTGCCAACTGTAGCGCCACGTCTCTTTTCCTTGCCATCGTTGTTCATTGTGTTAACCTTTGCAACCTTTGTTCCTTCGAACATCTTCTCTACAGCCTCTTTGATCTGAGCCTTGTTTGCTGTTGGGTGAACAAGAAATGTGTATTTCTTCTCAGCCATTGCATTCATACTCTTCTCTGTGATTACTGGCTTAAGTATAACGTCATAATACTTGATATCTGCCATTATGCGTACACCTCCTCTATTGCTGCTACAGCTTCCTTAGTAAGAACGAGCTTCTCATACTTAAGAATATCATATACGCTTAATGAGTTTACTACTGTTGTCTTAACTGTTGGAATGTTGTTAGCTGAAAGAACTACGTTGTTGTTCTTATCCTTTGTTACTACTAATGACTTAGGAGCCTGAAGCTTAGCAAGGATCTTAGCGAAGATGCTTGTCTTAACTTCTGCAAGTTCAAGCTTGTCAACTACTACTAACTTGTCTTCAGCAAGCTTTGTTGAAAGTGCTGACTTTAAAGCTGCCTGCTTTTCCTTCTTATTCATCTTAACTGAATAATCTCTTGGCTTTGGTGCGAATACTACTCCGCCGCCCTTCCACTGTGGAGATCTTGTAGAACCCTGTCTTGCATTACCTGTTCCCTTCTGTCTCCAAGGCTTTCTTCCACCACCAGAAACCTCAGAACGTGTCTTAGCACTCTGTGTTCCCTGACGGCTGTTTGCAAGCTGTCCTACAACAGCCAAATGCATTAAATGTTCATTTATTTCTACACCGAAAACTGAATCGTTTAACTCTAATGTTTCAACTTCATTTCCTTCGATGTCTACTACTTTAACTGATGCCATTTTCGTTCCTCCTTTCCTAAAGACTACTTACCAGTCTTTACTGTATCCTTAATCATTACTAATGATTTCTTTGGTCCTGGAACTGCGCCCTTTACCAAAATAACATCATTTTCAACATCTATCTTAACTACCTCAAGGTTCTGGATAGTTACTCTTACGCTGCCCATGTGACCTGGCATTCTCTTACCCTTGAATACGCGGCCTGGAGTAGTTGCTGAGCCGTTTGAACCTGCATGTCTGTGATACTTTGAACCGTGAGCTGAAGGACCTGACTTTAAGCCGTGTCTCTTAAGACCGCCTGCATATCCCTTACCCTTTGTCTTAGCGGTAACATCAATCTTGTCACCCTCTGCAAATACGTCTGCCTTGATCTCTGCGCCGAGCTCGTAAGCTGAGCAGTCATCAAGTCTGAACTCTCTGTAGAAAGTCTTAGGTGTTGTGTTAGCCTTCTTTGCATGTCCAACTTCTGCCTTACCAGCACCATGTGGATTTCTGATAACTTTCTTTCCTGAAACGTCCTTGCTTGTTACTCTTTCCTTCTTTTCGCCGAATCCAACCTGAATTGCCTCGTAACCGTCATTCTCAACTGTTTTAACCTGGGTTACAACACATGGACCAGCCTGTAAAACTGTAACTGGTGTTAATACACCGTCCTCGTCGAAAATCTGTGTCATTCCGACCTTTGTTGCTAAAATAGCCTTCTTCATTTTTGGTTTTCCTCCTAATTAATTCACAGCGGATTGCTTGTTGCAATCATACTAAATTTAATTCACAGCGGATCGTTTTACCGATCATACTAAATTACATCTTCCGATGCATTAGGTACTGTATTAAATTGTAAATGTTTGTGGTTTATTTTGAATTAGTCCACTCTAATTATTTCATCTTAACGTCGATGTAAACACCAGCAGATAAGTCCATCTTCTGTAAAGCGTCAACAGTCTTCTGTGTTGGAGCAATTACATCGATAAGTCTCTTATGAGTTCTCTGCTCGAACTGTTCTCTTGAATCCTTATACTTATGAACAGCTCTTAAGATTGTCACCTTTTCTACCTTTGTTGGCATTGGAACTGGTCCGCTAACCTTAGCACCTGTCTTCTTAACAGTATCGATGATCTGGCTTGCAGCCTGATCGATAAGCTTGTGGTCATATGCCTTAAGTGTGATTCTCATAATCTGATTTGCCATAAAAAAAGCCGCCTCCTTTTCGCACTTTTGATTAGTACAACAAGTGGTGACTGTACACTCTCCCGTGTGTGTCGTATTTATTATCACAACATACACGTCGTCTCTGCTCTCTGGCAGACGGTTCTTTTGTACAGTGACTTGTCGTCAGTTTTGTAAATTGACATTCGCTCCACGAAATAACCTGTATTATATACAGCAACCTCCGCTTCTACGCTATCAATGTCACAGCAAGAATGATTATATACCAGTGTTTCCAGTTATGCAAGCTTTTTTATTCATAATTTCCACAATTTTTTTTGGTAAATTTTATGCTTTAATCTTAAAGGTCTGTTTCAGCTTTACTCCCTTATTGTCATAGATCTCAAGCTTAGGTATGCTGAGTATGTACGCGATCTCGTTTGTATATCCGTAATTTTTTATATCAAAGTACGGATACATAAGCTTTATAGCTGCAAACAACTCGCTCATGTCCTCAACCTTATTGTCCCTCTTGCCAAGAAATTCGTATATGTACTTCTGTATCTCCTGACCATCGTCAATCTGTCTTATGGCAATCCCCGATGCCGTTTCTTCTATATTAATATTGCTTATATTTTCTGTGACAAATGTAGTAAATTTTGTATACCCATAATTTCTCACATCAAATTCCGGATACATTCTCAAGAGTGCCTCGCACAGCCCCCGGGCGTCTATAAGTCTTGCACTGCCCTTTTCCATGGTGATCATCTCCAGCATGTTTTTCACCACGTCAGCCTTTGGAGTTACATATTCCGATACATCCTCTCCCGCTAACATCTCCACATATCTGAAGCTTCCGGTGCTGTAGACGAACTGCTTTGAGGCTGACTTCGTACCGTATATGGTAACTCTTGCCCCATTTGCCAGGTGGGCGTTAAGGACCGGCCTGATATACTCATCCCCGGTGGCAACTATCACCTGATCGGCTCTTCTTCTGTTCTTGTGATCATCCTCCATAAGGTAAAACATGAAATCGGCAATAAGCTCCGCCGGTATCCGGTCTGCGTATTCCGTTCCTGTTTCTTCTATATAATATAGATTTCTCTCAAGAGTATCTCTAAGTTCCTCGTCATCTATATTGCCATAAGCCTTCTTCAGGATCACATTCCCCTGCTTCCTGGCTTCCCTTGTGATGGCATCTATATATTCTGTTTTTATGCTGTTACAATCTACAAATAAAGCTATGTTCATTGACTCAACCCCTATATCCATTGTCTTCTCCGGTTTTTAACAGTTCCATAAGGCACTGCTTCAGATCAAATGCAAGACATATCTCCTCTGCCTGTTTATAGGCTTCTTTTCGCTTTGCCTCGGAGATATTCTTCTTCACTGCCCTTATAAGTATGTTCTTTGGGGAGTGCTCTATCTCGATAAATTCCATTACATCTGTCTTATAGCCACTGTATTCAAGCATTAAGCCTCTTATGGTGTCCGTCATAAGGGCGGCAGTTCTCTCTTTTATGAGCCCATAATGGGTAATACCCTTAAGTGCCTCTGTCTTCATCTGCTTATTTGCCTCATGCTGGCAGCATGGCACTGACATTATATAGGTTGCACCCCAGCTTATGGCATTGTACAGGGCAAAGTCCGTGGCTGTATCGCAGGCATGTAGGCTTACCACCATGTCAACTCTGTGGTCTGTATGGTATCCGTTGATATTTCAAATTTCAAATCTCAGATCCTTATATCCGAATTTCTCTGCCAGAGCGTTACAGTTTTTTATAACCTGCTCCTTAAGATCAAGACCGGTAATGTACGCCCGCTTCTTCCTTATCTCCACAAGATAGTAGTAAAGGATGAAGGTCAGATAGGATTTGCCGCAGCCGAAATCTATGATATAGATCTCGTCCCTGTCATAGTCCTTAAGCACGTCATCAACCATCTCCACAAATCTGTTTATCTGTTTGAACTTATCGTACATGGACTTTGCAACCTTGCCATCCTTTGTGAATATACCCAGTTCTTTAAACACTGGTATATCCATGCCCTCTTCGAGGATGTATTTCTTCTTGCGGTTGTTTCCCTGTATGGTCACCTGTTTCTTGTCGGATTTCTTTCTTGTAAGATGAGGCTCGCCCTTTTTGCTTACCCGCAGCTCGTAATCGTATCCCACTGCAAATGAATTGAGCTGTCTGAAATTCTCTCCTATATATCCTCCAAGAGTGCCCTTAAGGCCCTCTTCACCTATGTTCTCGTGAAACACCTGCTTGTCTGTATATTTCTCAAGCTGGTACACAAGCTTTCCTGATATCTGCTTCTTACCGCATACTATCTTCCTGTATTCGCCCTTGCCACCGCCAAGCACTATCTTGTGGGGATTTGAGGCTATTATTTCATCTAGCATTTCTGCTGTTTTCTCTGTCATCATTTCTGTGCTCTTTCTGTTTTCTTAATGTCGCTTTATGCGTTGCACTTACATAGTCCGACTTTTTGCTATGCACGCTACGCTTTTAGAGTATCACGGTGCCACGGCTTGTGCAAGTCTTTCGTTTTCAGCTTGACGCTTTTTCCGATGCGCGATGGTTTTTAATGTGACGCTTTTTTCGATATGCGTTGGATTTTTAACATGACGCTTTTTCCGATGTGCGATGGTTCTATTCCGGGACCGCTCTCGCTCGTATGCTCCTCCTTACGTTACTAAATTCGTGCTACGCACTCATTAAGTAACGAGGGGAGCAAATGTCCCTTCATAGAATCATCCAATCTCCAAAAGCTGGTAATGAGGCTTTCTTCGGAGCAAGCCATTAAGTGAACCTCCATAGAATGAAGATAATGTCCCAGAAAGCCATAGCGAGTATTTCGTTACGAGGTTTGGGCTAACTGTCGGCACCAAGCCCACGTTCAAACCCGCAAGGGTGCGTTTGGGCGACTGCCGACACATAGGTGCCCGAACCGAGTAGAAAACGCAGCAAGGCTTGTGGGGACATCATCTTCATTTGCGGAGTTTTATAATAGCTGCGTGCATGCAACAGATATCAAACGTGTCAGACTCATTGAATAATGTGCCGCTGCGACATCCGCCATAAAGCCACCATAAAACGGAAATGCCGTGCCCGAACTGAGTAGAAAACGCAGCAAGGCTTGTAGAAGCCCTCCCTCCTATGCTATACTTGAAGTTAGTGCAAACAACCATAGCAAACGCAACAACACAACATTAATATAGAAACAGGAGAAATATCATATGTGGCTGGCAGATAATTGGAAAGATTACGAAGTTATAGACTGCTCTGATGGCGAGAAGTTAGAGCGTTGGGGAAAATACATCCTGCTAAGACCGGACCCTCAGGTTCTCTGGAGCACTCCAAAGAACGACAAGAGATGGAAGCAGTTAAACGGACACTATCACAGAAGCAACCGCGGTGGCGGAGAATGGGAATTCTTCAAGCTCCCGGAGCAGTGGACCATCAATTACAGAGACCTCACCTTTAATCTAAAGCCATTCAGCTTCAAGCATACCGGCTTGTTCCCGGAGCAGGCAGCCAACTGGGACTGGTTTTCTGAGCTTATAAGGAAATCCCCAAAGAAGGATATAAAGGTATTGAATTTATTTGCATATACAGGTGGTGCAACCTGTGCCGCTGCCAAGGCAGGTGCCGCGGTAACCCACGTTGACGCCTCAAAGGGAATGGTCACATGGGCAAAGGAAAATGCCGTATCCTCAGGACTTGCAGACGCACCTATCAGATGGATAGTTGATGACTGTGTGAAATTCGTAGAAAGGGAGATCCGACGCGGAAATAAATACGACGCAATAATCATGGATCCTCCATCATATGGAAGAGGTCCAAAGGGCGAGATATGGAAGATCGAGGAGAAGATCCACCCATTTATCAAGCTCTGCTCTGAGCTTTTATGTGATAAGCCACTGTTCTTCCTGGTGAACTCATACACCACCGGGCTCCAGCCCGCTGTTCTTAACTATATGATAAGCACCGAGGTAAAGAGTAAATTCGGCGGCACAGTTATGGCTGACGAGATCGGACTTCCATGTACAGTATCCGGACTTCCTCTCCCATGCGGAGCAGCCGGAAGATGGCAGAGATAAAACACGGCAGCCTCCTCAAAAAAACGTGAGGCAACAGCAAGATAGTGCGATCAGGTGAAAAGAAAACATATAATAGAAAAATCGGCAGGGAAATAATTTCCTGCCGATTTTTATTATCTTTCATCCATATCCAGATATTCTCTGTGGCTTCCTACATACTTGTATGCCGGTCTGATGATCTTGCCTGCATTTACAAGCTCCTCTATTCTGTGGGCACACCAGCCTGATATTCTCGCAATGGCAAATATAGGTGTGAACAGCTCAATAGGTATGTCAAGCATTGTATATACAAATCCGCTGTAGAAGTCTACATTTGCAGAAATCGCCTTATTGCCGTTCCTTCTCTCTCCGAGAAGTCTGGCTGCGATTCTTTCAACTGTAGCGTACAAAGCAAATTCCTTCTCCTTGTGCTTCTCAACCGAAAGCTTCTCTGCATACCCCTTGAGTATCCTTGCTCTTGGGTCTGACTTGGTATATACAGCATGTCCCATTCCATATATAAGCCCCGAATGGTCGAAGCCCTTCTTGTCAAGCAATGATGTGAGGTACTCTGTTATGGCAGCCTCATCCTCCCAGTCCTTAACATGTTCCTTAAGATCGTCGAACATCTGCTGAACCTTAAGATTTGCGCCACCATGCTTAGGTCCCTTAAGGGAACCAAGAGAACCTGCAACTGTTGAATATGTATCTGTTCCTGTAGATGATATTACATGGGTTGTAAATGTTGAGTTGTTACCACCGCCATGCTCTGCATGTATAACCAGACAGATATCAAGAACCTGGGCTTCAAGCTCAGTATACTTCTTGTCTGCTCTGATAAGCCTTAAGAAGTTCTCTGCTGTGGAAAGTCCCTTCTTAGGATTATGTATTACAAGACTCTTATCAAGGTAATAATGTCTGTAACCCTGATATCCGTAGGCTGCTATCAGAGGGAACTGGGCGATAAGCTCAAGGCTCTGTCTCAGCACATTCTTTATGCTGATATCATCCGGATTATCGTCATATGAATAAAGTGTCAGAACACACCTCTGGAGTACGTTCATCATATTCTTACTTGGTGCCTTAAGTATTACGTCTCTGGTAAATTTGCTCGGAAGCTCCCTGAAGGTCTCCATAAGTTCGATAAAGCCTGCAAGCTGCTCCCTGTTAGGCAATGAACCAAACATAAGCAGATATATAGTCTCCTCAAATCCGAACTTGCTTCCGTGAAAGCCCTTTACAAGGCTCTCCACATTATAGCCCTGAAAGAACAGACTTCCGTCTGCGGGAACTCTTTCTCCATCGATCACGTCATAACCGATAACATCGGAGATCTCAGTGAGACCTGTAAGGACACCCTTACCGTTTGAATCTCTTAATCCTCTTTTTACATCATAGGTAACATAGAGGTTTTGATCTATGCTTCCTGACGCATTACAGTAATCCACAAGCTGATCAATTATCCTGTTATATTCTTCGCTACCTCTTTCCAAACCTCTATCCCCTTTCCATCCTTAGTATAAACTCTAACTAATCTCACATTAGTTTATCAAATTATCACCTGCCATGCAAGAAAATGAATAAAATAATTATAAATGTGAAAAAGCAATGCATACCATGTATATTTCCGGCGAAAGAAATAAGCCCATTCATATGCACTGCTTTTTTGCTTTTATATTTCTATTATATACCTTTCATAGGCATTGATTATTGTTGTATCCCTGTAATGAGATTCCCTCACGAAATCTCTTCCGTAATTGACGTGAACATGCCCATGGACAAAATACTTCGGCTTATACTCCTCTATGAGGGTCCTAAAGCACGAAAAACCATTATGGGCAAGATCCTCCGAATCATTTATCCCCTTTGCGGGAGCATGACCTATGAGTATATCAAAGCCTCCGGACTTCTTGATCTTTCTCTTAAGCTTCTTTACCCTGTTCTCCATTGCCTTGTCGGTATACTGATGAGGCGCCCCGCCAAACTTGTATTCCATGGAGCCGCCAAGTCCCAATATCCGCACGCCTTGATATTCAACAATCTGACCGTCTATACATATACAGCCATCAGGAGGAGTCTCTTCATAACACACATCATGATTACCATGAACATAATAAACAGGTGCATGGGTAAATGTTGCAAGAAAAGACAGGTATTGCGGTGCCAGATCACCACAGGAGATAATTAAATCTATACCTTCTAATTTTTTTTTATCAAAATAATCCCATAAATACTTTGACTCTTCATCCGCAAGTACCATTATCTTCATTTTACCGCTTCTCCACTGATCCCACATTATTATGATGCTATACACATCTTTATCTCTGTTCCTGCTCCGAATTCACCAGCGTCTCCACCGGCTTTTTAAGCTCAAGGTTCTCCGGCTGATCAAGTCCCTGGACTGCCAGGATATCCTGAGCGTCATCCTGTATCTCATCAGGCTTAGGAATGGTTCCCACTATATTGTCATTAAGCCATGTCATGTTAAGTATATCCTGTATATCAAGCTCGCTGTTCATGTTGTCGGCAACCACATCCTTCTGGGAAATTATCTTACCGTAGAAAGGTGAAACCTTGCCGTTTTTGATAAGATCCTTCATAAGATCTGCCAGTCTTATGGTTCCCTTAGGCAGATGTGCCGAGCAGATAACATCCACTACTCCGGCTGACATTCCCCACCAGTAGCTTACCGCCTTCTTCTCATCAAGCTTCTCATCTTCCTTCCAGTTTCCTGCCAGGATAGCTGACACGATCTTCTCGTAAAAGGCACCCCAGTTATACACCGACATCGCAAGATTTCTTATCTTACCGTCTCTTATACAGAACAGTCCGAACTCTCTTGAAGCATTTGCAGGGACGATCATATCAATATATGAGATATAGTGAACATCCAGCTCCTCAAATCTCTTCTTAGGATTGCTGCCCTTAACCTTGGACCATTCCAGATACACCTTCGCGTTAGGATTTACCATCTGTACTCCCAGGGCAAATGCATTGATATTTGCAACGGTACCGCTTATAGGATAATCTGCCACGAATCCTACCTTGTTGTTCTCACACAGAGAACCGGCTATGATACCTGTAATGAACTTAGCCTCATACATGCGGGCGTAATATGTTCTTACATGGCTTGTGGTGGTGTTAAGTGAGCAGTTAAGTATCTTTATCTCCGGATGGGCAACTGCCACCTTAAGGGACGCATTTAGCATCTCCGGACTTGTGGTAAATACCAGATCATATTTCTCTTCAACTATTTTATTAAGACATTCCACCAGCTTCTCTGGGGTATCAACCAACGGAAACGCCGTGGTCTCCACCTGATTTGCAAATTTATTCTTAATGTCATTTCTTCCAAGTTCATGACAATATATCCACATGGAGTCCTGAGGTCTCTTATCATATACAAATGCGATCTTAAGGGTCTTAGGCTTTGCCTGAAGTATGTTAAGAAGCTTAGGCTTTGAATTGTCAACAGGATCAAGGACCGGCGTTACCGGAGTCTCCTTTTTCTGGTGACTGAGGATTATCTCGTCCCATACCTTATCAACATTTGCCTTGACCTCGTCCCGGCTCATGTGCTTCAATTCTTCATAACTATATATATTAAGGAAGATAAGCATTGCGTCATTCACATTTATCTTAAGCTTATCTGCGCCCTTCTTGGCAAGAAATGCCTTTTCAAATGCAAGATGTGCCGAGTTAAAGTCAAGTCTTGCGTCATCCGACAAGGGTTCACCGTCACTTATGCCCAGGTGCTCCCTTAATTTATCATAGCTTCCAAGCTGTGAGAACCACATATAATTGATTCCGGTCTGCTTGTGGAAGTCTACATATTCATAGTATATCTTGTTCTCAAGCTCGTCGGTCTTCTTCGGCATCTTTCTTATTACCATGGCAGGGATTGACTCTGCGCCGAAATACTTAAGAACACTTACTCGTTTATTTCCCTCTATTACATAGAACTTGGTCATGTACTCATAAACCTTGATGGGATCGTGTATTCCCTCTTCAAGGTGTGACTGACACAGACTTGCCCACTTGCCACCAAACTCTGTATTATAATCAAGAATCGGCATGAAATTCGACGCAAATGCGTGAGTCCTGCCCTCCGTTGCTGTTCCCACAACATTTCCAAGCGCTATATACTGTAACCCTAAATTAATCTCCCCAACCACATCCGACGCAGTAATTATTTTATCTAGTACCGGCAAATATGGATCTACGCCCCTGGCAACATCAGCCTGATATCTTTTCTCGCCAAGCTTCTGTGCAGCTAAATATTCCGTTGCTGACATAAAAATCACTCCTATCTTTCGAACAACACTCCCTCACAGACCGAGGGAAGAAAACCTTGCAGACCAAGGTTATTCAATCACTTCGAAAACGCAGTCAATAAACTAATCTACTCTTACTAAACTCGGTATTCTATCACACTTTTTGAAAATGTAAAGAGCAAACATAAAATACCGGTAAAAGTTCTCATATCTATATTATACTATTTTCAATATTTTTCTATAGACATTAATATTTGTTTGTAAAAAGTTCACAATTTGTTTTATATATTTTATATATTTGTTCTTGATATTTATTAGCTTATAGTATAATATATACATATAGATAAGTCAATTTATCACAAATCGAAATTAACTTTGGTGTGTGTGAATACTTATATATATGAACCCGGCTGGAGTTTCTCTCCTCCGGGTTCTTTTCGTATCCTCTCTTATTCATTGACACGACCTGCGTGCCTTTTTTTATATAGAACTTTGCCACTACCAAGTGATATATATATTTGTTGCACAACTCCCGGGATTCTATTATACTTAGACTATATTTTTAATACATACAAATGGAGGGAAAAATGGGAGATTCACTTTATAACGATGAAGATTCAACAACCGTTTTAGTAGCAGACGATACTACCCAGGACGGTTTTGACCAATCTCAGCAGAATCAGGATCAGGTTCAGAGTCCCAATGGCGGTTCAAAAAACCAGACTGCATATGATCAAAGCAGCCAAGGCCTGGGTCAAAGCATATATGCCCAGCAGAGTTTTAACCAGAGCGGTTACAATCAGCCACAAAACGGCTACGGTCAGCAGAACCTTAATCAGAATAGTTACAGCCAGCCACAAAACAGCTACGGAAATGCCTATGGCCAGGCAGGCTTTAACCAGAGCGGTTACAATCAGCCACAAAACGGCTACGGTCAGCAGAACCTTAATCAGAATAGTTACAGCCAGCCACAAAACAGCTACGGAAATGCCTATGGCCAGGCAGGCTTTAACCAGAGCGGTTACAATCAGCCACAAAACGGCTACGGTCAGCAGAACCTTAATCAGAATAGTTACAGCCAGCCACAAAACAGCTACGGAAATGCCTATGGCCAGGCAGGCTTTAACCAGAGCGGTTACAATCAGCCACAAAACGGCTACGGTCAGCAGAACCTTAATCAGAATAGTTACAGCCAGCCACAGAACAGCTACGGAAATGCCTATGGTCAGACAGGCTTTAACCAGAATGGTTACAATCAAGCACAGAGCGGTTACAGTCAGCCGCAAAACGGCTACGGAAATGCTTACGGTCAGACAGGCTTTAACCAGAACGGTTACAATCAATCACAGAACAACTACGGAAACCCTTACGGTCAGACAGGCTTTAACCAGAATATGACACCAACACCTGCAAAGGAACCTAAGAAGCCTATGGACGAGGCAGCTAAGGATAAGCTTCACAAAATTTTATCCCTCACCGCCTTGGGCATTGCGGGAGCAGGCTTTATAGCCGTGGCGATACTTACTCTGATATCCACCTTCTTCTCAGCCACAAGCGATTTCAAGGGAAGCTACAAAGATTCCAAAAACACCACGGAAGCTGCTACAGAAGCCGGTTCAACTGACGAAAGCGACACCTCAGCTTCCGATGATACTTCAGCAGACGGAACAGACAACGCTTCTACAGAACAGGGGGAACAATGATATGAAGAAAAAATATAAGGTATTATTGATAATTGCCGCCGTTCTCGTGGTTGTGGATCTGGTAGGTTTCTTTGTATTTGCGTCACCTGCAATGAAGATGAACAAGCTCTTCAAGGCACTTAACGACGGAGACAGCAAAGCTGCCCAATCTGCCTACAGAGAACTGTCCGACAACGGCAGAACAAAGGCAAATGATCTGCTTATTGACTTCGCCTACGACAAGGAAAATAAGCTCGAGAATGACAAGATAAAATATAAGGAATTCTCAAAGTGCATGGATGCTGCCACCTCAGTAACTAAAAAAATACCTACAGAAGTAACAGACTTCAAGGCGAAGGGTGACAGATACCAGATGACAAGCCTCTATGAGGACTGTGCAAAGGAATACATAAACAACAAGCAGTCAGATGAATACATCAAGTTAAGGAACAGTTTCCTTGATATATATAACAACTACACCGACGACACAGAATTTGACAATGCCATGGTGGAATACCTGGACGAAAAAAACGAGGAGTTCAGGAATAATACCATAACTGCCGACGAGTTAAATGCCTATGCATATACCGGTGCAGACCTGTTTAACGGTTACTCTTCTGCATATGACAAGTCCACCAGGATCGCCAATGATCTTCAGAACATCCAGAAGTATGAGACACATTATCAGGAGGCTCAGGGCTACTTCGATAATGATCAGTACTACGAGTGCTACGATTACTGTGTAGATGAGCTGGACTACTATTTCTCATATGAAGATGACACCACCGGCTACTCCCAGAAGTTTGAAACATTAAAGGATAACGCATATGACACCGGCAAGACCTACTACCTTGACCAGGCAAATGCCGCCGTAGCAGAAGGCAGACTTGACGATGCCAAGGAAATCCTTCAGAAGATCGACGAGTTCTATGAAGGAACAGTCAACACCGCCGCTGCCTGGGAATCAACCCACGAGGCATGGATGACTCCTTATGTGGAATATATTGCAAATATAAACAATACTGTAAAGAATGATATGGCTTCTGCTCCTGCTACCGGAGATTATAACGATCCATCAAAAATGGACTCAAACTATGTATATATTTCAGAATTTACCCTTCATGACTTTGATGGAAATGGTATACCTGAGCTTATAGCTATTGATTATGACCATGATCTGGAATTTGTATATACCTATGACAGCGACAAGGTTGTCCTTACCGGCGTATTTTACATGGATCGTATAGGTGACAATTCTTTTTCTGTCGTAATAAATCTCCTGACTCTTCCAGACGGATGGGAGGGACGTTCATTGATCGAGCTTTCAGGTAAGACATGGACAGAAAAGGAATCCTACTACGCCAACTATAATGATGAAAGATACAAAGTAAACGGCAACGACGTGACCATAGATGAAATGAATGAGGAGTCAAACTATATGAACAATCGTACCAATTCGATATACTTCTATTCATACGACATCAACGACGCCGACGATGTTAAGAGCATAATCTACAGCTATACAGCTGATAATTAATTATCATACCACCCCTGCAAGCTAACCTGCAGTGGTGGAATTTTAGAATTTGGATGTGATTTTATGAGTAATATTTTTAGAGATTTCGATTTAAGCAATATGCTTGTTATACTCTTCCTGTTCAGCATGGGAAGCATGATAGGCTGGGTCATAGAGTTCTTCTTCAGAAGATTTTTCTCCCCGAATAATCCTAACCGCAAATGGATAAATCCCGGTTTCTTGATGGGACCATGGCTTCCGCTGTATGGAACAGGTCTTGTAATACTATGTTCCATTGCAAGTATCCGCATTACTGCCCTGGATGATCATCCCGTGATACAGAGTATTGTAACAGTTCTTATTATGACCGCTGCCATGACGGTGATCGAGTACATCGCAGGTCTCATATTCATAAAGGGTATGAACATCAAGCTGTGGGATTACAGTGACCGTCCCGGCAATATACAGGGTATCATATGTCCGCTGTTCACCTTCTTCTGGGGCGTTGTGGCTGCCATATATTACTTCTTCATACACCCACACATTATCAACTCACTTATATGGCTTGCAGGTCATCTTACCTTCTCATTCTTCATAGGCTTCTTCTATGGAATATTCGTGATTGACCTGGTAAATTCATTTAAGATAATGACAAAAGTCAAGAAATTCGCAGACGACTACAACTTAGTTGTAAGAATAGAGGAGCTCAAAGCCCACATTGCTACAGCCCTTGATGAGGAGAAAGAGAAACGTCGTTTCCTACATCCTCTCCATAGCTTAAATGCTCTTTCTACAGCATTTGAGAAAAGCAGTGAGAACTTCTCCATACAGAAGAAGATCAAGAAGGTTGCAAAAAAGCTTAAAGACGATATACAGTAAAAAAAGGAACATGATCAACCGATCATGTTCCTTTTTTTATTTTATGTAATGATGTTTAATGGTTGCTGCTCCTATTTGCCGGATTCCAGTTCTCCTGACAGTACTCCATATTCCTTAAGTGCCTTAACCGCGTCTCTCGACAGCTTCTTAGGAACCTGTATCTGTACCGTAACGTACTGGTCACCTACGATGTTGTGGTTTCTTATATTGGCAACACCCTTACCCTTAAGCCTTATCTTGCTTCCCGACTGGGTACCTGCGGCAATCTTACACTTTACATTACCTGTAAGGGTGCTTACTATTGCCTCACCGCCAAGAACTGCTGTGGTAAACGGTATGCTCACAGTTGTATACAAGTCATTTCCTTTTCTTTCAAAACCGGGCTTATCCTTTATATGGATCCTTAGCATCAGGTCTCCGTTTGGACCGCCATTCGCACCGGGATAACCTTTGCCCTCAAGACGTATACACTTGCCTTCCTCCATACCGGCAGGTATGTGGACATTAAGCGTCTGATTTTTACCGGAGCTGCTTAAGGTTATGTTCTTATCACAGCCAAGAACAGCCTCTTCAAATTCTATCGTAAGCTCTGACTCAATATTCCTTCCCTGTGAAGGATAATTTCCACCGCCAAAGCCTCCTCCGAAGCCGCCAAAGCCGCCATCAAAACCGCCTCTTGCGCTACCTCTTCCACCGCCGCCGAAGAATGAACCGAATATACCTCCAAGTATATCATCCATATCTCCACCTTCAAAGTGAAAGCTTCCGCCTCCGAAAGGATTGCCACCTCCCTGTCCTGCATCGAATGCTGCATGACCATACTGATCATATACTTTCTTTTTCTCCGGATCACTTAATATCTCGTAAGCCTCGGTAACTTCCTTAAACTTCTCTGCAGCCTGGGCATCACCGGGATTGGTGTCCGGGTGATACTTCTTCGCAAGGACTCTGTATGCCTTCTTTATCTCTGCCTCGGAAGCATTTCTTGAAATCCCAAGAACCTCATAGCAATCTTTTTTTTCTGCCATCTGCGTCACTTCCTACTATTTATTAATCTATCACTGAAATTTTTATTGTCAAAAAAGCCACTGCATACTATCACAGACCTGTTGCAGCAAAAATATTAAAAGGAGCCTCCTGCAAGTGCCGGAAGCTCCTTCTATCTTCGGATATTCCCACGCCTTAGCATGTTCAATCCTTTATATTATAAAGCTTATTGAAAAATAAGCAATGATTTTATTCACTTTACTTATTATCCAAATTATATACACCGACTCCGGGCAGCCATCAAATAACTGTTTTCATCATGATTACTCAATAGCAATGTACTTGTCAGTCTCAGGCTTTTCCTTCTTCTCAGGCTTAGGAATGCTAAGAACAAGGACGCCGTTCTTAAATGCAGCCTTGATATCCTCCTGCTCCACTTCCTCACCTACATAGAAGGTTCTCTGGCAGCTTCCTGAAAATCTTTCCTTGCAGATGTATTTGAATGAAGGCTTCTGTGCCGGCTTTTCTGCAGTTTTCTCATCAACCGCCTTCTCGCCGGAAGCTTCTTTCTTTTCACCATCCTGGCTTTCCTTATTACTCTCTGTTTCCTTGGTTGCTGTTACTGTAAGGTAGCCCTTGTCCAGCTTGATAGCAATTTCGTTCTTCTCATATCCGGGAAGATCCATCATAAGCTCATAGCCATTCTCATCTTCCTTAATATCTGTCTTCATAAGACTCTTAGATGTATGTCCGTATGCCTTTTTCTCAGGCTTCTTTGCTTCTCTTTCAGGGTAGTATGGATATCCTGCCCAAGACTCCTCAAAAAATGGATCATTAAAAAATGTGTCGAATAAATCATTGTTTCTTGTTGTTAATAACATAAGTCATCTCTCCTTTTCCATACAGGCAACGTGCCCCACAAAGGTACGTTACATACAATATATTAAGCAGATCAGCTACGGAACCATCATACATTGATGTTGCTGATATGTTGTTTTCCTTTTGACAATTATGTTATAGCACTTCTATTAGCACTCGTCAATAGTGAGTGCTAATAATTTTTGTGAAAATTCTGTGAACTACAAAAGGCACCATTCTGTCATGGTGCCTTTTATTTCAACTTGAAGTTAAACTTCAGCTTTGATATTAACTTTATTTTAGTACTTTAGTACCAGCTTTGGTTGGTGCCAGCTTTTATTTTGACTTCTCCGCCTTCAATATAGGCTGGAAATCATTTACCTCCTTTGCGATAACACCACTTAAGGCAAGGAGACAGATAAGATTAGGTATCGCCATCAAAGCATTTGCCACATCTGAGAAGTTCCATACTATATCAAGTGTCATGGTTGCTCCGATATAGACCACAAGGGAGAATATTATTCTGTATATCATATTGAATTTATGGGTCTTGAATATATACTCAAAGGCTTTTTCGCCATGGTACTCCCATCCCAGGATAGTTGAAAATGCAAATAACACAATACCGATACTTACCAACCATCCGCCAGCCTTTCCTATAGCCGACTCAAAAGATAGTATTGTAAGAGCTGCACCCTTTACAACAGTTGTTGCAGCATATACACCATCATCACTGAATGTATAATGATTACCTTCTCCGTCTGTCCATGTTCCCGACACATCCCCTGCTACAGCAAGGCATTCACCGACATTAAGCTTTTCTGTGGCGTCCACTGAATCTGTAATATTAAGATCCTTCTCCGGCACCATGGTAAGCTCTGTGACCGTATCTGCCTTTGTATCTTTTATGGTAAGAACCGTGCCATCTTCATTAAATTCATAGGAATATTCCGCTGAGCAGTCCTTATCATCGGTGTCCGTTGCCTGAACCGATATTACGCTGTCTGTAACCGTATATGTACCTTCCACGCCGTTCTGATTTGCCCCAAGCATTCCTGATGACGCAATGCAAAGACCTGTAATTGTACACACAACTATTGTATCCCAGAAGGTACCGGTCATGTTGATATATCCCTGACGTACAGGATTATCCGTTTTTGCTGCAGCCGCTGTGATGGCTGCCGAACCCATACCTGCTTCATTTGAAAATACTCCTCTGGCTACACCAAACCTCATGGCATTCATGAGCGCTGCTGTTATTGTTCCACAGAGACCACCGCCTACTGCCTTGACGTTAAATGCCATCTTAAATATCATGGCAACACCATCAGGAACATTTCTATAATTTATAATTATTACCACGAGACCAGCAATAACGTAGAAGATTGCCATAACAGGAACAACTACTGAAGAAACCTTTGATATGGTCTTGATACCGCCTACTATGATAAGCAGTGCAAGAACTGTCAATACAATACCAACCGCCTTCACTGAAGCTCCAAAGGTATCATTTAATGACTCTGCAATGGAATTTGCCTGGGTCATATTACCTATACCGAAGGACGCTATCACTGCAAATAAAGCAAAGAGCCAGCCGAGAACCGCTCCCACCCTTTTATGCTTAAAACCTTTCTTCATGGTGTACATTGGACCGCCGGACATTTCGCCCTTTTCATTTACCTCTCTATACTTAATGGCAAGCATACACTCCGAGAACTTTGATGTAAGTCCAAATAATGCCGAAATCCACATCCACACCAGGGCACCGGGACCACCTGATACCATAGCTGTGGCAACACCTACTATATTACCGGTTCCTATTGTTGCCGCCAGCGCTGTTGTAAGTGCTGAAAATGGTGATATATCACCGGTTCCTTTATCTTTCTTTCGTGCTTCCTTTGACAATGTGCTCTTAATGGCATAGCCAAGGTTTCTCCATGGCAGGAATTTAAGACGTATAGTCAGGAATATACCTGTTCCCACAAGAAGAATAAGCATTACCGGACCCCATACGAAATCATCCACTGCCGAAATAATTGCTCCGAGTCTCTCCATATCATTCTCTCCTCTCAAAAAAAAATAGAGGCACACGCAACAAGCGTATGCCTCCATTGACATTCATAGGCATTATAATATATATTTTTTCTCATTTTGTCAATATGCCACTTAATATTAATATGTTAGTACACCACTTAATTTAATATGTTAGTATTGCCATCCTGACATTAACATATGTCTAGGAACATACATACGCTATGATTCCCCCAACATGTATTTCACTGATTTCATTATTTCTGTTATAATTCTTTTATATGAAGAACGCACTGCCCAAAGTATGCTCTTCATTAAAACAATACTTAGGAAACGGTACATTTATTATGGATATAATTGGATTTATACATACAGATTTTATTGAAAAGTTTGGCATTCCAAGACAGAGTGGTCTGATACCGGAGCTTACCGGAGTTATTGAGTTCCTGCCGGAATACAGGCAGCCCGAAGCCTTCAAGGGACTGCAGGACTTCTCACACATCTGGATATTATGGGAATTTAACAGAGCCAAAAAGGATCATTGGAGTGCAACGGTTAAGCCGCCAAAGCTTGGGGGAAATACAAGAATGGGAGTATTCGCCACCAGATCCCCTTTCAGGCCTAACAATATAGGTCTGTCGTCTGTACGACTTGAAAGGATTGAGTATACTGAGGAGCATGGACCATTGCTCTATGTATCGGGGATAGATATGTTGGATGGCACTCCAATATTGGATATCAAGCCCTACATCCCTTACAGCGACTGCCACCCTGACGCAACAGGAGGCTTCACGGAGAGTATAGACCAGACTCCCCTTGAGGTAATATTTGCAGATGAACCATCGCTTCAAAAAATCCTTTCCCATCTGGGAGCTGACAAAAAGTCTGCCCTGACAGCACTTCTGGCAGGAGACCCGAGACCGGGATATCAGAACGATCCGGACAGGGTGTACGGAGTTGCATTTGCAGGGTATAACTTCCGTTTCACTGTAAGGGAAAAAGTGCTCACAGTCATATCCATAGAGATTCTATCTCCGGAACATACAGCCGGCTGCCGAAGCAAGGATAATAAGAAATAAGTATTCTATTCTTATTATGATAAGCCTCTCTTTATCTACTGCCCTGTCAATGGCGGTCCGGTCCACAGGCACATACCCTGCTGCCGAAATCCTGTCCATTGTCTTGCCGTCGATATTCTGCTTATCTATGTAAATAAGAATATTGTAACTGTCAACACCCGTATCCATCATGCCGGCATTGTCATCTGATGTACCGGCAGATTTGCTACTTCCGGTACTTTTATCACCTGTACTTTCATCGCTGAAATCGTACACCGCATAAAGGGCTGCCTCTTCATCAGGAAGGGATGACTCGGCGAATATCTTTATGTCGCTATTCGTTGTGATACGTACCTGCCCATTCTCTATGCTGCAATACTCCGCCAGCTCCTTCACCGCCTTGTCATTGGCATAGTACACGGTCATTGCACTGCCGTTACTGATATTGTACCTGTCTCTCATATATTCCCTTGACACATACTTCACAGGAAAGCTGAAATCATGCTGCCTTACGGTCACTGAGAGCCGGTCTTCCTTATAAAGGGTAAAGCATGTGACCTCAGAAAGCTCCGAAAGCTTCTGTAGTCCGTTTCTTGAGGTATCACCGCTCACCACACACTCCATGCTATGGGACAGGATCTTCACCAGACTCCCCCCATACATGCATATCCTTACAGCACAGACAACGATCACAACTATCAGTATCAGCCTTATCTTCTCACTATCATTCTGTTTTATTTTCTTCAGATATCTTCTCATAGCTGTCTTCTCTGTTTTCTATCTCGGCAACCTTTTTGTTTATGACGCATTTCCCGATGATAATGCCTCCCAATACAAGGAATATGCCTATTATGATCACCATTATGATCCACCACTGGGATGTGTCCGCAGGCTTTTCTGCGGTTGTCGTTGTCTGGGTAAATGGTGACATTATATTTGTCTCAAATTCCATTTCGTAAGTATACTCTGTTCCGTTGGTGTCCTCATAACAGCAGGTTATGGTGCCTGAGGTGTAACCGTACAGATTGCCGGTGGAAAGGCCTCCTATACTCACATCAACACTGCCATTTCCCACGGCACCGGCTTCAATGGCACCTATAAAGAGGGTTCCTGCCGGTTCAACACCGTCAGCTTCAAGTATTGCCCTCACGTTGTATACAGGCGTATTCCCCAGATTTATGGCATTGAGATTTACGGTAACCTTATCCCCGACCTCAACCTCTGCCGGGAAATTAACCGGGTCAAATGTTACATCAAGGGGCTGTTCTATACTGATCTTGGCATTTCCTGCACTGGTGAAGGCAGTGCCCTTGTCATCAGCGTAGTCCATGGCAAGGGCCAGATTGTACTGGCCGCTGGCAAGCTTCTTACTGTAGGAATATTCATATGTTACAACATAGGTATCCCCAACATTTAACTTGTCCACGAACACCGTATCAGAAGGGCTCTCAAGCTGCAATCCTTCAACAGTATCGCTTACCGAAACCGTAAGATTTCTGACATTTTCAGATTTGCTGGAGTTGTATATGGTGATGTTTACCTTTAGCTTATTCTCCCCGGTGGACTCAGTCTTATATTCCTTGACCAGCACCTTAGGGGCAAATGTTATCTCTGTAGTAGGCTCGTCTGCAGGCACATCATCACTGCTTCCTGTGTCAGGCTCCTTACCGTCTGTTATTACCACATAAAGTGTGTATGTGTCCTCAACCTTATTGCCCTTGCTGTCATATCCTGCCACCTTCACATCCACCGGATAGGTTCCGTTTATCCTGTCATTGTTCAGACTGAGATCATACTGCACCAGATATGCTTTGTTCTTTTTGTTGGAATTATTTATATTCCAGTCCTTTAAGGTTACATCCTTTCTGTAGTTCTTATAGACAAATGGGGAACCGGCAGTATCTCCAAGCTGTACCGCTGTGCTTATCTTATTATCCTTTATGTCTCCTGTGGCTGTAACCGGTATAACAATACTTGCCTTTCCCTCTGAACATTCCGGCATATAGCCCTCCGAATAGGTCTTGCTCATTCCGGGATACAGATTTTCATTGTCGATATTGAACTCGACTGCGGATACAGACTCCGGATCCTTTACCGGCTCCGTGGAAGGTTCCTTGTCCGGCTCCTTAGCCTGTTCGGTGGTTGGCTCTGTGGTATCTGCCTTATCCTTGTTATTATCCGGAGATATCTGGTCTCCCTCGCTGTCGGTCTCATTTAATGGAGCACCAAGTCCTATGGCATGTACATACAATCCGCGGGAATTTACCACAAGCATACATATTATGCTGCATAATAAAATCAGGTATTTTCTTTTATTCTTATTCATATCCATCTCTTCCTTTTATCGAAAAATATGCATTTCACTGCATGGTACGGCTTTGTTCTTTCCGGGTACAGATACCGGAGGCACCCCGATCTCCATCTCATACACCCTGTCACACAGCTCTTCTATATCCACTGCATTATGGCTGGCAAGAAGTATTGCCTTTCCCTGATCTCTCAGATCAAGGATCAGCTTTCTCATCTTAAGTACTGTATTCTTGTCAAGTCCGTTAAAGGGCTCGTCAAGTATCAGTACATCCGGATTCTCCATGATTGCCTGGGCAATCCCAAGTCTCTGTCTCATACCAAGAGAATATTTGGATACGGGCTTTCTCATGTCCGGATCAAGTCCCACCTTAGCGATGGATGCCCTTATCTCCTGACGCCCTACCCTGGATCTCAGGTCTGCCAGTATCTTGAGATTTTTATAACCGCTTACATTTGGCAGAAAGCCCGGTGTCTCAATTATCATGCCGAGGCTTTCCGGAAAATCCTCGTCCTTTCCTATCTCAGCACCATTCACATATACCTTTCCCTTATCCTGCCTCATGAAGCCGCATATACATTTCATCAGCACGGTCTTGCCGCTTCCGTTATTTCCCACAACCCCATGTATGGAGCCCGGGGGAATATTTATGTTCACGTCATTTAACACCCTGTCCCTGCCAAAGGATTTAAAGAGATGTTCCACTACTATCCCTTCTTTTTTGTTATCATCAGATGTCATTTAACTTCCTCCCTACTGCCAATGCAAATCCTTCAAGCAACACAAGCGAGATTCCTATAAGGAACATTACAAGCCCTGTCTCCCCGAACATCCACTCCTTCTGGGGGTTGGACCATTCGTAGGGGCACAGCATATACAGGTTCCTGGCGTACCGCTCATACACAATGACCAGTGCATAGCAGATCACAAAGCCTCCGCCGTATGCGATGTACCTGCTCATGGATACAGTGGCTATAAGCTGTGCCAGCACTGCAAATACAAATCCTGCTGCGAATATAGGCAAGTATTGATACTCTACCTGCTTGCTTTCCTTTATAAAGAAGCTGCTGAGCCATGCCCCCATAAGGATGGCACCGCCGCCACTTACTCCGCAGGCAAGGAACTTGCCAGTTATGTATGCCATTTTTGTGGTCCTGCCGATATATTGTTTTATAAATCCGCTCTGATAATCTACGATCCAGGCTGTACTGTAGGGTATCGCCGCCGCCACAGGGACACTCATGTAAAATGTCTCCGTTCCGTATCCGGAATACACACAGATAAGAAATTCCACTATGACCACCGCTGCAAATCCAATGGATCCCACAGCCCTGCGTATATCAATAATAAAACTGTTCATATTCCTACTTCCATGTACCTGTGAAATTAAAGGTATATCTCTTTATCTTTATTGCTGACAGCACGAAAAACAGGGTGCTCGTCACTGCAAAAAATCCATATGAAAATCCAAGTCTCGGCAGATTATCATACCCGAAATTATGCATATAATAAGTTGCCTGGTTAAGAGGTGACATCCAGCCAAATATTATATTTGCGATCCGGCTCTGCTCATCCGACAGCTTAAACCATGCCTGTACTATGTCCGGAGTGAGAAGATATCCGAACAGGCAGTATATGATCCCCCCTACCATTCCCAGGTTATCCTTCACCAGGTTAAGGAACAGTATTATGGAGGATAACAGCATGGTGTAACCAAGAAGCAGTGCAAATATATTAAGGGATACCTGATATGGATATGATCTTTCAAGCACCTTCACAAATGTAGGAACAGCTATCTTCTGCCCTATATCTGAGTAACCAAGGATTGCAGCCGTGTCACTCCACATATTTGCCGTATATGATCTGGACATGGAAAGCACCATGGTGGACACCATTATGAACAATGTGTATATACCTGTCGCTGAAACCATGTAAAATATCTGCCCCAGAATATATGTCCTTCTGTCTATCCTCACCAGGAAGAATGGCACGTCATTTCCCAGATGGGGCATATCTGCAAATATCAACAGCAGCATAAGTGATACCACCATTACGGACTTGGCATCGCCAAAGGTCCAGATAAATGCTTCATTCATCTGAAGCACTGTGTCATGCTCCTTCGAAAACTGCACCACCTTGTCCGACAAAAGAAAGCAGAATATAAAACCTATCATAAATGCCAGATATATCTGTGGGCTGTATACCCACCTTTTGTAATTTGCCTTTGCTGTATAAAATATCTTCTTCATAACCCATGTATCTGTATCACTAATATTATCAGTAAATTTAATCCGTAAATTTAATCTGCAAATTTAATATCCCACTGTACGGTCTATGATGGTGCCGTCTATGGCATTGATGGTGAGGACTACTTTATCTTTCTCAGGATCAACCTTATATGAATAATCTCCATATTCTACATCTCCTATGAAATCCCATACCGGAACCATAAGTCCGGTAGAAAAGCTGTCCTGTTCACTGACTCTTGTATACCTTAAAACAACCCTATTTATGTTATAGTTTGTATATGTCCCATCCTTAGGAGAATTTCCATCTATAGGATTATTATTCTGTGCACAGCTTACAGTTATCATCTTCTCAAAAATACCTTTGATCTCATCAAAGCTCTTTATGCTGCTGTCCTCGACAACTGTATCTGTCAGTTCCAATGGCGACTCATATTCAAAACCCACAACCCCATCATCATTTACATAAACTCTTATTTTTTCCTCTGACCAGGTTTTAAGATTATACTCTCCCCCTGTCCAGCCATCGCTCTCCATATAGCCTCCGCTATTGTCAACCATAACACCATCAAACTGTCGGTTATACTCCAACACATATACCATTCTGTATCCATCAAGTCCCTCTGGTCTGTTATAGCATAGCTTCGCACTGTCACAGGAAAAATCAGCAATCTCCATCTTATCCATCAACTCCTGCGCCATATTTTTTGCTTCATCAACGGAGATATTTGCCCCAGCTTCCCTAGGCAGTTCCTTGATTTCATCCAAGCCCAAATATTGTTTCATCTCTGCCAAAGACTCAGTCACGCTATAATCGTCATACACATCACCAATCACCGAATTAACCCGTATTTCTCCTGTATTGCTGACCATATATCTGAACAGATTACCACGTTCCTCATTCTCCTGAATATACACTGTTACATATCTTCCACCAACGCCACTGTTAGTCCCTCTGAACAGCTTTGTCGTACCCAGATCATTTTCCCATGTATAAAATTTGTCATCAGGATTATTTTCCAGTTCTTCAGACACATCTACCATTTTGAGTTCGACCACATGTGGCTCAAGAATTTCAGCTGTTATTGTCTCTGGTGCTGTTTCATATCCTTCCTTAAGAGAATTCAGATCAGCATTTGCCTGTTCAATACGGCTGTCAATATCATCAGTTTCTGCCCCACCATTTTGTTTCTTGTCTTCCAGGTAATCGACTTCTTCCTTCTTTACACTGATCAATCTCTCGTAATCAGCCTTCGTATATATAGTATCAGCAGCAAATTTAGTATCTGGTTCACAGATATTTAAAAATCTGCTCAGGAAATCATCCCCCAAAGTTTTCTGCCTTACCCTTACTACTGACAGCTTATCTACGTCCGGAACCTCAACCCTGGCATTAACATTTACATTTATCTTAAAACTGTCATCTGTAATAGTTGTAATATAGTTTTCATATTTCTGTGTAGTATCCTGTATTATTACATCTGCCTTACTACTGTCTTCACCTGTTTCCTCAGCTTTACTTATCATATTTTCCAGATCTTTGTTCTGTACTATTGGTGTATCCGGATTTTTCTGGCATCCTGCCAATATCGCAGTCACAATAATCGCTACCAGTACCTTATTTATTCTTTTCCCCATGTGCTTCGCCCTTCCCCTTAAAAAGCAGCCGCCAAAATTTGCCTTTGCTGTATAAAATATCTTCTTCATAACCCATGTATCTGTATCACTAATATTATCCGTAAATTCAATCTGCAAATTTAATATCCCACAGTACGGTCTATGATGGTGCCGTCTATGGCATTGATGGTAAGGACTACTGAATTTTTTTCTGCCTCCAGCTTTGATGCATCTCCCTCATAGCTTACACTGCCGATAAAATCCCATACCGGAACCATAAGTCCGGTAGAAAAGCTGTCCTGTTCACTGACTCTTGTGTATCGGAGCACCACCTTATCTACAGTTACATTCGTACTCAGATTAGTATCATCATCACTGCTGGTATCTGATGCATAATTTGCAACGATCATGCTTTCAAAGGTCTTCTTTATATCATCAAAACTCTTTATGCTGCTGTCCTCAACCACGGTTTCCATAAGTTCAAGAGGTATTTCATAGTCAAATCCCACTATTCCATCGTCATTTACATATACCCTTACATTCTCACCAGACCACACCTTCTTCACGTAGTCATCACCCGACCAGTCATCAACCATCATATCCCCGCTGTTATTATCTACAAACACACCATCAAACTGTCTGAGATACTGAATAACATAAACCTTACGATATCCCTGGGTGGCTGCCGTATCTCTGAACTCAGGGACTTCATAATACAGATCTGCATCGCTGCATGCAAAATCAGTAAGCCCCAGTTCATCTATAAGCTCCTGTGCCTTGCTCTTGGCATCCTCCAGAGATATGGTGGCATCAGCTTCCCCCGTGAGCTCAGAGAACCCAGAGGCCCCATCCATATAACTGTCAAGCTCCTGCTTTGTCTTTCCGTGTCCCTCAAGTCCGCTTGCCACAACAGATTTCACATATATTTCATCTGTATTGCTCACCCTGTACCTGAACAGATTGCCATAATCAGCATTATTCTGAAGATATACTGATACATATCTTCCACCTACTCCACTGTTGCTTCCATAGAAAAGTCTGCTTGTACCAAGCTCCGATTCCCACTGATAGAAATCATCATCAGGATTATCGGACAGCTTATCTGCCACGCTGACCAGCTTTGTATCTTCCTTTTTTGCTTCAACATCTTCTGCAGTCACTTCTTCCGGAGCATTTTCATAGATACTCTGCCATGAATCAATGTTTTTCTGGAGATCCTCTATCACTGTTTGTTTCTCCTCATCAGAAATGTCAGTATTTCCATTTTCAACATCATTTATCTGGCTCCTTATCTGTGATATATTATCCTCACACTCTGATCTGTTGTATATTCTGTCTGAAGTGAACACAGTATCCGGCTCACATACGCTGAGAAACTTCGCCAGAAATTCATCGTCTAATTCTTTCTGCTTCACTCTCACTACCGACAGCTTGTCTACCTTAGGGACTTCAACCTGGGCATTTACCTTTACATTTACCTTAAAGGTTTCATCTGAAATATCCTTAACATAGGATTCGTAATTCTCAGCTGTTTCCTGTATCACAGCATCTGCTTTTTTGCTGTCTGTTCCATCTCCGCTTGCTTCACTGACCATATTATCCAGATCCTTATTCTGAACTATAGGAGTCTCCGGACTCTTCTGACATCCTGCAAGCATCACAGCCGCCACAGTTAATACAAATAATGTTTTTATCTTTCTCATATTAATCTCCTTTCAGATGGTTCTGTATGCCCGTCTAACAGATTTCAGTCTTATACAGATAATTTAATATCCTGCCGCCCTGTCCACGATAGATCCATCTACTGCATTTATTGTAAACACCACCTTGTCCTTTTCCTGTCCGGAAAGACCTGAGGTATCACCATAGTCTATGTCACCTATGAAATCCCACACCGGAACCATAAGTCCTGTATGAAAATCACTTCTCTCACTTAATCGTGTATAACGAAGTATAATCTTGTTCACTTTGATATCTGTATACTTCACATCCTCTTTGTCACCCATATCTGTGTACTCCACTTCCTTCCCGTCCATATCCAATAATTTCTCCATGCCTGAGTTATATAGTGTGGTTATGCCATCTTCAAATACCGTCTTTATCTCGTCAAAGCTTTTCAAGCTGCAGTCATCCTTCACCGTTTCCCCCAGTTCCAGAGGTGCTATATAATCAAAACCCACTATGCCATCATCATTTACATATACATTTATCCGCTCTCCTTCCCAGATTTTTTGCTCATCATCATTATCCAGAAACATATAACCACCCTCATTATCTACGAACACGCCGTCAAAGGCTCTGACGTACTTCATGACATATACCATTCTGTATCCGTCACCTTTATTATTACAATCTCTGAAATCCGGGATTTCATAGCACAGCTCTGCGCTCTTGCACGCATAATCCGTAAGCTCCAGCTTATCCAGCAGTTCCTGGGCTTCCGCCTTTGCCTCATCGGCAGACAAGGTGGCATCTGCCTCATTAGGAAGCTCCGGATAGTTCTCAGCTCCTGGGCGAAGATCCTTCAGATCTGCCTTCTCCTTCCTCTGTATTCCACAGGTATTTCCTAGAACTGTCTTAACATATATATCCCAGGTTCCTGCCACTCTGTATTTAAACATGTTTCCATTGTCCTCACTGTTCTGCATGTACACTGTAACATACCTGCCATCCACACCACAGTTCGTACCGGTGAACACCTCCTTTGTTCCAAGACTATATTCCCACTCATAAAAGCTATTTTCCGGATCATTGCCAAGCTCATCAGCCACATTGACAAGCTTCGGTGTTACTGCATACTTTAATACAGCCTCCCTGTTTATATCATCTGCTGCCCTATCATAATTCCTCTGCCAGGTCTTAAGGTCTTCATTCAGTGAATACAGCTTATCACGTATTTCTATTGATGCTTCTCCCTTGCTGCGCTCCTCCTCGTCAGCCTCTTCCTGTGCCGCCTTAAGCTCGTCATCTATCGCTGCCAGCTTCGTCTCACAGTATTCCTTTGTATATATCATATCTGTTGTGAATACCGTGTCCGGCTCGCAGATATCAAGAAATCTATTTAGGAAATCATCATCAAACTCCTTCTGGCTGACCCTCACCACCGACAGCTTATCCGCTTCAGGAATCTCCACCTGTGCACGCACTTCAACATTCACCTTATTCTTATCATCTTTTATGGTTCTTACATACTCAGCATTGCCACCAACAGCCTCATCTACTGTCTCACCGGCAGTCTCGGTACTGGTCTCAGAACTGCTGTCTGTACTGGTCTCCACCACTTCATTTACCAGATTATCCATATTTCCGGCCACAGGACTGTCCGGCTTCTTATTACAGCCGGCAAGCACGAGGGATGCCGCTGCAAGTATATATAACATCTTCGTCTTTTTCATATTTTCCTCTTTTCATATTGAACATCAGCTCATAATAAATCGCCTGCGGCGAGGGCTGACGCTACATGTCAAGTTTTCATAGAAAACTTGACACAATCTACTAAACACCAGCCCATTTATAAAATCCAGTGGGCTGACAGCTACTTGACATGCAATTAATGTCACATAGAAATCTGTGCAAACACAAAGACCACATGCTAGGTTTATTCTAGCATGTGGTCTTTCATCAAGTATTCATCAAAATTTAAACAAAATGTAAATTCATGGATGTACCCTGTCCCAGAGTACTGTTTATTTCAAGAGTGGCATTGTGTTTGTCCAGGATAAGCTTAACTATCGCAAGCCCCAGTCCTGCGCCTCCGCTTTTTCTGCTTCTTGATTTGTCCACCATATAAAATGGTTCAAGTATCTTGTGGATCTCATCCCCGGGTATTCCTCTGCCCTTATCTGTCACGCTTATGCTTTTATCTCTGGCTGTGATAGTTATCTCCGCACCTTCAGGGCTGGCCTTTATGGCATTGTCCACAAGATTAACAAGCACCTCCGTCATGAGATCCTCGTCAACCGTGAAATCCTCACCATTTTCACTGCATATGAGCCGGATATTCCTATCATCAGCAACACCACCACAGATTCTGCATACATTTGCAAAAAGCTTTGACGCAGACACCTTCTTTCGCACCAGCTCCTGATCCTGATCAAGAGACAACAGCTTCATCATCTTGCCGGATAACCTGCTTAATCTTCCACACTCCGACTGCATATACATGAGGGCAGTCTCCCTGTCCTCCTCAGAAAGCTTGGCATTAAGCAGAAGCTCTGCATACCCTGACATGGATGTCATAGGTGTCCTAAGCTCATGGGAGAGATTCGCCATCAGAAGGGTTTTTCTGCGCTCGGACTCCGACAGCTCCTCCTCACGAAGCTTTATCTTTTCTGCCATGGTGTCAAAAGTTCTGGACAGATCTCCGATCTCATCCTTTGAGGTTATCTCTATACCCGTATCATATATTCCCTCAGACAGCTTTATGGCTCTTTCCTTTAAACTGGCAACAGGGTCAAGTATTCTTTTCGTAAGTCTTATTAGGATGAACAGCATTATTGCAAATACTGTAACAGTAACGCCAACTATCACCAATGCCGTTCTCCAGGTCTTATTAAAAGCTGTCGTCACATCGCAAAGATAATAAAACCTCAGATCCATATACTTTGCAGTTATAGGTGCATACACCTTATCGCCAAATCTGAGATACACATTATTCTTTTTATAATTTACAGAGCCATAAAAATCATATCCGTATAAGGTGTGGTTATAGACCTTTTCTCCATAGTCCTCATCTGTTCCACTGGTCTTATAGCAGACAAGATAGTAATCCTCCTGCCTCTTCAGATAGAATTTCAGAGTCTCCAGATCACCATTTGCTGCATATTTGCTGCCCAGACCCGTGGCGGTCTCGTCAAGATCCCTCTGATACCTCTCACTTACATCAGCAACATTGTTTCTGTACACAAGAAGGATCGTGACCATATCACACAGAACAAAAGCAATAAGCATGGATATGACATTTATCAATATTATTCGTTTCTTTAACACAGCCTACCTCATGTCCTGCTAATTATCTTCAAATCTGTATCCAAGCTTGGATACGGTCTTTATGTTGTCATACAGGTCAAGCTTCTTCCTCAGTTGTCCGATATGCACATCCACAGTTCTTGTCTCACCGGCGAAATCAATTCCCCATACCATAGACAAAAGCTTCTCTCTTGATATGGCAATATTCTTGTTCTTGACAAGCACCAACAGCAGTTCAAATTCCATAGGCTTCAGGGATATCTCCCTGCCGTTTTTCTTAACCGTGTGCTCGTCAGCATTTATCACCAGCCCTGCCACCTCTATGGTGCTGTCTATCTTGTGGTTCCTTACCAGGACCTTCTCTACCCTTACAAGAAGCTCAAGGATTTCAAAGGGCTTGGTTATATAATCCTCCGCACCCCCTGTAAGTCCCGTGAGCTTAGAATTAAGATCGTCTCTGGCACTTACATATATAACCGGTATATCATACTTAGCCACCTCCGGCATAAGCTCAAATCCATTCATTCCCGGAACCATTACATCAAGCAGTGCCAGATCGTAATTATTGTCCTCCGGAAGAGCTTCGTATGCCTCCAGCCCATCTAAAAAAATCCTTGTATCATAGCCGGCCACCTTAAGGTTCATCGCTATCATTCTGGCTATGGCTTCATCATCCTCTACAATGAGAATCCTGTTCTTTCTCATATTCCCTCCAAGTATTACGCATTGGCATTCTTAACATCTTCAATACAGTACAGCACAATTTTTGCACATGCATTTATTGTCGTCACATCTTTCATAATATAACACTACCCATATGCTAACACTTTTTTCAGAGAATATCAGTAGTTATCTTATCTTTTTACAAATAAATTACATTATCTTAGTGTAGTCGGCGATCAGTCTGGCAGTCTTGTCAACTCCAAGCTTCACTGCATCTATGCAGAGGTCGTAGTTCCCGGCGCTTCCCCACTCTTCACCGGTATAATACTTATGATATCCACGTCTCTTCTCATCTGTCTTATCTACCATAAGCCTTGCCTTCCGCTCTGAGACACCATGCTTATTTGCAATATTTTTCACTCTTTCTGCCCTGTCTCCACAGAGAAATATCCTTGCTGTACCGGGCTCATTCCTATAGGCATAATTTGATGCCCTTCCAATTACTATAGCGTCCCTGTCCCCAAGCAGAACCTTAAGCGCCTTATGGGGAATATCATAAGCCTTTGATGCACAGAAATCATCTGCCACAGAGCTTACCATGGCGTTAACCGGCTCCTCACCAAAATAAAATGGATACTTCTCGTATATCTTTTTTTCCTTTGCCAATCCTATAAGATCCTTCTTGGTATAAAAAGGTATGTTAAGCAGCTTTGACAGCTTTCTTCCAACCTCGTCACCCGAACATCCGCATTGTCTTCCAATTGTAATGATCATTTTCCCACCTGCTTTCTTAAACATTGATAATTTAACCTGACACCACATATCAAGTTTTTATAAAACTTGACACAGGTCATGAACATCAACATGTTTAAATTTTTAGTTATCCTCCACAAGCCCGTCTATAAAATCATAGTGCCTGTCTATGGCATTCATTACCTGATCCTTGTTCTTATCCACCAGTCCCTTATACATGTTAAAATGCACTTCATACAGCATATCCTTCTGCCCTGCGTCTGTCTTCACCAAGGCTCTGTCTATCCACTCTCTGTAGATCTTCGTCAAGGACTGCATAATAGTGATAAATATATTATTCTCCGTTGCCCTCACAAGTATTTCATGAAAACTCTTATCCGGCTCCACAGGAAGCTCCTGCTCCACCTTCATATTGGCCAGTATCCTTTCAATGGTATCCCTGTAATCCTCTGAAAGTCCCTTGTTAAGCAATATACTGCATATTGATTTGTCAATTACACGACGAAACTCGCATATATCCTTCTTTGTTATACTGCCAAGTGCCAACATCATCTGAATTATCTGCTGTATAGCAGATCCCACATCACCGGAAATATAATTGCCCGACCCCTGGACACGTCTTATGATCCCCATACCACTTAATGTAGACAATGCCTCTCTTATGGAATTACGTCCAATGTCAAGTTCCTCTGCAATAGCCCGCTCCGTAGGAAGCTTGCTTCCAATCATGAGACTACCATCCTGCATACGTCCGTATATATATTGTATTACCTTTTCGTATTCCTGATTTACCCCTGTAAGCTTTTTTTCTTCTCCCATTTTCAACTTCCTTTTTTTGAACATCAGCCCATTTAAAATTTGCCTTCGGCAAAGGGCTGACGCTGCATGTCAAGTTTTCATATAAAACTTGACACAATCTTTACATCAGTCCATTTAAAGTTTGCCTGTCTGGTATCACCCATCGTTAATACCAAACGGCTTTTTCTAACGTCATTCTAAATATGTCATTCGACAATTTCTAATAATTGGTGTGACATGTCTTAATAAAAATTTGCAAATAATGTGGCCAACACCACCGTAAGTATACCCGACACAGCTATGGCAAGGCTGCTCATGGCGCCCTCTATCTCTCCGATCTCTATTGCCTTGGCAGTTCCAATAGCATGGGACGCTGAGCCAAATGCCAGTCCCTTTGATATCGGCTCCCTTATGGCAAATATCTTACATATCAGCTCGCCCATTATATTTCCAAGAACACCTGTGACTATAATAACTGCAACTGTTATGGTCACATAACCTCCAAGTTCCTCGGACACAGCCATTCCAATAGCTGTTGTTATGGATTTTGGAAGTAAGGTCACATACTCCTCATGGGTTAATCCCATTATCGCCGACAGCACCAGCACTGTTCCAAGACTCGTGATGGTACCCGCAACCAGTCCAAGCACCACTGCCTTGAAATTCTTCTTAAGTAACTCCCACTGTTCATAAAGGGGAATTGCAAGACACACTGTTGACGGAGTAAGAAGCCAGCTCAAATACTTCGCTCCCTCATTGTATGTATTATAATCCACCTTGCTTACCACAAGCACGATGATCGTTAATACTATCGAAATCAAAAGAGGGTTAAATATTCCAAGCTTAAACTTTTTCTTTAATAAAGAACCGGCCAGATATGCCAACAGGCTTAAGGTTACCCCTGCAAACATGGATGTTTCAAAAAATTCATGCATTTATTTTCCCTCCTTCATATTATTTTCTGAGACATTTTCTAAACCTTCCAAGTCTTCCAAATCATCCAAATCTTCCAAATCTTCCAAAATGTCTCCTATCTCTTCGTCTGACGCCTCATCTAAGTCTTCTGAAGTCTTATCCGCTCCTGCTATTCTTCTTTTTCTGTCTCTTCTTATTACAAACTGGGATACTCTTCCTGTCACTGCCATTACTGTAATTATGGTCACCACCGTAACAACGCACACTGGAACAAGCACCGGCTTAAGCCGGCCCCAGCTCACCATAAGTCCGACTCCTGCCGGAATAAACATGAGCGGCATGATCTCTATAAGGAATTTGCCTGTATCCTTCACTGCCTCAAGCTTTATAAGCCCTGTCATCAACCCTGCAAATAAAATAGCCATGCCATATATACTGGCAGGTATAGGTAACGGCAGTACATATTTAAGCAATTCCCCAATAAAGGAAATCGCCAGGATCAGTAAAAATTGTCTTACGTATTTCATATTTTCTTTCTCTCCTCTTTTGAGCCTGCAAAAAATTCGCCTTATAACAGCGATAAAAACATGCCCCGCAAGTTTTATCTGCTGATTGGCGGTCATCAAATGTTATCGTGCAAGCATAATTTCTGTATGTAGGCTTATTACGCAAATATTGGTAGCACCAATTCAGTACTACCAATATTATTCCTTATCATATGCTGTTGTCAACGAAATTTGGCATATTTTCCATTTATTCTTTTATTATGAGTGACCACACCCTATTTTTGCGTTCATCATAAGGAATGTTCCGATCCCCACATCCTAATTCTGGCTTAGGATATTCTCCTCCTGGATCATTCTGTAACGCACAAGGCTTGTCCCGTCCAGGTTCTCCCTATGCATATCTACCGCAGTTATCTGATGATTTGTATAAGTGGTGTAATAGTAAATCCCCTTATCTGCGTTACAGCATGAGGTGTATATGGTGATCTCGTATTTTCCCTCTGCCACCTCACAGCAGCCCCTCTGCTGATCCACCGAGCCGAGTATATGGAAGAACTGTCCAACGCTGTCATTCTCTCCTTCTCCTGAGATTGAATTTGTCTTTACAAATGCTGTTCTCACAAATCTTGAAGCTGATGACAGATCTCCCGGAAGCCCCAGTGCCCCCATGCCACGGCTATAGGTCTCAAGTCCCACATTCTCAGGGAACATATTTTCCGGCTGCTTCGGTGACAGATGCATATAATTGTTCAACATGAACATCTGCCGGTCAAATGGTGGATTGTTGGTAAGAACCCCCACCGGATTGTCGTATATCTTAAGTCCCTCTGCCACTGATTCTACCGTTATGGCTCCGCTTTTATCTGCTATGATCCAGTGCAGCTTCGCTGCAGGGAAATTGTCGCTGTATGGTGTTCCCACAAGATTTAAAGTAGAAAGTGCCTTTCTTGCCTCATCAAGGTTTCCACATTTGCTTAGTATCCATGGGATAAATTCAAACTGAGCAACATTTTTGCTTCCGTCCACCGGCTCCCCATAGACTGCATTTCCCACGAAATTAAGGCCTGCCATTCCAAGACCCTTTTCATTTACCGCGTCATAATAAAGTGGATAGTCATCTGTCACATGAGCCATTCCTATGATGGCATAATGGCTGCTATCCTCCCCTGTATATCTGAATTTGAAAGGATAATTTCTCGGTGTGATAATTATCTCCTCACCATATGAGAACTCGTAATCAAGAGTCCGTCCCATATAAAAATCTTTTGTCTTATAGGTTGCCGCTGTACACATACTCTACCTCCGTTAGTCATGCTCATTTCACATTCTCACTCTTCAACAACTTCTATCTTAAATATATTTAAAGTGTCCACATCAGGGCACGAAAATACCGCCGTTCCCTTTTCCTGACCGGGTATCTCTCCGCCATACCTTAATATATCCACATAGGGAAATGCCACATGCATTGCCATTGGACACAACATCCCTCGTTCAGTATCAAAATCGTAGGAATCACCGATCTTATGTCCTCTATGACAGCCCATGGTTCCCTTCTGATCTATCAATGTTATCCTTATCTTTGGTCTCTTCATTATCCTATAACCTCCAGACAGGTTTCGATGGGAATACCTTTGTATTTATCTACATTATCTGCATTCTTTTCTATCATATACCTGACCACATTCATGGCTGTCTCAGTGGCATGGCATAAGCTTTCTCCATCCATGATCCTGCCCATAAATACTGCTGAGAATATATCCCCTGTTCCCGGAAATCTTACCGGTATCTCGTCAAATTCTATCTTAAAGTACTCCTCCGCCTTGTGATCATAGCCTATAACGCACTTCCTGTCATTTCCCTTGATCTTCGCACTTGTAATAACTACAGATTTAGCTCCAAGTCCTCTTAGTATGTCTATGATCTCGTGGAACGCTTCTTCTGTTGCCCCGTCCTGTTGGTATTCCTTTTCTGCCAAATACACTGCCTCTGTGTAGTTAGGAACTATGTAGTCCGCCACACCAATCAGTTCTCTCATAAGTGCAACCGTAGCCTCAGTAATTCCGTTATACAGACTGCCATCATCCCCCATTATGGGATCTGTAAATATCACTGCTCCGTTTTTCGCTTTCTCCCGACAGAACTCTGTCACCAGCTCTGTCTGCTCCTTTGACACAATGAAACCTGTGGACACTGCGTCAAAATCAAAGCCCAGTTCTCCCCATACCTTAAGGGTATTCTTCATGTATTCTGTGGTATCAAGAATATCAAATTTGCCATAGTCCAATGTATTTGAGACAACTGCTGTAGGCAGATTATAGGTTTCATATTTCATATGTGACAGCACCGGGATCATTGCCGAAAGTGCCACCTTTCCGTATCCTGCAATATCATTTATCAATAGTAATTTTTTGCTCATGTTTTCTCCTCTTTCTTACTTCTCTTCTTTTTGAACATCAGCCCATTAAAAATGTTCCTGTTTTGTACCTCGTTCATGCATTTTAAACGCATGGGCACAATTTTTATTAATCATACAATGCTTCCCACACGTCTGCCTTTGCAGCCTTAAAACACATCTCTATCTGTTCTCTGTTATTCTTTTCCGTGGCAAGCTCCGGCAGTTCCTCTAATCCGAAATAGTCAGATCCTGTTGTTTCTGTATTCTCTGCAAATTCACCGCCAAGCACTTCGCACTCCATAAATATCTTGCACACCTTATATGCGTATACAGGAAGATTATGCTTTTCACGATCCTGCACCGCTATGACTCGCTTAACCTTCACGTCAAGCCCAGCCTCTTCCTTAACTTCCTTTATTGTATTTTCTTCTACGGATATATCCACATCACACCAGCCCCCCGGCAAAGACCAGGTTCCGTTTGCCTCATGCACTAACAATATCTTGCCATCCTTGAATATCGCTGCTCTTGTATCAATCTTCGGAGTCTGATAACCCACATCACCGCAGAACAGTTCCTTCACCTTCTCGGTAGAAATCTCCGTCTTATAGGATATCATCTCCGCTGCAATATCCCTTATACGCTGGTATCTCTCAATATCAAATTTATCTTTTCCATAATACAGACCGCTCTGTGCCAATGCCTGCAGCTCCACAGCCCATTTCAACCATTGTTCGTTTTTATCCATTTCCGCACCTGCCTATCATTAACGTGAACCATAATACTGCGAATAATGTCCCCCTCCAATTAACGTCTAAGCTATACTACCAACATAATAATACAGAATTTAGGATTTATCAATTTTAGATTTAAACCTAAAAAAGGGTTCCGGAGATAAATCTCCGAAACCCTTGAAAAGTCTTATATTATTGAACTATCACTCAAGTAAAGATTACTCAATGATAGAAGCAACTCTACCTGAACCTACTGTACGTCCGCCCTCTCTGATAGCGAATGTAAGACCCTGGCTCATAGCGATTGGGTGGATGAGCTCGATTGTCATCTCTACGTTATCACCAGGCATGCACATCTCTGTGCCAGCTGGAAGGTTACAAACACCTGTTACGTCAGTTGTTCTGAAGTAGAACTGTGGACGGTAGTTGTTGAAGAATGGTGTATGACGACCACCCTCGTCCTTTGTAAGAACGTAAACCTGAGCTGTGAACTTTGTATGACATGTGATTGAACCTGGCTTACAAAGAACCTGACCTCTTACGATGTCCTCTCTCTTGATACCACGAAGAAGAGCACCGATGTTATCACCAGCCTGAGCCTCATCAAGAAGCTTTCTGAACATCTCGATACCAGTAACTGTTGTCTTCTGGATCTCTGGCTTAATACCAACGATTTCAACTTCCTCATTGAGGTGAAGTGTACCAGCCTCTACTCTACCAGTAGCAACTGTACCACGACCTGTGATTGTGAATACATCTTCTACAGGCATAACGAATGGCTTATCTGTAGCTCTCTGTGGATCTGGAATGTATGAATCAATTGTGTCCATAAGCTCCATGATCTTGTCTCCCCAAGGTCCCATTGGATCTTCAAGAGCCTTAAGAGCTGAACCCTTAACGATTGGGCAATCTTTGAATCCGTACTCTTCAAGCTGCTCTGTGATCTCCATCTCAACTAACTCAAGAAGTTCTTCATCATCAACCATATCACACTTGTTCATGAATACAACGATGTAAGGAACACCAACCTGACGTGAAAGAAGGATATGCTCCTTTGTCTGAGCCATAACACCATCTGTAGCTGCAACAACGAGGATAGCACCATCCATCTGAGCTGCACCAGTGATCATGTTCTTAACGTAGTCAGCATGTCCTGGACAGTCAACGTGTGCGTAATGTCTCTTCTCTGTCTCGTACTCAACGTGAGCTGTAGAGATAGTGATACCTCTTTCTCTCTCTTCTGGAGCCTTATCAATGTTTGCGAAATCAACAGCTGCGTTACCAGCTACTCTCTCTGAAAGAACCTTTGTAATAGCTGCTGTTAAAGTTGTTTTACCGTGGTCAACGTGTCCGATTGTACCAATGTTACAATGTGGCTTACTTCTATTAAACTTTTCCTTTGCCATGATTTAAAATCCTCCTTATAATTATGTCCCCAAAACCCTGTGCTTGGGTGACCTGGCTAAAAATTATTATATTAAAAATATAATATATTTTCAACTATTTTTTAGTTGTTATAGGGATAATTATACCGGCATTTGCCATTTTTCAGACAAATGCCAGGCATAATTTATACTTTTTTATATTATCACCATCGCAAATGACCTCACGGTCATCTGTTCACGGCATTTTTGCTGCATCTGATTACTTACCAGCCTTAGCTGCGATAACCTTCTCCTGAACGCTCTTTGGACACTGTGCGTATCTCTCGAAGAACATTGAGTAGTTACCACGACCCTGTGTTGATGAACGAAGCTCTGTTGAGTAACCGAACATCTCTGCAAGTGGAACGAATGCTCTGACGATCTTACCACCGCCGATATCATCCATACCATCGATCTGTCCTCTCTTAGCATTTAAGCTTCCGATTACATCACCTAAGTACTCCTCAGGCATTGTAACTTCAACCTTCATGATAGGCTCAAGAAGAACTGGGTTTGCCTTAGCCATAGCATCCTTGAATGCCATAGAACCTGCAATGTGGAATGCCATTTCTGATGAATCGACTTCATGGTATGAACCATCGTATACATTTGCATGTACACCAAGTACCGGATATCCACCAAGGATACCTGCCTTAGCAGCCTCCTCGATACCTTCACCAACTGCTGGGATATATTCCTTAGGAATAGCACCACCAACAACTGTTGACTCGAACTTGAATGTCTCCTCACCATTTGGATCCATAGGCTCGAACTTAACCTTACAGTGACCATACTGACCACGACCACCTGACTGCTTAGCATACTTGCTATCAACGTCAACTGCCTTGGTAAATGTCTCTTTGTAAGCAACCTGAGGTGCACCTACGTTAGCCTCAACCTTGAACTCACGAAGAAGACGGTCAACAATAACCTCAAGGTGAAGCTCACCCATACCAGCGATGATTGTCTGTCCTGTTTCTTTATCTGTATGTGCTCTGAATGTAGGATCCTCCTCAGCAAGCTTTGCAAGAGCCTCGCCCATCTTACCCTGATCATTCTTTGTCTTAGGCTCGATAGCAAGCTCGATAACTGGCTCTGGGAATTCCATTGACTCGAGGATTACCGGGTGCTGCTCATCACAGATTGTATCACCTGTTGTTGTAAGCTTGAAACCTACAGCAGCAGCGATATCACCGGCGTAAACCTTATCAATTTCCTTACGAGCATTCGCATGCATCTGTACGATACGTCCTACACGCTCTTTCTTATCCTTTGTAGCGTTGAGTACATATGAACCTGAATTCAATGTACCTGAGTAAACTCTGAAGAATGCTAACTTACCAACGAATGGGTCTGTCATGATCTTGAATGCTAACGCTGAGAATGGCTCCTCATCTGATGAATGACGAACAACAGCATTTCCCTCAGGATCAACTCCTGTGATATCAGGAATATCTGTAGGAGCTGGCATGTACTCGATTACACCATCAAGCATCTTCTGAACGCCCTTATTCTTGTAAGCTGAACCAAGGAATACCGGAACTGCCTCACAAGCAATAGTAGCTCTACGAAGAACTTTCTTCATATCCTCTATTGAAGGCTCTTCACCCTCAAGATACTGCATCATTAAATCATCATCTAACTCGCAGATCTTCTCAACAAGGTTCTCATGCCACTTATCGGCATCAGCCTTTAAGTCATCAGGGATTGTTGTAATCTCGATGTCTTCGCCCTTGTCATCTTTGTAATAGTAAGCTTCCATCTCAAATAAGTCGATAAGACCGATGAAGTCTGACTCTTTTCCGATAGGAATCTGTACTGGAATTGCATTCTTTCCAAGACGATCGATAATTGTCTGTACTGAATAGAAGAAATCAGCACCCATTTTATCCATCTTGTTGATGAATGCCATACGTGGAACATTATATGTGTCAGCCTGACGCCATACATTCTCTGACTGTGGCTCTACACCAGCCTTAGCATCGAATACACCAACAGCACCATCAAGTACACGGAGTGAACGCTCAACCTCAACAGTGAAGTCAACGTGTCCCGGAGTATCAATGATGTTGATTCTGTGCTCTAAAGCTCCAGCCTTTGGTTTGTGATGATCCTCTAATGTCCAGTGACATGTTGTAGCAGCGGAAGTGATTGTGATACCTCTCTCCTGCTCCTGCTCCATCCAGTCCATAGTTGCTGTACCATCATGAGTATCACCAATTTTATAGTTAACACCGGTATAGTAAAGAATTCTCTCTGTAAGAGTAGTCTTACCAGCATCGATATGAGCCATAATACCAATGTTTCTTGTTCTGTCCAATGGATATTCTCTTCCAGCCAACGGATTGTCCTCCTTTTATTATTCTGCAGATAGCCCAGATTAGAATCTGTAGTGAGCAAACGCCTTGTTTGCCTCTGCCATCTTGTGCATATCTTCTTTTCTCTTTACAGATGCACCTGTGTTGTTTGCAGCATCCATAATCTCCTTAGCAAGTCTCTCTTCCATTGTCTTCTCACTTCTGGCACGTGAGAAAGTTGTTAACCAACGAAGTCCGAGAGCCTGTCTTCTGTCTGGTCTTACATCGATAGGTACCTGATATGTTGCACCACCGATACGTCTTGCCTTAACCTCGAGTAATGGCATGATATTGTTCATAGCCTCGTCGAAAACCTCTAAAGCATCCTTACCAGTCTCATTTGCAATACGGTCAAATGCACCGTAAACAATCTTCTGGGCTACACCCTTCTTACCATCTAACATGATGTTGTTGATAAGCTTTGTAACCACCTTGTTATTGTAAATTGGATCCGCTAATACGTCTCTCTTTGCGATATGTCCTTTACGTGGCACGGTTCTTCCCTCCTTAATATTTATTAATTCTTAGGTACTCACATATTTCACGGGCAGATATCCTTCTCTCCATGTAACACGCCACGGAAATACTAACCTGTCTGCAAATATGCGTTTCGTGCTGTTTATTGCTTAATTCTTCTATAATTAAATAGTAAAAACAAAACCTTTACCAGCACACTGATTTTTTGAAAATTCTAACTCTCAGTATGAATTACTTCTTAGCATCTTTTGGACGCTTAGCACCATACTTAGAACGAGCCTGACGTCTCTTTGCTACACCTGCTGTATCAAGAGTACCTCTGATGATATGGTATCTTGTACCAGGTAAGTCCTTTACTCTACCACCACGGATAAGAACTACGCTATGCTCCTGAAGGTTATGTCCTTCACCTGGAATATAACTTGTTACTTCGATACCGTTTGATAAACGAACTCTGGCAATCTTTCTAAGAGCTGAGTTAGGCTTCTTAGGAGTAGCTGTCTTAACTGCTGTACAAACTCCTCTCTTCTGTGGTGAGCTTGTCTCGATAGGCTTCTTCTTGAGAGAGTTGAAACTTCTCTGAAGAGCTGGTGCAGTTGACTTCTTCTCAACTGTCTGTCTTCCTTTTCTAACTAACTGGTTAAATGTAGGCATGTTTTCACCTCCTGTATATAAATTAAAAAAATAGTAGAACATGCGATTTCTACGCATGCCCTACTATTATATATTTGCGTTTATGGTATGTCAAGTAGTCTTATGACTAAAATCTTCAGAAATTGCAGTCAAATATTTGTGCATTTTCTTCATAATCCGACACAAAACCCGTCACACATATAAGTCTTTATTAAAATGAAACTTACTCAGTAACGCCTGTCTCAACAGTCTCGGCTTCCGCATCTGTCTCGGCTTCAGTGTCTGCCTCTGCCACCTCATCAACCGCTTCCTCTGTCTGAGTCTCTTCATTCACATCCTCGATTTCGCCAAGATCATCAAAGTTGATCTCGTCGTCATCCTGGAAATTAATCTCATCCATCTCTGTATCAAGCTTTACTGAACGATATCTCTTCATACCTGTACCTGCCGGAATCAGCTTACCAATGATAACGTTCTCCTTGAGACCGATAAGCGGATCAACTTTGCTCTTGATAGCAGCGTCAGTAAGAACCTTAGTTGTCTCCTGGAATGAAGCTGCTGACATGAACGAATCTGTTGCAAGTGACGCCTTTGTAATACCAAGCATTACCCGGCTTCCTTCTGCAGGAGTCTTGCCCTCTGCTACAAGTCTCTCATTTGTATCCTCAAAATCAAGAATATCAACAAGTGTGCCAGGAAGATAATTGGAATCTCCGTTGTCTTCGATCCTTATCTTCTTAAGCATCTGTCTTACTATGATCTCGATATGCTTATCGTTGATATCAACACCCTGAAGTCTGTAAACTCTCTGAACCTCACGGAGCATGTAATCCTGAACTGCACGAACACCCTTGATCTTAAGGATATCATGTGGATTTACTGAACCCTCTGTAAGCTCATCACCGGCTTCAAGAACCTGATCATCCATAACCTTGATACGTGAACCATAAGGTATAAGGTATGCCTTTGACTCGCCTGTTTCGTCATTTGTGATAACTACTTCTCTCTTCTTCTTGTTATCACGAAGCTGAACCTTACCGCCGAACTCTGCGATGATTGCAAGTCCCTTTGGCTTTCTTGCCTCGAATAACTCCTCTACTCTAGGAAGACCCTGTGTAATATCATCACCGGCAACACCACCAGTATGGAAGGTTCTCATTGTAAGCTGTGTACCAGGCTCACCGATTGACTGGGCAGCAATGATACCTGCAGCCTCACCAACCTGAACAGGCTGACCTGTTGCCATGTTAGCGCCATAACACTTAGCACATACACCGATGTGTGATTTACATGTAAGGATAGTTCTGATCTTAAGCTTTGCATCACGTCTTGCCGATCCTGTCTCCGGGTCAAGGAATGGAACTCCATTCCTGTCAACACCCTTCTTGAGAATAAGCTCAGCTCTCTTTGGATATACCATGTGATTCTGCTTAACAAGGAGATTACCCTCTGCGTCATAAACCGGCTCAGCAAGGTATCTTCCTGTGATTCTTTCCTTGAAGTCCTCTATAACTTCCTTTCCTTCCATGAAAGCTTCTACTTCCATGCCAGGAATGAAATCTTTTCCTGCACAACAATCAGGCTCTCTGATTATAAGATCCTGTGATACATCTACAAGTCTTCTTGTAAGGTATCCTGAATCGGCTGTACGAAGAGCTGTATCTGACAGACCCTTACGAGCACCATGAGCTGAAATAAAGTACTCCAGAACGTCAAGACCTTCACGGAAGTTAGACTTGATAGGAAGCTCGATAGTACGTCCTGTTGTATCTGCCATAAGTCCTCGCATACCTGCAAGCTGCTTGATCTGCTGGTTAGAACCACGGGCACCGGAATCAGCCATCATGAATATATTGTTGTACTTGTCAAGGCCGCCAAGAAGTGCCTTTGTAAGTTCCTTATCTGCTGCTTCCCAGACACCTACTACTGACAGATATCTCTCTTCATCAGTAAGAAGACCCCTTCTGTACTTCTTTGTAATTCCATCAACCTTGTCCTGAGCTTCTGAAAGAATCTGCTTCTTTGACTCAGGCACCTTCATATCTGAAATTGAAACTGATATAGCTCCAACTGTTGAGTACTTGTAACCTATAGCCTTTACATGGTCAAGAACCTCTGCGGTCTTTGTAGCACCATGTATGTTGATACACTTATCAAGTATTGGCTTAAGCTGCTTCTTACCAACATGGAAATCAATCTCAAGCTTTAATGCATTTTCAGGATTCTCTCTGTCTACATAGCCGAGATCCTGTGGAATGATCTCATTGAAGAGAAGACGTCCAAGTGTTGTATCAATAACACCTGTTATAACTTCTCCGTTATCTCTTGTAACACTTCTTCTTACATGTATCTTTGAGTGAAGTGTGATCTCCTTGTTCTCATACGCAAGGATAGCTTCATTCTTTGACTTAAAGTACTTACCTTCTCCGATCTCGCCATCCTTCTCCATTGTAAGATAGTACATACCAAGTACCATATCCTGTGAAGGAACTGCTACAGGTGCACCGTCTGAAGGCTTAAGAAGGTTGTTAGGTGAAAGCAGAAGGAATCTGCACTCGGCCTGTGCCTCAACTGTAAGCGGAAGGTGGACAGCCATCTGGTCTCCATCGAAGTCCGCATTGAAAGCTGTACATACAAGTGGATGAAGCTTAATAGCCTTACCCTCTACAAGTATTGGCTCGAATGCCTGTATACCAAGTCTGTGGAGTGTAGGAGCACGGTTTAACATAACCGGATGCTCTTTGATAACATCCTCAAGCACATCCCAAACTTCCGGTTCAAGCTTCTCCACCATCTTCTTTGCTGCCTTGATATTATTTGCAATACCGCTGGCTGTGAGTTCCTTCATAACAAATGGCTTGAACAGCTCAATAGCCATCTCCTTAGGAAGTCCACACTGATAGATCTTAAGTTCCGGTCCTACGACGATAACCGAACGTCCTGAGTAGTCAACTCGCTTACCGAGAAGGTTCTGACGGAAACGTCCCTGCTTACCCTTTAACATATCTGAAAGTGACTTCAGAGCTCTGTTACCAGGACCTGTTACTGCACGGCCTCTTCTGCCGTTATCTATAAGAGCATCTACTGCTTCCTGAAGCATTCTCTTCTCATTTCTTACGATGATGTCAGGTGCTCCAAGCTCAAGTAATCTCTTAAGTCTGTTATTTCTGTTTATAATTCTTCTGTAGAGATCATTAAGATCTGATGTAGCAAATCTTCCACCATCAAGCTGTACCATAGGTCTGATATCAGGTGGTATTACAGGAATAACATCCATTATCATCCATTCAGGTCTGTTCTCTGAATTTCTGAAGGCTTCTACAGCCTCAAGTCTCTTAATGATCCTTGCTCTCTTCTGTCCGCTTGAGTTAGCAAGCTCAGCCTTTAACTCTTCGCTTTCCTTATCAAGGTCTACATTCTGGAGAAGTTCCTTAACAGATTCTGCACCCATGCCTGCACGGAATGCCGAATATCCGAAGTCTTCCTCAGCCTTTCTGAACTCCTGCTCAGTTAAGACCTGCTTGTACATAAGGCTTGTATTTCCAGGATCAAGTACTATATATGAAGCGAAGTACAGGACCTTCTCAAGTACCCTTGGTGATATATCAAGAATAAGACCCATTCTGCTAGGGATTCCCTTGAAATACCAAATATGTGATACAGGGGCTGCAAGCTCAATATGTCCCATACGCTCTCTACGCACGTTAGACTTTGTAACCTCAACGCCACATCTGTCACAGATGATACCTTTATATCTGATCTTCTTGTACTTACCGCAATGACATTCCCAGTCCTTGCTTGGTCCAAATATTCTCTCGCAGAACAAACCGTCTTTCTCAGGCTTAAGTGTTCTGTAGTTAATAGTCTCCGGCTTCTTTACCTCACCATGAGACCACTCTCTAATCTTGTCAGGAGATGCAAGTCCAATTCTAATTGCATCAAAGCTTAATGCCTGTTCCTGTTCAGCAGCATCATAATTATTCTCTGGCATTTTTACGATCTCCCTTCTTTAAAAATTATCATCATCATAGCTATCTTCAAATGTTTCATCTGTGTAGCTGTCATCTGTGTACTCATCTTCTGTGAGAGATGTAAGTTCATCATTCTCATCTGTTCCTGAGAAGCCTGCCTGCTCGAACTCTGAACCGTCTACGTCAGAACGCTCTACATCGATCATTCTCTTAACATTCTCATCATAGCTCTCTATTGTCTCACCGAGATCAACCTCTGTCATATCTTCCTTAACCACTCTTACATCAAGACCAAGTGACTGGAACTCCTTAAGAAGTACCTTGAATGACTCCGGTATACCAGGTGTAGGGATATTCTCACCCTTGATGATAGCCTCGTAGGTCTTAACACGTCCGATAACATCATCAGACTTAACTGTAAGGATCTCCTGAAGTGTGTATGAAGCACCATACGCCTCAAGAGCCCAAACCTCCATCTCACCAAATCTCTGTCCACCGAACTGAGCCTTACCACCAAGTGGCTGCTGTGTTACCAGTGAGTATGGACCTGTTGAACGGGCATGGATCTTATCATCAACCAGATGGTGGAGCTTCAGGTAATGCATGTAACCAATAGTTACAGGACTGTCAAATTCCTCACCTGTTCTACCATCTCTAAGCTGTACCTTACCGGTTCTGTCTATTGGAACGCCCTTCCACTCTTCTCTGTGGTCTCTGTTCTCCCAGAGGTAATTCATAACCTCATCTGAGATCTTATCCACATACTTGTCATGGAACTCATCCCATTCTGAATTTGCATAATCATTTGCCATCTCAAGAGTGTCCATAATATCGTACTCGTCTGCACCGTTAAATACAGGAGTTGATACCTTAAATCCGAGAACCTGGGAAGCAAGTCCAAGATGGATCTCAAGAACCTGTCCGATGTTCATTCGGGAAGGAACGCCCAGTGGGTTAAGCACGATATCAAGAGGACGTCCATTTGGAAGGAATGGCATATCTTCTACAGGAAGCACACGGGAAATTACACCCTTGTTACCATGTCGGCCGGCCATCTTATCTCCCACCTGGATCTTTCTCTTCTGTGCTATATAAACTCGTACTGACTTATTTACTCCAGGTGGAAGCTCGTCTCCGTTCTCCCTGGTAAATATCTTTGTATCCATAACAACACCGAAAGCTCCGTGTGGAACCTTAAGTGATGTATCTCTTACTTCTCTTGCCTTTTCACCGAAGATTGCACGAAGAAGTCTCTCCTCTGCTGTAAGCTCTGTCTCTCCCTTAGGAGTAACCTTACCTACAAGGATATCTCCGGCACGGACCTCAGCACCTATTCTGATGATACCATTCTCATCAAGATCCTTAAGTGCATCATTGGAAAGTCCTGCAAGATCTCTTGTAATCTCTTCCTGTCCAAGCTTCGTGTCTCTCGCTTCGCACTCATACTCTTCAATGTGAATAGATGTATATACATCATCTCTTACAAGTCTCTCACTGAGAAGAACCGCATCCTCGTAGTTGTATCCTTCCCATGTCATGAAACCGATAAGTGGGTTCTTACCAAGTGCGATCTCACCACCGGATGTTGAAGGTCCATCAGCAATAACCTGACCTGCCTTAACACGATCACCCTTGAATACGATAGGTCTCTGGTTCATACAGTTACCCTGGTTACTTCTTGCGAACTTGATTATATGGTATACATCCTTATTTCCATCGTCTGCCTTAATACATATCTCTGTGCTTGTTGAATACTCAACCACACCATCTCTCTTAGCCACTACACAGACACCTGAGTCTACGGCAGCCTTTGCTTCCATTCCTGTTCCTACAACTGCTGACTCTGTAAGCATAAGAGGAACCGCCTGACGCTGCATGTTAGAACCCATGAGGGCACGGTTAGCATCATCGTTCTGAAGGAATGGGATCATTGATGTAGCAACTGAGAATACCATCTTAGGTGATACATCCATAAGATCAACCTTTGACTTAGGGAACTCAGTTGTATCCTCTCTGAAACGACCGGATACTGTGTTTTTAACAAAGTGTCCGTCCTCATCTATCTGTTCGTTAGCCTGTACTACTCTGTAATTATCCTCCTCGTCTGCTGTAAGGTAGATAACCTCATCAGTAACGACAGGATTTGAAGGATCTGTCTTGTCAAGCTTTCTGTATGGAGCTTCTACGAAACCATACTCATTAATCCTTGCATATGTAGCAAGAGAGTTAATAAGTCCGATGTTAGGACCTTCAGGTGTCTCGATAGGACACATTCTACCATAATGTGTATAGTGAACATCTCGAACCTCGAATCCGGCTCTGTCTCGTGAAAGACCGCCAGGACCAAGGGCTGAAAGTCTTCTCTTATGTGTAAGCTCTGACAGCGGGTTGTTCTGGTCCATGAACTGTGACAGCTGTGAACTGCCAAAGAACTCCTTGATAGCTGCTGTTACAGGCTTGATATTTATAAGTGACTGTGGAGTTATTGACTCAATATCCTGAGTTGTCATTCTCTCTCTTACCACTCTCTCAAGTCTTGAAAGACCGATTCTGTACTGGTTCTGGAGAAGCTCTCCAACAGCTCTTATACGTCTGTTTCCAAGGTGATCGATATCATCCTTTGTTCCGATACCATATTCAAGGTGAATGTTATAGTTTATAGAAGCAATAATGTCTTCTTTTGTAATATGCTTTGGAACAAGATTGTTAATATCTCTCTCCATTGCCTTCTTGAGTTCTTCTTCGTCATCATACTCCTCAAGAAGTTTTACAAGCTCAGGATAATATACATCCTCTGAAATTCCTATTTCCTTAGGATCAAATCCAACATACTTTGATGCGTCTACCGCCATATTTGAAAGAACCTTAACATTTCTCTCCTCTGTCTGCACCATAACATATGGAACAGCAGCATCCTGGATCTCCTCCGCAACTTCCTTTGTAAGAGTCTCACCTGCCGGAGCGATAATCTCACCTGTGGAAGGATCGATAGCGTCCTCTGCAAGCACCTGTCCTGCAAGTCTGCTCTTAAATGAAAGTTTCTTATTAAACTTGTAACGTCCGACCTTAGCAAGGTCATACCTTCTAGGATCAAAGAACATTGCATTGATAAGGCTCTCTGCACTTTCTACTGCAAGTGGCTCGCCCGGTCTGATCTTCTTATATAACTCAAGAAGACCATCCTGATAGTTATCAGATGGATCCTTTTCTATACTTGCAAGAATCTTAGGCTCCTCGCCAAACAAATCTATGATCTCGGCATTTGTACCGATTCCTAATGAACGGATAAGTACTGTGATAGGTACCTTTCTTGTTCTGTCCACACGCACTGAGAAAACATCATTAGAGTCTGTCTCGTACTCTAACCATGCACCTCTGTTTGGTATTACTGTACATGAATATAATTTCTTACCGATCTTATCATGTGTAATATCATAATATATACCAGGTGAACGTACTAACTGGCTTACAATTACACGTTCTGCACCATTAATTACAAAAGTACCAGTTTCTGTCATAATAGGAAGATCGCCCATGAATATTTCATGCTCAGGCATATCCTTTGCATCGTTTGTTCTGAGACGAACCTTAACCTTCATAGGTGCTGCATAAGTTGCATCTCTTTCCTTACATTCCTCGATACTGTACTTAACATCATCTTCACACAACTGGAAGTCTACAAATTCCAGACTAAGCTGACCTGTATAATCAGTAATTGGAGAAATATCTCTAAATACCTCTTTAAGGCCATCTTCAAGGAACCACTTGTAAGAGTTCTTCTGCACCTCAATAAAGTTAGGCATCTCGAGAACATCTTTCTGCTTAGCGTAGCTCATTCTGATTCCATTACCGGATTCGACAGGATTAATTCTGTTCTTTTCCATCTGACACATTCACCCCTTGGAATTTATTTTTCAAGCTTTAATTTGGCCAAATTATCTGCGCATAACTAAAATAAAGCCGCGTCCTATGCGTGAGCAAACCAACCCACAATAGTGACATTATATCATGCTACCATGTATCTATTAAATTGTCAACACTTAATTGGATTTTTTTTAATTTGTTCTTTAGATTTTTTAAGATTTTAGAAATTAGGATTTTATCCGTCTTTATTGATCACCATTTATCAGCAATCTGTCAATTCATATAGATGAAAAAACGGTCTGACCGACTCAGAGGTCGGCCAAACCGAAAAATATTCAGATTTATAAATCTGTTAAAATTACTTTAATGTAACCTTAGCTCCAACTTCCTCAAGCTTCTTCTTGATCTCCTCAGCCTCTTCCTTAGAAGCGCCTTCCTTAATTACTGTAGGAGCTCCTGTTACCATATCCTTAGCTTCCTTAAGACCAGCACCTGTGATCTCACGAACAGCCTTGATTACAGGAACGCCTGAGCCCTCTGTAAGCTCAACGTCGAATGAATCCTTCTCCTCTGCTGCTGGAGCTGCTCCACCTGCTGCAACTACAACACCAGCTGCTGCTGATACGCCGAATTCCTCTTCACATGCCTTAACAAGATCATTTAACTCTAAAACTGATAAACCTTTGATTACTTCAATAATTTCCTGAGTTGTCATTTTAATTTCCTCCATTAATTAAATATTTTTTGTTCGTTCTTCTGCATTAATATACAGAAATAATAAATTCTGATTATAAATCCTAAGCTTCCTTCTGCTCTGCAATCTGCTTGATAACTCTTGCAAAGTTTGTAATTGGTGACTGGATGCTTCCAAGGAACTTTGAAAGAAGTTCTGTTCTTGATGGGATCTTTGCGATCTCATTGATACCTGCTGCATCATAGAACACACCTTCAACAACACCGCCCTTTAACTCAAGAGCAGGAGCGTTCTTAGCGAAATCAGCAAGGATTCTCGCTGCTGCTGTAGCGTCATCCTTACAAATAGCAAGTCCTGTAGGTCCTTCAAGTGTTGGCTTTAATCCCTCGAATTCTGTTCCCTCGATAGCGAAGTTGACCATTGTGTTCTTGTATACCTTGTATACAACACCAGCTTCTCTGAGTGCCTTACGAAGTGCAGTATCCTGCTCAACTGTAAGTCCACGGTAATCTACAACAACTGCTGTTGCAGCACCTTCTAAGTTTGCCTTGATCTCATCTACTACAGGCTTCTTAATCTCTACCTTTGCCATAATGCGCCTCCTTATTTTACTAATGACTGCACATATAAAGAAAGCTCCCTGTCCAAAAGACAGAGAGCATATAGTTAAATCTACATTAACGATATCTTTCCTCGGTAGGCGTTTCCAACTTATGCATTTCTGCACCTACTGTCTTCGGCAGTTCATCGGGCATAACTATATCACATTTTCAATGTATGTGTCAACAGTTTTTTATTTAACATTTTTATTTGATTTTTATTTAACATTCGCGCCTTACATGGAACCCCCGCTCGTCCTCCTCAATGAGCAGTTCCTTTATCTCAATATCGTTTATATTAATATAAGTACCCATGTTTATCCGCTTCACCAGTTCATCCATACTGTCAGGATCTCCCTGAACCTGCATCAGCACGCTTCCATCGTACATATTACACACCCAGCCCGTAAGCCCTAACATCTGTGCGCCATGGACAGCCCTGTACCTGAAGCCTACGCCCTGCACGTCCCCTTTAAATATATATCTTCTTCTGATCTTCTTATCCATTGCTTATAAATCCTTCTATACATTTATATTTAATGTACTTGTCTTTACTATCCGTACCCATTGATATAGCACACCAGGATACTCCGGATAGATCCGGGTAGATCTGTACACCTCATATGTATCAGTCTAAACTGCAAATACACACGGTCCGTAGACCCTGCCTGCATTATATGCTATAATGGTTAAAAAGTATATAAGTAAAGGAGATTACTGACATGTGGGCATATGAAAGTACTTTTTATCAAATCTATCCTTTAGGCTTCTGTGGTGCACCATTTGAAAATGATGGCATACTTGAGCACAGGATCCTTAAAGTCAACGAGTGGATTCCCCATATTAAAAAGCTGGGAATGAATGCAATATATTTCTCCCCTGTATTTGAATCAGATACTCACGGCTACAACACAAGAGACTATACAAAGATTGACTGTCGTCTCGGTACAAATGACGACTTCCGCCAGGTAGTTGAGAACTGCCACAAGGCTGGCATAAAGGTTATCATCGACGGCGTGTTCAATCATGTAGGTCGCGGCTTCTGGGCATTCCAGGATGTTCTGGAGAAGAGATGGGACTCTCCATACAAGGATTGGTTCCATATAAGTTTTGACGGCAATTCCAATTACAATGACGGTCTCTGGTACGAGGGCTGGGAGGGCAACTACGACCTTGTAAAGCTCAACCTGAGAAATCCTGCCGTAGCCGATCACATTATGGATTGTGTAAAGGGCTGGATAGACGAATTTGACATTGACGGTCTGAGACTTGACGTTGCATACTGTCTTGACCACGACTTCTTAAGGAGACTTAGAAGTCACTGTGACGGACTCAAAGCCGATTTCTTCCTTCTGGGCGAGCTTCTCCACGGGGATTATAACCAGTTTGTAAATGATGACATGCTCCACAGCTGTACCAACTACAAGTGCTACAAGGGCATATATTCAAGCTTTAATTCAATGAATATGTTCGAGATCGTCCACACCCTCCTCAGACAGTTTGGCCCTGAGGACTGGACAGAGAACAGAGGCAAACACCTTCTGTCATTTGTGGATAATCATGATGTTACAAGAATCGCAAGTATTCTTACAAATGAAAAACACCTTCCTCTGGTATACGCCATGGCATATGGTATGCCGGGAATACCTTGTGTGTACTACGGAAGTGAGTGGGGTGCAAAGGCAGAAAAGAGCCAGGGTGATCCTGCTCTCCGTGCATGCTTCGAGAAGCCTGAATGGAATGAGCTTTGTGACTTCATCTCAAAGCTTGGCGAGGCAAAAAAGAACAGCAACGCCTTAAATTACGGCGGTTTCAGATCCGTTCTTTTAACCAACAAACAGTGTATATTCGAAAGAAAGACCGACTCCGAGCGGGTTCTCGTGGCGATCAATGCCGATGAAAATGAATTTACGGCTCATTTTGACGCAGGCTGCGGCACAGCCGTTGATCTCATAACCGGCGAACCACACGATTTCGGCGGTGGAAGCAAGCTTCCTCCATACTCAGCCGCTTTCTGGAAGATGGAAAGGTAAACAAAACTCCGGCAGAAGCCAGATTCCTTCAATTAAGGATTAAGGCTTTTGCCGGAGTTTTTAAGTATTATACATCATCTAAATATCATCTGACTTATGTGCCATCTAATCAAACCACACATTTATATCTACCGGTGCTTCTATGCCGGGAACACTTCCCTCATATGTATACTGCCATCCGGTGAATTTATATGGGAAATACGGAACATTTGCATATTGTGCAACCCACAGTTCGTACTCGCCAAGTCTGTCAATATCCATATTCTGCACAAACCAGTTTCTGCTGGCATATATCATCGGTGTATGCCCGGACGCCTTTATGGTTTCGCAGAAGCCCACAATAGCATCAGTCCTGTCGGAATTAGATATATCATTTGCACGGGCATTGCTGTCATTTACATACTCTGTATCAATGACCACAGGATAGGTGACATTGTAATCCTCAATAAGAGACAATACATAATTTGCCTCCTCGACACCCTCGTCATAATTTATCGCTTCCGTGAAGAAATACACACCCATAGGCACCTTATTTTCCTGGGCGCCCTTGAGATTATCCTCATACCTGGAGTCTGTGTCAAGCTTTCCCTCAGAACCATAGCCTCTGTAGCCCACACGAATCATGGCAAAATCTATATTCCTGCTATCAGCGACCGCCTTCCAGTCAATGTCCCCCTGATAAGAGGATACGTCAATACCAACCTTTGTATCAGAAATATCTTCACTGCTGTAATGAAGGTAGCCGTCATCTCCGGTAACGAAATTCTCCATGTCCAGATTATGTCTCGGAACCTTGTCACTTATCTTGTAGAGCTGAGCCGTCTCCCTGTTGTCCCCAAGTACTATGTAGCTGGAATAAACAAAATTCCAGTAAGTTTCATAAGACAGGTTTGTAACCTCAGATACTCCCAGATCAAGCTTACGATCAAATGCCTCTATTGCGTCAGGCTTTGAATGAAGCAGGTTGAGATTTATTCCTATAAGCACTCCTGCGGCTATTCCGATAAGCAGTACCAGTACCCCCTTGGAAAGCGAACCTCTTTTACGTTTTCCATATGCTCTCTCCGGATAATCCTCCCGGTACCGTCTGTACGCATTTGTATCATTACTTTCCTCTGCCACCGGACGCCTTCTTGGTGCTTCGCCGGTTCCCTCTGCCACCGGACGTCTTCTCGGCGCTTCACCGCCAACTGCTCCTGCCGGACGCCTTCTCGGTGCTTCGCCGGTTCCCTCTGCCACCGGACGCCTTCTCGGTGCTTCGCCATCACCTGCTCCTGCCGGGTGTCTCCTTGGTGTTCCGTCTGCGTTCGTTGCTCCTGCCGGGCGTCTCCTTGGTGTTTCACCACCGCCCGCTCCTGCCGGACGTCTTCCCTGTGCCGGCTTTGGTATATTGTCATTTCTTATATTGTCATCTTCTACCATTATCTGTCTCACCTAATCTGTTTCTATATATCGTTCCCTTCCAAGTCGAAGGTGAATTAGTTTATCGTATTTTCTTTTTATCTTGTGTCGAAGTTTCCTTGTTACATCTCTGCCGAACAACTGCTCTGCCATTTTCTCATCAAGCAATGGAATATCCTTTATGATCTTGTATCTCGGATTCCAGTCATACAGATTACTTATGCAGTTATCTATACTGATCCTGATACGTGGCTTGTTTTCACTCTTTATGATACGCTCTGCATTCCATTTTCTCTTGCCAACAGAATTCTTAATGTCAAATACAACTTCTGCCCCTTGATATCTTTTGTATATCTCTGCCAGAAGCCTTTTTAATTTCTTCTCATCAAAGAGCTTCATTACATCAGAACATACAAATAATATTCCAAGTCCCTTTTTATACTTGATCTGGTCAAGCCATGAGAAATCAAGAATTGATTTATCAATGTTAAATTCCCTGTCACGGGTCCCCAGATATTTATGTCTTATGGCAATCCTCTCCGGAAGGTCCACGTTATACCATTTTATCCTGGTATTGTCCAGTCTCTCAAACATGGTATCCATCTCAGAACCTACATTTACAATAACCCCGTCCGGATACCTGTTTATAAAGCACCTTACCTCCTCATCCATGGCCAGTATGCGGCCAAAGCACATTGCCTTGTCATACAGACTTATCCCGGAATTGAAATCCTTGTATTCCACGTGGAATTTATCTGCCAGTCTTACGGATGTCTGATCACTATATATCTTGGAATACCTCTCTGACAGCAGTGCCCTCACCCATACCGACTGTTTCACATCATAAGGTATGCTCTGGTTCTTCTCGGTTATACAGTTTATAAGCTTCTTGGTTATCATCCTGCACTCTGGGATCTCCTGATGTTCAACATAGTCATGAACAATATTGTTAAACACATAATAGTGCACAATGGTCTGATAATTCTTTAACTTCTCATACAAAGCCGTGGAATAGCCGTTAAGCATATCCTGAGCTACGGAAAATATATCTATCTCATCACATATATCGGTAAAATCGCTTTCCAGAGGGCACAAAAGATCAGGATCCATAACATCGTTTCCGATCCAGTATTCCCTAAGAAAGCTCTTTATGCCATATGTGTAGTAATATCCGTGATAATTGGCATCTGCGTCTATGACCATTTTCTCAAGACGCCTGTCCTTGTAGCCTGCATCCACAAATGGCGACAGAAGCACCAGCTTATCCGGGCGTCTGCCCCCGTGCTTCCACTGCATCAATGCCAGAGACAAAGCCATTCCGCCACCACACTCTTCTCCAAGGATGGTGACCTGTTCGTACTGTTTTCTGCCATTCATCTTATCATAGGCATTCTTTAACATAGCAAAACATTCCATTCCCGAATGTTCCGGTGTCAGCGGATATATAGGAACCACCACCTCATATCCCGTGCCCGCTGCAAGCTTCGCTGCAAATTCCCACTGCTTCTTATTTATCTCCATGCAGAAGCCGCCCCCATGTATAAACATTATGGCTCTCTCCGGGGCAACTCCCCTTTTATTTATATAAAAGCTTACGCCATCCTTGTCATATACCGGTTTCACCTCCACATCATAGCCGAAATTTCTGGGCGGATTGTAGTCCTCAAGCTTTCTGTGCCTCAAAACAATCCTACGGATATCACCGGATTTCATATGGCGGTCATTAAACATTACTCCTTTTAACTTGTCAATAAAAATTGCTGTATTATTCTTGCTTCCCAAATACTCACCCTACCTGACTCCCATGTTAGTCACTATTCTTACATATGAACCATATTTATTCAAGTTAATGACATAAAAAAGTTGCAATATAAGATTTTTATGATATATTGTTAGTGTTTAGTCCAAAGTTATTTCGAATATACAGATACAGAAAGAGGCAGTACACATGAACATTACAATGTTAAAAAGCAAGATACATCGAGCTGTTGTCAAGCAGGCCGATTTAAACTATGTAGGAAGTATCACTGTTGATCTCGAGCTTCTTAAGGCTTCCGGGATCATGGAGTATGAGCTCGTCCAGATCGTAGATGTGGAAAACGGCAACCGTTTTGAGACATACACAATAGCAGGCGAAGCAGGCTCCGGAATGATATGTTTAAATGGTGCAGCAGCAAGACAGGTAGCTGTAGGTGATCATATAATCATAATGTGCTATGCACAGATGACTCCAAAAGAGGCGTCAGACCATCTTCCAACTGTTGTATTTGTAAATGAAGACAACTCCATTAAGAAGATAACAAGCTACGAGAAGCACGGAGAGATAGGATAATCATTTATCCCCGGCCCCTCTCCTCTCGTCAGCCTTAATTTTTCTCATATGTTCGGCAGCCTTCTCCCTAATATGATATATATCTTTATTATAGGCATGAGGCTCATTGTATCTTCCACGATGAGGAATCAATCCATGGTTTTCCATGGATTTTTTATTCTCCTCATCATCTGCCAGATATTTTTCATTATCAAGATCTCTTCCCACAGGGCCGCCATTCTCCATGACACCCTTTAATATCTTCTTATTGTAAGCCAGTTTTTTCTCCAAATCACTTACCTCACATTATTTTTCCAGTCTTTTTTCTATGGCATCAATTATTATATTTAATGCCTTTATCCTTGCATATTTCTTATCATTTGACTCAAGTATATGCCAAGGGGCAAATACCGTACTGGTCTTCTCAAACATTTCATCCACTGCACGCTCGTACTGATCCCACTTCTCCCTGTTTCGCCAGTCCTCATCTGTGATCTTCCACTGCTTTGCCGGTGTATTCTGCCTGAGATTAAAACGCTCAAGCTGGGTATCCTTATCAATATCCACCCAGAACTTCACAACCACCGCACCCCAGTCGTACAGTTCCTTCTCAAATTCATTTATCTCGTTATAGGCTCTTCTCCAGTCATTTTCACTGCAGAAGCCCTCAATACGCTCGACCATGACCCTGCCGTACCAGGTTCTGTCAAATATAGCCACATGTCCTGTCTTCGGAAGTCTTGTCCAGAATCTCCAGAGATAATGTCTCGCCTTCTCATGAGGCTCCGGGCTGGCAATAGGATTTACTACATAGCCTCTTGCGTCCAGTGCAGCAGCAACTCTCTTTATATTTCCGCCCTTTCCTGCTGCATCATAGCCCTCATAAGCTATGATCACAGGGACCTTTCGTCTGTATAGCTCATTGTGAAGTCTGCCTAACTTCTCCTGACATTTGTCAAGCAGCTTGTCATACTCCTCATCTGTCAGGCTCTTATCCAGATCAACCTCAGCAAGCTTAGGCATCTTCACCATAGGGAAGATATTCTGAATTATAGGAACTGCGACTCCGTTGTTCGTAAGTGCAGTATCTATTCCCTGATTTAAAAGCTCAAGAATCTGAAGCTCAGCCCACTTCCTGTCACTTCCGTCTATGAGATACCATGGAGCATTTGACACATTTGTATCATCCAGATACTTATTGTAAGCCTTACAATATTTCTTATAATGCCTGTTCTGATACAGGTCTTCCTTACTCACCCTCCAGGATGTATTCTTATGAGCCTCCAGAGTTTCAAGTCTCTCCTTCTGCACATCCTTATCGATATGAAAGAAGAACTTCATAACCAGATAGCCATTGTCCGTAAGAGTCCTCTCAAATCTCTTGATACTATCAACTCTCTCCTTGTACTTTCCGTCGGAGAGCCTGTCATGAACCCGGTCAGAGACCACCTCTTCCACCCAGCCACCGTCTAAGAATACAAATCTTCCGGCTTCAGGTATCCTTTCGAAGTACCTGCACAGGAAAGGCTTTCTCATTTCCTCCTCTGTAGGACTCTTCATGGTATCTACACTGTAAAATCTCGGATCCATGTTCTTGATTATCTTGCCAAGGACACTTCCCTTTCCCGCTGCGCCAAAGCCCTCAAACAATACAAACACAGGAACCTTTCCGTCCCTTATCTTAAGCTGCCTCTCTGCAAGCCCCTCTCTTGCAGCTTCAAGGCGGCTCTCAAGCTCCTCCTGCTCCGGCCTTTTTACCTTGCTCCATTCATTGATCATAATGTAACCCCCTTTTTTGAACCTGTCTGTTGTTGTTTTTCAAGTTCTATTTAATCCATAAGCTTGTCTGCCAGTTCCTCAAGCTTTGCCTCATCGGCAGCTTTGAGGGCCGACTTCACTGTAACAACATCCTCGATAATATTTATATTCTTCATGGCGGCCATCTGCTCCTTCATGAGCTTTCCTGACATAGGTGCCCATGAACCATTTTCAATAAATCCTACTGTACGGTTCTGGTATGCCTTTGACTTGAGATGATATATGAAGTCCATCATAACAGGCATGAGTCCACCATCATAGGTAGGGCTTGCAAGCACCATACGGTCATATCTGAAAGCATCCTCCACGCACTCTGCCATATCCTCTCTTGCCAGATCTGATACAACAACCTTAGGACATCCCTTCTCCTTAAGGAGCTCTGCCAGCTTCTTTGCGGCATTTCCTGTATTGCCGTGAAGAGTTGAGTAGGCAATAAATACCCCCTTATCCTCAGGCTCATAAGATGACCAGGTCTTGTAAAGGTTGATGTAATATCCAAGGTCTTCCTTAAGGATAGGTCCATGCAGTGAGCATATTATCTGTATGTCGAGATTTTCAGCCTTCTTTAAGAGCGCCTGTACCGGCATACCATACTTGCCCACGATATTGAAATAATATCTTCTTGCCTCACATGCCCAGTCCTCGTCTGTGTCAAGAGTTCCGAACTTGCCGAAGGCATCTGCTGCGAATAAAACCTTCTCCGCAGACTCATAGGTCACCATTACCTCAGGCCAGTGTACCATAGGTGCCATGACAAAGTTCAGCTTATGCACACCTGTGTCAAACGGCTCGCTGCCGTCTACTGTTATGGTTCTTCCCGTAAGATCTATATCCGGGAAGAAATTAGGTATCATTGCAAGAAGCTTGGCATTGGACACGACCTTAAGCTCCGGATATCTCTTAAGAACCTCTGTAAGGTTTGCGCTGTGATCCGGCTCAAGATGGCTCATAACAAGGTAATCAGGCTGTCTGCCCTTTAATACCTCATCAAGGTTTGCATACCATTCTTCCGCACACTTAACGTCTACCATATCCATTATGACTATCTTCTCATCATCAATAACATAGGAATTATAAGCCATTCCGTTTGGAACTACATACTGGTTCTCGAACAGGTCGATATCCTTGTCATCAACTCCTACATAGTATATGCTGTCTGTAACATGCTTAATCATCTTCTGTGTCCTCCTTATTATCTTTATCTCTTATTTATTGCTTATTTCATTATTTGGTCTTTATTTTTAGCGGTTGTTTTTTACTGCCCGGTTTACTTACACACCATTTTCAGGCTAAAATCCTGCCCCTTAAGATCTACCTTACCAATACTTCCGCATATGATAGGAATCATGGGTGCCACATGACCTATATCAGCGTCCATTATCACAGGCACGTTCATGTTGCCTATTATTCCCATTACAGCATCATACTGGTCAAGTCCGAACATTACCTGTCCATGCACCGCAGGTCTTCCTATGATAAAGCCCTTGACATACTTAAACCAGCCTGCATTCTCCATCTGCCACATTGCTCTTCTTATTGCCATGACATTTAGATCACAGGACTCCAGATACCATATGATACCATCCTCCCTGTACCGTTCTGTCCACTCATCCACTCTGTCAAATTTCGTTCCAAGAAGATTAACAAGACAGTCCATGCAGCCTCCCACAAGCCTTCCTGACATATGTATCTCGCCATTTTCATCGGTGTTGTAGCTTTTTAACACTCTTGGCTCTGTAACATTATATGGGATGAGGGGGTGTTCCTCGTCCTTTAAGGACTCCGTTTCATAGCTGTCATAGCCTGTCTCCGTAAGCTTTTCACCCCGAAGCAGTCTGTAGGCATCTTCTATGGATCTATGCCATGGCTCCATGCCAAATGCCGCCGCACAAGGCCCGTAAACTGCTGCCGTATCGCAAAGGGTTGTCAGAAGGAATACCAGATTGGTATTGTCCGAATAACCCATGAACCACTTTGGCTTGCTGTCCCTTAACAGATCAAAATCCACATAGTTCAGATCTTCACACATAAGCTCGCCACCGCCGCAGGATATGAGTACATCAACCTTATCTGAGGAATACCATTCATTTATCTCCTCACCACATGCCTTTGGGGTATTGCTTATACCTATTCCGCATCCTGCGTAACAGTTAGGTCCAAGCAGCAGGCTGTAACCAAATGATCTTAATTTTTTCTGTGCATTTGCAAATGCACTCTTATAAGGCTCCATATTGCAGCCATAGGATGGGGCGATAAACCCAACAGTTCCGCCATCCTTAAGAAATTCTGGATATCTCATACCGCGCTCCTTATCTTTATTATATAAATCTCTCAACGATAAATACCGTTATACAGGCAGCCGCAGCAACCACCGGCAATCCCTTGTCCTTCATTCCAAGTATCACCGCTACCACAAGTCCCGCAACTGCACTGATCACACTTTCAGTACTGTAGAATATGGCAGGTATGGTAAGGGCTGTAAGGCAGGAATATGGAACATAATATAAAAAAGAGCTTACAAATCTGTTCTGTATTTTCTTTCTGAACAACACCAGCGGCAGCACTCTTATAAGGTAAGTCACCAGTGCCATGGTCAATATGTACACATATATATTCATCTTACTTCTCCATCTTTATAAAAAAATAACTACGCTTCCGGCTCCGATTTTTGTTCACTCTTTGCTTCCGTCTCAAGATCCCTCGGTGCAACAATTGCGCCAACCACTGCCGCGATTATAGTACACACGATTATCGACACACCTGTTGATATGAACTTCAGGGCCGGCACATAATATATGACCGTACTGAGCATCGCAGCAATGCAAGCTACCAGGATAACCGGCTTCGACCTTTTCGCCACCGGCATTACTATGGCCACAAACATGCCATAAAGTGCAAGGCTTAATGCACTGGTAACTGCCTTTGGAAGCAGGTCACAGGCACAGGCTCCAACCAGTGTGCCAAGGGTCCAGCCAAGTACCGGCAGAAGCTCAAGTCCCAGCATATATCTGAATGTAACCTCTCTGAAATGTGCCATTGCCACAGCGAATATCTCATCAGTATTTGCAAATGCTATGACCAGACGCTGCTTAACAGTAACATCAGGCGATAACTTCTGGGTAAGAGACAGACTCATAAGAGCATATCTCATATTGATTATCAACTGAGTTAAAATCGTCTCAACTATCGTTCCGCCTGCAATAATTATCTGAAGTCCCGCAAACTGTCCCGCAGAGGTAACATTTGTAAGACTTATAAATACAGACTGGAATACCGTAAGCCCGCCCTTTAAGGCAAGTATTCCGAAGCTGAAGCTTACTGCGAAATAACCCAGTGCAATAGGTATTCCGTCCTTTAATCCCTTGTAAAATTCTTTCATACTACATTATTCCTTTAAACTAAAACTACTCAAATATCGGAAATTCTGCCAATCAAAATTCCCTTTCATGAACGGACTCATGTATGACTAATACTCAACCTTCATTAAGCACAGCCCCTTTGCCGGAGCCGTAGGTCCTGCTGCCGTCCGTGCCCCCGCCTTAAGGATATCCTCCATGGCGTCCGGAGATATATTGCCGTATCCCACCTCAAGAAGAGTTCCCGTAAGTATCCTTACCATGTTCTGCAAAAAGCCCTTTCCATGGAACCTGAGATACAGGTAATCGTTCTTCCTCATGATCTCTATGTCGAATATCTTCTTCACAGTGGATTTCTTGAAGTTCTTATTACCACAGAAGCTCTTAAAGTCATGCTCACCCACCAGGTGCTCCGCCGCTCTTCTCATAAGCTTCACATCCGGCACCTTATCAAGGCACCATACATACTTCCTGTCAAATACCGGCTTCTCCTTACCCACATAGCAGGTGTACAGATAAACCTTGCCTACCGCGGAAAACCTGGCATGGAACCGTTCCCCTGCCACCTTAACATCAATAACTCCTATGTCCTCCGGGAGATAGGTATTCATATAATCCATTATGTCGTCTTCCGACATCTCCGTATCTAGCTTACAGCTTATGACCATTGCCCTGGCATGCACGCCTGCGTCAGTCCTTCCGGCTCCCACAGTCATTACCCTTGTATCTGTCATCCTTGAAAGTACGTTCTCTATGCGCCCCTGGATGGTATCCACATCAGGCTTTGCCTCGAAGCCATGATACCTGCTGCCGTCATAGGCTATGGTGATCTTATAATTCTGTATCATTTATGTTCTGTTTCCTTTGTTTATTTTACAAGATTTGCCTCATTTACCTTTCCTGCGGCGAAATCTCTTGCGTTGGTAAGAGTGGTCTCACTGATGGCAGCAAGAGCCTCCTTTGTTAAAAAGCCCTGATGGGATGTGACTATTACATTAGGAAATGACAGCAGTCTTGCTGTAATGGAAGTTTCAAGGATATCATCCTCTCTGTTCTCAAATACGTTATTTGTCTCCTCCTCATATACATCAAGACCTACACCGAAGAACTTCTTGCTTCTTATGCCGGAGATAAGATCCTCTGTGGCGATAAGTGCTCCCCTCGATGTATTTACAAGTATCACATTGTCCTTCATCATGGCAATGGTGTCCTTATTTATCATGTGATAGGTACCCTTCAGAAGCGGACAGTGAAGCGATATAAGGTCACTGTTCTTAAGCACTTCATCAAGACTTACATAGGTCACGAAATCCAGGTCGGGATTTTTGTACATGTCATAGGCAATGACCTTCATTCCAAATCCATGACAGATCCTGCACATTGCCGCGCCAATCTTTCCGGTTCCCACAATTCCGGCAACCTTTCCATGAAAGTTGGTGCCTGTAAGTCCAATAAGGCTGAAATTATTCTCTCTCACCTTGATATACCCCTTGTGTATACGTCTGTTTACTGCAAGTGCCAGTGCCATAGCATGCTCTGCCACCGCCTCGGGAGAATATCCCGGCACTCTTAAGACGGTTATGTTATTTGCCGCTGCCGCCTTAAGATCCACATTATTAAAGCCCGCACACCTCATAAGTATGAGCTTGACACCACACTCTCCAAGCCTGTTCACAACAGCCTCACTTACATCTGAGCTTACAAAAGCACAGATAGCATCATAGCCTGCCGCAAGTCTTGCAGTATGCTTATTAAGGTCTGTCTCCAGATAATCTATCTCCATATCCGGAAACTCCGGAGCTACCATATCAAACGATTCTTTATCATATTTCTTGGTATCATAAAATAATATCTTCATAATAAACACCTCTTCTGTTATTTGAGTACCATCTCATTTAGAATTTTCTGACACTGTATACCGATTTTAAAAAGCTGATATACCTCATATCTAATAATATTTATTTACATACCTGTCTGTAAGTATACCATAAATAATGCAAATATAGGATAGTTTATTATTCCAAGGCGTATTTTCGGATAAATTATATTGTACGGGTAAAAAGAAGAAGCACACCATGACCGGAGGCTCTGCTGTCTCCGTTCCGGTATGCTTCTTATATATCAAAGTCTTTAAACTCTAAGACTCTTTACCCTTATCATGGTGTTTCCTGCCACCCTTTTTGCCGGACTTGTCACCGCTGTCCACGTCCTGCTTTCCGGCTTCGCCTTTTGTACTCTCGTATTTTTTTACATACCGCTCATAATCACTGTCCCACTGTTTATAAGCATCATTACCACGATTGTCTGTAAGGTCATAATTATCTTTTATGAAATCTCCCACAACCAGTGTCACACGCTTAGCCGCCGCGGAATTAAGATGCTTTCCGCCATCACGGGTATCAACGGACCAGTCAATGGTCACACCTGTGGAGCCGTCATTAAAATCAATAAAATCAAGGTCATTTTCCTCAGCATACTTTGCTATGGAATCATGTCTTTCTTTAGTCCATGTGTTGTAGGTAGGTGAATATATAAGCAACAGCTTAGTGCCGTGATCCTTACACATCCTGGCAAATTCATCAAAGGTCTTCCTGTAGATATATGGTATATCATCTCCATAATGACATTCCTCCGGAGGATTATCCGGATCCACCGCCAGGACACTGTTGTCGATCATCTGTCCCTTGTAATATGTGGTCTCGTATTTGATATTCGCCTTTGTCTCCTCATCGGCAAATAACAGCTTCCAGTTATCATGATACATGACAAAAGGAAGATATTTCTCAAATACAGCCTCTGCTGTCTTCGCGACCCTCACCTTGAAGTTACCGTAGAAAAGCTCATCCACGTCAAACACCACCACGTCAGGCTTCTGGTTCTTGTATATCTCCTCCAGTCTGTTCTTGGCAGTGTATATAACCTGGGCACCCTCACCTGCCGACACACAGGTATAGCCGTAGTTGTGCCAGATCTCCATAGGGGAAAATCCACTGTATATATCACTGTTTCCTATTGCCACAACCTGTATAGTATTATCCGGCTCTGCCAGATAATCCTTTGCCTTAGGATTATTTATTCCGGACTCCCTGGTGTTGCCCTTCGGGGTAAACACCGGTCCAAGAGCTGCAACAACCGCAATTATACCTGCAAGGAAAACAACTGATTTAATTATATTTACAATTATCTTCTTCATAGCATTTCATCCTTAAACTATCGGCAGACTCTGCGAAGCCTGCCCGCTCTGTAAAATACCCGACGCTTAGAACTGGGCATATATAAATCCGATATCCGGATAATTGAAGCCATAGGCTCCGAGGATAAGCACAGCCAATACCAGCGCGTAGTACAATATCCATCTGACTACGATGTTCTTACCGGCAACCGCCTCTCTTATATTGCAGCCCCTCTCACCAAGAACCCCTGCGATTATAATGAATATAAGACCTATGATGATCACTGTTATATCCATCTTGTCTATGCCCATGTTAAGAAGGCTTCCGTCTGTAAGGACACTTAGGTTTAGATTGCTGAACATGGATCTGAACATATGGAAGAACGATCCCATATTGTCTGTTCTGAAGAGCAGCATACCTATATTCACAAATATAAAGGTTCTCACAACCTGTAACGCTCTGTATACCTTTCCCTTTCTGTCCACCTTAAGCTTATCAAAAATACGGCACCATAAAGGTTCGGTCAACATTCCCGCAACCATTATTATATAGTAGTAAAGACCATACATAATATACTTGAGGCTGGCGCCGTGCCATATACCTGTTCCAAACCATACCACAAACATTGCCATTGCAGCAGGAAGGATACGAGCCACAAACGGACTGCACTTTGCCTTGACCTTCTTTGAGAACTTAGTAAAGCTCTTGGACAATGATATTGGATAGAACACATAATCCCTGAACCATCCGCCCAGTGTCATGTGCCATCTTCTCCAGAACTCGCTTACTGTCTTTGATATGAATGGCCTCTCAAAGTTCTTGTCAAGTTTAACTCCGAATATCTCCGCACTACCCATAACTATATCCATACAGCCTGAGAACTCAGCGTACAACTGGAGTGTATATAACAGCATTGCGACAACCACATACATGCCTGAGTAGTTTGTGTAATCGTTAAATACTGTATCTACAAATATAGCCGCTCTGTCGGCAACAACAAGCTTCTTAAAAAGTCCCCAGAACATAAGCTGTATTCCCTGGGTAACTCTTGCGTAGTCAAATGAATGTCCTTCGTAAAGCTGTTCTCCTAAAAGATCAAATCTTCCTATAGGACCCTCAACGATGTGAGGGAAAAATCCCAGGAACAGCGCCAGCTTGAAAGGATTTCTGGTGGCTGCATATTTGCCCCTGTATACATCAGAAATGTAGCTTACTGCCGCAAGAGTATAAAAGGATATACCAAGAGGCAGCAGAAAATGATGTATAGGAAGCTTTCCTCCAATTCCCATGTAATTTCCAACTCTTGTAAGCTCATAGCTGAAAAAATTGAAATATTTAAGGAATACCAGAGGAATAAAATTAATCACTATACCAAGCCACACAACAAGTCTCTTTTTTCTGGACACTTTGGCTTTAAGAGCTTTTTTCGCTTCTTTATCAAGCCCCTTTTTGGCTTCCTTGAAATCAACATCGATCCTGTTTAACCACAATCCTATAAGATATATGGTTATGACACTTCCGATTATGAAGATTATATATTTTCTTGACGAGTAAAAATAAAATGCATAACTGGCAAGCAGCAACACCACCCATCGTCCCTTCTTCGGGATAATGTAGTAGCATACAACCGCCAGCAGCAGAAAAACAAAATATTCGCTGGATGTATAACTCATAACAATGTACCTTATACCGATCCGCACATGGCTTTATCCCACGGGGCAGTATTAGTCCTCCTGAAGTCTCTGTACCAATGCATATATGGCATCTACGTTCTTGAAATTCTCAGGAACGATATCAATAGGCGATATCTCTATATCAAATTCATCATTAAGCTCTCCGACTATCTCAACTATTGATATGGAATCAAGTATACCTGTTCCAATAAGATCCTTCTCGTTCTTAAAATCCACACCCGGCTTTACGCCCTCCAATAACTCTAATAATTCTTCCATTTTATTTTCTCCTTTCCTTGAATGGCACAATCATTTATTTCATGGTCTCATAATTTGCCATGAGCCATTTTCTGTCTATCTTGCCGCTTGAATTATGCGGCATGCTTCTTGTACGTTTTACGATGTTTGGTATCATGTATTTAGGAACTTTAGCTCCTATTCTGTTCATGATATCCCCTTCATCAAGCTTCTTTCCTTCGTATACGAACACGATCTTGTCCTTTTCTGAATCGTAGATCACGCAGCCCGCCTTTATTCCTTCAATGGCGCAGGCAGCAGCCTCGATCTCTCCAAGCTCGATCCTGTATCCCATATGCTTTATCTGAAAATCTTTTCTTGTGATATATATAAGCTCACCATAGGAGTTATATTTTACCAGATCTCCTGTTTTATACACTATCTCAGGATAAGCATTGTTCACCGGATTTACCACAAATGCTTCCGCTGTCTTCTCGGGATTGTTGTAGTATCCCAGTGCCACAAATGAACCCCTGGCATACAGCTCTCCTTCAGGACTTAAGCCATCCTCACCGATCATGTCCGGTGTTATGGCATTTCCATCCTCACCCAGTACAAATACGCCGCAGTTGTCACAAGGTCTGCCCATAGGCAGGGTCTCATGATCCTCAAATTCTCTGTCCACCACGTAATATGTACATATATCCGTGGTCTCTGTAGGTCCGAAGAGGTTGGCATACATGGCGTCCGGAAGATTTTTCCTCCAGTAGTTAAGCTGCTTCATAGGCATTACCTCTCCTGCAAATAATACCTTCTTAAGCTCCGGAAGCTTAACGTATCTGAACATATCCCAATTTGCAACGATACACAATGCGGAACATACCCAGTATATAGTATTCACATGTCTGTCTCTTAAAAACTCCATGAGTTTGATAGGAAAGGCAAAATACTCCTTCGGTATAATGTGGAAGGTGGCACCTGCCATAATGGTACTGAACATGTCTGATACAGACATACTGAAATAGAATGGTGTCTGGCTTCCGAATATTGTGTCGTCTGTTATGTCAAAGGTATCTGTATACCACTTTATGTAGCTAAGTACATTTCTGTGGGATATAACTGCTCCCTTTGGAACTCCTGTGGAACCTGATGTAAACAGAGAATACACAGGGTCTGTGTCAACCATTGCACTTCTCACCTGTCCAAGTCTTTTCTCATCCACATCGGTATCTGCCATGTCCTCCAGGTACATGACAGGTGTCTTTAATGTTTCTCCCGACAACTTAAGATTAGCGGCTGCCTCACTGTGCTTTCTGTCAGTAATGACCCCCACAGGCTTCAAGGTATCGAAGATCACATTCACTCTGTCATATGGCATTGCAGAATCTATGACCACATAGAAATTCCCCGAGTATACAACTCCCATAAAGGCAGCTACTGCATGACAGGTCTTGTCAAGGTATACTGCAACCGGACGATTCCTGAAAGAAGCTTCCTTCTTTTCTTCATATATCCTGTCCAGTATGTACGAGCCTGTCCTTCTAGCCTCTGTCTCAAGCTCTTTAAAAGTCAGGCTGTGATCTATATCTGCAAATGCAGTCTTGTCAGGAAAACTTTTCGCTGACGCCTCAAGCATTTCTAAAATATTCTTCACGATTATCTTCCTTTCTAAGCGCACGCTTATAATTTCTCATAACCAACATGAACCATTTCATACTCCACAAGTATACATTTAGCCAGACTTTTTTCAACTCTATATTCGTCACTTTTTTATTAAGATTATATTAAGACACACTCTTATTTTATATTGTCAGATTTTAATGAATATTGTCTGTTTTTTCTATTTTATATATTTTTTTTAATCATTGTATATTATTGCCCTATTTACCGGCTTTTCTTCCTGGGAAGTATTAAGCTTTCTTCTTGTTTGTCTTCACAGGAAGAGCTATCATTTCTTTCCATATAGTCGGATGGAACAATATAAGGAGTGGGAACAGCTCCAGACGTCCCGCCAGCATGTCGAATATGAGTACATACTTGGTAAATGGATTAAATATGGAGAAGTTCGCCGCAGGGCCTACAATACCTAAGCCGGGACCTATATTATTAATGGTTGCTGCCACCGCTGTAAAGGTTGTTACAAGATCAGTGTCCTCAAAGGATACCAGCAGTACCGATGCAGAAAATACAATAGCAAATGTAATAAAATATACATTTACCGCCCTTACAACCTCATGCTCTACAGGCTTGTCATCTATCTTTATCTTCTTGACGCTCTTCGGATGGATGTAGGAATTAAGCTCCTTGACCAGGGTCTTTATGAGCACGACAAATCTCGAAACCTTTATACCACCTCCGGTACTGCCTGCACAGGCGCCGATGAACATAAGGAGCACCAGCACCACCTTGCATGCGTCTGACCACTGATTGAAATCCACAGTGGAAAAACCTGTTGTAGTGATTATGGAGCCCACCTGAAACGAAGCGTCTCTCAAGGCTGTCAGCGCATTTGCCGAGGTGTCAAGAATATTAAAGAATATTATCGCTATAGAAGTAAGGATAATGGCGAAGTAACATCTTACCTCTTCCATGCTCAGTGCCTTTCTGATATGTCTGAAGAGTATATAATAGTAAGCATTGAAGTTTACGCCAAAAAGTATCATGAATATGGTAACTATCCACTGTATTGCAGGTGAGTATCCCGCAATACTGTCGTTCTTTATACCGAAACCACCTGTGCCGGCTGTACCAAAGCTTGTACATAATGCGTCAAACACCGGCATTCTGGCAATAAGCAGAAGCACCAGCTCAATGATGGTTATGGCTATATAAATGGCATAGAGTATCCTGGCGGTGTACTTTACCTTTGGAACCAGCTTACCCACAGAAGGTCCCGGGCTCTCTGCCTTCATAAGATTCATATGAGAACCTCCGTTAAGCGGTATGACCGCCAGAAGGAATACCAGCACTCCCATACCACCTATCCAGTGGGTAAAGCTTCGCCACATAAGCATACATTTGTCCAAACTCTCTACATCAGTAAGGATACTGGCACCAGTTGTGGTGAAACCTGATACTGTCTCAAACATTGCATCTGTAAATGAAGGTATCTGTCCTGAAATATAAAACGGCAATGCCCCCACAATACTTATGGCTATCCAGCTTAAGGCTGTGGCAACGCATCCCTCTTTCAGGTAGAACACCTGATTTTTAGGCTTCTTCAATGTAAGCAGAAAACCTCCTGCTATACAGCCAAGAGCCACCCACACGAAAAACATTGTAGTTGACTCATGATATATTATCCCTGTCACTATGGGAAGCAGTAACAGGACACCTGTTATCTTTAATACACTTCCTAAAATATAGACTATGATAAGCCTGTTCATTTTCCTGATCCTCCCCTACTTAAGAATATCATTTATGTCCTTAAGTCCTGTGTCTGTGGTAACTACCATTACCGTGTCACCTACATTTATGGTATCAAAACCATTTGGAAGTATTATGTCTCCATTTCTGTTAATGAATGCAATAAGGAGATTTTTCTTAAGCTTGAGATCCTTAAGGGGCATGCCCGTAACACTTGACTCCGCATCAATGCTGAACTCTATGGCCTCTGCCCTGGAATCAAACATATAGTAAAGGGTCTCTATATCACTGTGCATGGAGTTTTTCTTGGCACGTACATAAGCGATTATTGCCTCAGATGTTATAAGGCTTGGATATAGCACGCTGTCCAGGTTTAAGGTGTTTATTACATCCTTGAAATTACTTCTGTTGATCTTGGTTATAACCTTTGCATTAGACATATGTCTTGTATGCAGTGTAAGGAAGATGTTCTCCTCATCTATTCCTGTTAAAGGTACAAATGAACCTGTATGATCCAGGCCCTCCTCCTTAAGCAGCTCCTCATCGGTTCCGTCACCGCAGATTATGGTTGCTTTAGGAAGCAGCACGCTAAGCTCCTCGCAGCGGTTCTTATTTACCTCTATTATCTTAACGTCAATGCCGCTGTTTATAAGTATCTGTGCCAGATAATATGCAACATCGCCTCCACCAACTATGATAGTATCCTTTACCCTGTTGGTCTTAAAACCGATGGCATCGAGGAATGCTTTACCGTTTTTTGATGTGGATACTATGGACACTATATCTCCCGCCCGGAGGATAAAGCTTCCATCAGGTATGTATACCTTTCCGGCACGCTCTATGGCACCCAGAAGTACTTTGGCATCCTTGTTTTTGGAAATGATCCTTCTGCCCACATCCATAACAGCCATTCCATCAAGCATATTGTTCTCCGGCAGTCTGATCTTGATCATCTCCACCTGTCCCCTGGCAAATGAACTGACCTCAAGGGCAGTTGGGAGATTAAGTATTCTTGATATCTCCTTGGCAGTTTCCAGTTCAGGATTTATTATCATCGTAAGTCCAAGCTTCTCACATAAATATGAAGTCTCGGAGCTGTAATCCGGATCGTGTACCCTGGCAATGGCAGCACAGTTACCAACCTGCTTGGCAATAGTACAGCATAAGATATTAAGCTCATCGGAATCCGTAACCGCAATTATAAGATCAGCATTTTCAATTCCCGCTTCCATCTGTACACTGTGGCTTGCGCCATTTCCCACAACCCCCATAACATCGTAGAGATTAGCATAGGTCTGTATCTTCTGCTGATTTTTATCTATTATGGTAATGTCGTGTCCTTCCTTGCACAGCTGCCTGAGAATTGCTATTCCAACCTTTCCGCAGCCTACTATTATGATATTAAGGCCCTCATCCCTTTCCTTACTCTTGAACGCCATTTTTTATTACCTCCATAAATTAAATATCAGCCTGCCTGCAATTTACTGTTATGATATTTTTTTCCGGCAAATATCTGATATACGTCTATTCAGACCGCTCCGTCTGTATATTTCCCTAAACAGATGTATCATAACACTACTACCGGGAAATAGCCATATTATTTTTATTATTTACCACTTTACAGTCCACCGTCTTTGTCCTATAATTAAAAACGCAACATCTAGTGTTGTGTTTTTAAATTTGGTACAAAATATTGGGTCGCATTATGTGATTTATATAAAAAGCCCTTGAGTTCACAGGGGAAATCATAAGTATCATATGTAATTTTATCAAACAAATGGAGTGAGATTATTTTGGAAACAGCAGTAAACACAAATGTAATCAAGAGAAATGGCGAGGAGGTCAAGTTTGATCTGTCAAAAATTGAGAATGCTATATTTGCCGCCAACAAGGAAGTAGACAAATTACACCAGTTAAGTGACTACCAGGTGTACGCTATTGCAGACAATCTGGCAAAGCATATTGAGGAGATGACCCATGCTGTCCACGTTGAAGACATTCAGGATATGGTAGAAACCGGAATTATGGAAATGCGTGGCTACGAGGTTGCCCAGAAGTATGTACGTTACAGATATAAGAGAGAGCTTGCCCGTAAATCGAACACAACCGATAACGGAATACTTTCCCTGATTGAACATATGAACGAGGAAGTAAATCAGGAAAATTCCAACAAAAATCCTGTTATCAACTCTACCCAGCGTGATTACATGGCTGGCGAAGTAAGTAAGGATCTTACAAAGAGAATGCTGCTTCCCGAGGATATTGTGGAGGCTCACGAGGCAGGCATTATTCATTTTCATGATTCCGATTACTTTGCCCAGAAGGAGCACAACTGTGATCTCGTAAATCTTGAGGATATGCTCCAGAACGGAACCGTAATAAGTGAAACCATGATTGAAAAGCCACACAGCTTCTTTACCGCCTGCAATGTCACAACACAGATCGTGGCACAGGTAGCATCGAACCAGTATGGCGGACAGTCATTTACCCTGTCCCATATAGCACCTTTTGTTGATGTCAGCAGAAAGAAGATCCGTAAGCAGGTTATTGAAGAAAGAACAGAATTAGGTGAGCCTCTTGATGATGACATAATCGACAAGATCACAGAGAAGCGTCTGCTGCTTGAGGTAAAGAGCGGTATCCAGACCATACAGTACCAGCTCATAACTCTAATGACCTGTAACGGTCAGGCACCATTTGTGACAATGTTCATGTATCTGGACGAAGTGCCTGAGGGTCAGACAAGAGACGATCTGGCACTTATAATAGAGGAAGTTTTAAATCAGAGGATCATCGGTGTTAAGAATGAGAAGGGCTTCTACATCACCCCCGCCTTTCCTAAGCTTATATATGTTCTTGACGAGGACAACATCACTCCCGGCTCCAAGTACTGGTATCTTACAGAGCTTGCAGCCAAGTGCACTGCCAAGCGTATGGTTCCTGACTATATCTCAGCCAAGGTCATGCGTGAGATGAAAAACGGTGATGTATATCCTTGCATGGGTTGTCGTTCATTCCCTACATCAGAGCCGAATATCCTTAATCCTGATGGCACCAGAAAGTATTACGGAAGATTTAATCAGGGTGTTGTAACAATAAATCTTGTAGATGTGGCATGTTCGTCAGACGGTGACATGGATGAATTCTGGAAGATTCTTGAGGAAAGACTTGAGCTGTGTCACAGGGCACTTAGATGTCGTCACGAGAGACTTCTCGGAACCCTTTCCGATGTTGCTCCTATCCTGTGGCAACATGGGGCTCTCGCACGTCTCAAAAAGGGTGAGAAGATCGACAAGCTCTTATACAATGGTTATTCCACTATTTCTCTTGGTTATGCCGGTTTATGCGAGATGTGTGTAAGAATGACGGGTAAGACCCACACCTCTCCGGAAGGTAAGGATTTTGCCCTTAAGGTTATGCAGAAGCTCAACGACAAGTGCGCAGAATGGAAAAAAGCAGAAAATATCAGCTACTCTGTATACGGTACGCCTATGGAATCAACCACCTACAAATTCGCCAAATGTCTCCAGAAGAGATTTGGCATCATAAAGGGAGTAACCGACAAGAATTACATTACCAACAGCTACCATGTTCATGTAACCGAGCACATCGACGCCTTCTCAAAGTTGAAATTCGAATCAGAATTCCAGAAGCTTTCACCGGGAGGTGCCATAAGCTATGTGGAGGTTCCAAACCTCACTAACAACATAGAGGCTGTAATCTCAGTAATGCAGTTCATATACGACAATATCCTCTATGCAGAGTTAAATACCAAAAGCGACTTCTGTGAGAAATGCCTCTATGATGGAGAAATGAGGATTGTCACAGACGACTCCGGCAAGCTTGTATGGGAATGTCCTAACTGCGGCAACAGAGATCAGAACAACCTCTTTGTAGCAAGACGTACATGCGGATATATAGGAACCCAGTTCTGGAATCAAGGTCGTACACAGGAGATAAAGGACAGGGTACTGCACCTGTAGAGTATCAAAAGGCGAAAGCACTGGCGCCAGTGCTTCCGCCTTTATTTTTATAACTTCTTCTCTCATTTAAATTTTCTGTTGTTTTTCAGTTTTTATACTGTTATCATTTTTGTTTATTGTTTCTTTTTTGGAGATTATACTATCCTGCTGTTTTTTCTTATAACCTTATGCGCCACCTGGGCTTTGCTTCTTTCCGGGTCTCAGCTCTCTCATGAACTCCGGCAAAGCCTCCCTTCCCTTGATGGTAACAGGCTTTATCCATTTACCGGTTCTCACATATATAAGCTCAGCAACAAGTCTTATAATCTCATCAGTATATACAAATGAAAATACTATCAAAAATGGTAGTCCTATGGTCATACCGGCTATCCATGTTGCCGGTACACTGACAAGAAACAGTCCGCAGATCTCAAGAACCGTTCCGAATATAGCTTCACCACCTGCTCTGAACGCTTCATTCATGATGTAGTTGGCAGTCCTTATGGCTCCGAACACAAGATAGATCGTAAGCATGTATTTTCCGTACATCATTGCTGTTTCCGAAAGTCCAAATAACCCCAGAAGCGGTCTGTTAAGCAATGTACATACAAGCACGATCAAAAAAGTTACCATCGGACAGAACAATGCTGATTTCCTGCAGAATACGAAACCCCTTGCAGGATTACCTGAGCCAACCTCTCTTCCAACAATAACATTTACGGCACTGGCAAGACCACCAAAGAAAGCATACACAAATCCCTCGCATACTCTGAAAGCCGCCATGGCTGCTATAGCCTGCTCACTCTGATGCCCAATAACAATATTTATTATCATCTGTCCTACGCCGTACATCATCTCATTGCAGAGAATAGGCAGGCTCTTGGCAAGATAAGATTTAAGGAATGGCCTGTCAAAGGCAAATATCTGTTTTATGTTAAGCTTTATGTCACACTTTGACCTAAACAGGAAGATCAAAAGTAACGCTACATTCACAATTCCTGACACCAGTGTACCTATTGCTGCACCGGCTACTCCCATCTCCGGCATACCAAACTTACCGTTTATGAATATATAATTAAGTACAAAATTCACCACAAGTGCCACTACGGAACATATAAGAGGTGCTTTCACCCGCTCTGTCGACCTTAAGAAGTTGCTTATAAGCACAGCATATACCTGGAACGGATATGCAAACCCTACTAACCTTATATACGGTGCCCCCGCCCTTATAAGCGACTGCTTGTCCGTGTAGACCGACAGGAAAAACTCCGGCTTTACGATACACACTAATGAGAAAAGCGCTGCCACAAGGGTCATAAATATAAGGCTTATTCCAAATGTCCTGTTTACGCCCTTCTCATCCTTCGCCCCTGCGAACTGTGCAAAGAACAGCATGGAGCCACTGGCAAAGCCCCAATAGCTTGAGAAATACAACGAACTTATCTGGGAGCATATTCCAACTGCTGCCACTGCCAGCTCTCCCTTATTTCCAAGCATAATGGTATCCACCATACTTGCAGTTGTGCTAAGAAGGTTCTGCATGGCAACCGGTAATGCTATGGTAATCATGGTGCCCAGATATTCCTTCCATGTATAATATTTTCCTAATCCCCTTGTCATAATACTTAATCCTCATTAAAACTTATAGACTGTAAATCTCAAGGTATCCAAGTTAATAAACCAAAAAGTAAATTGCAAAGAAATGGAAAGCAGCTCCAGCCAGCACAAATAAATGCCATATGAAATGATCCCCTTTTTTGTCCCTGACAAAAGGAATCATTCCCACAGTGTATATGATACCTCCAAGAAGTATCATAAGAAGCAATGGTTTATCATGCTTAAACCATCCCGGTATGAACATAATGGCACTCCAGCCAATGACAAAATATAATGTATAATGCACAGGTCTGAACCTCCCCGGTCCAAACACACATATAATGGTAATTCCTGCAACTATCAGCCCCCATTGTATACAGAAAAGAACTATTCCGATCGTATTGCCCCAGTATACCAGGAACAATGGTGCAAATGTTCCTCCAATAAGCAAATATATTGAAGTATAGTCAAATCTTCTCCATATCCTTTTAACAGTAAGTCCCGACGCATAGGAATGATAGAGGCAGCTCATAAGAAACATAAGTATCAAGCTTATTCCATAGAAACAGGTTGCCATCACCTTAAGTCCCGTGTCCGATTTCAGAAGCAACAGTATGAAACCGGCAATGGATAATCCCGTTCCCACTCCGTGGCTGACTGCATTTCCAACCTCTTCGAGTACAGTAAGCTTCGGCGGCTCATTGAGCTTCCTGAAATATTCCTTCCGCTCAAGCTTTCTTGCTCTTTTAAATTCTTTTTCTGATGACACATCTTTTTCTGTCTTTGATTCGTTTTCTGTTGACATGTCTTTTTCTGTCTTTGATTCGTTTTCTGCTGACAAATTACTGCTTATGTCTGTTCTGCTGTCTATTATGTGCTTTCCATCAATTGTGTTATCTGTTCTATTGTCTATCATGTGCTTTCCATCGATTGTATTGCCTTTTTGGTTTTCATGTGCATGCGATCCTGTATGGATATCTTTTTTGCTCATAAACTATATCACCTTATTTCTTCTGATATCTCAAGTATTATACACACATATTAAGAATTTACAACACAGAAACTTAATAAAGTTAATTTTTCAAAATAAATTTTCACCTTTATTTCTCTTATTTACATTACCAGACATCATGATGTATATTATATACATTCAACAAATCATAACATGGAGGCTTAATTATGGCAGACACATTCAAAATTAAAGATGCACCAATGCTTGGCTATCTGAACAAAGATTTTGAACTTTTCTACATATGCGAAGAGTCTCTGCCGGATTTCAGCTACCATTATCATGATTTTTATAAACTTCTTATACACATGCAGGGAGATGTTTCCTATCATATAGAAGGCAAGGAATACGCGCTCCAATCGGGAGACACTCTGCTGATAAGTCCCGGTGAGATCCATAAGGCCGAATTAAAAAAGGCATGCTGTTACGAACGTATCATCGCTTACATCTCCGAAGAATTCTTCAAGCACGAGGAAGCATTTAATGTGGATCTGAAACAATGCTTTGTACTGGCCTCGGAAAACAAATCCCATGTGGCAAGGTTTACCAAGTCATCCGGCTCTCTATCCCAGATAGTCCGGGTGTTAAAGTCGTGCTTTTTCTCAAAGGATTTCGGAAGTGAACTGCTAAAAAAAGTTAAGCTTGAGGAATACATGATCATACTAAACCGCCTCCTACTGTCAGACAATGATACATTTATAAGTGCCACCAGCAATCCTAAAGTAATTGAGGCCCTGGATTATATCAACAACAACTTGAACAAGGAGTTATCCATTGAAAGCATTGCCTCAAGTCTGTATGTCAATCCATCATACCTTATGCACTTATTCAAAGACGAAACCGGCTATACCATTGGTCGCTACATCAGCGAGAAACGGCTCTTCCTTGCAAGCCAGTACATTGCAAACGGCAAGACCATGACCGAAGCCTGCTATCTGTCCGGTTACCAGAACTATGGTACCTTCTACTATGCCTATAAGAAAAGATATGGTGTCTCTCCCAAAAATCATTAATTCCTGCACAGAAACCTTGTGTCACCAAAGGAAACCACATCACCAACCTTAATACAGACTGCCTCTCCCGGTGTCAACTCATTACCATTAATCTTTGTTCCATTGGTAGAACCCAGGTCTATCACTTCGATCCAGTCACCGCGCCATATAAGTTCCGCGTGTCTCCTGCTTACTCCATCGTCATGTATCACATGGTCACATTTGCTGACACTCCGCCCAACTGTTATTATCCGTCCACAATTTCTTATACTATTGTGGCCCGAGCGGTCTGACTCAAGACTCTCAAGATACATTTCCTGCGGTCTTTGTCCCGTAAGTATTGTCGTGCCAATGTCTGATTGCGCTTCATTAAGTACTATTGTACCAATGTCTGATTGTGCTTCATTAAGTACTATTGTACCAATGTCCCTGGGAGCAACATCCGAAACTACACTTGAAACAGTATTAACATTTCCGGTCTGTAATACCATACCCTGTTCTTTCCTTTTCATTCCTGTGTATATCCCTACTTCCGTAGCCATAAGGAAAACTGTAAACATTAAGTCTCTCATATATTCAGTATGCCCGTTCCCCAAAAACTGTACCGATGCCAGAACCATGCCGATCACTCCTGTTATAATGATTCCCACCTTAAGCAGACCACAGTAATCCAATGTCACTCTCCGGCTTTTCTCCGTTTCTTCTGTAGCTTTGCCAAACACCTCATCCATTAATTTCCACCTGTCCTTTTCTTTAGAACCTGGATGACCATTGATATAACCTGCATGATCCTTTATATATTCTTCACTCTCTCCCTCATTTACAACAGCTTTAGCAATCCTATGCGAATCCAGCTCATCATACACCGGGGTATCATCATGTTGATTCCGGGAGGTATATGCCACAATTCCATTACGCGGATTTTTTTGATCACCACCCGACTTCACGCTTATATTATATCTTTCCACATAATTCAGGATTTCCTTCATATCTACTTTATCAAGTGCAACAATATTATAGAGATCATAAACTATATCGAGTCCTTCTTTATCCCGATGAAATACATTCTGAAGTATATCCTCCAGAAGCCTCCTAAGCTGCTTCGGCAACGATTGATTATATCCTTTTACATAAGCAAATCTGTACTCTGATTTCTTTTCATCATAATATATGTATTTGCTCTCAAGAACCAGATCTGTGGCAGCAAGCATATAATCGTCCAGTTCAAATACCAGTTCACCAATGGTTTTTATGAATTTCAGTATAGCCTCTGCCGTCATATTGGGAATGATATCTGTCATTGTCTCAAGCCCATTTATATCAAAGAAAATCATTTGCTTTGCGTCCAACTGCCGGAATTCAAAGGGCAGTATGGCACTGATATCATTGCTTTTTAACATTTTCATCTCAAAACATCCCATATCAAGTTCAATTCCACTTACAGCCATATAAGTGTTCAGTCCATCATTAAAAATGCTCGCATCAATGCTCGTATTCATCCCATTATCCGGTATAATTTTCTCTGTATGCTTACTCACCCCTTCACTGTGAGTATTCTTCTCCATACATCTGCCACCTCCTCAGGTTATTGCTGGTATCCCTTATTTCCTGTGCCCCTTCTCTTTCCCTTCTTGAAGAACTGTTCTTTGACACCATAAACATTCCCGGGCAATCTGTACTATAGCTTAACGAAAACCTATAATCTCCGCTTTTAAAGCCCTTAACATTCTGAATAGGACCTGCTATCCCCGGTGTTTCGTCAAACAATGCCTTTACTTCAAGATCTGACGCCATAGTCATGTCGTTTTCCATGTCAGCCTGCATTACCGAGGATAAATCCTCACCGGAAGCAATATACACCTCCTTGGTATACATGGTCGAATAGGCTATCCCCATGGTTATAGCATCATTTATACATATTACAAACAAGTTAATAGCAAAGAATACCACACATATAACTATGGGACACACAAAGCACATCTCCACTGCTATTGAACCTTTATTAATTTTGTTATCTTTTTCTTCTATATTTAGAAATATTTTTTCTTTAATTCTTGTAACAGCATTCAACATAAATCCTCCTCCCAATTATTGAAAATCAGCCTATTAAAAATTTGCTATCACCCACCGCACTTCGAACAATATGGCAGCTCTGTCTCGCTTTTCTTCACCCTGTACACTGTCCGCTTAAGTCCGGAACAAGCCAGGGAATTATGATATCTGTCACCGTAGTCTGTCACATACACTGTCTGCCTGCCTCCACTTCTCTTAACACACAATTCACAGGGAGAGTATGCCCCCTTAACAGACTCCAGGGAGGCTTCCCTGATAGACAGCTTAATATATGTACAGTGTCTTGACTTATGGCATACCGTACCATTTTCTGCTATATACACATAAGGATCCTGTTCATTTCCCGCTTCCTCATCAACAAGCCTCCCTACATATGCCTTCTGCCTTAGCGACTCTGTAACAGGAATATTCACCGACCCAAATAACGGAACATCCACCTTGAGATCATAGGCACAATCCATATATACATATCCATCACTTTCATCATAATATGCTCTGATAAATACAATCCCTGACCTGCCTCCAAGGACATAACTGTCGACGTTTTCTTTGTCATCAAGATAGTCTCTGAACTTTAAAGCTGCAGCACCGATATTTATAGCATTCTGACCATCACCCCTGCCATACAAATATTGATACTCTCCCAAATACTCTCCGGTCTCCATAAAAGCCTCATAGATAACCGCCTTTGTCTTCATGCTTCCTGCCATGGAATACACTGATAGCATTGCAAATATAAAGATTGGCAGAACCAGAGAGGCCTCTACCGTAACACTGCCATTATTTTTTCCGGTAAAATCAATCACCAGTTTCCTTAGGCATTTTATTATTGTCATTCTCCGGTCGTTCCACCTCCTTTTGAAATACTCTTCCGGGCGCTGCCGGTACATACCCTCCACTACCGGATTTACAATCCTATAAATATTTTGTTTTATAATTAAGATTGCCTGGAGAAGCCGCGCTATTGCGTAAAAATTTTTATATCCGGACATGGAGAGCATGTACCAGCAGTGCCCTGTAAACTTTTATTATGCATTAAATTTTTCCGGTCACCTGATTCTGATTATCTTTACCTAATATCCCCCGTATATACTGTTGTCATACTGATAGGCACCATCCCATATGCTGATCCCTTTACTGCTTAAAAATGCGTCAAATAAAGGCTCTCCCTCTACTGATATCTGGGTTTCAAACGAATATATACAATTCTTCATGAGAAAATCCGGCTGGTTTCTTCTGACATTTAATTGCATAACATCACACATTCTCCAATAAATGTCCTTGTACTTTTCTGCCAGAAATATCATAAGAAAATCCTCATAATCAAGACTGTCCCTGCCTTCATAATTAATATTCTCCACGTTCTTTAAGTTTCCCAGCTTTTTGAAGTCTGTCTGCCATGTTTCAGCCTTCTTCACATATGAGATACTGTTCCCCGCAAGAAGCGACTTCACCTCCACCAGAGTTTCAGCGTATGACCAGCATGCCACCAGAAAATATTTTGCCATTCCGTATGTGACAAATGGCAATAATGATATGAACACCGCCACAGGTTTTATCTGAGCAAGCCTTTTTGAATCATTTAGAAGAAATGCCATATTGAAGCCTATCCTGTGCATTATCAGTCTGTTGACCACAGCTTTCAGATTATCATAATCATTATCCTTACCGGCTATCAGATACTCAGTTTCCAGCTCAAATACTCCGTTTTTCTCCTCGCTGGTGTAATTCGCAAATGTATCAATGGCATAGGCGATCCCATAATATCCCTCTGCCAGAGTGGTCACGCAATCAGATGTGGAGGTCTTAAGTGTCTCTTCTATCCTGTCTATGTCATTAAAATTGGTATCTACCTCCCGGACATCATCTTCCTCGGTTCTTCCCTTAGATGGAAACAATGAGGTGTCCATCTGAACATTTGACGGTAATGTATCATCCGGAACAACAACGCTGAGGACACCACCTATAGTAGCATTTCTCACTGCACCTCTTGGGTCACCGGTACTCATCTTATTGCTGTCACTTTCTTCATTACTTCCATTCTTCACAGAGTCCGACACATCCCTTGTAGGATCCTCATTGTCACTTATTATGTTTATGATCCGCTCCGCACCATCTAACTCTGTCCGAAGCTTCATGTACTCTGTTATCTCTCGTTTCAGAACTTCACAGTCATTGTCAAGTACATCTGTGGTTTTTCCCAGACGTACATCCTGAACATTGAAATCACTGCCAAGAGTATGCTCCAGATATTCGCTGATCTGCTCCTCTATCTCACCTTCGCCTGCACCTCCATAGGTTTTATCCAACAGCAGCAGATGATAATCCTCAAATAATTCTGCCACATAGTCCGCCTTTATACTTTCAGTTGCGCCCTTTGACGCCTCCGCCACCTTTGCACGTCCCATATACGCATGAGTGATCTCTACTGCTGTCAGACCTAATATAAGCAAGCTAATAAGGAGAAGACTGAGAAACACTGTAATATTCCCCTTATTATTCACCATCCGATTTCCTCTTAATAAATTTTTTTTGCCGAATTGCCTATAGAATCCCAGATATTATTTACAAGACCTGTAATCTGTTCCTGAAATATAAGAACCATTGCTATAAGCACGACTATGATAAGCAATATTTCTACCACGCCCATTCCGGACTCTTCATGGATAAACCTTTTTACATGACCTATTATTCTTGTCATTTCATACCTCCTTAATATTGGTACGTCTCACCAAGTAATGGTGTACCATCATTTTTTCATGTGTCATTCGACACCTTCTGATCAAAAACTAAGGAAAGCAGGAAGGACTACTATCACCATAACCACAGAAAGCATAAGGATCATTGGCAGAAGCAGCTTGGTACCTGCTTCCTCCCCCTTCTTCCTGGCAAACTCTCTCTTCTGCAGCAGGGCAGCCTCTTCCTCTCTTCGTAGCATAAGAAGAATATCTTTAGTTCCCTTTCTTATATTCTGGGAAAGCAGCGAAGCAAGCTTCATATATGAACCTAAATTTATTCTGGCGCCAAGCCTTGAATACCCTTCCGCCTCCGGCAAGCCCGAATTAACCTCATTCAACATATACTTAAGCTCACTGATAAGATATTTAGATATTTTATTGTTGCTGTCTTCTGTAACAAGCTTTGTAAGAGCCCCCTTTACTGTCAGTCCGGCTTCAAGATAAAGCAGAAGCTTGTCTATAAGAACAGGATAAGTCAACATGAGCTCATCATTTCTTTTTTTTGCCTTCTCTTTTAACTCATCCTTCTGCCGCCTTATCATGAGAATTGAAAGCATTACCCCAAGTCCTGCTATAACCAGTGCATTGTTTCCCTTGTTCTTATTTGAGATTTCGTGGCCATTCACACTCCTTGGCAAGGTGACCACTTCTTCATCACTGCTGTTTACTATATCCTCCACCGTCTTCTTTACCTCATCCAGTTCAGGATTATCACTCACAGTTATATCTGTCCCTATGCGGATGGGATATTGTCTCACAGCAGAATAATCGTTGTACTCAAGCTTTGCGGTAAGATTCACAAGAGTTCCACCTGTGCTGTTTCCACTATCATCCACTGCATTTATAACTCCTGATGCACTGACTACATTGTAGTCATCACTGACCCATGAAACCTCAAGTCCAAGCTCCGGGATCTCCGTCACCAGATCAAGACTCTCAGTCACCCAGTCTGCCCCAGTATTTTCTCCAAGATAAGTTTCATCTATATACTGAAATCCCCGGTCAAATACCTCCATAAGCTGACCCTCGTCATAGGAAAGCGGTCCTACATCAAAATCCATATGGTAAATATGATCTGCAATTTCAACCGCCACAGTGTATGTCTTAGTGGTGCCACCATAACCGTTCTTCTTAACCACCACGTTCTCATCCTTCACAACACTCTTTACAATAAATACAACTGATAAGATCACCGTGATCGCAAATATGATCATGAGCCTGCTGATAACTTCCACATAATACTCCCTGCACAACCTTTCAAGCTCTCTCTCAGAAACAATATTAACCTTTCTCAGACCGATTTTTGTGTTCTCCACATTCAGATGACCTGCCAGTCTGTCATAGATTGCCCCTGCAATCGCTGTTACTTTTTTCTTCACTCTATACCTCTATCTTCACCAATCTGCTTCCCCATATGTAGGCTGCATAGATTAACAGCAGCGCAACACTCATTACAACAATGCCAACAAAATTCCCATACAATCCACTTATATATGTCTCATTTGTCAGTCTCAGATACATGATTATCCCAAAGGGCATAAGACACATGATCCTCTGCTCAAGTCTCTTCCCCGACACCATTGTATCTATTTCATTTTCTATATCACCCTTCCGGGTAATGTTATCTGTCATACGTTTGATTATCCGTATGGTATCCCCTCCGGATTTCTTACCTACTGATACCACCTGTGCAAATTCCACTATCTCAAACACACCGGATCTGTCTCCTAGATCTGCAAATAACTCTACCGGGTCAACATTCATATCCAACCCTTTTTTCATCCACAAAATCTCCTGACACATATAACATTTGTCTCCAAAGAGACTGTTCATTTCATCGTATGAATTTATCATTGATTTCTCCAATGAATAACCTGCACTCATATTCGCCGCAAGAGACACCATCAACTCCTTAAATTCAAGCCTGAGGGTCTTCTGTCTTTTTTCTTTTAAAGCTACTCTTTTATTCTTAAGAAGCACTATTATTGCAGGACTTAGAAAAATCATTGGAATTAATGAATTAAAAAAAAGAATACTAATAAGAACAAGTCCTGTCATATAAATTAAAATATATCTTACATACTCCGCCGGAGTCATCTTATATATCCTGTAATCAATTATTGATATTTCACCTCCGTGATACTTTTATCTTTAATGTTTTTCTGACTTCATGTATCCTTATTATCGTGTATGTCAAATACTCCCGCCGCCATAAGCTTTCCTGTGTTATACAGATCGTTCAGCTTCCGTAACTCTCCCACTACATGACCATCCACACAGCTTTCCTCTTTAAACTCATAAATCTTTCTTAACTTGATATTTTCACCCTCCATACCTATCACCTCGCATATCTCCAGTACCTTCCTGCTCTTGTCTCTTAATCTTCCCAGATGGATTATGATATCCACCGCCGACGCTATCTGCTGTTTAATAGCAACAAGAGGCATGTCCATCCCCATAAGCACCATGGTTTCAAGCCTTATAAGCATATCCTCACAGGAATTTGCGTGAGCGGTTGACAGACTCCCATCATGACCGGTATTCATGGCAGTAAGCATGTCACAGGCTGCTGCGTCTCTTATCTCACCCACCACGATCCTTGAGGGTCTCATTCTGAGGCTGCACTTTATCAGATCTCTGATAGTCACCTGATTCCTGCCCTCAACATTGGCATTCCTTGCTTCAAGACTGACCAGATCCGGCAGATTGATCAGCTTCAACTCCGCTGAGTCCTCTATAGTTATCACTCTTTCGTCCTCAGGTATATACGCTGAAAGCCCGTTAAGGAATGTGGTCTTTCCTGAACCTGTGCCGCCTGAGATCATAATATTGTACCCTGCTACCACCAGCTTTCTGAGAAATCCTGCCACCTCTGTACTTAATGCTCCAAGCTCTATGAGCCTGTCCATTGTCATAGGCGTCTTTGAGAACTTTCTTATGGTCATTGTGGGCCCATTAATGGCAATTGGCGGAAGCACAATATTAACTCTTGAACCGTCAGAAAGCCTTGCATCTACAATAGGTGACGCTTCATTTACTATCCTGTTACAGCCTGAGACAATTATCTGGATTATAGCAGCCAGTCTTTCCTCACTTTCAAACTGTGCCACAAGCTTTGATATCCTGCCATTTCGCTCTATAAAGATATCCCTATAGCCATTTATCATTATCTCTGTTATGCTGTCATCCTCCAACAGCTCCGACAATATATCAAGCCGCCTTAAGGAATTAAACAGTTCCTTCTTGAACTCAAGCTTCTCGTTAAGCCCCATAGTACTCATTGCGTCAGAGCTAACTATGCACCTGTCAATAATATCTTTTACGTCCCTGTCCTCTATGTCCACAGCCATATCCATCATTGACAGTACATTCTTCTTAACCTGTAATTTTTCTTCACTATTCATATTTATACACTTACTTCATTTGTACACATACCTGTCTCATCTAATCTATCTATACATGTACCTATTACTGCTAATAATACTTGTACCCATAAACATGTTCTTGCCTCACAAAACCTCTTACACATTCAACCCATCCACAAGCCTGAGCATTTCCGGTTCCTCAAACTCACAGTCAGGCACATTCACCCTTGTTATAGCCCTTCTGGTCTTGTCCATATGCTTCCGCTCCAACATGGCATCAAAGGCATCAAGCTTTCTTATGGATATTGTGTCATTTAACACCGGCATAAATATCCTGTGGAAGCACCGGAATATCTCCACATCCGACAGTGCTCCGCCACCTATGTCAAATACTATGGTGGTATATCTGCCCCACTCCACAAGCCTGTCTATGAACCAGGAAAAATCCTCCCGTTCCATCTCTCTGATATCCTGATATGACAGTGCCGATCTTATCATTCCCATGTTACTGCCTTCAACTGTCTCTACACTTCCTTCAAGAAAATCCACCAGTCCGTCGGATCTGCTCTTAACCAGAAACATAATATCCGCCATGGTATTCACGTCCCTGTAACCGTATTCCTCACATCCTATATATAAGCCTCCACGAACCTCATCATTGCTGCACAGTGCCATAGCGAGCTTTGTCTTGCCGGATCTCCCTACAGGAGAAACTACTGCATACACCTTATAGAGCTTGTCCTTAAGGGTATTCTCCGAACCCACTATAATGGAATTTAATGTCTTTATTATGCTGCTGACCTTCTGATATTTATATATACTTATATACCCCGGTTCCGGCTCTACCATCGGCTCATCAGTCATGTATATGAGCCTTCCACCATAACTGTCCCTGTCTGTCGCATCCAATCGGAAACCCTCAGGAACCATAAGCAGATCCAGGGTTCCTGTTTCAAGATATTCCATCAGTGCCTCCTTTGCAGAAAATGCAATAGCAATGAAGCAATTACTCATATCACTGTTTATCTGTGCCATAAGTCCCAGCATATAGTTATTCTCAATCTCACATATCCCAACCTTAAACTGCTGCATCTGACCCAACTATCCCAAAGCAGTAGATCATCATTCCGGCCATCACTGCCAGGGAAAAATGTATCCTCCTTATCTTTTTTACTAAATATCCGAACAATCCTATTACGCTTCCGGCAAATATGCTGTATATCACAATCTCCGCTATCCCCCGCCCCATAAGACCTCCGATCACTGTCAGTAGCTTTATGTCGCCTGCCCCCATTCCTCTGATTAGAAATAGTATTACAAGCCAGGCTATAGGTGTCACTGCTCCTAAGGCAAATTGCTTTATACCGCCTAAAATCCCAAATTCTGTTATATTGCACAACACCCCGCATATTAAACCAACAACTATCAGCCTGTTTGGTATTCTCCACCATTTCAGGTCACATACCACCGCCGCAATAGTAATGATAAATGCAATATATATGCCTATCCTTCACACCTCTTTTCTGTTATGTATTTTGTTCCCGCCATCAGCGTAGCCATAGATTAACACCATGAAAAAGTCTTGTAAATAGCCGAATCCCCCATTAATCAAACCATAGTCAATCACTATACGCTTTGTATTATTTGACTATTTTTAATAAGTCAAATAATACACGCAAGCATATTGCACTTGACTCGTTGCCATAATAAAAACAGGCACCTGCCCATAAAGCAAATGCCTGTTTTCTGATTTTTTATTATTAAATTACGAATATAATTTCACAAATTGTATGATGACTTAATTTAGATATCCTTGCCGTTCCAGCAGTATGTGCAGAGCTTATCCTCCGGTATTCCGACTGCTGCCAGCATGTCATCAAGTCTGTTGTATCTGAGAGATGTGAAGTTAAGTTCCTTTCTGATCTCCTCAACCATAGCCTCATACTTTGGCGAATCCGGATCAGCGTACTGCTGTAATACATCATCGGATACATCCTCTGTTCCCTCAAGTCTTGCGATCACACGTCTTGTGATAAGATCCATCTCTGATGATGAACGTGAGAAGTTGAGGAATTTGCATCCATATACAAGTGGTGGGCACGCAGGTCTGATATGAACCTCCTTGGCACCGCTCTTGTAAAGGAACTCTGTGGTCTCCCTAAGCTGTGTTCCACGAACAATAGAATCATCTATAAGAAGAAGCTTCTTACCTTTAATAAGATCATGAACTGCTATAAGCTTCATCTTGGCGATCATATTACGCTGGCTCTGGATGGTTGGCATGAAAGATCTAGGCCAGGTTGGTGTGTACTTGATAAATGGTCTTGAAAATGGTATTCCGGACTCATTTGAATATCCTACCGCATGGGCTGTACCTGAATCCGGCACTCCGGCTACGATATCCGGTCTTACATTATCCCGCTTTGCAAGATTTTTACCGCAGTTATATCTCATCTGCTCAACACTGACACCCTCGTAGGAGCTTGAAGGATAGCCGTAGTATACCCACAGGAATGTACAGATCTTCATCTTGTCCCCGGGTGCCACCAGGGTCTTGCAGCTATTTTCATCTACAACAACGATCTCTCCGGGACCCAGCTCCTTGTAATTCTCATATCCCAAATTCTGATATGCAAATGACTCAAATGACAGACAGAAAGCTCCGTCCTTCTTTCCTATTACCAGAGGCGTACGTCCGTATTTGTCCCTGGCGCCATATATTCCCTTTGGGGTAAGAACCATCAGCGTAAGGGAGCCGTCTATAAGCTCCAGTGCGTAGTTTATACCGTCAATAAGGTTCTGCTTCTGGTTGATTATTGCCGCCACAAGCTCTGTGGGATTGATATCTCCACCGCTCATCTCAAGGAAGTGAGAATTATTATTTGTAAATATTTTCTCAACAATCTCATCTGTATTATTGATCTTACTTACAGTAGTAATAGCAAATGTACCATGATGGGAACGCACTATAAGTGGCTGTGGCTCATAGTCTGAAATACAGCCTATACCATAATTTCCCTTCATTTTCTGCATGTCCTTATCAAATTTAGTCCTGAATGGTGCATTCTCAATGTTGTGAATAGCCCTGTCAAAGCCCTTTTCGCCATAAACTGCCATTCCACCACGTCTTGTACCTAAATGTGAGTGATAATCTGTTCCAAAGAATAAATCAAATAAACAATCTTCCTTAGAAGCTACGCCAAAAAATCCGCCCATTTCATCCTCCAATGTAATAAGTAAAATTATTAAGTTTCATAATTACGGTTAAATTTTTCTTAATAAAATTAAGTCAGAACAACCTTTCCTATTGTAACAAGGCGAAAAAATTTACGCAATAACAAATTTCACTTTCGTATACTGTACCAATTTTGAAGACGTAATATGACTATTTTTATACTTATTTCCAATAGTCGGGAGTAACATCCCTGCCCATATCCTGAAGCATTTTCCTGTCACTTCTTATTGTGGCGCATGCAACTGTTGTGAGCATGTTACCTGTTATGGTTGCCGAGGCTCCGGACTCAAATGCGGTCTCGCCGTCATTTGTAAGGAGGGCACGGCCTGCCGCAAGTCTGATATTTGCGTCCGGATTGATATATCTGAAGAACGCAATGGTCCTTAAAATATCGTCCTCAGTAAGCTGCTCCTGATTCTCAAGCGGGGTTCCCTTTATAGGCATAAGGGCATTGATAGGGATTGAATCTATGCCAAGCTCTGCAAGACTTATTGCCATGTCAAGCCTGTCCTCCCATGTCTCGCCCATTCCGATGATACCGCCGGAGCATGCACACATTCCCTCTTCCTTGACCATTTTCAGTGTCTCGATCTTCATATCATAGGTATGTGTGGTGCAAATATTCGGGAAATTTCTTCTTGATGTTTCTATATTATGATGGTAGCTTGTAACACCTGCCTCGTGAAGTCTGTGAAGCTGCTCTTTTGTAAGGAAGCCCATGGACGCACAAAGGTCTATTTTGCACTCTTTCTTCATGGTCTCGTATGCGTGGATCGCCTTCTCGAATTCTTCTCCTGAAAGTGCTCTTCCGGCAGTTACTATTGCAAATCTGTTGACACCCTCGCTTTCATTCATCTTACATGCTTCAAGGATCTTCTCCTCAGGAAGGAAATCGTAGATATCACATGCTGTATGATTATGAGCTGACTGGGCACAGTATTTGCAGTCTTCCGGGCAGCGTCCGCTTCTTCCGTTTATGATTGAACAAAGGTCAACTTTTTCTCCCACAAATGCTTCCCTGATCTTATCTGCACCCTGGCACAGCTCCTTGAGATCACATGTAAGAAACATGTTCAGGTCATCTTCTCTTGTTATTCTTCTTCCTCCGATTATTTCATCTGCAAGCTTTAACATATCCATGTCTTTTTGTCCTCCGTGTTGCTTTTTATTTTGGCAAATGTGTTTTGGTTTTTGTTTGTTTTAATCTGTAATTGATAATTTATCGCACTTTCTTATTAAGATAAAACATGAGGGGATAAATGTCAACCTAGCATTGTTGAGCCGAGTTTACATTTCTATAATTGTAACCTTAAATTTCATGTAAACATACAAATTGGGAGGCGTTGAAAAAAGTATATCAATTTATGTTGTAATAAAGGCTTTAATGTGTGACACAAATACGTCACAGCACATGGATACAGTTTTTGTGATAAGGAAAATATTAGGTTTTGATTTTTAGAGATCAATAAACTATAATTTAAGGATGATCAAGTATGATTATGAGTGCGTTGATCAAAATAATTTTTCAAATGAAACTCAAGAATTACATAAATAAAATATGAAAGAAGGCTTGACTAGAAATTATGAAAAATGAAAATAAAACGTCCAACACTTTATTGAAATATCTCCTGATAACTCTCCTTATATGCTGTATTATCTCCGGCATAACCGGGATAATCATTGGCTGTATAAGGAATTCGGAAAAAAAGTCATCCGGAGATAGCAAGGGTAATGGAAACGGCTATAGTGAAGTGGCTGCTTCTACGGAGGATCCTCAGGATACTACCGAACTTACCACCGAGGCCACAACAGAAGTAACCACAGAGGAAGAGGTTGATCCTGTGATAGTTGTTCTTGATCCGGGGCACGACTCGGAATATTGTACCAGAAATCATCCCCAGCTTGGCATGAATGAACAGGACCTTAACCTGACTATTGCCCTGGCATGCCGCGACAGACTTGAGCAGTACAAGGGAATAAAGGTATACATGACCCGTGAGGACGGCTCCTGCCCGGATCCCGAAGACAAGGGTGACAAATGCATAGAGGTAAGAACCGGAATTGCTACTGATCTTAATGCTGACCTTTTCGTTGCCATCCATTGTAATGGCTCAACAGGTGTGCTTGGAGACTCTCCGGAAGGTTCAGAGGTATATGTGCCCAATTATTCTGCATACACAGAGGATATGACAAAACTTGGCAATATCATAGGTAATAATCTCTCTTCTATGGATATTAAGTTTAATGGTGTCAAGGTTCGAACAAAAGCAGAAAAGGGTGTATATGACGATGGCTCAACCCAGGACTGGTACTACCTGATAAGCTATAGCGTAGAAGGTGGTCATCCGGGAATAATCATTGAGCATGCATACATGGACAACACTCACGACAACGAAATCCTGAAAAGCGAAGACAATCTGAAGAAAATGGGTGAGCTTGACGCAGACGCAATCGCAGAGTACTACGGTCTTGAGCTAAAACAATAAAACATAATAAATTAAGCACCGCATATACAAACATATAAACAAGCAAATATATACAACCCATATACATACAATCTAAAAAGAGACTGGTTTCATGTTACTAACACAAAACAGTCTCTTTTTTCAATCTATAACTCATCAAAATTCGAAACCTGTCTATTTTATTCAATCTCTGAATCACCCAAACTCAAAGAACTTAATTATAGTAGATATGGCTTCCTCCATATGCCTTGGATCCCTGAAACGGTGCTCCGCTCCCTCCACCGGAAGGAACTCGATCACATTGTCCTCAGCGAATTTCTTTACAACATCAAAGGACACGATCTCATCGGCTGTGCCCTGGATAATGTAAATATCATCGGCATAATCAAAGAACTCGTACTTTGTAATATCATTTTCCCTAAGAGAGTCCAGGAATTTCATGCCAATCTTGATCTTCCGGTCAAAGCCCACAAGGACTTCCTTTCCCTTTTGAAGCTTCTCATAATCCCCGGCGTTCATTATCCTGTCGGTCATGGACCGGTAGATGCTTATTGCCGGGCTTCTAAGGGCAATCTTCTTGAATGGATTTCCATGCTCGATAATATATTTTAAGAAAAGATAACCGCCAAAGCTTGTGGCATATACGAAGAGCTCCGGCGAGTCGTATTTCTCCTGAATATACTCCATCACCAAGCTTATATAGGTATCGCAGTCTTCAAGGGTCAAGGTCTTCCTTACGTCATTTCCATGACATGGAAGATTGAAGGTAACTACCGCCTTTCCCTTGTATTTTGATATTACTCTCTCGGCAAATTTCTCCGCAGCCTTATTGTCCATATGGCCGCCAAAGCCGTGTCCGAAGAGAACCACCTGCTTTACATTTTTCAGATCACCATAATATATCTTTGCTCTGATATTATATCCATCTTTATTCACTTCAAAATATCTGTTGTTCATATCCGTTCCTCTAAGCCGCTGTCCATAAAACTTCATTTAGTCTTTATTCTATATTAATTCAGCTTTATACTGTCTATATTCCACCGCAAATAATATTTTACAGCTTTATTCTATCCATATCCCACTGCAAATAATATTTTACCGCCCTATTATATGCCAACATCCGGATACTATCAACCGGATTTTCTCCAATACTTTTCCTGAGGATCAGTCGAACATGATACTTAAAAGTCCTCTTCCGTCAGCTTCCTCAACATAATAATTTCCGCCATCGGACACTATGGATGAATCAAGCATTTGCTCACTCTTAAGTTCATTTGCTCTGGTAATGGTTATTAAAGAAATGATCTTTCTCCTGTTGATCTCTGACTGAGGTATTGAATACTCCACATTAAACAGTGTATGTCTGCCCTTCCTGCGACAGGTGATCCTCATCCACGGTGTATCATCAATATTCTTACCCGACTGTCTTTGATGTTTTGACTGTCCCTGCTGTTTTGAGTGTTCGTCTTGCTCTGAGCGTTTTTTCCTTCTGTACTGCCTGCTGCTTCTGTCCATAAGCTCATCTATGACCTTTTTAAGGACTGAGGTGTATCTGTCTATAGCTTCAATATTTTCCCTTGACTGCTCTATGATATGCTCAAGAATGATCCCCCTGTCATCCGCCTCACGGAATATAAGAGAGATAAACATATCGAACTTGGCGTCCCCTGAAAATGACAGTTCTGCATACTCGCTGTGCTTTGCTAACAGATCCAGCATACCGCTTCTGGCCTCGGTGTTCTGGTCATTTTCAGCTAACAGCTTTATTACCTGAAGCTCCTTGTTCAGATCATGCTTTATCTTACTGAGTTCCTTGTTCTTCTCTACAGCCTCCCTGTAATTCCTGTCTAAAAGCTCCAGAGTCCTTCGCTTCTCCTCCTGCTTTCTCACAACATATATTCGTTTCTTAAGGCTGCTGCTAAAGGCGGCCAGTCCAAGCACTATCAGAAGATCCGCCACTGTTATGATTATTATGCTCCAGGTACTATTCTTCACTTCTATACTTCTGTAGACATCCATTGGGATCAGCGTACAACAATATATAATATAGATTATCCTCCATATCCTGTCACTGCCCCTGTAATTTCTCGGGAAAATCTTTCTGTATACCATAGCACACAGCCAGGCTGACAGTACAAACAATACTCCTCCCAGCACATAGTCAGATGGATCACTGAACATCCTGTCCGGATCCGGCACTGAAAAGGCATATAATGTCCCCGGGAACGGGCTTGCAATAATATATATGACTAATGTGTTAAAACGAGATAAAATCACATATAAAATCATACTAAAAAAAACAGGTCCATCAGTACATAAAAGAGCGACAACATAAATCATCACCAACTGTATGATAGTTGAGATCACAAGCAGAGAATTGTTATCAGTTACCAGCGCATATGAATTAATTCCCTGTTCCACGCCACATACCACAAATGTAAATATGTAACACCAGACATTCCTTTTAAATTGTGTACCCTTTGACCATATAATTGTCGCCTGTATTCCAAGAATTATACCGAACACCACGCCAAAGGCTGCTGCTCTTGACATATTTTCCTCCATATCTGACATGACAGAATAATCCCTGCCATAATTTCATCAGTTATTCGTATTAAACATAATGGTAAGAAGTCCTCTTCCGTCCGTTTCCTCAAGGTAATAATTACCGCCATCTGCCACTATAGACGAATTCATGAGTCCCTCACTCTTAAGGGACGCCGCCTTGGAGATGGTTATCCATGAAATGATCCGGGCTTTTCTTATCTGTGACTGATCAACTGAATATTCCACATTAAACAGAATATGCTTACCCTTCTTACGGCAGGTGATCCTCATCCACGGTTTATCATCGGCAATAACTTTTTTCTTCCTGTAGGTTCTGCTGCTCCTGTCCATGATCTCATCTATGACCTTTTTAAGGACTAAGGTGTATCTGTCTATAACTTCAATATTCTCCTTTGACTGCTCTATGATATGCTCAAGGACAATGCCCTTCTCATCTGCCTCACGGAATATAAGAGAGATAAACATATCGAACTTGGCGTCCCCTGAAAATGACAGTTCTGCATACTCGCTGTGCTTTGCTAACAGATCCAGCATACCGCTTCTGGCCTCAGTGTTCTGACCATTTTCAGCTAACAGTTTTATAACCTGAAGCTCCTTGTTCAAGTCATGCTTTATCTTCCTCAACTCTTTGTTCTTTTCTACCGCTTCCTTGTAGTTCCTGTCAAGAAGCTCCAGAGTTTTCCTTTTCTCCTCCTGCTCTCTCTTGACGCGGACACGTTCAGTGACTGTTATGGCAAATACAACACCTGCAAACGCCATAAGTGATGTCATAAACAAACGTCCTATAACCCAACTGTTACTTTCCCTTAGCACATCTACTCTGACCAGATATGAATACACGACATATACAGACCATAGTGCACATATGATCATAAATAAACGCTCATTATGCTCTCTCTTCCGTCTGAACAGCCTGGCATATATGGCAAGGCATATCCATGTTACTACCAAAAAAATTCCTATTCCAAACAGGCACTCCGGCAGATGATCCACTACGTTCTTCGCCTGGTAGGTGGTCATTACATAAAAGATCTCCGGCATGGGTCTGACCACAATATATAGCACTAATGTGTTCACCTGTTGTAACAGATAAACCATCATCAAGTTGAAATAGCTTGGTTTCTCGGCAAATCCTCTGTCGATTATAAAATATGATACCCAGTTCGCAAAGGCTCCGATCATCAGCAGTGTCAAGCTTCCGGAGCTGTTTACCGAATACATATTAAGAAAACATCCCGCTTCAAGTAATACAACTGATATGATCCACGCTGACGCCTTTCTTTTAAGTGGATCTGCCTTGGCAAATGCCATCACACTTGCTATTGCCGACGCCGTTCCAAATAATAATGAATGTAATACTGCCGTTGACATATCTGCCCCTCCCTTCTATCCTGTCGATTATGCTAAACCTGCTATACATAACTTAAGCGCACACAAGACGTATGCGCTTTTATTCGTATGGCACAACTATATCCACCTTAAATCTCTCACCGAGATCAGTGAAATTAACCGTACCCTTATATCTCTCCACAAGCTCCTTTATTATCTGAGTGCCGAAGCCGTGCTCACTCTTGTCCTCTTTGCTGGTAGCCAACTTCCGATCCAGTGGCTTCTCCGATCTCAGCTTGGAATTGGTGGCTGTAATGTGAAGCACCCTGCTGTCCTTGCATTTTACATTCTCAAGGACAAATGAAATAAACGAGCCGCCAAGCTTCTCCGCCGCCTCAACTGCATTATCCAGAATATTCTGGGCAAGTCTTACAAGATCCATATCCTCCATGGGAAATCCCGGCTCGAGTCTTGCAATATTAAGGTCAAGTCTTATGGACTTCTCCTGACACAGGCTTTCCTTAATCGTCAACACTGCGTCCAAGTACATATTTCCCGAATAGGTATTTATCCTGTCATGGGCATATCCGTCTCTATCATCACCTAAAGCTGCATCTGCCTCCGTCCCCTGTTTAAAATAACTGTCCCTTAAGCCCTCAAGAATCTCATTTGCCCGCATAAGCTCCTGATACTGGATCGCCTCAGCCGAAACAAGCTCCAGATCCGAGTCAGTACCAAGCAGCTTTTTCTTCTGTATGTAATTGACCAGACTGGCGATCATAAGTATTGCAAATATGACAATCGACCAGACACACAGTATGATTAACAGTTTCATATATCTCCCCTACATACGCTCCGCCCAATATTTCATATAGGCTTCCCTGAACTTCTCGAAATAGGTCTTGCCCATAGGAAGCTTGATGGAATCCACAAGCTCCAGCTCTTCCTTACCTATTGCTACCACCTTCTCAAGATTGACCACATAACTTCCATAACATCTCTGGAACTGATCCGGCAACTGTCTGTTGACCTCTGAAAGGGACAGATAGCAATTATATTTTCTCTTATCTGTGACAACCACTGTCTTTCTGCCCAGTCTCTCAACATAGATAATATCCTTCAGGTAAATAAATGCAGTGGTTCCGTCGGTGGTAAGCTGCAAGACCTTTTTCTCCCTGTCGGCCTCATACATCTTTCTCACCTTATTTATGGCTCTTGGAAGCATAACAGCCTTGTTCTTCTTTAGAACGAAATAACAATGTTCAATATCGTACACCTCAGGTGCATATTCCAGAAAATTGGTCAGGAAAATGATATAACATTCCGGTGCATATTTGTTTATAAGGGCACCCAGTTTTATTCCGTCGTAATCTCTTCCCACAAAGTCTATATCCAGAATAAGTACGTCACGATCAAATATATCCTGCTTAACAGCCTTTCTTATATCCTCGGGAAAGAACAAAGTAACCTCGTCCTCTTCTTTCAAATTACAGTTGTTATACAAACAATTTTTCGTCTCTTCCTGTTCGTCTTTTACGTCATCGCAAATACCAATTCTCATATATTTCACTCCCCATTTTTTACATTATCTATTCAAAATCCACTTTTAAGACGTAGATCCTCAAAGATATGCAATCACCTATTTCTATGCATATTCCGGGCATACGGGTGCACACCCCGGCAGATATTCCGCATATAACTTCTGATTACTGTGTGACAACCAGGTATAAAAATCAGAAGGATCTAATTATAATATGCTACATTATATAATAACCTTCTATGTAGCATCGCACATAACATTATACAATGGGTGTTTATATAATAAAAGATGTAATTTGGATTTTTTTGTCGAAAAATTGAATTTTTCGACGCAAGTGACGACAATTATGACGTCATAATCTGTTTTTGAATATATTTCCGGAATTTTCACAGTATAATTCACAAAAAACACAACAGGATATCAATATAACTCTCTGTTGTGTTTATATGATATCCTGTTTTATTTTAGTTTTATTTTAGTTGTATTTTAGTTATATTTTTGTTGCACTTTCTGTTCTACGTCATTTACGTCTTCCCAACAGATAATTATTCTGCTGTGTTTTTTATCATATTTTAAGGTCAAACATCTCACGGCAGATAAGCCGTCCGGCTTCGGTTCTGAATATATTATCATATGAGGCTTTGACGCTTTCCTTTGACAGTCCGTCCTCATACATATTTACAAGGAAATCCGCTTCCACAAGTATCTGATAATCTATAGCGTCTATATTGTTATAGGTATGATGATGGGCTATTAGATACTGAACCCTCTCTGATACCCGCTCCGGATATCCAAGCTCCGCAAGAAGTGCCTTCGCCAGAGCCGGTCCCTCCTTCTCCTGTAATTTGCCACTGCAATCTCCGTACTTCTCCTCACAAAGATGTATCCCTATATCATGGGTAAGTGCCGCTGTTTCAATGATGAACCTGGTATCATCATCCACCCCCTCCATCTCCGCCATCAGTTTCGCATAGCTGTGAACCTTGCAGAAGTGCTGTATCCTTTTGGGGTCACCGGCGTATAGTTTTATCATTTGCATGTGTAGGGTGTTTAACATGGGTAGCTCCTTTCTTTTCTATTTACTACTGCCTTGTTAATAGGCAGATCATTTCCGTGTACACCATTCCGACGGACCTGTTTTCAAATATTTGTTGAACAATACTTCGAGTACGCTGATTGACAACCAATCATAATTATGATATTATCCATACAAGAAACGAAGTTTACTACCGTACAGTTTTTACTCAAGCGGCCTGCTCGTTTCTTTTTTTATTGTTACAATATCATATAAATACAATTTACCATTTTCATCTCGTCTGACTAATATACGAGCTCGAAAAATATTATATTTCTCTAATTCCCCCTCTTCATTGTAAACCGGAATTCCAAAACGAGTTGTATAACGATACCAACCAAACTTAGCTTTGTCTCCATGTCTATTGTTATAATCAGGAAATTTCGTTTTATCAGTTGCTATTTCAATCAGCTTATCGATTGCAGTAACTGCATTCGCTTTTGCTTTTTCATTGGCACCTTTTACTTCCTTTGTATCCTTTGAATGAGCGAACTCATCCGGAAAATCAGTGCCAATATACACTTCTTCCGAACTTTCTAATATTTCAAAACATTCCCCAACATATTGTTTTAAATACATTTCGATTTCATTCCAATCAATGCTTCTTCTAGACTTATATCTAACGTCATTAATCAAAACAATACTTTTGCCATTCTCATCCTTAATAATCGAAATTTTCCGTTCTTGTTTATCATTATTCTCATTACATCTAATACTATAATAATAAGCAATTACTCTTCTTTTAATAGCGGCAGAAGAACTATTAATAATCTCCATAACCCGCTTATCTTCCGTAATATATTCTGCTGTCGGAAGCATATTAATTTTATCTTCCTCATCGCAAAGTAAATCTACAAGCGACATATCAAGTGCCTTGCATATAGCAACCAATTTATCTGCCTGCGGATTAATCTTCTTTTTACGCCAGTCACTGATCGTACTTGTAGCAATACCGGTTCTTCGCGATAATTCAATCTGACTCATGTGTAATTCTTCAAGTCTTGCAAAAATCTTTTCATATATACTCATAATGCGTCTCTTTATTTCCGATTTTTCGGATATTGTATCATATGTCTTCTAAAATATCAACACCACCTTATTCCGATGGACATGTTTTCGAATATTTGAATTGACAAATAACATTTCATATAATATCATCATCTCACAAAGAAATGGGTTTTTGTCGTGTACAGCCTTATGGCTCAATCGGGTTGCTCGTTTCTTTTTTATTTTTCTGACATCATATAAATACATTTTCCCCAATTATTCGTTTTATTGGCTATATTACAGTCTCATTTTCTTTGTGCTCATTTACAGAAATATTTCCTGTCAAGTCCTCACCAATCTTGTAAGTGGATAACTTATCGATTGCCATTTGAACCTGAAACTCATTTAATTCGATCTCAACATCGTAAATATTTCCGCTTCTTGGCAGTCTGACATGAATAACTGCAAAATGCTGATACTCCTCCGTATTATAAATTCCCTCCTCGTACTTCTTAAGGCGTACTATTTTTCTTGATATTCCCTCGACCAACCGATAATCTATTGCATATATTTTTTTCTCTGTGAACCCGTGTAAATGTGTAGTTTCAAATGCTAATGCATTTGTTTTATAGAAAAGCATCTGACTTTTTAAATATGACGCTTCAAGCTCTTCATAATCAATATCACCCTTCAACCACTTCCGTACCGGCATTCCTATATACAGTGAAAACTCCAGCCAAAACAGGAATCCGAACAGGCAAAGT
>NZ_QULM01000006.1:166513-166800 GCF_003482105.1 Coprococcus sp. OM04-5BH
CAGCCAAAACAGGAATCCGAACAGGCAAAGTCCTATAATAGCCATATAATAACGCCCTAAAGGAATAAGGCACAAGGTACAAAACATTAGAAACAATGGCAATATCATTTTGACAAGATATTCCCGTCTTTGAAATCTTTTTAATAAATCCATTTCCATGCTTTGATATTTAGGTTTCTCAAAATGGTGCTCATTGAGATAGATCACATATTTCTCATGCCACTCAGAGCTTTCAAAATAGCTGCCATCCATATATTGCACTTTCGTCTCCTGGGCTTTCATATCTG
>NZ_QULM01000007.1:0-22361 GCF_003482105.1 Coprococcus sp. OM04-5BH
AGTTGTCTGTTGCTGTTGTAGTACCATCAGCTACTCTGTCACTTTCATTATAATTTCCTACTTCATCTGACTTGTATATACCAAGCTTCGCACCTGAAACCCTACTGTTATCTGTAAGATTCCTCTTGTCTATGGTTATATCCTTGTAGTCAAACTCATCCCTAACAACTGTGTTATATATATATACATGTGCTCCTGTTGCGTCTGTTCCTTCATTTGCTCCTGTGGTATATCCAATCCTTACAGTTGTAACAGTATCGCTTACCTTATAACCGGCAGGAGCACTGTACTCCTTAACATAATATGTCTTACCATAAACAAGATCATTAAATCTTGCTACTCCATCTTCACCAAGGGCACCTGTTTTTACTTCTGCAACTACATTTGTAAGATCCTGATCCTCATATAGCCTGAATATTGCTCCATTAAGAACAAAGCCCATCATATCATACTTTCTTATTATGATAGCACCCTTTTCCTGTGCATTGACCACAGTAAGTTCATCACCATTTACTGTTACAGCCCTGGCAAGAGTCTTGTCTGCTATTGTATCAGTATGTCCATATGAAGCATATACTTCATCAAACCGTTTTTCATATACTGTAGTATTATCAGGCACTCTGTATCCAGGCAATGCTGCTGTCTCTACAATGGTAACGGTATCACTGTCATTGTACAGCTTATTTCCTGCAGCATTACTTACAGGTATGTTATAGAAGTATACATATCCGCCAGTCTCTGAGGCTGCTGTAGCGACCTCAGCACCTGCTATTGTAAGCTTAAAGGTTGCTCCCAAAAGAGCATTTCCTAAATTATCAGTTTTCTTAAACTTAAGGCTTATATACTCAATAGGATATACAGTTGCTGTATCCTCAACCGAGATCTGCACCTCTGTCTTGCTGTTTATAACAACCTCTTTATATTCAGTGTTAAGATCATATCCGGTAGGTGCTGACTCTTCCTTCACATAGTATGTTCCATATGGAAGATCTGTAAATCTTGCAACACCATTTACTGTTGACGCTTTTACTGCCGTTCCGTTTACTGTATACGGAGCGTAAGAATCGCCATTCTTAACGTAAAGACCGAATACTGCTGTACCGGCTGTGATAACTGCCTGTGAATCTGCATCCTTCTTGGTAACCTCAATGCTTCCAAGAGAAATATCATCGTAAAGTACAAGTCCTGTATTGCCTGCTACTGCCTCAGCATTCTTCTTTCCCTCTGCTGTTGTAGTACCGCTTATAATCTCTACCTTACCATCTGTACCTACTCTGAATACTACGTTTGCTGCTGTTTCATAGCCATCAGGTGTAGTAACCTCCTTAAGTACATAACACTGGTCAAATACAAGATCTGAGCCACTTCCGGCTACACCTACTTTAAGCTTCCAGTTGTCTGTTGCTGTTGTAGTACCATCAGCTACTCTGTCACTTTCATTATAATTTCCTGCTTCATCTGACTTGTATATAGCAAGTCCCGCACCGGCTACTCTGCTGTCATCTGTCAGATTTCTCTTGTCTATGGTTATGTCCTTGTTATCAAACTTATCTGTAACATTTACTGTGTAAGTGTATACCCAGTTTCCATCTGCACCTGTGCCGTCCACATAACCGGTAGTAGTTCCTACAGTTATCTTTCTGACAGTGCTGTCAACCTTGTATCCTGCCGGAGCACTTTCCTCCTTGAGATAATAAGTCTTTCCATAAGTAAGTCCTGTAAATCTCGCAATTCCTGCTTCTCCAAGCCTACCTGTCGTTGCAACAGCAACCTCGTGGATAAGATCTGCATCGCTGTAGAGTCTGAATACCGCTCCGTCAAGAACAGCTCCCTTCTCATCCTTCTTGCTTACTACGATCTCACCCTGCATAAGAACATTCTCAACACTAAGAGCATTGCCACCGACAATAAGCTCAGCCGCTTCTGTCTTATCAGCTACTACGCCTTCATGATGGCTGTAATCCCTGTACAGATCTGCAAATGTTTCCTTGTACACATCCACCTCATCAGGAAGCTTATATCCTTCCGGTGCTGATGTCTCGGTTATCTTCACTTCATCTGTATCATTGTAAAGCTTATTCATATATTCATCTGTAACAGGTATGTTATAGAAGTATACATATCCGTCAGCCTCTGAAGCGGCTGTAGCAATCTCCGTTCCCGCTATTGTAAGCTTAAACTCTGCTCCCTTAAGAGCATTTCCTGCCTGATCTGTCTTCTTAAACTTGAAGCTTACATATCTGATAGGATATACCGTTGCTGTATCCTCAACCGAGATCTGCACTGCTGTCTCACTGTTTATTACAACCTCTGTATATTCAGTATTAAGATCATATCCGGCAGGAGCAAGCTCTTCCTTCACATAGTATGTTCCGTATGGAATGTCTGTGAAGCTTGCAACACCATCTACTGTTGAAGCTGTAACCGCTGTTCCGTTTACTGTATATGGAATATATACATCGCCACTCTTAGTATAAAGACCAAATACTGCTGTGCCATCTGTAATCACATTACCTGTGGTTGCGTCCTTCTTGGTTACCTGTAATGCACCCTTGTCAGGCTCTGTGTACGTAACTGTATTGGTGAACTTGACACTTCCCAGAGCAACTGATCCGGTTGTGGTAACCGCATAGTCGGCAACCGCGCTCTCCTCTACTGTATATACATAGAGGTTTCCATCATCATCATACTTTGGAAGCTCTGTGAATGATCCTGCCCATCCGTTAGCTGCATTAAGCTCCAGTGTCTTATATACAACTCCGTTCTGCTTAAGAACAATGTCAACGCTGTCAGGTCTGAGACCATACTTATCGTCATCATCATTCCATGCTTTTGATACAGCGATCTCACCTGCTACCGGCTTCTTTGTATTTGTAATTGTCACTGTACCGCTTACAACACCTACATCAGTACTGTAGCTTGTTGTGTAATTGCTGTCATTGAATCCTGTCTCTCTTATGAAGTAATAAAGCTTATTACCCGATCCATCTACAGACTCAAGATTTTCAAATGTATATGTCCAGTTATTATCAGCAGATAATGTGGCTGTTCCAACCTTATTGGCTTCTGTTACGTCATATCTGTCTGCATTAACGGACTTGTAGATATCTACTGTTACTGAAGATACCGGTGGGACTGTGATATTATTTCCTGCAGCATCTTTCCATTCCTTTACTACAGATATCTTTCTATTGGCTATCTCGTTGTCTACATATATATAGCCTGCGTTGGCATGTACTCTTGTGTACTTAACTCCGTTATCTGTGTATGGTCCTGTAGCATCTGTTACAAATCCAGGCTTAGGACCCACGTCAGGCTTTGTAGAGTCGGCCTCATATATAAGCACATATGTGTTCTCAGGGAGCTTATATCCGTCAGGAGCCTTTGTCTCCTTTAATCTGTAGTAATAATTAAAGTCAAGTCCTGAGATCTTAACAGTACCGTCTTCACCTGTAACAATAGTGCTGGTATCTGCAAGACTTGCCTCTGTCCATGTTCCATCTGCTGTATACTTCTCAAGAGCAAATTCCGCACCCTTAAGGAATACCAACCCATCGATACTGTCCTTCTTAACAAGAGTAAGGTTCACCTTGGTAACACCAAAACCTGCCGAAGAACCATCATCGCTGATAGAATAATTATCCTTTGTGTTCCATGCATCAGCAGTTGAACCTGCTATGTATGCTGAGTTCTTAACATCAAATGCTCTTGCTGTCAGCTTATCGAGATTGTAGTTAAGAGTATATGTATATTCGATAAGTAATGGTGTGCTGTCCGGAACAGTAAAGTTCAAGGTAGCCATCATTGTAGAATTAGAATCAGTAAATGCTGCACTGTACTTGCTTGGATCAAGTTCCTCTACAACACTTCCGCTCTCATCAAGTACGCTTATCTTAAGTGAACCCGGTTTAACAGTTATGCTGTCAATAAAGCTCTTGCCATCATTTGCCCTTGAGCTAGTATAATCAAAGGTATCTACTACATTTATTGTTCCTGTACTTCCAAGGGTTGCACCATCAGGGTTTACTGTAACCTTGTATGAAATCTCATTGTTCTTATCATCGTACTCACCATTTGTGGTTTTACTTATTCTCTGATTCTCAATATTAACCATTGCTGATGAATCTGATATTATTCCGCTTCCATCCTTTGCAACACAGGTGTTGTCGGCAACAAGAGAACCATTCTGCTCGATCTTTGTTGTATCATCAAGCTTAAGCCTGTACATAAGTACAACTGAAACATGACTTGTACCGTTGTAGAAATTATAAGCACTCTCAGGTATAGAAGCCGATATAACCCCGTTCAGACAGCCTACTGTCATTCCATAATCAAGAGGGTTCATTCCGTTGAAGGATGTCTGTATAGCTGAACCATATGGTTTGTATATAATACCTACGCTTACACCATTACTGCTCTTAAAGCCACTCTTTGTGAAGCTTGTATCAAGAATCATCCCCTCCGGTATCTTATCTGTTATATTTATTGTTCCTGATGCTACACAGTTAGGATCCACCACTACACGATACTCGAAATAGTTATCCTCACCGCTTTTATAAAGTGTATCATATCTTGTTACCGGATTACCATCCTTGTCAAGAACATACTTATCTACAATTGAACCAACCTCTGTCTTTGTACTGTCCGCATTGTCCTCCTGGGATATATTTCCACGGGTAAACTTGGCCTTGTTTCTTGCTGTTGATGTACCTGATTCATCACCAAAATCTGTAGTTGACTCATAGGTGATCTCAAGACCTGTTTCGGGAAGCACTGAATCACTGGTAAATTCAATCCTATATGCTGAGATAACACACTGACCGTAATTTCCTGCCATCTCACTATCAATCTGATCAAGAGTGATCCATCTCCAATCATCGCTTCCGTTCTTGCACAGTCTCACATATATCTTGTAACCACCTGCATATGAACCCAGTGAAATGTTCCTTGCCTGTTCGGCTGTCATATAATTTATCCTCTTGCCGCTCACATAAAGATCTGCGTCCGTAAGAGTATCCTCATATATATCCCCTGACTTTATGGTTCCGGATATTACTGTCTTCCATGAGTCAATATATAATCCATCAGAGCCTGTATAACCAAGGTTATCCTTGCTTACAAGCTTAGCTGCTATGTCATGGCTGGCACTGGCATCCTGTGTCTTACCACTTTTCTCAATGGTTGCCACATTCTTATATGTATCCTTTATGTTCTCCGGAATGTCAGTTGCGGTTCTGTATGTCACAACTATTGTCTGGCCGGGATCGTAAGCCACCCTTGTGCCATCTGCATCAATTATCACATAGGACTCGTTTCCGTCACCATCTGTCTCTGTGACAAATGACAATGGTAGCTTAAGACCTGATGCATCAAGAGCAGAATCATTTCTGTCATACTTAACTGATACGGTAACACCATCCATCGATTCTGTATTGCCGTTCTTAAAGAGTTCATCAGTAAGCTTGATATCCGCTATCTGTATGCCGTCAGCAGGTGTAAGTCTTATACTCCACTCAATATATTTCTCTCCGTTTTCAACAACTTCCTGCACATATTTCTTTGAAAATCCAGGGAAAGCTTCAGGACCTGTGTAGTTTGTACCCGGATTTGATGAGCTCTCGCTCTTCTCCAGGCCATTCTTTGCCTGGAACTTGTTTCCGTTCTGGAAATATCCCTTTGTATCTCCAGGTATATCAGTCTCCTCTACATCATAAGTAATGATATAGTATTCGTTGTCTCCAAGAGCAGGCAGCTCACCTGAAAGGACTGTGCTGTTGGCATCTGCATTGTCGCCTGTGCTTATTGTAAGGCCTGATGAATCCACAACATCCCCGGTATCATTCTTTGTAACCTTAAGACCTGTAATGTTTCTCTTGGCTCCCGGAATACCTGCACCTGTAAGAACGTCTGAAATCTTCAATGGATTTTCTGTTGCACTGTTCACAGACACTTTTATACTGTATGACCATGTAATCTTATTATTTTCCGGATCCTTAACTACAGCAGTGGCACTCTTTTCTACCTTAAGTCCGGAATTATCCTTCTGGGTATACTCCGTACTTCCGTCAGTAGTATCCTCACCTCTTGCCTTGCCACTGTTTGTGCTGACATTTACTGTGTTCTTATCACTTACATTTACTGTTCCCGTGCCTGCCTCTGACAGATCAAGAGTCACCTTATATGTAACAGTATACTTCTGCTTCGCTCCGATGGCAGGAAGTGTCGCCTTAAATCCTGTCTCCTTGTTGTCATATGATTTATTTGTGGTCACTACAATGTTTCCGGTATCTACTGAGGAATCTGAACATGTAATAGTAATGTCGGAAACTTCTGCATTATATCCGAATCCAAACCTGTCTTCGTATGATATAGCCTGTCCACCTGTACCAAAGTTACTGTCTATAATCTGTGTATATGTAAATGTAACCTTACCGTTATCATAGTCTATATCCTGTCCTGTTCTCTCCTTGGTTACAGATACATCCGGCTGCGGATCCGGTGTTATAATGATATCCTTCGTTCCGTTGCTGGTTCCAAGCTTGTTATCAATCTTGCCCTGATCGTCCGTCTTATCAAGGTTCATACGAACAAAGAACTTAAGATATCCTGTCATGTTCTGCTTGAAATCTCCGGCATCCGAATAATTATACAGAGCGTCTTTATCAAGCTTTATGTATATTCTTCTGTTCTTGATATCTATGAAATAATCTCCCACGTCTCCGGCTTCACCGTCTCCGAATACATCTCCGCTCGGCACATCTGAAGTACTTGGAATCTCCATGGTATCAGGGAGATCATATATAAGATAATCTATTTCTCCCTTGAGAGCCCTATCAAGGGTATCCACATCAAGAGAATAAAGGAAATGAAGATACAGATCCTTAGCTACAAGCTTTCCTGTAGAATCATATTCCGTACCCACTTTATCTGTGGTCTCTCCTGTGGTTTTCTCAAGGTTCACCTCTGTAATGAAATCATCAAGCTTCACCTCCGTACCCTGACCAACATCTCCAGGCAGTGAGCTTGCATACAAAGAAACACCCTCCGAACCAAAGTTTGCTTCTTCCTGTTTCTTCTGTTTTTTCTGTTTTGCAACAGCATCTCCCGATGTTGCTGCTACAACGTTAGTATAATCCGAATCAGAGAACGCACTCCAGAGGTTACTAGGTGTAACGATCGTCACTAACATTACTGCAGCCAGAAAAAATGCAATCAGCTTTTTAGTGTTTTTAGGCATCTTAAACTCCCCTTTCTATTTTTTCTTAATTTTATAGATCATAATCAAAAAACGGATAACAGTATCCGAATTTATATATTCGGACATAGCTATCCCTTTTTTACTTAATCTTCATGATATCATAGTATTTTTAAATTGTAAACAATTCATTAATAATCGGCATATAATCCGTTAAAATTTTTACACTTCAGCTTTCCTGTCCCTGGTTAAGAGCTGGAACATAGCGTCCTTTGCAGATTTTCCGTCAAACAACACTCCGTTTACTGCGTCAACGATAGGCATATCCACATTATATTTCTCTGCCAGGATCTTGGCAGCCTTTGCTGAATACACACCCTCAACTATCATCTTAACCTCTTCCATAGCCTCCTCATAGGTCTTGCCCTGACCTATAAGATATCCTGCATTACGGTTTCTGCTATGGCGTGAGGTACAGGTCACAATAAGATCTCCCATTCCTGATAGACCGGATAAGGTCTCGACCTTTGCACCCATGGCAAGTCCCAATCTCATGATCTCAGCCATTCCTCTGGTCATAAGTGCAGCCTTTGTATTGTCACCGCATCCAAGACCGTCAGACATTCCTGCTGCAAGTGCTATTACATTTTTAACTGAACCCCCAAGCTCTATGCCTGTTACATCTGTACTGGTATAAACCCTGAACCTTTCATTCATAAATGCATTCTGTATGATCTTAGCTGTCTCTATATTTCTTGCACCTGCAACCACTGTTGTAGGGATAAATCTTCCAACCTCTTCCGCATGACTCGGTCCTGAGAGCACCGCCACATTTGCAACAGGGATCTCTTCCTCGATAACCTCTACCAGAGCCTTGAGAGTCGCCTCTTCTATACCTTTACTTACATTTACTATAAGCTGGCCTTCCTTTATATAAGGAGCGATCTTTACTGCTGTTCCCCTTACAAACGGAGACGGAACAGCACACACTATCATTTCCTTATCAGTAACTGATGTCTCAAGATCAGTTGTGTATGCTATGGATGTATTTAATATGACACCCGGAAGCCTGTCCTTCTGTTCATGGAACTCCCTTAACATCTCTATTTCCTTCTGATCAATGGACCATATTGTCACTTCATGTCCGTTGTACGCCAGAAGATTTGCAAGGGCTGAGCCCCAGCTTCCGGCACCTAAAATACCTATCTTCATTATAAAACTCCTTTTCTGCCATTTACGTAGCAGGTCACTGAAAACTGTCAATCCGTTTTTTTGCTTTTATTTTTAAGCTTCCTTTTTATCTGAGCTAAAAGAAAGCTTGTTCTCTGTACCTGCTATAAGCCTCTTTATGTTGGCTCTATGGCGGAATATTGCAAGTCCTGCTATGACACCTGCCACAACAATACTCTCTATAAGCTTCGCTCTGTCAGCAAAATTGTAATCACCCATAATGGCGAATATCGTGTACAGGATAAAGAACCCTGACATTATAAGTATGGAACCAACAGATACATACTTTGTAACAGCAACACTTATAATGAATACTGCAAGAAGTATCACTATAAGTCTCCAGTCCCAGAGACCTATTATCATGCCTGATGTGGCTGCAATTCCCTTGCCGCCCTTGAACTGCATGTAGAATGGGAAGTTGTGTCCGAGAACCACTCCGAAGCCAATGTACAGTACAAAGAGATATTTGTTGTCTGACACTCCCGGAAGGTTGACCATATCAAGTATTATATGTGTAAGAGAACATGCCACAACGCCTTTTAACAGATCTCCCAGGAATACTATAAGTCCTGCTTTCTTTCCAAGAACTCTCAGTGCATTGGTGGTTCCTGAATTTCCACTTCCGTGCTGTCTTATATCTATTCCATGAAGTCTTCCATATATATATGCTGTCTGTATGATACCAAAGAGATATCCGCATACAAGGCAGACAAATCTTGCTAAAATAATCATTACTTTTCTTTCCTCTCCCTGATGATAAACCTAAGAGGTGTGCCCTTAAATCCAAAAGCCTCTCTGATGCGGTTTTCTATATATCTCGTATATGAGAAGTGCATAAGCTCCTTATCATTTACAAATATAACAAATGTAGGCGGTTTAACCGATACCTCCGTAATATAGAATAGCTTAAGCCTCTTACCCTTGTCAGAAGGTGGCTGCTGCATGGCAACTGCCTCTGCCATGATCTCATTAAGAACACCGGTTGCAACTCTTAATGAATGATTCTCTATTACTGCGTCTATTGTCTCAAACAGCTTCGGAAGCCTCTGTCCCGTCTTGGCTGACACAAAGAGCAACTCCGCATAAGGCATATAGGAAAGCTTGTTCCTTACCTCCTCGGCAAACTTGTTCATGGTCTTATCATTCTTCTCTATAGCATCCCACTTATTGACAACGATTATCATACCCTTGCCTCTCTCGTGGGCGATGCCTGCGATCTTGGTATCCTGGTCTGTTATTCCTTCAACCGCGTCAATTACCAGCACTGCCACGTTACATCTCTCTACAGCCGCAACAGTTCTGATAATACTGTATCTCTCTATATCTTCCTTTATCTTACTCTTTCTTCTGAGTCCCGCAGTATCTATGAATACATATTCTGTGCCGTTTCTCACGATCTGGGTATCTATTGCGTCCCTTGTGGTTCCCGCAATATCAGAAACGATAACCCTGTCCTCTCCAAGGAGCTTATTTATGATAGAAGATTTACCAACATTGGGCTTACCTATTATGGCTATTCTTGGTCTCTCGTCCTCAGTCTCATCCTTGGCACTTTCAGGGAAATACTTAACAACCTCATCAAGCATATCGCCTATTCCAAGTCTTGAGGCTCCTGACACTGGCTGAGGATCGCCCAGGCCCAGATTGTAGAACTCGTACACGTCATTCATGTATTTCTCAAAGCTGTCCACCTTATTTACAACAAGAACTATAGGCTTATGGGATTTTCTCAGCATATCGGCAACCTTGTTGTCATCATCCACAAGACCCTGTCTTACATCTGTCATGAAAATGATAACATCCGCTGTCTCTATGGCTATCTCTGCCTGTTCTCTCATACTCTTTAATATTATATCATCAGACTCCGGCTCTATACCTCCCGTGTCAATAAGGGTAAAGTTATAATCAAGCCAGGACACATCTGCATATATCCTGTCTCTTGTTACGCCGGGTGTATCTTTAACTATGGAAATCTTTTCTCCTGCCAGAGCATTGAACAATGTAGACTTTCCTACATTTGGTCTTCCCACTATGGCAACTATTGGTTTACTCATTATGAATTTCCTCCTATTGCACCGTTTACCAAATCTGCACCGTTAGATTTTACAATATATATTTCTACTTGTAAAGCTTCCCTTAATTCATCCAGTGTCATATCATCAAGGAATATCTCCTCATCACACTTAAGAGTATTCTCCGGAAGAAGAAGCCTGCTTCCAAGCTCCTTTCCCTGAAGCTGCTTCTTTATGTCCTGTCCCGTAAGAAGTCCTGTTACAGTTATCCTGTGTCCGAAGAAGTCATTGACTATCTTATACACATGAAGCTTTACATTCTTGAACTTTTTCTCAATTTCCTCTGCCAGCTTCTTTATGTGGTCGTATACCAGGACTCCGGTTACAATACTTGCAGTGTATTCCCTGTCATCTGCCGGGATCTCTCCAAGAGCCTCATAAAATTCATCGCAAAGAGACCTTACCATGCCGACACCATTTTCAATCTGTGTATACCCATCATAATTTTCAGCACCGGGCATAGGTCTGCCGGCATTTATATACCACTCATCACTGGCATGTACAAAATGTGTTCCAAACTTCTCGTATGCCTGCTTCTGAAAGCCCTCTATTATATCTATGACCTCTGCGGCGTCCCGGCTGTCAAAGGGCTCCAGCTTGAATAAGCCGTCACGGTAATCAGATATTCCTACGGGAACCACCGAAAGACTCTCCATAACCGGGGCAAATCCCATAAGATCACTTATGGAACGTCTCAGCTCATCACCGTCATTTATCCCCTTGCACAGAACTATCTGTCCATTCATAGGAATACCTGCATCATAGAACTTCTGCAGCCTGTCCATTATGGTTCCTGCGAACCTGTTCTTTAACATCTTACATCTGAGATCGGGATTGGTTGTATGGACCGACACATTAATAGGTGCCAGATGATATTTTATTATTCTGTCTACATCCTCATCCTTCATATTTGTAAGGGTAATATAATTCCCCTGAAGGAATGAAAGTCTTGAATCATCGTCCTTGAAATATATGGTATCTCGCATCCCCGGAGGGTTCTGGTCTATGAAGCAGAAGATACACTTGTTATAACAGGATCTGTAATCGTCCATAAGACTGTTCTCAAATTCTATGCCCAGATCCTCGTCATAATCCTTATCTATCTCAAGAAGCCATTCGTCACCATCCGGTTTCCTTACAAGCACCTCAATATATTCGTCTTCTATATAATATTGATAGTCAAATATATCTACTATCTTATTTCCGTTTATCTCAAGAATAACATCACCCGGTTCGATCTCCATTTCCTGGGCGATACTGTCCTCAAGCACTTTTTTTACTACATGCTCCTGCGTCTTCATCAAAAATTCTCCTAGTATCTGTACAGACCGTATCAATATAGCTCATTACATCCGGTTGCCAACACCATACAATCTTCACGATCGATCATATGGCATTATCATTTTGCCACTATTTCAGCATTATAACCGCTCCGAGATTTCCCCGCCTTCCGTGACTTGCTCTGTGGGAAAATAGAATCTCCGGATTACAACAGGTACAGATATCTGTAACATCTATATGCTCCGGAAGCACACCGTTGTCTACCAGATTGTAATAATTGGCAACGTGAAGGTCTAAAAGATATTTGCCATTTTCTTTTTTTGTTATCATGGTGTCATACTGTTCCGGTGTATAGGCTTTTTCAAATTCCTGTGCCACGTCCTCACTTACCTCATAGCATTTCCTGCAAATGGATGGACCTACGGCACATATAAGATCAGCCGGATCACAGCCGTACTCGGAATTAAGTGCCTTTATCATCTCCCTGCTTATCTTGGCAACTGTCCCTCTCCAGCCTGAATGGTTCATGGCAACCACCGCCTTTACCGGGTCGTAGTAATAAACCGGAACGCAATCTGCATAAAAGGTTATCAAAGGTATTCCCGGCACATCCGTCATAAGTCCGTCTATTCCCTTTATGTCAGATTCGCAGGTTATTCCCTTGCCTATATCTGCCTCTGTCACCTTGTGTATTCTGGTTTCATGAACCTGATCTGAAAATACCAGCTTTCTGTGATCATAGCCTATAGCTTCCGAAAGTCTCCTGTGGTTCTCCATAACAAGATCAGGATCATCTCCCCTGTGAAAGCTTAAGTTCATGGTCGAAAGATGTCCCTTGCTTACGCCGCCAATCCTTGTGGAAAAGCCATGTACAACCTGTGCCTCACTGAGGTTCTTAAAGGTTATATATGAAACTCCCTCATGCTCTCTTATATCTGTAGTGTTCCTGTTATGTGTGATCTTATTATATTCAATATACTTAATATCCATAATCTCTTACCTGTAGCCAAATGCATCCTTTACATGTCTGATACTTCCGTCTCCATACACTGCTATACAGTCGAATCTGCAGGGCTGCTGTTTTCCTCCGCATTTATATGTATAATAATACCCTGCGGCTCTGCATATATGCCTGATCTTCTCCGGAGTCACCGCCTCAAGGGGATCTCCGTAATGCAGGCTGCTCCTGTATTTCACCTCACAGAACACCAGTGTATTACTTTCCTTTTCCCTGGCTATTATATCTATCTCTCCCAGGCGGCAGTTAAAATTACGCTCCAATATTTCATAGCCTTTACCGCAGAGATACTCTGCCGCTATCTGTTCTTTTTCTCTCCCGATGGTTCTCTTGTTATCTATTGTTCTTCCTCCCGGATTCTTTATCCTGTCAAAATCCTTCTATACGAAATTTTTTATAAAGCTTCTTCTGTGGATCTCACATGGTCCCATGGTCTTAAGCGCCTCAATATGCTCCTTTGAACCATATCCCTTATTGGAAGCAAATCCATATCCCGGATACACACCGTCATATGCCACCATCATCCTGTCCCTTGTCACCTTAGCTATGATACTGGCGGCAGCAATGGACGCTGACAACGTATCTCCCTTTATTATTGGCACCTGCTTTATATCAACCCCCGGTATGGTAACCGCGTCATTAAGAAGAACCTGAGGTTTTACTGAAAGCTTTGATATGGCTATCCTCATGGCATGATAATCTGCCTGCAATATATTTATATCATCTATAACCTTCTCGTCTGCCATGCCAACTCCCACAGCCAGAGCCTTCTCCATGATCTCATCATAGAGCTTTTCTCTCATCTTCTCACTTAGCTGCTTGGAATCGTTAAGATACAATATATCACAATCCTCAGGAAGAATCACGGCAGCAGCCACAACAGGCCCTGCCAAAGGTCCTCTGCCCACTTCATCTATACCGCACACATTGCCCTCGCCTCTGTATTGACGCTCATAGTTGAACATACGGTACATTCTTGCAAGCTCCTTTTCGTGCTTTTCTATGTTTTTTTCCGCTGACTGGATGAGCTTTACAACTCCTGATCTGGTATCATCCTTATACTTTTCTATAATAGAACTATACTCATTGATATCTGCCTGTGCAAATTCCTTCTTTATATCCGAAATGCTCATTACATGCTTTCCTCTCGTGTACAAATCATAAGACATCATTACATAACTAAAACTAACCGGACTGAGAAGATCAGTCCGGTGTCTTATATCCCTTATTCAATCTTTCCGAAATCCTTTGAAAATCTGAACACTGCCTTGCCGATGATATCTCCGTCACTGATACAACCTATAACTCTGCTGTCACGGCTGTTATTTCTGTTATCTCCAAGAACAAAATAACAGTTTTCCGGCACAGTAATCTCTGTTGCGGCTATACCTCTTCTGGTCTCATCTATAAGTTCCTTACCATAGGTATCATCCTCCAGAGGTTCACCATTGATATATACAAGTCCATCCTCACCGATCCATACAGTCTCTCCCGGAAGACCGATAATACGCTTTATGTAGTACTTATCATCATCGTCCTTGGCAGGAAATACAACTATATCGTACCGCTCCGGCTCATCAAACAGATAGGTGAATTTGTTGATCCACAGGCTATCCCCATCTGTAAGGGTATCATTCATAGAATTTCCACTGACCTCTGTCCTCTGTCCCACAAATGTAAGTATAAGCCAGCACAACAACATTACTGCAAGAATATATACCAAAAGATTTACAAGTTCCTTAACGATATTTATATTCTCAGGCTTATTCTTCTCCTTGTTCCTGCGTTTTCTCTCCAGCTTTCTTCGCTGTCTGGCAGAAAGATATTCCTCGTCATCTTCTGTATCATCGTCATCGGAAGTCTCTTCATCAGAAGCCTCTTCTGTATCGGAAGTTTTTGCTGTATCAGGAGTCTTTTTTGTAGCAGCCGTCTTTTCTGCACCATCGACTGTAGGTTCTGTGCTGCCGTGACCATTTAAATCACCGTTTCCGTTCTCTGTGTCTCCGGCATCAGCTCCGCCTTCATCAGCTGATTCGGCGTCTGTATCCCGGTCACCAGCTCCTTCTGATGCTGTATCGTCTTCTTTATTTTCTTTGTTTTCTGCTTTTGCCTTCTTCTTTTCTGCCTTTAGTCTTGCCTTTTCACGTTTCTTCTCCAGCCTTGCCTTTTCTCTTTCAGTTGGAGCGTCCGGACTGAACAGCTCATCTAAGGCTTCCTGTCTCTGTTCTTCTTCGTTCATATATGTAAATACCCTTCATTGTTGATATATTATTCCTCAGGCTTCTCCAAGCTTATACGTCCAAGCTTTCCGCTGCGGAAATCTGTGATGACAATGGCTGCAGCCTTGTCCACATCCGGCTCGCCACCCTTTTTTATACATTGAAGCTTGTCTGCCACGTCGTATAACACAGAAACCACATCATCCTTCTCTTGAATATTATACCTTTCGGCAATAGTATTACAATAGTTTGTTTTTAAAAATTTCATAAACTCAAGGCACAGATCGGTGATACTCAGTATGTCATCATTAATAGATCCTATAAACGCAAGCCTCATTCCCACATTTCTGTCCTCGAACTTAGGCCACAGTATTCCCGGAGTATCAAGAAGCTCCACGTTCTTGCCAAGCTTTATCCACTGCTTTCCCTTGGTAACTCCAGGCTTATTTCCAACCTTTGTACAGGCTTTCTTAGCATAGCTGTTTATGAATGTAGACTTACCTACATTAGGTATTCCCACTATCATTGCCCTTATAGGTCTGTTGATGATACCTCTTTTTCTGTCTCTCTCTATCTTTTCCTTGCAGGCTGCACGAATAAGGTCATCTATATTCTTCATACCCGCACCGCTTCTGGCGTTTATCTCTTCTACATAGAAGCCCTTGTCTCTGTAGTACTCTGCCCATTTTTTTGTAACAGCTGGGTCAGCCAGATCAGTCTTGTTAAGAAGTACCAATCTGTACTTGTTCTTTGCCAGCTCATCTATATCCGGGTTCTTACTGGACATAGGAGTCCTGGCATCAAGTATCTCTACCACAATATCAATAAGCTTGATATTTTCCTGCATCATACGCTTTGCCTTTGTCATATGACCGGGATACCAGTTTATCTGTCCATTTAAGAAGCTCTTTTCATTTGTATTATTTGTTCCGCTGCTTTTTACATTCTTTTCCATAATGTAATATTCCTTATCTGTTTATTCTGCCAAGGAGCTCATTTTTCCTTACCTTGCCTACACTTACATAACGGGAGTCCTCGCTGTTATTTACATTGTCCCCAAGCAGGAAGTATTCATCATCTCCCAGGGTGACTCCGCTCTCAGCCATGCCCTTGGTAAATATATATGTGGTCACCGGGGAATCCTTTAATGGTTCTCCGTCAATAAGGACCTGTCCGTCATAGATCGTAACAGTCTCTCCCGGAAGTCCTACTATCCTCTTAATATCATAATACTCGTCATTTTCATCCATAAGACGATATGCTACTATGTCATAACGCTCCGGGCTCTTTATATTATAGATCCATTTATTTACGATAACCTTTTCTTCATTTGCAATGGTCGGCTTCATGGATGAACCAACCATATAGACTGTCTGGAACATAAATCCAACTATTATATATCCAATTACAACTGCGCCAAGAATAAGCACACACCATCCAAGCAGTGACTTAAGAATCTTCTTTTTGTTCCGGTTAAGACGATTCTGCCTGCGTTGTTCGCGTCTTATCCTGCGCATTCTGTCACGACGTTCACTCATTTTCTTCCTCTTCCTGATAATAATCAAAAATGACTGGAGGATAACTCCAGTCATTCTTTTGATTGTTATAGTACACCGTCAAATAATTATTTAACAAGCTCTTTAACCTTTGCTGCCTTACCAACTCTTGAACGTAAGTAGTAAATCTTAGCTCTTCTAACTTTACCTTTTCTTACAACTTCAATCTTCTCTACAAATGGAGAATGTACTGGCCAGGTCTTCTCAACACCAACACCGTTAGAAATCTTTCTAACTGTGAAAGTCTCTCTGTTGCTTCCACCCTGTCTCTTAATAACTGTTCCCTCAAAGAGCTGGATTCTTTCCTTGTTTCCCTCTTTGATTCTGTTGTATACCTTTACAGTATCACCTACTGAAAATGCATCAACGCTTTCCTTCATCTGTGAAGCTTCAAGATTCTTAATGTAATCCTTGTTCATCTTTCTGTGACCTCCTTATAATTTAGACGTTCTTACTACCATCCAGGTACAGAGGACCATCTCGTTTTTACACAGCTTAAATAGGATATCATAAAATATGCTCCGGTGCAAGCACTTTTTATGGCTTTTTATATGTGCGGAGGCTACTGTTTCTTCTTATAATAAATATACGAATAAAGGATCGGTAAAAGTGCCGGTACAAATGCAACCGTGATAAGCAGCCAGATATTAATCACCGGTGAAGCCGCCATCATCAGTATACCACCTATCACCATACACTTTCCACCAAATCTGTGAGTATGATACCAGTTATCCTCATCATCCAATGTCCATCTTACCCGAAAGCCCACTGTGTAATTCTGTTTGACCTTCGGTATATAATTGCCCAGTGCGATGTATAAAACGCCTATCATCAATGACATGATGAATCCTATATCTGTGGCATATCCCAATGAATACGCGAACATAAGGCTGCTGACCAGAAGAGATACAACAGGAAAGGTACCGAGTAAAACCGGATAGATTTTTTTATTTATATTCCTGTGTTTTGGATCAACACAGGTTGCCCCTACACAGATAAGCTGACACAGGAATATAAATCCTGGAATCCCGAATACTGCAAATGCCTTTGATGAATAGCCATCCGCCTGATTGTTGATATCAAAGTGTGTTGCCATGGTGTCCGGCAGTTTATTCCATAAAAGAAGTCCCACAATCATAGGAAGCAGGGTTACAACAGAAGTGACAATAATTAATTTTTTATTTTCTTTGATCATCGCTATCCTCTCCTTTCAGCTCACTGATCCACAACATGATCTCCTCAAGCACCGTTGTATTAAGTTCGTAATATATGTATTTGCCATCTCTTTTATCCCTTATCAGATCTGCGTCCTTAAGTACTGACAGGTGTCTTGATATGGCAGCCCCGGAAATTGAAAAATGCTCCGCAATATCCCCCGCCGCCATACTTGACTGCTTAAGCAGGTTAAGTATCTCTCGTCTCGTAGGATCGGCAAGTGCCCGGAGTGTGTCCTGCATACCCATGTTTGTCACATCCTTTCGGCTTTCATTTAACACTTAACTTAAATGTTAAATGTATTATAGCATAGTACCCTTAAAAGTCAAGATTTTTTATATACTTCTTAAAAATGCACCGCTATGCCATATTTTTTAATCCACCAAAAAGCACCTTTTCAGAATTATAAAATAATATGATAATAATAATGACAAACATAGCAGAAAAATTATAAAAAAATGAAAAACACCCAACATTTCCATGACGGATCTTGTCTTTATTATATGTAGAGACACTTACACTAATATTTCTAAGGAGAGAGAAAATACTATGACTTCTAATTTAAGCCATTATGTTGAGTTAGCAATGAAAGTTAAGCGGCGCCCAGTACCAGACAGTATTCCTCCATTATTTTAATGGATTTTCTGTATCGGAGATTGCCGAGATCATGGAATGTCCTGTAGGAACCATTACCTATCGTCTCAGCGTTGCCCGTGGCAAGATCAAGCAGGCAGTGAACAGATACGAGAATACCACCAACAAGAAGCTGTACTCATTTGCAGGGCTTCCGCTTCTTGCATGTATCTTCACCGAAGAGTTCAAGAGCCTTTACAACACCTCTCCTACCCCTGCAAATATTTTCAACTCCGTCTCTACAAATACCATCATCAAAGAAGCAGCAAAGAAAGGAGCAGTCGGTAGATAATGTAGATATCGATACCGGCAAAGTATTTATGAACTGCTATCTAAGCGATGTAAATTGGGGAAAGGAAAAAGATTTAACAGGACTTACCTTGTTTTCGCCGGATTGTACTCTGCCGATCGATCTGAAAAAGATAGATTGGTTTTCCCTGAAACGAAATGTCAAGGACTTTTTAGTACCCCTACCATTCATTGCATGAAAAAAGCCACTGTAGATTTCTCCACAATGGCTCCAAAGTCATTTTTTATTCACTTTTGATTACCGGCAAACTCGTGCCCAAACTGAAATTTGCAAGTGTCTATAATTTACAAATCATAATATATTCTTCATCATTTTCATCAATAATTTCAAATCCTATCTTCCTATACATACGGACAGCATAATTCATCTTTTGAACTGATAATGATGCTTGTTTATATCCTTCTAATTTTAGTTTTGTTAGCATCTGTTTCATTAATTCTGTTCCGATACCATAGTTTCTATACTCCTTAAGAAGTGAAATTGCAAAAGACGGTGTTTCATTATCTATATGACCATAATCATTCATAATCCGAACCCATACGGCACCAACAATTTTATCCCCAACTTGAGCAACCAAACATAAGTCTCCCTTATTCTTACCAAAGTCTTTTACATATACTTGCAAATCTGGTTGGTTAATAATATCTTTGGGCGGTGCAGAAACTCCTTCGGGAATAAAAATCGCCTCGTACAAAAAAGTATCTAATACCTTATTTCCATCTTGTTTTAATTCTCTTATTGAATAATTCATATAAACCTCCGATTTATTTTTATTTATAAATCAGTTGTCATTCCACACATAATGATTCCTCCGTTAAATTCAAATAAACGTGTGCCTTTATAGCTCGCCTCTCAAACATGCTTCTATATCAGATGCCGTGTATAACACATCCGTTACAATTACCCTTTCGTCACGGATTGTGTAAAACACTGAATAATTATCAACGAGCATTCTACGCAACTCCATTCTCTTTTCCGGCTCAGAATCCATAATCCTAAATCGTTCCGGGAAAGTGTCTAATGTAAGTATTTCATCAGCAATGCTGATTATATTGCCCCATTGCATTATCCGGAGCAAGCAAATCTATAGCAATATAATTGTATATATCTTCCATATCCTGCAAAGCTTCTTTTGTAATCTCTACCTTATATTGCTTCATTAATGCCTCTCTCTAAATGCCACAAACGCACTAGCTGCATCCTCAACATTTTCTTTCTCTATATCGGCATATCCTTTTTCTAACTTTTGATGAATCTGTGTAACAGACATCATATCTGCATTCACTGAATTAGCTGCTTTTGGTAATACAATAGAAAAGGGAATTCCTCCTACTAATGATATTTGTTTTAAATACATATCTATAGCAGTAGCCATTGGTATCCCTAATTGTGCCAATACACTTTCTGCATTTTCTTTTACATCTGGATTTACTCTTATATTTAATGTTGCTGTTTTTCCCATAGAATACACCTCCATCTTTCTTTTATTGTAACGTCTTTTGCGTTACAAGTCGATCTATGAAATATATTTTCGATGCGATAGCTTCACATTGTTTTGATTAACCACTGCATATCTGAGCGTTGTATCTATTTGCTCATTTTTCTGTTACTTTAATGAAATTACTAAATCCACCATTCAGGAGTTATCTCACCTAACTTTACGGTACGACCCGTGGAATAATCAAGCATTATTTCAATATCGTGATATTTCCCTGCCATAATTTGAACCATAAGTTCACGGCAAGCACCACATGGAGCACCATTTGAGCCATCAGGTAGAATACAAAGAACCTTGTCTATTTCGTGTTCACCATTGGTAATCATATTAAAAATAGCATTTCTTTCCGCACAAATACCAAGTGTCGAGTTTGTATCGATACAAACACCCGTGTATATCTTTCCCGATTTTGAAAGAATTGCAGCTGATACTTCCCCGCAAGTAACATACTCTGATATTCTCCGCTCACTCAAAACCGCTTTAGCAGCCTCATACATTTCTGTCCATATTTTTTCCATAAGTACCTCCTCATCAACTTCAAATTCAGCAATTCTGCAACTATAAATCTTCTGTTGCTTTCAATCTCTCCGTAAGACTGAAAGTTTACTTTCCCTATTTCTATTATTTAGTAAAATTCAATAATTCTTGAACCTTTTCTCGATATTCTTGGTTGTGATCTAACCATATTTCTGTATGTTCACTATCAGTTACCGTCCAAATCATTTTAATTTCTTCATTTTGTATTGAATCATATATTTCTTGTCCCATAAACTGTGGGGTTAATGTATCTGCTTCACTGTTTATTACCAAAACCGGAATTTCAATATCTGCAATTTTGTCACATACATTTGCATCATCATAACTAAATCCCAATTTCATTTTGTTGATAATGTTGCCACAGAATGTCATGTAAGATATAGGCAATCCAATATCCATCTTTCTCATTTCTTCTTCTACCATCCATTTCATATCACTAACCGGACAATCTAGAATCAGAAAATCCACTTTGTTTTCAACATCCTTATCTCCCATTGCTAATCCTGCAGTTGCTCCACCAAACGATGTACCCCATATTCCTATCACTTGCTCCGGTGCATGGCTATAGACATAATCAATGTAATCAATCAAATCATATTTTTCCCAGTATCCAAATGTAGTATATTGAGCTGTATTTTCGTTGCTACTTCTCTGGTCATAAGTCAATACATTATATCCTTTCTGCAAAAACATTTCTGCTAAAGGATAATTGGTATAACGATTTCCACCAAGACCATGCACTAAAATAACTGTTGGATTATTCTTATCTCCTTCTTCACCAAGAGCATATATGTAATCTGCCGGTATCATATGTTCATCAAAAGTTGAAGTGATTTCAACTTTTTCTATAGTATATGTACTGCAGAAAACATCATAATCCATATTATATTTTTCCCAAAAACTATCTTTCACTTTTGAAGTATCTTCACAAGTAACCAATTGAGTAGACCCCATGAAAACTTGCGTCCCTATAAAATAGGACATTCCCACAAACAAAAGTAAAATAACTATAACTATTATCAACAATATTTTTGTCCATTTCTTCATTGTTTTCTCCTAAAAATTCAAATTTTCGCTTTCATCGAACACACCGATCATATCACGAAATATACAATTTTTCTACATGCTTTCTTACCTATGCAGTATGTTGCATTCCCCTGACATCATTCTCAATCAGTCTCTTTATCTTGTCCTTCATGGTTTCCTTTGCATCCTCATTGAAATGCACTCTCACAACATACATTGTGCCACCTATCTGCTTCCTGAGTGCTACCGGTGTGTGTGATTTTGTATTCTCCTTTTTTGTTTTTCCGGTCATTTCTGCCTCATAGAACAATCCACTTATTTTTCCTATCTCCACATTATGAAAATAACGGCACTGTGTATTGCTTTTGCAACATACAATGCCGTTATTTTTAAGCTTGCCAAAATATTAATACTGCAAACGCCTTCTACGTTCGCAGGGCGTCTGCGTGCTTCATAAGGATTCCTCCCACCTTCGGTGGGTCCCTCCTTATGTTTTTCAAAGGTAGCAAACGCCTATCGGCGTTCGCGTAGGTCGCAAGGTATCCTCCCAACTTCGTTGGGTCCCTCCTTA
>NZ_QULM01000007.1:22382-112326 GCF_003482105.1 Coprococcus sp. OM04-5BH
TTTTTCAAAGGTAGCAAACGCCTATCGGCGTTCGCGTAGGTCGCAAGGTATCCTCCCAACTTCGTTGGGTCCCTCCTTACGTTTTTCAAAGGTAGCAAACGCCTATCGGCGTTCGCGTAGGTCGCAAGGTATCCTCCCAACTTCGTTGGGTCCCTCCTTACGACATTTACTGGAGCTGGCGGGAGTCGAACCCGCGTCCAAAGGCCCATTCATTACAGTTTCTTCCATCACAGTCAATGCTTTGACATTCCCTTAAGCCGCCTCCCACTGACAAGATGTGACTCTTAGTAGCTTCATGAATTTTCTGACACCGCAAAGCTTAGGCACCAGAGTTTCCCGAAGGATGATACCGGGTCTAAAGGGCTCGGGGGACCCTAAAGTCGGCAGCTGCAACTAGGCAGCGTAAGCTAAATTATCGTTAGCGTTTAAATTTAATTTCCAAGTTTTAGCGTGGTCCTGGGCCACGGATGGCTTCCATAACTTCAAAACCCCTGTCGAAACCAGTCAACCCCTTACATATCTATTATCAAGCGGAACACAATCTGTTCATGAAATATCATGCTCCGTGATGATCATATATAAATCCACCGGTTGCCGGTATATATCACAAGGTCTTTCACCTATGATCTGTTATTGTTTTTACTTTTTCTTTCCGCTTATCACTTTAAAGCTTAATTCTGCTCCTCTGTGGTAGCAGCTTCTGTCTCCTCTGAAGAGTTATCATTTTCTACTGCACTGCTGTCAACCTCTGTCTCAAGGTTCTCGTCAGCAGTAGAAGCTTCTGTTGTGTCCTCTGTAGGTGTCTTGGCAGTGAATATTGAATCATATCCCTTGTCCTTCCACTCTTCGTTGATGGCTGTCTGAAGATCCTCCTTATCTATATAGGATGGACGGCTCTTAATATAGTTATACACTGCAAATGAAGCAATTATCCCGCATATAACAAGAACAGTTACAATGCCTCCTATTACCTTTCCTATCTTCTGCTTTCTCTTCTTAGCCGCAAGATTTTTCTTCTCCTGCTTTCTTTTATCTACCTTTGTCTGGCTCATTCTTAATATCCTCCCGACGTAGTGCCCATTATATCACAGGCGTAAAGAATAATCCACCTGTTTCACAGGTTTTTCACAAGTTCATCCGGATCTATCTCATCCTTACCTTAAACTCCTTCTCTGCCTCACGCCTTATGTCCTTCTTGGCGATCTCTGCACGCTTGTCGTATAATTTCTTACCTCTGGCAAGTCCGATCTCAACCTTGATGAGTCCGTCCTTCAGATAAACCTTAAGGGGCATTATAGTATATCCCTTTTCCTTTATCTGTCCTGCCAGTTTATTTATCTCATAGCTGTGGAGCAGAAGCTTTCTGGTACGAAGGGGATCCCGGTTGAATATATTTCCCTTTTCATAGGGACTTATATTCATGTGATGTATGAATATCTCACCCTTGTCTATACCTATAAATGCCTCTTTTATGCTGCAATGTCCCTGTCTTAAGGACTTAACCTCTGTTCCCACCAGGGCAATGCCGGCTTCATACTTTTCCTCTATGAAATAGTCATAGTAGGCTTTTTTGTTATTTGCGATGAGCCTGTCTCCTTTTTCCTTTGCCATGGCTTTCTTCTCCTTCCTTCATCTTTATAACGAAGTCAATGCTTTTCGTAAGCTTGTCTGTTTTCGCAACCTTTACGGTAACCTTATCTCCGATGGAATATTTATTATGACCGGTCTCACCTATCATAGCATATTCTTCCTCACTGTAACAGTAGAAATCATCATACATATCCGCCACGCTTACAAAGCCTTCTACAGTATTCTCCAATTCTACAAATATTCCGCGGTTGTTCACACCTGATATGACACCCTGGAATACCTCTCCTACATGCTCACTCATGTATTCAACCTTCTTGAGCTTCTCCACCTCACGCTCTGCGGACTCTGCCCTTCTCTCCTTCTTGGAATTGTCATCACATATCTTAGGAAGGATGGCATTATAGTGCTTCTGCCTGTTGTCGTTAAGCTTTCCCCTGATATTCTCCTTGATTATCCTGTGGATCATAAGATCCGGATATCTTCTTATAGGCGAGGTAAAATGGCAATAATATCTGCACGCCAGACCAAAGTGTCCCGTACATTCTGTTGAATACTTAGCCTGCTTCATGGTCCTTAAGGTCATCCTGCTTACCAGATTCTCACACTCACTGCCGCTTATACTGTCAATAAGCTTCTGGAACTCCTTAGGATGTACATTATCCCTTGAAGCCTTGAAGTAAAATCCAAATTTGCTGATAAGGACTCCAAGCTGCTTGACCTTTTCTGCGTCCGGTGCCTCGTGGACTCTGTATTCAAACGGAAGCTCCTGCCAGAAATAATCCTCTGCAATAGTTTCATTTGCAGCAAGCATAAAGTCCTCGATTATGCCGTTTGAACGTCTTCTTTCATAGGCACCTATATAGCTTACCTTTCCATCCTCCACCACGATCTTGGACTCGTCGAAATCAAAGTCTATGGAGCCTCTCTGACGGCGTTTCTCCCTTAACAGATCCGAAACCTCAAGCATAAGGTCGAATAACGGCACCAGCTCAGAATATCTCTCCATGGTCTCCGGATCTCTGTCCTCAACAATGGCGGATACCGCCGTGTAAGTCATTCTCTCATTTACATTTATAACGCTCTCGCATATCTTGTGACTTACGATATTTCCATTCTTATCTATATCCATAAGGCAGCTTAGGGTAAGTCTGTCTTTACCGGCATTTAATGAACATATACCGTTACTGAGCTTCTCCGGCAGCATAGGTATCACCTTGTCCACCAGATAGCAGCTTGTTCCACGGTTAAGTGCCTCCTTATCAAGAGGTGAGTTCTCCGTAACATAGTGGGACACATCTGCAATGTGAACCCCAAGCTTGTACATTCCGTTCTCCTCATAAAGGGTTATGGCGTCATCAAGATCCTTGGCGTCCTCACCGTCTATGGTAACTGTCACCAGATCCCTGAGGTCTGTTCTTGTGGCAAGCTCCCTTGGATCCACCTCATCCGGAATACGCTTCAGATCCGCCGTAACCTCCTCAGGAAACTCATATGGTATCTTAAGCTCACGGACTACGGACAGTACATCTGTCAGAGGATCCGTATAATCTCCTATGACCTCAATGATCTTTCCCTCTGCGGACCTCACTTTGTCTCCGTAGGAGGTAAGCTCTGCTACAACCCTGTCTCCGCTCTTAGCACCATTTTCAAATCTTCCCGGGATAAATATATCACTGTCGATACGGCTGTTGTCAGGAATGACAAATCCGAACTTCTTATTCTTCTGGTACACGCCCACAACTGTCTTAAGCCCTCTCTCAAGGATCTTCTCTACGGAAGCCTCTGACAGCTTCTTAACGGTTCCCGAACGTCTTCTGTTCCTTCGTTCACCATACATCTCACTTTCATCTAAGGGTCTTATAAGGACCTTGTCATCGTGGAATGCCCCACGGGTTTTATTTGCAGGGATGAAGAAATCATAATCGATCCCGTCTACCCTTACAAAGCCAAAGCCCTTCTTGTTGCTTATGAAAGTTCCCTCTAACAGCTCATCGGCAGTCTTAACATATCTGCCGTTCTCCTTTTTCTCGATCTTGCCCTCGTAGATCAATCTGTCAAGTATAGCCGAAAGCTCCGGTCTGTCCTCCTCAGGCACCTGAAGCAGATACACTATCTCCTTATATTTCAAAGGCTTGTACTTACTATCGCACATCAGATCATATATAATTTTCTTTCTCTCTTCAAATAACTCTGTTTTCTCCACCTGTTCTGCTCCAATCTCATACTGCAAATATCCCTTTAAAGTGAAAAATGCTTACATAAACATATATGTAAGCATTGATCAATCATTTATCAAATATATAATCCTACTGACTAGAATAACTTGGAATCAAGTAAAAGTGCAATGGCAATAAAAAGAAAACCAAGAACACCTGTTATCTTCTTAAGTACCTCTTCCTTTGAGCCCTTCTTATTCTTGCTCCAGTATGAATTATCATAAGCTCCTCCACTTATTGAGTTAGTAAGACTTGCCGGCTTACCTTCCTGTGAAAGGACAATAATTGTTATAACTATACATACAATAATATAAACCACCATAAGTGCTGTTCTCAATCCAGACACCTCCATTCATAATGTTCTGAATGTAAAATCACATCAACTCGTAAAATGATATCATAATATCTCCGTAATATCAACAATTATTTTAATTTATTCTGTTTTTTGTCCGTTAACCTAGTAAATTGCATCAATGGCAAATCCATGGTTCATGGGGCCACTGCCCTTTCCCAGATCCAGCATGTCATTTAAGGCTCCCGATATATAATTCTTAGCCTTATAAATGGATGTGTACATATCATAGCCCTTGGCAAGATTAGAAGCTATTGCTGATGAAAGTGTACATCCGGTTCCATGGGTATTGGGATTATCTATCCGCTTTCCTGCAAACCATGAAAGGCTTCCCTTATGGTACAGCAGATCATTTGCGTCATTTATGCTGTGACCGCCCTTAAGCAGCACTGCCGTGTCAAACTTCTCTGATATATGGCATGCCGCCTTCTCCATATCCGCCTTATCTCTGATTGTCATACCGGATAATATCTCCGCCTCCCCGATGTTAGGAGTTATCACATCTGCCAGTGGAAACAGTTCCTCCGTAAGCACAGCCACTGCAGACTCATCTATAAGCCTTGCCCCTGAGGTGGCAACCATAACAGGATCAACCACTATATTCCTTGCTTTATATTCCTTAAGGCTGTCAGCGATCACCCTTATAAGCTTTCCCGAGGAAACCATGCCAATCTTCACTGCGTCCGGATATATATCTGTAAATATAGCGTCAAGCTCACTTTTAAGGAACTCCGGAGTAACCTCCATTATACCTGTAACCCCTGTGGTATTCTGGGCTGTCAGTGCCGTTATGGCACTCATGGCATATACCTTATTGGCCATCATTGTCTTAATATCCGCTTGTATACCTGCACCACCCGAGCAGTCACTTCCGGCTATTGTAAGTGCTGTATTCATAGTATCGCCTTTCCATCAAGCTCCGTGAAGCTGTTGATATATATGTCACTGTACTGCTTCACCCGGTCTGCATACCCCTCACTTGAGCTGTCATATACACCACACACCATGAAACCTGCCTTCTTAGCCGTCTCTGCCGCGTGGTATCCGTCCTCGAATACCATTATCTCCGACTTGTGAAGCTTCATACATTCCGCACATTTTAAAAATATCAGTGGATCCTCCTTGCTCATACCAACCTCTGAGCAGGTAAATATCCTTTGAAAATATTCCATGGCTCCAAGTCTTTTAAATGCCGCCTCTATGTGGCACCTGTCCGTTGCTGTAGCCACAGTGGCAGGAATGTTCCTCGCACTTAAAAGTTCAAGAAACTCCTTTACTCCCGGCTTAAGTTCAACCTCATTTGCATAAAAATCCGCTATGGTGGAATTTATCCCTGCCTTGATCTCCTCCACTGTAAGGTCTATGTTATAGGCCCCCTTCATATACAGGGCACCCTCTGTCATGGTCCTGGTAAAAAGCTTCTCTTCCAGATCCGGCTCTGCCTTTATCCCAAGACTCTTAAGGTAGATTTCTCCTGCGTGATCCCACATCTTCATGGAATCAAGGAGAGTTCCGTCCACGTCAAATATCGCACCCTTAACAGGAACCAAGGCTCTTACCTCCAAGCATTTCAAGTGTTCTTTCCTTCAATACCTTTGTGGCTGCTGTTATATCTTTCTCTGCAAATATAGCTGATATCACGGATATTCCGCATATTCCCGAATCCTTAAGTGAAATGATATTGTCCTTTGTTATTCCACCAATGGCAACTACAGGAATGGATACAGCCTCGCAGATCGCCTTTAATGTATCATAACTTACGAAATCTGCATCATCCTTTGAGTTTGTCTGGAATACCGCCCCGACTCCCAGATAATCTGCTCCATGCTTCTCCGCAAGTACTGCCTGTTCCACTGTCTGGGCAGACACACCTATGATCTTGTCCGGTCCCAGGAGCTTTCTCACATCCAGTGCCTCCATATCGCTCTGTCCCACATGAACACCGTCTGCGTCCATCTTAAGGGCTATATCCACATTATCATTTATAACAAAAGGAACATTGTACTTCCTGCATAATTCCTTTATCTCTATGGCTTCCTTTAAGAAGTTATCCTCATCAAGCTTCTTCTCCCTTAACTGTACGAAGGTTGTACCTCCCTTAAGGGTCTTCTCTACTTGCTGGTATAAGGTTTCATCTCCCAGCCAGTATCTGTCTGTTACTGCGTATAAAAGCAGCTCCTCCGGTTTTACATTATCTGATCTCATACTTAGCACCAGCCTCAAGAGTATCTCCGTCTATGTTGTAAACAGCGTCTATTATCCTGTTTCTGTAGGTGGAATTACCCTCGCCTTCCTTAAGATTGTTGTAGCCTGTCTCTCCTGCAAGACCCATAAGACATACTGAAGCAGCACATGCCTCAAGCATATTGTCTTTATTTGCAACGGCATAGGCTGTCATAAGACCTGAAAGCTGACATCCTGTTCCTGTGATCTTGCTCATCTCAGGTCTTCCGTTTCTTATAACGTAGCACTTCTGTCCGTCTGTAACAAGGTCAATAGCACCTGTTACTGCCACAATAGCCTTTGTCTTAACTGCAAATTTCTTGACAAATTCCACTGCACTGTCAAGAGTCTCATCTGTTACAGCGTCACATACATCTGCATCAACACCCTTTGTGCTGCCTGAACCCAGAGCAAGGGTCTTTATCTCTGAAATATTTCCTCTGATGATGTCAGGATGGATCTCGTCTACTATCTTAACTGCTGTGTCTGTACGAAGCTTGCTGGCACCGGCGCCTACAGGATCAAGCAGAACCGGATGTCCCAGCTCCTTAGCTCTGTTACCTGCAATGAACATTGATGGTATTGTATTCTTATTAAGTGTACCTATATTGATGTTAAGCCCTCCGCAGATGGATGTGATATCATATACATCCTCTGAGTCATCTGACATTATAGGGCTTCCGCCACATGCCAGCAGTACATTTGCCACATCATTAACAGTTACATAGTTGGTAATATTATGTACAAGTGGCACGTTCTTTCTTACATTTTCAACACATTCTTTAAACATTTTTTCTTCCCTCTTTCGTTTTATTTGATATATCCCACCTGACTCTAGAATTAGCAGTCGTCAAATGCAATCATGCAAGCATGTTGCACTTGACTCGTTGCCATAACAAAATGACGGATGCTTCCGCAGAAACATCCGTCCTTTAAATTAAACAAAAAAGAAAGCAGATACATCCCTACGTTGGCATTACCCAAATCAGGTTGTGGGTCAAGGCTTCACATTGCCTACTCTCAGCCTGCAGCCGCAAGCTCCCCATTTGTTTTTTGTTTACTCATGTGATTATATCACAATTATTCTTCCGGTACAACCTCTGATGTACAATGCATACATCTGGTTGCCTTCTTGTCTATCTCACCGAAGCAGTATGGACACTTTCTTGTAAGTGGCGCTGCCTCCTCTTCCTTATGCTTGCCGATAGACATTACTTTGTTTATGGTCTTCATAAACAGGAACAATACCAGTGCCATTATCAGGAAATTGATAACCGCGGTTATAAAGTTACCATAGGTGATGTACTGTCCGGTACTGAATATCTCGAACTTACCACCCACACTGGCACCGCCAATGCTGTTGATGATAGGATTGATAAAACTGTCTGTAAAGGCTGTAACAATATTCTGAAATGCTGCGCCGATTATAACACCGATGGCAAGATCCATAACATTTCCCTTAAGGGCGAAATTCTTAAATTCCTCAAAAAATTTCTTCATAGTATCTTTCCTCCTTTATCCGTCAGGATACGACATGTAGATAAACACCATCACATATGGTATCCCTGCCGGAGCTTAGCATTAGTAATTTACTGCTTATTATCTGATTATAAGTGACTTTCCTGTCATCTCTGCAGGCTGTGGAAGTCCAAGTATCTCAAGTAATGTAGGTGCAATATCAGCAAGACATCCACCCTCTCTTAAGGCCTTGCACTCATCATAGTTATAGAGTATGAATGGAACAGGATTTGTTGTATGTGCTGTATGCGGAGCACCTGTCTCGTAATTGATCATCTGCTCTGCGTTACCATGATCAGCACAGATAAATAATACACCGTCAACCTTCTTAACAGCCTCTACAGCAGTTCCAACGCACTTATCTACTGTCTCAACTGCCTTAATAGCTGCAGGAATAACACCTGTGTGTCCAACCATATCAGGGTTTGCGAAGTTGATGATAATAACGTCGTACTTTCCGCCTAATATAGCCTCATTAAGGTTCTTGCTTACTTCCGGAGCACTCATCTCAGGCTGAAGATCATATGTTGCAACCTTTGGTGACTTAACAAGTATTCTGTCCTCGCCCTTGTTTGGCTCTTCTACGCCGCCGTTGAAGAAGAATGTTACATGGGCATACTTCTCTGTCTCTGCTGTACGGAGCTGCTTGAGACCATTTGCAGCAAGATACTCACCGAAGGTGTTCTTGATATCTTCCTTTTTGAATGCAACTTCCTTGTTAGGTATTGACTCATCGTAATCCTTGAAGCACACATATACTAAAGGCATTCTTCCGTTCGGTCTCTCAAATCCGTCAAAATCATCTGTACAAAATGCACGGGTGATCTCTCTTGCTCTGTCTGGTCTGAAATTGAAGAATATGACTGAATCATCTGCCTTAACAAGTGATACAGGCTTGCCATTCTCAACGATAACTGTAGGAAGGATGAACTCATCATAAACTTCCTTGTCATAAAACTCCTGGATAGCTGCTACAGGATCCTCTGCCTGAACGCCCTCACCTGTAACCAGTGACTTGTATGCAAGCTCTACTCTGTCCCATCTGTTATCTCTGTCCATTGCATAGTAACGTCCTGAAAGTGAAGCAACCTTACCTACTCCGATTTCCTTTGTCTTTGCAATAAGCTCCTCTAAGAAGCCCTTTCCTGAAGCAGGAGCTGTATCTCTTCCATCAAAGAATGGATGGATATATACTCTGTCGAAGTTCTGTCTCTTACAGAGCTCAAGAATAGCGTAAAGATGTGTATTGTGGCTGTGCACACCACCGTCTGAAAGAAGTCCCCAGAGATGAAGATCAGAGTTGTTCTTCTTACAGTTCTCTATAGCGTCAAGCATTTCCTTGTTCTCAAAGAAATCTCCGTCCTTAATAGCCTTTGTAATTCTTGTAAGTTCCTGATATATGATACGACCTGCACCGATGTTCATATGTCCTACCTCAGAGTTACCCATCTGTCCCTCTGGAAGACCTACTGCCTCACCTGAAGCGTTTCCCTTTACATATGGGCACTCAGCCATAAGCTTGTCCATAACAGGTGTATCTGCCAATGCAATGGCATTTCCCTCTGTCTTCTCACTGATTCCGTAACCGTCAAGTACCATTAACACAACTGGTTTCTTACTCATTTCAATTTTCTCCTCTTCTTTTATTTTTATTACTGTAAATATATATGCACGATCATATCCACCACGGAAAATATGATCAATCGCCTACCATTTTATTGTATATAGGAGCAATCTCCTCTATATCACCATACTCTATAAGATGTCCGTGATCAAGTATCATGGCCTTGTTGCAGATGGCACATACCTGGTCAATGGAATGGGATACAAATAATACAGTTGTTCCCCCATCCATCATACTCATGATCTTAGCCTCACTCTTCTTTCTGAACTTGGCGTCACCTACGGAGAGCACTTCGTCAAGTATAAGTATCTCCGGATTGGAAATGGTTGCAATAGAGAATCCTAATTTAGACTTCATACCTGATGAATAGTTCTTAAGAGGTACATCAATGAACTTCCCAAGTTCGGAAAATTCCAATATTTCATCAAATTTCTCATCAAGATACTTCTTGCTGTATCCGAGAACTGTTCCGTAAAGGTATATATTCTCTCTTCCGGTATACTGCTGGTCAAAGCCTGCACCAAGCTCAAGGAGAGGAACAATCTTGCCGTTTCTGATGACCCTTCCTGTAGTAGGCTTGAACACACCTGCAATAACCTTAAGCAGTGTACTCTTTCCGGCACCGTTAAGTCCCAGGATACCTAATCTGTCGCCCTTGTTCAGGGTAAAATTAATATGCTCCAGTGCCCAGAACTCATCGTAGCTTATCTGATGTCTTATAGACTTGATAACATACTCCTTAAAGCTGTCTACCTTCTCTGAACTGAGATTAAACTTCATGCCTATATCTTCAACTATTAATGCCGGTTTCTTCCCGGTGTTTTTATCAGTACTCATTGAACTCCATCCTTAATCAATCTGTTGATATTATATTCCATCGTAAATTATATATTAAGTATAAATTTATCCTGCTTCTTGTAGAATGCAATGCACCCAATAACTATCAGTATCAACGCTGAACCAAAAGCATACTCTGCATGATGTATGCTGTAGGTCTCTCCGCCTATAAGTACATATCTGAACATCTCTATGATACAGTAAAGGGGATTGTACTTAAGCAGGAAAGCATAAGGGCTGTCAAGAAGTCTCTCGGGATAATAGAACACGGCCGACATATACATTATAAGAAGCTTAAATACCTCCCAGAGATATTCCATATCCCTAAAAAATACATTTACCGTAGCAAGTATCATTCCAACACCAAAGGTAAGCATAAGAAGTAATATAAGCGGTACGAATATCAGCAGCCAGCTCGCCTTCGGATATACGCCACAATAAAGTGACAATGGTATAAGTATGATCAGTGAAATAAGGAATATTACAAAGTTAAACAGTATACTTGCCATAGGATACAGATACTTGGGCACATATACCTTTTTTATCATTCCCGCATTATCACGTATGGATTTCATTGCCGATGTTGTTCCCGATGAGAACAATGAGAAAAGCAATCTACCACATAATACATACAGCGGATAGGATTGGTCCTTTACTCCAAAAAGGGTTCCAAATACCACTGTGAGGACAATAGTTGTTAAAAGCGGTTCAAGAAGCGACCAGATTATTCCCAGATAAGAACGTCTGTACTTGAGCTTAATTCCTTTTTTTACAAGCTCTGCAAGGAGATATCTGTGTCCCCAAAAATTTCTAAAGTATTCCATAACTTTCCTTTCCAGTGATTGAATTACCGGCATGATATTTCCGGAAAACGGAGGCCGTCATCACGTTGTCCACTAAAAAATCCACATGATTATATCACAGTTATATTACATCGTCAAACCTCTTACAGATCTGTGTCCAGTCCACTTACAAATCTGTGTTCAATCCACCTACAGATCTATATCAAGCTCCACAGGGCAATGATCTGAACCGAATACTTCTGTATGTATAACTGCATCCTTAAGCTTATCCTCAAGCCTCTTCGATACAAGGAAGTAGTCAATACGCCATCCGGCGTTCTTCTCTCTCGCCTTAAATCTGTACGACCACCAGGAATATATATCCGCCTTATCGGGATAAAAATATCTGAAGGTATCTATAAAGCCTCTGTCTAAAAGTTTTGAGAATTTTTCTCTTTCTTCATCTGTAAATCCTGCATTGTGCCTGTTGGTCTTAGGATTTTTAAGATCTATCTCCTTGTGTGCCACGTTAAGGTCTCCGCAGATGATCACGGGTTTCTTCTCATCAAGCCCCATGATGTAGTCGGCGAAATCATCCTCCCACTTCATTCTGTAGGAAAGCCTTGCCAGCTCGTTCTGGGAATTAGGTGTATATACAGTAACCATGTAGAACTTATCATATTCAAGGGTGATAACTCTTCCCTCCTGGTCATGCTCTTCCATTCCTATTCCGTAGGCAACATTTAAAGGCTCTTCCTTTGCAAATATAGCTGTACCCGAATATCCCTTCTTTACTGCATAATTCCAGTACTGGTGATATCCCGGCATATTAAGCTCAAGCTGCCCTGCCTGCATTTTTGATTCCTGGATACAGAAGAAATCTGCGTCTGCGTTATTGAACACATCCATAAATCCCTTTCCTGCACAGGCTCTTATTCCATTTACATTCCATGATATTAATTTCATTTTTCAATTCCTCTTTATTATTTAAGTGATGACGTGCTTTTACTTAAAAACAATGGCTATGATCGTGTAAGCCACAATGGTAACTATTGTATAAAGGGACACTGTCGTGGCAAAGTATTTATTGCCCTTCTCATCCGAGCTGTAGCTTGTAAGGGCAAAACTTGGTGTTACAAAGAAGTATAAACAAAATGCTATTGTCTGATACTTAGATATTCCATCATTCTTAAACAACAGGAGTATTCCTACAAGCCCAACTGCCTGAAGCGCTACTCTGAATATAAGTGTCTTTATACATGATCCCAGTATCTCCTTACTCAATGTGAAATCATATCCCACGTTAAGGAGAATAAGAGCTGTAAGGGGTGCCACTATTATATTCTTCACGGAAACGTACAGAATACCCACATCTGTAGTGATGAACTTGTCCATAAGTCCCGATACTCCAAGTATTATTCCAAGGATCAATGCTATGAAGCAGGGATCGGTCATACAATTCTTAAGAAGTAACTTGGCACTGAGCTTCTTTCCAGACTCAACCACCTGAAGTACTCCGAAGAATATGCCGAAGCCGAATATTCCACCGGCTATATCCATAACGGCTATATTACCCAGATTTTCTGCTCCACATAAATTCTGGTACAGGGGATATCCCAACATACCACATTCATAAACTGTTATTAAAAAAGGAAAGAACTTCCTTATATTTTCATCTTTAACTATACCTTTACATAAAAAACCAAGTGTGAAACTAATTCCGAAAAATATTAACATTATTACAGTTATCTTAACTGTACTTTCATTAAAATTTGCTGTTGCAATAGCGTGAAAAATAGTAACCGGCAAAGCAAAAGCTGTGATATATTTCTTTATACATCTCATTCCCTCGGTGGAAATTATATTCTTCATCCTGCATATCACGCCTAATGCAAGCATTACTATAACAGGCAATACCACATTAACAACTGCCATCAAAAAACCTCTCATTCCAGTATAAAAGTGGCAAATCCACATTATGTGAATTTGCCACCCCATAATATTTACTTAAAACTGTAATACAGATAAATTACTTACCTGCGTTTACAACCTTACCAAAGTCTGCCTTGAGTGAAGCACCACCGATAAGTCCGCCATCAATGTCAGGCTTAGCAAGTAACTCTGCTGCATTTCCTGCATTCATTGATCCGCCGTACTGGATACGAACTGCGTCTGCTGTAGCCTCATCATAGATCTCAGCGATAAGATCACGGATTCCCTTACATACTTCCTGTGCCTGATCTGCTGTAGCTGTCTTTCCTGTACCGATAGCCCAGATTGGCTCGTATGCGATAACAAGGTTCTTAACGTCATCTGCTGATACGCCGGCAAGGTCTGACTTGATCTGAAGTCTGATCCAATCCATTGTAACGCCTGTCTCTCTCTGCTCTAAGCTCTCGCCACAGCAAAGGATAGGTGTAAGACCTGCTGCAATAGCCTTCTTAACCTTTGCATTTAAGAATGCATCATCCTCTTTGAAGTAATCTCTTCTCTCTGAATGTCCGATGATAACATACTTAACACCTGCATCAACTAACATTGGAGCACTGATCTCACCTGTATATGCACCCTTGTCTTCAATATACATATTCTCAGCACCAACTTCTACGTTTGTACCCTTAACTGCATTTACTACAGGTACAATGTCTATAGCTGGAACACAATATACTACGTCTACATCTGGATTAACTACCAGAGGCTTTAATTCTTCTACAAGAGCAAGTGCCTGTGAAGGTGTCATGTTCATCTTCCAGTTACCTGCAATAATCTTTCTTCTTGCCATTTTTATTTATCCTCTTTTCTTACTTATCGTTAGCTGCTACTACACCTGGAAGCTCTTTACCCTCAAGGAATTCAAGTGAAGCTCCGCCACCTGTTGAAATGTGGCTCATCTTTGGTCCATATCCTAAGATATTAACTGCTGCCGCTGAATCTCCACCGCCGATGATAGTAGTTGCATCTGTCTCAGCAAGTGCTGCTGCTACAGCCTTTGTACCTGCTGCAAGAACAGGGTTCTCAAATACACCCATTGGTCCGTTCCAAACAACTGTCTTTGCTGTCTTAACTGCCTCTGAGTAAAGCTTTATTGTCTTAGGTCCAATATCACAGCCTTCCTTGTCAGCATTCATCTTGTCAGCGTCACAGATCTCTGTTTCGATTGTAGGATCGTCAATAGGGTTAGGGAAATCGCTGATCATTACTGAGTCAACAGGAAGAAGGAGCTTCTTGCCAAGCTTCTCAGCCTTCTCCATCATTTCCTTACAATAGTCAATCTTTGTATCATCAACAAGTGACTTACCGATCTCATATCCCTTAGCCTTAAGGAATGTGTAAGCCATACCTCCGCCGATGATAAGTGTGTCACACTTCTCAAGAAGATTTGAAATAACGTTAAGCTTGTCAGCAACCTTTGCACCACCAAGGATAGCAACAAATGGTCTTACAGGATTCTCAACTGCATTTCCGAGGAAGTCGATCTCCTTCTGCATTAAATATCCAACTACTGCTGTGTCAACAAGTGAAGCAACACCAACATTTGAGCAGTGAGCTCTGTGAGCTGTACCGAATGCGTCGTTTACGAATACATCACAGATACTTGCAAGATCCTTAGAGAATGCCTCTCCGTTCTTTGTCTCTTCAGCTCTGAAACGTGTATTCTCAAGAAGGATAACTTCTCCGTCCTTCATAGCGTCAACTGCAGCTCTTACTGTATCGTCAACAACCTCTAAGCTTGGTACGAACTTAACTTCCTGTCCGAGAAGCTCTGAAAGTCTCTTGGCAACAGGTGCAAGTGTCTTTGTCTGCTTGTCTTCCTCTGTCTTAACCTTTCCAAGGTGTGAGCAAAGGATAACCTTACCGCCGTCAGCGATAAGCTTCTTGATTGTTGGAAGTGCAGCTACAAGTCTGTTCTCATCTGTGATCTCACCATTCTTTAATGGTACATTGAAATCACATCTGCAGAGTACACGAAGACCCTTAACGTTGATATCATCAACTGATTTCTTATTTAATGACATTTTAATTTCCTCCTGATTGTCACATTGATAATTACGCCTCTGCGTAAAAAAAGAGGATCCGGTCCATGTAGACCGGACCCTCTATTAGGTCTAATAAATACTTTTAAATGAGCGTTACAATTATGCTAACTCAGCGAAGTACTTGATTGTTCTAACCATCTGGCTTGTGTATGAGTTCTCATTGTCATACCATGAAACAACCTGAACCTCATATAAATCATCAGCGATCTTTGATACCATTGTCTGTGTAGCATCAAATAATGAACCATATCTCATACCGATAACATCTGATGAAACGATTGGATCTGTGTTGTAACCGAATGACTCTGATGAAGCAGCCTTCATAGCAGCGTTGATTCCGTCAACTGTTACATCAGCACCCTTAACAACTGCTGTAAGGATTGTTGTTGAACCTGTTGGAACTGGAACTCTCTGAGCTGATCCGATTAACTTACCATTTAACTCTGGGATAACAAGACCGATAGCTTTAGCAGCACCTGTTGAGTTAGGAACGATATTAGCAGCACCTGCTCTAGCTCTTCTTAAGTCGCCCTTTCTGTGTGGTCCGTCGAGGATCATCTGATCACCTGTGTAAGCGTGGATTGTTGACATGATACCTGACTGGATAGGAGCATATTCATTAAGAGCCTTAGCCATTGGTGCAAGACAGTTTGTTGTACATGAAGCAGCTGAGATGATCTGATCATCTGCTGTTAATGTATCCTGGTTTACTGAGTAAACGATTGTCTTAAGGTCATTTCCTGCTGGAGCTGAGATAACAACCTTCTTAGCACCTGCTGTGATATGAGCCATTGACTTTTCCTTTGAGCAGTAGAAACCAGTACACTCAAGAACTACATCAACACCGATCTCTCCCCATGGAAGCTCTGCTGCGTTAGCCTTAGCATAGATTGTAAGAGTCTTGCCGTCAACTGTGATTGTGTTAGCCTCATCATCAGCTGAAACTGTGTGAAGGTTCTCACCAATCTTACCACAGTAACCACCCTGTGCTGTATCGTACTTGAGAAGATCTGCAAGCATTGAAGGCTTTGTTAAGTCGTTGATTGCAACTACTTCATATCCTTCTGCTCCGAACATCTGTCTGAATGCGAGACGACCAATACGTCCAAAACCATTAATTGCTACTTTTACTGCCATTTTTTATTCCTCCTAAGTTTTGAATAATAAAAGTATTTATAATCTACCACACTTTTACATGTGGCAAATAAATCGTGTTAAAACACAAGCTAATCATACATTTTTTGTATAAAAATTTCAAGTGTTAATGTGATTTTTTTTAAACATATTAATAATATTCTACAATTCTTTTTAAGCAAATTGTATATATATGTCGTTTTTTAGATTTTTATATTGTTTTTCCGACAGAACTTTCTATGCCAGTACCGCATTTCCGGTGTAGAGCTGATAATATCTGCCCTTCTTCTCCAGAAGCTCCTCATGGGTACCACGCTCTATTATCCTTCCCTGTTCCAGCACCATTATACAGTCACTGTTCTTAACGGTTGAAAGTCTGTGGGCTATAACAAATGTGGTACGTCCCGCCATAAGCTTATCCATTCCGTCCTGTACAAGTCTTTCTGTTCTTGTATCAATGGAACTTGTTGCTTCATCAAGTATAAGTGCCGGCGGATCGGCTATTGCCGCCCTGGCTATGGCAAGGAGCTGTCTCTGTCCCTGACTTAAGTTGGCACCATCACCGGTAAGCACTGTGTCATATCCCTGTGGGAGTCTTCTTATGAAGCCATCTGCATTTGCAAGCTTTGCTGCAGCCACAACATCCTCATCCGTTGCGTCTAGCCTTCCGTATCTGATATTCTCCCTTACACTCATGCTGAACAGGTGTGTATCCTGAAGTACGATTCCAAGTGAACGTCTGAGATCTGCCTTCTTTATCTTGTTTACATTTATTCCGTCGTATCTTATCTTACCGTCCTGTATGTCATAAAATCGGTTTATAAGATTGGTTATGGTGGTCTTTCCTGCTCCGGTTGAGCCTACAAAAGCAATCTTCTGTCCGGGCTCTGCATAAAGGCTTACATTGTGGAGTACGATCTTGTCATCATTGTACCCGAAGTCCACATCATCGAATACCACATCGCCCTTAAGTTCCACATATGTTGTGGGATCGCCGTTTGTGTGCTTATGTGCCCATGCCCACAGACCTGTTCTCTTTTCACTCGGAACTATCTCTCCGTTTTCTTTCCTTGCATTTACAAGCTCCACGTATCCTTCGTCCACCTCAGGATCCTCGTCCAACAGATTAAATATCCTCTCGGCGCCGGCAAGTGCCATTACTATGGCATTTATCTGCATGCTTATCTGGTTTATAGGCATATTAAAGTTCTTGTTAAAGGTCAGGAAGCTGGCAAGTCCGCCGAGACTGAAGCCACCTACATTTCCTATGGCAAGCACACCTCCCACTATGGCACATAACACATAGCTGATATTACCTATCTGGGCATTTATAGGGCCAAGTATGTTAGAGTAGTTATTTGCCTTGTATGAGCTTTCGCATAACTGTTCATTAAGCTCATCAAAGGCTTTCTTGCTCTCCTCCTCATGGCAGAATACCTTGACAACTCTCTGCCCCTGCATCATCTCTTCAATATAACCGTTTAAGCTTCCTATATCCTTCTGCTGGGCAATGAAATGCTTCGCTGAAAGACCTCCGATCTTTCTTGTGAGCCCAAGCATTACTCCAACCATTACAAATGTAAGTACCGTAAGAGGGACATTTAACATGACCATACATACCGTCGTGCTGACAATTGTTATGGCACTGTTAAATAACTGCGGCATGGACTGACTTATCATCTGTCTCAAGGTATCTGTATCATTTGTATACATTGACATGATGTCTCCGTGGGCATGGGTGTCAAAGTACTTGATAGGGAGCCGCTCCATTTTTGTGAACATGGCATCACGGAAATGCTTAAGCATACCCTGGGTGACATTTACCATTATCCTGTTGTAAGTATATGAAGCAACAATACCGATTCCATAAAATCCTGCCACTCTGCCGATGGCCTTTAACAGTGGCATATAGTCCTTGGTCTCACTCTTTAAGAGTGGAGTTATATAGTCATCTATAAGTCTCTGCATGAACATGGTTCCCTGGACATTTGCCAGGACATTTATGATTATACATATGGCTACTATGACCACAGCCACGCCATAGTATTTCATTATCATTCCCATGAGTCTTTTAAGCAATTTTCCCGGCTCTGCCGGTCCTTTTTTACCTCCTGATCTTCCCGGAGCTGCCTGTGCCTTTTTTTCTCTCATGTTACTCATTATCCTTCACCTCCTTAACAGCCGGTTCATCAAAGTCTCCGCCCCCCGAGGTCTGGGATTCGTAGACCTCTCTGTAGATATCATTTCCCTCAAGAAGCTCTTCGTGGGTTCCTATGCCGTTTATCTGACCCTCGTTCATTACGATTATGCGGTCTGCATGTTCAACACTGGATATTCTCTGTGCAATTATTATCTTTGTTGTGTCAGGTATCTCAGTTGCAAACGCCTTCCTGATCCTGGCGTCCGTTGCAGTATCAACCGCACTGGTAGAATCATCCAGTATAAGTATCTTAGGCTCCTTAAGAAGTGCCCTGGCAATACAAAGGCGCTGCTTCTGGCCTCCGGATACGTTGGAGCCGCCCTGTTCTATATATGTATTGTAACCATCAGGCATACGCTCGATAAATTCATCCGCACAGGCAAGCTTGCAGGCACGTCTGCACATTTCATCAGTGGCTTCCTTGTTGCCCCATCTCAGGTTCTCGTATATGGTTCCGCTGAACAATGTATTCTTCTGCAGAACCACCGCAACCTTATTTCTCAGGGCTTCCATGTCATACTTTCTCACATCTATGCCACCTACCCTGACACTTCCATCAGTCACATCATACAGACGGCTGATAAGATTCACAAGACTGGTCTTGGCACTTCCTGTACCTCCGATTATACCGATAGTCTCTCCTGACTTTATATCTATATTTATATCCTTAAGAACGTAGCCCTCTGCATTCTCCTTATATTTGAAATATACATGGTCAAATACTACGCTGCCATCCTTAACCTCCATAACAGGATCATCATCATTATGTATAGTGGCCGTTTCATTTATAACCTCTGCAATCCTTCTTCCGCTTGCCATACTCATACTGATCATTACGAACACCATGGACAACATCATAAGGCTCATAAGTATGTTCATGCAGTATGCAAGAAGACTCATAAGATTACCTGTGGTAATGCTGTCACTTACTATCATGTGTGCCCCAACCCAGCTTATAAGCAGTATACATGTATATACTGTAAACATCATAACCGGCATGTTACAGGCTATTATACTCTCTGCCTTAACGAACATGTTGTATACCTTTGCACTGGCATTTGCAAATTTATTTGTCTCATACTCTTCTCTTACATATGCCTTTACAACACGGATAGCAGATACATTCTCCTGCACGCTGGCATTTAAGTCATCGTACTTCTCAAAAACAATATTGAAGTATTTATTTGCCTTTCTTATGATAAAGAACAACACGCAGCCAAGAAGCACCACGGCTATAAGGTAGATACTGGCGATTCTGCCGTTTATAAGAAAAGCTGCCACCATGGCACATATCATGCTGGCAGGTGCTCTCATGCCCATTCTGAGTATCATCATGTACGAGTTCTGCACGTTGGTCACATCTGTGGTCATTCGTGTAACAAGTCCCGCTGTGCTGTATTTGTCTATATTTGCAAATGAAAATGTCTGAATGTTGTAATACATTGCCTGTCTCAGATTTTTTGCAAATCCTGCCGAGGCATAGGCTCCGTACTTTCCACCCATGAGGCCTGCAAATAATCCCACGGCAGCCGCTGCTATCATCCATGCTCCCACTATGCAGATATGTCTGATATCTCCACCGGGAACATTTACACCATCATCAATGATGGACGCCATAAGAAACGGTACTACCGTTTCCATAAGAACCTCAAGCAGCATAAAAAATGGTGTTGCAATGGATGCTGCCTTAAATTCTTTGATCTGTTTCATTAGTGTCTTTAACATCTTTTACTCCTCCTCATGCCATATATTTCAGTATTCACCTGTTTTTCCGATGTTCATAACCTTGTATTTGTCATTTATTCTCTGTTAGCTTTTCCTTACAGGGACACTCTCCCAGAAGTTCCATCATCTTAGTATCTATCTTGTCTATGGAGCTTAAAAATATCCCGATTTCCTCTTCTGTAAGGCAACCGCTTATCTGCTGTTCCATGGCTTCAACCTTTGTATGTATCCTCCGCTCCATGGCTCTGCCCTCATCTGTCATCTCTATCTTCTTAAGTCTCGCGTCCTTCTTCACGCTTGTCCTCTTTATCAGTCCATTCTTATCCATGGTCTGTAGAGTCTGGGTCACAGTGGAACGCCTGAGATAAAAGAAATCCTCCATATCCTTCTGATATATGTCTCCCTCACTACCCCTCACTGCGATAAAACGGAGTATCCTGCTCTGGGCTCCGCTTATTCCTTCCTCCTCCGCAGCCTTGTGAAGGTAATGCTTTATTCCGTTTGACAATATAATTATCCTGTTTCCGAGCTCTTTCATGATGCGCCTCCCTTAGTTCGTATACTAACAGTTAGTAGCCGAACTATATTTTATCACTATATTTTAATATTTCAATATTAATTTGATGAGTTTATAAATAATTCATCAATGATACAAATTCTGCATTTTATGATTTATCTTTGACTGGATATGCTCTGTGTATTATTATGTCTGTATAAAGAAATGCTCAGAAAAGAGGTTTTGTCAAATGAAAATATGTGATTCACATTTACATTCGGAATTTTCTTCTGACTCATCAACACCTGTAAGTGCAGTTATAGAAAAGGCGATAGCCCTGGGACTTCCCAAGGTCTGCCTTACAGACCACTACGACATTGACTTTGTTATACAGGATGAGTCGGATCCAACTATGGATTTCAAACTTGATACACCAAGGTATCTGGCATGCTTAAAGGAAATGTCAGAGCTTTATAAGGATAAGATAGATGTACGCTTCGGCGTAGAACTTGGACTTATGCCGGGCATAGAGGAAAAGGTCAGAAACTATGTAAGTAAGTGGCCTGAATATGACTTTATCATAGGCTCCACCCATCTTGTAAGAGGACTGGATCCCTACTATCCTTCCTACTATGAGGGAAGATCCTCCAAAGAGGCTTTAAGGGAATATTTTGAATGTATCCTTACCAGTGTAAGGACCTTTGACGATTTTGATGTATATGGTCATCTTGATTATATAGTCAGATACCTTCCGGGCGGTGAAAAAGACTACTGCTTCAAGGATCACGCAGATATCTTTGAAGAGATCTTCAAGGTGCTTATATCAAAGGGAAAGGGAATAGAAATAAATACCGGAAGCCTTTATAAAAAGATGACATTTCCTCACCCACACATTGAGGCACTTAAAATGTACAAGGCCATGGGTGGTGAGATAATCACTGTGGGAAGTGATGCCCATGTTACAGATTATATATGTTACGGATTTGAAACTGTTGTGAGGGACCTGCTCACATCCCTGGGGTATAAGTACTACACAACCTTTAAGAACAGAAAGCCTGAATTTAATCCGATATAATATAACAAAACGCCATAAAAATATTCGTGAAAACTTATTCCAATTCCTCATTGCAAAAAAATCCGGCAGAAAACTATATCTGCCGGATTTTTATATCTCATTTCTGATTATATTTTTGATTTATATTATTGGTTTTTATTTTGGATTTTCATGCTCAAGCAATATTTTTAAAATTCACAGATGGTACCGCCACCTACAATATAGTCATCCTTATAGAATACTACTGCCTGCCCCTTTGTCATGGCTCTGACAGGCTCATCAAACAAAACCTCTATTCTGTCTTCGCCTGCCATTTTTATGGTACACATACAGCCCTTGTGGGCATACCTTATCTTCGCCATAACTCTCATCTCGCCATCAAGTCTGTCTATTGCCATAAGGTTAGTCCTGTCCGCCACAAGCCTTGTTTTAAAGATATCTTCATTTTCACCGATAACCACCTCATTTGTTTCAGGGATTATATCCGCTACAAATACAGGATGACCTGCAGCGATCCCCAGTCCCTTACGCTGTCCGATGGTGTAATGGATTATACCCTTGTGTCTACCGATCACATTGCCATTCGTATCTACAAAATTCCCGGGAACTGACACAAGTCCAGCCTCCCTTTCAAGATATCCTGCATAATCACCGTCAGGAACAAAACATATATCCTGGCTGTCAGGCTTATGGGCAACCGCAAGACCTATTTCATCTGCGATCTTTCTGATCTCCGTTTTGTCATAGTCTCCCACAGGCATAAGAGTTCTGCCAAGCTGCTCCTGGGTCAGGTTATAAAGGGCATAAGTCTGATCCTTGGCAATCCCCTTTGCAGTCTTTAAAGTATATCTTCCGTTATCAAGCTTTATGACTCTGGCATAATGTCCTGTTGCTATATAGTCTCCGCCTATCATCATACATCTCTTAAGAAGAGCTTCCCACTTAACATACCTGTTACAGGCTATGCATGGATTTGGTGTATGACCATTCTTATACTCATCAACAAAATAATCTATAACATATTTCTTAAAATCATCCTTAAAATTCATAACATAATAAGGAATTTCAAGGCGATCCGCAACTCTCCTGGCGTCATCCACGGCAGACAGACCGCAACAGCCACCGTTATTGCTTACAGCCATGGGATCCTCACTCTGCCATATCTGCATGGTAACTCCTATAACATTATATCCCTGTTCCTTCAACAGATATGCCGCAACTGATGAATCAACTCCACCTGACATTCCTACACATACTGTCTTCTTATCCATGTTTTATTTCCTCTTAATTTCAAAAGTCAGCAACACCTTAAATTCTCCAAGCTCCTGTCAGTCAGCCTTCTTAACCTGACCTGTAAGCCTGAGATAGGCGTCAGACATCTTTCTCTGATTTCCTATTATACGCTTAAGCACATCCACCGTCCTGTCAATTTCTTCCATGGTGTTCTCATATCCTATGGTAAATCTCACAGAGCCTCTGGCTATTTCTTCCGGAAGCCCTATGGCCATCAGCACATGAGAAGGATCTATTGAACCGGAGGAACATGCAGAACCTGCTGAAGCACATATATCTTCCATATCCAGCATTATGAGCACAGTCTCCCCCTCTACGAACTGGAAGCCCATATTCACATTGCCCGGAAGCCTGTCATTCATGCTGCCATTTACCCTGGCATAGGGTATCTCTGACATTATCCTCTTTATCATATAATTTCTAAGCTTTGTCTCGTACTCAATCCTCTTTGTCATGGTGATTGCTGCAAGCTCCGCCGCAGTCTTCATTCCCACTATTGCCGGAACATTCTCAGTTCCTGCTCTTCTGCCTCTTTCCTGTCCACCACCATGGATTATGCTGTCAAGCCGTATGCCGCTCTTCACATAGAGAAAACCCATTCCCTTAGGTCCGTTAAACTTATGACTGCTGGCACTTAAAATGTCGATGTTCATGTCATTTACATCTATGGGTATCTGTCCGAATGCCTGAACTGCATCCGTATGGAACAGCACTCCATGCATATGGGCGATCCTTCCTATCTCCTTTACAGGCTGTATGGTTCCTATCTCGTTATTTGCAAACATAACAGAAATAAGTATCGTATCTTCCCTTACGGCAGCCTCCAGCTTGTCAAGTCTCACTACACCTGCCTCATCAACATCTATATAAGTAATATCATAACCTTCCTTCTCGAGCCACTCACAGGAGTGCAGGATGGCATGATGTTCTATTTTCGTAGTTATGATATGTCTGCCTTTATTTCTATATGCCCACGCAATACCCTTTAATGCCCAGTTATCCGACTCACTTCCGCCGGAAGTAAAATATATCTCGTCACCCTTGGCATTTATTACAGAAGCTATTACATCTCTGGCATCAGAGATAACATTTTTATTCTTACCTGCAAATCCATACACGCCTGACGGATTGCTGTAATTTGTCCTGTAGTAAGGAAGCATGGCGTCAACGACCTCAGGTCTTACAGCCGTAGTCGCCGCATTGTCCAGATATATCATCAATTATCATTCCCTTCATTTGAATAAGAGTATACTGCGTCTAATATATACTATTCCCTTTAGTATCCCTTGTGAGCCATAAAAGACCTTTAGCTTAGGGAAATTTTTTCCTGATCAAGGGGCTTGATTATCTTTCTGTAGGCATAGGCAAATAATACCAACGACAGCACCATACTGAAAATTTCTGCTATAGGAAATGCAAACCATACATATGTCACATTGTGAGTAGCTTTTGCCAGTATATATGCTGCAGGAACAAGTACGAATAGCTGTCTTGCCATGGACACTATCATACTGTATATTCCCTTGCCCAGAGCCTGGAACACACCTGAGCACGCTATTGCCAGACCTGCAAATATAAACGGACTACTTAGTATCCTCATGGCAGGGATACCCATATTAAGCATATCATCTGTGGCATTGAATATCTTTAAGATAGGCACAGGTGCCACCTGGATGATAATAAGACATACCGCCATTATACACATACATATACTACAGCTTAACTTAAAGGTCTTCATCATCCTGTCAGGGCGCTTGGCACCGTAATTGTAAGCAACTATAGGGATCATACCGTTGTTCATACCGAACACTGGCATGAACGCCATACTCTGCACCTTAAAGTACACGCCGAATATTGTAACCGCAACCTCGTTAAGGGAATACAGGATACGGTTCAGAAGATATGTCATTACAGAACCTACTGCTATCATTATAACAGACGGCACACCTATACCAAGTATTCTTTTTATAATGGTACCTACCGGCTTAAATTTCTTAAAGGATATATGAAGATCAGGGTTCTTCTTAAGATTGAAATATATTGCAAGTATCGCTGCTATACACTGACCTATGACTGTAGCCAGTGCCGCACCTGTCACACCAAGTCTAGGCATACCTAAGTATCCAAATATAAGGATCGGGTCAAGTATTATATTGATGATAGCTCCAAGTCCCTGGGTTATCATGGTATAAATTGTTCTTCCCGTTGACTGAAGAAGTCTCTCAAAGGTCATCTGGGCAAACATTCCAAAGGAAAGTACACAGCACACCATTCCGTAATCTATTCCGTAGGTAATTATCTTCTGGTTTGATGTCTGACTGTGCATGAATGTACCGACGAAGAACAATCCTATGAACAGAAATATAATGTATCCTATAGCTTCAAGGAATATACCCTGTCTTGCAGCTTCATTTGCCTGTTCCTGCTTCTTCTCACCAAGAGCTCTGGATATAATGGCATTAAAGCCTACGCCAAGACCTGATGCCACACCTATCATAAGATTCTGTATAGGGAATATTGTTGATACAGCTGTAAGACCGTCAGTATCAAAATACGACACAAACACACTGTCCACCACATTGTAGAGCGCCTGTACCAGCATGGATATTACCATAGGCAATGACATAGAAACCAAAAGCTTTCCTATGGGCATAGTTCCCATTTTATTTTCTTTGGTTTTGTTGGGGGCGTCTTTTTTGATCTCATTGTCAACCTTATCATTTTCTCTTATCTGCTCTTTTTCTTTCTGCATTTCTTACCTCTTTAACACTAACTTACTCATTTTGTCTTTTTTCGCCACAGACAATATTAACAGTACTGTATATTTATATCAAGTCTTTTTTGCATAGACAAAGGAGCAACAACCATTAAAATTGCCTCTGTTTGGTATCGCCACCTCATATTAAAGGTAGCGACCCCTCGTTTACACTCGGCGTCAAGTCGATTGTGCCATTCCAATATGCGTTTTCAACGCATGGGCACAATCTCTCGGCGGCATTTCGTCAGCACCATTCTAAATGTGCCTTCGACACTTGGTGCTTCCTCTGGCAAGGGTTGCTGCAGCGTAACGATGTCATAGACATCATTACATTAATTAAAAGAGGCATGCCATACAATGACACGCCTCTCGTGGGCTATTTATAATACAATTTAAAATGACTATATTACTTATTTGCAAGCTGAGCCTTGATAGCCTCTGTAAGTGCAGGAACAATCTTATTAAGATCACCAACTACACCATAATCAGCTACATCAAAGATTGGAGCGTCCTCATCCTTGTTGATAGCAACAATGATGTCTGACTCTTCCATACCTGCTACGTGCTGGATAGCACCTGAAATACCGATAGCGAAGTATACGTTTGGACGAACTGTCTTACCAGTCTGACCAACCTGAAGCTCCTTTGGCTTCCAGCCTGAATCTACAACTGCACGTGAGCATGATACCTGTCCGCCAAGTACCTCTGCAAGATCATCAAGAAGCTTGAAGTTCTCTGCTGAACCAACTCCACGTCCACCTGAAACAAGGATCTTAGCGTCCATGATATCCTTGATATCTGAAACTGCCTTTGAAATCTCAAGAATCTCAACATACTTGTTGTTTGGTGTGAAGCCAGGATTGTAATTGATAACTTCTGCTTTCTTTCCTGCTACTCTGTCAAGCTTCTGCATAACACCAGGACGAACTGTTGCCATCTGTGGTCTGTTATCAGGACATGCGATTGTAGCGATTGTATTACCACCGAATGCAGGACGTGTCATAAGAAGCTGATTGTGCTTCTGTACCTGATTTGGAAGTGCAACAAGTGGGAAATCACCGATCTCAAGTAATGTACAGTCAGCTGTAAGTCCTGTTGCAACTCTGGCTGAAACTGTAGGACCAAGATCACGACCGATAGCTGTAGCACCAACTAACATGATCTCTGGCTTGTACTCGTTGATAACTGATGCAAGAGCATGTGCATAAGGCTCTGTTCTGTAGTCCTTTAACTCTGGATCATCAACAACGATAACTTTATCAGCACCATACTCAGCAAGTTCATCAACAAGGCCTGAAACCTCTGAACCGATAAGTACTGCTGTTACGTCTGTATCTAACTTCTCTGCAAGTCTCTTTCCTTCACCGATAAGTTCGAAAGAGATACCGCTAACTTTATTATCTACCTGCTGTGCAAAGACGAATACGCCCTTGTACTGTGCCATATCTTCTGCGTTCATTGCGCCCATTTTATTCACCACTTTTCCTTTTTATTAGATTACATGCTTCTCGCATAATTTACCAACAATGTAGTTTACTGCATCTTCTGGAGAATCAGGTACAACCTTCTCGCCTGCACCCTTTCTTACCTTATCTGATGCCTTAGCAATCTTTGTAGGTGAGCCCTTAAGACCGATATTTGAATCATCTACATCTACAAGATCAGCTCTTCCAAATGTTGTGATCTCTGCATTAACTGCATCAAAAATTCCACCTGGAGTCATGTATCTTGGCTCATTTAACTCTGAAAGTGCTGTAATAAGACATGGCATCTTAGCCTTAAGCATATGATAACCATCATCATACTGACGCTTAACGATAACGCTGTCTCCGTCAACCTTGATCTCCTGTGCATATGAGATAACAGGAAGTCCGAGATGCTCAGCGATCTGTGGACCAACCTGTGCTGTATCACCATCGATAGCCTGACGGCCTGTGATAATGAGGTCATACTCAAGCTTTCTTAAAGCACCGGCGATAGTTGTTGATGTTGCCCATGTATCAGCTCCACCAAGAACTCTGTCTGTTACAAGGACACCCTTGTCAGCACCCATTGCAATTGCTTCCTGAAGTACATCTGCAGCCTTTGGAAGACCCATTGTAAGAACTGTAACCTCTGCACCGTACTCATCCTTTAATCTGAGTGCAGCCTCAAGACCAGCCTTATCGTCAGGATTCATGATTGAGAGCATTGCTCCTCTGTTTAATGTACCGTCTGGGTTAAACTGAACGCCACCCTTTGTATCAGGTACCTGCTTTATACAAACTATAACCTTCACGTTAAGTACCTCCTATTTACTTTAATAAGTTTGCAGAAATAACCATACGCTGTACTTCTGAAGTACCCTCGTAAATTTCTGTAATCTTAGCATCACGCATCATACGTTCTACATCATATTCCTTAATGTAACCATAACCACCGTGTAACTGAACACACTTAGTAGTAACTTCCATTGCAACTTCAGCTGCACAAAGCTTAGCCATAGCTGCCTCTACTGAATATGAAGTCTTGTGGTCTGCCTGGTACTGTTCCTTCTTCTTAGCCGCCTTGTATACAAGTAACTTAGCTGCCTCAACCTTTGTTGCAAGATCAGCAAGTACGAACTGTGTATTCTGGAACTGAGCGATTGAACGACCAAACTGCTTTCTTTCCTTAACGTAAGCGATTGTTGTATCAAGAGCACCCTCAGCAATACCAAGAGCCTGAGCTGCAATACCGATACGTCCACCATCAAGTGTATGCATTGCGATACCAAAGCCCTTACCCTTCTGTCCAAGAAGAGCGTCCTTAGGAATACGGCAGTCTGTGAAGATAAGCTCATATGTTGATGAACCACAGATACCCATCTTGTTTTCCTTTGTACCGAATGTGAATCCTGGTGTTCCCTTATCTACGATAAATGCTGAAATTTCTTTCTGCTTTCTACCACGCTTCTCAACAACACCTGTAACAGCGATGATGATATATACGTCAGCTTCCTTACCATTTGTGATGAAGCACTTTGATCCGTTAAGAACCCACTCGTCACCATCAAGTACAGCCTTTGTCTGCTGTCCCTGGGCGTCTGTACCGGCACCTGGCTCTGTAAGACCGAAAGCTCCAAGCTTCTTGCCTGATGCAAGATCTGGAAGATACTTAGCCTTCTGTGCTGGTGTACCAAATGTCTGGATTGGGTCAACACAGAGTGATGTATGTGCTGAAACAATAACACCTGTTGTACCGCATACCTTTGAGAGTTCCTCTACACACATAACGTATGTAAGTGGATCACATCCCTGTCCGCCATCTTCCTTAGCTACCGGAATACCAAGGAAACCATACTTAGCCATCTTATCAACTGTCTCTCTTGGGAATCTGTGCTGTTCGTCGATTTCCTGAGCAAGTGGCTTTACTTCATTCTGGGCAAATTCTCTGAAAAGATTCTGCGCCATTTCATACTTTTTGTCTAAAGTGAAATCCATTGTTTATTATCCTCCTAAAACAATTTGCGTCTTAATTACTGAGCATCTACAGGGGTCTTTGTACGGTCTGCATTGTATACATAAAATCCCTTACCGCTCTTGACACCGAGATTACCGCCACGAACCATCTTACGAAGAAGTGGACATGCACGATACTTGCTGTCGCCTGTCTCATTGTAGAGAACATCCATAATTGCAAGGCAGATATCAAGACCAACAAAATCACCTAACTCAAGTGGTCCCATTGGATGATTTGCACCAAGCTTCATAGCAGCATCGATACCGGCGATATCTGAAACACCTTCCATCTTGATGAAAGCAGCTTCGTTGATCATTGGGATAAGGATACGATTTACAACGAAACCAGCAGCCTCATTTACCTGTACCGGAGTCTTACCGATCTCTTCTGCGATCTTAACGATTGTATCAACTGTCTCCTGTGGAGTATTAACACCTGCAATAACCTCAACAAGCTTCATACGATCTGCCGGGTTAAAGAAATGCATACCGATCATTGGACGTGTAAGGCCATTTCCAATCTCTGTGATTGAAAGGCTTGATGTGTTTGAAGCAAAGATACACTCTGGCTTGCAGATCTTGTCAAGCTCTGAGAATGTTGTCTTCTTAACTTCCATGTTCTCGAAAGCAGCCTCAACGATAAGGTCACAATCTGCACAAAGGTCTTCTTTGAGACCAGGAGTAATGCTGTTAAGGATTGCATCAACCTTCTCCTGTGTCATCTTTCCTTTTTCAACAAGTCTTGCATAGCCCTTGGCGATCTTATCCTTACCGCCTTCTGCCCACTCCTGCTTGATATCGCAGAGTGCAACTTCATATCCGTCAACCATAGCAAATGCCTTAGCAATGCCCTGTCCCATGGTGCCTGCGCCAATTACGCCAACCTTCATTTTACAATTCCTCCTAAATGATTTTTTTGAAAATGTACCGTAAAAATTCATATACGTTTCGTTTATACAGCCATTTTCTTTTATATCACACTTTTAGGATGGTTTGTTGGGACCATCCTGAAAGTGATAATATCTTAATGATAAAATATACAGTTTAACTGCACATCTTATTTGTTCTGGAATGGAACAACCTTAACTTTCTTATCCTTAGGTGCAAGGAAGTTGCCCATGCCTGCCTTCTGATCCTCTGTCTCGAAACAGTCGCCAAAAAGCTTCTCCTCAATAACGATAGCTTCATCAATATTAACCTGAAGACCATCATTTATTGCCTTCTTGCAGTTACGAACTGCGATAGGTGCGTTCGCAGCAATACCAGCAGCCATCTTCTTTGCTCCTGCAAGAAGATTCTCCTGTGCTGTTGCTGTAACATTACCCTCTTCATCTACTGTTGCCTTGAATACGTCATTTACAAGACCTATTCTGTAAGCATCTGCAGCCTTGATGTTTCTTGCTGTATAGATAAGCTGCTTAGCCATACCAGCGCCCACAAGTCTTGCAAGTCTCTGTGTTCCGCCAAATCCAGGTGTGATACCGAGACCAACCTCAGGTTGACCGAATACTGCATTGTCAGAGCAAAGTCTGATATCACAGCTCATTGATATCTCGCATCCACCACCGAGAGCAAATCCATTAACAGCTGCAATAACAGGGATTGGGAATGTCTCGATCATTCTGAACACGTCATTACCCTTCTTACCAAAGGCTTCACCTTCTGCCTTTGTAAGAGTTGACATCTCTCCTATATCTGCGCCTGCAACAAATGACTTGTCGCCTGCACCTGTAAGAATAAGACATCTTGTTGCCTCTAAATCTACAGCCTTAAATGTAGCTTCGAGTTCTTCAAGAACTGCACTGTTAAGTGCATTTAATGCCTTTGGACGATTAATTGTTACGATTCCAACGTAACCTTCCTGCTCGTATGTAACGAATTCCATTAGGTATCTCCTTTATATAACTGATTTATTGTATATAATTAGTCCTCAATCTTAACGACTGTTGAGCAACCCATTCCACCACCGATACAAAGTGTAGCAAGACCTGTCTTAGCACCTCTTGCCTGCATCTCATGGAGAAGTGTAACAAGGATACGGCATCCTGAAGCTCCAACCGGATGTCCGAGTGCGATAGCACCACCGTTTGGATTAAGCTGCTTCTCAACGTCGATTCCAAGATCCTTACCAACTGCTACTGACTGAGCTGCAAATGCCTCATTTGCCTCGATGATATCGAAGTCTTCAATCTTAAGACCTGTCTTAGCCATAACCTTCTTTGTTGATGCAACAGGTCCGATACCCATGATTGAAGGATCAACACCACCAAGTGCACCGGCTACCCATGTAGCCATTGGCTTAACACCAAGTTCCTTAGCCTTCTCTTCGCTCATTACAACGATAGCTGCAGCACCATCATTGATACCTGAAGCGTTACCTGCTGTAACAAATCCGTTAGGATTGATAGTTCTGAGTCTTGCAAGTGTCTCTGGAGTTGTTCCAGGTCTTGGGCCCTCATCCTTAGCGAATACAACTGTTTCTTTCTTCTTCTTGATCTCTACAGGAACGATCTCAGCGTCAAATGCACCAGATTCCTGAGCTGCAACTGCCTTAGCCTGGCTGTTAGCTGCAAATACATCAAGCTCTTCACGAGTAAGTCCCCACTGCTCACAGATATTGTCAGCTGTCTTGATCATGTGGTAATCATTGAATGCATCCCAGAGAGCATCATGTACCATTGTATCTACTAACTTGCCATCATTCATTCTGTAACCGTAACGACCCTGCATTACTGCATATGGAGCCATTGACATGTTTTCCATACCACCTGCAACAACGATATCAGCATCGCCTGCTTCAATCATCTGTGCAGCCATGTTTACACAGTTAAGACCTGAACCACATACAACGTTTACTGTAACTGCTGTTGTCTCAACCGGAAGACCAGCCTTGATTGAAGCCTGACGGGCAACGTTCTGTCCGAGACCAGCCTGGATTACACAGCCCATGTATACATGGTCTACCTTGTCAGCTGGAACTCCAGCTCTCTTTAAAGCTTCCTTGATTACGATTGATCCTAATACTGGTGCTGGAGTTGTTGAGAGTGCACCACCCATTGTTCCGATAGCTGTACGGCATGCGCCAGCTAAAACGATTTTCTTTGACATATCCTTTTATCCTCCATGAAATATTTTAAATGTGTTCAGTGAAATATTCTGAAAAAAGCATTAAAATTCCTTACAAATATTCCATTAAACTACATAGACTGCACTCATTCTATCACAAAAGAAAAAAGGGTGCAATATAAATTGCCCCTTTAGTCTGTTCTAAAAATAATACAAGTCATGATAAAAACGACTTATTTTCTGCCTTTACCGGTGTTTCTTTGCTGCCCTCGGGTTTTATTTTTTGTTCCCGGATTATTTTTATCAGCACGTTTCCCTCTATCCGTCTTGTTACTATTTTTACCGGTGCCTCTCTTGTCATCCGGTCTGTTTTTATTTCTACCGATACCTTTTCTACCATCCGGAGCGCCGTTCTTATTATTGGTTTTACTGCCGCTTTTACTTTTATGTTTATTGTCAATTCTTCCATTATCATTTACGGCATTGTCATCCCTGCCGGCATAGGATTTTTTGTCCGTATCCGACGCTGGCTTCCTCGGCCTTATGAGGCACTTCTCACTAAATCCGATCAGATCTTCACGGTGCCCCTTTATAAGAGCTTCCTTTACAAGATCATAGTTTTCCGGCTTCCTGTACTGGATAAGTGCTCTCTGCATGGCCTTTTCATGAGGATTTCTTGGCACATAAACCTTCTCCATATTTCTTGGATCCACGCCTGTATAATACATACATGTAGATATAGTTGAAGGCGTAGGATAAAAATCCTGAACCTGTTCCGGCATGTAACCTATATCTCTTATATACTCCGCCAAAGCAATAGCGTCTTTCATGGTGGAACCCGGATGTGATGACATAAGATAAGGCACAAGATACTGTTCCTTGCCCGTCAGATTATTCACCTTACGGTATTTATTTATAAATGCTTCATATACAGAATTCTCCGGCTTACCCATAAGCTTAAGCACATTATCGCTTATATGTTCCGGAGCCACTCTAAGCTGGCCGCTTATATAATATCTGCACAACTCCTTTAAAAACCTGTCATCCTTGTCTGCCATAACATAGTCAAACCTTATACCGGAACGTACAAATACCTTTTTCACTCCCTCTATGTTTCTTAGCTTGGCAAGAAGATCCAGATAATCCTTGTGATCCACCACAAGATTTTTACACGGTTTAGGGAAAAGACATTGTTTCTCCGGACAGGCTCCGTATTTCTCCTGTTTCTTACATGCCATGTGTCTGAAATTCGCCGTAGGGCCTCCCACATCATGTATATATCCCTTAAAATCCGGATTTTTTGTCATATTTACAGCTTCTTTTATAATGGACTCGTGACTTCTTGTCTGCACTATCCTTCCCTGATGGAAGGTCAGGGCACAGAAGCTGCAGCCTCCAAAGCACCCTCTGTTGCTGGTAAGGCTGAACTTAACCTCGGAAATGGCAGGTATACCACCACTCTCCCTGTACATAGGATGATAGTCATTCATGTAAGGAAGATCGTATACATCATCCATTTCCATCTCAGTCAAAGGCATGGCAGGTGGGTTCTGCACCACATACCCCCTGTTGCCGTACCCCTCAACCAGAGTTTTTGCCACAAACGGGTCCGTATTTTTATACTGGATCCCGAAGCTTTCCGCGTACTTCATCCTGTCGGCCTGAAGCTCATTATACGACGGCAGAAGCTTATAGTCATATACGTCATCTAAATGCCTTGTCTTATAAACTGTTCCCCGGACAAATGATATATCCTTGACATCAATGCCGCTGTCAAGAGCGTCTGCGATCTCAACAATGCTTTTCTCGCCCATGCCATAGGATATGATATCCGCCTGGGAATCTATAAGGATAGAATGTTTAAGCTTGTCAGACCAATAATCATAGTGGGCAAGCCTTCTGAGGCTGGCCTCTATACCGCCTATGATTATAGGAGTGTTCTTGTAAGTTCTCCTGATCAGATTACAATATACCACCGTGGCATAATCCGGACGCAATCCCATAACTCCTCCGGGAGAATATGCGTCCCTGCTCCTGTGTTTTTTATTTACAGTGTAGTGATTGACCATGGAGTCCATATTTCCTCCACAGACCAGAAATCCAAGTCTCGGTTCGCCAAACACATCTATACTGTCATCCCTCTTCCAGTCAGGCTGAGGTATCATGCAGACCTTATATCCATGAGCCTCCAGGACTCTGCTTATGATGGCAGAACCAAATGAAGGATGGTCAACATACGCATCCCCCGTGACATACACGAAGTCCGGCTGTTCCCATCCCCTCTTATTCATGTCTTCTCTATTTACAGGTAAAAAATCTTTCATAGTAAATTATTCTGTCCCTCTGCTGTATTCAGGAATATCCTCAGCCATACCTGCGCCAAGCACTACCGCCTCAAGAGCACGGTCACTTACATAGGTATCAATTCCGGTCTTTTCCTTTATGAGCTTGTCCATTCCATACATAAGACTTCCGCCACCGGTAAGAGTAATACCCGAAACCGAAATATCCGCAACCAGCTCCGGAGGGGCCACTTCCAGTATTCCATGTATGGCATTAAGTATCTGCATGGTAGGCTCACTGAAGGCTTCTATGGTCTCATTTGCATTTATGGTAATCCCCTTAGGAAGCCCCCTTATAAGATCTCTTCCCTTAACTGTATACGTAAGTTCCTCAGGTCTTTCATAAACTGATCCTATAGCAATCTTGGCATTCTCTGCTGTCTGCTCACCTATAAGAAGATTATACTTCCTCCTTATATACTTTATCATGGCAGCATTATAATCGTCTCCGGCACATTTTATGGACTGGCTTTCCACTGTACCTCCCAAGGATACCACTGCAATATCCGTAGTACCTCCGCCGATATCGACCACCATACTTCCTCTGGCACTGTTTATATCAATTGATGTTCCTATAGCGGCTGCCAACGGCTCTTCCAGAACATAAACAGTCTTGGCTCCGGTTCTGTATACTGCGTCCTCAACAGCTCTTCTCTCTACCTCTGTTATCCCACTTGGCACACACACACACACCTTGGGTCTCCCTACGCTTATACGTTTCTCCATAGCCGTCTTGATAAATGCCTTTAACATCCTCTCTGTGATAGTAAGGTCGAACACAACGCCCTTCTTAAGCGGCCTCACAACCTCTATATTCTCAGGGGCCTTACCTATCATCTTCTTAGCCTTGGCTCCAATAGCCAGTATCTTCTTCGAATAAACATCATACGCTACTACGGAAGGCTGGTTTATGACAATTCCCCTTCCCCTCACATACACAAGTACATTTGATGTTCCTAAATCTATTCCTATATCCATGGTTGGCATGGTATCTTCTCCCTTTAACTAAAAATGGCATCTAGCCTATAATAATACAATTATAAGCATAGATGCCATTATTTTCAACAAATTATATCAATAAAATTTTTATTGGATATCTGCCTTTAAAAGCTTCTTTGAAAGCGGATCTCTGGCTTCTGCTCTTGCTATGCCATCATCTACTGCCTTGAGAAGTCTGTCGATATTTCCTGTTTCCATAGACATAAGCAGGTTCTTAATAGTTCCACTCATGCCGCTCTCAGGCTTATATCCCTTCTCACTCATGTATCCCTTGGCAATATCAACCATGTTTGCTTCCTGAATCTGATCAAAGTAAACTCTGTTATTAAAGTGTCTTGCCTGACTCATATTATCTGCAAGCATATTTGAAAGAGCCACCTTCTCACCTGTAAGGATTATCTTAACATCACTCTTTTCAGGTGCGCATAATTCTATGATCTCCTTAAACTTATCAGGTCTTACAAGACCGGCATTCTCGATTATGAGACATCCGCCCTTAAGCTTATTCATAGCACCTGTAAGCTTATCCCTGCTTGCTGAGTTGATACCCTTCGCACTGATCTTAGCCTTTGCAGCATTCTTGCACCATCCAAGATCAAGATATGTTCTTGCAAAATCTTCTCCGATATTCGCAAGACCGAATCCGTGAAGACCAAGAACCACAAGATTCTTTGTTCTGTTTGAATCCATCTTTATTGTCTGGAGGATATTTACTATCTGTCCGCCTGCAGGATTTACGCTGAGATACTTATACAGGTACTTGGCTTCCTTAGGAAGTGCCTTACGCTTCTCATCGATAGATGATGTATCCTGCTCTTCAACCTGTACTCCATCAGCAGCCTCTGCCTCCGACGCAAGCTTAGCAGCCTCTTCTTCCTTACCCTGTTCAATAAGTTCAGCTTCCTTACGAGCCTCTTCTTCTCTCTTTATAGCTTTTTCAAGAACAGCCTTTGCTGCACTTGCTTTATTTCTGTGATCCTCAAGAGTATTCTTCACCTCTGTCTCAGCCTTTATGATAGTCTCAAGATCCTTGCTTCTCTTAGCCTCAACTGCCTCTTTCTCTTCCTTGGCGGTTTGCTTACGGGCAACAACTCTCTCTGCCTGCTCTGTTCTGAGATCAGATATCTTCTTCTTAAGTTCACTTTCCTTCTTATCTGCGTCGCTTAACAGCTTCTTGGCATCAGCCTCTGCCTTCGCCTTAGCATCGGCAGCTTCCTTGTCAGCCTTAAGTGCTGCAGTCTTAACCTTTGTAAGCTCTGCTGACTCTGCAGTAGCGTAACTCTCTTCCTCCGAAGCAAGATACTCCTCTCGCTTCTTCTCACTTTCCTTCTTATCTGCCTCAAGCTTATCCTTAGCTTCCTTGGCAACGGCCTCTGCATTCTTAAGCTCAACCTCTTCTGTAATTTTTGCTTCTTCAACGATCTGTTCGGCCTGCTCTTCAATATCCTGAGCCTTTGAAAGAAGATCCTCAGCCTCAACAAGAGACTTCTTGGCTGCGTCAAGGGCTTCCTGTGCCTCAGCTTTTGCCTTCTTAAAGGACTCAACATCCTTCTTAACCTCGGCGATTTCCTTGTCAGAAGCAGCCTTCTCATCACTGATCGTCTTGATCTCAGCCTTTGCCTTTTCGAGATCAGCGGTAACTGTCTTGATCTTAGCGTCTGCTGCTTCTTTCTTCTTGATAGCTTCATCAAGAAGCTTCTTGATCCTCTCTTCTTCCTTTTTAGCTGTCTCTAATGCCTTCTCGGCGTCTGAGCATGCCTTAGCCGCTGCGGCCTCCTTCTTATGAGCCTCACTTTCTCTGTTAAGGATGCCCTTATGGCTGTTTGTGAGCTTATCAAGCTTCTTGCTTGACTCTGCTTCCATGTCAGAAGTATTCTTCAGATTATTTGAAGCTTCCTCTTCAGCCTTCTTGGAATCACTGAAGATAACGCCTGCCCGTTCCTTATCGCCCGCAGCTTCCTTCACTAATTTATCAGCGGATGCTTCTGCATCAGCTTTCTTCTTCTTGGCAGCCGCAATAGCACTATTTTTGGTATCCTCGATACTCTTGGCATCCGCCTCGAACTTCTTGACAGCCTCAGCGTAACCGGCTTCATACTTATCAATGTTTGCCTTCTTGTTATCCGCAAGCTTCTTTATAGCTTCATCAGCAGCAGCCTGGGCGTTGCTGATAATCTTATTCTTGATCTCCTCTGTGTTAATTCCGCTTAAGATTTTATCTGACTCTTCCTTGGCAGTCTTCTTGTTCTCGTCAATCTGCTTTTTAAGTGCCTCAACATCACTGTTAAGTTTAGCCTCTTCCTTCTCAAGAAGCTCTGAGTTTGCCTTAGCCTTAGCATCAGCGTCAGACTTGAGCTTAAGATCGTAATTTTCACGTTTCTTAGCATACTCTTCAATCTGCTTTGTAAGCTCTACCTCAGCCTTCTCGGCCTCATCTATAGTCTTCCTGGCTGTCTCGGCAACCTTCTTAGCTTCCTCAGCCCTGTTCTTTGCATTATCGATTGCCTGCTTCTTCTTGGCTTCCTTTTCAGCCTTAGCCTTTTCGGCAGCAATCTTCTTACGCTCTTCCTCGGCTTTCTTTCTCTTAGCTTCCTCTTCTGCCTTTCTCTTGGCCTCTTCTTCAGCTTTCTTCTTAGCTTCTTCCTCAGCCTTCTTCTTAGCTTCTTCCTCAGCCTTCTTCTTAGCCTCTTCCTCAGCTTTCTTTCTGGCAAGTTCTTCTTCACTTGTCTCATCAATGTTAGAAAGATTCTTTATGCCTGCTCCAAGGAAATCTTCATCTTCGTCATCATCATCAATGTCATACATTGAATTGACATCACTTCCTGCTGCTACATCTCTGTCCGGAAGAATACTGAACAGATCTCCGTTTGCATCATTACCCTTTGGAGTCTTAACCTCTTTAACCTTGACATTCTTACCTGCAATCCACTCTGTATCATCGTCAGCAATAACTGCCTCTGTGTCCTCTGAGAAGGTTTCTTTCTCAGCCTTCATGTCAGACTTAATGCCACCGGATACAAACATATTCTTCTTGGATTTACCAGCTTTATCTTCAGATTTCTTGACATCTGTATCTATTCCAAGAGACGGCTTATTCTTTGACTTCTCTTCCTTATCACCGAGACCTCCAAGACTTCCGCCTAAGCCGCTGCCAAGACCTCCGGAGCTGCCAAGCCCACCGCCAAGGGTAGGTGCATCATCATCATCATCACCGGCAATACCTCCAAGATTAAGGCTAAGGCTTGGACCGCCCAGGCCCCCACCAAGGCCACCAAGGCCACCAAGGCCTCCGCCTGGCTTCTCTTCACTCTTTTCTTTGGCACCTTTCTCATCGGTCTTCGGTTGTAGTATAGCAGCCTCCTCAGCCTCTCTCTCCGCTTTTTCTTTAGCAAAAATCTCGTCCGGGTTAAGTCCCATGGCTTCAAGTTTCTTACGCCGTTTCTTCTCCTCGATACGAGCTAACTCTTCAGCAGATAATGTCTTGTATTGGCTCTTTTTGCCACCGTCGTCGACTTTTTTCTTTCCCCCATTTTTAAGTGCCTCTTCTTCTTCAAGGCGCTTCTGTTTTACGGCTTCAGCAGCTCTTTCTTTTTCAAGCTGGGCTTTAATTGCAGCAATCATTGCCTCCGTTTGATCCATAGCCAATTTGTTCGCCTCCTTCCATTAATACATTCAAGTCAAGTATGCAGAATTATATTTAATAATCATCTTAATTTGAATCTTGAATTATCTTCCTTTGTTTTTTTATCTTGTTTTTGATTAATACTGGCATCCATCCTCTTTACTGCCTCATGATCTTCTTCGAACTGTTCCTTGGTAAAATAATCCGAACCGGAATAATACTTGGTTCCCAATTCGATTCCAAGCCGTGCAAGCAGCTCATCAGTCTCTTTAAGAAGTGCCTCCTCCTTTGCAAGATGTTCATCTATTTTCTCCTGATTTTCAAGTTTAATGTCATCAGGATTAAATACTTTGTTGCCGCCAATCTTATCATCACTGTTATACTCAGGGAACAGTTCTGATCTGAATATCGGAAATTCATAGCCTTCGTCACCTACAAGCTTATCTGACTGGAAACCATATTTTACCGGTTCCGGTTCTTCTTCCTCTACCGGCTGCGCTTCTTCTGCCCTTGCAGTATCTTCATACTCCTTGACTATCTTCTCATTCTCTCTGGAGATCATTTCAATCTCCCTTAACATCTGATCCAGTTCATCAGGAGTTGTTATCTCCTCCGGCTCAGCCTCAGGTGCAGCTTCTGCTACCGTCTCCGGTTCAATGTCACCTTCCGCCTCTGTCACCGTCTCCGGCTCAACTTCAGTTGCCGTTTCATCTTCAACAGCTTCTTCTGTTTCAGCTTCTGTCATTTCTATCGTTTCGGTCTCTGTTGTTTCAACCGGCTTGACTTCAGTCTCCGCTGTTACTTCTTCTGTTTTGCCCTCTGTTGTAGCCTCCTCAGCTTCTGTTTCAACCACAGACTCAAAAGTTTCTGTTCCCGGTTCAGTCTCAACTATCGGAGTGGTTTCCCGGTCAGTTTCAGCTTCCACTATCACCTCTGTTTCAAGCTGTTCCGACTGCTTGCTTTCTTCAGATTCCGTTTTCTCTTCATCAACCTCAAGCCCGGAAGTCTTAGTTTCAGAAATTTCAAGTTCAGAAGTCTCAGGTTCAGAAGTCTCAGGTTCAGAAGTTTCTTCGACTATATCTACTGAAACCTCACTGACATCTGTGAGTGTATCCATAAGATCTACAAGCTTTACGTCCTCTGATTTTGAGAGATCTTCAATCTCTACTTCTTCCATAGAGTCAGTAAGCTGCGAATGATCTATTGTGACCATGTCATCTTCATCTGCATTCTCTGCAAATGAAACTTCATCGTCTTCATCGACACTTATGAAATCAAATTTCTCCGTCTCATCATCAGAGTCATTACTCTTATTATTTGTTTCCGTGTTTTCTTTACTGTCTATATTATCTTTATCCGTTACAGTCTCTGAATCGATCTTTCCTTCAACATCAGCAGTGTGTGTTTCACTGCCCTCCGCTGTAGCTTCAACACCGTAAAGTTTCGTATTATCTGTTACATATTCAGGAGATACAGCCTTACTGTCAGAGCTGTCAGCCGAAGCATTCGCCTTGTAGCTCATACTATCTTCTGTAAGCTCCATGTTTGATATCATGGAATCTCTATCCTTATCAAGTCCCATATCTGAGCTTACACGCTCATCTCGCTTACGCTTTCTCTCCATTTCCTGCTGTTCAACTTCCCGTACAACATCATTATATGCAAGAGAATCTCTGTCTCCATTGATTTCGCTTTCTATAATGCTGTTTATCTGATCATCAAGATCGTTTTCATCAAACATCGGATCAAAATTATCTGATGTATAATCATCCCCGGACATAGTTGTTATCTTAATATCACTTATATCAGGCTTTATCTTTACGCTCTCAAGAACTATAGACTTGCGTGTCGGAGCCGCCGCCACCCTATCAGCCTCAGATGCACCAACTTCAGCAGCCTTTTCAGTGCCTTCATCAATGTCAGCGTCCTTTGCTTCTGCCTGCACTGTATCCGTGTTTTTCTTACTGATAGCGTCCTGTGCTTCCGTCTGTGCTGTATCGGTATTTTCTTCACTGCTGTCAACAGCCTGAGCTTCAGCCTTCTGAATCTCAACAGGCTGTTCTGTTTCATCCGAATCAGTCTTATCAGTTTCCGCAGCCTTGCCTGTTTCTCTGGACTCACCCGCCTCTGAAACCTTAGGTTCTTCCGATGTCTCAATCTCCTTCGGATCTTCAGCTTTTTCTGTGGCCTCAGCCTCCGTAATCTGCGGTGTTTCAGGTTTCTCCACAGTCTTTCCGGTATCTTCGCCAGCCTCGTTATTCTCTGTCTGAGCTGCTTCCTCATCCATTATTTTATTAAGAAGTGTGGTGTTATCATCATTGCTCTCCTTTATTCCTGCAAGAGCCTCCATGATCTCTTCCTCTTCCTGCTTCGACATTCTCCGCTTAAAAAAGCCCCTCTTCTCATGCTTCTCGGATGCAGTCTCTGAATTCTCCCCCTCTGTATTCTGAACATTACTTTCAGCCTCCGCCTTGGCAAGCTTCTTCTTTTCTTTCTTTTCTTCTCTTTTAGCCTTATTTCTTGCAAGAGTCTGTTTTATCTTCATTGTGCCTGAAACAGGCTCATCATTTTCAACCATAAGGGTTATGGTAGGAGCTGTAGGATTAAGTCTGTAGTCATCCGCCTCAAGAGCCTTCTCTTCCATCTTTCTTGTATCAGCATCCTCAGCAGCGTCATCGGCGGTCTCGTTTTCAGGGAAGCAATACAATTTTTTTTCTGGATCGGCAGTTCCTGCCAGGAGCTCATTTACATCATCTATGTAGATGGACTTCTTGTACGTAGCCTTAAACACTTCTCCCTCGTACTTAAGTTTTTCTTGCTCCTTCAAGGCAGCAAGAATGAGCAGATGCTCGTATTCCCACCGCTCTGCCTTTTCCTTATCATTTGCCGCTGCCAGCATGGCACGAAGCTCCTGCACCGGCTTCCTGTCCGCCTTGGCAAACAAATACTCCAAACGTATCTCTCCGGCATCCTCTCTACCTTCAAGATTAAACTTGTACACTTCATAATACTTATCTGCCAGCGTTCTGAGACCCATGGTCAGATACAACTGTATCAGAGAAAATATGATCTTATTTCCTGCAGGTGCCATGGAGTGTGCTCTTACCAGAGCCGCCCTTGCTTCATGGTACTTATGATTCTCGTAGTAGACCTCTCCGCATACCCTTATAAACTGCGGGCTTAGCGACTTGGACAGATCTTGATTCTCAAGTATATCTAATGCAAGACCATACTCTCCGTTTTCAGCAAGTTCCTTTATTTTATTTACGCTGGACATACTAATTCCTGTAGCCACTTTTGATTGCTCCTATGTATTTATAATCACCCTGAAATTTTATCATAAAAAGCGTTTCTTTACAACCTTTTGATAGTAGGGTGTCATTAAAAGTCCAAGGACTATTCCAAATACCAGTCCCACGATATGTGCGGCATTATCTATGCCATCCGACACATATCCATTTGCAATGGTAAGAAAACAAAGCATAAGAAGGTTTCTTAAGGATATATCTCCCACACGTCCCTTGTTAAAAGATGCCATTACTATGAGCAATCCCATAAGTCCAAACAACGCTCCCGATGCTCCACCCGCATAATCATATGGGTGCCCCAGATAACATGCCGCAAGGGAACCTATGGACGCCACCATCCCTGTAACTATATAGCATATTGGATATATCACCTTTCCAAGCAAATGCTCTACCCTTGCTCCCAACGCTTCAAGTATGATCATATTGCTTACCAGATGTTCAATACCAAAATGAACAAACATGGCAGTAAACAAACGATAATACTGATGACCTTCAATGACAGCTGAAGGATTTATTGCAAGATAGTAATTGAGTCTGAAATTATATTTTCTTGTAAGTATGCTGTCCAGAAAAAATATAATAACATTTATGGCAAGCAATATAGGAGTAACAACTCCGAATATCCTGAGAAGCCTGTTGCTGTCCTTCTTTTTTTCAATCTTTATCTCATGATCGAGTATATCTGCAAGGCCATCAAAATCACCTATCTGATTCTCAAAGACATAAAACTTTCCATAATCCTCAGTGAACAGCCACAGGTTATCCATGACCTCTATCATATGATTTATCCGGTCATCGAAAACACCGTCCGGCATTAACAATATGTTCAGCAGCCTTATGTCCTTGTCTGTGTCCTGGGAAATGTCACTTATTATCTTATTGTTAAATCTCTTCAGATCGTCCGCATCAAGATTATGACCGCTACCTATGACAACAACGTATATGGTACCGCCCTCGGCTCGACCATATACGTTGTTAGTGTCAGGGTTTAGTTTTACATATCCCTTTTCTTTAAGCTTGTTTACGATCTGCAACATATATTGCTGCATACTCTACTATCTACAGGCCAAGGAACAGATTCTCAATCTTCTCGATAACCGTATCCTTAGCGTTTCCTCTCTTTCGCTCGTACTGGCTTCCTGATTCCATGATCTCCAATAACTGTATTCTTATGCTTGCGTCAAGACTTGGCAGATATTTCTTAAGCACATCTTTAAGCTCAACCACGTACTCCTTGGTCTGCATTTCTGCAAGCATTGGCTCATAATCAAATGTAACAGTACTCTTAAGATCTTCCTGCTTTCTTCCACATATTACACATTCCTCTGCACCGCCTTCATTCACATGTCCGCAGTTACATGTCCATACAAGTCCGTCTGACTTGTAATTTGCAACAGCGTCAAGACCCCTCTTATTCTTCAGGGCATTGAACTTAACAGGGCTTAGGTTTATATCAATAGGATCATCTCCGCATGCATATACACCTCTTGACGTTACGTACTTCTTTATATAAACCTTTGAGCTTGAAATAAGCTTTATGTACTTATCAGGAAGCTTACAATCTGCATAATCTGACTTTAAAAGCGACAGATTGATCTGACTGTCAAATACGAAATCAACACCTGTAAGTGTTGTTATATCTCCGTATATATTAACGAACTCTATATCTGCCTTGATCGCCTTGATATCCTCACGGCTGTAATTATTAAACCAGGCAGCAATCTTTGTTCCGTCCCCCTCTGATGCAAGTATTACCTTGACTGCTCTTGGAACTGCCTTGTTATAGTAGTTCATTACATACAGCTCATTTCTTACAAAATTAGCCTTCTGAAACTCAGATACATACTCCTTGTTCACCTTAACGAGTGTACCACTGGCAACAACTGCCGATACATTACTTGAGTAGTCAACAACATTGATATTAAATCCAATAACTCCATTGTATGCTGTCTCACCGACCATCTCCTTAAATGCAACGATTGCATCATTCATAGCTGCGTCAAGCTTCGCCTGATAAACGCTGCTTCTGTCTGTTGCAATATCTGCGATTGATGAGCCAATTTCCTTAACAAAATTTGAGCTTAATATTATCTGTGTAAACTTATACGGACCATACTCCATGATCTCATAACCCTCAAATCCTGTTCCGGATGTAATCTTAATTTCCTCCATGTCTACTCCTCCAAAAAAACATGCAAAAATTTCCGCCAGTCCCTGCCTAGCAGATTATTTAATGGGATGTACGCATCCCAATGTAACCAATGTAAAAATTGTATCACATGGAATTAAAATATACAAATAAAAATTGTTAAAAATATCAAAAAATCAAAGTGGTTTTTGTCTATTATCACAAGTTTTCAGGATTGTTGTTTACATAAGTACAGAATTTGAACCTATGCCCCTTCTCCTCATATTCCTCTGACTCATCCACCATCTTCCATCTATCCATATCATCAAGCACAGGCAGATATGCATCTGCAATAAACTCTTCATCTATCTTTGTTATTACCGCTCCGTCACAATATTGCAAAAGCTGTTCATAAACAGACGCTCCTCCTATGACAAATACCTTATCGCTCTCCTGTCCGGCCAGAACTTCCTTAAGCTCTTCAATAGAATGTACAACCATTGCTCCCTCTATATCAAGCTCCTTATTTCTACTTAAAACTATATTCTTCCTTCCCGGAAGAGGTCTCGCCCCCGGAAATCCCTCTATAGTCTTTCTTCCAAGTATGACCGTGCCGCCTATTGTAAGAGTTTTAAAATTTTTGAGGTCAGAAGATATCCTTGTAAGAAGCTCTCCTTTATATCCTATACCCCAGTTTCTGTCTACTGCTGCTATCATCTTCATGGCAAATATCCCTCTCCATTTCTGTATCTTTACTATATTGCTATAGGTATGTTCTTAACCTGCGGGCCGGTAACATAGTCCTCTATAGTGAAATCATCCAGTGTGAAATCATAGAAGTTCTTAACATCCGGATTCATGCTGAATTTAGGTGCCGGATATGTCGGTCTGCTTATAAGCTCCTTAACAATAGGTATATGCCTGTCATATATATGTGCGTCCGCGATAACATGCACAAGCTCTCCTGCCTTGAAGCCTGACACCTGGGCTATCATATGGAGCAATGCCGCATACTGGACAACGTTCCAGTTATTTGCAGCCAGAACATCCTGTGAACGCTGGTTAAGGATTGCATTAAGCCTGTCTCCCGTAACATTAAAGGTCATGCTGTAGGCACATGGATAAAGGTTCATCTCAGACAGGTCAGCATGAACATAGATATTGGTCATCATTCTTCTGCTGTATGGATTCGTCTTAAGATCATATAAAAGTCTGTCTACCTGATCCATCATTCCCTCTTTATACTTGTGCTTCACGCCAAGCTGGTATCCGTATGCCTTTCCTATGGAACCGTCCTTATCAGCCCAGCTATCCCATATATGGCTCTTAAGATCATTGACATTATTGGATTTCTTCTGCCAGATCCACAATATCTCATCTATGGCAGACTTTATATAAGTCTTTCTGAGCGTTATGGCTGGAAATTCCTTTGAAAGATCATACCTGTTCACCACGCCGAATTTCTTTATGGTGTAGGCATATTCTCCATCCTCCCATTTTGGTCTGACTTTTTCCCCCTCGGTACTGTATCCGTTTTCTATTATATCCTTGCACATGTTGATAAATAATTCATCAGCTCTGCTCATACTGTTTCTCCTCCGTATACTTTATAAACACTTCCTCTATTCTACATTATTCCCGGCAAAAAAAGAAGAACAAATATTATTTGACATATTTCCTCTGCAAATATACCAATTATACCCATAAACCATACCAGTTATACCCATACAGACAAATTCCGCGTCTTTCGTTATATACTACATTCACACGAACCACATAAGCTTATTTGTTTCGCTATCTAAAAAGTCGGCGGATATCAGCCCCTAATATGCAAGGAGAAATAAAATGTCCAAAAAAAACACAAACAGTAACAACACAAATACATCACCTGCTGCCACAGCCGGGAACAAAGACATGTTCTGTAAGCTTCTCCGTCACTACAGGCAGAAGAAGAATTTAAGTCAACGTGAACTGGGTCTTATGCTGGGTTTATCAAGAAGCGGCTATGCCAATTATGAAAATGGAGCCTGTCTTCCCTGTATAGACCAGATAAATCTACTATCCGAAATACTCGATTATGATTTTTTATTTGCATTTACCAGGGCAAACGCCAGCATTGCAAGTTATGAGAGAAAAAAAGAACCTGCGATGCTTGTATGCGACAACGCAGGAAATTATCATTACGATTCACGATTCCCGGGAGAAGCCGAAGATCTCCAACCCACCGAGACCATAAAACCCGATCCGGATCAGGTTGAATTGCTTAGGCTATACAATGACATAACAGACTGGGACAAACGCCTCATAAAAGAATATATGAAATTGAAAAGGAGTACATACAATGAACAACACATGCACATTTATGAAAAACCTGAGGGTGCTGAATAACCTCACCCAGGAGGAACTGTCACAGCGCATAGGCATAACAGCCTCTGCCTACTCGCACTTTGAAACCGGTATTCGCCAGCCGGATATTAACACTCTTGTTAAGCTCTGCTGTTTCTACAAGATAAATATCATGCATTTAATATATCTGGTCTGTATGGATATGTGCCCCACAGAGGATCAAGACCCCGGAATGTTCCAGATATTCACATACGGAAGCCTCTGTTCCTCAGATGAGAATACTCTTATCACAAAATTCCGACGGCTTGATCCTGATGATAAGCAAAACGCCCTGCTTTTCATTACCGCTGCCGAGATCACTGAAAATGAGAATCATTAAGTACCCGCCTGTTGATCTCATTTAACACTTTCTTCTTGTCACCGCTCCACAGCGGAGCAACAAGGAGACTCTTAGGGCCATCCCCTGTGAGCCTGTGTACCACCATACCCGTCGGTATGACTTCTATGCAGGCTCTCAGGATATCTATATACTGATCCAGTGTCAGCACTTCAAAGTCTCCTTTCTCATACATTTCACACAAGGCAGTATTCTTAAGCACATGAAGGAGCTGGAATTTTATACCTTGTACACCCGAATTTCCTATATACTCTGCAGTCGCAACCATATCCTCCTTTGTTTCGTAGGGAAGTCCTATTATCATATGGGTTATTATATGGACGTCTATAGTCTTTAGCAGAGAAACCGCGGCGTCATATTCAGAAAGCTCATAGCACCTGTTTATAAGCCTTACGGTATCCTCATGTATAGTCTGAAGTCCCAGTTCCACCCATACAGGCTTTATACGGCATAACTCATCAAGAGCAGCCACAACTCTTTCATTAATGCAGTCAGGTCTTGTGGCTATGGACAGCCCACATATACTGTCATTTTCTATAGCCTCCATAAACTTGGCACGGAGCACGTCAATATCTCCGTAGGTATTGGTAAACGACTGGAAGTATCCGATATAATGATCTCCCTTAAACTTCCCATTTACCCTTTCCTTTGCCTTTTCTATCTGTTCAGTTATACTTAAATTTCTTTTCTGGGAAAAATCTCCGGAGCCTGATTCACTACAGAAAATGCAGCCTGCATATCCTCTGGTTCCATCCCTGTTAGGACATGTGCAGCCTGCATTTAATGATATCTTGTATACCTTCTCCGAGAATACATCCCGCATATACTGGTTTGCTGTATATATCTTCATATTCACCCGATATTTATCTGTTATTTATATGCACTAAAGCTTCTCCATGGCACGTATCAGCTCAGGCACAACCTGTTTCTTTCTGGATACCAGACCTTCCACATATGCGTAGTTATCATCAAAAGACTTGCCAAATGCCACCTGGCAAAGCTGCTTGGCGATACTGCCCTTACACAATACTCCTGAACCTTCATCCAGTATATCTGTCATAATGAACAGACATATATCGCAATCGGCAAATTCCGTATCCTTCATGTACTTCTTCATCTTGGCTGTTATACCGCTAAGTTCATCCTTGCTTATGGATGTTATCTGTCCTATACCTACAACTTTATCTCCAACATCAAACTTCTTATAATCCTGATGGAGTATCTCTTCAGTGGTCTTTCCCGTAAGATTACTTCCGGCTGTGAACATGGACATGGCAAGTTCCTTGAGATCTACCTCGGCTATACCTGCCAGTTCCTTGGCATATAGTTCATCCACCGGTGTACAGGTAGGTGACTTAAACATAAGCGTATCTGAAAGTATGGCGGCACACATAAGTCCTGCCGTAGCCCTGTCAGGGAAAATATTCTGCTCCTTGTACATCATATATATAATGGTAGCTGTACAGCCAAGAGGCAGATTTCTGAAATAAACCGGAGCCACAGTTTCAACGCTGCCTATCCTGTGGTGGTCTATTATCTCAAGAATCTCAGCCTTGTCTATATTATCTACCGACTGGCTTCTCTCATTATGATCCACAAGTATAATCTGTTTTTTTCTGGAATTAATAAAGTTTCTTCGTGATACAAGACCCTTGTACATTCCGTACTTGTTCACCACAGGGAAATATCTGTATCTGGTCTTAGACATAACTCCCTTAAGGGTCTCTATGGTGTCCTCTTCTCTGAATGTGTATATATTGTCCTTTATCATAAAATGCTTTATAGGCATACTCTGACCTATAAGTCTCGCAACGGTGTAAGTGTCATACCCGCTTATGATCACAGTGCATCCTGCTGCCTTCGCCTCCTCAAGCACCTTATCTGACACACAGTCAACCAGACATACAATAAGCATGCCTGCACCATTTTCAATAGCTGTATGCTGAGGTTTCTCCCTGTCTCCAAGAATTATTATATCATGGGGCTTTATATATTGCTTCATAACGTCCACATGAGCAGCGCCTATCATGACCTTACCGGATGGAACCACTGCATTTTCATCTCCAACCAGCATCTCCCCATGTATGGTATCTATAACATCCTTACAGGTGGTTCCTGCCCTATAGAGTACATCAGAATCATTTGTAAGAAAATACGCCTCTGCTATATCACCTACGGTAACAAGCCCCTTAATCTTTCCATCATCTACTACAGGAAGTGTCGTGGCGTCATTTTCCTGCATAAGTTCAAACGCTTTCTTTAAGGTAATATCTCCCGACACTCCATCCACCAGTCTATAGGTTATGTCCTTAACCTGAGAATCAACGTCTGAAAGCAGTTCCGGTGTCTTAACTCCAAATCTCTTAAGTACATATTCTGTCTCTTTATTCAATTTTCCTGCCCGCTTAGGGAAATACTTATTCTCAGTCAAGTTCTTAAGGTTTGCATAGGCAATGGCAGAACATATGGAATCCGTATCAGGGTTCTTATGTCCTATTATAAATACCTCATCAGCCGGTGTATTATGCATATACTATACCAAATACAGGCGTGATATATATCACGCCTGCTATCCTTCTTTTTAAATTTTAAGCGTAACATCTTCTTATATTGTGTTTCTTAATAAGAAGATTATACTACTATATTTCACTGATATCTACAAGTGAAAGTTTTCTGTCAGCAGATGTCTCAAGACTTGTTAAGAGTGCGTCTGCTGTGTCAAGGCTTGTAAGACATGTAACTCCTGTCTCTACTGCATGACGTCTTATTATAAATCCATCCTTGCTCTTCTCAATACCCTGTGAAGGAGTATCTATGATCAGATCTATCTCATGGCTCAAGATAAGATCAAGAAGGTTAGGTGATGGCTCCTCTACCTTGTTTATAAGCTTGGCAGGCACACCATTTTCATTGAGTACTCTGCAGGTGCTTCTTGTGGAATATATCTCGTAACCGATATTTACAAATCTTCTTCCGATATCTATTGCATCCATCTTATCGGAATCCTTTACTGTAAGTATCATCTTCTTGGTCTTAGGAAGATTTACACCGGCTCCAAGGAATGCCTTATACAGTGCTTCATTGTAATCCTTTGAAATACCAAGACATTCGCCTGTTGACTTCATCTCAGGTCCAAGGCTTATCTCAGCGCCTCTGATCTTCTCAAATGAGAATACAGGCTTCTTGATGGCAAAATACTCTGATTCAGGCTGGAGTCCCGGCTCATACTCCATATCCTTTATCTTCTCACCAAGGATAACCCTTGTGGCAAGATCTACGATAGGTATTCCTGTAACCTTGCTTATATATGGAACTGTACGGCTTGAACGTGGATTTACCTCTATTACATATACTTCATCATTAAGAGCAATAAACTGTATGTTTATAAGTCCTATAACGTGAAGGCTGTTGGCAAGCTTCTTGGTGTAATCAACTATTATCCTCTTTACCTTTGGTGAAAGGGTCTGGGCAGGATATACGGATATACTGTCACCTGAATGTATTCCGGCTCTCTCTACATGCTCCATGATACCAGGGATAAGAATATCCTCTCCATCACATACAGCGTCAACCTCAACTTCCTTACCCATAAGGTACTTATCCACAAGAATAGGATGCTCCTGGGTATATCTGTTGATGATATCCATGAACTCTATTATATCCTTATCTGATATGGCAATCTGCATACCCTGACCACCAAGAACATATGAAGGTCTTACAAGAACAGGATATCCAAGGCTGTTAGCTGCTTCAAGAGCCTCATCCCTTGTAAATACTGTATGTCCGGCAGGTCTTGGGATACAGCACTTCTCAAGGATCTCATCAAAGAGCTCTCTATCCTCTGCTGCGTCAACATTCTCTGCGCTTGTTCCAAGGATCTTAACTCCCATCTCCATGAGTGCTTCAGTAAGCTTGATGGCTGTCTGTCCTCCAAACTGCACTACCGCACCGTCCGGCTTCTCAAGATTTACAATTGCTTCAACATCCTCTGCTGTAAGAGGCTCGAAGTAAAGCTTATCTGCTATATCAAAGTCTGTACTTACAGTCTCAGGGTTATTATTTACAATAATTGTCTCGTAACCCTTTCTTGCAAATGCCCATGTGCTGTGTACTGAACAGTAATCGAACTCGATACCCTGACCTATTCTGATAGGACCTGAACCAAGTATCATTACCTTCTTTTTGCTGTTGTCCTCCACAACCTCATTCTCACCATCAAAGCATGAATAATAGTAAGGTGTGGCTGCGTCAAACTCTGCGGCACAGGTATCAACCATCTTGAATGAAGCTGTGATACCATAGTCATATCTCATCTTTCTGATCTCTTTTTCTGTCTTTCCTACAAGACGGGCAATAACCTTATCAGGAAACTCAACTCTCTTGATCTCCTTCATGAGCTCATAGGAGATATCTCCCTTAGACTGTATGATCTGTCTTTCCTTTCTTACAAGGTTATGGATCTTATCGATGAACCACCTGTCTATCTTGGTGATATTGTATATCTCATCATATGAAATGCCTCTTCTTATGGCCTCGGCAATAACATATATTCTTCTGTCATCTACTCTGTGGAGAAGCTCAACAACCTCTTCATCAGTCATATCCTTATATCTGCTCGACCAGAGACTGTCTACATGCTGCTCAAGTGAACGGAGAGCCTTCATAAGGGCACCCTCGAAGTTTGTACAGATACTCATAACCTCACCGGTAGCCTTCATCTGTGTGGTAAGATCATGGTCTGCCTTTATGAACTTATCAAACGGAAGTCTAGGTATCTTGACAACAACATAATCAAGAGCAGGCTCAAAGCTGGCATATGTCTTCTTGGTAATGGCATTTGGTATCTCATCCAGATTGTAGCCAAGAGCGATCTTGGCTGAAACCTTTGCTATAGGATAACCTGTAGCCTTTGACGCCAGTGCTGATGAACGGCTTACTCGAGGATTTACCTCTATAACGCAGTATTCAAATGATGTTGGGTGAAGTGCGAACTGTACGTTACATCCACCTGTTATCTTGAGTTCTGATATGATATTAAGTGCTGCACTACGGAGCATCTGGTATTCCTTGTCTGCAAGAGTCTGAGATGGAGCAACTACTATTGAGTCACCCGTATGGACTCCCACAGGATCAAGATTTTCCATGTTACATACGGTGATACATGTGCCGTTAGCGTCACGCATTACCTCGTACTCTATCTCTTTCCAGCCTGCGATACATCTCTCTACAAGAACCTGTCCGACTCGTGAAAGTCTGAGGCCGTTCATAAGTATCTCTACAAATTCTTCCTCGTTGTTGGCGATACCGCCGCCACTTCCTCCAAGGGTGTACGCAGGACGGAGAACAACCGGATACCCGATCTTCTTTACAAATTCAAGACCATCATGAACTGTTGTTACAACCTCTGATGGGGCAACAGGCTCATGGATCTTCTCCATGGTCTTCTTGAACTCAAGTCTGTCCTCTGCCTTCTTAATAGTCTGGGCTGATGTACCTATAAGTCTTACATCCTGCTCCCTTAAGAAGCCGCTCTCCTCAAGCTCCATTGCAATATTAAGCGCTGCCTGCCCTCCAAGGGTAGGAAGAAGACTGTCAGGCTTCTCTTTCTCTATAACCGCCTTTACAACATCGGCAGTAAGGGGCTCTATATACACCTTATCGGCAATATCCTTATCTGTCATGATAGTTGCCGGATTTGAATTTATAAGTACAACGCATATGCCCTCTTCCTTAAGGGATCTGCACGCCTGGGTTCCGGCATAGTCAAACTCTGCTGCCTGTCCGATTACAATAGGACCTGAACCTATAACTACAACCTTTTTGATATTTGCATTCTTTGGCATTACTTAGACACCTCCATCATGTTCATAAATGTATCAAACAGATAACCGGAATCAAGAGGACCTGCACAGGCCTCAGGATGGAACTGGACTGTCTGTGCATTCTTTCCAAGATAATGTACACCCTCAACGGTTCCATCATTTACATTTACAAAGCTTACCTCAGCTATCTTTCTGTCAAGAGTCTCCTCCTTAACCATGTATCCGTGATTCTGGGTAGTAATATAAACCTTTCCTGTCTTAAGATCTCTTACAGGATGATTTGCACCTCTGTGTCCGTATTTCATTTTCTCTGTGTCCGCACCATTGGCAAGAGCCATTAACTGATGTCCAAGACAAATTGCAAATATTGGAATATCTGTTTGGAATAATTTCTTGATCTCATTGATTGTTACCTGACATGATTTAGGATCGCCAGGGCCATTAGTTAACATAATTCCGTCAGGATTGTCTGCGATGATCTCTTCAGCCGGTGTTTCAGCCGGATATACTGTAACCTGGCAGTCTCTTTCAAGTAAAGATTTGACTATATTGTTTTTAACACCAAGGTCAATAACTGCTACCTTATAACCTGTTCCGGGATAGAACTCCTTCTCCTTGCATGTTACCTCAAGAACAACATGTCCCATCTCCCATGCCTTGATCCTGCTTATGCATGTATCAAGATCATATGCCTCATCAGTAGTTATCATGCCCTTCATGGTACCCTTATTTCTAAGGATCTTTGTAAGAGCACGGGTATCAATTCCCTCAATGCCCGTAATTCTATTATCTACAAGGAATCTGTTGATGTCTTCATTGCTTCTGAAGTTACTAGGATACTTACACAGCTCTCTTACAATAAATCCTGACTGCCATGGCTTTGTCGCCTCCATATCATCATAACATATTCCATAATTACCAATAAGGGGATATGTCATACAAACCGACTGACCTGCATAAGAGGGATCTGTTAGAATTTCAAGATAGCCGGTCATTGAAGTATTGAATACGATCTCACTGATTATCTCTTCGGTAGAACCAATGCTGCTACCTTCAAATACATGTCCATCCTCCAGTATTAAAAAAGCCTTCATAATACACGTTTTCCTTTCTTTTTTCTATTTTTGCTCAAAAAAAAAGAGTGAACAAAGGGATTTTCTGGAGATCCTTAACTTTCTTCATTGCCTCTTTTTTTCTAATTTAATCAATATTAACACAATCATTTTACTAATACAATATTTTTTTCGTCAGTTTTTTTGTGAATTTGCTTTAGAAAACTCACAGCCGCAGAAATTCTGCCTGTACAGTCCGTATTCATGGGACAATTCTATGGAATGTTTGTATCCGTTCTTCTTTTTGAAGTCACTGTACAGATATGGTATTTTGTATTCCTGTTCCAGCTCTCTTCCTATCTCATTAAGCCATGCCGAGTTTTTATGGGGACTTATGGACAGGGTTGTGGTGAAATAATCGTATCCGTGGCTTACTGCATAAGCGGCAGACTTGTCAAGTCTTAATCTGTAGCACTTATAACACCTGCTGCCTCCCTCAGGCACCTCCTCAAGACCTTTGCTCATTTCTAAGAACTTCTCGCTCTCATGCTCCTCAAGAAATGTACCTACTTCATCATGGTACACATTGTCCACAAATCTCACCAGTTCTCCCCAGCGTTTCATATATTCCTCATACTCTGTGATATTTGGATTGTAAAAATATGCCGTAATATGAAAATATTCACTTAGTACAGACAGGCAGTGGCTGCTGCAGGGAGCACAGCAACAGTGTAACAGAAGTCTTGGTTTTGTTCCTTCCGGTATATTTTTTATCTGCAACTCCATAATTTTATTGTAATTTGCATCTTTTTGAATATATTTACTAATTTCAAACATGTTTTTTTCTCTTTTCTATAATTATTTTTTTTAATTTTTTTGGAGTTTTTTCGTTTTTTGTGCATATTTTATAATTGACATTGTAATTTATTTACAATATACTAAGGGTAGTTATTAAAGCATGTGTCTATACGATTCGGAGGTGTTAGCCATGACAGTACAACAAGCTGTAAAAAAGTATAAGCTCGAGCCATTAAGCATTTCTATGGCAAAGCAGAAAGCTAAGGAGCTTAACGTCGATGACGTTTTGTACATGAATGTGCAGAAGAACAAGTATGCGTATATCGTAAAGGACGGAAGCAGAGGCATTATGCTATATTCTGACGAAAGAAGCCTTTACACCAAGCTATACAAGGGACTCAAGGTTACTCCGCTGGAGCCTTGATCTACCGTATATCTACATCAGCTGTTCTACATTCACACATACATAGTACACATTATGGGAGTTTCCCCTTTCATTCATCTGAAAGAGATTCTACTATATCAAAATGGGAAGATGTTTCAAGTCTGATCCCCCATCAGACCCGAAGCAATCTTCCCTTTTTATTTTTCTCTTCTACTTTTTCAGCTTTCCTCTGAAGAATGAGCCTATATGTTCCATAACTCTGTCATTTGTCTCTATAAGGACTTCCTCCGGCTTACCATTTACATTAAGGATAAACGCATATACATTATCCCCTGCTTCATCCATCACGAACACATGGCTTCTTATATCAGGATTTGCCTGATGTTCATTGTCTCTGTATACGGAATCTGCCTTTGTGATGATCTTCACATCCTTACCTGTAAATGAATAAACTTTCTTTCTTGATGACTTGGCAACTATCCTTGAAATATCCACATCATCATTTGTCATTATATATTCATATTCAACATCTCTCTTTGACATTGCCAGGACAATAACAGCAATTCCGATCAGCAGAAAGGAGAAGCCTATACCGCCGGTTGCAAATACCAGTCCCATTCCTATAAGTGATATGATCACTCCGATCACCGTTGCCAATATCACCCCTGCAGGTGTCTTTCCTTTAACTATATGCTCCACATAACCATTTTCATTAAACATTTCTTTCCTCTTTTCCTTTTTTTACTTCCTCTGAACCATCAGAACCATTTATACGATCTCATTTATGAGCATGTTGTCAGCCATTATCTTTTCCTTGAAATCATCATTGATAATATTGAACATTATGCCCTTTCCCGGTCTTAATATAAGGTCTTCGTCCGATATACTCCTTCCGAACAATTCTATCTCATCTGCCGGATTGCTAAGGGTATGGATCATGTATCCAAGGGACTCCAGATCCTTTTCTGTAGTGATATACTGTATTATCTCCTCTCCTTTGTCACCATTCATAAATCCTGCAATGGCAATTATCCTGTCGGACTTTGTGACCACAAGAACCTCACCGCCCTCAGACTGGCAGCAAAGGTCAAGCCCGCTTATATATTCGCTGTTCCTCATGGTAAAAACGTCATAAGTCTCAGCTATCCTTGAATTAAAATCCTTCCAGAGATAGTCAGACACATCGCTGTAATGTATCATATCCATGTCCTCATAACGATCCTCGTATCTTGCAGCAAGAGCGTGAGTATCATATATGTGGCTTTCCTCAAGTCTGAAGAAACCCTGACTCTCATAATACCTGTTATCCTCCGGCATAAGATATGTGAAATCCTCCCCATCATTCTTAATCCATTCTATAACATGCATCATAAGCTCTCTCATTATACCCTTCTTCCTGTATTCAGGCAGAGTTCCCACCCCCACTATATAGTGGACATCCTTTCGTCTGCCGTTAAACACTATGGTATACGGGTTAAGATGTGCCATTGATACCAGCTTTTCTCCGTCAAAAGCTGCAAATATAACATTTCTGCTGCACACCTCATTAAAATAATAATCTATAAAATCATTTGAATCATTAAAGCATATCTTCCACAAGCTCCTAAGCTGAAGAAAATCCTCCTTATTGCAAATCCTGTATTCCATATACTTTCCTCCTGTGAATAGAACATCAGCCCATTAAAATTTACCTTCGGCAAAGGGGCTGAAGCTACATGTCAAGTTTTCATATAAAACTTGACACAATAAATAGAACATCAGCCCATTTAAAATTCTCCTTTTTTGCCGGGCTGGCTCTTATCGGTCTGTCTGTGTCATGGCACATCCGCTGCAGCCTGCACATGCTCCTGATACGGTGTTCACCTGATAGCTGAAGGTATCCACAGTTTCAAGAAGACATACCGCCTGTGAACTTATGCCAAGTCCTTCACCTGTAAAGCCCAGTTTCTCTTCCGTTGTCGCCTTAACATTAACAGCATTTACCGGTATACCAAGCACTCCGGCAATCTTCTCCCTCATAGTATCTATATAAGGTGCAAGCTTAGGCTGCTGGGCTATTACCGTTGCATCAATATTGCTTATGAACAGCATTTCCCTATCAAGAAGCTTCTTTACCTCTCCAAGGAGAACCATGCTGTCAGCTCCCCTATACCTGTCATCTGTATCAGGGAAATGTCTTCCTATATCTCCAAGTCCTGCTGCACCAAGAAGAGCATCCATTATGGCATGAACAAGGACATCCGCGTCAGAATGACCAAGCAGCCCTTTCTCATAGGGTATATCTACTCCGCCAAGAATAAGCTTCCTGTCGGGAACTAATCTATGAACATCATATCCCATTCCTATTCTCAATTATATATTCCTCCAAAATCCGAACATCAGCCGACCATCCCACCCAAGATCACTGTCATTCTAAAATAACCTTCATCCTAAGATCATATCATCTTAAGCTATCTGTGGTCTATGGTGATGGCTGACAATACCTGTATTGTATATCTATCTAGCTATTTTATAGTAAAAAGGTGAGATTTTCAACTTGATTGTTGGGAACTTTCCTCGTTGAGGGTATGTTTATGCAAGCATGTCGCACTTGACTCGTTGCCACAAATCGAGTAGGCTCCTCCTACTCGATCCGTGCAATATATGTCATCTCGCCTATCGGCTCGATGAACATTGGCCTTCATATAGAAATTTATGCAAGCATAATTTCTGCATGAAGGCTTATTGCACAAAAAAAAGACAGAAACCTGTCTTTCCACTTAGTAGCGGGAGGGGGATTTGAACCCTCGACACTGCGGGTATGAACCGCATGCTCTAGCCAACTGAGCTATCCCGCCATATTAAATTATTAAGAATGGGACCTACAGGGCTCGAACCTGTGACCCTCTGCTTGTAAGGCAGATGCTCTCCCAGCTGAGCTAAGATCCCGTTCTTTCGTGTCCGTGACCCGAACACCTCTGTTAGTATATACTTTAGGTGTTTAAAAGTCAAGCACTTTTTTTATTTTTTTGCCAACTTTTTCAAATTACGTTTTTCGGGCATTTTCAGACAACCAATTTATCATTAACGAACCTACAGGCAAGCCCTGCAGCCTCCGACGAAGATAATTATAAATTTGTGGTCGGAGAATTTGCATTAATCGAACTTTTATGCATCTCCTGTCACGACCTGTTCCCGAATATGGAGATAAACACATTGATAATAAGTATTATTACCGCAATAGGAAGAACCACATAAAGCAGCACCTTAACGCCCAGGTATATTATCATTCCAACCACCACAAGAACGGCCAGTACGCACAATGCTATAACAATTTTCCCAAGCACTGTACTGAAGTCCAGCCTGCCAAACGCCAGACTTGTGTGTCCTGTATTCTGGTCAATATTTATATGCCAGCCCTTTCTGGTCTCTTCATCATCGTAGCCATATGTTTTGTCGTAAGAGCTGCTGTAATACTGCCCCTCTGTTCCTTCATCATAATAAGTTCCGCTGGCAGCACTTCCCTTAGTGTCTATTATGGTCTTTGCTATTATACGGGCAGGTCCCAAATCGTCGTATACCTGTTGTTCACTCTTGCCCTTCTTTATTTCGTCATTAAAATATCCGTCGTAGTAACTTATGGACTCTGCAAGTACCGGTTCAGATACATTTCCCTTTAAAGCCTCCTTAAGCTCCTGCAAAAATCTTCTCTTCATAAATTCCACCTCCTGTAATTGCTGTCACGGCTCACAAAATGATTGCATGCATTCCTTATCTTAAATATCTATCATCTGTACACTATGACCACATAATAATCCTTTAGTCTTGTAACAGAATACTGTACCTTATGCCGCTTTATATACTCAGTAAGAAAATCCAACGAAATATCATAAGCCATTTCATCTCTCACAGCCATTTCAAATACGTTTGTGTCCGTACTGTTATATACTCTTCCGAAGTCACTCTCAAGCTCTGACAAATCATCATAGACAGTATTATTTACCCTGTAATAGTTGTACTCTTCTCCGGCACATTCATTGTACAGCTCTCTGTCCCATGAGTGTTCATATGCCATGTTTATATCATCCACATTAAAATACGTATGAACCGGATCAAGGGACTGTTCCACGTCGCTGTCATCCCAGGTACAGTCAACATTGTACCACTGTCCTTCTATACACACCTGATTCCATGCATGTAATTCCTTAAGACCATATCCAACCACCAATTCATTTTTAACGCCCATACAATCAAGCAGTAGGGCAAATGACTGGGAATATCCATCACACACGGCAAATCCGTCAACCAGTGCTCCATAGGTGGTATAGGCATCATTCTCATCATCGCCATATCCATACTGGCACCTGTTCACTACATAGTCATGGGCGAGCAGTTCCTTGCTGTAATCGCTTAAGTTGTCATCCACCTGCTCAAGGAGATCGATTATCTCATTATATATAGCCCGTGCTCTCATCTGTTCTGCCGGTATGTCCTGATCATACAGATACTTCATGAGTACATAATAATTATCCGATCTGGTATATCTTAGTTCCACAAAATCCGTATCTGCAAATGATACAAGCACCCTGTATGTATCCACATGTCCGTATGCCGAATCAACTACCTGATTTATAGCTGCCAGTTGAGAGTCCGATACATCCTTTACAACGATATAGTCTCTTTCCTTTCCTGACCTTATATCCTCCAGCACCACCTTCGACAATTCCTTCATGCCGTTTATGGTCTGGTCTTTCTTTATTATATTAAAGAATGTCCACTTAAGACAGTATAGCAGTGCGAACACCACCAGTATCACCATGACACCCTTTATAAAATTTTTAAACCTTCTCATAATCTCTATAACCCGAATCCATTGTATTGACTATTTTAACATTCGATATCAGTATGTGCAAATTAATAATAAATAAAATTATTTAAAATTCTTTAATGTTGATAAAGTACTGCTATTGTTGTAAAATAAACCCAATGCAAATCTACAGAAAAGAGGAAAATATAATGGCACAGCTTTGGGGTGGTCGTTTCACTAAGGAGACAGACCAGTTAGTATACAACTTTAACGCATCCATTTCTTTTGATCAAAAGTTCTACAAGCAGGATATCAGAGGCAGTATTGCCCACACCACCATGCTTGCAGCCTGTGGAATACTTACAGATGAGGAAAGAGATCAGATAATCGACGGACTTAACGGAATACTTCATGATGTCGAGGCAGGAACTCTCGCTATCACATCAGAGTACGAAGACATACACAGCTTCGTGGAAGCCAACCTTATCGATCGAATCGGAGATGTGGGAAAGAAGCTCCACACCGGAAGAAGCCGTAATGATCAGGTTGCCCTTGACATGAAATTATATACAAGGGACGAGATAATAGATATAAAGGAACTGCTAAAGGAACTTTTAACCACACTCCACTCCCTTATGAAGAAGCACACTGATACATACATGCCCGGCTTCACCCATCTTCAGAAGGCTCAGCCTATCACACTTGCCCATCATTTCGGTGCATACATGGAGATGTTCAAGCGTGACTACAGCAGATTATGTGATATATATGAAAGAATGAATTACTGTCCTTTAGGCTCAGGTGCACTGGCAGGAACAACCTATCCTTTAGACAGGGAGCTTACAGCATCTCTTCTGGGCTTCTATGGTCCTACCTTAAACAGCATGGATTCAGTTGCCGACAGAGATTACTGCATAGAGCTTTTATCTGCTCTGGCAACCATCATGATGCACCTTAGCAGATTTTCAGAGGAAATAATCATATGGAACTCCAACGAATATAAATTCGTAGAGCTTGATGACTCCTACAGTACAGGAAGCTCCATCATGCCTCAGAAGAAGAACCCTGATATCGCAGAATTAGTAAGAGGAAAGACAGGCCGTGTATACGGCGCCCTCACTTCCCTCCTTACAACAATGAAGGGTATCCCGCTGGCATACAATAAGGATATGCAGGAAGATAAGGAATTTACATTTGACGCAATAGACACTGTAAAGGGATGTATAGCCCTCTTTAACGGCATGATAAAGACTATGACCGTCAACAAACACAATATGGCAGAGTCAGCCAAGAAGGGTTTCACCAATGCCACAGATGCTGCCGACTACCTTGTAAATCATGGTGTTCCGTTCCGTGACGCCCATGGCATTGTAGGCCGTCTGGTACTTATCTGCATAGATAAGGGTATAGCTCTTGATGATCTTCCGCTTTCGGAGTACAAGGAAGTAAGCCCTGTATTTGAAGAGGATATCTATCAGGCAATAAGCATGAAGGAATGTGTTGAGAAGAGAAACACCATCGGGGCTCCGGGCACAGAGGCCATTAAGAAGGTAATCGAAATCAACGAAGAATACCTCAAAAATCTCAAGTAGAGTAAGGAGATGTAATCTTGAACAGAACAAACAAAGCAAAAAGAGACCTTGCAATAAGAATGTTGAAAGTTGATATTTCAATAGATGAAGTGGCTCTTATGTCAGGGCTTACCATAGAAGAATTAAACGCCATAAAATCAGACCTTGACAAGAATGATTCCGAAGCGAATGCTATGAAGGGCTTTAACTTCCAAAATATGAATTTTGATGATATCAACAAATAATCTAAGTAAAGAAAGAACCTCATATTCATACAGCCATGACATTTCATGTAATGTATGTTTTATGAGGTTTTTTATTTACGAATATCCACTTTTGTGTTTTCCCGGTCTTTAAAATGTCTCCAGATACTCCTACAGATAATTTTTCATTTTCTTAAGTGCATTCTTCTCAAGCCTGCTGACCTGGGCCTGGGATATGCATATCTCCTCTGCCACCTCTGTCTGGGTCTTGCCATGATAATATCTTAATTTGATTATATCAAGCTCCCTGGGATTAAGATGATCCATAGCGGCTGCCAGAGACAGATTGTCCACCCATTTCTCTTCCTTGTTCTTTTTATCGCTTATCTGATCCATAAGGTACAATGTATCTCCGCCGTCTGTATATACCGGCTCATAAAGAGACGCCGGCGTCGCAATGGCATCAAGTGCCATGGTCACATCCTCCGGGGATATATCTATCTCATTTGCAATCTCTACTATGGATGGTTCTCTGTCGTTCTTCTTTGTAAGAATATCCTTAGTATAGATTGCCTTGTAAGCGATATCCCTTAAAGATCTGGATACTCTGATAGAATTATTGTCCCTCAGGTATCTTCTGCACTCTCCTATTATCATAGGGACCGCATAGGTAGAAAATTTCACATTAAGGCTTCTGTCAAAATTGTCCAAGGCCTTAATAAGTCCTATACATCCAACCTGAAACAGATCATCGGGATTTTCTCCCGAATTATTAAAACGACTTACAACGCTCAATACAAGTCTCAGATTGCCCTCTATGAACTGCTGTCTCGCCCTGGCATCTCCCTCTTCAATCCTATCAAACAATCTTTTTTTCTCTTCCTCTGACAAAACAGGAAGCTTCGATGTATTCACACCACACAGATAAACCTTATTCAGTGCCATGAACTATATCCTCCAAACATAACTTGTATAGATATAGCATTGACATTTTGCCTGTTTTTATTCAAAAGAAAAGAAGCCCAACGTCAGCTCCGGACGCAAGACCTCTTCATATATCCACCTTTTACGGCTTCTGATACCTGTTTTATTTTCAGCTTATTTCAGCCGCTTCTCATCATGACTTTTAATTTCAGCTTCTGGTACTTGTTTTATTTCTCTGTTAATTCTTTCTGAACTCAAGAAGCTCAAGTCCTTCATTGTGTTCGAGAACCTGATTGATAACCCACTCACTGGAGAACAGAAGTAGCGGATTCCCCTTCATATCCTTAACCTTCTTAACATCATTTACACGCTTAAGCTTTGTAAGGTCTGTGGACGGATCCTTCACCCATCTGATATAGTTATATGGTATCGGCTCAAGCCTTATCTCACAGCCGTACTCATTCTCAAGTCTGTACTTAAGCACGTCAAACTGAAGAACACCAACAACTCCCACGATTATCTCTGAAAGTCCTGCCGTGTACTCCTGGAATATCTGGATGGCACCCTCCTGGGCTATCTGGGTAACACCCTTTACGAACTGCTTTCTCTTCATGGTGTTTAACTGAACAACCCTGCAGAAGTGCTCCGGGGCAAATGTAGGTATGCCTTCATACTCGAACTTCTTGCCTGCTGTTATAGTATCTCCGATGGAGAAAAGCTCCGGATCAAACACACCTATAACGTCACCTGCATAGGCTGTGCTCACTATCTTTCTGTCCTGTGCCATTATCTGCTGAGGCTGTGACAGCTTAAGCTTTCTCTTGCTGGCACAATGGTACACATCCATGCCCGCCTCAAACTTACCTGAACATATCCTCATAAACGCTATCCTGTCCCTGTGTGCCTTATTCATATTTGCCTGTATCTTAAATACAAATGCCGAGAATTCCTCAGAAGCAGGATCTATGATACCCTCATTTGAATTTCTTCCAAGAGGTGGTGTTGTCATCTTAAGGAAGTAATTAAGGAACTGCTCTATACCGAAGGTATTAAGGGCTGAACCGAAGAATACAGGTGAAAGCTCTCCTGCTCTTACCTTATCAAGATCAAGTTCATCAGTGGCGCCATCAATAAGCTCTATCTCCTCGTTGAACTGATCGTAGAGATATGGTCCCACAAGCTCCTTTAACGCTTCATCATTTATATCATAGTCGGTCTCTGCTGCCTTTTTGGCTCCACCTGTGGATATAGCCTGGAACGTGGAGACTACTTTCGTCTTTCTGTCATATACGCCCTTGAAATCCTTTCCTGAACCTATAGGCCAGTTCATAGGGCATGTTCTTATGCCAAGCACACTCTCAATATCATCTAAGAGTTCAAATGTATCTCTGGCATCCCTGTCCATCTTATTTATAAATGTAAATATAGGGATATGTCTCATTACACATACCTTAAACAGCTTTATGGTCTGTGCCTCAACACCCTTTGAAGCGTCAATTACCATGACCGCAGAATCTGCCGCCATAAGGGTTCTGTATGTATCCTCTGAGAAATCCTGATGTCCCGGTGTGTCAAGGATATTTATACAATATCCGTCATAATTAAACTGCAGTACCGATGAAGTAACCGAGATACCTCTCTCCTTCTCAATATCCATCCAGTCTGATACCGCATACTTTGAATTGGCTTTACCTTTGACTGATCCTGCTGTATTTATGGCTCCTCCGAACAGGAGGAACTTCTCTGTCAGAGTTGTCTTACCTGCATCCGGGTGGGATATGATCGCAAATGTTCTTCTTCTGTTTATCTCATCAATCAAGTTTTTGTCTGCCATTTTTTAACTTCTCCTTATTCTTCTGTGCCCACAGCATCAGTGATTGTATATTTACCGACATCTTCTCAAGCTCCGTAAGAACCGCATCAAACTGCATTATCTCACTTTCATCAACCATCCCATCCTCTGTGATATCTATGAGCTTTGTGGTAATATCCTCCATCTTCTGGGAAGAACCCAGAAACTGTAATATAAGCCTGTCAAGACTGTCCGCATTGATCGGTTTCACTGTTACAATACCTACCGGACAGTCTCCCGAACAATATATATTACATAATTCAGGGTAATCATATGCCTTTGACATGGCAAGAACCTCTTCCGGATAAGGAACCACTGTTCCAAGCTCTATCCTGGATAATCTGGTTCTGTCTATATTAAGTATCTCTGCCGCCTTCTCTCTGCTTGTGAGAGCAGGGTTACTGCGGGAAGCATTATATCTTGCAATATAATATCTATTGTTAAGTGCTTTTGTTGCTTTTTTACTCATTCGTCATCCCCTCTTATTGAACAACAACCCATTAAAATTTGCTGTTTGGCATCGCCACTTCACACAATCTTTGATCTTTCTTAATCTCAAAGTGTCAACAATTGATAATATCACATATTTACTGATTTTTAAAGATGTATTTATCCAAGCCATACATATTTACATGGGTTATGTATTTAATACTTTACAACCTTGCAATCCTTTATATCCTTTACGTTGGAACAGGCTGCCACACAGTAATCTGCGCAATCAGTTATCACCTTGATTTCATTGAAATACAATCCCTTCTTCTCAAGCTTTCCAAGCTCCAGAACCTCATATACAGTCTTTGAAGTAAAGTCCAGTCCTGTTCCTTTATATTTTAAATAGGCTTCCTTCCTGGTCCATTCTCTCGTAAAGAAAGCATTTGCAGCGCTGACATTCTGATTCTTTAATGCCTTATATATGGCAAATTCTTCCGGAGCCAGGATCCGGTCTGCCATTCTGTCGCCATGCCCCTTTACCATCTCCACATCAATACCGCAGGAAGCCATGGTCTCGGGATCATTATTCGTCTTGTTATCGTGATACACAAGAGCAACCATGGTTCCGCTATGGCTTATGTTGTACTCAAGAAACGGCAGCTCCTTTATCCTTGGCTTTCCATATTCTCCTGTGACATAGGTTACATCCTTCTCATCTATACCATATTTTTCTATAACCTCCGCAAGTAACAGTGTGGCACCAAGACTCAATGCCCTGTCTTGAAGGAACCTGTAATTTTCTATTTTATTTCTTCTGTATGGAGATAGTCCCGACAGATATCTTTTTATCACATCTTCATCAAGGAATTTCTCCACATTATAAACCTGTATCTCCATGCAAACCTCTCCAAAAAAACAACCTCACCTGTAGGTTATTCTATGGTAAACCTTTGACAACCTTACATCTGATGTCTGGTTTCACTCACTCCATCATATTATCATACACTTAACAAAGGGCGCAACCATTCAGGTCACGCCCTCTTAAAATCATTTATTTCCTATACAACATATACATGTCATACATATCATGATCCGGCAGCACGAGTCACGCCATTTTTTCTAGATTTCATATCATCCTACATATCCCTGTTACAATTCTATAAGCATTAAACGGATACAAGCTCATTGAATTTTTTTCGCATATCAACATTTCTCTCATCAATATGCAGTCCCTTGTATCCCACAGTGAACTCGTATGCCATCTGAAGCTCCTCTATACAGTCCATCATGGCAAGTGGGACACCGACTATCATATCGTCTATGGATATCTCGATCTCACCCGGATTCAGGGTTATGGCATCTGTCTTCTCATTGTAAGGCTCAGAAACCAGAATATCCTTAACTGCTTCACTGAAATACGGCATTGTATTAGGAACCGAAATATATTTTCTTCTAGGTAATGCTTCCTCTGCCTTACCCTTAAGAACACACAGCTGCTCCTCTGCCTTTATATCATCCACAAACGCTTCGGCAGCCAATCTCATAACATTATTTCTTCTGTCATTCTTAGGTGAACCGAACATTACGTTAAGATCCTGCTCCACAAGTCTCTTCTCCGAGAAAGCAACCGATAACATCTTCTCCGGTCCGAATGCACCTATACCGCCGAAGAAATCCCTGTACAGCTTCTCAAGGGCATCCTTAACAGGAACAACCTTGTTGTTGTCGATATTCGTCTCATTGTCCAGAAGAAATCTTACAATACCATTTCTGAAATCTGCTATCCTTTTTTCTGATATATAGTCAGACGGCAGGAAGTTATGGTGGCTTGCCCTCTTAAGAAGGTTGTTTACCGCACTCTTGCCTATGTTAGACAGATCCTCTATAGAATTATTAAGATCCTCACCGAACTGGGAGAATATCTCGTCAAGTCTCTCGGCTCTCTCTGAAAGCCATCTCACCGTATCTCCGAGAACATCCTGGGAATTCAACTCATCCATGATCTTATTTCTCTCCTGGGAAAGAATGTGCTTTATACATGCATCATAGTAGCCATTCTCTGTTTCCCTCTTGGCTGATGGGAATGTAAAAAATCTCTTGGCAACTATGGTATGTATGGACTCTATGATCCTCTCATACTCAGATGACGGCTCATACTTCTCAAGCTTATCGGAGAGCTTTCTTATCTCCGGTATCATACCCTGCTTTCCGTCTCCCGGGCCAAACCCCTTGGCACCTATAAGCTCTATTGCCGCAAATGGTCCCTTCTCCAGCATACATTTCTTTATCACGCCGTCAAGATTTGACCATATCTTGTTCTTAATCGATTTTACCATCTTAGGAAGCTCGGCTTCCATCTTATCAAGATCCTTCATCATATCCTGAAGAAGGGTATCCTGTCTCTTCTTTATCATCTTATATACAGGCTTCTGAAAACGTCCAAACTGCACAAGTCCCGACACATTAAGGGAAATCTCTGCTCCCGCAGGCTCATCCAGAAATCTATCCAACTCACTCACTGCATTTCTGAAGGATTCCATCTGTCTGTCATCGGAAAATACGGATCTGTTGATCTCCTTAAATGCCTCGACAAATACCTCATGCTCACAGATATTCTCCATTTCCTTAATAGGTATCCTGTAGTCAGCCTCACTCGGAACCTTATAGAAACAATTTCCACCGGCAATATCCGCCTTGTCTGCGTTATTTATCTTCCATGTACTTATGGTCCTGATCTCATTATCAAAGAACACATCTCTTAAAAGACGTCTCTCACCATACTTATCCGGTGTACCGATATATTTGTTGGACGCCAGCTTATACAGATACTTGGCTGTGTCTCTGTACACAAAGCCGTCAGGGATGTATCCCTGGCTATCACGCTTGCCTGATACCAGCATACAGGCGTCAAATATATTATCTCTTATGGCAAATCTGTGTGTGGTGCTCTGGAACACATATGAATCCTCTGTCTCTGAAAGGTTCATATAGTGGTCTATCTCCTTTAAGGTTGCATAGGCATTAGCCTTCATAATCTGCATTTTCTCAGTATTATCATATATGGCTCTTATTCCGAACAGCACGTCCGGCATCATGAGACATGCTCCTATCCTGACGTTGTTCCATCTCATCTTCTTGGAATATGCCCGCAAATTATATGTAAGATCTGAAAGTATACCGCTTCCTGTTCCTCCACCAAGACCTGTAACTATAATCACATCAAGGTATCCCACTTTAACCTTGTTCCTTGCCTCCTCAAGTTTATCAAAAAGAAGCATGCTCATATCCTCATAAGCATTAGAGAACATGAGACGGCCTATCTGTCTGTTACCACCGGTTCCTCTTGGGGTGATGGTTATTGATGGAAAATCCGATGCCATCCAGCTTGCAAGGTTTGGATGAACCGGATTATTGTCGATACCGTTTGCCAGTAAGTTTTCTGCATTAGGTCTGTATATACTGCACACCTCCATGGCATTGAAGCCAAGATGCTCCTTGCTGTCCTTTATGGTTGCTTCCATGGCCGGTATATCAGAATCCACCATAAGAAAGCTTATATTGTCCTCAGGTGTTATATTGTCAACCAGCATGCCCTTAAGGTTTAATACGGTCTTACTTCCCACACCGCCTAAACCGATGACCAGAAGGTTTCCGTTGTATCTGCCCTCATGGCTGACCTTCCCAAATATTCTTACATCCTTGAGTTTGCTGAATTCTTCTTTTTGAGTATCAATAAGTATCATACAATCTCCCTCCAGAACACTTACGTCTGATAAAAATACTTCCCCCGGAACAAAACGATCATATAAACCACAAAATATTGCATATATGATAACTTGCCCTACATAACCTAGATTACCATTATTTTATGTCATTTTCAACAAAAATCATAAATCTTTTTATAAGATATGTTGTATTTTTCAAAAAAACGCAAAGTTCATTTGTAGAAAATGTATTATCTCAATAATTTCTTGATTTTTGCACTAAAATAAACTAAACTTTTATAAGATGCTTCTATAGCAAATATATATTTACGAGGTAGATTAAAATGAGTGCAAATGAAATGAAGCCTATCAAAGAAGGCAAAGTACGTGAAATCTATGACAACGGAGACAGCCTGATCATGGTTGCAACAGATCGTATAAGCTGTTTTGATGTGATCCTTAAGAACATCATAAGCAAGAAGGGTACAGTTCTTACACAGATGTCTAAGTTCTGGTTTGATCTTACATCAGATATACTTCCTAATCACATGATTTCCGCAGATGTTAAGGATATGCCTGAATTCTTCCAGCAGGAGAAGTTTGACGGAAACAGTATGATGTGCAGGAAACTCAATATGCTTCCTATAGAGTGTATAGTTCGTGGATATATTACCGGCTCAGGCTGGGCAAGCTATAAGGAGTGCGGAAAGGTATGCGGAATCGAACTTCCTGCAGGTCTTAAGGAGTCAGATAAGCTTCCTGAGCCTATATATACCCCTTCAACAAAGGCTGAGATAGGTGATCATGATGAGAACATCTCCTTCGAGCAGAGTGTTGATCACCTGGAGAAAGCGTTCCCTGGTAAGGGTCTTGAGTATGCTACCAAGTTAAAGGACTACACCATCGCCCTTTACAAGAAGTGTGCAGATTACGCTTTAAGCCGCGGCATCATAATCGCAGATACAAAGTTTGAGTTCGGTCTTGATGAGGATGGCAACATCGTTCTGGGAGATGAAATGCTCACACCTGACAGCTCACGTTTCTGGCCTGCTGAAGGTTATGAACCTGGACATGGTCAGCCTTCATTCGACAAGCAGTTTGCCCGCGACTGGTTAAAGGCTAACCCTGACAACAACTGGGAGCTTCCGCAGGACATTGTTGACAAGACCATCGCCAAGTACTTACAGGCTTACGAGTTACTTACAGGCAAGAAGTTAGAGGCTTAATTTTAAAAGCTTAGTTTTATGATTTTAATTTATAAAGCCTGATATTTTATATATGCTGCGCATTTAAATAATATGCATGGCAGGAAACATGAAAAAGAGCTCCACCCTCTTTCATATGCACCGGATATTCCGGACATACATTATTGGGTGAAGCTCTTTTTATGCCATAAATTTAAAATTCATGATAAAAGTTTTCAGACCTGTCGGCAAAAACGCAGGAGCTTGATATATCTCATGCATTATCTTATGCATTGTACTTTGCTATAACCTCTTCATTTGCCTTCATGGCAGCCTCTTCCATTGCCTTTCTCTCTTCAAGAAGCTTCGCTCTTACCGCCTCATACTTTGTTCCGATTATCTGGAGAGCAAGGTATGCTGCATTCTTGCTGCCATTTATGGCAACTGTTGCAACAGGTATTCCTGAAGGCATCTGTACTATTGAAAGAAGTGCGTCCATACCGTCAAGGTTAGATCCTGCAATAGGCACTCCGATAACAGGAAGCACTGTCTGTGAAGCAACAACTCCAGGAAGTGCTGCCGCCATACCTGCAGCTGTGATGATAACCTCTGTACCGTCGTTATTTGCCTCTTCTATGAACTTCGAAAGTCCTGCATGGGCTCTATGGGCAGAAAGACATCTCACATTAACCTCAACACCATAGTCTTTTAAAATACCGATTGCCGGTTCAACCTTTGGAAGATCACTTGTAGATCCCATAATAATAGCTACTTTCATATTCTTACATCCTTTCTCTGGAAACACCAGTCCACTTTTTTTATGTCATAAGTTATAAAACACCTCTTATGATTTACTTTAACATTACCTGATCCTTCTCAACTCTTAACTTTCCGCAGCTCCTTAAGAAGCTTGACATCTTGCTGTAGCCGTACTTCTTAACACTGAAACTGCTGTACTCATCCTTGAGCATGGTATTGAGCATACCTATATTCATCCTCTTACCCTTTGAACGGGCTAACTGATTACAGACATACTTCTCTATATCTTCTTTCTTAAGTTCTATCCTTGTCTTCTCAAGATAGATCTGTCTTCCGGAATTAACAAGCTCAAAGCCATCAAGGCCATCCTGTATAAGTGTGGTAAGCTTTGAATATCCATAGTTTCTTACATCAAAATCAGGATATTTGTTCTGAAGCTTGCTTCCTATCTCTCCGATATGGGTCTTCTTGCCTCTGTCATCATTCTCATCAATGATCGAATAAATAGTCTGCTTGATATCCCTGAGACTCGTAAGCTCCGCCTCATCGGAATCAGCACTCTTATAATCCTCTCCCTCATCAGAATTGTAATCTCTGTCAAGAAGATCAAGTCTCTTAAAGTTAGTACAGGCACTGACAAATGCCTTGGGAGTCTTCATCTCTCCCATTCCTATAACTTCCTTGCCTGCCTCCCTGAGCCTCACTGCAAGGCTTGTGAAATCACTGTCCGATGACACAAGACAAAAGCCATCCAGATTGCCCTTATAAAGAAGATCCATGGCATCTATTATCATAATAGAATCCGTAGCATTCTTGCCGGTGGTATAGGCGAACTGCTGTACCGGCTGTATGGAATATGTAAGAAGACAATCCTTTGTCCATCCGTTAGTATTCTTGGACCAGTCTCCGTATATCTTTCTTACGGTAGTATATCCTACCCTGCTAAGCTCATCAAATATTATTGCCACATACTTGGCAGACACATTGTCAGAATCTATAAGCAATGCATATTTCTTAGTCACTTCATTTATGTCACTCATTTGCTCATCCCCCTGTTAAACGCGGCAGAGCCTGCGTGCTTTATATTTTCACCTGACTATAATAACATATAGCAGCCGCTTATTCCAGTGATTAAATTTTTACTGTATATTCACATTAAATTTTCACTGTATATTCACATTGAGATTTTGGTATATATCACAAATCTGCCTGTCCCTGTTCCTCATTCACATTCTCTGCCTTTACTTTTCCCGCCGGAAGCTGGGCGATAATTATAGCTGCAAATATCAGTACACAGCCCACAGTCTCCCTCACTGTCAAAAACTGCTTAAGTATCACAACTCCCGCCAGCACCGAGAACACTGACTCAAGGCTCATTAGCATTGACGCTACCGTTGGATTTATACCATTCTGCCCTACTATCTGCAAGGTATAGCCGACTCCTGATGACATGACACCGGCATAGAGAATGGCGATCCATGCATCAGCATCTGCAAATAAGGTTAGCCACTCACTTATCCCTGAAATACTGTGTCCCATATCGAATATGAACATAGGGATAATGCCCACGATACCGCAGGTAAAAAACTGTATACAGGACATCCTCACCCCGTCAACCAACGGGGAGAAATGATCTATTATAAGTATGTGAAATGAGAACAAAACCGCACACAAAAGGGTCATAAGGTCTGAGGTCTCAAAGCTTATACTTCCGTTCATACACAGGAAATACAAGCCCACCACAGCAATCACCACGCCTATCCATATATTAAAACCACATTTCTTCTTGAGGAAAAGTCCGAATACCGGAACCAGCAGTATGTAACAGGCGGTTAAAAAACCTGCTTTTCCCGGCTCCGTACCCATGGTTATTCCTATCTGCTGAGCTGTACTTGCAAGAAACAATGCCAATCCACAACATATACCTCCGGTTACAAGAGTTTTCTTTTCCTGACTCGTAGCCGGCTTCTTACTTCCGTATCCAAGGGCGTCCAAAAGCTTTATTACCGGCAGCAGTACTATACCTGCAATTATTGATCTTATACAGTTAAATGACAGTGCCCCTACTGCATCTCCTCCCTTGCTCTGGGCCACAAAGGCAACGCCCCATATAAGTGCCGTAAGCACCAGTAATAAGCTGTTTCTTATCTTCATAGATCTGCTGATCATACCTGTACCTCTTCTACACCTTATAAAAAATGCCATGCACCCACCAAAGTAAATGCATGGCATAATATTATCTGTTTTTTATCTGTCTGTCAATTTAAGCAGTCTGCTTCTTATTCTTACCCACAAGTGTCTGGATACCTTCAACTACAAGAACGATTGAAAGGATAATAAGAAGGATGGCAAGGATAGCCTGTGCGTATGCACCCCAGTCTGCTCCACCTGCTGATATTACCTTAAACTGGTTCTTGATCGTGATGCCTAACGAACCGATAGTAACGACCATCATGAATGCCATAGGGATAAGGAACATCTTATTATTCTTACCGATGTTGCCAAGCCATGTGGCAACTGCAAGAAGACCAAGAGCCGCAAGAAGCTGGTTAGCTGCTCCGAAGAGTCCCCAGATCTTGTCCCATCCGTTAAGTCCAAGGGCAATACCAAGTACAACAGTAAGGATTGTTGCGAAGTAAGGATTTACAAGAACCTTCTTAACACCACTCTGTACATCCTTAGCTGTCTGTCCAGGCTCAAGCCAGAACTCCTGGAACATAAATCTTGCAAGTCTTGTTGCTGTATCAAGTGATGTAAGACAAAATGCTGAATATGTAAGGATAAGCAGTGTATTGATTATTGAAACAACACTCTCTGACGCACCGGCAAATCCGAACATCTTTGAGATACCGCCTGCAAATATAGCTGTTGCACCTGCTGTAATACCATTCTTATAAGCAAAGTTAATAGCACAGATAGTGATTACAGCAAGTACACACTCAAGAAGCATACTACCGTAAGCTATAGGCTTTGCGTCCTTTTCCTTATCAAGCTGCTTTGATGTAGTACCTGACGAAACCAGTGAATGGAAACCTGATATGGCACCACAGGCAACTGTTGTGAACAATACTGGGAACATATACTGTGTTCCGTTTGCTGTATCAACGGCAAAACCGCCGAACGCCTTAAGTCCGTCTGCACCGCCAAGATCAACATGGCTCACAATAACACCTATAAAGGCAACTACAAGCATTGCGTAAAGAAGGAATGAGCTTAAGTAATCTCTTGGCTGGAGAAGGATCCATACAGGAGTAACTGAAGCTACGGCAATATATACACCGACAACGATCATCCACGCATTTACTGACATGTAAAGTGGATGGAAGTTAAGTCCGATCACCATACAGATAGCGATGGCAACTACACCGAGGATTGTTGATATAAGCATTGGTGTGTGTCTTCTGTATACAAGGAAACCAAAGATTATAGCTATTACTATGAATAACATTGAAACCATTGCTACAGAAGCATTTGACTCGGTTGCCACCTGATTTACCGTTCCGTCCGTATTAATTACCTTACCGAAGGTGGTAGCAACGATAGAAGCAAATGCTGCAACAACAAGGATAAGTGTAAGGTAAGCAAATATAATGAAAAGTCTCTTTGCTCTCTTACTCATGTTTACTGAGATGATCTCTCCTATTGACTGTCCCTTATGACGAAGGGAAGCAAAAAGAGCGCCCATATCATGTACCCCACCAAAGAAAATTCCTCCGATGAGTACCCATAAGGTTACAGGGATCCAGCCGAATATAGCTGCCCCGATAGGTCCGGTTATAGGTCCGGCTCCCGCAATGGATGAAAAATGATGTCCCATAAGCACAGGTGCCTTAGCAGGAACATAATCCACACCATCTTCAAGTTCATGGGCAGGTGTCGGCTTATCACCTTCGCCAAGTCCCCACTGCTTACACAGCCATCCACCATAGAAAATATAGCCGGCAACCAGTATAGCAATACAAATTAATAAAAGTACCAGTGAATTCATATTATTGAATCTCCTCTCATGTTTTTTATTTAATCTGCCAGGTACCATAACAATCACGACCAAGCTGAATGAGCTTTTAATGAGCTTTTGATCATCTTCCACGCTCCATCTTCAGACTGTTTTGATAGCTGCCAGGTTAATTCATCATTGTGTCTTTAAAACCTTTCTGACACTTTTGACGCACGATCTTCCCTCCCTGTTAGAACACATTGCGGCCGTCTCAGCGTTCACCATAAGAACCCTGTAATTAAGCCAACCGTGAAATCCCCATTTAAAGCTTTTGTAGAATTTACTCTTCTTTACAAGCGTTGCCATATCATCATTATAGGAATCGCATATTATCATCATGGTAACATAGGTATACATATGTCCCGGTCCCACATTCATACGCTCCATTCCATCGGTGATGGTACGCTCCATTATCTTTTTATACCAGTCTTCATCCGGCTTTTCCTTCTCAAATACATACAAGAATTCCTCGCAGTCCGCCGACCACAGCTCAGCCTTCTTAGACATCACATACTTCTCCGAATGTTCAAAGTACTCACATACAGCCACCAGAGAATGCTCATCCTCTTCGACCCTTGTTATGTTATAGCTGGATATAAAGCTCTTTAAAAGCTTATTTACAATTTCATTTCTAGTTGACATAACTTTTCCTTTTTACTGAAGTATCATGAAAAATTCCATTTTCAGGCATAAAAAAACCGGCTTCAGCACACTTATGCATACTCTGTATACATGATGAAGCACTGAAACCAGTATATGATTATATTATATCATTTTCCATGATTTATTTTATTATTTGTCATGATGTTTTTTAACATTTTTCGACATTTGCGTCAGATATGCCCAGAATACCACTATCCTTCCGTATATCTGGAAAGGAACTGTCTTGTACGCTCTTCCTTAGGATTATTGATAACCTCCTTAGGATCTCCCGCCTCAACAACATATCCGTCATCCATGAATATAACCTGGTCGGCTACGTCTCTGGCAAATGCCATCTCATGGGTAACTATGATCATTGTGGTATTATTCTCAGCCAGGTTCCTTATAACCTTGAGCACCTCACCGGTAAGCTCAGGATCCAGGGCTGATGTAGGCTCATCAAAACATAATATATCAGGCTTCATAACAAGTGCTCTGGCTATGGCAACTCTCTGCTGCTGTCCACCGGACAACTGATGAGGATAATGATCCATCCTCTCCTGGAGTCCCATCTTAGTAAGAGCTTCAATACTGTCCTCTCTTATCTGCTGATATATTTCCTTTTTTCTCGCCTTAAAATCTGGCTCCTCCTTGGCAAGCATCTGTCTCGCCAGCATTACATTTTCAAGGGCCGTATACTGCGGGAACAGGTTAAAGGACTGGAATACCATTCCAAAATGCAGACGTTTACGTCTCAGCTCCTTTTCATTTCTCTTATAAGGTACACTTCCGTCGAACAATGTCTCACCATTTACAATTATGGTTCCGTGATCGGGCTTCTCAAGAAAGTTGAGACACCTGAGAAGTGTTGTCTTTCCGGAACCTGACGAACCAATTATGGCAAGGGCATTTCCCTGCTCCAGCGAAAAGCTTACATCCTTTAAAACCTTGGTGCTGCCAAAGTGCTTTTCTATATTATTTACTTCAAGAATAGCCATCTGTGTCACTCCTCTGTCTAATACGATAATCTACTTAAAATATGCCAGTTTCTTCTCAATGTAATTGAATAACAGTGTAAGTATTCCAACAAATAACAGATAGAACACACCTGTGTAGAACAACGGCCATGTGATACCTGCCGACTTCATATATGAGAAGCCTGCAAATGTCAGCTCATAGGCTGCGATTATCCTTGCCAGCGATGTATCCTTTACAAGGGTGATTATCTCGTTACTCATCGGCGGAACAACACGTTTGATCATCTGAAGCAATGTCACCTTGAAGAATATCTGTGTTTTGGTCATGCCAAGCACCTCTCCCGCCTCACGCTGTCCCACAGGAACTCCCTCTATTCCACCACGGAATATTACAGAGAAATAACATGCATAGTTGATGGAAAAGGCAACTACTGTAGCAGTTATTCTTCCTGCTTCGTCTCCCGACCAGAGATTATGTGAAAGCCACAGTCCCGGGCCATAAAAAATTATAATAAGCTGCAGCATAAGCGGTGTACCACGGATTATCCAGATTATAACCTGTAGTAAAAACTTAAGGGGCTTAAACTTACTCATACTTCCAAAGGCAAGGATAAGACCAAGCGGCAGTGCAAACACAAGTGTCAATATGAAAATCTCAAATGTTGTCGCAAGTCCCTCTAACAACTGGGCTGTTACTGACCAAAACATTACTAATCCTCCAGTATCTCTAACAAACTATATCTAAATCCTGATTAATTTGACTTAACAACTACAACCTGCGCATTGTTGCAGTATGCATTTGTACATTCCATTGATGATGTAACTTCATTTGTAAGTGTCATACCATTCCATACAACATCAATATTCTTTGAATTTAACTCCATAAGCTTTGTATCCCAGTCGATAACAACAAACTTAACCTCAACACCAAGCTTCTCTGCAACGAGCTTGGCCATATCTGCGTCAAATCCAATCCACTCACCGTTCTCCTCGTAATCCATAGGAGCGAAATCAGTAATACCTACGATAAGTGAACCCTTTGACTTGATGTATGCCACATCTCCGTCAGCAGCCTCTGTGAAATCACTCTTTGACTGCTCAAGAAGAGCTTCCTGAACGCCATACTTTGAAGCGATATCCTTCATTGTTCCGTCGGCATATGCCTCACCGAACACACTGTTGATATATGCTGCAAGATCTGAACCCTTTCTGCAGCCTACTCCGTACTCTTCTGTTGTAAGCTCATCTGTATGGATAAGATCAGGATAGCTTGTACCCTCACCGATCATGGCACCTGCCATAAGAAGATCGATTATGGCAGCGTCACTTGTTCCTGCCTGAACCTCCATAAGTGCGTCAGCCTGTGAATTAACAGCATTTGTCTTATAACCCTTCTCATTTGCTGCTTCCTCGCCTGCTGAACCTGCTTCAACAGCATATACCTTCTCACTGTCTGCCTTCTTGTCATCTGCCTTTGAACCGCAGCCTGCAAGGCCAAGGCACATAGCAGCAGCTAATAATATTACACCAAATTTCTTCATATTAAAATCCTCTCTTCCTTATTATAGTATTTTCCGGGGCACGCCTCGGACTTTGCAATTCTACCATAGTAGCACGCTAAAGTAAAGCCATTGGCAGCATAGTTTTAAGAAAAAAAGCATTTTTAGGTGCCACATATGTATTTTCAGTGGATTATTGTAATAAAAGAGTATATAATTAACACGCTTATGCTGTTAATTTTTTATTCTTATGTACATAGGAGAAATATAAATGAGTTCATCACAACTTAAAAATATTATTACAAAAAATTCTTCCCAAGTGGACAGCAGCCACCCTCCCATAGCCAGATCCGAGGATGGTTCCATAGTCAGTGTTGTTTATGCTGAACTTCCTGATGAACAAGTTCTGGTCATGGAATTTGAACTGGATCCTGACGACAAGGTTCAGGCAGAGAAGGTTGCAGCCTTCCTTAAGGCTGAGAAGGAACGAAATTCTGCTGCTACTGCCGAGCCTGAGCCGGACAACGAACCGACAGACATATCAGATGCTCCGGTTCATGTACCGATTTCTGAGAAGAGACATAAAACTTCCGGAACAGACACACAGCCCCAAGCGGGAAAGGATGATCATCGCCACGAAAAAGCCAGTCATCAAGCGGTTATAAATGATCAGCACACACAAAAAAACAGCCATCAAGCGGTTATAAATGATCAGCAACGCAAAAAGGTCAACCACACCAAATATGGCCATCAAAATAAAGGCAATGTAAATAATCAGCACGCCCAAATCCATCATGCAGGGAGCCATGATACTAAAAAGCAGCCTACCGTCATGCCGAAATTACTGGCATGGATCGTCGCCATCATAATCTGCTCACTACTGGGACTTTTCATATACTGGCGTTTAAAGATCTTCACAAATGATGTACAGACAGGAACCCTCCCACCATCGGACAGTTCCGATGTTGATAATGATGTTCCCGACAGTCTCCCTGCCATATCTGATCTTGTAGACAATGTTTTGTCGGATGGTGGAAGCTCATACTATATGCCTGACATTAGGCCTCACTGTGTAAGCAGCACAGATCCTTCCAATTATGTATCTTACACAGATGTAAATGTGGATGGTGTAACACTTGACAGCGTTTCGGATTACAAGCCTAAGGCTGAGATAAGCTTCAACAAGGGAAGCAATTATACCAATATCGATGGTATCGTCACTTTCAGGGGAAATAACTACAGAAACGACCCTACCTATGGTTGTGCCAACATGTCCTCATTCAAACTTGAGAGAGAATGGTCTGTAACAACCGGCGGGCTTACTTCAGGGGACTCAACCTGGACAGGCAGCGGTTGGACTGGTCAGCCTCTTATAATGAAATGGCCGTCGTCAGTTAGGCAACACATGAACATGTATGACTGGGCAAAAGAAAAAGATGACCTGGTAGAAGTTATATATGCATGTATGGACGGAAATATATACTTTATCGATCTGGAGACCGGTGAACTCACAAGAGACACCATGTCACTGGGATATACCTTCAAGGGTTCTGGAGCCCTTGATCCGAGAGGATATCCTATATTATATGTAGGTGCAGGCTACAACAGTAACAAGGGTGTTGCAAGAGTATTTGTGGTAAATCTCTTAGATTGCAGTGTAATGTATGAATTTGGTAATTCAGATTCATTCTCACTGAGAGACTCCTTAAGCTTCTTTGACTCCTCTGCTTTAGTAGATGCTGCAACGGACACGCTTATATATCCCGGGGAAAATGGTATATTATATCTCATAAACCTGGGGACAAAATATGATGAGGAAAAGGGCACACTGTCGATCAATCCTAATAATATAGTCAAATGGCGTTACCTGACCAAGCGAAGCAGCACTCAGTACTGGCTTGGTATGGAAGACAGTTGTGTAGTGTATAAGGGATATCTTTATATAATGGATAACGGAGGTCACTTCTTCTGTCTTGACCTTAATACCTTAGAGCTTGTATGGGTTCAGGACAGCCTTGATGACTCTAACTCCACTCCTGTTCTCTCAGTTGAGGGTGACAAGGTATATCTGTATGCCAGCACCTCCTTCCATCAGGGCTGGCGAAGCTCAAGTACGGCACCTGTACCAATATGGAAGGTAGACGCAGAGACCGGTGAGATAATCTGGCAGACTGAGTATACGTGTTACTCCCAGGAAGGAGTATCAGGCGGTGTTCAATCTACTATAGCCGTAGGTCGTGAAAGCCTCTCGGATTATATATATGTAACAGTTTCAAAAACCGGTGGACCTTACGACGGAGTACTTGCCTGTCTGTCCAAGAAGGATGGAAAGGTCATGTGGGAACATGTAGCAGCATATGCCTGGTCATCGCCTGTATGTGTATACAATTCCGATGGAACAGGACGAGTATTATACGCCTCAAGCGGCGGTAAGCTTTATATGTTAGATGGTCTTACCGGTGAAACAAATGACACCATAGAGTTAAGCACCGGATGTATAGAAGCATCTCCTGCCGTATACAACAGCACCCTGGTCATAGGAACCAGATCATGTACAATCCAAGGTATCAAACTTAAATAACAGTCTATAATCTTTGGATTTTATCAACCTAAAAAAGACTGTGATGTAAATTGCCTCACAGTCTTTTTTACTACATGTCATAACTAATATGTTGTAAGCAGCGTATTCCTTTCAGGGAATAAAAGTTGTCCGTAGTTTATGGCTGCCATTGCTTCACATTTAAGTGCTACCGGAACTTCCACTCTCTCAAGATTCTGGCATCCATGAAATGCCAGTTCATTAATATATTTAACTGAAGAAGGAATCTTAATGCTTCTTATATGACTATGCATATTAATGAATATAGACTTTATTCCCTCAACACCGTCAGGTATGGTAATATCCACATCTGTTCCAAAGTAATCATATACACAATTATTTACAATTACATATTCATTTTTGTCTTTCAGTGCCTTGCATCCTGTAAACGCTCCATCTCCGATACTTTCTATAGTATCCGGTATTTCTATGTCTGTAAGACTTCTGCAATTCACAAATGCCGTATCCTCAATCTTTCTGATATTGGCAGACATATGCACTTTCTTCAACATACGGCAATCTGCAAATGCTCCATCCCCTATTTCTGTAACGCTGTCAGGTATAACTACACTGGTAATCATAACCCTGGTATCGCAAAATGCAGAATCACATATCCTGACTACACCTGATGGTATAACAACATCTGAATTGTCACCATCATAGTAATACAATACATTTCTGACAATTACAAAACCATCGTCATCTGCCATTCCTGTACAGTAATTAAAAGCCCCCTTGCCAATCTTCGTCACACTGTCAGGTATGGATACCTCACCAATATTTCTGCACTCAAAGAATGCCAGTTCCCCAATCTCCTTAACCCCATCAGGAATAACAACCTTCTTCTCCTCCGAACTACAATCATACCCAATCAGCTTTCCGTCTTCAATTCTCATACACATTTTTGTTCCTCCCTTTTTATAAATTTCCGATTCGATGTTCTTCGTCAAAATATAACAATATTAATTTTTGTCTAAAAGAACTTCAAATTATTTTTTAACATTATTTTTGACGAGAGCACTTTAGCATTTTGCAAAACATTTTTCAATATTTTTGGGGCAATTTAACATGAACGGCATGTATTTGGCATAAACGACATGTTTTTTTATATTTTTGGACAAAAAAAGAGGTCATTAGACCTCAATTTTTTAGATATCTGATTACAAATTCTACACTTTTCTCACTATTTTCATCACAGTTATAGACCTTAATATAGCCGTTATCTTCATCAATTATGGCCTTTGCCAGTGCAAGTCCTATGCCCACACTGTCACTGTCTGCATGCTTTCCACGGTAAAATCTTTCAAACAAATGAAGCATATCACTCTCATCCACAGGCTCTCCATCATTCGAAATATTTATCTGGCTGTAGGTTTCACTGCTTTCATAATATACATCCACCCTGGACTCAGCATGCTCTATGGCATTCTTAATGATATTTGTCACAGCCTCAGTCTGCCATATAGGATCACAGGTCATGGAAAGATCTTCTCCGTGACTCACCTTAAGCTCTATCCCTTTAAGATCCGCCAGTGCTTCAACATTGGATACAGCCTTGTCAATAATGCTTTCCAAAGGCACCGTTTTTCTTATATATTTTATGGTGTCTGCCTCGAATCTGGACAGCTTCAATATATTCTGCACAAGAAAGCTTATGTTCTTAACATCCCTCTTGGCATTCCTTATAAGCTTCTTTCTATCCTCATCACTTATATCCGGATTATCACTCATATTGTCAAGATTAATCATAACAGAGGTTATAGGTGTCTTAAGCTGATGAGATATGTCTGACAGCGCATCCTTAAGCAGCTTCTTCTCTTCCTTTGAATGCTCTGCTGCCTCCTTAAGCATTATCATGGTCTTATACACCTCGTTCTTAAGTATGGACAGCTCATCCTCCGAGTTATTATCTATCTTAAGTACGTAATTGCCCCGGTTTATATTGGATATATACTCCGCGATCTCCGCAATGTCATTACGTCTTTTACAATTGTATATGGAAGAAACCAGCACCACCGCCAATATGATAAATGCGATACAGCCTACCTGTATTATCAGGTATTTCTCAAAGTACCTGTCATTTTCCACTATAACACTGTCCCTGCTTATATCTATGCCGTATCTGCTGAAGAATTTCTCATCTACGGCAGTGTTCCGGTCATTTATTATGGTCATAAGCTCCCCCGGACTTATGTCAGGATACCTGTCAGCCACCAGACTGCAGATACTGCCAATCCTGCTGTTATAGTTAGACATGTATGTCTTATACATCCGGACGTCCATATATATAAGAACCAGAACGCCTATAACCGACACCAGGATCACTCCTGTTATCTTTCTTTTATGATTTAACGATTTCAATGTATTTCCTCTCCCTGTCTGACCTTTGACATCAACAGTCTATCCTGTAGCCGACTCCCTTTATGGTCTTGATAATGTCAGTTCCAAGCTTGTCTTTTATACGCTTCATATACACTGTGACAGTATGATCGTACACGTCATTTCCCGTTGCCTCCCATATAAGGTCTATCACATCACTTCTCTTCACCGCCTTGTTATGATTGGCAAATAAAAGATTCACGATCTTGAGCTCAAGGCTTGAGAACTGTATCTTCTCTCCGTTCTTAAGAGCCTCCATCTTGTCCAGATCATAACTGATATCCTGTACCCTCAGAAGTGACTTTTGCTCTGTCCGCCTGAGTATCCTGTTTACCCTTGCCATAAGCTCCCTTGTTGAAAATGGCTTGGTGATATAATCCTCGGCACCCATATCCAGTCCCTTGACTATATCCTCCTCTTCATCCTTTGCCGTCAGGAAGATAGTAGGTATCTTCTTTCCTGCGATCCTGTTCTTATAAAGATCAAAGCCATTGCCGTCAGGAAGATTTATATCTAACAGTATAAGACCTGCACTCCCGCTATCCACGAGAGTGTAGGCCTCTGCCATTGTCGGTGCAACCTTAAGAACATAGCCTGCAGCTTCAAAGGCGAACTGCAATGCCTGATAAATGCTCTGATTGTCTTCTATCAATAATATTTCCGCCATAATACCTCCACGCCATGAGCCTGTGTATTATACATTCTCATTTTTTATGGTTTCTATTATATTCTTTCCGTTGATCTTTGTCATTGATAATTTCATGATGATCATCAACAATGCAAATACTACCACAACACTTATTACTGCCGGTATGATCGGAGGATTAAATGCAAATTCTATAACACCATTCATAAGTATCTTATATATTCCGTAGGATACCAGAAATCCCATAGGAATTGCTATTATAAGCGCCTTTCCTCCAACAAATATACATTCAAGTCTTATCATCCGGTTAAATTCCTTGTTTGTCATACCGATACTTCTAAGGGTTGCGAATTCTCTTGCGCGAAGCTGCATACTGGTATTTAAGGTATTGATTATATTGGTAACGCCGATGAGGGCGATTACTGTAATAAGTCCGTAGGTAAATATTGCGATCAATGTGAACATAGAATTCATGCTCTTTTCACTTGCATCAACATTGTCCATGTTGTAATCGTCACTTGTACAACCAAGTCCGTTCATCATCTTCTCTATGTTATCCTGAAGGAGATCTGCATTATCAGATACCATATATATTCCATGGCTCACTAACTTTTCATCAGCAAAATCAAGCTCGTTCCAGGTTTTGTTGTTTATCACAAATATAGCCGCTCCGCTTGAATTCTTCCAGCCTAACGGTCTCTCCTTTGTGATTGCACATATTCCAAGATCAAGGGTGTTGGTTCCTGCCTTCTCTCCGTAGTATTCTCCAAAATCTATATTGATGGAATCGCCTGCCTTTACTTTGAAGTACTCACCTTCAACCTTTTTCATCTTGTTGTCAACTTCCACGATCTCTATCTTATTATTTATGAGTATTGCCTTTCCGTCGACTTCCTGCTCTGTAAGCCCAAGAGACTTAATATACTTACTGTAGTTTTCATCATCTATTGCAAGTATATACACCCTATCATTTCCATCATCTGTTGCAAGTACATTCACGTTATCTTCATTTACAGTTCCATAATAATACTTACATTTATCGATTTCCTGTATATTGTCAAGTTTTTCAACCATGGATTCAGGATCTCCGTCTACATTCTTTGGAGTATAATAAAGACTTACATTGTAATCCCTATCTCCATAGGCAACCTTAGTGGTCTTAAAAGCAAGGGATGTGAAGGATGAGATTGCTATAAATGCAACAGTACATATGATTATGGCCAGTGCTACGGTACGATATTTCCTCTTGTTTCTCTTTATGGCCTTATGGGCGACAACTCCACCCACACCAAATAACTTCTTTACCATCTTTGATGTCTTAAGCTTCTTATTGTTCTTGATCTCAGCCTGATTTCTTATGGCAGATACCGGCGATATCTTTGTAGCCTTCCTGGCACTTCCGTTTGCAGAGAAAAATATGGTTATGCAGCCAAGTAATGCAGCAAGCACTATTGCCCAGACAGAGAAGTTATAAACTACAACTGTATTTAACATACCATCAAGTAAGGTGTTACATATCTTAACAAGGATAAATGAAGCCAGACAGCCAAGTGCTACACCTCCAGGAATCCCCACTAAACCGAGAAGGAAGCCTTCATAAAGCACACTGCCTCTTATCTGCTTTCTGGTGGCACCTACACTTATCAACATTCCATACTGCTTAACCTTCTCTGTAACTGATATCTCAAAGCTGTTCTTAATACAGCATACGGATGTTATTATGATAATAATCATAACCGCTGCCGCCAGTTCATATACAGCCTTAAATGTGTCACTTATAGGCCATACGGATTCGTACTCTATAAGCCAGATATTTGTCTCTACATCCATGCCCGTAGCTTCATACTGCTTACAGTACTCTTTAAAATCCTCCTCTGATGGTTCAGTGCCGTCCCCAAACATAATCTCCTTATAAAGGTTCTCATCAACCTCCATAATACCTGCGATCACACTGTCTCTGTGTCTTAACGCCTTAGAAGTCAGTCTTACATATACTGTTGACGCCTTCTCCATATCATCACAGTAAGTGTAACATGTATATCCCGGGAACTCATAATCCTCAACATTATATCCCGGTCTCTCCATGATACCAACAATGGTATAGGTCTTAGTCTGGGTATCCTCTATATGCTCATCCTCTGTCAACGGATTACTCTGTTTAAAATGGAACTCCGGATCCTGCTCTGTATCGGTTACACGGGTTCCAAGATTCAGAGTCACCGTATCTCCTACCTTGAGATCAACTCTTCCATTTGTCCTAAGGTGTCTTGGTATGACCAGCTCATCATCCTTCTCCGGAAGACGCCCTTCCACCATATTAGGATTTAAAGTACTGAATCCCTCCTTGTTGGTGCCTGCCACATATAGATAGGGCTTTGATTCATTTGCAATACCATCATATTCAGCAAATCCTTCCTCTGACACCAATGCCGTCTTCTCAAAGTTTCTGTTATCCAGGAATTTATCCATATTATCTTCATTGACATTCCTGAAGATGTAGTGGTAATCTCCACCTACGTCCTTCTGAAAGTTAATGAGACTCTGTCTGAAACACAATACCATAACAGACACGGTAGTAAGTAATGCAACAGCCAGGATAACACCTACCATAGTAACAACTGTTCTCTTTTTATTAAGCTTCATGCTGCTTCTTGTCAATCGTTTTAACAGCTTCATTGCTATCTGCCTCCATTCTTTAATACATGATTCAAAAATACATGATCCACAAATATGCTATGCACACAGATCATTATCACTTGATCCTTCCGTCTTCAATAGTTATTATCCTGTCTGCACACTTAGCTATCTCAAGATTATGAGTGATCATAACTATTGTCTGGTTGTACTCTCTGTTGGATTTTCTAAGCAGCTCCACTATCTCATTGCTGGATTTTGAATCAAGATTTCCTGTAGGCTCATCTGCAAGAATAAGTGCCGGTCTGGTTATTAACGCCCTTCCTATGGAAGTTCTCTGCTGCTGTCCTCCTGACAGCTCATTTGGAAGGTGTTTTCTTCTCTTGGTAAGACCTAAGAGCTTAAGGATGTCATCAAGCTCTCCGTCCTCCACCTTTCTTCCGTCAAGCTCCATTGGAAGTGTTATGTTCTCTTCCACGTTAAGGGTAGGAAGCAGATTATAGAACTGGTAGATTATACCTATCTGTCTCCTTCTGAATATAGCCAGCTTATCATTATTTAACTGGAAGATATCTGTATCGTTTATCATGACTCTTCCTGATGTAGGTCTGTCAACTCCACCCATAAGATGAAGAAGTGTTGACTTGCCTGATCCACTGGCACCTACGATCGCCACGAATTCTCCCTTTTCTATGGAAAGAGATACATTGTCCAGAGCCTTGACCTCTGTACTTCCCTTTCCGTATACCTTTGATAAATTTTCTACTTTTACGATTTTCATATAAAAAACCTCCCTGTAAATTTGGTCATTATGTTTTCTCTGTTATAGGCTTACAAGCAGAGTATACACATTCCAAAGTTACAGGAAGGTTACTTTAAATATTTTTTATATAATTATATTTATTTTTACTATTACTTATCCCGCAGGCATAAACTAATGATATAAGCTGCCGGTTAATGCCATGTTCCATGCACTATGATATATAACATGAATTAAACATGTAAAACTGAATACAATTAATAATAAGACCTGCTTTTGCGTCACTATAACAAAAGTAGAGCAGCAACCCCATTGCCTACGGCAATGGGGTTGCTGCGACGTAACGATGTCACAGACATCATTACAATAAATAAAACAGGACACCATACTGTGCCCAACATCTAAGGAGTAACACAATGAAAAATATCAGAAGATCCATAATAATATGTGCCGTACTGGTAATGGTAACAGGCACCCTTATGCATTTCGCATATGATTTTTTCGGCAACAACAGACTTGTCGGCATGATCGCCCCCGTAAATGAATCCACCTGGGAACACATGAAGCTTATATTCTTTCCGGGACTTATAGCCCAGATATTACTCTACTATATGTATAAAAACACCTATCCACACATTTCATATATCCTGTCCTTAGGAACCCTGGCAGGCACCTTAAGTATCCCTGTTATGTTCTACACATATAAAGGTGTCCTGGGATATGGTGTCCAGTGGATCGATATAACAATATTTTTTATAGCTGTAATCCTATGCTATCTTATTATATTTAGGAAATACTCCTGCCACATGCCGGACTGGATAGGTTATATACTCCTATTCCTTATGTTCACCATGATACTAATGTTCTTTATATTCACCTATAATCCTCCGAAGCTTGGGATATTTGCAGATCCACTGGCACAATAATACCGATGCCGGAAATTGAAACATCAGACAACAATATATGTCATCCCCTTAACGATCCGATTGACATATATTGCACAACAGGGGCGGGGCTATGTATATATCATAGTCCCGCCCTTAACTTTCTTAAATCAATATATATATTACTTACACAATATATCACATAAGCTTTCTGAACATTTCCTCAAACTGCTCTAAGCTTGCAGGTCTTGGATTTCCCGGAGCACATGCGTCTGCAGCAGCGGACTCGCAAAGGAATGGAAGATCCTCTTCTTTGAGCTTCTCAAGCTTTGTAGGAATACCTACATCTATAGACAACTGTTGAACTGCGTCTATTGCAGCCTGTCTGTAGGTCTCCTGATCCATTCCGGTTGTATCTACGCCAAATGCTTCAGCGATAGCCTTATACTTCTCTCCGGTATATTCCTTATTGAACTCCATTACTATAGGCAACATCATGGCACATGCCACACCATGAGGTGTGTCATATACAGCTCCAAGAGTATGAGCCATTGAATGGGCAATTCCAAGTCCTACGTTGGAATATGCCATAGCTGTTACATACTGGGCAAGAGCCATGCCCTCTCTACCGTCAGGATCGTTATCTACAGCCTTCCTGAGGTTAGCTGCAATAAGCTTGATAGCCTCAAGATCAAGACAATCTGAAAGCTCCCAGGCAGCAGCTGTTGTGTAGCCCTCTATGGCATGTGTAAGAGCGTCCATACCTGTTGAAGCTGTAAGTCCCTTAGGCATTGATGACATCATATCCGGGTCAACAACTGCCACATCCGGTATATCATTAGGATCAACACATACGAACTTACGCTTCTTCTCTACATCTGTAATAACATAATTAATTGTGGACTCCGCACCTGTACCACCTGTAGTAGGTACTGCTATGGTAAATACTGTTCTCTTCTTAGTTGGTGCAACACCCTCAAGAGAACGTACATCTGAAAATTCCGGATTATTGATAATAATACCTATCGCCTTACCGGTATCCATTGATGATCCACCGCCTATGGTGATCATGAAGTCTGCCCCTGAAGCCTTATATGCTTCTACACCGTGCAATACATTCTCAATAGTCGGATTAGGCTTAATGTCTGAATAAAGCTCGTAATCAATGCCGTTGTCCTTCAGAAGATCCGTAACCTTTGCTGTAACTCCAAACTTCACCAGGTCAGGATCAGAGGCTACAAATGCCTTCTTAAATCCCTTTGATGTTACTATACCCGGAATTTCATTGATCGCCCCATGACCATGATAAGAAATTCCATTCAATACAAAACGATTAACTGCCATAATACATTCTCCTTTCACACTTACAATCAAATATGCACACTCCACAGCCAAATTACGATCACCAGGTAGCCCTAAAATAACATAACTTAACAGTCCTTAATTTCATTAATATTTGTCCTGGCGAGCGTTGTTATGTGAATTTTGCACAATTCATTGCCTATTTATGTAAAAATTTTAACATATTCACCAATTTATTACAATAATGGGACTATAAATATTCTATTAAATAATGGGCTTCATAAAAGAGAGACGGAGACATAATAAAAGAGACCTGAGTAACATCAGACCTCTTCCCTGCAGCTAAATTTTATTCTGTACATATTTAAGCTCTCCTCACAGCCTGCCCACTTCATTGCCCGCTCAAATAAATAAAGCCTTGAAAACTCAGTGTTTTCAAGGCTTTAAAACAGGGGATGAGAGAATCGAACTCCCACCAAAGGTTTTGGAGACCCCTATCATACCATTTGACCAATCCCCTATATACAAAATTAAACACTTTCCCAAGTGTTTAATCCTAAACTTAACAGTTCTTTCAGAATTTCATACAAACAGGAAATGCAAGTTTCCAATACTTCAAAGCAATCA
>NZ_QULM01000008.1 GCF_003482105.1 Coprococcus sp. OM04-5BH
TTGCGACAGCCTGTATAGGTTATCACATTTAGAAGCATCTGTCAACAACTTTTTTATTTTCCTTTGCGTTTATGTCTCAGGCCTGATTCGAAGATCGGCGTCTTTCGACTGCGCAAGTGATATAATACTAAACCAGTCCTCAAATGTCAACGACTTTTTGGGGCAAATATTGTATTAATTTTTATACAGATTTTATGTAAACTTTACCCGGATTTCAGAAGCCCTCTATCCTTCTCTCGAGTCTAAGTTCCCTTCTTTTTTCCGCAGCTTCCCACTCTGCCCTTTCATTTTCATGAAGCAATTTTATCCTTGGCACAGTCTTTGGTCTTCCTGTATCATCAAGAGCCACCATTACCAGATAGGCTCTGTTTATTGGTCTTCTCTCCCCATTAAGATTTTCAACATAGGTATCCACCCTGACTTCCATAGATGAATTACCCACATGGGTTATATAGCCAACCAGTACCAACAGCTCATCCACATAAGCACCGTCCTTAAATATAAGATTATCTATGGACGCCGTTGTAACATTTGTCTGACCTGTATGCCGCTTGGCTACAATAGCTGCAACCTCATCTATCATCTGCAGAAGATCTCCTCCGAACAGTCTTCCTCCTCCGTTAAGATTTGCCGGAGCCACCAGCCTCGTCTGTACAGTTCTTGAATATTCCACAGTTCTGGTAACTTCTTTAGTCTTTTTACATTTTCCGCCTTCAATATATTCATTATTTTCCTTGTACTCTTCACTCACCATATGCTTATCACCTGCCATATAATTTATATTTTTCTTTTCAATACGTTTATCACCCGCCATATAACTTCAGTTTCCCATATATTCTATATCCTATTTATATATCTTTACTTCCGGCATAGTCTCTACCTGCCTTACACTATTTATCTGTCACTCATCCGCCACTTTCGTATTTAACCGGAGGTTCAATTTAACAATATTTTATTTTCTTTTAATTGTATTATAAGAAAATGGTGATAATATATACTAATATAACATATATTTGAATTTAATGTGATCAGGAGGTCAAAGATTATGGGAATAATTGTTGGTATCATCGTGAATATCATCAGCGGAGCTATTGCAGGATATATCGCAGGTAAGCTTATGGAGTCCGAGGGGTCCCTTGTACGAAATATAATCCTCGGCGTTGTAGGCGGTGTTATAGGAAGTGTTCTCCTTCGTATCATTGGAATACATGCCTCAGGTTTTATCGGCGGCACTATAGTTTCTATAATAGGTGCATGCATACTTGTATGGCTTGCAAGAAAGTTACTGTAATATCCCCAAAAAGTATAATGTGCGAAAACATATTACATGCCAAAACATATTATACGCAAAATCATATTACATGCCAAAACATATTACATGCCAAAACGTATTATATGTAAAAACATATTATATGCAAAAACGCATTATAGGTTCAAAATACATTGCATAGCATAAGCAAATTTACACGAAGGCTGTGTTACAGATCAAAAAACACTCCAAAGTATGAATGTATCATATCAATCATACCATGGAGTGTTTTTCTTGTGTTATGGCAACGAGTCAAGTGCAACATGCTTGCATGATTGCATTTGTGTGTCGACTGCTAATCAGCGTATAAAACTCGCAAAGCATGTTTTATCGCTGTTCATTTCTTGTATATCTTATATGTCACTTATTTCCGGCACTGTCCTTTACCTCATGTGACATATTTCTCCTATCCCTATTCGCTTTCCGCACTGTATCCTGTGTCCACGCCATCCTGATGCTTCTTAAGGAAGGATATGTTCTTGTACTCATAAGTATTAAATACACTGCTGGAGAAGTTCTCACTGCTTACAGTTCCCTTATACCATGACTTTCCTTCAAAATACGCACGAAGCTCCGGATCATTGAATATATATCCATGTCTTGCATATATTTCATTTCTGGCATACATAAGCTGTGTGCCTGTCATATTCTTAAGATCGTCATTATTGAGATACCTGTTGCTGCTGTATGATATTACATAGTCGTCATCACCGGAGGTCTCAGGAGTTTCCGTGGTCGCCTCGGTGGTTGCTTCTGTGGTTACCTCTGTTGTGGCCTCTGTTGTTGCTTCTGTGGTCGCCTCGGTGGTTGCGTTATCCTTCTTCACCTGTTCAGGATCCACCACATCATACTCTCTTAAGGCGTCTTTATTTACCGCTGTAAATGTCATATCCGCCTTTATGTTCCACTTAAGATGTGCACCTGTAGTATCAACATCATCTTCTGTAAGGCTTGTCCTTTCAAATGCAAACATAGTGATCACATCCTGGTTCTTAAGGCTTCCGTCATCATTCCATATAAGTCCGAGCTTGTTCTTAAGGTACGCCTGTATATCTGAATAATAAGTATCATCCCTGGAAATCAGGTCAGGACTTATTCCTTCCTTGTCCTTTCTATCTGCCTTATACTCATCCGAGAACAGGGAAACGTCTCCCGGAGTGTTAGTTTCATCACTCCACTGATCCTGGTATGAGCCATCTGAAAGCCTCTCATAATACTGATATCCACTTATAGGCGCCGCATGATTTTCATAGCCGAAATCAAGTTCAAAGCTGTTGTTCTTATATGACAGAATATCATTGTAGATGTATATAGGAGAATAACTGTCCACATTTAATGGATATCTCTTATAGTCATTATCTGTAACCGCAATATACATTGCGTCCTTGCCGGGTGCTATCCTTACTGTTATATCCCTGTACGTCTCTGTAGAATCATAGAAGGAATAATTATGTATAGGCCTCAACACAGAACTGCCACAATAGCTGTCGGTATACTCGTCTGCCAGGGTTACCTGACCATTTTCAAGCTCATACATCCTAAAGCTCATACATTTTCTGTTCTCCGGACTTATGACCATAGATGTGTCCTGTACGCCTGCTGGGACATCCTTAGTCCAGTCGGGAGCGTCAACTATTGAAACTACAAACAATTCAAGGCTGCCATCGTAATCGAAGTCGGCTATCCTGTAGTTAAGTATACCTGTACTATTAAACCAAGGCTCGGAATTAACGACCCTGCCGTCTTTTGCAACATCCCAGGTTACATCAACCTTTCCCGTCACCTCGGTCTCCATCATTCCATCTTCTTTTACCACTGTGTCCTCGTAATACTTCTGAAGCTTCTCCCTGTCAGTGAGCTTCGCTGCTTCCGTAGTGGTCTCCGTATCAGTTGCGGACGCTGCCTCTGTAGCCGCCTCCGTAGTGGTATTGTCTTTATTACTGCCAAAATTACGCATAATGGCATAGGTTCCCACGCCTACACCTACAGTGACAACTACAGCAATGACACCTATTGCCACTTTACCTGCAGTGGTTGAAAGGAAGCTCTTTGGTGCACCGTTTTCTGTACCTGCTGCCTCATCCATGCCGGTGCTTCCTGACACATCATCCATGTCATCTGTGTCTATCATTCCCACATCTCCCGAGAACTCTGACATGGTCTGCTCGTCAAATATCCCCTGTGGTTCAGCCGGCTGGGGTGCACCTGCCACATAGAGTCTTCCTGTAAGCTCACCGCTTATAAGTCCTTCTGTGCTTCCGGAGAAAATATACCATATAGCACCTAAGGTGTTCACATTATCTCCCCTGCCTGTGCCTGTGGAAGCTCCGCCATACTTCATGACTGCATACTTCACCACCGACTTAATGTAGGCGATATTGCTCCTTACCTCATCAGGGTTCATGCTCATGGAAGCGGCTATCTCGGAAATACTCATATTTTCAAAATAATACTTTTGCTTGATTATCCTGGCAGTAACCGGAAGTCCTTCAATGTATTTGAACAGCTCTTCTATACACTCTCCGTTCTTAAGTGCCGCCAGCGGCACAAATACCTCTCCATCCTGTCCTGCATAATCTGTAACAGACTCTGCAGAGCCATAGGAGTAATCCACCTTCGCGTCAAGAAACTCCGGTGAATTATTGTATACATAGGAAAATGCTGCGTCTGTGGCAATACTACCTGCCCACACATAAAACATCTGGGGATCATCCAATGTTCCTATGTAATTGTATATCATTTCATATACTCCGGTAATTATGCCTGCTACTGCCTGCTCATCCGGAATAACATCAAATACTATGGCATGTACATAATTATATGTACGTCCATAGAAATCACCTTTCATTGAATAATTATTATTCTTAAAGGATAAGACCGCTTCATAAATCGGATCTTCTGTAGTTATTGTTTTACTGAACATCTTCTGCCTCCTGTTATAATCTATTCACTTTCTGCACTGTAGCCGGTATGCTCTCCATCCTGGTGTTTTTTTAAGAAAGTAACATTCTTATATTCGTAGTCATTAAATACACTGCTGGAGAAATCCTCACTCTTCACTGTTCCAGTATACCATGGTTTCTTCTCAAAGTATGCATATATCTCATTTCTTGCATACATAAGTTCCTCAGACGACAATCCCTCAAGATCATCATTTGTAAGATATCTGTCACTACTGTATGGTATAACATAATCCGTCTCTTCTGTCTCTTCATCAGTTTCGGTGGCCTTCTCTGTAGTAGTCTCCGTAATTTTCTCTTTCTGAGTGTCTTCAGAAGCAGACGAAGTTTCCTCGTCTCCCACAGACTCATATCTGCCGTCATCCGACGTGTTTATAGCTGTAAATGTCATGTCCACCTTTATATTATATTTTTCTTCATACATAACATTACTAAGTACAGCCTTTATATATGTATATTACAGCTCACAATTTAATTGCGTGCTATACCCGGAATAACTCGGCTAACATATCAGATTATGCCATTTTCATCTTCATCTTTAATTCTATCATAACATCAGGGCGGTCCGTGATTATTGCGTCAACCCTCTTATGTATAAGCTTTTTCATTGTCTTGCTGTCATTTACTGTCCACACATATACAGGTATCCTCTGCCTTCTCATTCTCCCTGCAAATTCTCCCGTGACCAGCTTATAATGTGGCGACACAAAATCCGCCTTACACAGTCTCAGCCGCTTTTCGGGAAAATACTCATGGATATGAGTTTTAAAGCCTGTATGCTCAGTTCCCACAAGCAGCCCTGTGGTTATTTTGTTATCAATTTCCTTTATCTTAAGAGATACTATATCTAAAAATGATTTTATGGAATATTCATTGTAATTGTAATATCTCCTCACCAGATTAACAACTCTTTTTTCGTAACCTGTCTCCTTAAGTTCTATGTCAAGGTGCACCTTTCCCTGACACACCTTAAGAACCTCAGCAAATGTAGGTACTCTGTACCCTTCCTTACCTGTTATATCATTTATCTGTCCATATGTAAGCTTCCCTATATCCGTCCCCTTAAGCTGTTTATCGTGAAACACCACAAGCTCATCATCCATAGTTCTTCTCACATCAAATTCTACCATGTCAGCCTTAAGCTCCATGGCAATATCAAATGCCTCAAGGGTATTCTCATGTTCAGCCAGAGCACTGGCTCCCCTGTGGGCTATGACCTGACATTTTTTCTTTTTCCTCATGGCAACCTCCACCATCCCTATAGTATAACACTGCAAACGCTGCCATACCAAGTATACTTACTATAAGTCCCTGTAAGAAAAGCGGATAATGGAGTTCTATCTCTGTCCTTCCGGCGTCAACTACCAGAAGGTTATTATCCTCCCTTATCTCACTGTCAGAAACAAATATATCCTGATATGCAATAGTCGTGTTCACATTATCACTGTCTGTATCTATAATAAGATTATTTCCCGAATATTCAATCGAAACCGAAACGATCTTCCTATCAGGAATACTGTCATGGGACGCAGAAAGTATATCATCAAGTACCCCTGCGGCTGTGTCATCTCCTGTAGATGTAGCAAAATACATAAGATTTATACCAAGAAAATACACATTCGGAGTATCATCATTATATCCGAAGAAGGTCAGTGTATGGGTATCATATCTGAAAGTTCCTAAGGGATTATCAAGGTATGCTATATATCCTGTGGTAAATTCCCTGTCTCCGTACATAAACGGTCCTGTGGATATATTCTGTCCGTTTATGGTAAGCTCCGGATAACTGTTGGTAAATCTTATCTCCTGATGTAACACATTAAGGAATTTCTGCTCCTTACTCCCTGATGTTACCGGCATATGAGTAGTATCTATCACCACTCTGACACCCTTCTCTCCAAGCTTTCTTACCAGATTCTCGGCATTTGCCCTGTTTCTGTACTCAAAGCCTGAAAGGAATATGGTATCATAGCCTTCAAGCTCATCCATATCGTAATCATCAATATAAATACTGTCTCCCATTTTAAAGCATGGGTACAAAGTTGTCATCTCATCAGCGTACTTTCCTATGGCGATATCTTTATACTCTGATACCACACCAAAATTCTCACCGGAACTTAATGTACCATTTGCAGACAGCTTAAACACATAACCCGTATCTGTTTCGGAAACCAGGCTGTAGCCACACTTATCTGCCGCAGCCAAAAGCTCCTCTTCCGTGCCCTCGCTGTGTGCCAGCTTATTCTTCTGTACCAGCACAGCGTCATCTCCAAGCTCTATGCTCCGGTCAAATACATATAAAAATCTTCCCTGTTCCAGTGCCTCATTAAGCAGCACTATATTTCTTCCGGTGACGGCTCCCTGCCATGCCCAGCCGAAGGTATATGCCACGCCCTCATCTCCACTTACACCAAAGGAAGGGTATGAACCGTATTCGCTGCTGTCCATGACCGACGCTCTCTGGACGGTATTATCCCTTAAAAGACTCACATCCCTCTTTGTTGAGGAACCGGCATTTATCCTGTAATCGTTAAGCATAAGGGATGGAATTATCTCAAGGATAAGTATACCTGCCACCACTGCAAGATATCTGTTCTTTATGGTCTTCCACTCCATAAGTGAGGCGAAGAAGAATCCATACATCATAGGTGAAAATCTTGTCATCCAGAAGAGACTGCTAAAGGGCAGCTTAGACAGAAATACTGCTGCCGACGTGGTAGTCAGTGCCACAAGTATGATGGCAAATATAAACCCTGCCGTACGTTTTCCCCTGGCAAGAAATGCCCCTAATATGCATATGAGCATCACACCTATACCGAAATAATAAACGTCCCTGGAATTGATCACAAACCTGTAAAACGGATTTAACGATACACTTAGTGGGTATGAATAATCCACAAGTATGGTAGATCCGGTCTGCTCTGCGGCGGCAACTCCGCCACCTGAAAGGGCAGGAACTATGATGATACCTGCAAGAAGTATTCCGCATACCATGTAGCAAAGTGCCATAAACATCCTCTTCCAGTCCTTATTTATAAGCTGATCTATAAAGAGGTATATGAAGGCAGCAAGTCCTGTTATGGCTGTAACCATCACATGTCCAAGTACCATAAAGAACATACTTGCAAATAAACCAACAGCTGCTTTCTTAGACTTATCATGTACATATCTGCACAGGAAAAATATCACATAAGGTGTTATGGCTGTGGTTATGATCTGTGGAAGATTTCCGTCACAGAAGGACACCTTGATTATGGCAGGCATGAAGAACCAGAGAGCTCCGGCAGGCACGCCGACCCGCCTTCTGTCTGTTATGTTTCCCCATATGACAAACGGGAGACCGCCCGCAAAGAATACGATTCCAAGAAGAAGTATATAGGCTGATATAACATCCCCACCGGTGAAGAAAAGACAAAGTGCCATAACATAATATGAAAGAGGCGGCCAGTATCTGTACAACTGGATACCGTTATACCATTTCATATCAAACAAAGGGTACAGATCCCCCTTCTTTAGTGACTGGTACATATACTGTCCCTTGTACATGTGACCCCAGATGTCATTTCCCGACGGCTCCCAGTTAATGGCATGGAGCACCAGAACAAGGATCACGCTTAATGAAAGCAGTATAAATATTCCTGTTAAATTGTATATCCACCTCTGCCTGTTCTCTCTCTGCTTCACTTTAATCTTCTACTCCGTTATTTATTTCATCCAGTATCATATCCGTAAGAGTACTTATATTCTGATCTGCATAAGAATCCTGCTCATCCATCAGATTTAATACATAGGTTCTGGCAGGAGTCTCGCTTATTTCAAGCATTAACAGCACCCAGCCATTTGCATTTAATATGACCTGTATCCTATCCTTGAAATATCTGGCACAATTCTCAAGTGTCGGGTTGATCTTGTCAAAGGGCTCCACATCGTTAAGGGTCTTTGACTGGTAACTGTCAACGAAATCTTCTATCTGTTTTTCCACTTCACCAAACCTTATAAATCCGCTCTTAAGTTTGGTAACATGAAGGATGATCTCCCATGTATGAGGGTGCACATCCCCCAATCTGCCGTTTATATATATGGCATGTCTGGCATTAAGATAAAACTTGAATTTATACTGCTGGTATCTCATATACTGTCCTGCCTCCTGATCTCCTATACTGATCTCTCATATTTATCTCTTATTAATTTCTTATACCAATTTTTTACACAAACGTCTCGCTCTGTTATCTTATACCGTTTTCCGTATATGAATCCATTATCGCCACCATATTTCTGCCATCATCATATTCAATACTGTGTCTCACTCCAACATTAAGACCGGAAACTGCCTCGTCAAAACTCTTTACCAGCTCTTCATATCTGATAGTTACCTGTCCCCTGTCTGCTTTATATGAGAACACCACGAACACTCCGCCCCTTAGCCGGCCTAGCACCTCATTATCTCCAAGGAATTCCTTAAACCTCTGTATACACTTAAACATCTGGTCCCTTGAGATATGGATCTGGTCAAATATCACTCCAAAAAACATCATGTGAACATTTTCCATGCCACGCTTCTTGGATTTTACCATCAGATCTCTCATGGTAAATACATTAAATACCGACACGCCATTCACAGTCTCTATACCGGTATTAAAGCCATAGTTGTTGTCTGCAGCCACCGGACTCTTAGTCTCGGTTCCCTCAGACGTATCCGACATAAGCTCCTCGGAGAGATCCTCCATGTCCTGGTTTCTCCGCTCCAACATATCCTGGGCATTGATATATTTCTTCTCCGCACTGCCCCATACCCCAAGCATTATCTCCAGTATGGCAAGCATTATAAGGCAGATCAGGGCAAGTATCATATAGACATAATACGAGTGCTTTATCATTCCCATATCTGCCTTTACGGTATATATATCAGATATCACAGCGATCTCCATATTTGAATCTGCGCCTCTAAACACCGCAGACGCAATAGACACTTCCTGTTCCTCTATCCGATCATAAAATCGGGTCTTATCCTTAAGAGCACCAAGACCTTTCGTAGTCACAATATCCCTGGCAAATATAACCTCATTTTCCTTGGTAAGCACATAGAATCTGCTGCCGGAAGACTCCAGAGAATCCATATACTCTATTATCTCCTGATCATTCCTGCCATCACTGTACATCAGGGACAAAGTATCACCAAGCTGCCTGGCCATCCTGTTCTGATCATCGTCATATCGGTCAAGAACGTCATACTCATAGTTACTCATCTCCATCACCGCCGCAAGGGTTACCAGTGCCATAAATACTGCTATCCCAAGGGTAAACAGTACCTTTTTTTTCTTAATGCTCTTTTTATTTTTCCTGCTTTCGCTTTTCTCGCCAAGCTTCTTACTCATTATTATTTACCTCGTTCCGAAGTCTCTCTAAAAATTCCGATGCCCCAAGAAAGTCCTTCTTTATAACCTGCCCAAAGCTGTGCCATTCCTCCGTCATGGTCCTGGTCTTCCATGACTGCACTCCCTTTATGGAATTGATTATACCTGCAAATCTGAACCAGAAAATAACAAAATTGTAAAACGGAAGGATGAATACTGTATACCATTTTCTCATGTAATATCTTCTGATATCCTTAAATCCCTTAAGGAACATGATTATGCATATATACATAAGTCCATTTGCAATGGCATACAGAAAATACATGAACAGAGTGGACAGTACCACCAGCTTAAGGGGATAATTGATAAATGCAAGACATATCAAGGCAAAGTACCATATCATACGGGGAAATGCGAAGGTGTGGTCATACATGAGCACCCTGGTAACAAAGTCAGACACAAACCCTCTGGCTGCATGGAGCTTTTCTTTTCTGAACATATGCATTACCTCCAGCTCACCGCTCTGCCAACGCTGTCTCTGCACATATAATTTGTTAAGGGACTCTATGGGATCAACGAAGAAGATGGCGTTATAGCAAAGAGAGATCTTCTTTCCCATTCCATCTCGTATCTGAAAGGTGACGTCAGTATCCTCACAAACAGTATCTGTATTATATAACTTACTCTTTAATATTGACGACTTCCTAAAGGCTGAAAATGCTCCCGAAAGGGTAAATATACTATTTAACTCTGACTGGAAATTCCTGCCTGCAAGAAATGCCTGACAATACTCACTAAACTCCAGCTTCTGCATGAAACGCTTGAAAAATCCCCTGGTCTCGTCAATCTGCGTAGGATTTGTAAGTATAGTACCCGTAAGACAATCCACGTCATCTTCATTTTCAAACATAGTTACCATATTTCTTATGGCTGAGGTCTCAAGTACTCCGTCACTGTCTATATGAATGATGTACTTGCCGTTGCTGTTAAAAAGGGCAAGATTTAACGCTCTGGACTTTCCCTGCTTGGCATTGAGCCAGTTCATGTGAAGTTCCGGGAAATCCTTCTGACACTGACAAAATATTGAGAAGCTGTCATCCTTTGTCATGTTATTTACAATCAATATATCTATCTTATCCTTTGGGTAGTCCGACTCCATTATGGATTCTATACATTGTCTGAAGGTCTGCTCTGAATTATATACCGGGATTATCAGCGTTATCTCCGGATAGAACACCAACGGTGAATACCTGCGTTTTTTTATCCTTCGCTTTATTAGTATAAAGAAATCTCCTATGGCAGGGATTATCTCCATTATAAGTGGGATTATTATCCAGGCAATCCAGAACATGACAGAGGATAAAAGAAGATCTTTAATTTCGCTCATAGTGGAACACACCTACCTTCTGCCTGATTATCTGCGGCTTGGTAAATACATAGAAATACAAAAATACCATACAAAGATAGAAGAATATCCTTCCCACTATAGTATGGGCTATAAAATAACAGTCACTGCCGAAGCATTTTATGAGAACACATATAAGGAATATCCTGAGAACATTTGAGATAAATATAAATATTGTTCCCACAACGCTTACGGCGATCTTCTCATATACATCGTACACCTGGAAGAACCACAGCAGGGACAGAAATGCCAGTATCTCTATAACACCCGAGCACTCAAAGTCTATATACATGGACAGATTGTCATGTCCGTTCTGTATAAACAATATCCCCTGATTGAAATAGGATTCATACATACCCGATGCCATGCCAAGTATGCCTGCCGCTGCGGAAACAGCCTTCTGCAGAAATCCCACAACATATGGTTCAATAAGGATCATGGAAAATATAAGCACTCCAACACTTCCTGTGATGAAGTACCATACTCCCATCTCTGCTCTCTTCATGACTGTCAGCACATATATCCAAATTATCAAAAATAATATTACTACCCAATTCATACAGATTTCTTTTTCTTTCTTCTATACAATGTAACTCCGCCTACAGCAACAAGACATATAGCAATACCAAGCCATGGTGCTGTGGAAGAGCCTGCTATGGTCACGCCCTGACTGCCAAGGTTAGGATTGTATATGGTTATGGTTCCCATCTGATCAGGATCAATGCCTGTATATTCCGCAAGCTTTGAAAGGCTTAAGGAAAATTCTATCTCATCGCCCTTTGCCCCCTGTCCATGGACAGAATCATATATTGTAAGGGCAACATTACTTCCCAGCTCGTCACCGCCGCTGTATCCGAAGAACATCTTAAGACCTGTGTAGGTTCCCTGAGCAGTAGGTATGCCCTTGCTCCAGTCAATCCTTCCACCGGATTCATTCTGTATCTGTATAGGGAACTGTCTTCCGTTTATATTGATGTACCATATCTGTATCTGCATATTGCTGGTATACAGGTCATTTGCCTTAAAATGTCCGAAGAGCTTATCTCCGCTTATGGCTAGCTGTCCGTAATGGTTACACTCTGCGTTGCTGCTGTTATAGGTTATGGTGGTCTTAGGATAACCCTCCCAGTCACCGTAATGGCCATCTATGGTAAGAGCTCCTGTAACTACGATATCTCCGTCTCCCGATGTGACATCCACGTCTCCTGCCGTAGCAACAGGTGTGGCATCTGCCACGTCATTTTTCCGGAGGAAGTGATAACTGTTTCGTCGTCAGACGCTGCCTTAACCACTGAAACCGGATACCATAATACCAGTACCACAGCCAGTACCACTGCTATAAGCTTACTCATATTATTCAACTGTTTAAGATTAAATAAATGTCTCATAATATCACCTCACGATTATTATTAGCATGAAATGCAACGTCCCCAACCTCATAAACAAATAATGGATTTTCTGCAATATCCAGCCTGTTAAGTTTAAACTCCGTCTTATCTATAAGTCCTGCAAGCTGGTCATAAAAGAAATCTCCTATATCCTCCACGCTTGCCCCATTCTCTGAAAATGGCTCCATATCGTTGAGGTATCTTCCCTCATACTGATGAAGAAATGACTCCACAAGCCGGTCGATACTGCCAATCTCCATATCGGTGGTATCGTTTTCAAGGTCTTCGCAACTTTTCCTCTCTACATATACTGATATGTGAAAGGTGTGACCATGTTCACTTTCTCTGCCACTGAAGCTGTGGGTAGCATTCATATTATATCTGCAAATGTAATAATCCTTCATATCCACATCACTCCCTTACCTTAACACGACTTATGGCAAAGCACGCCATGATACTCACGCTACTTCTTCTAGCTTCATTCCATTGTTTTAATCTGCTATCCTTTTTCGACCATATAGTACTTCACATTATTTTTTTCGTCAATATAACTATGAACAATTCATTAACATTTCACAATTACAATGTTCACGTTTATGCATTTTTACGCGCAACTGTTGCAATAATAAACAAAACACCCTGTAGAGGATATCTATATACGATCTGTATATGACATATCCCCCACAGGGTGCCCTATGTTTTAAACTAATTTCTTCTCATAGCAGAGAAACGGCTGTTCATACAGATCACATTCCCCCACTACATTAAATTTAAGCTTATTATATGACTTTATTGCCTTGAGGTTATTTTTATTTACAAGGAAATGGATACTCCTGTACCCGCGTTTCTTTAGTTCCTCCATGCCTGCCTTAAGCATTTTTACGGCAATACCCCGGTTCTGGCACTCCGGATGTACTGCAAGTCTTGACAGTTCTCCTCCGGGAGCAAGCTCCGGTGACCAGCACTCAAGTGCTTCCACATTTTCATCCTTGTCAATGGAAACTGACGCAATTACCCTGCCATCCTTTTCCTTCATTACAAACAAAGCATTTCTTGAAAGATCATAATCTATCTCTCCTGTACCCGGATAATGTTCATCCCAGGGACAGTACTCCCTTCCAAGCTGGAGCTTGTACAACCTGAGTATTTCGTCTCTGTCGTCAGATGTGGCTGCCACTATAATGTTTGTTGTATTTTCTTCCATATTTTACACCTTTTACTCTCTTATATTATAAAAGGTGTGCTCTCATATCCTCATCGCTCATGTTAATAAGGTATGCCGGAGCTATATCAAACACTGTCTTACAGCCTGTAACACCCTCGATGTTAAGTCTGTGGATGGCTCTTGCATACGCTGCAAGAACTGCACCTGTGAACTCAGGATTAGAATCAAGCTTGAGGCTGTACTCTATTACATGCTTATGCTCTCCCTCAAAGCCTGTAACACCTGTTCTTATAACTGATCCACCATGTGGAAGTCCGCTGTGATCCCGGTCCATCTCTTCCTTTGTGATGAAATGTACTGTTGTATCATAATCAGCAAAATAGTTAGGCATTTCCTTGATTTCCTTCTCTATTCTTGCCTTGTCTGCACCTTCCTTGGCAACAACATAAGCAACTCTTGTGTGCTTCTGTCTTGTTGTAAGCTCAGGATTTTCTCCGTTTCTTACCTTTTCAACAGCCTCCGGAACAGGAACTGTATACTGTCTTGCGTCCAGGACGCCTTCTATTCTTCTGCAGGCATCTGAATGTCCCTGGCTTACGCCTCTGCCCCAGAAGGTATAATCCTTACCGTTGTTAAGGATCGCATTTGCATATAATCTGTTTAATGAGAACATTCCCGGATCCCAGCCTACTGATATCATTGCTGTCTTGCCGGCTTCCTTTGCTACCTTGTCAACATTTGCAAAATGTACAGGAATATTTGCATGGGTGTCAAATGAATCTATGCAGTTAAAGTTCTTGGCGATCTCCGGTGTAAGTGTTGGCAGATCCGTTGCACTTCCTCCACAGATGACCATTACATCAATGTCATCCTTATACTGCTCTGCGTCAGAAAGCTTTGCTACCTTAACGCCCTCTGTCTTTATTGTCACGCTTGCAGGATCACGTCTTGTGAACACTGCCACAAGCTCCATATCCTCATTATTCTTCACGGCAGCTTCAACGCCTCTGCCTAAATTTCCATAACCGGCTATACCTATTCTTATCATGTCTGTTGTCCTTTCGTTATTATATTCTTAAGTATTTATGCCATTATCGTTAAATAATATAAATCATTTACAGTAAATACTTCTTTTAATAAATATAATAACGAAATTGCCTCTATCTTTCAATAATTAATTTAATATCTTCAACTATCTGCTCCGGAGTAAGGTGATTGTCCTTCATGACAGTATCCACATCATATCTGTCAAGGAACTCCTTCTTTATTCCGTAGTTTCTGGTCTTCACGTCCGAAGCTCCGTAAAATCTTGAGATCTTCTCGCCAAAGCCTCCGTCAAGGATACCATCCTCAAGAGTGATCACCAGTTCATGATCCTCCTTTAAGGATCTAAGAAGTTCTTCATCCACACCTGTTATATAGTACGGATTGATAAGGGTGGCGTCCATGCCTGTCTGCTCCTTAAGAAGCTCCCTTGTCCTATCTCCAAGACCGTAGAATGAGCCAAGACCTATAATGGCAACCTTGCTTCCCTTGTGGGTAACTTCATACTTGTTAAGTATTGAAAAGTCCTTGTCCACCTTCCTGCCATCGGATATAAATTCACCGCCAGGCACACGGATCGCCACTGGATATTCTGTCTGGTCAATACTCCAGTCAAGCATTGCAAGGTATTCTTCCTTTGTTACAGGGGCAAGATACACCAATCCCGGTATATTGGACATCATTGGAATGTCATATATTCCAAGATGTGTCACGTCGTTCATTCCCCATATGGAAGCTGAAAATGTTATTATGGTGGCAGGATTTCCATTTACACAGAGATCCTGGGATAACTGATCGTAGGTTCTCTGGATAAAGGTGCTGTATACACCATATACAGGCTTGCCGCCATTTGCAGCGATACCTGATGCCAGTGCGACGGCAGTCTCCTCTGCGATACCAACATCCACAAACTGTGCACCTGCTTCCTTACGCTTGTCCTCGGTAAATCCCATAACTGTAGGGGTGGCAGATGTAATGGTAACAACCGACTTATCCTTCTTCATCTTGTCCATAAGATAGTTACAGGTTATGCCTGAGTAATCCTCGCCGTCAAATTCATATAATGACTTTCCTGTCTCAATGTCGAACGGTCCGTTGTAATGCCACTGCTCCTTATGAGCCTCTGCCGGTGCGTAGCCCTTTCCTTTAAGGGTACGGATATGAACAACTACAGGCTTGCTACTGTCCTTAACAGACTGGAATGCAGCTATAAGTGATGGGATATCATTTCCCTTGTCCACATATACATAATCAAGTCCCATAGCCTTAAAGAGATTGCACTCAGCCTTGCCATTTGTTTCACGGAGCAGCTTGAGATTGCTGTACAGTCCACCATGGTTCTCAGCTATTGACATATCATTATCATTTACAACAATGATGAGGTTTCCATCTATCTCTGCGGCATAATCAAGACCCTCAAGCGCCTCACCACCACTTAATGAGCCGTCTCCGATTATGGCAACAACATTGCCGGTCTCCCCCTTCACGTCACGTCCCTTGGCAAGTCCGCAGGCAAGACTTATGGAGGTTGAGGTGTGGCCGATTATAAAATGGTCATGCTTGCTTTCATCCGGATTGCTGTATCCTGATACATCATTATAATGCTCCTCATACAGGTAAGCGTCCTTTCTTCCGGTAAGCATTTTATGTGGGTATGTCTGATGGGATACATCAAATACTATTTTATCCTTAGGTGAATCAAATACATAATGCAGAGCTATGGTAGCCTCTACCATACCAAAGTTCGGTCCGAAGTGACCGCCGTGGATACTTGCTCGCTTTAAAAGTGCACTACGCATTTCCTCTGCAAGACTCACAAGCTCTTCCGCTGATAATTTCTTCACATCTTCAGGTCCGTTGATCCTCTCGATATACATATACATAATCCTCCTGATTTTTTATTATTAGAGAGTTTTCAATGCCCATGTCCGTCATAATGACACCTGCGCATCCTATTCTTCTTGATTATAATACCTGAACTTAGCTTTAGGTCAAGAGTATTTTATATTGCCTCTTAAAATGTAAAAGTAACTTTTCATATGATCTTTTTAACCTATTTCATAATATCATTCTATCTTCATGTTTTTTCCTGTTTGATATTTCTGATCATAGTTTATAAACTTATATGTAATTTCAGACATTTTTAATCTGCCATCAACATTTTTAATCTGCCATCACATAACCGCCAGAAGTATGGTTCCTGCAATGATAGCAACAAGACCTTCCCCTGACTTAATATTTAACCGCTCATTAAATACTATCCTTGAGAAAACAATAGTAACCAGAATACTCAATTTGTCTATAGGCACTACCACACTGGCAGGGCCTTCCTTTAATGCCCTGTAGTAGCACAGCCATGAAGCTCCGGTAGCTATGCCTGAAAGGATTATGAACAAAAGCTCACGTCCTTCTATCTTCTTCACCTCTGAACATTTTCCCGTAACAAGCACCGTGAACCATGCCATAAGTAACACTACGGTAGTTCGGATAGCAGTTCCAAGATTGGAGTCGATATCCTCTATTCCTACCTTGCCAAGTATGGCTGTCACACTGGCAAATACTGCCGACAGTACTGCATATATAAGCCAGCCTCTGCTGTCCTTGTCTCTGTCTGCCTCTGTAGATGCTTTTCTGTCTATCATCATAAGAGTACCCACAGCAATAAGTACAACGGAAATTATCTTAACAGGGCTTAAGCCTTCCCCAAGAAATATCAGTGCCAGAAGTATGGTAAGCACTGTGCTTGATTTGTCTATAGGCACTACCTTGTTGATATCACCCTTCTGTAAAGCCCTGAAATAGCACAGCCATGAGGCTCCCGTTGCCAGTCCCGACAACACAAGAAATACCAGTGTTTTTGTGCTTATGTTGCCTACCTGGTTTCCACTTCCGACTATAAGGACCATTATCCAGGAAAATACCAGCACAACTATGGTCCTGACTGCTGTTGCCACATTAGAATCAGTCTTCTTTATTCCGATCTTTGCCAGGATAGATGTTATTCCTGCAAAAAAAGACGAGCCGACTGCATATAAGATCCACATAATAATTCCCCTTTTCACATCATGTCGGACAGATCAGTTCCAGACAGACTTATATTAACCTACACAATATACTGCTCCCTTTTCCATATGATATCACAACCTGATAGTATCTTAGCTTTAAAAGTTTAATTTGCAGTATGTTAAACATAAACATTTCCCAAACTTATAAATAATACTACAGATACCTCCATATAAAAAGACCATATATGTAATATGCTACATATCTTTATTTTCATTGCTTCCGTATCTACCGCTGAGCTTTTGTTATCATTCATCTGCAAATGTGCATAGTGGTCAAGTACTCCTATTGCCACATATAAAGCCGCTCCTTAAGATCTGAAAGCTTCTTAACAGAAAATAAAAGATGGCACACAGGTTGCTTTTATACATCATGCATGCCATCTTTTAAATGAACTTATTATTTTACACTTAACTAACTTATTCAGTACTTACTTTCTTAAATTTATGTTTTATAGCCTGAACAGAGTTTCCTATCTTAGGTATTGAGTTCAATAATCCCATCAGAATTTACACTCTTAAACTAGCATAATTAATAATTTTCTTCGTGAACCTCGAAGTAGCTCTGAGGATGGTTACATACAGGGCATACCTCCGGAGCCTTTGTTCCAACTACGATATGACCACAGTTACGGCACTCCCATACCTTAACCTCACTCTTCTCAAATACCTGTGCTGTCTCAATATTCTTAAGAAGTGCACGATATCTCTCCTCATGGTGCTTCTCAATCTCACCTACAGCTCTGAACTTGGCAGCAAGCTCAGGGAAGCCCTCTTCCTCAGCAGTCCTGGCAAATCCCTCATACATGTCTGTCCACTCGTAGTTCTCGCCCTCTGCTGCGGCAGCAAGATTAGCCTTTGTATCGCCAATTCCTGCCAGCTCCTTAAACCACATCTTTGCATGCTCCTTCTCGTTATCTGCTGTCTTAAGGAACAATGCCGACATCTGCTCATAGCCCTCTTTCTTGGCTACAGAAGCGAAATATGTGTATTTATTTCTTGCCTGTGATTCTCCTGCAAACGCCTCTTGTAAATTCTTCTCTGTCTGTGTACCTGCATACTTATTTGTTGCCATAATTTTTTCCTCCGTATCTTTATCTTTCTTAACATTCTTAATTATCTTCTCAAAAACTGACGCCGGCTGCTTACATAGCGGACATATAAAGTTCTCCGGCAGTTCCTCTCCGACATATTCATATCCGCAAACAGTACATCTCCACACGGTCTGCCCCTCATCTGTGACTCCCACAGCCTTAGGATTTGGCTTAATGTTGTCCAGATAATATTTATATGTCATCGAGGTTATATCATTCAGCACCTTCATCTCTGTTATCTCGCCAATAAACATTGTATGGGATCCCAGATCCTCAGTTTTAAAAACCTTCACCGAGATATATGAATTAGTTCCCTCAGTAATATAGTACAGACCATTTTCACCGGCTGCATACTCATTGTAACCTGCAAATTTATCTGTAGTCCTTCCCGACTGAAATCCAAACCGCTCAAACAACTTAAGGGTTGCTCTTACGTTTATCACTGACACATTAAACTCTCCTGTCTTAAGTATCATGTCATGGGTAAGGTTGTTCTTATTAACACTTATACTTAACTTAGCCGGCGCCGACGCCACCTGCACAGCAGTATCTATTATACATCCATTGTGCCGGTCTCCGTCTCTGGCAGTCAGCACATAAAGTCCATAGGTCAGGTTATGCATTGCATTACCAGCCATATACACGCCCCCTTTTTTCATAATTATACCACAAAAAATATTTATTATACTTTTTCATCGTGTAAAGTATTTCACGAACAAGTTTGCGCTCTCTTATTGGGAATTATTCTTGATAAGAATATATTAAAATATATATGAAAGTTTGTCAAGGGGGGAATTCAGCTTTCATTATGAATATAATCTGTGCATGATCAACACGTAATATCCCGTCTGTGACTGCCCTGTTGCATATGTATTCTCATTTTGCTTTTAATCAGGAATAACCTCGATATACACCTGATCGTACTTATATTTCAACTCCTGCTTTATCTCGTCCCTTACCTTGTGCAGAATGCTGATATGTATTACGTCTGTTTTGTTGCCTATATAAACCTCAACCCACAGCTTGCGTCCGGTCTGGATAACGTCAAGGAATGTAACCTCATAGGGATAATCCTGCATATGCTTGTCAACAATGCTTCGTATCTGGCTCAAGACCTCTTCTTCCGGAGCAAAAAGTATAAGGTTTTTGATACTTTGGAATATTACTGTCACCGGTTCCCTGATCAGGAGTATTGCCATGATCACCGCAACCGCAGGGTCAATATACGGAGCAATGAAGCTTAATTTTGTTTTAAGTAATATTACCTGGACTGCAAATGCTACCGCAACCCCCACACTGCCTACTATATCCAGCCTCCACATATAAAGCTCAGCCTTAATAGTTGTGGATTCATATTTCTTGCTGTAATGATTAAGTATCAGATACATGCCAACACAACCAAGACACACCACCAACTCAAATATAGCGATACTTCCCGCGTCCACATCATGCCCTCCGTGGAGCAGCAGCTTAATATTCTCGATCATAAGATTACAGGTAAGCGCCAGCAATACGCTGTATTTGACCAGAAGAAACAGTGACTCCACCTGAGCGTATCCGTAAGGGTGCTTCTCCGTAACGGGCTTATAAAGCAGTGGAACCAGCACCATAAAGGGGCCGATCATAACTAGATCTGCTGCGTCAAACAGACAATCTGTCCATATGGAATGGGAATGGCTGAAGGCTGCCATAATGCCTTCTGCCAGAATGAACATAACACTTCCAAGAAATGATAACTGCAATATTCTCTTCTCAATACTTAGTTTATCTTTTTTTGTTTTCATATTTTTGATCTCCTTCTTCCCAACACTATAACATAAAAATCCCGTCTGGCATACACCAAACGGGATTTCTCAGTTATATTCTTTTTGATGATCAGCAGTAGAATTTCCGCTTCTGACCTTTCTATTCAAGTATGCTCTTTGCAAGCTTCTGCTGCTCATCTGTTGGAGGATCGATTCCCTCAAGCTTATATGGGATACCAAGCCTCTCCCACTCAGTAATTCCAAGCTTATGGTATGGAAGCACCTCAACCTTATCCACAGTCTTAAGAGTATCTATAAATTCCTTTGTCTTTTTAAGATCATCTTCATCTGTTGTTACAGTCGGAACAAGGACGTGTCTGATCCACATATGTTTGCCGTTATCTGACAGATACTTAGCAAGATCAAGGATATTGCTGTTTGAAAATCCTGTAAGTTCTCTGTGTTTATCATCATTTATCTGCTTTATATCCAGAAGGAACAGATCTGTGAGTGCCATAAGCTCATTGAACTTGGAGAAGAAGGGCTCTTCCCTCGTAAATGGGTTACCTGCTGTATCTATAGTTGTATGGATACCCTGTGCCTTAGCCAGCTTGAAGAATTCAATAAGGAAATCCATCTGAAGCAGTGCCTCTCCACCACTTACTGTTATTCCTCCGCCATTCTTCCAATAAGGCTTATAACGGAGTGCCTGCTTTAACAGATCTTCAGGGGTCCTTGCCTCAACCTTAACGCCCTTATCCTTAAGCAGCTTGGTATTCTCTTCTATTTTCTTTGAAAGCTCTGCTTTTTCTTCATCACTTACATCATCTGAATAAAGCCTGCTGTAATCCGTCACAAGATTCCATGTCTCCGGGTTGTGACAATATTTGCATCTCATCTTGCAGCCCTGTAAAAAAACTACAAATCTTATGCCCGGACCATCTACTGCTCCAAAGCTCTCTGTTGAATGGATATATCCTAAAACCTGTTTATTTTCAGACATTTTTCACCTCTAAGTTCTTTCTATATCAAATGTTCAATAATTTTCTAATTTAATCTTCGGTTTAATCTTACTTTTAGTATTTCAATTAATCATATATTAATTCACGCCGGGTAAATTATCGTTAAATATCTTTTGTTAGGATCATAAAAAACATGCACCTTATTTTAAAAAAGTCCCGGAGAGGTTATCCCCGGGACCATGGTTTTGTTATATCTGACAAATCATCTATAACTTCACTGAAAATCCAGTTTTCACTAAGAATTAAAGTGAGTCATGGAATGTTCTGTTGATAACGTCGAGCTGCTGCTCACGTGTAAGTGATATGAACTTAACAGCATATCCTGATACACGGATTGTGAAGTTAGCGTACTCTGGCTTATCTGGATTCTCCATTGCATCAAGAAGCTTATCCTTACCAAATACGTTTACGTTAAGGTGATGAGCACCCTGATCGAAATATCCATCCATTGCGCTTACAAGCTTAGTAGCTCTCTCTTCCTCATCATGTCCAAGTGCTGATGGGTTCATTGTCTGAGTATTTGAAATACCATCAAGTGACCACACATAAGGAATCTTAGCAACAGAGTTAAGTGAAGCAAGAAGTCCTGATGTCTCAGCGCCGTAGCTTGGGTTAGCACCTGGTGCAAATGGTGTCCAAGCACGTCTTCCATCTGGAAGGTTACCTGTGAACTTACCATAAACTACGTTAGATGTGATTGTAAGGATAGATGTTGTAGGCTCTGAATTACGATATGTGTGTCTCTTCTTGATGTCTGTAAGGAACTCATGAAGAAGCCATACACCGATGTTATCAGCTCTGTCATCGTCGTTACCATACTTAGGGAACTCGCCTTCGATCTCGAAATCTTCAGCAAGTCCTGTCTCTGCATTACGGATAACCTTAACCTTAGCATACTTAATAGCTGACAGTGAGTCAATTACGTGTGAGAAGCCTGCGATACCTGTTGCAAATGTACGACGTACGTCTGTATCGATAAGAGCCATCTCAGCTGCCTCATAGTAATACTTATCATGCATATACTGAATGAGGTTAAGAATATTTACATAAAGTCCTGCTAACCAGTCAAGCATCTTCTTGTACTTAGCAAGTACTTCATCATAGTCAAGATACTCTGATGTGATAGGTGTGTAATCTGGTCCTACCTGCATTGGCTTACCTGTCTTCTTGTCAAGGAACTTCTCATCCTTACCACCATTGATAGCGTAAAGAAGACACTTAGCAAGGTTTGCACGAGCTCCGAAGAACTGCATCTCCTTACCAGTCTGAGTAGCTGATACACAGCAGCAGATTGAGTAATCATCGCCCCAGACAGGCTTCATTACATCATCGTTCTCGTACTGGATTGAGCTTGTTCTTACAGAAATCTTAGCAGCATACTTCTTGAATGTATCCTGAAGATCTGATGAGTAAAGAACTGTAAGGTTTGGCTCTGGAGCTGGTCCCATGTTCTCAAGTGTATGAAGGAATCTGTAGTCGTTCTTTGTAACCATTGAACGTCCGTCAACACCGATACCACCAACCTCAAGAGTAGCCCATACTGGATCTCCTGAGAATAATTCGTTGTATGACTTAATTCTTGCGAACTTAACCATACGAAGCTTCATTGTGAAATGATCGATAAGCTCCTGAGCCTGAGCCTCTGTAAGCTTACCAGCCTTAATATCTCTCTCAATGTAGATATCAAGGAATGTAGATACACGTCCAACTGACATAGCTGCACCGTTCTGAGTCTTGATAGCTGCAAGGTATCCGAAGTATAACCACTGAACAGCTTCCTTAGCGTTTGAAGCAGGCTTTGAAATGTCATAACCGTATGACTGAGCCATAACCTTCATTGCCTTAAGGCTCTTGATCTGCTCTGAAAGCTCTTCTCTCTGACGGATAACATCATCAAACATGTTGCCATCGCCACAGTTTGCCTTATCCTCTTCCTTCCAAGCAATAAGCTGATCGATACCGTAAAGAGCAACTCTTCTGTAGTCACCTACGATACGTCCACGACCATATGTGTCAGGAAGACCTGTTACGATATGTGTATGACGAGCAGCCATCATCTCTGGTGTATAAGCATCAAATACTGCCTGGTTATGTGTCTTGTGATAATCTGTGAAGATCTTATGGAAGTTCTCATTTGGTGTATATCCGTACATCTGAAGTGCTTCCTCAGCCATCTTGATACCACCATAAGGCATGAATGCTCTCTTAAGTGGCTCATCTGTCTGAAGACCTACAATCTGCTCAAGATCCTTTGTCTCTGGATCAATGTAACCTGGGCCGTAAGCTGTGATGCTTGATACAACATCTGCATCCTCCTTTAAAACTCCACCGTTATCTCTCTCAGCCTTCTGAAGAGCCTGAAGCTTATCCCAAAGCTTGTTAGTAGCATCTGTTGGTCCTTCAAGGAAACTCTCGTCTCCGTTGTACTGTGTGTAGTTGTTCTGGATGAAGTCTCTTACATTACACTCTTCCTTCCAGAGTCTACCTGTGAATGATTCCCATTCCTGGTTCTGTAACATGATAAAATTTCTCCTTTCAGTATTTTAATATGTGAAAATGCCACACACTATTTACTTATTATACAAAATTTTTGTTGATAATTCAATAATGCTTTCACATTCCTTGCTTTTCGTTTGTAAGTATATTATACTTTGCTTGTATATTCGGTTGTTATAACCACGGAATAGCAATTTAGCAAACTTTTTTTCAAATTTTTTCAAAAATTATACATTCGATATATTGTGCTTTGTCTGCATATAAATCCTTATACGGACACAATATACAGTAATCGGTAAGCAAGTATATGTAATCGGAGGAGGGATATATTATGAAACTTAAGATACCAAAATACGAGATGGCGGATGTTCTTAATATGATGGCATTTAAAGGCATATCCGAAGAAGATATAAAGACCATGAAGGAGCTCGGAATTCTCCGTGAGCACTATTACAGATCAAACTCTGCCATATTCAAGGCAGGTGAGATCACTGAGGAGCTGGGGATCGTCATCAAGGGACGTGTTATAGTTGAAAATGTTGATTACTGGGGATCCAAAAGTGTTCTGAGTTCTGCCCTTCCGGGAAAGGTCTTCGGGGAAACCTATGCCCTGTCCGGTCATAAGCTTATGATCGATGCCAGAGCCACGGAGCCTACCATCGTATTCCTGCTAAACGCCCAGCATATCATGTCAGGAAAATACAACAACTATCCATGGCATCTGCAAATGCTTAAAAATCTCCTGCTGCTTTCATCCAGAAGGAGTCTTACCCTGTCCCTTCATATCTTCTATATAAAGCCAAAGAAGATCAGAGAGCGTGTAAGCTATTATCTGTCCGGTCTTGCCAGCTCCATGGGTACTACGGAATTCGACATTCCATTTAACCGGGAACAGTTCGCCGATTACCTGAATGTTGACAGAACCGCTCTATCAAAGGAACTGTCAAACATGCAGAATGAAGGTCTGATCGAGTTTAAGAAAAATCACTTCAAGCTGCTGGAGCTTGACCATGAAGAGCTGACGTAAAAAGGTCTGAAGTCACTAAAGCTTGACCGCCCCGGAACGGTATTCATCGTCCAATTGAAATGCATCCCTATTCAATACTAAGCACTTCCGATATTATCTCATTAAACTGTCTTCCCTGATCTATATTACACACATGTCCGCAATGCTCTATTATTATCAGTGTTGCATCAGTCAGATCAGATTCTTCCACAATTCCATTTATAAAACACAGGTCACCGCGCCCGGATATATATATATTTTCCTCATGAGATACACTCACAAACTCATCGCAAAAAGAGAAATGCTCTATAAAAATGTTCATATAGGCTTTAAATTCCACACTATTAAGTGCTTTTGCGCATTTACAGAACACTTTTCTGCTTGTTCTGCTGACCTTCCATGGCATAAACAGCTTGGCCATTATTCTGTAGACAATGGGAAATGGCAGTTTATCACCAATTCTTGCAAAGACATTAACTGCACGTCTGAGTGGCTTTCCCACGGCACCAAGTGCACCTACAAGTATAGCCTTGTCTATATAGCTTTCATACCTCATCTCCATATATTTGATAAATATTGTTCCAAGCGACACACCCATAAAAACGGCACTCTGTATTCCCATCTCATCAAGCACCTGGATTATATTGCTTACAACAATATCCATAGTATTTCCCACCTCAGATAGCTTCAACTCACTGTCGCCGTGACTGGGAAGTGTTATTGCCAGAACATTAAACTTCTTCTGCAGCAAAGGTATCTGATTCTTCCATACCCTGTTATTCCCACCAAAGCCATGAAGCAGTACTATATATCCGTCGGTACCACACACACTTTCAAACACCTCATAATGTAACATTTACTTATACCTCTTAATCATTCGCATTATTTATACCTATACATTATTGGTAAGTTTATCACCGAGATACATCCTAGTCAATTATTTTCCACCCGGACAGCTATCCAGCTTTTGAATATATTTTTTTAATTAACGTAACCGCTAACAAAAGTAGCGATAAACCATGCTTTGCAAATTTTATCCGTTGATCAGCAGTCATCAAATGCAGACATGAGGGCATGTTGCACTTGACTCATTGCCATAACAAAAGGAGCCCCTGTTCCTACATGACATAGAAACGGAAGCTCCTAATGGTATACAAAATTAATTTATTCTAATTAATCTTATTACTTGTTAGCGATTGCAGCCTGAGCAGCAGCAAGTCTAGCGATTGGTACACGGAATGGTGAACATGATACATAATCAAGACCAATCTTGTGGCAGAACTCAACTGATGAAGGATCTCCACCGTGCTCACCACAAATACCAATGTGAAGGTTTGGATTAACTGGCTTACCAAGCTTAACAGCTGTATCCATAAGCTTACCAACACCTGTCTGATCAAGCTTAGCAAATGGATCGTTCTCGAAGATCTTAGCGTCATAGTAAGCATTTAAGAACTTACCAGCGTCATCTCTTGAGAAACCGAATGTCATCTGTGTTAAGTCGTTTGTACCGAAGCAGAAGAAGTCAGCTTCCTTAGCGATCTCATCAGCTGTAAGAGCAGCTCTTGGAATCTCGATCATTGTACCAACTTCGTACTTAAGCTCTACGCCAGCAGCAGCGATCTCAGCGTCAGCTGTCTCAACAACTATCTTCTTAACGTACTTAAGCTCCTTAACCTCACATACAAGTGGGATCATGATCTCAGGCTCAACTGTCCAATCCGGATGTGCCTTCTGAACTTCGATAGCTGCACGAATAACAGCCTTTGTCTGCATCTTAGCGATCTCTGGATATGTTACAGCAAGACGACATCCTCTGTGACCCATCATTGGGTTGAACTCATGAAGTGAGTTGCAGAGAGCCTTGATCTCGTCTACTGACTTATTCTTAGCCTTTGCAAGCTTCTCGATATCAGCTTCCTCTGTAGGAACGAACTCATGAAGAGGTGGATCAAGGAATCTGATAGTAACAGGGTTGCCCTCAAGCGCCTCATAGAGTGCCTTGAAGTCATTCTGCTGATATGGAAGGATCTTCTCAAGAGCCTCTTCTCTCTCTTCTACTGTATCTGAGCAGATCATCTCACGGAATGCTGCAATTCTTTCTGGATCGAAGAACATATGCTCTGTACGGCAAAGACCGATACCTTCTGCACCAAGCTCACGAGCCTTCTTAGCGTCTGCTGGTGTATCAGCATTTGTTCTAACCTTAAGTGTTCTGTACTTATCAGCCCATGCCATAACACGACCGAATGTACCAGCGATCTGAGCATCAACTGTCTTGATAACTCCATCGTAAATATTACCTGTTGTACCATCGATTGAGATGAAATCTCCCTCGTGGAACTCCTTACCTGCAAGTGTGAACTTCTTGTTCTCCTCATCCATGATGATGTCACCACAACCTGATACACAGCATGTACCCATACCACGGGCAACAACTGCAGCATGTGATGTCATACCACCACGAACTGTAAGGATACCCTGTGCTGACTTCATACCTGTGATATCTTCTGGTGATGTCTCAAGACGAACAAGTACAACCTTCTCTCCTCTTGCAGCCCATGCCTCAGCGTCATCTGCTGTGAACACGATCTTACCGCAAGCAGCACCTGGTGAAGCGCCAAGACCCTTGCCCATTGGTGTAGCTGCCTTAAGAGCTGCTGCATCGAACTGTGGGTGAAGAAGTGTATCAAGGTTACGAGGATCGATCATAGCAACTGCCTCTTCCTCTGTCTTATGTCCCTCATCAACAAGGTCACAAGCGATCTGAAGAGCTGCCTGAGCTGTTCTCTTACCATTTCTACACTGAAGCATGTAAAGCTTCTTGTTCTCAACTGTGAACTCCATATCCTGCATGTCATGGTAGTGATTCTCAAGTGTCTCACAAACCTTAATGAACTCTGCATAAGCGTCTGGGAATTCCTGCTCCATCTGAGCGATTGGCATTGGTGTACGAACACCGGCAACAACGTCCTCACCCTGTGCGTTGATAAGGAACTCACCCATAAGCTTCTTCTCACCTGTTGCAGGGTCACGAGTAAATGCAACACCTGTACCAGACTCATTGTTTAAGTTACCGAATACCATAGGCATTACGTTAACTGCTGTACCCCATGAATAAGGGATATCGTTATCTCTTCTGTATACGTTAGCTCTTGGGTTATCCCATGATCTGAATACGGCTTCGATAGCGAGCTTTAACTGCTCTACTGGATCTGAAGGGAAGTCTGATCCTAACTGGTTCTTGTACTCAGCCTTGAACTGCTCTGCAAGAGTCTTAAGATCTGCAGCTGTAAGTTCTACGTCAAACTTAACACCCTTCTCTTCCTTCATCTTATCGATAAGCTGCTCGAAATACTTCTTACCAACTTCCATAACAACGTCTGAGAACATCTGGATGAAACGTCTGTAAGAATCGTATACGAAACGCTCAAATGCTGGATCTGGGTTACCAGCGATCATAGCAGCAACAACTTCGTCATTAAGTCCAAGGTTAAGGATTGTATCCATCATACCAGGCATTGATGCTCTGGCACCTGAACGTACAGAAACAAGAAGAGGATTCTTTAAATCTCCGAACTTCTTACCATTGATCTCTTCCATCTTCTTAACGCCTTCCATAGCCTGAGCCATGATCTCATCGTTAATCTTACGTCCATCCTCGTAATACTGTGTACAAGCCTCTGTTGTAATTGTGAATCCCTGTGGAACCGGAAGACCGATAGCTGTCATCTCAGCAAGGTTGGCACCCTTGCCGCCGAGTAAGTTACGCATGCTCATATCGCCTTCGCTAAACATATAAACCCACTTGTTTGCCATTTGTAATATACCTCCTAAGTACTGTTAATATATTTCTGCAGTGCAGACAGCGAAAAGTCCACACCACGCTGTGATAATTATACCATACGAGCATATAGTATATCAAACTATTTTTAAAGTATTTTTCACAAAGTTGTAATAAATAAGAGCAGCAACCATTTGAATTTGCCTACGGCAAGGGTTGCTGCAGCGTAACGATGTCATAGACATCATTACAATAAATAAGAGCAGCAACCATTTGAATTTGCCTGTTTGGTATCGCCCCCTCATATTATGGGTAACGCCCCCTCGTTTACACTCGGCGGCAAGTCGATTGTGCCATTCCAATATGCGTTTTCAACGCATGGTCACAATCTCTCGGCGGCATTTCGTCAGCACCATTCTAAATGTGTCTTCGACACTTGGCGCTTCCTACGGCAAGGGTTGCTGCAGCGTAACGATGTCATAGACATCGTTACAATAATAAAAACAGGTGCGAAAGCTCACACTCTCACACCCGTATTTAGATATACATTTACTAATTTTTTATCAGACCGATAGATGTTTTCAGATAAAATCATCTCCACTTTTACAGCCAGCCATATTTAATATAAAGCTGTCTTTACCTGTTTCACATCATCTCCCGAAGCATATTTATGCCTCTACTGAATCTATAGCTTTCTTGAGGATATCAAGCCCTGCGATCAGATCCTCATCTGAAATGATAAGAGGTGGCATGATCTTGATGACCGCATTGTCACGGCCGGCTCTCTCTATTACAAGTCCCTTCTTGAATGCACTTGCTGTGATGGCACCTGCTGTAGCATCATCCTTAACCTCAACGCCCCAGAGAAGTCCTATACCTCGGGTTGCAACTACATTTGGATCTCCGTTCATGTTCTTCTCAAGATACTCTCTTACGATCTCACCCTTACGCCTTGTCTCTGCCTCAATGTTGTTGTCAAGCATGAACTCAAGTCCTGCCTTGGCAGCTACCATTGAAAGCTGGATACCTCGGAATGTGCCTGAGTGCTCACCCGGCTTCCAGAGGTCATACTCCGGCTTGAACATTGCAAGACCCATAGGGAACGGATAACCGCCTATGGACTTGGACAGTGAGAACATATCAGGCTTGATACCTGCTCTCTCAAATGAGAAGAATGTACCCGTCCTTGCACAGCCAACCTGAACATCATCAACCACCATAAGTATATCATTCTTGTCGCAGAACTCGCGGAGTGCCTTAAGGTATTCTACTGAGAATACATTTACACCGCCGTCTGCCTGTACTGTCTCGATAAATATTGCTGCAGGCTTCTCCACTCCTGAATGATCGTCATCAAGAAGTGTCTGCATGAACTTGATGGTATCAAGCTCAGGGAACATGTATGGTGCCGGAATGTGATACACATTGTCAAGACCAACCCCTGCACCTGCACGGCTTGCAGCATCACTTGTAAGTGATATTGAACCGAGAGTCATTCCATGGAAACAGCCCATGTATGCCCAGATCATCTCTCTCTTCTTAACCTTACGGGCAAGCTTTAAAAGTGATTCTACTGCGTTAGTTCCGGTAGGACCAGCAAACATGATCTTATAGTCAAGTCCTCTTGGCTCAAGAACCTTCTTCTCGAAGAACTCAATGAATTCAGCCTTTGGTGCTGTCATCATATCGAGAGAATGCATTATTCCGTCATTCTGGATGTAATCGATGACCTTTTCCTTTATATAATCGTTGTTGTGTCCGTAATTCAGGGCACCTGCGCCTGCGAAGAAGTCTATATACTCCTTGCCGTTCTCATCATACATCTTGGCTCCCTTAGCCTTTGTGAATATCTCCGGAAAGCTTCTGCTGTATGATCTTACATTTGCCTCGTATTCTGAAAATAATTCTTTACTATGCATTTTAATGCCTCCTGTAAAACGGGGGTCCGGCAAAACCGGGCACACCATCAATTAAAATTCTAACTTCTTCTCAAAGTATGCCTTAAGGTCTTCTATCTTTATTCTTTCCTGCTCCATGGTGTCTCTGTCTCTTACTGTAACGCAGCCATCTGTCTCTGAATCAAAGTCATATGTTACGCAGAACGGAGTACCGATCTCGTCCTGTCTTCTGTATCTCTTACCAATATTTCCTCTGTCATCGTACTCACAGTTGAAGTACTTTGAAAGCTCTGCATAGACCTTCTCAGCACCCTCGTTAAGCTTCTTTGAAAGTGGAAGCACACCAACCTTAACAGGTGCAAGTGCAGGATGGAAATGAAGTACTGTACGAACATCAGGCTTCTCTTCTGTTCCGATGTTCTCTTCGTCATATGCTGCACAGAGAAATGCAAGTGTTACACGGTCTGCACCAAGTGATGGCTCGATAACATAAGGAATGTACTTCTCCTTCTTCTCATCATCGAAGTAATCCATAGGCTCACCTGATGTATTCTGGTGCTGTGTAAGGTCATAGTCTGTTCTGTCAGCGATACCCCAGAGCTCGCCCCATCCAAATGGGAATAAGTACTCGATATCTGTTGTACCCTTGCTGTAGAAGCAAAGCTCCTCAGGTGAATGGTCACGAAGTCTCATCTCATCTTCCTTGATACCAAGGGCAAGGAGCCAGTCACGACAGAAGCCTCTCCAGTACTGGAACCACTCAAGGTCTGTACCAGGCTCGCAGAAGAACTCAAGCTCCATCTGCTCAAACTCTCTTGTTCTGAATGTGAAGTTACCAGGTGTAATCTCATTTCTGAATGACTTACCTATCTGTCCGATACCGAATGGAATCTTCTTTCTTGATGTTCTCTGAACATTCTTGAAATTGACAAATATACCCTGAGCTGTCTCAGGTCTCAAATATACTGTATTCTTGGCGTCCTCGGTTACACCCTGGAATGTCTTGAACATAAGGTTGAACTGTCTGATACCTGTGAAATTGTGCTTTCCACATGTTGGACACACAATGTTGTTGTCATTTATATAGCTCTCCATCTGCTCATTTGTCCATCCGTCAACTGAGCCCTCGATGGTTACACCATGCTCTGCCATGTAATCCTCAATAAGCTTGTCTGCTCTGAATCTCTCATGGCATTCCTTACAATCCATAAGAGGATCAGCAAAGCCGCCAAGATGTCCTGACGCAACCCATGTCTGTGGATTCATAAGTATCGCACAGTCTACACCTACGTTATAAGGATTTTCCTGGATGAATTTCTTCCACCATGCCTTCTTAACATTGTTCTTAAGCTCAACACCCAGATTACCGTAATCCCATGTATTTGCAAGGCCACCATATATCTCTGAACCCGGATATACAAATCCTCTGTTCTTGGCAAGAGCCACTATTTTGTCTAATGTCTTTTCCATATCGTCCTCCATGAATTTTGTATTATACTAATTATGGTTATTCCGGCATAAGGTAATATAACCTGCCTTATCCGAATCATTTTACCTTTAAACAGTTATTTTTTCAAGTTAAAGTTTCTATAACTTCAAGGGAATTGAACTTCTTTCCTATGTGGACATCATAAAACCTCGCTGTGATGTTCTCAAGCTCCTCAAGAACCTCGTCCTTCACAGTGAAATTATAGAGAGTTCCAAACTTCTGTCCGTTTATATATTTCAGTGTATAGACACAGGCGTCACTTACAGCTATGTTGTGCATTGTTCTTCCTGCACAGTGAATGCACACCAGACCTCCTGCCTCTGCACTGAATATGCCGGAGGGCTCATTTCCACATACGGGACAGTGATAGCTCTGTATTCCCTGTCCGAACACATCAAGCATTTTTATCTCGAATATGACCCTTATGAGCTTTGGCGAGATCATGGCTTTCTTAAGAGCATTTAGACTCACAAACAGCAGATTAAGATAATCTGTGCTCCGCTCCCCCTCTCTTGTGAAGTATGACATGACCTCACAGAAATAAGAACCATAGCAGTACTTCTCCATGTCGTATGTAAGCTCATGAAAATATTCCTTAGCTTCCACACTCTTAAGCGTGTAGGCATCCCTGCCCTCATACAGGGTAAATTCTCCCATGACAAATAACTGGGTCTTGGAGACCAGCTGATTATTCGATTTTCTTACACCTCTGGCAAATGCAGTTATCCTGCCCCTCTCCTTGGTAAGTATCACAAGTCTCCTGTCATACTCACCTACAAGGCTCATGGCCAGAACGATTCCCTGCAGTACAACCTCATCCCTCATATATTATTCATCTGCATGATACCCGAAGTTCTTAAGAAGGGTATCTGTATCTCTCCAATCTTTCTTTACCTTGACCCACAGCTTAAGATTGACCTTTGCGTCTAAAAGCCTCTCCATTCCGTAACGGGAATGGGTTCCTATCTTCTTAAGCATCGAGCCCTGTTTTCCTATTATTATCCCCTTATGGGAATCTCTTTCGCATATGATGGTGGCATTAATATCTATGATACCACCCTCAGTCCTCTCCTTCATGGAGTCAACCACCACGGCAATACCGTGTGGGATCTCCTTGTCAAGCTGTCTTAATGCCTGCTCTCTTATGAGTTCAGCCACGATCTGTCTCTCTGGCTGGTCTGTAATAGTATCCTCATCATAGTACTGAGGTCCGTATGGAAGATATTTTAACAATGTATCTATAAGCTCATCTGTATTGCTTCCGTTAAGTGCCGACACCGGTACGATCTCAGCGAAATCACAGGCATTCTTATAGGTGTCTATAGCCTTGAACACATCCTCATCGGACACCTTGTCTATCTTATTTATAACAACTATTATAGGTGTCTTCACCCGTTTGAGCTGATCTATGATATATCTCTCACCGGCTCCGATAAAGGTGGTGGCTTCAACTATCCACATAACAAGATCAACCTCATTTAAGGTTCCCTCTGCCACCTTTAACATATATTCTCCAAGCTTGTTCTTGGCTCTGTTTATACCCGGAGTATCAAGGAACACTATCTGTCCCCTGTCACAGGTATATACTGTCTGTATCCTGTTTCTTGTGGTCTGTGCCTTGCTGCTGGTTATGGCTATCTTCTGACCTATAAGCTGGTTCATAAGGGTTGATTTCCCAACATTTGGTCTGCCTATTATAGCAACGAATCCCGACTTGTAATTCTTCATATTTGTATCTACCATATTCTGTGTTTCACCTTTTCTATGATCTCCTCTGACCATCATACCATAATTCCCATTGCTGCTTAAGACGATGGTCAGATCATCTTTTCATTTTATAATTATAATTTCTTACCGTTTTATCTTCCAGTCTGTAACAATATTACCGAAGTTCTCTCCGGCCTCCTGGATCTTGTCCTCACCGCCGATGGCACATATTATGCCGCTGTCTGTAACAGCCTTAACATAAGGTGCAAGTGCCCTTATCTTCTCATTTGTAACAGAAATGACTTCATCTCTTTCCTTCTGCAGCATTTCGTCTGTCAGACCTGCTATATAGCATATGAAGCTGAAGGTTCCTTCTGAATCCGGAGTCATAGGTGCGTCAAGCTTGGCAATAGCACCTATTATATACTTGGTCAGGTCTCTCTCGTCAGCGTCGAAGCTTTCCACATATTTGTAGGCTTCCTTGTATATTTCATAGGTGCTCATAAGGTTAGGATCCCTGTAGGAAGTAAGGTAGCTCATTCCCGATCTTCCAAATGAACACATGCTGCCGTAAGCTCCACCCTTTACTCTTACATTTATCCAGAGATAGTCATAGGAGAATATCACCTGCAATACGTTTAATGCGCCTGTATAGGTAAGTCCCGCCTTACTGAAATCTCCTGCAAGAGCCACATACTGTACCTGGCTGGCGGTCTTAAAGCCCTCGTTTCTTACCTCGGTCTCTATGTCTCCTGTCCTGTTACATGAAGGCTCAGTGCTTATGCTTCCTATGAAGCCTGTAATACTGTCCTTAAGGCAGCTTATGTCCTTATCACCTGTATACGAAATTATAAGTCTGTCCTTCTTTAACACCTCGGCAAGAACAGCCTTAAACTTTTCTATAAGCTCATCAGCCTTTTCATCAAAATGCTCGTCAAGATCCACAAGGAAATTATAATATCCTATGCCCTCTGTCATATCCTTATAGGCTGAATACTTTGATATATAGCTCATGGCACGGGTTGCTGTGGTCAGATGTCCTGAAGATGTAAGTTCCGAATTAAGCCCCGCCTTCTCCTCTGCGATGATCTCCTTCAGACGCTTCTTATCATCAAGCTTGGAGCCGAATATTATCTCCTTTACTATGTCGATGGCTGTGTCAAGCTTCTCATAAAGTGCCTTTGTCTTTATGGCAAAATATGACACAGCTGCCGAATTGTCTACCTTCGGAACTATCCCTGTAAGGAATGCTATACCGCCTGTGTGGAAATCGATCTCATCAGCCAGATCTCCGTAGCTGTGCTTATCCGTATCAACATATTTGAAGACATCTGCAAGCAGTGTTGCATATGGATATAATGACACATCAAGGCTCTCTGTCTTAAACATAAATTCAAGATATCCGATACCATTTGTGAATATATCATGGCATACAGCGGTAACTCCGTCTATATCAGTAACATCATTCTTAAGCTTTCTTGCCTTCTTCTCAATATCCGAAATATTAAGAAGAGGAACTGTCATAAGCTCTTCCCTTGTGGATGGTATCTCCTGGTATCTCTTAAGCTCCTTTGTGGATGTGATAATCTCCTGAAGCTCTGCCTCGGTAAACCTCGCCTTCTTCTCAGCAAGCTCACGCTTCTCATCCTCATCCATCTTCTTTGCAAGACCTCTTTCAGGCTCTAATACTATAAGGGTTCCGAAGCTGTTATCCCCCAGTGTATTCCAGAGCAGTTCCTCGAAGTAGCCTGTATCTATCTCATTCTTAAGCTCAGTGTACACGTCATTCATCTCAAAAACGCTCAGGGCTTCTGCGTCATCATAAAGCCATGTGCCGAAGGCGTCCAGTCCCATCATAAGCCCCTTTGGAAATCTTCCGAAGTTTCCTTCCTTGTGCTTAAACTCAAAGTTATTTATAGCTGCCTCCAGGGACTTGTGGCTGAGGGTCGGTGCCTTGCCGTTTCTTCCGCAGAGCTCTGCTATGGTGTCATCTACGGTCTTTACAAATATATCCTTTTTATCCGGATCTGAATTTTTTATTATAATTGCAAATATTGCCTGTCTTATCTCATTGTCAAATGAAGAAAAGCTGTCCTCACATATACCTGCATTTGTAAGTGCCTCCTTAAGAGGTGCTCCCGGTGCGTCCATAAGGGCATACTCAAGCACTGACAGAGCTGTCATCTTCTTCTTGTCAACGCTTCTTCCAACCACATGGTTGTAGGCAATATATGTCTTTCTTGAAATATCCTCGTTATCTGCCACAGAATATCTGGCATTGATCTCCTGTATGCTGTCATACGGCTCCTGTATACCTATCTCTGAATCTACAAATTTATAGTCATAGTGACTCAGATACTCTCTGTCGATATAGTCAAGCTCCTTCTCCATATCACAGTCACCATATATATAAATGTAGCTGTTGGATGGATGATAATACTTACTATGGAAATCAAGAAATCTCTCCTGGGTAAGGGTAGGGATATACTTAGGATCTCCGCCTGAATCCTTATCATACGGTGTATCCTTAAGAAGTGACGCTTCGATCAGTCTGTTCAATAACTGTTCCGGAGATGAATACACACCCTTCATCTCGTTGAACACAACGCCGTTGTATTTAAGCTCACCGTCAACGGAATCCAGTTCGTAATGCCAGCCCTCCTGTCTCATGATCTCTGTCTTCTCATATATGTTCGGATAAAATACCGCATCAAGATATACCTTCATGAGATTTTCAAAATCTGTTGTGTTGCAGCTTGCCACCGGATATACAGTCTTGTCCGAGTAGGTCATGGCATTTAAGAAGGTATTAAGGGAGCCCTTCGCCAGCTCTACAAATGGATCCTTAACCGGATACTTCTTTGAGCCGCACAAAACCGAATGTTCAATTATATGAGGTATTCCGGAATCATCATAAGGTGGGGTCCTAAAACCGATATTAAACACCTTATTCTCATCATCATTTGAAATTATAAGCACTCTTGCCTTTGTCTTAATATGCTCAAGTATATATCCTGTTCCGTTTACCTCAGGAAGTTCCTTCTCAGTCACTATCTTATAACTCTTTAAACTCTTGATATCCTTCAAATTTTCTTCTCCTTACACTATTATTCTGATTTCTATCTTTTCAGGGCGAATGCCTCAGGCAGTAATTCCTCCACCTTATACACCCTGTAATCCTCTTCTGATACAGCCACTATAATAACAGTATCTCCATCTGCGAACTCACTTATAACCTGTCTGCATATTCCGCAGGGATAAGCATACTCCAATTCATCTCCTGTCTCATATCCTCCTGTTATGGCAATGGCTCTTATAAGCCGCTCCCCTTCACTGACCGCCTTGAATATGGCTGTTCTTTCTGCACAGTTTGTGGCTCCATAGGTGGCATTCTCAATATTACAGCCACTGTACATGCTTCCGTCACCTGTATATACGGCAGCTCCAACCTTGTAGCCGGAATATGGAGCATATGCACGATTTCTTGCCTCCAGGCTTTTTTTGATAAGCTGTTTTATGATTTTTTCTTCTATCATGCACCCACACTTCCTTTCCCTGTATACACCCTGTTTATTCTAACACATATTATATGTTTTTTCACTATATCATGAACTTCGTTCATGATCGCCCTTCGCCGCTCCCGATGAATAAGCTGCGCTTATTCCCGCTCGCTAACGCTCATTATATCATATCAAACTGTAAATATAAAAAAATAATCGGCATAACAGAGATAAAACATACTTTGCGAGTTTTATCCGCTGATCAGTGGTCATCAAATGCAAGCATGTCGCACTTGACTCGTTGCCATAACAAAAAACCGGGCGGCAGGAAAATTCCCGAACCACCCGGTCTGTAATTTTTTTTATTAATTTCTGTTCTGGGACAGGCTGATATTACATCATACCCATTCCGCCACCCATGCCACCTGCTGGCATAGCCGGAGCGTCTTCCTTGATATCAGCAACAACCGACTCTGTTGTAAGGAGTGTTGAAGCAACTGATGTTGCATTCTGTAATGCACTTCTTGTAACCTTAACAGGATCAATGATACCTGCATCTATCATGTTCACATACTCTTCCTTGTAAGCGTCGAAGCCGATACCTGCTGCTGACTCTCTTACCTTGTTGATGATAACTGAGCCTTCAAGACCTGCATTTGCAGCGATGTGATAAAGCGGAGCTTCCATAGCCTTAAGAACCACCTTAGCACCTGTCTTCTCATCACCCTCAAGGGTATCAGCAAGCTCTGCAACCTTCTTTGCTGCGTGGATGTAAGCTGATCCACCACCTGAGATGATACCTTCCTCTACTGCTGCTCTTGTAGCATTCAAAGCGTCTTCCATACGAAGCTTAGCTTCCTTCATCTCTGTCTCTGTAGCAGCACCGACTCTGATAACTGCAACTCCACCGGCAAGCTTGGCAAGTCTTTCCTGAAGCTTCTCCTTGTCAAATTCAGAAGTTGTCTCCTCAAGCTGTGACTTGATAACATTTACTCTGCCTGTTATATCTTCCTTAGCACCGTAACCATCTACGATAACTGTTGTTTCCTTTGTAACCTTAACGCTCTTAGCACGGCCAAGATCTGTAAGCTGTGTTTCCTTAAGATCATATCCAAGCTCTTCTGTGATAACCTTGCCACCTGTAAGAACTGCGATATCCTGGAGCATTTCTTTTCTTCTGTCACCATAACCAGGAGCCTTAACAGCACATACCTGGAATGTTCCTCTTAACTTGTTGAGGATTATTGTTGTAAGAGCCTCGCCCTCGACGTCCTCTGCGATAATCAACAGCTTTGCGCCACTCTGCATAATCTGTTCGAGTACCGGAAGAATATCCTGTACGTTGGAAATCTTCTTATCTGTAATAAGGATATATGGGTTATCAAGCTCTGCAACCATCTTCTCCATATCTGTTGCAAGATAAGCTGAAACATAACCTCTGTCAAACTGCATACCTTCTACAAGATCCAGCTCTGTCTTCATTGACTTAGACTCTTCGATTGTGATAACGCCATCATTTGAAACCTTCTCCATAGCGTCAGCAACCATCTGACCTACTTCTTCATCACCAGCTGAAATTGACGCAACCTTTGCGATCTGCTCTTTTCCTGTGATCTTCTCGCTCATCTCTGAGATTGAAGCAACCGCTGCGTCACATGCCTTCTTCATTCCCTTTCTGAGAACGATAGGATTTGCTCCTGCTGCCAGGTTCTTCATACCTTCATTGATCATTGCCTGTGCAAGAACTGTAGCTGTTGTTGTACCATCACCTGCAACATCATTTGTCTTCGTTGCAACTTCCTTGACGATCTGTGCACCCATATTCTCGAATGCATCCTCAAGCTCTATATCCTTTGCTATTGTAACACCATCATTTGTAATAAGCGGTGAGCCGTAAGACTTTGAAAGTACTACGTTTCTTCCTTTAGGTCCAAGTGTTACTCTTACTGTATCTGCTAACTGATTTACTCCTGCTTCCAATGCCTTTCTTGCTTCAGCACCATACTTTATTTCCTTTGCCATTCTGTTTTACCTCCAATGTTGTTCAATCTGATAATTTAATACTCTTAAATTAATCTTCAATTATTGCAAGAATTCCGTCCTGTTTGATAACTATGTACTCCGTATCCTCAAGCTTGATCTCTGATCCGGCGAACTTCTGGTAGATTACCTTATCGCCAACCTTAACTTCCATTGGTACAAGCTTGCCGTCAACTACTGCACCAGGACCTACTTCTATAACTTCTGCATACTGTGGCTTTTCCTTTGCCTGGCCAGGAAGTATGATTCCTGACTTAGTTGTCTCTTCAACTTCTGCCTGCTTTAATACTACTCTGTCTCCAAGTGGTTTTAACTTCATGATTTATATTCCTCCTAAAACATTTTTTCGCTCTTACTTTTAGCACTCACAAAGCTTGAGTGCTAACACAATTATTATTGTATTCATTTTCAGAAAAAAATCAACCCCCTAATTCTAAAAAAAGAATAAATATTAAAGGTTAAGGTTATTTCTCGCATAATCGAACAGATACTGCTGTGCGTAGCCTCCATATTCGCCAAATCTCTTCACTGCAAATTCCTCTATGACGCTCTTCTTAGTATCCTTTCCTTCAAAGTACATCTGCTCGCAGATCCGTTTCATCCACACGTCCACAGGAAATGCTTCACGTCTTCCAAGTCCGAACAACAGCACGCAATTTGCCACCTTTTCACCTACACCTTTAATCTGCATTAACACCTGCCTTGCCTCATCTATTGGAGCAGTTCGTAAGATAACTTCATCCAGACATCCGTCTGTATATGCCTTACATGCATTCTTTATGTATGGCGCACGAAATCCCATTTTACACTCCCTTAAGGCCTCCTCGCTCACCTCATTTAAGACCTCCGGATCCGGAAATGTGTAAAATGTCTCACCATTATATCCTATGACCGGTTCTCCGAAATTATGCGAAATATTTTTCACTATCTGCTTTATCTGGGTTATCTGTTTGTTCTGGGATATTATAAATGAGATCAGGGTCTCAAAAAAATCCTGGTTCAATATCCTTATCCCCGGCTTCTGTTCAACCGCACACACAAGCTTGTCATCTGCCAGGCACACGCACCTCTTTATCTCGCTGTAGTCCCTGTCCATATCAAAGTAGTTCTTCCAAACCTTCTCATAGGTATCAATATCTGTGTTGTACAGTATGACCTTATCTTCCTCCTGTTTAACATGGACAGGTCTCTTAAATGCCATAATGTCATACTCTTCCTCATCTGTTTTTCTGAAGTTAAAGCACTGCCCGCACTCCATGGTCTGGGACAGCACAAAATCCTTCACACCCGTGATCTCAACCCGGTCTTTATACTCTTTTGTATCCATAAATGTTTCCTCATCAATTTTTCTAATGCTCTTACTCTGCTTATTATATGCCACAGCACCCTCCATGGCAAATAATTCTGTTGTTCCCGAAACATACCATTCTTCCGGTTTTCTCATGGCAAATACCGGATAATATGATATAATGAGCGTTAGCGAGCGGGAATAAGCGCAGCTTATTCATCGGGAGCGGCGAATGGCGATCATGAACGAAGTTCATGATATAATGCAAAAAAATCAGAAGGGAAATATACCATATGGCTGAACAGATCTATACCATACCTGTAAATGACGCATTTGACAGCGGCTGCGAATGTCCTGTCTGTGCAATGAACAGGGAACTGGAGAACAATGCAATCGAATATACCATGGGGCCAAGCTACATGGAGGATGACAACCGGGCGCTTACAGACAAGATGGGCTTCTGCCCTCATCACACAAGACTTTTGTATGCCCAGAAGAACCGTCTTGGACTGGCACTTATGTTAAAGACCCACACAGACAAGACCATAAAGGAAATGAAAGAGCTGGCAGCCAAGGGTCCTGCCCCTAAAAGCTCCTTCTTCGGAAAAAGCCAGACAGAAGCACCTGTTGTGGAATACATTAAGGAGCTTGAGAGCACCTGCTTTATATGTGACCGCATGGAGCAGATGTTTGACAGATATATAGACACCATATTCCATATGTGGAAAAAGGACCCCGGTTTTCCTGAGAAATTCAGATCCTGCAAGGGCTTCTGCACATACCACTACGGACTTCTCTACGAGAAAAGCAGTGACAAATTAAAGGGTGACAACCTTACTTCCTTTATAGACGCACTGAATAATGTCTACTTTGATAATATGGAACGGGTGAACGAGGACATAAGCTGGTTCATAGATAAGTTTGACTACAGATACAAAAATGATCCCTGGAAGAACTCCAAGGACGCCCTGCCGAGAGGGATCATAAAAACAGCCCACACCATTATCGATAACTAAAAGCGGCAAAGAACATTTGGTCCGCTGCCATAACAGCGGCAAAGCACGCAGGCATATTCCACTTAACTCATTGCCATAACAAAAAAAGATTATGGAAAACCACAAAAGCTATTAAGCAATCACGTTTTCCATAATCTTTTTTATTTTATTTCAGGATCTCTCATCCGAAGATGACTTCGGTCTAATTGTATTGTACCGATCGGTTTTCACTCCATGTTTTTATTATTTTCCCGGCTTGTATGAGCTCTTAAGGGAAACAATCCTGTTGTATACAGGATGATCAGAAGTTGAATCCTTAGAGTCAAGACAGAAGAAGCCGTTTCTTACAAACTGGAAGGCTTCACCAGGCTTAGCCTCTGCAAATGTCTTCTCAAGCTTACATCCCTGCTTAACAACCAGTGAATTAGGGTTAAGGTTCAATGAACCATCCTCGTTGAGCTTACCCTTCTCTTCATCTACGATATTCTCGTAAAGTCTTACCTCTGCGTCTATAGCCGACTCTGCTGATACCCAGTGGATAGTACCCTTTACCTTACGGGCATTGAAGCCTGAGCCACTCTTCGTCTCCGGATCATAGGTACAGTGTACTGTTGTGACATTTCCGTTTTCATCCTTCTCACAGCTTGTACATGTAACAAAGTATGCATTCATGAGACGGACCTCGTTTCCAGGGAACAGTCTGAAATACTTCTTTGGAGGCTCCTCCATGAAATCGTCACGCTCAATGTAGAGATACTTTGAAAATGGTATCTGTCTTACACCCGCTGCCTCATTCTCCTGGTTATTTGCTGAATCAAGCATTTCAACCTGATCCTCAGGATAGTTATCTATAACAAGCTTGATAGGATCTACTACAGCCATGTATCTGTTTGCCTTAAGCTTAAGATCGTCTCTTACACAGTACTCAAGCATTGCGTAGTCAACTGAACTGTTACTCTTTGAAATTCCCACAAGCTCCATGAACTTCTTTATTGAATCGGCTGTAAAGCCTCTTCTTCTTAAGGCTGCGATGGACACAAGTCTTGGATCATCCCATCCATCAACAATTCCGTCCTCAACGAGCTTCTTGATGTATCTCTTACCTGTTATAACATTTGTAAGGTATAACTTGGCAAATTCGATCTGCTTTGGTGGATTCTCGTACTCAAGCTCCCTTACAACCCAGTCATAAAGAGGTCTGTGATCCTCAAACTCCAATGTACAGATTGAATGTGATACTCCCTCAATAGCATCCTCAATAGGATGAGCGAAATCGTACATAGGGTAAATGCACCATTTATCACCGGTATTGTGGTGAGTCATTCTTGCAACTCTGTAGATAACAGGGTCACGCATGTTGATGTTAGGTGACGCCATATCGATCTTGGCTCTTAATACCTTGCTTCCGTCAGGATACTCACCATTCTTCATACCCTCGAAAAGCTCAAGGTTCTCTTCTATGGATCTGTTTCTATACGGACTTTCCTTACCGGGCTCTGTAAGAGTTCCCCTGTACTCACGGATCTCATCTGCCGACAGATCACATACAAATGCCTTGCCCTTCTTTATAAGCTTAACAGCGGCTTCATACATCTGATCAAAATAATTTGAAGCAAAGAATACCCTGTCTCCAAAATCAGCTCCAAGCCACTTCACATCCTCAAGGATCGACTGTACGAACTCTGTCTTCTCCTTTGTAGGGTTTGTGTCATCAAATCTGAGATTAAACTGTCCGCCGTATTCCTTTGCCAGACCATAGTTTAAAAGTATTGATTTTGCATGACCGATGTGAAGGTATCCGTTTGGCTCAGGTGGGAAACGTGTTACAACCTTCTTTACCTTTCCCTCTGCGAGATCCTTCTCGATAATCTGTTCAATGAAATTCTTTGACATTACTTCTTCTGCCACTGTAAGTTCCTCCTATAATTACTTATATGGTATCCATATAATTTTAATCATATATTTTAAATAAATATAATTTACATTCTTTGTGTTGACAAAAAGTCATATTTACTATATATTATCACTTGGTATTTATAAAAGCTACTATAGCTCAGGTGGTAGAGCGCCACATTGGTAATGTGGAGGTCACGGGTTCGACTCCCGTTAGTAGCTTTTTTTTTGTCTAAATTTACTGATCAAGCTTTTTTCTTATCCTCTGAATGGCATTATCAATAGACTTTTCCGGTTTTCCAAGCCTTGCAGCGATTGTATCATAGGAGTCCCCGGTGAGATATTCCGCAAGCACCTTCTTCTCGTAAACAGAAAGCCTGCCCTCTATCTTCTTGTTCATATCATCTATATTGTACCTGTACATCATAAGGGATTCCGGTTTGCTAAGCTCATCAGCCTCCAGGGTATCTATGAGCATTACATCCTCTTCGTCTCCGCCGGAGTAAAATGACACGGCTGAGTTTAGAGGCTGGTGCTTCTTCCTGTTTGACATGTTCACGGCAGAAAGCATTTGCCGCCTTACACACATATTGGCAAATGTAAAAAAGCTGGTTCCCTTATCTGCCGAGTAATCCCTGACAGCCTTATAAAGCCCGATCATCCCTTCCTGGATAAGATCTTCCCTCTCTCCGCCTATGAGATAAAGGGCACGGCTCTCCTTCTTCACCATTCCGGTGTACTTGTTGATGAGATAATCAACGGCTCCTTCATCGGTGTTATGTCTTATCATGTCTATAAGCTCTTCATCAGATCTGTCTATATAATTTTCATTCTGTGATCCATGTAAGACCTGCGGCATTTCATCCTCCACTTAAGCATTAAGTCTCTGTCTTACCACCTCGTAAGCAAGCACTCCGGCTGCCACTGAAGCATTAAGCGAATCTATGTCTCCCTTCATAGGAATTGATACAACATAGTCGCACTTCTCCTTAACCAGTCTGCTTACGCCATTTCCCTCATTTCCTACAACGATGCCCATTGAGCCTGTGAGATTACACTTATACATTATCTCGCCGCTCATATCGGCACAGGCGAACCACATTCCCCGGTCCTTAAGCTCGTCAATGGTCTTGCCTATATTGGTAACCTTAACTACAGGTGTATAGTTAATGGCTCCTGCGGAAGCCTTCACCACTGTAGCTGTGATACCTGAAGCACGACGCTTAGGTATTACCACACCGTGGGCACCTGCAAGATTGGCTGTTCTTATGATAGCTCCCAGATTATGGGGATCCTCTATCTCATCCAGCACGAATATAAACGGTGCCTCACCACGGCTTGCTGCCAGGTCAAATATATCATCAATGGTGCTGTATCTGTATGCGGCAGCGTGGGCGATAACCCCCTGGTGCTTGCCGGTTTCTGACATGGCATTGAGCTTGTCCCTTGATACATAATTGATTATGGTATCTGCCTTCTTAGCCTCTCTTATGATAGAATTTATGCTTCCATCCTGACAGCCGGTAAGCACATACAGCTTGTCGATGGTTTTACCTGAACGGTATGCCTCAAGAACGGCATTACGTCCCTCTATGACAAACACCTCTTCATTTGTCTGTTTTTCATTGTTATCCATAATATAATGGTTCTCCTGTTTTCTGTATATACTGCGTTACTGCAATGAATCCTTATAGTTCATGACCTTCTTCACCAGTTCAAAAAGTCTGTCGTAATCCTTCTTAAGGTACAGATATCCCACAAGAGCTTCAAAGCCTGTAGCCTTTCTGTACTGTCCCACAGTCGCATTCTTGGCTGTGGAATGGGATTTCGCGTTTCTGCCCCGCTTGTATATATCCTGCTCCTCCTCTGTAAGCTCATTAAATAAATGATCTATACAGATAGCCTGGGTCTCAGCCTTAACGTAACTGCTGGCTTCCTTATGATACTTAAATGCCTGCTTGTTGTTTCTTGTTACAAGCACAGTCTTTATAAGCAGGTCATACACACTGTCTCCTATATAGGCAAGAGAAAGGGGTGAATATTCCTTAGGGTCACTGTATACTGCCCCCAGGACCGACTCAAAGTAACTGTCTATGCTCTTTTCCATTTTACACCTTCTCTTGTATCTAAGAGTGTGATTCCCATGTCGGCAAGCTTGTTTCTGATTTCATCTGCCTTAGCGAAATCCTTGGCCTTTCTTGCCGCCTGACGCTCATTTATGAGAGCCTCTATATCTGAATCCAAAAGCTCCTCTTCCTTTTCTGTGATTATTCCAAGCACATCACATAACTTTTCCACAGTTGAAAGAGCCTTGTCTACAGTTGCCTTTGGTGTGTCATTTGTCACGTTGATATTTGTATACTTAATAAGCTCAAATATTACGGATATGGCATCCGCTGTATTTAAGTCATCATCCATGGCAGCCTCATAACGCTTAACGAAATTTTCAAGCTCTGCCTCTATTGCAGGGTCATTTCCTTCATTTGCAGGTTTAAGCTCCTTAAGCTTTTCTACTGCTGTGAGTATTCTCTCAAGTCCGTTCTTTGATGCCTCAACAAGATCTGCAGAGAAGTTAAGCGGACTTCTGTAGTGAGCTGACAGCATGAAAAATCTTATTACCTGTAATGGGTACTTCTCTGAGATCTCTCTTACTGTGAAAAAGTTGCCCAGTGACTTACTCATCTTCTCATTGTTTATCTTAAGGAAGCCGTTGTGCATCCAATATCTGGCAAATTCTGTGTCATTTGCAGCTTCACTCTGGGCGATCTCATTCTCGTGGTGAGGGAATATAAGATCCTCGCCGCCGGCATGGATATCAATAACGTCGCCGATGTACTTCTTGGACATTACCGAACATTCAAGGTGCCATCCCGGTCTTCCGTCTCCCCATGGTGACGGCCATGATGGCTCGCCTTCTTTCTTAGGCTTCCAGAGAACGAAGTCAAGCGGATCCTCCTTCTCGTCCTCTCCCGACACCTTAAGCTGATGGTTCTCTGCTCTGTGTCCTGACTCAAGGTCATCTATATTCTTATGGGATAATTTTCCATATCCATCAAAGCTTCTTGTTCTGAAATAAACTGTGCCGTTCTTCTCGTAAGCGTGTCCCTTTTCTATGAGTACCTTGATCATCTCGATCATGTCAGGTATCTCCTTTGTTGCCTGTGGATGGGTTGTGGCAGGCATTACATTAAGTCCCTCCATATCCTTCTTACACTCGGCAATGTACTTCTCTGATACAACTGCGGATTCAACCCCAAGTTCATTTGCACGCTTAATGATCTTGTCGTCAACATCAGTGAAATTTGACACATAATTTACATCATAGCCCTTGTATAACAGATATCTTCTGAGGGTATCAAATACGATCATAGGTCTTGCGTTTCCTATGTGGATGTAATCGTAAACCGTAGGTCCGCACACATATATACCGACCTTGCCTTCATTTATAGGAACAAATTCCTGCTTACTTCTTGTAAGTGTATTAAATATTTTCATAGCCTGATCCTTTCTGCCAAATATCAGTCATTTGATTTTTGCCTTAGAAAACAGTGCACTACGGCACATTTACACTTCAGTATAAAATTTGCTGTTTCTTTTGTCAACCGGAAAGAGTCCAATAAGTTTCCTGTTTTGCATAAAAATTGACCATTATGTTTCACATTTCTCATATTGGCACTGTAAATTTCATCTGAAAATTGTTATACTTGACAGTAAGTGATTACAACTTGCGAAAAAGTTGTTCATGAAAATGGCTCAAGGAGACACCTTCGTACCATTGTGTCACACTGCAAGCTTTAAGCTTTTATGAAATTTAAGTGAGGTTTACATAATTCATGTTAAATATCCGTATATCAGACTTAAAAATATTTGTCCATAAGCTTCTTATAGATAAGACCTTTGATCCTCTCCTGCTGGTGGAGGCAAGTATTAAAAGTGATGTTTCCTATCACATAAGCGGCAGGATCAACAGGGAATTTTTCACAGATGAAGAGCTTGAAGCTCTCCCCTCTGACATGTACATTCCATGGTCAGCCCAAAAGGGAAATATCTTTAATGTAATAAAGGGAAGCAAGCTGCCCCTTGGCTTTAAGATAGTCCTTATCGCCAGAGACAGAGACATAAAGCACATAATAGAAAACAACAATCTCCATATGAATCCCGACGACGTGGCCAATCTCGCCATGAACATACTCTACGATGGAAACGAGATAATCGTCACCACCATCACCTCCCTTAAAACCTTCTCTCTTTCAAAGGAGCTGGAGCACCTGTGGGATCAGAATGTGAAGGCTTTTCTTTCAAAAAACGAGATTACATTTGAAGAAAGGTAGGAAAATATAAAAAGCTTTATTAGCACTCATTCGAAATGAGTGCTAATTTTTTCTTGACATTCTGATTTTATTATCCTAATATGATGTAGAAAGTTAATATTTCAATGAAACTTACTGCTTTTACAGAGTTACATATAAGAAGGAGATGTATTTTATTATGAAAAAAGGAAGTTTATCGATCAACAGTGAAAACATATTTCCTGTCATTAAGAAATGGCTCTATTCAGACCATGATATATTTGTCAGGGAATTGATCTCAAACGGCTGTGACGCCGTAACAAAACTTAAGAAGCTGTCTCTCATGGGTGAATATGAAGAGGATGGAAAGCCTTTCAGAATAGACGTTATCGTCAGTCCTACAGACAAGACCATACAGTTTATCGATAATGGTATCGGTATGACCGAGGAAGAGGTTGACAAGTACATAAATGAGATCGCATTCTCAGGTGCTTCTGCATTTCTCGAACAGTATAAGGACAAGGCTACCGAGGAACAGATCATCGGTCACTTCGGTTTAGGCTTCTATTCCGCTTTCATGGTTGCCGACAAGGTTACTATCGAGACCCGTTCATACAAGGAGGATGAGGACGCTGTATTCTGGGAGTGCGAGAACGGCACCGACTACAAGATGAAGAAGAGCATGAAGTCTGACCGTGGTACTGTCATCACCCTTTACCTGAATGAGGACAGCACGGAATTTGCAAATGAATATCGTATAAAGGAAGTTATTGAGAAGTACTGTTCATTCATGCCTGTTGAGATCTACTTCACAAATGCCGATACACCTGTGGAGGACGCAAAGACTGCCACTGTTGATGTGGACGCTAAGGAAGTAGACACAGAGGAGAATAATGACGCAGAGAAGTCCGACGCTGCCGAAGCAGGGGATGGCGCCGAAAAGACTGCGGACGCTGCTGATAAGAAAGAGGAAGAAAAGAAGGAGCCTGAAGGACCTAAGCCTCTTAACACCACTACCCCATTATGGGCAAAGCACCCAAATGACTGTACAGATGAGGAGTACAAGGAATTCTACAGAAAGGTATTCCATGATTACAAGGAGCCACTGTTCTGGATCCACCTGAACATGGATTATCCATTTAACCTTAAGGGTATATTATACTTCCCTAAGATCAATACCCAGTATGACAAGCTGGAGGGCACAATAAAGCTCTACAACAACCAGGTATTCGTAGCAGATAACATCAAGGAAGTAATCCCTGAGTTCCTTATGCTGCTTAAGGGCTGTATCGACTGTCCTGACCTTCCGCTTAATGTGTCAAGAAGTGCTCTTCAGAACGATGGCTTCGTAAAGAAGATCTCAGACTACATTACAAAGAAGGTTGCAGACAAGCTCACCGGTATGTACAAGGTTCACAAAGAGGATTATGAGAAGTACTGGGATGACATCAATCCATTTATCAAGTTTGGATGTCTTAAGGATGAGAAGTTCCTTGAGAAGATGAAGGACGCCGTTATATTCAAGAACCTCAAGGGCGAGTACACTACCCTTAAGGATTACCTTGAAGCCGGCAAGGAAAAGTACGAGAACAAGGTCTTCTATGTTACAGACCCTGTTGCCCAGTCACAGTACATTAACATGTTTAAGAATGAGGAAATGGACGCCCTGTACATGGATCAGACCATAGACAGTCCGTTTATCACTTTACTTGAGCAGAAGAACGAAAACGTCCACTTCTACCGTATTGACGCTGACCTTACGGATAACTTCGTAGGTGAAGAACTGTCAGAGGAGACAGTCAAAGAATATACGGACTCTCTTACAGAGACCTTCAAGAAAGCTCTGGGTGTTGAAAATATCACTATTAAGGTCGAGTCCTTAAAGAACCCTGACATCTCATCTCTCATTACCCTGTCCGAGGAATCAAGAAGAATGCAGGAAATGATGAAGATGTACGGAATGGCAGGAATGAATTTTGACGCTGACATGTTCGGTGGAAAGGGTGAGACCCTGGTTCTTAACTCTAACAATGATCTTGTCAAGTATGTACTTGACAACAAGGACGGCGAGCATACTGATGACATCTGCTGCCAGTTATACGATCTTGCGGTTCTTGCCAACAGACCATTGGCGCCTGAGGCAATGACCAGATTCGTTGCAAGAAGCAATAGGCTTCTGACGGTACTTACAAAGTAGAACACTTTCAGTACTTAATTTATATAGGTTACGGACGGTTTTATCAGCATGTACCGTCCTATATAAATGACAGGACAAAAAACAATGATAAAAAAGCCATACATAGGTTCCTGATATAGTTCCTTTGATTAAAGGTTTTATACCAGCCTCCCATGCATGGCTTTTTACATTATAAATACTATTTCAGTATATAAATATTTTTTGATATATACACTCTTCTATTTTAGTGTGCCAGGATCTCTACACCATGATCTGTCATAACCAGAGTGTACTCCCACTGGGCTGATGGCTGTCCATCATCTGTGTATATTGTCCAGCCGTCATCAGCGTCCTGATATACCTCATGGGTTCCAAGATTTATCATAGGCTCAATGGTGAATACCATTCCCGGTGCAAGAACACAGTCTGTGCCCGGCCTGCCCACATGAGAAACATATGGATCCTCATGGATCTCAAGACCTACACCATGACCACCGATCTCTCTTACAACCTGGTATCCCTGCTTAGTTGCAAATGTATTGATGGCATAGCCTATATCCCCGATAGTGACCCAGGGCTCCTTGCAGACCTCTACGCCTATATCAAGCGCCTGCTTGGTATCTGTTACAAGCTTCTGCCATACAGGATCCACATCACCTATCATAAACATTCTTGATGAATCTCCGTAATAACCCTTGTACTTTGTTGTACAGTCAATATTTACAATGTCTCCATCCTTAAGTATTGTGTCATCACTTGGAATACCGTGACATACCACATCATTTATAGATATACATACACTCTTAGGATAACCCATATAGCCAAGGCAGGCTGGTATTGCATCTATGGATTTTGTATATTCATATATCCTTCTGTCAAGCTCTCCTGTAGATACTCCCTCCACAACAAATGGTGTTATAAAATCAAGTACATCTGTATTGACCTTTGACGCCTCTCTTATGCCCTCTATCTGCTCCGGAGTCTTTATCATCTTTCTTGTTGGAATCACCATTCCTCTGTTCTTTAAGGACTCAAGCTTATCATCAAATGCAAGATGACATGACTTATACTTCTTTCCGCTTCCACACCAGCATGGATCATTTCTACCTATCTTCATTTTCACAAACTCTCTTTCTTTTGAACATCAGTCCATTATCACTCCGACCTGCCAAATCCTGCGGGCTGTCATGCAATGTAACCATATGCTCCATCAGTATAAAAAAAATTGGAGCAGCAACCATTTGAAATTTCCTGCGGCAAGGGGTTGCTGCGGCGTAAGGATGTCTCAGACATCCTTACAAGCAATGTGCGGATCAGTCATTAAGCCGATCCGCACATTATTTTATATCATATTAAAGTTAGTTTCAACTACATAAACGGAACTTAATAATATAAAATCTCATTAAATCCGTTGAATATATGTATTTTCTTATTATTTTTGAGAATAGTACTCATCCACATAACGCCAGAAATCATTTTCACATATCCCCTTGGCAGCAGTGAATTTATTTGCCACGTAGGCATTCATGTTCTCAAGCTCATCATCTGATGGTACGGCACCGCTCTTCACCGTGACCTCATTCGTTGATGAATTGTATATGTAGTTATCCGTGATATAGCTTCTGTCCGGGAAATACACTATGCCCGGCGAATCCGACAGGATATCCTGACCGATCAGCAGCCTTGAATCATAGTCAAGTCCCATAAGATTGGAAACTGTGGCAAGTATATCTATACTTGAGCACACCTTGTCTACCTTAACCGGAGTCTCCATAGCTCCTGAGAATATGATAAGCTTACTTCTGTATTCCTCGAAATTATCCGTAAGATTTTTTCCGGCGAGCTCCGAAAGTACATCCATACAGTCATAAGGAACATGATCTCCCGCCAGGACTATCACTGTATTCTCATACAGCCCTGCTGCCTTAAGATCCTTTATAAGCTCCGAAAGTGCCAGTTCTGTCTCATACTCACTGGCAATATACGCTTTCATGGTCTCAGAGCAGTCAAGCTCTTCCACCAGTGCTTTATTCTTATATGCCATATAATTTCCGTCAAAGGTATATACAATATGTCCCGATACAGTCAGGTAATACACATTAAACGGTGTCTCATCCTTATATTCATCAAAGGTATCCTGCACCATTATAAGATCCGACTGTGGCCATGGTGTAGTCCCTGATTCCAGCTTTTGAGCCTCAAGCCCCGATCCATTTGCCCGCCAGTCATAGCCTAACACAGGATGGGAAATATCCCTGTCATAATAATCATAACTGTTATCATGATAGCCAATGCTTGTGTATCCCTGTCGATTTAACTGATTTGCAATGGAGAAATACAGGTCATTGCCATGACTTCCCGCATAGGTCATATTGAGATATCCTCCATCATTAGGCATCATTCCCAGGAGATTCGCATATTCCCCTCCAAGGGTTGAACCGTACCACAAAGGCTGATAGTAATTCTCAAATACAAAGCCGTTCTCTGCCATATAGCTTATGGTAGGAAAATATTCTTCCTCCTCAAGAAGGTATCCCGAAAATCCCTCACAGGTTATCCATATAAGGTTAAAGCCCTCAAACACACCTGTGTATTTGTTCTTATTTGTAGGGGTAAGGCTGTTAAAATAGTCACACATAGAGGCTATGGTATCACTTCCTGAGGCTTCTCCTATTGCCGCAAGATCTATGTCCATGACATTAGGTGATACATCAACAGTAACCGCTTCTTCTGTCACAGCCTCTGCCTGACTGCCACTGTATTCATTTCCTGTACTCTGAGCGCCTGCTCCGATATCATTACCACTGCCATCACCGGAAGTCTGGTCATCCCCGGCAACTGCTGTCGGAAGCTCACCGGTCTTCACAAAGGACACCGACTCACCATTATCACCATTCCTCCTGAACGCTTCTCTTACATCAAGAACAAATGACTCACAGGCACCAAGCTCCTCCACCGCCATATCAACCGAAGTAAATTCCTTATAAACCTGATACGGATTGTACAGGCCGTCGTTCTGCAACACCAGTGCCAGCACTGTAATAAAATGAAGTGCCACAATGCCCAGTACAAGAACAACCGTCTCAGCAATATGATTACGTCTGTAATCACATATCTTCCTTGACAACAGCACCACCACAAGAAGCGGAACAAGGAACAGCAAAACCATGAGCCAGTTGCCGCCTATATTCTCTGCCACAGTGGCAGTATTGTCTGCAGCCTGGTTTCCATACTGTATGGTTCCCACTATGGACAGATAATTGTTAAATACCGAATTATATATAAGGTGTGCAAGGTAAAATACCGTCAGCACCAAGGTTATGACTATAGCAATAATATAATTCACCTTAGGTGAGAACAGTTGTACAAATACACTGCACACACATCCCACTATAATTGCAAATAAAATTATATTAAGGAGATATCCGTCATCTGCCCCAAATCTGTTGATATGGAACAAGACCTCAAAATATATAACAATAAGCACAAAAAATATTGATGCGTTAAATGGAACTCCTGCAAGCAGCGGATGGGATGTTCTTCCTTTTGAATGTCCCGTGCCATCCATTTTACCTTCCGAATTATCTTTACCATTGATTCTTTCATGTGTGACACGCCTGTTCATCTTCCCTTTGGTCATTCCTGGAACCTGTAAGCTTTCATAGTCATTGCTATGAACCTTATCCTTTGACGTATCATCCTTCACCACATATATATTACGCCTTATGTCAGAAACCTTTTCTGCTTCATCTTCCCCATCTACACTGTCTTGAATTTCTGCCGGTGTACTATCTTCCACAGTTTTTTCAGGCTCCGTGGATTTATCACCACCCGCATACTCCTCGGCAATGGCAAGTGCCTCCTTAAGCAGGCTGTCAAAGTCCTGATCCGATGTTTCCGAACATTTCGACGTTACCTGTGTTTCTAATGTTTCCGTCGCTGTTGGCTTCGTCAATGTTTCTTTATGTCTGTCCTCGCTCATAAGTTATATTACTTTACTCCATACTGATCGTAATAAGCGTCAATAGCAGCCTTAAGAGTGTCGTCAATAATAACTCTTCCCTTGTACTCTCTGTTGTAAAGATGTTCTACAACCTCTGCCATAGTTACGATAGCTGTTGTCTTTATTCCGTACTTCTCCTCGATCTCGGCAAGAGCGCCCTTCTTCCCCTGTCCGCGTTCCATTCTGTCTACTGAAACGCAAAGACCGATAACATCAACATCTCCCTGAGCCTTGATGATAGGGAGTGTCTCCTCTATTGATGTACCTGCTGTCGTAACATCCTCTATGATAACAACCTTGTCGCCATCACTTATATGGCTTCCGAGAAGTATTCCCTTATCGCCATGATCCTTTACTTCTTTTCTGTTTGAGCAGTACTTAATGTCCTCATCAAACATCTCTGCAATAGACATGGTTGTGGCAACTGTAAGAGGTATTCCTTTGTATGCAGGTCCAAATAATACGTCAAAATCAAGGCCAAACTCTGTGTTGATAGCCTCTGCATAATACTCACCAAGTCTCTTTAACTGTGCACCTGTTCTGTAGAAGCCTGTGTTTACAAAGAAAGGTGTCTTTCTTCCACTCTTTGTAACAAAGTCTCCAAACTTAAGTACGTTACAGTCAATCATAAATTCAATAAATTCCTTCTTGTAATTTTCCATCGTATTTCAAAACCTCCTGTTTATGCGGCTTTGTGCCGTTATTGTTATTTAATAAATGCTTTAATGCACACTTTCTATAAAACTCCCCTGATAAATCATATCTTTTCTTTGCGCTATCGTTCCTTATTCTACCATAAAACTTTTTTGGATTCAATGTGGAAAAAAAGGCAGAACATCTGTTCGCTGTGTGTTATAATATATATACATTTCAGATAGCAAGCCCTATTCCTCCAGATATTATGGACGCAAGAACAAAAATAAGAATATTACACATAGAAACGCATAAACTATTAATACCACTAGTAAAATATCATTTGACATCTCTAAATATCAATGGTATAGTTCTCATAGTGGTTGTGCTACGTAGCTTGCGAGGCGCGTGGCCGGTGGAGTTCCATGCGTGGGCTCCACTTTTTTTATACCCTTTTTAGAAAGGCGCCACTATATGCTTAAGACATTCTTCACATATGAACAACAATTAAATAAACTTCAACATGAAAAAGGACTTATTGTTCCTGATATTACATCAGCCACTATAACTTTAGAAAAGCTCAGCTACTACTCTCTTATTGGTGGATATAAACAACTCTTCAAGCACACACCATCACAAAAATATAAGTATGGAGTAACATTTGACGAATTAGTTGCTTTCTACTATTTTGATGAAGAGCTCCGTTCTCTTTTTCTAAAATATATCTTACATGTCGAGAGACATATCAAATCTCTGCTCTCATACTATTTTTGTGAAAAACATGGAGAGCAAGACACTGAATATCTTAATATTCACAACTACGCATTGACTAAAAGGAATTATTCCAATGTCAGCCGACTGGTCAACTCTATGAAAAAAGCAATTGCATTACCAAGCAGGTATACATATATTGCGCATCATGCCCACACTTACGGAAATATACCTTTATGGGTGGCTATGAACGCATTTACATTTGGGCAGGTATCTAAAATGTACCAATACATCACCAATGATGTACAATATAAAATCAGTCAAAAATTTAACAATATTACTGAACGCGAGTTGCATCAGTTTATCAGTGTTCTTTCACGCTGTAGGAATGTGTGCGCTCATGGCGAACGTCTCTTTTCATTTAAAATTAACGAGAATATACCAGACACTCTCTTACATAAAAAACTAAACATACCAACTATCAATAATCATTATGCATGTGGTAAACAGGATTTATTTGCTGTGGTTATTGCCCTACGCTATCTGATAGACAGTGACGAATTCAAACAGTTCAAATCTGCTCTTTCAAAGCTTATAAAAACTGTTCTTATGCAGTGTCCTCACCTTACAGAGGAACAGTTGCTTGACAATATGGGTTTTCCTACTAACTGGGATAAGATTAGCAGATATCGGAAAATATAATTATCTTATGTCTATAGTAACAGTTCATTGACTTATAAATTAAATGATGCTACTGTACATATGGTTGTGCTACGGAAACTTGCGATGCCCGTAGCCGGTGGAGTTTCATGCGTGGGCTCCACTTTTTTATTTCATGCATCAAAAACTCACCGATTGTGTCAATAATTTGCATTATGAGAAGTTTCAGGATGGGACTGTGAAATGTATTGAAGATGAGATACCATTTGAGCTGCCGGAGGGGTGGGAATGGGCAAGACTAGGTAATTTATTTTCTACAATAACAGGAAATACACCGTCTACAAAAGACGTTTCTTTATATGGCGATGAATATCCATTTTATAAACCAACCGATTTGGATGCTGGGTTTGATGTGTGTTTTTCAGAAGATACTGTTTCTGAAAAGGGATATAAGAACGGTAGAATTCTTCCCGTTTATTCAGTTTTAGTAACGTGCATTGGCGCAACTATCGGAAAAACCGGATACATTAGGAATTCTGGTATTTGTAATCAACAAATAAATGCCATCTTACCTAATACATTTATCCTACCTGAATATACATATTTTTGTATGTGTTCAGCATTTGAACAACGACAGATATGGACAAATTCATCAGCAACAACGCTTCCTATTCTAAACAAAAGCAAGTTTGACAGCCTTTTTTTTCCGGTTCCACCTAAAGCACAGCAAACACGAACTGTAGAAAAAATAAAAGAGCTCCTTCATTTTGTTGAAATTATTCAACAAGAAAAAAGGACTTTACAAGAGACAATTAAATTAACTAAATCAAAAATCCTTGACCTCGCCATTCGTGGTAAACTTGTACCTCAAGACCCAAATGATGAGCCAGCTTCTGTTCTTCTTGAGCGTATCCGTGCTGAAAAAGAAGAACTTATTAAACAAGGCAAAATCAAGCGTGATAAGAAGGAATCTGTTATCTTCCGAGGTGATGA
>NZ_QULM01000009.1:0-1423 GCF_003482105.1 Coprococcus sp. OM04-5BH
GTTCTTTGAGAATTTCATACAGATAGAAAATGAGATTATTAATAAGCCATTAATAATTAACAAGACATCTAATATCCAAAGGGATCAGATGAAAAATCTGATAACAAAACAAAGCAATTTGAAGAACCATCAATATATGAGCTACGTATATTGAGAAGGTTAAGTTACAAAGAGCGCAGGGTGGATGCCTTGGCACTGAGAGCCGATGAAAGACGTGATAAGCTGCGATAAGCTGCGGCAAGGAGCAAATATCCGATGAACCGCAGATTTCTGAATGGGGAAACCTGGCTGAGCAAACCTCAGTCGTCATATACTGAATACATAGGTATATGTCGGGAACCTCCTGAACTGAAACATCTAAGTAGGGAGAGGAAGAGAAAGAAACATCGATTCCGTAAGTAGCGGCGAGCGAACGCGGAAGAGCCCAAACCGGAGTGCGTGCATTCCGGGGTATGGACTGCGATATGGCAGTGTGAATGGTAGTAGAAGGGTCTGGGAAGTCCCGCCATAGAGAGTGAAAGCCTCGTACACGAATCATGAACACGCCTAGCAGTATCCGGAGTACCACGAGACACGAGAAACCTTGTGGGAAGGCGGAGGGACCACCCTCCAAGGCTAAATACTACTCAGTGACCGATAGAGCATAGTACTGTGAAGGAAAGGTGAAAAGAACCCCGGGAGGGGAGTGAAAGAGAACCTGAAACCCTGTGTTTACAAGCTGCGGAACTACATTTTAGGTAGAACCGCGTACTTTTTGTAGAACGGTCCGGCGAGTTTCTTTTACTGGCAAGGTTAAGTACTTAAGGTACGGAGCCGAAGTGAAAGCAAGTGTTAACAGCACGTCTAGTCAGTAGAAGAAGACCCGAAACCGGGTGATCTACCCATGTCCAGGTTGAAGTTGCCGTAAAAGGCAATGGAGGACCGAACGCACATCCGTTGAAAAGGGTGGCGATGAGGTGTGGGTAGGGGAGAAATTCCAATCGAACCCGGAGATAGCTGGTTCTCCTCGAAATAGCTTTAGGGCTAGCCTCGTATTAGTCTTGCGGAGGTAGAGCACTGAATATCCTAGGGGGCGTCAAAGCTTACCGAAGATTATCAAACTCCGAATGCCGCGTAGATGATGTACGGGAGTCAGACTGCACGAGATAAGTTGGGTAGTCAAAAGGGAAAGAGCCCAGACCATCAGCTAAGGTCCCAAAGTGTGTGTTAAGTGGTAAAGGATGTGGGATTTCGAAGACAACTAGGATGTTGGCTCAGAAGCAGCCATACATTCAAAGAGTGCGTAATAGCTCACTAGTCGAGAGGTCCTGCGCCGAAAATGTCCGGGGCTAAAACACACCACCGAAGCTATGGAATGTATTAAATACATTGGTAGAGGAGCATTGTTACAGAGACGAAGCTGTACTGAAAAGAGCAGTGGATC
>NZ_QULM01000009.1:1433-3147 GCF_003482105.1 Coprococcus sp. OM04-5BH
AATACATTGGTAGAGGAGCATTGTTACAGAGACGAAGCTGTACTGAAAAGAGCAGTGGATCTGTAAGAAGAGAGAATGCCGGAATGAGTAGCGAGATTTAAGTGAGAATCTTAAAGGCCGAATATCTAAGGTTTCCAGGGTAAAGCTGATCTTCCCTGGGTAAGTCGGGGCCTAAGGCGAGGACGAAAGTCGTAGTCGATGGATAACAGGTTGAAATTCCTGTACCGCATATAAACAGAACTGTGGGGACGCAGAGAGAAAGCCAGAGCCGGAAATGGAAAAGCCGGTACAAGCGAGGTATCCGAGTGACAGGCAAATCCGTCACTTAAGGAGAATACGTGATGTGGATCGAACTAGAGTAGAGAAGCTGGTGAGCTAGCTGCCAAGAAAAGCCGCTATTGTTTTATATGTGCCCGTACCGTAAACCGACACAGGTGGATGAGGAGAGAATCCTAAGGCCGGCGGGAGAAGTGTTGTTAAGGAACTCGGCAAAATGACTCCGTAACTTCGGGAGAAGGAGTGCCACAGAGATGTGGCCGCAGAGAAATGGCCCAAGCAACTGTTTAGCAAAAACACAGGTCTATGCAAAACCGAAAGGTGAGGTATATGGGCTGACGCCTGCCCGGTGCTGGAAGGTTAAGAGGAGAGCTTAGCGCAAGCGAAGGTTTGAATTTAAGCCCCAGTAAACGGCGGCCGTAACTATAACGGTCCTAAGGTAGCGAAATTCCTTGTCGGGTAAGTTCCGACCCGCACGAAAGGCGTAATGATTTGGGCACTGTCTCAACAACACACCCGGTGAAATTGAAATACCAGTGAAGATGCTGGTTACCTGCGCCAGGACGGAAAGACCCCATGGAGCTTTACTCCAGTTTGATACTGGGATTCGGTACTGTCTGTACAGGATAGGTGGGAAGCTAGGAAATGATGACGCCAGTTGTCATGGAGCTGACCTTGGGATACCACCCTTACAGTACTGGGTTTCTAACCTGCGGCCGTAAACCGGCCGGGGGACAATGTCTGACGGGGAGTTTGACTGGGGCGGTCGCCTCCGAAAGAGTATCGGAGGCGCTCAAAGGTTCCCTCAGAACGGTTGGAAACCGTTCGAAGAGTGCAAAGGCAGAAGGGAGCTTGACTGCGACACCGACGGGTGGAGCAGGTACGAAAGTAGGACTTAGTGATCCGGTGGTATAAAGTGGGATTGCCATCGCTCAACGGATAAAAGCTACCCTGGGGATAACAGGCTTATCACTCCCAAGAGTTCACATCGACGGAGTGGTTTGGCACCTCGATGTCGGCTCATCGCATCCTGGAGCTGTAGCAGGTTCCAAGGGTTGGGCTGTTCGCCCATTAAAGCGGTACGCGAGCTGGGTTCAGAACGTCGTGAGACAGTTCGGTCCCTATCCGGCGTGGGCGTAGGATATTTGAGAGGAGCTGTCCTTAGTACGAGAGGACCGGGATGGACGAACCGCTGGTGTATCTGTTGTTGTACCAACAGCATGGCAGAGTAGCCAAGTTCGGCAGGGATAAACGCTGAAGGCATCTAAGCGTGAAGCCCCCCTCAAGATTAGATATCCCTTCTTCGGAATAAGACCCCTTGAAGACTACAAGGTTGATAGGCTTCGGGTGTAAGTGCGGTAACGCACTCAGCTGAGAAGTACTAATAGGTCGAAGACTTATCCTTAGAGGTTAGGATGATTGCTTTGAAGTATTGGAA